>NZ_FXWI01000002.1 GCF_900177765.1 Agreia sp. VKM Ac-1783
CCGAACCCGGAAGCTAAGACTCTCTGCGCCGATGGTACTGCAAGGGGGACCTTGTGGGAGAGTAGGACACCGCCGGACTCCTATTACACGAATGGCCACCCCACACCGGGGTGGCCATTCGCTGTTTAACCACCCATTCACTGCTGCGACACGCGTGACCGTGTACCGTGTGTGAAGCATTGGATGAACCAATCAACTACACAGCATTCAGAGCACGCCGCGGAGTCCGCGTCAGCGTGGGGAGATATTTTCGATGACCGATTCACCTGATCGAGGTCCGCAGCGACCTGGCCGACGAGACGACGCTCCCCGCCAGAACCGGGGTCCGCAGTCCGGACGTCCGTCGGGCTCAGACCGTCCCGATCGGCCGAACCGCACCGAGCGTCCGAATCGCACCGATAGACAGGGTGGTACCGACCGCCCTGCACGCGATGGTGATCGCCCTCAGCGCGATCGACCCGTTCGCGGCGGCCGTCCCGACAGGGGTTCGGATCGAAAGCTCTGGACCAGTGGGGGCAAGCCGGCTCGAAACGATCGCGACGCGCGTTCGCGCGAGGTCGAGCTCAGCGAAGAGGAGAAGCAGGCGCGTGCTCTGCGCGCCGTGCGTCCCCGACACGACGACCCGGAGATCCCCGAGGGTGTCACCGCGCGGGATCTCGACAAGGGCGCCCGCAACGAGTTGAAGACTCTGAGCAAGGAGAACGCCGAGGGTGTGGCTCAGCACCTCGCAATGGCGGCCAGGCTCATCGAATCCGACCCCGAGCTCGCCCACCGGCATGCCATCTCCGCTGCCCGTCGGGCCGGCCGGATCGGCATCGTTCGAGAGACCCTCGCTATCACGGCCTACGCCACAGGGGACTACGCCCTGGCCATCCGGGAGCTGAGGACCTACCGTCGTATTTCGGGCTCGAACGAGCAGCTCGCCCTCATGGTCGACAGCGAGCGTGGTGTCGGACGCCCGGACCGCGCTCTCGAGGTGGGTCGATCTGTTCAGCGATCCGAACTGTCGTCTGCCACGCAGGTGGCCGTCGCGATCGCCATGAGCGGCGCGCGACTCGACCTCGGACAGACGGAAGCCGCACTAGACGAGCTCGATATTCCGCAGCTGAACCCCGACGTCGCGTACTCCTATAGCGCCGACCTGTTCTCCGCCTATGCCGATGTGCTCGAGGACCTGGGCAGGGAGGACGAGGCAGAGTCGTGGCGTGAACGCGCGTCGCGGGCGGACGCGGCTCTCGGGGGCGACGACGGAGACCTCGTGGAGGTCTACGAAGAGGACGTCGTGTTCGACACCGTCGACGACGTGATCGCCGACGCGGCGCAGAACGAACCGACCGAGGAGACTGGCGATGAGCCTGTTCGCCCGTCGGACGCGTAGCGTGGCGACCCCCCTCGATGGCGTCGATGTGGTTCTCGCGGATCTCGACGGTGTCGTGTACCAGGGGCCGAACGCGATTCCGTTTGCGGTCGAATCGCTTTCTCGGGTCTCGGCATCCGGTGCTCGAATCGGCTACATCACCAACAATGCATCGAGAACCGATGTGCAGGTCGCGGAGCATCTGTCGAGCTTCGGGTTGGCTGTCGCGGCCAGCGATGTGGTCACCAGTCCTCAGGCAGCCGTGCGGCTGCTGGCCGACCTGGTCGAGCCCGGTTCCCTGATTCTCGTCGTCGGCGGCGACGGTCTCATCGACGAGCTCGGCAAAGCCGGGTTCCGTGTGACGCGCGAGGCGGCGGATCAGCCGGCTGCGGTCATCCAGGGCTTTTCGCCAGACGTGGGCTGGAAGCAGCTGGCCGAGGCGAGCTTCGCGCTTCACCGAGGGATCCCCTGGGTGGCGACGAACACGGACTGGACCATTCCTGTCGCTGGTGGAATCGCCCCGGGAAACGGCACACTCGTCTCTGCGGTGCACACGGCGGTCGGTCGCCTTCCCGTCGTTGCGGGCAAGCCGGAGGTGGCGATCTTCGAGGAGGCTCAGCGCCGCTTCGACGCGAAATCTCCGCTCTTCGTCGGAGACAGGCTCGATACCGACATCCTCGGAGCGAACCGGGCGGGGATGCCCGTGGCGCACGTTCTGACAGGGGTCGACACGGCAAAGCAGCTTATCTCGGCCAAGCCCGATGAAAGGCCTCAGTTCATCCTCGACGACCTGCGTGGCCTCTTCGAGCCCTATCCCGAGACGACGTTCTCCAAGGACTCTCAGACGGCGACGGTCAACGAAGCTAAAGTGCTCATTCGCGGCAACGACGTGGTTGTGGCGGCAGCGGGAGACAATCCGACCGACCTGCTTCGGGCTGCGTGCGCGGTCATCTGGAAGTCGGGACGCGCCATCTACGGTCTTCAGGTACCCGAGGAGCTCTACGCCGGTTGAGCCGTGCCGCGACGGTACTCTAGAAGCTGTGACTGACGCCGACCCCGAGACCTCGAACGCGCTCCTCTCGCGCATTCGCGTCATCGAACAGCAACCGCTCGACGCCCGAGCCGACGCATACGTGCAGCTGCACGATGCGTTGCGCGTGCGCCTCGAGGGCGGGGATGCCCGTCTCGATGACTGACTCTCGACTCGATGCCGCGCTACCCGCTGTCGGGCTCGCGCGAAGTCGCACCCACGCGGCGCAACTCATCACGGCCGGCCTGGTGCGGGTCGACGGCGTCGCCCAGGTCAAAGCGTCGTTCCGCGTGCGCGAAGGGCAGGCGCTCTCTGTCGACGGTGACGACGGCTATGTGAGTCGAGCGGCCGGCAAGCTCGTGTCCGCACTGGATGCGTTTGCCGATGTGGTCGTTGAAGGCCGGCTCGCGCTCGACGCGGGTGCCTCGACCGGCGGCTTCACGCAGGTTCTACTGGAGCGCGGCGCCCGTCAGGTGATCGCTCTCGACGTCGGTCATGGACAACTCGCCCCGGTGGTCGCCGACGACCACCGTGTTCGAGTCGTCGAGGGTTTCAACGTTCGTTTCGCCACACCCGAGACCCTCAGCGCGGCAGCTCGTGTCGACGAGCGCCCGGCACTTGTCGTCGGAGACCTCTCGTTCATCTCGCTCACAACCGTTTTGCCGGCGCTGCAGGCAGTGGCCACTCCGGACGCCGACTTCGTTCTGCTGGTCAAACCGCAGTTCGAAGTCGGTCGCACCGGCATCAGAGAGGGCATCGTCAAGAACTCCGGGCTCCGCGGCGAAGCCGTGACCCGCGTGCTGTGGAGCGCCTTCGACCTAGGGCTCGGAACGGCGGGAATCGCGTCCTCCCCAATCGTCGGGGCGGCCGGGAACAAGGAGTACCTGATCTGGTTGAGCGCGGTTGTCGGACGTAATCCGACAGAATGGTTGGATCGCGTGACCAGAATGACGGGAGTCTGAGAATGGTGAACGAGCGCAACATCCTCGTGGTGCTGCACACCGGCCGCCAGGATTCCGTCGACGCCGCGGTGCGGGTCTGCGGGCAGCTGCGAGAGGCGGGCGTCAACGCCGTCATCGCCCCGCAGGAAGTCGACGATGTCGGGGCGTACCCCGAGCAACTCGCGGGCATGCCCGTGCTCGGCGTCGATGTCGACATGGCCGATCTCGAACTCGTCATCGTGCTCGGGGGAGACGGAACCATTCTGCGCGCCGCCGAACTCGTGCGCGGCTCGGCTGTGCCACTTCTCGGCGTGAATCTAGGTCACGTCGGGTTTCTCGCGGAGAGCGAGCGGGAAGACCTCACCGAGACCGTGCGACGTGCGCTCGCTCTCGACTACCACGTCGAGGAGCGCATGACGCTGTCCGTGCGCGTCAAGGTCGACTCCGAGGTGGTCTACGAGACGTGGGCGCTCAACGAGGCGACCGTCGAGAAGGCGAGCAGGGAACGCATGCTCGAGGTCGTGATGGAGGTCGACGGAAGGCCGCTGTCGAGCTTCGGATGCGACGGCGTGGTCATGTCCACCCCCACAGGGTCGACGGCGTATGCCTTCTCGGCCGGCGGACCGGTGGTCTGGCCGAGCCTCGATGCGCTCCTGATGGTGCCGCTCAGCCCCCACGCACTGTTTGCGCGACCTCTCGTGGTCGGCCCTGACTCTGCTCTGGCCGTCGAGGTCCTTCCGCGCACCCAGGGCACAGGAGTTCTCTGGTGCGATGGCAGGCGCACCCACGACCTACCGCTCGGAGCCCGCGTCGTCGTTCGTCGGTCGCCCACCCCCGTGCGGCTGGCGAGACTGCACCTCGGCCCGTTCTCGGACCGACTCGTGGGCAAATTCAATCTTCCCGTCTCAGGATGGCGAGGCCCTGCGACCCGTGATTAACGAAATCTCCATTCGCGACCTCGGTGTGATCGACGATGCCGTCCTTCCGCTCGGCCCGGGCTTCACCGCGGTGACCGGTGAGACAGGTGCGGGCAAGACGATGGTCGTCCAAGCGCTCGGCCTCGTGCTCGGTGCTCGCGCCGACTCCGGCACAGTTCGGAGCGGTAGCAGGCAGGCGTCGGTGGAAGGACGCTGGCTGGTCCCCGCAGCGGGGGATGTCGCCACACGCGTGCAGGATGCCGGGGGAGACCTCGATCCCCAGGGCGACGATCTGGCGGAGCTCATCCTCTTGCGCACAGTGTCGAGTGAAGGCCGCAGCAGGGCCGTCGTCGGTGGACGCGGCGCCCCGGCCAGTCTGCTCGCCGAGCTCGGCGAGCATCTCATCGTGGTGCACGGCCAGTCCGATCAGATGCGACTCACCTCGTCGAGCGAGCAGCGAGCGGCCCTAGACCGGTTCGCCGGAGAAGCGGTAGCGGGCATCGCATCCCGATACGCCGGGGCATTCGGTCAGGCTCGCGCCGCGCGGGCAGAGCTCTCCCGGCTCATCGACGAGCGCGACGATCGCGCACGAGAGGCTGAGGGACTGCGTATCGCTCTGGCCGAGATCGCCGAGGTCGATCCGGTCGACGGAGAAGATGTCGACCTCGCCGAGCGCGCCGAGAAGCTCACCAATCTCGAAGACCTGCGGCTCGCTGCGGAAGAGTCCCGCGACCTCGTGTCGTCCGAGGGTATCGACTCGCATCCCGACATCATCGGGCTGTTGGACACCGCGCGTCGCCAGCTCGAGCGAGTGGCACCGCACGACGCGGCTCTCGCGCCCATCGTCGATTCGCTGGCAAGCGCGGGCTTTCTCGTCGCCGAGGTCTCGACTCAGCTCGCCAGCTACCTCGCATCGCTCGACTCCGATTCGGCGGCAGAACTCGACTCGATTCAACAGCGTCGAGCGTCGCTCGCTGTGCTTGCACGAAAGTACGGCCCGGATCTCGCCGACGTGATCCGCTTCGGAGAGGCGGCTGGTCCTCGGCTCCTCGAACTCGACAACGACTCCGATCGCATCGAGCAGCTCGGGGCAGAACTCGAAGACCTCGACGCGCAGTCGATCGCTCTCGCCGCCGAACTCACCGCCGCGCGCACCGAGGCTGCCGCTGCCCTGTCGTCGCGGGTGACCGACGAACTCGCCGCGCTCGCCATGCCCACGGCCCGACTGGTCATCGAGGTCTCGGCTCGCGACGAGCTGAGCGCCTCCGGAGCCGACGTCATCACCTTCCTGCTGCAGCCGCATGGCGGCAGCGCTCCTCGGCCCCTGGCGAAGGGTGCCTCGGGAGGCGAGCTCTCGCGTGTGATGCTCGCCATCGAGGTGGTGCTGGCGGCGACCGATCCGGTGCCCACGTTCGTCTTCGACGAGGTGGATGCCGGCATCGGCGGTGCTGCCGCCATCGAGATCGGGCGCCGACTCGCCCTGCTCGCCAAGACCTCGCAGGTGATCGTCGTGACGCACCTGGCCCAGGTCGCGGCGTTCGCCACCAACCATCTGACCGTCGTCAAAGACTCGTCGGGCGCCGTCACGGCGTCGAGCGTGACCCAACTCGACGGCGATGCACGGGCGGCCGAGATGGCGCGTCTCTTGTCTGGTCTTCCCGATTCGAAGAGCGGGCTCGAACACGCCCGTGAACTGCTGGATCTCGCTTCAGCGGGATAGAACTACTCGCTCGACGGACCCGCCGAGCGAGCTTTGCGGGCCGCACCGCCCACCACGACTGTTAGGATGAAACTCCGTGGCAGATGGTCAAAATCCCCAGGTCCTTTCCGGCTCGTCGATGGCATCCCAGGCGGGCACTCCGGTGACCGGCCTCCCCTCGACCTCGAACACCCCGACGAAGCACATCTTCGTCACCGGCGGTGTGGTTTCCAGTCTCGGCAAAGGCCTCACGGCCGCCAGTCTCGGCAACCTCCTCACCGCGCGCGGGCTGCACGTCGTGATGCAGAAGCTCGACCCGTATCTGAACGTCGACCCGGGCACCATGAACCCGTTCCAGCACGGCGAGGTCTTCGTGACCGACGACGGCGCTGAGACCGACCTCGACATCGGGCACTACGAGCGCTTCCTCGACATCAATCTCGACCAGGCCGCCAATGTGACGACCGGTCAGATCTACTCCACGGTCATCGCCAAGGAACGCCGCGGCGAGTACCTCGGCGACACGGTGCAGGTCATCCCGCACATCACCGACGAGATCAAGCGCCGGATGCGCCTGCAGGCCGAGCAGCCGGCCGACGGTTCGCCGCGTCCTGACGTGATCATCACCGAGATCGGGGGCACGGTCGGCGACATCGAGAGCCAGCCGTTCATCGAGTCGGCCCGCCAGGTGCGACACGAGCTCGGTCGCAAGAACGTGTTCTTCGTGCACGTCTCGCTGGTGCCCTACATGGGCGCATCCGGCGAACAGAAGACGAAGCCGACGCAGCACTCCGTCGCCGCCCTGCGCTCCATCGGCATCCAGCCCGATGCGCTCGTTCTGCGCAGCGACCGCCCCGTCTCCGAGTCGAACAAGCGCAAGATCGCGCTGATGTGCGACGTCGATGAGGCGGCTGTCGTGAATGCCGTCGACGTTCCCAGCATCTACGACATTCCCACCATGCTGCACAACCAGGGTCTCGACGCTTACATCATCGACAGTCTCGACCTCGCTCAGGGGGCCGGAGACGTCGACTGGTCTCGTTGGTCGCCACTGCTCACCGCCGTGCACGAGCCGAAGCACGACGTGACGATCGGCCTGGTCGGCAAGTACATCGACCTGCCCGACGCCTACCTCTCGGTCACCGAGGCGCTGAAGGCCGGCGGGTTCGCGCACAAGACCAAAGTCGCGATCAAGTGGATCCCGTCGGACAACTGCGAGACTCCCGAGGGCGCCGCGCGTGAACTCTCGGAGGTCGACGGAATCTGTGTACCCGGCGGATTCGGCGTGCGAGGCATCGAGGGCAAACTCGGCGCCCTCCGATTCGCCCGCGAGAACGGCATCCCGACTCTCGGTCTGTGCCTCGGTCTGCAGTGCATGGTCATCGAGTATGCCCGGCACGAAGCGGGTCTGGAGGGCGCGTCGTCGAGCGAGTTCGATCCCGACACCGAGTTCCCCGTGATCGCCACGATGGCCGAACAGGTCGACATCATCGCCGGGGGAGACCTGGGCGGAACGATGCGTCTGGGCCTCTACGAGGCCAAGCTAGCCGAAGGATCGATCGTCGAGGCGCTCTACGGCGCTCCGGTCGCCAGCGAGCGTCACCGTCACCGGTACGAGGTCAACAACCACTACCGCTCGCAGATCGCCGAGGCCGGCCTCTGGTTCAGCGGCACATCGCCCGACGACTCGCTGGTCGAATATGTCGAGCTGCCCCGCACCGTGCACCCGTTCTACGTCGCTACCCAGGCGCATCCCGAACTGCGTAGCCGGCCCAGCGACCCGCACCCGCTCTTCCGTGGTCTCGTCGAGGCCGCTCTCGAGCGGCACGAGGCATCGAGCCTGTTCTCGCAAGACGAAGCAGCGACGATCGGCGAGATCGATGAGGTCGTTCCCAGTGTCTGATGCTTTGCCGGTCGACGTTCTCGCCGATGAGCACATCGCGCTTCCGATCGTGTCGAGCGATGTCGTCTTCGAGGGTGCGATCTGGGACGTGCGCCGCGAGACGTTCGACTACAACGGAGACCAGATCACTCGCGAGTTCGTCGACCACACGGGAGCGGTCGCCGTTCTCGCCATCGACGACGAGGATCGGATACTCCTGATCAAGCAGTACAGGCATCCCATCCGTTCGCGGGAGTGGGAGATTCCCGCCGGACTCCTCGATGTCGCCGACGAGAATCCTCTCGACGCGGCCAAGCGCGAACTGGCCGAAGAGGTCGACCTCGCCGCGGCCTCGTGGAACGTGCTCAGTGATTACGTGACGACTCCCGGTGGAAACAACGAGGCCATCCGGGTGTATCTCGCCCGCGAGCTCAGCGACACCGACGCCTTCGCCCGCGAAGACGAAGAGGCCGACATCGAGAAGCGGTGGGTGCCGCTCGACGAGGCGCTCGACGCGGTTGTGGCCCGGCGCATCCAGAACCCCTCTCTGGTCGTGGCCGTCTACGCGGCGTCTGTCGCCCGGTCTCGCGGATGGTCCACCCTCGGGCCTGGAGACGCGCCGTGGCCTCAGTGCGAGCTCCTGCGCAGTTCTCGGCAGTCGTCGTAGCGCATGGCTCTCGAGCCGCAGGTGAACGAATACCTGCGTCACCTCACCATCGAACGCGGTCTGTCGATCAACACGCTGGCGGCGTACAGGCGTGACCTCACGCGCTACACCGACTGGCTCGACACGCAGGGCGTCTCCGACGCGCGGCTCATCACTCCGGCGCAGATCGGTCTCTTCGCGGGGTCGCTGCGCACGGTCGAGAAGGCAGACGAGACTCCGTCAGCTCCGCTTGCCGCTTCCAGCGTCGCGCGCGTGCTGTCGTCTGTGCGCGGGTTCCATCGCCATCTCGCCGACGAGGGCACTCTCGAGACCGATCCCGCGCGTGAGATCAAACCTCCGAAGCTCGCCAGCAGACTTCCGAAGGCCATCACGATCGATCAGATGAGCACTCTTCTTGGTGCCGTCACCGGAGACGACGTGCTGGCGCTCCGCGACAGAGCGCTGCTCGAAATGCTCTACGCGACCGGGGCTCGCGTGTCAGAGGCCGTGGGACTCAACGTCGACGACGTGATGGACGACGCAGAGATCGTGCGGCTGGTCGGCAAGGGCAGCAAGCAGAGGGTGGTTCCGGTCGGCAGCTTCGCTCGCGAGGCGGTGGATGCCTACCTCGTCCGGGCGAGGCCGGTGCTGTCGGCGCGTGGCCGGGCGACTCCGGGACTTTTTCTCGGCCAACGTGGGCAGCGGCTGTCGCGACAGGGTGCGTGGCTCGTGATCCAGTCGGTCGCCCGCCGCGCCGGGCTGGAGGCGCACGTCTCTCCACACACTTTTCGTCACTCATTTGCAACCCACTTATTGCAGGGCGGCGCCGATGTCCGCGTCGTGCAAGACCTGCTCGGCCACTCGTCCGTGGCAACGACACAGCTCTACACGCTGGTCACTGCCGACACTCTGCGGGATATGTATGTGACGGCCCACCCGCGGGCGCGCTGAGCCGCCTACACGGCCGAGAGCTACAGGGCCGGTACAGTTGAGTTCGTTCCGGTGACAGTTGCCGGAAGGAATGGGAGCAGCGTTCGTGGCGGGCACTAAGAACACCGGTCGGTCCGAGCTTCCGGGACTCGAGACACCGAAGTTCGGCCCCACGGGGCGACCCCTGCGAGAGTTCGCCGATCCGGCACCGCTCAAGTCGCATGGCCCCGCTCGAATCATCTCCCTCTGCAACCAGAAGGGTGGAGTCGGCAAGACGACGACGACCATCAATCTCGGTGCGACGCTCGCCGGTTACGGACGCAAGGTTCTCGCGATCGACTTCGATCCACAGGGCGCCCTCTCTGCCGGCCTCAACGTGAACACGCACGATGCGCTGACCATTTACGATCTTCTGCTCGGAAGCGCCAAAGATCCGTCTGCCGCGATCCAGCACACGTCGGTCGAGGGACTCGACGTGATCCCCGCGAACATCGATCTGTCGGCCGCCGAGGTGCACCTCGTGAACGAGGTCGCACGAGAGACGATTCTGGCCCGGGTCCTGCGCAAGGTCAGCGCCGATTACGACGTGATCCTCATCGACTGCCAGCCCTCGCTGGGACTCCTGACGATCAACGCTCTGACGGCGAGCCACGGGGTGTTCATTCCCCTCGAGTGCGAGTTCTTCGCGCTCAGAGGTGTTGCGCTGCTCGTCGAGACGATCGACAAGGTGCGCGACAGGCTCAACCCCGCCATCGAACTCGACGGCATCCTCGCCACGATGTACGACCCGCGCACGCTGCACTCGCGTGAGGTGCTCGAGCGGGTCGTGGATGCGTTCGGTGACGCCGTTCTCGAAACCGTGATCGGGCGCACGGTCAAGTTCCCCGACGCGTCCGTCGCCGGTCGCCCCATCACCCAGTTCGCACCCGAGCACTCGGCGGCGAAGGCATACAAGCAGCTCGCCCGAGAACTGGTCGCGCGTGGCGCGGTCGCCTAGCCCAGACCTCTACGCGGGCGAGAACGCGCCCGCGTTCGAACTTCGCCTCGACAACTTCGAGGGTCCGTTCGATCTGCTGCTGTCGCTCATCTCCAAGCACGAGCTCGACATCACGGACATCGCGCTGAGCAAGGTCACCGACGAGTTCATCGGATTTCTTCGGGGCCTCGACTCCGCCGAGGAGCTCGATCGTGCGTCGGAGTTCCTCGTCGTGGCCGCGACTCTGCTCGACCTGAAGATCGTGGGTCTGCTGCCGCAGGGCGAATTGGTCGACGCCGAAGACGTGGCGCTTCTGGAGGCACGCGATCTCTTGTTCGCCCGTCTGCTGCAGTACAGGGCTTTCAAGCAGGTCGCGCAGTGGTTCGCCGACAGCTTCGACACCGAATCGACCCGTCACGTGAGGCAGGTGCGACTCGAGGAGAAGTACCGCCAGCAGACACCCGAACTCGTCTGGACGCTGACGCCGGACGACTTCGCAGCGCTTGCGGCTCTGGCTCTGGCCCCCCGTGAGATACCGACCGTGGGTCTTGAACATCTGCACGCGCCTCTGGTGAGCATCCGGGAACAGGCGGCCCACGTCGTGACGCTGCTTCGTTCGAGTGCCGGTCCCGTCTCGTTCCGTCAGCTCATCGCCGGCATCGCCGAAAAGGGCGTCGTGATCGCGCGATTCCTGGCCGTGCTCGAGCTCTACCGGCACGCGTCGATCTCGTTCGAGCAGATCGAGCCGCTCGGTGAGCTCACCCTGAGTTGGACGGCCGAGTCGTGGACCGAAGAGAACCTCTCTAATCTGGGAGCGGACTATGACAACTGACACCTCGATCGAAGACGTTCCCTCGGCCGACGACCCGGTCGCGCCTGCACCGGTCGTCGTCGCCGATGTCGACCGCGCACTCGAGGCGATTCTCATGGTGGCCGACGAACCGCAGAGCCTGGTGGCCCTCGCGACGGTGGTGTCGCGCCCCGTCGCCGTGGTTCGACAGGCGATCGAACGACTCGTCGACGACTTCGACGGTGTGCACGGATCGATTAGACGGGGCTTCGAGCTGCGCGAGGTCGGCGGCGGCTGGCGGCTCTACGTTCGCGGTGACTACGACTACGTCGTCACGGACTTCGTCTCGACCCAGAACCCCTCGCGGTTGAGCCAGGCCGCGCTCGAGACGCTCGCGGTGATCGCCTACAAACAGCCGATCTCTCGTGGGTCCATTGCGTCGATCCGCGCCGTCAACGTCGATTCGGTCGTGCGAACACTGCTCGGCCGCGGGCTCATCACCGAGGTGTCGACGGATGCCGAGACGCACGCGATCCTCTACGGCACCACCGACCTCGTGCTCACCCAGTTGGGCCTCAACTCCCTCGATGAACTCCCACCGATTTCGCCGCTGCTCGCAGACGGCGCGGAAGGCTTTGATGAACGACTTTGACGACGCACAGGCGCCCGCCTCTCCCGACGAGACCGGTATTCGCCTGCAGAAAGTGATGGCGGCCGCGGGAGTGGCCTCGCGTCGAGCCTCTGAGGAACTGATCGCCGCCGGCCGCGTGCGAGTGAACGGGCAGGTCGTGCGCGAGCCGGGGCGACGGATCGATCCGGCCGTCGACAAGCTGGCCGTCGACAACGTCGCCATCCAGCTGGACCAGTCGAAGCGCTACGTCATGCTCAACAAGCCCGTGGGAATCGTGTCGAGCCTCGCCGATGAGAACGGCCGGCCTGATCTGCGCGAGTTCACCGAGCAGTACGAGGAACGGTTGTTCAACGTGGGCCGCCTCGATGCCGAGACGTCGGGCCTGCTGATCCTCACCAACGACGGCGACCTGGCGCACGTTCTCGCGCATCCCTCGTTCGGAGTGATGAAGACCTATATCGCCAAGGTGCGCGGTGCTATGACTCCGCAGACGGTGCAGCGTCTGACGACCGGCCTCGAGCTGGAGGACGGCCCGATCGCGGCCGACAAGGCGCGCCTGCTCGAGACCTCGAACGGCTTCAGCCTGATCGAGATCACACTGCACTCCGGTCGCAACCGCATCGTGCGGCGCATGCTCAAGGAGGTCGGGCACCCCGTCGTCGACCTCGTTCGCCGCTCGTTCGGCCCTTTGCACCTCGGCAACCTGCGTGCGGGAGCGATGAGAGAGCTGAGCGGCGCAGAACTCGGCCAGATCCTCACTCTGTCGCGCTCCAACGACTCGATCGCGCCCGCCCCGACCTCGGATTCGGGGGAGTAGCGCATGGTCGAATCGCGCCTCACCGGCCAGGTTCGCGTCGTCGGCGTCGGACTGCTCGGCACCAGTATCGGCCTCGGGCTGCGAGCTCGGGGCGTCGACGTGATCCTCGCCGACGCATCTCCGACCAACCTCAGCATCGCCATCGACTATGGAGCCGGTCGTGGCGCTCTGGTGGATGACGCCCCCCAGATCATCGTCGTCTGCGTTCCGCCCGATGTGACGGCGCAGATCATTGCGGCAGAACTCCTCGCTTACCCCGACGCCCTCGTGACCGACGTCGCCAGCGTCAAGCTCGCGCCGCTCGAGGAGCTGCGCGCATCCGGGGCCGACGTCTCGCGCTACATCGGCTCGCACCCTCTCGCCGGGCGCGAGCGCGGCGGTCCGCTCTCTGGTCGGGCCGACCTGTTTCTGGGGCGGCCCTGGGTGGTCGCCGATCACGGGGGAGTGTCGTACCAGCGTGCCGCTCTGCTCGACGACCTGATCCTCGATCTGGGCGCGACGCTCGTCGAGATGAGTCCCGAGCAGCACGACTCATCGGTTGCTCTGGTGTCACACGTTCCGCAGGTGATCTCGAGCGTGATGGCGCGCAGGCTCTCCGATGCGCCCGACGCGGCCGTCAATCTCGCGGGCCAAGGCCTGCGTGACGTGACGCGGATCGCGGCGAGCGACCCGGAGCTCTGGGTGCAGATCCTTGGCGCCAACGCAGGGCCGGTCGTCGACGTGCTGCGCGAGTTCCGTGCCGACCTCGACCGCTTCATCGAGGCACTCGAGCACCCCTCGCAGGGCTCGTCGCGGCGACGGATCAACGAGGAACTGGCCGGCGGCAATGTGGGAGTCGCTCGGATTCCCGGCAAACATGGTCTCGACCGTCGGTACTCGTCACTCGTGGTCATGGTCGACGACAAGCCGGGCGAGCTGGCGAGGCTGTTCCTGGAGATCGGCGAGGCGAACGTCAACCTCGAAGACCTACGGCTCGAGCATTCGCCCGGAGCGCAGATCGGCCTCGCCGAGATCTCGGTGCTGCCCGAAGTGGTGCAGCGCCTCACCGATGAACTGTCGCAACGCGGCTGGAGGATTGCAGGATGACGATGCCCGATCTCACGAATACGAATCATGAGAACATCCCCGACGCCAACGGCAGCACGACCTTCGTCGTGGCCATCGACGGTCCGGCCGGCAGCGGTAAGTCGAGCGTGAGTAAGGCCGCCGCCGCTGCGCTCGGCTACGCGTATCTCGACTCGGGCGCGTGCTACCGCGCCCTAGCCTGGAGCTTGCTGCAGCGAGGCGTGGACCTCGAAGATGCGGATGCCGCCATCGAAGCGCAGAAGACGTTCGACCTCGACATCGGCACGGAGCCCGACGACTACTTCGTGCGCGTCGGCGAGATCGACGTGACCGACGCCATCCGGGAGCCGCGGGTGACGAACGCGGTGCGGCATATCTCGAAGGTTCCTGAGGTGCGGGCGGGGCTCACGGCTCTGTTCCGTCGCATCATCCGTGCGACCCCGAACCCCGGCATCGTGGTCGAGGGGCGCGACATCACCACGGTCGTCGCGTCGGATGCGCCGGTCAGAATCCTGCTGACGGCGTCAGAAGAGGCTAGAATGGCGAGGCGTTCCAACGAACTGACCGATCAGAGTGCTGCCGTCGTGGGTGAACAGCTCCGGTCCAGAGATCAGGCCGACTCTCGAGTCGTCGATTTCATGAACGCCGCCGATGGTGTTCTCACCCTCGATTCAACCGAACTCGACTTCGACCAGACCGTTCACGCGGTGGTCGAGATCGTCCACACTCAAACAGCGAGGATCTCGCATGGCCGATAAAAAGGCTCCCAACCCGTCCAGCCCGATGACCGACTCCGAAGACGACTTCGAGGGCACCGATCCGACCCTGCTCGACAGGCTCGGAACCCTCGACGACGAGCTGATCTCAGCGCGCACCGAGACGCTGCGCGCGGGCCTGGCCGACTTCGATCTCGACGACGACGACCTCGAGATCCTCGAGGCGGCTACAGACGACCCCGACGCCATCACCTACCTGCCGGCCCTGCCCGTGCTGGCGATCGTCGGACGGCCGAACGTCGGCAAGTCCGCTCTCGTCAACCGCATCCTCGGTCGCCGCGAGGCCGTAGTCGAGGACACCCCCGGTGTCACCCGTGACCGCGTCTCGTACAAGGCCGAGTGGGCCGACCGCTTCTTCACGATCGTCGACACCGGCGGCTGGGAGCCGGACGCCAAGGGCATCAACGCGTCCGTCGCCATGCAGGCCGAGATCGCGATCGACCTGGCCGACGCGGTTCTCTTCGTCGTCGACGCCAACGTCGGTGCCACCTCGACCGACGAGCACGTCGTGCGTCTGCTGCGCAAGGCCAAGAAGCCCGTCTATCTCGCCGCGAACAAGGTCGACGACCTGCGCCAGGAGCCCAACGCCTCTGTGCTGTGGTCGCTGGGGCTCGGAGAGCCGTACCCCGTGTCGGCTTTGCACGGCCGCGGCGTCGCCGACCTGCTCGACATCATCCTGAAGGACCTGCCTCAGGTCTCTGCCGTCGCCAAGCAGGAGGTGGGAGGCCCGCGTCGCGTGGCCATCCTCGGACGCCCCAACGTGGGCAAGTCGTCGCTGCTGAACAAGGCAGCCGGAGAAGAGCGCGTCGTCGTCAACGAGCTCGCCGGAACCACTCGGGACCCCGTCGACGAGCAGGTCGAGATCGCCGGTCGCATCTGGCGCTTCGTCGACACCGCCGGCATCCGTCGTCGGGTGCACCTGCAGCAGGGCGCCGACTTCTATGCGTCGCTGCGCACCTCGGCCGCGCTCGAGAAGGCAGAGGTCGCCGTCGTGATGATCGACGTGACCGAGCCGATCAGCGAACAAGACGTGCGGATCATCGACCTCGTGCTCGAGTCCGGCCGCGCACTCGTGCTCGCCTTCAACAAGTGGGACATGCTCGACGATGAACGTCGACGCTACCTCGAGCGTGAGATCGAACAGGATCTGGCGCACGTGTCGTGGGCTCCCCGCGTCAACATGTCGGCCAAGACCGGTCGTCACCTAGAGAAGCTCGTTCCCGCACTCGAGCTCGCGCTCGACTCGTGGGACACGCGCCTCCCGACGGGCAAGTTCAATGCGTTCCTCGCAGAGCTCACCTCGGCCCACCCGCACCCGGTGCGCGGAGGAAAGCAGCCGCGCATCCTCTTCGGAACGCAGGCATCGAGCCGCCCGCCGACATTCGTGCTCTTCACGACGGGGTTCCTCGACCCCGGATACCGTCGCTACATTCAGCGCCGACTGCGCGAGGTCTACGGCTTCGAGGGCTCGCCGATCATCGTCAGCATGCGCGTGCGCGAGAAGCGCAAGCGCTAGCCGACAAGCACGCGAGAAAGAGATTAAGCGAGGAGCGCCGATCCGGTTACAGGGTCGGCGCTCCTCTCATTTGCACCGCTGGATGCGTGACGTACGTCTTCTTCGTCGGCGACGTCCATTCGAGGGTTCCGCCTCCGCGATGCGCGTAGTTCCAATCGGTGCGGTGCTTCAACGAGTGATGACCACGGCAGAGGTGCGCGAGGTTGTCGTGAGCCGTGAGGCCCTCGGCACTCCAGTCGGTGCAGTGGTCGCAATCGCTTCGACGCGCCAGCCTGTTGCAGCCGGGAGCCCGACATGTCTCATCTCGCACGCGCAGCCATCGACGCAGGTCGGCGGGAACCTCGTAGTGGTCGCGTCCGACTGACAGCACGGTGCCCGTCTCGGGGTGGGTGAGTAGCCGGAAGAAGCTGGGAGCCCGTGCAGCCACCCGACGGGCGGTGTCGGCGTCGATCGGTCCGTATCCTTCGAGCGTGGCCGGCTCTTCGCTTACCCCGAGCAGTGTGAGGGCGGGCACGGTCACGAGCACGGTCGGCCGGATGCCGTGGGCCGCCCCGGAGAGCGTCGGCTCGCCGTTCTCGAGCAGGTCGAGAGCGACATCGGCGATCAGCTGTGTGAGCGTGCGACTCTCGTCTGCTGTCTGCTGTCTGCTGTCTGCAGCCCGCGCGCGATGTCGCCCAGCCGGGTGTATACCGCCTGGGCCCGCTCACACGGCACGTACGCCGTGAGCCACGACATGCCGTCGTGGGCAGGCTTCAGCTCGACCGAGCGATCGAGGGTTGCCGTCGCCCTTCTCGACTGGATGCTCTCGGGGTGCGTGAGTTCACGCAGTCGCCGTGCGCGCCGTTCGAATTTGGACACGGTGAGCGTCTCGGCATCGGCGAGAACGGCGTCCTCGAAGGGGATGCGGCTCTCTCTCGGCAGCGATAGCGCCTGATCGATGATGACCTGCGCATGCCGATAGCTCAGCACGCCGCGGCTGAGTGCTTCATAGGTGCCGGGGAGCTGATGCAGCAGTGCTTCGCTTTCGTCGATCAGGCGGGACATGGTGCGCTCTGGAACGCGCAGGGCCGCCGCCAGCTCGGACTCGAGGACGCGTCGACAGGTGACCTTGGGGGACCAGCCCATGGATCGGAGAGCGTTCTCGAGGTGGTAGGTGAATTCGCACCACTGGCGCGCGTCATCGATGGTTTTGGCCCGGCGGGCGTGCGCCCTGTTGAGCTCGGCGTTCGCGTCGATCGATTCGTCGACGAGCAGGCCGAGCACGTTCATCAACGAGCGATGCGACGAGAACTCGGCCTCGTCGGGCGGTGCGTGCATATCGTTCATCGTGTGCATGTTCCAAGTCAACACGCACCCTCCGACATCGACCCGAGCGGCAGCTTCACAGGGATGTGAACCGTAGGATCTTCAGGTGCCTACCCCCGTTGCAGCCCCTCGTCTCGCCCTCATCGCCGCCGTCGCGGACCTGTTTCTGGTGCTCGTCTTCGTGCTCATCGGTCGGGGCAGTCACGAGGAGGGCTTCACCCTGCTCGGCACGCTCAACACCGCATGGCCGTTCGTGGTGGGGCTCGCTCTGGGGTGGCTCGTCTCACGAGCGTGGCGCGAGCCCCTGTCGATGCGGCGCGCGGCCCTGCCGGTCTGGGCATCCACGGTCGTGATCGGGGTGCTTCTGCGGGCCGTGAGTGGTCAAGGTGTCGCCGTGTCGTTCGTGATCGTGACACTCCTGGTGCTCGCCGCGTTCCTGTTCGGCTGGCGCGCCCTCGCCGGGCTCGTCGTCACCCGCCGGAATCGGCGCGCGGCTCAGTGATCATCAACTGAAACGCGCGCTAGGACAGAATGTCTTTGCTCGAGAAGCGCCCGTAGGCGAGCGCCCCGAACACGAAGACGTAGCCGAGTTGCAGCAGGGCGTTCTGCCCGAACGACGACCACTCGATGGGCTGACGCAGCAGATCGGCGAAGTTCAACCAGTAGTGGCTGAAGAGCCACGGATGCAGCCACTCCGTCTGTGAGAGCGAGTCCAGTACCTGGGCAACGATCGACAGAACGACCGTGGCGGCCATTGCCCCCACCGGTGCGTCGGTGAGAGTCGAGATGAACAGGCCGATCGCCGAGAGTCCCAACAGCGAAACCGTGGCGTACAGGGCGATGAGCAGCGAGCGAACGAGGGAGTCGCCGATGCTCACGGTGTCTCCCGACAGTAGCGTCACCGGGCCGACGGGGAAGAGCGCGATTCCGATCAGGATGCCCGCGATCGAGAGGGTGAGCGTCGCCGCCAGGCAGAACACGGCAGCGGCGAGGTACTTCACCACGAGCAAACGGATGCGCCCGACGGGCGACACCAGCAGATAGCGCAGCGTCGCCGTGTTCGCCTCGCCCGCTATGGAGTCGCCCGACACGACGCCGACGGTCAGTGGGAGAAAGAGCGGAATCGCGATGGTGAGCCCCGCGACGCCGACGAACAGGCCGTTCTGGGTGATGCTGTCGATGAAGGCCGGGCCGCGGCCGCTCGAGCCCGACGACGAGATGCGCACCGCAACCGCGATGAGTATCGGAACGGCTGCGAGAGCCAGCAACATCGCCCACGTGCGGCGGCGCCGGAACAGCACGGCGAGCTCCGAGGCGAAGAAGCCCAGGCCGACGCTGCGGCGGTTTCTGCGTTCCGTCAGGCCGCTCCTCACCGGCGTTGCGCCGGAATCACTGGACGACATCGAAGCCCTCTCCGGTCAGCGCCACGAAGAGATCCTCCAGCGACGCGTGGTCGACGCTGAATCCACGCACGCGCACCCCGTCAGCGACGAGCTTCGCGACGATGTCCTCTGGCGCCACAGCCTCGGGCAGGGCGGCGCTGAGAATGGTGCCCGGCTGCCCCGCCGACGCCGCCCCGGCGACCGACGCGGCGACCGGGCCCGTCGCATCCGGAAGCCCGGGGTCGAGGCCGAGGGCGAGCAGGACTCTGGTGGCGGCCTCGACGTCGGGAGTGGTGATGCTCACGCGGGTGGCGCCGGCCGAGCGCAGCTCGTCGAGCGTGCCCTGCGCCACAAGCCGACCCGCGCGCATGACGGCCGCGTGGGTGCACATCTGCTCGATCTCGGCCAACAGGTGGCTCGAGACGAAGACGGTCGTTCCCTCGTCGGCCAACGACCGGATGAGACTGCGTACCTCGCGCGTGCCCTGCGGGTCGAGTCCGTTGGTCGGTTCGTCGAGCACGATGAGATCGCGAGGCGCGAGGAGCGCATTGGCGATGCCGAGACGCTGCTTCATGCCGAGCGAGTAGGCGCGCACCTTCTTGTCGGCTGCGTGGCTCAAGCCGACACGGTCGAGTGCGTGAGCGACGCGCTCGGAGCGCGTGCCGCGAGGAGCGAAGCCGTCGGCCGAATCCAAGCGGTGCAGGTTGGCCGAACCGGAGAGAAACGGGTAGAAGCCGGGACCTTCGATCAGTGCGCCGACCCGGGGCAAGACGCCGCCCAGTCGCTGCGGCATACGCTCACCCAACACCGAGATGTCGCCGGCACTCGCCTGGGCGAGGCCGAGCAGCATGCGGATCGTCGTGGTCTTGCCTGAGCCGTTCGGACCGAGAAATCCGAAGACCGACCCTCGAGGAACCGACAGAGCCAGGTCGTCGACCACCGTCTGACGGCCGAAGCGTTTCGTCAGCCCGTCGGTCTTGATCGCGAGCTCCGAAGGGCTCGCGATCACTGCTGTTGTCACTGCGCGGCAGCAGCCAGCAGGCTGTCGACCGGAACCGCTCCGGCGAGAACCCGGCCGTCGTCGGTGATGAGCACGGTGAGCAGCGTCGTCTGCAGCACATGACCGCCCTCGACGGGTGTCGTCAGTTGCGAGAGCATCGACGTGTCGCTCGGCAGAGTGGCGTCGCCGCTTGCGGGCAGTTCGACGATGGTGTCCCACCCCGTTCCCGTGACCGTCGGCTCCGGGTGCGAGCCGGCATCCGGGGCGCTGCCGTCGGCAGGCGCGTCAGCGCGGTTCGGAAGCGCCTTCTCGGTGACATCGGTGCCGGACGGCGGAGTGAAATCGAAGAGGTCGGCTGACGGCGCGTCGAGCGAGAGCGAGCTGAAGGCCACGTGAAACGCCGGATCCGACGAGCCCTGGGCGAAGACGTCGACGCTTAGGGGGAGCCCGGTGTCCGCATCCACGGCGATGTCGACGCGTGAGACGAGCGTCGTCGAGCTGTCGGGGGTGAGGATGAGGTCGTAGGCCGAGCGACCGGCCACCTTCACGGGGTCGCCAACGGTCACCTTCGTGCTGGGATCGACGGCGTCGAGGAACTTCGTCGCGAGTTCGGCCGGGGTGAGTGCCTCGGCGGGCGTCTCGGTCGAACCGGATGCGTCGGCCGGCACTGTCGAGTGAACGGCTGATGCGTCTTTCGAGTCGTAGAGCCACAGGTCGTCGCCGTTGCGGATCGCATCGCGCTCGGCCATGTCGTCGAGGATCTGCACCCGGCTCTGGGTGGGGCCGTCGACGTAGACGCGGAGCGTGTGAGACGCGGTGAGGAGCTCGAGCGCAGACGACAGGTCGCCGTCGTTGGACGACCCGGATGAGCCGGTGCCGCCGAGGCCGGATGCGTCGGGCAAGCCGAGGTTCGACGACTGCTCGATGGTGCCAGAGAACGTGTCGACCGTGCTCGAGGCCGCCAGCTCCAGAACCTGCTGCGGCGTCTTGTCTGCCGGATCGGCGGAGGCACTCGCGGCGAAGACTCCGCCAAGGACGACTGCTCCGACGACGACGGGAGCTGCGGCTGCGGGAATCCAACGGTGCCAGGTGCGAGGCATGGCGTGCCACCTTTCGGGCGATGCGAGCGACGGCGGCGAACACCACGGCGCGTTCCATTTACCGTACGCCGATAGTCCGTGAGTCGCCTCTGATTCCTCAGCCTCTGGGCCGTGTTCGCGGGAGGAGAAAAGTCAGGCTAATATGGACAAGTTGTCTTCGCGGACAGCAAGCCACGGGCTGTGGCGCAGCTTGGTAGCGCACTTGACTGGGGGTCAAGGGGTCGCAGGTTCAAATCCTGTCAGCCCGACAGAAGAAGCCCTGATGAGAAGAAGTTCTCATCAGGGCTTTGTTGTTTGTGGAGGCGATGTGATGTCCGATACCGCGCCGAACGGCCGTGTGCGCACCTGGGCGTCCGCCATCCGAACCGCGGCTCGCCAGGCGACCACTCCCGCGCGACTCCTACTCGTGGCCAAGACCGCCCTGGCGGTGGGAATCGCCTGGCTCGTGGCACCGCACATGCCCGGCGTGGTCAACGACTACCCCTATTACGCCCCGCTCGGGGCGCTGATCAGCATGTACCCGACGCTCATGGGGTCGGTGCGCTCGGGGCTGCAGACGATTCTCGGCTTGGCCGCCGGCATCGGGCTCGCGACACTCGTCATTCTGACGGTGGGCCCGACCTGGTGGAGCATCCCGGCCGTGGTCGGCGTCGCCGTGCTGGTCTCCGGAACCGGATGGTTCGGCGCGGGGCGCGAGTACGTGCCCATGGCCGCCCTGTTCGTTCTCATCATCGGCGGGCAGAAGGCCGACGACTACTCGCTCGGGTACCTGGTGCAGACGGGGGTCGGTGTGGCGATCGGTCTGCTGGTCAATGTGCTGATTGCCCCCGCGCCGCTCACTGCCCAGGCCTCGGCGCGCGTGGATGCGTTCCGCGCCCAGCTCTCCGCGCATCTGCGGGACATCGGCGACGCCGTGTCGGCAGCGTGGCCGCCCGAGCGAGACCAGTGGGCGTCGGATGCGGCATCCCTCGCCGACACGACACGCGAGATCCGTGTCGCGTTGATGGAGGCCGATGACAGCCGCCGTGGTAACCCGCGCGCCTTGTTGCGTCGCGCCCGACCCCGCGACGTCTGGGCCGAGATGGATGCTCTGGATACGATCGCGCACCACGTGCGTGACATCTCGGTCGCCATTGCAGACACCATCTGGAACCGTCCCGCGGCTCTCGAGCTCGACCCCGCCCTGCCCGAACCGCTGACAGCCGCTTGCCATGCCGTCGCCGATGCGCTGCCCGTGGGCACGGAAGACAGCGCAGAGGCGCACCGACTCCGGGCCGAGGCCGCCCGGGCCGTACGACAGCTTCTCGAGACCATCGATGACCGCACTCTCGAGGCGCGCCGATCTATGGGACCGGGCGTGCTCTCGGCGATGCATCTGCGTCGTATCCTCATGCTCGCCCGCCCGGAGCCTGCCGACGCGGAGTGATCGAGTTGGTGCGGGCTTCCGATCAGGGGGTCTGCGACCTTCGCGTCAGCCAGCCGGAGGCACTGTGGGCTGCTGTTGCGTGATGCAGTGGACGCCACCACCGCGGGCGAACAGCTCGCGAGCATCGACAGTCACGACCGTGCGTCCGGGATACGCCTCAGAAAGGATCTCGCGGGCCCGGGCGTCCGCCCGCTCCTCGCCGAAGCCGCAGGCGATGACGCCTCCGTTCACGACGAGGTGGTTGACGTAGCTCCAATCGACGAAGCCGACATCGTCGCGCAGGGTCGACGGTGCAGGAAGATCGGTGATCTCGATGGAGCGAGCGAGGGCCTCGAACGCCCGCTCGAGTTCGCCGCGCAGAAGGGTGCTCACCTCGGCATCCGGATGCGCGGGATCCTGCTGGGCGTGAAGGAGGATGCGCTCGGGCGAGGCGAAGGTCGCGACGATATCCACGTGGCCGCTGGTTCCGAACTCGTCATAGTCGCGCGTGAGTCCTCGCGACAGCCAGACTGCCTGCGTCGAGCCGATCGTGCGGTTCATCTCGGCCTCGACGCGAGCCCTGTCCGCGAAGGGGTTCCGCCGAGGATCGAGCTGCACGGTGTCGGTCAGCAGCACGGTGCCTGCACCGTCGACGTGGAGACCGCCGCCCTCCGCGACCAGAGTCGAGCTGATGATCTCGGCGCCGACATGCTCGCCGACCACCCGTGCGATGTGAGCGGACGTCGTCCACTCGGCCCAGTCGTGCGCACCCCATCCATTGAAGATCCAGTCGACCGCGCCGAGAACGCCAGGCCGCTGGTCGTCTACGACGAACGTCGGACCCATGTCGCGCATCCAGAACTCGTCGAGCGGTGCTTCGACGATCTCGATAGACGAGTCGAGCATGCGGCGCGCTCGAGCGACCTCGGTGGGGTCGACGACCATCGACACGGGCTCGAAGGGCAGGATCGCGTGCGCGACCGCCGTCCACGCCGCATAACCCGCCTCCCGCTCTGAATCGTCGGAGCCGAGCGTGAACCCCTCACGGGGAAACGCCATCCAGGTTCGTGCGTGCTCGGCAGTCTCTGAGGGCATGCGCCACATGGCGGACTCCTTCTCTTCGTGTTCGAGAGGTGATTGGGTTGACATGTGGGGGAAGAGTCACCAGCCCGTCGCGAGCACCCGGGAGAGCTGGTCGGCAAAGTAGTCGACCGACTCCCGAGTGATGCAGAGGGGAGGCTTGATCTTGAGCACGTTCTGGTAATCGCCCGTGGGCTGCATGATGACGCCCAGCTCGAGGAGGCGATCGCAGATCGCAGCGGTCTCCTCGGTCGCGGGCTCGAGCGTCTCGCGATCCCTCACGAACTCGAGGCCCAGATACAGGCCCGAGCCGTGCACGGTGCCGACGATGTCGTGATCTCTGCCGAGCTCCTCGAGTCGATTCTTGAGGTGGGCGCCGACGACGCGCGCGTTCTCTTGGAGTTCCTCGTCGCGAATGATGTCGAGCACGGCCATGCCGATGACCGCCGACACGGGCGATCCGCCCGTCGACGAGAAGAAGTACCCCTGTGTGCGGTAGCGGTCAGCGATCTCGCGGCGGGTGATGACGGCCCCGATCGGCTGGCCCGCGCCGATCGACTTCGCCACGGCGACGACGTCGGGTACGACGCCCTGCTGCTGGAAGCCCCAGAACCACTCGCCCAGACGGCCGAAGCCGACCTGCACCTCATCGGCGATCGCGATTCCTCCGTGCCTGCGGATGGCCTCGTAGACCTGTGCGAGGTATCCGTCGGGCAGAGCGACGCCGCCCGCGTTGCCGAAGTAGGTCTCGCAGATGATGCCGGCGGGTGGGGTACCCGCGGCCGCGAGCTCATCGATCAGCTGCACGGCCTGTGGCCCGTAGCCGGATGCGTCGGCGCCGCGCAGTTCGCCGCGGTACGAATTCGCCGCCGCGACGGTGTGCACCCACGCGGGGCGGGTGGAGAGGGCCGACGGGTTGTCTGCGATGGATGTCGACACGGCGTCGCTCGCGAAGGTCCAGCCATGGTAGGCCTCGCGCATCGCGACCATGTCGGGGCGCCCCGTCGTGGCCATGGCGAGCCGGATGGCCAGGTCTGCGGCTTCCGAACCCGAGTTGACGAAGAAGACGGTGTCGAGCTCGGCGGGCAGGGTGTCCGCGATCCGCTCGGCGTAATCCGCGATCGCCCGGTAGTTGAACCTCGAGTTCGTGTTGACCAACCGCAGCTGTCGTGACGCGGCCTCGACGACTCGCGGGTGGGCGTGTCCGACGGAGGCGACGTTGTTGACCATGTCGAGATAGACCCGGCCGTCGACCCCGACGAGATACTCGCGCCACCCTCGCTCGATCTGCGGGGGCGCTGAATAGTAGTGTTCCTGCACCTCGGCCAGCACCGCCTCCCGTCGAGAGAGTACGTCGTCTGGCGCAAGCGCTTCCGTCGCGGGAAGGCCGAGCGCGGGCGCCGGGTCGCCCAGTACCGATTGCCACCCCGCCGCAAGATCCGCTGAGACGAGGTGCGGGGCATCCGGTGTCTGCGCGGCGCGGTGAACGACAAGCCGCGTGCGTGCGGGAAGCGCGCCGCCCGCCGTGTCGACACCTGCGCCGGAGATTGTGAGCGTCTCGTCGCCGACGGTCACCGAGATCACTCCGGGGCCGACGACAGAGGTCTGAGCCGATTCGCGTATCGCGGTGGCTGACGAGAGCCAGAGAGTCGTCCCGGTCGGGATCGTTGCGGGCGCCGACGGCGTGCGGGTCGGAGCGCCCGCGAGAACAGCCTTCCAGGCGGGCACGTACACGGCATCCGCGCCGGAGTCGAGGTGCGCGATCGCCGCATCGTCGATGCTGTTCGCCCTCAGCCACGCGCCGTCGTCGTTCACCGGCGAGACGGTGCCGCCGTCGAGCGCGACCACTCGATCGAAGGGATCGAGCACCGGCACGCGGCTCCACGGCTGGCGCGAATCGGGCTCCAGTCCAACGGCCTGTCGAAGGGCGCCGGCCATCACGTCGGACGGCACAGAAGAGGCGACCGTGAGAACGCGGAACTCGCGGTCGAGTGCGGCGTCGGCATAGCTGTTCGCCTCGTCGAGTCGCACCTGCTGCCGGCCGCTCAACACGAGGACGGCGCCGCGGAGGACGACGAGCGGCCACAGTGCAGTGAGCTCGTCGTCGTTGAGCGGGCGGAGGGCGTGGAACGCACGCACGGCGGGGAGAGCGGTCGCCGGTGTTGCTCCGTCATGGTGGAGCAGCGACGAGACCGTGATGGCGATCTCACCGACCCGCCATGATGCGGATACGTCGCCGAAGTCGATGACCGCATCCGGGAGTCGCTCGCCGACGGGCCGCAGCACGTTGTCATCGGTGATGTCGAAGTGACCGGCTTGCACGGGCAACGCGTTCTGCACCGGCTCCAGAATATCCAGTGCCCGCTCCGTCGCCTGCTGCACGAGCGCACGAACGGATGCGTCGGGCTCGAGAGGCAGAAGGGTCTCGATGACGCGTCGTGCGTAGCGGAGATCCCACTGCAGGACTCGACTCGTCGCGCCGTGCTCGAACGACTCGAGCGCCACACTCACCCGGGCAGAGAGTTCGCCCATGCGTTCGACCACAGATGGTGACAGGTAGTCGGAGCCCATGAGGGTGCTGCCCGAGATGTTCTCGATCACCCTTGCGTGGAACCGGCCCTCTGACGTCTCCCACCATCCAGACATAGGCCCACGCGGCCCCTCGACGATACGGGGGATGCGCAGACCAGCGTCGTGGTCGGCCACGACGGAGGCGGCGCGATCCTGCAGATCGATCTCGGCCTCGCTGAAAGCCGGGTTGCTGATCTTGAGAACGCCGAGAGGATCGCCGGATTCGCGGGAGAACAGACGGAAATTCTGATCCTGCTGGCTGCCGAGCGATCGAGCGTCGACATCGAGTCCGAACTGCGACGAGACGAGCTGCAGGACTTCGGCAACCTCGAGGGTCGGCGTCGGCAGTTCGACCTGCGCGAAGTAGTCGAAAGTCGTGTTCGACATGGTGCTCCTTGAGGGGTGGTGAGGGGTAGTAGTTGCTGCGTGGTGGTGTCGGGACAGGGTGTCAGAGGGGTGTGTCGACGCTCGTGCTCACGGCTCCCGCGACGGATCCGTCAGCGCTCCGCACGATGATCGTGACGAGCGGGCCGTACGCCGGTCGCCATTCGCTGTGCGGATGCGCGTACGCGTCCGCATCCGTTTGTCGTTCGCCGACGATCTGGTCGCCTTGTCTCGTTGCCGGGATGCGATGGCCGTCGATGAATGCCGCGTGTTCCTCTGCCGCTCCCGCCGTGACCGTGGCCGAGAAACGCGCTGTCGTGTGGGTGTCGAATCTCTCGACCTCGACGGCGTCGATGTGTACCGCGAGCGCGCTCGCGGAGGGCGTGAGGGGGTGAGCGAATAGGGCTTCGTCGGAGAGAGCAGGCGTTCTCGACGGAGTGCCCCGGCGCGGTCGGAGATTCGAGATGGCAGATGCCAGCTGAAGGAGCCGCGCGTCCGTATGAGCTGCGCCCGCCACCGTGACGCCCACCGGCATCCGAGTGTCGGGCATCACTCCGAGCGGAACCGTGAAGGTCGGAATCCCCAGGTGCCGGGGAACCAGATTGCCGTTCGACACCCAGACACCGTTTCTCCAGGCGATGTCGGCTGACTCCGCGTTCGTGTCTGCGTCTGCGGGGCCGACGTCGGAGGCCGTCGGAAAGATCACGGCGTCGAAGTCCTCGGCCGTCAGCCAGTTCTCGAAGTCGAGCTGGCGGGTCTTCTCCAGCCCCCGCAGCCCAGCTTCGAGGGTCTCGATCTGCTCCCAACCGGGGACGCCGTCTTTCGCCTGAGCGACGACGTCGGACATGTCGTAGGCGACGTCGAAGTCGAAGATGCCGTAGCGGTCGGGCAGAGCCCCCTGCGGGTGAGGGAAGACGAGAGAGGCGTCAGCGACGGCGAGCCGCCCGAGGATCGCATCGCCGTTCTGGCGCAGGAAATCATCGAGTGCCCAGGCGGTGAGTCGTCCGAGCTCGTCGCGCAGAAAGTCGCGGCTCACCCACCCTCGGTCGACGAAGTCGCGGTCGCCCTCGTGGAGTCTCTCGTAGTTGTCCACCGCGGGGAAGGTCGTTTCGACCACCTCGGCGCCCGCCTCTTCGAGATCGGCGCGCAGCTCGGACCACAGCTGCATGATCGACTCACGGGTCTCGATCGGATATCTGCTCTCGGGGTCGCCGTTGACGTAGATCCGCGGAAGCGCGAGCCGTAGTCCTTTCAGAGGAAGGTCGGGGAGATCGGCGAAGGAATCCGGTCGAATCTCGGAGGGTCTCGGCAGGCTGATCCAGGGTTGGATGCGCCACAGATCGCCGGCGGGGGAGGGATCGTCGGCGACCACGGCGTCGAGGACATGCTTCATGTCCATGACCGATCGGGTGTGAGGCACGACGACGTCCATCGTCGGCACCAGGGGCCAGTTGCCGCGCACCGAGATGACTCCGCGCGACGGGGTGTAGGCCACGAGCGAGTTGTTCGACGCGGGCGCTCGACCGGAGGACCACGTCTCTTCGCCGAGCCCGAACGCGGCAAAGCTCGCCGCCGTGGCGGTACCTGAGCCGTTCGACGATCCTGATCCGAAGGCAGACGTCAGATACTCGGCGTTGTAGGGCGATTCGGCGCGGCCGTAGACGCCGCGCTGCATGCCGCCCGCCGCCATCGGCGGCATGGTGGTGAGGCCGAGGAAAACTGCGCCGGCCTCGCGGAGGCGAGCGACGGCGAACGCGTCGTCGTGGGCGATCAGCTCGGCGAAGGCGGGTGAACCCGATGCGACGGGGAGTCCGGTGACCCGGTAGCTGTCTTTCGCAGTGAAGGGGATTCCGTCGAGGACCCCGCGCGCAGTGCCGAGCGCTCGTCTGGCGTCGGACTCCCTCGCCTCGTCGAACACCGTGGGGTTGATGACGGGAACGGAGTTGAGTCGGATGCCCGCCCTGTCGTAGAACGCGATGCGGTTCAGATACCGGGCAACCAGCTCGACGCTGGTCACCGAGCCCGCCTCCAGCGCGTCATAAAGCTGGTCGATGTCGGCTTCGACGACCGTGAAGTCCCGCGGAGCCATGGTTCTCGCTTTCAGGGGAGACCGGCAGGGGGAAGACCTGTCGGGCGAGACCTGCCGGTGTGACGCCCGTTGGCGTGACACCTGAAACATACACCGTTGGTTTTTGGCGCGCCATAGCCGGCTCGCACCTGCTTCTCGAGAGCCCTCGCGGGCGATCAGCGGGCGTGATGGTGCTCCGGTCTCGCGGAGGAGACGAGCATGCTGAGACCCAGCTCGAAGGCACGCGAGGCGACCGGATCTGTCTGGTCCTCGTGCTCCAGTGAGGAGAAAGCGGCCGCGAAGCGCGGAAACTGCTCTTCCTGGCCCGTGGGATCGAAGACCACCGTCGGCCCCGACATATCGAGAACGCTGCCGAGAATAAAAGATTCGAAGGCTGTCAACAGCGGCAGCACATCCCGACTCATCCAGCCGACCGCCTCCGCCGCGAGGGTGAAGTCTTCGTACTCGGCAAGGAGGACCGGCGCTGAGGCACGAGTCGTCATCAACAGCGGAATGGCTCGCGGGTGGCCGGCGAACGCCGCGCGATACGATCTGGCCCAGGCTCTGAGGCCGTCTTCCCACGAATCCCTGCGGAGTGGGCGGGAATCGATGTTCGCCGACACGATGGCTCGAACGTCTTCGATGATCGCCGCCCGATTGGGCACGTGGTTGTACAGGGAGGTGGGATTCACGCCGAGCTTCGCTGCGATTCGCCTGACGCTGGCACCGTCGGAGCCCTCGCGGTCGATGAGATCGAGAGCGGTGCGTGCGATCAGGTCGCGACTGAGCAGCGGGTGAGGCGGGCGAGCGATGGCGGGCCTCCTTCGGCGTCACCGACCCAGCCTACGCATCGACTACCGAAGGTCGTCGCGCCGCACGTAGATGAGCGACACCAATCCAAAACCGAAGAGGCCACCGCCCACCCAGGTCAGAACGTGCAGGACGGACGGCCCGCCATTCAGATCGAGCACGAAGCCGATCGTGCCCATCAGAATGCCGATGATCACGAACGTGACGGCGATCGAGCGTCGAGCCGCTGACGAGGGTGGCACAGGGTTCTTCGGATCGTTCATGGAACACACATTAGCGACGAGCGTCAGCTTGTGACAGCTCTTTCCTGGCCACCTGTGCCGAAGAGACTCTCGCGCCCGTCGAGCGCGTCGATGTAGCGAAGGACGATTCCCTCACGCAGTGCCCACGGTGAGATCGTCATGGTGTCGACCTCGAAGACCTTCATGGCCGTGCGGAGCACGACCGCACCCGCGAGAATCTGGTAACCGCGCTCCGGAGTGATGCCGGGCAGGTGCTCGCGTGCGGCTCCGGTCATGGCCCGCAAGGAGGGTTCCCATTCGCGAAGGCCCGCGTAGTGCAACTGCGCGAGGTCTCCGGTGAGGGGATCAGACGGACCGCCGACCAGTCGAGCGAGGGATCGGATGGTCTTCGACGTGCCGACGACCCGCTTGGGCCGCGGCCGGTCCGCGAAGAGCTCCGTGCGCAGCTGCGTCAACTCGGCGCGCGCGTGGGCTCGCAGACGCGAGATGTCCGAACGCTGCGGCGGGTCCTCTGCGAGAAATCCGACCGTCGTTCGGCCCGCGCCGAGGGGGAGCGAGGCTTGCACATCGGGGTACTCGTCCGCGCCCTGGGCGATCTCGAAGGAGCCGCCACCGATGTCGAACAGCAGGATCTCGCCTGCCGACCAGCCGAGCCACCGCCGCACGGCGAGCATCGTGATGCGCGCCTCGTCTTCTCCCGAGAGCACGACCAGTTCGACGCCGGTCTCGCGCGCGATCCGGCGCAACACCTCGTCGCCGTTCGTAGCCTCTCGGATCGCGCTCGTGGCCGTCGAGATGAGATCGTCGACCCCGATAGAGCGGGCGGTCTCCGCTGATTCCTTCACCGCCGAGACGATGCGCTGCACGCCCTCCTCGACGATGGCGCCACCGGCATCCAGGAAGCGCATGAGCCGCAGCGTCGACCGCTGGGAGTGGTACGGCACGGGGCTCGCGCCGGGGTGGGCATCCACGACCAGAAGGTGAACAGTGTTGGATCCCACATCGATGACGCCAAGTCGCATGACGCGGAGTCTATTGCGTGTTCTGCTGTGCCGAATGACGCCGACGCCGCGCGCGCCAGGCCTGCCACGCCCCGCTCGACCACAGCGCCCAGATCACCAACACCGGTTGGAAGAGCAGCCGGATAGACCGCGCGAGGTCCGTGTTCAGGCCGAAGGAGTCGGTGTGGGTGACCAGCTGGGAGATGTTGCCGGGGAAGATGGCGACGAAGAATGCCGCCACGATCCACCCCACCTGCACGCGGTAGCGGCCCAGCACGACGAGTGAAAGGCCGAGCACGATTTCGACGATGCCGGATGCCACGACAACGACGTCGCCGTCGATCGGCAGCCACGTGGGCACCTGCGCGAGGAACGCCTCGCGGTTGACGGTCAGATGACTAATTCCTGCGAGGAGCAGAAAGAGGCCGAGCATGATGCGGAATGCGGTTCGCACGAGCGAGGTGCGAGCGGGGTGAGGGGGAGTGGTGGCAGGGGTGGTCACTGTGCAGCTTTCGGGAGAGCGGAGAATCGCGGGACGGCGATGTATCAAGACTCTCACCGATCCCTGATCGCGCATCGTGCACTCCCCGGCAGGTCACAGCTTGGACGATATATCGTTGAGTATCGTTCGCGATCAATCCAGGAGGACATCATGGGCAACTCATTCCCCGCAGGCGGGTTCAACTTCGGCACTCTCGGCGGCCACACCGATGGCATGTGGCAGGCGATGGAGCAGCTGCGCGCCGCCTTCGAGAAGAAGGCCGGAGCCGGAACCCGTATGGGCAAGGGCGACGTACGAGCGGCGGTGCTCTCGCTGCTCGCCGAACAGCCGATGCACGGATACCAGATCATCCGCGAGATCGAAGAGCGGTCCGGAGGCAGCTGGAAGCCCAGCGCCGGCAGCGTCTATCCGACCCTGCAGCTTTTGGCCGACGAAGGGCTCGTGAGCGCCGAGGAGTCGAACGGTCGCAAGACCTATGCGCTCACCGACGCGGGTCGGCAGGTCGTCGACACCGACGGCACGTCCACGCCATGGGCAACAACCGACGCGAAAGAAGACGCTCCTGCGTTCGGCGCGCTCCCCAAGGCCGGTATCGAACTCGCCCAGGCCGCGGCCCAGGTGGGTCGCACCGGAACGCCTGACCAGGTGCAGCAGGCCGTGGCCATTCTCGAGGATGCCCGTCGACGCCTGTACTCGATCCTCGCGCAGGACTGACCGGAGTGTCGTCACTCAGGCCGGCCCGGGCAGACTTCTCGTCCGGCGCCGGCAATACCCGCGCGCGGTACCGCCGCATCCTGCGGTTCTCGGCCTGGCATCTGGCGGTCACGTGGTGGTATGAACTGTTCCTGCCGCGTATCGGATTGCTGAAGGTCGCCGAACGCACGCGAACCCGGCGAATGCGCCGATTCGCCCGGAGCTTTCACGTGCTCGCCGTCGATCTCGGCGGGCTCATGATCAAGGTCGGCCAGTTCATGTCGTCGCGTCTCGATGTGCTTCCTCCCGAGATCACGAAAGAACTCGAGGGCCTGCAAGACGAGGTGCCCGCCGTTCCGTTCGCGGCCATCCGCGCGCTCGCGGAGGCCGAGCTGGGTGTGCCCCTCCACGCGGCGTTCGCGCAGGTCGATGAGACTCCGGTCGCCGCAGCATCCCTCGGCCAGGCCCATCGCGCCATGCTCGCGCCGACGGCCGCAGCCGACACGGGACTCACCGGGGTCGTGTTGAAGGTGCAGCGTCCGGGAATCGATGAGATCGTCGACGTCGACCTTGCCGCGCTTCGTCGGGTGGGCGGCTGGCTGAGTCACGTTCGACTCGTCTCGGATCGCGTCGACATGCCCGCCCTCGTCGAGGAGTTCGCGGCGACGAGTCTCGAGGAGATCGACTACCTGCACGAGGCGGCGAGCTCCGAGAGGTTCGCCGCGGACTTCGCCGGCGACGAACGCGTCTCCGTTCCACAGATCGTGTGGGAGCGCACAACCCGCCGGGTCCTCACGCTCGAAGACGTCACGGCCGTCAAGATCACCGACGCGGCGGCCCTCCACGCGGCTGGCATCGATCCCGCCGATGTGGCCCCGGTCTTCGCCGCGGTCATGTTCGACCAGATGTTCACGAACGGCTTCTTCCACGCCGACCCGCACCCCGGCAACATCTTCGTCACGCCCACGGGTCAGGTATCTGAGACGACCGGCAAGCAGGGCTTCACGCTCACGTTCATCGACTTCGGCATGATGGGCGAGGTTCCGTCGAACACCCGCAGCGGGCTTCGCAAGCTGCTCATCGCCGCCGCCTCACGCGACGGCAAGGGCCTGGTGGATGCGATCCGCGACGTGGGCGTGCTGCTCCCGTCTGCAGACACCCGGGAACTCGAGCGCGCCATGACGCAGCTGTTCGCCCGCTTCGGAGGCATGGGATTCGCCGAGCTCCGTGAGGTCGATCCACGGGAGTTCCGCGAGTTCGCCGATCAGTTCGGACATGTCGTCAGGTCGCTGCCGTTCCAGCTGCCCGAGAACTTCTTGCTCATCATCCGCGCGATGTCGCTCACGTCGGGGGTCTGCAGCGCGCTGGACGCGTCGTTCAACCTCTGGGATTCGGTCGAGCCCTACGCCGCGCAGTTGATTCGAGATGAGCGCGGCAACGTCGTGGGCGACCTGGGTCGACAGGCGCTCGACGGCGCAACCATCGCGTTGCGACTCCCGAAACGCATCGACGGCCTGGTGACGCGAATCGAGGATGGCTCCATCGCCGTCTCCAATCCGGGACTCGAACGGCGGGTGATCCGGCTCGAGCATGCGGCTCGGAGGCTCGTGTCGGCTCTCGTCTTCGGCGCCTTGCTCATCGCGGGAGCGTTGGTTCGGTCAGACGACACCGTGTTCGGCACAGTGCTGATGGCGGCCTCGGCGGTTCCGCTACTGCACGCTCTGTTCTCCGGGCGCCGAGCGGGCTGATCTCAGCTCGACGCCGAAGCCGGGGGCGCAGTGGTGGCGCGCGCCACGAGACGAGTCGGCAGCAGCACATGCGTCGACGCCAGGGCCTCGCCGTCCATCAGACTCGTGAGCATGCGTGCGGCGGCCTGACCGATGCTCTGCATCGGCTGGCGAACGGTCGTGAGGGGCAGAACGAGCCGGGATGCCTCGGGAACGTCGTCGAAGCCGACCACCGACAGGTCACGGGGAACCTCGAGACCCAGTGACTGAGCGACCTCGATGATGGCGATAGCCGACAGGTCGTTCGCCGCGAACACCGCCGTGGGCCGGTTGTCCCGAGTCAGCAGATCTTGTGCCGCGCGGCGTGCCGTGTCGGCTTCGTAGAACCCGACGCGAACGAGCGCCGGGTCGAAGACGATGGATGCCGCGGCGAGAGCCTCGCGATACCCCGTATCGCGGAGACGAGACGACTTGAGGTCGGGTCGCCCCGACACGAAACCGATGCGCCGGTGCCCGAGGCTGATCAGGTAGGTGGTTGCTTCGAATGCGCCGCCGCGGCTGTCGGCTTCGACGGTCGGCAGATCGGCTCGACCCGTGTGAGGGTCGACGGCCACGATGGGAACATCGGCTGCCACGTTGACGACCGTCGGGGTTACGATGATGGCCCCGTCGATCAGGGTGCCGCTCAATCGGCTGAGTGAGCGACGTTCCCAGCCATCACCCTCGCCCCTCCGCGATCCGCTGTAGGCGAGCAGGTCGTACCGTGAGTCTCGGAGCCCGACCGCCACCCCCTTCAAGACCTCGGCACTGAACGGCTCGAAGCCGGCGACGAGCACCCCGATCACGCCGGTGCGGCGTGAACGCATGCTGCTTGCGACGAGGCTCGACTCGTAGCCGAGGGCCGCTACGGCCTCGAGTACGCGATCCGTGGTGACCGCCGAGACGCCGTACCGGCCGTTGACCGCTTTAGACACGGTGGCGACCGAAACGCCCGCCGCAGCAGCAACGTCGTGGATTGTCGCCCTCGCCATCATGCGCTGAGCATAGTGCCGAAACCGCGCGTGCGAAAATGATTTCGAAAACGTTTGACGACCCCCATCGGCTCACGCACACTGATCACGCCCGACCAGACAGCGTTGCTTCGGATCCCGATGGATCCGGGTACTCGGTGGGACGGCACGACGCACCACCCGTGCACCAGCAAAGCGCCCGCACTGCCGCGGCCGCCCCCTCAATGAAGAGAGCAGGTTCGAATCACATGAGACTCACCAAATTCGTCGCTGGCTCGGCCGCGATTCTCCTGGGTGCACTCGCGCTCAGCGGATGCAGCGCCGGATCAGGCGACTCGGCCGACGGAAAAGTCACTCTGACGATGTGGCACAACTCCACGACCGGAGACGGGAAGAAGTACTGGGCCGACACGGCCGCGGCGTTCGAGAAGGCGAACCCCAACGTCACCGTCAAGATCCAGTCGGTGCAGAACGAGGAGATGGACGGCAAGCTGCAGACCGCTCTCAACTCGGGCGATGCACCCGACGTCTTCATGGCTCGCGGCGGAGGCAAGCTCGCCGATGTCGTCAAAGCAGGCCAGGCGATGGACATCAGCGACGGCCTCTCGGACGCGACGAAGACCGCGGTCGGAAACAGCCTGTCGGCCTTCGAGGTCGACGGCAAGAGCTACGGGGTGCCCGTCGCGGTGCTGCCTTCCGGGTTCTTCTACTCGTCTGATCTGTTCACTCAGGCGGGCGTCACCGAGACTCCGAAGACCATCGGCGACCTCGAAGCCGCCGATGAGAAGCTCAAGGCGGCCGGAATCGACCCCATCGCTGTCGGCGCGAAGGACGCCTGGCCCGCAGCGCACTGGTATTACAACTTCGCTCTGCGCGCCTGCTCCCAAGACGTGCTCAATGATGCGGCCAAGAGTCGCAACTTCGACGACGACTGCTGGCTGAAGGCCGGCGAGAACCTCCAGTCGTTCATCGACACCGAGCCCTTCAACGACGGCTTCCTCACCACGGCCGCCCAGCAGGGCGCCGGATCCTCCGCCGGTCTGCTCGCGAACAAGCAGGCAAGCATGGAACTGATGGGCGCATGGGACCCGGGAGTGATCGCATCGCTCACGCCTGACCAGAAGCCCCTGGCCGATCTCAAGTGGTTCCCCTTCCCCGAGGTGGAAGGCGGCGACGGCGAGGCCGGCGCGATGATGGGCGGCGTCGACGGCTACAGCTGCTGGGTGAACGCTCCGAAGGAGTGCGTCGACTTCCTCAACTTCATGGCTGAGAAGAGCAACCAGGAGGCGTATGCCACGGCATTCCAGACGCTTCCCGCCTCCACCGAAGCCCAGTCGACCGTCTCCGACCCTGCGCTCAAGGATGTTCTGGCGGCGTACAACCAAGCACCGTACGTGAGTGTCTGGCTCGACACTCTCTACGGCCAGAACGTGGGAAATGCGCTCAACGTGGCTGTGGTCGACATGTTCGCAGGCAAGGGTGACGCACAGGGCATCGTCGACGCAGTGAACGCTGCCGCAGCGAAGTCGTAGGAGAAGTACCGATGGCTGTCCTGCGCGAAGAAACGCACACAGAACACGCTGCGCGGGGCAGCCAGAGCCCGGCCGGGGGAGGCGCTCCAGCGCTGCCCCCGGTGGGCTCACCCCCACGGGCGCGATCCCGCTGGCCGAAGCGAGCTGAGCTCCTTCTGCTCATCGGGCCCGCCCTCGTGGTCTTCGTGGCCTTCGTCATCCTGCCGGTGGCATTGGCTGCGTACTACGGATTCTTCAGCTGGTCGGGATACGGAGCAGCCACCGATTTCGTCGGTCTGCGCAACTACGTCACGATCCTCACCGACCCGGCATTCCTCGAGGCTCTGAGTCACAACGCGTTCATCGTCGTGATGTCGCTCGTGCTCCAGGGGCCACTCGCACTCGGAATCGCGCTGCTGCTGAACCGCAGGCTTCGCTTCCAGTCGTTGATCCGCGTGCTGATCTTCGTTCCCTACGTGATCTCCGAGGTCGTGGTCGGCCTCGGCTGGAGCCTGATGCTCCAGTCGAATGGCGCGCTGAACGGGCTCCTCGAGAAAGTGGGGCTCGGCGGTCTCGCCACCGACTGGCTGAGCGACCCGAGCGCTGCTATCTGGACGCTGCTGGTCATCATCACCTGGAAGTACGTCGGATTCGCGGTCATCCTGTTCCTCGCCGGTCTGCAGGGTATTCCCGACGAGATCACCGAGGCAGCACGCATCGACGGAGCCAGCTACTGGCAGGTTCAGCGATACATCGTTCTTCCTCTCATGGGACCGACCGTTCGCATCTGGGCGTTCCTGTCGATCATCGGATCGCTCCAACTCTTCGACCTGGTCTGGATCGTCTGGGGCCAATACGTGGCCGGTACAGCGGGCACATCGACCATGGCGACCTACATGGTGGCCAATGGTCGCAATGCCGGCAGCTACGGCTACGGCAACGCGGTCGCGGTCGTCATCTTCCTCATCTCACTCGTCGTCGCGCTGCTCTATCAGCGCTTCATCCTGCGCCGCGATTCAGCGGTCACCACTACCGGAGGCGCACACTGATGGCCATCGCCGCACCCGTCGCATCCCGACCCCGCCCTCGCCGGCGCGTCTCGGAACAGAGCAGGCGTTCGAGCCTGGTCTCATACTTCGTCGCCCTCGTTCTGATCGGACTGATGCTGGCGCCCGTGGCCTACATCATCCTCGGTGGCTTCCGCTCGAACTCGGAGATCACGGTCGATCCATCAGGGTTCCCCCAAGCTTGGGCGTGGTCGAACTTCGGCGACGTGCTCGCCAGCGGATCATTCTGGACCCAGGTGCTCAACTCCACTGTCGCCGCCGTCTGCACCACGGTGTTCGTCGTGGCACTCGGACTCATGGCCGCTTACGGACTGTCACGCTATGCGTTTCGGGGGAGAGCGGCCGTGTACGCGCTGTTCACCGCCGGCCTCATGTTTCCGCTCACCGTCGCCATCACGCCGCTGTACATCCTGGTGCGCAACCTCGGCCTGACGAATTCCCTCGCGGGCGTCGTCATCCCGCAGATCGCTTTCGCGCTTCCCCTGACGATCATCGTGCTGGTGCCATTTCTCGCTGCCATTCCGAACGAGCTCCAGGAGGCAGCCGCGATCGACGGTCTCGGCAGACTGGGCTTCTTCTTCCGAATGGTTCTGCGCCTTTCGCTACCCGGTGTCATCACGGTGGGAATCCTGGCGTTCATCGGGAGCTGGAACGCCTACCTGCTGCCGCTGTTCATCCTGAACGGTGAGGCGTCGTACACGCTGCCGCTCGGCACGCAGGCATTCGCCTCGCAGTACGCGGTCGACACGGCCAAGGTGCTCGCGTTCACCTCGTTGTCGATGATTCCCGCGCTGATCTTCTTCAGTCTTTTCGAGCGCCGCATCGTCGGCGGACTCACCGGCGCGGTCAAGGGCTGAGGGCATGAGCATAGAACACGTGGAGTTGGCCGCTGCCGCTCCCGAGGTATCGAGCCGCGTGCTCGAGCTGCTGTCGCAGATGACGCTCGACGAGAAACTCGCGCAATTGGTGGGATTCTGGGTCGACCAGGGCGACGAGGTCGTCGCTCCGATGGCTGGCGAGATGGCATCGTCGGCCAGATACGAGGATGCGACGGCACACGGACTCGGGCATCTCACCCGGGTCTACGGAACGCGTCCCGTCGACCCCGCGGAGCGCGCGTCGTGGTTGTGGTCCGAACAGCGCCGGCTGCAGGCCGAGACGAGGCTCGGCATCCCGGCTCTGGTGCACGAGGAGTGCCTCACAGGCCTCGCCGCCTGGAAGGCGGCCACCTTTCCCACGCCCTTGGCCTGGGGTGCGGCTTTCGATCCGCAGCTCGTCGAACGCATGGCTAACGCAATCGGCCGCTCCATGCGCGAACTCGGGGTGCATCAGGGGCTGGCTCCGGTGCTCGACGTCATTCGAGACCCGCGGTGGGGGCGCGTCGACGAGTGCATCGCCGAAGATCCCTACGTCGTCGGCACGATCGGCACGGCGTATGTGAGAGGTCTTCAGGGCGCCGGGGTGCACGCGACGCTCAAGCATTTCGTGGGCTACTCCGCCTCTCAGTCGGGTCGCAACCATGCGCCGGTGCACGTGGGCCGGCGCGAGCTCGAAGACGTGTTTCTGCCTCCCTTCGAGATGGCCTTGCGCTCGGGCGGTGTGCGCAGCGTGATGAACTCCTACGCCGAGATCGACGGCGTGCCGGTCGCGGCGACCGCGGACTACTTGACGGGCATCCTGCACGATCGCTGGGGTTTCGACGGCGTCGTGGTCTCGGACTACTTCGCCGTCGCCTTCCTCGAGACGATGCATGCCGTTGCCGAGGACAAGGGCCACGCGGCCCACCTCGCCCTCGAGGCGGGCATCGACGTCGAACTGCCCAGTGGCGACGCCTACCTCGAACCGCTCGCCGAACGGATCCGAGACGGACGGACGCCGGAGAGTCTCGTCGATCGCGCGGTCCTGCGCGTGCTGGCCCAGAAAGAAGAACTCGGTCTGCTCGACGCGACCTTCGACTCGCCCCCCGCATCCATCGATCTCGACGACGCCGAGCATCGCGCGATCGCACGCGAATTGGCCGAGAAGTCGATCGTGCTTCTGTCGAACGATTCGACGCTGCCCCTCGGTGCCCCTGCGAGGATCGCCCTGATCGGCCCGAACGCCGACAGCGCGGAGGCCTTGATGGGGTGCTACTCGTTCGCCAACCATGTTCTCGCTCACCACCCCGGCGTGCCTCTCGGATTCGAGATCCCGACCGTGGCCGAGGAGCTTCGCGCTCGGTATCCCGACGCCCGGATAGAGCGTCACGAGGGCTGTGCCGTGGAGGGCGATGATCGCTCGGGTATCGCGTCCGCCGTGGAGTCCGCTCGGTCGAGCGACGTCGCCATCGTGGTCGTGGGGGATCGTGCCGGACTCTTCGGCCGTGGAACCGTCGGCGAAGGCAACGATGTGGAGTCGCTCGAATTGCCGGGACTTCAGCGAGAGCTCGTCGAGGCGGTGATCGCGACAGGAACGCCCGTCGTCATGGTGGTGCTCTCGGGCCGGCCCTACGCGATCGGATGGGCACTCGACGGCGACGGCGCGGCCGCTGCCGTGGTGCAGTCCTTCTTTCCGGGGGAGGAGGGCGGCGCGGCAATCGTCGAGATCCTCGCGGGCGACGCGAATCCGTCGGGCCACCTGCCGGTCTCGCTCCCGCGTTCCGCCGGCGCGCAACCATACAGCTACCTGCATCCGCTCCTCGGCGGGCCGAACGACGTGACCAGTTCAGACAGCACACCCGTGCGAGCGTTCGGGTTCGGGCTGGGCTACACGACGTTCGACCGGACCGAGCTGCGGGTCGACGAGGACGCGCCGACGAATGGCGTCGTTCGGGCGAGCGTGCTCGTTCGCAATACGGGGCGGCGCGCAGGGAGTGATCTCGTGCAGCTCTACGGGCACGACGTGGTCGCAAGCGTCACCCGTCCCGTCGCGCAATTGCTCGGCTACGTCCGAGTCGACCTCGAGCCAGGAGAGGAGGCGCGAGTGGCGTTCGATGTTCCCTCAGCGCGGCTCGGGTTCACCAATCGCGACTTCGTTCGGGTCGTCGAGCCCGGTGACGTCGAGCTGTGGGTCGGAGGATCGTGTGCGCACAAGCAGACCACGGCGTCGGTGCGGCTGACCGGGGGCGACTATCTGTTCGGTTCGGATGCGCCGGCCGTGACGACAGCGACGATCACGCGCGATCGATCATAACGACGCGGGATTGATCATGACGACGCGCGATCGATCATGACGACGCGGGTCAGCCATGTGCCGCGAGGTGCTGGCTGACCCAGAGGCTGTCCGCGTTCCAGGGGTCGTCGACCCCAGCGCGCAGCAATTCGATGAGCGCGAGCAGTTCGTCGTTGGTATCGAACCACTCGCCCCGACCGATGCGGTGCGCGGCGAACTGCGCGTGTCGTCGCTGCTCGAGCGTGCGGTTGCCTCGCTCGAACGCCAGGAGGTCGTCGAAGCTGAGCTGGGCGAGGCGGGCGCGCGGGTTGGCCGACGTTCCGATCTTGATGCGGTCGCCCGCCCGAAGGTAGTACACGACGTCGAGGCGAGTGGATGCGACGATCCCGTCGGGCAGGTCGCCCACCTTCCATTCGCACACGGCACACAGCCAACCCGACGGATAGCGCACACCCAGGCGAGAGCCGCACGCCAGGCAGGGAGACGGGAGCACATCGGTGACCCCGACGTCTCGAGCAACCCAGTCGTAGGCGGCGAGGTGGTGTCGGAGGCACAGGTTCAGCTCGGTTCCCGGAGGAACGGGGGCGCCGCACGCTCCGAGAGGCCCCATGAGACCGCATGACAGCTCGCCCGGTGACAGTGTCGACGGGTGAGGAGGCTCGCTCATGGCCACACGGTATCGCGTACCGCCGACAATCCGGCTAAGTTAGGGGAGCCTAAGTCGAGCCTCGACGCGGCACGATCGGAGAAGACGACACGATGAAACGAGCCTCGACCGCTTACCTCCTGACCTGCGCCGTTCTGGGCGTCGCGGGCGGACTGCTCCTCGCTCCAGCCAACTGGCTCTCGACAGCGCTCTACGCCTCCGTGCCATTCTTCTCGGTCGCCATCGCCGGCCTCTGGTTGCTGCCGGCTGTCATCGCTCTCCGTTTGATCCAGCGCCCTGGCGCGGGTCTGCTGGTGGGCATCATCTCTGGCCTGGTACTCGCCCCCTTCTCTGGCTACGGATTCGCGACGGTCGCAACGAACGTCTGGTGGGCATTCTTCGCCGAGGTCGCCTTCCTCCTCGTGGGCTATCGCTTCTGGACGATCTGGCAGCACTACGCAGGCGCCGTCGTCGTCGGCGTGGCGTATCCGATTCTGGCTCGCCAGTCCTTCAACCTCGATGCTTATCCTCTGGGGGTGCAGATCGCCTTCTTCGCGCTGACCCTGGCGAGCTGCGTCGCCGGCACCGCAGGAGGAATCGGGATCGCAGCAGCCCTTCGTCGTGCGGGCGTCGGAGCGGCGGCCCGCCGACGCCCGGCCCGGGTCACGGCCGAGCCCGCCTAACTGTCGGGGCACGAAAATGCCCGACGCCCCTCCCGATCGTGCGGAGGGGCGTCGGGCATCGGTCAGTCGCCGGTCGTATCGATCAGGCCAGCGTCGCCACATCGATCACGAAGCGGTAGCGCACGTCTGACGCCAGTACGCGCTCGTACGCCTCATTGATGTCGTCGGCGGCGACGAGCTCGGTCTCGGGTGCGATGCCGTGCTCGGCACAGAAGTCGAGCATCTCCTGGGTCTCGCGGATGCTGCCGATGCCAGAACCCGCGAACGAGCGCCGGTTGCCGAACAGGCTGAAGACCTGAACGGGCAGCGGCTCGGGCGGTGCTCCGACGCTCACGAGCGTTCCGTCGAGACGAAGCAGCGAGAGGTAGGCGTTGATGTCGATCTTCGCGCTGACCGAGTTGACGATGAGGTCGAAGGTGTTCTTGAGCTTGTCGAAGGTCTCGGGGTCGCTCGTGGCGTAGTAGTGATCTGCGCCGAGACGCAGGCCGTCCTCCTGCTTGCTGAGGCTCTGAGACAGCACGGTGACCTCGGCACCCATGGCGTGCGCGATCTTCACGGCCATATGACCGAGTCCGCCCATGCCGACAACGGCGACCCGCGATCCGGGGCCGACCTTCCAGTGGGCGAGGGGCGAGTAGGTCGTGACGCCGGCGCAGAGCAGCGGCGCGGCCTTGTCGAACGGGATGGATTCGGGCACGCGCAAGACGAAGTCCTCGACGACCACGATGTGCGTGGAATAGCCACCCTGGGTGATGGTGCCGTCACGATCGACGGAGGCGTACGTGCCCGTGTTTCCGTTGAGGCAGTACTGCTCTTCGCCGGCGAGGCAGTTCTCGCATTCGCGGCACGAGTTGACCATGCAGCCCACGCCGACGCGGTCGCCGACCTTGTGCAGGGTCACCTCGGACCCGACCTCGGTGACGGTTCCGACGATCTCGTGACCGACGACCTGCGGGTAGGCGATGTCGCCCCATTCGCCGCGCACGGTGTGGATGTCGGAGTGGCAGATGCCCGAGTAGGCGATCTCGATCAAGACGTCTTTGGCGCCGACATCTCGGCGCTCGATGGTGGTTCGGGAGAGGGGCTCGCTGGCGGAGGTCGCGGCGAACGCGTTCACTGTAGGCATACTCGATTATCTCCCGCCTACCTGATGCTCCGGTCGCTGACGAGACTGTGCTAGCTGCTCGACGGTGTCGTCGTGGGACCGTCGGCTCATCCCTCGAAGCGGGCCAGCCAAGTCGTCAGAAGCGTCTCGAGCTGCTCTGTCTGCTGCAGGGTGAGGCCGTCGAGCAACTCTCTCTCGTTCTGCATGTGGTCGGTGAACGCGGCGTCGATCAACGCACGCCCTTTCTCGGTGAGCGCGACGACGCGCGATCGGCTGTCGTTCTCGTCAACGCGTCGCACGACGAGCCCGGAGCGTTCCAAGCGGTCGACCCGTTTGCTGATCGCCCCGGTGGTGACCATGGTGTGCGCCGCGAGCTCCCCGGGCACCCGTTCGTAGGGATGCCCCGCCCGGCGAAGGGCGGCGAGTACATCGAATTCGCCTTCCCCCAGGCCGTGCTTCGCGTAGACCTCGAGGATGGAGTCGGTCAGATGCATACTCACGCGGTGCAGTCGGCCGATGACGCCCTGCGGACGTACGTCGACGTCTGGCCGCTCGCGCGCCCACTCCTGTTGGATGCGTGCCACATGGTCGGGGGTCGCGGCCTGTAGTTCGTCTGCCATGGCTCCATATTACCTTCCATGGAAGATAAACTATCTTCCATGGAAACTAATAGCGTGATCGATGACCGCTCTGGGGCCGGCGGGTGGGCGCTTCTCACGGCGGTCGCGCCGATCGCCTGGGGAACGACGTACTTCGTGACGCGGGAATTTCTTCCTGACGGCTACCCGCTGTACGGAGCTCTGATTAGAGCGCTCCCGGCGGGAATCCTGCTGCTGGTTCTCGCGCGACGACGACCGCGGGGATCATGGTGGTGGAAATCTGTGGTGCTCGGCGTGCTCAATATGGGTGCGTTCTTCGTTCTGGTGTACCTGGCCGCTCAGCTCCTGCCGACGAGCATCGCATCGACGGTCATGGCCGCCGGTCCCGTCGTTATGATGCTGCTGGCGTGGGGTCTTCTCGGCTCGAGGCCGCGGGTCGCGCAGGCGATCGCGGCGGCGGTCGGCATCCTCGGGGTCGCCCTGCTGCTGCTGACCGGAACCCAGACCGTGAATGGCCTCGGTGTTGCGGCATCCGTCTCTGCGCTCATCATGTCGTCGCTCGGTTATGTGCTCGCGAAGAAGTGGGGCTCCGATGTCGACGCCCTCTCGTCGACCGCCTGGCAACTCATCGCCGCCGGGGTGATTCTCGCGCCCGTCGCGGCCGTCGTCGAGGGTGCGCCGCCGGCGATGGATGCGACGACCTGGCTCGCGTACGGCTACATCTCGATCATCGGAACGGCCGTGGCATTCGTCGCCTGGTTCACGGGCTTGCGCCACCTCGGCGCGGGAACGGTCGGACTGATCGGCCTGCTCAATCCGGTGACGGGTGTGGTGCTGGGAACGCTCGTCGCGGGGGAGTTCCTCACCCTCAAGCAGTCCGTGGGTGTGCTCGTCATCCTCATCGGGGTGATGCTCGGGCAGCCTGTTCTCTCTCGCACCTTCGTGCGACTGCGTGCTTGGATGAAGGCATGACAGAAATCATTCCCGCCGACTACGCGGAGTTGCTCGAGAAGCCGAACTATGGCCACCTGGGAACGGTTCGCCCCGATGACACCGTTCAGGTGAATCCGATGTGGTTCCTGCGCGATGGAGACACCCTGAAGTTCACTCATACGACGAAGAGAGCGAAGTTCAGGAATCTCCAGCACAACCCATCGATGAGCCTGTCGGTCATCGATGCGGAGAATCCCTTCAGGTATCTCGAGGTGCGCGGGCGGCTCATTGCCGTCGAACCAGATCCCACGGGCGAGTTCTACGTCGTCCTGGGCAAGCGCTACGGCAACGCCGAGCAGACGCCGCCGCCCGATTCGGCTGATCGTGTCATTCTCGTGATGAGCATCGAGAAGACCACGAAGCAGTAGTCGCGGGCGGCGGCGCAGGCGGAGTCTGTCAGTCGCGACCGTAGCGCGGACGGTCTTCGCGCTTCGCCGAGTTTCCGGCGCGGTCGGGGCGCAGCTCGATGAGTTTGCCGCTGATACGCGTGTTCTGAAGGCGGTCGAGCACGTCGCCCGGAAGGTCGGAGGGCAGCTCGACAAGCGAGAAGTCGGGTCTGATCTGAATCGCTCCGAAGTCGCCGCGATTGAGTCCGCCCTCGTTGGCGATGGCGCCGACGATCTGGCGCGGCTCGACCTTCTGACGCTTGCCGACGGCGATGCGGTAGGTGGTCTTCGGCCCTCCGGAGCTCCTCGGTGCGCGGTCGGGGCGGTCGCCGCGGTCGGGACGCTCCCACTTGTCTCCATGGCTTCCTCGCTCGGCGCGCGCAGGACGGTCGTCGCGGAAGCGATCGTTCCTGTCCGAGCGCTCCGGGCGGTCGCGAGAATCGCGCTCGAACCGGGGAGTGCGCACCGGCTCCGGGTCGAGCAGCAGGGGAGTGTCGCCCTGCGCCACGACGGCGAGCGCTGCCGCGACGTCGGCCTCGGGCACATCGTGGTGCTCGACGTAGTGCCCGACGATGTCGCGGAACTGCTGGATCTGCTCCGGCTGGCTGAGGGCCGCGGTGATCGCGTCGTCGAAGCGGGTGAGGCGTGTGGCGTTCACATCGTCGACACTCGGCAGCTTCATCTCTGTCAGCGGCTGGCGGGTCGCTTTCTCGATCGCCGTGAGCATCCGCCGCTCTCGTGGCGTGACGAAGCTGATCGCATCTCCCGTGCGTCCGGCGCGGCCGGTGCGTCCGATGCGGTGCACATAGGACTCGGTGTCGATCGGGATGTCGAAGTTGACGACGTGGCTGATGCGCTCGACGTCGAGGCCTCGGGCCGCGACATCGGTGGCGACGAGGATGTCGAGCTTGCCCGACTTGAGCTGGTTCACCGTTCGTTCCCGCTGAGCCTGCACGATGTCACCGTTGATGGCCGCGGCGGAGTATCCGCGCGCGCGCAGCTTCTCGGCGAGTGTCTCGGTCTCGTTCTTGGTGCGGGTGAAGACGATCATGCCCTCGAAGTTCTCGGTCTCGAGAATGCGCGTCAGCGCGTCGACCTTCTGCGGATACGAGACGATCAGGTAGCGCTGCGTCGTGTTGACCGAGGTCGTGGTCTTGTTCTTGACCGTGATCTCTTCGGGGTCGTGCAGGTACTTGGCCGAGATGCGTCGGATCTGCGAGGGCATCGTGGCCGAGAAGAGGGCGACCTGCTTGTCTTCCGGAGTGTCGGCGAGGATCGTCTCGACATCTTCGGCGAAGCCCATCTTGAGCATCTCGTCGGCCTCGTCGAGAACGAGGTACTTCAGCTGCGAGAGGTCGAGCGTGCCCTTCTCGAGGTGATCCATGATGCGACCGGGCGTGCCGACGACGATGTGAACGCCGCGGCGCAGTGCGGAGAGCTGCACACCGTAGCCCTGTCCGCCATAGACGGGCAGCACATGAACGCCGCGCAGATGAGAGGCGTACTTCTCGAACGCCTCACAGACCTGCAGAGCCAGCTCGCGGGTCGGGGCGAGAACGAGCGCCTGCGGGGTCTTCTGCGCCAGGTCGAGACGGGAAAGGATCGGCAGGGCGAACGCCGCGGTCTTGCCGGTGCCCGTCTGGGCCAGTCCGACGACGTCACGACCGTCGAGAAGAAGGGGGATCGTCGCGGCCTGGATCGCAGACGGGGTCTCGTAACCCACGTCTTTCAGAGCCTTGAGTACCGCGTCATCGAGCCCGAGATCAGAGAATGTCTGCTCGACCTGCGCGGTGTCGGCCTCGGTCGGGCCGGAAATTGTAGAGGATGCCATCCTCCAACGGTAGCCCAACGCGTGGGTGTGGGCGTCAGGTGGGCCGTTTGTCGCGCGGGAGCCCCGCCACGACGAGTTCATAGGAGTTCACGATCAGGTCGGTGACGAGCTGCGGATCGACGTCTGGACCGAGGGTGAGAGTCACCCAGTGGCGCTTGTTCATGTGATAGCCGGGCGTGATCCACGCATGGTCTCTGACCAGGGCCTCGGCGTGCGGCGGATCGGCCTTCAGCGTCACGGTCACGGGCTCGCCGTCGAGGTTCGTGAGGGCGAAAACCTTGCCCACGACCTTGTACACGCTCGTCTCGGGACCGAAGGGATTCTCATTGCGCGTGGCCGGGAGCGCGTCGCAGACCGCGAAGACGTCGTCCCTCGAGAAGTACTCCTGCATGATCCGAGCGTACAGTTGGCGTAGCCGCCCATGAACAGCTATCACGAGCCCCCGTCGAGGCCGGTTTCCAGACCCGCCTCCCGACGCGCACGACTGACGCGTCGCATCCTTGCCGTCGCCGCCGGCGCCGCAGTGCTCGCGATGGCGTCCCTCACCGCGATCGCACCGCCGCCACCTCCCAGTCAGGATGAGTTGCTCGCCGCCAGCGCTGTGTCCGGATCGGCTGCGTCGGAGCAGGTGTTCGACCTTCCCGCCGGACTCACGCAATCGTCGATCACTCGGGATTCGGTCGAGGCCGTTGCCGGAGTGCAGGGCCTGGCCCAGGGGCGCACGAATCGGGATTGGGCAGAGCTGGTGCTGCTGCTCGGCGACTTTCCCCGCACCGAAGACAACATCACGGTCATGATGCGGTGGATGCGACAGGAGAATGGCCCCGATAACTGGTGGAACCGCAACAATCCGCTGAACAACGGCTGGGGCTCTGGCGGCAACAGTGGACTCGGAAGCTACGACAATCTGGTCATCGCCGCCGAGAACGCAGCCGAGGCACTGCACAGCAACCCGGGCTACTCCGCCATCGTGGCCGGCTTCTCGTCGTCGGCTCCCACGGCCCAGATCGAGCAGGCGATCTGGGCGTCTCCCTGGGCGACGAGCCATTACGCGAACGGCGGCCACTGGTCGTACTCGCCCGTTCCGGTGATCGAGTCTCCCGCCGGCACCTGGTGACCGACGAACCGGCTACTAGACGGACACCCCGTTCATGGCTTCGGCCGTGAGTTCGACCGACCGAAGTCGTCCGGTCAATTCGGGGGACTGGTGGGCGAGGATCAGCTCGTCTGCCTGGGCGTGGCGGGCGAAGTCCTCGAGGTACTCGCGCACCTCCGAGGGGGTGCCCACGGCGGAGTAGGTCATCATCGACGCGAGTTGGCGACCGTTCGGCGTCGTGAGGAACTCGTCGATCTGCGCGTCGCTGTAGTCGGGGGTCGCTGGGCCGCGGGAGATCATTCCGCGCACACGGGCGCGTCTGGTCGTCGCCGCCTGATCGACGGCGTCGTCGTGATCATCGGATGCGACGACGTTGACTCCCGCGATCACGTGCGGCTCGTTGAGCTGCTCGGAAGGCCGGAATCCGCCGCGATACGCCGCGACGGCCTCGTGCAGCGCATCCGGTGCGAAGTGCGACGCGAACGCGTAGGGCAGGCCGAGCTTCGCCGCGAGCTGTGCGCCGAAGAGTGACGAGCCGAGTATGTAGAGCGGCACGATGCCGCGGGCGCGCGGCACGGCCTGAACGCCGGGGATGCGCGATTCACCGCTCAGGAAACCCTGGAGTTCGACCACATCCTGCGGAAAGGACTCCGCCGACATGGGGTCGCGACGGAGTGCGCGCATCGTGTTCTGGTCGCTTCCTGGCGCGCGCCCCAGGCCCAGGTCGATGCGTCCGGGGAAGAGGGTCTCGAGGGTGCCGAACTGCTCTGCGATCGTCAGGGGGGAGTGATTCGGCAGCATCACGCCGCCAGAACCGAGGCGGATCGACGAGGTGTGCGCCGCGACGTAACCGATCAGAACACTCGTCGCCGACGAGGCGATGCTGGCCATGTTGTGGTGTTCGGCGTACCAGACCCGACGATATCCGGCCCGTTCGGCGGCCTGGGCGAGGGCGACGCTGCCTTCGAAGCTCTCGCGCGCGGTCTGCCCGGGCGCGATCGGGGCGAGATCGAGAATGGACAGCGGAATCGACATGTGGGACGGCTTTCGGTTCGAGTGCACGGATGGCGCTGGGAGCGAGCCATCCTCCTTCGTCAACGATCTTCAGGCGCCTGACATTCCTCGACTGACGAAGATGACCACGGCCACCGTGATAGCGATGAGGTAGCCGAGCAGGGTCAGATATCCGATGACCAGTCCAATGATCGCCATCACGCGACCCTGCTCTCGTGTGCGCCTGATCTGCCTGATCGAGATGTGCCCGAGGATGATCGGCACGATGGCGAAGCCGAGGATGCTCGTCACCAGAGTGACGATCGAAAGAACGTTCGTGCGGGGGTTCTCTGGGTACGCATCCATGGTCCATCACGTTACCCGAAGGTAACGAATCGGCATCGTCCGCGATCGCCGTCGTCTCGCGGATCGTGCTGGATTCGATGTATCAGAGCACGCGGATTACCCCCGTTCGAGGGTGACTTTTGCTCCACTGCGCGTCGAATAGCTGTTACGGTTATGCCCGGTCCATTGGCCAATCACCCCAAGACGCGCATCCGCAGGCCACCTTGCCGCGGGTTCGTACGGTAAACCGTGACGAAGCGATCTCATGATGGCTTCCGCCCGCGCATTGTGATGCGACGAGAGCGATCACGGCAACCCGTCTGCGAGTACGGAACACGTCTGGCGACCGCCTTTAACACTCGAGAGCGCCGCCGGTCGTGATGGAGATTCCTCACGTGACACTGACAACCCCGGCACTGAAGGCCGAGAACCTCTACAAGGCGTTCGGCCGCCGATCATCCGACATCGTCGACAAGCTCAAAGCGGGCAGCACCAGAGCGGAGCTGTCATCGCTCGGAACGGCCGCCGTCATCGACGCATCCTTCGATGTGCAACCCGGCGAGATCTTCGTGGTCATGGGCCTTTCAGGCTCCGGCAAGTCGACACTCATCCGCATGCTGAACGGCCTGCTCGAGGCGACCAGCGGAAGCGTGACCATCGGCGACTCTCCCATCACCGGGGTGCCCAAGGCCAAGCTGCGCGACGTCCGTCGTCAGAAGGTCTCGATGGTGTTCCAGCACTTCGCGCTGCTTCCGCACCGTTCCGTGGTCGACAACATCGCCTACGGGCTCGAGATCCAGGGCATCTCTAAGGCCGAGCGCACGAAGCGGGCCCGAGACATGGTCACCACCGTGAATCTCGACGGCTGGGCCGACTCGCTGCCCGGAGAGCTCTCTGGCGGCATGCAACAGCGCGTCGGCTTGGCGCGCGCCCTCGCCGCCGACACTGACGTTCTGCTGATGGATGAGGCGTTCTCCGCCCTCGATCCGCTGATTCGTCGCGAGATGCAGGAACAGCTCATCGAGCTGCAGCAGAAGCTCGGAAAGACCATCGTCTTCATCACCCACGACCTCAACGAGGCCATGTTCCTCGGCGACAGGATCGCCGTCATGCGCGACGGTCGGATCGTGCAGATCGGTACTCCCGAGGAGATCCTCACCGACCCGGCGAACGATTACGTCGCCCAATTCGTGCAGGATGTCGACCGGGCCCGCGTGCTCACCGCTTCCAGCGTGATGGAGCACGCGAAGGCCGTCATCCCGCTGTCTGCCGGGCCCCGCGCGGCGCTGCGGATCATGCGCGACCTTCAGACCTCCGCCGTCTTCGTCACCCGACGCGACCGTACTCTCGCAGGCGTCGTGCGCGACCGCGACGTGCTTCGCCAGGTCAAGTCCAATCAGAACGATCTCGAGGCGATCCTCCGTCACGAAGCCACCGTCGTTCCGACGGACGCGCACCTCGTCGATCTGGTCGAGCCGTCCGTGGGCAGCGATCTCCCGATCGCGGTCGTCGGCGACGACGGACGTCTGCTCGGCGTCATTCCCCGCGTCACACTGCTTGCCGCGCTCGGCAACATGTCGACCAGCACGGGAGACATCCCCGTGCAGCTTCCTCCGACGACTCTGACGCTGGAGGTCATCGCCGAGACCCTCCGCGAGTCGACGACGGAAGGAGCCGTGCGATGACAGACTTCCGTCTCGATCTCGGAACCTGGGTTGCCGGGTTCATCTCGTATGTCACCGACACCTTCGGTGGGGGCTTCGACGTCGTCCGAGCCATCTTCTTGGCCGCATACGACGTGGTCGATCTGCTTCTCGCATCGCCGCCCTTCTGGGTCGTGATCGTGGTCGCCGCCGTCCTCGGGTATCTCGCCCGAGGGTGGAAGTTCGCTCTCGGCACCGTCGTGGGCCTGTTCGTGATCGTGAGCGTCGATCAATGGGAGAACGCGATGGATACACTCGCGCTCGTTCTCGTCGCGAGCGTGCTGGCGATCGTTGTGAGCATCCCGCTCGGCATCTGGGCGGCCACCTCTTCGGTTGCATCGCGCATCATCCGTCCGATTCTCGACTTCATGCAGACGATGCCCGCCTTCGTCTATCTGATCCCGGCGCTCATCCTCTTTCGCGTCGGCGTCGTTCCGGGAATCGTGGCGACGGTCATCTTCGCGCTCGCCCCGGGCGTCAGGCTGACCGAGCTGGGCATTCGCGGTGTCGACAAGGAGATCGTCGAGGCAGGCCAGGCGTTCGGTGCCTCGCACTGGCGCATTCTGCGACAGATTCAGCTGCCCCTTGCCCGGCCGACGATCATGGCCGGTGTCAATCAGGTGATCATGCTCTCGCTCTCGATGGTCGTCATCGCCGGTATGGTCGGCGCCGGCGGCCTGGGCGCACAGGTCGTGGCGAGCCTCAACCGCATCGACGTCGCCCTCGGCTTCGAGGCCGGTCTCTCCGTGGTCATCCTCGCGATCTTCCTCGACCGTCTGACCGGCGCGCTCGGCGACGGCGACACGGTGCTCGGCCGGATGCTCGGCGCACGGGCCGCGCGCCGCCGCGCGACGGCAGCCTCCGCACCTGCGGCTCCGGAGCGCCTCGAGGAGCCGGCGCCGGAACGCGCCGACCCCGCCCTCGTCTGACCGACGGCGACCCGCACTCTTTTCTCACCCGACGGGTGGCCCATCCGGTCGCCCAGAACAGGAACACCCATGAAGAACAGCACCCGCATCATGTCTCTGCTCGCCCTCTCGACCGCAGGAGTCCTTGCATTCGGAGGCTGCGCGGCCGTCGAAGCCGAGACGGTCGGAGACGGCAACGACGACAAGAAAGAGCTCAGCCTCGCCGTGTTCAACGGCTGGGACGAGGGAATCGCCGCGTCGGAGCTCTGGAAGGCGATCCTCGATGAGAAGGGCTACGACGTCGAGCTCGAATATGCCGATGTCGCGCCCGTCTTCTCGGGCCTCTCGACCGGCGATTACGACCTCACCCTCGACGTCTGGCTGCCCGACACGCACGCGTCGTACCTCGACGAGTACGGCGATGACATCGTCGACATCGGTGCCTGGAACGACGAGTCGAAGCTGACCATCGCGGTCAACGAGGATGCGCCCATCGATTCGCTGGCCGATTTGGCCGACAACGCTGACAAGTTCGACAACCGGATCGTGGGCATCGAGCCCGGAGCGGGCCTCACGAAGGCCACCACTGAGCGGGTCATTCCCACCTACGGTCTCGAGGACATGGAATACGTGACGAGCTCGACGGCCGCGATGTTGACCGAGCTCAAGAGCGCGACCGACAAGGGCGAGAACATCGTCGTGACCCTGTGGGAGCCGCACTGGGCGTACACGGACCTGCCGATCAAGAACCTCGAAGACCCCGAGGGAACGCTCTCGTCCGTGGAGAGCCTGCACGCGTTCGCGCAGTCGGACTTCGCGAAGGAGTTCCCGCAGGCCGCGAAGTGGATCGGCAACTACAAGATGGACCTCGAGCAGCTGTACTCGCTCGAGAAGGCCATGTTCGTCGACTACGACGGCCAGGACTTCGGCCCCGTCGTCGAGAAGTGGATCTCGGAGAACCGCGATTATGTCGACTCGCTGACGGCCGAGTAGCGCACCACCTCGTGTGGGCGGCAGGGAGTGACTCCGCGCCGCCCACACGAGTAGCCTTCCCCCTATGGCGAGCGAAGCGGCAAGCATCAGTGTCCCCGGCCCTCACGGCGATCGCGAGGTGCGGATCTCGAGCCCCGATCGGGTCATCTGGCCCGAGCCCGGCATCACGAAGCTCGATCTCGCGCGCTACCTCGTCGCCGTCGGTGAGCCGTTCATCACCGCGAACGGTGACCGCCCCGTGTCGCTGCAGCGCTTCTCCGGCGGCATCGACGGCGAGCAGTTCTTCTCCAAGAATCCGCCGAAGGGTGCGCCCGACTACGTGCGCAGCGAGATGGTGGTCTACCCGAGCGGCCGCACGCATCCGCAACTCGTGCTCGACGAGCCGGCTGCAGCCGTCTGGGCAGCTCAGATGAACACCATCGTCTTTCACCCCTGGGCATCGCGCGCGTCCTCGAGCGATTTCCCCGACCAGTTGCGCATCGATCTCGATCCGCAGCCGGGCACCGACTTCGACGATGCGAAACCCGTGGCGGTCCAGTTGCGGGCCGTCCTCGCCGAGGCGGGCCTGGATGCGTTCATCAAGACCTCGGGAAACCGTGGGTTGCACGTGTTCGCACCCATCCGACCGGAACACGAGTTCCTCGACGTACGACACGCGGTCATCGCCGCGGCTCGCGAACTCGAACGTCGCATGCCGCACGAGGTCACCACGAACTGGTGGAAAGAGGAGCGCGGCGAGCGCATCTTCGTCGACTACAACCAGGCCAACCGCGATCGCACGATGGCCGGCGCCTACAGCCCTCGAGCTCTCGCCCACGCTCCCGTCTCGTGCCCTCTCGAGTGGAGTGAACTCGACGGCGCAGATCCCTCGGTGTTCACGATTCTGACCGTGCCGGAGAGGCTGTCGGTCACAGGAGACCCATGGACACACATGCACGCGTCTCCGGGTTCCATCGAGGTGCTTCTCGGATGGTGGGCGCGCGACACCGAGAACGGGCTGGGCGAGCTGCCCTTTCCTCCCGACTACCCGAAGATGCCGGGGGAGCCGCCGCGCGTGCAGCCGAGCAGGGCCAAGAAACAGCCCTGACACGTTTCGTCGGTGTAAAGATCGGGTAACAACCCGATACCCCCTCTTGGGGGCACGTCGCTGTCTCCCTAGGCTGGCGCAACCGGTCCACCGAATCGTACGGGGCCAGACCAATGGGGGTATTTTTTCGCATGGCACAACGCCGTTCACGTTCACGTTCACGCTCCGCCTTCGCCGCTCTGGGCGCCACCGCTCTGGTCGGTGCCATGACGTGGGGCGGCTCCACCGCTGCATGGGCCGTCGAGCCTCTCGAATTCGCCGACACAGTCACCGTCGAGGCGATCATGCAGCGACTGGGCGCGCTGCAGGACATCGCCGACGCACCCGGCAACGGCGGCAACAGAGCCGCCGGAAGCCCGGGCTATGAGGCGAGTGGGCAGTACGTGGAGAGTGTGCTCGCCGAGGCGGGCTACGCCACATCACGACAGGTGTTCGACGTGGCCACGCAGACCATCGCGTCGCAGTCCGTGTCGATCGGCGGCGAGACGCTGACGCCGGAGCAGGCGATCCCGATGACCTATACGCCGGGAACGCCGTCGATCACCTTCGATGCGATCCTTCCGACGGTGATCACGGGATGCACCGCAGACGATTGGGCGGGCACCGACGCGACGGATCGGATCGCCGTCGTAAGCCGGGGGGTCTGCTCATTCACTGAGAAGTCGCTGGCGGCCGCAGCCGCTGGAGCCCCAGCCCTCATCGTCTACAACTCGGAGCCTGGACCCTTGAACGGCACATTCGGAGAGGTGACCGACGGCACCGTGCCGACGTTCGGCATCGAGGCCGACAGGGGAGCCGCGCTCGTGGCCTCCATCGGTCAGGCGCCCGTCTCCATCTCTGTCGCTCTAGAGCAGAGCGTCGAGACCGTTTCTACGTTCAACGTCATCGCGGAGACCAGCACGGGCAACCCCGACAACGTGGTGATGCTCGGCTCTCACCTCGACAGCGTGCCTGAGGGCCCCGGAATCAACGACAACGGCAGCGGCTCAGCTACTCTGCTCGAGGTCGCCGTGCAGCTCGCTCAGCAGGGGGAGCTCAACAACAAGGTGCGGTTCGCCTGGTGGGGTGCTGAAGAACTCGGACTCGTCGGATCCACTCACTATGTAGACGACCTTGCCGTGAACGACCCGGATGAGCTCGAGCGAATCGCGACCTACCTCAACTTCGACATGGTCGGCTCGCCCAACTACATCATCGGAACCTATGACGCCGACGAATCGAGCGTGCCTGCCGATGTCGAGATCCCCGAGGGATCCGTCGAGACCGAGGACGTCTTCGAGAACTACTTCGCGTCTATCGGCCAGCCGTTCGTCGGAACGTCGTTCGACGGCAGAAGCGACTACCAGGCCTTCATCGACAACGGCATTCCCGCATCGGGCCTGTTCACGGGCGCTGACGACGTCAAGACCGCGGAGGAGGTCGCACTATTCGGCGGCATCGCCGGCGAGACCCACGACCAGAACTACCACCAGGCCGGCGATGATCTCGCAAACATCAATCAGGAGGCCCTCGGCATCATGTCGCGTGCAATCGCGTTCGCCACGGCGTCGCTCGCCAACGACACCGTGCTCATCAACGGGGTGGCGGCTCCCTCTCCCGGCACGGCCGTTCCGGTGGCGCCCGCACCGGGAGATCCCGCATCGGCGGCAGCACCGAAGCCGGCACTCGCGGCCACCGGGTCGTCCGACGCCGTCGCTCTCGTCGGAGCATCCTCGCTCGCTCTGCTGATCGGTGTCACGATGATCGGTCTGCGCGCCCGTCGTCGTTATGCGAGCACCGCACCGAAGTCGTAGGCGGCAGGCGTCTCGAGCTGTTCGAACGTGCACGAGCTGGCGTCCCGATCGGGGCGCCAGCGGTCGAACTGCACCGTGTGGCGAAACCTGGAGCCCTCCATCTGGTCGTAGCGCACCTCGGCGACCATCGTCGGCTCGAGGCGAACAAACGATACGTCTTTGCCTGCCGAGAATCGGCTGCGTTCGCCCTCTCCGGTGGCTGCGGAGCCATCTGGATTCCGCACCACGCCCGACTCGAGTTCGTTCACGAGCTCGAGTCGCCGCGCTGTTGTGAACGCCGTGGCCCCGCCGACGCTCCGCAATTCCCCGGAGTCGTCGTAGAGGCCGAGAAGCAGCGATCCGACTCCCGACCCGCTGGCGTGGATCCGGTAGCCGATCACGACCACATCGGCGGTGCGATGATGCTTCACCTTGAGCATCACGCGTTTGCCGGGCGCATACGACGCGGACAAGGGCTTGGCGACGACGCCGTCGAGGCCCGCCCCTTCGAACTCGACGAGCCAACGCCGCGCCACATCGACATCCCGCGTGAGCTGGCTGCAGTGGATCGGTGCCACTGCGGTCTCGAGCAGTTCATCGAGAGAGCGCCGACGCTCGCTGAACGGCTTCTCCATCAGCGACGTACCGCCGCGACCCATCAGGTCGAACGCGATGAAACTCGCCGGCGTCTCGGTCGACAGGCTCTGGATGCGGCTGGCCGCCGGGTGGATGCGTTGCGAGAGCGCCTCCCAGTCGAGCCGCTCCGCCCCCGGAGCGCCCTTTCTCACGACGATCTCTCCGTCGATGATGCACGGCTCGGAGAGCTGCGAGAGAAAGGCCTCGACGAGTTCGGGAAAGTACCGGGTGAGAGGCTTCGCCCCGCGGCTGGAGATCTCCACGGAGTCGCCGTCGAACGAGACGATTCCGCGAAAACCATCCCACTTGGGTTCGTAGCCGAGACCGCCGGCCACAGTGTCCGCAGCGGGAAGAGCGGTGACTGCCTTCGCGAGCATGGGAAGAGGTACCGGTACGAGTGGAGATGCCATGCGAATGATCCTGCCCCGTCGGTGGCAGGGAGCCAAGCCCCTTGCTGCGACCGAGATCAACCCCCGAGAGGAGGGAGTCGATGTCCATGACAATGGTGGGCATGACGACAAACGACGAACCCGACACCCGCCATCGACGACCTGAGGGGGTGGACGATGCCACGGTGGAGGCACTGGGAAAGCTGTCGGAGGCCCTCGAGATCGTCGAACAGGCGCGCGGCCAGCTCTACGCGTTTCATCGACTGACAGGCGCGGCCGATCTGGCGCTGGGCGAATCTGTCGAGCTTCTGCGCGACGCCGGGCATGACGGGCTCGCCTCGCGCATCGAGGAGGTGCTCGTCGGCCGCAACGTCATCGATGGCCGGTGGACCTTTCAGATCGTCGAGGAGTACGACGACGGATACTATTCAGCTTTCCGTGAGGCGGAGGCATCCGCCCGATCGCAGCTCGTGGAAGGCCGTCGCCATCTCTTCGAGGCGGAGATGAAGGAAGACAGGCGAAGTCACGGTCGACCGGGGCACGAGGCGGTGCCGCCAGGCCGATGAGCTAGTTCTCGAGGTCTTCCTCGTCGGCCATCGAGAACTCTTCGAGCTCATCGACCTCGGCGTCTCCGGCGGGCTCAGCGGCCGAGGACGCTGAGGTGCCCTCATCGAGAGTGCCTGTGCCGTCGGGATATCCTGCCGCGTCGGGATACTCCTGGTCGGCTCCGGGACGGGCTGCGGATTCGTTCTGTGACATCGATGATCTCCTTCGTCTGCACTCTCACAATGCCACGCCCACGGCTGTCGCAACAGGCCGAACCCGCGAACGTGTGCACGAGCCGCACAGGGGTTTAACTGTGAAATCTCAGGACAGCTTCGCATACTGTCGGCTTCGCCCCCGCGCCTAAAGAGGCCGAGGGTGCACCCGACACCGATTCGTCACGCCACGAGGCCACGCCCCGCTTACCCGGTTGCGATGACGGCCTCGTCCCCTCCGGACAGACAGAGAACCACGGGGGAACGCGAGCATCTGCCACGAGCGCGCTCGCTTTCGGCATGCCGGTCGAAGATCCATTGGACGACATGCACCAGGCTCCACAATCCGCCTCTACCCGAACCGCCTCCACCCGACGTGAGCTGGCCAAGAACCGCCGACAGAGCACCCGCAAGCGTTATCTCGCTGCGACCGCCGTTGTGGCCGTCGCTGGCTCGCTCGTCGGCACCGGCTTCATCGTTCAGTCGAATTCCGCAGCCGCAGAACGCGCGGCGGCGACCGCGCAGCTGTCGAGCGGAACAGGCCTGCAGCATGAGCAGCTGGGTGTCTACGCGACTATTGCCAAGGCACAGACCGATCAGAAGGCGAAGGCGACCATCGACGACGCGAACCAGGTGATCGCGGCGGTGCAGAACAAGGTCGACACGACGCCGCTGTCGACCACGGTGGCATCCCTTGCGTCGTATCAGACGCTCGACAGAGACACCGTGCTGTCGCTGATGAAGCAGACCACCGAGGCGAAGGCGAACGTTCAGGCCGCAGCCAGCCAGGCAGACCAGGCAGCTGCGGAGGCCGCCGCGGCTGCGGAGGCTGCCGCCGCGGAAGCTCTCGCTGCCGGAAACACGGTCGCGGGTGCGAAGGCCACCGCGCAGTCTCTCGCCGCGTCGAAATACGGTTGGGGCGACGCTCAGTTCTCGTGCCTGGTCTCGCTCTGGACGAAGGAGTCTGGGTGGAACTACCAGGCCGAGAACTCGTCGAGCGGGGCGGCGGGAATTCCCCAGGCGCTTCCCGGAAGCAAGATGGCGTCGGCCGGCTCAGATTGGGAGACCAACGCCACGACACAGGTGACCTGGGGGCTGGACTACATCAAACGCGGCTACGGAACTCCGTGCGCGGCCTGGTCGCACTCGCAGTCGGTCAACTGGTACTGAGCCTCCTCACCGCAACCGTGAGGTTGCCTTAGACTGGCCACGCCCGCTGCCGGTCTCGTCGAAGGAGTATTTCTGTGGCCCACGATCTCGAACACCTGAGGCAGGTGTGTTCTGCTCTCGGTGAGGCGACGAGATGGCAGATTCTCGGCAGGATCGCGGGTGCCGAGCTCTCGGCGTCGGCGCTTGCCGAATCGCTGCCGGTCAGCAGGCAGGCAATCGCAAAGCACCTCGCCGCCCTCGGCGCAGCCGGACTGGTGTCGTCGAAGCGGGTCGGTCGTGAATTGCGTTACTCGGCGCGCGCCGACGTGCTGAGCGAAGCATCCCGCCATCTCGGCGAGATCGCCGATGCCTGGACTCAGCGAACCACTGATTCGTAGAGACTGCTCGACGCGGTGATCACGTCGCCCGCTGAGCGAGGAGACTCTCCATGTACTCGATCTCGCCCGACTGAGCGAAAACGATAGCCCGAGCCAGGGTCGTGACGAGCGGATGAGTGCTGCGGTCGAGGATCGCCTCGGCCATGTCGACGCCGCCCTTGTGGTGCGCGATCATCAGCGTCAGAAACTGCGTCTCTGCGTCTGATCCGGTGGAATTGCGCAAGCGCTCCAGGTCTTCCTCGCTCGCCATCCCCGGCATGACGCCGGAGCCGGCGGCCGAACCGTCCGATGACGTGCTCGTCGAGGACACGCCGCCGTGACCGTGTCCGCGGTCTGCGTCGCCATCGAGCGTGGGAGTGGACATCCATTGCATGACGGCGCCCGGACGTGCTTGGGGGACTCCCCAGTCGTTGAGCCACGCGTACATCTGGCCGGACTGCTGCGCCTGGCTCGTGGCGATGTCGTAGGCCAGACTGCGAATTTCTGGGTCGTCGGTGCGGTCACGAACGATGAGGGCCATCTGCACGGCCTGATCGTGATGGGTCTGCATATCGCGCGCGAATCCCGCCTCCGCGCTCGTCGAAGTCGGGTCTGCGCCCCGAGCTGCGAGCATCCAGCCCCCGGCCAGACCGACCGTCAGAACGAGCGCTGCTGCGATGACACCGGCGGTGACGAGCCGCCAGCGACTTTTCGCCGCGGCCGGCTCTACTCCGGTCACGCCACGCGACCCGGTGCGTCGATTCCACCGGTGCAGGCGGCTCCAGGCTCCGGTGCGTCATTGGAGCGCCAGAAGCGGTCGAGGAATGATCCGAGACGCACGTCGTCCGGATCGTCGAGGGCGACCTGGGCCCCCCACGCACTGGCGACGATCGGTGAGTCGAGTCCATCGACGGGGGAGACCACGATGTAGGAGTCGGGAAGCTTGGACCGGAGTGCCTCGACGCCGGCAGCATCGAGCTTCGCCGGGTCGTAAGCGACCCAGACGGCTCCGTGCTCGAGGGCGTGCACGGCGTTCTCATTGGGCACGGGCTGGGAGTAGACGCCGCAGTTGAGCCAGACGGCCGCATGATCACCGCCGACCGGCGGGTTCTGCGGATAGTCGACGGGGGTGGTGACGTGGTTCGCGGTGAGTCCCGGGTACGTCTCGAGCCCGTCGATGGCGATAGACGACGGATCGGGCTTGGGCGTGGCCGACGTGACGACGAAACCGATGAGTAGACCCACAACGGCGACAGCGGCTACCGATCCAGTGACGATAGCGACGAGGCGGTTGCGTTTCTGCCGTGCCTGCGCCTGGCGGAATGCTGCCAGTTTGACCTCACGATCCGCGGCGCGCTGCTGTTTCACCGTCAACTTCTGGGGGCGGTGTGATTCTCGGGCGTCTTCGGGCGGCGGGGTCACGTCTCTCGATTCGGTCGGATTTATCGGTTGTAGCTACAACTTGTCATGGTCAGGCTGGAGAAAGTCTGGGAACGGTGCATCAGAGGGCTCCGTCAACGGACAGACGTGTCACGTCGGCCCACGACGGGGAGACGAATGTCGAGTTGCGGGCGAACATCGCGTCGATGACCTCGATCGAGTAGTCCAGGCGAGTCTGGTGCGATCCTCGCAGAAGTACCCAGGGCAGCCCGCGCGCGGTCAGACCGTCGACGATCCACCGGGTCATCTCCGGGCGTATGTGCTCGCCGTCTCGCCACCCGTCTTGATCGAATGGCACGCCGACGTGATCGGTGATGAGGTAGAGGTCGCGGCGGGGCAGCTCGGACGTAGCAGCGAGGAGCGCCTCCCTGCTGTGCGCTCCGACATAGCGCCGTTCCCACAGCGAGGTCGCGAACGCATCCGTGTCGGCGATCACGAGTGCGCAGTCGAGGGCCGCGGCCTGCTCCATCCGTGTCTGTTCGCGCGCGATGTGCCCGAAATGCTCAGGCAACCAGACGAGGTCGTCGATGGTCGGACTAGGCAACCCGGAGGCCTCGGCCTCGGCCGAAGCGCACTCGTGCAGGTCGTAGGTGAATCGCCGGCCGTACTCGTCGACCTCCGTGATCGCCTCGAACCCCGGCCGAGCGCGGTAGTGGCGTCGAAGCGCCACGGCAAGGGTGGTCGTGCCCGTCGACTCAGCGCCGATCACGACGATCCGCGTCGCGAGGTCGAGGCGCGCGGGTTCGACGAGCTGCGACCAGCGTTGGGCGAGGTTCTCTCTCGCGGCGGTTCCGCTTATCGGGATCCGGCGCCGCTCGGGGTCGTCCAGCACGTGCGCTGCACCCATCCGTGTCGCCAGGTCTCGTCCGTAGTCCTCAGAGCTGAAGACGACGTCGACAGCGTCGATTCCGGCGTTGCGGAGTGCGGCCTGAGTGACCTCGAGGTGGGCGACCCACGCTATCTCGCTGTCATAGTGCACGGGCGCATCGTCGAGAACTCCGAGGACGGTCACGGCGTCGAAATGGGCGGTGGCCGCCGTGACCCAGGCCACGCGCTGCTCGAGCGGGATGGTCTCGATCTGCGTCGCCATCACCAGCACAACGAGACGGTCGGATTCTCGAGATGCACGCTCGATCAGAGCGAGGTGACCGAGGTGCGGGGGATAGAACTTGCCGATGATCAGGCCCGTACGTGTCGTCATGGGGCCGCGACCTGACGATCGTGCACAGCGCTCGAATGCGAGTCCGCCGAGGTACGGCGCAGCTCGACCCGCCATCGACGGAGGCCGTCGAAGCAGAGGGCGAGGAATCCGGTGTACAGAATCGCGGTGAGCCAGAGCCCCTTAGAGATGTAGAGGGGAATCGACACCATGTCGACGATGATCCATACCCACCACTGCTCGATGATCTTGCGCGCCTGCCCCCACGTCGCGAGAAGCGAGGCCGCCAAGACGAACGCGTCGGGCAGGGGCACGGTCGAATCCGTCGCTGTGTTGAGAGTCACCGCTGCAGCAGCGGTGAGCACGACCGTCACGGCGGCTCCCCAGACCCCTTCGCGACGCGTGGCGCGACGAACTTCGACGGCTATCGAGGAGTCGGCCGACCTGCGCCGGGTCCAGAGGATCCATCCGTACACGGCGATCGCTGCGAAGATCACCTGCAGCGCCGCGTCCGCATAGAGGCCTGCCCCCACGAAGAGAATCACGAACGCGACGTTGTTCGCGATACCGACCGGCCAGTTCCACACGAACTGTCGAGTCACGGCCCAGACACAGAGCGCCCCCGTGACGAACCCGATCACCTCGATGACGGTCACGCTCTCGCCGAGCACGGAGAAGGCCGTCGCCTGAAAGAAGTCGAGCAGATCGAACACGGTAGGAGCATGGCCTTTCGCGGACGCCGGACAGGAGGAGGATTCAAGACTAACGATCGCGCGCAGTGCCGAGGATTTGGCGCGGATGCCCCTGCTTGCCAGCATGGAGGACATCGTCCAGCCTGCTCGACGCACAATTCCGCCGCATCATCGAAAGGGGAACGCAGATGCTCACCGACATCCTTCAATCCGAGCTCGTGCGGAGTGTCCTCGGGGCGCTCATCGCCATCGCCGCCGCTATCGTCGTGGTCATCATCGTCGCGATCGTCTTTCGAGTCACCGCCCGGCACCGTCCCTGGGCGGGCCAGCTCGTCGACACGGCGCGGCGACCTTTCCGGGCCGCTCTGGTCGTGAGCTTCGTCTGGGTGTCGCTGAGTCTCACCGTGACCGATCCTCAGCTCGCCTCCGCCCTGAGCCTGGTGATGCGGATTCTGGCCATCGTCGCCGTCGCCTGGCTTGCCGGCGCCATCATCGTCTTTCTCGAGAATCTCGGTCTCGCGCGCTATCGCATCGACACTCCCGACAACCGGGTGGCCCGGCGCGTTCGCACGCAGGTCCTCATTCTCAAGCGGCTCAGCATCGTGATCGTGGTGGTGGTCGCCCTCGGTGCCGTCCTGCTGTCCTTTCCCGGTGCCCAGACCTTCGGGGCCAGCCTTCTTGCATCCGCCGGATTGCTCTCGATCATCGCGGGTCTCGCCGTGCAGTCCAGCCTCTCCAACGTCTTCTCGGGAATGCAGCTCGCCTTCAGTGACGCGATCCGCGTCGACGACGTGGTGATCGTCGAAGGCGAGTGGGGCCGGGTCGAGGAGATCACTCTCACCTACGTCGTGGTGCACATCTGGGACGACCGGCGCATGATCCTCCCGTCGACGTATTTCACCTCGAAGCCCTATCAGAACTGGACTCGGCGGAACTCGGAGCTGCTCGGCTCGGTCGAGTTCGACCTCGATTGGCGGGTCACCCCGCAGCACATGAGAGAGGAGCTGGACCGCATCCTGTCGCGTACCCCGCTCTGGGACGAGCGGGTGAAGGTGCTTCAGGTCACGGATGCGATCGGCGGCTACGTGCGAATCCGCATCCTGGTCAGCGCTGTCGACGCGCCCACGCTCTTCGACCTGCGCTGTTTCGTGAGAGAGGAGCTGGTGACCTGGTTGCACGAGCAGAGCCCAGTCTCTCTTCCGCGGGTGCGGGTGCAGGACACGAAGGATGCCGACATGCGCCGCCCCTCGCTCGAGCCTGAGCCGAACCTCGGAACCGGCGGTCTGTTCTCGGGCGACCGCGAGGCCGAAGACAGGGCGAGCCTGTTCACCGGTCGCATCGACGTGATTCGCCCGCCCGAGTCCGATTGAGACTCAAGCTGCCGGCCGAGCCGAACTGCTCTCGCTCGGCCGCGCCGCACCCCGTCGCAGTTGGACGGCGACGACGATGAACATCACGCCGAAGATGATGGCGTAGATCCCGACGAGCCAGATGAGGCTGAGCACGGTCGCGCCCGGCGTCACGAGCGTTACGATTCCGAGCAGAATGCCGAACACCAGCGTGAGTACGGCCGAGATGATGCCGATGGTTCGTCCGCGCCCATCTTGCAGCCCGGCGGCCGACCGGATGCCGATGGCCCCGTGCATCACCGCGTATATGACGATCGTCCACACGGCGAAGATGCCCCCGATTAGTCCGGTGAGGGCGGGGTAGGCGAACGCGACGAGACCGGCGACGATCGAGATGGCGCCCTGGAACGCCAGCCATCCCCATCCGGTGCCCGCCGTGCGCAGCTGAAACGCATGCACCACCGCTGCGACGCCGTCGACGATCGCATACGCGCCGAACACGATCACGACGCCCGTCAGTGCCGCGCCGGGAGCAGCGAGGGCGATGATGCCGAAGATCACTGCGAGGATGCCCCGCAGGAGAACGGCCCACCAGATACCTCTGCTAGCGGCGGCGAGCGGATTATTGGTCATGCTGCATACGGTAGTCCCGCCGCTGTCGTGGGGGAAGAGCCGCCGATCAGGGCGTCAGGACGACCTTGATGCATCCGTCTTCTTTCTTCTGGAACACCTCGTACATCGCCGGAGCCTCTTCGAGCGACACGCGGTGAGTCGTCAGATCGAGAACGCCGAGGGGATCACGCGGGTCTTCGACGAGAGGCAGCAGGTCGTCTATCCAGCTGCGCACGTTGCACTGTCCCATGCGCAGGGAGACCTGCTTGTCGAACATCGACTTCATCGGCATCACGTCGGCCTCACCGCCGTAGACCCCGCTCAGCGACACCGTTCCGCCTCGCCGCACCACGTCGAGCGCGGTGTGCAGGGCGGCGAGCCTGTCGATGCCTGCCTTGTCCATGGCCGGTCGCGCCACAGCGTCGGGCAGGATGCCGACGACGGCCTGCGCGAATCCCGCTCCGGGAGAGCCGTGTGCCTCCATGCCGACGGCGTCGACAACGGAGTCCGGACCTCGTCCCTCCGTCTGGTCGCGAAGAATGTCGACGATGTCGTCATCGAGATCCCACACCTCAGCGCCGTATCGAGCTGCCAACGCGCGCCTCTCGGGCACGGGATCGACGGCGAGTACCCGGTAGCCGAGATGGGTGCCGACCCGTGCGACGAATTGGCCGACAGGCCCCAACCCGAGCACACCCAGGGTGCCGCCATCGGGCACATTCGCGTACTTCACGCCCTGCCAGGCCGTCGGCAGGATGTCGCTCAGGAACAGATAACGGTCATCCGGTCCTTCGGGCGACACCTTCACGGCGTTGTAGTCGGCGAGGGGCACCCGAAGCAACTCCGCCTGTCCTCCCGGAACCTGCCCGTAGAGCTTCGTGTAGCCGAAGAGGGAGGCGCCGGAGCCCTGTTCCCTGACCTGAGTCGTCTCGCACTGGGACTGCAGACCACGGCGGCACATGTAGCAGTGGCCGCACGCGATATTGAAGGTCACGACGACGCGATCGCCGACAGCGAGATTGCGTACATCGGAACCGATCTCTTCGACGATGCCCATGGGCTCGTGGCCGAGAACATCGCCGCGGTCGAGGAAGGGGCCGAACAGTTCGTAGAGGTGCAGGTCGGATCCGCAGATCGCCGTCGACGTGATGCGCACGATCGCATCGGTCGGAGCCACGATGACCGGATCCGGCACTGTCTCGACGTGTACGTTTCGTTTTCCTTGCCAGGTGAGTGCTCTCATGTGTCCATCGTGCGTCGAAGCCGCCATGCGGCGCGCACGGGTGGACACGCGGCCGGTGACGGTGTACAGCCGAATGCTCCGGGGCACGACGTCAGGAATGGCCGGTATTCTCGTGCTCGGGCCCCGTGGGTCACACTCTGATCAGGAAGGTTCACGAGCGGCATGTCTGACAGTCCGGCCTCGGCCACTCCTTACGAGGTGCTCGGCATCGCTCCCTCTGCGAGCCTCGACGAGATGCGGCGTGCCTATCGTCGTCGCTTGCGCGAGACCCACCCTGACACGGGCGGTTCACCCGCGCGATTCCATGCCGTCCAAGCTGCGTGGGAGGTATTGGGCGACCCGGCGTCGCGTTCGGCGTATGACAGGGGAGCATCGGCGAGCTCGGCTCACACCGGTTCAGCACGTGCCACGGGATCGTCGTCGTGGGCTGCTCGCGCTGCGGCGCCGTCGAGTGCATCGAGTTTGAAGGCACGCTCCTATGGGCATCCCGGCGGACAGGCCAGAGAACGATTTCTGACGCTCATCAGAGAGTGGGCGGGGCGCGGATCCGACCTGCCTGATCCCTATGATGCCGCGCTCGTACGAAGCGCTCCTCGGGAGATCCGGTGGCTGCTCGGCAAGGCCTTAGCCGAAGAGCAGACAGCTCGCACCCTGTCGGACCTGGGCATGGGATTCACCGTATGGAATGATGTCGCCACGCCCACGGGCCACAAGATCGATCATGTCGCGCTCGGCCCTGCCGGTCTCTTCGCCGTGATGAGCGAAGACTGGGGAGAGTCTGTCCATCTCCACCGGGGCGAGCTGACGGGCGACACGATTCCCGACGGCGAACTGCCGATACGCGACCTCGTTCGTTCGGCGCGCAAGCTGGGACGATCGCTCGGGGTACGGTTCGACGGACAGGTCATCGTCGTTCCCGACGGAGCTCTCGTCGAGGCATCGTCGGAGTCGATCGACCGAGGCCGCAATGCGGGCACCCTCGTGATCGCGCGCTCGCGGTTGTCAGACGTGATGCGGTCTGGGGTGTCGAGCGGCGATGCACGGCGCCAGGGCGACGTCTTCGAGGTACGAACGCGCCTGCAACAGGGCGTGCAGTTGGTCTGACATCGTCGGCGTGACCCAGTGGGTGTGACCCATTGACGACGACGATGCGCCCGCCTCAGTGCCCCCGAAGCTTCTCGATGTCGCGACGCTCGCGCTTCGTCGGACGCCCGGCACCGCGATCGCGGATAGGCACGAAGGGCACGTCCTCACGCGCCGGCGGGGGCGGGGTGTTGTCGGTGAGGCTTTCGGCCGCAACGGCCGCACTCACTCGTTTCGCGAGGATCCGCTTGACGACGACGATGCGCTCGGCGTCGGGAGTCCGGACCCTGATCTCGTCGCCCACCCGTACAGAGTGGGCCGCCTTGACCTTGTCTCCATTCACCCGCACATGACCCGCGCGGCACGCAGCGGTGGCGAGAGAGCGCGACTTGATCAGCCGCACGGCCCAGATCCAGCTATCCACTCGGATCGATGAGCCCGCTTCCATGACTCGACTCTACGAGACCTGAAGCGGGGCGCGACGCGAGTAGAACATACGTTCGAATGTCCGTATGCTCGAGATATGACTCTCGCGTACCAGGCCTCGCTCTTCGATGATCCGGGCGCTGCCCCCGAGGTAGGCGCTCTCGGCGGGAGTGTTCAGCGAATCGCTCTCGACGCAGGCGCGTGGATGGACCTGAGGCCCGGTTGGGTTGCGAATTCCGACTCGCTCTTCGAAGAGCTCGTGGGTGCTGTCGAGTGGCGAGCCGATAGACGGGAGATGTACGACAAGATCGTCGAGGTGCCCCGACTCGTGAGCTGGTTCGGTGAGAGAGACCGTCTGCCGCATTCGACACTCGACGACGCGCTGCGCCTTCTCAATGAGCATTACTCTCATCTCGACGGTGAGCGATTCGCCACGGCCGGTCTCTGTTTCTATCGCACCGGTGATGACAGCGTCGCCTGGCACGGCGACCGTGTCGGTCGTTCGAGTCAGCGCGACACGCGTGTCGCGATTCTCTCCGTCGGCGCCGAGCGCGTGCTCTCCGTTCGCCCGGTCGGCGGCGGGGAGATCCTCCGCTTCCCCGTCGGGCACGGCGATCTCATCGTGATGGGAGGCAGTTGTCAGCGCACCTACGAGCACGCGATCCTCAAGTCGGCCAAAGCCGTCGGCCCCCGCATCAGCGTGCAGTTCCGACGCGCATGAGTTGCGGTTACGCCGAAACGGCGAGATTCGCCAGCTGCTGAGCGAAAGGGATGACGGGCTCCTCGACGGGCCGCGTCGCAGGGCGCCCCTCGACGGTCTCGGCGAGTTCGCCGGCGGCCCGAGTGATACGCACGGCGAGTTCACCGTGAGTCCCTCCGGTGCTGCCCCAGTCTTCGGAGGCGGCGAAAACCGAGGTAGGCACGATGACCGACTGCAGGTAGGCGAACAGAGGGCGCACCGAATACTCGAGCGCGAGAGAGTGGCGCGCTGTGCCGCCAGTCGCGGCGAGGAGTACTGGCTTTCCCGCCAGGGTGCGCGGCTCGAGGATGTCGAAGAACGACTTGAACAGTCCGCTGTACGACGACGAAAAGATCGGGGTCACGGCGATGACGGCATCGGCGCCGGCGATGGTCTCTATGGCTGTGGCGAGGTCGCCGGCCGCGAAGCCGGTGAGCATCGTGTTCGTGATCTCGTGTGCCAGGTCGCGGAGTTCGATCACGGTGATGCTCGCGTCGGAACCCGCCTCTGCCAGGGCCCGCGTGGTCGCTTCGCCCAATCGGTCGGCGAGCAGGCGCGTCGACGAGGGCTGGCTGAGGCCGGCCGAAATGATTGCGATCGACTTGTTCATGATGATCTCCACTCCACACATTTCAATGCGTTTGCATCTATATCAGTTCGAAACCGTCTGTGTGCGGGGAATATTCCCACCGGTCCACGCCTGCGTCACGTCAGAGAAGATGAGGCAGAATCGGGTGATGGATACCTTGGAGCCCGGCGCATACCTTCACTTCAAGGGCGGTCGATACGACGTCGTCGGTGAAGCCCGGCACAGTGAGACAGAAGAGAGACTGGCGCTCTACCGATCCGCGGATGGTTCCCTGTGGGTGCGGCCCCTCGACATGTTTCTCGGCGAAGCGCTGGTCGACGGCGTGGCGGTTCCGCGCTTCACCAAGCTGTGATGGCCGAGAATACGGCCGGTGCGGCTGCCCGTCGCCCGCACGGAAGTGGGGACGCCTGGGTCACCGCGCCGGATGGGCGAAAGTTCTGGGGCACCTTCGGGGCTGCGGGTCTCCTCGTGCACGATCACCGTGGCGTGCTGCTCCAGCTTCGGGTCGAATGGAGTCATCACGGAGGAACCTGGGGTCTACCCGGGGGAGCGCGGCACGAGGGCGAGTCTGCTGTGCGCGGCGCTCTCCGAGAAGCTTCTGAGGAGGCCGGGGTTCCGGGGGACGCGCTCGAGCTCGAATTCACGAGCGTTCTCGACCTCGGCGTCTGGAGCTACACGACAGTCGGAGTGCGTGCCACGCGTGCCTTCGACGCGGTCATCGGTGACGCGGAGAGCATCGAGCTCCGCTGGGTCCCGATAGACGAGGTCGACTCGCTGCCTCTCCATCCCGGCTTCGCCGCGCGCTGGCCGTCGCTCAGGGAGCTTCTCGAGAACCCGATCAGCGTGGTCGTCGATGCGGCCAACGTGATCGGCTCCCGGCCCAACGGGTGGTGGAAGGATCGCGCGGGGGCTGCGACGAATCTGCTCGAGTCTCTCGCCCGCAGAGCCGACGCGGGCATCCCGGCAACGCTCCTCGGCCTCGTTGTCGACGTGTACTGGCCATCGATCGTCGCCGTACTGGAAGGGCAGGCCAGACACGCGCAGGATCTGCGAGTCGTCGACTCGGCTCGTGCGCTGGCCGACGGCATCCGGTCGCCCGAGATCATCGTGCTACGCGCCGAGGCAGAGGGGGACGAATCGATCGTCGAGGTCGCCGCTTCGCGACGGAATGCGGGCGATGATGTACTGGTCGTGACGGCCGACGCGGAGCTTCGAAGACGAGTCGAATCGCTGGGATGCACGACGAGAGGAACGGCCTGGTTGACGGGGATGCTCGGAGCTTCGTCCGTCGCGTCGTCATGACACCGGACTCGGTCGCGGAACACGCACCTGCGGGCGGCTGTTCGGCGTATTCCCTGCTCGCGAGCAGACTCGTATCGGCTACGCTGGACACCCTAGGAGGTCACGAACTTGGCTGATGACACGAACGCACACGAGTCCGCGAACCGCGCACGCAACGAAACTGACACGACACTGCACTTCACTGCAGAATTCGCGGCCCAACTGGCGGCTCTCGAGGGTGGAGTCACGGCGGAAGAGCTCGAGGCTATCGCCGCTCTACCGTCAGGATCTGCTCTTCTGATCGTGCGCCGTGGGCCCAACAACGGAGCTCGCTTCCTCCTCGACTCCGACAGCACGATCGCCGGGCGTCACCCCGAAGCAGACATCTTTCTCGACGACGTCACGGTGTCCCGCAAACATGCGGCCTTCACCCGACGGGCCAACGCCTTCGAAGTCACCGACCTCGGCTCGCTCAATGGCACGTACTTCGACGGTGTGCGGGTCGACCGGGCTCTTCTGAGCGACGGCGCCGAAGTGCAGGTCGGCAAGTTCCGCCTCACGTTCTATCCGTCGCGGCTCGACGTCGTCACCGCACCCGGCGAGTAGATGGCCGCCACACCCGCATCGGCGCGCGGATCGGCATCGGCTCAGCTACTCAGCATCGGCCAGGTTCTCGCCCGACTGACGCCCGAATTTCCTGATCTCACCCCATCGAAGCTTCGCTTTCTCGAAGAGAGAGGGCTTGTGCGGCCCGCTCGAACCGAGTCGGGCTACCGCAAGTTCTGCCAGCAAGACCTCGATCGGCTCCGGCTCATCCTCACGATGCAACGAGATCGCTACCTGCCGCTCGTCGTCATCAAGTCATACCTCGACGATGTCGACGCGGGCCTGGGGCCGCTCCTTCCCGGGTCGACGACAGATCATGGTCCGTCGATGCTGCCGAGCGGTCGACGCCTCAGTCGTGATGAATTGATCCGCGAAGCCGGCGCCACTCCGATGCTGCTTCAAGACGCCGTGTCGGCTTCGGTCATCACTCCGGGCGAGACGTTCGGAGACGACACCCTCGCGGTATTGAAGGCCCTGGTGGAACTCCAGCGCTGTGGCATCGAACCACGCCATCTTCGCGGCTTCCGTGTTGCCGCGGAGAGAGAACTCGGGCTCATCGAGAGCGCGCTTGTGCCCGTGTCGAGGCGCAATGACGCGTCGAGCCGTGCGCGCGCGGCAGAACTCGCCGTCGAGATCGCGGGGCAGCTCGAGATCGTCAGAGGCAGTCTGATCAGATCGGCTCTCGGGCGACTCGTTCCCTGAGCGGCAGGGGTCGTAGACTGGCTCCAGGTCGACTCTGCACGACACGCCGACCCTTAAACACGGATGTCGTTGCTGCCGACCGATCCCCTAGCTAGCGTGGACTGAGTAGACACAGGCGGTTTTCAACGGCCGACAATTTTTCTGGAAGAGGCGCGTTTCTTGAGCGAGAACATCGGGACCGGTGCCGGACCAGGCACGAAGCGCAGCGACGATGCTCGCTTCGACGGCCTTCTCTTCACCGACGGCATGGCCGAACTCGACGCCGACTCGGGATACCGCGGAGCAGTTGCTGCCCGCGCAGCCGGAATCACCTACCGCCAGCTCGACTACTGGGCGCGCACCGCACTCGTCGAACCGACTGTTCGTGGCGCAGCCGGGTCGGGTTCGCAGCGCCTCTACGGGTTCCGAGACATTCTCGTGCTCAAGCTCGTGAAGCGTCTTCTCGACACGGGCATCTCGCTGCAGCAGATCCGCACAGCGATCGAGCAGCTCCGCGAGGCCGGCATCAACGACCTCGCACAGACGACCCTCATGAGCGATGGGGCCAGCGTCTATCTGTGCACCTCGAACGACGAGGTCATCGACCTGGTCAGCCGCGGTCAGGGCGTCTTCGGCATCGCCGTAGGCAAGGTGCTGAGGGAGGTCGAGACAACGCTCGTCTCGATCGACTCGAGTGTTCCCGACCCGATGGACGAACTCGCCGCACGCCGGGCGAACCGCAAGATCTCCTAGGTCACGCTTCGACGAACTCGTCGAACCAGCAGCGAACACGCGCTCAGTCGAGCGCTCTCGGCACGCCGTCGTCGACGAGCTCAGCGAACGGCATCCGTTCCCTGAGCCTGTCGAAGGGGAGATCTAGCCGCGGGTGGGCTTGGTCTCGGCGTACTCGCCGAGTCGCCCCGTGCGCATCACGCGCTCGAGAAGAAGATCGAAGTTGCGTGCCATCTCCTGCGCGCCCTCTCCTGGCCACACATGCAGGGGCTTCGCCGCACCCTGCGCCTGCTGCAGCGACGTACGCTCGGGCAGCTGAGGGCTGAGAACCAGGGGACCGAACATATCGCGCAATTCTTTGATGCGGAACTGGTGCTCCAACGACTGCGACCGCACACGGTTCACGATGATTCCGAGCGGCTGGAGCCGGGGGCTGAGGCCTCGGCGGATCTCTTCGATCGCGCGAAGCGCTCTGTCGGCCGCTGCCACGGAGAAGAGTCCAGGCTCGGTGACGACACTGACCCGGTCGCTCGCTGCCCACGCCGTGCGGGTGAGCGCGTTGAGCGAGGGTGCACAGTCGATCAGCACGAGGTCGTAATCGGCCTCGACGGTGGCGAGGGCTTCTTCGAGTTTCCAGATGTCGCGGATGCTCGGATGAGGGCCATCGAAGTTGAGGGCAGACGGGCTGCCGATCAGCACATCGATCTTGCCGCCACGATCCTTGGTCCAGCCGCTGGGAGCGATGGCCGCGCGAACGACCTTCTCTTTGGGACTGGCCAGAACATCGGCCACATTGAGGTGACCGGCGACACGAATGTCCATGCCGGTCGAGACATCGGACTGGGGGTCAAGATCGACGACGAGGGTACGCAAGCCCTTTGCAAAAGCGGCCGAGGCGAGCCCGAGCGTCACCGTGGTCTTGCCCACTCCTCCCTTGAGGGAGCTGACGCTGAGTACATGCACGGACACCACGTTACCTTTACTAGGCTGAGACAACCTAACCGTGCGCTTTATGCGCACGTATTTGTGAAAGGCCCCCATGTTCTCCAAGATTCTCGTCGCCAACCGTGGAGAGATCGCCATCAGGGCATTCCGTGCGGCGTATGAACTCGGCGCGAAGACCGTCGCGGTCTTCCCCTACGAAGACCGAAACAGCATGCATCGGCTCAAGGCCGACGAGGCGTACCAGATCGGCGAGATCGGCCACCCTGTGCGTGCGTACCTCGATGTGGGCGAGATCATTCGTGTCGCCCTCGAGAGTGGCGCCGACGCCATCTACCCCGGCTACGGTTTCCTCTCCGAGAATCCCGAACTCGCCGAAGCCGCCCGCGCGGCGGGGATCACCTTCATCGGCCCGGGCTCTCACGTTCTCGAGATGGCCGGAAACAAGGTCACGGCAAAAGACCACGCGATCGCGGCGGGTGTGCCCGTGCTCCGATCCACTCCTGCCTCACGGGATCTCGATGTGCTTCTGGCCGGGGCCGACGACATCGGCTTCCCCCTCTTTGCAAAAGCGGTCGCCGGCGGCGGCGGTCGGGGGATGCGCAGGGTCGAGTCGAAGGCCGAGTTGAGAGAAGCGCTCGAGGCGGCTATGCGGGAGGCCGACAGCGCGTTCGGCGACTCCACCATGTTCCTCGAGCAGGCGGTCCTGCGCCCGAGGCACATCGAGGTACAGATCCTTGCCGACGCGACGGGGGAGACTCTGCACCTCTTCGAGCGCGACTGTTCGGTTCAACGGCGCAACCAGAAGGTCATCGAGATCGCACCGGCGCCGAACATCAGCGACGAACTGCGCGAGGCCCTGCACCGAGACGCGATCGCCTTCGCGCGATCGATCGGATATGTGAATGCCGGCACGGTCGAATTCCTCGTAGACACAGTGGGGGACCGCGCGGGTGAACACGTCTTCATCGAGATGAACCCGCGCATCCAGGTCGAGCACACGGTTACAGAAGAGGTCACCGACGTAGACCTCGTGCAGTCGCAGATGCTCATCGCTTCCGGCGTCACGCTCGCCGAGATGGGGCTGTCGCAAGACAGCATCGTGCTTCGCGGTGCGGCACTGCAGTGCCGGATCACGACCGAAGACCCGACCGCCGGGTTCCGACCCGACACCGGAAAGATCACGACATATCGGTCACCGGGAGGCGCCGGCATCCGGCTCGACGGCGGAACCATCAACCCGGGCGCGCAGATCAGCCCCCACTTCGACTCGATGCTGGCGAAGCTCACCTGCCGAGGCCGCGACTTCTCGGCCGCCGTCCGACGCTCCAAACGGGCCCTTGCCGAGTTCCGCATTCGCGGGGTCTCCACCAACATCCCCTTCTTGCAGGCCGTACTCGAAGACCCGAGCTTCGAAGCGGGCGACCTGAGCACCTCGTTCATCGATGAGCGTCCCGAACTGCTTCGAGGCCATGTCTCGAAAGACAGGGGAACCAAGATCCTCAACTGGCTCGCGGATGTGACGGTCAACCAGCCCAACGGTGCTCGTCTGTCGAGCGTGAATCCTCTCGACAAACTTCCCGCGATCGATCTCGATGCTCCCGCGCCGAGCGGTTCGAGGCAGCGGCTTCTCGAGCTCGGACCGCAGGGCTTCGCACGCGCCCTTCGCGCACAGACTGCTCTCGCGGTGACAGAGACCACGTTCCGCGACGCGCATCAGTCGCTTCTGGCCACCCGCGTGCGCACGCGAGACCTGCTCGCGGTCGCGCCCTACGTCGCTCGTATGACGCCCGAGCTTCTGTCTGTCGAAGCCTGGGGTGGCGCGACGTACGACGTCGCGCTCAGATTCTTGGGAGAAGACCCGTGGGAGCGCCTCGCCTCGCTGCGGGAAGCGGTTCCGAACGTCGCCCTGCAGATGCTGCTGAGGGGGCGCAACACGGTGGGGTACACCCCATACCCGACCGAGGTCACCGACGCCTTCGTGCGCGAGGCAGCCAAGACCGGCGTCGACATCTTCCGCATCTTCGACGCGCTCAACGATGTCGGACAGATGCGCCCCGCCATCGACTCGGTGCTCGAGACGGGCCATGCCGTCGCCGAGGTGGCAGTCTGCTACACCGGCGATCTGCTCGACCCGGCAGAAGATCTCTACACCCTCGACTACTACCTGCGGCTGGCGGAGCAGATCGTGGAATCGGGCGCGCACGTGCTCGCGATCAAAGACATGGCTGGCCTCCTGCGTCCGGCCGCGGCCGAGAAGTTGGTCACGGCCTTCCGCGCCAACTTCGATCTACCCGTGCATGTGCACACCCATGACACTCCGGGCGGCCAGTTGGCTACGCTCCTCGCTGCGAGCCGGGCAGGTGCCGATGCGGTCGACGTGGCGAGCGCTCCGATGGCCGGCACGACGAGCCAGCCGTCGGCATCCAGTCTCGTCGCCGCGCTCGCGCACACCGACCGCGATACCGGCATCTCGCTTCGCTCCGTACTCGACCTCGAGCCTTATTGGGAGGCCGTGCGCACGGTGTACCGCCCGTTCGAGTCGGGTCTCGCCGGTCCCACGGGGCGGGTGTACAGCCACGAGATCCCTGGCGGCCAGCTGTCGAACCTGCGCCAGCAGGCGATCGCGCTCGGGCTCGCCGACGACTTCGAACGCATCGAAGACCTGTACGCCGCGGCGAACAAGATTCTCGGTCGCGTGCCGAAGGTCACGCCATCGTCGAAGGTCGTGGGCGATCTCGCCCTGCACCTCGCCGCTGTCAAGGCCGACCCGGAGGACTTCGAACAGAACCCGCAGAACTACGACATCCCCGACTCGGTGATCGGGTTCATGGCGGGCGAGCTCGGCGAGCTTCCGGGCGGATGGCCGGAGCCGTTCCGCACCAAGGTCCTGAAGGGCCGCGAGGTGAAGATCGGGGTCACCCCGCTCGAACAGGCCGACGCCGACACCCTGGCGGGCGACGACAGCGCGGCGATCAGGTCGACGCTGAACAGATTGCTGTTCGCCGGGCCGACGAAGGCCTTCGAGCAGGTGCGCGAGCAGTACGGCGACCTGTCGGTGGTCGATACGGTCGATTATCTCTACGGCCTCCGCCAGGGCGTCGAGAACGTCGTCGAGATCGATAAGGGCGTCAAGCTCTACGTCGGCCTCGAGGCGATCGGCACGGCCGACGACAAGGGTATGCGTACGGTCATGACCATACTCAACGGGCAACTCCGCCCGGTGTTCGTCAGAGACCGCAGCATCACCGTCGAGACCACAGCGGCCGAGAAGGCCGATCCGTCGAAGCCCGGTCAGGTTGCCGCTCCGTTCTCGGGCGTGGTGACGCTGAAGGTCGCCGAGGGTTCCGTCGTGGCGGCGGGGGAGTCGGTCGCGACCATCGAGGCGATGAAGATGGAGGCTGCCATCACAGCCCCCATCGCGGGGAGGGTCAGTCGTGTCGCGATCCCCGTGACGCAACAGGTCGAAGCAGGCGACCTTCTCGTCGTGGTGGCCGCCCAGTGAGCGCGCGCGAGATCCGCCTCTTCGGTGACCCTGTTCTGAAGACCGTCTCCGATCCTGTGACCGAGATCGACGATCGCATCCGAGGTCTCGTAGAAGACCTGCTAGACAGCGTGCGTCTGCCGGGGCGCGCGGGCGTGGCCGCGTCGCAGATCGGCGTCAACCTGCGTGCGTTCAGCTACAACGTCGACGGAAAGGTCGGGTACATCCTCAACCCCACGCTCGTCGAGCTGTCCGGCGAGCCCGAGCTCGTCGACGAGGGGTGTCTCTCGGTACCCGGGCTGTGGTTCCCCACTCTCCGGCATCCGTTCGCGCGCGCGACGGGCATCGACCTCGACGGCAATGACATCGAGGTCTCGGGTACCGGCGTGATGGCCCAGGCTCTTCAGCACGAGACCGACCACCTCGACGGACTGCTCTACCTGGATCGGCTCGACAAGCCGGCCCGGCGAGAGGCCATGAAGCAGGTTCGAGAGTCCGACTGGTTCTAGGCCGCGTCAGGATCGGGCGTGGGGTGGTCGATCTCTGTCGTGTCTAGGGCGCTCACTCGCTCGACGCGTTCTGCCGCGTCTGAGATGCCCCACGATTCGAAGAGCGGCGCCCACAGCGACTTGAGTCGAATCTCGAACTCGTCGGCGCTCACCGTCATCGACCCGCCCCAGAGCCCGAACGTGGCGCTGAGGAGCAGGGCGACGGTCCGGTCGGGCAGATCCTCGGGGTTGCCGCCAGAGTCGCTTACCGCGAGTTCGAGCTGTTGCCTGACGACCGCGGCCCAATCGAACTCACGAGGCACCTCGATTTTGGCCTCGAGGAGTTCGTGAAGCAGTCGCGTCGCGCCTCCCGCTATCGGGCACGAGCGAGCGTCGAGAGACGTTGTCAGAAGAAAGGCCGTGAGCCGTTCGAGTCCCGGCTGCTGAGGCAGCCGCTCGTAGAGGCTCTTCCACCGGTGCTGTTGCTGTTCGATCACGGCGGTCGCGAGTGCGAGCTTCGAGGGGAACAGATGGTATCCGATGGCGGACTTCGGCTTGCCCATCGCCTCAGCAACGCGAGAGAAGGTCGTCGCCTCGTACCCGAAGGTGCCGAACTGCCGCCCCGCTGCCTCGATGATGGCAGCCTTCGAGGCCTCCATCGCTTGTACTCGGCGATTCATGAGCCTCCTCTGCCGCTGTCCGGATCTCTGCAAAAGGCCAATTATACGGAGATCGAGCGTCGCCTTCAGCGTGGGGTGCGACCGCGGAGTGCCAGGTCAGCTCGCGCAGAAAGACGCCCAGGCTACTCTCACGGCCTTGCGCTCGAGCGAATCCATGCCCGGATACGTTCGGTCGCGCTCTGCATCGACGGCGTGTGAACATCTCGAGTCGTTCGCCACGACGGATGCGTCGCCGATGGCCGTCACGAGCGCGGTGTCGATCGAGTCCAATTGGGGGCGAATCGTCGTGAGGTCAGGAGCGGTCGTGGGAGGCGTCTCGACATTGTGCTTCCACGCGGTGAACAGGCCGTTCTGCACCACCTTGCTGGCGGCGATCTGCGCACGGATGACGCGCTCCACGAGAGCCGGGTCGACGCCGTCCTTCGTGGCGAGAGCCACAGCTTCGTCGACGACGGCCTGCTCTCGTACGGCATCCGTGATGGGCTTTCCGCTCAGCCACTTCGACTGGGCGACGGGCTCGGCGAGGGCGAGCCGTTGTGCCACGAGTGACCCGATCGGATCGAGCGCGTCCGCGTCGGCGGAACGGTGCTCTGCTGAGCCGGTGACCGACGACGTCTGCGCGGTGGCGGAAGTCATTGTGGCCGCCGTAGCGCCCTGGGCGGATCCGACCGCGCCCGTGAAGGCGAGGCCGAGAATCACTGCGCCGGCGAGGGCGCGGGGTACGCCGGTGTGCCGAGCCGTCGACTCTGTCGTGGTGCGGATGCGTGACATGGTGGTCTCCCTTGCTGAGTGGTCAGCCGCGTCGGCGGCGCGCCGCGGCGGTTCGTCTGATGAAGCTCGTCAGGGAGTGGGCGAGGTCGGCGCTGAGAGAGTAGCTTCCGAGATGGTCGTGACCGATCAGGCAGTCGCACTCCATCACGAGTGGCTCGTCGACGTTGGGGACGTGACAGATCGCGTTGTGTACAACTCGGTTCTCGGACTCGTCCATCCTCGCTCACCTTCCTAGACGATCGTCTAAGAAGATGATTCACGAGCGCGCTGGACAACACCGACCAAACGGGCGGGTTGTCAGTGAATCGGAAGCTTGAGGGGCGAGCCCCGGTGGTGGGGTCAGAGAATGAGCGACTGGCCCTCGGTGGCGGGCGCAGCCTGATAGATACGCTCGACGTCGTCGGCGAAATCCTTCATGATCACGTGTCGCTTGATCGTGAGCTTCGGAGTCAGATGACCCGAGTCCTCGGTCAAGTCGTTGCTCAGCACCACGAACTTGCGGATGGACTCGGCTCGCGAAACAGTGCTGTTCGCCTGGTCGACCGCGCGCTGGATCTCGGCGAGCACGGCAGGGTTCTGGGCGGCGTCGGCAAGCGAGAGGTCGGATGGCTGGCCGTTGTTGGCGAGCCAGACAGGAAGCATCTCGGGATCGAGCGTGATCAGCGCAGAGATGAAGGGCTTCTGATCGCCGACCACGATCACCTGCCCCACAAGAGGATTCGCGCGGATCGGATCCTCGAGAACGGCCGGCGCGACGTTCTTGCCGGCCGCGGTCACGATGATCTCCTTCTTGCGGCCGGTGATGGTGAGGAAGCCGTCGGAGTCGAACGCGCCGATGTCGCCGGTCTTGAACCAGACGCCATCCATCGCCTCCCGGGTCGCCTCCTCGTTGTTCCAGTACCCGGCGAACACGTTGACGCCGGTGACCTGGATCTCGCCGTCGTCGGCGATCCGGACTCCCACTCCCGGGAGCGCAGGGCCGACGGTGCCGATCTTGAACTTCGACACGAGGTTGACGGTCGCGGGCGCGGTCGTCTCGGTGAGACCGTAGCCCTCGAGGATCTTGATGCCCAGGCTGCGGTAGAAGTGGCCGAGACGGTGGCCGAGGGGGGCCGAGCCCGATACGGCGTACTGCACGCGACCGCCCATGGCCTGGCGGATCTTCGAGAGCACGAGACGATCGAAGAGAGCGAATCTCAGTCGCAGGCCGAGAGGGACCTTGCCGGCATCCAGGGCGACCGAGTGCTCGATCGCGGCCGCGGCGGCCTTGCGGAAGATGGCACCCTTTCCTCCTGTCTCCGCCTTCTGCTCGGAGGAGTTGTAGACCTTCTCGAAGACTCGCGGCACGGCGAGGAGGAAGGTCGGTCGGAAGCTTGCGAGTGAGGTCAGCAGCTTCTTGGTGTCGGGCTGGTGACCCACCTTCACACCGGCGTGCACGCAGAGCACCGAGATGAACCGGGCGAAGATGTGCGCCGTGGTGATGAACAGCAGCGTGGATGCGCCCGGCCCGAGCATCTCCTGCATCACGACCCCGGCGTTGCGACTCAGCTCGACGAAGTTGGAGTGCGTCAAGATGCACCCCTTCGGCCGCCCGGTCGTTCCCGAGGTGTAGATGAGCGTGGCCAGATCGCTGCCTTTGGCGAGGGAGCGTGCCTCCTCGAGCGCCTCGTCGCTGACACCGGTGCCGGAGGAGACGATCTTGTCGAGGTCGCCGAGATCGATCTGCCAGACCCGGTCGATCAGCGGGAGGTCGGGGTGAACCTCGTCGAACTTGGCGAAGTGGTCGGCGGTTTCGAGGATCACGGCGACGGCGCCCGAGTCGCTGAGATTCCACTGCACCTGGCTGGGCGACGAGGTCTCGTAGATCGGAACAAGGATCGCTCCCGCGAACCACGTGGCGAAATCGACGACCGTCCACTCGTACCGCGTTTTGCACATGAAACCGATCTTGTCGCCCGGTTTGATGCCGCGGGCGATGAGTCCCTTGGCCGTCGCACGAACGCGATGCAGGAACTCGGCCACGGTGATCTCGCTCCAGCCGTCATCTCCGTCGGGGATGGCGAACAGTGGCGCATCCGGTGTCGCCGCTGCTCGAGCGAGCAGCAGGTCGGTGACGTTCGCGTCGGGGTCGGCCTTCACGACGGCGGGTACAGAGAATTCTTCCACGTCAACTCCTTTGTCAACAGGTCAATGTGCTCGTCGGCGCTTGAGGCCGATGCTCCGGTCAAATGGTGCTGGATGGCGCCGGATAACTACACTCTACTTGGCGCACTCGACCGTTTGTCGGAACGCGCATCGCAAGCGACGTCCTCGCCCCAGCGGCCGTCGACGTGGAAGGACACGGGTTTCATGCACGCCATCGGCATCGACATCGGCGGAACGAAGATCGCTGGCGCGTTGGTCGACGACCTCGGGCAGATCGTGCGATTCGACCGACGACCCACCCAGGCCGTCGACATCCAGAACATCGAGGACTCGGTCGTCGCGATGATCACCGAGCTCGCAGACGGCTACGACGTCGCCGCGGTCGGCGTGGCCGCCGCCGGATTCATCGATGCTGCTCAGTCGACGGTGTACTACGCCCCGAACATCAGCTACCGCAACGAACCGTTCCGCGAAAAGCTCGAGCGGCGCGTGCCCTATCGCGTCATCATCGAGAACGATGCGAATGCGGCGGGATGGGCCGAGTTCCGCTACGGCGCGGGCCGCCTGGTCAGCGACATGTGCATGCTCACCATCGGAACGGGGGTCGGGGGAGCCATCGTCTCCTCTGATCGCATGTTCCGCGGTGGCTTCGGCGCGGCGGCAGAGTTGGGCCACATGCGCGTCGTTCCCGACGGGCTTCCCTGTGGATGCGGTGCCCGCGGCTGCATCGAGCAGTATGGCTCTGGCCGAGCGCTCCTGCGCTACTCGAACGAGTTGGCGGATGCCGGCGGCATCGGCATCGCTCTGGCGGCCGCTCGGACTCGTGTCGGCGTGTTGACGGGCCACGAGGTGAGCGAACTCATCCAGACGGGCGACCCCGGCGCCCTCGCGGCCCTTCGCGAGCTCGGTCATTGGATCGGACAGGCGAGTGCCAGCCTGGCCGCTGTGCTCGATCCCCAACTGTTCGTGATCGGTGGAGGGGTCGCTCAAGCCGGAAACCTGCTGCTCGACCCCATCCGACAGTCTTTTCTCGACAATCTGCCCGCTCGCGGGTATCACCCGGAACCGGAGTTCAGGATCGCCGAACTCGTCAACGATGCGGGGGTCGTCGGCGCCGCCGATCTCGCACGTCTCTACGCCGCGCAGATCTGAGCCGAAGGCACACGATGTTCTACTGGATCATGAAGAACCTGATCGCCGGGCCTATCGTGCTCACGGTGTTCCGTCCGTGGATTCGAGGACTCGAGAACGTGCCGCGCACGGGCGGAGCCATTCTGGCTAGCAATCATCTCTCGTTCATCGACTCCGTGATCCTTCCCCTCGTGCTCTCGAGGCGCGTGTCCTTCCTCGCCAAAAGCGACTACTTCACGGGCAAGGGCATCAAGGGTGCTCTCGTGCGGGGCTTCTTTCTCGCAACCGGTCAGTTGCCGATCGACCGGTCCGGCGGCAAGGCATCGGAGGCCTCGCTGAACACGGGACTCGCCGTACTGGGCCGGGGCGACCTCCTCGGTATCTACCCGGAAGGCACCCGGAGTCCGGACGCAAAGATGTATCGGGGCCGAACCGGTGTGGCGCGGATGGTCCTCGAGGCCGGCGTTCCCGTCATTCCCGTCGCGATGATCGATACGCACAAGGTGATGGCCATCGGCACGAAGGTCCCGAAGATCAGGAGAGTTGGCGTCATCATCGGCCAGCCGCTAGATTTCTCTAGGTTCGAGGGGTTGGAATCCGACCGATTCATCCTTCGGAGCGTCACCGACGAGATCATGTACGAACTGCAGCGGCTCTCGGGCCAGGAATATGCAGATGTCTACGCGACTTCGGTAAAGGAGAAACGGACGAGCGTCGTTCGTTGACGCGGACGGCCTTCACCTGGCTGGACCGCACACTCGAAAGCAACAGATACGGAATCCCTCACGTGGTAGATCCAACCGAACTGGTCGTTCAAGCAGATGAGTCTGTGATCGCCGGGTTGGACTATTGGCGAGGTCTCCCGGTCAAGCAGCAGCCGACTTGGCCAGACAGCGTAGCGGTAGAGTCCGCATCTGCTGAGATCGCGGGCCTGCCGCCACTCGTCTTCGCCGGCGAGGTCGACAACCTCAGAGACAGGCTGGCTGTGGCCGCCCGCGGAGAAGCGTTCCTGCTTCAGGGAGGCGACTGCGCCGAGACCTTCTCCGGCGCGACGGCAGAGCAGATCCGCAATCGGGTCAAGACGGTGCTGCAGATGGCCGTCGTTCTCACCTACGGCGCCTCGATGCCCGTCATCAAGATGGGACGCATGGCCGGGCAGTTCGCGAAGCCTCGCTCGAGCGACACCGAGACACGGGGATCCGTCACGCTGCCCGCCTACCGCGGAGACATCGTCAATGGGTACGACTTCACTCCCGAGTCCCGCGAGGCAGACCCTCGTCGACTCGTGCAGGGGTACCACACGGCGGCGTCGACCCTCAATCTGATCCGCGCCTTCACCCAGGGCGGCTTCGCCGACCTGCGACAGGTGCACGACTGGAACAAGGGCTTCACATCGAACCCGGCCAACGTCAGGTACGAGCACCTCGCCCGCGAGATCGACCGGGCCGTCAAGTTCATGATCGCCTGCGGTGCGGACTTCGAGGCGCTGAAGCGCACCGAGTTCTTCGTGAGCCACGAGGCCCTGCTCTTCGATTACGAGCGCCCCATGACGCGCATCGATTCGCGCACGGGAACCCCGTACAACACGTCGAGTCACTTCCTCTGGATCGGCGAGCGTACCCGCGACCTCGACGGGGCGCACGTCGACTTCCTCAGCCGGGTGCGCAACCCGATCGGAGTCAAGCTCGGCCCCACCACGAGTGGCGACGACATGCTGCGGCTCATCGACAAGCTCGACCCGAACAGAGAGCCCGGCCGCCTCACGTTCATCACTCGTATGGGCGCCGGCAAGATCCGCGACGCGTTGCCGCCCCTGCTCGAGACGATCAAGTCGGCTGACGCGACTCCACTGTGGGTCACCGACCCGATGCACGGCAATGGGCTGACCACGCCGACGGGCTACAAGACCCGCCGCTTCGATGACGTCGTCGACGAGGTCAAGGGATTCTTCGAATCCCACCGCGCCGCCGGAACGCACCCGGGCGGCATCCATGTCGAGCTCACGGGTGACGACGTCACGGAGTGCCTCGGCGGCTCCGAGCACATCGACGAGGCCGATCTGGCCACTCGGTACGAGTCGCTGTGCGACCCCCGGCTCAATCACATGCAGTCTCTCGAACTCGCGTTCCTCGTCGCCGAAGAACTCGGCGAGGCTCGAAAGGCCTGACGACGTTCGACCGGTTCGGTGCGCTCGCGCCCGGATGCCTCACGCATCCGGACGCGAGCGTTCGGCTTTAACTCGATCAGTTGATCAGAGCGCGAAGTTCACAGTAACCTTCGTGCCACGCGGAACGCTCGTTCCGACCCCGGGATTGATGGCACTGACGGTGAACGCCTCGGGGCGTAGGTCAGCAACAAAGCTGTAATCGAGGTTGAAACCTAGACTTTCCAGTGTTGCCTTTGCCTTATCCCACGACTTGCCGACGACATCTGGAACCGCGACCGGCTCGGGACCGCGCGAGATCTGAAGCGACATCGTGTCTCCGGGGCGGACGGTGTCGGCGGGGGCGATCGCCTGGATCACCTTGCCCTCCTCGATGGAGTCGCTGTAGACCTGCTCGCCGGCGGCAGCAGACAGGCCGACCGCCTGCAGGGTCGCTGTCGCCTCATCGACGGTCTTGTCGGACACGTCAGGGATGGAGCCGGCGGAGACCAAGAGGGAGACAGGCTGTGCCTCGCTGTAGATCACGCCCTCTGTGGATCCGTTGCTCGCCAGGCTCGCGCCATCGGCGTTGTACGCGTCGAGGACGATTCCCGCCGCTGCGTTGCTCGAGAAGACCTGCGTCTCGCTGCCCACCGTGAACTTGGCCTGTTTGATCGCCTGTTCGGCCGAGGCCTTGTCGGCACCGATAAGTTGGGGAAGTGGCAGTTGTGCCGGCCCTGTCGACACGATGAGAGAGACTGCGGAGTCGCGAGCGACGTGAGCGCCGGACGATGGATCGGTACCGATGACCGTTCCCGCCGGAACAGTCACGCTCGATTGATCGGCACGTGTGACCACGACACCGAGCTCCTCGAGGGTCGACTGAGCAGCGTCTGGTGCCTGACCGGCGACCGAAGGGATGGTCAACTGGGCGCCCGGTCCTACTCCGAAATACCATCCGGTGCCACCGGCCAGCGCAACGACGAGTATGACGATGCCCACCAGCCAGAACGCACGTCGTCGGCGTACCGCCGTCGATGCTTTGAGGCGCGCCGCGGGGGCCGAGGCGACCGCGCTGTGCGCTGCTGTCGCCTGGGGGGCTCGCTGCGGCGCTGTAGACGGCTTCGGCACGTTCAGAGCTGAGGTCATGCCGGTCTGCCTGAACGCCTGCGTCTGCGCCTGCGCCGCCGCGATATCGGGGCTGAGCGCCGCGGGCATAACGACCGTGCGCTGGATACCGGTCGTCGCTGCCTGGGTCGCGGACATGCTCTGCTCGGTGAGCCGAAGCTGTTCGAGCATGGCGCGACCATCTGTCGGACGGTCGACCGGATCCTTCGCGGTCGCCCATAACACGAGGTCGTCGAGGTCGCGCGGCACCGAGGGGTTCACGGCGCTGGGGCGGGGCACCTGATCGTTGGCGTGCTGGAACGCGATCTGCATCGGCTGGTCGCCGACGAACGGCTGAGCGCCAGTGAGCATCTCGTACATCATGATGCCGGCGGCGTAGATGTCGCTTCGTGCGTCTGCCGTGCCTCGGGTCAGGAGCTCGGGGGAGAGGTACGCGATCGTTCCGAGCAGCGCCTGGCCGGTGGCCGTGTTGGCCGAGGTCGCGCGAGAGAGTCCGAAGTCGCCGATCTTGATCCGGCCGTCGTCGGCGAGCAGCACGTTCTCGGGTTTGAGATCGCGGTGCACGATTCCTGCTTTGTGTGCTGCCGCAAGACCTCCGAGAACGGCGTCCATGATGTCGAGGGTCTGCTCGGTCGTGAGCGTTCCATAGTCTTTCAAGAGGTCACGCAGAGTCATGCCCGGCAGATACTCCATGACCAGGTACGCCATGTCCGAGTCCTGGCCCTGGTCGAAGACGTTGACCACGTTGGGGTGCGCCAGCCTCGCGGCCGACCGGGCTTCTTGTACGAAGCGTTCTTTGAAGTTGGATTCGTCGGCGAGGTGGCCGTGCATGATCTTGATGGCGACGCGACGTTCGAGTCGAAGGTCGGTCGCGAGATAGACGGTAGCCATGCCGCCCCGGGCGATGCGCGACCGCACCTGGTACCGACCGTCGATGAGACGTCCGATCATAGGGTCAGTGGGCGCGGTGGTCACGAATGAAGTTTAGAGAGCCGCGGGCACGGAAGTCGGGATAGACACCGCGAAGATGAAGACGCGCCGTGCCGCCGGTGCGAACGATCAGCCGGCACGCCTGTTGCGCTTGTCGGCGGTCTCGGCCGCGGGCCATTCGAGATCGTCGGGGATCGGTTCTAGTCGCAGAAGCTGCCCTGGAAAGATGGGGGTCTTCCAACTCAGGCCGTTCTGCGCCAGCACATGGGCGGTTGGGAGGCCGTGACGGATGGCGATCTCGCTGACGGTATCGCCCAATTCGACGCGGTACGACGGTTCGTCGGGCTCGACGTTCTCGGCCTGTGTGCTTTCGGGTTCGGGTGTGAGGGCTCGATCTCTGCGGCGATTCGACGACGCTGCGACTTTCGAAGCCACGAGTCCGACCAGAACAAAGGGGAGTGCGACCGCAGCGACGAAGGAACGAGGCGGATGGCGTCGCACTCGTCGTGCGCGGCTCGGCGACCTCGTCATAGCGGCCGTGCACCTCGCAATACTCATCTCACCCGTGCGTCAAGAATTCCATGTATGCCGGGACTCGTCAACGGTGCATCGGCGCGCCGCGCGAGTCCGTCATAACGATGCGATATCGGTGCCGGGGTGCCGGGGACGGCCCCGATCGTGGCAGGCTTGGCACGTGAGTGAAAACACCCCAGCAAGAACCTGGTTGACCATCCCCGACGTCGCCGAGATGTTCGGTTCCACACCGGGTCGAGTCCGCAAGATGATCGAGGAGCATTCCCTGCTCGCCATCCGCCGAGACAAGGTCCTCGTCGTGCCGGATGTCTTCATCCGCGACGGCGAGCCTCTGCCGGAATTGAAGGGCACCATCATCGTGCTCCTCGATTCCGGTTTCGTGCCCGAGGAAGCGATGAAGTGGTTGCTCGAAGAAGAGGAGTCGCTCGGGGTCGCCCCGATCGACGCCTTGCTCGCCGGACGGAAGGCTGAGGTCCGTCGGGTGGCGCAGGCTCTGGCCTGAGCGATCAGCTCGTCACGACGAGCGCTCCGTGAGGAGCCGGGCGAGATGCTCCAGCTCCGCGACGGCTTCCCTCTCGAGATCCGCGGCGCGCAGAGCGTCAAGCGCCTGGGTCGTATATGACGCAATCGACCGCTCGGCGCTCTCGAGTGCGCCGCTGAATTCGATCTGCTGCTGCAGATCGGCGATGGTCGTGTCGTCGAGGTCGGGTCGACCGAGGGCGTCGTCGAATGCTTCTCGCTGAGGTTCGCCCATCGTCTGGCGGGCAAGCGCCACCAGAACCGTGCGTTTGCCTTCGCGCAGATCGTCGCCCGCGGGTTTTCCGGTCACAGCCGCATCGCCGAAGACACCGAGAACATCGTCTCGCAGCTGGAACGCCAGTCCGAGCGGAAGGCCGAAGCGGCGCAGAGACTGGAGTTGCGCCGCGGATGCGCCGCCGATGAGGGCGCCCAGAGCGAGCGGCGCCTCGACGCTGTACTTCGCCGACTTGAAGGTCATGACCCGTTCCGCGCGGCGGATCGTCTCTGTATCGGGAACGGTCGGCCACGCGTTCTCTTCGAGGATGTCGAGGTACTGCCCGACGGTGACCTCGGTGCGCATGCGGTTGAACTCCGCTCTCGTCGAGCGGGCTCTGCCTCGATCGGTCAACAGGTCGAGCGCCACGTCGACGAGTTCGTCGCTCCACCCCAGAAGAAGGTCACCGTGCAGGATGGCGCTGGCGCGACCGAACGTGTCGGCCGAGCCGACGAACTTCTGGTCTCGGTGGAGTGCGGCGAATCGAATGTGAGCCGCGGGCATCCCTCGACGCGTGTCCGAGTTGTCGATGATGTCGTCGTGCACCAGGGCCGCGGAGTGAAATACCTCGAGCGCCGCGGCGAGCGTGATGACGGCTGTCTCTTCCTCCGCCTGGGCGAGCGTTGAGGTCGCCTGCCATCCGGCGATGCAGAACCGTGCGCGAAACCGCTTGCCGCCGCTGAGAAGATCCCGGGAGAAATCGGTGAAGAAGGACAGTTCGTCCGCGACAGCGACGAGAATAGGTTCACGAGACGCGAGAAACTCGGCGATTTCGGTGTCGACCTGGCTTACCAGGTGCGTGCTTTGTGTCACGTGCCTAGCCTAGCCAGATGCTGAGCACTACAATCGCTTCAAGTACGACGCGTGTGACTGAGCCTGAGGTGAATAGGATGCCGCTTTCCGAGCAGGAGCAAAAGCTTCTAGATGAGATGGAGCGCAGTCTCTATCACAACGATGCCGATTTCGTATCGGCGGTCAACGCCGGCAGAGGCAGAGTCAACTACGGCGCTCTCGTCCTCGGCATTCTTCTCGCCATCGCCGGACTCGTGGTCGTCATCGTCGGCGTGATCACGCACCTTCCCATCATTGGAATCGTCGGTTTCGTGGGCATGTTCGCCGGGGTCCTTCTGGCCCTTCGTCCGTCGTCGTCAGCCGGGCGGCCGTCATCCGGCCCACGAACGGGCTCTTCGCCCAGCGCCGCCGCATCCAAGACCAATCTGATGGACAAGCTCAACGATCGCTGGGACAAGCGTCAGGACCGCGAGGAGTAGGCCGAAAGCCGCTTCTTCCACACACCTCCACACAAGGGGGCCGACCTTCGGGTCGGCCCCCTTTTTTGTCGTCTGGCGACCTCGAGCTCCCGCTCGTGCACCGAAATGGGATGGCGACGCGCTCGAAAGCGCAAAACTCCTCCATTTTCCTCCACTGCCGCAACTCCTTTACTGACGCGGAAGTCGGAGCCCATTCACGGCTTTAATCGCGGTTTTTCGTTGTTTGGTGGTGTGAAGTGGAGTAGCGTGGAGGAACACCCAACACCTGGCCGGATTCGAGGGGGAGAAAGGACGATGTTCCTTGGCACGTACGCTCCCAAACTCGACGACAAAGGTCGCATCATCCTTCCCGCGAAGTTCAGAGATGAACTCGAAGGCGGAGTCGTGCTGACGCGCGGACAGGAACACTGCGTGTACGTGTTCAGCTCTGCCGAGTTCGAAGAACTCCACAACAAGATCCGGCAGGCGCCGGTCACTAGCAAGCAGGCGCGTGACTACATGCGCGTCTTCCTCTCCGGCGCCGACGCATCTGTACCCGACAAGCAGAACCGCGTCAGCATTCCTGCTCATCTGCGCAGCTACGCCGGCCTCGAGCGCGAACTGGTCGTCATCGGCGCCGGGTCGCGGGCCGAGATCTGGGACGCCGAAGCCTGGAACACCTATCTGGCCGCCCAGGAGGCCGCGTTCTCCGAGACCGACGAGGAGGTGATTCCCGGCCTCTTCTAGTCGTTCCGCGTGACTCCCAGCCGTTCCTCGCCCTGACACACTTCCCCGGTGCCAGGTCGGAATGGATGGGGATCAGGCAGAACGAACAGGTCGATACACCATGGAAGACGTCACACGAATCCACACTCCGGTCATGCTCGAGCGCTGCATCAGCGTTCTGGGGCCGGCTCTCGAACGACCTGGCGCTGTTCTCGTCGACGCCACCCTCGGGCTCGGTGGACACGCGGAGGCGTTCCTCACTCGCTTCCCCGAGCTCACGCTCGTTGGTCTCGACCGCGACCTGCAGGCCCTGGCACTCGCCGAAGGTCGACTGAAGCCCTTCGGAGATCGGGTGCATCTCGTGCACTGCGTCTATGACGAGATCAACGCCGGTCTACAGAAGCTCGGCATCCCGTCGGTCGACGGCGTCCTCTTCGATCTCGGCGTCTCGAGTATGCAACTTGACCGCGCCGAGCGCGGCTTCGCGTACTCGAAGGACGCGCCTCTCGACATGCGCATGGATCAGGATGCCCCTCTGACGGCCGAGATGATTCTCGCCGAGTATTCCGAGTTCGACCTCCGTCGCATCTTCCGCGACTACGGCGAGGAGAAACTGGCCGACCGGTATGCGCGACGAATCGTGCAGCGGCGCGCCGAACAGCCTCTCGTGCGATCCGCCGATCTCGTCGATCTCCTTCAGCAGGCCACGCCCGCCGCTCTGTCGCGCGCAGGCCACCCCGCCAAGCGCGTCTTCCAGGCGCTGCGGATCGAGGTCAACCAGGAGCTCAGCGTGCTGGAGCGTGCCATCCCCGCGGCCATCGGTTCGCTGCGAGTCGGCGGTCGCATCGTCGTGATGTCGTACCAGTCGCTCGAGGACCGCATCGTCAAACGAGCACTCCAGTCGCTCAGCGTGTCCACGGCCCCTCCCGGCCTGCCTGTCGAGCTGCCGCAGCACAAGCCAGAGCTGTCGCTCCTCGTCCGCGGCGCCGAACTGGCGACCGATGAAGAAAAGGCCGAGAACCCTCGAGCCACCCCTGTCCGTTTTCGAGCTGCCGAACGCATCAGGAGCGCCTCATGACCAACCTGGCCACCGTGCCCGTCTCCCGACTCGGCTCACCCGCATCGGCGCCCGCGATCGAACCGCGGCGTCGATGGCTCAAGCCTGCGCCGGACAGCATGCCTCGTCAGCGGCGGCGGCCTCGGATCGTCTACGCCGCGGTCGCTATCGGCGGCATCGCGATCATCGCCCTCGCCCAGCTCCTGTTGACCATCGGGCTCTCCGACGGGGCCTACCAGGTTTCAGCGCAGCAGTCGAAGCTGAAGGATCTGTTGCGGACGAATCAGGCGCTGAGCGAGCAGCTGACGGCCCTGTCGTCGCCTCAGAATCTGGTGCAGAACGCGCAGACGCTCGGCATGGTCGCCAACGGAAACACGGTCTATCTCAGACTCTCCGACGGAGCCGTTCTCGGTTCGCCCACGCCTGCCTCCGCCGCCAATGCCCCGATCGCTGCCGACCAGGCCCTCGTGCCGAACTCGTTGCTGCAGCCCGACCCCGTCGTCGCCGCGCCCGTTCCCGATGTGTCGAGCGCGCCTCCGACGGCGGCGCCCGACCCGAGCGTACCGTGGCAGGGTGCTCTTCCTTCCCCGCAGACGCACTGACCGACCGGTGACCCGCTCACCAGCCGAATGAAAGGCCGCACGTGACCCCGACGACAGCCAGAACAACTCGAGGGCGCGTGACCATCGCGGTGCTCATCATCGTCGCCGTGGTGTCGGTGTTCTGCGTCAGGCTCGTCGATATTCAGATCGTTCAGGCCGACAGCCTGAACGCCACCTCGCTCGCCAGTCGTTCCGACAGCACGGTCACTCTGGGCACGCGCGGCGACATCGTCGACGCCAACGGTGTGGTGCTGGCCACCAGCATCCTGCGTTACGCCATCGAGGCAGACCCCTCGGCCGTCGCCGAATTCGATCGCCCGGCTGCAGACGGATCCGGCGACGTCAAGGTCAGTGCCGATCAGGCGATCGGTGAACTCGCATCGGTGATGGGGCTCGACCCGGCCGTCATCACGGCCATCGTCACGGCCGACCCCACCTCGCGGTACGCGCAGATCTCGAAGTCCGTCGATGTGTCGACCTACAACGCGATCCGCGCGCTCGACATCCCCTGGCTCTACTACAAGGCCGATCAGTCGCGCACGTATCCCGACGGCAGCGTCGCGGGCAACCTCGTAGGATTCGTCGGCGCAGACGGAACCGCATTGGCGGGCACCGAACTCACGCAGAACGCGTGCCTCGCCGGCAGCGATGGCAGCGAGGTGACAGAGACCGGAGAAGACGGCGTAGCGATTCCCGGATCCACTGTGACCCTGAAGAAGGCTGTCGATGGTGGCAAGGTGCAGCTGACGATCAACAGCGACCTGCAGTACTTCGCCCAAGAGGCTCTGGCCCAGCGCGTGACCGAGGTCGGCGCCGAATCGGGCACAGTCGTCGTGACCGAGGCCAAGACGGGCAAGATCCTCACGGCGGCCGAGTATCCGACCGTCGATCCGAATAACATCGACGCCACCGACCCGGCCTATCGGGGCGCCAAGGTCTTCAGCGATCCCTTCGAGCCCGGCTCGACGTTCAAATCCATCACGGCGGCGTCTCTGATCGACGCCGGCGCTGCGACTCCGGCTAGCCAGGTGCTCGCGCCCTACGAGTACAAGTCGGGCGACGCCGTCATCCACGACTCGTTCTATCACCCAGACATGCGCTGGACCTTGACCGGTGTCATCGAGCAGTCCTCGAACACGGGCATCTCCATGCTCAGCAACAACATGTCCGTCGATCAGCGCTGGGACTACATGAACAAGTTCCACCTGGGAAAGCCGACCGAGGTCGGATTCGTCGGTGAGGATTCCGGTGACATCCTTCCCGGTGGAGTCAGCGGCCCGACCCAGCTCGACGATCAGACGATCTACAACACGACGTTCGGTCAGGGACTCACCGTGACTGCGGTGCAGATGGCGAGCGCGTACCAGGCCATCGCCAACAACGGCGTGCGGATGCCCGTCCAGCTCTTCGAGGGATGTCGGCACGACGACGGCACAGTCACAGACGCTCCCGCCCCCTCCACCGGCGAGCAGGTCATCTCGCCCCAGGCCGCCCAGGACACCGTGCACATGATGGAGTCCGTGGCGACGACCGGATACGCCGCCGATGCCTTGAAGATCCCGGGATACCGAGTGTCCGCCAAGACCGGAACGGCCGAGATGAGCAACGGTTCGGGTGCATATGGAGGCGCGTATCTCACGTCGATGGCGGGCATGGCACCATCGGACGATCCTCAGTACGTGGTTTCGGTCACCATCAGGAAGCCCGTTACCATTACATCTGGACTGGCGGCAGCGCCGGTCTTCCAGAAGGTACTGTCACAGGTGCTGAAGACATATCGGGTGCAGCCGTCCACGGTTCCAGCGCCCAACCTGCCCACTACTTACTGAATGAAGGAGTCATCTGTGCCGGATCGGGTTTCGCAGGGACTGCGCCCGGAACATCCGATCGCACGATCGCTCTCTCAGCTCGTCGCCGACTTCGAGCTCGAGCAGATCGGTGAGTTCGCGCCCGATTCCGTCACCGGCATCAGCCTGACGTCGAAGGACATCCTGCCCGGCGACCTCTACGTCGGTCTGCCCGGACGCAATGTGCACGGTGCCGCATTCGCCGCTGCCGCCGCTCAGAGCGGCGCCGTGGCGATACTCACCGACTCGCAGGGCGCCGCCCTCGCCGCAGACAGCGGACTGCCGGTGATCGTCACTCCGCATCCGCGCGAGGCTCTGGGCGCGGTGTCGGCCTGGATCTACCGCACTCTCGACGATCCGCCCACGCTGTTCGGCGTGACCGGCACCAATGGCAAGACGAGCGTGACCTACATCCTCGACGCGATCCTGTCGCAGCTCGGCATCGTCGCCGGCTTCAGCACCACGGCCGAGCGCGGCATCGGCGAGCTGCGTATCACCAGCACGCTGACGACCCCGGAGGCCACCGAGGTGCATGCTCTGCTCGCCCGCATGCGCGAGGCGGAGGTGCGGTCGGTGATCATCGAGGTCTCGGCGCAGGCGCTGACTCGACACCGAGTAGATGGCATCGTCTTCGACGTCGTCGGTTTCACGAATCTCACGCACGACCACCTCGACGACTACGGCCGGATGGAGGACTACTTCGAGGCGAAGCGCGCGCTGTTCGAACCGGATCGCGCCCGCCGCGGAGTTGTTCTCGTCGACGGAGAATGGGGTTCCCGGCTCGCGGACGAGTCACGAATCCCCGTCGCGACGATCTCGACGAAGCCGGGAGTCGCTGCGGATTGGCGGATGACGATCCTCGAAGAGACCGTCGATTACACGCGGTTCACGATCGAAGGCCCCGATCATCGATCGATCACCACGAGTATCCCGATTCTCGGCCGGTTCATGGCCGAGAACGCGGCACTGGCGATCGTGATGCTGGTCGAATCGGGTTACGACCTCGAGGCGATCTCGCACGTGCTCGATCGAGACGGCGGCATCGATGCCTTCGTACCCGGTCGCGCCGAGAAGGTGTCTGCCGACGCGGGCCCCCGTGTCTATATCGACTACGGGCATAGCCCCGACGCGTTCCAAAGCGCCCTCGAGGCACTCCGTCGAGTCACGGATGGCCGGGTGATCATGGTCTTCGGTGCCGATGGAGACAGGGACACGACCAAGAGGGTCGACATGGCGTCGATCGCCGCGCGTCTCGCGGATGTCGTGGTCATCACCGACTACAACCCCCGGTTCGAAGATCCGGCGTCGATTCGCTCGGTGCTCCTGGATGCCGCGCGTGACGCTCGCGACGATGTCGAACTCTACGAGGTCCCCGACCCGAGGCTCGCATTCAGGAAGGCCCTCTCTGTGGCCGGCGAGGGTGACGTCATCCTGCATGCCGGTCCGGGCCACGAGGACTATCAGGAAGTCGCGGGCGAGAAGATTCCCTACTCCGCGCGCGACGAGGCACGGCTCGCCCTGCAGGAATACGGATGGCTCTGACCCATGCTTCAGCTCACACTTCATGACATCGCCGACATCACCGGCGGACGGCTCGTGATCCCTGGCACCCTCGAGGCTCAAGGGATCTCGCCTGAGACCGTCGTATCCGGCGTCGTCGACACCGACTCGCGAGAGATTCGCGACGGAGGCATCTTCGTCGCCAAGCCCGGCGAGTTCAGCGATGGATTCCTCTTCATCGACAAAGCGGTATCGGCCGGCGCCTCGCTCGTGATCGCTGAACGACCGTCCGATGCGATGGTCGCTCAGATCATCGTCGACGACGCCGTACTCGCCCTCGGTGCGCTGGCGACCGAGGTGGTGCGCCGTGTTCGGCAGCACGGACTGTTGCGGATCGTCGGCATCACGGGATCGAACGGCAAGACGACCACCAAGAACCTGCTGCGCTCGATCCTCGAGTCCGAAGGCGAGACGGTCGCTCCTCGAGACTCGTTCAATAACGAGGTGGGCGCACCTCTCACCATGCTGAAGCTCACGCCGTCGACCCGGTATCTCGTCGCCGAGATGGGCGCATCCGGCCCCGGGGAGATCACGAGACTCATCCGTATGGCCAAACCCGATGTCGGGGTGGTTCTCACCGTGGGCCTCGCGCACGCCGGAGAGTTCGGCGGCATCGCCACGACGCTGGCCACGAAGACCGAGATGGTCACCGACCTCGAGCAGTCGGATGTCGCGGTGCTGAACATCGACGATGCCCGCGTTGCGGGGATGGCAGACAAGACCGCGGCGCGAGTCGTGTGGTTCGGCCTCGACGAGCGGGCTGCGGTGCGTGCGCACGACGTGGCGGCACACGCCGGTGGCACAGACTTCGTCTTGACCCTCGCCTCGGGCGAGAGCCGACCGGTGCGGTTCAAAGTTCTCGGCGAGCACCACGTGATGAACGCCCTGGCGGCCGCCGCGGCCGCAGAGAGCCTCGGGGTCGGGATCGATCGCATCGTCGACGCCCTGCAGACCGTCACTCGAGCGGAACGCTGGCGCATGGAGGTACTCGGCGGTCGCGACAACGTGACCGTGATCAACGACGCCTACAACGCGAGCCCCGATTCGATGGTCGCCGGACTCAAGACGCTGGCGCAGATCGCCACACCGACGTCGCGCAAGATCGCCGTTCTCGGCGAGATGAGCGAGCTCGGCGAATTCTCGCTCGAAGAGCACGACCGGATCGGCCGCATGATCGTGCGGCTCGGCATCGAGAAGCTGATCGTCGTGGGAGAGGGCGCGCGCGCCCTCCACCTGGCGGCGACGCACGAGGGATCATGGGACGGCGAGTCGCAGTTCGTCGAGACCGCCGACGAGGCATATGACGCCCTGGCGCCGGATCTGAAATCTGGCGACATCGTGTTCGTCAAGTCGTCGAACTCCGCCGGGTTGAGGTTCCTCGGCGACCGACTGGGGGAGCTCTTCGCATGATCACGCTTCTCGCAGCCGGCTCCCTCTCGATGGTCTTCACGCTGTTCATGACGCCCGTCTTCATCAGGCTCTTCAAACGACTGGCCTGGGGCCAGTTCATCAATATGGACGGCCCGGAGACGCACCACGTCAAGCGTGGAACGCCGACCATGGGCGGAATCGTCATCGTGCTCGCCACGCTGTTCGGCTATTTCGTCGCTCTCCTCCTGACTCAACGTGGCGTCTCGATCTCAGCGCTTCTCGTGCTCTTCCTCATGGTCGGGCTCGGCGTCGTGGGATTCATCGACGACTTCATCAAGACGCATCGAAAGCGCAGCCTGGGTCTCGGCCCTGCAGCCAAGCTCATCGGACAGATCGTGGTCGGCGTCGCCTTCGCGATCCTCGCGCTGAACTTTCCCGACAAGAACGGCGTCACCCCGGCCTCGACAGCGATCTCGATCGTGCGCGACACGCACATCGACTTCGACATGCTCGTCATCCCCGCCATCGTCGTCATCGCCTTCGTGGTGTGGGTCTGTGTGATCGTCATGGGCACGTCGAACGGCGTGAACCTGACCGACGGTCTCGACGGGCTGGCGCCCGGGTCGAGCATCCTGGCCATCGGGGCGTTCGTCTTCATCGGCTTCTGGCAGGACAGCCAGAACTGCTTCAACCCGCACTTGAATGCCGAGGTCGTGGGCAAGTGCTACGAGGTGCGCGACCCCATGGATCTCGCGATCGTCGCCGCCGCGATCGTGGGGGCTCTCATCGGGTTCCTGTGGTGGAACACGAACCCCGCGAAGATCTTCCTCGGCGACACCGGTTCTCTCGCGCTGGGCGGGGCGCTCGCTGCCCTCGCCATCCTGAGCCGCACGGAGCTGTTGCTCGTCGTCATCGGCGGAATCTTCGTGATCGTCGCCGGCCAGGTGGTCATTCAGCTCACCTACTTCAAGCTCACCAAGGGCAAGCGCATCTGGTTGGCCAGTCCGCTCCATCACCACTTCGAGGTCAAGGGCTGGGCAGAGGTCACCATCGTGGTGAGGTTCTGGATCATCGCCGGACTTCTCGTCGCCGCGGGCGTCGGGTCGTTCTATCTCGAGTGGATCTCGCGATGACGGAGCCGGTCGACGCCAGGGCGCTCGGTCTGACGAGTTGGCACGACGATTGGTCGGGCCTCCGCGTGGGCGTGCTGGGCCTCGGCGTGACAGGATTCTCCGTGGCCGACACGCTGGCCGAGCTCGGTTCACGTGTGCTCGTGGTCGCCGAAAAGGTCGACGACCGTTACCGGCTCATGCTCGAGGTGATCGGTGCAGATCTCGTGCAGGCGTCGCCGCTGGTGTCTGTGCCGTCGGAGCTGGAGTCGCTCGATCCCGAGCTGCTGGTCGTGTCGCCGGGATTCCATCCGGATCATCCGGTGATCGTGTGGGCGCTCGAGCACGGCATTCCTGTGTGGGGCGACGTCGAGCTCGCCTGGAGACTGCGCGACAAGGTCGGCGTCTCGGGCGCCGGAAGCGCTCCGGCCGAGTGGATCGCCGTGACCGGTACGAACGGCAAGACGACCACCGTGCAACTGACGGCTGCAATGCTCGCCGCTGGCGGGCTGCGGGCGGCGCCCTGCGGCAACATCGGTGTACCCGTGCTCGACGCTGTGCGTGATCCGCAGGGCTTCGACGTCTTCGTGGTCGAACTCTCGAGCTACCAGTTGCATTCGACCTCGAGCATGTCCCCGTGGGCTGCCGTCTGTCTCAACGTCGCCGAGGATCATCTCGATTGGCACGGATCGATGGAGGCCTATGTGGCCGCGAAGGCCCGCGTCTATACGAACACGCGAAGCGCGTGCGTCTACAACCGCGCCGACGAGGTGACACTCAAGATGGTCGAAGACGCGGAGGTCGTCGACGGAGCGAGAGCGATCGGATTCGATCTCGGTGTGCCTGGCCCCAGTGATCTCGGCATCGTCGACGGCATCCTCGTCGACCGCGCGTTCCACGACGATCGTCACAGCTCGGCTCTCGAGATCACCACCGTCGCTCGATTGGCCGCCGCAGGCCTGGGCGCACCGCACACGGTGGCCGATGTCCTGGCGGCGACAGCGCTCGCCCGCAGCGTGGGCGTGACGATCCCGGCCATCAGGTCGGCGCTCGATGCCTTCCAGCTCGATCGGCACCGCATCGAGGTCGTCGAGATCCGCGACGACATCACCTGGGTCGATGATTCCAAGGCCACGAATCCGCATGCCGCCGCAGCGTCGCTCTCGGCGTATCCCTCGGTGGTGTGGATCGCGGGCGGGCTCCTGAAGGGCGTCGACATCGAGCCCCTCGTACGTGCGCGCGCACCCAAGCTGAGAGGGGTCGTACTTCTCGGCGAGGATCGCTCGGCCCTCCGGGAGGCATTCCAGCGACACGCGCCCCACCTTCCGGTGCGAGAGGTGACGGGCACGGAGACTAAGAGTGTCATGTCGGTCGCTGTCGAACTGGCTGCCGCTCTCGCGGTGCCCGGTGACGTGGTGCTTCTGGCACCTGCGGCCGCGTCGATGGATCAATTCACCGACTATTCCGACCGTGGCGACCGCTTTGCACACGCCGTGCGACATTACTTGGGAGGCGATCCGACTGACGACGACACGACCGACAGTTCGGACGCATACGGCGCGTCCGCAGGCACTGCGACCAACGATGCCGCCGCCCTCGACGGCGAAACCCCGAACGAGCGCCGCCTCCTCGGCGACTGACGAGCCCCGTTCGGCCCGCACGGCGAGAATCTCGCTCGGCCGGGCCTTCCAACCCGAGTCACGGAGCTATTTCCTCCTCCTGGGCACGACGCTGTTCCTGCTGCTCTTCGGTCTCGTCATGGTGCTGTCGTCGAGTTCGGTCTCGTCGTACGCGGGTGCTCAGGGATCGTTCGGCGTGTTCTGGCGCCAGGCGATCTTCGCCGTGATCGGCGTTCCGTTGATGCTCATCATCTCCCAGCTTCCCGTGCGCGTCTGGCGACGCCTGGCCTGGCTCCCTCTCGTGGCCGGGATCATGCTCCAACTGCTGGTGCTGTTCACGCCGCTCGGCATCGAGGTGGGCGGCAACCGGAACTGGATCGGCATAGGCGGGTTCAACGCCCAGCCGTCGGAGCTCATCAAAGTCGGCCTGGTCGCGTGGCTCGGAGTGATCCTCTCGAAGAAAGAGCCGCATCTGCATCGGTGGGGTCACGTCCTGATTCCGGCGCTGCCCGTGGCCGGACTCGGAATCTTCGTCGTGATGCTCGGTGGTGACCTCGGCACCGTCATGATCATGACGGCCCTCGTCTTCGGTGCGCTGTTCTTCGCAGGTATCAAGTTCCGCCTGCTGGTCATCCCCGTCATCATCGGAATCGTGGTGACGCTGGTGATCGCGCTCACGAGCGCAAACAGGCTGTCGCGTATCGAGAACTTCCTCGGAATCGGTTCGGGCGACCAGACGGGTCTGTCGTATCAGAACCAGCACGCCGACTGGGCCATGGCCGCCGGGGGAGTGTTCGGCGTCGGGCTGGGCAACAGCAAGGCCAAGTGGCTCTGGCTGCCCGCCGCTGACAACGACTTCATCTTCGCCATCATCGGTGAAGAGCTGGGGCTCGTCGGCGCGATCGTCGTCTTGGCCCTGTTCGTCGTCTTGGCGATCTCGTTCCTGCGCATCGTGAGGTCGTCGACCGACCTCTTCTCGAGAGTCGTCACCGGCTCGGTGATGGTCTGGCTCATCGGCCAGGCGTTCGTGAACATCGCCGTCGTACTGCAGGTCGTGCCCGTTCTCGGTGTGCCACTTCCGCTCATATCCTCCGGAGGCTCTGCTCTCGTGACCACACTGGTGGCGATCGGCATCGTGTTGTCGATCTCGAGACAGAACGGCGCCTCAGCGGGCGAGCCGTCGACGGACGCGATTCGATGACGACCTACCTTCTGGCCGGTGGAGGAACCGCCGGGCACGTGAACCCCCTGCTCGCGACCGCCGATGAGTTGAGGCGACGTGAACCCGACGCGTCGATCATCGTGGTCGGCACGGCAGAGGGGCTCGAGGCCCGCCTCGTGCCGCTCCGCGGTTATGAACTCGTGGTCATTCCGCGACTTCCGTTCCCTCGCAGGCCCGGCAAGGCAGCCGTCACGTTCTTTCCGCGTCTTCTCGGTGTCATCTCGCAGTTGCGCTCGCTCATCGCCGACAGATCGGTCGATGTCGTCGTCGGATTCGGGGGTTACGCGGCTGCACCCGCGTATCTGGCGGCTCGTCGCGCCCACGTACCCATCGTCATCCACGAGGCCAACGCCCGACCAGGGCTCGCGAACCGGCTCGGCGCGCGGTTCACTCCCTATGTCGGTGTCGTGTTCGCCGGTACGCCGCTGCCGCACGCCGAGCTCACGGGACTGCCTCTCCGCAGCGAGATCGCCTCGCTCGACATCGATGCGGTGGCAGAGTCCGCGCGAGAAAATTTCGGGCTCGACAGCTCAGCTCCCGTGCTCCTCGTCACCGGCGGATCGCTGGGGGCGCAGACGCTCAATCACACGATCCGGGATGCGTACGGTTCGGTCCTCGACGCCGGGTGGCAGATTCTGCATATCTGGGGTGACAAGCCTGACCTCGTCGACCCTGGCATCGACGGCTACGTCGTCGTGAGATATTCCGACCGCATGGACCTCGCGTTCGCCGCGGCCGACCTCGTCGTCGCGCGGGCCGGAGCGGCAACGGTCTCCGAGCTCGCCGTGCTGGGTCTTCCGAGCGTGCTCGTTCCGTACCCCGTCGGCAACGGCGAGCAGAAGGTCAACGCTCACGACCTGGTGGAGGCCGGCGCGGCCGTGCTCGTCGACGATGCCCGGTTCACTCCGAGCTTCGTCGCCGACGAACTGCGGCTACTCCTCGCCGACCGCCCACGCATCGAGGCGATGGCGAGTGCGGCCGGCAAGGTCGGCATCGCCGACGGCGATGCGCGACTGGCCGAACTGATCCAGCGCGCAGTGTCGAGAGCGTAATCTTGATCACTGGTCCGGCGCTCTGCGCCGGGTTCCGTTCGAAGAAATGAGTCGTACCCCGTGATCAAGCCAGACCTCAGTCAGCAGATACCCGCCGAGCTCGGTGCGGTGCACTTCGTCGGCATCGGCGGCTCAGGCATGAGCGGTATCGCGCGCCTCATGATCGACGCGGGCATCCCGGTCTCGGGATCGGACGCGAAGGAGTCGAAGGGCACGAAGGCTCTGCGGCAACTCGGTGCCCGCATCAGCATCGGTCACGCGGCCGAGAACCTCGGTGACGCAGACACCCTCGTCGTGACGAGTGCCCTCTGGCCCGACAACCCCGAATACGTCCTCGCGAAAGAGCGCGGCATCCCGATCCTCCACCGATCGCAGGCGCTGGCCTGGGTCGCGGGCCGTCATCGCCTCATCGCCGTCGCGGGAGCGCACGGCAAGACCACCTCGACCGGCATGATCGTGACGGGTTTGATCGAGCTCGGTCAGAAGCCCGGATTCGTCAACGGAGGAGTGATCTCGGCTCTCGGCACGAGTTCGGCGAGCGGCGAGGGTGAGATCTTCGTACTGGAGGCCGACGAATCCGACGGCTCGTTCCTGCTGTACGACAAGGCCGTCGCGCTCATCACGAACGTCGACCCCGACCATCTCGACCACTACGGCTCGGTGCAGGCCGTCGAGGACGCCTTCGTGACGTTCGCCGACGAGGCCTCGGAACTCGTGGTCATCTCGGCCGACGACGCCGGCGCGGTGCGAGTGTCCCAGCGACTCGCCTCCACGCGCGTGCTCACCTTCGGAGAAGACGAGAACGCCGACGTGCGTCTCCACTCCGTCGAGACCGGTGACAAAGTCACTTTCCAGGTGAGCTACCTCGGCACCGACTACCCGGGTTCGCTGCTGGTACCCGGCCGGCACAACGCGCTGAACGCGGCCGGGGCTTTCGCCGTGCTGGTCGGCATGGGCTTCGCGCCGGCTGAGACGCTGGATGCCATCGCTCACTTCGCCGGCACAGGTCGCCGATTCGAGTTGCACGACACGGTGAGGGGGGTCAGCGTCTACGACGACTACGCGCACCACCCGACCGAGGTCGCTGCAGCTCTCACCGCGGCCCGCACGGTCGTCGGGGAGGGTCGCATCATCGCAGTGCACCAGCCTCATCTGTACTCTCGCACCCAGCTGATGGCGGGTGAATTCGCCGAGACTCTCGAGCGCACGGCCGACTTCACCATCGTGCTCGACGTCTGCGGCGCCCGTGAAGATCCGGTGCCGGGAGTGACCGGTGCGCTGGTCTCCGAGCGGTTCTCTGACGCCGATGCCGTGCGTTACATCGATGACTGGCAGAAAGCGGCCGACTTCATGGCCTCGATCGCCCGGCCTGGCGACTTCGTCGTCACCCTCGGATGCGGGGATGTCAATCTGATCGTGCCGCAGCTGCTCGACGCGCTGGCCCGTGAGACGCAGGCGCCCCCGGCGGCATGAAGAGACCTCCTGGGGTGACCCCACCGCCCGCCGGGCCACCGGAGGCCGAGAAACCGATCGAACACCGCGACGCGACGCCTCGTCGACGCGCCCCCGTCGGCATCCGTCGTTCGAAGAAGTCGTCTGGCGACGACGCGACAACCGAACCGATCGACATCGTTCCAGCCGCGGTGTATCCGGCATCGGAGGGTCTCGCGGACTTCCGATCTCTCCCTCCGTTGCCCGAGGTGACGCACGATGCAGAGCACGACGCGGCGCGCGACGATGACGATTCGAGCCCTAAGCCGTGGTGGCTCACTCGTCGCACCGATCCCACCGTCGAGAAGGCGGCCGAAGCCGAGAAGAACCTCGCCCATGCCGAGAAGCGCCGTCGTCGGTACGAGCGAGCGGAGGCTCGGCGGTTCACGCAGGCAACCCGCACGCGTCGACGCAAGTACCTCATAGGTCTCGCCGCATCCGTCGCACTGGTTCTCGTCGTTGTTCTCACCGCGTACTCACCCCTGCTCGCTGTGAGGACGATCACCGTCGAGGGCGCGTCCCGCGTCGATGCCTCCGCGGTGTCGGCGGCCCTCAGCGACCAGCTCGGCAGGCCGCTGACGCTGGTCGATTTCGGCGAGGTCAAACAGGCTCTCGAGACCTTCCCGCTCATCCAGAGCTATGTCACGGAGGCTCGCCCGCCGGACACGCTCGTGATCCGGATCGTCGAGCGGCGCCCGATCGTGACGGTCGCCGTCGACGGTGCCTTCAATCTGGTGGATGCCGCCGGTGTCGTCGTCGAGACCACGCCGGCCCGCGCGCCTGGTTACCCGACCATCGATGTCGCAGCGACGCCGGTGGACTCGCCCGGCTTTGCTGCCGCAAGCCAGGTCCTGCTCGCGCTGAGCCCCGACTTCCTCGCCCAGGTCGACTCGGTGAGCGCGCCCACGCCGGATTCCGTGACGCTCGCTCTGACGAACGGACAACGGGTGGTGTGGGGGAGTGCCGAGGACTCGGCGCTCAAGGCGCGCATCGTTGCGAGCATGATCTCGAACCCCGGCATCCCCGACGTCACCGAATACGACGTGTCCTCGCCCGAGGCTCCGATCACCCACTGACCGCCCAGCGGGTCGCAAGGAGCCCTCATTGCCCGTTCAGTTCGCGACACGCGGGGCGTGTGGAGTGGCAGGACCCAGCCGCGCCCTTAGGTTCGAAACAAAGAAATGCATACTCGATATAACTTTAAGTCTCAGCTAGAGGTTTAGGGTTCCAGCGGAGGCCGGACGTGACAACCAACCAGAACTATCTCGCAGTCATCAAAGTTGTCGGAATCGGCGGCGGCGGCGTCAACGCCGTCAACCGAATGATCGAACTCGGACTGCGGGGTGTCGAGTTCATCGCCATCAACACCGACGCGCAGGCGTTGCTGATGAGCGATGCCGACGTCAAGCTCGACGTCGGTCGTGAGCTCACTCGCGGACTCGGTGCAGGAGCCGACCCCGAGGTGGGACGCCGAGCAGCCGAAGACCATGCGGAGGAGATCGAGGAGGCCCTGTCCGGCGCCGACATGGTCTTCGTGACCGCGGGCGAGGGTGGAGGAACGGGAACGGGTGGCGCTCCGGTCGTCGCACGTATTGCGAAGTCCATCGGTGCTCTGACCATCGGTGTCGTGACGAAGCCCTTCGGATTCGAGGGCAAGCGCCGTGCCGCCCAGGCCGAAGACGGCGTCGCGACTCTCAAGAACGAGGTCGACACTCTCATCGTCGTCCCGAACGACCGTCTGCTCGAGATTAGCGATCGCGGCATCAGCATGCTCGAGGCTTTCTCCACTGCCGACCAGGTACTCCTCGCCGGTGTCCAGGGCATCACCGACCTGATCACCACCCCCGGGCTGATCAACCTCGACTTCGCCGACGTCAAGAGCGTTATGCAGGGCGCGGGTTCTGCACTCATGGGAATCGGTTCGTCTCGTGGGGCTGATCGAGCGATCAAAGCGGCTGAGCTCGCCGTGGCGTCGCCGCTTCTCGAGGCGAGCATCGAGGGCGCCCACGGCGTGCTCCTCTCGATTCAGGGCGGATCGAACCTGGGAATCTTTGAGATCAACGACGCCGCCAAGCTCGTCCAAGACGCCGTGCACCCCGAGGCGAACATCATCTTCGGTGCGGTCATCGACGACACGCTCGGCGACGAGGTGCGCGTCACCGTGATCGCCGCAGGCTTCGACGGCGGCGATGCAACGGAGCAGAGGCGCGGAAGCTTCGTCGCATCAGCTGACGAGAAAGACCCATACGGAGCGGGCGGAACGGCCATCTCGACTCTGGCGCCGGTTCGCCACGCCGAGGAGCAGCCGGCCGAGACGCCTGCCTGGTCGCAGACGGGCGAACATCACCTCACCGGAGCCGTCGCCTTCGATCCTGCGTCGGAAGATGATGACACCGACCTGGATGTCCCCGACTTCCTGAAGTGACACTCGAGGAGCGTCTCGCCGAGGTCACGGCTCGGGCCGCAGCCGCTGCGGCCCGAGCCGGGCGCAGCGTGGATGAGCTCACGATCATTCCGGTGACCAAGTTCCATCCGGCGTCTCTCGTGCGCGAGCTCTACGAGCTCGGCGTGCGGGACGTCGCCGAGAACCGGCATCAGGAAGCCCGCGAGAAGGCGGTTGAACTCGCGGATCTCGCCGACCTCCGGTGGCACTTCGTAGGGCAGTTGCAAGGCAAGAAGGCCAGGCAGGTGCGCTCATACGCGCACATCATCCACTCGATCGACCGCGCCTCCCTGATCGACTCGCTGTCGTCTGCAGACGAGGACACGTCGATCTTTCTGCAGGTCAATCTCACCGACGACCCTGCGCGCGGGGGAGCTGCGGCCGAGCAGCTCGAAGAGTTGACCGAACACGCACTGCGTGCCCCGGGCATCCGGCTCGAGGGCCTGATGGCCGTGGCGCCTCTCGGGGCCGACCCGCGGGCCGCCTTCGCTCGGGTTCGCGAGCTGTCGGAGCGCATCCGGCTGACCGCGCCCATGGCGTCGTCGATCTCGACCGGCATGTCGGCGGACTTCGAGTCCGCGATCGCCGAAGGGGCGACACACCTACGAATTGGTACCGCAATCACTGGAAATCGTCCGGCGGACGGTTAATCTTGCGACTAGGCACCTGAACCACATACCGGAGGAACACAATGGCCAACCCGCTTCGCAAGACGATGGTGTACCTGGGTCTGGCGGACGAAGAGCTGGAGTACGAAACTCCCGCCCCTGGTCCCGTCGCCCCGGTCCCCGCTCCCCAGTCCCACTCTGCGCAGACGCACGCCGCACCGGCCGCAACGCGGGCACCGGTCACTCCGCTGCGCAAGACGCACATCCAGAAGAACGTGGCACCCACTGAAATGAACGAGATCCTCACGGTTCACCCGAAACAGTACAAAGATGCCCAGGTCATCGCCGAGAACTTCCGCGAGGGAATCCCGGTCATCATCAACCTGTCGCAGATGACGGATGCCGACGCTCGACGTCTCATCGACTTCGCCGGCGGCCTTTCGCAGGGGCTCTACGGCAAGATCGAGCGCGTCACCAGCAAGGTGTTCCTCCTGTCGCCGTCGCACGTCTCCGTATCCGGAGACACCTCGGCCGACACGCGCGCGGAGTCTTCCTTCTTCGTCCAGTCATAATTGACGAGTGGATCTACTCGTCATCATCGTCGCGACAGTCGCGTATTACGCGCTGCTCGTCTACTTCTTCCTCATGTGGGGACGTTTCGTACTCGACCTCGTACAGAGCTTCCAGCGCTCCTGGCGACCGGCCGGGTTCGTCCTGTTCATCGCTGAGGTCGCCTACACGGTGACCGATCCTCCGATCAAGTTCTTCCGCCGAATCATCCCACCGCTCCGTCTCGGACCTGTGGCATTCGATTTCGGGTGGAGCATCGTGATGCTGCTGGTCATCATCGCCATGTCCATCCTGAACTTCGTCAGGTATTCGGCGTAGCTCGCTGTAGTGTGTGTCATGCACAATCGAGACACGTGCCCGTGGGCCTCAACGCCTGCCGCCGTGTTTATTGCTAGCGTTGGTTAGCGATATCCCCGTTCGTCGAATGTAATAAAGGTGGAAGAACATGGCGTTAACTCCAGAAGACGTTGTTAACAAGCGCTTCGCGCAGACCAAGTTCCGCGAGGGCTACGACCAGGACGAGGTCGATGACTTCCTGGACGAGGTCGTCGTCGAACTGCGTCGACTGACCCAGGAGAACGAGGAGCTTCGTGCTCAGCTCTCCTCGGGCGGCTCCGCTCCCTCTGCGGCTGCTGATGCGCCCGTCGTCTCCGAGCCGGTCGTCGACGCTCCTGTGGCCGACGAGGTCGTCCCCGAACCCGTCGCTGCCGCTCCGGCCCCCGTCTCCGCTGTGCCGGCCCCCGCTGCCGACGACGACGCGGCTTCGACCACGAATCTCCTTCAGCTGGCGCGCCGCCTGCACGACGAGCACGTCAAGGAGGGCGCGGACAAGCGCGATGCACTCATCGCCGAAGGTCACGCGACCGCCGCACGCATCGTCGCCGAGGCAGAGACGAAGCAGCGCAACGACCTCGCGCGTCTCAACCAGGAGAAGGCTGCCATCGAGCACCGCATCGACGAGCTGCGGTCGTTCGAGAAGGACTACCGTGTGAAGCTCAAGAGCTACATCGAGGGCCAGCTCCGCGACCTCGACTCCTCGGGCACCGAAGGCGGATCGAACTCGTCCGCACCGAGCTACACCGGCTTTGGAGGCTAGGACTGCCGCGAAGGCCAGTCCCAGGGTCCTGATCGTCCTGGTTCTCGTTGCAATCGCTGCGTTTATCCTCGATCAAGGCTCCAAGTACCTCGTAGTCACAACGCTGAAACCGGATGAGGTCGTCCCCGTGCTGGGCGACCTCCTCCAGTTTCAGTTCGTCAAAAACCCGGGCGCTGCTTTCTCTATAGGCAACGCCTACACCTGGATCTTCTCGATCCTCGCGTCGGTGGTAACCGTCTTCATCATCTGGTTCGCACGGCGCATCCGTTCCCTCGGGTGGGCGATCGTGTTCGGTCTCCTCCTCGGCGGTGTGCTCGGCAATCTCACGGATCGTCTGTTCCGAGAGCCGGGCTTCGGAGTCGGCCACGTGGTCGACTTCCTCCGCATCCCGTTGCTGCCAGCCATCTTCAACATCGCCGACTCGGCGATCGTGGTCAGTATGGGGCTCTTCCTCATCCTGACCCTGCGTGGCGTCGGGCTCGACGGCTCTCGACCCGTCCGGCCCGAAGACGACGAGTCGGACGGCGCACGGGAATCGTCGGCGACATCGCCGGGCGAGACCTCCTGATGGCGGAGAGTCGTTCATTTCCGGTGCCCGACGGCCTCGACGGCAGCCGCGTCGATGCGGCGCTGGCGAAGATGCTCGGATTCTCGCGCACCTTTGCGGCTGAGATCCTCGATGCCGGCGGAGTGACGGTCGACGGAGTCGAGGTCGGCAAGTCCGACAGACTCCGGGCCGACTCGTGGCTCGAGGTCACCTGGAGCCCCAAGACCGAGGTCCAGATCGTGCCGATCGACGTGCCCGATCTCGGAATCGTCTACGACGACGACGACATCGTCGTCATCGACAAGCCGGTCGGCGTCGCGGCGCATCCCTCTGTGGGCTGGACCGGCCCGACGGTTCTCGGAGCACTGGCGGGCGCGGGCTTCCGCATCTCCACGAGTGGGGCCGCCGAGCGTGCAGGGATCGTCCATCGACTCGACGCGGGCACCAGCGGACTCATGGTCGTGGCGAAGAGCGAAGACGCCTACACCTGGCTCAAGAGTGCCTTTCACGACCGCGAGGTCGACAAGATCTACCACGCGGTCGTGCAGGGTCATCCCGACCCCCTCGCGGGTACGATCGATGCTCCCATCGGTCGTCACCCCCGGTCCGACTGGAAGTTCGCGGTGACCGCCGCCGGCAAGCCCAGCGTGACGCACTACGAGACGCTCGAGGCGTTCCCCTCGGCATCGCTGCTCGAGGTGCATCTGGAGACCGGCCGCACGCATCAGATCCGCGTCCATATGGCCGCCCAACGGCATCCGTGCGTCGGAGATGCGATGTATGGAGCGGACCCGACGATCTCGGCACGCCTCGGCCTCACGAGGCAGTGGCTGCACGCGAAGCGGCTGGGATTCATCCACCCACGGACCCGCGAGTACGTGTCGTTCGAATCGCCGTATCCTCTCGACCTGCAGCACGCGCTCGACATTCTTCGTCGCGACTGAGGTCGCGTGTCGGGGGAGCCGACGTAAACTTAGAGACCTCTCGCCCCAGCTTTAGTCGGAGTCATCTGTGCCCTCTCACGATTCATTCGTTCACCTCCACGTGCACAGCGAGTACTCGATGCTCGATGGTGCCGCGCGGGTGAAACCCCTGATCGAGGCGGCAGTCGAGCAGGGCATGCCCGCCGTCGCCGTGACAGACCACGGCAACGTCTTCGGGGCGTTCGACTTCTGGAAGACGGCCACCGACGCGGGCATCAAACCGATCATCGGAACAGAGGCGTACATCACGCCGGGCACCGCGCGCGGCGATAAGACCAGAGTCAAGTGGGGTGGCCCGAACTCCGGCCGCGACGACGTCTCCGGGTCTGGCGCCTACACGCACATGACTCTCCTCTCCGAGACCACGGAGGGCATGCACAACCTCTTCCGACTGTCGTCGCGAGCCTCGATCGAGGGGTACTACTTCAAACCCCGTATGGATCGCGAACTGTTGAGTATGTACTCGACAGGGCTCATCGCCACCACCGGATGCCCCAGTGGCGAGGTGCAGACCCGTCTGCGTCTGGGCCAATACGACGAGGCGCGCAAGGCGGCAGCCGACTACCGTGACATCTTCGGCAAAGAGAACTACTTCGCCGAGATCATGGATCACGGACTCGGCATCGAGCGGCAGATCATGCCCGACCTGCTCCGGCTTGCCAAAGAGCTCGATCTGCCGCTGGTAGCAACCAACGACTTGCACTACACGCATGCCCACGATGCAACGAGTCACGCGGCTCTGCTGTGCGTCCAGTCGGGTTCCACTCTCTCCGACCCCAACCGTTTCAAGTTCGACGCCGACGAGTTCTATCTCAAGACCGCGGCCGAGATGCGGCACCTCTTCCGAGACCACCCGGAGGCGTGCGACAACACTCTCCTGATCGCGGAACGCTGCGAGACGGTGTTCAACACGTCCGCGAACTACATGCCGCGCTTTCCCGTTCCCGAAGGTGAGACAGAAGACAGCTGGCTCATCAAAGAGGTCGAGATCGGCTTGATGGCGCGGTACCCCAACGGCATCCCCGACGATGTGCGGGCGAGGGCCGAGTACGAGACGGGTGTCATCCTGCAGATGGGCTTCCCCGGGTACTTCCTCGTGGTGGCCGATTTCATCAACTGGTCGAAGAAGAACGGCATCCGCGTCGGCCCCGGCCGTGGTTCCGGAGCGGGCTCGATGGTGGCGTATGCGCTGAACATCACGGGCCTCGACCCGATCCGGCACGGTCTGATCTTCGAGCGGTTCCTCAACCCCGACCGCGTCTCGATGCCCGACTTCGACGTCGATTTCGACGACCGTCGCCGCGGCGAGGTCATCAGATACGTCACAGAGAAGTACGGCGACGAGCGCGTGGCCCAGATCGTCACGTACGGAACGATCAAGGCCAAGCAGGCGCTGAAGGACTCGTCTCGCGTTCTGGGCTTCCCCTTCGGCATGGGAGACAAGCTCACCAAGGCGATGCCACCGCCCATCATGGGCAAAGACATCTCCCTGTCGGGCATCTTCGACACGAAGCACCCGCGCTACAAAGAAGCGTCCGACATCCGTGCCGTGATCGAGAGCGATCCCGAGGCGCGCACCGTGTTCGACACGGCCGTCGGCATCGAGAACCTCAAGAGGCAGTGGGGTGTGCACGCTGCCGGCGTGATCATGTCGAGCGAGCCGCTGATCGACATCATCCCGATCATGAAGCGTGAGCAAGACGGGCAGATCGTCACGCAGTTCGATTACCCGGCTGCTGAGGCCCTCGGTCTCATCAAGATGGACTTCCTCGGTCTTCGCAACCTGACGATCATCGACGACGCGCTCGACAACATCCAGTCGAACCGCGGGCACCGCCCGGTCCTCGAAGAACTCGAGCTCGACGATGTGCCGTCCTACGAGCTCCTTGCACGCGGCGACACCCTCGGTGTGTTCCAGCTCGATGGTGGGGCCATGCGCTCACTCCTGCGTCTGATGAAGCCCGACAACTTCGAAGACATCTCTGCTGTGATCGCCCTCTACCGGCCTGGCCCTATGGGCGCCGACTCGCACACGAACTACGCGCTGCGCAAGAACGGGCTGCAACCGATCACGCCTATTCATCCCGAGCTCGAAGAGCCCCTCTACGAAGTACTGGGAACGACGTACGGCCTGATCGTGTACCAGGAGCAGGTGATGTCGGTCGCTCAGAAGCTCGCCGGCTTCACGCTGGCGCAGGCCGACCTGCTGCGGCGTGCGATGGGAAAGAAGAAGAAGTCCGAGCTCGACAAGCAGTTCGAGGGCTTCTCTGCCGGAATGAAAGCCAACGGCTACTCGATGGAAGCCGTGACCAAGCTCTGGGACATCCTTCTGCCGTTCTCCGACTACGCCTTCAACAAGGCGCACTCGGCGGCATACGGTGTCGTCTCGTATTGGACGGCCTACCTCAAGGCGCACTACCCGGCCGAATACATGGCGGCGCTTCTCACCAGCGTCGGCGACTCCAAAGACAAGATGGCGCTCTATCTCAACGAGTGTCGTCGCATGAACATCAAGGTCCTTCCGCCCGACGTCAACGAGTCGATCGGCTTCTTCGCCGCCGTGGGGGAGGACATCCGCTTCGGCCTCGGTGCCGTGCGCAACGTCGGGTTCAACGTCGTCGACGGCATCAAGAACTCCCGCGAAGAGAAGGGCCGCTTCGAGTCGTTCCACGACTTCCTTCGCAAGGTTCCTCTTCCTGTCACCAACAAGAGGGCTATCGAGTCTCTGATCAAGGCCGGCGCGTTCGATTCTCTGGGATCGTCGCGTCGCGCGCTGATGGAGATCCACGAGGACGCGGTCGAGAGCGCGGTGAGCGACAAGAGGGCAGAGGCGAACGGCCAGGTCGGTTTCGACTTCGACAGTCTCTGGGATGAGCCTCAGACCGAGAGTCAGGTTCCCGAGCGCCCCGAATGGACGAAGCGCGACAAGCTCGCCTTCGAGCGCGAGATGCTCGGCCTCTATGTATCCGATCATCCGCTCGCGGGTCTCGAGATTCCGCTTGCCAAGCACGCGTCGACATCGATCACCGACCTGCTCGCCAGCGAGCACACCCAAGACGGCGATCAGGTGACGGTTGCGGGCCTGATCACCAGCGTTCAGCACCGCACGGCGCGCAACAGCGGCAATCAGTACGGCATGATCCAGATCGAGGACTTCGGCGGCGAGGTCACCGCCATGTTCATGGGCAAGTCGTACCAGGAGTTCGCCCCAGCGCTGACGAACGATGCCATCGTCGTCGTACGCGGGCGCGTCAGCATGCGTGACGATGGCCTGAATCTGCACGCGTTCAGCCTGTTCTCGCCCGACCTCGGTCAGGCCGGCGGTTTCGGCCCGGTAGAGATCTCGATGACCGAGTCTCGCGCCACCACAGACACCGTGCAGGCCTTGAACGACGTCCTCATCCGGCACTCCGGAGACACCGAGGTCCGCCTGAAGCTGGTCAAGGGTCAGACAGCGAGGGTGTTCGAGATCCCTTATCCGGTGCGGGTATCGGCAGATCTGTACGGCGAATTGAAGTCATTGCTCGGCCCGAACTGCCTGGCGTGAGGCCGCTGCTCTCGCGTGCCCGACGCGAGGGCTACGCGTGGTCGCCGAGAAGACGGTACGCCCGCTCGTGGTACAGCAGCGCCTCATCGTCATCGCCGAGGCCGCCCTGCTCCACCTGAACGGCGACGACGGCGTTGTTGTGCAGTGGCATACGTCCGATGATGCGCCCCACCATCCATGCGGTCACGTCGTTCAGAATCGGCAATCCATGCGGGCCCGCGTGCCAGTGATCGCCCTCGAAGCGCAGGGCGTGGTCGCCGGACATGATCTCGGCGACGGCCCTGTTACGCGCGCCGAGCATGTGGATGGCCACATAGTCGGTCTCGGCGATGGCCCGCCAGGCGCTGGCGGAGCGCGCCATATTGAAGGTCGCCATCGGCGGTACAGCGGAGAGCGACGACAACGACGTGGCGGTGAAGCCGACGGGTGCGCCATCGGGGGAGAGGGCGGTCACGACGGCCACGCCGGCAGCGTGGCGCCGAAACGCCTGCTTGAAGGCGACGAGGTCGTCGGGAGTCTGCGGCTGACTGGACGTGCCCTCGGGCGCGTCGGGCTGGGTTGTATCGGTCACACTGTCCTCCAACTCGACACTGCGTGTGAGCTATTCCCTGCGGCGGCCGCCGACGGGCACTGGCCAATACAATGGACAGGCCATGATTCAGACGATCGACCTTCGGGGTCACAAGCCTAGCCCTTCAGAACTCATCGACCTCGTGCCTCGGTCATTGACCGACGTGTCGGTAGCGCGGGTCGCAGCTCAGCAGCTGATCGATGACGTGATCGACAGGGGAGAGCAGGCGATCCTCGACCAGGCGCTGCGATTCGACGGTGTCACGCCGCGGTCGATCCGGGTGTCCCAGAGCGACATCGACGACGCTGTCGCCACACTCGATCCTCAGGTGCGCGCGGCTCTCGAAGAAGCGATCGAGCGTGTTCGCAAGGCGACACGAGCTCAGGTTCCGTCGGCCACGACGACGACGCTGGGCGATGGCGCTGTCATCGAGCAGCGGTGGCACCCAGTCGAACGGGTCGGTCTCTACGTTCCGGGCGGCAAAGCGGTCTACCCGTCGAGTGTGGTGATGAACGTGGTGCCCGCGCAGATCGCCGGAGTCGCATCGATCGCCCTCGTATCACCCGCACAGAGCGAATTCGGTGGATCCGTGCACCCGACGATTCTCGGTGCAGCGGGACTGCTGGGAATCACCGAGGTCTACGCCATGGGCGGAGCGGGCGCCATCGGTGCACTCGCCTTCGGCGTTCCCGACCTCGATCTCCACCCGGTTCAGGTCATCACCGGCCCGGGCAACGTCTATGTCGCCGCGGCGAAGCGCATCGTCGGTTCGCGAACGGGTATCGACTCCGAAGCCGGACCGACCGAGATCCTCATCATCGCCGACGCAAGCGCGGATTCCTCGTTCGTCACAGCCGACCTGGTGAGCCAGGCCGAACACGACGAGCTGGCGGCGGCGGTCCTCGTGACCGATTCGCCGGAACTCGCCGACCAGGTTCGGTCACTTCTCGACGATGTCGCACGCTCGACCCGTCACGCCGAGAGGGTGGCGATCGCGCTCGACGGCGTGCAGTCGGCGATCGTGCTCGTCGACGATCTGTCGGCCGCCGCCGACTTCAGCAATGCCTACGGTCCAGAGCACCTCGAGATCCAGACGGTCGATCCAGACGCCGTCGTCTCGACGATCCACAACGCCGGCGCGATTTTTCTGGGCGCTTATTCGCCCGTCAGCCTCGGCGACTACCTGGCGGGCTCCAATCACGTGCTTCCGACGGGAGGTCAGTCGCGATTCTCCTCAGGCCTCGGCGCCTACACCTTCCTCCGTCCGCAGCAGATCATCCGTTACGACCGTGCGGCGCTGCAGGACGTGAAAGACCGCATCCACGCGCTCGCCGAGTCCGAGAATCTTCCGGCGCACGCTGAGGCTGTTGCCGTACGCTTCCACTCTCCCGACCGTTAGGCCCCGCGACATGTTCTGCCCCTACTGCCGCTATCCCGATTCGCGCGTCGTCGACTCCCGAACGACCGATGACGGCCTCGCCATCAGACGCCGACGCCAGTGTCCCGAGTGCGGTCGGCGCTTCAGCACAACGGAGACCGCGAGCCTCAACGTGATCAAGCGCAGCGGTGTGGTCGTGCCGTTCAGTCGAGACAAGATCGTGAGCGGCGTGCGAAAAGCGTGTCAGGGTCGGCCGGTCACCGATTCCGACCTGGCCATCCTCGCGCAGCGCGTCGAAGAGACCGTCCGGCTCAGCGGTGCCGCCCAGATCGAGGCCAACGATATCGGCCTGGCTATCCTGCAGCCGCTTCGTGAACTCGACGAAGTGGCGTACCTGCGTTTCGCCAGCGTCTATCAGGGGTTCGATTCGCTCGACGACTTCGAAGCGGCGATCACGCTGCTGAGAGTCGAGCACGAGGCAGCCCGATCGAGCAACGACAGCGAAGCCACGGTCGACTGAGAATGTATCCGCTCCTCTTCGCCCACGTCCTGACGCGTATCGATCCGGAGCGCGCACATCACCTCGCGTTCACGGTGATCCGACTCATTCCACGTCTCGGTCTCGGCGGTATCTTTCGTCGCCTCACCGCATCCCGATCGCCGCATGCCGTGCATACGCTGGGGCTCGAATTCGCGACCCCATTCGGCCTCGCGGCCGGTTTCGACAAGGATGCCCGCGGCATCCAGGGGCTGGGCGCGCTCGGGTTCGGGCATGTGGAGGTGGGCACGATAACGGCTCATCCACAGCCGGGTAATGAGAAGCCCCGCCTCTTTCGTCTCATAGCCGATCGAGCGGTCGTGAACCGCATGGGATTCAACAACGGGGGAGCGGCCGAGGCGTCGCTCCGTGTTGCTCGGGCAACGGGGCTTCGAGGAAGGCCCGTGATCGGTGTCAACATCGGAAAGAGTCGCGTGGTCGCCGTCGACGACGCGATCGGCGACTACATCTCGAGCACCCGCGCCCTCGCGCCGGTGGCCGACTACCTCGTGGTCAACGTCAGCTCTCCGAATACTCCGGGATTGCGTGGGCTGCAGGAGATCGACAAGCTCGAGCCTCTTCTCAGGGCGGTGAAGACCGAGGCGGGTTCCACGCCGCTCCTCGTGAAGATCGCGCCCGATCTCACCGACGAGGAGGTAGAGAGAGTGTCGCGACTCGCCGTCGATCTCGGTCTCGATGGCATCATCGCCACGAACACGACGCTCTCGAGACAGGGGCTCCGCACATCCGAGGAGACCGTCACCGCGGCGGGAGCCGGGGGGCTCTCCGGGGCGCCTCTCGCTGCGAGGTCGCTCGATGTGCTGCGCGTCATTCGGTCGGTGGTCCCGGCCGAGCTCTGTGTGATCTCGGTCGGTGGCGTCGAGACGGCTCACGACGTGGCCGAACGGCTGCGGGCGGGGGCCACCCTGGTGCAGGGGTACACGGCGTTCCTCTACCGTGGCCCGCTCTGGGCTCGGCAGATCAACCGCGGTCTGGACCGACTTCTGCAGACGGAGCGGTTCTAGCGGAGTTCTGCCAGAGCGGCCTCGACGCGCTTTTGCCGGGTCGACTCGGTCTTCGCCGACTCGACCGACAGCACGATGCGATTCTGGTTCGTGAACGACAGCGCATCGAAGCGGGCCTTCGCCTCGGGCTCGCCGCTGAAAGCACGAGCGAGGTCGTCTGGAACCGTCACGGTACGAGGCGCGCTGTCTCTCTCGATCTCGACCTCGACCACGTCGCCACCGGCGACGTTCGCGGCCGATCGATTGGCTGCGCTCAGCGAGATCATCAGCCGGCCCTTGTAGGGCGCGACGCTGCTGCGGTAACTGTGAGACCCGAGAGTGACGACGACCGGGATCCGTTTCTCGGCGCCGAGCGCCGACATGATGTCGGCGGGCACCTCGAGGCCGGTGTTGTTGCCGTCGAGCACGATCGTCGTCGTGAACTTCATGGTGTCGGCGTTCGGCGTCGGCTAAGGGCCGCCGGAGATCAGACCGGGAACTTGCCGCGCTTGACCTGCGGCTTGGGCAGACGAAGAGGCCGCAACTGCAGGGCGCGCATCGCCGCGTACCAGCGAACGCCCTTCTCGACCTTGCTGTCGCCGAACTTGGCCTTGAGCTTGCGGGTGACCAGCCAGCCCAACAGGAGGCTGTCGACCACGACGAGCAGCACGAACGCGTAGAGGGCCAGCATCAAGGCGGTCTGCACGGTGGGGTTCGGAACGAGGGTCGCGAGAATGACCGCGAACATCACCGGAATCATGACCTCACCGAGACTGAACCGGGCATCGACATAGTCGCGCACGTAACGGCGCTGCGGACCCTTGTCACGGATGGGGAGGAACTTCTCCTCGCCGTTCGCCATGCCGACGCGCGCGCGGTCGCGCGACTCCTGCAGCTTCGCCCGTGACGCCTTGCGCGCCTCTTTGTTGTCGCCGGCGACGAGGGGGCGCTTGTTGGCGGCCTCCCGTTCCTTGCGGGTGGGAGTCGCGTGGCCCTTGCCGCTGAGGGGGGCGTCGTCGAGCTGCGCGTCGCGCGGTGCGTCGAGAGCGGGGGCTTTGTCTTTGGCCACGATGTACGTCCTTGCCGAGAAGTGCAGAAGTATAAAGTTTACCTCTATGACTGAGAACACGGGCGCGACATATTCCGACGACACCGACCTGCAGCGAGTGGTGCGCCGCATCGTCGAGCAGAACATGCCGGCATCCGTCGCGACGCTGACCGACCTCGTGCGCATACCTTCTGTGTCGTGGGATGCGTTCGATCGCGCCTTCGTTGCGCAGAGCGCTGATGCGGTCGCGTCGCTGCTCGAGCAGACGGGTGCCTTCGACTCGGTGATCGTCTCCCAGGCCGAGACCCCTGAGGGCACTCTCGGCCAGCCGGCCGTGCTGGCTTCGCGCGCAGCGAAGAACGGCCGCCCCACGGTGCTGCTCTACGCTCATCACGACGTTCAGCCTCCCGGCGATGACGCTGATTGGGACTCCGCTCCCTACGAGCCCACTATTCGAGGCGACCGCCTCTACGGCCGTGGGGCATCCGATGACAAGGCCGGCGTCGTCTCGCACGTCGCGTCTGTCAGCGCCCTGGTCGAGGCGACGGCGAACGAGTTCGATCTCGGACTCGTCGTCTTCATCGAAGGCGAAGAGGAGTTCGGTTCGCGATCGTTCTCGGCGTTTCTCGACAAACACCGTGACCAGCTCGAGGCCGATGTCATCGTCGTCGCCGACTCCGACAACTGGAACGTCGACACCCCGGCCCTCACCATCAGCCTTCGGGGCAACGTCACCTTCAAGCTCACCGTGCGCACGCTCGAGCATGCGTCGCACTCGGGCATGTTCGGGGGAGCGGCTCCGGATGCGATGCTCGCGATGGTGCGGCTCCTCGCTACGCTGCATGGCGACGACGGGTCGGTCGCCGTCGACGGTCTCGTCGGCACCGAGGGAGCTACCCCTGACTATCCCGAGAGCCAGCTGGCACACGAGGCTGGATTCGTCGAGGGAGTGACGAGCGTCGGTCACGGTTCGATCCTTTCTCGTCTCTGGTTCCAGCCGGCCGTCACGGTCACCGGAATCGATGCGCCCAGCGTCGCCAACGCATCCAACACTCTTCTGCCACAGGTCGCGGCGCGCATCAGCTCTCGTATCGCCCCGGGACAGAAGGCCAGTGACGCATTCGCGGCGATCGAGAGGCACCTGCGAGAGAACGCCCCCTTCGGAGCAGCGATCGAGATCAGCGACGTCGACCTCGGCGACGCGTTCCTCGTCGATACGACCGGCTGGGCAGTCCGCGAAGCAAAGACGGCGATGAAGGACGGCTGGGGCGTCGATGCCGTCGACACGGGCATCGGTGGGTCGATCCCGTTCATTTCGGATCTCGCCCGCGTCTTCCCGTCGGCACAGATTCTCGTCACCGGGGTGGAGGATCCCGACACTCGTGCGCACAGCCCCAACGAGTCCCAGCATCTGGGAGTCCTGAAGCGTGCGATTCTGAGCGAGGCCTTCCTTCTCGCCCGGCTGAACGAGCGAACTCTCGCCGAGCTGGCGGAATGAATTCCGCCCACGCACGGTTTGCGTGTTTAGACTGACGAGTAGCGACGTGCGTGTGCGAGGGATCGCGTATCACGGCGCACGTGCTTTCCCGACTTACTAGGAGCAGCCATGAGCGACACCGTATTGACCCAGACCGAGGCTCCCAGCCACCGCGTGGGCGTCACCGACGCCGCAGCCGAGAAGGTGCGCAGCCTGCTCGTCCAAGAGGGCCGCGAAGACCTCCGCCTTCGCGTCGCCGTGCAGCCCGGCGGCTGCTCGGGCCTGATCTATCAGCTGTACTTCGATGAGCGTCAGCTCGACGGCGACGCCGTCGTCGACTACAACGGGGTCGAGGTCATCGTCGACGAGATGAGCGTTCCCTACCTCGACGGCGCGACCATCGACTTCGAAGACACCATCCAGAAGCAGGGGTTCACGATCGACAACCCCAACGCGGGCGGAAGCTGCGCCTGCGGCGATTCGTTCCACTGATTCTTCGGGCCGACGAGGCCCGGAATCACGCTGTTCCGCACGGGAGTCGCTGTCAAGCGGCTCCCTTTGTGGATTCAGGCGGGCGTGTTATGTCGAGTAGGCTAGAGCACGGTTCTCTACACTTGTCGGTAGTTCCTCCGACAGTCTTCCGAAAGGTCACTGGTGCGCTCTCGACGTCTCCGCCTGGCTGCAATTCCCATTGCCGCCACCCTCGCATTCCTCCTCGCGGGCTGCACTCAGCAGCAGCTCCAGGGGTGGCTGCCCACCGAGCCGGGAACGACGAACAACGTCGACCGGGTGATCGGGCTCTGGGTCACGTCATGGATCGTGCTTCTCATCGTCGGAGTGATCACCTGGGGCCTCACGCTCTGGGCCGTGATCGTCTACCGTCGCCGCCGCGGACAGACCGGTCTCCCCGCTCAGCTGCGCTACAACATGCCGATCGAGATCTTCTACACGGTCGTCCCGCTGATCCTCGTGCTCGGGTTCTTCGCTTTCACCGCTCGTGACCAGTCGGCCATCGAGGCCAAGTACGACGACCCCGACGTCACGATCGCCGTCTACGGCAAGCAGTGGGCGTGGGACTTCAACTACGTCGACGAAGACGTCTACTCCGCCGGCATCCAGGGCCAGGAGAACCCCAACGACGCCAAGGGCAGCCTTGTCGAGTCCGAGATCCCCACGCTCTACCTGCCGGTCGGCAAGAAGATCGAGATCCAGCTCGAGGCTCGCGACGTCATCCACTCCTTCTGGGTCATCGACTTCCTGTACAAGAAAGACATGATCCCCGGCAAGACGAACTACATGTACGTCACGCCGGAGCGCATCGGAACCTACGACGGAAAGTGCGCCGAGCTCTGCGGCGAGTACCACTCGCTCATGCTCTTCAAGGTCAAGGTCGTCTCGCAGGATGACTACGACGCGTACATCAAGTCTCTGAAGGACGCCGGCTTCAACGGCCAGCTCGGACACGAGTACGACAGAAATCAGAACCTCCCCGGCACGACGTCGCCCCGGGTAGCGGAGTAGGGGAAACGCAGATGACGACTACAGCCGTAGCGCCGACCACCGGTCAGGCTCTCAACGACGGACAGTCCCGCAGCGCGGAGCGCAAGGGCAACGTCCTGGTCAAGTGGATCACCTCCACCGACCACAAGACCATCGGGTACATGTACCTGATCTCCTCATTCATCTACTTCTGCCTCGGCGGAGTGATGGCCCTGGTCATCCGTGCTCAGCTCTTCGAGCCCGGGCTCGAGATCCTTCAGACCAAGGATCAGTACAACCAGCTGTTCACCATGCACGGCACGATCATGCTGCTCATGTTCGCTACGCCGCTGTTCGCGGGTTTCGCGAACGTGCTCATGCCGCTGCAGATCGGCGCCCCCGACGTCGCGTTCCCGCGACTGAACGCCTTCGCGTACTGGCTCTACAGCTTCGGCAGCCTCATCGCCGTCGCGGGCTTCCTCACCCCCCAGGGTGCCGCCTCCTTCGGCTGGTTCGCCTACGCGCCTCTGTCGAGCGAGACGTTCACTCCGGGTGACGGCGGAAACCTCTGGGTCATCGGTCTCGGAATCTCCGGATTCGGAACGATCCTCGGAGCGGTGAACTTCATCACGACCATCATCACGATGCGCGCCCCGGGCATGACCATGTTCCGCATGCCCATCTTCACCTGGAACATCCTGGTGACGTCGATCCTCGTGCTGATGGCGTTCCCGGTCCTCGCCGCGGCTCTCTTCGCCCTTGGCGCCGACCGCATACTCGGGGCCCACGTCTACGACGCCGCGAACGGGGGAGTGCTGCTCTGGCAGCACCTGTTCTGGTTCTTCGGACACCCCGAGGTCTACATCATCGCTTTGCCGTTCTTCGGCATCGTGTCCGAGGTGTTCCCTGTCTTCAGCCGCAAGCCCATCTTCGGTTACAAGACCCTGATCTACGCGACGATCTCGATCGCAGCTCTCTCCGTCACCGTGTGGGCTCACCACATGTATGTCACCGGATCGGTTCTGCTGCCCTTCTTCGCTCTGATGACGATGCTCATCGCGGTTCCCACGGGTGTGAAGATCTTCAACTGGATCGGCACCATGTGGCGCGGTTCGGTCACCTTCGAGACCCCCATGCTCTGGGCGATCGGGTTCCTTATCACGTTCACGTTCGGTGGGCTCACCGGCGTCATCCTGGCATCGCCGCCCCTCGACTTCCACGTGTCAGACTCCTACTTCGTCGTCGCCCACTTCCACTACGTGGTCTTCGGCACCGTGGTGTTCGCCATGTTCAGCGGGTTCTACTTCTGGTGGCCCAAGTGGACCGGCAAGATGCTCAATGAGACTCTGGGCAAATGGCACTTCTGGATGCTGTTCATCGGCTTCCACACGACGTTCCTGATCCAGCACTGGCTGGGTGTCGTCGGTATGCCCCGTCGCTACGCCACGTACTCTCCTGAAGACGGCTTCACGTCGATGAACCAGGTGTCCACGGTCGGAGCGTTCCTGCTGGCGGCATCCCTGGTGCCGTTCTTCCTGAACGTGTACATCACGGCGCGTCGGGCACCCAAGGTCACGGTCAACGACCCGTGGGGCTACTCGCGTTCACTCGAGTGGGCCACGTCGTGCCCGCCCCCGAGGCACAACTTCACCTCGATTCCACGTATCCGCAGCGAGTCTCCCGCGTTCGACCTGAACCACCCCGAGGCGGGCATCCCCTTCGGCGTGGGCCCGGCCAAAGACGCGCCTGACGCGCCGACGTACGACACAGCATCCGAGAAGGTGAAGTAGCCATGAGAGCGAATAAGAATCTCTTCTGGATCCTCGCGGTCTTCTGTCTCCTTCTGTCGGGCGTCTACATCGTCTGGAGCCTCATCGACACCGGCAGGATCGAGTGGGTCGGCGCACTCGGCATTGGCCTAGCGGGCATGCTGGCCGCGTTCCTGGCGTTCTACCTGGGCCGCGTCTTCAGCGCTCAGGGAGGCGACCTCCCGGAAGACCGACTCGACTCCGACATCGACGACGGCGACCCCGAGATGGGCTTCTACAGCCCGTGGAGCTGGTGGCCCGTCATCCTCGCCGGATCAGCCTCGCTGATGCTTCTGGGGTTCGCCGTCGGAACGTGGATCACCTTCATCGGTGTCGCCCTCGTTCTGGTTGCGATCGTCGGCTGGGTCTACGAGTACTATCGCGGGTACTTCGCCCGCTAATCCCACGTGCACTTCAGGGCCCGTCTCGTTCATTCGAGACGGGCCCTTTTGTGCTGTTCCTGCCCGGCTGGTCAGTAGATCGTTCCCATCGCGGCGCGCACCTCGGCCAGCGTTGCCTCCGCGGCGGTATTCGCTGCCTCATTTCCGTCGCGGAGGATTCTGCTCGCGAGATCAGGATCCTCGGCGAATGCTCGCCGTCTCTGCCTGAGTGGTGCCAGGAAGTCATTCACGGCCGTCGCTGTCGCGGACTTCAAGGCACTGCCTCCTCGATCGCCGATCTCCTCGGCGAACTCGACAGGGTCGATGTCCATGCAGAGCGCCGCCGTCGACAGGAGCGCTGAGACACCCGGCCTGCGCTCCGGGTCGAAGGTGATCCTGCGGTCCTGATCTGTGCGGGTGTGACGGATCGCATCGACGGTCTCGTCCGGCGTCATCGAGAGCGAGATCGCGTTGCCGTAGCTCTTCGACATCTTGCGGCCGTCGAGACCCGGAACCTCCGGCGCCGAGGTGATGAGGGCATCCGGCACGGGAAACACCTGGCCGTAGCGTTCGTTGAACCGCCTGGCGATCACGCGGGTCATCTCGACATGCGGAAGGTTGTCCTTGCCGACCGGCACCAGATTGCCCTTGCAGAACAGGATGTCGGCCGCCTGATGTACCGGGTACGTCAAGAGCAGCCCGCTCAAGGCTCGCCCAGATGCCGCAGCCTCCGCTTTGACTGTGGGGTTGCGGTGCAATTCGGCTTCGGAAACGAGACTGAGAAACGGCAGAAGCAGCTGGTTGAGAGCCGGCACCGACGAGTGAGTGAAGATCGTGGCCCGCTGAGGATCTATGCCCGCCGCGAGGTAGTCCAACACCGCGCTATACACGTTCTCACGGACGTGAGCCGTTGTGTCGCGGTCGGTGATGACCTGGTAATCCGCGAGGACCAGGAACATGTCGACGCCGGCCTCCTGCAGTCGAACACGCTCTCGGATCGTGCCGAAGTAGTGCCCGAGATGAAGAGGGCCCGTCGGCCGTTCTCCGGTGACGACGCGAAAGCTCTCGGGGTGCTGCGTTACGGCGGCCGCGATCCCGATCGAGCGTTCTGCTGTTGCGCTGAGTGAATCCATCTGTGTCTCCCGACTGTGGGAGCTGCACGGAGTTCTCGCGCCTGCCACGAGCTGCGTACAGCCCGTGAACATACTTCAACCGGCTGCTAGCGCAGCCACCATGCGGAGCAGTTGAAGGTCATGAGAGGAGATTACCAAAAATCCGCCGGATCGCCTCGGGTGAGACGATCCGACGGATCAGGTTGCGCTACGTCGCCGAGAGGTTAGTGGTGACCGCCGCGCTCGATCTCTTTAGGACTCACCGGAGCGATTCGATCTTCGAAGAACCACCGCGACATCCCCGCGCGCAGGCGCTGAACCGACGTGATCTTACCCTGGGCATTCGGGCGGATCATCAGAGGCTGGTAGTCGTTGTAGTCGACCAGCTTCCAGCGCTCGTACTCGTCGACTGGCTGGTGCACCTCGATGTACTCGCCGCCGGGGAGTCGAACGATGCGCCCGGACTCGAAGCCGTGCAGAGCGATCTCGCGATCCTTCTTCTGCAGGGCCAGGCAGACGCGCTTCGTCACGAGGTATCCGACGATCGGACCGAGGATGAGCAGAGCCTGGTTCACGTGGATCACGCCCTCGATCGACAGCTGGAAGTGCGTGGCGATGAGGTCGGAGCTCGCAGCTCCCCAGAGGGCGGCGTAGAACAGAACGCCGGCGACACCGATGGCGGTGCGGGTCGGGGCGTTGCGCGGGCGGTCGAGCAGGTGGTGCTCGCGCTTGTCACCGGTGATCCAGGCCTCGATGAACGGGTAGACGAGCACCGCGACGATCAGGCCGGTGAGGATCAGTACCGGGATGATGATGTTGAACGACCAGGTACGGTCCCAGAGCTCGAACTCGAGTCCCGGCGGAATCAATCGCAGAGCGCCGTCGGCGAATCCGATGTACCAGTCAGGCTGCGTTCCGGCCGAGACCGGCGACGGGTCGTAGGGGCCGTAGTTCCAGATGGGGTTGATCGTGAAGAACGTTCCCATCAGGGCGATGACGCCGAAGACGATGAAGAAGAAGCCACCGGCCTTGGCAGCGAACATCGGCAAGATGGGGGAGCCGACGACGTTGTCCTTCGTCTGTCCCGGACCCGACCACTGCGTGTGCTTGTGCACGACGACGAAGACGAGGTGCAGGGCGAGCATGACAGCGAGGATGGCCGGCAGCAGGAGGATGTGCAGCGAGTACAGGCGTCCGACGATATCCGTGCCCGGGAACTCACCGCCGAAGAGCAGGAACGAGATCCACGTACCGACGACGGGCAGGCCCTTGATGAGACCGTCGATGATGCGGAGGCCGTTGCCGGAGAGCAGATCGTCGGGAAGCGAGTATCCCGTGAATCCCTCTGCCAGGGCCAGGATGAAGAGGATGAAGCCGATGACCCAGTTCAGCTCACGCGGCTTGCGGAACGCGCCCGTGAAGTAGATGCGCAGCATGTGGATGCCGATGGCCGCGATGAACGTCAGTGCCGCCCAGTGGTGGATCTGACGGATGAGAAGACCACCGCGGACGTCGAAGGAGATGTTCAGAGTCGACGACATAGCCGTGGACATCTCGACGCCCTTGAGCGGAACATACGAACCGTTGTAGACGACCTCGGCCATCGACGCCTGGAAGAAGAACGTGAGGAACGTTCCTGTCAGAAGGATGACGACGAAGCTGTAGAGGGCGACCTCGCCGAGCATGAACGACCAGTGGTCGGGGAAGATCTTGCGGCCGAACTCTTTGACGACGCCCGAGATGCTCGTTCGCTCGTCGATGTAGTTCGCGGCGGCCTCGGTGAAGCGGCTTGTGCTGCTCCGCTGTGACGACGTCTGTGTCGGGGCTGGGGCCGGAGCGGTGTCCGGCGTGGTCACTGTACTCATGATGAAGATCGCTCCCAAAAGCTCGGGCCGACGGGTTCGTGGAAATCGCTTTGGGCGATCAGGTAGCCTTCGCCGTCAACGGCGATGGGCAGCTGCGGCAGAGCTCGCTTCGCCGGTCCGAAGATGACCTTGCATTCTTCGGTGACGTCGAAAGTCGACTGGTGGCAGGGGCAGAGCAGGTGGTGCGTCTGCTGCTCGTAGAGGGCCACGGGGCATCCCACGTGAGTGCAGATCTTGGAGTACGCGACGATGCCGTCGTACGACCATCCGGTTCGCTCCGCGCTCTCTTTGAGCTTGGAGGGATCGAGACGCATGAGGAGAACGGCGGCTTTTGCCTTCTCTTCGAGGCGGTGCTCCGACTCGTTCAGGCCCTCGGGGATGACGTGGAAAGCTGATCCCAGCGTGACGTCGGATGCCTTGATCGGCAACCCAGACGGGTCGAGGGTGAGGCGTGCGCCCTTCTTCCAGAAGGTGTGCTCGAGCATCTCGACGGGATTCTCATTCTGAGGACCCCAGCCGCGGAAGAGAACGACGGCAGGAAGAGGGAAGGCCACGAGAGCGCCCAGGAGAGTGTTGCGGACAAGAGTGCGGCGTCCGAAACCCGATTCCTCATTCGCCTGCTTGAAGATCTCGACGGCGCGGGCGCGGGTCTCTTCGCTGCCGCGGACAGGATGGCGCTGGTCGATTCCCTCGTGATTGGCCATGAGGCTCTTCGACCAGTGCACAGCGCCGAATCCGAGTCCGAAGAGGGCGAGAACGATTCCGATGCCGAGCATCATCGTGTGCAGACGCAGCGCGCCCGTGTCGCCGTCTTCGATGGGGAACGCCATGTACGAGGCGATGGCGAAGATGCTGCCGACGATCGACAGGTAGAAGAAGGTGTAGACCTGTCGTTCGGCCTTCTTCTCCGCCTTCGGGTCGGTGTCGGTCACACGCGGACGGTGAGCCGGGAATCCCGGGTTCTCGAACGTCTCGGACGGGATGACGGCCGTGCCAGGAGCTGCCGTCTCGTGAGAGACGCCAGCCGACGAAACAGCGGTGATGTCCTTGCCGCTCAGATCGTCATGTGCCATGTGATTGCCTTTCGAGCTTTTCTTCGAGACCGTCCTTCGCAGGTCGTCCTCGCCTCGGTGAAGAATGTGTTAGCAGCCGGTCCGCTGGTCTAGTTCGACTTCGCGGTGAGCCACACGGTCAGGGCGACGATGGCACCCAGCCCGAAGATCCACACGAAGAGTCCCTCTGCCACGGGGCCCAAGCTGCCGAGTTCGTATCCGCCAGGAGACGGGTTCTTCTCGATGTACTTGAGGTAGGTGATGACGTCGCGCTTGTCTTCGGGGGAGAGGTTCTTGTCGTTGAAGACCGGCATGTTCTGCGGACCCGTGACCATGGCCTCGTAGATGTGGACTGCGGCGACACCCGTCAGCGCGGGAGCGAATTTGCCCTCAGTAAGCGCTCCACCGGCGCCGGCCACGTTGTGGCACATGGCGCAGTTGATGCGGAAGAGTTCGGCTCCGTTACTGGCATCGCCGTCTCCGTCGAGCAGGCTGTCGTCGGGAACCGCGGGGCCGGGGGAGAGGGAGGCGACGTAGGCCGCGAGTGCCTCCGTGTCTTCGGCGGTGAACTGCGGGGGCTTCTCCATGGCCTGCGGGCCCTGCATGGCCATGGGCATACGACCGGTGCCGACCTGGAAGTCGACCGAGGCAGCGCCGACGCCGAGAAGGCTCGGGCCTGCTCCGGTGCCCTGGAGGTCTAGTCCGTGGCAGCTGGCGCAGTTGGCGGCGAAGAGCTTCTTGCCCTCGTCGATCGTCGTCTGCGATGCGGTGCTGGTCTCGGCTGTGGCCGTGCTGCTGAAGAGCGCGTACCCACCACCGGTGAACATGAGTCCGATTGCGATCAGGGCAACGGTCGCCAGCGGGTGACGTCTGTTTGCCGTGCTGCCTTTTCGGGCCATTCTCTTCACTCTTTTCACAACTCTCTTCATTCGACCGGGACTCGGGTGGGCCGGTCGATTATTTCAGCACGTAGATGACGAGGAACAGGCCGATCCAGACCACGTCGACGAAGTGCCAGTAGTACGAGACGACGATGGCGCTGGTCGCCTCTCGGTGTCCCATGTTCTTTACGGCGAAGATTCGGCCGATGACGAGCAGGAAGGCGATGAGGCCGCCTGTCACGTGGAGACCGTGGAAACCGGTGGTCAGGTAGAACGCAGATCCGTAGGCGCTGGAGCTCATCGAGATGCCCTCGGAGACGAGGGTGGCGTACTCGAAGATCTGGCCGGAGACGAAGATGGCGCCGAGCAGGTAAGTGAGGAAGAACCACTCGGTCGTGCCCCACTGGGTCGGCTTCCAACCGGTGGCGCGGGCTTGCAGACGCTCGGCAGCGAAGACACCGGCCTGACAGGTGAACGAACTCGCGACGAGGATGAGCGTGTTCACGAGGGAGAAGGGAACGTTGAGAACGCTCGACTCACTCTCCCACAACGGCCCCGACGTACTGCGGAGAGTGAAGTAGATGGCGAAGAGGCCGGCGAAGAACATCACCTCGCTTCCGAGCCACACGATTGTGCCCACTGCCACGACGTTCGGTCGTTGGATCAGGGGGGCACTCGAAGTCTGGGTCAGGGAGCTGCTCGTCACTTCTCCATTATGTCCGATATCAGCACAGGGTTTTTGCATTTGGGTATGAGTGGCGGCGCCCATTGACACCGGTCGATCAGCCGTCCGGCCTTTAGAATCGGCCTATGGCGTACTCAGAGTCCTGGTCCGGAATTCTCTCCACTCTTCTTGCCCGAGAGGATCTTTCGGTATCGGACTCCTCGTGGGCGATGGATCAGATCATGACGGGCGAGGCATCCGACGCTCAACTCGCCGCCTTTCTCGTCGCCCTGCGTGCCAAGGGCGAGACGGTCGACGAGATCGTCGGATTCCGGGATGCAGTACTCGACCACGCCATCAGCCTGGATGTCGACCCACTCGCTCTCGACATCGTCGGCACGGGGGGCGACAGGCATGGCACCGTGAACGTCTCGACCATGGCATCGATCGTGGCTGCCGCTGCCGGCGTTCCCGTCGTGAAGCACGGAAACAAGGCGGCCAGTTCGAAGTCCGGTTCGTCGGACGTGCTGCAGGCACTGGGCGTCGATCTCGATATCTCGAACGTACGCACCGCTCAGGTGCTCGACGAAGCGGGAATCACGTTCGCTTTCGCGGCGAAGTTCCACCCGGGTTTCGGCAATGTCGCCAACGTCCGGCGGGAATTGGGAGTGCCGACCGTCTTCAACTACCTCGGCCCGCTGTGCAACCCGGCCCGGCCCGAGGCATCCGCTGTCGGTGTGGCCCAGCTCGACAGGGTGCCGATTTTCGTCGGCGTCTTCCAGACTCGAGGCGCCACCGCCCTCGTGTTTCGTGGGGACGACGGACTCGACGAATTGACCACCACGGGCCACAGCCACATCTGGGAGGTGTCGCTGGGTGCTGTGGTCGAACACGATCTCGACCCCCGCGATCTGGGTCTGGCCCGAGCCAAGATCGGCGATCTGCTCGGCGGCGACGCTCAGCACAACGCCGATATCGCCAGGCGGGTGCTTCAGGGAGAGTCAGGACCGGTCCGCGACATCGTTCTGCTCAACGCCGCTGCGGGTCTCGTTGCGTTCGAGCTCGCATCGGATCCCGAGCAGGGACGCCGATCGATCGTGGAGCGCCTGCGCGAAAAAATGACCGTCGCCGCCCGGACGATCGACTCCGGGGCGGCGACGGCCACTCTCGACGCGTGGGCCACGGCCACGCGTCATTGACTCACTGGGTGTCTTCGTCGACCCAGTCGAGGGTCTTCGTGACGGCCTTCTTCCAGTTGCGAAGCAGGCGCTCGCGCTCGGCATCGTCCATGCTGGGCGTCCAGCGCTTGTCCTCCTGCCAGTTCGAGCGGAGCTCATCGAGAGTCGACCAGAAGCCCACGGCGAGGCCGGCAGCGTAGGCAGCTCCGAGAGCGGTGGTCTCGGCAACGACCGGGCGTACGACCGGTACGTCGAGGATGTCGGCCTGGAATTGCATCAGGCGGTCATTGGCCGATGCCCCGCCGTCGACCTTGAGTTCGGTCAGGGGAACTCCCGAGTCGGCGTTGACCGCGTCGAGAACCTCGCGGGTCTGGAACGCGATGGCCTCGATTGCGGCGCGGGCGATGTGGCCCTTGTTCACGTATCGGGTGAGTCCGACCAGCGCGCCACGGGCATCCGATCGCCAGTGCGGTGCGAACAGACCCGAGAACGCCGGCACGAAGTAGGCGCCACCGTTGTCGTCGACGGTGTCGGCCAGGGCCTCCACCTCGGGCGCCGACGAGATGATGCCGAGGTTGTCGCGAAGCCACTGGATGAGCGAGCCGGTGACGGCGATGGAGCCCTCGAGAGCGTAGTGGGTCTCTCCGTCGCCGAGCTTGTAGCCGATGGTGGTGAGCAGGCCGTTCTCGCTCTTGACGATGTCGGTGCCGGTGTTGAAGATGAGGAAGTTGCCGGTGCCGTAGGTGTTCTTGGCCTCGCCCTTGTCGAACGCCGCCTGGCCGAACGTGGCGGCCTGCTGGTCGCCCAGGATTCCGGCCACCGGAACCTCGCGAAGCAGGCTCGAGTCGTGGACGAGCCCATAGGTCTCCGAGGAGCTCTTCACCTCGGGCAGCATCGACTTCGGCACGTTGAAGACGGCGAGGATATCGTCGTCCCACTCGAGCGTCTCGAGGTTCAAAAAGAGGGTGCGGCTCGCGTTCGTGACATCGGTGATGTGCACGCCGCCGTCGACCCCGCCTGTCAGGTTCCAGGTGACCCAGCTGTCGGTCGTACCGAACAACAGGTCGCCGGCTTCGGCACGCTCACGTGCGCCCTCGACGTTCTCGAGGATCCAGACGATCTTCGTTCCGGCGAAGTACGTCGACAGGGGGAGGCCGACGGTGTCTTTGAACCGGTCGACGCCTCCGTCTGCGGCGAAGCGATCGACGATCTCCTGGGTGCGGGTGTCCTGCCAGACGATGGCGTTGTAGACGGGCTCGCCGGTGTTCTTGTCCCAGACCACCGCTGTCTCACGCTGGTTCGTGATGCCCACGGCCTTGATGTTGTGGCGAGTGATGTTGGCCTTGGACAGGGCCTGTCCGATGACCTCACGTGTGTTGTCCCAGATCTCTTTGGGGTTGTGCTCGACCCAGCCCGCCTTGGGGAAGATCTGCTCGTGCTCGAGCTGGCCCGTCGAGACGATCGAGCCCGAGTGGTCGAAGACGATCGCTCTGGTGCTGGTGGTGCCCTGGTCGATGGCCAGGATGTAGTCCGTCATGTCTAACTCCTTCGTTAAGTTCTGCGGTCCGGTGCAAAGAGCGGGCCCGGTCACCATGGTGGCCGGGCCCGCTGGGAATTCACGTGATGATCGGTAGGAGCGGGACGGCGGCGAGGCCGGCGAGGACGCCTCCGATGATCGGTCCGACGACCGGGACCCAGGAGTACGACCAGTCGGATGCGCCCTTGCCCTTGATCGGCAGCAGGGCGTGCGCGATGCGCGGGCCGAGGTCACGGGCCGGGTTGATGGCGTAGCCGGTCGGGCCACCGAGGGATGCGCCGATCGCGATCACGAGGATCGCCACCGGAAGAGCGCCCAGCGCCGCGAGACCGCCGCCCGGTTCCTGCCGACCGAAACCGATCACCACGAACACGAGGACGAAGGTGCCGATGATCTCGGTGACCAGGTTCCAGGCGTAGGAGCGGATGGCGGGACCTGTGGAGAACACGCCGAGCTTGTTGGCCGCGTCGGGTTCCTCGTCGAAGTGCTGCTTGTAGGCCAGCCACACGAATACGGCGCCGATGATGGCACCCAACAGCTGGGCGGCGATGTAGGTGAGGATCGACACGATGTTCACCGGAACACCCGAGCCGAACTCCGTCGCGCCGTTCGCGACGAGGCCGAGGGTGACGGCCGGGTTCAGGTGCGCGCCGCTGTTGTACGAGACGATCACACCTGAGAAGACCGCGAAGCCCCAGCCGATGTTGACCATCAGGAATCCGCCGTTGAAGCCCTTGTTCTTCACCAGGGCCACGTTGGCGACGACTCCACAGCCGAGCAGAACGAGTAGGGCGGTGCCTACCAGCTCCGCAAGAAATACAACCCCGAGATTGTCCACATTGACCTTCTTTCGTGTGACTCCGTCGTCACCTTGTGCAGAGCCCGACATCAAGCGGGTGACTACACCATATCCGCAGGAATCCGAGGCGCATATGGTGCGACGCGCAAAAGTCGAGACTCTTTCGCCGAACTCGGCCGAGCAAGTAGATTTGGCACTGCGAGCTCCGCTCCCGCGCAGCTCCCTGGTCGCAGAGACGCGCCCAGGTCGCACGGCCATCACAGAGGATTGCCATCCATGAAGAAGCTCATCAATGACCCGCGTCGCGTGGTCGAAGAAGCAGTCGCCGGATTCGAAGCAGCCCACGGCGACCTGGTCGCCGTGTCGCACGACCCGATCTATATCACCCGCAAGGATGCCCCACGGCAGGGCAAGGTAGCCCTCGTCAGCGGCGGAGGCAGCGGTCATGAACCGCTGCATGGCGGATTCGTCGGATTCGGCATGCTCGACGCCGCGGTGCCGGGACCCGTGTTCACCTCGCCGACGCCCGATCCGATTCTCGCGGCGACAAAGGCCGTCGACGGGGGAGCGGGTGTCCTGCATATCGTCAAGAACTACACGGGTGACGTGCTCAACTTCGAGACAGCGGCCGACCTCGCGGCAGCCGACGGCATCGATGTGCAGACAGTGATCGTCGATGACGATGTAGCCGTCAAGGACTCGCTCTACACGGCTGGACGCCGCGGAGTCGCAGGAACCGTGCTCGTCGAGAAGATCGCGGGCGCGGCCGCTGAGCGGGGCGACGACCTCGCGGCAGTCGCGGCGATCGCGACTCGAGTCAATTCCGTGACCCGCTCCATGGGCGTCGCCCTGACACCGTGTGTCGTTCCGCATGCGGGCGAGCCGAGCTTCGTACTTGCCGATGACGAGATCGAAATCGGCATCGGAATCCACGGTGAGCCTGGCCGCGAGCGAATCAAGATCGAGCCGGCCGACGCGATCGTCGATCGGATTCTCGCGCCGATCCTCGACGACCTGCCATTCGCGTCGGGCGATAAGGTGCTGCTCTTCGTCAACGGCCTGGGCGGTACGCCGCAGGTCGAGCTCTATATCGTGTTCAGACGCGCAGCCGAGGCTCTCGCAGAGCGCGGCATCACGGTGTCGCGCACCCTGGTCGGCAATTTCGTCACGTCACTGGAAATGCAGGGCATGAGCATCACTGTGATGAAGCTCGACGACGAACTGGAGCAGCTATGGGACGCGCCGGTCGACACAGCCGCTCTGCGGTGGGGAAGGTAGGAGCATGACGTTGAACACGGACTGGGCTGTTCGCTGGATCAAGGGAAGTGCGGCAGTGGTCTCGGAGCATCGGGTCGAACTGATCACGCTCGACCGCGAGATCGGAGACGGCGACCACGGTGAGAATCTCGATCGCGGCTTCTCGGCCGTTCTGCCGAAGCTCGACGATCTGCCGACCGACGCGTCGCCGGGCGATGCCCTGAAGCTTGTCGCGACGACGCTGATCTCGACGGTGGGCGGCGCGGCCGGGCCTCTCTACGGCACGGCGTACCTGAAGGCGGCCGGCGCGGTCGCGGGTCAGGCCGAGCTCGACGGCGCTGCGCTCGTTGCCATGCTCACGGCGGCCCGAGACGGCATCGTGCTTCGCGGCAAGGCCGAAGCAGGCGACAAGACGATGGTAGATGCGTGGACGCCGGCCGTCGACGCAGCAGCTAAGGGTTTGGCTGCCGGATTGGACGAGGCCGCCATCCTGGATGCTGCGGCGTCGGCCGCCGAGGCCGGCGCCCGTGCGACGGAACCGCTCGTCGCCCGTAAGGGTCGGGCGAGCTATCTGGGGGAGAGGGCGATCGGACACCGCGATCCCGGGGCGCAGTCCTCGGCTCTGCTGCTCCGTGTCGCCGCAGACGCAGCGGCGGGCGCCTGAGGTGACGGGAGTCTCCGGCAAGGTCGGCCTCGTCTTCGTCTCGCACAGCGCGAAGATCGCCGAGGGTCTCGTCGAGTTGGCGGCTCAGATGGCCGCAGGAACGGCGCTTGCAGCGGCCGGCGGAACCGATGACGGGGGAGTCGGCACGAGTTTCGACCGTGTCGCCGCGGCGATCGCCGCTGTCGATTCAGGCGTCGGTGTCGTCGTCCTGTGCGACTTGGGTTCGGCGATCCTGACGGCCGAGACCGCCAAAGACTTCCTCGACGACGCTGTCCGTGAGCGGGTCGTCATCGTGGATGCGCCGCTCGTCGAGGGCGCTGTCGCTGCGGCGGTCGAGGCGGAGGGCGGGGGAGACATGGCCGCGGTCGTCTCGGCCGCCCGCTCCGCGATCGGCGCGTTCGCAACCGAGGATAAAACGTCGCTCGATGGAGGAGCCGCTGGGCCGCCCGAGGGCTACTCGCGCAGCGTGACGATCGTGAATCGAGACGGTCTGCACGCGCGCCCGGCGGCTGAGTTCGTGAAGTTGGCGAACACTCTGGACGCACCCGTGACGGTGAACGGCAAAGACGCCAGGAGCCTTCTGGGCATCATGTCGATGGGGCTCGTCAAGGGCAGCACGGTCGAGTTGGTCACGCCATCGGTTGACGGGCAGCCAGCAGTCGACTCGCTGGCCGAACTCATCGAGTCGGGCTTCGGGGAGAGCTGACGCGACCGAATCTCTTCGAGTTTTTTCGACATTCGCGGTGCGCAAAACGAGAATTCGCACGATACAATCGGGCTGCTAGATCTCGCAGGATCCGCTCGTCGTCGCCCGATGTGATGCCGATGGATTCCGTGCCGTGTGCTCCTGCTTCAGCACCGTTGCCGACCCTCGCCCTTGATGGTGAAGGTTGTCGAGTGGGCATCGCATCAAGCGGAAGCGCGCATGCAGTTCACAATAGGTCAAACCGTCGTCCACCCCTATCACGGCCTGATGGAGGTGACGTCGATCCGTGAGCGGCACGTGCGCGGCGAGGCCCGTGACTACGTCCAGTTCTTTTCGGAGAGACACGGCCTGAGTCTGGCAGTCCCCGTCGACGACCTCGACAAGGTGTCGATCAGGCCTGTCTCGTCCACCGAGCAGATCGAGGCTCTCCTGGCCCTTCTTCGCGCGCCCACCGAGATGTTTGAGGGCGGGTGGTCGCGTCGTTTGAAGGGCTACCAGGAGCGCTTGTCGGGCGGGCGAATCATCGATACGTGTTGGGTTGCGCGTCAGATCATGCGAGATGGGCATAAGGCTCCTGCTTCCGCGGAGGGCCGACTTCTTCGTGACATCCTGGTTACGCTCTCGACCGAATTCAGTCTCGCGCTCGACGTCGATCGCGACGAAGCGGCGGAGATGATCCGTACAGCCGTTCTCGGTGACCTTCACGCTGAGCTGTCACAGGCGAGCTGATCAGTGTCGACCATCAAAGTCAGGGGGGCCAGAGCCCACAATCTGCGAGATGTCGATGTGGATATTCCGAGGGGATCTCTCACGGTCTTCTCTGGATTGTCGGGTTCGGGGAAGTCATCACTCGCGTTCGACACCATCTTCGCGGAGGGGCAACGCCGCTATGTCGAGTCCTTGTCCTCGTACGCGCGGATGTTTCTCGACCAAGTCGACCGGCCCGACGTCGATCTGATCGAAGGCCTCAGTCCCGCCGTGTCGATCGATCAGAAAACGACCAGCCGAAACCCGCGTTCCACCGTTGGGACGATCACCGAGATCTATGACTACCTGCGGCTGCTGTGGGCGCGCGCGGGGATTCCCCACTGCCCGACGTGCGGTGAGGTCGTCGGCAGCCAGACAGTGCAGCAGATCGCTGACCAGCTGATGGAACTGGATGACGGCACGAGGTTTCAGATTCTGGCCCCCGTGGTGACCGCCCGGAAGGGAGAGTTCGTCGATCTGTTCGCCGAACTCACCCAATCCGGTTATTCGCGCGCCGTCATCGACGGGGATCTCGTGCAGCTCTCTGAGCAGCCGAAACTTCGCAAGCAGATCAAGCACGACATCGCCGTGGTGGTCGACCGGATGATTGCCGGCCGAGACATGCTCTCCCGTCTCACAGACTCTCTTGAAACAGCCTTGCGCCTCGCCGACGGGAACGTGCTCATCGACTTCGTGGGCGTCGAGGGGTCGGCGGGGGAACGACTTTTCTCTGAGCGGATGTCGTGCCCACAGCAGCACCCGGTACAGCTGACAGAGCAGGAGCCTCGTACGTTCTCGTTCAACGCACCGTTCGGTGCCTGCTCGGCCTGCACAGGCCTCGGTTCGCGGCTTGCGGTCGACACATACCTGATCCTCGGGGATCCTGTGCTCAGTATTGCCGAGGGTGTGATTCTGCCGTGGGCCCAGAGTGGGGGACCATCCAGTCGCTACTTCCACCAGTTGCTGACAGCTGTGGCCGATGATCTCGACTTCTCGCTGGAAACACCCTGGAGGGAACTCAGCGAGGAAGTACAGCAGGCGGTGCTGAACGGTAATGACTTCGAGGTGACGGTTCAATACAAGAACCGGTGGGGTCGGCAGGTGCAGTATTCGACCGGTTTCGAAGGGGTCGTGCCCTACATCGAGCGCAAGCATGCTGAGGCGGAATCGGACGCCGCACGGGATCGACACGGCCGCTACCTTCGTGAGGTTCCCTGCTCGGTATGCCAAGGGCGCCGTCTCAAACCGGAAGTATTGGCGGTCACCGTCAGCGGTCTCTCCATCGCCGACGCAACCGAGCTGAGCATCGAGAAGGCGGCGACGTTCTTCATGTCGCTGGAACTGACCAGCCAACAGGCTGACATTGCCGTCGCCATCGTACGAGAAATATCCGCTCGCCTGGAGTTCCTGCTGTCGGTCGGATTGTCCTACCTGAGCCTCTCCCGCGGCTCCGGAACCCTCTCCGGTGGGGAAGCGCAGCGAATTCGACTCGATACCCAGGTCGGGTCTGGTCTCACCGGCGTGCTCTACGTCCTCGATGAGCCGTCGATCGGGTTGCACCAGCGTGATAATGCTCGCCTCATAGAGACGCTGAAACGGTTGCAGCGACTCGGGAACACGCTCATCGTGGTCGAACACGACGAGGACACCCTTCGGACGGCGGATTGGATCGTCGATATAGGTCCCGGCGCGGGTACCGAAGGGGGCAGAGTCGTCTACTCCGGCCCCGTTCCCGGTCTCTTGGACGTGTCCGATTCGATCACGGCCGACTATCTCGCGGGACGCCGCTCCATTCCGGTTCCTGCCCGGCGTCGGCCGATCGACGAGCACCGGATACTGAGGATTGAAGGTGCTCGAGAACACACCCTCAAGAACCTCTCTGTAAACCTGCCTCTGGGGGTCCTGACGGCGGTGACCGGGGTGTCCGGATCCGGGAAGTCGACTCTGATCAACGACATCCTGTACAAGACTCTCGCCAACAAGCTCAACCACGCCCAACACGCCCCTGGCCGACACACCCGCATCACCGGGCTCGAACACCTCGACAAGGTCGTCCACGTCGACCAAGCGCCGATCGGACGAACGCCGCGCTCCAACCCGGCCACCTACACAGGGGTCTTCGACAGGATCAGGCAGCTGTTCGCCGACACGCCCGAGGCGAAGATACGTGGCTACCAAGCGGGACGATTCTCATTCAACATCAAGGGTGGCAGGTGCGAGGCGTGCAAGGGCGACGGCACGATCACCATCGAGATGAATTTCCTGCCCGATGTGCACGTCGACTGCGAGGTCTGCCAGGGCACGCGCTACAACCGCGACACTCTTCACGTTCACTACAAAGGCAGGAGCATTGCAGAGGTCCTCCGGATGCCCATCGTTGAAGCTGCGGAGTTCTTCGGGGCGTTCACGATCATCTCCCGCTATCTCGATGCACTCGTAGGCGTGGGCTTGGGCTACGTGCAGCTGGGGCAGGCAGCCACCACTCTGAGCGGGGGAGAGACGCAACGGGTGAAACTCGCCACCGAACTGCAGCGACGAACCCGTGGCCGCAACATCTACATTCTCGACGAACCAACCACCGGACTACACTTCGACGACGTTCGCCGACTCGTCGACGTCATCGACAAGCTTGTTGACCAAGGCAACACCGTGGTGGTCATCGAGCACAACCTCGACGTCATCAAGCGTGCCGACTGGGTCATCGATCTCGGACCCGAAGGCGGTGACGCGGGAGGAACAGTCGTCGCAACCGGAACGCCCGAGCAGATCACCACGACGCCATCCTGGACCGGTCAGTACCTGGTCCCTCTGATCGCCACCGAGAAACAAAAAGTGAACGAGAGTCGGCGGTCTCCGGCTATGGCGTCCCGTGGAGATCAGGGACGTCATCCAGAGATGAGTGCAGTTGACTTGACATAATGTGCATTATCGGCTTTACGCCGGGCTGGGCGAAGTGGGGTCTTCGAGGCGCAATCGCCCCCAGTGCGTGATTACACCGATGCGATGCAGAATGGATGGCTGGCGAGCGCAACCGCTACGCGCGAGGCCCTGTCGTCAGCGCCCGCACAGCGCAACGGGTGCGTGCGGCCGCGCCACCGGCATCCGGATGCCGGTAGGCGCGACGCATGAATCTGTTGACATAATAAATAGGCACGTCAGGGCGCATCGACGTATCTCGCCAGGTATTCGCCGGTGAGCGTCGAGCGTGCCGACACCAGCTCTGCCGGAGTGCCTTCGAAGACGACATGGCCGCCGTCGTGGCCCGCGCCAGGCCCGATATCGATGATCCAGTCCGCATGAGCCATCACTGCCTGGTGATGCTCGATGACGATCACGGACTTTCCGGAGTCGACGAGACGGTCGAGTAAGCCGAGCAACTGCTCGACATCAGCGAGGTGAAGACCCGTCGTGGGCTCGTCGAGGATGTAGACGCCACCCTGCTCGGCCATGTGGGTCGCGAGCTTGAGTCGCTGACGCTCTCCTCCCGACAGGGTGTTCAACGGTTGCCCGAGGCGGACGTACCCCAGGCCGACATCGGTGAGTCTCGCCAGGACGGCCTGGGCCGCCGGCGTGCGCGACTGACCCGTCGAGAAATACTCCAGGGCCTCATCGACGCTCATCGCGAGAACCTCGCTGATGTCGCGTCCCGCCAGCCGGTAGTCGAGAACCGACGCGTCGAACCGGCGACCCTGGCACACTTCGCACGTCGTCGTGACCGATGCCATCATGCCGAGATCCGTCACGATCACTCCTGACCCGGTGCAATTCGGGCACGCGCCCTCGGAGTTCGCGCTGAACAGTGCTGGCTTCACGCCGTTGGCCTTGGCGAATGCCTTCCGTATCGGCTCGAGAAGCGCTGTGTAGGTCGCGGGATTGCTGCGCCTCGAGCCTCGGATCGCCGTCTGGTCGACGGAGACCACGCCGTCGCGCCCGGCGATCGATCCATGGATGAGGGAGCTCTTGCCCGAGCCGGCCACTCCGGTGATCACCGTGAGGACGCCGGTAGGAATGTCGACGTCGACGTCGCGGAGGTTGTGCGTGTGTGCGCCGCGGATCTCGAGCACGCCGGAACGGTGACGTACGGCCTGCTTGACCACATGTCGGTCATCGAGATGGGTACCCGTCAGGGTTCCGCTCCCCCGCAGTCCGTCGACGGTTCCTTCGAAACAGACGGTTCCGCCGGCGGTTCCGGCACGGGGACCCAGGTCGACTATGTGGTCGGCGATGTCGATCGTTTCGGGCTTGTGCTCGACGACGAGAACCGTGTTGCCCTTGTCTCGCAGCTGGAGGAGCAAGCGATTCATGCTCTGGATGTCGTGGGGATGCAGTCCGATCGTCGGTTCGTCGAAGACGTACGTGACATCGGTCAACGACGATCCCAGGTGGCGGATCATCTTGGTGCGCTGGGCCTCGCCGCCAGAGAGCGTTCCGGATGGGCGGTCGAGGGAGAGATATCCGAGGCCGATCTCGACGAACGAGTCGAGCGACTGCTGCAGGGCCGTCAACAGTGGAGCGACAGACGGCTCATTGATGGTGCGCACCCACTGGGCGAGATCGCTGATCTGCATCGCGCAAGCATCCGCGATGCTGACACCGCCGATACGCGACGAGCGGGCGCCGAGGTTGAGACGCGTCCCGTCGCACTCCGGGCAGACCGTGAAAGTGACCGCCCGGTCGACGAACGCGCGGACGTGCGGCTGCATCGCCTCACGATCCTTCGACAGGAACGCCTTCTGCACCTTCGGAACGAGACCCTCGTAGGTCATGTTGATATCGCCGATCTTCACCTTCGTCGGCTCGTGATACAGAAAGTCGTCGAGTTCTTTTTTCGAGTAGTCGCGGATGGGTTTGTCGGCGTCGAGAAAGCCCGAACCGGTGAAGATGCGCACGCCCCATCCGTCCGCGGTATAGCCCGGGATGGTGAGCGCCCCCTCGGCCAGTGACTTCGAGGAATCGTAGAGCTGCGCGAGGTCGATGTCATTCACGCGGCCCATGCCCTCGCAGCGAGGACACATTCCCCCGGTGACCGCGAAGCTGCGGCGCTCTTTGACCTCGCGTCCGCCCTTCTCCATCGTCACGGCGCCGGCTCCGCTGATCGAGGGCACATTGAAGGCGAAGGCCTGCGGCGGTCCGAGATGCGGCTGCCCGAGCCGCGAGAAGACGATCCGCAGCATCGCGTTGGCATCGGTCGCGGTTCCGACCGTCGATCGGGAATTCGCGCCCATGCGCTCCTGATCGACGATGATCGCCGTCGTCACTCCCTCGAGCACGTCGACGTCGGGACGAGCGAGCGTGGGCATGAGCCCCTGGAGAAAAGCGCTGTAGGTCTCGTTGATCATGCGCTGCGACTCCGCAGCCACGGTGCCGAAGACCAGAGAGCTCTTGCCAGACCCCGACACACCGGTGAAGACGGTCAGGCGGCGCTTCGGGATATCGACGTCGATGTTCTTGAGATTGTTCTCCCGCGCCCCTCGCACTCGTATGCGGTCGTGGTTATCGGCGGCCAGGCTCATGATCGTCTCCGGTGTGCGGTATCAGCAGCTGGACAACTGACCGCGGAACAGCCTGGCGAGATTCTCAGGCTCAACGGGCTCGGTCGTCGTCTCGAGTTCGCGCAGGCTCCACCAGCGTTGATCGACGATGTCGACGAGTTCCTCGGGCGTCCAGTTGCTCGTATCGATCTCGAATCGATCGGTGCGCACGGAGTACCAGACCTCGTGATGAGATGCCCAGACTCCCGGCGCTCGTTCGGCGACGAAGTCATGGCTCCAGAAGGGCGGCCCCGGATCGTCGATGACGAGGCCGGTCTCTTCGAAGAGTTCTCTGATCGCGGCCGTCGGGTGATCCTCTCCGACCTCGAGATGGCCCCCGGTCGTGAGCCAGCGCGCCGGGTAGGTGTCGACGTCATGCCGGGTCAGCAGGAGCAGAACGTGGTCGTACTGGTCGACGAGCAGTACCCGCGACTTCGCATAGACGACATCTGTCGTCACCGCGTGCTCACCCATGCTGCCCGGCCCGAATCAGTCGACGGGGGCGAAGTCGCTGATGTCGCCGACGTAGCGCGTGTGGTTCTCCGGAATCGGCTCGACAGCGGCGAGTGCGACCTCGGCTGCGAATTCGCCGACGTTGTAGAGGCGGCCTGCGGACTCTTTGCGCGAGCTGATCGCGCCCGGGTTGGCTCGTTCGAGCAGCGTCGCGGTGATGGTTCCCTCGATCATGTCGCCGGAGACCACGACGAACTCGATTCCCTTCTCGTCGAGCTCGGGAACGAGGGCACGCAGTGCGTCCTCGCCTGCTCGCTTCGACAGGGCCACGGGCACGTACTCGGGCATCGTCTCTGTGGTGTGAATGAAGTGCGCCTGGTGACTCGTGACGAAGACGACTCTCGAGCCGGGCGCCAGAAGGGGCACCGCGTTCGTCAAGACGTTCACCTGGGCATCGCGGTTCAGCGTCATCGCATAATCGGCGGCCATGCCGCCCTCCATGCCGCCCGATGCGTTCAACACCAGCACGTCGAGACCGCCGAACTCAGACTGGATGCGCTCGAACAGTTGCGCGACCGACGCGGGGTCGGTGAGGTCTGCGCCGACCGTGATCGCCTCTCCCCCGTCTTCGGCGATCTTCGCGGCCAACTTGAGCGCGCGAGACTCCTTGTTGCGGAAGTTGATGGCCACTCGAGCGCCGGCAGCGGCGAAGTACGAGACAGTGTCAGCGCCGATTCCGCGCGATGAACCGGTGACGAGAACCCGCTTCGTGGCCATGGATTCGGGTTTCAGGGGGGTTGTTGACACGCTCGATACTCCTTAGACGGTGGAACCCGAGACTACCAACTCACGGGCCTCCTCTCCTCTCGTTGCTGGTAGTTTTAAGGCATACACCGACGAGAGGAGTCGTGTACCGATGGTCGAATTTCTGGCGTCTTACGCCTGGACGATCTGGCTGGCCCTGGTGCTGGTCTTCCTCATCGTGGAGATGTTCAGTCTCGAGTTCACGTTCCTCATGATCTCGCTGGGCAGTCTCGGTGGTCTCGTCTCGAGCCTTGTGGGCGTTCCCTGGCTGCTGCAGATCGTGATCGCCGCCGTGCTCTCCGTGCTTCTGATCTTCACGATCAGACCGCCGCTTCTGCGCGCCCTTCGCCGGGGCGGGGATTCGGCCAAGAGCAATGTGGATGCGCTGATCGGCCTCGAGGGCGTCGTCACGACGCGGCTCACGGGGTCTGGCGGACACGTGAAGCTCTCGAATGGCGACGTCTGGACGGCGCGCGTATCTCCCTTGACCGACTCGGCCGATGTCGAACTCGGTCGACGGGTGCTCGTCACCGCGATCGACGGAGCGACGGCGTTCGTCGTTCCCACAGAAAGGACAGCCCTGTGAACAACTCGGATTCCGGGATGGTGGGCCAGATCGTCGTGATTGCGATCGTCGCCGTCATTGTGATCTTCGTGCTCGTGATTCTCGCCCGCTCGATTCGCATCATTCCGCAGGCCACCGCGGGGGTTGTCGAGAGGTTGGGCGCGTACCACAAGACGCTCGAACCAGGGCTCCGCGTTCTGGTGCCGTTCATCGACCGTCTCCGCCCGCTCATCGATCTTCGCGAGCAGGTCGTCTCCTTCCCGCCGCAGCCCGTGATCACCGAAGACAACCTGGTCGTGTCGATCGATACGGTGGTGTTCTTCCAGGTCACCGATGCTCGCGCGGCAACCTACGAAATCGCCAACTATCTGGGCGCGGTCGAGCAGCTTGCAACCACGACGTTGCGCAACGTCGTCGGTGGGCTCAACCTCGAACAGGCTCTGACCAGCCGCGACGAGATCAATGGTCAACTACGCATCGTCTTAGATGAGGCCACCGGCAAGTGGGGCATCAGGGTCGGCCGAGTCGAGCTCAAAGCCATCGATCCCCCGCTCTCCATTCAGGATTCGATGGAGAAACAGATGCGGGCCGAGCGGGAGCGTCGCGCCGTTATTCTCACGGCCGAGGGCACCAAGCAGTCGGCAATCCTCGAGGCGGAGGGGCATCGACAGGGTGAGATCCTGAGAGCGGAGGGCGACGCCCAGGCTGCCGTGCTGCGAGCCAAGGGTGAGGCGGAGGCCATCACCACGGTCTTCGGCGCCATCCACCAGGGCGAGCCGGATCAACTCCTCCTGGCCTACCAATACCTTCAGACGCTGCCGAAGCTCGCGGAGGGGTCGGCGAACAAACTCTGGATCATCCCCAGCGAACTCACCGAGGCGCTCAAGGGAATCGGTCAAGCATTCGGCGACCGTGGTCCGACGCCGCCCCCGAAGTAACGACGGCGGCGCGTGGTTCTCCCCCGCCGTGCCCCGCATCCTTGCTCATCGTGGATTCGCTGTCGATGTTCCCGAAAACACCCTTGCCTCCTTTGAAGCCGCACAGAGGCTCGGAGTTCTCTATATAGAGACCGACGTTCATGTGTCCAAAGACGGCGTCGCCATGATTGCTCATGATCCGGGTTTGATCCGGGTCGCAGGCGTGGATTCCGCGGTGTGCGATCTGACAACCGAAGAGTTGCAGAAGATCGATCTAGGACTCGGTCATCGCATGCCTACTCTGCTCGAGGCCCTCACCGCCTTTCCTCTCACCCGATTCAATATCGACGTGAAGTCGAATGGTGCGGGAGCGGCCGTGGCCAGCGCTGTTCTCGAGGCCCAGGCCAGCGACCGGGTGTTGATCACCTCGTTCTCATCGAAGAGACGCAGGCAGGCCATCGATCTTCTCCCTCGAGTAGCGAGTTCGGCGAGTGCCGCACGTTTCGTCGTCATCCTGGCCCTCGCGAAGCTCGGACTCCTGGCGCTCTTTCCCCCTCTCGTCGGCGGCGTCGACGCGGTGCAGGTCCCGGCACGATACGGACGCCTCGCGATTGCAACCGTGAGAGTGATCAGGGCTCTTCATAACAGCGGAATCGAGATCCATATCTGGACCGTCAACGATCCTCAGGAGATGCAGCGCCTGCTCGCGTTGGGGGTCGATGGAATCGTGACCGATCGCGCGGACCTCGCCCTGGAACTCGTGCATCGCATCCAATCGCCGGATGGTGGACGCCGTCGGCTGTGACCCTGCTTACTCTCTGGGAGAGTTCTGGTAAAGCTCCGGCCGGGAAGAATTACCCCTGTTCTGGGGTTTATAACGGTGTAAGCAACGCGAGAAAGGACCACACAATGGCGGATCGCAGCTTGCGCGGAATGAGACTCGGAGGTCAAAGCCTCCAGACCGAAGAAGGCGTCGTCTTCTCCCCGCGCTTGACACACACGTATCACTGTTCCTCCTGCGGCAAGGACACCGACATGGTGTTCTCCGCGGAGGCCGAGGCTCCCGACACCTGGGAGTGCAAGTACTGCAGCATGGAAGCCACCCGCATGGTCGGGTCGGAGCCCGTGGTGGTCGAACACGCGGAGTCCAAGACGCCGCGTAGCCACTGGGACATGCTGCTCGAGCGACGCACCCGGGCAGAGCTGGAGGAGCTTCTCGAGGAGCGCCTGACCTACCTCCGCGCCCGTCGGGGCCAGAAGGTCAACGCCTAGTACCTCTCCCGGCACGATTCGGCGCCCCGGTCAGCATCAGCTGGCGCGGGGCGCTTTTCGTTGTGCCCGACGTGCTCCACGGCCCGCGTGAACGCAGAGAGCGAGCCCGGCGAATCCGAGACCGGAGACGAGCAATTCGATGCCCCCGCCCAGGAGTGTCGCCGGAGTGTTCTGCGTGGCCAACGGCACATCGGCGATCATCGCGCCCGCCTCGTAAGGGGCAATGGATGCGATCGTCGAGCCGTCGGGCGCCACGATGGCCGATGTGCCGACGGTCGAGATGTTCACGACGCTGCGGCCGGTCTCGACGGCCCGCAGGCGGGCGATGGCCAGCTGCTGCAGGTTCTCGTCGGTCTTGCCGAAATCGGCATTGTTCGTCTGAGCGAGGATCACCTGCGCGCCGTCATGCACCATGTCGCGCGCGACCGCATCGTCGGTGATGTCGAAGCAGATAGAGATTCCCGCGATCACACCGTTGACGTCGAAGACGGTGTCGGTCGTTCCCTTCGAGTAGTCGCGGGTGACGAGATCGACGAGGTCGGGCACGATCGCGCGGAAGAAGGCACGGGCTGGCATGTACTCGGCGAAGGGCACGGGGTGCCTCTTGTCGTAGTGGTCGACCGACCCCTGGCCTGCTTTCCAGAGCAGAGACGTGTTGTAGTACGTGTTCTGAGAGGGATTCGTGATCGTTCCCACGATGAACGGAGCGTTCATCTTCTCGCTGAGATAGTCCAGCTGCTTCGCGGCCAGCGTCGATCGCGCCGGGTCGAGGTCCGACCCGTTCTCGGGCCACACGACCATGTCGACTTTCTGATCGATGATCTTCAGCGTCTCGGCGGTCTGGTCGCTCAAGACGTCGCCGGCCGCTCTCTGCGAGAAGAGCGACGCATCGGTATTCCCCTGCACGGCAGCGATGCGCGACGATCCCTCGGTCGGCGCGTACCAGGCCGGTACCGCGAGGGTGGCGACGATGGCCGTCGCGGCCCAGAGAAGACGGGTCTTCGCGAGAACGTCCGTGGTGCGAACGAGCTCGACGATGAACGCCACGAGCCAGACCATGACGAACGAGACACCGGAGAACCCGATCCAGGCCACCAGCGACGCGTACGGGCTCTCGGACTGAGAGAAGACCACGCGGCCCCACGAGAAGCCGCCCTCGGGCCACACGGCGGTGATCGCCTCGCGGGCAGTCCAGAGCCCCGCGATGACGATCGGCAGCATCACCAGCCGGATGCGCGTGCCTGGCCAGACGCGCGAGGCGCGGCCGTAGACGACGCCGATCAGAGCGGTGCCCACGGCGAAGAAGAGAGCCTGGAGGATTGCGAGCGCAAGCCAGGGAATCGGGCCGAGATACAGCGTGAGCCAGAAGATGTGTACGCCCCAGAAGGAGAATCCTCCCACCAGCCCGATGAGCAACGCACCGAGTGCCTTGCGCCCGATGACCGAGATCAGGATCAGTGCGATACCCAGGAAGGTGACTGGCCAGAGCCCCTTGTCGGGGAACCCCGTATCGAGGGCCACTCCCCCGCTCGCGGCGGTGAGGATGGCCAGCCAGAAGGGCATCAGCGGGCGCACGGGGGCGCTGGAGTCAGCGATCACTGTTCTCACGCGACCGATGAATAGGCCACGATGCCGCGACGAATCAGGTCGAGAGCATCTCGAGCCGTGCGCGCGACGCGTGCATCAGGCTGTCCCTGCAACTGGTCGAGCAGATCGATGGTCTGCTTGGTCCAGCGAACGAAGTCGCCCGCCTGCATGTCCGCATCGGTCAGAACGTCATCGAGACGGGCTCCTCGTGCCCACTGATACATGGCGAGGCTGAGGCCAGTGGAGATGGGAGAACCTTCGGGAAGGCGGTGCCGGGCTTCGAGCTCCTGAATCGAGTCGAGGATGTGTCGCGTCGACTCGAGGGCGGCCCTGAACGCCCCTCGCGGCAGGAATCTATCGGCGAGGTCGTTCTCTTCGCGACGCGGCTCGTAGACCAGCGAGCAGGCCATGGCAGCGAGGCCCGCGGCATCCAGATCTTTCCACGCCTGGCGACGCAGGCACTCGGCGACGAGCAGGTCGCGCTCACCATAGATGCGCTTGAGGGTTCGCCCCGTCGACGTGAGCGTCATCTCTCCATCTGGCTGCGCGGTGAGGTAACCGAGCTCGACGAGAACATCGGTGACTCGGTCGAAGACCTTGGAGATCGCGCCTGTGCGTGTGTTGATCTGCTGAGCGAGACGGTCGGTGTCTTTCTTCAGGCGCCACCATCGTTCGGCCCACCTCGCGTGCTGCTCTCGATCCGGGCACGAGTGCACAGGGTGCACCTTGAGTCGACGACGGAGGTCGTTGATCTTCTTCGCCCGGGAGTCGCGCTCTGCCCGTGACTGGCTCTCGGCCTTTCCCGCTCCGGATCGCTCGAGATCGGTGATCTGGCGGCGAAGGGCCGCGTACTCGGCGAAATCACCCCTGTCGCAAGTCATCGAGCGCGCATACCCGGCAAGGGACTCCTCGTGTGAGCGGAGCTTGCGAGCGAGATCGACCACGGCCCTGTCGGCCTGGAACTGTGCGAATGACGACTCGAGGCTGTCTCGGGTGCGAGCACGACCGAACTGCTCGATCAGGTTGACCGCCATGTTGTAGGTGGGTCGGAAACTCGAGTTGAGCGGGTAGCTTCGTCTGGATGCGAGCGAGGCGATCGCCTGCGGGTCTAGTCCGTCGCGCCACTGGATGACGGAATGCCCCTCGACGTCGATTCCGCGCCGTCCAGCACGCCCCGTCAGCTGGGTGTACTCCCCCGGCGTGATCGGAACACGGGCTTCACCGTTGAACTTCTCGAGCTTCTCGAGCACGACCGTGCGGGCCGGCATGTTGATGCCGAGGGCCAGCGTCTCGGTGGCGAAGACCACCTTGACGAGCTTCTTCTGAAAGAGCTCTTCGACGACCTCCTTGAAGGCGGGGAGGAGTCCGGCGTGGTGCGCCGCGACCCCGCGCTGAAGACCCTCGAGCCACTCCCAGTAGCCGAGCACGGCCAGATCTTCATCGAGGATCGTGCGGCATCTCTCTTCGACGATGTCGCGGATCTCGTCGCGTTCGTCTGCGGTGGTGAGCCTGATGCCGGCTCGCAGCACCTGCTTGACCGCCTGATCGCATCCGATTCTGCTGAAGACGAAGAAGATCGCCGGCAGCAGGTTCTGACGGTCGAGCATGTCGATGACGTCGGGCCTGTCGGCGCGCTCCTGCGCGCCGCCCCCTCCGCGATGGTACGAACCGCCGCCGCGTCGGTCGCGCGATCCCCGTCGATTCGCGCTCTGCGGCATCGAGTTGCGAGCGATTCTCATCAGCTCGGGATTCACTCGATTGGTTGCCGCTTTTCCCGTCGCGTCGAACAGATCGATGAGCTTGCTGCGCACCAGGACGTGCTGGTCGAGAGGAACGGGGCGCTCCTCGGAGACGATCACCGACGTCTGCCCGCGGACCGCCTGCAGCCAGTCGCCGAATTCTTCGGCATTCGAGACCGTGGCGCTCAGCGAGACGAGCCGTACCTCGGACGACAGATGAATGATCACCTCTTCCCAGACCGCTCCGCGGAATCGGTCTGCGAGGTAGTGCACCTCGTCCATCACGACATACGCCAGGTCGGTGAGAAGATCCGAGTCGGCGTAGATCATGTTGCGGAGCACCTCGGTGGTCATGACCACGATCCGCGCCGATGCGTTGATGTTCGTGTCACCGGTGAGGAGCCCGACATTCTCGGCGCCGTATTCAGCCGTGAACTCGTGGAACTTCTGGTTGCTCAGCGCCTTGATCGGCGCCGTGTAGAAGACCTTCGCGCGTTTCTGCTGCATAGCGAGGAAGAGGGCGAACTCTGCGACGACGGTTTTTCCGGCGCCGGTCGGTGCGGCCACGAGAACACTGTCTCCGGCTTCGAGAGCGCCGCATGCCTCGATCTGGAACGTGTCGAGACCGAAGTCGACTCGCGCGGCGAACGCGTCGAGCAAGGGCTTTCCACCTCGCGCCCTGCTGCGCGCATAGCGCTCGGCCGGCGAGAGTCCAGTGGTGTCGGGTGCGGGCATCAGACGGCCAACTCGCTGTCGAGGCGATCCGCCGCGCGGGCGACGCGCCAGTCGTGGATCCACGCGACGCCGTACGCCGCGAAGAACAGAATGATCATCGGGATCGCCAGCAGGATCATCGCGGTCGGGTCGGCGGCGGGCGTCGCGATCGCGGTGAAGAGAACGATCGCGAGGATGGCGACGCGCCACGACTTGATGATCGACGACGCGCTGAGCACTCCCACGAAGTTGAGCAGAACGAGAAAGACCGGCAGGACGAAGGCGATGCCGACGGCCAGCACCAGCTTGAGGACGAAGTCGTAGTAGCCGCGGGCGGTGATCAGGTTCGTGTCTTCGGAGGGAGCGAAACCCGCAAGCAGGATGACGATGTGCGGCAGGACGTACCAGCCGGCCACGCATCCGGCCAGGAAGAGCGGAATCGATGCGCCGAGGAATCCGACGCTGTAGACCTTCTCCCGCCTGGTCAGACCGGGCACGAGGAAAGCCCAGATCTGATAGAGCCACACCGGCGACGACACCACGAAGCCGATCGTGAGGGCGATCTGCACCTTCAGGTCGAAGGCGCCGCCGATGTTGTCCCAGTTGATGCTGGCGACGCGCCCCTGTTGCTGACCTATCTCGGTGATCGGCCCCCGGATCGCATCCAGCACCAGATCCGAGAGGAACCACCCGGCGATGGCTCCGGCGACGACACCGATGGCCGCGATGAAGAGACGCTTGCGTAACTCAAGGAGATGCGCGCCGAGGGACATGCGCCCTTCGCTGTTGGCACGCCGCTTCGTTCGGGCGGCCACCGTGCCTAGGGCTTTGGCTTGGACTCAGGCGAAACGACGCTCGGCGCCTGATCGGCGAGAGGCGATGCCTGTGCAGAGGTGTCGGTCGTGCCCGTCGAGTCGGACGGCGACGAGTTCTCGTCTTTCATCGTCTTGACCTCGTTGCGGAAGATACGCATGGACTGACCAAGGCTTCGAGCAAGGCCCGGCAGCTTCGGTGCGCCGAAGAGAATGACAACGGCGATGAGAATGATGACGAGATGGGGCCACCCCAGTGCGTTACCGAACATCGGTCCATCCTTCCCAGGCTTGTGGTGCGGTGATCAGTCTACCCCGCTTCATTCGGGCCTCCCTGCGAACCTCCCGCATCGCGGCACGACGATCCTTCTCGCGGTCACGGCGATTCGCAACCGCCGAGTATCCGTCGAGGATCGCGTTCGGCGGCGTCTCCACCGTGAGGTCGTCCACGTTCTGCTGCAGCAGGTCGAGCTTCTCTGTGAGGCGCTCCAGCTCCTCGACCACGGCGACGCCCTTCTTGAAGAGACGCCAGCCGAAGAACACGAGTGTGCCGACCAGGAGGATCGCCAGCGCGAGCCAGATCAGAATCCACGACCACCAGTACATCGTGTCAGCCTACGCGTTCGCGATCGTCGTCTCGGAGGCGGGCGCCTCAGGGTACGACGCAAGTGCTTCGAGGGCCCACTGGCGTGCCGCCCGTCGGGCTTCGGGTGGGTCGACGACTCGGGCGACCCCAGCCAGACCTGCAACGAGGCGCGTGAGACCGTGGAAGTGCGCGACGCGCACGGACGCTCGACTCATGTCGCCGGAACGGGTCACGCGCGTGCCCTCGGGAACGAACTCGCCGAGCAGTCCGAGCGCCTCAGGGCGGAATTCCAGGACCACTGTCGTGTGCTCTCCCGAGGTGTCGAAGAGGGAGTCGGAGAGCTGCACATCAGACGGCCGATGATCGATGGCGAGGTCGGTGACGTGCAGCGCGTCGATGCGATCGAGTCTGAACGTTCGCACCGATCGCCTCGAGTGGCACCACGCACGCAGGTACCAGTCGTCGTTGTCGGAATCGAGTCGCAGCGGATCGACGCGTCGGCGCTCCGACTGCCCGCGCGAATCTCTGTAATCGAACTCCAGCTGCACTCCCCGAGACAGGGCATCTCCGACGCGGGCGAACGACTCGTTCGTCGCAGCCGGAGAGACGATCACTTGACTCGGCGTCTCCGATGCGCCCCGTGCGAGTTTGGCCGCCAGGCTCGAGTAGGCGGCCGAGTCGACGTTCTCGGGCAGGGACTGCAGGTACTGCAACCCGGCGATGAGCGCCGATGCCTCACGGGCCGAGAACCGAGGAGAGTCGTCGATGGCGACGAGTTGCGTGATGATGATCTCGTTCTGGTCGAACGCATCCCAGTCGATGTCGAAGAGATCGCCGTGCTGGTAGTTGCTGTCACTTCCCGGTACCCCGGACACGGCGATGAGAAGCACTGCCTCGCGAATCGTCTCCTCCGACACTCCGAAGTGGCGGGCGGCGTCGTGGACGCTCACCTGAGTCTGCTGGATCAGGTAGGGAACGAGGGAGAGAAGGAAGGTCAGCTTGTCCTGGGCATGGTGAAAGCCGCCGGACGTCGTCTGCTCGGCGCTCATACGGCATCCATCGTGTCTGTGTGGCTCGCGACGACAGCCCGCAGCCGCTCCCGGACCGCGTCGACGAGTGTCGGCGGCGAGATCACGACCGCCTCGGGGCCGAAGGCAGCGAGGTCGTCGGCCAGAAGGGCGAGGTCGGTGTAGTGCAACGAGATGGTTGCGTCGGGGTGCCGGATGCTGCCCCGCCGCTTCCCGAGGCGCGATTCGGCATCGGTTCCCGGCCGGACGGAGACCTGTGCGACCTGCGTGCGCCAGATCTCGTCGAGCTCGGCGAGCGCGTCGTCGCCGGCGGTCGACGACGCCGGACGCGGCGCAGCGGTGCGGGTGAGGACGACGGGTCCGACGATTCTCGACAGGAGGAATGTGCGCGGAGCGTCGGCCTGCTGGTCGATCGCCTGCAGGTACCAACGACCCTGGTGCTGCACGACGGCGGTCGGGGCGACGGTCCGCTCCCGAGCATTCTGTTCCCCCGGCTTGAGGTAGCTGAACCGAACGAGGACGCCCCTGTCGAGGGCATCGGTGAGCGGGGCGAAAGCGGCGTCTCGAGTGCGGATGCGCGGGGCGTATCCGATGAGCTGCTTGCTCCCCTCTGTTCCGAGCGAGCGCAGTTTGAGAAGCGCCCTGCGGGACTCGCCCGAGAGCGAGCCCTCGCGCCAGACCATGGCAGCGAGGTTGAGCAGGGTTGTCTCCTCCGGCGTGAACGTGATGTCAGACGGAAGGTCGTAATCGCCTTTGGCTATGCGGTAGCGCAGAGCCTGATTGTTACCCGGATCCGTCGGGGACTCGAGCGTCTCGAGGGGCACGCCCAGCTCACGGATATCGTCTTTGTCGCGTTCGAACTGGCGCTCGAGGCTCGAGTTGTCTCCGCCGGGCACGAACTTCTGTCTGTATCCCTGAACGGCTCCGAGGATCTCGGCCTTCGTCAGGCCGATCTCTGTGGAGACCAGAGCCAGCACGAGACTGAAGAGCCTCTCTTCGACTGCCACAGGCGCATCGGAATTCACTTAGCCTGCCTCTGGCGCTGCTGAGTAATCGTCGGGCACATGTCTCATTTTAGTCTGCCGGCGGGGGCGACAGCCCGTGGTGAACACTACTGAGCGGGCAGTTTACCGAGGATGTCGACGACGTAGACGACCGTCGAACCAGGCGCGACGGCCGGCTTGGTGCTGCCCGCATCGCCGAAGCCGTCAGCTGGGGGCACGACCACCAGAACCTGTGACCCGACCGTCTGGCCGATGAGGGCGGATCGCAGCCCGGGAACCACACCTCCCTGCTCGGGTGTGGCCTGACTCGACAGTGTGATGCCGGCTGCCGAACCATCCGCCCAGGTGGATTCGAAGGTGCTGTCTGCTCCCCAAATCACGCCTGTCTTCTGCACGATGAGCAGATCGCTGTCCGCGACGACGTCTCCCGAGCCCTTGATCAGGGTCGTCGAGCGCAACTCCGTGGGCGTCGGGCCGGATGCGAAGGTCAGGCCTGGACGACCGTCCGGGGCGGTCACCACGCTCGGAAAGCCTGCCTCGGCGGGCTCATTCGAGCCGCTCGCCCGTCCGGAGTAGACGCCCGTGATGTCGAAGACGAAGACGTTCGCGCTGCCGTCGGCGGCCTGGGCGTCGGGGAGCACAACGGCAATGCGCTCACCCGCTCGCGAGCAGGTGAGGCTGTCGACGATCTCTTTCGGCAAGGCTGGGCTGTCGTCGGTCAGCGTGGCCGAGAACTGCTTCGGCTGGGCCTGACCCTGGCCAGCCCCGCCGACGGCGGTATAGCTCGCGAGGACGACGGAGCCCTTCTCGGCCGCGGGACCGGAGCCCGGCTCGAGCACAGACCGCTCGGCGCGCTTCGCAAAGACGGGCGTCGGGAAATCGTACGTGGGAGTGGACGCGTCGCCCGAGACCGTCACGCTTTCCGAGGAGGATCCCGGATCCGTCGCAGGCGTGCAGTCACCCTCCGTGAGCGTTGCCGTGGTCGACGCGCAGGCCGACAGCCCGACGAGTAGACCCGCGGACAGAATGAGCGCGATCGACTTGCGCACGGATCCTCTTTTCAGTGGTGGTTGAGCGGACAACAGCATAGTTTATTCCGGCTCCACGTCTTCGCTGGGCGACTGCTGTGCGGCGTCGCCGTCTGTGCGGGCCGTTGCCGTCGCGGTCGCCATGCGCACCCGCTTGCGGAGGCTCTTCGGGCTGATACCGCGTTCTCCGAGCGCGCCCGGCGTCCACGTCTCGACGTCGTCGTCGGAGTATTCGGACTTGGAGGCGCGTCGCTTGAGTTCGGGGAGCTGAGCGCCGGGAGCGAGGCGCCTGGCGGTGACCAGGAATCCCGTGTGGCCGATCATGCGGTGATCAGGCCTGACGGCCAGACCCTCGACGTGCCACGACCGGATCATCGTCTCCGACGGTTGCGGATCCGTGAACGAGCCGGTGCTGCGGATGGTCTCGACGACGCGCGAGAGCTGGGTGACGGTGGCCACGTAACAGAGCACGACTCCCCCGGGCTTCAGCGCGTCGGTCACCGCGGGGATGCACTCCCAGGGCGCGAGCATGTCGAGCACGACGCGATCCACCGAATGGTGGGGATGCTGCTCGGGCAGTGCCTCACTGAGGTCTCCCAGGGTGATGCTCCAGTTGTCGGGAGTCGAACCGGAGAACGCGGTCACGTTGGCCATGGCCACGTCGGCGAACTCCTCGCGTCGTTCGAACGACGACAGGCGACCCTCCGGTCCGATCGCTCGAAGCAGCCAGAGCGACAGTGCACCGCTGCCGACCCCGGCCTCGACGACGGTCGCGCCCGGGAAGATGTCCGCCTGGCCGAGGATCTGCGCCGCATCCTTCGGGTAGATGATCGCCGCTCCGCGCGGCATCGACATCACGAAGTCGGTGAGCAGGGGTCGCAGCACGAGGTACTCGACGCCGACCGTATTGGCGACGACGGATCCGTCGGGCTGCCCGATGATCGCGTCGTGGTCGATGGCTCCGCGGTGGGTGTGGAACTCGGCCCCGGTCGCCAGCGTGATGGAGTTGAGCTTGCCCTTGGGGCCCGTGAGCTGCACGCGTTCGCCGACGCGGAACGGTCCGGAGAATGAATTCACGATTATGGGTGTCGACTTCCGGTTGTGGGGTGGATGGCGCCAGTGCGCCTGTGGGCTGCCAGCGCCGCGCTCACGTCGTCGACGGTGCGGCCTTCGAGCGTCGGCCAGAGCACGTTCGCCGGGCTGTTCTCGAGCGGGAGCATGTGCGGAACGCCGATCGTGACGGCCCCGGACGCGGCCGCGCTCGTGACACCGGGAACGGAGTCCTCGAAAGCCACGCACTCGTCGATGGGAACATCCAAGAGGCGAGCTGCTTCGAGGTAGGCCTCGGGGTGTGGCTTGCTGTTCTCGACGCTGTCGCCCGACACGACCACGTCGAAAGCATCGAAGGGAATGAAGGACCTGACGTGCTCGGCCATGACGCCGAACGACATGGTGACGAGAGCACAGGGCACGCCAGACTCGCGCAGAGCGGAGAGAAGCTCGCGCGCACCCGGTCGCCACGGCACACTCACGCTGATCAGCGCCATGACCTCGCGAGTCAGGAGATCGATGATCGCATCGGCGGCCATATCGACGCCGTGCTCCTGCAGGAGGCGTGCCGTGCGGTCGAGCCCGGACCCCACGAGCATCATCGCGTCCTCGTGAGTCCAGGTGCCGCCGAATCGCGAGACGAGTGCCTCCTGCGATCGCATCCAGTAGGGCTCGGTATCGACGATCGTTCCGTCCATGTCCCAGAGGACAGCGGCAGGCAGAGGGGTCATCACGTGGAACGAGTCTACGGGGCCGGGAGCCTGGCTTGAATCGACGGCCTATCCTTGTCAGAACGATCACGAGATGACGAAAAGGGTTCTCCACACGGTGACACAGGGCAACGAATTCCTCAGAGGGCGACTTCTCGTCGTCGCATTCGAGGGCTGGAACGACGCAGGCGAAGCGGCGACAGGAGCGGTGCAGCTGCTGCGCGAGCAACTCGACGTGATCACGATCGCTGGCGTCGATGCTGAGGAGTACTTCGACTTCCAGTTCAACAGGCCGGTGGTGTCTCAAGACGACGACGGCAACAGGGCCCTGATCTGGCCGAGCGCGACGATCTATGGTCCGGCGAGCACCGAGGTCGACAACGTTCCTCTCGCCGCCGACGCCGAACTCCGAGTGGGATCGGACAACACGGGCAATGTCTATCTGCTCGTGGGTGCCGAGCCGTCTCGCAACTGGAAGAAGTTCACGGTCGAGGTGCTCGACGCGGCCATGACCGCCGGCGTCTCGGGAATCGTGCTGCTCGGCGCCATGCTCGCCGATGTGCCGCACACGCGTCCGATCTCGGTCACCGCGACGAGCGAGAATGCGTCGGTGCGCAGCCAACTGGGTATCGAGAGATCCACCTACGAGGGGCCCGTAGGCATCCTGAGCGTCATCGCCGACGCGGCTGAGGCCCTGGGAATCGCGACGGTCTCGATCTGGGCGTCCGTTCCCCACTACGTGCACAACGCTCCGTCGCCCAAGGCGACGCTGGCGCTGATCGACAAGCTCGAAGAACTGGTCGACGTAGTGATTCCTCGCGGTGATCTCGTCGACGAGGCATCCGCCTGGGAGTCGGGGATCGACGCGCTCGCCGGAGAGGACGACGAGATGGCCTCGTATATCCAGCAGCTCGAGCAGGCACGCGACACTGTCGACTCGCCGGAGGCGAGCGGTGAGGCGATCGCGCAGGAGTTCGAGAAGTACCTGCGCAAGCGCGGCGACGGACGACCGGACGAGCCCTGGCGCCCCGGAGCCTGAGGCTCGTTCTAGAGCTGCACTCCGAGCAGCGCATCCACCGTTCGCGCCACGAGGCCGCTCGTCGCGTGTGACCCTGCAACCCAGGCGTCGATCGCCGCGAGGGCGGCCGGGGTATCGAGGTCTGCCGACAACAGTGCGCGGAGTTCTGCGAGCAGTGCGACTTCGTCGTCGAAGGCCTCGGATGCCTGCGGCAGGCTGACCGCCTCACGCCAGCGGTCGAGCCGGCTGACGGCTTCCGCGAGGCCCGCGTCCGTCCACTCCCAGTCGGAGCGGTAGTGATGGGCGAGGACGGCGAGCCGCACGGCCGAGGGGTCGATGCCGGATGCGCGAAGCCCCGAGACCAGTACGAGGTTTCCGAGCGACTTGCTCATCTTCTCGCCCTGGTAGGCGACCATGCCCGCGTGGGCCTGCACATCGGCGAAGCGCTCGCCGGTGAGGGCGGTGGCGTGCGCTGCAGAGAACTCGTGATGCGGGAAGACGAGGTCGCTTCCACCGCCCTGCATGCAGAAATGCGCTCCGAGCGCGTCGATCGCGATGACGGAGCACTCGATGTGCCATCCCGGGCGCCCCTCGCCGACGGGGCTGGGCCACGACGGCTCACCTTCGCGGGCGGCGCGCCAGAGCAGCGGATCGAGCCGATTGCGCTTGCCTTCGCGCTCGGGGTCTCCCCCGCGCTCGGCGAAGAAGGCGGCCATCGTGGCCGCGTCGAGACGGCTCTCGAGTCCGAGGTGCCAGTCGGTCCGCTCTGCGGCCGCGTCGATGTCGAAGTAGATGTCCTGGCCGTCGGCATCCCGCGCGTCTGGCGTGTCGACCGTGTAGCCGAAGCCGGCGTCGACGAGCCGGCGCACGGCATCCGCTATCGGGTCGACGACCTCGGTGACCGCAACGTAATCACGGGGAGGGAGGACGCGGAGCGCAGCCATGTCTGTTCGGAACAGCTCGACCTGGCTCGCCGCGAGGTCGCGCCAGTCGACGCCCGTCGCATTCGCTCTCTCGAGCAGCGGGTCATCGACGTCCGTGATGTTCTGCACGTAGTCGACCTCGAGACCCGCGTCGAGCCACAGGCGCTGGATGCCGTCGAAGGCCAGGTAGGTCGACGCATGGCCGAGGTGGGTTGCGTCGTACGGGGTGATGCCGCACACATAGAGGCCGATCCGGCCGTCGACGCCCGCGGTCTCGACCAGAGCACCCGTCGAGTCGTCGAAGACCCGGGGAAGGGGACCTCGTCCGGGAAGTGAGGGGACGATGGGCCGGCTCCAGGAATGCACTGCAAAAGACTACCGTCGCCCGACGGGTCACGCCTGCATGGCACCTGTGCCGAGCAGAACGAGGAGGACGAGTCCCAGAGCGATCCGGTACACGACGAAGGGCAGGAAGCTCCGCTTCGAGATGTAGCTCATGAAGAAGGCGATCACCACGAGACCCACGACGAAGGCGATGACCGTCGCGACGAGCGTCTCGAGAGGGCCGAATACCTCGGGAGTGCACGTGGCCGTCGCCACCGTGCAGGTCTCCTTGACCGACTTGAAGACCTGGTAGAGCCCGCTGCCGAAGACGGCCGGGATGGCGAGCAGGAACGAGTACCGGGCGGCGGCGGCGCGCTCGTACCCCATGAAGAGGCCGGCCGTGATGGTGCCGCCCGAGCGGGAGACGCCGGGGATGAGGGCGAGTGCCTGAGCGAATCCGAACACGGTGGCGTGAGGAACCGTGAGCTCATCGAGGCGTCTCTTCTTCGCCCCGACATAGTCGGCGACGCCGAGCAGGATGCCGAAGACGATGAGCGTTCCCGCGACGATCCAGAGAGAGCGCAGCGTGCTCTCGATCGCGTCTTGGAAGATCAGGCCGAGCACCACGATCGGCACGCTCCCGAGAATGATGAACCAGCCGAGCTTCGCATCGGGGTCGGTTCGGGGAACGCGGCCCGTGAGCGAGAAGAACCATCGAGAGACAATGCGGGAGATGTCGCGCCAGAAGTAGATGACCACCGCGGTCTCGGTGCCGAGCTGAGTGATGGCGGTGAACGCTGCTCCCGGGTCGTCGCCGGTGCCCAGAAGGCGGCCGACGATCAGCAGATGGGCGCTCGACGAGATCGGCAGGAACTCGGTGAGTCCTTGCACGAGGCCGAGAATGACGGCGTTGAGAAAGTCCACGGACTCCCCTTCGGAATGTGGCGGCGGATTCGGTCGGGAGACCTGCGGAGCCTGGTCAGTATCGGAGCAGGAGGTCCGTCAGAACCTTCCTGCCAAACACTAATGCGTCGAGCGGAACCCTCTCGTCGACCCCGTGGAAGAGAGCAGGGAAGTCGAGCGCCGGCGGAAGCTGCAGCGGCGCGAATCCATAGCCCTTGATGCCGATGGTACTGAGGGCCTTGTTGTCGGTTCCTGCCGACAGCAGGTACGGAAGGACTTCGGCCTCCGGGTCGAATCGGTGGAGGCTCGAGATCATCTGATCGACGAGCGGCCCCGAGAAGTCCGTCTCGAGCCCGATGTCCTGATGCGAGATCTCGACGTCGACGCCCGGGCCAGCGAGCTCGCGAAGACGCGCGATCACCTCGTCCTCCTGGCCGGGCAGCACGCGGATGTCGAGAAGAGCCTCGGCTCGATCGGGGATCACATTGTGCTTGTATCCGGCCGTCAGCCCGGTCGGGTTGGCCGTGTTGCGCAGCGATGCCGAGATGAAACGGGATGCCGTTCCCGTCGCGACGGCGAGTTCGTCTGGCGTCGTCCTCTGCGGGTCTTTGCCCAGAATCGCTGCCACACGACCAAGAAGCTCCGAGGTCGTCTTGGTGAGGTGTACGGGCCACTCCTGGCTACCGATCCTCGCGACGGCGCCCGCGAGCCTCGTGATCGCGTTGTCGGAGTTGATCTGGGATCCGTGTCCGGCCGTTCCCCGGGCCACGAGCTTCGCCCAGATGAGAGCCTTCTCGCCTGTTTGAACCAGATACGCTCTCGTGCCATCGAGGTCGATCGAGTAGCCGCCGACTTCGCTGATCGCCTCGGTCGCGCCCTCGAACAGATCGGGGCGATTCTTCACGAGGTAATGAGAGCCGAGGACTCCCCCGGCCTCCTCGTCGGCGAAGAAGGCCACCACCAGGTCTCGTGCGGGCCTGCGGCCTGAGGACAGGATGTCGTCGAGCGAGGTCAGGATCATCGCGTCCATGTTCTTCATGTCGACCGCTCCGCGACCCCACAGCATGCCGTCAGCGATGACGCCGCCGAATGGATCGACCGACCAGTCGCCGGCGATGGCCGGCACCACGTCGGTATGACCGTGCACGACGAGGGCCCCGCGGCTTCGGTCCTCCCCTTCGACGCGAGCGACGACGCTCGTGCGGCCGGGTTCTGAATCGATGAGTTCGGCCACCAGGCCAAGCCTCTCGAGATGAGCCGCGACGTATTCCGCCGCGTCTGTTTCGCCGTTCGACCGGCCCTCCCCGAAGTTCGATGTGTCGAAGCGGATGAGGTCGCGGGCGATCGCCGCCGTGGCGTCGAGACCGGCTTCGGGGACGGAGTTTTCGGACGTCGAAGTCATGGTTTCACGGTACCGCAGGGCATCGACGGGCTCGTGGCGTCGAGGGTGTTTCAAACCGTGCTATCGTCTTACCTTGGTTGCACCGGGAACGGAAAGCAGCTCATCCAGTCCGGATGGCGGAAATGGCAGACGCGCTAGCTTGAGGTGCTAGTGCCCGTATAGGGCGTGGGGGTTCAAGTCCCCCTTCGGACACCGAAACAAGATTCACCCCCGAGTTCTCGATTTGATCGAGATCTCGGGGGTTTTTCTGTTCTCTAAGGCGACTATTTCAGCAGCGTGACCAAGGCGTGATGATTTTGGTCGCACAGTGAGGGCGAGAGCATAGTAGGCTGTTCACAGAAGTTGATGTGCCTCGCACGTCCGGGGTGCCTCCGGTGCCCTGCCCGACACTGTTCGGGCCCAATCCTGGGAGACGACGAACACCCCGACGAGTGGCCCCGACAATCGGGACCGAATTATCACTCCAGGAGGAGTTTGCAATGGCTACAGGCACAGTGAAATGGTTCAACGCTGAAAAGGGATTCGGCTTCATCGCCCCCGAAGACGGCAGCCCCGACGTGTTCGCGCACTACTCGGCTATCGCCTCCAGCGGATACCGCTCGCTTGACGAGAACCAGAAGGTCGAATTCGACGTCGCGCAGGGCCCCAAGGGTCCCCAGGCTGAGAACATCCGCCCCCTCTAAGTCTTTCCTTGCCCGGTCGATGTCTCGCGAAAGCGATGACTGAAACCGAGTGACGCGAAGCTTGACAACGAAGGCCCTCCACCCATCCGGGTGGGGGGTCTTCGTCGCGTTAGGAGTACAAACTTCGACACGCCGGCGTGTATCCGAGTGATCTCTGCTGAATCGTGTATAGAGCCGCATCCAAATCGTTGCTAGTGTGAGCGATGTTGTTGTTGTGACGAATGTGACTCATGCGTCGTCGCGGCCATTCTGCGAATTCGGGGAAACCATGCTCGTCACCACTGCGCCATCCGGTCGGTCTTCTGCTCGTCGATCTCTCTGGCGCGGCGCTCTAGCTGCGACAGCCGTCATCGGAATGCTGGCAGCCGGCGCGATCTCGTCTTCGCCGGCATCAGCCGACAACTACCCTTCGTGGAACGATGTCGTTGCTGCTCGGTCGTCAGAGGCGGGTAAAGAGGCTGAGATCGCCCGTATCACCACACTCATCGATGGGCTGCAGACTCAGGTCGCCCAGGCGCAGGCCGCTGCCGATGCGCGTTGGCAAGAGAACCAGACGGCGCAGACCGCCTACAACACGGCCTCGTTCGAGGCCGATCAATTGGCTTCCAAGGCTGCCACGGCCAAGTCCAAAGCAGCCCAGTCGCGAACCCAGGCCGCCATCCTCGCTGCGCAGTTCGCTCGTTCGGGTGGAAACGACCTGTCGTCGCGTCTCTTCGTCGAGGGTGACAAGGCCAATGACCTCCTGTACCAGCTCGGCACGATGTCGAAGCTGAGCGAGTCGACCACGGGCATCTACCAGCAGGCGGAGATCGATCAGAACACGGCCGACTCGCTGAGCGGCCAGGCCGATGTAGCGCGCAACGCACTGGGTGCACTGGCGGCTACCGCGAAGAGCGCGCTCGACGACGCTGTCGCTGCGCAACAGTCCGTGGGGGCCGCACTGATCGAGCAGCAGAACCACGAGGCCGAACTCTCGGTGCAACTTCAGGCTCTGACGACCAACCTCGAGTTGACCGAGGATCAATACAAGGCGGGCGTGCAAGCTGCCGCGCAGGCGAAGCAGGCGGCCGACGAGGCGGCGAGGGCTGCGGCGGATGCCGCAGCAGCGCAGAGTCCCGCACCTTCCGACGGCGGCGCCGGACCGTCGGGCGGCAACGGGCCGAGCTCGCCTGCGCCGTCGGCGCCTGCTCCGTCGGCGCCTGCTCCGTCAGCCCCCGTGGTGAACCCGCCTCAGAGCTACAACGGCGACGCCGTGGTCGCCTACGCCGAGCAATTCGTGGGGGTCGTTCCCTATGGCTGGGGTGCAGACCCGAGCGACAGCTTCGGATGCGACGGCTTGACCCAGTACGTCTACGGCAAGTTCGGCATCGACCTACCCCGATACGTCCCCACCCAGGCCGCCCAGGGCGTGCGTGTCTCGTCTTCCGATGCACGCGCCGGCGACGCTGTCGTGTGGAGCGGCCACATCGGGATCTACGACGGCCACGGAGGAGTCATTCACTCCCCCGATTGGGGCCGTTACGTCACCCACGCTCACTCGCTCTGGGGCAGCTACTACTTCGTGCGCTTCCTGTAGCCCCACGTGAGACCGTGACACGGTGGGCGTCGTCAGGAGTGGTGGGCGCCCATCCACTTGCGGACCGTGGCAATACGGGACTGCAACTGGGTCACGCTCGCCTGGGGAACGGCCGGACCGCCGCAGACTCGACGCAGCTCTGCGTGGACGAGCCCGTGCGGCTGGTCTGACGTCTTCGACCAGATGCCGACGAGGCTGTTCAGCAGCTTTCGCTGCTCGGCCAGTGTGCGGTACAGGGGGGCCGCGGGCTCGTCTTCGGCTGGGCCGGGAGGAGAGTTCTTGCGGCGATCTGCGGCATGTCGCTGCTGCCTGGCCTGCCGGTGCTGCAGAAGCTCGCGCACCTGGTCTGGCTCGAGAAGCCCCGGGATACCGATGAAATCGAGCTCTTCGTCGCTGTCGACCGGCGCTTCGGTGCCGAACTCACTGCCCTCGAACAGAACCCTGTCGAAGGTGGCGTGCGAGCCGAGAGCCTGGAAGGCGAAGTCGTTCTGCAGAGCATCAGACGCTTTGTCTTGAACGTTGGCCTCGGCGACCATGGCGTCCTCGGGATTCCACATGTCGCCCTCGGGGTCGCCGGAATCGCGTCGGTCGAGAGCGTGATCCCGTTCGAGTTCCATGGTTCCCGCGAGGGCCATCAGACCGGGGACGTTCGGAAGGAAGATGGATGCGGTCTCTCCCCGGCGTCTCGCACGCACGAAGCGGCCGATGGCCTGTGCGAAGAAGAGCGGCGTCGACGCGCTGGTGGCATAGACACCCACCGCGAGGCGGGGAATGTCGACGCCCTCCGACACCATACGAACGGCGACCATCCACCGCCTCGACGACTTCGAGTACTCCTCGATGCGGCCGGAGGCCTCTTTCTCGTCGGAGAGGACCACGGTGACCGGCTCTCCGGAAATGTTTTCCAGGATCGCCGCGTACGCGCGCGCCGTGAACTGATCTGTCGCGATCACCAGGCCGCCGGCATCCGGTATGCCCTGCCGAACCTCGGCGAGCCGCCGGTTCGCCGCGGCGAGAACCGAGGGGATCCAGTCGCCGGCCGGGTCGAGTGCTGTGCGCCAGGCCTGCGACGTGATGTCTTTGGTGTTGCCCTCGCCGAGACGCGCCTCCATCTCGTCGCCGACCTTGCTGCGCCACCGCATGTGACCTGCGTAGACCATGAAGAGAACGGGTCGAACGACGCCGTCTTGCAGGGCGCGCCCGTAACCGTAGTTGTAGTCGGTCTGCGAGAGCCGGATGCCGTGCTCGTCTTGGAGGTAGCTGACGAACGGGATGGGCGACGTGTCGGATCGGAACGGCGTACCCGTGAGAGACAACCGCCTGGTTGCAGGTGCGAACGCCTCGCGGATGGCCTCGCCCCAGCTGAGGGCGTCACCGCCGTGATGCACCTCGTCGAGGATGATCAGACTGCGTGCGGACTCGGTTAGCTCGCGATGCAGCGCGGGACGGGCGGCGACCTGCGCGTAGGTGACGGCCACTCCGTGGAAATGACTGCCGTAGCGGCGATCGCTGTTCTTGAAGCCCGGGGTCAGGCGGATGTGCACGCGGTCTGCGGCGTCGGCCCACTGCTTCTTGAGGTGCTCTGTCGGGGCGACCACGGTGACCCGGTCGATGATGCCCCGGTGCAGGAGCTCGCTGGCGAGCCGAAGCGCGAAGGTCGTCTTGCCGGCGCCCGGGGTCGCGGCCGCGAGGAAGTCGCGAGGCTGATGGGTGAAATACGCCTCGAGCGCCTCGGACTGCCAGGCACGGAGTTTGGACGCGGTACCCCAGGCGGCCCGCTCGGGAAAGGACGGAGAAAGGTGCTCGGCTGCTCCGCCGCCGACCACGGGCGTGCTGTCGGTGCCCGAAGGATCGACCCGGAGCTCGGGCAGGGGAAGAGGTTCGGGCAGGCTGTTCACGTGCATCCACACTACCCGCAGCTGCCGACACCACGAACGAAAGAGGATGCCTCGACGACCGCGTCGACAGGAGTACATTGACGAGTGGATTTCTTCGAAGGAGTGCATATGGCCGAGCGGCATCCATGGCGTCGATACGTGGCGATTGGCGACTCGTTCACCGAGGGCATCGGAGACCCGGAGCCTGCGAGCCCCGGTGGATACCGCGGATGGGCTGATCGCGTGGCCGAGGTCTTGAGTGCCGAGGCCGGCGATGATTTCGCTTACGCGAACCTCGCCATCCGGGGCCGACTGATGCAGGGCATCCTCGATGAACAGGTCGAGCCCGCGCTGGCACTGCAACCCGACCTCATCACGATCTCGGCTGGAGGGAATGACATCATTCGCCCCGGAACAGACCCCGACGACATCGCGCGCCGAATGGATGCCGGTATCGAGCGTCTGAGGCGCGACAACGCCACGGTGGTCATCTTCACCGGCACCGATGTGGCCTTCTCCCCCGTGTTCAGAGGCATTCGCGGCAAGGTCGCGATCTACAACGAGAACCTGCGCACGATCGCCGCACGTCACGACTGCATCGTCGCCGATCAATGGGGTCTGTCGAGCATCCAGGACTCGCGCATGTGGAGCCCCGACCGACTCCATCTGAACGCGCTCGGCCACCACGAGGTCGCTCGCCTGGTCCTGCAGGCGCTCAACGTCGAGAACGAGCTGCAGCCGGGCGCCCCAGAGCCGCTCCCCACGGCGACCTGGCGACGGGCGCGCACGGAAGATCTGGTGTGGGCGCGCACGCACTTCGTACCGTGGGTCATCAGGCGGGTGACCCATCGCTCGAGCGGTGACGGAATCTCGCCGAAGAGACCCGATGCGGTGCCGATGAACCTGCCGGCGCCGAGGACGGACGGGTCCGACGCCTCGGACTAGCCGAAGACGAGTTCGGGGTGGCCTACGCGCCACCAGAATCCCGGATCCTCGAGCGATCCGTCGACGGTGAGAGCGACCTGCTCCGTGGTGTCGTCGACCGTGTAGCGAATGGTGCCGACGTTGATACCCGCCTGTGTCGTGACGACGTCGGCCGCGCTGGCATCGACGTCGACGCCGTCGTCAGACCAGACGACGGCATCGCTGTCGGACGCCGCGACGATCGGGGCGGTCTCTCCCCATGCAGTCGTGTAGCTGCCGACCTCGGTATCCGCGCGGATCAGGGGAAGCGTGGTGAACGCCCCCTTCGTGCTCGCGAGGAGGGCCTGCACCGCGTCGCGCGCCGCCTGAGAGCTTTCCGCTCCCAGGATCACTCCGACGACGGACTTCGTCTGGTCGCCGACGGTGAATTCGGCGGAGAAGAGCAGGCACGATCCCGCTTCGTCCGTCGTTCCCGTCTTGATTCCGTCGATTCCGTCGATGCCGAGGAGCTTGTTGCTGTTGTCGATCTCGCCGATCACCGGCACCTGATCGACAGCGGTCGAGACGATCGTGGCCAGCACGGGATCGGCGAGTGCCATCGACGCGATCCTCATCAGATCTTTCGTCGAGCTGCGGCTGCCCGGGTTGAGCCCCGACGCATCCACGATCGTCGTGTCTGTGAGGCCGTGCTCTGTCGTGAACGACCGGGCGGCGTCGAGGTAGGCGGCGAGCGATCCGAACGCCCAGTTTGTGACGGTCTCGGCGTAGTTGTTCGCCGACTTCAACAGCATGATCTCGAGCACCTCGCGCTCGCTGAGAACCTGGCCCTCGTTGACGAGTTCGTACGACCCGTCGACCGCGCGGGTCTGCTCGAGGATCTGCACGTCGGCGGCGGTCATCGTGATGCCCGGTCCGTCGTCGCCCTCGACGAGGGGGTGCGCCTCCAGAACCACGAGGGCCGTGATGACCTTGGTGACGCTGGCGATGGGCACCGGTCCCGTCTGCCCGCTCTCGCCGAGCAACTCCTCAGAGCCTTCCAGGGCGATGGCTCCCGTTCCCACGCCCGGGAGCGCGAGCTTTGCGGGCTGAGCCGGCGTGGGCGTCGGAACAGCGAGTTGCAGTTGCGCGGTCGGCAGCGGGGCGGCCAAGGCTGCTGGCACGTACAGGCCGAGAGTGGCCGCCATCGCCACGAGGATGCCGCCGGCCGAGAATGCGACGATGCGACGTCGGCGGCGAACGGGAGCAGACGGGGGGCGCATCCGCTAATCCTAGGAGATGCGTGAGCCGGAGACCGTCTCCCCCGTCACCGAAGCGTGTAGAGAGCCACGGCGCTCGCTGAGGCAACGTTGAGCGAGTCCACTCCGTGGCTCATGGGAATCGTCACGACCGTATCGGCCGCCGTCAACGCCTGCCTCGAGAGTCCGTCACCTTCTGATCCGAGCACGAGCGCCAGCTTCGCCGGCACGGTCGCCGCGAAGTCGTCGAGTGTGACAGCGTCGTCGGCCAGCGCAAGCGCCGCGATGTGGAAGCCGGCGTCGTGCAGCAGGGGCGCCGCCTCCGACCATTCCGGCAGCCGCGTCCACGGAACCTGCAGCACCGTTCCCATACTGACCCTCACACTCCGGCGATAGAGCGGATCGGCGCAGCGGGGCGAGATCAAGACGGCGTCCGCGCCGATGCCCGCGACAGCTCGAAAGATCGCGCCGACATTCGTGTGATCGGTGATGTCCTCGAGAACGACGACTCGACGCGCGCCCGCGATCACGTCGGCGACAGGCCTCAGCTCCGGCCTGTGCATCGCGGCCAGTGCGCCTCTGTGCAGGTTGTACCCGGTGAGCGACTCGAGAGTCGCGGCGTCACCGACGAAGACCGGCACATCGTCCCACTCCGCGAGGAGCGGAGCGATGTCGTCGAGCCACTGCTCCTGCACGAGCACGGAGCGCGGTCGATGCCCCGCGGCGAGAGCGCGTGCGATGACCTTCGACGACTCGGCGATGTAGAGCCCACCTGCCGGCTCGCTCAGACGCCTCAGAACCACGTCGGTCAGTCGTGCGTAGTCGTCGAGTCCTGGAAGATCGAGGCTGTCGATCCGCACTGTCTTCACCCTCGGGCACTCCTTGCTCTGCCGGGTGCCGGTCGTGACGTGATCGCGAGCGACCGGTCGGAAACAAAACCGCACCCGGGACTGTTTAGACTTCGAAGAGTAACGCGAAGCGCCGGAGTCCACAGACTCGGGCGACAGGAGGTGCAGATGGTTCCGCTCGTCGAATCGAGCCCGAGAGCAGCTTCACCCGTCGAGATCGATGAAGCCGTTGCCGCGCTCGCCGGACGAAAGATCGTGGTCTTGACCGGCGCAGGCATGAGCACCGACTCGGGAATTCCCGACTACCGCGGCGAGGGTGCTCCGAAGCGCAACCCGATGACGTTCGATCAATTCCGCGACAGCCACGACTACCGCCGCAGGTACTGGGCCGGCAGCCACCTGGGCTGGAAGATGTTCCACGCGGCACGCCCCAACGCTGGCCATCGGGTCCTGGCCGAACTCGAAGACGCCGGCGTCGTATCCGGCGTCATCACTCAGAACGTCGACGGTCTGCACGCCCGAGCAGGAACCACCCACCTCGTCGACCTGCACGGGTCGATGGATCGGGTGCTGTGCCTCAACTGCGGCCAGGCATTCGCCCGGGCGAGCATCGCCGAGCGTATCTCGGCCGACAATCCCTGGGTCGACGAGCCCGACGCCATCACGCTGGCGCCCGATGGCGACGCCGACGTCACCGACTACTCCTCGTTCGTGGTGCCGGCGTGCTCCGTCTGCCAGGGCATGCTGAAACCCGACGTCGTGTTTTTCGGCGAGTTCATTCCGACCGAGAGATTCCAGGAGGCGTCCGCGCTCGTCGCCGGAGCCGAGGCCATGGTCATCGCGGGCTCATCGCTCGTGGTCAACTCGGGCATCAGGCTTCTCGAGCAGGCGCGCCGCAGACGCTTGCCGATCGTCATCATCAATCGGGGCGTCACCAAGGGCGACTCCCGAGCGACCGTCAAATTGGATGCCGGCGCCACCGAGACCCTGACGGAGCTCAGCCGGTATCTCCTGCCCGAGAGCACGAACGCGTGACCGAACTCGTTCTCGTGCGCCACGGCGAGACGGACTGGAACCTCGCGCGGCGCATCCAGGGCCGAACCGACATCTCGATGAACGACACCGGTCGTGCTCAAGCGGTGGCGGCAGCCGAGAGGCTCTCAGCCGAAGAGTGGCACGCGATCGTGACGAGTCCGCTCGATCGGGCCCTCGAGACGGCGCGTATCATCGCCGAACGGCTGGGGCTCGGTGAGCCGCGCATCGACGATCGACTCGTCGAGCGGGCGTACGGCGAGGCCGAGGGCATGGATGCCGCGACGCTCGCGACACGGTTCCCCTCCATGGCCGGAGTCCAGGGCATCGAGCGGCGTAGCGACGTGACGCGCCGAGTACTGCCCGCGCTCGAGAGCATCGCCCTGGAGCATCCTGGGCAGCGGGTGCTCGTCGTGACCCACGGTGGTGTCATCGGCTCGCTCGTGCGCTACGTGACCGAGAAAGCCCTTCCTCCGGCGGAGGTACGCATTCCGAACGGCTCCGATCATCGCTTCCGCTACGCCGACGGAACGCTCGTTCTCGAGACGTTCAACGGCCTCGCGGTCGATCCGCCAGTGCGGAGAGAAACTCCCATAGCGTCTTCGCTGACGACGTCCAGCTGAACTCGGCCGCCTGGATGACGCCGGCCTCGGACCGTCGCGTGAACTCTGCCGGATCTTCGAGCGAGCGCACCTGGGCCGCCAGAGCCTCGGGGTCGTGGGCGTCGAAGTAGAGGCCTGCGTCGCCGCCGATCTCTGAAAAGACGGGGATGTCGCTGACGACGATCGGTGTGCCCTGCGCCATCGACTCGACAAGAGGAATGCCGAAGCCCTCCTCGAGCGAGGCGGTGACGAGTGCCGTGGCGTTTCTCAGAACCGCGGTGTACTCCTCGTCGCTCGCGCCGTTGTGGAACACCAGCCGCGCGTTCGGCGCGACGGCCTCGAGTCGTCGCGTGTCGGCATCCGACACCCGGCTCATGAGGTGCAGCTCGTAGTCGCCCAGCAGCGCGGCCGCCCTGACGAGCGTCTCGACATTCTTGTAGGGCATGAACGATCCCATGTAGACCAGGTGCCGGTCACGGCTCTCGGCGGGCACGGGCGACGACGTGGCGCTATCCGCTGCGTTCCTGACCACGGTGACCGGCCTGCGGGTCAACCTGTTGCGCGCAATGAGGTCGCGCGTGGTCTCAGACACGGTGACCACGGCGTCGGCGCGTGACAGCAGGAACCGCTGGGGCCACCAGGACAGGTGATACGCGCGCCACAGCAGCCGGATAGGCCAGGCGAGATCGCGGGGCGGCGTGGGATTCGAGTAGTAGATCAGGTCGTGCACCGTGAGAGCGAGGGCGTAGCGGCGACCGAACGAGCCCATCGTCTGCATCGGCGTGAACACGACATCAGGCTTCAGGGCGTTGACCTGCAATGCCACGAGAGGCTCTCGCGCGCTGGTGGGCGAGCTGGCGAGGTGCCAGGGCAGATCGGGGAGCATCTCGAGCTGGCGGACATCGCTGATCAGCATCACGAGCTCGTGATCGTCGGCCAGCGCGCTGACGAGACCTGCGGTGTAGCGGCTGATCCCGTCGTGCCTGCCGATGCGCGTGTATCGGCAGTCGACGACGACTCTCATCGGCCGACCGGTTCGTCGCGCAGAAACTCGTCGATCGCGTCGGCGGCCTGCTTGGGCATCTCGTAGTGCACCAGGTGGCCCACACCGGTCAGAACCACGAGTCGTGAGTCGGCGATCTTCTCGGTCAGTCGGTGCTGGGCCTCGACAGGGGTGATGTCGTCTCGGTCTGCCGCGATGAGCAGCGTGCGTGTCGTGTTCTGTGACGCATACTCGGAGACGTCGTGAGAGATGGACGCTCTGAAGGCGTCGAGGACGACCCGTCGGTTCGAGAAGGCGCCGAAGTAGAGGTCGTGCTGATTGTGGATCCATCGGCGAAGGGATCGCGACCTGGTCTTCGCCATCGTCACGCTCATGATGCGGGTGACGATCGGCGCCTTGAGCACCGCGAACCCGAGGCGCTCCGGCATCTTTGCTGGCGCCCAGTAGTAGAAGACGGCGAGGCGGGTGAGGATGCCGCGGGGGCCGGACAGCGCCGGTGCGGCGATGGGATTGACAAGAACGATGTCATCGACATCGAGACCTCGTGCCAGGGCCGCAGAGACGATGATCGAACCGAAGGAATGACCCAGGACCACTGTTCGCCCCGGGCCGCGCACACGGTCGACGAGCTCGAGGAGCCATGCCGAATATCCATCGATGTCGTGGTCCGCGGCGAGCGGCGTCGACGCTCCGAAGCCCGGGAGATCGGCCACAATCGTGCGGTACCGGGGCAGGTGGGCGACGACCGGTTCGAGGCCGTGATGGTCGCCGCGGAAGCCGTGGACCAGCACGATCGTCGTGTCGGCGTCGTGGGGGCCGTAGACCCAGAGTTCCGTCGCGCTTCCGGCGAGTTCTTCGGTACGCCGCTCGAGCGGGATGGCGTCGAGTCGGGCTGCGTAGGGCGAGGGAAGAATCATCGTGATCCAGTGTAGGTGCCGCGCCTAGACTGGGCTGATGCAGCGCGGCGATACGCCCGATACGCGCCCTCGGAAGGACTAGTACGTGAACTTCACCGCCCCCATTCAGTTGCCGGGACTCACGCTCGACCCCCAGTGGTATCGCCGGAGCGTCTTCTACGAGGTGATGGTGAGGTCGTTCGTCGACAGCAACGGCGACGGAGCGGGCGATATCGCCGGCCTGGTGTCGAAACTCGACTACCTCCAGTGGCTCGGCATCGACGCCCTGTGGCTTCCGCCGTTCTACAACTCGCCGCTGCGCGACGGCGGCTACGACGTCTCCGACTTCACCTCGATCCTTCCCGAGTTCGGAACCCTCGACGAGTTCCGAGACCTGGTCACCAAGGCCCACGAGCGCAACATGCGCCTGGTCATGGACTTCCCGCTCAACCACACGTCCGACGCCCACGAGTGGTTCCAGCAGTCGCGTTCCGATCCCGAGGGGCCGTACGGCGACTTCTACGTCTGGAGCGACACCGACGAGAAGTACGAGAGCATCCGCATCATCTTCGTCGACACCGAGGAGTCGAACTGGACCTTCGACCCGGTACGACGCCAGTTCTTCTGGCACCGGTTCTTCTCGCACCAGCCCGACCTCAACTTCGAGAACCCCGCCGTGCACGAGGCGATCTTCGACATCGTGCGTTTCTGGCTCGAACTCGGGGTCGACGGACTGCGGCTCGACGCCATCCCGTATCTCTACGAGTCCGAAGAGGGCAATGGAGAGGGCGAACCGAAGACCCACGACTTCATCGTGAAGCTCCGAGCCATGGTCGACCAGGACTACCCCGGACGTGTGCTCATCGCCGAGGCGAACCAGTGGCCTCGCGAGGTCGCAGCGTTCTTCGGCACCGAGGAGGAGCCGGAGTGCCACATGGCTTTCGACTTCCCGGTGATGCCTCGCATCTTCTACTCGCTGCGCTCGCAGAATGCAGACGAGCTGGTGCGCATCCTGTCTGAGACGACGGATGTGCCCGACTCGGCCGCGTGGGGAGTCTTCCTGCGCAACCACGACGAGCTGACGCTCGAGATGGTCTCCGAGGAATACCGCCAGGCGATGTACGGCTGGTACGCCTACGACCCGCGCATGAGGTCGAACATCGGCATCCGGCGGCGCCTCGCTCCCCTGCTCGACAACTCCCGTGCTGAACTCGAGCTCGCGCACGCGCTGCTCTTCGCCCTGAAGGGCAGCCCGTTCCTGTACTACGGCGACGAGATCGGCATGGGCGACAACATCTGGCTGAACGACCGGGATGCTTCGCGCACGCCGATGCAGTGGACACCCGACCGTAACGCCGGCTTCTCCACGGCGGATCCGGGCAAGCTCTACCTGCCGGTCGTGCAGTCGCTCGTCTACAACTACGCGCTCGTCAACGTCGAGTCGCAGCTCGCACAGTCCCGGTCTCTGCTGCACTGGGTGCGCAACGTCATCCACGTGCGCAAGGCGCATCCGGCTTTCGGACTCGGCAGCATGCAGGTTCTGCAGACCGACCACGAGTCGGTTCTCGCCTTCGTGCGCACCTACGAGGGCTCGGGCACACACCTCGGCGACGCTCCGGAGCAGGTGCTGTGCGTGTTCAGCTTCGCCCACAACCCCGTCGCCGTGCACATCCAGCTGCCCGACCAGGCGGGCGGTCGACTCGTCGATCTCTTCGGTGGCGGCGAATTCCCGACCATCGCAGACGACGGCAGCCTCACGCTGACCCTGGGCACGCAGAGCTTCTACTGGCTGCAGATCGGGCAGTCGGTCGACCAGCGCTTCTGATCCCCCGGTGTCGCCAGGGCAGCGTCCGAGGTGGCCGGTAGAGTTCGAGTTGTGACAGATTCAACACAGCCCGAGTTGTTCAGCCTCTCAGACGACGCGGTGCTCATCGCAGATCCGCCCGAGACCGAACAGCAGGCTCTGGCGCCGTGGTGGCACCGCCTCGCCGTCTTCGACCTCGAGACCACGGGCATCGACGTGCAGACGAGCCGTATCGTCACGGCGAACGTCAGCGTGATCGGAGCCGATGGGCATCCGGTCTCACGTCTCGACTGGCTCGCCGACCCCGGCGTCGAGATTCCAGAGCAGGCCACAGCCGTGCACGGTGTGACCACCGAGAGGGCCGTCGCGGAGGGTCGTCCCGCCGCGCTCGTGGTGTACGAGATCGTCGAGGCGCTCCGGGCTCTCCTCGCCGATGGCGTGCCGCTGGTCATCTACAACGCACCCTACGACCTCACCCTGCTGCACCATGAGGCCGTTCGCTACGGCATCGACCCGCTCGACGTCCCCGGCCCCATCGTCGATCCCCTGGTCATCGACAAGGCCGTCGATCGCTATCGCAAGGGCAAGCGCACCCTCGAAGCGGCGGCGGTCGTCTATGGCGTCGAGCTACTCGACGCACACGACGCGGCAGCCGATGCCATCGCCGCCGGCCGGGTCGCGCAGGCCCTGGCGCAGAAACACGATGCGGTGTCGTCACTCGCTGTGCACGAGCTGCACGACAAGCAGGTGGATTGGTTCCGAGAACAGGCGGAGAGTTTCCAGGAGTACATGCGTCGCACGCACAATCCCGAGTTCACTGCCAGAACGGCTTGGCCGGTCGGCTGCATGTGAGTGCGTAGACAGAAGAAGGGCCGGAAGCGATTCGCTTCCGGCCCTTCGTCGATGCTGTGGGGCGAGTTACGCGCCGAAGCCCTTGTAGCGTGTGTTGAACTTCTCGACGCGTCCGGCCGAGTCCATGATGCGCTGCTTGCCCGTGTAGAACGGGTGCGACTCGGACGAGATCTCGACGTCGATGACCGGGTAGGTGTTTCCGTCTTCCCACTCGATGGTCTTCGAGCTGCCGACCGTCGAACGGGTCAGGAAGGTCGCGCCGGAGGCGAGATCGCGGAAGACAACCGGAGCGTAGTTCGGGTGGATGTCTGTCTTCATGGGGTGTCCTTATGGGTACGAGTGATGCGAAAAAGTCTGTTTGACCTGGCACGCGCACGGCACAATGCAGCGGCGACCCGACCAGCGGTCAACTCTATCAGAAAAGCGCGACGTCGGCAGGGAGGTCAGGCGGCCCGTGCCGAGTAGCGGCCGTCGGTCTCGGTGAGGGTGATCGGCAAACCGAAAGTGGCCTCCAGATTGTCTTCGGTGAGGACCTCTGCCAAGGGGCCGGCCGCAACGATGCGTCCACCGGAGACGAGCAAGGCGCTCGTGAAGCCGCGGGGAATCTCCTCGACGTGGTGCGTGACCATGACGATGGCGGGCGACTCCGACGAACTCGCGTATCCGCCGAGCAGTTGCAGCAGTTCTTCGCGCGCTCCGAGGTCGAGGCTCGCCGCCGGCTCATCGAGGAGGAGCAGCTCTGGGTCGGTCATGACGGAGCGCGCGATCTGAACCCGCTTCTGCTCGCCATCGCTCAGCGAGCCGAAGAGGCGGTTCTCGAGGTGATCGAGCTTCCACTCCGCGAGAACTCGATGCGCACGTCGGAGATCGACGTCTTCGTATTCCTCGTTCCACCTGCCCGTCACCGAGTAGGCCGCGGTCAGGACGACGTTGAGCACGGTTTCGTCTGCGGGAAAGCGACGCGCCATGGCGCTCGAGGCGAACCCGACACGGGGGCGCAGCTCGAATAGATCGACCTGGCCCAGCTTTCCGTCGAGAACCGTGGCGACGCCGCTCGAGGGATGGCTCATCGCCGCGGCGATCTGAAGGAGCGTCGTCTTGCCCGCGCCGTTCGGTCCGAGGATGACCCAGCGTTCGTCGCCATCCACCGTCCAGTCCAGGTTCGAAAGAATGGGATTCGTGTCTCGCACGACGGACACATCGGACAGCTGGAGTACCACGGGCATGGACCTAGCTTAACCGGTCATCAGAGGAGCGAGCGGTAGATCCGCTCTGTCTCGACGGCGATTTGGGCCCAGCTGAACGTGCTCTCCGCGCGCAGCCTGCCAGCGCGGCCCATCGACCGTGCCCATTCCGGGTCGTCGAGCACTCGGGTGAGGGCCGCGGCGAGATCTGCCACGAATCGATCGGGGTCGATCGGAGTGCCGGTGCCGTCTTGCACCTGATCGATCGGCACGAGAACACCGGTGACTCCGTCGTCGACCACCTCGGGAATACCTCCGGTGGCTGTTCCCACGACCGGGAGTCCGCACGCCATGGCCTCGAGGTTCACGATGCCCAGCGGCTCGTACACGGAGGGGCAGACGAAGACCGTGGCGCTGGACAGCACCACCGAGAGCGTGCGCGTGTCGAGGAGCCTGTCGATCCAGACGATGCCCGAGCGTGTCTTCTGCAGTTCGCGCACCCCTCCGGCCACCTCTTCAAGGATGTCGGGAGTGTCTGGCGCGCCGGCGCACAGCACCACCTGAACCTCGGGAGACAGCTTCTCGATCGCGCGGAGGAGATAGGGCAGCCCCTTCTGGCGAGTGATCCGACCGACGAACACGACCGTGGGGCGGTCGCCATCGATGCCCAACTCGGCGAGCACGTCGTCGTCTTTCTCGGGGTGCCATTTGTCGAGGTCGATGCCGTTGTAGACGACGCTGACGCGCTCGGGATCGAGAGAGGGGTAGCTGCGCACAATATCGCGTCGCATTCCGTGGCTGACGGCGATGACCGCGTCAGCGCTCTCGAACGACGTCTTCTCGATCCAGCTCGAGAGCCGGTATCCCCCGCCGAGCTGCTCCGCCTTCCACGGCCTCAGCGGCTCCAGGGAATGTGCCGTCACCACGTGCGGGATGCCGTGCAGCCGCGCCGCGATCTGGCCCGCGGCATTCGCATACCAGGTGTGCGAATGCACGACGTCGGCCCCGGCGACGTCATTGGCGATCTCGAGGTCGGTGCCGAGCGTCTTGAGCGCGGGATTCGCCTCGGCGAGCTCGACCGGAGTCGAATACGAAAAGACACCCGCCTCGTCACGCGGTTCTCCGAAAGCCCTCACGACCACGTCGACGCTGCCGCGCAGAGCCTTGACGAGTTCGGCGACATGCACCCCCGCTCCGCCATAGACCTCGGGTGGATACTCTCGGGATATTACGTCTACTCGCACAGCTATGAACGTAGTACAGTCCTCCGCCGAGGCTCTACTGTTAGTGCATGGCAGCATCGAAGAAGATTTTTGGCATCGTCCTCGCCGGCGGAGAGGGTAAGCGTCTTATGCCGCTCACCGCAGACCGGGCAAAGCCCGGCGTTCCGTTCGGCGGCAGCTATCGGCTCATCGACTTCGCACTGTCGAACCTGGTGAATTCCGGACTGCGGCAGATCGTGGTGCTCACGCAGTACAAGTCGCACAGCCTCGACAGGCACGTCTCGCAGACGTGGAGACTGCCCATGATGCTCGACTCCTACGTCGCATCCGTTCCAGCGCAGCAGCGACTGGGCAAGCGCTGGTTCGCAGGCTCGGCAGACGCGATCCTCCAGAGCCTCAACCTGATCGGCGACGAGCGACCCGACATCGTGGTGGTCGTCGGCGCCGACCACGTTTATCGAATGGACTTCGAGCAGATGGTCGCAGCTCACATCGAATCGGGCCTGGGTGCCACGGTCGCAGCGATCCGCCAGCCCATCGAGTTGTCAGACCAGTTCGGCGTCATCCAGACATCCGACGACGACCCGACCAAGATCTCGGAGTTCCTCGAGAAGCCGACCAACGCCAAGGGCCTCCTCGACTCCCCCGGCGAGGTCCTCGCGTCGATGGGCAACTACGTCTTCGACGCCGACATGCTCATCGAGGCCGTCATACGCGACGGTGAGAAGCCCGACTCCAGCCACGACATGGGTGGCGACATCATCCCCGACTTCGTCGAGCGCGGCCTGGCGGGCGTGTACGACCTCCAGCGCAACGAGGTTCCCGGAGCCACGGACCGTGACCGCTACTACTGGCGTGATGTGGGAACGATCGACTCGTTCTACGACGCTCACCAGGACTTGATCTCGGCGCTGCCGATCTTCAACCTCTACAACCGCGAGTGGCCGATCTTCACCCAGCAGCTCAATTCGCCGCCCGCCAAATTCGTTCGGGATGCGAAGGGCAACACCGGCACCACGCTCGGATCGCTCGTCTCGCTCGGCTGCCTCATCTCCGGTGCGCGGGTCGAGGGCAGCGTCGTCGGCCCATGGTCGACGATCGAATCCGAGGCTCTGGTGCAGGATTCGGTGCTCTTCGATCGCGTGCACATCGAGCCGGGCGCCATCGTCAAGCGGGCTATTCTGGACAAGAACGTGGTCGTTGCAGCCGGTGCCCAGGTGGGCACCGATGCGGCGCGAGATCGAGAGCGCGGATTCACCGTGACCGACTCGGGTATCACGGTCGTCGGAAAGGGAATCCGCGTAGAACCATGAGTCTGACTTCGGAGGCAGTTCAGTACAGCCCGGGCCGCCAGCCGATAGATTCACGGATCGCGTCTCACGCTGCTGCTCGCTTTCTCGTTGTGCTCGATGTCGACTCGACGCTCATCGAGAACGAGGTCATCGAGATGCTCGCGCAGGCCGCAGGGAGTTTCGCCGAGGTCGCGGAGATCACCGAGCGCGCGATGAGCGGAGAGCTCGATTTCGAGCAGAGTCTGCGTTCGCGCGTGGCCACCCTCGAGGGTCTCGAGGTCGAGCAACTGCCTGACATCGCCCAGCAGATCAGGCTCACCCCGGGAGCCCAGCAGATGATCGACACCCTGCACGAGAACGACAGCGTGGTGGGAGTGGTCTCTGGCGGGTTCCACGAGTTGCTCGACGAGCTCGCGGGCGACGTGGGACTCGACTTCTGGAGGGCAAACAGACTCGACGTGCGCGACGGAAAACTCACCGGTGCTGTCCTCGGCCCGGTGATCGATGCCGAGGCGAAGGCCTCCGCCCTCACCGAGTGGGCTTCCGCCTACGGTGTTCCTCGATCGCGCACGGTGGCCGTCGGCGACGGTGCCAACGACCTCCAGATGATGAAGACCGCGGGCCTGTCCGTCGCCTTCGATGCTCGACCCGTCGTGCGACGCTCGGCGAACGTCGCCATCAGCGATCGCGACCTGAGCCAGATTCTGCCCGCCCTGGGCCTGCGAGGCTGATTCCGCGTCGGTCGGTCAGTGGCCCATGCCGAGACCGCCGTCGACCGGGATGACCGCACCCGAGATGTAACCCGCGTCATCCGAAGCGAGCCAGGCCACCACCCGCGCGACCTCGGTCGGCGTCGCGAAGCGACCGGCCGGGATCGACTTGAGGTACTCCGCCTGCGTAGCCTCGGGAAGGGCAGCCGTCATATCGGTCTCGATGAAACCGGGAGCGACGACGTTGGCCGTGATGCCGCGTGATCCGAGTTCTCGGGTGATCGATCGGGCGATTCCGACGAGGCCGGCCTTGGAGGCGGCGTAGTTGACCTGGCCGGGCGAGCCATAGAGGCCGACGACGCTCGAGATCAGGATGATCCGACCGAATCGCGCCTTGAGCATGCCCTTCGACGCGCGCTTGATCACACGGAACGACCCCGACAGATTGGTGTCGATGACCGAAGTGAAGTCGTCTTCGGTCATGCGAAGCAGGAGGGTGTCCTTGGTGACGCCGGCGTTGGCGACGAGCACTTCGATCGGTCCGAGCGCGGCCTCGACCTCGCCGAAGGCGCGGTCGATCGAAGCGGTATCCGTCACGTCGGCCATGACCGTGAGACTTCCCGCGGGGCCCTCGCCCGAGCGAGCCGTGACAGCGACCCGGTGGCCCTGGGCGATGAATTCCTCAGCGAGCGAGTAGCCGATTCCTCGGTTTCCTCCGGTGATGAGTACGGTGCGAGCTGTCGTCATGAGCGAGTCCTTAAGTGCGGGGCGTGGATCACTGGCCCGTACCAGCATAGGAGGTGCATACGCGGCGTAGGCTTAGTGCAGCCTTCCGGCTATCGAACCCGAACAGACGAGCGCATGAAACAGCAGTCGATCACCGATCTCCCGCCTTCGCCGGGCGATGAGCGCCGCACGCGCATGATCAAGTACGGCATCGCCATGACCATCCGCATAATCTGCATCGTGCTCATGCTCTTCCTGCACGGCTGGTGGCTGATCCTTCCGGCGATCGGCGCCATCGTGCTTCCCTACTTCGCTGTCGTTCTCGCCAACGTCGGCTCCCCCACCAAGTCCGTCGTGAATCGTCCGGGCGGTGTCGTCGCCATTCCGGGAGTCCGGCCTCCCCGCGATTTCGGCGGTCGCCCCGAATGATCGGCCTCGGACTCGAGCCGAGCGGCTCGGAGTGTTCCCGCGCGGGCTGCCGCGCGGCATCCGATTGGCGTATCGAGTGGCGCAACCCGAAGATCCACGACGAGACCAGGCGAAAGATCTGGCTCGCGTGCGACGAGCACGTCTCGTTCCTTCGCGAGTTCCTCGCCGCCCGTGACTTTCCCCTCGAGGTCATAGCCGAGGCGGATGCGCGGGGTACGGCGTGAACACCGGCTGGCGGTTCCTGCTGAGCTCGCGCTGGGGCGGGTACCTCGCGCTGACAGTGGTGTTCGCTCTCGTGTGCGTGCTTCTCGGTTGCTGGCAGCTGGCGAGGAGGGCGGATGCGCTCGCCGAGAACAATCGTGTCGCCGCCAACTACGATGCCGTCCCCCGGCCGGTGACCGACGTGCTCGACGGGCTGGAATCCTTCGACGAGTCGCAGAAGTGGATGACCGTCTCGCTCACGGGAAGCTATCTCGAGTCGGAGCAACTGCTGGTGCGTAACCGTCCCTCGGGCGGCCAACCCGGATTCGAGCTTCTCGTTCCGTTCCGGCTCGACGACGGCTCGGTCTTCGTCGTCGACAGAGGCTGGCTCCCCACTGGCCAGGAGCAGGACAAGCCGGATGACGTCCCTTCCTCCCCTCAGGGAGAGGTCACTGTCGTCGCGCGTCTGAAGGCGAGCGAGCCGAAGCTCGAGGGGAGGTCCGCCGCGACAGGTGAGATCCCGTCCGTCGATCTTCCGACGATCGCGGAGCAACTGGATCTGCCCACCTATACGGGAGCATACGGCGACCTGGCGAGCGAGACGCCCTCCGCCGACACAGGCCAACTCGAGACGCGACCTCCGGAGGATGAGGGCCCGCACCTGTCGTACGCCTTCCAGTGGTTCGTCTTCGCTCTGCTCGGATTCCTCGGCCTGGGCTACGCGGCCCGCCAGGAGTACCGCTCGCTGAACGCAGACGACCCGGAGGAGAAAGAGCGTGCGGCCGAGCGCGAGCGACGCCGCCAGGCCAAGGCGAAGAGCGACAACGACATCGAAGACGAGCTGATCGATCGGTCTGCCGCACGCTGAGCCGTCTCGACCTACATCTCGAAGTAGAGGTGGGCGTGCAGATCGCAGCGCTCGTTGAACAACGCCAGACAGTGCGGGCAGCGGCTAGTCGTGAGGTAGTCGCTGACGCTGACCTCGGTGGAGCACACTCCGCAGAGAACGGCCTTGGTGTCTCGTTCTCGTTTCGGCCACTGCTCTGCCTGGTGATTCTCTGCTTCTTCATGGCACAGGTGGCACGGATAGTACCGGCCGCAGCAGGCGAACTTGATGGCGACGATGTCTTTGGGCGTTCGGTAGTGAACGCACCGCGTTTCGTCGTCGACCGTCTGGCCCCAGACCTTCACGATTCGATTCCCCGCGCGTTGACCGCATCGGCGAGGTCGTCGGCGTGCTTCAGCGACATGATGAGGAGAGGGACGGCGAACGTGACGCGGTGGGCAGAGATGCCGCGGGCTCGTTGTGCGTCACGCACGGTTGCAGCGAAGCCCGCGATCACGGGGATCGAGGTGATGCTGAGGCCCAGGAGGAGCGCGACGCTCTCGGGGCGTATTCCGACGCGGCGTAGTGGTGACGCTGCGCGTTCGGCCGCGTCGAGAAGGTCGGGGATGCGCGTCGTCATCGTGAACAGGGCCGCGAGGACGAGGATCAGGACCACCCGGGCTGTGTTGCTGACAGCATCGAGAGCGGAAAGAAAGAGCAGCTGGGGTACCAGCATGAAGACGATGACCCATTTGACGGCGAGAATCTGGCTTGTCAGAGCCCGCGCCCCCAGCCCTGCCGCCGCGTAGCCCGTCATAACGAACGTCGCCGCCGCGACCACCTCCAGGAGATGTGTGGTCGTGACCGCGATGACGAGAGACGTCCCGATGAAGCCGATCAGCTTGAGTCCGGGGGGCAGTCGGTGAAGGATGCTCGTGCCCGACCTGTAGACGCTGATCACGCGTGGCTCCTCTCATAGTCCGCGATGACCGTGTCGGGGTCTCCACAGGCGACGAGACGGCCGTGATCAAACCGGAGCGCCACATCGCAGCGTCGTGCGAGGCCGAGGTCGTGCGTGACGAGGACGAGTTGTTGGTGCATGTCGTCGAGGAGGTGATTGCTGATCCGCCGAGTATTCGCGGCATCCAACAGGGCGGTGGGCTCGTCGGCGACGATGAGCTCCGGCTCGCTCACCAGAACCGAGCTCAGGGCCAGTAGCTGCTTCTGGCCGCCCGACAGGCTGTGCGCGGGACCGTCGGCATGGTCGGCGAGACCGTACGTGTCGATCATGCGCGACACGCGTTCATCGATCTCGGTTCGAGACAGCCCGCGTCCCCGAAGCGAGAAGGCGATGTCTTCTGCGACCGTCGGCATGACGATCTGACTGTCGGGATTGCTGAAGATGAATCCCACTCGACGCCTCAGCAACCGCCCTTGGCGGAGCGGGTCGATTCCGTGCACACGCACCTCGCCGTCGCTCGCCGAGGCCAGCCCGTTGAGCAGGCGCGCGAAGGTCGACTTGCCGGATCCGTTGGATCCTATAACGGCGATACGCCGCTGATCGAGGAGGACGGATACGTCCTCGAGCGCGGTCCTGCTGTCGAAGTCGACGGAGACGCCGCGAAACGAGATGAGGCGATCAGGGTTCATCGGATGCCATCATCTGGTCACGCCCGCACCACGAGAACGCGTCGGCGAGATTCTGCGGCTGAACGCGCGCGGGTATGCGCGCCACAGGGTGAGCGTGATGGCCGTGGCGAGCACGGCCTTGACGAGGTCGCCCGGGAGGAAGACCGTGCTGGTCAATGCTGTTTCGGCGAGGGGAAGCCTCGTCACCAGGGCCTGGATCGGAATTCCGAAGGCGTAGACGACAAGGATGCCGCCCGTGACACAGGCTGCTGCAGTGCGCCACCAGGTGGGCCTTGCCGAGCCGGAGAAGGCGATGGCGCCGGTGACGAAGGCGCCGAGAATCCAGCCGATCAGATATCCCGCCGTCGGACCCACGAACACGCCCGCACCTCCCCGGCCGCCCGACAGGAGGGGAAGTCCGACCAGGACCAGCGCTTCGAGAGTCAGCACTGCGGCCGCGCCGCGCCACGGGCCGAGAATGGTTCCGGCCAGCATCACACCCAGCGTCTGCAGCGTTATGGGAACGGCTCCCCCGAAGACGGGGAGTGCACCGGGAAGACCGAGAACCGCGATGAGGGCGGCGAAAGCCGCTACTCGTGTCGTGTCACGCACGTCCCATGTCGCTTGCTTGAACATTTTCCGCCTCCGCTGCGTCCTGAACGCCGTTCACCTGAACAACGTTCATGTTAGCTGGTACGCTGGTGGAACGATGACCACGAATGCCAGCCCTCCGGCAAAATCACAGCGACACTCGCGGGTCGACGTCGTGGAGGCGGCCCTCGCCATCCTCGACGAGTACGGTCTGCCCGATCTGACGATGCGCCGGTTGGCGTCGACCTTGGCCGTTCAGCCCAGCGCCCTGTATTGGCACTTCGAGAACAAGCAGACCCTGCTCGCGGCGGTATCAGACCGAATCGTCAGTGGTGCACGCGTCATCGATCACGGCACATCCGACTGGGCGTCGGCCGTCCGCCTCGAAGCCGAAGCCCTGCGCGACGCCCTGCTGTCGTTCCGAGACGGAGCCGAGGTCGTTCTGAGCTCTCAAGCGCTTGGTCTCGGAGCAGGCGAGGCCCTCACGAGACTCACCGCGGCACTTCACCGGGGAGACTTCGACGAGCGCGTCGAACGAGCCGCCGCCGGGGCGTTTCTGCACTTTCTCCTCGGCCATGTCTCCCACGAGCAGCAGAGGATCCAAGCCGACAGCCTGGGCGTCGTCACCGCCCGACACGAAGCGAAGCCGTCGGATGTGGAGTCACGATCGCGTCAGGAACGCGACTCGTTCGACTTCGGAGTGGCCCTGCTCATCGCAGGACTCACGGTGCAGAGCGACGCTCTGCGCTGAGAGCCGATCGCTCGGTCCTCAGGCCAACGAGATGAGGTCGGCGTAGTCCTTGTTCCAGTGATCTTCGACTCCGTCGGGCAGGATGAGAACGCGTTCCGGATTGAGGGCCTCGACGGCACCCTCGTCGTGGCTCACGAGCACCACGGCGCCCTCGTAGTGAGCCAGAGCGTCGAGAATCTCTTCGCGGCTCGCCGGGTCGAGGTTGTTCGTCGGCTCGTCGAGCAGCAGCACGTTGGCGCCGGAGACCACGATCATCGCCAGGGCGAGTCGAGTCTTCTCTCCACCCGAGAGAACCCCCGCGGGCTTGTGCGAGTCGTCGCCGGTGAAGAGGAACGATCCGAGGACCCTGCGCGCTTCCATCTCGGTGATGTTCGGCGATGATGACACCATGTTCTCGAGCACGCTGCGCTTCACATCGATGGTCTCGTGCTCTTGGGCGTAGTAGCCGATACGCAGTCCGTGGCCCGGCTCGATCTGCCCGGTGTCGGGCTTGTCTGCGCCACCGAGAATGCGTAAGAGCGTGGTCTTGCCAGCACCGTTCAGGCCGAGGATCACGACCTTCGAACCGCGGTCGATGGCGAGGTCGACCGCCGCGAAGATCTCGAGTGAGCCATAGCTCTTAGAGAGATTGGATGCCATGAGCGGGGTTCGTCCGCACGGCGCGGGGGTCGGGAAACGGAGCTTCGCCACGCGGTCGACGGCACGTACTTCTTCGAGGCCGGACAGCATCTTCTCTGCGCGGGCCACCATCTGATGCGCCGCCGCAGCCTTCGATGCTTTTGCACCGAACTTCGCTGCCTGCAGCTGCAGAACCGACGCCTTCTTCTCGACGTTGACGCGCTCTTTCTTGCGACGCTCCTCGTCGGCCGCGCGCTGGCGCAGGTAGTTCTTCCAGTTCATGTTGTAGACGTCGATGACCTGGCGGTTCGCATCGAGGTAGAAGACGCGGTTCACGGTCTCGCCGACGAGTTCGATGTCGTGACTGATCACGATGAATCCGCCGGAGTAGCTCTTGAGGAACTCCCGCAGCCAGACGACGCTGTCGGCGTCGAGGTGGTTCGTCGGCTCATCGAGGATCAGCGTGCGGGCGTCTGAGAAGAGGATGCGGGCGAGTTCGATGCGCCGACGCTGACCACCCGAGAGAGTCGAGAGCGGCTGGTCGAGGATGCGGTCGGGCAGATTGAGGTTCGACGCGATCGAGGCGGCCTCTGCCTCGGCGGCGTAGCCGCCGAGCGCGAGGAACCGATCAGTGAGATTGCCGTACTTGGTCATGCCCTGGGCGCTGATCTTGGGGTCTGAGCTGCCCATGTCGGCGGTCGCCTGCTGCATGCCGAGCACGAGCTGCCCGAGTCCGCGGGCGTCGAGGATGCGAGTGCGGGCCAGATCTTCGGGGTTGCCCGATCTCGGATCCTGGGGAAGATAGCCGATCTCGCCGTTTCGTTCGACCTTGCCGCCATTCGACAGCTGCTCGCCCGCCAAGACCTTCGTGAGTGTGGTCTTTCCTGCTCCGTTGCGACCGACGAGGCCGATCTTGTCGCCATCGGCGACCCGGAACGAGACGTCTTGCATGAGTACCCGTGCGCCGACCCGTAGCTCGAGGTCTTGAACATTCAGCACAGGCACAATCCATTTCTTCTCATACGCTCTCGCGCTGAGTACTTGGGGGAAGAACTTCAGTATAAAACTCGGGATGCCCCGCATCACGGAGCACAGACGAAGGCCCCGATCCGATGTCGATACGGTCGGGGCCTGGGTCGCTCACATCATCGGAGGCTGCAGGGTGGGAAGCACGGCTACATGGAGAAGCCGAGGGCGCGCATCATCTCGCGGCCGTCGTCGGTGATCTTTTCGGGACCCCACGGCGGCATCCAGACCCAGTTGATGCGGAACTGCTCGACGGTGCCGTCGAGAGCTTGGGCTGTCTCCTCCTCGATCACATCGGTGAGGGGGCATCCGGCGCTGGTGAGCGTCATGCTGATCAGCAGGGCGTCGTTCTCGTCGTCCCAGGCGAGATCGTAGATCAATCCGAGGTCGACGATGTTCACGCCGAGCTCCGGGTCCATCACGTCTTTCAGCTTGTCTTCGATCTCGTCGAAGCGCTGCGGGCTGAGTGTCGAGGCCATGGCTACGAGCCGACGTTCACGTTCGAGAGAAAGCGGTCGTAGCCCTCGTTTTCGAGGCGCACGGCGAGCTCGGGGCCACCCTGCTCGACGACCTTGCCGGCGACGAACACGTGCACGAAGTCGGGCTGGATGTACTTGAGGATGCGGTTGTAGTGCGTGATGAGGAGGATGCCGAGGCCGGTGTTCGCCTTGGCGCGGTTCACGCCCTCGGACACGATCTTCAGGGCGTCGACGTCGAGACCGGAGTCGGTCTCATCGAGCACGGCGAACTTCGGCTTCAGCAGTTCGAGCTGGAGGATCTCGTTGCGCTTCTTCTCGCCGCCCGAGAATCCTTCGTTGACGTTGCGCTCACGGAACGACTTGTCCATGCGCAGCTGCGACATCGAGGAGTCGAGGTCCTTGATCCAACCGCGAATGGGCGGAGCCGCACCGTCGATGGCGGTCTTCGCCGTGCGAAGGAAGTTCGAGACGCTCACGCCGGGGATCTCGACGGGGTACTGCATGGCGAGGAAGAGGCCCGCGCGAGCACGCTCGTCGACGGTCATGGTGAGAACTTCTTCTCCGTCGAGCTTCACGGAGCCGCTCTCGACGGTGTACTTGGGGTGTCCGGCGATCGCGTAGGCGAGAGTGGACTTGCCGGAGCCGTTCGGGCCCATGATCGCGTGGGTCTCGCCTTCGCCGATCGACAGATCGACACCCTTCAGGATCTGCTTGGTTCCCTGTTCGGTCTCCACGCTCACGTGGAGATCGCGGATCTCAAGATTCGACATGGCTACACAATCTCTTTCGTTTTGGTCGGGTCGATGTAGACGTCGCCATCCACGATGGTGAGTTCGTACACCGGAACCGGCTCGTAGGCCGGGAGGGTGAGGGGCTTTCCTGAGGCGAGCGAGAACTTCGAGCCGTGGGCCCAGCACTCCAGCGTCTCGCCGTCGACGAAGCCTTCGGCCAGCGAGATGTCGCCGTGGGTGCACGTGTCGCCGATGGCGTGGCACTCTCCAGCCGAGTCCATGACGAGCGCGATGGCCACATTGTCGATGACGACGCGGACCGCTTCGTTCGGGGTCAGGTCGGATACGTTGCAGATGAGTTCGGCGGCCACGGCTCAGATTCCCTGCGCGCGTGTCAGCTCGGCCTCGATGGCAGCCGAGAGTTCCGACTCCACCTGCTCGGAGCCGATCTGGGCGACGATCTCGGCGAGGAAGCCGCGCACGACGAGGCGGCGAGCCTCGTCTTCGGGGATGCCTCGTGACTGGAGGTAAAACAGCTGCTCGTCGTCGAAACGGCCCGTCGACGATGCGTGTCCTGCACCCTGGATGTCGCCGGTCTCGATCTCGAGGTTCGGAATGGAGTCGGCGCGAGGGCCCTCGGAGAGAACCAGATTGCGGTTCTCCTCGTAGCTGTCGGTGCCGGTCGCGTGCGGACCGATCAGCACGTCGCCAACCCAGACGGAGCGTGCGGTGGCGCCCTGCAAGGCACCCTTGTACTTCACACGGCTCTTGGTCTGGGCAGCGACATGGTCGATGTAGACGCGCTGTTCGAGGTGCTGGCCGGCGTCGGCGAAGTACGCGCCGAATGCGCTGCCGTCTGCGCCGGTCTCGACGAGGTGGATGGACGGGTTGACCCGAACGACTCCCCCGCCGAGGCTGATGACGATGTGCCGCAGTCGCGCGTCGCGCCCCACGCGGGCGAAGTGGCTGGCGAGGTGGTTGCTCTCGTCTGTCCACTCCTGAACGGTGACGACGGTGAGCTGTGCCTGGTCTCCGACGACGATCTCCACGTTCTCGGAGAGCTGCGCGTCACCCGAGTTGCTGAGGATGACCAGGCCCTGGCTGAACGGCGCTGCGGTGATGACGGTGTGCGCGGCCCGAGGCGTCTGCCCGAGCTCCGAGCGGATCACGCGGTACTCGTGCAGTTCTTCGCCCGAGACGTCGATGGCCAAGGCCTTCTCGAACGACGACCACGCGTTTGCGCTTGCACGCTCTTCGGGAGCGCCGGCCGTGCCGATTCGCGCATCCGATCGGTCGACCCAGCTCGCTGCGACGCCGGCGACGCCCTCGGGAAGCGCGGTGGCGGGCGCCGAGCCATCGAGTTCGCCCTCGGTGAGCGCGGCGATGCGGGAGATCGGAGTGAGCTTCCACTCGAGCTCGAACCCGGTGACCTTCTCGAAGTCGTCGACGGACGTCGAGGTGAAGCGCTCTGCTCGTGACTGAACGGGCACATAGGCGTCGCCGCCGTCGGAGTGTGCCTTCATGCCGTGTTGATCGGTCTCGATGAGTCCGGTGTTCGCTGTTGGTGCTGCGGACATCTAGCCGACACTGCCTTCCATGCCCATCTCGATGAGCTTGTTGAGTTCGAGTGCGTACTCCATGGGGAGTTCGCGGGCGATCGGCTCGATGAAGCCGCGCACGATCATGGCCATGGCCTCGTCTTCGGGCAGACCTCGGCTCATGAGGTAGAAGAGTTGCTCTTCGCTGACGCGAGAGACGGTCGCCTCGTGGCCGAGCTGCACGTCGTCGACACGGATGTCGATGGCCGGGTAGGTGTCGGATCGCGACTGGGTGTCGACCAGCAGGGCGTCGCAGCGCACGGTGTTGGCCGAGTGGTGCGCGTTCTCTGCCATGCGTACCTCGCCGCGGTAGCCTGCGCGGCCACCGCCTCGAGCGATGGACTTCGACACGATCGACGACTGTGTGTACGGCGCCATGTGGATCATCTTCGCGCCCGCGTCCTGGTGCTGGCCGGGGCCGGCGAAGGCGACGGACAGAGTCTCGCCCTTGGCGTGCTCGCCGACGAGGTAGATCGACGGGTACTTCATGGTCACCTTGGAGCCGATGTTGCCATCGATCCACTCCATGGTGGCGCCCTCGTGAGCGATAGCGCGCTTCGTCACGAGGTTGTAGACGTTGTTCGACCAGTTCTGAATCGTCGTGTAGCGAACGCGGGCGTTCTTCTTGACGATGATCTCCACGACGGCGGAGTGCAGCGAGTCAGACTTGTAGATCGGAGCGGTGCAGCCCTCGATGTAGTGCACGTAGCTGCCCTCGTCGGCGATGATCAGCGTGCGCTCGAACTGGCCCATGTTCTCGGTGTTGATGCGGAAGTAGGCCTGGAGCGGGATCTCGACGTGCACGTTCTTGGGTACGTAGACGAATGATCCACCCGACCACACGGCGGTGTTCAGGGCGGCGAACTTGTTGTCGCCGGCCGGGATGACCGTGCCGAAGTACTCGGTGAAGAACTCCGGGTGCTCGCGCAGTGCCGTGTCGGTGTCCATGAAGATGACGCCCTGGGCCTCGAGGTCTTCGCGGATGGTGTGGTACACCACTTCGGACTCGTACTGAGCGGCGACACCGGAGACGAGACGCTGACGCTCGGCCTCGGGGATGCCGAGGCGCTCGTAGGTGTTCTTGATGTCGTCGGGCAGGTCGTCCCACGTCGTGGCCTGCTTCTCGGTCGAGCGCACGAAGTACTTGATGTTGTCGAAGTCGATGCCGGAGAGATCTGCTCCCCATGTGGGCATGGGCTTGCGCTCGAAGAGCTGCAGCCCCTTGAGCCGGTTCTTCAGCATCCATTCGGGCTCGCTCTTGAGGGCGGAGATGCCCGCGACGACGTCGGCGTCGACCCCGCGTTTCGCGACGGCACCCGCCGCATCGGAGTCGGACCAACCGAATTCGTAAACCCCCAGGTTTTCGAGTTCCGGACGGTCGATTAGTACGTCAGACATGACTTTCTCCCTTCCTCGTTGATCTCAACCCGCGGTCAGCGGCAGGCATTCCAGACCGGGGGTATTTGTGTGATTCGGAACCGATCATCGAAATGATTGCCCGATCACGTTCTCGTGGGGAGAACGCCCGTACTTAGAATGTACTGAGGTCTGGGGGCGTGAGCCCCGCCCAACGCTGGGCGATATGCGCAAAACGCGTTCGAACGCGGATTTCTACAACTTTCAGATTCTACAGGCAATGCCTGCCAGAAAGTAGATCGCTGACCTTTTCACCGACAAGTCTTGACAAGGAACTCTCCCGCTCGTGAAGCGACTCATCGCATTCCTCCCCGTCTCCGTCGGTCGTCCGGTGCGCATCCTGGCGTGGCTCTCGCTCGCCTTCCAGCTGGTGCTCATCGGTACGGGTGGCGCGGTCCGCCTGACAGGCTCGGGTCTCGGATGCCCCACTTGGCCGCGGTGCACCGACTCGTCGTTCGTCTCGACTCCGGAGATGGGCATCCACGGCATCATCGAGTTCGCGAACCGCATGCTCACCTTCGTGCTGGCTCTGATCGTGATCGCGGTGTTCCTGGCCGTGGTGCGTTACTGGAGGGAGCGCAGGGACCTCTTCGTGCTGACGCTGTTGCAGGGTCTGTCCATTCCGCTGCAGGCCGTCATCGGCGGCATCACGGTGCTCACCGGCCTCAACCCTTTCATCGTCGGGGTGCACTTCGTGATCTCGATCCTGCTCGTCGTCAACGCGACGATCCTCGTCTACCGCGTGTATCGAGGCCCTCGCGGAGCTCGACGCGCCGTTCCCCTGTGGTACCTGATCGTCGCTCACATCGCGTCGCTGTTCGTCGCCATCACGGTTGTGGTCGGCATTCTGACCACGGGCTCGGGCCCGCATGCGGGCGACGAGAAGACGCCGCGCAACGGGCTCGACGCCGAACTGCTGCAGCACTTCCACAGCTGGCCCGCCTATGTGCTGGTCGGGCTCACTCTGGTGCTGGTGGTGGCCGCGTGGGTGTTGAAGCTCGACGTTCGCCGCTGGGTGCTGACACTGCTCGCGGTCGAGGCCGTGCAGGTCGCCGTGGGACTCGCTCAGGCAAGACTCGGCCTGCCGCCGCTTCTCGTCGGCATCCACATGGTGCTGGCGGGGCTGCTTGTCGCGGCGATGACGACCGTGGTGCTCTCGCTGCGTTCGACGGCGAACGTCCCGGAATCGGTCGACGACCCGTGGGAGCTCACCTCGGCAGGCCAGCGCTCGTAGCTCGCCGATCCGCCGTCGCTGGTCCAGTAGGCCGCCCGCGGCCGTATCGAGACCACCGGCGGTGACGTCGATACGCCGCTCGTTCCTCGTGGCTACTCAATCACCGCGTAGCTCACGGCTGGCGCCGTCTACTCGGGAGGGAGACGCCTAGAACGGCAGCAGCGGGTCGATCGCCACCGCGAGGAAGACCAGCGTGAGGTAACTGATCGACGCGTGGAAGACGCGCATCGGCTTGACCTCGTGCCCGTGGATGGCACGGTTGTAGAGGCGGTGCGTCTCGTAGATGAACCAGACGCCCGAAGCGAGAGCGACGACGCTGTAGACGATGCCCATCGGTGCCACCGGAATCAGGAGCAGCGAACAGGCCACCGTGGCCCACGCGTAGAGGATCGTCTGGAGTCCGACGACCGCGCGACCGCGTACGACGGCGAGCATCGGCACGTTCGCGGCCTTGTACTCGTCGCGGTATTTCATCGACAGAGGCCAGTAGTGCGGGGGCGTCCACAGGAAGATGACGCCGAAGAGGATGAACGGGGTCCAGCTGAGCGAGTTCGTCACGGCTGCCCATCCGATGAGCACCGGCATGCAGCCGGCGATGCCGCCCCAGACGATGTTCTGCGACGTACGGCGCTTGAGCCACACCGTATAGAGGAAGACGTAGAGCAGGATCGCGATCAGAGACAGCGCCGCGGCGAGAAGGTTGGCGAAGACGGCGAGCCAGACGATGGATGCGACGCCGATGACCCACGCGAACACGAGGGCTTCGCGGTCGGTCAGCTCGCCGGTGACGAGCGGGCGACCCTGGGTGCGCTTCATCACGCGGTCGATGTCGCGGTCGATGTAGCAGTTGAAAGCTCCGGCGCTCCCGGCGCTCAGGGCACCGCCGACCAGAGTGGCGACCACGAGCCAGAGGTTCGGAATGCCGTTCTGCGCAAGGATCATGACCGGCGCGGTCGTCACGAGGAGCAGCTCGATGACCCGAGGCTTCGTCAGTGCGACGTAGGCCTTGGCTTTCGCCGACAGGCTGATCTGCCGCTTTTCTGTGCGGCCCTCTACAGCGACGTTCATTGCTCCTCAGACTGTTGCCGGGCCCCGCGCGGGGCGCGCGCGATCCCGAACCAGTCTAGGCGATCGGTACTCGTCGCTCGCCCGGAGCGGATACCGTGACTGTCATGACAGCACGCGAGCCCGCAACTCCGGAGGAATTCGCGGCCCTTGCCGCGCGCATCGAAGACGAGATCACCCAGCTGCAGGTCGATGCCTTCGGGCCTGCGGATGCTCTGCGACTTGGGTTGATCCTGGTGCGCAGAGGTACTGAAGGCGCCCTCCCAATCGCCATCGACATCCGCCGGGGCGAGCACATTCTCTTCCACGCTGCGCTGGAGGGCGCCCAGGCCGACAACGACGTGTGGATCGCCCGAAAGGCGCGGTCCGTCGAGCGCTACGGCATCCCGTCCCTCCTGCTCGGCACACGCCCGAAGATCGCCGGCAAACGCATCGAGAACGAGGGCTGGTTCGATCAGATGTCCTACGCGGCGCACGGGGGCGGGTTCCCTGTCTCGGTGAAGGGCGTCGGGATGGTGGCCGTCGTGACGGTCTCGGGACTCCCCCAGATCGACGATCACGACCTCGTTGTTGCAGCGTTACGCGAGTTTGTCGAGGGGGGAGGCACGCTGAGCGCGTGATTCCCTATACTTGTACCGGCGACACAGCAGTCGGTGTTTCCTGCGTGTCTTTCTAGCGGAGAAGCCATGTCCACAGTGCCGAAGACGTACCGTGCACTGGTTGTCATTCGCCGGTCTCTCACGCGGTTCTCCCTGCTGCCGATGGCAACACGGCGCCTGACGGGCAAATCTGCCCGGTCTGCAACTAAGAAGGGGCTTATTCCTCGTGGCATCATTCCAATGGACTCCCATTGACGACCAGGCCGTATCCACGGCGAAAGTTCTTGCGGCTGACGCCGTCGAGAAGGTAGGAAACGGGCATCCGGGAACGGCCATCAGCCTTGCCCCCGCCGCGTACCTCCTTTTCCAGAAGGTCATGCGACGCGACCCGAGTGACAACGAATGGATCGGTCGCGACCGCTTCATCCTGTCGGTCGGTCACAGCTCGCTGACGCAGTACATCCAGTTGTACCTCGGTGGCTACGGCCTCGAACTCGACGACCTCAAGGCGCTCCGCACCTGGGGTTCGCTCACGCCCGGCCACCCCGAGTACGGCCACACCGACGGAGTCGAGATCACGACCGGCCCGCTCGGACAGGGTCTGTCCTCCGCCGTCGGCTTCGCCTACGCGTCGCGCTTCGAGCGCGGTCTGTTCGACCCCGAGGCCGAGGCGGGCACGAGCCCCTTCGATCACTTCATCTACACCATCGCCGGAGATGGCGACCTGCAGGAGGGTGTCACGAGCGAGGCATCGTCGCTCGCCGGACACCAGCAGCTCGGCAACCTCATCGCGATCTACGACAGCAACCAGATCTCGATCGAAGACGACACGAATATCGCCTTCACCGAAGACGTGCGTGCTCGCTACGAGGCGTACCACTGGCACGTGCAGGTTGTCGACTGGAAGAAGACGGGCGAGTACGTCGAAGACGTCGAGGCCCTGTTCACCGCCATCGAGGCCGCGAAGGCCGAGACGAGCAAGCCGTCGCTCATCATCCTCAAGACCATCATCGGATGGCCGTCGCCGAAGAAGCAGAACACCGGCAAGATCCACGGATCCGCCCTGGGCGCCGACGAGCTGAAGGGCCTCAAGGAGGTTCTCGGCTTCGACCCCGAGCAGAGCTTCGAGGTCTCCGACGAGGTCATCGCTCACACCCGTAGCGCCGTCACCCGCGGCCAGGCCGAGCACGCCGAGTGGAACGACGCGTTCGACGCGTGGGCCGCCGCCAACCCCGAGAAGAAGGTCCTCCTCGACCGCGTTCTCTCTGGCGACGTACCCGAAGGTCTCGAAGAGGCCCTGCCGGTCTTCGAGGCGGGCAAGGCCGTCTCGACCCGCGCAGCATCCGGCAAGGTCATCAACGCGATCGCGCCGATCATGCCCGAGTTCTGGGGCGGCTCCGCCGACCTCGCCGAGTCGAACAACACGACCATCGAGTCCGGAGCATCGTTCATCCCCGCTGAGCACTCGACGCACGAGTGGACGGGAAACCCCTACGGTCGCGTGCTGCACTTCGGTATCCGCGAGCACGCCATGGGCGCGATCCTCAACGGAATCGTGTTGCACGGCAACACGCGCCCCTTCGGCGGAACGTTCCTCATTTTCAGTGACTACATGCGTCCGGCCGTCCGACTCGCCGCCCTCATGAAGTCCCCCGCCATCTACGTGTGGACCCACGACTCCGTCGCACTCGGAGAAGACGGACCGACCCACCAGCCCATCGAGCAGCTCTCGACGCTCCGCGCCATTCCGGGCCTCGACATCGTGCGTCCCGGTGACGCCAACGAGGTCGCCTACGCCTGGAAGACGATCCTCGAGCGTCGCAACGGACCCGCGGGAATCGCGCTGACACGCCAGAACATCCCCGTGTTCGAGCGTGGCGACGGCGACGCGACCGGCGAGACCTTCGCGTCGGCGAAGAACGTCGCCAAGGGTGCATACGTGCTGGCCGAGGCGCCGAACGGCACGCCCGACGTGATCTTCATCGCGACCGGCTCCGAGGTTCAGATCGCCGTCGAGGCACGCGAGCTCCTCAAGAACGAGGGCATCAACGCTCGCGTCGTGTCGGCACCGAGCCTCGAGTGGTTCGAGGAGCAGAGCGCGGAGTACCGCGAGTCTGTCCTTCCGGCAGCTGTCAAGGCCCGCGTCTCGATCGAGGCCGGCCTCGACCTGACCTGGCGCTCCTACGTCGGAGACCACGGTAAGAGCGTCTCCATCGAGCACTTCGGAGCCTCCGCCGACTACCAGACGCTGTTCCGCGAGTTCGGCATCACCACCGAGCACGCCATCGAGGCCGCCAAGCTCTCGATCTCGTCGCTCTAGACCACACGAATCTTCAAGGAGTACGTACATGACCGATACAACCCCCACCGCTCAGCTCTCCGCAGCAGGCGTCAGCATCTGGCTCGACGACCTGTCGCGTGAGCGCATCACGTCCGGCGGACTCGAGAAGCTGATCGCCGAGAAGAACGTCGTCGGCGTCACGACGAACCCCTCGATCTTCGCCGCCGCCCTCACCAACGGTGAGTCGTATGCGGCGCAGGTCGCCGAGCTCGCCAAGGCTGGCAAGAACGTCACCGAGGCCGTCTTCGAGATCACCACTCAGGACGTCGCGAATGGCTGCGACATCTTCCGCCCCATCTACGACGCCACCAACGGCTTCGACGGCCGCGTCTCGATCGAGGTCGAGCCGGGTCTCGCGAACGACGCTGCAGGAACGACGAAGCAGGCCAAGGAACTCTTCGAGAAGGTCGCGAAAGAGAACGTCCTGATCAAGATCCCTGCAACGATCGCGGGTCTCGAAGCCATCACCGAGACCATCGCGGCCGGAATCAGCGTCAACGTGACACTGATCTTCAGCCTCGCTCGCTACCGCGACGTCATCAACGCCTACCTGACGGGCCTCGAGCGCGCCAAGGCAGCCGGCATCGACCTGTCGAAGATCCACAGTGTCGCGTCGTTCTTCGTGTCGCGAGTCGACACCGAGATCGACAAGCGCCTCGTCGCGATCGGAACCGACGAGGCTCTGGCGCTCAAGAGCAAGGCGGGCGTCGCAAACGCTCAGCTTGCCTACGAGGTCTACGAGCAGGCGTTCTCGACGGAGCGCGCCGCAGGGCTTCTTGCCGCGGGAGCCAACAAGCAGCGCCCGCTGTGGGCATCCACCGGCGTCAAGGACCCGGCTGTGCCCGACACGACCTACGTCACCGAGCTCGTGGCACCCGAGGTCGTCAACACGATGCCCGAGAAGACCCTCGACGCCACATTCGATCACGGCGTGATCACCGGCGACACCATCACCGGCTCGTACGCTGCGGCCAACAAGATCCTCGATGAAATCGCGGCTCAGGGCATCTCGTACGCCGAGGTCACCGAACTGCTCGAGACCGAGGGTGTCGACAAGTTCATCGTCTCGTGGAACGAACTCCTCGAGACGGTCACGACGGCGCTCGAGTCCTCGAAGTGAGTGTCCGGATCGACCTTTCCGGCCCGGTCGTTCGCGCCGGGAAGGTCGATCCGGCCTTCGTCTCCCCAAGACCCGGGCGAGATTCTCATGAGCGGCTCGTCCGACGGGCCGCACCTACCCACCTTGTTCTCCGCGCTTCCTAGCGCCGCAGTAACCCGTCGACCCAGAAGGTCTCAAGGAGTTTCATGCCACCGGTAGAAATCACTCCGGAATACAACCCGCTCAGAATCCCTTCGGATCGGCGGCTCAATCGCATCGCCGGCCCGAGCGGCCTCGTCATCTTCGGCGTGACAGGCGACCTGTCCCGCAAGAAGCTGATGCCCGCGGTGTACGACCTCGCAAACCGCGGTCTGCTGCCTCCGGGCTTCTCGCTCATCGGGTTCGCTCGTCGCGACTGGGAGGACCAGGACTTCGAGCGGGTCGTTCACGACGCCGTCAAGGAGTACGCCCGCACCCCGTTCGATGAGGACGTGTGGCGTCAGCTCTCCGAGGGAATCCGATTCGTCTCGGGAGAGTTCAGCGACGACGAGGCATTCGACCACCTCAAGGAGACCATCGACGCGCTCGATGCCGAGCGAGGAACCATGGGCAACTATGCGTTCTACCTGTCGGTGCCGCCGAAGGCGTTCCCGCTCGTCACCGAGCAGCTGCGCCGTTCGGGGCTCGCGCATCCGGAAGACGGCCAGTGGCGCCGTGTCGTCATCGAGAAGCCCTTCGGCAGCGACCTGAAGACAGCTCGCGAACTCAACGATGTCGTGGAGTCGGTCTTCGCGCCCGATTCGGTCTTCCGAATCGATCACTACCTCGGCAAGGAGACCGTCCAGAACATCCTGGCGCTCCGGTTCGCCAACCAGCTATACGAGCCCATCTGGAACTCGAACTACGTCGACCATGTGCAGATCACCATGGCCGAAGACATCGGAGTGGGCGGACGAGCCGGCTACTACGACGGCATCGGCGCAGCCCGCGACGTCATCCAGAACCACCTGCTGCAGCTCCTCGCTCTCACGGCGATGGAAGAGCCCATCTCGTTCAACGCCGCTGACCTGCGCGCCGAGAAAGAGAAGGTGCTCGCCGCCATCCGGCTGCCGAAGGATCTGGCCAAGCACACCGCACGCGGTCAGTACGCAGGCGGATGGCAGGGCGGAGAAAAGGTCACCGGGTTCCTCGAGGAAGACGGCATGAACCCCGAATCCCTCACCGAGACCTACGCGGCCATGAGGCTCGACATCGGCACCCGCCGCTGGTCGGGTGTTCCGTTCTACCTGCGTGCGGGCAAGCGGCTCGGCCGACGCGTGACCGAGATCGCGGTCGTCTTCAAGAGGGCACCGCAGTATCTGTTCGCCGACAGCCAGACCTCGGCCCTGGGCCAGAACGCCCTCGTCATCAGGGTCCAGCCCGACGAGGGCGTGACGATCCGATTCGGATCGAAGGTTCCCGGCGCCGGCATGCAGGTGCGCGACGTGACGATGGACTTCGGCTACGGCCACGCCTTCACCGAGGCGAGCCCCGAGGCCTACGAGCGTCTCATTCTCGACGTGCTCCTCGGAGACCCGCCGCTGTTCCCCCGCCAGGAGGAGGTCGAACTCTCCTGGAAGATCCTCGACCCCATCGAGGAGTTCTGGACCACCCAGGGACAGCCCGATCAGTATCGCCCCGGAACCTGGGGCCCCGACTCCGCAGACGAGATGCTCGCCCGCGACGGAAGAACCTGGAGGCGACCATGATCGTCGATCTGCCCGATACCAATACAAGCAAGGTCTCGAAGGCCCTCGTCAAGATTCGCGAGGAGGGCGGCGCTGTCGCCCTCGGCCGCGTTCTGACGCTCGTCATCCGCACGGCGCTCGGCCAAGAAGAAGACGCGATCGAGGCGGCCAACGACGCGTCGCGAGAGCACCCCATGCGCGTGATCGTGGTGTCGACCGACGCCGATGACGGAGTCAAGTCGGGTCGCGGCGCACGACTGGATGCGCAGATCCGCGTGGGCGGCGACGCCGGCGCGAGCGAGGTCATCCTGCTGAAGGCCTACGGTGCCGCGTCGAGTGACGAGGAGGGCCTAGTCACGGGTCTGCTCCTGCCCGATGCCCCCGTGGTCGTGTGGTGGCCGGGCGACGCGCCTGAGTCCCCATCGACATCCGACCTGGGCCGCATCGCACAGCGCCGCATCACGGACTCGTCGAACAGCTCCAACCCCAACGAGACCCTCCGCACGCTGTCGAGCAACTACTCCCCCGGAGACACGGATTTCGCGTGGACCCGGCTGACACTGTGGCGTGCACAGCTCGCCGCAGTTCTCGACCAGCCGCCCTTCGAGCCCGTCACGGCCATCGAGGTCTCCGGCGCGTCGGATTCCCCGTCGACCCTGCTGCTCGCAGCGTGGCTGCGTCATCAGCTCCAGGTTCCCGTCGACTACGGAATCTCCTCACGCGCGAACGGATCCAGCGGAATCCACGGAGTGAAGCTCTCGCGCTCGTCCGGCGTCATCGAACTCGAGCGTTCGGTTCCCAACGTGGCCACCCTGGTTCAGCCCAACCAGCCGCTGCACGACCTGGCGCTCCCCCGTCGGTCGCTCCGCGACTGCCTCGCCGAGGAACTGCGCCGTCTCGACCCCGACGATCTCTACGGTGAGGTGCTCACCCGGGGCGTTCTCGAGCTCGGCGAGCCGGACTCCGACGCGTCGGCGGATGCAGCCACGACAGCGGAAGTGCGTTAGGCGATGACGAACGAACGCCGTGTGCTGATCCATCCCGACAAGGCTTCCCTGTCGGGATCCGTGGCGGCGCGATTCATCACGAAGATCATCGACCTGCTCGAAGATAGAGATGCCGTCAACGTCGTCCTGACAGGCGGCTCCGTCGGCACGGCGGTGCTCGCGGCCATCAACGCCTCACCCGCCAGAGACAGCGTCGACTGGAACAGGGTGAGTTTCTGGTGGGGCGACGAACGGTTCGTCTCCCGCGATGACCCCGAACGCAACGAGCTGCAGGCGCGCGAGGCGTTGCTCGATCACATCGACGTCCCGGCCTCTCAGGTGCACGCGTTCCCCTCGACGGACGACATCGCGGACATCGACGAGGCAGCGGCCGCGTATGCGCTCGAGCTCCTCGAGGCAGGCGACGGCAAGGACTATCCGAAGTTCGACATCACTTTTCTCGGAGTCGGTCCGGACGGGCACATCGCGTCGCTCTTCCCCGGCCAAGAGGCGGTGCGGGTGACCGGCGCCACGGTGGTTGCGGTACGGGAGTCCCCCAAGCCGCCGCCGCAGCGTCTGAGTCTGACTCTGCCGGTCATCAGGTCGTCGGATCGCATCTGGCTCGTCCTTGCGGGATCCGACAAGGCGTCGGCGCTGGGCCTGGCTCTTGCCGGCGCCAGCATCGACGAGGTTCCCGTCGCGGGAGCAGAAGGACGCCGTCGCACCGTGTTCTTCGTCGACAAGGATGCGGCATCCGAGGTGCCCGAGTACTTGATCACGCCGACCTACTACTGATCGGCGCGCGGATACGACGAAGCCCCCTGGCACTGCCAGGGGGCTTCGGCGTTGTCTCTGTCTATCGAGAAGCTATGAGGCCGTCGTCGTGCCGCGTCTCGCGCGAAGCTGCGTCAGGGCGTCTTCGAGGAGCTGCGCTGCCTCTTCTTCGGTACGACGCTCTTTGACGTAGGCCAGGTGGGTCTTGTAGGGCTCGAGCTTGACCACCGAGGGCGGGTTCTCTTTGTCGCGCCCTGCAGGAAGACCGGACGACGGGCAGTCGATGGTCTCGGGAATCTCGTCTTCGGGCAGTGTCGCCGCGAAGTACTTGACCGTCTCGTTGCCGAGGGCGTCCCAGTAGGAGACTTTGATTCGATCGGCGTGGAAGCCCCGATCCTGTTCGCCCATCGGGCCTGCGCCCACCCGGGACCCACGAATTGCACTGCCGCCTGAAGCCACGAGGTTCTCCTAGATTCCGGTATCGAATTTGGTGATGAGGCCGAGGACCACGATGCACGTGACCCAGACAAGGCCGAGAATCACGGTGATGCGGTTGAGGTTGCGCTCCGCGACGCCAGACGCGCCGAGGTTGGAGGTGACGCCTCCGCCGAACATGTCGGAGAGGCCCCCGCCGCGACCGCGGTGAAGAAGGATGAGGAGGGTCAGAAGGAGGCTCGTGATACCGAGCAGCACCTGTAGAACGACCTGAAGGATCTGCACGAATTGCCTCTCAAGAATGATGGCCGACCGGTGTGAAGTCAGACCAACGTCAATTATACCTGTACGTCGCCGCTGTGACGCACCATGACTTGCAGCGGCGCACAAAAGGCCGGCCCGGATGAGGGGCCGGCCTTTCGAGATGCCTAGAAGGCGTGCTTCTGGTACCGGATGATGCTGGCGAACTCGGCCAGGTCGAGGCTCGCGCCGCCGACGAGCGCGCCGTCGACGTTCGGCTGCTTCATGAACCCGCCGATGTTCGTCGACTTGACCGACCCTCCGTAGAGGATCCGCGTCTTCGCGGCGACGTCGGAGCCGAGAGTGGCCTCGATGACGCCACGCAAGGCCGAACACACGGCCTCTGCCTGCTCGGGCGTCGCCGCCTGCCCCGACCCGATCGCCCACACGGGCTCGTAGGCGACCACGATGTCGGATGCCGACTGCACAGACGACAGCGCGGCCGTGAGTTGTGCGACCGGTACAGCCGACGGACCGTGCTTCTCGAGGTCATCGGCAGTCTCTCCGACACAGATGATCGGAACGATACCGTTGGCGATCGCCGCCGCGGTCTTCGCCGCGACGATCTCATCGGTCTCTGCGTGCAACGTACGGCGCTCCGAGTGTCCGATGATCACGTAGCGGCAGTCGAGCTGCTTCAGGAACGCGCCTGAGATCTCGCCCGTATACGCGCCGCTCGCGTGCTGCGACACGTCTTGCCCGCCGTAGGCGAGCTCGAGCTTGTCGGCCGAGATGAGCGTCTGCACGCTGCGGAGGTCGGTGAACGGCGGGAAGATGGCCGCTTCGACGTCGGCGAAGTTGTGCCCCGCGTCCTTCAGGCTCCACGCGAGCTTCTGGACGAAGGCGATCGCCTGGAGGTGATCCAGGTTCATCTTCCAGTTACCCGCGATGAGCGGCGTTCTGTTGACTACCATCCGAGGACCTCCAGTCCGGGCAGGCGCTTGCCTTCGAGGAACTCGAGACTCGCACCACCGCCAGTTGAAATATGGCCGAACTGATCATCGCTGAAACCGAGTGCCCTGACGGCGGCGGCCGAATCTCCGCCGCCGACGACACCGAGGCCGTCGACACGGGTCAGGGCTTCGGCCACGGCACGCGTGCCTTCCGCGAACGGCGCTAGTTCGAAGACGCCCATCGGGCCATTCCAGAAGACCGTCTTCGACTCGGCGATGATCCGCGCGAATTCGGCTCCCGTCTCCGGGCCGATGTCGAGTCCTAGACCGGTCTGACCGAACGGCGTCTCCTCGATCGTTTCAGCACTGGTGACGGTGTGTTCTGCATCGGCGCCGAATTTGGATGCGACGACGACGTCGGTCGGCAGGACGATGCGGATACCGCGTTCCTGCGCCTCGGCCAGGTAGCCCTTGACGGTGTCGATCTGGTCGCTCTCGAGCAGGCTTCCACCCACGCGGAAGCCCTGCGCGGCGAGGAACGTGAAGAGCATTCCTCCACCGATGAGCAGGGTGTCGACCTTGGGAAGCAAGTGGCCGATGACGCCGAGCTTGTCGGAGACCTTCGAACCGCCCAACACGACCGTGTACGGTCGGGCCGGGTTCTCTGTCAACTTCTCGAGCACGTCGAGCTCTGCAGCGATGAGGAGTCCCGCCGCGCTGGGAAGAGCTGACGCCAGCTCGTAGACGCTCGCCTGCTTGCGATGGACGACGCCGAAACCGTCAGAGACGAAAGCGTCTCCGAACTCGGCGAGCTGGGCCGCGAACGACGCCCTCTCGTCTTCGTTCTTGCTGGTCTCCGCGGCGTTGAACCTCAGGTTCTCGAGCAGCGCGACGTCGCCGTCTTCGAGGGAGTCGACAGCCTCGCGAGCACTCGCGCCGACCGTGTCGCCGGCGAAAGCGACAGGCTTGCCGAGAAGCTCCGAGAGGCGCTGGGCGACCGGCTCGAGACTGTATCGGGGATCGGGTGCACCGTCAGGCCGACCGAGGTGGCTGAGGAGGATTACCCGAGCGCCCTGGTTGACCAGGGCGTTGATGGTTGCCAGAGACGCTCGAACGCGCCCGTCGTCGGTGATGACCCCGTCTCTCAACGGAACATTCAGATCACACCGAACGAGGACGCGTTTTCCCGTGAGGGAGCCGAGCGAATCCAGAGTGCGCAGAGTCACAGTGGATTCCTCGTATTACAGGCGGTCGGCGACGTACTCGGTGATGTCGACGAGACGGTTGGAGTAGCCCCACTCGTTGTCGTACCACGACGCGATCTTGACCTGGTTGCCGATGACCTTGGTGAGGCCGGCATCGAAGATCGACGAGTGCGGGTCGCCCTGGATGTCGCTCGAGACGATGGGGTCTTCGGTGTACGACAGGATTCCCTTGAGTTCACCGTTGGCCGCGTTCTTGTAGGCCTCGTTGACCTGCTCGACGGTGACCGTCGAGCTGGTCTCGACCGTGAGGTCGGTGATCGAACCGGTGATGACGGGGACGCGGAGGGCGTAGCCGTCGAGCTTGCCGACCAGCTCGGGGATGACGAGGCCAAGGGCCTTGGCCGCACCGGTCGAGGTCGGAATGATGTTGGCAGCGGCGGCACGGGCGCGACGGAGGTCGCTGTGCGGGCCGTCCTGCAGGTTCTGGTCTGCGGTGTAGGCGTGAACCGTGGTCATGAGACCGCGCTCGATGCCGAAGTTGTCCATGAAGACCTTCGCCAGCGGGGCGAGGCAGTTCGTGGTGCAGGAGGCGTTCGAGATGATGTCGTGGATGGCCGGGTCGTACGTGCCCTCGTTCACACCGAGCACCAGGGTCGCGACGTCGGAGCCTGTAGCGGGAGCGGAGACGATGACCTTCTTGGCGCCTGCGGCAATGTGCTTGCGGGCGTCTTCGGACTTCGTGAAGCGACCGGTCGACTCGATGACGATGTCGACACCCAGCTCGCCCCAGGGCAGGTCGGAGGGGTCGCGCTCGGCGAGCACGAGGATCGGCTTGCCGTTGACGATGATGTTGTCGCCGTCGAGCTCAACCGTTGCGTCGAGACGACCCGAGATCGTGTCGTACTTGAGGAGGTGCGCGAGGGCCTTGTTGTCGGTGAGGTCATTGACCGCGACGATCTCGAGCTCGCTGCCCTTGGCCAGGGCTGCGCGGAAGTAGTTACGCCCGATACGACCGAAGCCGTTGATACCGATCTTTACAGACACGTGAAGTTCTCCATGAATCGTGTGGCCCCGCGGGGCTGGGTGGGTGAAACTGATGGCGCGCCGGGCCGTGGGGCCCGGCACGCCGTCGTCGCTACGACAGTAGCAGGAGGCCCGAGGTCTTTTCGCGGGCCGTCTGGAAGCGCGTGGCGACGTTCTGCCAGTCGACGATGTTCCAGAATGCCTTCACGTAGTCGGCGCGCACGTTCTTGTAGTCGATGTAGTACGCGTGCTCCCACACATCGAGCATCAGAAGAGGCACGGTGCCGGCCGCGAAGTTGGACTGCTGGTCGAAGAACTGCTGAATGATGAGGCGCTGTCCGATGCTGTCCCAGGCGAGGACAGACCAGCCCGAGCCCTGGACGCCCAGGGCGGTCGCGGCGAAGTGCGCCTGGAACTTGTCGAACGATCCGAAGAAGTCGTCGATAGCCGCGGCCAGTTCGCCGACGGGCTTGTCTCCCCCGTTGGGAGACATGTTCGTCCAGAAGATCGAGTGGTTGACGTGGCCGCCGAGGTTGAAGGCGAGGTCTTTCTCGAGCTTGTTGACCGCGCCGAGGTTCTCGGAGTCGCGGGCTTCGGCGAGCTGGGCGAGCGCGGTGTTCGCGCCGGTCACATAGGCCTGGTGGTGCTTGGAGTGGTGCAGCTCCATGATGGTGGCGCTGATGCTGGGCTCGAGCGCCGAGTAGTCGTACGCGAGCTCTGGAAGGGTGTATTCAGCCATCGATATCTCCTCGAATAAGGCGCCGCTCGGTGATCCCGGACGGCTGTGAGTGACCTGATCAGTCTACTGAGGTCAACGGACAGGGCCCTGAAAACTTCCTGTCGCCTCGGTATCGTGCAGATGAATGCGTCAGTCGTCGAGATCTGGCGGAAGGTTGGCGTCGGTGCCGGGGATGCCCAAGTCGCTCGCCTGCTTGTCGGCCATCGCGAGAAGACGCCGGATGCGCCCGGCGATCGCGTCTTTGGTCATGGGCGGGTCGGCGTGGTGACCCAGTTCATCGAGACTCGAGTCTCGGAAATTCAGACGCAGATCGCCCGCGTACTTGAGGTGGGGCGGCACGTCCGGCCCGAGGATCTCGAGCGCGCGCTCCACGCGGGAGCACGCGGCCACTGCGGCTTGCGCCGAACGCCGGAGGTTGGCGTCGTCGAAATTGACGAGCCGGTTCGCCGTCGCTCGGACCTCACGGCGCTGGCGCAGGTCTTCCCATCGGGAGACGGCGTCGGCGGCGCCCATGAGCGAGAGCATGCGCGCGATCGCCTCGCCGTCGCGGATCACGACGCGGTGCACTCCCCTGACCTCGCGCGCCTTCGCCTGCACGTGGAGTCTCGCCGCGGCCCCGACCAGGGCCATCGCAGACTCGTTTCCGGGGCAGGTGATCTCGAGCGCCGCCGACCGTCCCGGATCGGTGAGCGTGCCGTTGGCGAGGAACGCGCCCCGCCACACGGCGGAGAGTTCCTCTTGCGAGCCCGTGGTGAGCCGGTTCGGAAGGCCGCGGATCGGCCGACGACGCGCATCCAGCAACCCGGTCTGTCGGGCGAGCGTCTCGCCGCCGTCGATGACGCGCACGAGATACGTGCCCGTGCGTTTGGTGCCCGACGCCGAGACGTGCGAGACCTCGCCTCTGATGCCGTAGAGCTCCGCGAGGTCACGGCGAACGCGCTTCACCAGGTCGGGGGTGTCGAGCTCGGACTCGATCGCGATGCGATTCGAGATGAGGTGGAGACCGCCCGAAAAGCGCAGGATGGTCGCCAGCTCGGCGGCCCGGAGTGTCGTCTTCTTGGCGACGACGCGGGTCAGTTCTTCTTTGACATCGGCAGTGAGAGCCAATCTCTATCCATTCGTTCGTGCGGCCGATGTCGCGCGGGATGCTCGTGGCGTCCGAGCGCGATGGCCGGTGTTATTCGCGACCGAGGTCGCGATGCTTGACGTTGACGACGACGCCCGGGTAGGACGCGAGCCGAGTGGCAAGAGCTCGGGTGAGGGCCACGGAACGGTGTTTGCCGCCCGTGCACCCGATGGCCATGGTGGCGTGCCGTTTGTTCTCGCGCTGATAACCGGCGAGAACGGGTTTGAGGGAGGCCGCGTAGGACTCGAGGAACTCGGATGCACCCTCTTGAGCGAGTACGTAGTCGCTGACCTCGGGTTCGAGTCCGGTGTGAGCACGCAGCTCCGGGATCCAGAACGGGTTCGGCAGAAAGCGTGCGTCGGCGATCGAGTCGACGTCTGTCGGGGTGCCGTACTTGAAGCCGAAGCTCATCAGCGTGACCTGAACACCCGGAGTGTCGGTGGTCGAGAACCCCTCGGCGATGCGTGTCGCGAGCTGATGGATGTTGAGATCGGAGGTGTCGATCACCATGTCGCTGGACTCGCGGATGGGGTGAAGTCGCACGCGTTCGCGTTCGATGCCGTCGAGCAGCGTGCCGTCGCCCTGCAGCGGATGTGGACGTCTTACCTGCTCGAACCTGCGGACGAGGGCCGAATCGGTCGCCTCGAGGAACAGGACTCTGAGCTGGCTGCCGTCACGGAGCGAGTGGATGATCTCCTGTAGATCGCTGAAGAAATCTCGGCCGCGCACGTCGACGACGGCGGCGATCCGCGGAAGTGTCGAGCCTGCCTTCTCGGCGAGATCGACCAGGGGCCGCAGCATCTGCGGGGGCAGGTTGTCGACGACGTACCAGCCCAGGTCTTCGAGAGCGTTGGCGACCGTCGAACGCCCGGCCCCCGACATCCCGGTGACTATCAGCACTTCTTGGGGAAGTGGATCGTCAGTCATGGGGTCGCCTTCTTCGAGAGTGCGGTCGGGTGAACGTCTAGCCTACCGGCGAGGCTCCGCGACCGGTGCCGCGGAGTCTGGGTGGAGGTGCGCGAAGACCGTCTGCGCCAGACCCGGACCGACGCCGCGAACGGCGGCGATCGCATCCGGTTTCGCCTGACGCAATTGCGACACCGAGCCGAAATGGGTGAGCAGCCGCTTGACCCGGCTGGGACCGAGGCCCGGGATCTCGCCGAGAACCGAGGCGATGTCGCGCTTACGCCGTGTGCGCTGATGGATGATCGCGAAGCGGTGGGCTTCGTCGCGCAGGCGCTGCAGCATAAAAAGCGCCTCGCTGCCTCGCGGCAGGATCACAGGGAAATCGCTGTCGGGAAGCCAGATCTCTTCGAGACGTTTGGCCAGCCCGCAGAGGAAGATGCCCTCGACGCCCGACTCGCGAAGTGCACGCGCGGCGGCCTGCACCTGCGGCTGTCCACCGTCGACCACGAGGAGGTTCGGCGGATACGAGAACTTCTTCGATGACGAGTCGGACTCGCTTCGCTCGGTTCCTTCACGCAGATAGGCGAGCCGCCTCGTGACGACCTGGTGGATCGAGTCGGTGTCGTCGGTGGACTCGGCGATCGTGAACCGGCGGTACTGGTCTTTTCGAGGGAGCCCGTCTTCGAAGACCACCATGGATGCGACGATGTTCGTGCCGCCGAGATGGGAGACGTCGAAGCACTCCATGCGCAGTGGGGCATCCGGCATGCCGAGCGCGTCTTGAATGTCGGTCATGGCCTGACTGCGGGCGACGAAATCGGCGCTGCGTCTGGTCTTGTAGAGCTGGAGTGCGTTCATGGCGTTGACTCTCGCCGTCTGCATCAGCGCCGCCTTCTCGCCTCGTTGGGCGGTGCGGAGACTGACCTTGCCCTTGTCTCGTCGAGTGCCGAGCCAGGTCTCGAGCTCCGCCTTGTCTTCGGGCAGCTCGGGCACGATGATCTCGCGCGGCGGCACGGTCGTGCCGTCGTAGGCGGCCTGCAGGATCGAGTCGACCAGCTCGGCCGTCGTGAGGTCGAGTTCTTTGTCGACGACCCAGGCTCGCACACCGCGGATGCGTCCGCCGCGGACGATGAACTGCTGCACCGCAGCGGCCAACTCGTCGTGCTCGACGCCGAAGAGATCGGTATCGAGATTGTCGGAGAGCACGACGGCACTCTTCTCGAGAACCGCCTCGAGAGCCTGCAGCTGGTCTCGGTACGTTGCTGCTGCCTCGTATCGCTGATCGGCTGCGGCCTCTTTCATCTTTCGGGTCACCTCGGTGACGAAGCGGTTGTCTCCCCCGGCCATGAATGCCACGAAGTCGTCGACGATGGCCCGGTGCTCCTCGACGGTGACCTTATGCGAGCACGGCCCCCCGCAGCGGCCGATCTGGCCGGGAAAGCACGGCCGCCCGGACTGCATCGCCTTCTTGTAGCTCGAGTCGGAGCAGGTGCGGATGGGGAACGCCTTGACCATGAGCTCGATCGTCTCGCGCACAGCCCAGATCTTGGGATACGGGCCGAAGTAGCGAGCGCCCGGAATGCGGGTGTTGCGCGTGACGATGACACGGGGAGCTTCGTCGGCGAGGGTGATGGCCATGAACGGGTAGGTCTTGTCGTCGCGGAACTTGACGTTGAACGGCGGATCGAACTCCTTGATCCACGTGTACTCGAGCTGCAGTGCCTCGACGTCGCTGCCCACGACGGTCCACTCCACCGAGGCGGCCGTGGTCACCATGCGCCGTGTGCGCTCGTGCAGACTGCGGAGCGGCGCGAAGTAATTGCTCAGTCGGGCTCGGAGATTCTGCGCCTTGCCCACATAGAGCACCCGTCCGGTTGCATCTCTGAACCGGTAAACGCCGGGCTGGGTCGGGATCTCCCCCGCTTTCGGGCGATAGGGAACCGTGTCTGGAGAGGTTCGTGCCATGTCTACTTAGCCTCGAGGATCTCCTTGAGGAAGAAGCCGGTGTGGCTCTTCTTCACCTTGGCCAGCTGCTCCGGCGTTCCCGTTGCCAGGATGCGACCGCCCCCGGCGCCTCCCTCGGGGCCGATGTCGATGAGCCAGTCGGCGCTCTTGATGACGTCGAGGTTGTGCTCGATCACGATCACCGTGTTGCCCTTGTCGACCAGACTGCCGAGCACGAGCAGGAGCTTGCGCACGTCTTCGAAGTGCAGGCCCGTGGTGGGCTCGTCGAGCACGTAGACGGTGCGACCGTTCGAGCGCTTCTGCAGCTCTGTCGCGAGCTTCACGCGCTGCGCCTCGCCTCCAGACAGCGTCGTCGCGCTCTGGCCGAGGCGAACGTAGCCGAGCCCGACGTCGACGAGGGTCTTGAGAAAGCGGTGGATGGCGCCGATGGGCTCGAAGAACTCCGCAGCCTCGGCGATAGGCATGTCGAGCACCTCCGAGATGCTCTTGCCCTTGTAGTGCACGCTGAGGGTGTCGCGGTTGTAGCGCGCTCCCCCGCAGACCTCGCACTTGACGTAGACGTCGGGAAGGAAGTTCATCTCGATCTTGATCGTTCCGTCGCCCGAGCACGCCTCGCACCGGCCGCCCTTGACGTTGAAGCTGAACCGACCCGCCAGGTAGCCGCGGGCCTTCGCCTCGGCCGTGTCGGCGAAGAGGTTGCGGATGCGATCGAAGACGCCGGTATAGGTCGCCGGGTTGGATCGCGGGGTGCGGCCGATGGGATTCTGGTCGACGTGCACGACCTTGTCGAGGTTCTCGAGACCCGTGACGCGCTTGTGCTTGCCCGGGATCTTGCGGGCTCCGTTGAGCTTGTTCGCGAGCACCCGGTAGAGGATGTCGTTCACCAGCGACGATTTGCCCGACCCGGAGACGCCGGTGACGGCGACGAAAGTGCCCAGCGGGAAGTCGACGGTCACCTTGCGCAGGTTGTTCGCCTCGGCGTCGACGACGGTGATGAGGCGATCGGGGTCGACCGGCCGCCGGGTCTTGGGCACCTCGATCTCTTTGCGCCCCGAGAGGTAGTCGCCCGTGAGTGACTGCGTGTTCGCCAGAAGAGCGTCGTACGAACCGGAGTGCACGACCTTGCCGCCGTTGACGCCTGCGCCGGGGCCGATGTCGACGATCCAGTCGGCGGTGCGGATGGTGTCTTCGTCGTGCTCGACGACGATGAGCGTGTTTCCGAGGTCGCGCAGCTTGACGAGCGTTTCGATGAGTCTGCGGTTGTCTCGCTGGTGCAGTCCGATCGACGGCTCGTCGAGAACGTACAGGACACCCGTGAGGCCTGATCCGATCTGGGTGGCAAGCCGGATGCGCTGGGCCTCGCCGCCGGAGAGCGATGCCGCGGCCCGGGCCAGGTTGAGGTAGTTGAGGCCGACCTGGATCAAGAAGTCGAGGCGGAGCCTGATCTCGCGCAGCACCTGGGCTGCGATCGCAGCCTCGCGGTCGGTGAGGACCACGTCGTGCATGAATTCCTGAGCGTCGGTCAGGGAGATGTCGGTGACGTCGGCGATGCTGCGACCGTTGACCGTGACTGCCAGAACCTCGGGCTTCAGTCGCTTTCCGTTGCAGACGGGGCACGGGATCTCGCGGAGGAACTCAGACCAGCGCGCGCGCTGCGTGTCGGTCTCGGCCTGGAGGAACTGCCGCTCGATGTAGGGAACGACGCCCTCGAAGCCCGAGGAGTAACTCACCTCGCGGCCATACCGGTTCTTCCACCGGACCTTGACCTCGAAGTTGTTGCCGCGGAGAACGGCATTCTGAACCTCGTCGCTGAGCTTGCCCCAGGGGGTCTTGAGCGAGAAGTCGAGGTCGCGTGACAGGCCGTGCAGCAGCTTCTCGTAGTAGCTGAAGAGGCCCTTGCCCTGGGTGGTCCACGGAACGATGACGCCCTCGGCGATGCTGAGGTCGGGGTCGCCGAGAAGCAGGTCGGAGTCGACCGACATGCGCGTGCCGAGACCGGAGCACTCGGGGCACGCTCCGAACGGTGCGTTGAACGAGAAGGTGCGCGGTTCGATCTCGGTGAGAGCGATGGGGTGGTTGTTGGGGCACGAGAGCTTCTCGGAGAACGTCTGCCAGGCATCCGGACCCTCGGAGTCGACGTAGTTGATCTGCACCAGCCCGTCGGTGAGGCGCAGTGCCGTCTCGAGGGAGTCGGTGAGGCGGCTCAGGATGTCGGGACCCGCCACCAGTCGGTCGACGACCACCGAGATGTCGTGCTTGATCTGCTTCTTGAGCTTGGGCGGGTCGTTCAACTGAACGACCTCGCCGTCGACGAGGGCTCGCGAGTAGCCGCCGGCGGCCAGTTCTTTGAAGAGGTCGACGAACTCGCCCTTCTTCTGCGAGACGACCGGGCTGGCGACCTGGTAGCGGATGCCGTCTTCGAGCTCCATGAGCTGATCGGCGATCTGCTGAACGGTCTGTGACTTGATCTGCTCTCCGCAGATCGGGCAGTGCGGGATGCCGATACGCGCCCAGAGCAGACGCATGTAGTCGTAGATCTCGGTGATCGTGCCGACGGTCGACCGGGGATTGCGGTTGGTCGACTTCTGATCGATCGAGACGGCGGGGCTGAGCCCCTCGATGAAGTCGACGTCGGGCCGATCGACCTGGCCGAGGAACTGCCTGGCGTAGGCCGACAGCGACTCGACGTAGCGGCGCTGCCCCTCAGCGAAGATCGTGTCGAAGGCCAGAGACGATTTGCCTGAGCCTGAGAGCCCGGTAAAGACGACGAGCGAGTCTCGAGGGATCTCGAGGTTCACGTCTTGCAGGTTGTGGACACGGGCGCCGTGGACGCTGAGGACGTTGGAGGAATCTACCTTCGAAACTGACACCTCGAAAGTCTATGTGCGGCCACCGACACTCCGTCCCCGTTCCGCTGACGGCGTGCAGGTGCGGATGTCTGTGCTAGGCCTCGAAGACGAGAAGGGTGCTCGAGGCTGTCGCCACGGTGCGTCCCTCCGAGTCGGTCACGACGCCCTCCGCGAACGCGATGCGGCTGCCCGGCTTGGTCACCGTACCCGTCACGGTGAGCATGCCCGACACCGTGTTCAGGGCCCGCAGGTAGTTGACCTTGATCTCGAGCGAGGTGTAGCCCTGCCCGGCTCGAAGCGTGGAGTGCACGGCGCAGCCGAGCGCGGAGTCGAGAGCGGTGCACATGAAGCCGCCGTGCACAGCGCCGATCGGGTTGTAGACGGACTCGTCGGGCGCGCACGTGAACACAGCCGTTCCGCGGCTCGCAGACACGAGTTCGAGGTTCATCAGCACCGCGATCGGGGGCGGCGGGATGCGGCCCGCGATCATGGCGTTCAGATACTCGAGCCCGCCCAGGGTTCTGGCTTGGGCAGCACCGATCAGGGGGTCTTGCCATTCGACGACGCGACTGCGCGGCGGTGCGGCCTCGCTGTTCACGAGAGATGTCCCGCCGCCGACATCTGCCGGAGCTCCTTCTTCAGGTCACCCAGTTCGTCGCGCAGCCGCGCCGCGAGTTCGAACTTCAGCTCGCCGGCGGCCTGCAGCATCTGCTCGTTGAGGTCGGCGATGATGGCCTCGAGCTGGTTGGCGCCTTCTGCGGCGATGCCCTCGCGGCGCAGGTTGGGGGTGGGTGACTTCTTCTTCGAGCCGTCTCGGCCCGCGAGGAGCTGGGCCGTGTCGGCACCCTCTCGTGCCAGCACCTCTGTGATGTCTGCGATGCGCTTGCGCAGAGGCGTGGGGTCGATGCCGTGCTCGGTGTTGTAGGCGACCTGCATTTCGCGACGGCGGGTGGTCTCGCTGATGGCGAAGGCCATGGAGTCGGTCACCTTGTCGGCGTACATGATGACCTGGCCCGAGACGTTTCGCGCTGCTCGACCGATGGTCTGGATGAGCGATGTCGACGAGCGCAGGAATCCCTCTTTGTCGGCGTCGAGGATGGCGACGAGCGACACCTCGGGCAGATCGAGGCCCTCGCGCAGAAGGTTGATGCCCACGAGAACGTCGTAGAGCCCCGCGCGCAACTCGGTGAGCAGCTCGACCCGTCGCAGAGTATCGACGTCGGCGTGCAGGTAGCGCACCTTGACCCCGTGCTCGCCCAGGAAGTCGGTGAGCTCTTCGGCCATCTTCTTGGTGAGCGTGGTGACGAGGACGCGCTCGTCTCGACCCGCGCGCAGCCGGATCTCCTCGAGCAGGTCGTCGATCTGGCCGGTGGACGTCTTGATGACGATCTCGGGATCGATCAGACCCGTGGGACGGATGATCTGCTGCACGACACCGTCGGCGATGCCCATCTCGTACTTGCCGGGAGTCGCAGAGAGGTAGACCGTCTGACCGACCCTGTCTTTGAACTCTGGCCACTTGAGCGGACGGTTGTCGAGCGCGCTCGGTAGGCGGAATCCGTGGTCGACCAGCGTGCGCTTGCGCGACGAGTCGCCCTCGTACATGGCGCCGATCTGCGGAACCGTCACGTGGGACTCGTCAATGACGACGAGGAAGTCGTCGGGGAAATAGTCGAGTAGACAGTGAGGTGCGGCTCCGGGCGGACGCACATCCATGTGCCACGAGTAGTTCTCGATGCCGGAGCAGAAACCGATCTGCTGCATCATCTCGAGGTCGAAGGTGGTGCGCATGCGTAGGCGCTGGGCCTCGAGGAGCTTGCCTTCTTTCTCGAGCTGGCCGACGCGGAGCTCGAGCTCGTCTTGGATCGTGCCGATGGCGCGCTGCATCACGTCTGTGTCGGTGACGTAGTGCGACCCGGGGAAGACGGAGACCGAATCGAGCTTGCGCACGATGTCGCCGGTGAGCGGGTGCAGGCTGTAGAGCGCCTCGATCTCGTCGCCGAACATCTCGATGCGGATGGCGAGCTCTTCGTACTGGGGAATGATCTCGATCGTGTCGCCGCGCACGCGGAAGTTGCCGCGAGAGAAGTCGATGTCGTTGCGGTTGTACTGCATCGAGACGAACTTGCGGATCAGCCAGTCTCTGTCGATGCGCTGGCCTACCTGAAGGGCGATCATCGCGTTCATGTACTGCTCGGGGGTGCCGAGGCCGTAGATGCACGAGACCGTCGAGACCACGACCACGTCGCGCCGACTCAGCAGCGAGTTCGTGGTCGAGTGGCGCAGGCGCTCGACCTCGGAGTTGATCGAGCTGTCTTTCTCGATGAACGTGTCAGTTTGAGGAACGTAGGCCTCGGGCTGGTAGTAGTCGTAGTACGAGACGAAGTACTCGACGGCGTTGTTGGGCATGAGCTCGCGGAACTCGTTGGCGAGCTGGGCCGCGAGGGTCTTGTTGTGCGCGAGCACGAGCGTGGGCCGCTGGACAGCTTCGATCAACCACGCCGTCGTCGCCGACTTGCCTGTTCCTGTTGCACCGAGGAGCACCACGTCGGTCTCGCCGGCGTTGATTCGGGCCGTCAGCTCGGCGATGGCGGTGGGCTGATCGCCGCTCGGGGTGTATTCACTGACGACTTCGAAGGGGTGGACGGAGCGGGTGGGTTCCATGCAATAAGTTTAGGTCGGGGTAGTGACACTGGTCCCTGCCTGGCAGTGGAACGGATTTCTTTCGAACAGGAGCGGCGCCATGCGCATCGGCATTCTCACCTCGGGCGGCGACTGTCCCGGACTCAATGCGGTCATCCGCGGGGCCGTTCTCAAGGGAACGGAGATCAACGGCCAGGAGTTCGTCGGTTTCAGAGACGGCTGGCGGGGCGTGGTCAACGCCGACATCATGGAGCTGACGCGCCACAACATCCGCGGCATCGCCAAGCAGGGTGGCACGATCCTCGGTACGAGCCGCACCAATCCGTTCGAGGGTGAGAACGGCGGCCCGGAGAACATCGCGGCCAACATGGAGCGGCACGGAATCGACGCGATCATGGCTATCGGCGGCGAGGGCACTCTCGCCGCGGCCAAGCGCCTGACCGATGCCGGCCTCAAGATCGTCGGCGTTCCGAAGACGGTCGACAACGATCTCGATGCCACCGACTACACCTTCGGTTTCGACACCGCTGTGCAGATCGCGACCGACGCCATGGATCGGCTTCGTACGACCGGCGAGTCGCACAGCCGATGCATGGTCGCCGAGGTGATGGGCCGCCACGTGGGATGGATCGCCCTGCACTCGGGCATGGCGTCGGGCGCCCACGCCATCCTGATTCCCGAGCAGAAGACCAGCGTCGAGCAGATGTGCGAGTGGGTGCAGAGCGCCTACGATCGCGGTCGCGCTCCCTTGGTTGTGGTGGCAGAGGGCTTCATGCCCGACAGCATGGACGACCCGCATTCCGAGCGGGGTCTGGATGCCTTCGGCCGGCCACGCCTCGGAGGCATCGGCGAGCGCATCGCCCCCCTGATCGAATCGATCACGGGAATCGAGACGCGTGCGACGACCCTCGGACACATCCAGCGGGGAGGCGTGCCGAGCGCCTACGACCGTGTTCTCGCGACGCGCCTCGGCATGGCTGCCAGCGACATCATCGGGGACGGCGCCTGGGGTCAGATGGTCGCCCTCAAGGGCACGGAGATCGTCACGGTCGGTTTTGCCGAGGCCCTGGGTAAGCTCAAGACCGTTCCGCAGCACCGCTACGACGAGGCCGCTCTGCTCTTCGGCTAAGAACGCACAGGGTCACAAGACGCGGGCCCGGTCTAGGGCTCGTGCAGCGACGTCTACCCAGAGTGCGTCGACCTGATCGAGGGTGTGCTGGAGTGATCCCGACGTGTCGATGATCACGTCGGCGACCGCGCGCCGCTCCTCGTCGCTGGCCTGGGCGGAGATGCGTCGTTCGGCCTCGGCTCGAGGCATTCCCCGATGCGTGAGAAGACGCTCGATCCGCACCTCGGCCGGGGCCTCGCAGACGACGATGAGATCGAATTCGAGCTCCCTGCGGGCCTCGACGAGAAGGGGAACGTCGTAGACGACGACGGCAGCCGGGTCCGCTGCATGAGCAGCGGCGATCAGCTCGGCGGTGCGTGCGTGCACCCGCGGGTGGATGATGGCCTCGAGCCGGCCCCGGGCATCCGGATCGGCGAAGACGATGCCGCCCAGCGCGGCCCGATCGAGTGAGCCGTCGTCCGCGAGCACCCCGCCTCCGAACTCGGCAGCGATGGCCTCGAGCCCGGAGGTCGAGGGTTCGACGACCTCGCGCGAGAGGGCATCCGCGTCGACGTGGACAGCCCCGTGATCGACGAGTCGCCGCGCCACAGTGGATTTTCCTGAAGCGATTCCGCCGGTGAGTCCCACGATGAACATGGCTCCATGCTATCCGGGCTCTTGATGCGAACCGGCTTAACGACGGAACGGCCGCCCCGAAGGACGGCCGTTCTGTCGTGCAACCTAGGAGTTGCTGCTCGACAGCTTCTCGCGAAGCGCGGCGAGGGTCTCGTCGTCGGCAAGCGTGCCGGCTCCGGTCGACTCGCTCGAGAACGAGGAACCGGCGCTGGCGCCGTCGCCTGAGGCGACCTCGGCGTTGCTCGTGGCAACCTGCTTCTTGTGGGCTTCCCAGCGAGCCTGGGCCGCAGCGTAGTCCTGCTCCCACTTCTCGCGCTGGGTCTCGAAGCCCTCGCGCCACTCGTTCGTCTCCGGGTCGAAGCCCTCGGGGAACTTGTAGTTGCCCTGGTCGTCGTACTCGGTGAGCATTCCGTAGAGCGCCGGGTCGAACTCGGTGCCCTCGGGGTCGACACCCTCGTTGGCCTGCTTGAGGCTCAGCGAGATGCGGCGACGCTCGAGGTCGATGTCGATGACCTTGACGAAGACCTCGTCGCCGACCGACACGACCTGCTCGGCGAGCTCGACGTGCTTGCCCGACAGCTCGGAGATGTGAACGAGTCCCTCGATGCCCTCTGCGACGCGAACGAATGCGCCGAAGGGAACGAGCTTCGTGACCTTACCCGGAGCAACCTGGCCGATGGCGTGGGTGCGGGCGAAGACCTGCCACGGGTCTTCCTGCGTCGCCTTGAGCGACAGGGAGACACGCTCGCGGTCGAGGTCGACCTCGAGGATCTCGACGGTGACCTCCTGGCCAACCTCGACGACCTCGGAGGCGTGCTCGATGTGCTTCCAGCTGAGTTCGGAGACGTGAACCAGTCCGTCGACTCCACCCAGATCGACGAACGCACCGAAGTTGACGATCGACGAGACGACGCCCTTGCGGACCTGTCCCTTCTGGAGGTTGTTGAGGAACGTGGTGCGGCTCTCGGACTGCGTCTGCTCGAGCAGGGCGCGGCGCGACAGAACGACGTTGTTGCGGTTCTTGTCGAGCTCGAGGATCTTCGCCTCGATCTCCTGGCCCAGGTAGGGCGTGAGGTCGCGCACGCGACGAAGCTCGATGAGCGACGCGGGCAGGAAGCCTCGGAGTCCGATGTCGACGATGAGTCCACCCTTGACGACCTCGATGACCGAACCGGTGACAACACCGTCGGCGTCCTTGATCTTCTCGACGTCTCCCCACGCACGCTCGTACTGAGCGCGCTTCTTGGAGAGGATCAGGCGGCCTTCTTTGTCTTCTTTCTGAAGAACGAGGGCCTCAACCAGATCGCCGACCTGGACGACCTCGGTGGGGTCGACGTCGTGCTTGATGGAAAGCTCACGCGAGGGGATGACACCCTCGGTCTTGTACCCGACGTCGAGGAGAACCTCGTCGCGGTCGATCTTCACAACGGTGCCCTCGATGAGGTCTCCGTCGTTGAAGAACTTCAGTGTCTTTTCGACCGCGGCAAGAAAGTCTTCTGCCGAGCCAATGTCGTTGATGGCGACCTGCTTGGCTACTCTGTCGGTCGTTGCGATTGTCATAAAAGTAAATGCTCCAGGATGGACATATATCAGGCCGACGACAGCCGAGTTCGAGGTTTCGAGCAAGACTGCTCTGCCGACGGCGAGCGGATGGGATGGCACAAAACGTGCCAAGTCATTCTAGCCCCGGAGATCGGTGCGCGGCAACACCGTGGGCCGTCCCGCCAACTGCGCCGCCTCCGGGCCGAGACCCACCATGATCTTCGTCTCGTCGTTCGGCGCCAGAGGGTCGAACCACACGACGGCGGGGTCGCCTGCGCGCGGCGTGGCAGCACGAGGGAAGGTCGCTCTCTTCGTAACCCAACGATCCGTTCCGGCGGTGTCCGTGAAGCGCGTCGTGAACTGGATGCGCGGCGAACCCTGGATCTCGGTCCCGGTCGCGATCGCCTCCGTGACGACGCCGGGCACCCGGGTGCCTCGTGCTTCGATGTCCGTCATCCGGCTCAGACTGCGTCTGGTCGCTCTCATCGCGGCCAGCGCAGCGACGACAGCGAGGAGGAAGACGACGCCGACGGTGGCGGGAAGCCAGTAGGGCAGGTAGTAGGCGGCCCACGCGTCCGACTGCCACGGCTCCGGGTCGCCCCCATCGATGAACGCGACCTTCTCGCCGATCGCATCGGGCGCGCTCCAGTTCGGAATGAAGAGCACCAGTCCGATGGCGATCCCGAAGAGGGCCGTGCAGAACGGGATGATGAGCGCGGCGCCGCCCAGCCCGGCCCGGCCGAGTCGCCCGGTGAGGAAGACGCCGACGAAGGAGCCGATGCAGATGGCTCCGACGGCGAGGAATTGGGAGTCCACCGAGTCGAGGTCGCTGGTCCAGTTGCCGACCTGATTGACCGTCATAAGACGGAAGATGTCGAGGATGCTCCCCATGCCGAATCCGGCGACGACCCACACGACGATGTGGACGACTCCCAGGAGAGCGATGACGAGGGCGGTGCCGGGGCTTTTCGCTGCCCTGGCTTGGCGTGCGGCGCGTTCTACGCGCGGATCTGATGTGCTCATGTGCACACGCTACGAAGCCCGCAGAGTGCGGGGTAGGTGATGAGCTACTCATCCCCGCCTGCGGTATTACTCAGGGAGGCTGCGCGGCTCAGAGGGGTGCTCGGCGACGACCGTTCAGTTGGCGCCCGGCAGCACGAAGTCCGCGAATTCCTGCGCGTCGGTCAGGCTGCCGTCGTACTGCACTCCGTCGACGATCACGGTGGGGGTGCCCGAGATGCTGTCGAGGTCGGAGTCGGGCACGGGCTCGTTCAGCGCACGCTCGGTGGCCTCCGTCACCCATCCGGTGAATTCGCCCGCGTCGATGCAGTCCGTCACACCGGTGCCGTCTCCCGCGCCAGCCTCCTTCGCCAGGTCGATGAGGTCGGCGTCGCTCAGCCCCTCCGTGTTCTCTGCGGGCTGCTTCTCGAACAGGAGCGCGCTGAACTTCTCGAAGCTATCGGGCGCGGAGTCCGCGACGCAGGCGGCAGCATTGGCGGCTCGGGTCGAGTACTTCGTTCCGAGAGAGGCGCGGTCGAGAATCGAGATGGGGTGGACTTCGAGCACCACCTTGCCCGAGTCGACCCACTCGGAGAGCTGCTCGGCATTGGTCGTCTCAAATTGGCCGCAGAACGGGCAGAAGTAGTCGATGTAGGTGACGACTCGAACCGCGTCGTCTCCCCCGTCTCCGATCTCGATGCCGTCGCCGGAGCTGCCTGACGGTGCGCCGGAGGTGCCTCGCGAGCCAGATTCAGACCGACTCGACGATGTTCGATCGATCGACGAGAAGACACTCGTCAGCACGAGAACGGCAGCGACGACCACGGCGACCACCACGAGTACCGACCCCCCGAGCACCCACGGCCAGACCCGACGGCGTGACGGGTTCGGCGCCGCAGCCGTGACCGGGCCGGCCTGCTGGGGCGGCGTGACCGCGGCCGGTGGAGCATCGCGGTGTGCGTCGCTCCACTTTTCGCCGTCCCACCAGCGCTCTCGTGGCGAGTTCTCTTCGGGATACCATCCGGGCGGTGGCGTGTTGCTCATCGAGAGCCTCCGTCTGCGAGCAGGAATCTCTGGAGCGTATCGAGGCCGACCCCACCGAGATCGAGTGCGCGGCGGTGGAACTCCTTGGCATCGTAGGCATCGCCCTGCTGTGCCTTGTAGGCATCGCGCAGCTGCTCCCAGATGCGCTGGCCGACCTTGTACGACGGCGCCTGTCCGGGCCAGCCGAGGTAGCGATTCACTTCGAAGCGAATGAAGGCGTCGTCCATGTTCACGTTGGCTCGCATGAAGTCCAGCGCGTACTCGGCGTCCCAGATGCCGTTGCCGTCGGGACGCGGCTTGCCGAGGTGGACTCCGATGTCGAGAACAACCCGAGCTGCCCGCATTCTCTGACCGTCGAGCATGCCGAGTCTGTCGGCCGGATCGTCGAGGTACCCCAACTCCTCCATCAGGCGTTCGGCGTAGAGGGCCCACCCCTCTGCGTGCCCAGACGTTCCCGCCAGCTGGCGACGCCAGGTGTTGAGGGTGGCCCTGTTGTAGACGGCCTGGCCGATCTGCAGGTGATGCCCGGGCACTCCCTCGTGGTAGACCGTGGTCAGCTCGCGCCAGGTATCGAACGTGGTGACTCCCGCGGGTACCGACCACCACATGCGTCCGGGGCGGGAGAAGTCGTCGGTGGGGCCCGTGTAGTAGATGCCGCCCTCGTCGGTCGGTGCGATCATGCACTCGAGTGCCCGGATCTCCTCGGGGATGTCGAAGTGGCTTCGCGACAGTTCGGCGACGGCCCGATCACTCGTGGTCTGCATCCACTCCTTCAACGCAGCTGTTCCGTGGAGCTTGCGGGAGTCGTCGGCGTCGAGGTGAGCGATAGCCTCGTGCACCGTCGCACCCGGCAGGATCTCCTGCGCGATCGCCTCCTGTTCGCGAGTCATGCGGGCGAGCTCGGCGAGACCCCACTCGTAGGTCTCGTCGAGGTCGATCGTGGCGCCGAGGAATTCGCGTGACCGAAGCGTATAGATGTCGCGACCCACGGCATCCACCGGGGTTGCCGCGGGCAGGAGCTCGGTCTCGAGAAAGTCGGCGAGCCGCGCGTATCCGCCGGCAGCGGTCAAGGCTGCCTCCTCGAGCGACTCCGTCGCAGATTCGGCGGGAGCGCCATGCGGAAGTCTGGCGAAGAAGCCGTCGCTGGATGCGTTCTTGCGTGCCTGCGCGGCGACCTCGACGACCTGGCGTCTGGCAGGCACGATGTTTCGGGCGATGCCCTCTCGCAGGGTCTCGATGTATCCGTCGAGCGCGACGGGCACCGCGCGGAGCCGCGTCTCGATGATCTGCCAGTCCGCTGGCGTCTCGGTCGGCATCAGATCGAAGGCTTCCCGGATATCTTGGGACGGCGACGCGATGACGTTGAGGTCTCGCAGATGGAGGCCTGCTTCGGCACTGTCCACTTCGAGTTGCAGCGAGGCGCCGAGGTCGAGCTGCGTGACGCTGTCGACGTCGTCGACGGGAACTGCCGCTGCCAGCTGAGCCTGAGCTCGCAGAACCTCGGCCAGGTAGAGCTCGTGGCCCGTGGGAGACAGATCGGCGAAGCGGGTGTTCGCTTCGACGCGGCCGATGTAGGTGCCGAGCGTCGGTTGCAGCCGCACGAGGGTGTCGACCCACTCTTCGGCGATGGAGTCGATCTCCGTTGGCGTTCGTGCGGGAGGCTGTGGGAGATCGGTCATGCATTCAGCCTAACGAGGACCTCCGGCATCGTCGGCTCCCGAGTGGACGCGAATGGTTTCTCGAGTGGAACGTCGTCTGTCTGGGGACAGTCGCCGGTGGGCCTCACCGAGGACAGTCGCGTTGAAGAATGCGTCGACCGAGTGCTGCGCAGCGTCGACGCTCGCGGCGTGTGCGCCGTACCATCGGCCACACGTCATCAGTGGCGGACCGTCGACTTCGTGTGCGAACCATCCGTGGGTGCCGGCGTTGGGTCCGTGCACAGACCTGATCTCGATGTCGTGTCGGGCCAGGCGAGCGCCGAGGACGGCGTCTCGGGCGTCGTCGAATGAGTGATAGATCACGGCACTCCGCCCGAGTTCGCGGTTGTTGCTGGCGAGGAGACGCCAGACGCAGACCGGACCGTTCTGCGGGTCGGCGAGACGATCGAGGGGCCGGTCGGATGGAGCAGTCAGCCCATCGCGAAACCGTGACCAGGCTCGTGGCATGGGGTCCGCAGCCGACGTGAAAGACGAGAATACGATGCTCGCCGCCGTTGTCACCTCGACATTCTCTGTGACTCGGATGTCGGGCGGGCGTCCTGGAGGTGTCCGAATGGTGTCGAGAAGGGCTGAGCGAGGGGAACGATCAGTGCGCGGCGTCGTTCCAGTTCGCTCCGCGACCGACCTGCACTTCGAGGGGAACCCGAAGTTCGGCGGCGGTGCTCATGCGCGTGGTAACGATCTCGGACAGCGTCTGCCACTCGCCGGGTGCGACATCGAAGACCAGTTCGTCGTGCACCTGCAGAAGCATGCGCGAGGCGAGCTGCTGCTCTTTCAGGTCGCGTGCGATGTTGATCATGGCGATCTTGATGATGTCGGCGGCGGTGCCCTGGATCGGGGCGTTGAGAGCGGCCCGCTCGTCGTTGTCGCGCAGCACCCTGTTCGCGCTGTTGAGGTTGGCGAACGGACGACGGCGGCCGAAGATCGTCTCGGTGTAGCCGTCTTCTTTAGCCTGCAGCACCACGTTGCGCAGAAAGTCACGCACGGCGCCGAAGCGCTCGAAGTAGTCGGACATGAGCTTCTTGGCCTCGCTGGACTCGATACGCAGCTGCTTCGAGAGTCCGAAGGCGCTCAGCCCGTAGGCGAGGCCGTAGGACATGGCCTTGACCTTGGTGCGCATGGCCGGTGTGACGTCGGAGGGCTCGACGCCGAAGACGTGCGCGCCGACGAAGCGGTGCAGGTCTTCGCCCTCGGTGAAGGCCGTGATGAGGCCCTCGTCGCCCGACAGATGGGCCATGATCCGCATCTCGATCTGCGAGTAGTCGGCGGTGAGTAGAGTCTCGAAACCGTCGCCCACCTGAAAAGCGTGCCGGATGCGACGGCCCTCTTCGGCGCGCACGGGGATGTTCTGCAGATTGGGGTCGGTCGACGAGATGCGACCGGTGCTCGATCCGGTCTGGACATAGCGCGTGTGCACTCGGCCGTCGGGGGCGATCGCCTTGTCGACGGTCTCGATGATCTGGCGCAGCTTGGTCGCATCGCGATGCTGCAGCAGGAGACCGAGGAACGGGTGCGGGCTCGACGCTTGCAGGTCGGCGAGAGCGCCGGCGTCGGTCGAGTAGCCCGTCTTGGTGGCGCGCGTCTTGGGCATCGAGAGCCTGTCGAAGAGCACCTCTTGGATCTGCTTCGGCGACCCGAGGTTGATCTCACCGCCGATGATCTCGTAGGCATCGGTGGCGAGGTCGGTGGCCGTGGCGGCCAGTTCGGAGGACAGCTGCGAGAGTTCGTCGTGGCTCACCGTGATTCCGATGAGTTCCATGTCGACGAGCGCCATCAGCGTGGGAATCTCGATCTCGCCGAGCACCCGCATCGTTCGCTCGTCGAGCGACGAGATCTGGGCGGCCGCGACGCGTGCGATGTACCACGCCTGGGTCGCGGGGCCCACGTCGGAGTCGTCGTCGGGCACGAGCTGATTGGGATCGGGCGTGGGCAGCACCTCGGCGAGGGTGCGGTCGACGAGTTCGGCGAGCGAGCGATCGGCTGAGGAGTCGGGACGGACCAGCCAGGCGGCGAGCGTGCTATCGAAGCTCAGCCCGGACACGGCGAGCCCGGCTCGACGAAGCGTCTTGATCTGTTCCTTCGCTCCGTGCATGATCTTCGGCGAGTCGCTCGCCAGCCACGCTTCGAGAGCCGAGTAGTCGGGGCTCCCCGCGCTCCAGGGCGCGAACAGGCTCTCGGTGGCCGATGCGATGCCGAGGCCGATGGGTACGCCGCCCTGCTCTTCGACCTGGAGGGCGAGCCCCTGCGGGTTGTTCTTCTGGGCGCGAGAGAGCCAGAGCTCGAGCTCTTCGTCGAGCACCGTCGCCGGGGTCGGAGCCGTGATCGAGACAGGAACGGCCTCGGGACCCGCGGAGCCCTGCGCGGCCGACGCATCCGGAGCTGCACCCTGGCCGTCGAGCTTGAGGACACGGTCGAGAAGAGTGCGGAACTCGAGTCGACCGAACACCTCGCGCAGAGCCTGCTCGTCGATGGGCTTGCGCTCGAGATCTGCCGGACCGACCGGCAGCTCGACGTCGGTGAGCAGATGATTGAGCTTTCTATTGCGCACCGCGTTCTCGTACTGCTCGCGCAGCTTGTCGCCGACCACGCCCTTGATCTCGTCTCTGCGCTCGATGATCGCGTCGAGGCTGCCGTACAGGTTGATCCACTTGGCGGCCGTCTTCGGACCGACCTTGTCGACACCGATCAGGTTGTCGCTCGTCTCGCCGACGAGAGCGGCGATCTCGGGGTATTGGTGCGGCTGCACGCCGTACTTGTCGAACACCTTCTCGGCGTCGTAGCGCGTGAGTTGGGACACACCCATGGCAGACGGGTAGAGCAGGGTCACGTCGGGGCGGATGAGTTGGATGCTGTCGCGGTCGCCCGAGACGACGAAGACGCGGTAACCCTGCTCTTCACCCTGGCGAGCGAGGGTGGCCAGGATGTCGTCGGCTTCGTAGTCTTCTTTCGACACCGTGGTGATGTTCATGGCGTGCAGAGCCTCTTCGAGCAGAGGGATCTGGCCTTTGAACTCGGGGGGCGTCTCGCCCCTCGTGCCCTTGTATTCGGGGTACTCACGCGTGCGGAACGAATGCCGGGAGATATCGAACGCCACCGCGATGTGGGTCGGCTTCTCTGCCTTGAGGAGATTGATGAGCATGGCGATGAAGCCGTGGATCGCATTGGTGTGCTGCCCGTCGCGGGTCTGAAAACTGTCGACGGGCAGGGCGTAGAACGCCCGGAACGCGAGTGAATGGCCGTCGATGACGAGGAGGGTAGGCTTTTCTGAATCCGACACGACCCCCAGCCTACAAGTCACCTCCGACGGCGGCCGGGCCCCAGCATTCGAAGGCGACGATGACCGAAAACACTGTGGATGCGCTGGGCTGGATTCGCGACAGGGGCGCCGGCGAGCTGGCGGAGAAGATGGGCATCGAGTTCGTCGAGTTCACGCTCGAGCGGGCCGTCGCCACGATGCCGGTCGAGGGCAATAGACAGCCGGCGAATCTTCTGCACGGCGGCGCCTACGTCGTTCTCGGCGAGTCCCTCGGTTCCATGTCGGCGAATCTGCACGCCGGCCCCGACAGGCTCGCCGTCGGCATCGAGATCAACGCCTCGCACACGCGATCGGCTCGCAGCGGCCTGGTGACCGCCGTCTGCACGCCCATCCACCTGGGGCGCACCCTCACGACGCACGAAATCGCCATCGACGACGATCAGGGTCGGCGCTGCTCGACGATCCGCATCACGAACATGATCATCGACAAGAAGAACTGAGTCAGTTCGAGGTCATCGCCCGGTAGAAGTGGGTGATGCTGTCTGCTTCCCCGTTGCGGAAGGCCTTGAAGACCTTGCCGATGGGATTGCTGAGATTCTGCGGAGGCAGCGAGACCAGCAGCGGAAAGCTCGCGTACGCCTCGAGGGCTGTTCCGGCGCTGGTCGTCCATACTCCGCCAGCGTGCCGAACCATGACCTCGCCGACGTAGCAGCCGAAACCGAAGAGGGTCTCGGCGAATCGTTCCTCGGTCACGCCCTGCGCTCGGAAGCCGGCGATGAGGCTGTCGACCTGCTCCAGGCTGTCGACCGAATAGTCGAGATCGATCCCGCTGACGGAGCGTGCCACCGCGACGATGTCATCGGAGAATGCCACGGCGTTGGCCGGCAAGACCTCATGCTTGAGTTTGAGGGTGGCCCGGCGAATCGGCCGATCGGGTTCGACGGAGCCTCGAGAGGGTCGACGGAACGCGGAACCGTTGGACGACAGGGTCGGCTCTACTTCTTGGCGCTGAGCTGCTCGATGATCGCCAGGGCGACATCGTGCATGGTGAGGCGACGGTCCATAGACGCCTTCTGAATCCAGCGGAACGCCTCGGGCTCGGTCAGGCCCATCTTCTCGTTGAGCAGGCCCTTGGCGCGGTCGACGAGCTTGCGGGTCTCGAATCGCTCGACCAGATCGGCCACCTCTGCCTCGAGGGTGATGATCTGCGCGTAACGCGAGAGTGCGATCTCGATGGCGGGCAGCAGATCGCTCGGCGTGAACGGCTTGACGACGTAGGCGAGTGCTCCGGCCTCGGTCGCGCGCTCGACGAGTTCTTTCTGGCTGAACGCGGTGAGCAGTACGACGGGCGCAATGTGACCCTTGCTGAGACGCTCGGCAGCCGAGATGCCATCGAGCTGAGGCATCTTGACATCCATGATCACCAGGTCGGGGCGCAGCTCGGTGGCGAGCGCGACGGCGGTCTCGCCATCCCCTGCTTCACCGACGACCTCGAAGCCGTTATCACGGAGGATCTCGACGATATCGAGGCGAATCAGCGATTCGTCTTCTGCAACGACTACGCGACGGGGCGCGACGGGGGTGGATTCTTGGTCTGACACCCTGCAAGCCTACGGTATTCTGATCCCAGCACGTGAACGAGCCGGTGTGGCGGAATGGCAGACGCGGCGCACTCAAAATGCGCTGTCCGTGAGGGCTTGTGGGTTCGAGTCCCACCACCGGTACTTTTCATCACGTGACTTCTGCCTCGGCGTGTGGGTGCTCCCGGTCGGGAATAACGATCGACGCTGGGCGTTATACCTGCCAAAGGGAAGGAGTTCAGTATGAAGGTACGCAATTCACTGGGTTCGATGAAGAAGATGCAGGGTTCGCAGATTGTCAGGCGTAACGGGCGCACGCTCGTTATCAACAAGCTCAACCCCCGGTTCAAGTCGCGTCAGGGCTAACACCCACAGCGAGTATGAGCTGAGCATTTCCAGCCCATCTGAGAGTGGCCCAGGCATTTCGCCTGGGCCACTCTTCGTTAATGCTCGATGAGCGTGAAGAGCTGCGCTACTGCTCCGCTCCCCCGTCGTGCCGTGCGCCCGGTCGAGGCGGCTGCGGCTTCTGCCGGGAGAGTTCTCCGCCCATCCGGCCGCCGAAGGGACGCCCGTGATCGGCGAACTCCGCCCGAAAGTAGCCGAGCCGCCACGCGCCGAGTTCGATACGGGCACCCGTTCGGAGCACGCGAGCGAGCGGACGACGTGGGGAATCGCGATCGAGAAGAGGAATGTCTCCTGGCGTCTCCGATGCGAGCCGCAACGTGTACTCGTCATCGTCGGTATGCGTGATCGTCGCGTGAACCGGGTCGAGACCCTCGAGCCGCAGGTCGGCAGTGGGCCCAGAGCCGATGACCGTGACGCCGTCGATGAGTTCGAATTCTCGCGGCGGCGACCCGTCCCAGTTCTCGGAGCCGATCACGAAGATCAACCGCGGCCGCCCGGAGCCCGGTGCGGCGTGGGTCGTGGTCGGACGGAAGCGGGCGCGACGGTCGAATGTGGGCAACAGGGGCAGCAGCGTCGATGGAGGAAAGGCGACGCGGCTCGCGGCCTCGGTGCGGCGCATCAGCAGCGACGTGACGACGCTCGTCTTTCCCAGACGGATATGCGGCGACCCAGAGGCTACGCGCTGCGCTACCGAGGTCTTCACGGCGCCCAACTCCCCCACCATGCCCGCCGGTCCAGACAGCCGGATCGTCACACCCCGTCGGGCGAGTCCGCCGGCCAGGTCACGGATGCGAGCCAGCGATGCCCGCGTGCGGTCCACGAACGCCTCGGGACGCGATACGAGAATCTCGATGGTCGACCCGGCGGCCGTGATCGAACCCTCGATCGTGTTGTCCTCGCCGTCGGTGAGCTCGAACGTCAGGTCGATGTCGAAACGGACCGATGCAGCCATGATCGTCAGGAACGGAGCGGGTCTGAGCCGGCCGCCTGGTCGTCGCTGGTCGTGATGCGCAGCGTGCCGTTGAACTTCCAGGTCGCTCGTGGGGCGTCAGGGCCGATGTCTCGCGGTACTTCGACGACCATGTCGACGAAGCTGTAGTTGACCGCGGCTCCACGACCCGTGAGGTACGACCACATCTCGCGCCCGAGATCGGTCCAGTCGCCGATCGTCTTGCCCTCGGGGCCGGTGGCTGTGTTCGACGGTGTTGCGCCGCCCGGAACGTCGTTGTTCGATGTGTCTGTCATGTGCTGACACTATTCCGGCTGGACGAGAGACGACAGAGCGCAGCCCTGCCATTGCCAGGAACGGGACCGAGGTGTATGGCGTTATACCCGCACGCACGAACGCCCCCTCACGAGATGTGAGGGGGCGTCTGCGCAAGCCGGATCGTTAGTTCTCGATGACCTCGGGCTTCGACGGGTTGTGGGCCGAGCCGACGACGTGGATGCGCATGTCGTTGGTCGTGCCCGACTTTCCGGGAGGCGATCCGCTGATCACGACGACCTTGTCGCCGACCTCTGCCAGCTCCTTGCCGAGCAGCACATCGTCGACCTGCACCATGAGCTGGTCGGTGTGCTTGACCCGCTCCGTGAGGTAGGACTCGACGCCCCAGGTGAGGGCCATGCGGTTGCGGATGCCCTCTTCGGGAGTGAGGCCGATCATGGGAATCTTCGAGCGCAGGCGCGACATACGACGCACCGAGTCGCCCGACTCGGTGAAGACGACCACGAACTTCGCCTCGACGAAGTTGGCGACCTCTTCGGCGGCCAGCGTGACAGCGCCGCCCTGGGTGCGCGGCTTCGTACCGAGCGCAGGGATGCGGTCGAGCCCGTGCACCTCGGTGGACTCGACGATGCGAGCCATGGTCTGCACCGTGATGACCGGGTACTCACCGACGCTGGTCTCGCCGCTGAGCATCACCGCGTCGGCACCATCGAGAACGGCGTTCGCCACGTCGGAGGTCTCGGCACGGGTGGGAATCGGGCTGGAGATCATCGACTCGAGCATCTGCGTCGCCACGATGACCGGCTTGGCCATACGACGCGACAGTTCGATGGCGCGCTTCTGCACGATCGGAACGGCCTCGAGGGGAAGCTCTACGCCCAGGTCTCCACGAGCCACCATGATGCTGTCGAACGCGTCGATGATCTCTTCGAGGTTGTCGACGGCCTGAGGCTTCTCGATCTTGGCGACGACGGGAACACGGCGGTTCTCCTCGGCCATGATCTCGTGCACACGCTCGACGTCTTTCGCGTCACGCACGAAGGACAGGGCGATCAGGTCTGCACCGAGCTTCAGACCCCAGCGCAGATCGGCCTCGTCTTTCGCCGAGAGAGCAGGCACGTTGACGGCGACACCGGGGAGGTTGATTCCCTTGTTGTTGGAGACGTTGCCCGCCACGATGACCTTGGTGGTGACAGTGCGGTCGTCTGATTCGACGACCTGGACCTTGACCTTGCCGTCGTCGATCAGCAGGAAGTCTCCGGGCTTCACGTCTTGCGGCAGGCCCTTGAACGTCGTTCCGGAGAGCTCTTTCGTGCCAAGCACGTCGTCGATCGTGATGGTGAAGATGTCACCTTCGCTGAGGTAGTAGGGGCCGCCCTCGAACTTTCCGAGGCGGATCTTGGGACCCTGCAGGTCGACGAGCACGGCGACAGCACGACCCGAGTCGGCCGCGGCCTTGCGCACGGTGGCGTAGATGCCCTCGTGCACGTCATAGGTTCCGTGGCTCAGGTTCATGCGGCAGACGTCGACGCCGGCGTCGATGATCGCCCGGATGTCTTCGTAGCTCGAGGTTGCCGGGCCGAGGGTGGCGACGATTTTTGCGCGTCTCATCGTGTAGTGGTACTCCGTGTTCTCTGCGCCCGGGAAGGGCGCAATCGGGATAGTGGCTGAATCGGATGAAGGATGGAACGGGGATGGAGCGTTAGATCGAGATCGAGCGGTCGGTGGGCTTGACGGGGAACGGGAGTTCCGTGGCACCTTCAAGGTACTCGTCTACGGCCGATGCCGCAGCACGTCCCTCAGCAATCGCCCAGACGATGAGCGACTGACCGCGACCTGCGTCGCCCGCTGCGAAGACTCCGGGCACACTCGTCTGGTAGTCGCCGGCGCGACCGACGGTGCCTCGATCGTCGAACTGAGCGCCGAGCTGACTGGTGAGGTCGGTGTGCTCGGCACCCGTGAATCCCAGGGCCAGAAGTACGAGGTCGGCCGGGATCTCGCGCTCCGTACCGGCCTTCGGCACGCGACGACCATCGACGAATTCGGTCTCGGCGACGCGGATCGCGCGCACCTCTCCAGACTCGTTCGACAGGAATTCGACGGTCGTGGCGAGGAACTGCCGCTCTCCGCCCTCTTCGTGGGCGCTGGACACCTCGAACAGAGTGGGGAATGTCGGCCAGGGCTGGTCGGGGCGCCGCTCGCTCGGAGGCTGGGCCCCGATAGCGAGGTTGGTGACGGAGCGGGCACCCTGTCGGTGCGCCGTTCCGATGCAGTCGGCTCCGGTGTCGCCGCCACCGAGTACGACGACGTGCTTGTCTTCGGCGGTGATCTGGTCGGCGATCGTGTCGCCCGCGCCGAGCTTGTTCTGCTGAACCAGGTAGTCCATCGCGAAGTGCACGCCCGAGAGGTCGCGGCCAGGGATCGGGAGATCGCGAGGAACGGTCGCGCCAGTGCAGACGATGACGGCGTCGTAGCGGGCTCGCAGGTCGGCCCAGGAGATGTCGACGCCGATGGTGATTCCGGCGCGGAAGCGCGTGCCCTCCGCCATCATCTGGTTCAGCCGCTGCTCGAGCTGCTTCTTCTCCATCTTGAAATCGGGGATGCCGTAGCGCAGCAGACCGCCGATGCGGTCGTCGCGCTCGTACACGGCGACGGTGTGGCCCGCACGGGTCAGCTGCTGTGCAGCCGCGAGGCCGGCAGGACCGGATCCGACGACGGCGACGGTCTTGCCGCTGAGGCGCTCCGGCGGGTGCGGCTGCACCCATCCGTTCGCGAAGGCCTGGTCGATGATCGACACCTCGACCTGCTTGATCGTGACGGCAGGCTGATTGATCCCGAGAACGCAGGAACTCTCGCAGGGTGCCGGACAGAGCCGACCGGTGAACTCCGGGAAATTGTTCGTGGCGTGGAGGCGTTCGATCGCCTGCCGGCCTTCTCCTCGGAACATCAGGTCGTTCCACTCCGGAATTAGGTTGCCCAGCGGGCAGCCCTGGTGACAGAACGGGATGCCGCAGTCCATGCAGCGGCCGGCCTGGCGACGGAGCTCGGACGGATCGCCCTGCTCGTAGACCTCTTTCCAGTCCATGAGTCGAACCGATACCGGTCGTCTCTTGGGCAGCTCACGTTCCTGAACCTTCAGGAATCCCTTGGGATCAGCCACCGGTTACCTCCAAAATACGTCCCCAGACGATGTCGCCATCGGGGTCGAGTCCTTCATCGACGGCCGTCTGCCTTGTCTCCAACACCGCGGCGTAGTCGCGGGGAAGAACCTTGACGAACTCCGTCACGGTCGTGTCGAAATCGGCCAGCATCGCCGCGGCACGCGTCGATCCTGTCTCGAGTTCATGGCGGGTGAGAAGATCGCGCACGATCTCCGCGTCGGCGCTTCCGAGGGGAAGCAGCTTCAGCTCGCCGCTCGCGAGCGAGTCGCGGTTCACACTCTCGGTGCGAAGACGGTGGATGTAGGCGGTTCCGCCGGACATCCCCGCGCCGAGGTTGCGACCGGTCGAGCCGAGGATCAGCGCCAGACCACCGGTCATGTATTCGAGCGCGTGATCTCCCACGCCCTCGACCACGGCCGTGGCCCCGGAGTTGCGCACGAGGAAGCGCTCGCCCACGATGCCCCGGATGAACATGCTGCCGCGCGTCGCGCCGTAGCCGATCACGTTTCCGGCGATCACGTTCTCTTCGGCCGCGAACTGGCTGCGGCGGTCGGGGCGAACGATGATCTGTCCGCCTGAGAGCCCCTTGCCGACGTAGTCGTTCGAGTCGCCCTCCAACCGGAGAGTGATTCCCGAGGGAAGGAAGGCGCCGAAGGACTGGCCGGCCGAGCCGAGCAGGGTGACCTGGATGGTTCCCTCGGGAAGCCCGGCCTCGCCGTGCTGGAGGGTGACCTGGTTGCCCAGCATCGTTCCCACGGCACGCTCCGTGTTGCGGATCGGAAGCGTGATGGCGACAGGCTCGCCGAACTCGAGGGCCGACTGCGCCTCTCGGATGAGCCGGTTGTCGAAGTGCTTCTCGAGCTCGTGGTCTTGCTGTCTGCGGTTCGAGCGTGGTTCGTCGTCGGCGAAGTCGGGTCCGACGAGGATCGGACTCAGGTCGAGGCCGTCGGCCTTCCAGTGCTCGATCGCACCGTTCATGTCGATCAACTCGTGGTGTCCGATCGCCTCTTCGAGGGAGCGGAAGCCGAGTTCGGCGAGGTACTCGCGCACCTCCTGAGCCAGGAACTCGAAGAAGTTCACGACGAACTCCGGCTTTCCGGTGAAGCGCGCGCGGAGCTCGGGGTTCTGCGTCGCGACGCCGACCGGACACGTGTCGAGGTGGCAGACCCGCATGAGGATGCAGCCCTCGACGACGAGCGGGGCCGTCGCGAAGCCGTACTCCTCTGCGCCGAGCAGGGCGCCGATGATCACGTCGCGGCCGGTCTTCATCTGGCCGTCGACCTGGACGACGACTCGGTCACGCATACCGTTGAGCATCAGCGTCTGCTGCGTCTCGGCGAGGCCTATCTCCCACGGGGTTCCCGCGTGCTTCAGCGAGTTCAGCGGGCTCGCGCCCGTGCCCCCGTCGTGGCCGGAGACCAGCACGACGTCGGCCAGCGCCTTGGTCACGCCCGCGGCGACCGCGCCGATGCCCGACTGGCTGACCAGCTTGACGTGCACGCGAGCCAACGGGTTCGCTCGCTTGACGTCGAAGATCAACTGTTTGAGGTCTTCGATCGAGTAGATGTCGTGGTGCGGAGGCGGCGAGATCAGTCCGACACCGGCGGTCGCGTGACGAGTGCGTGCGACCCAGGGGTAGACCTTGGTGGGAGGAAGCTGTCCGCCCTCGCCGGGCTTCGCGCCCTGCGCCATCTTGAGCTGGATGTCGGTGGCGTGCGTCAGGTACATGCTCGTGACGCCGAAACGGCCGGATGCGACCTGCTTGATCGCACTTCTGCGCCGCGGGTCGAGAAGGCGGTCGGTGTCTTCGCCGCCCTCGCCCGTGTTCGACTTCGCGCCGATGGAGTTCATGGCGATGGCGAGGGTCTCGTGAGCCTCCTGGGAGATGGAGCCATAGCTCATCGCGCCCGTCGAGAATCGTTTGACGATCGATTCGATCGGCTCGACCTCGTCGAGGGGCACAGGCGGGCGGGCGCCGTGGCGGAGCTTGAAGAGCCCGCGCAGAGTCATGAGGTTCTCGGCCTGCTCATCGATCAACCGCGTGTAGTCGCGGAAGATGTCGTAACGGCGGTTGCGCGTCGAGTGCTGCAGACGGAACACCGTTTCGGGGTTGAACAGGTGCGGTGGTCCCTCGCGTCGCCACTGGTACTCGCCGCCCGTCGCGAGCGGCTCGTGGGCCGAAGCCGCTTCGTCTTCGGGGTACGCGGCGCGGTGCCTCGAGGCGCTCTCGGATGCGACGACGTCGATTCCGATTCCGCCCAGCTTGGTCGTGGTGCCGGTGAAGTACTCGCGAACGAAGTCGGTTCCGAGGCCGACGGCCTCGAACGCCTGCGCCCCGGCGTAGCTCGACACCGTCGAGATGCCCATCTTGGACATGATCTTGAGAACGCCCTTGCCGAGCGCCTTGATCACGTTCTTGACCGCCTTCTCCGGGGTCAGACCGGTCAGACGACCACTCCGCACGAGGTTCTCGCAGGTCTCCATGGCGAGGTACGGGTTCACGGCCGACGCGCCGTAGCCGATGAGGAGAGCGACATGGTGTACCTCGCGGACGTCACCGGCCTCAACGATCAGGCCGACCTTCATGCGGGTCTCCTGGCGGATGAGGTGGTGGTGCACAGCCGAGAGCATCAGCAGCGACGGAACAGGAGCGAGGTCTTTGTTCGAGTCACGGTCGGAGAGCACGATGAACGAGGCGCCGTCGTCGATGGCCTGGTCGGCCTCGTGGCACATCTCCGCGATGCGCTCCTGCATCGCCAGAGGTCCGTCTTCGACCCGGTAGAGGCCGCGGATCGTCGTCGTGATGCGGCTTCCGGAGTGCGGATCGATGTGCTGGATCTTCGCGAGCTCGTCGTTGTCGATGACGGGGAAGTCGAGAATGACCTGGCGCGTGTGCTCGGCCGTGGCCGTCAGGAGGTTGCGCTCCGGCCCGAGGCCGAGGCGCATCGAGGTGACCACCTCTTCTCTGATCGAGTCGAGCGGCGGGTTGGTCACCTGCGCGAACTGCTGGGTGAAGTAGTCGAACAGCAGGCGCGGTCGTTCGCTGAGCACGGCGATGGGCGTGTCCGAGCCCATGGCTCCCAGCGGCTCAGCGCCGTTCTTGGCCATCGGCATGAGGAGGATTCGGATCTCCTCTTCGGTGTAGCCGAAGGTGCGCTGACGGCGCGTCACAGACGCGGGCGTGTGCACGATGTGCTCGCGCTCGGGAAGGTCGCGGAGGTTGATGCGACCGGCATCGAGCCACTCGGCGTACGGTCCGGTGGCTGCGAGCGAGTCCTTGATCTCGTCGTCCTCGATGATGCGGCCGGCGTCGGTGTCGACGAGGAACATGTTGCCGGGGCGAAGACGTCCCTTGCGCACGACTCTGGCGGGATCGACGTCGATGACTCCGATCTCGCTGGCGAGCACCACGAGGTCGTCGTCGGTCACGAGGTATCGTCCGGGACGAAGTCCGTTGCGGTCGAGGGTCGCTCCGACGAGATCGCCGTCGGTGAAGACGAGAGCGGCCGGACCGTCCCACGGCTCCATCAACATCGAGTGGTACTCGTAGAACGCCTTGTGCTCGGGGTCGAAGTCGGCCTGGTTCTCCCACGCCTCGGGCACCATCATCATGATGGCGTGCGGAAGCGATCGACCGGCGAGCGTCAGCAGCTCGACGACCTCGTCGAACGACGCAGAGTCGCTCGCCCCGGGCGTGACGATCGGCAGAAGCGGGGTCAGGTCGCCCATGACCTCGGACTCGAGCTGGGACTGGCGCGCGCGCATCCAGTTGCGGTTGCCCTGCACGGTGTTGATCTCGCCGTTGTGCGCCATCATGCGCAAGGGCTGAGCCAGGGGCCACGACGGGAAGGTGTTCGTGGAGTAGCGGGAGTGCACGAGCGCGAGCTTCGAGGCGAACCGCTCGTCGGACAGGTCGGGGTAGAACGGCTCGAGTTGCAGCGTCGTGACCATGCCCTTGTAGGTCAGGGTGCGCGACGAGAGCGACATGAAGTACACCTCGAGCTCGCGTTCCGCGCGCTTGCGCAGGCGGTACGTCAGCCGGTCGAGGACGAGCCCGCTGAGCGGAGCACCCTCGGCGTCGTGGTTGATGCTGGTGACGAAGAGCTGCCAGATCGCCGGCATCGCAGCGCGGGCGAGGCGCCCCAGCTCGTCGGGGCGGATCGGGACCTCGCGCCATCCCAGGATGCGCAGACCTTCGGAGTCGGCGATCTCGGCGATGCGTGAGACGATCGCGTCGCGTTCGGCCGGATCGGTCGGGAGGAACGCGTTGCCGACCGCGTAGCGGCCTACCGGGGGAAGCTCGGCCGGGCCGACGGCGCGGAGGAACTCGTCGGGAATCTGCGTGAGGATTCCCGCGCCGTCACCGGTTCCGGCGTCGGAACCGATCGCGCCTCGGTGCTCGAGATTGCGCAGCGCGCCGAGCGCCGTGTCGATGATGTCGTGCCCTGCCGTACCGCGCAGGGTGGCCACCATGGCCAGGCCACAGGCATCTCTTTCCGCGGCAGGGTCGTACAACCCCTGGGCGGCGGGGACGGAACTGAATCGGGACTGCGGGGGCTGCTCGGACCGTGGCTGCTGGGACAAGGAAGTGCCGTCCTCTACGTAATTACTTAAGGATCTGGGACGCCGCTGGCCCATAAGGGAAATGCCGTGATGCCCTGTCGGGTCGAGTCGGCTGTAGGGGTGTTCGGAAGCTGAGGACGCGAGTTGCGCGACGGTCGTGTTCAGTTCGTGGATTTCGCACCGACGACGCTTGTGGCGTCTGATGCGACGGATTCTTTCTCGCGAGAATCGGTGGCTCCATCGCCCCTGAGCTCGTCGTCCGAGTAAGTATCGCTCGATTCTACCCCAGCACCCGCGGGCACCCATTCTGCGCCCGGCCGGTAGGGCCCGGGCTCGGCACCGGGGTGCTCGCGGCGCTGGATGAGAATGATGAGGAGTCCGACCACGATGGCGAACAGCGCGCCCCACACGTTGGTGCGCACGCCGAAGAAGATCTCGCTCGGATCGACGCGCATCGTCTCGAACATGGTGCGACCGATGCCGTACCAGATGAGGTAGACGCCGAAGGCCTTGCCCCACTGGAGGCGCAGCTTGCGTTCGAGCAGCAGGATGACGGCGACGCCCGCCAGGTTCCAGATGACCTCGTAGAGGAAGGTCGGGTGGAAGAGCGTTCCGTCGGCCAGGCCCACGGGGAAGGCCGGATTCGACGATTGAATCTCGAGACCCCACGGCAGGTCGGTGGGCGTTCCGAAGAGCTCGTTGTTGAAGTAGTTGCCGAAGCGGCCCGCTGCCTGCGCGAGCAGCATGCCCGGCGCGAGGGCGTCGGCGAACGTCCAGAAGCGGATGCCGCTCAGACGGCAGCCGATGTAAGCGCCGACCGCGCCGCCGATGAGCGAACCGAAGATGGCGATGCCGCCCTCCCAGATGGCGAACATCTTCCACCACTCGATTCCCTCGCCGAAGTAGTCGCCGGGGTGCGTGAGCACGTGGTAGATGCGGGCCCCGATGATGCCGAACGGGATGGCCCACAGGATGATGTCGAGCACGACGCCCGGCTCCGCCCCGCGCGCGGTCAGCCGACGCGAGGTGAGGATGGTGGCCAACACGATTCCCGCGAGGATGCAGAGCGCGTAGACGCGGATCTCAAGGGTGTTGTTGAACTGCGGCAGTCCCAGGCTGTGTAGCCATCCGGTGAAGCCGCTGACATCGAATTTCAGGCTCTGCCATTCCGGCGTCGGACTCGGGATGCTGGTGGGGGCGAAGACCAACGGTTTCGACCTTTCATCGTGTTGTGCTCGTGCGGGCGCCTGTTCGCTCGCCGAAGCGGGAGATCAGACGTAAGAGGGGCTGATGCTTATTGTAGGACGGCGGGAGTGTCGCTCAGCGACCGGTGCCGGTCGCCAGCTGGGCGGCGAGACGGGCGACTCCGTCGACTCCGTCTTCTGCGAGTGCGCGCACGAGGGCCGATCCGACGATCGCGCCGTCGGCATAACCGAGGATGTCGGCGATCTGATCCGCTGTCGAGACCCCGATGCCCACGCAGGCGCTGGTCGATCCGACGGAACGCAGACGGCCAACGAGCTTCTCCGCGGCCAGGCCCAGCTCGGCGCGGGCTCCCGTCGTTCCCATCGTCGAGACGGTGTATACGAATCCGCGGCTGTTCTCGACCGCGAGTCGGAGGCGTTCTTCCGTCGACGTGGGGGCGGCGAGGAAGACCCTGTCGAGACCCGTGCGGTCGCTTTCGGTCAGCCAATCGGCACCGGAGTCGACCGTGAGATCGGGCGTGATCAGCCCGGCTCCCCCAGCTGAACGGAGGTCGTCGGCAAAGCGTGCGACGCCGTACTGCACCACGGGGTTCCAGTAGGTCATGAGCAGAACGGGAGCGTCGACGCGCGCCCTGATCTTCTCGACGGCCGTGAAGGCGTCGCGGAGTCGGAAGCCCGCGTCGAGCGATGCCTGGGTAGCCTTCTGGATGACCGGGCCGTCCATGACCGGGTCGGAGTACGGGATGCCGAGTTCGAGGACATCGACGCCGTTCTCGACCAGGGCCACGGCCGCGTCGATACTCTCATCGAGAGAGGGGAACCCGACGGGCAGGTAGCCGATGAGTGCTCCGGCCCGCGACCTGCGGCTGGCCTCGATGGCGGATGCGACGGGAGACTCGATGACGCCGGCGGCGGTCATGCGCCGGCCCCGGCATCCAGAACGCCGAAGTAGGCACCCGCGGTCTCGACGTCTTTATCGCCGCGACCCGACAGGTTGATGAGGATGGTGGCCTTCTCGCCCAGGGTGCGCCCGAGCTGGATGGCGCCGGCCAGGGCGTGTGCCGACTCGATCGCGGGAATGATGCCCTCGGTCTGGCAGAGCAGCCGGAACGCCTGCATCGCTGCGGCGTCGGTCACCGGCGTGTAGGTGGCGCGACCGATGGATGCGAGCCACGCATGCTCCGGGCCTACTCCGGGGTAGTCGAGGCCGGCCGAGATGGAGTGCGAGTCGACCGTCTGGCCGTCTTCGTCTTGCAGCATGATGCTGCGTGAGCCGTGCAGCACTCCGGGGCGACCCATGGTGATGCTGGCCGCGTGACGCAGCGTGTCGACTCCGTCGCCGCCGGCCTCGTAGCCGTGCAGCGCCACGTCGGGGTCGTCGAGGAACGCGTGGAAGATCCCGATGGCGTTGGAGCCGCCGCCGACACAGGCCACGACAGCGTCGGGCAGAGCGCCCGTCATGTCGATGACCTGCTGGCGTGCCTCTTCGCCGATGATCTTCACGAAGTCGCGCACCATGACCGGGAACGGATGGGGGCCGGCGACGGTGCCCAGCAGGTAGTGGGTGTTCTCGACGTTGGCGACCCAGTCGCGGAAGGCCTCGTTGAGGGCGTCTTTCAGGGTGCGCGTTCCGGTGGTCACCGGAATGACCTCTGCTCCGAGGAGCCGCATGCGGGCGACGTTCAAGGCCTGCCGTTCGGTGTCGACCTCGCCCATGTAGACGACGCACTCCATGCCGAACAGGGCCGCCGCGGTCGCCGTCGCGACCCCGTGCTGGCCCGCGCCCGTCTCGGCGATCAACCGGGTCTTGCCGATGCGCTTGGCGATCAGAGCCTGCCCGAGCACGTTGCAGATCTTGTGCGAACCGGTGTGGTTCAGGTCTTCGCGCTTCAAGAGGATGCGGGCGCCGCCGGCGTGCTCGGCGAAACGAGGGACCTCGGTGATGATGGAGGGTCGTCCGGTGTAGGTGCGGTGCAGCTCGGCGAGCTCGCGGTGGAACTCCGGGTCTGCCTTCGCATCGTCGTACGCGGCGGAGAGTTCGTCGAGAGCGGCGATGAGCGACTCGGGCATGAACCGCCCCCCGAACTCGCCGAAGAACGGGCCCGTCTCGTCGCGCAGGTGGGTGGGGCTCGAGTCGATCGTCATGGGTTCACGCTCAGGAATTCTGTGAGGGTTTCGCGAGGGCTGCCGTGGGTGACCAGGGCCTCTCCGATGAGCACCACGTCTGCGCCGGAACGGCGGTAGTGGGCCACATCGGCGGCGGTCTTCACCGCTGACTCCGCGATGCGGATCGTGCCTTCGGGGATGCTGTCGGCCAGTCGGCCGAACAGGTCGGGATCGAGCTCGAACGTGGTGAGGTTGCGAGCGTTGACACCGATGACGCGGGAGCCGAGATCGATGGCACGGCTGAGTTCGTCGGCGGAGTGCGTCTCGACGAGCGCGGTCATGCCCAGCTCGGTGATCAGGGAGTGCAGTCGCGTGAGCGTCTTCTGATCGAGAGCGGCGACGATGAGCAGCACGAGATCGGCACCCGCGGCCCGGGCCTCGAACACCTGGTACTCGAGGCCGATGAAGTCTTTGCGCAGAACGGGGATGTCGATCGCCGCGCGCACCGCGCGCAGGTCGTCGAGTGAACCGCCGAAGCGCCGACCCTCGGTGAGAACACTGACGGCACTGGCGCCACCTGCCTCGTATTCACGGGCGAGAGCCTGGGGATCGACGATGTCGGCGAGTGCGCCCTTGGACGGGCTGGAACGCTTGATCTCGGCAATCACCTTGACGCGCTCCGACGGAGCGAGAAAGGAGAGTGCGTCGAGGGGCGCGGGCGCAGACAGAGCGGCGGCTTCGACAGACGCCAGGCTCACGCTCTGCTGTCGTGTCTCCGCATCCTCGATCGCGCCGGCGAGGAGCTGATCGAGCACCCTCTAGTGTCCTTTACCCGCATAGCGCGGGCTGTACGCCCCGAAACCTGCGACGGCCAGCACTTTGCCGAGGATCGCTCCCACGACGAGGAGACCGGCAGACGCCCACACGAGCCACTGCACGTCGAAGAAAAAGGCGACGGTGCCGATGCTGAAAGCGATCAGCATCACGATCACGGCGGTCCAGGCGGCCGGCGAGTGACCGTGTCCAGGTTCTTCAGAAACGTTGCTCATGGAACTCCTCTTGTTCGGGATCAATAGTAGTCGAAAGGAATGCGCGTTCCTGTGACCGAGCGCTACGCGGTCGGGTCTGTTCCGCGGCTCAAGCTGTCCCAATTGTCGACGGATGCCGCCTTTCGGCGCACCGCCGCGTCATCCGGACTCTCATCGGCGATAGTCGCGGCCGTCTCGGCGGCGTCTGTCTCGTCATCGAGATCGAGCAGCTCGTCTGCGTGCAGCACGCGACCGTCTTCCGAGGCGAATCTGACCGCCTGGTACCTGCGCCCCGACACGGGCCAGCGGGTCGTCGTGACCGCGACGGCGACGCCGAGAAGCGCGAGAAGAGCGCCCAGCAGGATGGCGACGACAGGCCAGGCCGTGACGGCCTCGCTGCGCGCGATCGTGCGGATCGACTCGGTTCCGGCGACGCCCGTCGCTGCCGTCACGACCGGCGAACCCGCCGACACCGGGTCGACGAGTGGACCCGTGCCCGACAGGACGATGCTGGCGCCGAGCAGAACCTGAAGAATTCCGAGCACGATGCGAATGACGGGACCCGCGATGGCCAGGGCTGCGGCACTGGCGAGTCCGGCGAGTCCGAGCGCGGCCAGCGCGGGCGCCGCGGTCGCGCCTGGCACATCGAGGACGCGGCTCGAACCGCCGTCAGACGTGACACTGAGCGATCCCCACGACTGCGACCACGCGAGGAACACGAGTCCGCTCACTGCGAGTACGCCGAGGATCATCAGGCCCTTGAGCCTTGCGGATCCTGGTTTCTCTGGCGAGGTCGCCGCGGTGTCTGACGTCGTCATACGATCCGCCGCATGGCATTCGCGATGGCGACCGCTCGCAGAGGAGCCGCGGCCTTGTTCTGCGACTCGAGGAACTCGGAATCCGGGTCGGAGTCAGCCACCAGTCCTCCGCCCGCCTGCACGTGTGCGACGCCGGATTCGATGGTCGCCGTGCGGATGGCGATGGCCAGATCTGCGTCGCCGGCGAAGCCGAAGTAGCCGACCACTCCCCCGTACACGCCGCGCTGGGCGGGTTCGAGGTCGTCGATGATCTGCAGCGCCCGAGGTTTGGGTGCACCCGACAGGGTTCCCGCCGGGAACGTCGCGCTGAACACGTCGATCGCGGTGACTCCCGGACGGATCGCTCCCTCGACCGACGACACGATATGCATGATGTGGCTGAAGCGTTCGATGCGCATGAACTCGGTGACCTCGACGCTGCCCGGCACACAGACCTTGAGGAGGTCGTTGCGCGCCAGGTCGACCAGCATGAGGTGCTCCGACTTCTCTTTCTCGTCACCGAGGAGCTCGTGTTCCAGCTCGACGTCGCGCTCTACCGTCGCGCCCCGAGGGCGCGAGCCCGCGATCGGATGGGTGAAGGCACGGCCGTTGTCGACCTTGACGAGCGCCTCGGGGCTGGAACCGACGATCGTGTACGGCGTTCCGTCAGGCCGCTCGAGTGCGAGGAGATAGAGGTACGGGCTGGGGTTGAGCGTGCGCAGCACACGATAGACATCGATCGGTTCGGCCGAGGTCTCGAGATCGAAGCGCTGTGAGATGACGACCTGAAAGACGTCGCCGTCGCGGATGTGCACCTTGGCTCGCTCGATGGCGTCGAGGAAGTCGCTCCGCTCGGTGCGTGCGACGGGCTGGCCGACCGTGTCGAAGTCGGCGTCGTCGAGCCTCGTCTCGGTGGGCTTCGCGAGTTCGGCCTGCATGGCATCGAGTCGCTCCTGCGCGTCTCGCCACTGCACGTCAGCATCACCGCGAGGGTCGGCGAGCACGGCTGAGATCAACTGCACGGTACCCGTCAGATGATCGATCACCACGAGGTCGCGCACGAAGCCCATGGCCTGGCTCGGCACCGAATAGTCTGCGGGCGGCCGGTGCGGAAGATGCTCGATCTGTCGGATGGTCTCCCACCCGATGAATCCCACGAGTCCGCCGGTCAGCGGCGGATGTCCCGGGATCATCGGTGTCTGCCAGGTGTGGAAGAGGGCGGAGAGAGCCGCGAGGGGCTGGTCAGGCAGCCCGTCGGGGAAGGCATCGGATTCGCTCAGCCCGAGGTCGACCCATACTGCGCGGTCGTCGTCGCTGGTGAGCACGCCGTAGCTCGACACACCGATGAACGAGAACCGTGACCAGACGCCTCCTTGGCCGGCGGATTCGAGCAGGAACGATCCGGCCCGGCCGCGGGCCAGCTTGCGATAGACGCCCACGGGAGTCTCGCCGTCGGCGAAGAGGGTTCGAAGCACGGGGAGCACACGATGGCTGCTCAAGAGCTCGTCGAATTCACGGCGCGTGGTCGACGCGACCCGCCCGCCGATCATGCCGATTCTCCGGCCGACCCGATGACGGGGTCGAGTGGATCGACGTCGAAGCACGCCTTGGCGCCCGTGTGGCAGGCCGCCCCGATCTGTTCCACCTGCACGAGCAATGTGTCGTCGTCGCAGTCGAGGGCTGCGCCGCGCACATACTGCGCGTGGCCCGACGTGTCGCCCTTCCTCCAGTACTCCTGACGTGAGCGCGACCAGAAGGTGACCCGCCCCTCGGTCAGGGTGCGACGCAGCGCTTCGGAATTCATGTATCCCAGCATAAGAACGTCCTTCGTGTCCCACTGCTGGATGATCGCCGGGAGAAGGCCGTCTGCCGCGAAGTTCGCTCGCGCGAGTACGGCCTCGACGTCGTCGGCTGTCTGTGTCATCGGATCAACGCCCCGTCTTGTCTCAGTTCGTCTTTGACCTGACCGATGGTCAATTCTCTGTTGTGGAAGACGCTTGCGGCGAGCACCGCATCGGCGCCGGCACGGATGGCCTCGGGGAAGTGTTCGAGACGACCGGCACCACCCGACGCGATCACGGGAACGCGGCTGATCGAGCGCATCACGCCGATGAGCTCGAGGTCGAAGCCGTCCTTCGTTCCGTCGGCGTCGATCGAGTTGACCAGGAGCTCGCCTGCTCCCCGTCTGATGGCCTCGGCGGCCCAGTCGAGGGCGTCGAGCGTCGTCTCGCGTCGACCGCCGTGCGTCGTCACCACGAAACCGGACGGCACGGTGTCACTGCGCTTGATGTCGAGCGACAGCACGATCACCTGCGCGCCGAACCTGTCAGCGATCTCGTCGATCAGAGCCGGCCTCGCGATCGCCGCGCTGTTGACGCCGATCTTGTCGGCTCCGGATGCGAGGAGCCTGGCGACGTCGTCTGTCGAACGGACTCCCCCACCGACGGTGAGCGGGATGAAGACCTGCTCCGCGGTCTTGCGCACCACGTCGTAGGTCGTCGAGCGGTCGTCGACTGTCGCGGTCACGTCGAGGAACGTCAACTCGTCGGCACCCTGCTCGGCGTAGATGCGCGCGAGCTCGACCGGATCGCCCGCGTCGCGGAGGTTCTCGAACTTGACGCCCTTGACGACGCGACCGGCGGCCACGTCGAGACAGGGAATCACCCGGATGGCGACGCTCATGATCAGATCCGAGCGGCGTGGATGGGGCTGACGAGAATCGCGCGCGCGCCGACGTCGTACAGCGCATCCATCACCTGGTTGGTGTCGGCCAGCGGCACCATGGACCGCACGGCCACCCATTCTGGATCGCGCAGCGGCGAGATGGTGGGTGACTCGAGGCCCGGCGTGATCGCCGCTGCTGCATCGAGCTTCGACAGGGGCACGTCGTAGTCCATCAGCACGTACTGACGGGCGACCAGCACGCCCTGCAGTCGACGCAGGAGGGTGTCGGCGCCGGGTTTGTCGATGCCCGATGAGATGACGACGGCGGAGGATTCGAGGATCACGGGGCCGAAGATCGTGAGGCCGGCCTTCTTGAGAGTCGACCCGGTCGACACCACATCGGCGACTGCGTCGGCCACGCCGAGACGAACGGCCGACTCGACCGCGCCGTCGAGGCGCACGAGCGTCGCCGAGACGGAGTGCTGAGCCAGGAATGCCTTGACGAGTCCGGGGTAGCTCGTCGCGACCCGCCGGCCCTCGAGTTCGGACACCCCGGCGAAGCCGCCATCCGGACCCGCGAAGCGGAACGTCGACTCGCCGAACTGCAGCGAGGCGATCTCCTTCGCGGGAGACTCGGAGTCGAGCAGCAGGTCGCGCCCGGTGATGCCGATGTCGAGAGCTCCGCTGCCGACGTAGGTGGCGATGTCACGAGGGCGCAGATAGAAGAACTCCACCCCGTTGCGCTCGTCGACGAGGTGCAGCTCTCGCGTATCGCGTCGGGTCTGGTACCCCGATTCGGCGAGCATCTGAACGGCGGTTTCGGACAGGGAGCCCTTGTTGGGCACCGCGATCTTGAGCATAAGAGTCTTTCGAATTGTCGACCGACGGGCGAGAGGGCGCGTCAGCCTGGGCAGCTATGAGAACGAACGGATGCGGCCGTGCTCACAGATGTCGGTAGACGTCAGCCGGCGTCAGTCCCTTGGCGATGAGGAGCACCTGGAGGTGGTAGAGCAGCTGGGAGATCTCCGCAGCCATCTCGTCGTCGGACTCGTATTCCGCCGCCATCCAGACCTCGGCGGCCTCTTCGACGATCTTCTTGCCGATGAAGTGGACGCCGGCGTCGAGCTCGCGAACAGTGCCGGAGCCGTCTGGGCGCTCGAGCGCTTTGGCGCTCAGCTCGGAGAACAGCTCATCGAAAGTCTTCACGTGAAGAGTTTAGGCGACGTGGGTGTGCTCGAGCGCCCTCTGGCGGAGCAGCTGCACCTGAGCGCCGGCGTCGTCGGCGCCGAACACGCTCGACCCGGCGACGAAGGTGTCGGCACCCGCTCTGGCGGCCACCTCGATGGTCTGCTCGTTGATGCCGCCGTCGACCTGCAGCCATACATCGAGTCCGCTGCGCGAGGCGACCTCGCGCGCTGCGACGAGCTTCGACATCGTCTCGGGCATGAACGACTGACCGCCGAAGCCCGGTTCGACCGTCATGACGAGCAGTTGGTCGAACTCTGCGAGCACGTCGAGGTAGGGCTCGACCGGGGTTCCCGGCTTGATCGCGATGCCCGCGCGCGCGCCGATCTGACGTAGGCGACGCGCCAGAGCGACGGGCTCGTCGGTGGCCTCGGCATGGAAGGTGACGGAGAAGACGCCGAGCTCTGCGAAGGTCGGAGCCCAACGATCGACATCCGTAATCATCAGGTGCATGTCGAGGGGAAGCTCGGTCACCTGGAGAAGACGCTCGACCACGGGGATGCCGAACGTCAGGTTGGGCACGAAATGGTTGTCCATCACGTCGACGTGAACCGCATCGGCCGACGAGATGCGGTCGAGCTCCGTCGCGAGGTGGGCGAAGTCGGCGGCCAGGATGCTGGGGTTGATACGCACGGGCATGGTCATCAGCTTATCCAGCGCGACGAGACGCTCGGTCTCGGCGCACGGTCTAGTCGGCTTTGCGGAAGAGCGCGATGAACATGGCGTCGGTCGCGTCGATGTGCGGCCACAGCTGCACCTGTGACGCCTCGGACGCCCGCTCGCTGGTCTCGCCGGAGATCTCCGCGACCACCGTGCCGGTGTCGAGGGCTGTGAGCCGATCTCCCCAGCGGGAGAGGGCACCGACCACCTGCCCTCGAGTCTCGGCCACATGGGGCGAGCAGGTCACATACGCGAGGATGCCACCGCGCCGCAGGGCCTCGACGGCGGAGTCTATGAGCCGCTCCTGCAGCTGCACGAGATCGGCGACATCACGCGGGCTCTTGCGCCACCGGGCTTCCGGTCGACGCCGCAGGGCGCCCAGGCCGGTGCACGGCGCGTCGACCAGGATGCGATCGAACGACTCCGGACGCATGGCCCCGATGGTCGTGCCGTCGAGTTCGAGGACCTCGGGAGGATCGCTGATGGCCTCGAGGGCATTGCGGACCAGTTGGGCCCTGGCCGGCACGGGCTCGTTGGCGGTGAGAACAGCGCCGCCCAATCGCGCCTCGGCGGCCAGCAACGCCGATTTGCCGCCCGGACCGGCGCAGAGGTCGAGCCACTTCTCACCCGGCGCGATCGACGCGGCACGGCTAAGAGCGAGGGCCGCGAGCTGTGATCCCTCGTCTTGCACTCTGACGGTGCCGGCGCGCACCTCGGCGATATCGCTGGGATCTCCCCCGGTGGCCGAGAAGCCGATGGGCGAACGGCGAGTGGCGCGGCCGGGGATGGTGATGTCGTCGCGATCGGCCAGGCCGGGCAGCGCGACGAGGCCCAGCCGAGGCGGCACGTTGTCTGCGTCGAGCAGATCACGCAGCTCGTCTTCGAGTGCGTCGGCCGACACTCCCGCCGCGGAGAGCGAACGGCGGAAGGCACGGATGATCCAGGTGGGGTGAGAGTATTCGGCGGACAGCCTGCTGTCGTTGTCCTTTGCATCGGCGATGACGCGATCTCGCCAGACGTCGGGCTCGCTGCGGGTGATGGTGCGGAGCACTCCGTTGACGAATCCGGTCGCGGAGCGGGAACTCACGAGCCGCGCGAGTTCGACGGACTCGTTGACGGCGGCGTGACTCGCTGTGCGCATGCCCAGCAGCTGATGCGTCGCCAACTCGAGCACGTCGAGAACGAGGGGGTCGATCTTCTCGACGGGCCGGCCCGCCGCCAGGGAGATGACTCTGTCGTAATAGCCGCGCATGCGGAGAGTGCCATACGTGAGCTCGGTGGCGAGGGCGGCGTCATTGGTCTGGAGCTTCGCCCTCGCCAGCTTGGTGGGCAGAAGCAGGTTGGCGTATGCATCGTCTTCACGAACCGCGGTGATCACCTCGAGGGCGATGCGACGCGCCGGCTGAACGATCTGAGAGGAGCGGGGCCTGGTGTTCATGGTGTGTCGACTCTGTTCGTTGCGGGGATGTCTGCGATGTGAGGCTGGCCTACGGCGAGACCGCGCCACCAGTCGGTCGCCGACATCGGCTTCTTGCCGGCGGGGTGAACGCGGAGCAGTTCGATGGGCGTCGTGGCCGTGCCGATCAGGATTCTGCTGCCGTCGTTCTGGAGCGTGCCCGGGAGAAGCGACGCTGTGTCGTAGGCGGGTGCGGCCTCGAGGATCTTGAGCCTGAGGCCGTCGACGACGGTGAAGGCGCCCGGCTCGGGCGTCGTTGCGCGGATGCGACGGAAGGCGACGTCGGCGGGCTCGCTCCAGTCGACGCGAGCGTGCTCGAGCGTGATCTTCGGGGCCAGCGTGACCTCGCCCTGCTGGGGCGTCGATCGGGCTGTGCCGGCCTCGAGCTCGTCGACGACCTTCGCCGTGAGCTCCGCGCCCTCGTGGGAGAGGGCCTCGAGAAGGTGGCCCGAGCTCTCGTGAGCACCGATGGGCCGCGTCAGGCGAGCGAACTCCGGCCCGGCGTCGAGGGCTGCGACCAGCTGGAAGACGGATGCTCCCGCCTCGTTGTCGCCGCTCATGACGGACCACTGCACGGGGGCTGCTCCCCGCCAGCGAGGCAACAGCGAGAAGTGCAGGTTGATCCAGCCGAGACGCGGTGTCTCGAGCAGCGGGCTGCGCACCAGTCCCCCGTACGCGACGATCACGCCGAGGTCGGGCTGGAGATCGGCGACCTGCTGCGTGACGAGGTCGTCGAGCCTGTTGGCCCGGATCGTGGGAATGCCGAGCTCGGACGCCCGGGATGCGACGGGAGACGGGGTCAGAACGCGCTTGCGCCCCTGAGGTGCGTCCTCACGGGTGATGACCGACACGATCTCATGACGTGAGGCGAGGATGTCGAGGGTGGGCAGCGCTACGGCGGGAGTGCCGGCGAAGACGAGTTTCATTCCAGGATCTCCGTGTCGTCGAATCGAACCCTCAGCACAGGCGGAGGCCTGAAGCTGGTCTTGGTACCGGTGGCTTTGCTCGTCTGACGCTTCGTTCGTCCTGTGGAATTGCGGATGATCGACGAGCGCAGGCTGCGGGCGACCTCGGCGCCGAATGCGTAGTCGAATCGTATGGTCGCACGAACGAGGCCGTCGCCGGCGTCGACCGGGCCGAGCACGTCAATTGTCGCCGATTCGTGCCCCTCCACCGAATCGGGCAGCGAGGAGATCGCCTGCTCGACGGTCTCGGGGCGCCCCGTGACCGTGGCCAGCCGCACCATAGGAGGAAAGCGCAGCGTTCGCCTGTCGGGCAGTTCGGCGGCCGCGAAGCGGTGCTGGCTCCATGTGACCAGGGAGCGGGCCAGCGCTCCCCCGACGCCGACGATGATGGCCGGCGCCCGCGGCGCAGCCAGCGCTATGGCGTTCGACCACCATCGCAGGCAGTCCTCGGCCACGGTCAGGGATTCTCGAGCGAGCATACGCTCGCCGTCGAGCAGCAGGACGGCCCTGTAGCCGCCGGCTGCCACGGGTTCGGCCCCGCGTGTCGCGACGACGAGTGCAGGTCGTGCGTCGACCGTGAGATGGGGCCGCTCGCCATCGGAGACGATGATCCGCGTTCCGGGAAATGCTCGGCCCAGTTCTTCGGCCGTGCGACCGGTGCCGGCCGTGACGAGTCGGATGCGCGTGGATTCGCAGTGTCGGCAGTGCCAATCGGCGGCGATCGCCCCGCACAACTCGCACGACGGGGTCTGCCGGGCGCCACCGATACGAAGCGTGCCTTCGCAGACTCGGCAGCGCGCGGGAGTGCGGCAGTCCTGGCACGCGAGTACGGGGGCGTATCCGGGTCGGGCGACCTGCACGAGAACAGGCCCGTCTTCGAGCGCGCGACGGGCCGTGTTCCAGGCGGTGGAGGGAATGCGGGCGTGCGCCGCGGCATCAGCGCCCGGCTGATCTGCGGTGGGGACGACATGCGGAAGCACAGCGGGATCGGGTGTGTAGGGCGCTACATAGCCGATCTCGACGAGCCGCTCGAGCCACGTGCTGCGAGAGTGCGACGCGAACAGCAGGGCGCAGCCGGACTGCTCCTGGCGTACCAGCGCGACGTCGCGCGTGGACACGTAGGGGCTCAGCGGCTCGTTGTGCAGGGGGTCGGCATCGTCCCACACGGCAATCAGTCCGAGATTCTCAGCCGGAGCGTAGACGACCGATCGGTTACCGACGATCACACGAGGTGCGGCTTCGAGACAGCGAAGGAACGCCCGGTATCGGTCTGCATTCGGCTGACGAGCGTCGAGCTGGGAGATACGATCGAGCGGCACGAGCACAGCGAGGGCTTCGATGAGTTGTTGCTGGTCGCGGTAATCGGGCACGGCGACGATCGCGCTGCGCCCCGAAGCGAGCGTGCGGGCGGCCGCCTCGGCCAGGGTGACGGCCCAGCGTCCGACCCAGACCCCCGGGGAAACCTCGTGCACGGCCGGTATCGCGGCGAGGGCTACGCGGCGGCCAGTGTCGAGAGCGGAATCGATGACGCGCTCCCCGTAGCCGGTGACGGTGGGGTTCGCTCGATACTCGGCCGGCGAGTTCTCGGACTGCTGCTCGAGCTGCCAGGCCTTCTCGACCCGAACCTGACGAGGGGGAACGGCCAGGCGCACGACGTCACTCGCGCTGCCGGCGGCCCGCTCCGACACTCGCCGCGCGAGGTTCCAGACGGCAGGCGTCAGCACGGGCACCGACGACGTGACCTCGTCGATCTCGCTCAGCGTTCCGGAATACTCGACTGCCTCTGTCGTCTCGACGATGTAGCCGCGCGCGATGCGACCGGCAGACCGCAGGGGCACCTTGACGCGCACTCCGGGTCTGGCCTGCTCTCGCAGCGCGCCCGGCACGGCGTAGTCGAAGAGCCGGTCGAGCTGAGGAAGGGGCGATTCGAGCATCACCCGCGCGATGAGCAGCTGCTCCGGCGCGGCCTGCGCTGTCATCGCTTAGAGGCGAGCTGCGGCCTGCAGGTCTGCGACACGGTCGAGCTTCTCCCAGGTGAAATCGGGAAGCTCACGACCGAAGTGACCGTACGTGGCCGTCGCGCCGTAGATGGGGCGCAGCAGATCGAGGTGCTGGATGATGGCCGCCGGGCGCAGATCAAAGACCGCATTGATGGCCTCGATGATGCGCTCGTCGGGGAGCTTTCCGGTTCCGAAGGTCTCGACGTACAGTCCGACGGGCGCAGCCTTGCCGATGGCGTAGGCGACCTGCACCTCGAGCCTGTCGGCGAAACCGGCCGCGACCGCGTTCTTCGCGACCCAGCGCATGGCGTAGGCGGCCGAACGGTCGACCTTCGACGGGTCTTTGCCCGAGAAGGCTCCGCCGCCGTGGCGCGAGGCTCCACCGTACGTGTCGACGATGATCTTGCGGCCGGTGAGTCCGGCGTCGCCTTGGGGGCCGCCGACGACGAATCTGCCGGTGGGATTGATGAGGAAGTCTGCGGAGCGCGAGTCGAGGTCGCTGTCTGCCAACACCGGCTTGATGACGAGTTCTTCGATGTCGTGGAAGAGATCGGCGTTCGTCACCGACTCCGTGTGCTGGGTCGAGAGAACGACCGTCTCGATGGTCTTCGGCACGATGCCGTCGTAGCCGATGGTGACCTGGGTCTTGCCGTCGGGCCGCAGGTAGCCGAGCTCTCCTGATTTGCGCACCTCGGCGAGACGCTCGGCCAGACGGTGCGCGAGCCAGATGGGCAGCGGCATGAGCTGGGGCGTCTCGGTGGTGGCGAAACCGAACATGATGCCCTGGTCGCCGGCACCCTGCAGATCGAACGGATCGGTGCGGGTCTCGCCCTGACGGTTCTCCCACGCGTTGTCGACGCCGGCGGCGATCTCGGGCGACTGCGCGCCGATCGAGACCGAGACACCGCAACTCGCTCCGTCGAATCCGACATCGCTCGACGTGTAGCCGATCGACGACACCTTGTCGCGCACGATCGTGGGGATGTCGACATAACCCGAGGTCGTGACCTCGCCGGCGACATGCACGAGGCCCGTCGTCACGAGGGTCTCGACGGCGACGCGGCTCGCGGGGTCTACCTCGAGGAGGGCGTCGAGGATGCTGTCGGAGATCTGATCGCAGATCTTGTCGGGGTGTCCTTCGGTGACAGACTCGGACGTAAAGAGGCGAAGGCTCGTCATGGTGCTCCAGGGAATTCTGATGGGGTGCGGTGCCCGTCTGCGAGCAGTCGCTCGGCCAGTACAGACAGGATCTCATCGGCCACCGACAGCTTGCTGCCCCGGGCCTCGATCACTATAGACCCGGCTCGGTCGAGGACCGTCACCGCGTTTCCTTGCGTGGCGAAACCCTCGTTCCAGCCGACCCGATTGACCACGAGAAAGTCGCAGCCCTTGCGTGCGATCTTGGCTCGCCCCAGCTCGAGGAGGGCCTCATCGGTCTCTGCGGTCTCGGCGGCGAAGCCCACGACGATCTGGCCGGCACTGGCGCGCGCGGCGACGCCCGCGAGGATGTCGGCGTTCTTGACGAGCTCGAGCGTGAGCGTGTCGCCCATCGTCTCTTTCTTGATCTTGGCGTTCGAGACAGCCGCCGGCCTGTAGTCGGCGACCGCCGCCGCCATGATGATGGCGTCGCTCGCGGGGGCATGCTGCTCGACGGCCTCGGCGAGCTGCGCCGTCGTCTCGACGGAGACGACCGTGACGCCCTCGGGAAGCGCCACCTCGACGTGCGCCGCGATCAGAGTGACCTGCGCGCCGCGTGAGGCGGCAGCCTGCGCGAGCGCGGCCCCCTGGCGACCGCTCGAGCGGTTGCCGATGAACCGGACCGGATCGAGCGGCTCACGGGTTCCGCCGGCGGTGACGAGCACACGCACCCCGTCGAGGTCGCGGCGCGGGCCGGGGTGTGCGGCCGCGGCCACGGCCAGGGATGCGGCGACGATGTCGTCGACCTCGGCCATCCGACCGGCCCCGGAATCCGCGCCGGTGAGCTGTCCGCTCGTCGGTCCGACGAAGTGGATGCCGCGAGAGGCGAGAAGAGCGGCGTTGGCAACGGTGGCGGGGTTCTGCCACATCTCGGTGTGCATCGCGGGCGCGACCACGATCGGTGCTTTCGAGGCGAGAACGGTATTGCCGAGCAGATCGTCGGCAAGACCCGCCGCCATCTTGGCCAGGGAGTTCGCCGTGGCCGGGGCGATGACGATGAGATCGGCGGACTGGCCGATCGACACGTGCCGAACCTCGGCCACCGCCTCGTAGAGATCGGTGTGCACGACGTTTCGCGAGATCGCCTCGAGCGTCGGCTTGCCGACGAATCGCAGGGCGTGCTCAGTTGCGACGACCTGCACGTCGTGGCCCGCCAGTACGAAAGCACGCACGACGCCCACGGCTTTGTACGCCGCGATGCCACCCGTGATTCCCACCACGATGCGCAGTCGCTTCTGCGGGTCTGTCACCTCAGTACTGCCCTTCCGTCGTACACAACTCTGCCGTTAACGAACGAATCCGCTCCCCGGTCGCTCGGGCGCTGGCCCGACGACAGCCCGGGGAACGGACCTGCATTCGCTGCTGCTATTCGGTGGCCGCGATCGGCTTGACCGTGAGCTTGTCCTCGTTGATCTCGTGCATGGCGACCGAGAGGGGCTTGTCGTCGATCGTCGAGTCGACCAGCGGTCCGACGTTGTCGAAGAGGCTTCCCTCGTGCAGGTCGGCGTAGTAGTCGTTGATCTGTCGCGCGCGCTTCGATGCGAAGATCACGAGCGCGTACTTGGATTCAACCTTCGAGAGCAGTTCGTCGATGGGGGGATCGATGATTCCCTGTGCCCTGTTGACCATGGTGATACTCCTTGATTGGCCTCGCCGGCCGGATTGAGAAAAGATCGTGCGGTGATCGTGCGGGGTTCACCGTGCACAAGTAGACAAGTCTACCTCGAATAAGCCGTTGATCTCTCGGATTGGCCGCTTATCACTTCATGAGCTCCACGACGTCGCGCGCGGCGGTCTCGACGTCGTTGTTGACGATGAGGTAGTCGAACTCGTTCTGAGCGGCCAGTTCGACCTCGGCCGTCGCCAGTCGACGCTCCTGTTCCTCGGCCGTCTCGGTGCCTCGGCCCGTGAGTCGGCGCACGAGTTCCGCCCAGCTCGGCGGTAGCAGGAACACCAGTCGGGCCTCAGGCATGGCCTCGCGCACCTGGCGCGCGCCCTGGATGTCGATCTCGAGCAGCACGCTCTTGCCCTCGGCCAGCGCCTTATCGATGGGGGCGCGCGGGGTGCCGTAGCGCGACGAGTTGTGCACGACGGCCCACTCGAGGAACTCGCCGGCCGCGATCATCCGGTCGAACTCGGCGTCGTCGACGAAGTAGTAGCTGACGCCGTCGATCTCCCCCGGTCTCGGAGCCCTGGTCGTGGCAGAGACCGAGAGCAGAACACCGGGCACGTTCTCGCGGATCCAGGTGGACACCGTTCCCTTGCCGACCGCTGTCGGGCCCGCCAGGACCACCAGGCGCGAGGCGTCCTCGTCGCCGGAGAAGGGCGCGCGCTTCTCGAGGTAGGCGCGCAGACGATCGCGTTGCAGCGCACCGAGCCCGCCTAGACGCTTGCTCGGCGAGATCGAGAGTCGCTCGATGACCCGCTCGATTCGAACGCGACCGAGACCCGGGATGCCCTGGAGCAGTTCGGTGACCCGCATGCCGGCCTCGAGGCTGTCGGGATGCTTCGAGGCCCGGTCGAGCACGCCGGTCGCGCTGCGGCGCTGCTCCGCTACCGCTTTCTTGATGGCTGCGCGGGCACGCCGGGCCGCGATGGCAGCCCGGGATCCGGCCGCGCGATCGACGTCGGGAACGGTCATGACAGGGCTCCGGCTAGTTGGGCCGCCTGGTCGGCGAGCGTGTCTCTGAGGGCGGATGGCCCGGCAGCGAGTGCGGCTCTCGACGTGCTCACGACCGTGCCGGCCGAGAGCGGCCCGTAGATCGAGCGGATGTCGTCGAAGCGAGCTCCCTGGTGTCCGAACCCCGGGGCGAGCACGGGCATCAGCGGAGTCGCCTGGCCGAGCGACAGCGCGTCGACCCCGTAATCGAGAAGGTTCTTCGTCGCACCGAGCACGACTCCGATGCTACCGAGTTCGTGGCCCTCGCCGTCGTCCGTGGATGCGTGCGAACGGTTCCACGCGTCGATCTCGGCTGCGACGAGCCCGGCGACGCTGATCCCTGGTCGTTCTCCCCCGGTCACCGTCGCGGTCTGCAGCGTCTGCGATTCCGGGTTCGACGTCGCGGCGAGCACGAATGCGCCCTTGCCGTGACGCTCCGCCAGATCAAAGACTCCTGCCAGAGCCCCCGTTCCCGTGTACGCGGCCAGAGTCACGGCGTCGGCCTCGAGCGGAGAGCCCGGGGTGAGCCAGGCGTCGCCGTACGCGTCGACGCTCGACCCGATGTCGCCGCGCTTTGCATCGGCGATCACGATCAGTCCGGCCGCGCGAGCGGCCGCGAGCACCTCTTCGAGAGCCGAGAATCCGGCCGAGCCGAACATCTCGAAGAAAGCGACCTGTGGCTTGACGATGCCGATCGTGCCGCTCGCTGCCTCGACCACCCTCAGCCCGAACTCGCGCAGGCCGGTCGCCGTGCGCGGCAGATCCCAGGCATCCAGAAGGAAACCGTGGGGATCTATGCCGACGCACAGCGGGCCGTACTGTTCGATGCCCGCGTGCAGGCGCTGACCGAACGTGCGGGTCACAGGCGCGCTGCCCTGGCGATCGCGTATTCCTGCAGGCTAGACACGTCGAAGCCCTCTCGGGTCGCCTCGAACGAAGCGACCGCCGCGCCCAGCTGGGCGATGGTCGTGAACAGAGGCTTGTCGGCCGCCACCGCCGCCGCTCGGATCTCGTACCCGTCGGCTCGTGCGCTCGACCCGCTGGGGGTGTTCACGACGATGTCGACCTCGTTGCGGTTGATGAGATCGACGACCGTCGGCTCGTCTTCGTCACTCGAAGCTCCCTCGCTGAACTTGCGCACAATGCGGGCGGTGATGCCGTTGCGGTTCAGGACCTCGGCGGTTCCGGCCGTGGCGAGGATGTCGAAGCCCAGCTCGAGCAGACGGAGAACCGGGAGGACGATGGCCCGCTTGTCTCGATCGGAGACGGAGACGAAGACCGTGCCGGAGGTCGGCAGGCCGCCATACGCGGCCTCCTGACTCTTTGCGAACGCGCGGGGGAAGTCGCGGTCGATTCCCATGACCTCGCCCGTCGAGCGCATCTCAGGGCCGAGCAGCGAGTCGACGATCAGCCCGTCTTTTGTGCGGAAGCGCTTGAACGGCAGCACGGCCTCCTTCACGGCGATCGGCGAATCCATAGGCACGATGGAGCCGTCGACGACGGGCAGCATGCCTTCGGCTCGCAGCTCTGCGATCGTCGATCCCACCATGATGCGCGAGGCGGCCTTGGCGAGCGGGATGCCCAACGCCTTGGCCACGAAGGGCACGGTGCGCGAGGCGCGCGGGTTGGCCTCGAGAACGTAGAGGATGCCCTGGCCGATCGCGAACTGCACGTTGAGCAGGCCTCGTACGCCGATGCCCTCCGCAATGGAGAGCGTCGCGATGCGCACCCGGTCGATGACCTCGCGGCCGAGGGTGACCGGAGGAAGTGTGCAGCTCGAGTCGCCGGAGTGGATTCCCGCCTCCTCGATGTGCTCCATGATGCCGCCGACATAGAGCTCGTGTCCGTCGTAGAGCGCGTCGACGTCGATCTCGATCGCGTCGTCGAGGAATCGGTCGACGAGCAGCGGGTGGGCCGGATCGATGATGCCCTGACCGTCCATGCGCGAGAAGTAGTCCTCGAGCGAGGGCGAGTCGTAGACGATCTCCATGCCGCGGCCACCCAGCACATAAGACGGGCGCACGAGAACCGGGTATCCGATGTCTTCTGCGATCGTGACGGCGCCGGTGAAGTCGCTCGCCGTACCGTTCTTCGGGGCGAGGAGATTCGCGTCGTCGAGGATCTTCGAGAAGAGCCCGCGCTCTTCGGCGAGGTCGATCGCCTCGGGCGTGGTGCCGAGGATCGGGACGCCCGCGGCCTTCAGGCCCTTGGCGAGTCCGAGGGCGGTCTGGCCGCCCAGCTGCACGACGACCCCGACGAGCTCGCCTGACTGGCTCTCGGCGTGGATGACCTCGAGCACGTCCTCGAGGGTGAGCGGTTCGAAGTACAGCCGGTCGCTCGTGTCGTAGTCGGTCGACACGGTCTCGGGGTTGCAGTTGATCATGATCGTCTCGAAGCCCGCGTCGCTCAGGGCGAACGAGGCGTGCACGCAGGAGTAGTCGAACTCGACTCCCTGGCCGATGCGGTTGGGGCCGGAACCCAGGATGACGACCTTGCGGCGGTCGGAGGGCTCGACCTCCGTCTCTAAGTCGTAGCTGGAGTAGTGATACGGCGTGAGTGCCGGGAACTCCCCCGCGCAGGTGTCGACGGTCTTGAACACGGGACGCACGCCGAGGATGTGGCGCACCTCGCGCACCTCCTTCTCGCCGAAGCCGCGGAGGGCGGCGATCTGCGCGTCGGAGAATCCGTGCTCCTTCGCGAGGAGGAACATGTTCGTGTCGGCGTTCTCGCTCGACGCGATGGCCTCCGCCACCTCGTTGATGAGCACGATCTGGTCGATGAACCAGGGGTCGATCTTCGTGGCCTCGAATGCCTCCTCCGCGGTGGCACCGGCGCGGAGCGCCTGCTGTACGGTCACGATGCGACCGTCGGTCGGCACGCTGGCCAGGGCCAGCAGCTCGTCCTTGGATGCGTCGAGCGGCTCCCAGTGGAACGACGAGCCGCGCTTCTCCAGCGACCGCAGAGCCTTCTGCAGCGCCTGCGTGTAGTTGCGGCCGATGGCCATCGCCTCGCCGACCGACTTCATGGTCGTGGTCAGCGTGGTGTCGGCAGCTGGGAACTTCTCGAAGGCGAACCGGGGAACCTTGACGACCACGTAGTCGAGGGTCGGCTCGAACGACGCCGGCGTCACCTTGGTGATGTCGTTGGGGATCTCGTCGAGGTGATAGCCGATCGCCAGTTTTGCGGCGATCTTGGCGATCGGGAAGCCGGTGGCCTTGGATGCCAGCGCGCTCGAGCGTGAGACGCGCGGGTTCATCTCGATGACGATGACCCGGCCGTTCGCGGGATCGATGGCGAACTGGATGTTGCAGCCACCCGTGTCGACGCCGACGGCCCTGATGATGTCGATGCCGATGTTGCGCATGTTCTGGTACTCGCGGTCGGTCAGGGTGAGTGCGGGCGCCACCGTGATCGAGTCGCCGGTGTGCACACCGACCGGATCGACGTTCTCGATCGAGCACACCACGACCGTGTTGTCGGCCGTGTCGCGCATGAGCTCGAGCTCGTATTCCTTCCAGCCGAGGATCGACTCCTCGAGCAGCACCTCGGTGGTGGGGCTCTGGTGCAGACCGTCGCCGACGATGCGGCGGAGCTCTGCCTCGGTGTAGGCGAATCCGGAGCCCAGCCCACCCATGGTGAACGAGGGGCGCACGACCAGGGGGTACCCGAGGTCGAGTGCGAATTCCACGGCCTCCTCGACCGTGTGCGCGATGTGCGAGCGGGCGACGTCGGCACCGGCATCCAGAACGAGCTGCTTGAAGATCTGGCGATCCTCGCCCTTGTTGATCGCCTCGAACGAGGCGCCGATGAGTTCGACGTCGTACTTCTCGAGGATGCCGTGCTTGTGCAGATCGATGGCCGCGTTCAACGCGGTCTGGCCCCCGAGGGTCGGCAGAATGGCGTCGGGCTTCTCCTTGGCGATGATGGTCTCGATGACCTGCCAGGTGATGGGCTCGACGTAGGTCGCGTCGGCGAAGTCCGGGTCGGTCATGATCGTGGCCGGGTTCGAGTTCACGAGGATGACGCGCACGCCCTCCTCGCGGAGAACGCGGCACGCCTGGGTTCCGGAGTAGTCGAATTCGCACGCCTGGCCGATGACGATCGGTCCGGAGCCGATGACCAGGACACTCTTGATGTCTTCCCTGCGAGGCATTACTGGTTCTTCCCGTCGATGATGGAGTGAATCTCTGTCTGGGGCTCGCCCTTGTCGATGGCGAGCACCATGTCGCGGAAGCGATCGAACAGGTACATGGAGTCGTGCGGCCCGGCCGCGGCCTCCGGGTGGTACTGCACGCTGAACGCGTCGATGTCGAGGCAGCGGATGCCCTCCACCACGTTGTCGTTCAGGCTGAGGTGGCTGACCTCGACCCGGCCGAAGCCGGCCGGGCTGTCGACGACGCCCTCGCGCGGCGCATCCACGGCGAAGCCATGGTTCTGGCTGGTGATCTCGACCCGGCCCGTGGTCTTGTCGAGCACGGGCTGGTTGATGCCGCGGTGACCGAAGGGCAGCTTGTAGGTGCCGAAGCCGAGGGCGCGACCGAGGAGTTGGTTGCCGAAGCAGATGCCGAAGTACGGGATCTTCTCGGAGAGCACGTCGCGAAGCAGCTGCACGTGACGTTCGGATGCCTCCGGGTCGCCGGGGCCGTTCGAGTAGAACAGGGCGCTCGGCTTGAGGGCCACGACCTCCTCCGTCGTCACCGACTCGGGCAGGACGACGACATCGAAGCCGCGCTGGGCGAGATAGCGGAGCGTCGAGGTCTTCACTCCGAGGTCGAGGACAGCGACACTTCCGACGCGCTCGCCGACAGCGTCGATCGTGTACTGCTCGGGGGTCGAGACCTCCTTCGAGAGGTTGCGACCCGCCATGGCCTCTGCATCGCGCACGATGGCGAGCTGCTCAGAGTCGCTGAGATCGAAGTCGTCTCCCGAGAAGATTCCGGCGCGCATGGCTCCGAGAGAGCGCAGGTGCCGGGTGATCGCGCGGGTGTCTACGCCGGAGATGCCGACGATTCCGCCGGAGACGAGATCGTCGTCGAGGCTGCGGGTCGCGCGGAAGTTCGAGACCATGCGCGAGGGGTCGCGCACGACGTATCCGGCCACCCAGATTTTCGCGGACTCGAGGTCCTCGTCGTTCGTGCCCGTGTTGCCGATGTGGGGCGCGGTCTGCAGAACGATCTGGCCGGCGTAGGAGGGATCGCTGAGCGTCTCCTGGTACCCGGTCATGCCGGTGGCGAAGACCGCCTCTCCCAGGGTGCGTCCGCGGGCGCCGTAAGCGCGACCTGCGTAGCGTTTGCCGTCTTCGAGTACGAGGACGGCGGGTTCTGTTGAGATCACGCGAGGGATCCTTCCTGGTCGGGGTTGGCAGGGCCCTGTGAGGGCGTAAGCACGGTGATCGCCTCGATGAGGCGGGAACTCTGTTCGGGACTCTCGATGCGGAAGAAGCTCTCGACATCGGCCGACGGGGTGGGAGATTCCGATTCGAGGATCCAGTCGAGGCGAACCAGGCCGCCCTCTTCCACGACCCGGTCGATGGTCCATGTCGACGTACCGACGGAGCGGATGCGATCGGCCGCGACGAAGACCTGCGGCTCGCCGGTCACGGCGATGAGGACGCCGGCGTCGAACACGGAGACGGCTGCGCGCCCCCGGAATCCGAGGCCGGGCAAGGTCACCCGGTCGAGGGGGGCGCCCGCGGTCGTGGTCGAGACGTAGAGACCGGTGACGGCGACGCGCAACTCGCCGAGCAGCTCGTCGGCGGGCACCGCCGAGGTCGACAGCGCGGATTGGCGACGACCGCGCGCTCGCCAACCGAGAACCATCAGGATCAGGAGCCCGATGACTCCGACGATGATGATCGAGCCGGGAAGGATCCTATCCACGGGCCACCCCTGCCGCCGTGGCCGCCGCGGCGACCTCTGATGCGCTCAGAACAGAGCCGTCGAGCACGGTCGGGTAGCCGCGGTGGAACGTGTGACGCACCGATCCGGGAAGGGTCATGCCGAGGTAGGGCGAGTTGTGGCTCTTACCCGCGAGTCTGTCGACCGAGAAGGTGCTCGACGACGCGGGATCGACGAGGACGAGGTTGGCGCTCGCGCCGATCTCGAACGAGTGCGTGTGACCCTCGAGTCTGCCGATCTGGGCCGGGGTCTGAGAAAGCACGCGAGCGACATCCGCCCAATCGAACAGACCGGTGTCGACCATCGCGGCCTGCACGACCGAGAGAGCGGACTCGAGGCCCACCATGCCGAACGACGCGTGGTCCCACTCGCAGTCTTTGGACTCTTCGGGGTGCGGCGCGTGATCGGTCGCAACGATGTCGATGGTGCCGTCGACCAGCCCCTCGCGGAGCGCGCGCACGTCTTCGTCGCGGCGAAGCGGGGGGTTCACCTTGTAGCGCGCGTCGTAGCTGCGGATGAGCTCTTCGGTGAGCAGCAGGTGGTGCGGCGTGACCTCCGCTGTGACCTCGATGCCGCGGGCCTTCGCCCAGCGCACGACGTCGACCGAGCCCGCCGTCGACAGGTGGCAGATGTGCAACCGGGCTCCGACGTGCTTGGCGAGCAGGACGTCGCGGGCGATGATCGACTCCTCCGCGACGGCAGGCCAGCCCTTGAGGCCGAGTTCGCTCGAGAGAGCGCCCTCGTTCATCTGCGCGTTCTCGGTCAGTCGCGGATCCTGGGCGTGCTGCGCCACGACGCCGTCGAAGGTCTTCACATATTCGAGGGCGCGGCGCATCAGCAGTGAATCGTGCACGCACTTGCCGTCGTCGGAGAAGACCCGCACGCCGGCACGGGAGTTCGCCATCGCGCCGATCTCCGACAGGCGCTCGCCGCCGAGTCCCACGGTGACCGCGCCGATGGGACGAACAGTGGCGTAGCCGGCCGCGTCGCCCAGGGCCTGCACCTGCTCCACGACACCCGCGGTGTCCGAGACGGGCATCGTGTTCGCCATGGCGAAGACAGCGGTGAAGCCGCCCGCCGCTGCGGCCCTCGTTCCCGACAGCACCGTCTCGCTCTGTTCGAATCCGGGTTCGCGAAGGTGCGTGTGCAGATCGACGAGACCCGGAAGCGCGACCAGACCCGCGGCATCCAGAACGCGTGCGCCGGCGGGCCCAGAAAGCCCTGCCCCGCGTTCGGCGATCACCCCGTCTGCGATCAGGAGATCGGTCGTGGTTCCGTCGGGCAGTGTCGCCCCCGTGATCAGGGTCGTTGTCATGATCTGGCCTCCCGGTCGCCGGACAGCAATGAATACAACACGGCCATGCGGATCGACACCCCGTTGGCCACCTGCTCGATGACGGTGGACTGCGCCGAGTCGGCGGCCCGAGACGAGATCTCGAGTCCACGGTTCATGGGGCCGGGGTGCATGACAATGCTATCGGGGCGCAGGGCCAGCAGACGCTCATCGTCGAGGCCCCACTGGCGCGCGTACTCGCGGGTCGTGGGAAAGAATGCTGCGTTCATACGCTCCTGCTGGATGCGCAGCAGCATCACCACGTCCGGCCGCACCTCGGCGAGCGCGGCATCGAGGTCGTACCGGATGTCCGCCGGCCACGTCGATGCACCGACGGGAACCAGAGTGGCCGGAGCGACGAAGGTGACGTGCGCTCCGAGGGTCTCGAGGAGCCAGAGGTTCGAGCGCGCTACCCGGGAGTGCAGAACGTCCCCGACGATCATGACGCTGACGCCGTCGAGGTCACGACCGCGAGCCGCGTCGCCGTGGATTCGCCGCCTCATGGTGAAGGCGTCGAGCAGTGCCTGGGTGGGATGTTCGTGGGTGCCGTCGCCGGCGTTGACCACTCCGGCATCGATCCAGCCGCTCTGCGCGAGCACCTGCGGGGCGCCCGAAGCGGAGTGCCGGATGACGACGCCGTCTGCCCCCATCGCCGCGAGGGTCTGGGCCGTGTCTTTCAGGCTCTCGCCCTTCGACACGCTCGATCCCTTGGCCGAGAAGTTGATGACATCGGCTGAGAGGCGCTTCGCCGCCACCTCGAATGAGGTGCGGGTTCGGGTCGAATCCTCGAAGAAGAGGTTGACGACCGTCTTGCCGCGCAGGGTGGGGAGCTTCTTGACCTCGCGGTTCTGCACCTCGCTCATGTCTTCCGCGATGTCGAGCAGCCCGATCGCGTCATCGCGGAGCAGATCTCGGGTGGAGAGGAGGTGCCTCATGCGCCGGCTCCCGTCGCGAGGTCGATGCTGACCTCTTCGCTGCCATCGATCTCGGAGAGACGCACGTTGATGCGCTCATCGGTGGAGCTGGGCAGGTTCTTGCCCACGAAGTCGGCTCTGATGGGCAGCTCTCGATGTCCCCGGTCGACGAGGACTGCGAGGCGAACCGCGCGTGGCCGGCCCAGGTCTCCGATGGCGTCGAGCGCGGCGCGGATGGTGCGTCCGGAGTAGAGGACGTCGTCGACGAGCACAACCGTCTTGCCGTCGATTCCGCCAGCGGGAACCCGGGTGCGCTGCGGCGCACGGGTCGGATGGTGTGCGAGGTCGTCGCGGTACATGGTCACATCGAGCGAACCCACGAGATCGACCGGCGCCGAGGCCTCGATCTGGCGGATCTGCGCACCGATCCTTTCGGCGAGGATCACTCCGCGCGTGGGGATGCCCAGGATCACGAGATCGTCCGCTCCCCGGTTGGACTCGAGGATCTCGTGCGAGATCCGAGTCAACGCTCGGGTTATGTCAGAGTTCTGCAGCACTATTCGAGCCACGAGCCTGACCTCCTTCCCCGCCTCACAGGACGGATGGTTAAAGGATGTCTGTTTCGCCGATGAGCCTATCAGTCGACGTGTGGTGCTCCGGGGTACTCTCCGTTGTCACGGGGAGCGCTCAGCCTTTGGACTGCTGCACGCGTCCCAGGATTCCGTTCAGGAAGCTGCCGGAGTCGTCGGTACTGAGCAGCTTGGCCGCGTCGACGGCCTCATTGATCGCCACGCCGTCGGGAACGTCGTCGTTGAAGAGGACCTCCCAGATGCCGATACGCAACAGCGCGCGGTCGATGATCGGCATGCGCGCGAGCGTCCAGCCCTGGGCGTAGGTCTCGATGAGTTCGTCGATCTCGTCGCCGTGGTCGACGACGCCGTCGATGATCTCGCGGGCGTACAGCCACGATGCCTCTCGGGCCGGTTCGCTCAGCGCACGGGTGGCCTCGGCGGCGAGGGCCTCGTTGATCGAGATCTGTCGGACGTCGGCGACGTAGAGCACGTCGAGGGCGCGCTTGCGAGCTTTGGTGCGTGCACTCATTGCGTAATCGCTTTCGCGGTCAGTCGTTCACGCGGCCGAGGTAGTCCCCCGTGCGCGTGTCGACCTTGACGCGGGTGCCCTGCTCGAGGAAGAGCGGAACCTGGATCTGGTAGCCGGTCTCGACCGTGGCGGGCTTGGTGCCACCCGTCGAGCGGTCGCCCTGCAGGCCAGGCTCGGTGTACGTGATCTCGAGCGTCACGCTCGCGGGCAGCTCGACATAGAGCGGAAGCCCCTCGTTGAGCGCGACCGTCACGGCCTGGTTCTCGAGCATGAAGTTGGCGGCGTCGCCGACGACAGCAGCGGTCACGGTCAGCTGGTCGTAGTCGGCCGTGTCCATGAAGACGAAGTCGTTGCCGTCTTTGTACAGGTACTGGAAGTCGCGACGGTCGACATTGGCCGTCTCGATCTTCGCTCCGGCGTTGAACGTCTTGTCGACGACCTTGCCGGTGAGGACGTTCTTCATCTTGGTGCGCACGAATGCGCCGCCCTTGCCAGGCTTGACGTGCTGGAAGTCGATGACTGCCCAGAGCTGGCCGTCGATCTTGAGGACGGCGCCGTTTCTGATGTCGCTGGTTGAAGCCATGGAAAAACTGTTCCGTTCGAGTGAAGAATTGTGCGGGCGCGAGAAATGGCCCTCAGTGAGTGTACCGTCTGGCGACTCTCGGCCTAGTTGAGGCCGATCACCGCCCGGAGTGCCAGCCTGTAGGAGTCGAATCCGAAGCCCGCGATGACGCCGGTGGCGACGCCGGAGATGACGCTCGTGTGCCGGAACGTCTCACGGGCGTGCGGATTCGAGATGTGCACCTCGACGAGAGGAATGCCCGCTTTGGTCACCATGGCTGCGGCATCGCGAAGTCCGTAGCTGTAGTGCGTGAAAGCGGCGGGGTTCAGGATCACCGGTGTCGACGAGTCGACCGCCTCGTGGAGCCAGCGGATCAGCTGCGCCTCGTCGTCGGTCTGACGCAGCTCGATGGTTGCACGATCTGCCGCGTCGGCGACGAGCAGGGTGCGGAGGGCATCGAGATCCTGTGATCCGTAGACGTCTGGCTCTCGGCTGCCGAGACGCGAGAGGTTTGGTCCGTTCAGCACGAGCACAGTGGTCATGACGCCTAACTCTAGCGAGGAGCAGACAGCCGTGCTTTCATCATGCGGAGCCCGTCGTCGTGCACGAGATAGATCGCGAAGACGTCGACGGCCTCGGCGTCGGCTGCGGAGTGCAGCCCGTCTGCCCACAGCTCGTCGAACCCGTGAGGCGTCTCGTCTCCAGGCCGCTCGAGGGCGAAGAGGATGCTGCCTCCCGGACCGTATTCGTCGAGAACCTGCCCCAGGCTGGACACGATCGAACGCAGCTCGTCTTCGCTCGGACTGACCGGAATGCCGTCGATCGGTATGACGATGGGCAGTTGCCGTCCGTTCGAGGCGAGGAGAAATGCCCAGAGCTGGCGTCTGAGCGCGGGACCGAGCAGTGTGGAGAGGAGCTCGCGAGCGTCGGCGTCGGTGGAGATGATCGTGTCGGGACCGGGTGTCGAAGAGGAGATCGTCATGCAGACACCTTCGCCTCTTTCAGACGGCGAGCTCTGAACTTGTCCCCAGGGCGGCAGTCTTCTCCTGCACAGTCTCGGTCAGGAGCCGATCTCCTGATACGCGGCGAAGAGAAGCGATGTTTCAGGACCGGCGAGAACCGATGGCTTGGCGAGGTCATCGAGGACGATGAAACGGAGCATGCCCGCGCGAGCCTTCTTGTCGCGCTGCATGGTCGCCAGCAGGGTCTGCCAGCGCCCGACCGGGTAGCTGACCGGCAGGGTCAACGAGGTGAGAATGCGCCGGTGACGCTCGACGACCTCGTCCGACAGCGCTCCGGTGAGTCGTCCCAGCTCTGCCGCGAAGACCATGCCGACCGAGATCGCGGCGCCGTGCCTCCACTGATAGCGCTCGGCGTGTTCGATCGCGTGCCCCAGGGTGTGACCGTAGTTGAGGATCTCGCGGAGACCCTGCTCCGTGAAGTCTTCGCCGACCACGCGCGCCTTCATAGCGATCGAGAGTTCGACCATTCGCCTGAACTCGGGGGTTGACGGGTCGGTTGCCCGGTCGACGTCGGCCTCGATGATGTCGAGGATCTCGGGCTCGGAGATGAAGCCGGCTTTCACAATCTCGGCGAAGCCGGCGAGGATCTCGTTTCGAGGAAGGGTGTCGAACGTGTCGAGGTCTCCGACCACGGCACTCGGCGCGTAGAACGTGCCGACGAGGTTCTTTCCCTCGGCCGTGTTGATGCCATTCTTGCCGCCCACGGCTGCATCGACGAGACCGAGAACAGACGTCGGCACCTGCACGAGGCGAACGCCGCGAAGCCAGGTCGCCGCGACGAACCCGGCGAGGTCGGTGATCGCTCCCCCGCCGAAGCCGATGACGGCGTCGGATCTCGTGAAGTCCGACTGGCCCATGACCTGCCAGCAGAACGCGGCGACCTCCACGCGCTTCGCCTGTTCCGCATCCGGCACCTCGGCGAGAAGCACCTCGTAGCGGCCGAGCAGGCTCTCCCGCATCGCCGCCGCCTTCGCCGCCAACGTGGGAGCGTGAACGATCAGGACCTTCCGCACACCTTGGCCGAGGAACTCGGAGAGATCGCCGACGAGTCCTCGTCCGATCACGACGTCGTAGGGGTCCGTCCCGGAGACGGTGATCCGGGTCGCGGGGGTGCTCTCTGTCATTGTGTGTCTTTCTGAGATCGGTGTGCACGAGCCCACCGCGCGATGTCGGTCGCGATGACCTCCGTCGGGCGATGAGACGTGTCGATGGAGAAGTCGGCAAGCGACTCGTAGAGCTCGCGGCGCGAGTCGACGAGCGCCTGCCACGATTCGATCGAGGTGATGAGAGGGCGCTTGCCGTTGGCCAGTCGCGCCGCGACGGCGGAGGCGTCGACGGTCAGCAGCACGACCGGCAGCGACGCGATGTCGGCCTGCGTCCGCGGGTCGAGCACGGCTCCCCCGCCGAACGCGACGACACCCGTTCCCGAGAGCGCGTGCTCGACGGCGACGCGCTCCAGCGTTCTGAAGTGAGCCTCTCCGTGGGCGGCGAACAGCTCCGAGATGGCACCGTGCTGACGCACGATCTCCGTGTCGGTGTCGATGAACGGCACGCCCAGCGTGCGGGCGACCTTCTTGCCGATCCGGGACTTTCCCGCGGCAGGCGCACCGATCAGCACGAGGAGCATGAAGCCGGCCTAGTCGGTGCCGTCGGTGCCGGCGGATGCGAGACGGTCGGGGATGTGCGCGAGGTACGACTCGAGGTTGCGCTTGGTCTCGGGCACGGAATCGCCCCCGAACTTCTCGAGCACGGAGTTCGCCAGCACGAGCGCCACCATCGCCTCGGCGACGACACCGGCCGCGGGGACCGCGCACACGTCGGAACGCTGGTGGTGCGCGGCCGCAGCCTCGCCCGTGGCGACGTCGACCGTGCGGAGAGCATGGGGAATGGTCGCGATCGGCTTCATTCCGGCGCGGACACGCAGCACGGTACCGGTCGTCATTCCGCCCTCGGTGCCGCCGGCCTTGTCGCTGAGGCGCGTGATCCGGCCCTCCGACTGCACGAGTTCGTCGTGCGCGTCCGATCCTCGGCGCGTGGTGGTGAGGAACCCGTCGCCGACTTCGACGCCCTTGATCGCCTGGATGCCCATCAGAGCGGCAGCCAGCGCGGAGTCGAGGCGTCGGTCCCAGTGCACGTACGAGCCGAGGCCGGGCGGCACTCCGTAGGCGAGCACCTCGACGACGCCACCGAGGGTGTCTCCGTCTTTGTGCGCCGCGTCGACCTCCGCCACCATGAGGGCGCTGGTCGCCTCGTCGAAGCAGCGGAGAGGATCGGCGTCGAGCGTCGCGACATCGCGAGGCATGGGCAGAGGGCTGCCCTCGGGCACCCGCACCGGACCGATCGACAGCGTGTGACTCACCAGGGAGATGCCCAGTTGCGACAGGAAGCTTCTCGCCACGGCGCCGAGTGCCACCCGTGCCGCCGTCTCACGGGCGCTCGCGCGCTCGAGAACAGGTCGAGCCTCGTCGAAGCCGTACTTCTGCATACCCACCAGATCGGCGTGACCCGGTCGAGGGCGCGTGAGCGGTGCTCCCCGACCGCGACTGGCCTGATCGGCATCGACGGGTTCGGGGCTCATCACCTCGACCCACTTCGGCCACTCGGTGTTGCCGATGCGGATGGCGACCGGGCTGCCGAGAGAGTAGCCGTGCCGCACACCGGCCGAGATCGTCAGCTCGTCTTGCTCGAACTTCATACGCGCGCCTCGGCCATAGCCCAGCTTGCGGCGCGCGAGGTCGGCGCGGATGTCGTCCATCAACACGGGCACGCCGGCGGGCAGCCCCTCGATGGTGGCGATGAGTTCAGGGCCGTGCGATTCTCCGGCGGTGATCCAACGAAGCATATAAGGGCTGTTCCTTCAGGCGGCAGGATGGTCGACGGCGGCCGGTGACCGGCGGCCAGACGCGTCGGCGTGCGGACAGCCGACACTCGATCCTCCCACAGATCGGCTTCTGGCTTGGGCGGTGAGCTATCGCTCGAGCGGTGCGTCGAGACTGTTGACCGACGCCTCCATCGCCGCCAGCACGGCCGACTCGTCGGGCAGAGGCAGCGCCGGATCGGCGTTCACGAAGATGCGGATCTGCAGGAGGGCCTGATGGATCAGCATGCGCAGGCCCGACACGACCGATCGATCCGAGGCGTTCCAGATGTCGCCGAGGGCACTCGGCCAGGGGTGATAGGCGACATCGAGCAGATCTGATCGGGCGGCGATCGTGCTGTCGCCGAGCAGCACGGCGGGTTCCACGGTTCCTGGAAGAGTCGAGATCACGAGCGAGGCGTCGACGATGTCGAGCGACGCGACGGTGAGCGGAAGAAGAGCGATCGACGTTCCCGCGGAGTGTGCGATCCGCGTGAGGTCTTCGGCCTTCTCCGGGCTGCGCGCGAGAACGCTCACGTGTTCTGCCCCGAGTTGAGCTGCTGCGACCACGGCCGATGCGGCGGTCGCCCCGGCACCCAGGATCGCCACCTGGCGGGCGTGGACGATCGACTTCTCGGCGAGGGCACGCACGATGCCTCCGACGTCGGTGTTGAAGCCGTCGAGTCGACGCTCTCCATCGACGTGCGTGAAGCGTACGGTGTTCGTCGAGCCGGTGAGCATACTCAGCTCGTCACGGCCGTCGAGCATCGGCTGGATGCCGTGCTTGAGTGGCATCGTCAGCGACAGTCCGAGCCACTCGTCACGCCGCCCCGCCACGAACGTGGCCAGATCGTCCTCCGTGACGTCGACCGCGTCGTAACGCCAGTCGAGACCGAGCGCGGCGTAGGCCGCCGTGTGCAGACGCGGCGACAGGGAATGCGCGATCGGCGAGCCGAGGACGGCCAGACGCCGGATCGGTGCTGCGGGCATCGTCGAGTCGGCCATGGTCGTCAGTGGTTCGCCTGGTACTGCTTCACGGCTTCGTCGTGCTCCTCCTGAGTGACAGAGAAGACGGTCTCCCCCGTGTCGAGATTCACGGTGACGAAATACAGCCAAGCGCCCTCCGCGGGGTGCAGAGCCGCATCGATGGCGTCGTCGCCCGGATTGGAGATCGGACCGATGGGCAGACCCGGGTTGGCGTACGTGTTGTACGGGTTCGACGCGTCGTCGCGTTCGGCCTCTGTCGTGTCGACCTCGCCACCGCCGGCGCCGTATCGAACCGTGGCATCCGACTGGAGGTTCATGCCGTCGGCGATGCGGTTCTGGAAGACCCGGGACACCTTGTACATGTCGTCCTTGCTGCCGGACTCGCTCTGAATGAGGCCGGCGAGCGTCAGCACCTGCAAGCGCTGATCGACGGGCACGCCCGCCGCATCGAGAGCCTGGTAGGTGCGGTCGACCATCGTCTTGAGCATCTCGGCCGCCGTCTGTCCGGGCTGGAACTCGTAGGTCGCCGGGAAGAGGAATCCTTCGATGCTCGGAGCCTCCGCGGGTACGCCGAGTGATGCGAAGTCCGCGCCCGCGGCCTTGAAGTCGTCGAACGGCATCCCTGTGACGTCGGCGAGCGACTGGTAGATGCCCGACGCCGTGGTGCCCTCGGGGATCGTCAGCGTGTAGTCGACCTTGTTCGCCGGATCGAGCAGTGCGGCGAGTGCGGCTTTCGAGCTCATCTTCGTCGCCAGCTTGAACGTGCCGGTCTGGAAGACGGGCTGCGGGTTCTCTTTGAGCAGAAGCGAGTAGAAGGTGTCGGAGCTCTTCACGACGCCGGCCTCTTGCAGCTTGACCCCGATGGCGTCGCCGAACTCGCCGTCTGTGATCTTCACCATGACCTCGCCCGAGCCGTTGCCGCTGTAGTCGTCGCTGGATTTCGGGTTGAGCATCGCGGTGATCTGAGGCTCGAACGTCGAGTAGACGAAGGCGCCTCCTCCCACGATCAGACCGAGGATGACGACGGTCACGATCACGCCGGTGAGTGCGCGACGCCGCCGCCGGGGCGGCCGCGTCGAGTGCTGCACGGTTTCGTGCGTCTCGCGCCGCTCTCGTCGTGACTGCGGCTGGCCCGTTGGCTTCGACGTCGAAGCGGGCTCACGCAGGAACTCCGAGAACGGGTGGTCTTCTGGTGGCTGACGGTCAGTCACGGTAAATCCCCCTGTGGATCGGGTCCCAACTCGGATGCGGCGATTCCGGGCGGGTTTCCCGTGGACGCCTCCGAATCGAGGGCATGCTGCAAAAGTATAACCGCGGCGATTTGGTCGATCACGGGACGCGACCCTTTCACGGCACGGCCGGAGGTGTGCAGGGCGGCCTGCGCCGACACCGTCGTGAGCCTCTCATCGATCATTCGCACGGGCCTGCCCGTGGCAGAGGCGATTCGCCCCGCGAACGAGATCGCGTCGTCGGTCGACGGCGTCGTGCCTCCCGACAGAGACAGCGGCAGACCGACGACGACCTCGGAACAGTCGAGTTCGTCGCACAGTGCCGTCAATCGATCGACGTCAGTGGTGCTGTCGCCGGTCGATCGTGCAACGGTCTCGAGCGGGGTCGCCAGCATGCCGTGGAAGTCGCTGCGCGCGACGCCGATGCGGGCTTTGCCCACGTCGACGCCGAGGCGCACGCCTGACCTCACCCGATCAGCCCAGAACCGTCTGCGACACCGCCGCGAGGGCACTGTCGATGGCGCCTACGTTCGTACCGCCACCCTGGGCGAGGTCGTCTTTTCCGCCGCCTCCACCGCCGAGAACGGATGCGGCCTGCTTGGCGAGAACACCGGCACGGTGCCCGAGCGCGCGCGCCGCGTCGTTGGTCGCGACGATGACGACGGGCTTCTCGGCGACGATCGCTGCGAGAGCCACGACGGCGGGGGCGGATCCGAGCCGCTCGCGCACTCCCGTGACCAGTGTTCGCAGATCATCAGACGACGACAGGGCCCCGGCGTCGGTCGCGACCAGGCGAAGCTCGCCCACGGTACGCGCGGCGTCGACCAGCGAGGGAACGCGCGCGCTGAGCGCGCTCGCCTCGTAGGCGGCGAGCTTCTTCTCAGCCGCCTTCAAATTCGCGACGAGGTCTTGGATGCGAGCGGGCACGTCTTCGCGCGGAGCTTTCAGTGTGGTCGCCAGCTGCGTCACGACGCTGCGCTCGGCGGCGAACTGGCGGAACGCCTCGATCCCGACGAGCGACTCGACTCGGCGGTTGGTCGAGCCGATCGACGATTCTCCGAGGATATTGATCATGCCGATCTCGGAACTGTGCTGCACATGCGTTCCGGCGCAGAGTTCGCGCGACCAGGGTCCACCGATGTCGACGACGCGCACGACGTCGCCATACTTCTCGCCGAACAGTGCCATGGCACCGAGCGCCTTGGCCTCGTCGAGGGGAAGCTCGCGCGTGACGACCTCGAGATCGCTGCGGATCGCGAGGTTCGAGATCTCTTCGATCTCAGAGCGCGTCTCGCTCGACAGAGGCTGGTTCCACGAGAAGTCGAGACGGAGGTACCCGGCCTTGTTGTACGAGCCGGACTGGTGGGCCTGCGGGCCGAGGGTCTGACGAAGCGCCGCGTGCACGAGGTGCGTGCCCGAGTGCGCCTGGGTGGCGCCGCGACGCCACTCGGGGTCGACCACGGTCGTCGCCGCATCGTCGACCGACACCTGGCCGCTCGTGACGTGAACGCGGTGACTGATCAGGCCCTTGACGGGCTTCTGAACGTCGAGCACCTCGAGCTCGAATCCGTCGCCCCGGATGACGCCGGAGTCGGCCTCCTGGCCACCCGACTCGGCGTAGAGCGTCGTCTCGGCGAGGATGACCTCGAGGGTCTCACCGGCGACGGCGCTCGTCACCGACTGTCCGTCGATGATGAGTCCGAGGATCTTCGACTCGGTGACCAGCTCGTCGTAGCCGAGGAACGTTGTCTCGCCGATGGCCCTGAACTGGCTGTAGACACCCAGATCGGTGATGCCGAGTTTCTTGGCCTTCGAGTCGGCCTTGGCGCGCTGCTTCTGCTCGCTCATGAGCGACTCGAAGGCGACGCGGTCGACGGCGAGCCCGGCCTCCTCGGCCATCTCCATGGTGAGGTCGATCGGGAAGCCGTAGGTGTCGTGGAGCTGGAAGGCCGTGTCGCCTGCGAGGGTCTTGGCACCCTTGTCTTTGGCCGAGTTCACGGCGAGGTCGAGAATATTGATGCCACCGCTGAGGGTGCGTAGGAACGACTCCTCTTCGGCGTACGCGGTCCGCGAGATGCGGTCGAAATCGGTCTCCACCTCGGGGTACGCGGCCTTCATGGCGTCGCGGGATGCCGGGAAGAGCTCCGGGAAGACCGCGGTGTCGACGCCGAGAAGACGCATGGAACGCACCGAGCGGCGCAGCAGGCGGCGGAGGATGTATCCCCTGCCCTCGTTCGACGGCATCACACCATCGGACATCAGCATCAACGCGCTGCGCACGTGGTCGGCGACCACGCGCATCCGGATGTCGTCTTCGTGGTCGGCGCCGTAGCGACGACCGGAGATCAGCGACGCCGTGTCGAGCACGGGGCGCACCTGGTCGATCTCGTAGAGGTTCTCGACACCCTGCTTGAGGAACGCGACGCGCTCGAGGCCCATGCCCGTGTCGATGTTGCGACTCGGCAGATCTCCGAGGATCTCGAAGTCGTTCTTGCCGGTTCCCTCTCCCCGCAGATACTGCATGAAGACGAGGTTCCAGATCTCGATGTAGCGGTCGTCGTCGGCCGCCGGTCCGCCCTCGCGACCGTAGGCGGGGCCGCGGTCGAAGAAGATCTCGGAGCAGGGGCCGGCCGGGCCGGGCTGGCCGGTCGACCAGTAGTTCGAGTCCATGCCCAGACGCTGGATGCGCTCGTCGGGCAGGCCCGCCGTCTTCTTCCAGTACTCGATGGCCTCATCGTCGTCTTCGTAGACGGTGACCCAGAGGTCTTTCTCGTCGAAGCCGAGTCCGCCATCGGCCTCGGGCGTGACGAGCAGCTCCCAGGCGTAACGGATGGCCTGCTCTTTGAAGTAGTCGCCGAACGAGAAGTTGCCGTTCATCTGGAAGAACGTGCCGTGCCGGGTGGTCTTGCCGACCTCTTCGATGTCGAGCGTGCGAATGCACTTCTGCACGCTCGTCGCCCTCGGGTACGGGGCGGGGACCAGGCCCGTGAGATAAGGAATGAACGGCACCATGCCCGCGACAGTGAAGAGCAGAGTCGGGTCGTCGCTGACGAGCGATGCGCTCGGAACGACCGTGTGTCCCTTGTCGGCGAAGAAGGTGAGCCAGCGTTGGCGGATATCGGCGGTGTTCATGGGGTCCGTTGCGTTCGGCGCGTCGTACTACGAAGACCGCAGTCGACGACGCGAGGGGAAAAGGTGTTAGCGGCCAGTCGACGTGATCGCGTCGCCGGCGTCGGAGAGGACAGCGCGGAGCTCCGACTCCCGCTCGCGGTAGCCGTCGACGACGGACTCGGTGAACCCCTTGGTGCGCTTATCGAGATCGGAGAAGAATCTCTTGCCCTCAGCGGTCTGGTTGACCTGGTGGGCGACGACGAATCCGAGAGCGACTCCGAGTGCGAGCCACAGGATGTTCTTCAATGTTCTCTCCTCGAGACGCGTGGTGGGGGGCTGGGGGTGGAGTCAAGTTTAGTCGGCGCGCACGGCCAAGGCCGTTGCTCGCCTGGATACCTCGTCGTCGAGTCGCTGCCGCCACACGGCAGCGAGTGCGGCGTCGTCGGTCTCGTCGTCGAGAATGGTCAACCACGCCGACAGCTCTGCGTCGAGCCATTCGAATTGACGAACGGATGCCGCCAGCACGTCTCGAGGAGCGGCGTAGCTCTCCCACGACACGGCGATGCGATTCAACACCACGTAGATCCACACCTGGTCGAGCACGGCATCGTCAGGGTCGCCGCCCGCGCTCTCGGAGAGGACCGCCTCGAGGGCGCCGACGTCGTCTCGCAGGGCGGCAACTCGGGCGGCGGAGTCGAGGCGCGCGTCGCTGGAACCTGCTTTGCCGGCCGCGACGATACTGCAGGCTTCCTCGCCGTCGACGAGATCGCGACGCAGGCCTTGCAGAAGTTCCGGCAGTGTGAGGTGCAGCCCGTCCGGTATGTCGTAGCGGGTGACGGGATGCCGACCTCCCGGGTTGCCGAAGACCATGCCGACCTCCATGGGGGCGATCGTCGGTGCTGCCGCGTCGGTGAAAGGAGCGTCGACGATCGTCGGTCGCTGGTCGGCCGCGGCCGGGGTGCCCTGAACTCCGACCCGTCCGAAGATGTAGTCGGCCTGGGGATTCACTCCCACGTCGGGGTCTGATGAGGCATCGGAGTATCGGATGTAGCGCACCGTCGAACGCACGATGAAGAACAGGCCGATGGCGAGCCCGATGGCGAGAACGATCAGAAGGAACTCCACCGAGTGACTACTTCGACCGACGTCGGCGCGAGGAGGCCTGCTTCGGTCCGCGGAAGCTCAGGATGCCCGCTCTCACGGCGGCACTGAACCCGGCGACTTTGATCAGGGGGCCGCCGACCGACGCAGCGAAGAGGGCCACCAGACTGGTGACGTTTCCTGTCACCTCGGCGACGTTCTTCGTGATCGTGTCGACACGGGCGATCTGCTTGTTCGCCTCCTGAATCGTCACGGTCGATTCCTCGAGGATCGGGGTGACGTTGTCGCTCAGCTCCTTGATCGCGGCACGCGTCTCGTCGAAGACGCCGCCCAGCTTGATGAGCGGCAGCGCGAGGAAGGCCACGAGGATCGCGAAGACTCCGGCCGCGATGAGTCCGGCGATATCTCCACCTGACATGGGTGAGCTCCTTAGCGGATGCCGGCCATGGGCATCCATTGCAATGAAAAAGGGGCGGGGCACCGAAATCTCGGTGTCCCGCCCCTCAGCGTACCCAATGGGCACGCGATGGATCAGCGTGCGGCGTAGTACTCGACGACGAGCTGCACTTCACAGGTCACGGGGACCTCGGCGCGCAGCGGACGACGGAGCAGGCGAGCCTGCAGCTTGTCGATCTCGACCTCGAGGTAACCCGGAACCTTGGGCAGCACGTCGAGGTGTCCGCCTGCGGCGGCGACCTGGAACGGCTCGGTTCCCTCGCTCTTGGGCTTCACGTGGATGAGCTGTCCCGGCTTCACGCGGAAGGAGGGACGGTCGACGAGCTGGCCGTCGACGAGGATGTGACGGTGCACGACGAGCTGGCGAGCCTGAGCCGTGGTGCGGGCGAGGCCCGAGCGCACGACGAGGGCGTCGAGACGCATCTCGAGCAGCTCGACGAGGTTCTCACCGGTCAGGCCCTTGGCGCGACGTGCCTCTTCGAAGATGATCTTCAGCTGGGCTTCACGGATTCCGTACTGGGCGCGCAGACGCTGCTTCTCCCGCAGACGCACGGCGTAGTCGGAGTCGGTCTTGCGCTTGGTGCGGCCGTGCTCGCCCGGAGCGTAGGGACGCTTCTCGAGGTAGCGCGCGGCCTTCGGGGTCAAGGCGATGCCGAGGGCTCGCGAGAGGCGGGTCTTGCTGCGTGTACGTGACTTGGTAGACATGTACATCCTTTCAGTGAATCGTCGTGCTGGATGAGGTGCGAACAGAGTGTCTGCTCCCACAGAGGAATCACCGCTGTCAGAGACTCGACCCGTGAAGGTCGGCCTCGTCTGCGGAGGAAAATGAGGGGATTGTGCCGAGATCGGTTCGGCTACAGAACACGACCATCTTCGCTGAATGGATTCGCAGCCGCACGAAAGCCACCCGGAACAGGCGTATCGACACTACCACAGTCGAGCATCGAGGCGCGGCAGTAGGACGCGGCAGTATGACGCGGCAGAGCGGCAGTTCTATTGCCCGCGGGTGATCTGCCGGATCTTCGCCAACCGAGCAGACACGTCTCGTTCGTTTCCGTGCTCTGTCGGCCGGTAGTACTCGGTGCGGCCGAGCTCGTCTGGCAGGTACTGCTGCGTGAGCACTCCCCTGTCGTCGTCGTGCGGGTATTTGTAGCCCTTGCCGTGGCCGAGCCTCTTGGCGCCCGGATAGTGGGCGTCACGCAGGTGCTTGGGCACGCGCCCGAACTTTCCCGCTCTGATGTCGCCGATGGCCTGGTCGATCGCCAGGTAGGAGGCGTTCGACTTGGGCGCGGTCGCCAGGTAGACGGTGGCCTCGGCCAGCGGAATGCGGCCCTCGGGCATGCCGATGAATTGAACGGCGTCGGCCGCCGCTACGGCCACGACCAGCGCCTGAGGATCTGCCATGCCGATGTCTTCGGAAGCGGAGACGATGAGTCTGCGGCAGATGAAGCGCGGGTCTTCTCCGGCTTCGATCATGCGGGCGAGATAGTGCACCGACGCATCGACGTCGGAGCCTCTGATCGACTTGATGAAGGCACTGATGACGTCGTAGTGCTCGTCTCCGTTGCGGTCGTAGCGCAGGAGGGCGCGGTCGACGGCCTGCGCGACGGTCTCTTCAGTGATGAGAGGAGCCTCGTCGGCTTCGTCGTTCTCGTCCTCGTCGGGGCTCCCACTCGGCGGGGCCGACGCGAGAATCGACCCCGCAGAGGCCTCGAGGGCCGTGAGCGCTCGTCGCGCGTCTCCGGATGCGAGACGCACGATGGCAGAGCGGGCGTCGGGATCGAGACGGACGCGGCCGGCGAGACCCCGGGCATCCGACACGGCGCGATCGACGACGATGCCGAGATCGTCGTCGCTGAGCTGTTCGAGAGTGAGGAGCAGCGACCGGGAGAGCAGGGGCGAGATCACCGAGAACGACGGATTCTCTGTCGTGGCCGCGACCAGGATGACCCAGCCGTTCTCGACTCCCGGAAGGAGGGCGTCTTGTTGCGCCTTGGTGAAGCGGTGGATCTCGTCGAGGAACAGCACGGTCGACAGCCCGTAGAGGTCGCGGCTTCGGAAGGCCTCCTCCATGACCTGGCGCACGTCTTTCACTCCGGCGGTGACCGCGGAGAGCTCGACGAACTTGCGCCCGGAGCTGTGCGCGATGGCCTGAGCGAGCGTGGTCTTGCCCGTGCCCGGAGGCCCCCACAGGATGACCGAGACCGAGCCCTGGGTGCCCTCGGTGTCTGACGCGAGGTTCACGAGAGGCGACCCCGGGCGCAACAGGTGCTTTTGTCCGGCCACCTCATCGAGCGAGCGCGGGCGCATACGCACGGCGAGAGGAACCGATCCGCTGTGCAGACCGGGCTGAGAGGTGACCATCGAATAAGGCTACCGGCAGCATGCGACACCGGCCCCGAGAACGTCGGGTTGGGAAGGATGCCCCGTGGCCCGTAAAGTTCAGGAGGGATTCACGCGCGCGACGCGGTCCCGTCGTACCCAACAAACGAGTGTTCGCCCGATCTGTCGGGTGATGGAGGATCCGTGGCACCGAGGAATCAGGACCGAGAGGCCCGCGCTGCGCGTCAGCGTCTGCGCGACTATCAGGCGCGGCAGACCATGCACGCCTCGAAGATCGCTCGACGCCGGCGTGACAATGTGGTCGCCGTGCTCGTGGCCATCCTGGTCATCGCCGCTGCCGTCGTCGTGCAGGTGTTCTATTTCTCGGGCGGCCCTGGAACGCCGACGCCGTCGCCCAGCTCGACCGCGGCATCCACCGACACGCCCGCGCCGACGTCGACGCCGAACTCGGCCGACGTGCCAGACCCCGCCGTGGCCGAAGGTCGTGCGTGGACGGGCGAGATGACGGTCAACGACATCCCGCTCGGAATCTCCCTCGACGGCGCAGCCGCTCCCCAGGGCGTGGCCAACTTCGTGACCCTGGCGCAGAAGGGCTTCTACAACGGCCTGACGTGCCACAGGCTCACCACGTCCCCCGGGTTCGGCGTGCTCCAGTGCGGAGATCCCAACGGTGACGGATCGGGTGGCCCCGGCTACAGCTTCGGCCCCATCGAGAACGCGCCTGAGGGAGACGTGTACCCGGCGGGCACCATCGCGATGGCACGCCAGGGCGGAAACGGCTCCAGCATGGGAAGCCAGTTCTTCATCGTGTACGAAGACACCACGATTCCGTCGGATGCCGCGGGCGGCTACACCGTGCTCGGAACGGTCACGAGTGGGCTCGATGCGCTCAAGGCCGGTGTCATCAGTGCCGGCACCGCGGACGGTTCGGCCGACGGCAAGCCTGCGATTCCCGTTACCATCGGCACTATCGCGGTTCAGTAACCAGTTGCCCTCGTGCAATAGGGTTGAATAGCGCATTCCGAACAACGTCGACAGGGTGAATTTCGTGACCAGTAGTGCTGAGCATCCATTTGGACGCGTAGATGAGACCGGAACGGTCTATCTGCGCGAGGCGTCCGGCGAGCGTGTGATCGGGCAGTATCCCGATGGCACTGCCGAGGAGGCCCTCGGGTACTTCGAGCGCAAATACACCGATCTCGCCGGCCAGGTGACGTTGCTGGAGCAGCGCGCCAAGCGGGGCGCTTCTGCCGCCGACATCGGCAAGGCCGTCAAGGCACTGAGCGAGGCCGTCTCGAGCGCGAACGCGCTCGGCAACCTCGAGGCTCTCTCTACCCGTCTCGCCGCTCTCACAGAGACGCTCGGCGCACTGAACGAGCAGCAGTCGGCCGAGGCCAAGGCGCAGCTGGCCGAGGCCATCGAGTACCGCACTTCGATCGTCACCGAGATCGAGGCGCTGGCCGCCGAAGATCCCGCGAAGGCCCAGTGGAAGCAGGTGACGAGCACGCTCGACTCGCTCTTCGCCCGCTGGCAGAAGCACCAGCAGGAGGGCCCGCGCCTTCCCCGCGCCGAGGCCAACGAACTGTGGAAGCGATTCCGCGACGCGCGCACGATCATCGAACAGCACCGCAAGGCGTTCTTCTCCGAGCTCGACAACGCCCACCGCGACGCACGCACGAAGAAGCAGCAGCTCGTCGCAGCCGCCGAGGCTCTCACCGAGAAGGGCGCAGACGGCGTCAACGCCTACCGCGACCTCCTCGACGAGTGGAAGAAGGCCGGACGGGCCGGCAAGCGCTACGACGACTCGCTGTGGGAGAAATTCAAGGCCGCCGGCGACGTGGTCTACGGCGCTCGAAGCGAGATCATCGCGAAAGACGACGAGGAGTTCGCCGGCAACCTGCAGCTGAAGCTCGCCCTCTTGACCGAAGCGGAGCCGCTGCTGGCCGAGACCGACCGCACGCGCGCCAAAGAGGTCCTCACGGGCATCCAGCGCCGATGGGACGAGATCGGCAAGGTGCCCCGCGATCAGGTCAAGCCCATCGAGGATCGCCTGCGCAAGGTCGAAGCTGCGGTGCGCAAGCTCGACGAAGACTTCTGGCAGCGCAACAACCCCGAGAAGAAGGCACGAGCAGAGGGCCTCGCCGGCCAGCTGCACGACGCCATCGAGAAGCTCGAGGGCGAGATCGCTGCGGCGACAGCCGCCGGAGATACCCGCAAGGCCAAAGAACTGCAGGAGTCCCTCGACGCGCGCAAGGTCTGGCTCGACGCGCTCGGTTAGCAGCCGCTGCTCGTTCCGAGTTCTCCACAGATCGACCGCGAGGCCGAACGGCAGTCCGAGAAGACTTCACACTGGGCGTATGACGCGCCTCGAATCCGTCCTCACCGAAGACGACCTCCCCCTGAGCGAACTGTGGGCGGCGTGCCGCGACGGAGAACTCGTACCGTTGTCATCGTCGGCCTTCGTCTTCGCGGATGTGCCTCAGACTCCGGTCGTTCGAGCACTCGCCGTGCGACCGGTTCTGGCGCGTCGCAGCATCGTCGAACGCCACAGCGCTGCCTGGGTGCACGGCGCGGTGACGACGCCACCGCGACTGCACACGATCGCCGTGAGATACGCCAACAGGTCGAGTGCCTCTCGACATCTGGCCGTCGTCCGCGAGGTGGCGCTGAGGCCTGGCGACACGATGACGATCGCCGGCATCGAGGTCACCACTCCCCTTCGAACGGCGATCGATCTGGCGCGCGATCGAGCGTTCGACGGCCCGAAAGACGGCCCGATCATTGCGAAGCTCCTCGAGTCGTCAGGCCTGCCCGAGTGTCGTGGCTACTTCGACGCCGCACGCAATCTGCCTCATAAGGCGCGTGCGCTTCAGCGCATCACCGACGCGCTTCTCTCAGCAGCGCTGGCGCAGCGAGGCGATGCACCGCGCTGACGCCATCGTCGGCGATGCGGGTATCAGCCGTCGCTGACCCGGTACACGTCGTACACGGCATCGATGCGGCGCACCGCGTTGAGCACGCGGTCGAGGTGGGTGGTGTCGCCCATCTCGAAGACGAACCGGCTGATGGCCAGGCGGTCGCTCGAGGTGTTGACCGTGGCTGAGAGGATGTTGACGTGGTGTTCGGAGAGCACGCGGGTCACATCGGAGAGAAGCCCGGAGCGGTCGAGCGCCTCGACCTGGATCTGCACGAGGAACAGACTCTTCGATGACGGCGCCCACTCGACGTCGATCATCCGCTCAGGCTCATTGAGCAACGATGCGACGTTGTGGCAGTCGGCCTGGTGCACCGAGACTCCCGACCCGCGCGTGACGAAGCCGACGATCTTGTCGCCCGGCACCGGAGTGCAGCACTTCGCGAGCTTCACCAGGATGTCGGGGGCGCCCCTCACCAGCACGCCCGAGTCGCTCAGCTTGCTTCGACGACGACCGTGCACCACGACATCGAGGTCGGAGTCCTCGCTGATGGCCTCGTTCTGGAGTCCGGCAAGCACCTTCTCGATCACGGACTGCGTGGACACGTGGCCCTCACCGATTGCCGCGTAGAGCCCCGACACGCTGTCGTACCTCATCTGAGAGGCGACCTCGGCGAACGAGTCCTGACTCATGAGTTTCTGCAGGGGAAGGTTCTGCTTGCGCATGGCGCGAGCGATGGCATCCTTGCCCTGCTCGATCGCCTCGTCCCGTCGCTCCTTGGTGAACCACTGTCGGATCTTGTTGCGGGCGCGAGGGCTCTGAACGAAGGCGAGCCAGTCCTGGCTGGGACCGGAGTCGGGATTCTTCGAGGTGAAGACCTCGACGGAGTCGCCGCTGTTGAGGGTGGACTCGAGCGGCACCAGACGGCCGTTGACCTTCGCGCCCATCGTGCGGTGGCCCACCTCGGTGTGAACCGCATAGGCGAAGTCCACCGGAGTAGCGCCGGCGGGAAGGCCGATGACCTTTCCCTTGGGCGTGAAGACGTAGACCTCCTTGGCTCCGATCTCGAAGCGCAGCGAGTCGAGGAACTCCCCCGGGTCGACCGTCTCGGCCTGCCAGTCTGAGATGCGGGCGAGCCAGGCCATGTCGTTGTCGGCGGTCTGGTCGACCTGAGCGGTTCGTCCGCCGTTCACCCGCTCCTTGTACTTCCAGTGGGCCGCGACACCGTACTCGGCCTGGCGGTGCATCTCGTGAGTACGGATCTGGATCTCGACCGCGCGCCCATCAGGACCGATGACCGTCGTGTGAAGCGACTGGTAGAGGTTGAACTTGGGCGTCGCGATGTAGTCCTTGAAGCGGCCGGGAATCGGATTCCAGCGGGCGTGGATCGAACCGAGAACGGCGTAGCAGTCGCGGAGCGAGTTCACGAGAACCCGGATTCCGACGAGGTCGTAGATCTCGTCGAAGTCGCGGCCGCGCAGGATCATCTTCTGGTAGATCGAGTAGTACTGCTTGGGTCGGCCGACGACCTTGCCCCGGATCTTCGAGCTCTTCAGGTCATCGTTGACCGAGTCGATGACCTGCTGCACGTACGCCTCGCGCTGAGGCGTGCGCTGGCGCACGAGGTTCTCGATCTCGACGTAGAGCTTGGGGTAGAGCACGGCGAAGCTCAGGTCTTCGAGTTCCCACTTGATCGTCTGGATTCCCAGACGATGCGCGAGAGGCGCGTAGATCTCGAGTGTCTCCTTCGCCTTGCGTTCCGCGGATGCCGCGGGCACGAATCCCCACGTGCGAGCGTTATGCAGACGGTCGGCGAGCTTGATGATGAGAACCCGGATGTCTCGCGACATCGCGACGATCATCTTGCGCACGGTCTCGGCCTGGGCGCTGTCGCCGTACTTGACCTTGTCGAGCTTCGTCACACCGTCGACGAGCATGGCGACCTCGTCGCCGAAGTCGGCGCGCAACTGGTCGAGCGAGTACTCCGTGTCTTCGACCGTGTCGTGCAGAAGAGCTGCGGCGACGGTCTTCGAGCCGATTCCGAGTTCGGCGAGAATCTGCGCGACAGCGACCGGGTGCGTGATGTACGGCTCGCCGCTGCGCCGCTTCTGGCCGTCGTGAGCGCGCTCGGCGACCGCGTACGCACGCTCGATAACCGTGAGGTCGGCCTTCGGGTGATTCAGCCGCACCGTGCGAATCAACGCATCGACAGCGCCCGTGGGCTGAGCTCGCGAGAAGATTCTCGGAACCAGACGGCGCAGGCTGGCATTCGACGTCGTTGTGCTGTCCGTCATAGTGGGGCCTCCACTGTCAATTATCCCCCGCGCCGGACAGTGCCGAGAACAACGCGGTTACGCCGTGGGCTGACCTTCCACCACGGCGTCCGACGGACGTCCCGCAGAGGATGCGCGTGCGCGCTCCGCGAGGGTGCGTTCGTTCTGCTTGGCGATCTTCGGCTCGCGCTCGCGCAGCTGAGCGTAGAGAGGCGCAGCCACAAAGATCGTGGAGTACGTTCCGACGAGGATTCCCACCAGAAGCGCGAGCGAGATGTCTCTCAGCGTGTCGGCGCCCAAAACGAAGGCTCCGATGAAGAGAATCGCCGCCACGGGCAGCGCCGCAACCACCGCCGTATTGATGGAACGCACGAGCGTCTGGTTCACCGCGAGGTTCACGGCTTCGCCGAACGTCAGATGCGAATCTTTGCCCAGGCGGGCGGTGTTCTCACGAACCTTGTCGAAGACCACGACGGTGTCGTAGAGCGAGTAGCCGAGGATGGTGAGGAAGCCGATCACCGCCGCCGGCGTGATCTCGAACCCTGTCGCGGCGTACACTCCCGCCGTGAGGACGAGGTCGTGCAGAAGGGCGAGCATGGCCGCTGCGGACATCTTCCAGGTGCGGAAGTAGATGGCCATGGCGATGCCGGCGAGGATCAGGAACACGACCAGACCTCGAATCGCCTGACCCGTCACATCCGAGCCCCAGGACGCACCGATGAACGAAGCCGTGATCTCGGTCTCGGGAACCTTATAGGCCGTGGCGAGTGCCGTACGGACCTCGTTGGTCTCCTGGCCGGTCAGCTGGTCGGTCTGCACGCGGACGCCGGAGGCGCCGAGGGTCGAGACGCGGGCGACAGCCTTCGGAACGACGGAGGCGACGGCTTCTTCCGCGACGGACTGCGGGGTGTCGGCGACATCGCTGACGACGAACTGCGAACCGCCCCGGAATTCGATTCCGAAGTTGAAGCCGCCCTTCACCAGCGGGATGGCGACCGAAGCGACCATCAGAACGATGGCGATCGTGTACCAGATGCGCCGGTGCTTGATGAAGTCGAAGGAGCGCTTGCCTGTGTAGAGGTCGTTTCCGAACTGCGCGAAACTGGCCATCAGGAGTCCTTCCCATCTTTCGTGGTATCAGCGGGCTTCTCAGCGGTGAGCTGGGCTGCCTTGCGCTCGGCGATGGTCTGCCGAAGCGCGGCCTCGCGACCGGCGCCGGACTTCTTTGTGGCGATCGAGTCGACCGGCTTGCGGAACTCGGCGCGTCCGCGGTAGATCGCGCCGAGCGCTGTCGGGTCGAGGCCGGATGCCTTGTGCCCGCTCGAGAAGAACTTGGTCGCCGCGAGGAGACGAAGCACGGGGTGGGTGAAGAGGATCACGACGAGAACGTCGATGACGGTCGTGACACCGAGCGTGAGCGCGAACCCGCGAACGTTTCCGACCGCGAGCACGTAGAGCACCACGGCAGACAGGAGGTTGACCGCCTTGGCGGCGTAGATGGTGCGCTTGGCGCGGCGCCAACCGGCCTCGACCGCGGATGCCAGTCCCTTGCCGTCTCGGAGCTCGTCTCTGATTCGTTCGAAGTAGACGATGAACGAGTCGGCCGTGAATCCGATCGCGACGATCAGACCAGCGACCCCGGCGAGCGACAGGCGGAAATCGATACGCCACGACATGAGGGCGATCACCAGATAGGTCATGGCGGCGGCGACGACGAGCGAGGCCACGGTGACGAGGCCGAGCGCGCGGTACTGGAAGAGCGAGTAGATGACCACGAGGATCAGACCGATCAGACCTGCGATGAGCCCGCTGAGGAGCTGCGACGATCCGAGGGTGGCCGAGACGGAGTCGTTGCTCTGCACCGTGAAGCCGATCGGCAGGGCGCCGAACTTCAGGTTGTCGGCGAGCGTCTTCGCGGAGTCCTGGGTGAAGGATCCGGAGATCTGGGGCCGGCCGTCGGTGATGACGGCGTTGGTGGTGGGCGCCGAGATGACCTTGCCGTCGAGCACGATGGCGAACTGGTTCTGGCTGCCCTGGAGTGCGTTCAGGCGGGTGGTGACGTCGGCGAACTTCGAGGTGCCCTCGTCGTTGAAGACGATGTTGACGACCCACTGGCCGGTCGAGGCTCCGGTCTGCGTCTGAGCGACACCGCTCGTCGCATCCGAGATCATTTCGCCCGTCACCTCGACGGGGCCGAGGATGTACTTGGCTTGACCGTTCTCATCACATGCGAGGAGTGGCTTGTCCGCGGGGGCCTGTCCGGCGTCTTTGGCTCCGTCTGAGTCGCAGCCGAAGTTGGTGAACTGGTCCTGAAGGGCCGGCGTGACCCAGTTGAGATCGCTTGCGTTCGTCGGCGCGACGGTCGGGGTGTCAGACAATCCCTCTGCGGGAGTCGCCGTCGGCGTGACAGCCGCGGTCGGGGCCGCGTCGGCGACGAGCACCGGACGGAATTCGAGCTTCGCCGACGATTCGATGCGGTTTAGCGTGTCCTGATCAGGGGTTCCCGGAATCGAGACGACGATGTTCTGTCCGCCCTGAGTGCTGATCTCGGCCTCGGAGACGCCCGAGGCGTCGACGCGCTGCCGGATGATCGACACGGCCTGCGACAGCTGCTCGGCGTTGACCTGCTGGCCGCTCTCGAGCTTCGGCGCGAGAATGATCTGCGTTCCGCCCTCGAGGTCGAGACCCAGCTTGAGACCCCAGCCCGCGCCGGGGGCGCTGAAGAGTACGCCACCGGCGATGGTTCCGGCGAGCACGGCCAGAATGACGACGAGCCAGATGAGCGTTCGCCACGCCTGCTTGACCGCGGAAAGAGTTGATGCCACCGGCGAACTCAGCTTTCTTTAGCGCACGCCCCAACCAGAGCGGCCGGGTGTGTGTTGTGCGCGAGGGGTTGGAAAAGGAGGGAGGTTACTCGTCGACTTTGTCGGTCTTCGACGTCGTGGAGCCCGAGCTGGTGGGCTTCGAGTCGGGAGTCGTCTCGACGGTCTCTTCGACACGCTTGCCGAATGCGGGCTCGGTGGTCGCCGCGTCGGTGTCGGTGTCGTCGGTGGTGTCATTGTCGTGGTCGTCGATGACCCGGGTGACGACCTGGCGGTGCACGGTGAGCACGGTACCGGGCGACGTCTCGAGCAGAACCTTGTTGTCGTCCTCATCGATGTCGAGAATGGTTCCGAAGACGCCGAAGTTGGTCATGACGTCTGCGCCGACCTGCACCTTCTGCTGCAGCTCTGCAGCCTCGCGCTGGCGCTTACGGCTGTTGCGGAACATGAAGAACACGAGGATGGCCAGTACCGCCAGCATGCCAATGGTTAGGGGATCAAGAGCCATGAAAAAGTCGTGCCTTCCAGCAATGGGGGGTGATTGTCGGCTTCATACTAGTGACGCCGCCTGAGGGCGGGCCTATGGGCCACAGTGAATTATAGGTCATCGCCGAACAGGGAGTCCGACGAACGGTCGATTCCCATGTGCCGCCATCCCGCGGCAGTGGCCACCCGTCCACGCGGGGTCCGCGTGATCAGACCGACCCGAACGAGGAAGGGCTCGACGACGCTCTCGATCGTCTCGGCCTCCTCGCCGACCGACACGGCGAGGGTGCTGAGGCCCACGGGCCCCCCATTGAAGCGCGTGATCAAGATGTTCATGACCGCTCGGTCGAGCCGGTCGAGCCCCAGCACATCCACGTCATAGAGCTCGAGTGCGGCGTCGACGACCGACGTGCTCGCCCGACCACCGTGCACGAGCGCGTAGTCGCGCACTCGCCGCAGAAGGCGGTTGGCGATGCGCGGCGTTCCTCGTGATCGCTGGGCGATCTCGACGAGGGCAGCCTCGTCGATCGAGAGCTCGATGAGGGCGGCAGCGCGACGCAACACGTGCACGAGCTCGTCGGTCGAATAGAACTCGAGGTGCGCGGTGAAGCCGAAACGGTCGCGAAGCGGGTTCGGCAGAAGTCCCGATCGTGTGGTCGCCCCGACGAGCGTGAACGGCGCCAGGTCCAACGGAATCGAGGTGGCGCCGGCACCCTTGCCGACCATGATGTCGATACGGAAGTCCTCCATGGCGAGGTACAGCATCTCTTCGGCCGTCCGCGCCATGCGGTGGATCTCGTCGACGAAGAGCACCTCGCCCGGTACCAGCGACGACAACACGGCCGCGAGATCGCCGGCGTGCTGAATGGCCGGGCCGCTCGTGAGTCTGAGCGGACGGTCGCTCTCGTGCGCGACGATCATCGCGAGCGTGGTCTTGCCGAGACCGGGCGGGCCCGCGAGCAGGATGTGATCGGGGGTGCGGTTCTGGATGGCGGCCGCCTCGATGAGGAGCTGCAGCTGGCCACGCACCCGGGCCTGACCGACGAACTCGGCGAGACTCCTGGGTCGGAGCGCTCCCTCGAACGCGATCTCTCCTTCGGAGAGCGGTTCGGGGTTCACAATCGGGCTCGCGTCGCGAGGCGTCGAGGGGTCGGAGGGCGTCATCGCGAACCACCCGGGTTACGCGGGCCGAGTTCGGTGAGAGCAAGTCGAAGCAGGGCCTGCACCGACGTCGTCTCGTCGTCCGATGCGTGCAGGAGCACAGCATCCAGACCGGCCTCGGCCGACCTCTCATTCCAGCCGAGCCCGACGAGCGCGGCCAGCACGTCGTCGCGCACGGTTCCCGTGATCTCTTTGGCCGGCGCCGGTGCCGCCGCGTAGATGGCGACCTTTCCGGCAAGCGAGAGCACGATGAGCTTGGCCGTCTTCGGGCCGATTCCCGACACCTTGCGGAAGACGGCGTCGTCTTCTTGCGCGACGGCGATGGCGATCTGGGCGGGCGAGAGCTCGGCGAGCACGCCCATCGCCGACTTCGGTCCTACACCCGTGACGCCGGTGAGAAGCGTGAAGAGATCGAGCGAGTCGTGGTCGACGAAGCCGAACAGCGACAGCGAGTCCTCGCGCACGATGAGGCACGTGACGACGGATGCCTCGTGCCCCACCCTCAGAGACAGAGTGTGGGCCGGAGTCAGGGTCACGTCGAATCCCACTCCCCCGACCTCGATGACGGCGGACGAACCGCTCACGCGGAGGACAGTTCCTCGAAGGGCAGAAATCACCGTGTCAGCCTACGGGCACTGCCCGCTGCTTTCTCTGCGGCGCGCCACGCCTGCTGGGCGCGGGTCATGCCCGCTCCGGATGCCGCTCCCTCGGGCGCGTGGGCGCTGCGGGTCGCGGGCGAGCGCCACGCGTGGCAGATGGCGAGGGCCAGGGCGTCGGCGGCGTCGGCGGGTTTGGGAATCTCGGCGAGGCCGAGGATCTTGGCCACCATCGTGCCCACCTGCTTCTTCTCCGCCTGACCGTACCCGGTGATCGACGCCTTGACCTCCGTCGGGGTGTGCAGGCTCACGGGGATTCCGTGGCGAGCCGCCGCGAGAAGCGCGATGCCGCTGACCTGGGCCGTGCCCATGACGGTGCTCACGTTGTGCTGGGCGAAGACCCGCTCGATCGCGATGCTCTCTGGTCTGTGTTCGCCGATGAGTTCGTCGAGACCGAGCGCGATCCCCAGGAGGCGCTGATCGAGATCCATCGTGGGAGGCGTGCGCACCACAGTGACCGCGACGAGGGTCGCCACTCGATTCGCGGTCACATCGACGACGCCGACGCCGCAGCGTGTGAGCCCTGGATCGATTCCGAGAACACGCACGTCGGGGTGGGCCCTACTCCTCGTCGGTGTCGAGTTCGGCGCGGACCTCGTCGCTCAGATCGACATTGCTGTAGACGTTCTGCACGTCATCGCTGTCTTCGAGCGCATCGATGAGCTTGAAGACCTTGCGGGCTCCCTCGGCGTCGACATTGACCTTGAGCGATGCGACGAACTCGACGTCTGCCGAGTCGTACTCGATGCCCGCCGTCTGCAGCGCCTCGCGGTTGGCCACCAGCTCGCTGGGATCGGTGACGATCTCGTACTGGGCGCCGTGGTCGATGACCTCTTCAGCGCCGGCGTCGAGCACAGCGAGAAGCACGTCGTCTTCGGTCAGGGCATCGGCGTGGGGCACGGCGATGACGCCCTTCCGCGCGAAGTTGTACGCGACGCTTCCGGGGTCGGCCATCGCTCCGCCGTTGCGGCTCATGGCCGTGCGCACTTCTGCAGCTGCACGGTTGCGGTTCTCGGTGAGGCACTCGATCAGCAGTGCGACGCCGTTGGGGCCGTAACCCTCGTACATGATCGTCTGGTAGTCGACCGACTCGCCGGTGAGTCCCGCTCCGCGCTTGACCGCGCGGTTGATGTTGTCGATGGGCACCGACGTCTTCTTGGCCTTCTGGATGGCGTCGACGAGGGTGGGGTTGCCGTTGAGGTCAGCGCCGCCGATCTTGGCGGCGACCTCGATGTTCTTGATCAGCTTGGCGAACGACTTTGCTCGGCGCTGGTCTTTGACGGCTTTTTGGTGCTTGGTGGTCGCCCACTTGGAATGCCCGGACACTGTTTCTGCTCCCTGCGTGCTCTATTCGATCAACGTTCAGTCTAGTGAGCGGCGTGTCGCCCCCCTCGGAGAACCGCCGCTCATGACCGGTGTGCCGCCCTAGCGCGAGGCCCGGACCTTGTCGAGGAAGTACTCGTGGAATCGCACGTCTCCGGTGACCTCCGGGTGGAAGGCCGTGCCGAGGAGATTCTGCGACTCGACGGCCACCACCCGAGCGTCGTCGAGTTGGGCGAGCACGGTGACCCCCTCGCCGACGGACTCGACGACGGGCGCTCGGATGAAGACGGCGTGCACGGGTGGATCTCCGAGCGCGGGCACCGAGAGATCCGTCTCGAATGAATCCAGTTGATTGCCGAAGGCGTTGCGCCTCACTGAGATGGAAAGCCCTCCGAGGGTCTGTTGACCCGGGATCGCGTCGAGCACGCCGTCGGCCAACATGATCAGGCCGGCGCAGGTGCCGTAGACCGGCAGGCCACCCGAGATCGCGGCACGAAGCGGCTCAGCGAGTCCGAAAGCCCTCGACAACTTGTCCATGACACTCGATTCGCCGCCCGGGATGACCAGTCCATCGATGTCATCGATCTCCTCGGGGCGGCGTACCGGAACGGCATCCGCCCCGAGCGAGCTCAGGACGCGAAGGTGCTCGCGGAAGTCGCCCTGAAGGGCGAGGACCCCGACCCGCGGGGCGGTGCCGTGACTACCAGCCACGCTCGGAGAGCCGGTGCGGCGCGGGCACATCGGCGACGTTGATGCCGACCATCGCCTCGCCGAGGCCTCGCGAGACCTCGGCGACGACGGTCGGGTCGTCGTAGAAGGTCGTCGCCTTGACGATCGCGGCCGCGCGCTCTGCCGGGTTGCCCGACTTGAAGACACCCGATCCGACGAAGACGCCATCGGCACCGAGCTGCATCATCATCGCGGCGTCGGCGGGAGTCGCCACGCCGCCGGCGGTGAACAGCACGACCGGAAGCGTTCCTGTCTCGGCGATCTCGACGACGAGGTCGTAGGGAGCCTGCAGCTCTTTCGCGGCGACGTAGAGCTCGTCTTTCGACATCGACGACAGAGCGGCGATCTCGGACTTGATCTTGCGGATGTGCTTGGTGGCTTCGGAGACGTCGCCGGTTCCGGCTTCACCCTTGGAGCGGATCATCGCCGCACCCTCGTTGATGCGGCGCAGTGCTTCGCCGAGGTTGGTCGCTCCGCACACGAAGGGAACCTGGAACTTCCACTTGTCGATGTGGTTGACGTAGTCTGCGGGACTCAGCACTTCGGACTCGTCGATGTAGTCGACGCCGAGAACCTGGAGCACCTGCGCCTCGACGAAGTGTCCGATGCGCGCCTTGGCCATAACGGGGATGGAGACGGCGCCGATGATTCCGTCGATGAGGTCGGGGTCGCTCATGCGCGCGACGCCACCCTGCGATCGGATGTCGGCGGGAACGCGCTCGAGAGCCATGACGGCGACGGCGCCTGCTTCTTCGGCGATCTTCGCCTGCTCGGCGTTGACCACGTCCATGATCACGCCGCCCTTCAGCATCTCCGCGAGACCGCGCTTGACGCGGCTCGATCCATGCTCGGTACGGCCATTCTGTGAAGGTGTTTCTAGGGTGCTCATTGTGTCCTCTCGAACCCGATTCTACTCGGGGTGCTGGTGTCTAGGCTGACTCGGGCCAGGCGGCGGCGATCGACGCGCGTACGTCGCCGAGAAGCTGCGGAAGGGCTTTCGTCTTCGCGATGATCGGGAAGAAATTCGAATCCTGGGACCATCGAGGAACGACGTGCTGGTGAAGATGATCCGCGATTCCTGCGCCCGCGACTCTGCCCTGATTCATGCCGATGTTGAAGCCGTGGCACTGCGACGTCTCACGAACGACTCTCATCGCCGTCTGCGTGAGCGCGGCGATCTCCACGACCTCGGCCTCGGTCGCCTCGTCATAGAGGGAGACGTGGCGATAGGGACAGACGAGCAGGTGGCCGCTGTTATAGGGGAAGAGATTCAGCAGCACGTACGCGTGCTCGCCTCGATGAACGATGAGAGCTTCTTCGTCGCTCAGCTGGGGCGCACGGCAGAACGGGCACGAGTCTTCTCCCGACACCGGGCCGTTCTCGATGTAGACCATCCGGTGCGGCGTCCACAGCCGCTGGTAGGCATCCGGAACCGCAGCGAAATCGGCCGAGCTCTCGATCGGAACCTCGGGAAATTCTTGGTCTGCGGGAATCACGCCTGTCCCTGGCTGGTGACCTGCAGACGCGAGTCGATCGCTGCCCGGATGCGGGCGACGGCCTCGTCGATCGGCACGCCGTTCTCCTGCGTGCCGTCGCGGAAGCGGAAGCTCACGGAACCCTGAGCTCGGTCCTCTTCTCCCGCGATGAGCAGGAACGGGACCTTCTGCAGAGTGTGATTGCGGATCTTCTTCTGCATGCGGTCGGCCGACACGTCGAGCTCCGCCCGCACGCCCTGCTTCTTCAGGGTGGACACGACCTCCGCGAGGTAGTCCTCGTACTGTTCGGCGATAGGGATTCCCACGACCTGAACGGGTGCGAGCCAGACCGGGAAAGCGCCGGCGTAGTGCTCGGTGAGCACGCCGAAGAAGCGCTCGATCGATCCGAAGAGTGCGCGGTGGATCATCACCGGGCGCTTCTTGGTGCCATCCGACGCCGTGTACTCGAGTTCGAACCGCTCCGGGAGGTTGAAGTCCAGCTGGACCGTGGACATCTGCCAGGTGCGACCGATCGCATCACGAGCCTGCACCGAGATCTTGGGTCCGTAGAACGCGGCTCCCCCGGGATCGGGCACGAGCTCGAGTCCGGATTCGGCGGCGACCTCGGCGAGGGTCGATGTCGCCTCTTCCCAGACGTCGTCGTCGCCGACGTACTTCTCGGGGTCTTTGGTCGACAGTTCGAGGTAGAAGTCGGTCAGGCCGTAGTCACGAAGCAGCGCCAAAATGAAGTTGAGCGTCTTGGTGAGCTCTTCCTTCATATTCTCGCGCGAGGTGAAGATGTGCGCGTCGTCCATGGTGAGGCCGCGCACCCGGGTAAGGCCGTGCACGACACCCGACTTCTCGTTGCGGTACACCGTGCCGAACTCGAAGAGGCGAAGAGGGAGATCCCGATACGAGCGGCCCGACGAGCGATACACGAGGATGTGCATCGGGCAGTTCATGGGCTTGAGGTAGTAGTCGGCTCCCTGGCGAGTGATCTCGCCTTCCTCGTTGCGGCCCTCGTCGAGGTGCATCGGGGGGAACATGCCGTCGGCGTACCACCCGAGGTGGCCGGACTGCTCGAAGAGATGCGCCTTGGTGATGTGGGGTGTGTAGACGAAGTCGTAGCCCTCCTCCTCGTGCTTTCGACGGGAGTAGTCCTCCATCTCACGGCGGATGATCCCGCCCTTGGGGTGGAAGACGGCGAGACCGGAACCGATCTCGTCGGGGAAGGAGAAGAGGTCGAGCTCGTTGCCCAGTTTGCGGTGGTCGCGCTTCGCGGCCTCCTCGAGGCGCGCCTGGTAGGCACGCAGCTCGTCCTTGGTCGGCCACGCCGTTCCGTAGATGCGCTGGAGCTGCTTGTTCTTCTCGGAGCCGCGCCAGTAGGCGGCGGCCAGCCGCGTGATCGAGAATCCGTTTCCGACCAGGCGTGTCGATGGCAGGTGGGGACCGCGGCACAGATCCTTCCACAGGGTCTCGCCGGTCTTGGGGTCGACGTTGTCGTAGATGGTGAGCTCGGCGCCGCCGACCTCGACCGACTCGTCTGCAGTCTCGTCCTCGGGGGCTCCCTTGAGCCCGATGAGTTCGAGCTTGTAGGGCTCGTCGGCCATCTCGGCCCTGGCCTCGTCTTCGGTGACGACGCGGCGAGTGAATCGCTGGCCCTGGCGGATGATCCGCTCCATGGCCTTCTCGATGGCTTTGATGTTCTCGGGAGTGAACGGCTCCGCGACATCGAAGTCGTAGTAGAAACCGTCGGCGATGGGCGGCCCGATGCCCAGCTTCGCCTCGGGGTTGATCGTCTGAACGGCCTGAGCGAGCACGTGGGCGGCAGAGTGGCGCAGGATGTTGAGGCCGTCTGGGGAATCTATGGAGACGGGTTCGGTGTCGTCGCTCGCCTCGACCGTCGTGGCGAGGTCGCGCAGCTCACCGTTCACCCTCATGGCCACGATGGGCCGGTCCGGAAAGAGTTCGAATCCGTCAACCACTTTTTGTCCCGCTCCTTGTTATGTCACCGACCTATCCACTGTAGTGCCGGGTACGAGCAGCTCGATCCCGAGGCGTTCGGCGTGCGCACGGCGCCGGATGCCCGGGAACGACAAAAGCCCCCGGTTTCCCGGGGGCTTCATGTTCTGTGGGCGATACTGGGATCGAACCAGTGACCTCTTCCGTGTCAGGGAAGCGCGCTACCGCTGCGCCAATCGCCCATTCGTTGTGTCTCGAGACGAGACCGGGTGAGTGAGACCCTGTGAGTGGAGGTGGCGACGGGATTTGAACCCGTGTGGACGGCTTTGCAGGCCGCTGCCTCGCCTCTCGGCCACGCCACCATTCTTTGAGCTACACGTAGCACATGACTGTGCTTTGTGAATCTTCACACTCGAGCGGATGACGAGATTCGAACTCGCGACCCTAACCTTGGCAAGGTTATGCGCTACCACTGCGCCACATCCGCATTTGCTCGCTTTTCGGCGTGCGTTGAAGACTCTAGCCGAAACATCGCGGCATGACCAAACCGAGCACTCTTCTTGTTCATCTCAAGGGGGTACAAGGCGCGCCTGACCCCGGAACGAGGCCGAACTCAGATGCCGAATGCAAGAGGACGCCCCGGGCGTGTCGGGGAGATTCCGGCTGCCGATGTGCAGAGCGCGCGTCGCGTCGGCTAAGATCGATCCGCGCTGCTTCGTGCGGCGTGTGACGGGCGATTGGCGCAGTTGGTAGCGCGCTTCGTTCACACCGAAGAGGTCATCGGTTCGAGTCCGGTATCGCCCACCCGTCGCAGAGCCCCGATCAATCGCGAGATTGCTCGGGGCTTTTCTCGTCTCTCGAGCCTGTTGTACGCAGCACGCCCCACACGATAAGGCCTTGCCCCGCGAGGTACAGGGTCATGATGATCAGATCCTGCTGCACCAGGTCGAAGCCCGGCAGAAAGATGCGGCACGCGAGAAGGCTGTCGGAGCAGACGAACAGCAGAGCGCCGATGGCCGTCAGCCTGTTCGTCGCCAGGGCCAGAGCGCCGGATGCTCCGAGCACGAGCCCGTAGGCCGCCACCGGTATGAGCATGCTGCCCAGTGTGGGGGCCAGCAGCAGCACGAAGGCCAGCCACCACACGAGGTAGAGACCCGCCCAGAGGGGTATCCGCCGGCGTCTGAAGAAGGCGGCGAACGCGACGAGGTACAGCAGATGGGCGGCGAAGAACCCCGCAAGTCCTGACAGGAATCCGATGTCGCCCGGTGAGGCCAGCAGCACGTCGCCCAACCACGAGAACACCAAGGCTGCGACGATCAGCACGGTGCCGACTCCGCCACGCATCCGTGTCGCAACCAGAACGACGGCCAGCAACGCGGGCATCAGAAGAGGCTTCGTCCAGCCGGCCAGCTCCGGCAGTGCGGCTCCCAAAGCGACGAGATGCACGACGGCCAGGATGAGGAAGGGAACGAGCGCCCAGCGGCGGCTCGTGGTGCTCTCCGATGCTCGAGTGTCGCCCATGCGTCTCACTGTGGCACGGGGCGAGCCCCAGCCGGAGCATCCGGGGAATGTCTGGCCCGGCGGGCCGGTTGCGCAAGCGGATACATTTGCATAGAAGCCGCAGAGAACGAGGAGATCGACATGACCAAGCAACTCGAGTTCGGACTGGACACCTTCGGAGATGTGACGTCGGATTCCGACGGTACGCCTCGCAGCTATGCCCAGGTCATCCGCGACGTCATCGCCGAGGGTGTGCTTGCCGACCAGGTCGGCGTCGACTTCATCGGCCTCGGCGAGCACCACCGCGACGACTTCGCGATCTCCGCGCCGGATGTCGCCCTCGCGGCCATCGCCGGCCAGACGTCGCGCATCCGACTCGGTTCTGCGGTGACCGTTCTGAGTTCCGACGACCCCGTGCGGGTGTTCCAGCGCTTCTCTACGCTCGATGCGGCATCCAACGGTCGTGCCGAGGTCATCCTCGGGCGCGGCTCCTTCACAGAGTCCTTCCCCCTCTTCGGATACGAGCTCAGTCAATACGAGGAGCTCTTCGAGGAGAAGCTCGACATCTTCACGCGCCTTCTGACAGAGAAGCCCGTGACCTGGCAGGGAAGCACCCGCCCGGCACTCGTCGACCAGCGCGTGTTCCCGACCACGGAATCCGGAAAGCTGAAGACGTGGATCGGAGTCGGAGGAAGCCCTGAGTCCGTCGTTCGTGCCGCGCGGTACGGACTCCCCCTCATGCTCGCCATCATCGGCGGAGATCCCGTGCGGTTCGCGCCCTACGCCGACCTGTACCGCCGCGCGCTCGCCCAGATCGAGAGCCCCGAGCTGCCCATCGGAGTGCACTCCCCCGGTTATGTGGCGGCGACAGATGAGCAGGCCCGCGAGGAGTTCTGGCCCGAATACAAGACGATGCGCGACCGTATCGGTGCCGACCGCGGCTGGCCGCCCATGGCGCGCTCGGAGTTCGACCGCGAAGCCGGCCCGCACGGCTCGCTGTATGTCGGCTCGCCGGAGACCGTCGCGCAGAAGATCGCGTCGACCGTCCGCGCGCTCGACGCGACCCGCTTCGACCTCAAGTACAGCGCGGGTCCCCTGTCGCACGACCTGCTCATGACCTGCATCGAACTGTACGGAACCGTGGTCATCCCGCGCGTCCGCGAGTTGCTCGCCGAATGACCGCGGTCGACACGAGCGGAGTCGGTTTCCGATCGCAACGAGGCCCGGTTCTCATCGCCCTGATGGTGACAACCGGGCTCGTGGCGATCGACGCGACCATCCTCGCCACAGCAGTTCCCTCGATCGTCGACGATCTGGGCGGCTTCGCGCAGTTCCCGTGGCTGTTCTCGATCTATCTGCTCGCGCAGGCCGTATCGGTGCCTCTCTACGCGAAGCTCTCCGACACGGTCGGCCGAAAACCGATCATCCTCATCGGGGTCGGACTCTTCCTGATCGGATCGATCCTCTGTGGATTCGCGTGGAGCCTGCCCGCGCTGATCGCGTTCCGCGCGGTGCAGGGGCTGGGCGCCGGCGCCGTGCAGCCGATGGCGATCACGATCGCGGGCGATATCTACACGGTGGCCGAGCGGGCCAAGGTGCAGGGCTATCTCGCGAGCGTCTGGGCCATCAGCTCCGTCGCCGGTCCCACCCTCGGCGGGGTGTTCTCCGAGTTCGTCTCATGGCGGTGGATCTTCTTCATCAACGTGCCACTGTGCCTCGTCGCCGGCTGGATGCTCGTGACCCGGTTCCACGAGAAGATCGACAAACGCACGCACCGGCTCGACATCGCCGGAGCCGTTCTCCTCACCTCAGGGCTCAGCCTCGTCATCCTCGCCGTGCTCGAGGGTGGACAGGCCTGGGCCTGGGACTCGGTTCCGAGCATCGCGGCCTTCGCGATCGGCGGTGTGCTGCTCGCGGTCTTCGTCTTGGTAGAGCGGCGAGCAGCTGAACCGATCCTCCCCCTCTGGGTCTTCTCGCGTCGACTGCTCATCACGACGACGCTCATCTCGCTGGGCGTCGGGGCGATCCTCATCGGCCTGACCTCGTACGTTCCGACCTTCCTGGAGGGCGTCGCGGGCGCATCCCCATTGATAGCGGGCTTGGCACTCGCCGCGCTCACCATCGGCTGGCCCATCTCGGCATCGCTGTCCGGTCGGCTCTACCTGCGACTGGGGTTCCGCACCACCGTGCTTATCGGCACGGGCCTCGCCGTTCTCGGCGCGGTCCTTCTGATCGTCGTCTACACGAACGCGAACATCGTGCTCGTCGCGATCAGTTGCTTCCTGGTGGGACTCGGCCTCGGTCTGGTGGCGACACCGAGTCTCATCGCCGCCCAGTCGAGTGTGCCGTGGAACGAGCGCGGTGTCGTCACCGGCACGAACCTGTTCTCCCGCTCGATCGGCAGCGCGGTCGGCGTCGCCGTATTCGGGGCGATAGCGAACGGCATCTTCGGCGCGAGCGCGAAGGGCGAGACCGATCCGTCGGTTCTCATAAACGCGTCGGGAGCGGTCTTCGCGGCGGTTCTCGTGTGCGCCGCATTCACCGGACTCGCAGCGCTGGCGATGCCTCAGGCACGGGTCGAGGATGTCGAGCACGTGGAGTCGACGACCTGACCGCCTCCGCTACGAGCGCAGGCCCTTCAGCGCCGACGATACGGCGGCGAACTGGGTGCGGCTGACCGAGCTGGCCTCTCGTCGCATCCCCGACTCGAAGACGCGGAAGACCCGGTCGAGACGCACCCAGCTCGGACGGACCTGAGAGTCCCACGGCCCCGGTCCGACGAAGACGAAATGCTGCGCGTCGCGATCGTGCGGCTTGCTCGTGAGTTGCAGGGCGAGCACCGAACGCGAGGAGTCACGCGCCACGATCAACACGGGTCGATCCTTGCCCCGCCCGTCGTTCTCTTCGTACGGCACCCACGTCCAGACGACCTCTCCCGGATCCGGCTTACCGTCGACCCGCGGCTCGAACGCCAGACGGCGTCGTCCCAGGGCTCCGACTGCGACTTCGATCGTCGCCTCTGACCCCGACCGGCCCGGAGACGGCGCTACGGTGCGACTCCGAGAGGAATCGGACCTCTCCGGCTCGCGTGTTCCGAACGCCGAGAAAAGCCTCGTCACGATCGTCGTCAATGCCCGAAGTCTCATGACGGCGAGCGTACCGGGTCGTCAATCCCCACCCGTTCAGGAGGGGCGGTTGCTAGACAGGGCGAATGACGATTCGCGCTGACGGCACTGTTCCCCTCCGCTCCTACGGTGTTATCGGCGACGGGAGGACGATCGCGCTGATCGCCGAAGACGGGGGCGTGGACTGGCTGCCGATGCCGAGCATGGACGCGACGCCCGTCTTCGGCCGCCTGCTCGACGCAGGGAGCGGGGGTGCCATCGACCTGATGCCGGTCGAGGAGTTCACCGTGTCTCGTCGCTACGTCGACGGCACGAACGTGCTCGAGACCACCTTCACGACGAGTTCGGGAGAGGCCGTTCTCACCGACGCCCTCGTCACCGGCATCGCAGGGCGGCTCCCCTGGACCGAACTCGCGCGACGGGTCGACGGCACCCGGGGCCGGGTGCGGTTCCGCTGGCGGGTCGCGCCCGGAACCTGCCTGACGACCGCGTCTCCCTGGAAGCAGGACACCACTCACGGACCAGTTATCCGGGTGGACGGGGTGACCATCGCCGTGCGAGGGCTCGAGCACGGTCCGCGAGGCGGGGGCGATGCGGCGTTCGCCGGGTCGTTCACGACCGAGAAGGGATCGCGCCATGTCGTCACCGTGGTCGGAACGTCGAACGAGCCCCTGCACCTCCCCGTCGCCGCCAATGTCGACCGCGGCATCGACCGCACGATCGAGAACTGGCAGTTCTGGTCACGCGAATTCAGCTACGACGGGCCGTGGTCGGTCGACGTGCATCGCAGCGCTCTGGCTCTGAAGCTGCTGATCTTCAGTCCGACCGGAGCGATCGCGGCCGCCGGAACGACATCTCTACCCGAGAACCCTCGAGGCGGCAAGAACTGGGACTACAGGTTCGCGTGGGTTCGCGATGTCGCGTACACGCTGCACGCCCTCATTCGGTTCGGGCTTCGTGAGGAGACGCACGCCGCTGTCGCCTGGCTACTCACCACGATCAGGCAGAACGGGCCGGAGCTGCACATCTTCTACCGGCTCGACGGCTCCCTGCCCTCCGGTGTCACGATGCAGGAAGCGCCGGGCTGGAACGGGGCGGGTCCTGTCGTGACGGGCAACCCCGCGAGCGGGCAGCTGCAGCTCGGGGTCTACGGCGATCTGTTCGACGTCATGCGACTCTATGTCTCGGCGGGCAACGTTCTGGATGCGGAGACCGGCCGACTGCTCGCCTCCGTCGCCGACCGCGCCTGCGACGCCTGGCGGCAGAGAGACGCCGGCATGTGGGAGCTGGAGGATGTGCAGCACTACACCTCGGCCAAGATGGGCTGCTGGCAGGCCCTGGATGCCGCGGTCGAGCTGTGCGAGAAGGGCCAGATCCCCGGCGACTCGGCCCGGTGGATCGCGGAGCGGGAACACATCCGCGAGTGGATCGAGGCGAACTGCTGGTCTGAAGAGAAGCAGAGCTACGTGGCGTACCCGGGCTCCGACGAGCTCGACACCTCGGTGCTCCTTCACGCCTCGAGCGGTTTCGACAGAGGCGATCGGATGTCGAAGAGCATCGATGCCATGCGCGAGGAGTTGGGCCGGGGGCCGCTGCTGTACCGCTACTCGGGAGCGGACTCCGAAGAGGGTGCGTTCGTGGCGTGCTCGTTCTGGATGGCTCAAGCACTGGCCTGTGTCGGAAGAATCGACGAGTCTGTTGCCTTGATGGACGCCATGATCGACCTCTCGAACGATGTCGGCATCTACTCGGAGATGATCGATCCAGACGACCTCGCCTATCTCGGCAACCTTCCACAGGCTCTCAGTCATTTGGCGTTGGTCAACGCGGCCATCACGATCGAGGAGATCACGGGCCGGCAGTAGATCTGCCGCATCCCATCACGACTTCTGATCCCGCGCAACCCGACCCCCCGCGAGGGTCGGTCTGCCTATCGTGGAGCATATGGATCTACGAATCTCAGGCAAGAAGGCGCTCATCACGGGTGCCGACTCGGGAATCGGTTGGAGCACCGCGAAGACGCTCCTCGGCGAGGGAGTGACGGTGGTAATCACCGACCTCGATCAGGAATCGCTTGACAAGGCGGTTTCGCGGCTCGGGGCCGAGGAGGGCCGCCTCTTCGCTTTCGCGGCAGATGTGACCGACACCTCGTCGCTGGCTTCCCTGCACTCTCGGGTGGCTGACGCAGTCGGGCCGATCGACATCCTGGTTCAGTCTGCGGGCGTGACGGGTGCGCAGGGTCTCTTCCACGAGATAGACGACGCCGGATGGGTCGACACCCTTACGGTCGATCTCCTCGGACCGGTGCGGCTGGTGAAGGAGTTCCTTCCAGACCTTCGCGCGGGAGGGTGGGGTCGCCTCGTCTTTCTCGCTTCGGAGGACGCCGTGCAGCCGTACGACGACGAGTTGCCGTATTGCGCGGCCAAAGCCGGAGTACTCGCGCTGGCGAAGGGCCTGTCCCGGAGCTACGCGAGCGAGGGTCTTCTCGTGAACGCCGTCTCTCCCGCCTTCATCAACACGCCCATGACCGACGCCATGATGACGAAGCGCGCCGACGAGAACGGCACCTCATTCGACGAAGCGATCGACAGCTTCCTCGCCCAGGAGCGGCCGTATATGGAACTCGGCCGCCGCGGAGAACCCGATGAGGTGGCCAACGTCATCGCCTTCCTGTGCTCCGACCTGGCGAGCTTCGTCAACGGTTCCAACTACCGGGTCGATTCCGGCTCAGTAGCCACGATCTGACCCTTCACCAGACCCCGACGAAAGGACAACAACAATGACAACCACGATCGAACGCCCCACCACCGCACCGAGTGACGCGGGGGCCAAGAGCACCCGTCGACAGAACGCGGAACGCGGGTTCAAGGCCTCGAAGTCGCTCACCGACAACCTGCAGAAGGTTCTGGTCGACCTCATCGAGCTGCATCTTCAAGGAAAGCAGGCGCACTGGAACGTGGTCGGCAAGAACTTCCGCGACCTGCATCTGCAGCTCGACGAGATCATCGACGCGGCGCGCGAGTTCAGCGACACCGTCGCCGAGCGACTCCGCGCTCTGCACGCGATTCCGGATGGCCGGAGCGACACCGTCGCAGCCTCGACCACGCTGCCGGAGTACCCGAACGGTGAAGTCGACACGGCCGAGACCGTCGATCTGATCACTGTGCGCATCGAGGCCGTCGTCGGAACGATGCGTGATGTGCACGACGAGGTCGACGAGGCCGACCCCACGAGTGCCGACATTCTTCACGCAATCATCGAGCGGCTCGAGCAGTACGCCTGGATGGTGTCGGCGGAGAACCGCACGGCGACCAAGAAGTCCTAGGCCCTCTTGTAGAACGAAGAACGGCGTGCCGCTCCCTGTGGGTGCGACACGCCGTTCTCGGCTGTGTGGGTGATGCGGAAAAGCGCTTAGCGGGTCTCCTCCAGGAGGATGTATCCCTCTTCGCCGTGAACCACGGTGTCGATGCCCGCGATCTCGTCTTCGTTCTTGACTCGGAAGCCCATCGTCTTCTCGATGATGAGTCCGATGATGTACGACAGCACGAACGAGTAGATGAGAACCGCGAACGCCGCGATGGCCTGCTTGCCGAGCTGCTCGGCACCGAAGCCGAAGAAGAGGCCGACGTTGTTGCCCAGCAGACCGATGTAGAGCGTTCCGATGAGGCCACCGACGAGGTGGATCCCCACGACATCGAGCGAGTCGTCGAATCCGAGCTTGAACTTGAGGTCGATGGCGACGGCGCAGATGGCTCCGACGAGAATGCCCAGAACGATGGCCCAGAACGGCGTCAGGATGTTACACGCCGGGGTGATGGCGACCAGACCGGCGACGGCACCCGATGCGGCGCCGACCGAGGTGGGCTTGCCGTCTTTGATCTTCTCGACGACGAGCCAGCCGAGGATCGCGGCTGCGGGAGCGGCGATCGTGTTGAGGAACGCGACCGCGGCAATGCCGTCGGCTGCGAGCTCGCTACCGGCGTTGAAGCCGAACCAGCCGAACCAGAGGAGGCCTGCGCCGAGGAGCACGAAGGGCGGGTTGTGCGGCTTGTGCACTCCCTTGGCGAAGTTCACGCGCTTGCCGAGAACGAGGGCGAGGGCGAGAGCGGCGGCACCGGCGTTGATGTGCACGGCCGTTCCACCGGCGAAGTCGTTCGCGCCGATCACGTAGGCGATCCATCCGCCGTCGGAGACGGCGCCGTCTGTCACGGTGAAGTTGAAGACCCAGCTTGCAACAGGGAAGTAGACGACCGTGGCCCAGACGCCGGCGAAGACCATCCACGCACCGAACTTGGCCCGGTCGGCGATGGCGCCCGAGATGAGAGCGACGGTGATGATCGCGAACGTCGCCTGGAAGGCCGCGAAGGCAAGAGTCGGGTATGCGGTCGTGATGTCACCGCTCGTCGCTTCGTTGAACGCACCCTGCAGGCCGAGCTGGTCGAGGTCGATTCCGAGAACACCATCGATTCCGACGAAGTTGCCGACGCCGGCGTTCGAGAACGTGATGGCGTAGCCATACAGAACCCAGAGCACGCCGATGAGCCCCATGGCCCCGAAGCTCAGCATCATCATGCTGATCACGCTCTTGGCCTTCACGAGTCCTCCGTAGAAGAACGCGAGTCCCGGCGTCATCAGGAGTACGAGGGCCGCTGCTATGAGCAAGAAGGCGGTATTGCCCTGGTCCATTGAAATTACCTCTCTTAGTTGTTGCAAAGGTGCACCGAGAGATGATGACGAACGAAGGTGCTGTTAGAAGGAAACCAGCTCGCGCGCCTCACTCGGGTATGCCCAACTATCGTGTGAAGAAGTTTCAAGACGTGCGCGTCAATGTTTCCGGCACGTAACGCTCGGACGGCAATTGTAAAAACTGTGTTTCGCGTCGCTGCGGAACGTCGCAGAGCGGCTGCGAGATCCGGTGGTCGGTGTCAGTACTGGGTCGACGCGATGAGTCGCGAGACGGATCGAAGATACTTCTTGCGGTATCCCCCCGACATCATGTCGCCGGCGAAGACCTCGTCGAGCGGGCTGCCGGAGGCGAAGATCGGGATCTGAGCGTCGTAGACCCGGTCGATGAAGGCGACGAACCGCAGGGCGTCTGTCTGACTGTGCAGAGGGGTGACGTCGTCGAGCACGATCGCATCGATGCCGTCGATCAGCTTGACGAACTTCGAGGGGTGAAGGGTGCCGAGGTGGGCGATGAGCCCGCCGAAGTCGTCGCGCGACACGGATGCCGACGCGGACTTCTCTACGACGGCCGAGACGGCCTCATCGATTCCCGCGTCGTCGAGCACGCGGGCATGACCTTCGATGTCGCGTCGGCGGTAGTCGAGGCCGTCGATCCGCACCGTGTCGAAGCGATCCGACAACGACTGGATCTCGCGAAGAAAGTCCGCCGCCGCGAATCGTCCCTCCCCCAGCGCGTTCGGCGGGGTGTTGCTCGTGGCGGCGAGCCGGGTTCCGGACGCGCTCAGGTCGGTGAGCAGTCGCGTCATCATCATCGTGTCGCCCGGGTCGTCGAGTTCGAACTCGTCGATGGCGATCAGTTTCGCGCCGGTGAAGAGCTTCACCGCCGCCGCGTAGCCCATGGCGCCGACGATCGCGGTGTACTCGATGAAGGTGCCGAAGTACTTCGGCCCGGGAGCGGCATGCCAGAGAGCCGCGAGGAGGTGCGTCTTGCCGACGCCGAAACCGCCGTCGAGGTAGATGCCCGTCGGCCCCGCCGGCGCCTTCTTCTGCCGGGAAAAGAACCCGCCAGAGCGGGCCGACGGTGCCCACGAGGTCGAGAAGCGTCGAACGATCTCGAGAGCATCGGTCTGCGAGGGGTAGTCGGCATCGGGACGGTAGGAGTCGAACGACGCGGTGTCGAATTGCCGCGGCGGCACGAGCACCGCGGCCATCTCTGCTCCGGTGAGATTCGGAGCACGATCGACGAGCCGAACGAGTGTGGTCGGGAGGGATGACGCCATGACGGAGCTCTTCCGGAAAGTTTGTGTCGAACCGAGACGTTTTCCGGAAGAACGATCACCGGAACGGCATAGATTCGAGGGGAGACAAGTGTCTCCAGACTAAACCGCCGATACCGCCGGGCCGGTCTCCGATCGGCTCGTGCACTCCCAGGAGGAACCACCTATGACCGTCGCCGCCGATCCGTCGCCCCGTTTCGCCGAATTCGCGCATCCGGAACGCCTGGTGAGCACCGACTGGCTGCAGTCGCATCTCGGCGAGCCGGGCCTCGTCGTGGTCGAGTCCGACGAAGACGTGCTCCTCTACGAGGTCGGGCACATTCCGGGCGCCGTCAAGATCGACTGGCACACCGATCTCAACGACCCCGTGGTGCGTGACTACATCTCTGGAGAGCAGTTCGCCGCGCTGGCGTCGTCGAAGGGCATCTCCCGAGACAGCACGGTCGTGATCTACGGTGACAAGAACAACTGGTGGGCTGCCTATGCCCTCTGGGTGTTCACGCTCTTCGGCCACAGCGACGTGCGCCTGCTCGACGGCGGTCGGGACGCGTGGATCGCCGAGGGCAGGGCCATCACGACGGACGAGTCCGAGGTGGCGGCCGCGTCGTATCCGGTGGTGGAGCGCGACGACTCGGCGATCAGGGCGTTCAAAGAGGATGTGCTCGATCACCTCGGCAGCCCGCTCATCGACGTGCGCTCACCCGAGGAGTACACCGGTCAGCGCACCACGGCGCCCGCGTATCCCGAAGAGGGCGCACTGCGGGCCGGTCACATTCCGACCGCGCAGAATGTTCCGTGGGCGCGGGCCGCGGCAGCAGACGGCAGATTCCGCGGCATCGACGAGCTGAACGAGATCTACCGCGAGGGTGCCGGCCTCGTCGATGGCGATGAGATCATCGCGTACTGCCGCATCGGAGAGCGATCGAGCCACACCTGGTTCGTGCTCACCCACCTTCTCGGCTTCGATTCGGTGCGCAACTACGACGGTTCGTGGACGGAGTGGGGAAGCGCCGTGCGCGTGCCCATCGCCACGGGCGATGCTCCGGGAGCGGCACCGGGCCGGTAGTCGGGCGCTCGTCGTAGGCGATAATTAACAGACATGGATGCGACAGAACTTCCCGACTCCCTCGCGGAGATCCGCGACGACTTTCTCGACCTCGAGGTCAAGGAGCGCCTGCAACTGCTGCTCGAGTTCTCGAATGAGCTGCCAGAGCTACCCGAGCGCTATCGGGATCACCCCGACCTCTTCGAGCGTGTCGAGGAGTGCCAGTCTCCGATCTTCATCGTCGTCGAGGTCGACGCCGACCAGGCGGTTCATCTGTTCGCCACCGCACCGGCTGAGGCGCCGACCACGCGCGGCTTCGCCTCGATCCTCGTGCAGGGCATCGACGGCCTCACGGCCTCGCAGGTGCTCGAGCTGGCCGACGACTACCCGAGCATGCTCGGTCTCACGGCCGCCGTCTCACCCCTGCGCATCCGGGGAATGACGGCGATGCTGGCCCGCATCAAGAGACAGGTGCGTGAGCGCGCCGCCTGACTCACGCCTCGTGAAGCCAGACTCTGATCGCTTCGTTCCAGCGCTCCGGATCGTAGTTCCAGAGCTTCGTGTGCCGCGCGATCGAGAAGGGCACGAACGTCACGATGTCGGGACGGAGTTCGGCGAGCTTTCTGCTCGAGACGCTGGACACGTATCCGTCGTCGTCGCTGTGCAACAGCAGGATGCGGGTATCGAGTTCGCCGCTCCGTGCCACGAAGTCGAGGCGGCCGAGATCGACCGACTTCTCGAGCCCGGTGGCGACATTGCCCCAGTCGTGCGTCAGCGTGGCGAGGGCGGCGGTCTGCACGGGCGCGGGGATCCCGAGCTGGGTGCTGCGGTAGCGGAGCGTCTCGTTCCAGTCGATCACCGGTGAATCGAGGACGACGCCGTCGATCACACTCTTCATCTGCGATCGGGAGGCGACCTGGAGGACTGTCGCTCCGCCCATGGACCAGCCCATCAAGATGACGCTCGTCGCGCCCGCCGCGACCGCGTAGGCCAGAGCTGCGTCCACGTCCTCCCACTCCGTCTCGCCCAGCCGGAAACGACCGTCTGCGCTTCGAGGCGCATCCCCGTCGTTGCGGTACGAGACGAGGAGCGACGTGTACCCGGCCTCGTGGAAGACTCTGCTCGCTCGAAGCGTCTCGGCACGCCTCACGGCGCGACCGTGAACCTGGATGACCCATCTGGTCGAGTCGGGGTCGTCGGCGGGGATCACCCACGCCGGAGCATCTCCGACGGGCGTGGTGATGGACACATTGCGGTAGGCGAAGGGGAACTCGCGCGGATGCAGGAAGTACCAGCCGCTGATTCGACCTGTCGATGCCAGCTCGATGTCGCCGAAGTCGACCTCGAGCAGAGACCGGGTCACGGCGCCGTCTGCCACCGAGATGATCTCGCCGATCCGGGCGTGCCCGCCGCTGCGGTCGAACCAGAGGCTGTATCGCCCGGGCAGGAGAGTGTCGGCAGTGGCACGGAGGGTGATCGTTCCCGCCTCGAGGTCCACCGACTCGATGGTCGCGTCCTCCGACGGATGCTTCGGTGGCACGACGACCGAGCGAGAGACGAGCGTCGTGAGAACGGCGGCAGCGGCGGCTGTCGCGGCGGCCAGTGCTCCGGCCACTATGGTGGCGCTAGCCCAGCCGGGTACAGGACGGCGCTCGTCGGATGCGGTCATATCGGTGTGGTCTCCCTGTCGTCGACGCCGAAGGCAGGCCGGAGCCCGCCCGCAATGGTCGTCATCGGCGTGCCTGCGGCGCGCAGCATGCGGGAAACTCTAGTCTGCAGACGTGTCCGACACTCCAACCACGTCCGAACTCCCTGCTGCTTTCGAGGCTGCCGTGGCGGCGGTCCGTGCAGCTGCGACCCGACCCGAGCTCGTCGTCTCCGAGATTCCTTCGCCCGCCAACCTCGCTCCGTATTCGCTCGCGCTCGCCGCAGATGTGAATCCGGAACGCCACGGCTCGGACTCGGAGCTCGGCACGGGGCGATTCATCCTCCTCCACGATCCCGACGAGCCCGAGGCCTGGGGCGGCGCATTCCGCGTCGTCTGCTTCGCACAGGCGCCGCTCGAGACAGAGATCGGGCTCGACCCTTTTCTCGCCGACGTCACCTGGTCGTGGCTCGTGGATGCGCTCGACACGCGCGGCGCACGGTACTCGGCGGCGTCCGGAACGGCCACCAAGATCATCTCCAGCGGCTTCGGCGAGCTGAAGTCGCAGGGCGACGGCGCACAGATCGAACTGCGCGCATCGTGGACCCCCGACGATTTCGACGTGACGGCGCATGTGGAAGGCTGGGGGGAATTGCTCTGCATGCTCGCCGGTCTTCCCCCCGCGATCGACGGAGTCACACAATTGAATGCGAGGCGCTTCGGGCGTGACTGACGAATACGAGACCATCCCCGACTCCGGCACGACTGAGGTATCGCCGGAGTCGGCTCCGCGCACACTGGCACTCACGGTCATAGATACCCGCGAGGCCTATCTCGAAGCGGTCGAGCTGATCGCCGCCGGGCACGGCCCCATCGCGGTCGACGCGGAGCGGGCATCCGGTTTCAAATTCTCGCAACGCGCGTACTTGATCCAGCTCTACCGACGCGGGGCGGGCAGCTTTCTCTTCGACCCACCGGCGATCGGTTCCTTCACCGAGCTGAACGACGCGATCTCGCGCGAGGAGTGGATCCTGCACGCCGCGAGTCAGGATCTGGCCTGTCTTCGCGAGGTGGGACTCGACCCACGCGTCATCTTCGACACCGAACTCGCCGCCCGGTTGCTGGGCATTCCGCGCGTCGGACTCGGCAGCGTCGTCGAGGAGTTCCTCGGAATCCACCTCAAGAAGGAACACTCCGCGGCAGACTGGTCTCGCAGACCTCTGCCCGAGTCTTGGCTCGAGTACGCAGCCCTCGACGTCGAACTCCTCCCCGATCTGCGAGACAAACTGGCAGAGCTCCTGATCGAGAATTCCAAGGCCGTGATCGCGGCTCAGGAGTTCGAGGCGACGAGGCTGAAAGAGCCCAAACCGGCCGCCGCCGAGCCCTGGCGTCGACTCACGGGCGTGCATTCGCTTCGTAATCCCCGCAACGTCGCTGTGGCGAGGTCGCTCTGGATGGCGCGAGATGAACTCGCCCGCGAGATCGATGTGTCGCCCGGCAGGTTGGTGCCCGATTCGAGTCTCGTCGCAGCGGCACGTGTTCTCCCCGAGTCGAAGCGGGAGCTCGCCGCGCTCAAGGAGTTCTCGGGCCGGGCGAGCCGAACCGAGATCGACCGGTGGTGGGCTGCCCTCGAAGAAGGCAAGGCCGCCACCGACCTGCCGGTCAACCGCCGAAGCGAAGACACGCTACCTCCCCCGCGCAGCTGGTCGGATCGCAACCCCGAAGCGGACTCTCGCCTGAAGGCTGCTCGAGCGGCCCTTGCCGAGCTGTCGGAGTTCGTCAACATCCCGGTCGAGAATCTCCTCACTCCCGAGACTCTGCGCCGGGTTGCCTGGACCCCGCCCGAGCCGACGACTGCGGCGGCGATCGCGGCATCCCTGTCAGAGCTCGGCGCCCGCCCGTGGCAGCTTGAACTAACTGCACAGCCAATCGCCCAAGCCTTTGTCGATGCCCACCAAAAGGCAGAGAACGAGCCCGAAGCCTCGTCGTAGGAACAGTCAAAGGATTTCGACCGCTCTTTAGCCCCGCCTAGGATCGTCTCGGTTCTCAACCAGAAGGAGGCAAAGTGGCCGAAATAGCCGAAGTCGTATTTGTTGATGGGGTGCGCACACCCTTCGGGCGTGCGGGCGAAAAGGGCATGTACTGGCAGACCCGTGCAGACGACCTGGTCGTGAAAGCGATCATCGGTTTGCTGGAGCGAAACCCGTCCGTTCCCAAGGAGCGTATCGACGAGGTCGCCATCGCTGCGACCACACAGCAGGGAGACCAGGGGCTCACGCTCGGCCGCACCGCGGCCCTGCTGGCAGGACTCCCCCAGTCCGTTCCGGGCTTCGCCATCGATCGCATGTGCGCCGGCGCGATGACGAGCGTCACCACCCTGGGCAGCGGAATCGGTTTCGGTGCGTATGACCTCGCCATCGCCGGCGGTGTCGAGCACATGGGCCGCCATCCCATGGGATTCAACGCCGACCCGAACCCGCGTTTCCTCGCCGAGAAGCTGGTCTCCGAAGAAGCCCTGAACATGGGATCGACGGCCGAGCGCATCCACGACCGTTTTCCGTCGCTCACGAAGGAGCGCTCCGATCGCTACGCGCTTCGGAGCCAGCAGAAGGTCGCGGCCGCCTACGAGGCCGGAAAGATCCAGCCCGACCTCATTCCCGTTGCGACGCGCAGCGCCGCTGGATGGGGACTGGCCACCCGCGACGAGGCTCCTCGTCCAGAAACCACTATGGAGGGTCTCGCCGGTCTGCGCACGCCCTTCAGGCCGCACGGCCGCGTCACCGCGGGAAACTCGTCGGGCCTGAACGACGGCGCTACCGCGTGTCTGCTCGCCAGCGGAGCCACCGCGAAAGAACTCGGCCTCACGACGAAGATGAAGCTGGTCAGCTTCGCGTTCGCCGGCGTCGAGCCCGAGATCATGGGCATCGGACCGGTGCCCTCGACCGAGAAGGCCCTGCGCAAAGCAGGTCTGTCGATCACCGACATCGGTCTCTTCGAACTGAACGAGGCGTTCGCGGTGCAGGTGCTGTCGTTCCTCGACCACTTCGGCATCGACGACGACGATCCCCGCGTGAACGAGTACGGCGGAGCTATCGCCATCGGACACCCGCTCGCATCGTCGGGCGTACGTCTGATGAATCAGCTCGCCCGACAATTCGAGGAGCACCCCGAGGTGCGCTACGGCCTCACCGCCATGTGCATCGGTCTCGGCCAGGGCGGCACCGTCATCTGGGAGAACCCTCACTACAACAAGAAGGCGAAGGCAGCGAAGCGATGACCGACTACTCCACAATCGACTTCTCTTCTCTCGCCGAACTGTCGGCAGACGAGGTCGTGACTCACTCGTACGTTCGTGACATCCCGCTTCCGAGCGGCAAGGTGCTGGCGCTGATCACGCTCGACAATGATCGTGACCACACGCGTCCGTCTACCCTCGGGCCCAACTCCCTGCTCGAGTACGGAGCGGCGCTCGACGCCCTCGCAGTGCGGGCATCGGCCGGCGAGATCCAGGCCGTCGCCGTCACCGGCAAGCCGTACATCCTCGCCGCCGGCGCCGACCTGTCGAAGGTCGGCGACATCCCGAGTCGGGAGCTCGCCAAGCAGATGGCGCAGCTCGGACACTACACCTTCGGCAAGATGGCGACGATCGGCGTACCCACGTTCGCCTTCATCAACGGACTGGCATTGGGCGGTGGTGTCGAGGTGGCCCTCGCAGCCGACTACCGCACAATCGACTCGTCGATTCCCGCCCTGGCACTCCCCGAGGTCTTCCTCGGCATCATTCCGGGATGGGGCGGCGCATACCTGCTCCCCAACCTCATCGGCATCGAGAACGCCCTCAAGGTCGTCGTCGAGAACCCGCTGAAGAACAACCGCACGCTGAAGGGCCAACAGGCCTTCGATCTCGGTATCGCCGACGCGATCTTCCCCCCGGCCTCCTACCTCGAGCAGTCGCTCGTCTGGGCCGACGGAGTGCTGACCGGTCGCATCACGGTCTCGCGTTCGAACGTGCCGGGCAAGCTCGAGCGCCTCGTGAAGTGGGACGCGGCGATCTCGATCGCGCGCAAGATGCTCGAGTCGAAGATCGGAACCGTCGCGGCGTCGCCGTACGCGGCGCTCGACCTGCTCAAAGCAGCGAAGTCGGGATCGGCGGAGGACGGGTTCGCTCGTGAAGACGACGTGCTGGCCGACCTCATCTCGGGCGATCAGTTCCGCGCGAGCATCTACTCGTTCAACCTCGTGCAGAAGAGGGCCAAGCGGCCCGCGGGTGCTCCGGATAAGGCCCTGGCCAAGCCGGTCACGAAGGTCGGCGTCATCGGCGCCGGACTCATGGCCAGCCAGTTCGCGTTGCTCTTCGTTCGACGACTCCGGGTTCCTGTCGTGATCACCGATCTCGATCAGGCGCGGGTCGACAAGGGTCTCGCCTACATCCGCGACGAGATCACGGCGCTCAAAGACAAGGGCCGCATCGGCGCAGACGAGGCCAACCGGCTCGGCGCGTTGGTGTCGGGCACGACAGACAAGGCCGATTTCGCCGATGCCGACTGGGTGATCGAGGCGGTCTTCGAGGAGCTCGGCGTCAAACAGGATGTCTTCGCCGACGTCGAGAAGTACGTATCTGACACGGCCGTGCTCGCGACCAACACCTCATCGCTGTCGGTCGAGCAGATCGGAGCGAAGCTGTCCCACCCGGAGCGACTGGTCGGATTCCACTTCTTCAACCCGGTTGCGGTCATGCCGTTGATCGAGGTCGTCAATACCCCGTCGACAGACGAGGCGACGCTGAGCACGGCGATGGTCATCGCCGCGAAGCTCCGGAAGAACGCCGTCATCACCCGCGACACCCCGGGTTTCGTCGTCAACAGGATTCTGGCGAAGCTGCTGGGCGAGGCCATGCACGCGGTCGACACGGGCACTCCCTTCGAGGTTGTAGACAACGCCCTTAAGCCCTTCGGGTTGCCCATGACGCCGTTCGAACTGCTCGAGCTCGTGGGTCTCAAGGTGGGGGCGCACGTGCTCGACACCCATCACGCGGCCTTCCCCGACCGATTCTTCGAGAGCTCGAATCTGCACAAGCTTGCGGAGCACGGCAAGATCTTCGAGCGCGACTCCAAGGGCGCGATCAAGGGCTTCGATAAGAAGGCCGTGAAGATCGTCGCCGACGGCGGACCTGGCGGAACGGCTCTCACCGAGGCGGAACTCCTGCGTCGGGTGGAGGACGGCCTCGCTGACGAGATCAAACGCATGCTCGATGACGACGTCGTGCACGCGGCGGAGGACATCGACCTCTGCCTCATCCTCGGAGCGGGCTACCCGTTCCAGATGGGCGGCGCTACGCCGTACCTCGATCGGGTCGGGGCGAGCGAGAGGGTGTTCGGAGACACCTTCCACCACCCGCCGATCGCCGGTACCGACTAGCTATCTGACCGTCGGGGGCTCGTCCTAGTCTGTGAGGCATGACCTTTCAGTACTACGTGGCGAGCACCCTCGACGGGTTCATCGCCGACTCAGACAATCGCATCGATTGGCTATTGCGCTTCGGCACGGCCGACTTCGACGCCGCATATCATCGATTCCTCTCGGGAATCGGATCGATCGTTATGGGCGCGAGAACCTACGAGTTCCTCCTCTCGCAGTCCCCCGATGACTGGCCGTATTCGGTGCCCACCGTAGTGCTCACCCACCGAGATCTTCCCGTCGCCGTTCCGGGTGCAGACATCCGCTTCAGGCACGGAGACATCGATGCTGTCGCCGACGAGCTCGAAGAGCTGTCCGGCGACCAAGCAACCTGGATTGTCGGCGGCGGAGACATCGCGGCTCAATTCGCGACGGCCGGTCGTCTCGATGCCGTCATCATCACGATGATGCCCGTCATCCTGGGCGCAGGCGTGTCACTGCTCCCGGTTACTGGGCCGCTCGACCTCGACCTGGTCTCGACGACCAGCCTGGCCCAGGGGGCCATCGAACTCAGCTACGCGGTGTCGACGAGCCTCGACGACTAGCGGGTGATGCGCCGCTCGTTCTCGCTCTCGCCTTCGAGCGGGCGCGCGATCGGGATCTTGCTTCCGAGTACCTGCGCCACGACATCGCGGGCGATGTGCTGTGGGGTCAGGCCCACGCGCTCCATGATCTGTGCGCGCTCCGCATGATCCAGGAACTCGTCGGGCAGTCCCAGCTCGGTCACCGCCGTATCGATGCCTGCCTCGCGAAGATCCTGCCGAATTCTCGTGCCCACGCCGCCCACGCGGATGCCGTCTTCGATCGAGATCACGATGCGGTGTTCGGCGGCGAGATCGAGCACACTACGCGGAACGGGAACGACCCAGCGCGGGTCGATCACCGTCGACCCGATGCCCTGTGCCGCCAGACGTTCGGCGACCTCGAGGCCAGTCCTCGCCATGGGGCCTACGGTCACGATCAGAACGTCTTTGCGCTCGTGCTCGACGAGCACGTCTACTCCGTCGTCGAGACGGCGCACGGCGGCGATCTCCTCGCCGACGCTGCCCTTGGGGAATCGTACGACGGTCGGACCGTCCGAGACGGCCACGGCCTCGCCCAGCTCCTCACGGAGGCGCTCGGCATCTCGGGGAGCGCTGAGGCGGATATTCGGCACGACCTGCAGAATTGCGAGATCCCACATGCCGTGGTGGCTCGGTCCGTCTGGGCCCGTGACGCCGGCCCTGTCGAGAACGAACGTCACTCCGGCTTTGTGCAGCGCGACATCCATCAGCACCTGGTCGAACGCCCTGTTGATGAATGTGGCGTAGACGGCGACTACCGGGTGGAGGCCACCGAAGGCCAGGCCGGCGGCAGACGTGACCGCGTGCTGTTCGGCGATGCCGACGTCGAAGACACGGGTGGGAAAGCGTTCGGCCATCTTGTGCAGGCCCGTCGGGCGCAGCATCGCCGCAGTGATGCCCACGATGGTGGAATTCTTCTCCGCCAACGCGACGATCTCGTCGCTGAAGACTCCCGTCCACGACGGTGCGCTCGGTCCGCCCAGTGCCTCGCCGGTTTCGGGATCGATCTGCCCGACGGCGTGGAACTGGTCGGCGATGTCGCTCAGCGCGGGCTCGTAGCCGCGGCCCTTCTCGGTGATGGCATGCACGATCACCGGCTGGGCGTAGCGCTTCGCCTGCAGGAGGGCTTCCTGCATCGCCTGCAGGTCGTGTCCGTGGATCGGGCCGATGTACTTGATGTCGAGGTTCGAATAGAGCGCCTCGTTGTTCGAGAAGCGGCTGAGGAATCCGTGCGTGCCGCCGCGGATGCCGCGATAGATGGCGCGGCCCGGCCCCCCGAAGCGATCGAAGAGCTCACGCGACGACTGGTGCAGGTTTCGATATTTCGTGTTGGTGCGAACCGAGTTGAGGTAGCGGGCCATGCCTCCGATCGTCGGAGCGTAGGAACGGCCGTTGTCGTTCACGACGATCACGAGTTTGCGGGTGTTGTCGTCGCTGATGTTGTTGAGCGCCTCCCACGTCATGCCACCGGTGAGAGCGCCGTCGCCGACGACCGCGATGACGTGACGGTCATTCTGGCCCGTCATCTCGAACGCGCGGGAGATACCGTCTGCCCACGAGAGGGAGCTCGACGCGTGGGAGCTCTCAACCACGTCGTGCTCGCTCTCCGAGCGCTGCGGGTAGCCTGCCAGGCCGCCCTGCTGGCGGAGCCGGGAGAAGTCCTGTCGACCCGTAAGGAGCTTGTGCACGTAGGACTGGTGGCCGGTGTCGAAGACGATCGCGTCGCGCGGTGAGTCGAACACCCGGTGGATGGCCAAGGTCGTCTCGACCACGCCGAGGTTCGGCCCCAGGTGTCCCCCGGTCTTCGATACCTCGGCGACGAGGAACTGGCGGATCTCGGCAGCGAGCTGAACGAGTTGCTCCTGACTGAGAGCGTCGAGATCCCGTGGACCTGAGATGTTCTCCAGCAGGCTCATGCAGACGGCCCTTCCGTTCGTGAGGGCCGACCGGCCCCTCGTTCGAGTCTATGACGGATCGTTCCGAGCACCGCTCGGAACGACGTAAGCGCCCTCGAGGATGCTATGACGCATCCAGCGAGGGCGCTGACGTTCGATCAGGCGACGAGGCTTCGCAGCACGTACTGCAGGATCCCGCCGTTGCGGTAGTAGTCCGCTTCACCCGGGGTGTCGATGCGCACGACGGCGTCAAACTCGACGATCTGCTTGCCCTCGGGCGACTGCTCGCTCGGGGTCGCCGTCACGCGAACGGTGCGGGGGGTCACGCCGTCGTTGAGCTGTTCGATGCCCGCGATGCTGACGATCTCGGTTCCGTCGAGTCCGAGCGAGGCCCAGGACTCTCCGGCGGGGAACTGCAGCGGGACGACGCCCATGCCGATCAGGTTCGAACGGTGGATTCGCTCGAAGCTCTCGGTGATCACGGCCTTGACGCCGAGGAGGCTCGTGCCCTTCGCCGCCCAGTCGCGCGACGAGCCGGATCCGTACTCCTTGCCGCCGAAGATCACGAGCGGAGTCGACGAGGCAGCGTAGTTCTGCGCAGCATCGTAGATGAACGACTGCGGGCCGTCGGCCTGCGTGAAGTCACGCGTGTAGCCGCCCTCGACGCCGTCGAGCAGCTGGTTCTTGAGCCGGATGTTCGCGAAGGTTCCGCGGATCATCACCTCGTGGTTTCCGCGACGCGATCCGTAGGAGTTGTAGTCCTTGCGGTCGACACCGTGCTCGTCGAGGTAGCGGCCGGCCGGGCTGTCGCCCTTGATGGAACCGGCAGGGCTGATGTGGTCGGTCGTGACGGAGTCGCCGAGTTTGGCGAGCACACGAGCGTTGACGATGTCGGTGACGGGAGTCGTCTCCATGGTCATGCCGTCGAAGTACGGGGGCTTCCGCACATAGGTCGACTCGGAATCCCACTCGAAGGTCGCGCCCTCGGGGGTGGGAAGCGAACGCCACCGTTCGTCTCCGTCGAAGACGCCCGCGTACTCGTGCTGGAACATGTCCGTGTCGATGGACGAGTCGATGGTCGACTGCACCTCTGCGGCGTCGGGCCAGATGTCTTTCAGGAAGACGTCGTTTCCCTCGGTGTCGGTACCCAGGGCATCCGTCTCGAAATCGAAGTTCATCGAGCCCGCGAGGGCGTATGCGATGACCAGCGGCGGCGACGCGAGGTAGTTCATCTTGACGTCGGGGTTGATGCGGCCCTCGAAGTTGCGGTTTCCCGAGAGGACCGCGGTGACGGCGAGGTCGTTGTCCTGAACCGCCGACGAGATCTCATCGAGGAGCGGGCCGGAGTTTCCGATGCAGGTGGTGCAGCCGTATCCGACCGTGTAGAAGCCGAGATCTTCGAGGTAGGAGGTGAGACCGGCCTTCTCGTAGTAGTCCGTGACGACCTTCGATCCGGGCGCCAGCGTGGTCTTGACCCACGGCTTCGCCTTGAGGCCCTTCTGGCTCGCGTTGCGGGCCAGAAGCCCGGCCGCGAGCATGACCGACGGGTTGGACGTGTTCGTGCACGAGGTGATCGCCGCGATGGCGACGGCACCGTGATCGAGCGTGAAGTTCGTGCCGTCGTCGAGCGAGACGACCGTGGGCTTGGATGCCGTCTTGGGCGCGTGGCTGGCGTGCGAGTGGCTGTGGCTGTGTGACGGATCGGCATCTTCCGGCGACAGTTCGCCGGGATCGGAGGCCGGGAACGATCCGGTGCCGACGAGGTCGACGATGTCGTGCTCGACACGGGCGTAGTCGTTCAGGTCGTGCTCGAACTGATTCTTCGAGTCGCTGAGTTCGATGCGGTCCTGGGGGCGCTTCGGGCCGGCGATCGAGGGCACGACGGTGGCGAGGTCGAGTTCGAGGTACTCGCTGAAGACGGGCTCGACGCTCGGGTCGTGCCAGAGGGTCTGCAGTTTGGAATACGCTTCGACGAGCTTGACCTGCTCTTCGCTGCGGCCCGTGAGCCGGAGGTAGTCGAGGGTGACGTCGTCGATCGGGAACATCGCAGCGGTCGAACCGAACTCGGGGCTCATGTTTCCGATGGTGGCCCTGTTGGCGAGAGGAACCTCGGCGACACCCGCGCCGTAGAACTCCACGAACTTTCCGACCACACCGTGCTTGCGCAGCATCTGCGTGATGGTGAGCACGACGTCGGTCGCGGTGACGCCGGTGGGGATCGCGCCGGAGAGCTTGAAGCCGACGACCTTCGGAATGAGCATCGAGACGGGCTGGCCGAGCATGGCCGCCTCTGCCTCGATGCCGCCGACGCCCCAGCCGAGCACACCGAGGCCGTTGACCATGGTGGTGTGGGAGTCGGTGCCGACGCAGGTGTCGGGGTAGGCGCGAAGAACGCCGTCGACCTCGCGGGTCATCGTGACACGCGCCAGGTATTCGATGTTGACCTGGTGCACGATGCCCGTTCCCGGCGGCACGACCTTGAAGTCGTCGAAGGCCGTCTGTCCCCAGCGAAGGAACTGGTACCGCTCGCCGTTGCGCTCGTACTCGAGCTCGACATTGCGCTCGAGAGCATCGTCGGAACCGAAGAGGTCGGCGATGACGGAGTGGTCGATGACCATCTCTGCGGGCGCCAGCGGGTTGATTTTCGTCGGGTCGCCGCCCAGGCTGCCGACGGCTTCGCGCATGGTGGCGAGGTCGACGATGCAGGGAACGCCCGTGAAGTCCTGCATGACGACGCGAGCCGGCGTGAACTGGATCTCGGTATCGGGCTCCGACGTCGGAACCCAGTTGCCCAGAGCCTCGATGTGCTCGGATGTGATGTTGCCGCCATCTTCGGTGCGCAGCAGGTTCTCGAGCAGCACCTTCAAGCTGAAGGGAAGCTTCTCGTACCCGGGGACCTTATCGATGCGATAAACCTCGTATGAATCGTTCCCGACCTTCAGCTGATCTTTCGATCCAAAGCTGTTGACTTTCGACATCGTCGCCTTCTCCTTCGAGCTCCTGAAGTCAATCTTTGTCCCGGGGAACGCTCGAGGGCTAGCAAGGCTAACCTAACCGCAATGCCGGGCGGGGCCTCCGAGCGAGCGCCCCGATGTATCTTGACGTCAAGATAAATCGTAGCACTCGCTCCGGCGCGGCGACACTCAGGGGCGGGCGTCGGCCTCGCTCTTGCCGTGACCGAATGCGGTGCGCACCAGAAGCCACGTGACCCACAACATGGCCGCGTACAGGGGCACTCCGAGGATCAACTTGACGGAGCCCAGGGCGGCGGCCTGGCCCGCGAGGTAGAGAGGGCCCTCCACGCCGAGTCGCAGCGCGAAGAGGCCGACCCAGCACCAGGTCGCGACGAGCACGACCCGGAACTTCGCCCGATCGGCACGCCATCCCTTCGAATCCCCGGTGAGCAGTCCGACGATGATTCCGATGAGTGGCCAGCGCACGATGATCGAGACCACCAGCACGACGATGCTGACCGCGTTGATGATGAGTCCGGGAAGGAAGTTGTCTTCTGCGCGTCCCGTAAAGAGCGCGAGAGCCGCTGAGATCGCAACACCGAGCAGGCCGGTGACGGCCGGCATGACGGGGCTTCGTGTGACCGCCCTGACGACAATGAAGCCGACCGCAACGATCACGGGTGCGAGGACGCTCGGTGTGAGATCGCTGGTGATCGTATAGATCACGAGGAATGCGAGCCCGGGAAGAAGCGACTCGATGAGCCCGCGCACTCCCCCGATCGCGCGGATGAGCGAAGCGGCCGTGGGAGTCTCGCCCGGAGTCACCTGACCGATGCCCGCCCGCCGTGCCGCATCCGCGAATGTCTGCGACAGGCTGGGGGCGGGCTCGCGGTCGTCGGACTGCGGCGCCGACATCAGGCGCTCGTCGGAGGTGTGGCCGTCGCGGCGGTTTTCGGCATGTTGAGGGGAATGAGATCGCGCGGCGGCATGGGCTGCGTTCCTCGCACCACGACGACACTTCTGAAGAGCTCTTCGATCGCGAGTTCGGCGGCCGGGTTCGTGAGCGCCTCTCCCGCGATGACGCCGCGAAGGAACCACCGGGGTCCGTCGACGCCGACGAAGCGCGCGAGACGCGACGACGGCGAGGCGTCGGCCGACGTGCCCGCCGCGACGGGCACCTCTCCCACCAGCTCTGGACCGAAGGCGCCTTCGCGGGCCGTGCTCGTTCCGCCTTGCTTGATGATCTGATCTTCGATCTGGGCGCGGATCTCGTGCCAGAGCCCTGTGGACCGCGGAGCGGCGAACGCCTGCACCTGAAGAGTGGACCCTGCGTAGTCGAGACCGACGGCGACGACGCGGTTGGTTCCCTCTTCTACCTCGAGCCGAAGGTGGAGACCTTCGCGAGGGAGGATCTTGAGACCACCCAGATCGACGTACGGGCGAGCGGGATTGGCCTCATCCGCGTCGAAGGGCCCTTCCTCCGCGCGATTCGCCGGTGCCGATTTCGTATCGAGCGGCTCCTGGTCTTCGAGGTCGTCGATCGACTCAACGCCTGCGTCGTCGTTCGGCTTCTGCAGATCGCTCATGCGTTCTCTCCTTGTGATTCGGATGCTGTGGGCCCGGTGATCGATGCAGAGGTGGAGTATCCGGTCGAACCGAATCCTCCTGCGCCCCTGCCGCTGCCGGGAAGAGTCTCGACGGGAATGAAGACGGCACGGGACACCGGCATGACGATGAGCTGGGCGATCCGATCCCCGACGCCGATATCGTACGGCACCGTGCTGTCTGTATTCAGGAGAGCCACCTTGATCTCCCCCCGGTAACCCGCGTCGACCGTTCCCGGCGAGTTGACGATGGTGATGCCGTGCTTGGCGGCGAGCCCACTGCGGGGAACGACGAAGGCGGCGAAACCGTCGGGGAGGGCGATGCTCACGCCGGTGCCGACGAGTCGACGCTCGCCAGGCGCAAGCGTCAGGGCCTCCGTCGACGTGAGATCGGCTCCCGCGTCGCCAGGGTGAGAGTAGATGGGAATATCGGTGGCCTGAATGAGAACTTCGACTGACTGGGTCACGCAGTCGAGGGTAGTGCAGTTTGTCTGATCGAATAGGTGCATGTCTTCGTATCGTGAGCGGCTCTGGCCCTCAATCTGGATCTACCTCGCCACCGCACTCGTCATACCGGCGAGCAGCCTCGTGCTCGCGCCGGTGAACATCGTGGCCGGGGTCGTCGCGGCCGGCGTTCTCTTCGTGGGGCTGGCGGGGATCTTCATCGTTTTGGCCCCCGTCATCGAGGTGAAGGACGGCATGCTCATCGCGGGCAAGGCCCGGATCCCCGTCGAGCTGCTCGGCACGCCGTCGATCTTCAGAGGCGGCGCGGCGACTCTGCAGCGTGGCCAGCGTCTCGACGCGCGCGCCTGGCTATGCCTCCGGGGATGGGTGGATCCAGTCGTAAAAATACCCCTCGAGGATCCGGACGACCCGACGCCGTATTGGCTCGTGTCGTCCCGGAATCCTGAGGGGTTGACGGCTGCTCTGTCCGCCTGATCGGCGGTACCGTGCGCGGGGTGCTCTGCGTCAGGCAGCGCACTCCACGCAGATCGGGCCGAGCTTCTCTTCGTGATCGATCTGCGAACGGTGCTTCACGAGGAAGCAGTTGACGCAGGTGAACTCGTCGGCCTGCGGGGGCAGGACGACGACGTCGAGATCGAGGTCGGAGAGATCGGCTCCCGGCAGTTCGAAGCCACCGGGGTTGTCAGCATCGTCAACATCTACGACACCAGACATCTTGTCTGGAACGCGCTCTTTGAGCGCTTCAATCGACTCCGAATCGTCGTCGTTCTTGCGCGGAGCGTCGTAATCAGTTGCCATGCCCATCCACTTCTGAGGAGATTGATAAAACCAAATCGGCGGCGTTAGTTTGCACGAAAGCCACCGGAATAGCAATTCGGATTCGAGTCCGCATCGCCCATCGACGCCATCAACTTGCGGCACGCCCATTACATTCCCGGAATTCAGCCGAGAACGTGGCATGGTCGTAGCAACAGTGACCGCTGGAGGCCTCTTCACCATGCAGGAATTGACAGTAATCGGCGTCGAAGACGGCGCCCTCCTTGTTGCATCCGACGCCGGCGAGCGATACCGCATCGCCATCGACGACGTGCTTCAAAGCCGAATCAGGCAGACCCTGACGCCGTCGAACACGGGCAAGCGCGTCTCGCCCCGCGAGATCCAGGGCCATATCCGTTCGGGTCTGTCTGCCGAAGAGGTGAGTCGCCTCACGGGAGCTGATCTCGACTACGTCGAACGGTTCGAGGGCCCTGTGCTCGCTGAGCGCGCATACGTGGTGAACTCGGCACTCAAGGTGGCGGTGCAGATCGACTCTGCTCTCGACCCGCTGGGCGAGGAGCCGACGACGACCTTCGGCGAAGCCATTCAGGAGCGGCTCGAAGGGCTCGGCGCTTCCGACGAGCGATGGGCGAGTTGGAAGGACGAAACCGGCTGGATCGTCAAACTCTCCTTCACCGCGAACGAGATCGACCACGACGCGCGTTGGCAGTACGACCCGAAGCGGCACGCCCTCGCTCCTCTCAACACCGAGGCCGTCACCCTCTCGCAGAACGGTGAGATCACCGAAGGACTCATTCCGCGGCTCCGCGTCGTCTCACCGAGCGTCGAGGCCGAAGAGTCGGAGACCGCGCCCGCGGCAGTGCCGACCAGCACGAACGACACCGCGCCCAATCCCGAGGTCATTCCCTATGGTCGGAGCACGTCGTCGGCGGAGTCCTCGGCTGCAGCGACCTCTGCCGCCATCTCTCGTTCAGAGGAACGACCCGCAGAGAACCTGAACCAGACGGCAGACCTCCTCGAGGCGCTCCGCCGTCGTCGGGGCGAACGCGAGGCCGCCGTCTTCGTCGACGACTTCGACGACAGCGGATCCTCCTCCACCCCACCAGCCGCTGGAGGCGCTTCTCAGCGGGCTACCGACGCCCCGCGCGAGAAGCGCGACAGCGAGTCTCGGCCGACCCTCACCTCGTCGATCTGGGCCTCTGCTGCACGCACCGACACACTGGATGGCATCGACACGCCTGAGTCGGAGTCCCCGGCTCCCGCGACAACTCAGCCGAAGCCGCCGCGCCGCAGTCGCGCTGCGATGCCCAGCTGGGATGAGATCGTCTTCGGCGCTCGCACCGACGACGACCTTGCCTGACCGGCGCTCTCAGCGCTCGAATGCGCCGAATCTGAGCAGCGGGACCATCAACTCGTCGGTATTCCAGGATCCGTGTTGGCCGATCATTCGGCGTGACGGGTCGTTCGGTTTGCGCGCATCGTAGTAGACGATGTTCTTCGCGGCGGCGACGATGATGTCGCCGATCCTCGGCGCGACGGCATCGTCGACCGCACCGAACCATCCGGCCTCGATCGCTTCGTCTCTGGTGAGCACCCACGCGCGTTCGCCTTCTGACTCGCGCCAGGCATCCAGAACCGACTGGCGTGCCTCTGCCGAGAGCTCGGGGTCGAGGTGCAGCTGCAGGCAGCGAGGATCTCCGGCGACGTGGACGACCCCCCTCATATGCTCGTCACCTCCGAAGAGCACGTGAGAGGTCTCGGGCACATCGATGACGCCGTGGTCTGCCGTGAGCAGTACTCCCTCATCTGCGCGAAGGGTGCGCACGAACACCTGCATGGCCGAGTCGAGTTCTTCGAGCAGATGCGTCCACCGGTCGGACTGCCACCCCTGGGCGTGGGCCGTCATATCGAGTTCGGGAACGTACACATAGGAGATCGACGGGGAATCGCGGTCGAGCACCGAGCGAGCCTCGTCGAATCTGTCCGAGATCGAATCGGCGGCCAGGTAGCGCGCCCCGCGCAGCACCGCATGGGTGAAGCCGGAGGACTCGTATCTTCTCGGTCCGATAGCCGTGGCATCGATTCCTGCCGCCGTGGCGTGCTCGAACACGGTGCTGCGCCTCTGCCAGACGGAGGGCTCCATGTCGGCAGCCCAACCGGTCAGTTGATTGGCCACTCGCTGCGTCGCCGGGATCAGTGCCGAGTATCCGACGAGTCCGTGTTGCCCTGGTGCTGCTCCCGTGGTGAGCGAGGTGAGGGCGGCAGCTGTCGTGGTGGGGAAGCCGCTGACGAGTGTCGCCTTCTTGAAGAACCGCGACGTCAGAAAACGGGCGTGCCCTGCACGCTGGCGCAGAGCGGATGCGCCGAGCCCGTCGACGAGGACGACCACGGCTTTCGAGACGGCCGGGAGCCCGAGGCGATTGTCGTCGGATGTCACGGCCGCGAGGCAACTGGGCAACACGTCCGACAGACGAGGCTCGTCGGATCGGGTCGCCGGTAGCATAGGGGGCATCGGGGCCAAGTCTGGCACACGTGACGGCAGAATCTCTCGTCCCGATCACGAGCCGAGCGTCCACCGATCCCGCACCGGTGCGCCGCCTTTCTTCGAAGAAAGCCCCATTCAGGTATGACACCGCAGACACCAGACGCCGCCCCTGAGACGCCCGAGAAGATTCTCGACGTCGACGTCTCGACCGAGATGCAGGACTCGTTCCTCGAGTACGCATACTCGGTTATCTATTCGCGCGCTCTGCCCGACGCTCGCGATGGTCTCAAGCCGGTGCAGCGTCGCATCCTCTATCAGATGAGCGACATGGGGCTCCGCCCCGATCGGGGGCACGTCAAGAGCGCCCGCGTGGTCGGCGAGGTCATGGGCAAGCTGCACCCGCACGGCGACACGGCGATCTATGACGCGCTCGTACGCATGGCCCAGTCGTGGACCCTGCGTGTTCCTCTGATCGACGGACACGGCAACTTCGGCTCTCCCGACGACGGACCCGCAGCTCCGAGATACACCGAGGCGCGCCTCGCAGCGGCTGCTCTCGCAATGACAGACGGACTCGACGAAGACGTCGTGGACTTCGTACCCAACTACGACAACCAGCTGACTCAGCCCGACGTCCTCCCCGCAGCGTTCCCCAACCTACTCGTCAACGGAGCGGCCGGGATCGCTGTGGGCATGGCCACCAACATGGCTCCCCACAACCTCGTCGAGGTCGTCGCCGGGGCGCGCTACCTGATCGACAATCCCGACGCGTCGATCGACGACCTGATGTCGTTCATTCCCGGCCCGGATCTGCCCGGTGGTGGAACGATCGTCGGACTGGCGGGCATCCGCGACGCGTACACGACCGGTCGGGGCAGCTTCAAGACGCGGGCTCGAGTGAGCATCGAGAACCTCACCGCCCGCAAGGTCGGTCTCGTCGTGACCGAGCTGCCCTATCTCGTGGGAACCGAGAAGGTGATCTCGAAGATCAAAGACGGCGTGACCAGCAAGAAGCTCGCCGGCATCTCCGACGTCACCGATCTCACCGACCGCACCCACGGTCTGCGTCTGGTCATCGGCATCAAGACAGGCTTCAGCCCGGATGCCGTTCTCGAGCAGCTCTATCGGTACACCCCGCTCGAAGAGTCGTTCAATATCAACAACGTCGCCCTCGTGAGGGGTGAGCCGCAGACGCTCGGCCTGCGTGATCTGCTGCAGGTGTACATCGATCACCGCATCGAGGTGATCACGCGGCGTACGCGTTTCCGGCTGGCTCGCCGAACCGAGAGATTGCACCTCGTCGAAGGTCTGCTCATCGCGATCCTCGACATCGACGAGGTCATCCAGGTGATCAGGGCGAGCGACGACACCGAGGCCGCTCGCGTGCGATTGATAGACGTGTTCGAGTTGAGCGTGCTCCAGGCGGACTACATCCTCGAACTGCGTCTACGACGGCTCACCAAGTTCTCCCGCATCGAACTCGAAGCAGAGCGAGACTCCCTGCGCAAGGAGATCGAGGAGCTCACCGCCCTCCTCGGCTCTCCCGCATTGATTCGCCGGGCCGTCTCCTCTGAGCTGGACGCCGTCGCCGAGAAGCTCGGCACCCCGCGCCGCACGCTGCTCACCGAGGCGAAGGCCGGCGCTGCGCCCTCGTCACGCAGGGCTCAACCCGTCGTGCTCGAACTCGCCGACACCGCCTGCGTGATCGTTCTGAGCACTACGGGTAGGGCCATCCGAATCGATTACCCCGAAGGCACGGATGCCGCGCCGCTTCCCGGGGCAGCGGCCCGCCGGGCGCGTCACGACGCCGTTCTCTCTCTCGTGAGCACCACGAGTCGCAGCGAGGTCGGTGCGGTCACCACCCTCGGCAGGCTCATTCGTATGCCGGTCCTCGATCTGCCCGTCGTTCCGATCAACTCGGTGCAGCTCGCCGCCGGCGTGCGCATCGCCGAGTACCTGGGGCTGGACACGAAGAAGGAGCGCGTTGTCGGCCTCGTCTCGCTCGACTCCCCTGTTCCGATCGCGCTCGGCACCATCAGCGGTGTGGTCAAGCGACTCATTCCCCAGGATTACGCGAACAAGCCCGACTTCGAGATCATCGCGCTGAAGCAGGGCGACTACGTCGTCGGAGTGGCCCAGCCGAGTGAGGAGAGCGAGTTGATCTTCGCCGCCTCCGACGCCCAGCTGCTCCGGTTCTCCGTGAACTCGGTGCGCCCTCAGGGGCGCACGGCCGGAGGCATGGCCGGCATGAAGCTGTCGCCCGGCGCCCGGTGCATCTACTTCGGCGCGGTGGCGCCCGACGAGAGCGCTGTCGTCGCGACCGTGGCCGGCAGCACGTCGATGCTCCCCGGAACGGATGCGGGCAGTGCCAAGGTGTCTGACTTCTCGGAGTTCCCAGCCAAGGGTCGTGCGACGGGTGGAGTCCGCGCTCAGAGGTTCTTGAAGGGCGAAGACATCATGCTTCAGGCGTGGGTGGGTCCGCAGCCGGCACTCGCCGTCGGCACAGACGGTTCGATTCGCCAGCTGCCTGACGGCGGCTCTCGTCGCGATGCTTCGGGTACACCGCTCGAGGCGATCGTCGGTTCGATCGGTGCCACGATGGCTTCCCGGATGCCGACCGTTCCTGGCTCCGGCCCGGTCGGTGACGCCGACTCTGGCGAGACCGACTGAGTAAGCACATACGAAGAGAGGCCGTTCCCCGTGGGGAACGGCCTCTCTTCGTATGTCAGACGTTACGTCGTGACCTACTTCTCGAGGAGTCGCGCGGACTCGTCGAGCCAGCTCTTGGCGAGCGGCGAAAGCTTGTCGTGGAACTTCTTGCCGTGGTGCGAGCAGAAGAAGAGTTCGCTGCCGGACTCCATCTCCACTCGAACGTACGCCTGCGCGCCGCAGCTGTCGCAGCGGTCTGCGCCGGTCAGCTGGTACGTGGTCTCTTCGGTGATGGTGCCGTTTTCCGTTGCTGTTGTGTGCATGTGATGCTCCTCACGCCTCGCTGCTCGACAACCGATCTAGTTATCAAATCACGGGTAGGTTTTGCCGGTGCCGCTTTCGCTCGTGTTTCGCTGTGCGCGTACGTCGAATCGGGTGTTTCGTGTCGGTGGACCGGCACGGCCCGGCGGGAAACTACAGTTGATCGCTGGGCCCCGATCCAATAGGCCCGACGCTTATTTGGGAGAACACGTGGCATCGGCCGACTATTCCGCACGGCACCTGTCTGTACTCGAGGGTCTCGAGGCTGTGCGCAAGCGCCCGGGCATGTACATCGGGTCCACGGATTCCCGCGGGCTCATGCACTGCGTCTGGGAGATCATCGACAACTCCGTCGACGAGGCCCTGGGCGGCCACGGTTCCGAGATCGAGATCCAGCTGCACGCCGACTCGAGCGTCGAGGTTCGTGACCGTGCGCGAGGAATCCCCGTCGATATCGAGCCGAAAACCGGCCTGTCCGGGGTCGAGGTCGTCTTCACCAAGCTGCACGCCGGCGGAAAGTTCGGCTCTGGTTCGTATGCGGCATCCGGTGGTCTGCACGGCGTCGGCGCCTCGGTCGTCAACGCCCTCTCCGAGCGCCTCGATGTCGAGGTCGACCGCGACGGCAAGACCTATGCCATGTCGTTCCACCGGGGAGAGCCGGGCGTCTTCGACGACGCCGGTTCGATTCCGACGCCGGATGCGCCGTTCACGCCGTTCGAGAACGGCAGCGAACTCCGCATCGTCGGCAAGGTCAAGCGCGGCGTCACGGGAACGCGCATCCGATACTGGGCCGACCGCCAGATCTTCAGTTCGACGGCTCGCTTCCAGACTGAAGAGCTCTTCGATCGCGCCCGCCAGACCGCGTTCCTCGTGCCGGGCCTGTCGATCGGCATCACCGACGAGCGTGGCGAAGAGGTGCGCCGCGACGCGTTCCGCTTCGACGGGGGGATCGCGGAGTTCGTCGAACACCTCGCAACAGATTCGGGCGTCACCGAGACGTGGCGACTCCAGGGAAGCGGATCGTTCACCGAGACGGTTCCCGTGCTCTCGCCCCAGGGCGCCATGGTGCCGACGGAGCTCAGCCGGGAGTGCGACGTCGATCTGGCCCTGCGTTGGGGAACAGGCTACGAGACGACATTCCGCAGTTTTGTGAACATCATCGCGACGCCCAAGGGCGGAACGCACCAGGCCGGTTTCGAGGCGGGTCTTCTGAAGTTCCTGCGCCAGACCGTCGAGGCGAACGCCCGTCGGCTCAAGGCGGGAACCGACAAGCTCGAGAAAGACGACGTGCTCGCCGGCCTGACCGCTGTTCTGACCGTTCGGCTGCCCGAGCCTCAGTTCGAAGGCCAGACGAAGGAGATCCTCGGAACCCCCGCGGTACGCAACATCGTGTCTCAGGTCGTCGCGAAGGGCCTGAAGGAGAGATTCGAGTCGACCAAGCGCGACGACAAGGCCCAGACCGCTCTGGTGCTCGACAAGGTCGTCGCCGAGATGAAGTCGCGTATCTCAGCCCGAGCGCACAAAGAGACCCAGCGTCGCAAGAACGCCCTCGAGTCGTCGTCGTTGCCGGCGAAGCTCGTGGACTGCCGTTCCAACGATGTCGCTCTGAGCGAATTGATGATCGTCGAGGGTGACTCGGCGCTGGGAACGGCGAAGCTCGCGCGCAACAGCGAGTTCCAGGCGCTTCTGCCCATTCGAGGCAAGATCCTCAACGTGCAGAAGGCCTCGGTCTCGGACATGCTGGGCAACACGGAGTGCGCCTCGATCATCCAGGTCATCGGCGCCGGCTCTGGGCGCTCGTTCGATCTGTCTACGGCCCGTTACGGCAAGATCATCCTGATGAGCGACGCCGACGTCGACGGAGCGCACATCAGAACGCTGCTGCTCACGCTGTTCTTCCGCTACATGAGGCCCCTGGTCGAAGACGGTCGCGTCTACGCGGCCGTCCCTCCCCTGCACCGCGTCGTCGTGATGAACCCCGGCACGAAGCCCAACGAGACGATCTACACCTACTCAGAGGCGGAACTGCACACTCTGCTCACCCAGCTCGACAAGGCGAAGAAGCGCTACCAGGATCCGATCCAGCGCTACAAGGGCCTGGGCGAGATGGATGCCGATCAGCTCGCGACGACGACGATGGACAAGCGCCACCGCACCCTGCGCCGAGTCGGTGTCAGCGACGCCGAGCGTGCTGAGCGCACGTTCGACCTGCTGATGGGCGACGACGTGGCCCCGCGTAAGGAGTTCATCATCGCGGGCTCCGAGGGTATGTCGCGAGAGCGCATCGACACCTGATCCGCGCCGCGCCGAGAATGTGCGCGCCTTTCAGACTAGGCGTCGAGGAATTCGCGGGCTCAGCCGTACGACCAGTTCCTCCGACATGGTGTCGGTGGCGTTGCCCCACTCCTGAAGCGTCTGCTCCCCCGCGCTGCCATCGCCCCACACGGTCACCGTATCGCCGACGGCGACATCGCTGTCGTCATCGAGGGCGATCCAGGCTCTGTCGACCTCGAGAGGGCCGACAAGCGGATGCCTCCGGCCGTCGATGGCCACGGCGATGCGCCCGGGCGCAGAGGTCGAGAGACCATCGGCGAAGCCGAGGTCGATGGATGCCCGGCGGCGGCCATCCGGAAGCGCCTCGATCAGCGAGATGGGCGCGCGCAGCGTCATCACCTGACGCAGACCCATGCTCTCGGCGCTCGGACCGTCGCCGGGCGGCAGCCCGTAGACGAAAGCGCCGAAGCGCACGAGGTCGAATCGCGCGTCTGATCTGGCGAAACCTGCAGCACTGGCTGCCAGGTGCCGCAGAGGCGCGCGCACGCCGAGGTCACGGGCGATAGCGACAGCATCTTCGAATCGGGCGATCGAGAGCGAATCCTCGTGGTCGTCTGCCTCGGCGATGTGGGTCCAGACCGCCACGATCTCGACGACTCCCTGATCCTCCAGATCCCGAGCCCGTGCCACGAGCCCAGGCCAGTCCTCGGGCGTCGCGCCGTTGCGATGGAGCCCTGTGTCGATCTTGAGGTGAACCCGAGCGGGGTTCGCGGCTTGCGATGCGGCGATGGTGTTCAGCTGCGCGACAGTCGAGATGCCGAGATCGACCGAGGCGGCGATCGCGGGCGCGAGGTCTTCCTCGGGGTCGAGCAGCCAGGCGAAGATCCGGGTGGGCGACGAGACGCCGGCATCGCGCAGCGACAGCGCCGTGGGCAGATCGAGGGCGCCGATCCACGAGACGCCCGAGTCGACCGCAGCTCTCGTCACGTCGATCAGGCCATGCCCGTATGCGTCGTTCTTGACCACCACCATCACCTGAGACGGCGCAACCTGCGCGGTCAGCACGTCGATATTGTGCCGAAGTGCCTCGAGATCGATGAGAATCTCGCCTGTCGGGATCGTCATACGTAACTCCGAACGATTCTGTCGCCCAGCGATGCCGTGACCTCCGCCGCGGTCTTTCCCAGGCTCGTGGCCCAGGCCACAGGAGAGGGGTAGCCCTGCGCTTCGTCTCCGAAGAGCACGACCTCGTCGCCCGGTGAGACCGGCTTGTCGCCGACGTCGAGCATGAAGACGTCCATGGCGACCCGCCCGGCGACCGGGTGGGTGGAGCCGGCGAACCAAGCCCTACCCCCATTGCACGCGTGTCTGTCGATGCCGTCGCTGTAGCCGAGGCACACCATGGCGAGGGTCGTCGGAGCCGTCGTGCGGTACACGTAGCCGTAGGAGACACCCTCGTCGGCGCCGACCTTCTTGGTAGACAGGACGCGTGCGGAGAGAGTCATGGCGGGCAGAAGACCGAGGGCTCGCGGATCGGGAACGGAGAGGGTGTCGAGCCCGAAGATCTCTGGCCCGATGAGACTCTCGGCGGCGGCGTCAGCCTGACGACGCTGGATGGCGGGGATCAAGACACCCGACGCGCGGATGGCGTGGGCGGCTTCGTCGTTCGACACGAGGAAGGCATCGATCGCCTCTGAGCTCATCGCGGCGGCGACCGCCGCCGCGCCATGGCCATAAGCATCGCCACGGAGATCGACGACGATTCTGCTCGGCGAGGCGTGAGCGATGAGGACACGGGAGTTGCCGCGGACGATCCCGAGATCGATCGTGGCGCGGCGCGGTGGCGTCGGATGGGTCGTGAGCGCTGACGACATCACTAGATGGTCGTGAAGACGCTCTTGACGTTCGCGACGATCACTTCTCGTGACTTGGCGGCCAGACGATCGAGCTCGGCATGCGCTGCCGACGGCGCGTAGGCGACGTCACGGCGTTCCAAGGCGGCTCGGATGACGGCGTCGCTCAACGAGGGGTTCAACGGCAGAATCGGGCCCTTCGTCTGGGTCGCAATGGATGATCCGGCGATGACGCCCTCACGACCATTGCCGTTGCCGCCACCGGAGGTCACGACGCCGAGAGGCACCGCGCCCGAATCGAGGTTCCACTCCGACGCGTTGTCTTCGAAGCCGACCACGGTTCCCTGCGCAGACTCCACGACGATGTATCCGACCTGGCGCGGCACTCCGCGTCGAGCCGAGAAGGGAAAGATGCCGACCCCGGCGAGAACGGTGCCGTCGGCGAGTGTGATACCGCCTCCGAGGAGCTCGGCACCCGCGCCGACCGCGAAGAAGGGAACTCCGTCGTCTGCCAGTGAGCGCAGAGCCTGCGCGTTCTCCATGAGATCTGCGTAGACGGCGCGAACGGCCGAGACGGGGCCGTTTCCGATCACGACGATGTCGGGGTCTTTCGGAAGGCGCCGACCGATGGTGTGCTGCACGACGTCGACCTGGTGGCCCGCTCGCTCGAGACGTGCCCGCAGCGCCGTGACGTTGCCACGCTCGCCGCTCGACTCGAGGTGCTCGGGGTACAGCTCCAGAATCGATACCGAGTGTGCGGATGACGAACTCAAAACGAGACCTCCATGTCGCCGTAGCCGATGATCTTTCTCGCGAGCATCATCTGCTCGTAGTTGACGACCCAGGTCTTGTGACCCGTCGTCGGTGCGGGAAGGGCGCGCATCAACTCGATGGCCTTCTTGAGGTCGGGTTCGATCGTTCCGACGGGAATTCCCTCGTGCTCTAGCCGCAGCGCGAACTGCCATGCCTTTGCGCCCGTGAGCACATCGACGTGGTCGAGCTGCGCGAAGTCGATGTCGTAGAGCCAGGAGACGTCGGGCGTGCCCTCGTCGATAGCGACCATGACCTGTTCGGGCGCTGCGGGGAGCGCATCGAGATTGAGTTGAAGGCTCGCGGCGTTCTTGAACATCACGAACTCCACCTTCTCGTTTCCGAAGTCGAGCAGCTCGCCTCGACCGTACGCGGGTGTCATCGACGAGAACGCAGCCGACGCTTTCGCCAGGTCGAATTCGGTGCCGAGCACCTGAGCCGCCGTGGCGAGTGCCGCCGCTGCATCGATTCCGTAGTGCAGTCCCTTGGCGGGAAGTACCACGTCGGCCAGTTCGCCCCCGACTCGGATGCGAGCTCCCGTGCTGTCCCAGGACTCGAGTTCGGCGAGTGCGTCGATCGGCGCGGTCGATGCCTCTTCGCGGTGATTGGCCGCATTGAACAGGCCGTGTGCGGAGTCGGCGACGAGCTTCGGCGCCGCCCCGAAGTAGGTGACATCGGGAACAACGGATCCCTTCTTCGACAGGATCTCGCCGATCTTCGACAGATACGCGTCGTCGCGATTACTGATGACGTGCTGTGTCGCGACCGCAGCGGTGTCGAGCATCATGTCGGCGACGACCTCGGTCTCGAAGAACCGGTAGAGCTGGTCGACCTGCACGTTGAGCATGAGAATGGTCGACGGCAGCAGCGTCTTCGACAACTCGAGCGCGAATGCTTCGTCGACTTCGAGGATGCCGATGTCGGCTTTCAGCTTGCCGGTGACGCCGACCTCGGAAAGCAGAGCCGAGGAGATGCCCTGCGGCAGGTTCGCACCGGAGGGATTCGTGAACACCGTCAGTCCGTGCCCACGCAGAACCTCGGTGAGCATGTGGGTGGTCGTCGACTTGCCATTGGATCCGAGAACGAAGACGATGCCGTACTCGAACTGGGCAACTACATTCTTGATGAAGCCGGGCGCCATCTTGTTGACGATGTAACCGGGCAGCGCCGATCCGCCGCCGCGGGCCCGGGTGACAGCCCGGACCGCGCGACCGACGAGAACGGGCGCGATATAACGCATCCGCGGCCTACTCGAGGTAGTCGCGCAGAGACTGCGAACGCGACGGGTGGCGCAGCTTCGCCATCGTCTTCGACTCGATCTGCCGGATGCGCTCACGGGTGACGCCGAAGGTGTCACCGATCTGGTCGAGCGTCTTCGGCATGCCGTCGCCGAGACCGAAGCGCATGCGGATGACGCCCGCCTCGCGCTCCGAGAGAGAGTCGAGCAGCGACTCGAGCTGCTTCTGCAGCATGGTGAAGCCCACGGCATCGGCCGGAACGACCGCCTCGGTGTCTTCGATCAGGTCGCCGAACTCGCTGTCGCCGTCTTCACCCAGAGGCGTGTGCAGCGAGATGGGCTCACGCCCGTACTTCTGCACCTCGACGACCTTCTCAGGGGTCATGTCGAGTTCACGCGACAGCTCTTCTGGCGTGGGCTCGCGTCCCAGGTCCTGGAGCATCTGGCGCTGCACGCGGGCGAGCTTGTTGATGACCTCGACCATGTGCACGGGGATGCGGATCGTGCGGGCCTGGTCAGCCATGGCTCGCGTGATCGCCTGTCGAATCCACCAGGTCGCGTAGGTGGAGAACTTGAAGCCCTTCGTGTAGTCGAACTTCTCGACAGCGCGGATGAGGCCCAGGTTTCCTTCCTGGATGAGGTCGAGGAACTGCATTCCACGACCGGTGTAGCGCTTTGCCAGGCTCACGACGAGACGCAGGTTGGCGCCGAGCAGGTGGCTCTTTGCGCGGGCGCCGTCGCGGGCGACCCACTGGAGCTCACGGCCATAGGCCGACTTCTTCTCGGCTTCGCTCATCGTCGACATGGTGTCTTCGGCGAAGAGTCCGGCTTCGATGCGCATGGCGAGTTCGACCTCTTCGGCCGCGTTCAGGAGCGCGACCTTACCGATCTGCTTCAGGTAGTCCTTGACCGGGTCGGCTGTTGCACCGGTGATCGCGGTCGAGTAGACCGGAACGTCGCTGTCGTCGTCAGCATCGGAGATGACCAACGCTCCGGCAGGAAGAACGATCTCGGCTGCCGGCTTGGGCGATCCGTCGTCGGCTTCGTCGTCGGTCGTGGTCTCGTCTTCGTCGACGACGACCTCGACGACAGCGCCTGCTTCGGCATCGTCGTCGTCGGCGCCGGGACCGTCGGCTTCTGCCGCGGCCTTGGCCTTCTTTGCGGCGGCAGCAGTCTTGGCTGCAGCAGCCTTCGTGGGAGCCTTCGCCGCTTTAGCTGCAGGAGCCTTCGTCGCGGTGGTCTTGGCGGCAGCGGCCTTTGCGGCTGCGGCCTTCGTCACCGGCTTTGCTGCTGCTGCAGCAGGCTCGTCGGCGACGGGTTCGAGTGTTGTGGTTGATTTGCGGGTGGCCATACGATCACCTTTCACGCCGGTCTCACCGGGTGGATTCGACTCTCCCGAGCCGATGCCAATTGGAGGCTGGAGTTGTTTTCTGACATTACTAAGACCCATGTCAAGTGCTGGGTTTTTTGCGTCTGGATCACCAGACACCCTGCACAAGAACGGGTCTCGATTCTCAATTATTGCACGGATTGCAGAGATGCCCCTCCGCCTACGGACGTCGGCGCTTCCACTTTCCTACAAGTGCAACCCAGAGAGGGGCGACAGATATTCCCTCGTCCTCCTGCAGCCGTCGTCGTGTGCGGCGGCGGGCGCGAAGCAGAAAGAGGACACCTGCGCCGACCACGACGTATTGGATCGAGAAGGCCAGTCTGAAGGCATCCATCGAGTAGAGGTCCGTGCTCAGGCCGGCGTCGTACTGAACGTCGAGGATGACCCCGATCAGAAAGAGCATGACGAAACTGGCCATGAATCCGCCCACGTTCACCACACCGTTGGCCGAGCCCAGAGAACGGGCCGGGTTGAACGACCGGGCGAAGTCGAATCCGATCAGCGACCCGGGGCCGCCGATGCCGAGGGTCACGGTGAGGATCGCGATGAGCCAGATCGGAGGGATGCCCGGCCACAGGAGAACGGCGGCCCACACGAAACCCAGGGCCACGGTTATCCCCAGCACGAGATTCGACCGTCGAAGGGGAAACCGGGCACTCAGGATGCCCAGGATCGGTCCGGCGACCATTCCCGAGATGACGATGACGACAAGGAAGGCGGCCGCCGTGCCACGGTCGAGTCCCACGGCGGAGACCAGGAAGGGGAAGCCCCAGAAGATCGTGAAGACCGTTCCCGACGATTGGCTGACGAAATGCGACCAGAAGCCCAATTGGGTTCCCGGCCTGCGCAACGTGGGCCCCAACATCCGGATGGCCTCGCGCATGCTCGCGACCCTGCCGTCACCGGCAGCATCTGCGGGCCGATTAGTGAGAAAGACGACCGAGAGAACGAGCGCGCTGAAGGACACGGCCGCGGCGACCGAGAATGCCGGCGACCAGCCGAACGTGTGCAGGACCCAGGCGAACGGCAGCGCCGATAGCACCTGTCCGAGCTGCCCGATGTTGCCGACCCACTGGCTGAGCTGGGGCACGATCGGCCCGGAGAACCAGGAGTTGACGAGCCGGATGACCGAGATGAAGACGGCGGCGTCTCCCGCCCCGACGAACACACGACCGAGAACGGCCATCGGGATGTCCGGTGCGAACGACAGGACGAGCTGCCCGGCGACCATCAGCGTGCACCCGATCGAGATCAGCCATTTCGGCCCGACCCTGTCGATGAGTATGCCGACCGGGATCTGGAGCCCCGCGTAGACGATGAGTTGAACCACCGCGAGCGTCGAGAGGAGTGCAGCCGACGAGTCGAACCGTGCCGCAGCGTCGACTCCGGCGACACCGAGGGTGGTTCGTTGCATCACCGCCGTCATGTAGGCGAAGACGCCGACTGCGAAGACAAGCCAGGCGCGTCGGGAATTCACGTACTTCATGCTACGGCCCGTCCGAGCACGATGTCGTTCCCGGCGCGAGAGGCGCGGTGGAGATCAGAGGCCGAGCGATGGCCCAGCGTCATCGTCGCCCGCACGACGGATGGCGAGGAACTTCTCGAGCTCCTCGGCGATCTCGTCAGCCGACGGCAGTTCGCCGTCTTCATCTGTGAGCGGCGACTTGAGAGGAGTGCCCTGCATGTAGGCGTCGTGACGCTCCTCGAGCGTTCCGACCAGCTTCTCGAGGTCGCCGTTGGTGCCGACCTGCTCGTCGATCTTCGAGAGGAAGACGCGCCCTTCTTCGCGGAGCTTGTCTGTGGGGAAGATCAGCCCGGTGGCGGCACTGATGCTCTCGAGGCCACCTAGGGCCGCGAGTGGGAACTCCGTGTCGGCGAGATAGTGCGGAATGAGGAGGGCGAAGCCCGCAACGGGGTGGGTCAACTCCTGAAGACGGAACTCCACCAGATGCATCGCGTTGGCCGGAACCTGGGTGTGCGGCTTCCATACGGAGAGAGCGTCGATGAGCTCGAGCCTGTTGCCGCTGACGGTCACCCTGATCGGCCGGGTGTGCGGAACGGGCATGGGGATCGCGTGAACCGATGTCGTGGTCTTGATCTTCAGCAGGCCGATGAGATCGATGACCGACTTCGTGAACCCCTCCCAGCGGAAGTCCGGCTCGAATCCGTTGAGAAAGAGGAACGGCTGGTTCAGTTCGTCTTGCATCAGGTAGAGGCGCAGAACGGGGGGCTGGTAGTCGCTCAGGTGATCTTGATCGAAGTAGATCACGGGGCGCCGAGCGCGGTAGTCGAGGAGGGCATCGGTGTCGAACTCGGCGATGACGCGGTTGCTGAGGTTCTCGAGAATGTATTCGCCGATCTGAGCCACAGCGCCGCCCGCATCGGTGAATCCGGTGAGACCTACCACCAGGTCGAGGCCCTCGGGAATGTTGCCGAGCTCGCCGGTGATCTCGTACAGCTCGCTCGAATCCGTCATGGATTCAACTCTAATCGCGGCGACTGGCGCCACCGGGCTGGCGCGGCATGCCGAGAGCGAACATCCGCGCCATAGGGTTGAACCATGACTCTCGCCTCTCTTGCCCTCTCCTCATCCGACGCCGGCGATGTCGCGGCCGATGTACTCGTTCTGGGCGTGACCCGCACCGACGACGGACCCGTTCTCGTCGGCTCCGCGGTTTCCCTGCTCGGTGCCGACCCGGCTTTCGCAGATCTCTCGGTGCTCGGCCTCACGGGCTCGAAGGACGACCTCGTTCGTGTGCCGGCCCCCGCTGGTATTGCTGCTCGATCGATAGCGCTCGTCGGCCTGGCGTCGGCCACGCCGAGCGCCGACGACCTCCGTTACGCCGCGGGCTCGGCCGCACGACGGATGCTGGGGGTCTCCTCGATCGCCCTGTCGCTGCCCGTCGACGACGAGTCTCAGGCGCGCGCCGTGCTCGAAGGCTGCCTGCTCGGCGCCTATGAGTACACCGAGTACCGCGCTGATGGCGGATCCGCGACGTCGCGGCCCGCCGCATCGTTCACCCTCGTCACCTCGCTGCAGGTGTCTGCCGAGACCGTCGCGTATGCGACAGAGGTGGGGCGCGCCATCCACCTCGTTCGCGACCTCGTGAACGAGTCGCCGCTCGATCTCTACCCGCAGACCTTCGCCGAGCGCGCCGCAGACTTGGGCAGCATTCCCGGTGTCGAGGTCACCATCTGGGATGAGACTCAGCTGGCCGACGAAGGATTCGGCGGCATCCTGGGCGTCGGGCAGGGCTCGTCGCGGCCCCCGCGTCTGGTGAAGGTCAGCTACTCCCCCACGAACGCTGCCGAGGCGCGGCACATCGCCCTCGTCGGAAAGGGCATCACCTTCGATTCCGGCGGCCTCTCGTTGAAGCCCGCTGCCTCGATGATCGGCATGAAGTACGACATGGCCGGAGCCGCCACCGTGCTGTCCGTGGTTCTGGCCGCGGCCCGGCTCTCTCTGCCGACGCGGGTGACCGCCTGGCTCTGCCTTGCGGAGAACATGCCGTCGGCCACAGCGATCAGACCGGGCGACGTGCTTCGGATCCGGGGCGGAAAGACTGTCGAGGTGCTGAACACCGATGCCGAAGGTCGACTCGTGCTCGCCGACGGTCTAGTGGCGGCGAGCGAGGAGTTCCCCGATGCGATCATCGATGTGGCGACGCTGACCGGCGCCGCGAGCGTCGCACTCGGCAACCGCTACGTGGGCACGCTCGGAAGCTCCCCGCTGGTCGGAGAGGTGCTCCGCACCGCCGAATCGGCGGGCGAGCTCCTGTGGCACATGCCCCTGGGCGAAGAATTCCGACCCATGCTGAACTCCGACATCGCAGACATCGCCAACATCAAGCCCGGCAACACCGCGGGAGGCATGCTCATCGCGGCGGTGTTCCTGAGCGAGTTCATCGGCACGGCGGCTGACGGATCGGGGCGTGTTCCCTGGGTGCACCTCGACATCGCCGGTGCGGGCACGAACAAGGATGCGCTGTACGGCTACACGGGAAAAGGTCCGACGGGCGTCACAGTGCGCACACTGATCGCCCTGGCAGCCTCGGCGACCCCCGCGCGGACCGAGTGAAGTCGGCCGTAGTAGGCTCGACAGGGCGCAAAAACACGCCAGCACAGCCCGTTCCACTCATCCGTGGAGCGCGGGCAAGCACGAATTCTCACGAGGGAGTCACCGCGGGTGTCTGAACAGAACTTCGACCTGGTCGTTCTCGGCGGCGGAAGCGGTGGCTATGCGGCAGCGCTTCGAGCCAGCCTTCTCGGGCTGAGCGTGGCACTCGTCGAAAAAGACAAGCTCGGCGGCACCTGCCTTCACCGCGGCTGCATTCCCACCAAGGCGCTCCTGCACTCTGCTGAAGTCGCCGACGCGGCGCGGGGCGCGTCGAAGTACGGCATCTCGACCACCTTCGATGGTGTCGATATGGCCGGCGTGACCGCCTACCGCGAGGGCATCGTCTCGAGCAAGTTCAAGGGCCTCGAGGGGCTCATCAAGGCGCGCAAGATCACCGTGATCCGCGGTGAGGGCCGTTTGGTCTCTCCCACGCGGGTTCAGGTCGGTGACGACGTCATCGAGGGCAAGAACGTCGTTCTCGCGACGGGGTCGTACGCTCGCTCGCTGCCTGGCCTCGAGATCGGCGGCCGCGTGATCACGAGCGAGCAGGCCCTCGAGCTCGACTTCGTGCCCAAGAAGGTCGCCATCCTCGGTGGCGGAGTGATCGGCGTCGAGTTCGCCAGCGTGTGGAAGTCCTTCGGGTCCGATGTGACGATCATCGAGGCGCTCCCCCATCTCGTGCCCAACGAGGAGGAGTCGATCAGCAAGCAGTTCGAGCGCGCGTTCCGCAAGCGCGGCATCGAATTCTCGCTCGGTACGCGATTCCAGTCGGTCGAGCAGGATGACGACGGAGTCGTGGTCACGCTCGAAGACGGTCGGAAGATCGAGGCGGAACTCCTCCTGGTCGCCGTCGGACGTGGTCCGTCGACCCAGGGCTTGGGATTCGAAGAGGTCGGAGTGGAGATCGATCGCGGCTTCGTCATCACGAACGAGCGACTCGAGACCAACATCGCCGGTCTGTACGCGGTCGGCGACATCGTTCCAGGGCTCCAGCTCGCGCACCGCGGGTTCCAACACGGCATCTTCGTCGCCGAGGAGATCGCGGGCCTGTCGCCGCAGATCGTCGACGACGTGAACATCCCCAAGGTGACCTACTCCGATCCTGAGGTCGCATCCGTCGGCCTGACCGAGGCTCGAGCAGTAGCCGAATACGGCCAGGATCGTGTGCAGTCGTATGACTACAGCCTCGGCGGCAACGGCAAGAGCCACATCATCGGCACGACCGGCTCGGTCAAGGTCGTACGCGTCGCCGACGGTCCCGTCGTCGGCATCCACATGATCGGTGCTCGCGTCGGAGAACTCATCGGCGAGGCGCAACTCATCGTGAATTGGGAGGCGTACCCCGAGGACGTCGCGCAGCTCGTGCACGCTCATCCCACTCAGAACGAAGCTCTGGGCGAGGCACACCTCGCTTTGGCAGGCAAGCCCCTGCACGCCCTCTAGCCATACCGCGTCACCCACATACCCAATACAAGTAAGCTAAAAACCACGATCGGTTTCTAAAGGAGACAAGCTAATGAGCGAATCCGTCAACCTTCCAGCACTCGGTGAGAGTGTCACAGAGGGAACGGTAACCCGCTGGCTCAAGAGTGTGGGAGACCGCGTCGAGGTCGACGAACCCCTGCTCGAAGTGTCAACGGACAAGGTAGACACAGAGATCCCGTCACCCGTCGCCGGTGTGATCGAGGAGATTCTGGTCCAGGAGGACGAGACCGTCGAGGTCGGAACCGCGCTCGTGCGCATCGGAGACGGCAGTTCCGCTCCGGCTTCCGAGGCACCGGCAGAGCCCGCTGCGGCGGAAGAGATTCCCGCCGAGGAGCCGTCGGTCGAGGCCGAGACCGAAGCCGAAGCTCCTGCGCCCGCTCCTGCTCCGGAGGAAGCGCCTGCCGCACCGGCTCCCGCCGCAGAGCCCGCACCGGCCGCCACCCCCGCGCCCGCCACTCCAGCACCCGCCGCCTCGTCGGCGCCCGCACCCGCCCCGGCTGCCGCTCCTGCCCCGGCCGCGGCTCCCGCCCCTGCCGCAGCGGTGGCCCCCGCAGCCGCGCCCGCCTCGGACGACTCGTCCCGTGCGGCTAATGCCGGATACGTCACTCCCCTGGTTCGCAAGCTCGCGGGTGACAATGGCATCGACCTCGCCACCCTCACGGGAAGCGGCGTCGGAGGACGCATCCGCAAGGAAGACGTCCTCGCTGCAGCAGAAGCCGCCAAGGCACCCGCCGCACAGGCTTCCGCTGAAGCACCTGCAGCCGCCGTCGCCACGACGCTCCCTGTCTCCGACCTTCGTGGCACGACCCAGCCGATGTCGCGTCTGCGCAAGGTCGTCGCGCAGCGCGCGGTCGAGTCGATGCAGTCGACGGCTCAGCTGACCAGCGTTGTCGAGGTCGACGTGACCCGCGTCGCCGCTCTGCGCGACAAGGTGAAGGCGACGTTCCAGGAGAAGACCGGCAACAAGCTGAGCTTCCTCCCCTTCTTCGCTCTCGCTGCGACGGAGGCCCTCAAGGCGTACCCGATCATCAACGCCACGGTTGACGGTGACAGCATCGTCTACCCCGATCACGAGAACGTGAGCATCGCGGTCGACACCGAGCGCGGCTTGCTGACGCCCGTCGTCAAGAACGCCGGCGAACTCGATCTCGCCGGATTCGCTCGCGAGATCGCCGACCTGGCGACGCGCACGCGCGACAACAAGCTCAAGCCCGATGAGCTCGCGGGCGGCACGTTCACGCTGACGAACACGGGTTCGCGCGGCGCGCTCTTCGACACTCCTGTCGTCTTCCTCCCCCAGGTCGCGATCCTCGGCACCGGCATCGTGTCGCGTAAGCCTCTCGTGGTCAAGACGAGCGAGGGCGAAGCCATCGCCATCCGTTCGACCGTGTACCTGGCGCTGAGCTACGACCACCGCATCGTCGATGGCGCAGATGCAGCCCGATTCCTCGTCGCCGTGAAGAACCGCCTCGAAGAGGGCGCGTTCGAGGGCAACCTGGGCTACTAGTCGCTCGTAAAGACATCGCGAATTCGCCAGCCGGCCTCGCCCTTCAGCAGAAGGAACGAGGCCGGTTGGCCGTTTAATCGGGCCGCGACGAGAGCGGACCCGCCCCACGAGCCGGTCAAGACGGCGTCACCAGCCTCGATGAGGGCAAATGGCTCGTCGGTCGATCGCGAGTCCATGTAGTCCTTCTGAAACACCGTTGCGAGGCAGCCTTCCGGCTCTGCGGCAGCGGCACATCCCTCATTCATCCGTGCGAGGGTCTGAAGTGCTGAGACGGGATCGTCGTTTGTCGGAGCGGGCTCGGCCGGAGCCGGAGCAGGTGGGGCGGCTACGTCAGATGAAGGCTCGGTCGTTGAATCACGCGTCGTCGAGGTGTTCTCTCCGCCGGCCCGAGCGCCGTCGGGCGGCGACGGAAGGGCGAGCAGGAGCGCGGTCGCAGCGAAGACCGCGCACGACGCGGCGACGAGCAACGGCTTACGTCGCGGTCGAATCCGGGTGCCGCCAGCGTCGAGCTGTTCCTCTGCCGAGGGCGTCGCGGCGGGTGATCGCTGCCGTTTCGAGAACCGATTCCTCAGCTCGATCACCGACGAGGCCAACTCGAGACCTGCCGACGAGACGCCGAGAACGCGTAGTGCCGCGACCAGACGGTTCTCGGTCTGCGCGGGCGCAGCCGCGGGCGTCGATGAAGACCAGTCGTATTCCGTTTTCGCTGCTCGATCCGCTGCGGCGACGGGTACTGTCGGCGTCGGAGCGATGGACACGACCTCTGCCGGAGCGATCCCGAAGAGTGCTCTTTCGAGCTCCGGCAAGAACTCTCTCCTCGGTCCTTCGGTGATCGCCCGCCCTAGTCTCGCCAACGGAAAGCTCGTCGGCATCCGTTCAGCATCGATGCGGCTCAGCACCTCATCAACGACGTCGAGTAGACCGCGCTGGTCTGCGACGACGGCGTCTCGCCACGCCTCTTCCGTCGAATACGGGGAATCGGAGGTGGGCACGGGTGCACCGGGCCATGCCGCCGAGTGGAGCGCTGTCGGCGACTGACGAAGCATGCCGCGGCCGAAGCCGGTGAGAGTCGGGGATCCGCGATGGTCGAATACGATCCGACGCAGGTGGATCCCGCCGTGGGTGACGCCTGCACGGTGAAGAGCGTGAAGTGCTGAGCACAGAGGCGCGAGGATGGTGACTGCTTCGCCGGGGCTCAGCGAACTCGTCTGGCCCAGATAGGTGGAGAGGGACGGCCCGGGCAACCTCTCTAAGACGAAGCACGGGGCCGCGCCGTCGTCGATGCTGGCGACGTCGAGGAGGCGCACCACATGAGGTATCCCGACATCGCTCAGTGCCGCGAGCTCGACGTCGATAGACGCCGCTGATGTGCTGGCTCCGAAGATCTTCAAGACCCGAGGACTCGGGCCCTCGCCGTCTCCGCGGCCTGACGCGTGCGCGAGAAGGAGCGTCGCCCTGGTTCCCACCGCGAGGCGCCGCACGATCCTGTGGCCCGCGACATCACCGAGTCTCGACGCGTCGAGGTCGCGTCCTCCGGGTGCGGCCCGCGGCTCAGGCTGGATCGGCTGCTGGCGACGGGTCATACACCGATCCTCGGCCGACGAGCTGGGCGCGTGCGTGTGTTGCGCGCCATCTGTGCAGTCCCCGCCGCACGAGCCGTTGTGGAGGAGCGGTGAGACTGCCGTGAGCGAACTGGTCGGCATGAACGAATCCGACTCGGTATCCTTGACGCATGGCACGCAAGTCTGAGCAATCCACCCCGAAGGCCCCCAAAGAACCGGGTCGCATCAAGCAGATGTGGCAGGTCTTCAACATGACCCGCCGCTACGACAAGAACGTCGTATGGATCATGGCGCTCGGGTTCCTTCTTCCCGTCGCAGCAGGACTCATCGTCGCCCTCCTCCTGTCGAACGGTAACGGCTTCGCCATGGCCATGTGGATCATCGCGGGGGTTCTCGCGGGCTTCCTGGTCGCGCTGATCATTCTCGGGCGCCGAGCGGAGCGCGCGGCCTATGGCCAGATCGCCGGCCAGCCTGGCGCCGTCGGCGCCGTCCTCCGGTCCAGCCTCAAGCGCAGCTGGCGCGGCAGCGAGATGCCCGTTGCGGTGAATGGAAAGACTCAGGACGCCGTATATCGTGCCGTCGGTCGCGGCGGCGTCGTTCTCATCAGCGAAGGATCGAAGACGCGCACGACCCGGATGCTCGAAGAAGAGCGTCGCAAGGTTCTTCGCGTCCTCCCCAACGTGCCGGTGACATTTCTGCACGTCGATTCGAACGACCCCGACGCGGTTCCGTTGCACAAGATCCCCAGCCGCATGGCGAAGGTGAAGCCTGCTCTCAACAAGGCCGAGGTCATGGCTGTCAGCAATAGGCTCACGTCGCTCGGCTCCACCGGAATGCCGATTCCGAAGGGTGTCGACCCCTTCAAGGTTCGACCCCAGCGCGGCCGCTGATCCGCGTCAGCGGCGCATGACGAGCACCGTGCCGGCGAACACGTCGTGCAGGCCTCGCTGATCCGAGTCCCAGATCAACGCGGGGATGAGCAGCAGGAGCAGCCCGGTGCGAAGAACAGGACGCCAGACGCCCGCATAGCTTCCATCGACCTTCACGATGCGGATCCCGAGGATGAAGTGCCCGAGGCCGCTTCCGAGAGTCGATAGCAGAACGACCTGCTCGACGGCGAAGATGACCAGGCTGGCCCAATCGCTGCCGAAGAAGAACGCGAAATAGACGACGTAGCACGCGGCGAAGTCGATGAAAATCGCGGCGAGCCGACGGCCGCTGCGGGCGACAGAGCCGACACCCGCGCGAGGAAAGCCCATCCGCTCCCCCGGCCAGTTGCTGGGCGGAGCCCCTTGGGGCGACGAGGACACGGGCGAAGTGGGCACCAGACGAGTTTACGACCGCCGCGATGAGGGCATTACAGGCAAGCCGTAACATGCCTGAAACAAATGCGTCACTGCTGGGTAACCGCTTCCCCGTAGGCTCGTGACGGCTGCGTTCGCAGCTGTTCCTCTGTACCAAGCCATTTGGAGTCTCTCACATGTTCAGTGATTCTTCCGAGGTGCTCAAGTTCATCAAGGACACGGACGTAAAGTTCCTTGATATTCGGTTCACCGATCTTCCCGGTGTCCAGCAGCACATCACCATCCCCGCATCCACGGTCGACGAGTCTTTCTTCACCGTCGGGCAGATGTTCGACGGTTCGTCGATTCGCGGTTTCGCGTCGATCCACGAGTCGGACATGCAGATCATCCCTGACGTGTCGACGGCCTACATCGATCCGTTCCGCGTCAACCGCACGCTGATCATGATCTTCGACATCTACAACCCGCGCAACGGCGAGATCTACCACCGTGACCCGCGCCAGGTGGCCAAGAAGGCCGAGAAGTACCTCGCCTCGACAGGTATCGCCGACACAGCGTTCTTCGCGCCCGAGGCCGAGTTCTACATCTTCGACGACGTGAAGTACGAAGTGAACCAGCACTCGAGCTCCTATTCCGTCGACTCCGACGAGGCAGCCTGGAACTCGGGCCGCACCGAAGAAGGCGGAAACCTCGCCAACAAGACGCCCTACAAGGGTGGATACTTCCCCGTCAGCCCGGTCGACAAGCACGCAGACCTGCGTGACGACATCGTGCTCGAACTGATGGCTGCCGGGCTCGAGGTCGAGCGTGGCCACCACGAGGTCGGTACCGCCGGCCAGGGTGAGATCAACTACAAGTTCGACACGATGGTGCACGCGGCCGACGACATCCTGAAGTTCAAGTACATCGTCAAGAACGTCGCCGAGCGCTGGGGCAAGACGGCCACGTTCATGCCCAAGCCCCTCTTCGGAGACAACGGGTCGGGCATGCACACGCACCAGTCGCTGTGGAATGATGGCGCGCCCTTGTTCTACGACGAGGCCGGCTACGGCGGACTGAGCGACATCGCGCGCTGGTACATCGGTGGAATCCTGGCTCACGCCCCCGCCGTCTACGCGTTCACGAACCCGTCTGTCAACAGCTACCACCGCCTGGTTCCCGGCTTCGAAGCCCCGGTCAACCTGGTCTACTCGGCCGGTAACCGCTCGGCGTCGATCCGCATCCCGATCACGGGTACGAACCCGAAGGCCAAGCGCATCGAGTTCCGCACGCCGGATGCCTCGGGCAACCCGTACCTGGCGTTCGCGGCTCAGCTCATGGCTGGCCTCGACGGAATCGTCAACCGCATCGAGCCGCACGAGCCGGTCGACAAGGACCTCTACGAGCTGCCGCCCGAAGAGGCGAAGCTCATCCCCCAGGGTCCGGCATCGCTCGGCGAGGCTCTCGACGCGCTCGAGGCCGACCACGAGTTCCTTCTCCAGGGCAACGTGTTCACGATCGACCTGATCGAGAACTGGATCAGCTACAAGCGCGAGAACGAGATCAAGCCGCTCCAGCAGCGTCCGCACCCGTTCGAGTTCGAGCTGTACTACGGGGTCTAACGAGAACATAAGGATCTGAGGGGGTTTACGCCTCATCGGTCCGCAACGAGTCCGCACGAGTGGCCCGGTCGTCCCAGACCGAGAAGTTCATTCCTGCGGACTCGTTTGTTTTGTCCGGCGACGTGACACATCGGATCCGGCTCAATCACCGCGAGCAAACCGGATACTCTCCTCGACGAAAGCGACCACGATGCCGACCTCCTCGATCCTCCGCGGCGCGTAGAGCAGGAACTCCGTTCCGAAGTCCTCGTATTGATGGGGCTCGGCCCAACCTAGCTCGGCGGTGACACCGCGCTGTGGCTTCGACGACACCGGGAAGGGATAAGACCTCTGCGCTAGCGCGGCGCCCGTGAGCGCTGGGTGGCCAGCCTGGCCTGTCGATCGAAGCCGAAGAGACGACGGGCGCCGAATCCGCCGATGGTCGTTCCCGCTGCGAGGCCGATTCCTGTGGCCAGGGCCATCACCACCGGGGGCAGCGTGTCCGCGGCGGCGAACTCTGCATCCATGAATCCGTACAGCGCGCGGTAGACGGCGAGCCCCGGGATGAGGGAGATGATCCCCGCCATCGTCACGGCGCCTTCTGGAACCTTGACCCACCGGTAGGCGAGGTACCCGACGACCCCCGCCACCGTTCCCGCGATACCGGGAGCCAGCCCGGGCTGCGTGGCGAATGGAAGCACCGCCGAGTAGACGGCGAAGATACCCCCTGCGGCCACGGCCATCAGCAACACGAGCCGGAGGCGCACATACGAGGTGAGTGCGAAACCGACGCCGATGAGCATGGCACCTACAGTCCCGGAAACGAGGCCGATGCGGTCTCCCAGCGACGTGGAGATGGAGACAGGAATGCCGATTCGGAGCGCGAATCCGAGCACGAGCGAGATGCCGACGGCGAGGCCGAGCGTGAGCATCAGCACTTCCATGCCCCGCGCCGTCGCGGTCACGTAGTATCCGTCGATGGCGTCCCTGGCCGACGCTGTCAGCCCGACGCCGGAGAGAAGCGTGATGATCCCGGCGATGACGATCACCGTGGGGCTGTTCGAGCCAGGAAGCTCGATGCCGACCGAGCGCAACCAGAAGATGAACACGGCGATGGACGTGGTGGCGATGGCCGCTGCCATCTGGGCGAAGAACCCGGGCACCGACCATCTGCTGAGCTTGCGCACGATGAGATGGGATGTGGCGGCCGTGATCGCAGTGGCGAGGACGAGCACGATACTCACGTCGAACATCACGACGACACCGCTGGCCAAGACGGCCTGGCCCGCGGCCACGACCCAGTGCCGGTAAGGATGCGGACTCGCCAGAATGGCTGTCAGCCGATCCCGGGCCGTCTCGACGTCGAGGGGTTCCTGCTGGCCCGCGATCTCGTCGATGAGCAGGTAGACCGCCTGCAAGCGTGTGTAATCGGTGGTGCGCACCCTCACGATTCGCATAACCGAGAGCGGATCCTCGTTCATTCCCCGATGGATGGAGACCGTTATCGAGGTGAACGTGATGTCGACGTGCATCGCGCTTATTCCATAAGCGTCGCTGATTCTCAACACGGTCGCAACCACGTCCGACGCCGATGCGCCGGTGGCGAGCATCGCCTCGCCCGCCCGGAGACAGAGGTCGATGACCAGCCGGGCGTGACGTTGCGACAGTGCGTCGTCTCCCCCGACGACGGAGATGATCTGGGTGGGAGTGCCGGCCCCTCGGATGGCGCCACCCGCCAGCTCGATCAGGGACTGTCTCACCCGTCGTCGGTGCACGCTCTGCCGGTCGTTGATGCCATCACTCACTGGTCAAGGCTACGGGCAACCCGGTGCCGATCGTCCGCGCCGCGTGGCCGTGCGCAGAAAATCTAGACGCCGTAGAAGAGCCGTTCGAAGACGGCCCTGGCCCTGCGGGTGACTCCGAGGTAGTCCTCCTCCAGCGTCGTGGCCGAACCCCGAGGGTATTCGAGCAGACGAGCGATGCCGTCGAGCGCTTTGCGATCACTCGGCAGTACATCCGAGTTCTTGTTGGCCCACAGCGTCACAGCGGAGCGAGCGCGCGACGCGAAGACCCAGGCGGCACGAAGAACGGATGCGTCGGCCTCCGTGACGAGGTCGGCCGCGACAGCGGCATCCAGCGCTTCGAGCGTCGACGTGGTGCGCAGTGACGGGATGCGGCTGCCCCACTGCAGTTGAGTCAGCTGCACGAGCCACTCGACGTCGCTGAGACTGCCTCGGCCCAGCTTGAGGTGTCGAAGCGGGTCGGTGCCCTGCGGCAGGCGCTCGTTCTCGACCCGAGCCTTGATCCTCTTGACCTCGCGAACCTCTTTCTCGGCGATCTCAGCGGGAAAGCGAACGGTGTCGGCGAGCTGCTCGAAGTCACTGATGAGCGATTCGTCGCCCACCAGGCCTCGAGCTCGGAGGAGCGCCTGCGCCTCCCAGGTCAGCGACCATCTCGCGTAGTACGCCCGATACGAATCGAGCGAGCGCACCACCGCGCCGTTCTTGCCCTCGGGTCGCAGATCGATGTCGATCTCGAGCGGAAGCCGATTGTCTTCGGTGAGGCGCTTGATCTCGGTGGCGATGGCGAGAGCATCCGACGCGGCGGTCTGGTTGTCGGCCGAACGCGCCCGGTAGACGTACATCACGTCTGTGTCGGAGCCGAATCCGACCTCGCGCCCGCCGAGCCTGCCCATGCCGATGATCGCGAAGTCGATTCCGTCGGTGCCGCTCGGCATCGGCCGCCGCACGATATCGGTGATGCCCGTCAGCAGAACTGTCGTGACGTCGGTCAGACCGCGAGCGAGTTCGTCGACGGTGATGATGCCGAGGATCGACGAGATGGCGAGTCGCAGCACCTCTCGACGGCGTGCTGCGCGGAGGGCACTCGCCGCGGCATCCTTCGCATCGTGGCGCGCGATGATGGCGCGCATCTCCTCGTCGAGCACAGCGCGAGAGCGAGGACGCAACTCGTCTTCGGCCTCGAGCCACGCTGCGGCCTCGGGTATGTTCTGGAGCAGTTGCCCGACGTAGCGAGATGCCGACAGCACGTGCGTGAGTCTGGATGCGGCCCCCGACGAATCGCGCAGCATCCTCAAGAACCAGTAGGTGTCGCCGAGAGAGTCGCTGAGACGTCGGAAGGCGAGCAGACCGTAGTCGGGATCGGCGCCGTCGGCGAACCACTGCAGCATCACCGGCAGGAGGTGCCTCTGGATGCTCGCCTTTCGAGAGACCCCCGAGGTCATGGCCTCGATGTGCTTCAGCGCTCCACGCGGGTCGATGAATCCGATGGCGGCGAGCCGCGCCTCTGCCTGTTGGCTCGTGAGAGCCACCTCGTCTGCCGAGAGGCCGGCGACGGCCGCGAGCAGCGGGCGGTAGAAGAGTCTGACGTGAAGGGTGCGCACGCGATGCTTGATACCGTTCCACCGCTCGATGAGCTGCGCTGCAGACGGCTCGAGATCAGCGGCGCGCGCGAGTACCCGCTGACCGAGTTCGTCGCGGGGCATCAGATGGGTGCGTTTGAGAAAGCGCAGCTGCAGGCGGTGCTCGAGAAGCCGAAGGATGCGGTAATCCTCCGCGAACTCGATCTGCTCGGCCCGACCGATGTAGCCACGGTCGGCAAGGGCTGTCAACGCGGCGATGGTGCCGGCCTGGTGGATCTCGTCGTCTGTCTGCCCGTGGACCAGCTGCAGAAGCTGAACCGTGAACTCGATGTCGCGCAGCCCGCCCGGGCCGAGCTTGATCTGATAGTGAACGTCGTCTGTGGGGATGTGCTGCGTGACCCGCTCGCGCATCTTCTGCGCCGACTCGACGAATCCCTCGCGGGAGGCGCTGGACCAGACTCGGGGAGCGGTTGCGGCGACGTACTCCAGGCCGAGCTCAGCGTCGCCGGCAAGCGGCCTGGCCTTGAGGAGCGCCTGGAACTCCCAGCTCTTTGCCCACCGGTCGTAGTAGGCGATGTGCGAGTCGAGGGAGCGCACGAGTGCGCCGTCCTTGCCCTCGGGCCGGAGGTTCGGGTCGACCTCCCACAGTCCCGGCTCGATCCCTGACTCGTTGATGCCACGCATCGTGAGCATGGCCAGTCTCGTCGCGATCTCGATCGCGCGCTCGGGCGTCAATTCGCTGTCGGGCTGCGCCTCTCCCACGAAGATCACGTCGACGTCGCTCACGTAGTTGAGCTCTCGCGCTCCGGCCTTGCCCATTCCGATGATCGCGAGTCGGGTCGCGGCGACGCTCTCGCGGTCGAAGAACCAGAGGCCGAGTCCCTTTGTCGAGAGCGTCGTGCGGGCGACGCTCAGCGACGCCTCGAGGGCGGCGGCAGCAAGGTCGGCGAGCACCGCGGCGATGCGGTCGAGCCCTGCGACGGGGTCGACCTGCTCGAGGTCGTACGCGGCGACTCGGGCCAGCAGAGCCCGGTACCGCACGCGGAGCGCTGTCCACGCGTCTTCTCCCGGTGCCGCAGCGAAGCCGCCCTCCGAGCCGACAGAGTCGAGCAGGGCGGTACGAGCCTCGTCTGCGGTGGGGAGCACGAGTCGTGGATCCGCCAGGACGGCGAGTTCGGCCGGATGGCGGGAAAAGAAGTCGCCGAGGCCCTTGGATGCGCCGAGCACTCGGATGAGACGGACTCGGTAGCGCTCCTCGGCGAGAACCGCGGTGACCTCCTCCGGCGCCCTGCGCAGGAGAATGGCGAGGAGCGAAAGAGCCTGATCGGGATCGGGAGCGGACGGGATCGCCGCGACCAGATCGTCGATGTCGAGGCTCGCCAGGGAGGCGACGACGCGGAGCTGTTCGTCTGCCCACTCAAGATCTGCGAAACCCAATCGGGCCAGATAGCTGAGTGATCTCGATTCGCGCATGGTCCTCCGGGGAAGGGATGCGACGACCCCGTCGCATCCCTTTTCAGCCTGGTGTTAGAGCATCTCCAGATTGCTCTTGAGCTCGAACGGCGTGACCTGGGCCCGGTAGGCCTGCCACTCCTGGCGCTTGTTGCGCAGCACGTAGTCGAACACGTGCTCTCCGAGCGTCTCTGCGACCAGCTCTGATCCTTCCATCAACGTGATGGCGCGGTCGAGACTGGCGGGAAGGGGGTTGTAGCCCAGCGCGCGGCGTTCGGCCTCGCTCAGGCTCCACACGTTGTCTTCCGCCTCCGGCGGCAACTCATAGCCCTCTTCGATGCCCTTCATGCCCGCAGCAAGAAGAAGCGAGTAGGCGAGATACGGGTTTGCGGCCGAGTCGATGGCGCGGTACTCGATGCGCGAGCTCTGGCCCTTGTTGGGCTTGTAGAGCGGCACGCGCACGAGCGCGGAGCGGTTGTTGTGGCCCCAGCACACGAAACTCGGTGCCTCGTCGCCGCCCCAGAGGCGCTTGTAGGAGTTGACGAACTGGTTGGTGACGGCGGTGATCTCCGGCGCGTGGTGCAGCAGGCCGGCGATGAACTGACGACCGATCTTCGAGAGCTGGTACTCGGCCCCGGCTTCGTAGAAGGCGTTGCCGTCACCCTCGAAGAGCGAGAGGTGAGTGTGCATTCCCGATCCGGGGTGCCCAGCGAGAGGCTTGGGCATGAATGTCGCATAGACGCCCTGCTCGATGGCGACCTCTTTGATCACGGTGCGGAACGTCATGATGTTGTCGGCCGTGGTCAGCGCGTCGGCATACCGCAGGTCGATCTCGTTCTGGCCGGGGCCAGCCTCGTGGTGGCTGAATTCGACCGAGATGCCGAGGTCTTCGAGCATGCGAACGGAACGGCGGCGGAAGTCGTGCGCGGTGCCTCCGGGCACGTTGTCGAAGTACCCGGCCGAGTCGACGGGCTCAGGACCGGCGGCGCCGTATTGCGACGACTTCAGCAGGTAGAACTCGATCTCGGGATGCGTGTAGAACGTGAAGCCGCGGTCGGCCGCTTTGGCCAGCGTGCGCTTCAAGACGTTGCGAGGATCGGCGACGGCCGGCAGGCCATCCGGTGTGGTGATGTCGCAGAACATGCGGGCGGTCGGGTCGATCTCGCCGCGCCACGGAAGGATCTGGAACGTCGTGGGATCGGGATGAGCCAGCACGTCCGCTTCATACGACCGAGTGAGGCCCTCGATCGCGGAGCCGTCGAAGCCGAGACCCTCGGTGAACGCCCCTTCGACCTCGGCCGGAGCGATGGCTACTGACTTCAGGGTTCCGACCACGTCGGTGAACCAGAGCCGGATGAACTTGATGCCGCGTTCCTCAATGGTGCGAAGAACGAAGTCACGCTGCTTATCCATCTATGGGGACTCTCTTTCGAACGGGGTCTTTCAACCAGTTACAGGTTAGTGCACGCCCTCGATCTGACGGGTCAGCTCGGGACGAGCACGATCCACGCGAACCAGGCGAGCATGCCCAGCCAGACGATGACACCGGTCGATGCGAGAAGGGCTGCGCCTCTGCTGCCGAGCTTCCAGACCACGATCAGTGCGAAGAGACCGACGGCGAGGAGAATACCGAGATAGGGGAAGTACGAGGGAACTCCCACCAGGGCGAGCGCGGGTTGCGACGCCGTCGCCGAGCCCATGCCGAGAGCCAGAATGGCGCCGAACACCAAGCCGGATACGGGCGAGATTCCCGACGCGATGAGCAGGCCGAGACGTTCACGCTGGATGCCACGCACGATCAGGGTGATGATCCAGCCGACGAACCAGAGGGCGCAGAAGCCGAAGAAGATGATCGGGATCAGCAGCTCGAACCAGTTCACCTCGTCTACCGCGCGAACGACGGACGCGGCTCGAGACGTCTCGTGGACGGATGACGCGGTGACCAGAGGGGTCGTCGCGTCGTCGTGGTCGCAGACGGATGACACGTCGTCGCCTGGCTTGTCGAGCCAGGCGACCGCGGTCTTCGCCGCGCACGCACTCGTGCCGAGGACCTCATGGCCTGCGCCGGTGAACGTCACGAACTGACTTCCCGCTATCGAAGCCGCGGCGGCCTGTGCGGTCGCAGCCGGCGTGATCGGGTCGTTCGATCCGGCGAGGATCAGCGTGGGCTGTGTGAACGTCGGAGCTACTCTCAGCTCGGCGCCGGCCGGGGCGATGCCGGACTGGGCGCAGACGGCGTCGGTGAGCGAGTACGTGACGAGCAGTGGCGGGTCGACGGGAACGACCGGTTCCTCGCCCTCGGCGGGCGCTGCCGACTCGGGCGCTACCGGATCGGCGGACCAGTTGGCCTTCTGGTCGAGGCAGGTCGAGACCAGATACTGACCCCAGTTCGTGGTGCCCACGGCATCGGAGCCGAGCACCACGAAGGGAGCCAAGGCGCCGGTGTCGCCCGCTTCGAGTCGATCGAACAGCAGCGGCAGCGTGCTGGTGACAGCGGGATCGGTCAGCAACTGCTGAACGAGGCTCACGAAGTCGTTGCCCTCGAGCTCGACGAAACGCTGCCTGTCGGTGAACGGGTTGTTGACCGGGCCCTTGAACGGATCGTCGTCGAAGTCGGATGCGAGTCGGGCGACCGTGGCGGCGTAGTCGGTTCCCTCGGCACCGGATCGAGCGGAGAGTTCGGCGAGCGACGTCGTGAGTCCGGCGTAGGCCTCGCCCTTGATGTCGGCGGCTGCCGGGCTGAACGAGTCGAGAAGGACGGCGTCGCTGCCTGCAGCGTCGAGTGCGGCCACAGCCGTCATCACCTTCGACGACCAGTCGGAGCCGAACAGGGTCCACGCCGGAATCTGAAGCTTGTTGCGCAGATCGACCACGTCAGCCGCGGTCTGGGCGATCGTGTAGCCGCTCGGGTCTCCCCCGGCTGCGCTGAAGTCGGCCAGACAGTCGGCGAGTTCGATTCCGACAGCGGTTCCCTCGGCTTCGACGGTGTCGTCGGTCGACGTGAACGAATCGATCCATGCGTTCGTGGCGCCGGGGCAGTCGAGGTTTGGAGTCGAGGCAGACCCGCCGCGCTGCTCGAGCACGACGACGTCTCTGTGCGTGCCGAATCCGAGGTCGCGAGACAGGTGCTGGCCGACTGCCGCGGCTGACTGGCCGAGTCCGGGGGCCATGACGACCACGGGAGTGCCCGTCGCCGGCTGCACACGCGCCGGTATGACCGCGTAGGGGATGTCGATCGTTCGGCTGGCGGGGTTCAAGCGGTTCTCGGGAACCGTCAGCACGCCGCACGTAGCGTCACCGCTCGATGGTTTGGGGCATCCGTCGCTGCCGGCAGCAGCCGCTGCGCTGGGCACACTCAAGGCCAGCACTACGCCGGCCACAAGGGCGATGAACGGCATTCGCAGCCGACTTGTTCTTATCACTACACATCACCGTCACTATCGAGTCAGCCACACGATACCGTGATCGATCGCTTCGCCAGGCTGCGCCCCGCAGGGTGTTTCTCTCTGCGTCGATAGACTGGCACGATGTCAGAGACGCCGCCGTCAGTGCCCCCTTCTGCCCCGAAGCGCGTGCGCACACGCCATTTTCAGAACGCGAAGGCGACAGGAACCCCGATCACCGGGCTGACGAGCTACGACCAGCTGTCTGCTCGCATCTTCGACGAAGCCGGCATTGACTTTCTTCTCGTCGGAGACTCGGCGGGCAACACGGTCTTCGGCTACGACACGACGCTGCCTGTCACGGTCGACGAGTTGATTCCGCTGACGCGCGCCGTCGCCTTGGCCGTTCAGCGGGCCTTCGTGGTCGCGGACATGCCGTTCGGCTCCTACGAGAGCGGCCCACTCGAAGCTCTGCACACGGCGGTGCGCTTTATGAAAGAGACCCACGCTCACGCCGTCAAACTCGAGGGCGGAGTGCGCAGCGTCGAACAGATCCGTCGCATCGTCGGCGCCGGCATCCCGGTGATGGCGCACATCGGATTCACCCCGCAGAGCGAGCACGGACTCGGGGGTCACATCATCCAGGGACGAGGCGAAGGACTCGAACAGCTGATGGCAGACGCGCTCGCTGTCGAGGAGGCCGGTGCCTTCGCCGTCGTTCTCGAGATGGTGCCGAGCGAGGCGGCACGACTCGTCACCGAGAAGCTGCGGATCCCCACTATCGGGGTCGGCGCGGGGCCGCACGTCGACGGTCAACTCCTCGTCTGGACCGACTTCGCGGGATTCTCGACGGGCCGCATTCCGAAGTTCGTGAAGCAGTACGCCGATCTTCGCGGTGTGCTGACGGATGCCGTGACCCGGTTCCGCTCAGACGTCGCGGACCACAGCTACCCGGGCCCCGAGAACTCCTACGAGTGACGAGGCTCTACGACGGGCGCTGACTCAGCGCTGCTCCTCAGCCTCTTCTTCGGCCCACTTCGCGCTGTTGGCGCGGAGTTTCTCGAGAGCGTGAGACGCCTCGGCCTCGGTGGCGAACGGTCCCACTCGGTCGACGACAGAAGACTCGTAGCCGTGCTCGACCTTGCCTGTCTTCATGTTGTACCAGTACTGCTTCGAAGCGTCTTCCGACATGTCAACTCCCGGGATCTCGCGCAGACCTCCGATGGTCCATGCTTCGGCTACGACAAATCCTAGGCCCAGTTTCGCGAACGCCGCAGGTGCTCGAACTGCCCTAGGCTCGATACGAAACGCACAGGCGCGCCCGACGCGTCGGCGGTGATAGTTCGAGGAGACCGACCATGAGCACCCCAACCGCATCCGACGTGGCCATCGGCATCGATATCGGTGGCACCGGCATCAAAGGGGCGATCGTCGATCTCGCCTCCGGCGAATTGTTGAGCGAGCGGGTCAAGCTCTCTACGCCCGAGGGCGGCAAGCCGAAAGACATCGTCGGCACGGTCACGAAGATCCTCGAGAAGCTGACGGATGCGCCCGAAGACGCGCCCATCGGAATCTGCTTCCCCGCCGTCGTGCGGAACGGACGCACGATGTCGGCCGCCAATGTATCGAAGAAGTGGATCGGCCTCGAGGCCGAGAAGCTCTTCGAAGACGCCCTGGGTCGAGACATCTTCTTCGTCAACGACGCGGATGCCGCGGGCTACGCCGAGGTGCGATTCGGTGCGGCGCGCGACCGGTCGGGTCTGGTCATGATGACGACGCTCGGCACCGGAATCGGCACCGCGATCATCTACAACGGAGTTCTCGTGCCGAACGCCGAGCTCGGACACCTGCAGATCGATGGCGGCGACTACGAGCTGAAGGCGGCGTACTCCGCCAAGGAGCGCGAAGATCTGTCCTGGTCGAAGTGGACCGAACGCTTGCAGAAGTACTACTCCGAGCTCGAGAAGCTGCTCTCCCCCGACCTCTTCATCGTCGGCGGCGGTGTCTCGAAGAATTACCAGGAGTTCCTGCCCATGCTCAACCTGACGACCGAGATCGTGCCCGCCGTGTTGCGCAACAACGCTGGTATCCTCGGCGCGGCAGCCCTCGCGGCCCAGCCCCGCGTGGTCGCGGGCGCCGAGGAGTCGCCCCAGGAGCATCCGGCCGCAGCGCTCTAACGCGACCCTCTGCGCCCGCCGGGCGGAGAGGTGAATGGGCCGGCCGTACGCCGGGTTCTGTCCGGATCCGCGTCGCCGCGGATCCGTGACGGCCATCTATCTCGGGACTACGTTGCCGCAACCCTCTAGCGGTCTACCCGGGAACTCGACGAGCAGTCTCGATCGTTCCCTGTCTGACCTTGCTCCGGGCGAGGTTTACCAAGCAGACCAGGTCACCCTGGCCTCTGGTGGTCTCTTACACCACCGTTTCACCCTTACCGCAGGCGTGAGCCTGAGGCGGTCTACTTTCTGTGGCACTGTCTCGCGGGTTGCCCCGGGTGGGTGTTACCCACCGCCCTGCTCTGTGGAGCCCGGACGTTCCTCGGCAGCCGAGCATCCGAAGATGCGCGACTGACGCGACCGTCTCACCGACCCATTCGTGTGGAAGTCTACGGCAGAACGCCGCAGCAGATCACAGGCCGGACTCCTCCGTGCGCACGAGGATGCAGTTGCTGTCGGGGTCGAGAACCACGTCGTCTGGCGCAGCCGCTCGGATGATCGCGAGGTCGGACTCGTGCAGCTTGACGTGGCTTCCGCCAGACACGCCGCGGGTCAAGAGTGCCGCACCGATTCCGTAGCGCGAACGCTGCTTGTCGTACAGGGCGACGAGCTCGGCACTGATCGCAGAGGCGATGCGGGCTCGGCGTTCGGTCACCTGAGCGATCTCGGCATTGATCTGCTCGAGCTTGTCGTCGCGGTCGGCAGTCAGCTCCTTCTCGGTCACCAGGAGCTCGTCGAGGCGGGCGGACGCAGCCTGAAAGCGAGCGTCGATCTCCTCCTGACGTTCCATGACCGTGAGTTCGATGTCTTCGAGGTCGGACTGGCGCTTCAGCAACGAGGCCAACTCGTGTTCGAGACCCTGGATGTCTTTGGGCGACGAGCTGATGGCCAGCCGCTCCCTGTCGCGGGCGATACGTGCCGCCACGACCTCGACGTCTGACTCGACGCGGCCGATCTCGACCTTGGTGTCTTCGAGCTCGCCGCGAATGGAAGCCGACAGCGCGCGTGAGCGCGCGACGTCTTTGGCGAGCTCTGCGAGTGCGAGCGACTGCGGAAGCGTCTTGGCGGTGTGCGCGAGCTGATCGAGTCGCGTGTCTGCAGCCTGCAGGTCGAGAAGTGCTCTCTGCTCGGTGATCGGTGCCTTCATGGGTGCCTTCCTTGGCTGAGCGTTGTGGATGCCGTGTGACGGCGAGGCGGACGAGATTATTGGGTGACGACGAAGTCCCACGGGTCGGTTCGCAGCTCGCTCACCGTGAACGTGGCGCCGGGCAACTCCACAGCGAGCGCTTCTGCTGCGGACTCGAGCCACATCCACTCGCTCGCCCAGTGCGAGACATCGATGAGAGCGGGACCGGTCGACAGCATCGACTGCTGTCTCGACTCCGACGCAGGATGGTGGCGGAGGTCGCTTGTGATGTAGACATCGGCCGACGTGACGGCACGATCGGCCAGCAGAGAGTCGCCGGCACCCGCGCAGAGGGCCACCCGAGAGATCTCCTGCTCGTAGGCGCCCGACACCCGGATGCCCGTGGCCGTCGCCGGGAGGATCTCGCCGAGGGCGAGTGCTAGCCGGCCGAGAGTCGTCGGCGCGGCGAGGTCTCCGACCCGGCCGAGCCCTGTTCCGGCACGCTCACCGGCCACGATGGGCTCGGACAGTTCGAGTCCGAGCCGCTTCGCGAGCACTGAGGAGGTGCCATCGTCGACGATGTCGGCGTTGGTGTGGGCGGCGACCAAGGCGCATCCCGAGCGGATGAGCCGGGTGAGGAGGGCGCCCTTGTAGCGGTCGGTGGCGACGGACGTGACTCCGCGAAGCAGAAGCGGGTGATGCACGAAGAGCACATCGGCGCCGAGCTCGATCGCCTCGTCGACGGTCTCTGCGACGGCATCGACGGCGAGGTGAACGCGCATGGCCGACTGCGTCGGGTCTCCTGTGCTGAGTCCCGGACGATCCCAGTCTTCGGCGAACCGTGTCGGCCAGAGCCGTTCGACGGCGGCCTCGAAATCCTGGAGCGTGTGCATCACCTGCCCAGCCTACCGGCGGGGTGCCTGTGTGACTCCGGCACCCGCACCTCGCAGAACCCGGGGCATCCGTCTTGCCGAAGTCGCATGCCGAGTTGCACTGCGAATGCGCTCGACCCATCGTTGTGTCATGACCGATCACGAGCAGCAGTCGCCGGCGTCTTTCTGGGAGTCGCGCTACCGAGAGTCCGACAGGGCCTGGAGTGGGCGCGCCAATGCGGCGCTGGAGCGCGAAGCCGGCGGACTGACTCCAGGGAGAGCCCTCGACCTGGGCAGCGGCGAGGGCGGTGACGCGCTGTGGCTGGCGTACCACGGATGGAGCGTCACCGCTGTCGACATCTCGCCGACCGCGCTGGAGCGAGGCCGCCTCACTGCGGACTCTGCGGATCTCGGCGATCGGATCTCGTGGATCGAGGCGGATCTCGCGACGTGGATTCCCGACGGCGAGTTCGACCTCGTGTCCGCGCACTTCCTGCACTCCCCCGTCGAGCTTCCTCGAGAGGCGATTCTCCGGCGCGCCGCATCGGCCGTGGCTCCGTCTGGAGTACTGCTCATCGTCGGACACGGAGCCTTCCCACCGTGGTCGACGCACCGACACGACGGCCCTCCGTTGCCCGTGCCAGACGACGTGCTGGCGAGTCTCGGTCTATCGATGTCCGATTGGACCGTAGTGACGAGTGCCATGGTCGACCGCGACGCCGTCTCTCCGTCGGGCGAAACAGTGGTCATGACCGACGCGGTCCTCGCGTTGAGACGCGCTGTCTCAGTGTGAAGCGGTGTCGTGACGCCTGGCTGTCGGGGGCTCTCGCTATCGTCGATTAGTGGGGCGAATAACGGGAGAACACCATGATGAACGACGCGCAGGCTGCAGCCCAGTTGATGCGCTGGGCAGCCGAGAATGCGGCGCACCTTGCCTGGCAGAGGGTCGGCGAGCGATCGATCGAGTTCGACGTTGCGGCGCCGTACTCCGTTCGGCTCTCGGCCCTCTCAGGCACGTGGCAACTCGAGACGGTATCGGGCAGAGGCATCCGAACGTCGTCGCTCGGCGCAACCGACGCACCGTTCGGCGACGTGCTCGAATCGCTGCGTGAACGGCTCTACGGCACGGCCACAGACGAGTTCGACGACGCCGATCGATCAGGCGGTCAGGCGCTCGCGCAGGTGCTGCGCACCTCGTCAGACGAAGAGCGAGACGGCATCTGGTGCGCTCGGGCGGCGACGCTCCTCGCGGGGCACGCCATCAAAGACGGTTATGGACTGCAGGCGCGTCTGCGACTCGAAGAGGCAGCAGCACTCTACGCGGCTGCCGGCGACGTCGACTCCGAGAGCCGGATGCTGCAGACGCTGGCGTCGCTCCCGGAGCTGCTGCGGGCGTGATGAACGTATGAACGCCGTGCCCTTGCATCTCCCCACGCTGTTTGGAGAGCACGTACGCCTTCGAGAGTGGCGGCAGTCCGATACTGCGATCGTGCGCGATGCATCCCATGATCCGCTGATCCCGCTTTTGACGACCGTGCCCGACACGGCGGGCGAGCCTGAGGCGTTGGCGTTCATCGAGCGCCAGAACCAGCGGGTCGAATCAGGCGCAGGCTACGTCTTTGCGATCGCAAACGAAGACGATCGAGCCGTCGGCCATATCGGCCTTTTCTTCACGAACGGCGCGGGCGCGCGCGCCAGTATCGGGTACTGGGTCGGTCCTTCTGAGCGCAGACGCGGATACGCTGCGGACGCGCTCGCCACGCTGACGTCCTGGTCGCTGAGACTTCACGATCTTGATCGGCTCGAGTTGTATGTGGAGCCGTGGAACGTCGGCTCGTGGAGAGCGGCGGAGAAAGCCGGTTACGAGCGTGAGGGCCTGTTGCGTGCGTGGGAACGAATCGACGGTCGCCCCCGGGACATGTACATGTACGCTCGGATCACCGATCGCGCGCGCACAGAACAGACAGAGCAACAGGGGTGGGCCCTACCGGGCTCGAACCGATGACATCCACGGTGTAAACGTGGCGCTCTACCAACTGAGCTAAAGGCCCCTGCATCACGAGAAAACTCATCTTCGTGCGGTGAACAGATTACACGCTCGCGGCGCAAAGCCGGAATCCGGCGGTCAGTCCGCCAGGGCGTATCCGTGGGCGGGCACCCTGTTTCCGCGAAGCGTGACCTCGTCGTCCGTCAGATTGATCGCCAGCGTCGCGCTGCCCTCACCTGAGCGTGCCGTTGCCTCGAGCAGAAGCGTCTCGTTCGCCAGTTCGACCACCTCAATGCGCGCGTCGTGCAGCCACGCGTGCTGGCGACGGAAGGCGATCAACCGCTGGTGCAGCTCGAAGACCTCGTTGCGCTGCCATTCCGACGCACCTCGGTCGGCCTCCGGCCTCACTGCGTCGTCTCCCCCGGCCCTGTCTTCCTTCACGCCGGTCAGGCCGCGCTCGTCGCCGTAGTACACGCTCGGAACGCCGGGCAGGAAGAACAGGAGAGCGTGCGCGAGCTGTGCATGTCGGCTGTCGGAGATGAGCGACGCGATGCGGGTGACGTCGTGGTTTCCCACGAAAGTGAGCGGCGCGAAACGCTCCACGAACTCCTGGTGCCGCTCCAGCGACCACGCCAGTTCGAAGAAGTTCTTCTCGTTCAGCGAGTTCCAGATCGCCTTCCACAGCTCGTACTGGGTCACGGAATCCATGCCGGACTTGTCGACGATGGCGGCGTAGTCGCCGTGGATGACCTCTCCCACGATCCACACGTCGGGATGCGTCGAGCGGACCGCGTCGAGGATCGGCCGCCAGGCATCCGGTGCCACGGCGTACGCCGCGTCGAGCCGCCAGCCGTCAGCACCGCGGTCGAGCCAGTGCCGCATAACGCGCGTCACATAATCGGCAGCGGGCGGATGCGCGAGGTCGAGTTCGACGAGATGGCCGTGGCCCTCGAAGACGGCCGGCTTCAGCTCGGCGTCGGGCGCCTGATCTGCGTCGAGACGGAACCATGCCGCCTCGGCCGAACCCGGGCCGGCCGCGACCGCGGCCTGCCAGAGGGGGTTGCTGCGGGCGACATGATTGAAGACGCCGTCGAGGAGCAGGCGGATGCCGCGTTCGCGGCACGCCGCCACGAGCGCATCGAAGTCGCCGTCATCACCCAGTCTCGGATCGATCGAAAGGTGATCGATCGTGTCGTAACCGTGGGTCTCGGAGTCGAAGATCGGCCCGAGAGCGAGGCCGTTCGCGCCGAGATCGACGACGTCACCGAGCCACGGCACGATCTCGCCGAGTCGATGCTCGACGGGCACGTGCGTATTCGACGTGGTGTCAGCTCCGACGAAGCCCAATGGGTAGATGTGCCACCAGATGACGTGCTCTGTCCATGCGGGCATGCGTCGACTCAGGCCGCGACTGACCGCATCTCGTCGAGAGCTGCCCTGTAGGCCTCGATCGAACGAGCCTCTCCGGGGGCGGTGATGAAGCTCTCTCGGATGATGCCGTCGATGTCGATGAGGAAGGTCGCACGGTTCGCGAAGCCCTTGCCGTCGAGGAAGACGCCGTACTCCTTGGCGACGGCACCGTGCGGCCAGAAGTCAGCCAGCAGCGTGAAGTCATAGCCCTGCACCTCGGCCCACGAACGCAATGCGGACTTGGAGTCGACCGAGATGCCGAGAAGCTCGACGTCGTTGTCCTTGAAGAGGTTGAGGTTCTCTTCGAGTGCGCAGAGTTCGCTCGTGCAGGTTCCGGAGAATGCGAGAGGGAAGAAGACGAGAGCCACGGCCTTCTTGCCGCGGAACTGGCTCAACCGGATTCGCTCGCCGAACTGGTTGGCGAGGTCGAAATCGGGAGCGCGGGTGTCGTTCTCCAAAGCCATGATCGTTCTGATTCCTTTCGCGAGCGGGGATGGACGCCTTGTGGGCCCCGACCTGGGTGCCCGTTCGCTGAACGTCGCCGATCCTACGCCTGATCCCAGGGAGTACCAACCGGAACGCGGCCAGAGTGCCGTCAACATTCACTAGGCTGGAGGATGGCGCGCATCCCGACGCCCGGACACGAATCCGGGCACGGCTCGCACCAGCACTAGAAAATCTGTCACCCACAGAAAGAGGTCGACGTTGACTGTCAACGACCAGGACCCGTACTCGGTTAGCTCGACCGATTCCGATCCCGAAGAAACCGCGGAGTGGAACGAGTCACTCGACCAGCTGGTTGCGGCTCACGGCCACGGGCGTGCGCGCGAGATCATGCTGAGCCTGCTGAAGCGAAGCAAAGAGCTGCACCTCGGTGTGCCGATGGTTCCCACCACCGACTACATCAACACCATTGCCTCCGAAAACGAGCCCGAGTTCCCGGGCAATGAAGAGATCGAGCGCCGTTACCGCGCATGGATCCGCTGGAACGCCGCCGTGCTCGTGCACCGCGCCCAGCGACCCGGCATCGCCGTCGGCGGCCACATCTCGACCTACGCGTCGAGCGCCGCCCTCTACGAGGTCGGATTCAACCACTTCTTCCGTGGTCAAGACCACGCATCCGGCGGAGACCAGATCTTCGTCCAGGGCCACGCGTCCCCCGGAACCTACGCTCGAGCGTTCCTCGAGGGCCGCCTGGGCGAGAACCAGCTCGACGGCTTCCGCCAGGAGAAGTCGCACGTGGGCGGCGGACTCTCGTCGTACCCCCACCCGCGCCTGATGCCCGAATTCTGGCAGTTCCCGACTGTGTCGATGGGCCTCGGCCCCATCAACGCGATCTACCAGGCACAGCTGGCCAAGTACGTCACCAACCGCGGCATCAAGGATGCGTCCGATCAGCAGGTCTGGGCATTCCTCGGCGACGGCGAGATGGACGAGGTCGAGAGCCGCGGACAGCTGCAGGTCGCGGCGAACGAGGGCCTCGACAACCTCAACTTCGTCATCAACTGCAACCTGCAGCGCCTCGACGGCCCTGTACGCGGAAACGGCAAGATCATCCAGGAGCTCGAGAGCTTCTTCCGTGGTGCCGGATGGAACGTCATCAAGGTCATCTGGGGCCGCGAGTGGGACTCGCTGCTCGCCAACGACACCGATGGCGCGCTGCTCAACCTCATGAACACGACTCCGGATGGCGACTTCCAGACGTACAAGACTGAAGACGGCGCGTACGTGCGCGAGAACTTCTTCGGTCGCGACCCCCGCGCTCTCAAGCTCGTCGAGAACTACACCGACGACGACGTGTGGAACCTCAAGCGCGGTGGACACGATTACCGCAAGGTCTACGCGGCGTTCAAGGCTGCGGCCGAGCACAAGGGCCAGCCCACCGTCATCCTCGCCCACACCATCAAGGGCTACGGCCTGGGCAAGAGCTTCGAGGGCCGCAATGCGACCCACCAGATGAAGAAGATGACGCTCGACAACCTCAAGTCGTTCCGCGACGAGCTTCGCATTCCCATCACCGACGCCCAGCTCGAGGAGAACCCCTACCTGCCGCCGTATTACAAGCCGGCAGAGGGCGACGAGGCCATCGAGTACCTGCACGAGCGTCGACGCGAACTCGGCGGTTACCTGCCCGAGCGTCGCTCGAAGTACGAGCAGTTCGATCTGCCTGACGACTCCGCCTACCAGACCCTCAAGAAGGGTTCGGGAACTCAGGAGATCGCCACGACCATGGCCTTCGTGCGTCTCCTCAAAGATCTGACGCGCTCCAAGGGTTTCGGTCACCGCATCGTGCCGATCATCCCCGATGAGGCCCGCACCTTCGGTCTCGACGCGTTCTTCCCGACGTCGAAGATCTACAACCCGAACGGCCAGAACTACACCTCGGTCGACCGCGACCTGCTGCTCGCCTACAAGGAGAGCCCTCAGGGAACGATCATCCACGTGGGCATCAACGAGGCCGGCGCGCTGGCCGCGTTCACGGCGGTGGGCACCTCGTATTCGACACACGGCGAGCCGCTCATTCCGGTCTACGTGTTCTACTCGATGTTCGGTTTCCAGCGCACGGGTGACGCCCTGTGGGCCGCCGGAGACCAGATGGCTCGCGGATTCGTGATCGGTGCCACCGCCGGCCGCACGACCCTGACCGGTGAGGGCCTGCAGCACGCCGACGGACACTCTCTGCTGCTCGCCTCCACGAACCCGGCCGTCGTCTCGTACGACGCCGCCTACGGTTACGAGATCAACCACATCGTTCGCGACGGTCTCGAGCGCATGTACGGCGGATCGCACAGCGACCCCAACGTCATGTACTACCTGACGGTCTACAACGAGCCGCACGTGCAGCCGGCCGAGCCCGAGGGCCTCGACGTCGACGGCGTGCTCCGCGGCATCTACAAGCTGAAGAACGGCACCGTCGAGGGTCCGAAGGCGAACATCCTCGCCTCCGGCGTCGCGGTCCCCTGGGCTCTCGAGGCGCAGCAGCTTCTGGCCGACGACTGGGGCGTCTCCGCCGACGTGTGGAGCGTGACATCGTGGACCGAGCTCCGTCGCGACGGGCTGAAGGCCGAGGAGCACAACTTCCTCAACCCGAACGCCCCCAAGCAGACGGCGTACGTCACGACGAAGCTAGCCGACGCTGCCGGACCGTTCGTGGCGGTGACCGACTACATGCACGCGGTGCCCGATCAGATCAGGCAGTTCGTTCCCGGTGACTACGCCACGCTCGGCGCCGACGACTTCGGCTTCTCGGACACCCGACCCGCGGCTCGTCGCTTCTTCAAGATCGACGGTCCGTCGGTTGTGGTGCGCACCCTCGAGCAGCTCGCTGCCAAGGGCGAGGTCGACGCCTCGGCACCGGCCTGGGCCATCGAGAAGTACCGTCTGTACGACGTGACGGCCGGAACGTCGGGTTCCGCAGGCGGAGAGAGCTGACGAACGCGCCACGGCCGAAGCGTTCGATGAACAGATCTAGCGCGCCGATCGACGAGACGACCGAGCATGGCCAAGAGTAAAGCGGAGACACTCGCGTGGCTCCGCACCATCTCGGGTGAGCTCGCGACCGCGACGATCAAGCGCCTCGACGCGACGCTGCCCTGGTACGGCGACATGCCACCAGGGCGGCGGAGCGCCGTCGGTCTCGTCGCGCAGGCAGGTATCAAGTCGTTCATCCAGTGGTACGAGGATCCCTCCACCACCACGTGGATCGCGTCCGACGTCTTCGGATCCGCGCCGCGCGAGCTCCTGCGCTCGGTGACGCTGCAGCAGACGCTTCAGCTGATCCGCGTGGTCGTCGAGGTCGTCGAAGACCGGGTCAAGGGCGCGGATGCCTCGCTGCGCGAGGCCATCCTGCTGTATTCGCGCGAGATCGCGTTCGCATCCGCCGATGTCTATGCTCGCGCCGCCGAGGCCCGTGGTCTCTGGGACGCGCGCCTCGAGGCCCTCGTCGTCGATTCGATCCTCAGTGGCGAATACGATGACGAACTGCCCTCCCGCATCGCGGCGTTGGGCTGGCACGGTCACGGTGAGGTGAGCGTCCTCGTCGGAACGACCCCGCGAGTCCTCGATGTAGACCAGCTGCGCCGCACGGCCAGGCACCTTCAGGCAGACGTTCTGATCGGCGTTCAGGGCAACCGCCTCGTCCTCGTCATCGGTCGATCGATTCCCGCGCCCGGCAGCGCGACTCCGGCGAGCGAAGCGGCGTCGGCCGCGGAGACCGACGAGACGAACGCCGAGCCGACCCTGAGCTTCATGGACATCGCTCGTGCGCTCGAGCCGGGATTCGGCCCCGGCCATCTCGTTCTCGGGCACGAGGTGCCGAGCCTGGTCGACGCATCCAGAAGTGCCAAAGCAGCGCTGGCCGGTTTCGCCGTGGCTCGCGCATGGCGCAACGCCCCGCGGCCCACCCTCGCCGACGACCTGCTGCCCGAGCGTGCGCTCGCCGGAGACCCGTTGGCGCGCTCGACGCTCGTCAACCGCGTATACCGCCCGCTGCAAGACCAGTCGCCGGAGTTGATGGCGACGCTCTGGTGCTACCTCGACAACGGCCGCTCGCTCGAGGCGACAGCTCGAGAGCTCTACGTTCACCCCAATACGGTGCGCTACCGCCTCAAGCGCGTGTCCCAGGTCATCGGATGGGACGCGACGGGAGCGCGCGAGGCGCTGATCCTGCAATCGGCGCTCATCCTCGGAACGATGCACGACCATGAGGGTGGCGGCGCACGACGGTGACGCGGCCCTGTACCCTTTCGACAGCAGTTCTCGCCATTGTTGGTGGGAATTGCACACACCTTTGATCTCAACTCTTGGGAGGATGATCTAGTGATCGTCATCGTCTGCCCCGGCCAGGGTTCTCAAACCCCCGGCTTCCTCTCTCCTTGGCTCGATGTATCGGGTTATCGCGAACACCTCGACGAGTTGGGAGCCGCTGCCGGCCTCGATCTCGTGGCTCATGGCACGACGAGCGATGCCGACACGATTCGTGACACCGCCGTCGCCCAGCCGCTGATCGTCGCTGCCGGCATCCTGACCCTTCGCGCACTGCTGGCCGACGGTCGCGTCGAGCGCATCGGCGGCATCGCGGGCCACTCTGTCGGCGAGATCACGGCGGCAGCAGGCGCCGGCGTATTGACCGAGACGGATGCGATGGCTTTCGTTCGTCAGCGCGGGCTCGCGATGGCCGCGGCCGCCGCAGAGACGTCGACCGGCATGAGCGCGGTCGTGGGTGCCGACGAGCAGGAGCTCCTCGCCCGACTCGATTCGCTCGGACTGCAGCCCGCCAACTTTAATGGCGGTGGCCAGATCGTGGTGGCCGGTGCGCCGGACGCCCTCGCTGCCCTCGCCGCAGAACCCCCGGTGAAGGCCCGGGTCATTCCCCTGCAGGTAGCCGGCGCGTTCCACACGCGCTACATGACGCCCGCCGTGGCGACACTCACCGAGGTAGCCTCGCGACTCGACGCGCACGACCCCACGACCACTCTCTGGACGAACAAAGACGGCAGCGTCGTGACGAGCGGTCGCGAGTTCGTCGATCTGCTCGTCGGCCAGGTCTCGTCACCCGTTCGATGGGATCTCGACATGGAGGCCTTCGCGAACGCCGGGGTCACCGGAATCATCGAGGTCGCGCCCGCCGGCGCCTTGACCGGCCTCGCAAAGCGTGGCCTTCGCGGCGTGCCCGCCGTCGCAGTCAAAACCCCTGACGACCTCGAGGCGGCGTTCGCACTGCTCGACGGCGACGCGTGAACCCGACACCCGATTCGATCCACCCGGAGACTCTTATGAAGCATGCCCCGCTCAAGCAGAATCGCGGAAGCGAGTTCACTCGCATCCACAGTGTCGGCGCCGCGCGCGGCGAGAACGTCGTTCCGAACGACGATCTCATCGGCCCGATCGACTCCTCCGACGAGTGGATCAGGCAGCGTACGGGCATCATCGAGCGTCGACGTGCCGGCAAGGACGTGCTCGCAGTCGACCTCGCGACGACGGCCTCCCTCGAGGCCATCGAGCGGGCCGGCATCGATCCGCAGCAGATCGGCGCAGTGATCGTCGCGACCATCAGCAACCCCGTCGTCACGCCCTCGATCTCGTCGCTGCTGGCAGAGCGCGTCGGAGCGAACCCCGCCGCCGCGTACGACATCGAGGCCGCGTGCGCCGGGTACACCTATGGCATCGCCCAGGCCGACTCGCTGATCCGTTCCGGGCTCGCCGAGTACGTGCTCGTCGTCGGCGCTGAGAAGCTCTCCGAGTTCATCGACCCGGCCGACCGCTCGATCTCGTTCCTTCTCGGCGACGGTGCGGGTGCTGCCATCGTGGGTCCCAGTGATTACGCGGGCATCTCCCCCAGCATCTGGGGTTCCGACGGGTCGAAGTGGGACACGATCTACATGACCGGAACGCACGCGCAGTTCCGCGACGGCGAGATTGACGTGTGGCCGACCATGCGCCAGGAGGGCGCCACGGTCTTCCGCTGGGCGGTCTGGGAGATGGCGAAGGTCGCCCAGCGCGCTCTGGACGCGGCGGGCATCACCAGTGCCGATCTCGCGGCCTTCATTCCCCATCAGGCGAACATGCGCATCGTCGACGAGTTCGCCAAGCAGCTGAAGCTTCCCGAATCCGTCGCCATCGCGCGTGACATCGCCACGACCGGAAACACCTCGGCCGCGTCCATCCCTCTCGCGACCCATCGCCTCCTGGAGGAGAACCCGGAGCTCTCCGGCGGCCTTGCCCTGCAGATCGGTTTCGGAGCCGGTCTGGTATTCGGCGCGCAAGTCGTCGTGCTGCCTTAGCCATCAACTCGTATCGCCTGACCTAAACTAAGTGACGGTCAATTCAACCCTCAAGGAGAAACACAATGGCATTGTCCACCGAAGAAGTGCTGGCCGGCCTGGCCGAACTCATCAACGACGAGACCGGTATCGCCACCGACACGGTCGAGATGGACAAGTCGTTCACCGACGACCTGGACATCGATTCGATCTCCATGATGACGATCGTCGTCAACGCTGAAGAGAAGTTCGACGTGAAGATCCCCGACGAAGAGGTCAAGAACCTCAAGACCGTCGGAGATGCCGTCACGTTCATCGTCGCGGCACAGGACTAACACTCCCCGCTGCAGCGCAGACGACAGGCCCGGGCATCACGCCCGGGCCCGTCGTCCACGCACCGAATACTGCCCACGATTGACCACGTGCTAGAGAGTTTTTCCATGAGTTCCAAACGAATCGTCGTCACCGGAATCGGTGCGACCTCCCCCCTCGGCGGCAACGCCCGCGACACGTGGGCAGCGCTGCTCTCGGGTGCGTCCGGTGCCACCACCCTCGAGCAGGAGTGGGTCGCCAAGTGGGAGATCCCCATCACCTTCGCCGCACAGGCGAAGGTGCCCTCGAGCGAGGTCCTCGAGCGTATCGAGACCAAGAGACTCGACCCCTCGAGCCAGTTCGCGCTTACCGCGGCACGGGAAGCCTGGGCCGACGCCGGCTCGCCCGAGGTCGTTCCCGAGCGTTTCGGCGTGGACTGGGCGACGGGAATCGGCGGCGTCTGGACGCTGCTCGACGCCTGGGACACTCTGCGCGAGCGGGGCCCTCGCAGGGTCCTGCCCATGACCGTTCCCATGCTGATGCCGAACGGTCCCGCCGCGGCCATCGAGATGAGCCTGGGCGCACGTGCCGGTGCTCGCACGGTCGTCTCGGCCTGCGCATCCAGCACCGAGTCGATCGCGAACGCCTACGACCACCTGCAGGCCGGTTATGCCGACATCATCATCGCGGGCGGCTCGGAGGCGGCGATCCACCCGCTTCCCATCGCGTCGTTCGCAGCCATGCAGGCCCTCTCCAAGCGCAACGACGACCCGGCCACGGCCTCGCGCCCCTACGACGTCACGCGAGACGGTTTCGTGCTCGGTGAAGGCGGAGCGGCCATCGTTCTCGAGACCGAGGAGCACGCTCTGGCCCGCGGCGCACGCATCTACGCCGAGGTCATCGGCGGAGCCGTCACGAGCGACGCTTACCACATCACGGCGCCCGATCCCGAGGGATCGGCGGCGGCTCGAGCGATGATCGCTGCGGTCGAGGGTTTCGGGTACTCGCTGTCCGACGTCGCACACATCAACGCCCACGCGACCTCGACCCCGGTCGGCGACATCGCCGAGTACAAGGCTCTTCGTCACGTGTTCGGCGACTCGCTTGCGGGCATCCCCGTCTCCGCGACCAAGGCATCCACCGGTCACCTTCTCGGTGGCGCCGGCGGAATCGAGGCGATCTTCACGATCCTGGCGCTGCACGAGCGCACGGCGCCACCCACGATCAACCTCACCGAGCAAGACCCTGAGATCGACATGGACGTGGTTACCGCGCCGCGCACTCTGCCCGATGGCGATCTCGTTGCGATCAGCAACTCGTTCGGCTTCGGTGGTCACAACGCGGTCGTGGCCTTCAAGACCGCCTGACGCGCGAGCGGTTGTCGTTCGGTCCCCTCGCTTCACCCGACTGTGTCGGTGGAAGCGAGGGGACCGAACTGGTTAACCGACGGAGTGGAGCCACACCACGGGAGAGAAATCGCTCTCGTGGCGGAAGGGCTCCAGCTCGTCGTCCCATGCCTGTCCTAAGGCCAGGCGGAGTTCGCGGTGCAGTTCGAGCGCATCGGTGCCGGCATTCTCCATTGCCGCGCGAATGCGGTCTTCCGGTATGACGGTGTTGCCGGCGCTGTCGGTCTGCGCATAGAAGATGCCGAGGTCGGGCGTGTGCACCCAGCGACCGCCGTCAGAGCCGGCGGCGGGATCCTCGGTCACCTCGAAACGGAGGTGCTCCCAGCCTCGAAGTGCGGAAGCGATGGCTGCACCCGTTCCTGCTGGGCCTTCCCAGTAGAACTCCGTGCGCTGCGAGCCGCGCAACACGGGCTGCTCGCGCCAGGTGAAGTTGACGGCACGACCAATAGCGCGACCTGCGGCCCACTCGACGTGGGGGCAGAGCGCGCGAGGGGCGGAATGAACAAAGATCATTCCGTGTGCGACGGGTGCCACCATTGTTTTCTCCATTTCGTGAGGTACGTCTTCCCCAACGACCTGTGAAATGGAACTGCGGCGGCACTGTTATGAAGTTGTTCTTTGCATTATGCACGACCCCGCTGCGTAGTACCAGATGAATTGCCGCACGAGTGCTCGGCGAGCCGACTCTCGATGGCTCCGCGTCTCCGACATACTGAGTAGACAATTACTGCGTTGGAGTGGATTATGTCGGTGAGGTCGGGAATCCTCGCGGTGTTGAGCCTTGGTCCGGCCTACGGTTCTCAGGTGCACGGCGAGGTGGAGACGCGCATGCATCGGGTCGGTTCCATCAACGTCGGGCAGATCTACTCGACTCTCGACAGACTCCAGGCCCAAGGCTCCGTGGTCAACGACGGTATGACCGGTGACGGATTGCCCCTCTACACGCTCACTCCACGGGGACGCGCCGAAGTCGCCAACTGGCTGGTCGAGCCGGACGCCCGCGCCGGGTGGACCGATTTCGTGGGCCATGTGCTTCTGGTCGCCTCTCTCCCCGACGCACCGGTGGGCGCTCTCATCGACGCGTACCGACGAGTTCACGCGACCCCTACTCCTGCTCCCGACAGCCTGGACGGGCCTCTCGACGAGCTCGGCCTCAGGAGCGGCGAGATTCTGTCGAGTGCCGCCATGGCCTGGCTCGACGAGGTGCAGGATGTGCTGGCGCGGGTCGACTGCGCACGTCCGCTGGGCAGCTTTCGTCCTCGACGAGGCCGTCGTCCGCGACGAGAAGACGTCTAAGAGACTCGATCCGAGCGCACGAAGAGTGAGGCGGGCAACAGTCTCGCTCGCCGTCGAACGGACTGGTCCGCCTCGTCGCGGATGGCCTTCTCGATGGCGATCAGTGCGGACTTGATCTCGGCCCGCTCCAGTCCCCCTACCGGTGCCCCGCGGCGGTCGGCATACTGCTCGCGTTCGACCGAGCGGCGCAGCAGGTCGACCTCTGCGTGCGGTATTCGCCGCAGCGACAGCAACCGGGCGGCGAAGACGGCCGGAGTGTCTCCGCGTGACACCTCGATGCCGAAATCACGGGCGAAGTCGTGGAGTTCCCACCATGCCCGAGTTGCCGGAGTCGCCGATCGGTCGATCGATGTCAAAAAGCGCCGCCGTCGCCAGACTCTGAGGGAAGCGGGAAGCAGGCCTGCGAGGCACACTCCCGCCACGATGGCCAAGAAGGTCAACCATCCCCGTACCTGAGCGAGAGAACGGGCCTCCCCCGCGGACGACTGAGCGGCCGGGTCTGCTTTGTCTCTCGGTGCCGTCGTCGGGGCGGCTTCCGATGTCTGCGGTGTGGGCGCTGCGGTTTCGGCAGACTTCTCGGCGAAGGTCGGCAGTGAGTAGGCCGGAACGGAGATGCCCAGGCCCGGCGTCGGCTCGAACGGCAGCCAGCCGATTCCGTCGAAGTACAGCTCCGGCCACGAGTGCAGCTGGTCGGTCAGTACCTCGTACTGCGGTTCGCCGTCGACGTAGCTCGACGCGGCCGAGCTCGGAAAGTATCCGATCGCGATGCGCGACGGAATTCCGAGAACGCGCGCCATGGTGGCCATCGATGCGGCGAAGTGCACGCAGTAACCGCTCTTCACCTCGAGGAAGGCCGCCAGTGCTTCGGCGTTGCTGCCGTCGAACGACTCCGTCACGGGCGTATCGACCGAGTAGGTGAACTGACCCGACGTGAAGTAGGACTGCAGAGCCACAGCGCGGTCATAGTTCGTCGTGGCGCCGGACGCGACCTGGTTGGCAACGTTGGACACGATCGCCGGCAGATCCGGAGGGAGCTGCAGAAGGGGACTCATGTCAGGCGGCACTGTCGTTCCCGCCGATGCCAGCTGTTCCGCCGAAGGGGTGAGTGCGAGACTGTCGACCGTGTAATCGTCGCCCCTGCTGTCGTTGCGTGCCTCGGGAAGCGTGACGACGCCCGTGTCCGGATCCGCCGTCCAGCCCTGACCGGCGTTGCTGAGCCTCGTCGCCGGGGGCGGCATGGGCAACCATTCGCTTCTCAGCCCCTCGATCGACACGTCGGTGGTCGCCGTCGAGCGCTTCACATCCTCGGCCAGGCCGTTCGGACCGGGCAACTGCTCGACCAACCCGTCGGAGCTCTCACTCGGCTGCCACGCTCCGGTCGAGAAGTCGGTGAGATCGACCATCTTGAGATAGAGCGGCTTGTCGGCCGTCGTCGAGTAGCGGAGCGACACGATCGGCGTTGTCCGTCGGAGATCTCGTCCGAGCTGGATCACCGGGTCGATGCCCGCACCGTAGACAGACGGCAGGCGACCGGCATTCCTCGAATCGGCGAAGGCCTGAGCGGTCAGACCGGGGGTCGCAGACGGAATGATGAGTGCGCACACGACGGCCGCCGCACCCAGAGCCAACGCTGTTGCGGGGGAACGTCCGGCGCGGCTGACCGCGCGGTTCTTCGACCTCGTCCTTCCATCGACCCTTGCGGCAATCCACAACAGTAAGAGAAACGAGGCCGTCGTCGCGACGAATCGAACGACGTCGACATCACGGGCCTGAACCGCTGAGGGCATCGCGAAGAGGGCCAGCGCCAGGAGACCGACGAAGGCGGGAAAGCGCGCGACGATAGCCGCGTCCGCGACGACGGCCAACAGTGCGCACGCCATGCAGATCAGTTGCATGAGTGATGCGACGGGGTCCGCGGGGATCGTCTGTACTTGAATCTGGGCGCCGGCGTCGACGAAGCCGGCGACGAGCGCCTCGATGGTTGCCGGTGTGGGAATGATGCCGGCGATGGCCGTACCGGGCGCGAAGATCCACTGGCTGGCGAGAACCCAGACGACGAACGACGCGAGGACCCCGAAGGCTGGTCGGACGCCCGAGGCTCGAACCGCCCAGGATGCGACGACGCACACCCCGGACATGGCCATGGCCGCGAACCACCAGTCGGAACCCTGGATGATCGGGGCCAAGCCTGCGAGGGGTATGCCGATCGTCAGAAGGACCGTCAGAGAAACCAGCCAGGAGCCCCGCTGCCGCTGACGCCGATCGAGCCTTGTGCGCGCGGTCATCGGGCGATCCTCGCGGTGTCTGATTCCCACACCGACGACGGCGTGTCGACGGGCGTCACGAGCCGAGCCGCCCATCCGGCCTGGGCGAGGCGGTCGCATAGCTGCCGGGCCCACTCGGGTGCAGGTTCTTCAGACGCAGGCTGCACATCGTGCACGACGAACGCCAGAGCTGACGAACTCGCCGTCGCCGCGCGTGACAGGGCGTCGAGTGACTGAGGATCTATATCTCCGAGCACCGCGAAAAGGGGCGGCAGCTCCCCTGACACCCGTCCGGCATCCGCGACGATGTCTCGAACGGCAAGAGGCGGATGCTCGGAGCCGAGTCGCGCGTATGCGCCCCGGAGAAGCAACTCATCAGGGCCGTCGGCCGCACGTTCACCGGAGTGCGCTGCTCGCGGATCGTGTGATTCGACGAACACGGTCCGATACCCCTCATGAAGCAGATGCAGTCCGATCGAGACCGCCATCGACACGGCCCACTCGAACGCGTCTGACTGCGCTTCGTCGGCTCGTCCGGGCCGGGCGTGCACGAAACTGTCGAGACGGTTGTCCAAGACGACGACCGCTTCGTGGTCTGTGTGCTGATCGTCCTGCCTGACCATGAGCTCCGAGTGCCGAGCTGTCGCTGGCCAGTGCGCTCGTCGAATACTGTCGCCGGTTTGATATTTGCGCGCGATCACGTCTTGTTCGCCACTCGCGGAGGGGCGTCGAGATTGCATGGCTTGTCCGTCGCCGCTCGGGAGCCGGAACGAACCACGAGAGAGAGTCTCGACCTCGGGGGTGACGGTGACGCTGTCGGTGCCGCCCACTGAGAATCGACGCGTGGCGAGACCGAAAGGGTCGCCGAATCTGACCCAGAGCGGACCCACCGAGTGCACGCCCCGCCGTGGGGTATCGATCAGGTAGCGCAGGGTCGTCACTCGTGGTCTGTCTGTCTCGAGCGAGCGGAACGAGGGCAGCGCGGGGAGGGTGGCGACGGAACTGCGATGCAAGGGCGCGACCGCGTCGTCGTACCAGAGGGCCGCAGGAGTCGGTGCGATTCCCCAGTTCTGCACCGAGAGGATCACCTCGCAGTCAGTTCCCGCACTCGCCGTCTCGGGCGAGAATCGCCGCACGACGGTGAGCTTCGGTCGACGCGCTGCGACGAGCACGAGAGACAGCAGGGGAAGCATCAACGAGGCGGACGCAGCGAACGCGATCTCTCGTTGACCGAGCATCGGCGCGAGAACGAAGAGAACCACGGACACGGCCAGGAATCCCCAGCCGCGCAGGGTGAGGGTGGGCAATCGCGTGCCTCGTCGAGAAAGCCGAGTACGAGCGGCCATTGATCAGAGAGACCGAGCCGCGACGAGCGGCACCGGCGTCGCCTGCACGATCCTCGTGAGGATCTCTTCGATCGCGTCGACGCCGCTGCGATGGTCGCTGACGGACTTGCGGGTGGGAACGATGCGGTGTCCCAGCACAGGGATCACCAGTGCGTCGATATCGTCGGGCAGAACGAAGTCGCGGCCTTCGAGGGCGGCGGCGACCTTCGCGGCGCGAACGAGGTGCAGCGTCGCCCGAGGACTGACGCCCAAGCGAACCTCTGGATCACGCCGGGTCGCCTGCGCCATGTTCACGACGTACTGCTCGACGGCCCGTGAGACGAACACCTCTCGGGCGCACCTCGTCATCGCCTGCAGCTCCTCGCGGTCGACGACGGCTTGGATGTCGTCGAGCGGACTCTGCAGTTCACGGTTGTGCAGCATGGCGAGTTCCGCCTCGGCATCGGGGTAGCCCATCGAGATTCGAGCCATGAAACGGTCACGCTGAGCCTCGGGCAGAGCGAAGGTCCCCTCCATCTCGATGGGGTTCTGCGTCGCGACGACGCTGAAGGGCGTCTCGAGAAGATGCGTCACACCGTCGACCGAAACCTGTCGTTCCTCCATGCATTCGAGGAGCGCCGACTGCGTCTTCGGCGAGGCCCGATTGATCTCGTCGGCGATCACGATATTGGCGAACACCGCTCCCGGCTTGAACTCGAAGCGGTTGGCCTGCTGGTTGAAGATCGAGACGCCGGTCACATCCGACGGCAGCAGATCGGGCGTGAACTGGATGCGACTGACCGAGGCGCTCACCGAACGAGCCAGGGCTTTCGCCAGGGTGGTCTTGCCGACGCCGGGCACATCTTCGACGAGCAGGTGCCCTTCAGCGAGAAGAACGATCAGTGACAGCGTGGCGACGTCGGTCTTCCCGTTGATGACCGCTTCGAGATTGGCCATGATCGCACCAGAAAGCCGAGCGAACTCGTCGAGGTCGATGTCGGGTGCGCCGGCACGTGCGCTTGACTGGATGATCGAATCGGGCAACAGGAAACTCCCTCGTTTCGCTCGATTCTAACCGCGAAAAATGAGTGATTCCCCCGTTCCTCGCGAAACGGCGCTCGTGTTATGAGCGGTGAGCCGGATGCCCGGTCGTCAGATATTTGGCGCCTTCGTCGGGGTCTGTGAGCCACTCGGTGAAGAGCATCACCATGTCGTCTCGGATCTGCACTTCGCCGAGGTCGGGGTGGTCGATCAGCGCCGTCGTCACCAACCCCTCTTCAACCGGGAGATAACTCGACGCACCTCGCCTATACGCGGCTTGGGCAGCCTGAAGATGCACCGCGAACGAGGGGCCGTAGTCTTCTCCGTCTCGGAAGACGCCCTGCGCCCACGCCACGAGATCGAAGTCCGTCTTGGCATCCCACGGGCAATTGCGGAGCGTCTTGTCGCTGTCAGAGAAGTAGCGATACTTCAGCTCTCCGTCGATGACCCAGTAGTTCGCGTTGGCGATGCCGATGCCGATCGTGAGACTCGGCGTCTCGGGATCGAGCAGCCTGTACGTGCTGATGTACGTGACGGATGCCGGCATCGGCGACTGCAGGGCCCGGGGAATGGGCGCGGGGATGCGGATCTCGAACGAACTGAACACGAGGCTCCTCCCCGGCGCATAGTGAATCGACTCTAACGCCTGCACTGCACCCAATGAAACATGAGCGGCGCGCCGTGCATGCCCCGATCACCCGATTCGAGAGCCCGTTCCGAAACCGACCACGTGGCCGCCATCTCGACTGCGCGGTGTCTTCGACACGCCATCCTGCCTTTTCTGGCAGGGTGGAGCCTGAATGACTGCGCGTCCGCTGCGGCATCCGAGACCGTCCCTGTCAGGGATCCAGAGAGGTACTTATGGACAACGCCGAAATCGCCGGGATCCTCGTCATCGTCGGGATAGCACTCGTCGTCGCTGTCGTCGTGGTTCTTGTCCTGTTGCTGTTCGCACGCAGCTGGATCAAAGTGGCTCGGGCCGATGAGGCCCTTGTCATCTCGGGCCGCAAGCAGAAGGTCCAGCTCGCCGTGCTCAGCGCCGATGGTTCGAGCCGCGACGAGATGTCGGAGTCGCCGGTCACCGTCATCGTCAACGGCAAATCGCTCGTCAACCCGATCACACAGCGCCACGAGATCATCTCGCTTCGCTCTCGTCAGGTCTCCTTGAATGCCGAGGCCCAATCGCTCGACAGTGTGACGCTGAACGTCGACGGCGTGGCCATCGTGAAGATCGGATCCGATCCCCTCCTGGTGCGGCGCGCTGCCGAGCGTTTCGCCTCGCAGGACACGGCGATCGAGCAGTTCACCACCGAGCAGCTCGAAGGCGCGCTCCGTGGAATCGTGGCGACTCTGTCGGTTGTCGAACTCATGCGAGAGCGCAAGAAGTTCTCGGATCAGATCGCCGCCGATGTGTCTCAGGAACTCGCCGAGCAGGGACTGATCCTGGACTCGTTCCAGATCAAGGGCATCACCGACAAGGTCGGCTACATCCAGTCGCTCGGCGCTCCGGAGATCCAGGCGAAGCGCCAGGCCGCAGAGATCTCGCAGACCAACGCCGACCGCGCCATCAATCAGAAGAACATCGCCAACAAGGAAGCCAACCTCGTCGAGCAGACCGGCCTCGACACCAACACGGCCAACTCGAACGCTGGTATCGGCCGCGCGCGGGCCGAGGCGGAACAGGCCGAGAACCTCGCACGCGAGCAGGCCCAGCAGGCCGTTCTCCAGCAGCAGGCCGAGAACCGCCAAGCCCAGCTGGATGCCGACGTCAAGCGTGTCGCCGACGCTCAGCGCTACGAGGCGGAGACCCGCGCACAGGCGGAGCTCTACACCCGCGAACGCGCAGCAGAGGCCGCGGCCATCGAGCAGGTCAAGCAGGCTGAGGCGCGTACCCGCATTGCCGAGCAGCAGGCGCAGGCCGACAAGGCTCGTGCAGACGGTGAGGCAGCGGCTGCGGTCGCCAAGGCGACCGGTGAAGCGAGCGCCCTTCGAGCGCAGGCTGAGGCGGAGTCGGAGGCGCGGCGTATGCGCGCCAATGCCGAGGCTGACGCCATCCGCGCTGAGGGTGACGCCCGCGCGGCCGCGCTTGAAGCGGAAGCCAAGGCCATCGCCTCGAACCAGGAGGCCTTCCTCTCACAGCGCGTTCTCGACGTGCTGCCGTCGGTCATGGCCGAGTTCGCGAAGGGATACTCCGCGATCGGAAGCGTGTCGATCGTCGGCGGATCAAGCGACGACGGTGCCTCGAATCTCGTCGGTGCAGACAGCGCGAAAGCACTGAAGTCGGTCTTCGACACCGTCAGCTCGGCCACAGGTCTCGACCTCGCCTCGATCATTCAGGGACAGGCCGTCGGGCGAGGTATCGGCGAGGGCATGGCTGCGGCCGCTTCCCCGCCTGCCACGGCTCCCAGCGCCGAGTGACACTGAGGGCCGCCCCGCGTTCGCGAGGCGGCCCTCAGTGCATACATCTTTCTCGGTAGGGCGTGTGGGACTTGAACCCACGACCGACGGATTATGAGTCCGCTGCTCTAACCGGCTGAGCTAACGCCCCCTGCAGAATCCGACACTCTCACGAGCGGCCCGGATGCCGAGTCACCACATTACCGCTATTCGTGCGAGGCGCTCGGCGAGACGATCAGGGGGTCTGTGACGACCTCGCCACGGTACAGCTTCTCGAACGTCGTGAGGGTGCGCTGGATGTCGTGGGCCGCGATGAGACGCAGCGACGCGTTCTTGAGGCGGTCGAGCTCGTCTTGCGGGAGCGTGAGGATGTCGGCGAGACGATCCGCCATCTGCTGGGCGTCTCCGGGAGCGAACAGGTGCCCGTTCTCGCCGTCGTGCACGAGATGGGGAAGGGCCATCGCGTCGGCCGCTACGACGGGCAGCCCCGACGCCATCGCTTCCATCGTCGCGATGCTCTGCAGCTCGGCTATCGAGGGCATGGCGAACACGGTGGCGCGAGTGTAGGCGTCGCGCAACTCCTGTTCGGTGACGTAGCCCGTGAAGGTGACCCTGTCGGCGATGCCCAGCGTGACAGCCATCGCCTCGAGGCTCTTCTTGAGGTCGCCTCCACCCACGATCTCGAGCTGTGCGTCGAGGTCACCGGGCAGAAGCGTCATGGCTTTGAGGAGCACGTCGATCTGCTTTTCACCCGTGACGCGTCCGACGAACAGAATGCGGTTCTTTGGACGAACGGTGAAGTCGGGCGTGTAGTTCTCGGCGTTGATTCCGCAGGAGATCGCATAGACGTTGCTGAGTCCGGTCGATTTCTCGAGGAACTCCGCGGCTCGTCTGGTGGGCGTCGTGATCGCGCTGGCTCGGCCGAAGGTACGCTTTGCCGCCTTCCACGCGAGTCCTACGGCCCAGTCCTGCCACGACTTCGGTAGCAGTGTGAACTCGAGAAGGTTCTCGGGCATGAAGTGGTTGGTGCCCACGATTCGGATGTTGCGCTTCTCGGCTTCGACAGACAGGCCGCGACCGACGACGATGTGCGACTGGAAGTGGACGACGTCGGGCTTGACGGCATCGAGGATCTTGGCGCTGTTCTGATTGATGACCCAGGGAAGGGCGAATCGCAGCCAATCGTGCGGGTACCAGCGCCAGCTGCGCAGACGGTGAACCGTGATGTCGTGACCGTCGTAGGTCTCGGTCCAGGTGCCGTGCTTCTTCGAGGCTGCCGGAGCGACGACGTGCACATCGTGTCCCCGCGAAGACATACCCGATGCGAGACGCTCTGAGAAACGAGCTGAGCCGTTGACGTCGGGAGAGAAGGTGTCGGCGCCGATCACGATGCGCAGGGGCCGTTCGGAGGAAGCCGTCGACGGCACCTCCGCCGAGGCGGGACGTGGGTCGGAGGAATCTGACACGGAGTGAGCCTTCTGTTGGGGATAAGGGGGAAAGAGCGGGAGCACCCGAAAGGGGCTAAGGGGACAAACTACCCTAGCGTTCGATCTGCGGGTGGTATCGGGCGAGTCCGAAGACCCCGACGATGGCGATGAGGCCGGTGATGACGTAGCCGATCATCGCCCACCACGGTGCCTGCGCAGCCTCGCCCAAGACGATGATGCCGATGCCGACAGCGATGAGAGGGTCGACGACGGTGAGACCTGCGACCACCAGGTCGGGCGGACCCGACGAATAGGCGGTCTGCACGAAGTACCCACCGAGGGCGAACGCTGCGACGAGACCGGCGACGCAGATGAGCGTGAGCCACTCGAAGTCGCCCTGCTGGAACCGCTTGATGACGACCTTGGCGAGCGTTGCGACGAAACCGTAGAGCACTCCCGCGCCGATAATGTAGCCGATGGCGCGCACCTTGCGACGGAACACGATGAAACCCGCCCCGAACACCAGTAGAACCGCGGCCAGGATCACGAGGATCACGGTGAGTTGCACTTCGGTGATCGGACGATCCCGCGCGGTGAACGCGGCAAGCACCACGAACAGGAACACGCCTCCGACGCAGAGAACGATCGACAGAATCGATTTTCGATCGAGATTCACCTTGCTGAGCCTGGCGTTCAGAAAGGCCGTCATAACGAGTGCCACGACGCCGAGCGGCTGCACGACGATGATCGGCGAGAAGCCGAGGCTCGTGAGCTGGAATACGACGGCGAGACCGAGCATCAGAGTGCCGAAGACCCAGGAGGGACGCGAGAGCAGCGACCAGAGCTGGGCCAGGTTGAGACCACTCGAGCCGGAGAGATTGGTTTTCGCCTCGACCTTGGCGACCCCGCGAGACTGAAACTGTGCACCCAGGCTCAAGAAGACGGCGCCCACGATAGCGATAGGAATGCCGATGAACTGAGCCGGGTCGAGAGCGAACTGGTCCTGAATGTCGGTGAGTTCGGGAGGCACCCCCCGAGATTACCCTGAGGACAGCGCCGATAGGCTTAGCGAATGGCTGTTCTCCCGATTCGAATCTCCGGAGACCCCGTTCTCCACTCCCCCGCATCCGACGTCACCGTATTCGACGACACGCTGCGTCAGCTGGTCGCCGACATGTTCGAGACCATGGATGCCGCGCCCGGCGTCGGTCTGGCAGGTCCGCAGGTCGGTGTGCCACTCCGCCTCTTCACCTACGGGTGGACCGATGACGACGACGTAGAACACCGAGGAGTGGCGATCAATCCGGTTCTGCTCATCAGCCCGCCTCCCGTCGCCGAGAGCGACGAGGACTCCGACGCCGAAGGGTGCCTGTCGTTCCCCGGTGAGCGCTTTCCTCTGGTTCGATCGACAGACGCCCTGTTGCGCGCGGTCGATCTCGACCAGAACCCCTTCGAGATCGCCGCAACGGGATGGTTGGCCCGCATCTTCCAGCACGAGTTCGACCACCTCAACGGCATCCTGTACGTCGACCGGCTGGAGTTCATCTACGGGCGACGCGCGGCGAAGATCGCCCGAAAGCGCGGCTGGACGGAGCCCGGCAGCAGCTGGATGCCCGGGGTCGACGACCTCGACGCATAACGTCAGCGACGGGTCAGCTCAGAGCCCGGATGCCGGCTGCGACGACGGCCGCGGCAACGATGACCACGATGAACGGCACTCGCAGAGCAAAGAGGATCGCAGCCACGAGCACTGCGGGCAGACGTGCGTCGAGCTGAAGCTGCTGACCGTGGGCGAAGGTCTGCAGAGAGATCAGTGCGGCCAGGAGAGCCACCGTGAGCAGGTCGACCGTGCGCGCCGGGGCGGGGCGTTCGATGAGGCGCGCCGGCACGAGATACCCGAGCACCTTCAATCCGAAGCAGACGATCGAGGCCAGGAGCACGACGTGCCACGCCGTCACGACGCCTCCCCCAGACGAGGCCGTCTCGAACCGAGCCAGTTCGTGGCCCCGAACACCAGAGCGACCAGGGCGGCCACCAGAACGGGAAGCCCTGGCATCAGAACGGGCGTCAGGAGCGCCGCCACGAAGGCGGCTGCCACGGCGACGGCCTGCGCCTGCAACTTCGCGATTCGTGGCCAGAGGAGACCGAGGAACGCAGCGGCTGCAGCGGCATCGAGTCCGTAGGCACTGACATCGCCGAGTAGATCGCCGAGAAGGGCGCCGATGAAGGTCGTGAGGTTCCAGCCGACGTAGACGACGAGTCCAGTCACCCAGAAGCCGATCCTCTGCGCTCGAGGCGACTGCTGTGCGCTGGACACGGCCGTCGACTCGTCGATCGTCAGATGGGCCGCCAGAGCCCGACGTGCGAATCCTCGTCCGACGACCGGCGACATCCGGATCGCATAGACGGCGTTGCGGGAGCCGAGCAGAGCGGCGGATGCGACGGCCGACGGCCACGCAGACAGTCCGCCCGATGCCAGGACGCCGACGAGCGCGAATTGAGAGCCTCCCGTGAACATCACGAGACTGAGCACCATCGTCTGCCAGACGTCGAGCCCGGCCCCTACTGTGGCGAGCGCGCCGAACGAGATCCCGTAGGCAGCAGTCGGCAGCCCGACAGCGAGGGCGGCACGGTAGGCGCGCGTGTCCTCAGCGTCTCGAGATCGCACGGTATGTCGTCGGTGTGGGCTGGTATTCAGTACGACGAAGCTTCGCGGAGCTCGACGGTGGCGGCCCGCTTGTAGAGCGTCGCGCTTCGAACGGTGAGGAGAATACCGAGCACCGTCGGCACGCCGACCATCAGCACGAGGGCGATGATGCGGCCGGCGATCTCGGCTCCGTTGACCGCAGCGGTAGTGCGCGCGGACATCATCGATCCGGCGATGGATCCGAGAACCACGAGGAGGAAGACGACCCAGGCGACGATGGCGCCGATCAGGAAGCCTCTCGCTCGCCGCCGAAGCCGGATGGGATTCTCGAGCACGGTCGGTGTGGAGCGATCACTCATCGTTCCATTTTATGGGCGATCGAGAACGAAAAAAGGCCACCAGGGGTGGAGCCCGTGGTGGCCTTTTCGCTCCCCGACTTGGACTCGAACCAAGAACCTGCCGGTTAACAGCCGGCTGCTCTGCCAATTGAGCTATCGAGGATTGCTGGAAACAGCGTAGTTACACTATCACCAATTCGGCGATGTCTTTGTCACGCTCATCGACCTCCATCAGTATCCCACAACTGGATCGACCACTCCGTCGAAACCGCCTCGGCCGAGGAACGCGCGCGTGTTGTTCGACACTCTCCGAGCGAGCAGAGGCCGTGTCATCGCGGGAGTGTCGGCACTGTGCGGCGTGATGATGATGTTCGGGGCGATCCACAGCGGATGCCCGTCGGGAAGCGGTTCGGGGTCGGTCACGTCGATGCCGGCCCCGGCGATGCTGCCGGTCTGAATTGCGTCGACGAGGGCGTCGGTGACGATGAGACCGCCACGACCGATATTGACGAGCACGGCCGAATTCTTCATCTCGGCGAACTGCCTGCCGCCGATGAGCCCGCGCGTGTCGTCGGTGAGTGCGGCCGCGAGTACAACCACGTCAGCTGTCGGGAGAATGGCGTCGAGATCGTTCGTCGAGACGGTGGCTGATGCGCCGTCGACCGGCTCGCTGCCTCGCCGCACGACGGTTATGGTGACGCCGAAGGCCCGGAGGAGTCGGATGAGTTCGATCGCGATTCCGCCCGCTCCGACGATCACGACGTGGAGGCCGTAGAGCGACGTACCCACGGTTCCGTCTCCCCACGAGGTGGCCGACAGGCGCAGGGGAAGACGGCGAAGCAAGGCCAGAGCGAGCATCAGAGCGTGCTCTGCGACGGGCTGGGCGAAGGCGCCTTTCGCGCTCGTGACCGTCAACGTCGGCCGGGCGAATCTTTTCAGGATGTCGGCGAAGGCATCCACCCCTGCGTACGGCAGCTGGATCCAACTGAGTTGCGGGTTGTCCGAGAGTACCTGGCCGAATCTCTCCGATCCTGACGGATCGAGCCAGATGAGGCCACGCGTCTCCTCAGAGAGCGCCGATACCCGGCCCCCCGCCGATTCGACGGCATCGACGAACAGCTGCACCGGCTCGGGCAGAACGGCGATGGGTCCGGGAACGGGACGTGCATCGTCAGCGGGGACGTACGCCGGTGCAGCGAGGATCTCGCGGTGCTGCTGGGCGCTCACCGAGGATCGCCGGACACGGTGCGAGCGAGCCCCTGCACGTAGGGGTGGTGGGGATCGTCGAGCACCTCGTCGATCGTTCCCAGCCCCACGACCATGCCCTCGTGCAGCACTGCGATCCTGTCGACGGATCGACGAAGGACATCGAGGTCGTGGCTGATGATGATGGCGCTGGCTCCCCTGTCGCGTTGCAGAGAGGCGATGACATCGACGACCTGCCCGCGAACGGAGACATCGATGCCGGCGGTCGGCTCGTCTGCGACGAGGAAGACGGGGTCCATGACCAGGGCTCGAGCGACCGCGACACGCTGACGCTGACCGCTGGAGAGCTCGTGCGGCAGCATGTTGAGCATGCCCACCGGAAGCAGCAGGCTGTCGAGGAGAGTCGCCGCTCGCAGTCCGGCGTCGTTGGCGTCGTAGTGCTTGTCGCGCAGCAAAAGCGGCTCGGCGATGATCTCGGCGACCGTCATGTTCGAGGTCAACGTCGACCCCGCATCCTGCGCGAGGTGGCCGATGCCGAACGTGAGCCTGCTGAGCTTGCGGCCTCGCGTGCGCTTGAGGTCGTAGCCGAGCACGGAGAGAGCGCCACCGACGATGCGGGGTGCCCCGTCGCGTGACGGTGCCATGGCGGCCGAACCAGAGATCACCGACGCGATCGTCGACTTGCCCGACCCGCTCGAGCCGACCAGTCCGATGATCTCGCCCGGCTCGACATTCAGCGTGAATCCCTTGACCGCGGTGTGCGCGGAACTGACGCTGTGTGCCGGATATTCGATCGTGACGTCAGATGCCGTCATTATCCGTTCGCTCATGGATACCGACCCTAGCCGTCGACCGCCTGAAGTCGGTGGAGCGCCTCACGTCTCGTCTCTTGTTCCGCGGGATCCGGAACGGGAAGCGACGCCAGGAGCCTCTGCGTGTAGGGGTGACTCGGAGAGCCCAGCACCTGGGCTCCGGTTCCCTCTTCGACGAGCTCGCCCTTGTAGAGCACCGCAATGCGGTCGGCGAGCATGTCGACGACGGCGAGATCGTGGCTGATGAACAGCGACGCGAATCCGAATTCTCTCTGCAGCTCAGTGAAGAGCTCGAGCACACGCGCCTGTACCGAGACGTCGAGGGCGCTGGTGGGCTCGTCGGCGATGAGCAGCTTCGGGCGAAGGGCGATCGAGCGGGCAAGGCTCGCGCGCTGCCTCTGGCCGCCGCTGAGCTCGTGCGGGTAGCGATCACCGAAGGCCCTGGGCAGTTGAACGGCCTCGAGCAATTCGTCGACCTGGGCGCGCGCGTCGCGGGCATCGGTAGCCCGGCCGTGCACCACCAACGGCTCGGCCACGCACTCGGCGATGGTGAGCAGCGGATTGAAACTCGACGCGGGATCCTGGAAGACGAACCCGATGTCGACCCGAGCGCTGCGGAAGGAGCGCTCCTTGATGCCGAGCATTTCGCGCCCGAGCACGTTGAGCGAGCCGCCCGTGACCTTCGAGAGTCCGGCGATCGCACGGCCGATGGTGGTCTTGCCCGAGCCAGACTCCCCCACGAGACCCAGAACCTCACCCTCTTTGATCTCGAACGAGACGCCGTTCACCGCGCGGAAACCGCCTCGGCCGAGACGACCGGGATATTCGATCACCAGATCGCGTGCGGCCACCACCGGAGTGGTGGAGGACGCGCGCTCGAGACGCTCCTGGGTGCGAACGGCAGCTCGCGCCTCTCCCTGGCCGATGTGGGGAACGGCGGCAAGGAGCTGCTTCGTGTAGTCGGCCTGAGGAGATGCGAAGAGGGTACGGCTGTCGGCCTCTTCGACGACCTTGCCTTGATACATCACCACCACGCGATCGGCGAGGTCGGCGACCACTCCCATATTGTGCGTGATCAGCACGATCGCCGTGTCGAATTCGTCACGCAGGCGCCGAAGCAGATCGAGGATCTCTGCCTGGACGGTGACGTCGAGCGCCGTGGTGGGCTCGTCGGCGACGATCAGGCCGGGGTTGAGCACGAGCGCCATGGCGATGACCACACGCTGCTTCTGGCCGCCCGAGAACTGATGCGGGTAGTAGTTGACCCGGGTCTCCGGGTCGGGGATCCCGACGCGGCGCAGTATGTCGATGGCCTGCTTCTTGGCCTCGGCGCGCGAGGTCGATCCGTGCGCCCGGATGCCCTCGGCAATCTGCCAGCCGACGGTGTAGACGGGGTTCAAGGCCGTCGACGGCTCCTGGAACACCATGGCGACGTCTTCGCCTCGGAGGCTGCGCAGGGTGCCGGAGCCGGCCCCGACGATGTCGGTGGTGCGGCTGCGATCGCGGCTGCGCAGAAGGATCGAACCCGACGACGTGGCCGTCGCCGGCACGAGCCCGAGGATCGACTTCGCGGTGACGCTCTTGCCGCTGCCGCTCTCGCCGACGATCGCCACGATCTCCCTGGGCCTGACGGCGATGGAGACTCCGTCGACTGCTCGCACCGCGCCCGCGTCGGTCGCGAAGGTGACACGCAGATCGACGATCGAGACGATGTCGGGCTCGTCGCCCTGGATATCGGTGGGGACTGCACTCATGAGACGCGCTCCTCGTCGTTCGTTGTCGCTCGATCGTCGGCGACCACCGCCTGGCCTGATGCCGCCGAACCATGGGGCGCTGCGCCGTTGTCGGGAGCCGGTGCACCGGTGTCGAGGGCGGCACGGCGTCCACGCAGACGCGGGTCGGCCAGGTCGTTCAGACTCTCACCGAGAAGGGTGATGCCCAGAACAGCCAGAACGATGGCGAGTCCGGGGAACAGTGACGTCCACCAGATTCCGCTCGTCACGTCTGAGAGGGACTTGTTGAGGTCGTACCCCCATTCGGCGGCCGCCGAGGGCTCGATACCGAAACCCAGGAAGCCGAGGCCGGCCAGCGTGAGCAGCGCTTCTGAGGAGTTCAGAGTCAGAAGGAGGGGAAGCGACCGGGTGGCGTTGCGCAGGACATGGCGAAAGACGATCCGAGGGGCGCGAGTTCCGATGACCTTCGCGGACTCGACGTAGGCCTCGCTCTTGATGCGGACGGTCTCCGCCCTGATCACCCGGAAATACTGCGGAATGAAGACGACGGTGATCGAGATGGATGCCGCCAGAATGCCGCCGAAGAGGTTGCTCTGGCCGCCCGAGATCACGATCGACATCACGATGGCGAGCAGGAGCGACGGGAACGCGTAGATGGCGTCGCAGACGACGACCAGCACGCGATCGAGCCATCCACCGATGTAGCCCGACACGAGTCCGAGGAAGATTCCGGCGAAGATCGAGAGGATGACCGAGACGACGATCGTGAGGATCGCCGTCTGGGCACCCCAGATCACCCGGGAGAGCACGTCGTAGCCGCCGACCGTGGTGCCCAGGAGGTGCTCGGCGTTCGGCGCCTCTTGAGCACCGAACGGCGTGCCGTCGGCGCGAAGCTGCGCGAACCCGTATGGCGCGAGCAGCGGAGCGAAGATCGCCGTGATCACGAAGACGCCCGTGATGACCAGGCCGGCGACGAGCATGCCGCGCTGCAGGCCGATGCTCGAGCGTACCTGGGCGAAGAGCGGGATGCGCGTCGCGAGACTGCGGCGCGGGCGGGGGCGAGCGGTGGTGTCCGTCACGACTAGTACCTGACTCTCGGGTCGATCAGCGCGGCGATGATGTCCACGATGAAGTTGGTGACTGCGACGATGACAGCCAGGAGGGCGACGATGCCCTGCACGGCGACGAAGTCACGGGCCTGGAGGTATTGGGCCAACTGGAAGCCGAGCCCCTTCCACTCGAATGTCGTCTCGGTGAGCACTGCTCCGCCGAGCAGCAGTGCGATCTGCAATCCGATCACTGTGATGATCGGAATCAGCGCGGGACGGTAGGCGTGCTTGCGCACGAGACGGAACTCCGTGACGCCGCGCGAGCGCGCAGAGTCGACATAGTCCGTTCCGAGGGTGCCGATCAGGTTGGTGCGCACGAGCCTCAGGAACACGCCCGCGGTGAGAAGGCCGAGTGCGACCCCGGGAAGCACGGCGTGAGAGAGCACGTCGCCGATCACATCGGGATTGCCCGTCTGGATGGCGTCGATCAGATAGATGCCGGTCTTCGACTGCAAAAACTGCATCTGCAACTCGGCACCCGTGGAGGCTCGTCCCGCGACGGGCAGGATCTGGAACCAGACGGCGAAGACGAGCTTGAGCAGCAGTCCGGCGAAGAACACCGGGGTGGCGTAGCAGAGGATCGCGAAGATGCGCAGAAAAGCGTCGGGCGTGCGGTCGCGGAAATAGGCCGCGACCATGCCGAGCGGAATACCGACGATGAAGGCGACGATCAGGGCGTAGAACGCGAGCTCCAGGGTGGCGCCGCCGTAGGTGAGCAGCACCTGGGTGACGGGACGGTTGTCGCTGAGGGTGTTGCCGAAGTTACCGGTGAAGATGTTGCCGAGGTACTCGAGGTACTGCACGATCAGCGGGCGGTCGTAGCCCGCCTCGTGGATACGCTCCTGAAGCTGCGGACCGGTGAGCTTGCCGCCCAGGGCGGCCGTGATCGGGTCTCCCGTCGTGCGCATGAGCAGGAAGACGAGGGTGACGAGGATGAACACCGTCGGAATGATGAGCAGGAACCGCACGAGGACGTAGCGGCCGAGACCTCCCCCGCCCGACGACGAGCCACGCCGGAGTACGGCCGGAGGTGCGGCGGATGCCGGATCCGGAGAGCTGAGTTCTGCAGTCACGTGGAATGTCCTTCGGTAAAACGACGGGGTGACGTGACTCAGGGGCGAGACGCCTGTGCGCCTCGCCCCTGAGCCACAATGCTAGAGAGACTCTAGCCTGTGGACGATCAGCCCTTGGTCAGTGCTCCGTAGCGGAACTTGAACGAGGCGTCGAGGGTGTCCTTGGTTCCCTCGACGGTCGTTCCGGTGACCGCCACCTGGGCGCCCTGCAGGTACGGAACCGTCGAGAGGTCCGCAGCCACAGCATCCTGGATCTGCTCGATCAGCGCGGTGCGCGCTGCCGGGTCGGTCGTGACCGCCTGCTTGAGGATCAGGTCGTTCACGGCCGGGTTGTCGTAGTGGTTGGCCAGGAAGTTCTCGGTGAGGAAGAACGGCGTCAGGTAGTTGTCCGCGTCGGAGTAGTCCGGGAACCAGCCGAGCTGGTACGACGGGTACACATCTGTCGTGCGGTCCTTCGAGTACTGCACCCATTCGGTCGTCTGCAGGTTCACCGTGAAGAGGCCGCTCGACTCGAGCTGGTCCTTGATCAGCGCGTACTCGTCACCCGACGAGGGTCCGTAGTGGTCGTTGCTGTACTGGAGCGACAGCTCGACCGGTCCGGTGATGCCCGCGGCGGCCAGGGTCGACTTGGCCTTGTCTGCGTCGGGGCCACCGTTTCCGTCGCCGTAGGGAGCCTTGAGCGACTCGGTCGCTCCGGTCAGTCCGGCGGGAACGTAGGAGTACAGCGGGGTGTAGGTGTCTTTGTAGACCTGCTTCGCGATCTCGTCGCGGTCGATGAGGTCGGCGACGGCCTGGCGAACGGCGAGAGCCTTGGCCGGGTCGGCCTCGGGAGTCTTGGCACCGAACGGCTGGGTGTCGAAGTTGAAGACGATGTAGCGGATCTCGCCTCCGGGGCCGTCGACGACCTTCACCTTGTCGTTGCCCTTGAGGTCGTCGATGTCGGTGGCCGAGAGGCTGCGGAACGCCACATCGATGTTGCCCTCCTGGATGTCGAGCTTGAGGTTCGACGAGTCGGCGTAGTACTTGACGTTGACCTGGTCGGTCTTCGCCTTGCCCAGCACTCCGTCGTAGCCCGCGAACGCCTTGTACGAGATCAGGTTGTTGAAGTCGTAGCTGGCGATCTCGTACTGGCCGGCGAAAGCCTTGCCCTTGACGATGTCCTCGTCGCTCGTGAGCTCGGTGGCCGAGAAGACGTCTTCATCAACGATCGGGCCGGCAGGGCTCGAGAGGATCTGGGGGAACACCTGGTCGTCAGCAGACTTCAGGGTGAACACGACGGTGGTGTCGTCGGGAGCGGCGACAGAGTCGAGGTTGTAGAGCAGCGACGCCGGGCCGTTCTCGTCGTTGATCTTGAGCTGCCGGTCGAAGCTGAACTTCACGTCGGAGGACGTGAGGTCGTTGCCGTTGGCGAACTTCAGTCCGGACTTCAGCTTGACGGTGTACTCGGTGGGCCCGGTGAAGTCAGCGGACTCGGCGATGTCCGGCTTGACGTCCGGGCTGCCGTAGGGCGTGTTCATGAGGAACGGGAAGACCTGGTTCATCACGGCGAACGAGCCGTTGTCGTACGAGCCGGCCGGGTCAAGCACGGTGACCTTGTCGGTCGTGCCGATGGTGATGGCCTTGCCGCCGGCGCTGCCGCCGTTCGAACCGCCGGCGCAACCGGCGAGCACGAGGGCCACCGCTGCTGTTCCGGCGAGCGACGCGACGAGCCTGGTCGTGCGTGTGGATGCGGATCTCATATCCGTCTACCTCTCTGGAGTGATATTTCAGGCACAGATGTACCCCGTATCGGGGCGTACCGTGATTGCTGTACCCCAGTCATACCGCAGCAGGCGAACTGTCACCAAGCTGACAGGGAGCGGCGATGAACATGTTTACCGGATCGAAACACGTGGGTTGCAGACAAGCACCATCGGTGTGCCGCTGCGGCGCTCTATTCGCGCAGGGCGCGTCTGTCGGCCTCGACCTGCATCAGCTGCCGCTGCAGCGCGCGATGCTCCTCGGGCTGGGTGGTCGCGTCGGTGCGCTGGAACTGCCCGAGCAGCTCCTCTTTGCGACGAACCAGATCGCGCTCGACGAGAGAGAGCACCACCTGCTGCAGGTAGACGTCGAGTTCGCGCTCCGGGCGCTCCGGCACCGGCGCGACGGCGAGCTGCGCGACGAGGGTCTTCACCGGATCGGGCACGGTCTCCTGGATGATGGACGCCCACTCTGGCTTGTCGAACGAGTTCAGCCGCATGGCCACGGCATCGCGCACCGCAGCCAGGGCGCCGTTGCTGAAGGCCACCGCTGTTCCCCGCGCCAGCAGGTCTTTGCCCACGCTGTTCGGAAACTGCAGCATGGCCATCAGAGCGTCACGCTCGAGACGAGTGGCCGTGGTGCTCGGCAGGCTGGTCAGCGAAATCGCTACGGGCGGCGCGACCTCGAGTGAGGTGATGGATGCCGGACCGCCTTCGGCGGCCGGAGCAAGTCGCGGTGACTCGAGCTCTCGCGACGCGGCGTGATCGCTCGATCGCCCCGCGGCATCCACGGCTCTGCCGACCTCGCCGAGGTCCATGCCCAGCAGCCGAGCGAGCTCGCGCGCGTAGCCCGGGCGAATAGATGGGTCGCGGATGTCTGCGACGACGGGGGCTGCGGCCCGCAGCGCGGCGACGCGGCCCTCGACCGTGTTGAGATCGAAGGTCGAGAGTCGCTGCTTGATCACGAACTCGAACATGGGCTTCTTGCCCGTGACGAGACGCCGCACCGCATCGTCTCCCCGACCGAGACGGAGATCGCACGGGTCGAGGCCATCCGGAGCGACGGCGACATAGGTCTGCGCGGCGAATCGGTGCTCTTCGCTGAACGCGCGCAGCACGGCTTTCTGACCCGCGGCATCCGGGTCGAAGGTGAAGATGACCTCACCGAGCCCGGCAGTGTCGTCGGAGAGCACACGACGCATGACCTTGATGTGGTCGACGCCGAACGAGGTGCCGCAGGTGGCGACCGCCGTGGTGACGCCCGCCAGGTGACACGCCATCACGTCGGTGTAGCCCTCGACGATCACGACCTGGTGACTCCGCGCGATGTCGCGCTTGGCCAGGTCGAGCCCGTAGAGCACCTGCGACTTGTGATAGACGAGGGTCTCGGGAGTGTTTAGGTACTTGGGACCCTTGTCGTCGTCGAGAAGGCGACGAGCGCCGAAGCCGACCGTCTGGCCGGTCTGATCGCGGATCGGCCAGATGAGCCGCCCACGAAACCGGTCGTAGCTGCCCTTCTCGCCCGCACTGGTGAGCCCGGCCGCTGTGAGTTCGTCTGCCGTAAATCCCTTGCTGCGCAGATGCTTTCCGAGGATGTCCCAGCCCTTGGGGGCGAAACCCACGCCGAACCGCTGAGCGGCCGAGGCGTCGAATCCGCGCTCGCCGAGAAAGCGTCTGCCGACCTCGGCCTCGGGAGTCATGAGCTGTTCGATGAAGAACTCGCGGGCCGCATCGTTCGCCGCGAGGAGCCGCGCTCTGCTGGAGTAGTCAGACGGAGCTCCCCCGTCTTCGTAGTGCAGCTCGAACCCGATGCGGGCGGCCATGCGCTCGACGGCCTCACTGAACGAGACGTGGTCCATCTTCTGCAGAAAGGTGAAGACGTCGCCGCCCTCGCCGCAACCGAAGCAGTGGTAGTACCCCACTTGGGGGCGCACGTGGAAGCTGGGGCTTCGCTCATCGTGGAACGGACACAGGCCCTTCATCGACCCCACGCCGGCGCTCTTCAGCGTGACGTACTCTCCGACCACGTCGCCGAGGTTGATGCGCGATCGGACCTCGTCGATATCGCGTCGCAGAATCAGACCAGCCATCAGCCCAGCAGTCCCCTGCTCCAGGCAATCGCCGACTGGTCTGTGAGGCTCGCCACCTGATCGACGACGACGCGTTTGCGCGCCGCGTCATCGGATGCCTCGCGCCAGTCGGCCGCGAACGCCACTTCGAGCGCGCCCTCGCCCAGACGGAGGAGCTCGGTCGCGAGCGAGGTGAGGATGGCGCGCTGTTCGACGTAGAGCGGCTGACGGGAATCGCTGGCCATCACGTAGGCGGCGACGATGCCCTTCAGCACGGCGATCTGAGCCTCAACCGGTCGGGGAACGACGACGCTGCCGCCGAAACGGGCCAGGGCATCGGCGGGGTATGCCTCGCGGGTGGCCGCCGTCGACCTGCCCGCGAAACGACCAATGAGCTGGCTCGTGAGATTCTTCAACCGGCCTTGGGCGAGCCGCGATCCGTCCCAGCCGTCGAGCCAGATCTCGAGCGAGGTCAGCTCGTCGAAGGCCGCGGTCAATTCGTCGCGGCTGAAGTCGTCGCCGACCCACGACGAGATCGCCGCGACCAGATCGTCGTGATCGGCTCGAGCCCCGAGGGCTCCCACGTCGATGTAACCGGTCAAGACGGCGTCTTCGAAGTCGTGCACCGAGTAGGCGATGTCGTCGGAGAGATCCATGACCTGCGCCTCGATGCACTTCTGGCCCGCCGGTGCGCCCTGTCGAAGCCACCGGAAAGCGGCATCGTCTTCGGGGTACACACCGTACTTCGCGCGACCGCTGGGGTCTCCGATCGCGTCCTCGATAGTCCACGGGTACTTGCAGCTCGCGTCGAGGCTGGCCCGGGTGAGGTTGAGCCCGGCGCTCGTGCCGTCGGCGTAGATCACCTTGGGCTCCAGCCGCGTGAGGATGCGCAAGCTCTGCGCGTTGCCCTCGAAACCGCCGATGTCGGCGGCCCACTCCGCCAAGGCACGTTCTCCGTTGTGACCGAAGGGAGGATGCCCGAGGTCGTGGGCGAGGCAGGCCGTGTCGACGACATCGGGGTCGAGCCCGAGACTCGTTGCGAGTTCGCGGCCGACCTGGGCGACCTCGAGCGAGTGCGTGAGGCGATTGCGGGCGAAGTCGAGGTCGGCCGGCGAGAGCACCTGTGTCTTGGCGGCGAGTCGACGAAACGCGCTTGAGTGGAGGATGCGGGCGCGGTCACGAGCGAAGTCGCTGCGCCTCGACGAGTGCTGCTCGGCGACGATGCGCTCGCTGTCGCGGGCCTCGTATCCGGAAGGAAGAGCGGTCGGCAGAGCCGCGATGTCAGAGAAGGTCTGCATCGTTCTAGCCGCCACTGTGGTGGAGTTCGGCGCTCGCCAGCTCGGCGCGCTCGGGCAGGTCGAGCTCGCGGGAGTCGAGCCACTTGTCGGGAAGCGACGGCCGCTTCGGCGAGCCGGCCCGACCTCGGGGGCCCTCGGCGTCGATGCCGGGATACGGAAGCGAGCCGTCGAGCGTGGCGAGGACCTCGTCCATCTCTGCAAGCGACTTGACCATGCTGAGGCTGGCTCGCACCTCGTGACCGACCGGATAGCCCTTGAAATACCAGGCGACATGCTTGCGGATGTCGCGGCAGGCGCGGTCTTCGTCTTCGAAGAACTCCGCGAGGAGTTCGGTGTGCCGACGGATCGCCCCGGCGACCTCGCCGAGCGTCGGCGCGGCGCGCGAATCACGAGCGACGGATGCGTCGAGCTGGCCGCTGCGAACCCGGAACGCGTCTGCGAGATCGCCGAAGAGCCAGGGTCTGCCCAGGCACCCGCGCCCGACGACGACCCCGTCGCATCCGGTTTCGTCGACCATGCGAATGGCGTCGTCGGCCGACCAGATGTCTCCGTTGCCGAGAACGGGGATGCTCGTGATCGTCTCTTTGAGGGTGGCGATCGCCGACCAGTCGGCCTGGCCCGAATAGAAGTCGGCCGCGGTGCGCGCGTGCAGTGCGATGGATTTGACTCCCGCGCCCTCTGCCGCCTTGGCAGCCTCGAGGTAGGTGAGGTGATCGTCGTCGATGCCCTTGCGCATCTTGACTGTCACCGGGATGTCGCCGGCGGCCTCGACCGCTTGCTCGACGATCTGCCGGAACAGCCCGAGCTTCCAGGGAAGAGCCGAGCCGCCACCCTTGCGGGTGACCTTGGCCACCGGGCATCCGAAGTTCATGTCGATGTGGTCGGCGAGATTCTCTTCGACCAGCATCGTGACGGCCTGGCGCATCGTGGCCGGGTCGACTCCATAGAGCTGGATGGAACGCAACGTCTCGGAGGGGTGGTGGCGGATGAGACGCATGGACTCGGGCGTGCGCTCGACGAGCGCGCGACTCGTGATCATCTCGCTCACGTAGAGACCGGCGCCGTATTCGCGGCAGAGTCGCCGGTATGCGGTGTTCGTGATGCCCGCCATGGGTGCGAGAACGACGGGCACGTCGAGTTCGATCGGCCCGATGCGCAGCACGGGAGCGGGAGTGACGGCCGTCTCGACCGTTGCAAGGGAGGAATTCATGACTCGTCGATTCTCCCAGACATTTGTTGGGGTCAGGTCAGACTGAGTGCGTCTGTGGATGACGCACGTCAGCTGGGTTCGGCCTCTGCCTGCCCGGAGGGGGCCACCGGCTCGATGCTGCACACCCCGTCGACGCAGACGGCACCCGACGAGCCGACCATGCGCAGTGTCGGCGCATCCGGAACGGCCGGCCTCGACGGGGCCGTCGTTTCGGTCGAGGTCATCGACTCTGATGCCGGCGTCATGCCTGAGCCGCGTCTGCGGTGTCGCGCTCGCTCGCGACCTGGCCGAACACGTCGACGAACGTGGCGGCATCCTGCGCGCCCGACACACCGTACCTGCCATCGATGACGAAGAAGGGCACTCCCTGGATTCCGTATTCCTGGGCCTGGCGCTGGTCGGCGCGAACCGCAGCGAGGTGCTCCCCCGACTCGAGGGACCGCACGACGTCGTCTCGCTCGAGGCCGATCTCTGCTGCGAGGTCGGCCAGGTCGTCGATGCGGCCGACGTTGCGGCCCTCTTCGAAGTAGGCCTTGAGCAGGCGCTCCTTGGCCTGCAACTGCAGGCCTTTCGACTTGGCGTAGTGAATGAGCTCGTGCGCTTTCACCGTGTTCGCGTGCTGCAGGGCGTCGTAGTCGTAGTGCAGCCCCACGTCTTCGGCGATGCCGGTCACACGCTGCAGCATCTCGCGAGCCTGCTCGGCCGGAATGCCCTTGTGGTTTCGGAGAAAATCGACCTCGTCGCCCTCGAAGTCGACGGGCGTATCGGGCGAGAGTTCGAAGCTGTGGTACTCGATCTCGACAGCCGGGGTGCCCGGCTGAGCGGAGTACGCCTCGATGCCGGCTTCGAGCTTGCGCTTGCCGATGTAGCACCACGGGCATGCGATGTCGCTCCAGACATCGACTTTGATGGAGGCGGGAACGGCAGGGGTCTGGAGATCGGTCACGATGGGTCGAACGGATGCCCGCGGCCGGCTATTCCCGATCGACAGCCATCTGCACGGAAGAATTCATTAGACCGCATGGTTTACTCCGTTCATGACGACTTCAGGACGCGACCGGGTAATCGACGATGCGGCACGCCGCGATATTCAGGTCGAGATCGTGGAACGCCCGCCGGCGAACAGCCTCGAAGATGCTGCAGCGGGACTCGGTCTCGATCCGTTGGCGATCGTGAAGACGCTGGTGGTCAAGCGGCATGACGGCGACTTCGTGTTCGCCCTCGTTCCAGGCGACCGGCAGATCAGCTGGGCGAAGCTTCGCGCACTCGTGGGCGTCAACAAGCTGTCGCTGCCGCATCAGGACGTCGCGCTGCAGGCGACCGGTTATGAGCGCGGGACGATCACGCCGCTGGGAAGCACGAGCGCGTGGCCTGTCTTCGCCGACGAGCGCATCGTCGGCAAACGTATCGCCCTCGGTGCGGGTGAGCACGGACTGTCGGCCTTTGTCGACGCCGACGCGCTTCTGGATGCCTACGGCGCGACGATCGGGGACATCACCGACGAGCTGAAACCGCGCGAGACCTGACGCGCGGGGTAATGCGCCCTAGGCTGCCTGGGCGATGACGTGACGCGCGTATTGAACGCGACCGAAGACATCCGGCGCCGTCGCCGAGTTCGCCGCCGGAATGTTCGTGGTGTGCAGCAGCGGACCGTTGCGCACCGTCACCTGCACGTAGCCCGTGGCGACCTGGTCGCGCACCAGCAGAAAGAGCAGTCCGAGGAAGAAGAAGAAGAATCCGATGATCGCGAGCACGATCGCCCACGTCGGGGTTTTGGTCTCGACCCGCGTGAAGTCCGTGACGAAGATCTCGGTGCCGGCGAGGCCAGTGCTGCCGCTCGGCGTGACGAGCCAATGCTCCGTGAGCGTCACGTCACCGATCACGACAAGCGGCTGCTCGGGTACCGAGGCGTTCGACGACGGAACCATATTCGACATGCTCGAAGCATAGCGGCGACCGCCCTATAGCTGGCGGGGCGCTGACTCGGATTTCGGCGTGAACTGTCCTCGTGGAGTCTGGAACATTCCTAGGGGCGGATGAGTACTTTGAGTGCTTCGCGGGAGTCCATGAGGCGGTACGCCTCAGCGATCTGGGAGAGAGGCAGCTCGCGATCGAAGACCTTGCCGGGCGCGATCGTACCGTCGAGGACCTGCGGCAACGCGGCCTCTATATAGGCGCGAATAGTTGCCGGGCCGCCGGTAAGAGTCGCATTCTTGCCGAACAGCGAGGCGAAGCCGACAGGTGCGTTCTCGTATTGTGGGACGCCGACGCGTGAGATCGTTCCGCCGGGCCGCACGATGCCGTAGGCCTGCTCGTAGGCGGGCATGTGTCCGACGGCCTCGAGTACGACGTGCGCACCCTCCCCGCCGGTGAACTCGAGCACTTTCTGGATACCCGCATCGCCGCGTTCTGCCACGACATGGGTGGCACCAAACTCGCGGCCGAGGTCGGTGCGTGCCTTGTGCCGGCCCATGAGAATGATCATCTCGGCGCCGAGCTGTCGGGAGGCGAGGATGGCGGACAGACCCACAGCTCCGTCGCCAATGACGACGACGGTCTTGCCTGCCTCTACCCCGCCCTTGTGCGCGGCGTGATAGCCGGTGAGATACACGTCCGAAAGCGTCAGCAACGACGGCATCAACGCCTCATCCGTCCCCGCCGGGATGACGACTGCCGTGCCGTCTGCCTGGGGCACGAGCAGCTTCTCGGCTTGGGTTGCCGATGACGCGCCGTCGAAAAAACCTCCATGCACACACGATGTAGTCACTCCATCGCGGCAGTACACGCAGGTATTGTCGCACCAGGCGAACGGCACGATAACGGTGTCTCCGACGGCAATACGGGCGACATCGTCGCCGATCTGCTCTACGACGCCGATCGCCTCGTGTCCCATCCGGCGACCGTCGGGGGTTTCCTCCAGAGAGTGGTACGGGTGCAAATCGGAGCCGCATACGCACGCATAAGTGACGCGGATGATCGCGTCGGTTGGATTCTGGATTGAGGGCTCGGGGACGTCGACAACGCGGACGTCGCCCGCGTTATACATCAGTGTTGCTCGCATGAGCGTTCCTCTCTTGTTGGTGCTGGCGCGCAGAACGCGCGCTCAGCGGTTGTCGTACTCGTCGTCGGTGACGTGTGCTCCCCAATGGGCGCTGTCGCCACCGTCCGGAGTTTCCCAGAGCGCAAGGTGCGTCATGAAGCTGTCGGGCGCGGCGCCGTGCCAGTGCTCTTCGCCCGGAGGCGTGTACACGGTTTGTCCCGCGTACACCTCGACCACGTCCCCGCCCCGCGCCTGCACGAGCGCGGTGCCCTCCATGATTCGGAGCGTCTGGCCGAGCGGGTGGGAGTGCCAGGCGGTGCGAGCTCCGGGGCTGAACCGGACCATGCCGGCGCTCAGGCGTTGGCCTTCGTCCTGCGGAGCAATGACAGGGTCGAGCCACACGTCCCCGGTGAACCATTCGGGAGGATTTTTCACCGTGGGGGCGATGGGGAGGATGCGCATGATCGTCCTTTCTATGGTTGCGTGGTAGCGATGGTGACGATGAACGGTCCCGTCTGTCCTGCGATCGCTTCGACGTCGTTCGCAAGTAAAACTCGATCAGACCCCTGGCAGGGAGTCTCTCGCGAAAGGTGTACTGATAGTGCATCCCTCGGTCCCACGGACCGTCGTACGGTGGGGGGCATGGAAAACATGGCCGAGGTGCGTGAATTTCTCATGTCACGACGCGCGCGACTTTCACCGACGGACGTCGGACTGACAGCTGGCGCGAACCGGCGAGTTGCAGGACTGCGCCGGTCCGAGGTCGCGATGCTCGCTGACCTGAGCGTCGAGTACTACGCCAAGCTCGAACGCGGGGACATCGCCGGCGCGTCGACTGCCGTGCTGGAGTCGCTCGCCCGGGCCCTCGTTCTCGACGAGACGGAGCGGATGCATCTGCTTGATCTTGCACGCGCCGCCGACGGCATCCCGACATCGGGTCGCCACCGCCGACGTGCCAGCACCCAGCAGCCCTCCCGCCTCGCGTTGCAACGCACGCTCGACGCGATCACCGGCGGGCCGGCCTTCGTCCGAGACCGGCACCAGAACCTCGTCGCGACGAACCCGCTTGGTGCGGCGTTCTACTCTCCTGTCATCGGGAACGGCGGGAGGACCCCAAACCTGGCGCGGTTCCAGTTCCTCGACCCCGCATCACGCGATTTCTACCCCGACTGGGAACTCTTTGCCCAGATGTGCGTCGGTATCATGCGTGTCGAGGCTGGCCGGGACCCGCATGACCGCACTCTGCAGGATCTGGTCGGCGAACTCACCACCCGCAGCGAGACCTTCGCGCGACTGTGGTCAGCCCATGACGTTCGCACGCACGGATCCGGCACCAAGCGCTTCCACCACCCGATCGTCGGATCGCTCACGCTGCAGTACGAAGAACTTACCGTCACGGCCGAGGACGGCCTCAGCCTACTCATCTACACTCCGGAACCCGGGTCGCCGTCGGCTGAACGCCTACAGCTCCTTGCGAACTGGGCGTCCGATACCCCAGTCACGGAGCACTCATGACCCTCGCCGACCTCCTCGCCGCACTGAACGCCGGCGAGACGATCCCCGGAGGTTCCCCCGGACACGCGGTCATGCACGAGACCAGCCAAGAAGCGCTTCGTATCGCTGGGGAGCTCAACGCCGGATATCACCCGCCCGCCCGGGTGAGGCAGCTCCTTGCAGAGCTGACCGGCCGTCCCGTCGATGAGACGGTGACGCTGTTTCCGCCATTCACCGCCGACTTCGGCAAGAACATCCGGTTAGGCGCCCGGGTGTTCATCAACTCCGGATGCCGCTTTCAAGATCAGGGCGGCATCTCGATCGGCGACGACTGCCTGATCGGCCACAACGCGGTCATTGCCACTCTCCAGCACGGCATGCAACCCAGCAAACGGGCCGACCTCATCCCGTCGCCCGTTATCCTCGGGCGGAACGTGTGGCTCGGAGCTAATGTCACCGTCCTGCCTGGAGTCACCATCGGTGACGACTCCGTCGTCGGCGCAGGCAGCGTCGTGACAAAAGACATCCCCGCCGGGGTCATCGCTGTTGGCTCACCCGCGCGCGTTATCCGCGCTCTTCCCACCTAGGGGCGGCAGTCGGAACGATGGTCTGGGTAGAGCATCGCAAACGAAGCGAAATCCCTGAGCAGCGAGCGATAGAAAGAGACACCGATGAAGATCGCAGAAACGTCCTGCAGCTCTTGCCCGCCTGGCTACTCGCTAATCTGTCCAGGCTCGGGGACGCGCGACTAGGGGGTGGCGGGTGAGGAGGGCGCGTCGATCGCTCCGCCGAACCGGCGCGATCGGCCGGTGTAGTGCTCGATGGCCTGCCACAGATCGAGTCGTGTGAAGTCGGGCCACAGGGTGTCGAGGAAGACCATCTCGGCGTAGGCCGACTGCCACAGCTGGAAGTTGCTGGTGCGCTGCTCGCCGGAACTGCGAACGAACAGGTCGACGTCGGGCAGATCCGGCAGGTAGAGGTGCTTCTGGATCGTCTTCTCGCTGATACCCGAGGGCTTCAGACGGCCGGCACGCACGTCCTCTGCGATGGCGGTCACCGCATCCACGATCTCGTTGCGACCGCCGTAGTTCACGCACATGCTCAGCGTCATGGTGTTGTTCGTCGCCGTCATCTGCTCGGCGATCTGCAGGTCTTTGATGACGCTCGCCCAGAGTCTCGGCTTGCGTCCGGCCCAGCGAATGCGCACGCCCCACTCGTTGAGCTGGTCTCGACGACGATGAAGAACCTCGCGATTGAAGCCCATGAGAAAGCGCACCTCGTCGGGCGAGCGCTTCCAATTCTCGGTCGAGAACGCATAGACGCTGAGGTGCTTGACGCCGATCTGGATGGCGCCGGCGACGACGTCGAGCAGTGCCGCTTCGCCCGCGCGATGCCCCTCCACTCGGGTCAGTCCGCGGGAGTTGGCCCACCGACCGTTTCCATCCATAACGACGGCGACGTGGCCGGGCACCTGCGCGCGAGGAATGTCTGGCGGGTAGACGGCCGTCCAGTCGAGCGCACGGAACTCGGGGACAACGGATGCTCGAGATCTGCTCACGACGCGGCCTCCTGGCGCTGCTTCTGGGCGGTGCGGTCGACGTGTTCGAGAGAGCGCAGACCCCGCTCCAGGTGCCATTGGGTATAGGCCGAGACGACGCCGCTCGCCTTCGAGCGGGAGGCCTGGTCTGCAGCGTCGGCGCGAGCCCAGTCTCCGGTCAGGAGTGCGCTGAGGAGCCCGATCGTCTGCTCGTCGAGCCGCACCGTGCCCGGAGGAGCCACGGAGTCGCTGACGACGCCTCCGAGTTGCACGACGAACGCGGAATGCGGCCCGGGTTCGCCGGTCACGGCGCAGTCGTGGAAGCTCGGAGCCCATCCGGCCATAGAAAGAGCCCGCAGGAGATAGGAGTCGAGAGTGAGGCTTGCGCCGTGCTCGCCGCGCGACAGGGAACGGAGTGCGCCGACGAGGAGAAGATACTGCGGGAGACCGGCTTCGGCCTCGCTCAGCTTGTCTGCCGTCTCTACCATGGCGCTGGCCGCCGTATAGCTCGCGTAGTCGGCGGTGATGGCGGCCCCATACGACGAGATCGTCTCGGCCTGGGTGACGGTGTCGAGCGACCGGCCCTCGTAGAACTGAACATCGGCGACCATGAACGGCTCGAGCCTCGCGCCGAACTTCGATCCCGTGCGCCGCACCCCACGCGCTACGGCACGGACTTTGCCGTGTTGACGAGTGAGCATGGTGACAATGCGGTCGGCCTCACCCAGCTTGTGGGTGCGCAGCACGACGCAGTCGTCACGGTAAACAGGCACGATCCATTATCGACCCTCGGCCAGGTGTTTGCCCGGTGCACGCGCGGTCGTGGTACACCTTGAGGGTGTCTGATGCCGTGGCCTTCTCGATCCCGCTCTGGTCGGATCTGCTGGCTGTGGGGATCGGCAGTCTGCAGGGCGCCATGTTCGCCTCGCAGTTCCGCGATCGCAGGCTCGATCTTCTCGGAGTCGCTATCATCGGCGTCGCCACCGGGCTCGGAGGCGGTCTTCTCCGCGACATCTTCCTCGTCGTGCCGCTCGTGGCCCTGCACACGAACTGGTATCTGAGCGTCGCCGTTCTCTCGGCGCTGTTCGGCATGCTCCTCGTGCGCCTCTTCGAGAGGCTCGACACGGTCATCACGATCCTCGACGCTCTGACCATCGGCCTCTTCGGCGCGATCGGTACGACCAAGGCCCTCTCGTTGGGTCTTCCCGTGATCCCCTCGATCTTCGTGGGTGTCGTCTCGGCCGTCGGCGGCTCCGTCGTTCGAGACGTGCTGCTCGCGATGCCGATCGCGCTGATGCACGTCGGTTCGCTCTATGCCGTCGCCGCCGGAGCGGGCTCCGCGGTACTCGTCGCGTTCTGGGCCGGCGGTATGGACATCACCGTCGCCGCCGTGATCTGCGTACTCGTCACCACGGTGGTGCGTCTCCTCGCCGTGCGCTACGGGTGGAGTCTCCCCGAGCAGCGCGCCATCCGCAGCATGCCCAGGATTTCACGCGCAGCGCTGCGCCCGCGCTGGCCCCGACTTCGCCGAACGGCCAAGCCGGGCCAGCACTGACGACGAGCGCCGGTCTCGATCAGACGGCCGCGAGCTCGCGATCCGCATCCGACACGCGGATGGCGCGGTTGACGGCGCTGACGACGGCCTTCAGAGACGCCGTCGAGATGTCGGCGTCGATGCCGACTCCCCACAGCCTCGAGCCATTGACCTGCAGTTCGACGTAGGCCGCGGCCAGGGCGTCGCCCGAGGCGCTGAGAGCGTGCTCGACGTAGTCGTAGAGCTTGACCTCCACGCCCTGCTCGCTCAGAACGTTGAGGAACGCGGCGATCGGTCCGTTGCCCGACGCCTCTGTATCGAGGGTCTCCTCGCCGATGCGCAGCTCGACCTGCAGCGACACACTGCCAGACATGTCACTGGCCGTTCGAGTGCGGGCGAGTTCGAATCTGCCCCACTTCGCCTCGGAACGCTCGGCCGGAGCGGGCAGGTACTCGTCTTGGAAGATCTCCCAGATCTGCTCGCTCGTGACCTCTCCCCCCTCGGCGTCGGTCTTGGTCTGCACGACACCCGAGAACTCGATCTGCAGTTTGCGGGGCAGATCGAGAGCGTGGTCGTTCTTCAGCAGGTAGGCGACGCCACCCTTGCCCGACTGCGAGTTGACGCGGATGACCGCCTCGTAGCTGCGCCCCAGGTCTTTGGGGTCGACCGGCAGGTACGGCACCGCCCAGACGAGGTCGTCGACATCTTTGCCCTGCGCCGCCGCGTCGACCGCCATGGCCTCGAAGCCCTTCTTGATCGCATCCTGGTGCGAACCACTGAACGCGGTGTAGACCAGGTCGCCGGCCCAGGGGCTGCGCTCGGGCACCTTCAGCTGGTTGCAGTACTCGGCTGTGCGCCGGATCTCGTCGAGGTCGGAGAAGTCGATCTGAGGATCGATGCCCTGGGTGAACAGGTTGATGCCGAGGGCGACCAGGTCGACGTTTCCCGTGCGCTCGCCGTTGCCGAACAGGCATCCCTCGATGCGGTCGGCACCCGCCATGTACCCGAGTTCTGCTGCGGCGATCGCGGTGCCTCGGTCGTTGTGAGGGTGCAGCGACAGCACGATGTTCTCGCGGTGGGCGAGACGACGGCTCATCCACTCGATCGAGTCGGCGTAGACGTTCGGCGTGGCCATCTCGACCGTTGCAGGCAGGTTGATCATGACCTTGCGGTCTGCCGAGGGCTCGAAGATCTCGATGACCTGATTGCAGACATCCAGAGCGAACTCGAGCTCGGTGCCCGTGAAGCTCTCGGGCGAGTACTCGTAGTACACGACCGTCTCGGGAATCGTCTTCTCGTACTGTCGGCACAGACGGGCGCCGGCCGTGGCGATGTCGATGATGCCCTGCCGGTCACTGCGGAAGACGACGTCTCGCTGCAGGATCGACGTCGAGTTGTAGAGATGCACGATGGCCTGTTTGGCTCCGGCGATCGACTCGTAGGTGCGAGCGATCAGGTGCTCTCGCGCCTGGGTCAGAACCTGAATGGTGACGTCTTCGGGAATCGCGTCTTCCTCGATGAGGCTGCGTACGAAGTCGAAGTCGGTCTGGCTCGCGCTCGGGAACCCGACTTCGATCTCTTTGTAGCCCATGCGAACCAGCAGGTCGAACATCACGCGCTTGCGTTCGGGACTCATCGGGTCGATGAGCGCCTGGTTGCCGTCACGCAGATCGACGGCACACCAGCGTGGTGCTTCGGTGATGCGCTTCGAGGGCCAGGTTCGATCGGGCAGATCGACGGAGATCTGCTCGTGGAAAGGACGGTACTTGTGGATCGGCATAGCCGACGCTGCTTGATTGTTCTTCACGGTCTTAGTTCCTCTAAATAGTCTTCAGATTGTCAGCCAATGGCGAACTCCGCGACGAGGAAGGCCTGAGATTAGGACTCGTCGCGGCAGCTAAGAAGAAGCAGACCGAACAGCATGGTGGATACGCTAGCACCGTTTGCTGTCGGCAACGATGACTTCTGGGGCTGATCGCCCTGTGCGGTTAGGCTGAAAGAAACAGGGAGAGGCCGAATGCCTGAACAGCAGACCATCGTCATCGCCGGCGCATCCGGCATGATCGGCACCGAACTGACCCGGCAACTCGAGGCTGCCGGGCACCTGGTGATCCGGCTCGTGAGGCGCCCGACACATCACCCGAAGGAACGCCAGTGGGATCCTGAGGTGTCGTGGCTCAACGTCGCCACCGTCGACGCCGCCGACGTCATCGTGAACCTGTCCGGCGCATCCATCTCACGGCTGCCGTGGACGCTGCCCTACAAGAAGCAGATCCTGTCGTCGCGGCTCCAGGCCACGAATACGATCACGACGGCGATCTCCAAATCTTCGTCTCCCCCGCACACCCTGGTGAATGGGTCGGCTGTCGGCTTCTACGGAGATCGACCCGGCGAGATCCTGACCGAGTCGTCTGTGCAGGGCACCGGCTTTCTCGCCAAGGTCGTCGAGGCGTGGGAACGCGCGGCCGCCAAAGCATCGCCGACCACGCGCGTGGTCATGGCACGAACCGGCCTCGTGCTCGGCAACGGCGGCGCATTGAAGCCGCTGGAGATGCTCGCCCGCCTGGGCGTGGCGGGGCCCCTCGGCTCCGGCACGCAGATCTGGCCGTGGATCAGCCTCCATGATGAGGCGGCCGCGATCGCTCATCTGGCACTCGGCTCGTCGCTCGCCGGCCCGGTGAATCTCGCCGCCCCACGTCCGGTGACGGCGACCGAGCTCTCCGAGACCCTCGCTCGCTCGCTCAATCGACCGTTCTGGCTCCCGGCTCCGAGCTGGGCTATCAAGGCCGCCTTGGCCGACGCAGGAAAAGAGTTGCTCCTGTCAGACCAGAACGTGTCATCGCAGCTCCTGGTCGCAGACGGCTTCGGCTTTCGTGACCAGAACGTCGATGACGGCATCGAAGCCGCGTTGTCGGCGTCTCATCACGTGGCGCGCTGAGCGGCGCTCAGGCGGCCTGCCTGTTCAGCGCGATGGCACGACGCAGAGCAGCCCGCGCCCTACGACGGTCGCCGCTCGCGTCGTAGGCGAGACCGAGCCTGAACCAGGCGCGCCAACTCTCGGGGGCCGCATCGACCTCTGCCCGGTAGCGATCGAACTCGGCATCGGCGGCCGCTCTGTCGGGTCGGCCGCTGGGCCTCTTCGGAAGGTCGTCCTCGGGCAGAGAATCCTCGGCCTCGAGGTCTTTGGCCAGGCGCTCCGTGCGGATACCGAACAGCAACTCTCGCATCAGCGCCCAGGCCGCGATGAGCGGAAAGACGATGAGCGCCACCCCCAGGCCGATGGCGACCGGCTGTCCTGTTGCGACAAGACGCACCGATCGGTCGACCACGAGGATCAGGTAGAGGGCCAGGAGCACGGCCATCGACCATGCGGCGATACGGCCTTTCACGTCGTCGCTCGCGACAGAGACGGATGCCGGCGGCTCATCGCTCGCCCGCGGTCAGATCGATGAGCTTGTCGAGGCCGACCACGACGCCCCTCGCCTGAGTCGCCGCGCGCAGCGCGATGGCGATCCCCGCTTCGTACGCGCTCGGCGACAGAGTGTCATGACTGATGGTGAGCACCTCTCCGACACCGCCGAGGATCACGTCCTGCTTCGCGACGACACCCTGCAGACGCAGGCTGTGGATCGGAACGCTGGCGACCTGCTGGCCTCTGGCGCGCTGGTCGGTGTGGGGAGCCGACACGGGACCCAACGCTCCACGCGCAGCGGCGATGAGTTCTGCCGTTCTGACCGATGTTCCCGAGGGCGAGTCGATCTTGGTGGCGTGGTGCGCCTCGACGATCTCTATCGAATCGTAGAAACGGGCCGCCATCGCCGCGAACGAGCTTGCGAGGACCGAACCCACAGAGAAGTTCGGGATGATCACGGCGCCGAGCTCTGGACTGTCGACCAGACGACGCTCCAGACCTCTGATGCGATCGGCCGACCATCCTGACGTTCCGACCAGCACAGGGATGCCGTGAGACAGCGCGTAGTCGACGATCGAATGCGACACGGCTGGCACTGTGACATCGACCGCGAGATCGGCGCCGACCATGTCGGACAGATCACCCGTAGAGCCGATCTGCGCGAAGACCTCGAATCCCTCGGTCTCGTCGACGATTCTCGTAAAGAGCTGCCCCATTCGGCCGGATGCGCCGACGACGGCGACCTTCGTAGTCATGGCACCAATCTACCAACGCCGGTCTCCTCCCCTAGCCTTGACCCATGGATATCCGCGAGGCCCGCACGGATTCGCCCGAGGCGCACCGACTGCTGACCGACTACTTCACGTGGCGCGCGAGCGAGTTCCCTCCGGCGCAGGGGGCCTACACGATCACGTATCCCGATCCGAGCGCTTTCATCGCGCCCGATGGCGCGTTTCTCATCGCCGTCGACGAAGAACCCGTCGGATGCGGTGGGATCCGACGCATCGCACCCGATGATGCCGGGCGCGTGCGATTCGAGGTCAAGCATCTCTGGCTCGCGCCCTCCAGCCGCGGTCGAGGGCTGGCCACGGCGATGATGGACGAACTCGAGTCGCGGGCGCGATCCTTCGGGGCGGAGATGATGGTGCTCGACACTCATCACACGCTCACGGGCGCCGCGCGTCTCTACGCCGCCCGGTCCTACGTGCCCGTGGAGGCATACAACGAGAACCCGAATGCCACCGTCTGGTACGCCAAGGATCTCGGCGTCTAGTACGGCTGCGACTCGGGAAGGCCCGTTCGGAGCTCGACCGGAAGGTGACCCAGGTCGTTGTGTGTCACGAGTTCCGGCAGTCTTCCCGCCTTCACGTTGATGATCGTGAGGCCGCAGTTCGCCTGGTTCACGCCCACCCAGCGCCAGTCCGGAGCACCCATGGCCTCGCGCACGAGCCATCCGATCACGAAGTTGTGCGTGATCAAGAGGTCGTTCGTCGTCTCACGCGTCGGCGAGAGGAACTCCGCGACGGCGTCGGCCATCTGCGCCCTGCCCGCGTCGACCTGTTCGATCGTCACCGAGTTGAAGAACGGCTGGAACGAGTGGGGCATCTGCGGCGAGTACCCCGTGGGTACGCAGTCGAAGAGCAGCGCCGTGGGCTCCGGCTGGAGCGCCGGCAGATGGGCGGCCATGATCGTGGCCGTGTCCTCTGCGCGTTGCAGCGGGGAGTGCCAGACGTTCGTAAAGGGCACACCGCCGAGACGCTCCGCGACGAGTCGCGCCTGGCGCTGACCGCGAGGCGAGAGCGGCCCGTCGTCCATGCCGTACTCGGCGTCCTGCTGCTCGCCGTGTCGAACGAGATAGAGCGTGCGGGTCACGACGCTGCCCCCTCGAGGATCGAGCCGAGGCCGTCGAAGGCGTTCTCGGAGATGGCTCCGACGGCCGAGATGGAGATCGGACGGGAGGCGATGTCGCGAGCGAGACTCTGCACGTCTGACGGTGTCACTCGGTCGAGGCGTCTGAGCGCCTCGTCGAGGTCGACGAACTCGCCCTGGGTTATCTCGGCGCGCCCGAGCCGCGACATCCGGGTGTCAGAATCTTCGAGGGCGAGGGCGGCCGAGCCCGACAGCTGACCGTGGGCGCGCCGCAACTCCTCGTCGGTGATCCCGCCGTCGGCGAGCAGCTGGAGCTGCTCGATCATCAGCTCGGCGACGTCGCCGACGCGCGCCGGCGTGCATCCCGCGTTCATGCCGAAGACACCGGCGTCGGAGTAAGACGGGGCGAACGAGTAGACGGAGTAGGCGAGGCCACGCTTCTCGCGGATCTCCTGGAAGAGTCTCGACGACATGCCTCCGCCGAACGCCGAACCCAGCACGCTGAGGGCCGATCGGCGCTCGTCGTTGGCCGTGAATCCGGAGGTTCCGACGATCAGACTCGCCTGCTCATTCGGACGTTGCACAACGACCAAAGGCGCGCCGCGGTGGATCTCGACTCCGGCCGACCCCCGTCGTGCGACAGGTTCGGCAACGCGCTCGAGGTCCCAGCCTGCGGCGGTCAGCGCCGTCGTGACCCGCGCGACGAGCTCATCGTGGTCGACTGCACCGGCGGCGGTGATCACGAGATCTTGCGGGCGGTAGTTCTCGAGGTAGTGCTGCCACACGGCGTCACGCGTGACCTCGCGGATCGCATCGGCGCTGCCGCCCACGGGGCGTCCGAGAGGATGATCACCGAGCACCGCCTCGAAGAATCGTTCTCCAGCCACGTCGGACGGATCGTCCGACGCCTCGGCGAGTTCTTCGAGAATCACGCCGCGTTCCGTCTCGAACTCGCCTCGCTCGATCAGCGACGACGTGAGCATGTCGGCGATGACATCGACCGCCATGGGCAGATCTTTGTCACGGACCTTGGCGTAGTAGCAGGTGTACTCCTTGCTGGTCGCGGCGTTGTGCTCGCCGCCCACGGCATCGAAGGCGACGGCTATATCGAGGGCTGATCTCGTCGGCGTGCCTTTGAACAGCAGATGTTCCAGAAAATGCGTGGAGCCGTAGCGCGAGGGCAGTGCTGGAGCGGTGGGCGTGGCCAGCACACTGCCGAGCTCGTCTCGAGAGCCGACGGCGACCCAGTATCCGACGGTGGCGCTCTGCGCGCCCGGCATCTTCTCGGTGAGGATGCGCACCCCCGACGGAAGAATGGTTCGGCGGACCAGAGACCCTCCAGACGCTTCGACACGGAGTTCGGGCAGGTTCAGAGGGAGGGGCACGGCGTTGTTCATCGCGCCCAGCCTATGTCACTCAGACGCGCGATCGAGGGCCATGAGCTGGTGCGGCTCGAGAACCAGATCGGGGGATGCGACGAGTTCGGCGACCTGCTCGGCCGACGCCGCCCGCACCACGGGGGCGATCACGTTGGGTTTCGACCGCACCCATGCGAGGGCGCACGCTGCCAGCGAGACGTTCTGCTCGGCCGCGACCTGTTCGAGTGCTTTCAGCACGCGGAATCCGTCGCGGCCGACATGCGATGCGGCGTCGGCGAACATGCTCGACTCCGGCACATCCGCTCTGACCCGGTAGTTGCCGGTCAAGAAACCGTTTGCCAGGGGCAGTCGGGCGAAGATGCCGATATTGAGGGATCTGACCGCGGGAAGGAGGTCGTGCTCGACGGGCCGTCTCGTCATCAGACTGTACGGGCTGAACACCGCCCGGAAGCGTGGGAGGTTGTTGTCGTCGGCGAGCTGCCGGGCCTGGAGGAGACGGGCCCCGGAGTACGCCGACGCCGCCAGCGCGCGCACCTTGCCACTCGCGATCAGCTCGGAGGCAGCGGCCAGACTCTCCTCCAGTGGGGTGTGAGGATGCTCGCCGTCGAAGGAGAGCAGATCGAGGTGATCGGTCTGGAGACGCTCGAGACTCGCCTCCGTCGCCGTCACGATATCGTCGGCCGACAGGCCTGGCGCATCCGGATGACGGCCGATCTTCGTGGCGAGGAAGACCCGGGAGCGCGCTTTCCTGCTGCGCACCCAGTTGCCGATCATGATCTCGCTGCGACCCCCGGCGTAGTGATCGGCCGTCGAGATGAGCCGGCCCCCGGCTGCGTGAAACGCGTCGAGAGCCTCGGCTGTCGCGGACACGCCGGACGCCCATCCGAAGACGTTTCCGTCGATCGCGAGCCGGAAACGGGAAGGAGGCGTGCCGGTGCTGGTAGTGGCGTCGTTGTTCGGCGTCATGAGGGCAGTGTAGTTGTGAGAAGGGCGAAACGACGAAGGCCCGCCCCACCGGAGTGGGACGGGCCTTCGTTCTGGGTGACTAGCCTTCGGCCGGAGCCTCGGGGCCCTCGCTGGCTGCAGCGGAGCCTTCGGTGTCGGCTTCGTCGGCGACGACGGGAGCGAGCGACAGCTTTCCGCGGTCGTCGATCTTCGTGATCTCGACCAGGATCTTCTGGCCGACGCCGAGCACGTCTTCGACGTTCTCTACGCGCTTGCCACCGGCGAGCTTGCGCACCTCGGAGATGTGCAGCAGGCCGTCCTTGCCCGGGAGCAGCGACACGAACGCACCGAACGTCGCGATCTTGACGACGGTTCCGAGGAACTGCTCGCCGACCTCGGGGTTGGTCGGGTTGGCGATCGCGTTGACCTGGGCACGGGCGGCCTCGGCAGACGGACCGTCGACGGCACCGATGTACACGGTTCCGTCTTCCTCGATCGAGATGTCGGCGCCGGTCTCGTCTTGAATCGAGTTGATCGTCTTGCCCTTCGGGCCGATCAGCTCACCGATCTTGTCTACCGGGATCTGAACGCTGATGACGCGCGGCGCGGTCGGCGCCATCTCGTCGGGCGCATCGATCGCGGAGTTGATGACGTTGAGGATCGCGGTACGCGCGGCCTTCGCCTGCTTCAGGGCGCCATCGAGCACACTCGTCGGCAGACCGTCGAGCTTCGTGTCGAGCTGGATCGCGGTGATGAAATCACTCGTTCCGGCGACCTTGAAGTCCATGTCGCCGAGCGCGTCTTCGGCACCGAGGATGTCGGTGAGCGCCGCGTAGCGGGTCTCTCCGTCGATGGTGTCGGAGACGAGACCCATGGCGATACCCGCAACAGGTGCACGCAGCGGCACACCGGCGTTGAGCAGCGACAGGGTCGAGGCGCAGACGGAACCCATCGACGTGGAGCCGTTGGATCCGAGAGCCTCGGAGACCTGGCGGATTGCGTAGGGGAACTCGTCGCGGCTCGGGAGCACGGGTGCGATGGCGCGCTCGGCCAGGAAGCCGTGCCCGATCTCGCGGCGCTTCGGTGAACCCACACGACCCGTCTCTCCGGTGGAGTACGGCGGGAAGTTGTAGTGGTGCAGGTAGCGCTTCTTCTTGATCGGGCTCAGTGAGTCGATCTGCTGCTCCATCTTGAGCATGTTCAGCGTGGTGACGCCCAGGATCTGGGTCTCACCGCGCTGGAAGATGGCGGAACCGTGCACGCGCGGGATGACCTGGACCTCGGCGTCGAGCGGACGGATGTCGGCGAGGCCACGACCGTCGATGCGGATGCCCTCGGTGAGGATGCGGCCGCGCACGACGGTCTTGGTGACCGACTTGTATGCTGCCGAGACCATCGGCGGGATGTCGCCCAACAGCTCGCCCGCGGAGACCTTCTCGTTGATGGCGAGCTTGACGCGCTCCTTGAGAGCATCGTCGGCGTCCTGACGCTCGGTCTTGTCGGCGATCTGGTAGATCGAGACGAGCTCGTCGTATGCGAGTTCGGCGACCGCGTCGTATCCGGCCTGGCTGTAGGCGGGGAACACCGGGTATTCGCGGACCGGCTTGTTGACCTGAGCGGCGAGCGAGGCCTGGGCCTCGACGAGCTGCTTGAGGAACGGCTTGGCAGCCTCGAGGCCCTGGGCGACGATCTCCTCGTTCGGCTTCGTGGCGCCGGCCTGAATCAGGTTCCAGCTGTTCTCGGTGGCCTCGGCCTCGACCATCATGATCGCGACGTCCTGGTTGCCCTGGGCGTCGGTGACGACGCGGCCGGCGACGGTCAGGTCGAACACGGCCTCCTCGAGCTGCGAGTACTTGGGGAAGGCGACCCACTGGTCACCGATCAGCGCGAGGCGCACGCCGGCGATGGGGCCCGAGAACGGGATGCCCGAGATCTGGCTCGACGCGGAGGCCGCGTTGATCGCCAGGGTGTCGTAGAACTCGTCGGGCGCGATGCTGAGCACCGTGATGACGACCTGGACCTCGTTGCGGAGACCGTTGACGAACGACGGACGCAGAGGGCGGTCGATCAGGCGGCAGACCAGGATGGCCTCGGTCGAGGGGCGTCCCTCGCGACGGAAGAACGATCCGGGGATCTTTCCGGCGGCGTAGCTGCGCTCTTCGACGTCGATGGTGAGCGGGAAGAAGTCGAAGTTGTCCTTCGGGTGCTTTCCGATGCTGGTGGCACTCAGCAGCATGGTTTCCTCGTCGAGGTAGGCCGCGACCGCGCCCTGTGCCTGCTGTGCCAGACGTCCCGCTTCGAAGCGGACCGTGCGGGTGCCGAACTTGCCGTTGTCGATGACGGCTTCGGCGAATTTGATTTCTGGACCCTCCATATGGGGGTTTTCTCCTTATGTGTTGTCTCTCGCCATGCAGGCGAAGAGAATTCGCGGCCCCGTGTGGGCTCTCGCGATGCGTACAGCGGAGTGGGGTGACAGAGCGACATGCGGGTACTCGCCTAGTGCGAGACCCGTACACGTACGCGCCTTGTCGAATCCGAGGGATTCGAGGGATTCGTCAGAACCATCAGAGCATGGGGCGCATGTCTGGCCAACAGTAGAAAACCTCGGACCGCTTCTCACGCGTTCCGAAACCCACCACCGGTGACCAGCGTCCTGCCGGCCTGCTCCGCATTTGATGCTCGTGTATTGATTTGTTCGAGTTGCCCACGAGGGGCAACAGGCCGATCTTAGCAGGCGTGCGCTCTCTACGGCTGGATAGCGGCGATTGCGTCATCGGCGGGTCGTCCGACCTCGACGGTGAGAGGGCGGGCGAGACGTGTGAACGGCCGCGCCGGATCGGTCAGCTTGCCGTCGCCGAAGACCCGCGCCGGTACGGTGACGAGCACGCCCCCATCGCGCAGCTTCTCGAGGGCCTGACCGATGGATGCGTCGGTGCCGCGAGGCAGGAATCCCGCGCGAGCAGGTCTCGGGCCGCCCACGAAGTACGCCTCGACACGGAGTTCGCGGCCGAGCCACCGCGTGGCGCCGGGCCAGAGAACGACGGTGAGCGCTGGATCGGTCCAGCCGAGAGCGAGGTCGATTGAATCCTGACGCCGACTGGTCTCGTCGAGCATGAGAACTCCATCGACGGAAACGGCGCGCACATCGAAGCCGTCGAGAGTCGCGAGCCGCGATGTCGAGTTGCGCTCTCCCCCACTCCTGAACCCGAGGCGCACGAGCTGCACGACCCCCGAGAGAGCGATCACGATGGCGATCGCACCGATGATCATGCCGATCACGGGCAGACGTGCCGTTATGGATGCGGCGAGAGCTGCGACGATCACGAGGCCGAGGAGAAACGGTTCCCATACGACGACGGAGAGCTTTCGGCGAGGTGCGGGCATGGTTCAATCCAAGCATGTCCGCCCTCGGTGGATGGACCGCTCAGTATGCCTGGCCCATTCCGAGCTCGACTCGAAGTCCGTGTCGGGTGACGATGATGGCGCACGGAATGCGAGGCGCTTTTCCTCGGTCTGACAGACGCCCGAGGCAGGCGTCGACCGGTGCTTCGAGCCCGCGAGGCACGAAACCGATGACTCCGCTCAGCTCCGGCCCCATCCAGAGACGCACCGGCATCGGGGCGTCGATACGATCCTCGGCTGGAGGCCGGCGTTCGACGAAAGCCTCCGTCGGCGAATCCGGAGACTCTCGCAGCTGGGCCAGTTCGCTCTGGAATGGCATGCTCCCCGCCGCTCTCAGGGTGACGTTCGTGAACCGGGGAAACAGGTTGTAGGTGTAGTCGGCGAGAGATCCCGCGCCCGCGTCGTGCCTGTCGGGAATCCCCGAGCCGCTCCGATCGCCCATGACCATAGGGCCATTCAACTCCCCTGGAGTTCCGGAGGGAAGATCGAGTTGCTCGATTCGAGTCAGCGCGTCAGACCGATGGCCAGATCGACACGCAGACCGTTCTTGGTCTTGCGGACAGTGGCCTGCATCCGGGTGGACTTGCCCGAATCGGCCAGCCGTCCGAGGGCCGCTTCGACGGGGGCCTCGAGGCCACGGGGAACGAAACCGACGACGGGCGTTGGCCGCTGGTTCACGAAGAGCCGCACGGGCGTCGGCGCATCGGTTCTCTCGTCGTCTGCGCTTCGTCTCGCGATGAAGGCCTCCGTCTCGCTCACACCCTGATCCACGACCGCCCGCAACGCGTCCTGACAGGGGTCGCTGTCGGCGATCTGGATGCGCACTTTCTGGTTACGCGGCATCAGGTCGTAGAGGTAGTCGTCGAGCGAGCCCGAACCCTGGTCGGTCTTCGCAAGTTCTGGGTTGTTGACGCGACCGAAGGAAAGAAATCTCATGCGTCTATCCAAGCGCCTACGCGGCTCGTGCGCGAACGCGCGTGCGGCGACCACGACGCGCCAGCGATATCGACATGAGCACGACACCGAGGAGAACACCGATCGTGCCTCCGGAAGTGTTCGCCACGATGTCGGACACATCGGCGACGCGCGTCGGCAGGAGCGCTCCCTGCCAGATCTCTATGGCGCAGGAGATGCCACCACAGAGGATCATCGCGAGCCACCACTGCTTTCGGCCGAGAAGGAGTACGAAGAACATGCCCAACGGCACGAACATCGCAATATTCGCAACGAATTCGACCCGGTCGAACGTGATCCAGTCGGTCGCGTCATAACGGCCGAAGAAGTCGAGAAAACGCCACAGGATGCTGCTCGTGCCGTCGTCGTAGGGCTCCGGACCCAGGGTGACCCAACCCACGCCCGCCAGATAGAGCACCGTGAGAACGGAGAGCACGGGATGGCGTCGGAACATGAGTCGATCCTGCCGCACAAGTCTTGGTGGATCGTGTGCATGCACTGTTCTAGAGTCGAGATATGACTGACAGAGAACTGGACGAGAGTAGCAACAACGACGGCAACGAGGACCTGCTTGAGGTATCGAGCGAACTCGACGACAGGGGCGACGCCGAATTCACGAACCCGGGCGATCCCTCGGTCGACGATGAGGAGTCCCTCGACGAGGATCTGCTCGACGGCACAGACACTGAGTTCAGTGTCGAGGAGAGCATCGACACCCTGCAGATCGATGATCCCGACGAGACGAACGACGATCTCGACGACGAGGACTACAAGGCCGAGAGCGCCGAAGAGCTCGGCGACGACGACCGCGTCTGAGAACCGAACGCCGCCACATATGCGAATGGGCCGTTCTCCCCTCGGGGAGAACGGCCCATCGTCAAGAAATGCGGCGAACTATCGACGCAGGCCGAGACGCTCGATCAGTGCGCGGTAGCGCTCGATCTCGACGTCGGCCAGGTAACCCAGCAGGCGGCGACGCTGTCCGACCAGAAGCAGGAGTCCACGACGCGAGTGGTGGTCGTGCTTGTGCTCCTTGAGGTGCTCCGTGAGGTCCTTGATGCGACGCGTGAGCATCGCGACCTGGACCTCGGGGGATCCGGTGTCACCGGGGTGGGTTGCGTATTCTTCGATGATCGCCTTCTTGACATCAGCTTCAAGAGCCATAGTTGGTGATCCCCTTTCTCCTCATTGCGCGGTGCCCGGCACAGTATGTGCGGGCTCTCTTTATCCGCGGCCGTTAGACGGCAACCTTGAGATTCTAGCAGATCGCGCGAGAGGCGGTCAGCTAGTGCTGAACGATCGCGATGAGAGGCAGGCGACGACGCAACCGAACGGTGAATCGGCCGCTTCGAGCGAGAAGCACGCCGACTACCAGGGCGGCCACCGCGGGCACCACACCCGACACGAGCATGCCGAACTGCGGGCCGTAGCTCTCGACGAGCCACCCCATCAGCGGACCGCCCAGCGCCTGGCCGCCGAGAAGCACCAGCACGTAGACCGACATGACACGACCGCGAATAGACACGTTGCTGGAGAGCTGGATCAGCTGATTCGCGCCCGTGAGGAATTGCAGAGTGCAGAATCCGACCAGGACGAGCAGCACGCAGACGATGGGCTCGTTGGGCGCGCCGGAGACGATCGCCTGAACGGTTCCCCACGCGAGACCCGTGATCACCACGGCGCGAAGCCGGATGCTCGTTCGGCGAGTCGACAGCACGGCCCCGGCCAATGCGCCGACGGCGACGAGCGAGTTGAACAGACCGTAACCCCCGGGTCCGCTGTCGAAGACGTCTGAAGCATAGGCCGCGAGCAGCACGGGCATGTTGAGGGCGAAGACCGCGACGAATGCCACCATCACGACGGTCCAGAGGATCGTGGGCTTGGCGAAGACGTACGACAGGCCCTCTTTCAACTGGCCTTTCGCCCGCGGCGCGACCGGAGCCGGATACAGGGTCGCGGGGTTGAGCATCAAGACCGTGATCACAACGCCGAGGCACGCCACCGCGTTGATGGCGAACGACCAGCCCGCACCGACAGACACGAGCAGCACTCCGCCGATCGCCGGCCCGATCAGGGCGCCGAGCTGGAAGACGGACGAGTTGAGGCTGATCGCGTTGCGCAGATACTTCGGCCCGACGAGTTCGTTGACGAAGACCTGGCGGGTGGGATTGTCGATGACCGTGGCGAGTCCCACGATCAGGGCGACGAGCATGATGTGCCACACCTCGACGACTCCGGTCAGCGCCAGCACCGCGAGGGCCACACTGGCGAGCAGCGAGACGCTCTGCGTGATCGCCAGCAGCATCCGCTTCGAGTAACGGTCTACGAGAACGCCGCCGTAGAGCCCGAGAAACAGCATCGGAGCGAACTGGAGGGCGACCGTCAGACCAACGGCTGCGACGCTTCCCGAGAGCTCGAGCACCAGCCAGTCCTGGGCGATCCTCTGGATCCAGAGGGCTGTCATGGCGACGATGTTGGCCGAGGTGAAGAGCCGGAAGTTGGGGACTCTCAGAGAGGAGAAGGTGTCTTTCCACGGAGGTGCCGAGGTCAGAACGGGCATGGGAGCGGTTACGGGAAACGGGTCGGAGGGAGGGGGTGTCACGAATAATCCAGGTGCGAGATAACGAAGGCGGTTACGTATAGAAAGTGGATGCCGGGCATCCGTTTCTTCAACGCTATTGCCCACCTGGATCATTCCCCGACTAAATTGACCCTATAACTCCCATTACGTTTCGGAATGAGACCCGTGTTCGACCCCACTCTGCTCCGCACCTTTCTCGCCGTCGCCGAGACCTCGAGCTTCACCGTGGCCGCCCAGCGCCTGGGCATCAGCCAGCCCACCGTGAGCCAGCACGTCCGGCGGCTCGAGCAGGCATCCGGCCGTCTTCTCGTCGCCCGCGATACGCGCGATGTGTCCTTGACTGACAACGGGGATGCCATGGCCGGCTTCGCGCGCACGATCCTGGCGGCGCACAGCGCCGCCGACGACTACTTCAGCGGTTCGGCCATGAAGGGCAAACTCCGATTCGGCACCGCCGACGACCTGGCCATCACGCAACTCCCCCGCATCCTCAGGCACTTTCGCCAGCTCTATCCCCAGATCAACCTCGAACTCACCGTCGACCAGTCGGGGCCGCTCTTTCGCAAACTGCACGCCGGCTCGCTCGATCTCATCTTCATCAAGCAGAAGCCCGAGACCACGGATGGCACCGTCGTTCGGCGCGACCAGCTCGTGTGGGTCGGCCAGGAGAAGACGATCGTCGAGCCCGGAGCGCCGGTTCCGCTGATCACCTACCAGGGAACGACCGTCAGCCGCACCAGCGCGATCGAGGCGCTCGAACAGGCCGGACGGCGATGGCGAATCACCTGCAACACACGCGAGGTGAACGGTCTCCTCGCCGCCGTGCGGGCGGGTATCGGCGTCGCCGTCTTCCCCCGCTCCCTCATCCCCGACGACCTGGTCGTGGTCGGAAACCGGTTCGACCTGCCGGAATTGGGCGAGGTCGACCTGACTCTGCTCCGCAATCCCGCTGCTCCCACGGAACCGGTCGACGCGCTCATCTCGGCCATCATGGGCCGCACTCTCAATCGCACGGCGTGATGGCGATCGTCGTGCACGATAGAACGACTCCCCCGATGATCGGAAACCCCGCGCAGTGAATACACCCCAGGCAGACGCGCCGACCCGCAGAACGCACTTCGTCGACCTCGCCCCGTTCCGCCGCAGCCCCGCGTTCTTCCGCCTCTGGCTCGGTGGCCTGATCGCAGGAATCGGCGGCCAGATGACCATCATCGCGGTCGGTCTGCACATCTACGACATCACCGGGTCGACGACCGCGGTGTCACTCGTCGGCGTGTTCGCACTCGTTCCGATGATCGTCGCCGGCGTCTACGGTGGCGTCCTCGCCGACAGCTTCGACAGGCGAACGGTCGTACTCGTGGCCGAATTCCTGGCCTGGGGGTCCACGGTCGGACTCGCCCTCCTGGCTTGGAACCGCATCGACGAACTGTGGATGTTCTATGCCCTCACGACCATCACGGCGGTCGCCACGACGGTTGTCGGCGCCACCCGCTCGGCGATCGTGCCCAGACTGCTGTCGCCCGATCTGCTTCCTGCTGCGTCGGCTCTCGGGGGGATCAGCTTCGGTGTACAGGTGACCGTCGGGCCCGCGCTCGCCGGTGTGCTCGTGGCCACGGTCGGATTCCAATGGACCTACACGGTCGACGTCGTGCTCTTCGTCGCCGCGTTCACCGGTGTCGTGACTCTTCCCCGGATCATTCCGGAGGGAGGAACCCGCCGAGCCGGTTTCGCCGCCGTCTGGGAGGGCCTGGCGTTTCTGAGACGAGCCCCGAACATCCGCATGTCGTTTCTCATCGACATCGTGGCGATGACGTTCGGGATGCCGCGGGTCGTCTTCCCGGCGGTCGGCGCGTTGCTGATCGGCGGAGGCGCGATAACGGTGGGCATCCTCTCGGCCGCGTTCGCCGTCGGCGCCCTGCTCTCGTCGGTCTTCTCGGGCAGGCTCGGACACGTGCGGATGCAGGGTCGCGCCATCGGCAGCGCCGTCGCCGTGTACGGAGGGTTCATCGCGGCGTTCGGACTCGTGCTTCTCGTGATGGACCACGGCTCGGCAGCCGGCATAACCTCATCGTTCGACGACGCCAATCTGCCCGCGCTCGCTCTGGCGAGTCTGGCACTCGCCGGCGCCGGCGCATCCGACAACGTCAGCGCCATCTTCCGCCAGACCATGATGCAGTCGGCCGTTCCCGACGTCATGCGCGGTCGCATCCAGGGCATCTTCACCGTGGTGGTCACGGGCGGGCCACGTCTCGGCGACGCCTACGTCGGGCTTGCCGCGGCGACCGCACTGCTGTGGTTGCCGCCCCTGCTCGGTGGGGCCATCGTGGTTCTCTTCTCCCTCGCGGCCGTGCGCCTGCATCGCTCGCTGAGGGAGTACGACGCGCTGAATCCGACGCCGTGACGCGTCATGGCGCGGAACGCATCGTCTCAGACGACGACGGCGGGGCGTGGAGACCTGCTCCACGCCCCGCCGCCCCGATCGAGACGAGAGAACCTTACGGAACGCTGATCAGGTCGATCACGAAGACGAGGGTCTTGCCGCCGAGGAAGTGGCCGCCGGCGGGACCGTAGGCGAGGTGAGGGGGAATGGTGAGCTTGCGACGTCCGCCGGCCTTCATACCGGGAATGCCTTCCTGCCATCCTGCGATGAGGCCGTTGAGCGGGAAGCTGATGGTCTCGCCCCGACCCCACGACGAGTCGAACTCCTCGCCGGTCTCGTACTCGACGCCCAGGTAGTGCACCTCGACGGTTGCTCCGGGGGTCGCTTCTGCGCCGTCTCCGACGACGATGTCCTCGATGACCAGCTCGGTGGGAGCGGGGCCCTCGGGGAAGTCGATCTCTGGCTTGGTGTTCATGTTTTCGGTCATGGCTCCATCCAACCGCTCCCGGGGTGCGCCGGTCAAAAGCGTTCTCTCAGGGGGTAATCGCGACGATCAGGCGGGGCGCACGAGGTGCAGGCGCTGCGTGGGCCTGGTCATCGCCACGTAGAGGCCGGATGCGCCGCGGCTCGACTCGGCGAGAATGCCGTCGGGGTCGACGACGACGACCGCGTCAAACTCCAAACCCTTCGCGTCCTGCGCCGTCAGCACGGCGATCGCGCGGTTCAGACCCTGAGCGCCCAATCCGATGTCGCGGCCGAACGACTCCGAGAGGGCGGGGTAGAGCGCGTCGACCGTCGCCTCAGGGGCGATGACGGCCACGGTGCCCCGGTCGTCGATATCGCGGTCGTCTTCGATGACAGTGATCACCGCATCTCCGAGCGCATCGGGATCGACAGGCCGACCGGAGGGCCGGAGGTCGACGACGGTCGTGGTGACAGGCCACTCGCTCTCTCGCACCGCCGTGGCCCGGGTGATCGGCAGATGGTTCTTCTCGGCCATCGCCTCCGCCTCGAGGGCGATCTGTGCCGGGGTGCGGTAGTTGACGGTGAGTTCCTCCAGCCGCCACCGCTCTCCGAGAGGCGAGGAGCCCACGAGCGGCTGAACGGCATCCCGCCAACTGCGCGCGCTGGCCGCCGCGCTCGCCTGTGCCATGTCGCCGACGACGGTAAACGACCGCAGGGGGCAGCGCCGTGCAAGAACACGCCACTGCATGGGCGACAGCTCCTGAGCCTCGTCGACCACGATGTGGCCGTACGTCCATGTGCGATCGGCTGCGGCCTGCTCGGCTGTCGTTCCGCGCACGCTGCGCTCAGCGAATCCGGCAGCCAGGTCCTCCGCGTGCACGAGGCCCTCGACCTGCATGTTGCGGATCGCATTCTCGGCATTCTCGATGTCGCGTTTCTTCTGCAGCTTCTCCTCGCGCTTGAGGGCCGCATTCTGCGCGTTGTACTCGCCGAGGAGTTCGGCCGCCTCGTCGAGTAGGGGCACATCAGAGATGGTGAACGGTGCGTCGCGGTCGCGGCGCAGGAGCGCGCGCTTCGCGTCTGACCACTGCGGGGTGAGCGAGGCGAGCCACTGCGGCCTCGCGTAGAGGTCTTGCAGTAACTTCTCTGGGGTGAGGGGCAACCAGGCCGTATTGAGTGCGACCACGACATCCTGCGACGTGCGAAGGTCTTCGCGCAGCACGGCCTGATCGGCATCGTCGACCGTGTTGCCGTGCGAACGCAGCTGCTCGGCGAGAAGACGGCTCAACTGATTGAGGGCGCTCTTGACGAAGACCACGCGAGCCTCGTTGTGCGGCTTGCGGGTCTCCCATGCCCGGTTCATCGCGGAGGCGATCAGCCCAGGCTCGAGTGTGAGACGTTCACCGTTGACGTCGAGGTCGATCGCCTCGAGAGGCACGCGTTGCCTGGAGCGTACGGCTCGCTTGATCAGCCCCGACATCTCGGCGGCGCCTTTCACCCGAGCGGTCTCAGGAGCATCGTCGTGCACCGCCTCGAGGCCTGGATACAGGCCGCCGACGCTCGAGACCACGACGCCGGTCTCTCCGAGGCTCGGCAGGACCGCCTCGATGTACTGCAGAAAAGCCCGCGAGGGACCCACGACGAGAACACCGGATGACGCGAGTCGCTCGCGATGCGAGTAGAGCAGGTAGGCAGCGCGGTGCAGAGCGACGGCGGTCTTGCCTGTGCCAGGGCCGCCCTGCACGACGAGCACTCCCCCGAGCTCGGATCGGATAATTCTGTCTTGCTCGGCCTGGATGGTGGCCACGATGTCGCTCATGCGACCGGTGCGCTGGCTGGTGAGCGCCGCGAGAAGCGCGGCTTCGCCCTGCAGGGAGTCGGCCTGCTCGACGAGGAGTTCGGCATCGAAGATCTCGTCGTCGATGCGAGTGACCACGCGGCCCTCGGTGATCAGGTGGCGCCTCGCCCGAGCACCCAGCGGAGTAGCCGCCGTCGCCTGGTAGAACGCGGCGGCCTGAGGCACGCGCCAGTCGAGCAGAATCGGCTTCAGCTGTTCGTCGCGCAGCCCGATACGGCCGATGTACCGGAACGGCGAGTCGTCGTCGGAGTCATCGACGTCGGCCAGCTCGAGTCGTCCGAACGCGAGCCGGTCATCGACCTCGTCGAGCTGTGCGATGCGGTCCTCGTAGAGCCGAGCGTAGGCATCCCTCTCGGAACGGCTCTGGTGGTTGCCGCCCACGTCGTCGCGGCGCACCCTCTCGAGTGCCGTTCTGGCCTCCACCCTGAGCGCATCGAGACGGGCGTACAGCTCCTCGACGTAGCGACGTTCTTGGGCGAGCTCGGTTGAAACCACGAATAGACACTCCTTGACAGCGGCCATCTAGTTTACTCGGGTCTCGAGCCCGTGTCCGTGCGCTCAGATCACAGGCGGACCCTGCTGCGGCGGCTGAGGGGCGCCGTACTGGTCTGAGGGCTGCTGCTGATACTGCGGCGTCGCAGCTTGAGCGGGTGCCTGGGGGCCCGACGCGAGCAGTGACGCCCTGTCGGCGGCCACCGCCTGGAGCAGCTCGGCCTCGTCGCGTTGGCCGCCGATGCCATCGCGACCGGTGACGACCCGCTGTCGGGCGAAAGCCAGCCGCGTCGCATCCAGCGTGAAGCGTCGCATGACGCGACCCTTGTCGCCGCCCTGCGCCTGGGCCCAGGCGCGTGCCTGCCGTCGGCCCGCTCCGGTCGAGAGCATCGAGACCTCTTCGGGCGTGAACCAGCCGGCCGACGCGTACTCCTCGAGGCGCACACGCGTGAGCGCGGCCTCGCGTTTGCGCAGGAAGACGACCGCCACGATCGCCAGGGCGAACAGGGGAACCTGCACGATCGCGTAGACCAGGAAGAAGCCGCCGAGGCCCTCGACGATGAAGGAGGACCCGTTCCAGAGGGCGTGCAACAGGATGGCCGGAATAAGACCGACGAAGAAGAAACCGATGCCCGGAAGCCAGCCCTTCTTCTGCGACGCGAAGCCGAGGGCGACACCGGTGCAGGCGGTGAACATGACGTGTGCGAACGGCGACATGATGCCGCGGAGGAAGAACGTGAAGCCGAGGCCGATTCCCCCGGACTCGATCAGCGACGAACCGAAATAGAGGATGTTCTCGGTGAAGGCGAATCCCGCGGCCACGGTGGCGCCGTAGACGAGCCCATCGATCGGGCCGTCGAAGTGACGACGCAGCACGAAGAAGAGAATCAGCACGCCGAGGCCCTTCGCGCTCTCCTCGACCAGGGGTGCCTGGATGACCGCGGAGAAGAAGTCACCTACCCCGCCCTGACCCTCCGTGGCGTAGTAGACGGCGAGCTGAATCCCGAGACCCACGAGAAGGGCGATCGCGACCGATGCCGCCGCTCCCCAGAGGAACGCGAACCACAGTGCGCCACGCGGCTCCGGTTCCCAGCGGTCGATCCAGGTGATCGTGAGGATGACCACGGCGAGAGGAATCAGTGCGACGAGACCGCAGATCACCAGCGCGACAGGTCCGAGCCCGATCGCCACGTATGCAAGGACAGCGAGAAAGACGAATCCGAGCACGCTGATGCCGATGATCGACAGCACCAGGCCGGTGGACTTCTGCGCCGGAGGAGTGGGCGCCGACCACACCGCGTGCTCGGCGTAGACAGGGCTCACCGCCTGCTGGGGCTGAGGGGCGAAGGCAGGCTCGGCCTGCTGGGGATAGTAGCCGGGCTGATAATGCTGGGACACAATGCTCCTCATCGGTGACAGGCCACCGATCCTAGCGGCACAGCACCTCTTTGGGGGGAACCGGGCGTCAGAAGACGGCGCCCGGATTCATGATCGACAGAGGGTCGAAGACACTCTTGATGCCGCGTTGCAGTTCGAGGCTCTGAGGCCCGAGCTCGTTCTCGAGCCAGCGTTTCTTGAGCACGCCCACACCGTGCTCCCCCGTGAGTGTCCCGCCCAACTCCATGGCCGCGACGAACAGCTCGTCGGCCGCGGCCCAGACGGACGCCGGCACCCACGACTCGCTCAGCACGCCCGATTCCGCTTCGCCCTCGGAGCTGCGTGGCGGCAAGACGAAGTTGGGGTGCAGGTTGCCGTCGCCGGCGTGCGCGATCGTCGGGATCGGGATGCCGTGGCGGCGAGAGATCTCATCGATCGCGTCGAACATCGCCGCGAGACGCGATCGGGGCACACAGATGTCTTCGATCAGCACGTCGCCGACGGAGGCGAGGGCGGGATGAAACGAGCGCCGAACGGTCAGAAGCGCCTCCCCCTCCTCCACGTCGCGAGCCACGCGAACATCGGCCCCGAGGCGCGTCAGGATCTGGGAGATCGCCGAGGCCTCCTCGGCCGCACCGCGCGCATCCGTTTGCACGAGGAGATACGCGCCGCCCCCGTCAGAGAGCCGGGTGCCGGAGTATGCGTCGATAGCGACCAGCGACGCGTGATCCATCAACTCCATCACGGCCGGTCTGATGAGGGCAGCCGTGATCGCTGCGGCCGCCGCCGCACCGGCGCGCACGTCGGGAAAGAAAGCTCCGAGCGTGACGATGTCGCCCGACGGAATCGGCCGGAGGCGCACGGTCGCCTCGACGATGACCCCGAGCGTGCCTTCGGATCCGGTGAACAGTGCTGTGAGGTCGTAGCCGGTCACACCCTTCACGCTGCGTCTTCCCGTTCGAAGCAGCGAGCCGTCGGGCAACACGACGACGAGCCCCAGAACGGCTTCTCTCGTGACCCCGTACTTCGCGCAGAGGAGTCCTCCGGCGTTCGTGGCGATGTTGCCCCCGATCGTCGAGATGGCCTTGGATGCCGGGTCGGGCGAGAACACGAGGCCGTGCGGAGCCACGACATCGCTCAGCTGCTGATTGATCACGCCGGCCTGCACGACGGCGAGTTCGTCGGCCGGGTTGACCTCGAGAATCGCGTTCATGAGCTCCGTCGAGATCACGAGCGCGCCGTCAGTGCCGACGCCTCCGCCGGCCAGTCCGGTGCCCGCACCGCGCGGTACGACGGGAATCCTGAATCTGCTGGCGATCCGCATGGCCGATTGCACGTGTTCCGTCGTGCGGGCGAGAACCAGCGCGAGGGGAACGCCCGGCGCCACCCATCCCGACTTGTCGGTGCGCACGGACTGGAGAAGCGCCGGATCGGTGGACACCGCATCGCCTAATTCCGCCTGGAGCAGCTCGAGTGCGGACTGAGTCGACGTTGGCTCGGAGGAGAACATACGGCCATGCTAGGCCGTGTCGCCGCACTCTTCAGGGCGCCCTCTACTATCGAATCATGACGAGCGCGGGTGATCCCCTTCCCACCCGCCGACAGCTCGACCGACGAGCGACCCGCTATGCATTTCGTCGCACCTGGCACGGGTTCATCCTGCATCGCGACATCGACGCTGCGGCAGCGATCACCTTCTTCTCGGCGCTGTCGCTATTTCCTGCGGCGCTCGCGCTCGTATCGGGACTCGCCCTGTTCGACAGCCGTGGGTCGACCATCGAGCTCATCCTCGATGTTGTCGGGCGGCTCTCACATCCCGAGACGACAACGGCGGTGCGCGCGATCTTCGACCAGCTCTCGCTCCTTCCGAACTCGGGGTGGGCGCTCCTGGTCGGCACCCTGCTCACCCTCTGGACGGTGTCGGGGTTCGCCACGGCGTTCGGCCGCGCCATGAACAACGTGTACGGAGTCGAGGAAGGGCGTCGGCTGACGAAGAACCGGGTGTTGATGCTGGGCGTCGCTGCGGGACTGATCGCCTGCTACCTCCTGATCGGCCTCATCGTGGCCATCACTCCCTCGGTGGCGGACGCTCTCGTCGCGTCCCTGGGCTGGCCCGAGATCATCGCCCAGCTCTGGTCGGCGCTCAAGTGGATCCCCCTCGCCCTGGTGGCGATCTTCACCGTCGGCTTCCTCTACTACGGAACACCGAATCTGCATCGACCACGCCTGCGCTGGCTCTCGGTGGGCGCCACATTCACGGTGACCGTCTGGACCCTCGCAGCCGTCGCCTTCGGTATCTACCTCGCCACGTTCGCCAACTACGACCGCTTGTACGGCTGGCTCGGAGTTCCGATCGCCGCACTCATTTGGTTGTACATCTCGTCGGCGGTGCTGATGCTCGGGGTCGAGGTGGATGCCGAGCTCACCCGCGCACGGCAGTTGCTCGCCGGGCTGCCCGCCGAGGAGACGATCCAGGTGCCGCTGCGCGATACCGCGCGCAACGGCATCCTGGCCCGACGACTATCGGCAGACCTCGCAGACGGTCGCGAATTGCGTCGTCTCTCGCAGATGCTGCACGAGACGGAGTCGAAGGCTAGCGATGGTCGTTCCTAGACGCCTCGGCCTCGGCCTGTGCGATCACCTGGATCACGTCGGTCACCGGCTCGAGTCCGGTGAGCCGAGCGGGCGACAGCAGCTTCAGCACGCGCTCTCTGTCCATCAGACCCGCCTCCACGACGAGGTCGGCGATGTTGCGCTTCGTCAGAAGGGCCGCATGCGCCAACGAGGATGCCGCTGAGTAGCCGATGTAGGGGGTGAGAGCGGTGACGACGCCGACGCTGGATGCGACCATGGCATCGAGCCGTTCGTGATTGGCCGTGATGCCGTCGATGCAGTTGATGCGCAGCGTTCGGCAGCCCTGCCTCATCCACGCCAGGCTCTGCAGCAGGGAGTGGGCGATGACAGGCTCGAAGGCGTTGAGCTGCAGCTGGCCGCCCTCGGCTGCCATGGTGACGGTCAGGTCGGCGCCCGCCACAGAGAAGGCGATCTGGTTGACCACCTCGGGAATGACGGGGTTCACCTTGCCGGGCATGATGCTGGAACCCGCCTGGCGCGGCGGCAGGTTGATCTCGCCGAAACCGGCCTGGGGCCCGCTCGAGAGGAGCCTGAGGTCGTTGCAGATCTTCGACAGCTTGATGGCACTGCGCTTCAGAATTCCCGACAGCTGCATGAAAACGCCGGCGTCGCTGGTCGCTTCGATGAGGTCGGCCGCGGTGATGTGCTCGTAGCCGGTCAAGGCGCTGAGGTGGGCACGCACCGATTCGACATAGCGAGGGTCGGCCGTGATGCCGGTGCCGATGGCCGTGGCGCCGAGATTGATCTCCCACAACAGCGGGACGGTCTCTTCCAGCCGGTCGAGATCTTCGGTGAGCGTGGTCGCGAAGCCGTGGAACTCCTGGCCGAGGGTCATCGGCACCGCGTCTTGCAGCTGCGTGCGGCCGACCTTGAGCACGCCGACGAACTCCTTGCCCTTCGCGGCGAAGGAGTCGCGCATCAGAGCGTGCTCGACCAGCAGTCGTTTGAGCGAGAAGCACAGCGCGAGTTTCACCGCGGTCGGGTACGTGTCGTTGGTGCTCTGGCTGCGGTTGACATCGTCGAGGGGATGCAGCAGGTCGTACCGCCCCTTCTCTTCGCCCGCGAGCTGGAGGGCGACGTTGGCGATCACCTCGTTGGTGTTCATGTTCGTCGACGTGCCGGCGCCTCCTTGGATGACGCCCACGACGAACTGGTCGTGGTACTCGCCCTGACGGATCGCCTCGCACGCCGCATCGATCATGGCGCCCTTCTCTGCCGAGAGAACGCCGATCTCGACGTTCGCCCTGGCGGCGGCCTGCTTGACGATCACGAGCGCGTCGATCAGATCGGGGTAGACCGAGATGGGTCGACGGCTGATCGGAAAATTCTCGAGTGCTCGCGCTGTGTGCACCCCCCAGAACGCATCGAAGGGAATGTCGACACTGCCGAGCGAGTCGGTCTCGGTGCGAAAGCGGGTAGCCGTCGAAGGCTTGGCCGCGGTCTCGGCCGAGGTCTGCGCGGCGAGTCTCTCAGCGGCCGTTGTGGGCGCCGTCGTCGGGGCATTCTCCATGTGAATATCAGCTCCATTGCTTGGTGAAAGGGGCTCGTGGCCCAGCAACCAACCCTAGCTCAGCCTGCGCAGGAGGCCGCGGATGAATGAGGTGCGCTTGGGCGTATACGGCGGGTACACCAGACCGAGGGTGTCGGGCGACAGGGGCTTCGAGAACACCGCCTTCTCGTGGCTGAACGTCTCCAGGGTCCGCCTTCCGTGATAGCTGCCGGTTCCACTCTCGCCGACGCCACCGAACGGCAGATCTGGAACGCTCAAATGCGCCACGGCGACGCCGAAACCGACGGCGCCAGAGGACGTCTCGGTCAAGAACCTGCGCCGCGCCGACGTGTCATCGGTGAAGGCATACAGGGCGAGCGGTTTGTCACCGGAACGAATGTAGGCGATGGCGTCGTCGAGCCCGGTCACGGTCACGATCGGGAGGATCGGTCCGAAGATCTCTTGCGCCATGACATCGTCTCGTCGATCGACATCGGTCAGCACGGTCGGCTCGATGTAGCGCTCCGATGCTTCGGAGCGGCCTCCGATAGCGGCGTTGCCTGCCTCCGCGAGTGCTGACAGACGGCCGAACTGAGCGTCGTTGACGATCCGCCCGTAGTCCGCGGTCTGGCGCGGGTCGTGGCCGTAGAGCGAACCGATCGCTCCTCGCAGCGCCTCGACGAGGCGACCCGCGACATCCGGTGTTGCCAGCACATAATCGGGGGCGACGCACGTCTGACCGGCGTTCAGAAACTTGCCCCACGCGATCCGTCTCGCCGCGGCGTCGATATCGACCGTGTCGTCGACGTAGACCGGCGACTTTCCCCCGAGTTCGAGCGTCACCGGCGTGAGATTCTTGGCCGCTGCAGCAGCGACGATTCGTGCAACCCTCGAGTTGCCCGTGTAGAAGATGTGGTCGAAGCGCTCGGCGAGCAACTCGGTCGTCTCGTCGACCCCGCCCTCGACGACGAGAACCGACTGGGCGTCGAGATAGCGCGGCAGAAAGCGTGCCATGACGGCGGAGGTCGCGGGCGCGAGTTCGCTCGGTTTGAGGACGACCGCGTTGCCTGCTGCGAGCGCGCCGACCAGCGGCGCGAGGAGAAGCTGAACCGGGTAGTTCCAAGGCGAGATGATGAGCACGACACCCAGCGGCTCGAGCATGACGGATGCGGATGCCGGAGCCAGAGCCAGGGGAACCCGCACGTGGCGCGGACGGAGCCAGGACTTGAGGTTCGAGATCGTGTGGGAGACCTCGGCCAGAACGACGCCGATCTCGGTCAGTTGCGACTCGCCGGGGTTCTTGGCCAGGTCGTCGCGGAGAGCACGCTCGAGTTCGGGGCCACGCTCGACGAGGAAGGCACGGAGGCCGGTGAGCTGCTCCAGTCTCCATCGGAGCGACCGCGTGCGCCCCGAATCGAAGCTGCCGCGAACAGCGGAGATGAGTTCGGGAATAGCCGGAGTTGAATTCATGGCCACGACCCTAGCGTCACCGACCTCACGACGAGTGGAAAACCGGCACGATCAGATAGATGCCGAAGAGCACCGCGCCACTGCACAGCGTGAAACACGCGATAGCGGCTACCGTCGCCCATCGAGGTCGCCGCTCCGCCTGGCCGCTCACAACCGAGACGGAACCCGACGGCGTGGTCTCGATGATGCCGGGGGTGTCGTCGGCGTCGAGGCCGCGCCCCACGTTCAACAGCCTCAGGCCGAAAGCGAACAGGCTCACGACGACAGACGCCGAGACGAGTGCCGCTGCTGCCACGATGGCGAACGCTGCCCAGTCGATCATTCGGCTGCCTGCCTCTTCTTCTTGCGGTTCTTGCGAGTGGCCTTCGGCGTGCGCACCGCGCCGACAGCTGCGTCGACCTCGCTGACGACGGTTCCGCTCGTGACCTTGTCGCGAGACGAGATGATAAAGATCGCCACGATCACACCGAGACCGAGCACCGCATCGATGACGATGCCGACCGGGCCGATGCTGGCGAGCAGTGCAGCCACGGCGCCGACGGCAGCAGCAGCGGGGAGCGTCAGGAGCCATCCGAGAGCGATGCGGCCGGCGGTGCGCCAGCGCACGGACGCTCCCTTTCGTCCCAGACCCGACCCGATCACAGAACCGGATGCGACCTGGGTGGTCGACAGGGCGAAGCCCAGGTGGCTCGACGCGAGGATGGTCGCTGCGGTACTGGTCTCCGCCGCGAATCCTTGCGCCGGCTTGATGTCGGTGAGACCCGTTCCCATCGTCTTGATGATGCGCCAGCCACCCGTGTAGGTTCCCAGCGCGATCGCGAGGGCACAGGCGGCGATGACCCAGAACTCCGGACCCGTGCCGACGGCCTGGGCTCCGGTGGCGATCAGGGTGAGGGTGATCACTCCCATCGTCTTCTGCGCGTCATTCGTGCCGTGCGCGAGCGCGACCAGCGACGACGAGAAGATCTGCGCGTAACGGAAGTTGCCGCGGCCGAGGCCGCGTCCCGTCGCGGGATCACGCGTGATGGCATACGCGAGCCGCGTGGCGACGAAGGCGACGACGCCGGCGACGATGGGCGCGACGAGTGCGGGAAGCACGACCTTCGACACGAGGACGGTGAAGTCGACCGACCCGAGGCCCGCCCCGACGATCGCCGCGCCGATCAGACCTCCGAAGAGCGCGTGAGACGAACTCGACGGAAGGCCGAAGAGCCACGTGACCATGTTCCAGCAGACGGCTCCGATCAGGCCGGCGAAGATCATCTCCGGCGTGATCTGGATTCCTCCGTCGCCCTCCTTGATCAAACCGCCCGAGATCGTGCGAGCGACCTCGGTGCTGAGGAAAGCGCCGACGAGGTTGAGGACCGCAGCGAGTGCGACGGCCATTCGCGGCTTCAGTGCGCCCGTGGCGATGGGGGTGGCCATCGCGTTCGCGGTGTCGTGGAAGCCGTTCGTGAAGTCGAAGAAGAGGGCCAGAACGATGACCAGGACAACGATGAGGGTGAGATCCACCAGCGACTCTCTCTAGAGGTGCACACACGTTCGCGCAGGGGAATTTCACCGCTTCACTTCGCGATGAGTTCACACACTATTAGGGTGTCTAGGGTTGCCCTGTTCACGGGCATCTCGATAATCGCATCCTTCGCTCCGCACGGTCAACTTCTCCGGCGGGTCCCGAGCAGATGGACCTGAATCGCCCCATGCGCCGACAGCTCGTGCTCGTGTGCGCAATCGTGCTCGCGTCCCTTGCGCTCGGCGGATGCCAGCCGACGTCGGACCCGGCAGTACCCGAGCGCGTCGCCGCAGCATCCGGAGCGGAACCGGCGGCGCAGGCTCTGGTGGGCGGTGTGACGAGCGAGATCTTCTCGAGCGCGTCGAAGCCGACAGACACTCAGGTGCTGTTCATTCACGGCGGGTCGTACGTGCACGAGGCTTCGGCCCTTCACGCTCCCTTCTTCGAGAAAGTTCTTCGCAACGCGAACGCGACGATCACCATGCCGCTCTACGCCTTGGCTCCCGAGCACGGTTACCGTGTCGCGTACAAGCAGGTGCTCGACGTCTACCTCGAGCTGCGGGCAGCGCACCCCGATTCACCGATCGTTTTGATGGGCGGCTCCGCAGGCGGCGGCTTCGCGCTGGGCTTCGCGCAGAGCCTCGTGGAACAAGGCCTCCCTCAACCGGATCGCATCGTTCTGATCTCGCCATGGCTCGACCTGACCCTCACGAATCCCGAGATCCCCGCTATCGACGCGACGGACGTGCTGCTCGACCGCAAGGCCCTCGTACCGAACGGTCTCGCGTGGGCCGACGGCGACGATCCGCAGAGCTACAGACTCAGCCCCATCAACGGATCACTCGTCGGGCTCGCTCCGACGACCGTGTTGGCTGGCACGAACGACATCCTCTACCCGGATGCGCAGAGGCTCGAGGTCCGGGCGAAAAAGGCGGGTCTCGATTTCGAGCTGGTCTCCTTCTCTGGAGCGAACCATGTCTTCGCGATGTCGTCGGGAGCATCGGGCGACGAGGCTCGCAGCATCGTCGAGAAGCTCATCAGCACTCTCGACTGAGTGTCACTGCTCGTTGTCGGTCACTGCTCGTTGTGCGTGACGGGGTCTGCACCGAACAGCCGCCCGTCGGGCCGCCCCAGCAGAGTGATGGCCTCCATCTCGTCCGAGGAGAGCTCGAAGCCAAAGACGCCGAGATTCCCTTCCTGTCGCACCGGATCAGCTGACTTCGGAAGCGGCACACTGCCGAGTTGAACGTGCCAGCGAAGCACGACCTGGGCCTCGGTCACGTCGTGTGCCCTGGCAGCTTCGACGATGACCGGCGACGTCAACACGTCTGACCCTTTACCCAAGGGACTCCACGATTCCGTGCGGATGTTGTGCACCTCGTGGAATTCCAGGAGCGCGAGCTGAGGGAAGTAGGGATGCAGTTCGACCTGGTTCACCGTGGGCAACACTCCCGTCTCGGATTGCAGGCGGGTGAGGTACTCCTCGGTGAAGTTCGAGACGCCGATCGATCGCGCGAGGCCCTGCTCGTGCAACTGCACCATTGCCCGCCAGCTGTCTACGTAGCGGTCGTCGCCCGGATTCGGCCAGTGGATGAGATAGAGGTCGATGCGATCGAGCCCGAGCCTGTCGAGCGACTCCTGGAACGAGGCGAGGGTGCTCTCGTATCCGTGGGCGCGACCCGGAAGCTTCGTGGTCACGACGATGTCGTCGCGCGGTACGTCGGAGTTCCGCACCGCCTCCCCCACGGCATCCTCGTTGCCGTAGTTCACAGCACTGTCGATCAATCGATACCCTGCGGTCAGGCCCGCGCCCACCGCGGTCACCGCCTCGGCTCCCTTCAACGGATAGGTGCCCAGCCCCACGGCCGGGAGGGTGTTGCCGTCTGCAAGCAGGTGAGTGGGTGCGATCGTCATGTATCGAGCCTAAACCTGTGCGCGGCAAGCCCCCTGGGTGTCGACATCTGCCCGGGGTATGGTCAAGGAATGAGCGCTGGTGCAGTCCGTCCTGATCGCCGTCCGAACACTCTGCCCGGCTGGGTCGCCCGCCAACGGTGGTACCAGAGCGCGGCCCAGACCGCCGAGCTCGTCCTCGTCGGCGAGTGGCTCCTTCCGCCGGCGCCCGACGGCACCGCCTTCGTGACGCATCTGCTTCGCGACGGGTCGGGCGACGCATCCACTCTCTATCAGGTGCCGCTCGCCTACCGATCCGCACCCAGGTCCGACGCCGCCGAGTCCACGCTCGTCGGCACCGTAGAGGGCGACGTCGACGGCTCACCGGCCACACTGTGGGTCTACGACGCTCCGCATGACCCGGCGTACTGCGCCGCGCTGCTCGCATTTATGCTCGACGGCGGCGTGAGCCTCGAGAGCGCGCATTCGTCGGGAGCCGCGGCGGCGGGGCATCGCCATCCGACGACGTCGAACTCCGTCTTCGCTGCGGCACATGTGCTCCGCGGCGAGCAGTCGAACACGTCGATCATCTTCGAGACCGTCGATTCCGCAGGCGAGCCGTCGCTGCCCGTCATCTGCAAGGTCTTCCGCACCCTCCACCACGGTGAGAACCCCGACATCGTCGTTCAATCGGCGCTCGCGGAGGCCGGCTGCACGCTCGTTCCTCCGTCTGTCGGCTACGTCTCCGGAGTGTGGCGGGCTGAGGCATCAGACGACTCTCCCGTGGACAGCGGGCATCTCGCGTTCGCTCAGCGATTCCTGCCGGGCGTGCGAGACGCCTGGCGCGTCGCCCTCGAGGCTGCGGAACAGGGCGAGGACTTCAGCGACCGAGCACGAAGCCTCGGAGCGGCAACCGCGGAGGTGCACGCTGTTCTCGCCGACATCCTGCCGACGGTAGCTGCCTCGACAGACGAGAGGGCGCAGGTCGCGGCCAGCATGCGTCGTCGGCTGGGCGCCGCCGTGGCCGAGGTGCCCGAACTCGAGGTCTACGCATCCGCCGTCGACGCCATCATCACGCGCGCGGAATCGGCCGAGTGGCCTCGCCTCCAGCGCATCCACGGCGACTATCACCTCGGTCAGGTCGTCGCCGTTCCCGATCGTGGGTGGGTTCTCCTCGACTTCGAGGGCGAGCCCCTCCGGCCGCTTGCCGAACGGTCGCAACCCGATCTCACTCTCCGTGATGTGGCCGGCATGCTCAGGTCGTTCGACTACGTCTCCGGTTCCTACGAGCAGGCCCACCCGGGTGAATCCGCTCGCGACTGGGCCTCGGCGTCCCGAGCGGCGTTTCTCCAGGGATATTCCGAACGCGCCGGCATCGACGTCGCCCACTTCCGCGTGCTTCTCGACGCACTCGAGATCGACAAGGCACTCTACGAATCCATCTACGAGGCTCGAAATCGTCCCGCATGGCTGCCGATACCCGTGACCGCTATCTCCCGACTGATTGCCCTGCCGTGACCAAATTCTCGGACGCTCCGCGAGCGGAGCGACGACCGTCTCCGCGCATCCACCACGGCGACACCGTGATCGACGACTTCGAGTGGCTTCGCGACAAAGACGACCCTGCCGTTCGCGCCTATCTCGACGAGGAGAATGCGTTCGCAGAGGCCTCGACAGAGCATCTCGCGGGGCTTCGTCGATCGATCTTCGACGAGATCAAGTCCCGCACGCTCGAGACAGACTTGTCGGTGCCCGTGCGTCAGGGTCGGTACTGGTACTACTCGCGAACGGTGGAAGGCCGGCAGTACGGCATCCACTGCCGGATTCCCCTCGCGCGTGACGACGATTGGACACCTCCCGACGTCTCCTCTGGCGACAGTCGAGAAGAGGTCCTCCTCGACGACAACGTAGAGGCGGAGGGATTCGACTTCTACTCACTCGGGAGTTTCGATGTCTCGACCGACGGACGGCTGCTGGCCTACTCGGTCGACACCACCGGCGACGAGCGGTACACGCTCTACATCCGTGACCTCGAGACGGGCTCCAATCGAGCCGACGTGGTGCCCAACACCTTTCCGGGCGCGACCTTCTCACCCGACGCGAGCGTGGTCTTCTACCCGACCGTCGACGACGCCTGGCGCCCCGACACCATCTGGCGCCACGCGGTCGGCACCCTGGCATCCGACGACATCGCCGTGTTCACCGAACCCGACGAACGATTCTGGGTCGGCGTCGGGCTCACCCGCAGCGGCAGGTATCTCGTGCTCGACATCGCGTCGAAGATCACCAGCGAGGTGCGACTCCTCGACACGCGCGACCTGTCGTGCGATTTCGAGATCGTCTGGCCGAGGCGAGAGGGAGTCGAGTACCAGGTCGAGCACGCCATCGTTGCGGGAGAAGACCGTCTGCTCATCGTGAACAACGATGGTGCCGAGGACTTCCAGGTGATCGATGTGCCGGCGGACCGTCCGCTCGATGAGAGCTCGTGGCGAATACTCGTGCCGGCCAGCCCCGGACGGCGCGTCGAAGAGGTCGACGCCTTCGCCGACCATCTCACCCTCGAGTATCGCCGCGACGGACTCACTCGAGTCGCTGTCATCAGGCTTCGGGGCGGCACCCAACCATTCGGCCCCATCGAGGAGATCCCGTTCGACGAGCCCCTCTTCCAGGTCGGCACGGGCGGCAATCCGGAGTGGACGCAACAGACGGTGCGACTCGGCTACACGTCGTTCGTCACTCCGTCGACGGTCTATGACTTCTCAGTCGCCGACAACACGATGACTCTTCTGAAGCGGCAGGCGGTGCAGGGCGACTACGACCCCGACGACTACCAGCAGGAGCGCGTCTGGGCGACGGCGTCCGATGGCTCGCGCATCCCGATCTCGCTCGTCAGCCGTCGAGTCGACGGACCGCACGCACCCCACCCGACGCTCCTCTACGGCTACGGCTCGTACGAGGCCAGCATCGATCCGGGCTTCTCGATTCCGAGGATCTCGCTCCTCGACCGCGGAGTCGTCTTCGCCATCGCTCATGTGCGGGGTGGTGGGGAGCTGGGTCGGGCCTGGTACGAGCAGGGAAAGATGCTGGCGAAGAAGAACACCTTCACCGACTTCGTCGCAGCGGCCGACGAACTCATCGCGTCTGGCAGAACGCGCCCTGAGCTCTTGGTCGCGCAGGGCGGGAGCGCGGGAGGACTGCTCATGGGCGCCGTCGCGAACATCGCCCCGGATCGATTCGCCGGAATCCTCGCGCAGGTTCCGTTCGTCGACGCCCTGACGTCGATTCTCGACCCGGATCTGCCGCTCACGGTGATCGAATGGGACGAATGGGGTGACCCGCTGCACGACGCAGAGGTCTACGCATACATGAAGTCGTACTCGCCCTACGAGAACGTGCGCGACGACATCCGGTACCCGCCCATCCTGGCGGTGACAAGCCTGAACGACACGCGAGTCCTCTACGTCGAGCCGGCCAAATGGACGGCGCGGCTCAGACAAGCGGGCGCTCCCGTGCTGTTGCTGACCGAGATGACAGCCGGACACGGCGGGGTGAGCGGTCGATACGAACGGTGGAAGGAAGTCGCCCAGGAGTACGCCTGGGTGCTCGACCGCATGGGCCTCGGGACCGCACCGCTCATCAAAAATAGCTAGGAATCTGCGCGCCGTTTACCTCTCATTCAAGGAGGCATGGTTTATTGGATGCAAACGCACGGAGGTCGCCCGAGCCTTCGGCATCACACCCGAGGTTGACATGCCTGTCAGAACCGCCGAGTACCCCCGCCCCGATCACTTCATCCTGCATCTGAGTGACACGCACTTCATCGGGGAAGACGGTCTTCTCTACGGGGCCGTCGATGCAGAGGCCCACCTCGCCCAGCTGCTGAGCGAACTCGAGAGTTCGAATGCCAGGCCAGAGGCCATCGTCTTCACGGGAGATCTCGCCGACAAGGGCGATCCCCGCGCTTACGAGAAGCTCCGCGCCATGGTCGAACCCGTGGCCGCACGGCTGGGTGCCCAGCTCATCTGGGTGATGGGAAACCACGACAACCGTGCGTCGTTCCGGGCGGGCCTGCTCGGTCAGCTTCCCTCGATGAAGCCCATCGACAGGGTTCACGACGTGAACGGACTGCGGGTCATCGCGCTCGACTCGAGCGTGCCTGGCTCTCACTACGGCGAGATCACGCCGGAGCAGCTCGACTGGCTTGCCGAGGAGCTCTCCTCCCCCGCTCCCCACGGCACCATTCTCGCTTTGCATCACCCGCCCGTGCCCAGCGTTCTCGACCTGGCCGTTCTCGTCGAGTTGAGAGATCAGTCGGCCCTGGCCGAAGTTCTCGAGGGAACAGACGTGCGTTCCATCCTCGCGGGGCACCTGCACTATTCGAGCACCGCAACCTTCGCCGGCATCCCCGTGTCTGTCGCCTCGGCCACGTGCTACACGCAAGACCTCAATGTCCCCGTGGGTGGCACGCGAGCTCGAGACGGCGCACAGGGGTTCAACCTCGTGCACGTCTACGAGAACACGATCCTGCACACCGTCGTTCCGATCGGAACGTACAGCACGACGTCGTACACCTCGGCCGAGGAGACCGCGCGGATCCTCGAACGCGAGAACGTTGTGATCCGTCCGGCGAAGCCGACGGCGATTCCTATCGACCCGGTGCTGACCGTTCCCCAGCTGCTGCCCCAGGAAGCCACGATCTCTTCCTGATCGACTCGTTCGTTCGATCAGGAAGCGTACTTCTGAGGCCGGCAGTTCTCAGGCGGACGTCTTCTCCCAGGGCGCCGGGATGGGGAAATACTTCTCGAGGAAGTCGACCATCAGCTCGGCGCGTTCGTCGGCCGGAACCTCCGGAAAACTGCCATCGTTCAGACAGAAGAGGTCGTACTGCCGCCGACGTAGCAGCGCCGGTAGCCTGCCGAGCCCGCTCTTCAGCGTGGTGTCGACGTATAGCACCTTCGCGTCGTCCTGAGTGACGGCCCGCCCCTCGAGGAGCGCGTAGTAGTGGTAGAGCGAGTTGGTGACCGAGATATCCGACTTCGATCGGAACCGACTGGCGGCCGTGCGCCGGAACTCCTCGGGAAAGTCCGCCTCGAGGAGATCGATGACGCTCTTGCGCAGCGGCGCCGGCGTGTGCTCGAGGTGACGCGTGATGACGTGGCCGAACTTCTTCAGGAGAAGGTCGCGGTTGATTCGGGCCGAGTTCTCGAAACCACTGCGGCTGGGATCGCTGAAGCCCAGGCCGATGCGCGTCGTCGCCTCGATGAACTTGGTGACGCCGCCCGATGAGAAGAACATCGACGGAGGAACAGGACGGCCGAAGAACATGTCGTCGTTCGAATACAGGAAGTGCTCGCTGAGGCCCGGGATGTTGTGCAGCTGGCTCTCGACAGCCTGCGAGTTGTGCGTGGGCAGCACCGAAGGGTCGGCAAAGAACTGTTCGCTTCGCATCAGCTGCACGCGGGGGTGGTCGTCGAGCCATGCCGGACGCGGCGAATCCGTCGCGATGAAGATGTTTCGAACCCACGGGGCGAAGAGGTAGACCGATCTGAGGGCGTACTTGAGCTCATCGACCTGGCGGTAGCGGGCGTCGGCCTCGTCTCCCTCGCCGACGACGACGCCCTCCATGCGGGCCGCTCTCGCCTTCTGATATTCGACATCGTTGCCGTCGACCCACGAGAAGACGAGGTCGATGTCGAAGGTGACGTCGGTCGCGTGCGGCTCGAACATGCCCTGGAAGGTGTCCCAGCTGCGGCCGTACAGTTCGACGGTCGCGGGAATTGCCTCCACCAGGGGCAGCTCTCGACGGGTGAGCGAGTTCTCGACGGGACACACGTAGTGGTCGCCTTCGATACTCCAGAACTGCAACTCGATGCCGGTCGACGACCCGTAGCTGAGACCCCCCAGGGGCTCGAGCCTCGGACGGAAGAGCCGGAAGATCATTGCGGAGCGCTTCTCCGAGAGAAGTCCGTCTCCTAACAAGACCGGTGGGCGACGCCGGCCGCCGACCGTGCGCGAGTAGAACGGCTCGTCGGCGCAGGCGAGCGCGAGAGTCTTCTCGACTCGTCGGCGCAGCGGCGCGTCGACCACGAGGACCGGGCGCTCATCATTTCCGCGCACGAGAACGAAATCGATGCCCCCCGCGATGAAGGCGTCGCGAATGAAGAGCAGATCTTCGACCATGGCCTGGTGCGGCGTCAGCGACGTGTTGATGAGGGTCGCAAGACCCTTCTTGATGATGACGTCGGGCCGACCGTGGACCTCGGGCCACGAGCGAGGTGCGCCATGTACCCCCGTGGCTGCTGTGAAGAGTTCTTCGGGGGTGAAAGCTTCGACACCTTCGTCGATGTCGATGTTGTGAGTGGCAGAGCTTCCGGACAAGTAGATATCAAGCCTTTCCGAGCAGTACGGGGCGGCCCCAGTTTTCGCTTCCGTTATTCTATCGTGCGTCCGCGACGCCGGACGCGATGCGTTATTACAGCCAACCCCGGCGGCGGAACATTACGTACAGGCCCGTCATGGCGACCAGCATGACGCCGATCGCCACGGGGTAGCCGTACTGCCAGTGCAGCTCGGGCATGGCGTCGAAATTCATGCCGTAGATGCCCGCAATCACCGTCGGAGCGAAGAAGATTGCGGCCCAGGCCGAGATCTTCTTCACCTCCTCGTTCTGCCGGTTGCTCGCCTCGGCGAGCACCTTCATGTCTTCGTTCTGGCGCTGCGCGACGAGCGTCGCGTTCACGGCCAGGATCTCGCGGAGCGTGCCGCGGAATCCCTCGACGCGATCGTTCACGACGGCGGTGTGGTCGGCCACGTCGCGCAGTGCTCGGCGAAGCTCGAGGTTGGTCTCGAACGCGTCGAATCCGGCGCGGAGGGTCTCGAGCATGCCCACGAGCGGAAGGGTTGCGCGTTGGAAGTCGAGCACCTCCTGCGAGAGTTCGTAGATGCGCCTCGACACTTCGGCGTCGCCCGCGAAGACCTGCGCCTCGATCTCGTCGATGTCGTTCTCGAGCCCTGAGACCACAGGCAGATATTGATCGACGACCGCGTCGAGGATGCCGTAGAGCACCGCGACCGGGCCGAGTGCGAGCAGTTCTGGTTCGGCTTCCATGCGCTGACGCACGACGGCGAGATCCGGTGACTCGCTGTGCCTGACCGAGACCACGAAGTTGGGCCCGACAAAGAGATGCAGCTCGCCGAAGTCGACTTCTTCTCGCTCGTCGGAATAACTGGCCGCCCTGAGTACGACGAAGAGGGTGTCGCCGTAGCGCTCGAGCTTCGGGCGCTGGTGCGCGCCGATCGCATCCTCGACGGCGAGGGGGTGCAGGTCGAATTCCTTCTGGATGGCTGCCAGCTCTGCCTCGTTGGGCCGATAGAGGCCGATCCACGCCATCGAGTCGGTGAACCGGGCACATCCCGACAGCGTGTCCTCGAGGCTCGTCGGCGAAAGAACGCGACGGCCGTCGGCGTACACGGCGTTGTCGACCGTGCTGCTGTGTCGGGGCGAGGGCACCGTGTCGACCTTGGCGACGGACGGCGTGTGCGGGTGAGATCCCGGTCGGAGCGACGACATCGCCCGGAGGGCCTGGGACACGCTGGGCTTCTTCATCGTCACCTCTTCTGCACGCGCCCGGATTTGGGCGGTTAACCTTGACACATGGATGTGAACGAGACATGAACGACGACCTGAGCACGGCCGGCTCCTACGTGACCGCCGGAGCAGAATTCACCCGCGACACCAACTACATCGACGACCGCATCACGGCCTTCACGACGGAGTCGGGTCGCGACAACGAAGGACGTCTGCTCTGGCCGGTCGAATCCGACCGCTACCGGCTGATCGTAGCCAGGGGGTGCCCGTGGGCCAACCGCGCCGTCATCTCTCGGAGACTTCTCGGCCTCGAGAACGCCATCTCTCTCGGCATCGCCGGCCCCGTGCACGACAAGCGCAGTTGGAGCTTCGACCTCGATCCCGACGGCCTCGACCCCGTGCTGCGCATCCCCCGCCTGCAGGACGCGTTCCTGGCACGTTTCCCCGACTATCCGCGCGGCATCACCGTTCCCGCGCTCGTCGAGGTGTCGAGCGGACAGGTCGTCACCAACGACTATCCGCAGATCACCATCGATTTCGCACTCGAGTGGACCGCCTTCCATCGTGAGGGGGCACCGCAGCTCTACCCAGAGCACCTCAGAGCCGAGATCGACGAGATCAACTCCGTGGTCTTCTCCGACGTGAACAACGGCGTCTACCGCTGCGGTTTCGCCGGATCACAGAAGTCTTACGAGCGCGCCTACCGCACGCTCTTCGCCCGGCTCGACTGGCTCACCGAACGGCTCAGCACGAGACGCTACCTGGTGGGCGACACGATCACCGAAGCCGACATTCGACTGTTCACGACTCTCGTTCGCTTCGACGCCGTCTACCACGGCCACTTCAAGACGAATCGGCAGAAGCTCACCGAGATGCCCGTGCTCTGGGCATACGCGCGCGACCTGTTCCAGACACCCGGTTTCGGTGACACGATCGATTTCGAGCAGATCAAACAGCACTACTACATCGTGCACACCGATCTGAATCCGACCCAGATCGTGCCGGTCGGTCCGGATGCGACCGGCTGGCTCGAGCCGTCGGGTCGCGAGGTCCTGGGCGGGCGTCCGTTCGGAGACGGCACGCCTCCTCCTCCCCCGCCCGCGGCCGAGAGAGTACCGGATCTGGTCTGATCCGCACCTACCCCGAGAATCGAGCAGGCGCGGAGCGTCGACCTAGCCCTCCAGCGCCTGCTCGAGAAGGTGCACGAGCGCATCCAGCTGCACGCTGTCGCCCGAGGATACCTCTTCGTCGCTGCCGTCGAGGGCGCGGGCCGCGAGACCCTGTTTGCTGTCGATGAGCTCGGCGATCTTCGCGTCGATCGTCTGGGCTGCCACGATGCGCCACGCCGTCACGGGCTCCTCCTGGCCGATCCGGTGCACGCGGTCGATCGCCTGCGTCTGCTCGGCGGCAGTCCACGACAACTCGGCGAGCACGACGTTCGACGCGGCCTGGAGGTTGAGTCCGACGCCAGCGGCGGTCAGCGAGCAGACCGCGACCGAAACGGCGGGATCGTTGTTGAACGCGTCGATCTCCTTCTGACGGTGCAGCGCCGACTGGTCTCCGCGGATGGAGACCGTCTGCAGCCCCGCCTTGGCGAAAGCCTCCTCAGCCTGGTCCATCACGTCGATGTGCTTGGCGAAGAACACGACCTTGCCCACCGATCGGGCGAGCTGGGCCGTGTAGTCCGCGGCGAGCGACGCCTTGGCTTGGCCGATGAGCCTCACCATGGTGAAGACGTTGTCTCCGCTGCCGCCCTGAGCCTTCGACTCCTCGACCTCCTGACGCGCGACCGCCCGCATGAGATTCTCTGTCGAGACCTCGGCATCCGGGTCTGACTTCGTACGCGCGGCGAGCAGCCTCTTATAGCGAGTGACGAGTCGACGACCGAGCTCGGCCTCCGCTTCTCTGATCGAGCGGCCCAGATCGTCGTCGAGTTCGACAGGAAGATCGACGATCCTCTTTGCCGGCAGGTCGGCGGCCACGTCGAGCTTGCGACGTCGCACGATTCCCATGTCGATGACCGCCTCGCGTGCCTCTGAGAAGAATCCGAAGTCGGCGGGGGTGAGCCCGGTCTCCTCGAGCTTCTCCATGAGCTGCGGTGTCGGTTTGGTGCCGTCGATCCAGCCCAGGAGCTGCCAGATCGCACGGAAGTCGTCGATGTCGTTGATGAGCGGTGTACCCGTGAGCGCCATCATCAGAGGGTTGCCGCCCGGCGCCTGCGACCGGATGCGCTCGGCGAGGGCGAGCACGTGCTTCGACCGCTGCGACGACAGGTTCTTGATGAAGTGCGCCTCATCGACGACCATGCCGCGGAACCCGAGGGTGCTCAGCCAGGCGAGGTGCCGGTCGAGCACTTCGTAGTTCACGATCACGACGTCGGCGAACGCGTCGAGACCTGCTCCGTCACCGTGGATGACCGTCGCGCGCCGGTAGGGAGTCCACAACTCGACCTCGCGCGCCCAGTTCATCTTCACGACGTTCGGCACGACGGCGAGCAGCGGGTATGCGTCGGCGACGGATGCGGCCAGCAGCGACTGGGCCGTCTTTCCGAGACCGGGTTCGTCTGCGAGCAGGAACGAACGGTGACCCTGAGCCACGCTTGCTACGAAACGCGCCTGGTGTCGCATGAGCTCTTGTCCAGGGGGCGAGAGCCTGTCGATGCGGGGTGCCTCAGGAAGCTCCATGCTGGCGACCTGACCTCCCGCTCCGTACTCGAAAGCGCGAAACAGCGGCCCGAGCAGCTCCCAGTTCGATAGCCGGCCGTGCGACGAGTGCTTCTGCGTCGAGGCGGACGAGAAGTCGGGGGCCAGGAACGGGTTCGCGAGCTGCCGCGCCTTCACCGACTGCGGAATGACCTGTCGCTCGGCGAGCTCCGGAGGCAGCATGGTGGTCTGTTTGGGTGCTTCGACGACGTCGTCGGGCACGTCCACGCCAGCCTCCTCGAGGTACTGCCGGCGCAGCTTCTGTGCAACGGGCGAAATCGGCGCATCGTTCTCGAGAAGAGTGATCAGCGAGGTGTCTCGTGCGGCCGTCTTGGCGAGAATCGACCCGATGCCGTCGAGCCGTTTGATCTGCTCGGCGCGGTCCGCGTCGGAGAGCTCCGGGTTGTTGCGCACGGAGACGCGCTCCTCGCGGGCGAGAAGAGCCACGACGAGGAATTTGGTGCGGTTCGAAGGCGCGACCTTGCCACGCTGTGCCGCCGCTTCGACTTCGCGCACCTTGCGCGCGAGGATCGGAATGAGGCCGGTGTTGTCGACGCTCTTGGGTGATCGGCGTCCGCCGGATCGAGACATGCTCCTCCTGTGGAGTGTGGGCCCCGCCGTCCGTGCTCCCTCTGTGGACGACGATGCTTCAGTAACGATCCCTGGCCGGGATCGGTGCGGTCGTGCTGGCCGGGTAAGGGCGTCGAGCAACATGACATTGTCACGGTCGACGGGGAGAGCGAAGCGGCCCGGCCTTGAGACAGTCTACGTCACCGGTTGTGGGACCCACGCCGCCGCCAGTCTCAACGACGGGTGGATGCCCTGTCGGGCGCCATGGGCACCTTGATCAGCAGGCCGGCCGCCACGAAGACCACGGCCGCCGCGAGGTGCAGAACCTGCCAGACGAACAGCTCCAGTTCGAGCGGAACGATCGGGTTCCAGAGAACGACGATCGCGGCCAGAGCAGGCAGCCACCACCACTGCTTGGCCTGATAGGCGAAGACACCGATGATCGCCGCGAGGATGCTGATCGCATACCGGAAGATGGTGAACCAGTCGCTATCGATCAGCGCGACGCCCGCGAGCAGGACGATGGCCGCAAGGAGTCCGGGCGCGAGCGCGAGACGAGCAAAGGACGGGTTCGGATAGCGCTGCGACATCGTGTCGTCAGCTTAACGGGTCGCGGCGGGTGCCGGCCGCGCGAGGTCGTCGAGCGCCTGCTCGAGAGTGCTGTGACGAAAGACGTAGCCCGCATTCTGCAACCTCTCGGGCACGACCCAACGGCTCTTCAGAACCAGTTCCGTCTCTGTTCGGAGCACCCACATGGCGAGCTCGAGCATCCATCGGCGGGCCGGCAAGCCGACGGGTGCGCCGACGTTGCGACGCAGCAGAGCCATCAGCCGCCTGTTGTCGCTCGGCTCCGGGGCGCAGACGTTGACGACGCCGTCGATGTTCGGCCTGTCGCGGATGAACCGCACGATCGCCACGACGTCGTCGATGTGCACCCAGCTGAACTTCTGCAGACCCTTCGTTCCCCTCTTCTCGTGCCAGACGCCGGCCCGACGCCTGGCCGCGGACCCGAAGAGAGAGCGGAACCACCACCCGTCGTGCTGGGTTCCGCCGAGTCCGAGCCGCGCGATGCGGACGAGGGGTGTCAGCGCGCCGCCGCGACCGAGGACGATCGCCATTCGGAGGGCGACCCTCCGAGTCTGGGCAAGCTCGCCCGCGAAGAACGCGTCCTCCCAGTCGGTAGCGATCGACACCGAGAAGCCGGTGCCGATCTCACCGGTCGACTCTGTCTGCGGCCGATCTTCGGCGTGCCGGTAGATGGTGGCCGTGCTCGAGTTGAGCCAGAGGGCCGGCGGCGACGCGACCCGTGAGATCGACTCGCGGAGGATGCGCGTGGTGTCGACGCGAGACCGCCTGATCTCTGCCCGATTGCTCTCCGTGTACCTGCAGTTCACGCTCTTGCCTGCGAGGTTGATGACGAGCGACGCGCCATCGATCGCTGCGTCGATCGCCTCGGTATCGTGCCAGCCCACGGCCGGCACCGACCGACCGATGAGACGGACCTCGTAACCCTCCGCCACGAGTTCGCGCCGCAGCACTTCCCCGATGAACCCGCTCGCACCGGCAAGCACGGCACGGCGGGGGGCGAGCGGGGCAGAGGAGTCGAGTGTCATGCATCCAGTCTCGTCGATGCCCCCGATATTCACGGCCACGTCGATTGTTCGAGACCGGCCGCGACGCTAAGTTTTCCTTATGACCTCTCCTGTGCCCTTCGGTGCCCCTTCCCCCGCCCTGTTCTCCGGCCCTGAAGGCGTGTGGAACGCCGACCCCGTCGAGCTCGCCGCGCGCCTGTTCGTCGCCGTCTTCCAGCCCCAGGCATCGGCCCCGTTGCCCCAGCGTGACGTGTCAGACATCTATGACGCGCTCGCATCTCTCGGCGGCTACACGTTGCCTGCCCAGCGTGTCGGCAACACGCAGCCGCTCGCTCTGACGGTCCAGTTGGCACAGGAGGCCATCCTCATCTGGGAGCGGGCGACCGTTGCCACACGCCTCTCCGCCGGAGCGGGCCCGGTGTCGCACACGGTGACCGTTCTGCGATTCGGGCCGGGCGTACTCCAGGCGGCAGACCCCGTCGCCGCCCTTCGCGAGCGACTCGGCTGAGCCAAGGAATGACGTCGCCTTTTCGGGTCGCAGCCGCCGTCGCTGACGCGCTGTCCGACGGCCGACCGGTCGTCGCACTCGAATCGACGATCATCTCGCACGGCCTGCCCCGTCCGCGCAACCTCGACGCGGCGCGCGAGTTCGAGCAGATCCTGCTCTCGCGCGGCGTCACCCCCGCCACGATCGCGGTCCTCGATGGTGTCCCGCGCATCGGCCTCGATGCGGAGGGGGTCGAGCGGATCGCATCCGAAGACATGGCGAAGGCCAGCGTGCGCGACCTCCCTATCCTCGCGGCGAAACGGATCAGCGGTGCGACCACGGTGGCAGCGACGGCGTACCTCGCGAGCAAGGCCGGCGTCCGCGTCTTCGCCACAGGCGGCCTCGGCGGAGTGCACCGCGGTGCGGGCCAGACGTTCGACGAGTCGGCGGACCTCTCGGCTCTTGCCAGCTCTCCGGTGGCCGTCGTCTCTGCCGGAGTGAAGAGCGTCCTCGACATCGGAGCGACTCTGGAGCGACTCGAGACGCTCTCGGTACCGGTCCTCGGCTACCGCACCACGCATTTTCCGAGCTTCTGGCTCCGCGATTCGGGCCACACCCTCGACTGGTCGGTCGACTCTGCGGCTGAGATCGCTGAGGTCATGCACAGCCAGGATGCGTTGGGCCAGAACCAAGGCATCGTGGTGGCGAATCCCATTCCTCTAGATCAGCAGTGGGATCCCGACGAGCACGACCGCATCCTCGACCAGGCCTTCGCCGCCGCTGAAGCTGCAGGGGTGCACGGCAAGGCGGTCACGCCGTTCCTGCTCGCCTTCATCGTCGAGGCATCGGGCGGTGACAGTCTCGAGGTGAACCTCGACATCGCACGCAACAACGTGCGTCTCGCGGCCGATATCGCGATCGCATGGAGCGAGCGTGCGTCCACCGTTGATTGATCGCGCCGCCACGCATCTCTCTGCGGGCTCACCGCGCGTCGTCGTTTTCGGCGACGTGATCGACGACATCATCGTCACTCCGACGGGCGACATCCGGCCTGACACCGATACGCCCGCGAGCATCGTGCGCACCGCCGGCGGCTCGGCCGCAAACTCGGCCGCCTGGTTCGCATGGGCCGGATGCCACGTCGACTTCGTGGGAAGGGTGCACGTGACCGACCTCGAACGGCATCGCGCTCTCCTCGTCGAGGCGCGGGTCAGTCCTCATCTTCTCGGCGAACCAGACCTGCCGACCGGTGCCATCGTCGTGATTGTCTCAGCTGACGGAGCACGCACCATGCTCACCCAGAGGGGCGCGAACGCCGCGCTCTCCCCGCGCGATATCGGGCCGGAGCGTCTCTCGCGCGCGAACCATCTTCACTTCACGGGGTACTCGGTCTTTCGACACGCGCGCACATCCGACTTTCCCGACCTGATCCGCCGAGCACACGACGCCGCGGTCACGGTGAGCATCGATCCGGGATCGGCCGGCTTCATCGACGACTTCGGGCGCGATCGATTCCTCGATGCCATCGGAGACGCGGACATCATCGTTCCCAACCTCGACGAGGGTCGCGCGCTCACCGGCCTCTCGGATCCGGCGGCCATCCTCGATGCTCTGGTCGAACGCTTCGCTCTCGTCGCTCTGACGCTGGGCCGAGAGGGTGTCGCACTGGGAACGAACGACGGAGTCCGCCTCTGGGCACCGAGCAGGGCAACCCACGCCATCGACACGACCGGGGCCGGAGATGCTTTCTGCGCCTCGTTCCTGGCCGAGCTGCTGCACGAACCCGTCCGTGGTCGTGACGTTCTTTCGCAAGCCATGTCGATGGGGCTCGACGCCGCAGCGCGCGCCGTCGCCGAAGTTGGGGCGAGGCCGAGGCCCACCGCGTAAAGTCGTGGTGTGGAAGATGAGGCAGCCGAGCGGCACAGCGATGCGCTCGCACTCGACCACCTGCGTACTCTGATCAGGATTCCGACCGTCTCACGCCTCGACGAGTCGATGATCGACTGGTCTCAGTTCGATGCATTCATCTCGACTCTTGCGCTGCTTTATCCGCGGGTTCATTCCGCGATGTCGGTCGACGTCATCGATGGGCACGCCCTGCTCCTGCGCTGGGCCGGTCGATCGGCGGGCGACGAATCCGTCCTGATGGCGCATTACGACGTCGTGGCGGCCGATGATGAGGCCGTCTGGACGCATCCGCCGTTTGCCGCGACCGTCACCGGCTCGGGCGCCGAGCAGATCGTCTGGGGGCGGGGCACGCTCGACGACAAGGGTGCCCTCACCGCGATCCTCGAGGCCGTAGACCGTCTCCTCGTCGCCGGCTTCACTCCGGAGCACGACGTGTACCTCAGCTTCGGCCACAACGAGGAGACCGCGGGATCGGGGGCTGCCGAACTCGTCGCCGAACTCGAGCGCAGGGGCGTGCACCCGCGACTCGTGCTCGACGAGGGCGGAGCGGTCATCGATCACGTCTTTCCCGGAGTGACCCGACCGACCGCTGTCGTCGGGGTGAGTGAGAAGGGCATGGCGAACGTCACTCTGACGGTCGAACGCTCGGGCGGCCACGCCTCGACGCCCCCGCGTATGACAGCCACCGCCAGACTCGCCAGGGCGCTTGTCCGCCTTGAGAAGCGTCCCTTCCCCGCGTCGATACCGGCGCCCACCCTCGAGATGATTCGAACGATCGGATCGCACTCCACTCCGGTGCTCCGCTTCGTCTTCACTCGAGCGCGCGTGTTCCGGCTGCCCCTCCTCGCCCTCTTCTCTCGGCTCAGCGACGAGACGAACGCCATGATCCGAACGACCGCGGCCGTCACGCAGCTTCGTGCGAGTGACTCGGCCAACGCTCTGGCCGAACGTGCCGTCGCGGTGGTGAACACCCGCATTGCGATCGGTTCCTCCGTCGACGCGACCCTGCGACACATCAGGCGTGCCGTCCGAGACCCGCTCGTGGTGATCGAGGCAGACGCTCCGAGCGAACCGTCGCCCGTATCCCCCTCGACAGGCCCGATCTGGCAGCTCCTCTCGAACGCGGTCGCTGCCGTCCACCCCCGCGCGATCGTGTCGCCCTACGTCATGCTCGGCGCGAGCGACGCCCGACATTTCACGGCGATCAGCGCGAACGTCTACCGATTCACACCGTTCGAGATGTCGGCGGAGGAACGCGCGACCCTGCACGCGATCGACGAACGCATGCACGTGAGCACGTTCTTGTCGGGCATACGGTTCTACAGAACCCTGATCGAGCGACTCTAGCCGGCGTGCGGCTGAAGACGAGGCCGAGCTCCGGCCAGAAGAGATCACGCACCGCCTTCGGGGTGGCGCGTGCGGTGGTCGCGATCGTGGGCGTCGTGGCCCTGGTCGGCGACTTCCAGTACATCCTCGGATTCAGCAGCTTCTCCACGGTCAACTACTTCACCTACTTCACCAATCAGAGCAACGCCGCCGGAGTCGTTGTGCTGGCGATCGGCGCGTGGCTCTCCTTCACGCGCCCGACCGATCCGGGCTGGCTCATGACGGCCCGGATGCTCACGGCCACGTTCACAATCATCTCCGGAATCGTGTTCGGGCTGATCGTCAGTCAGGCAGGCGATTACAACTATCGCATCGTGGTTCCCTGGTCGAGCCAGCTGCTGCACTTCTGGATTCCGTCTTATGTCATCCTCGACTGGCTCCTCGCGCCGGGCCGCACGAGCATTCCGTGGCGACGCCTGTGGCTCGTTCTCATCTACCCGCTCGTGTGGGGTGGCTTCACCATGATCCGAGGCTCGATCGTCGGCTGGTACCCGTACTTCTTCCTCGACCCCGGCCAGGTGTCGGGCCCCCTCGAATTCGCCGCGTACTCGGGCGCCATCCTGCTGGTCATCGTGGGGCTGGCCGCTGGGCTCATCGCCCTAACGAGACGACGGGGTCATGACGTAGCCAAGAAGGGCTGAAGGCTGGCCAGCGCGATGTCGCGCACCTCGTCGTCACCGAGATCGGCGAATGCGCGGGCGACGCTGCCTCCGACCAGACCGATCAGAACTGCGTCGCCCGTGAGGGGCATGAGATTGATCCACTGGGTGATCATCGGCGACTCCGTTTCAGACGGGGTCGTCGACGGGGTCGGCGTCGAATCCGCCGTGAAAGCGGGCGCGTTGACGACGAGGCTCCAAAAAGCCTCCTCACGAGTCCAGAACGGCGTGTCATAGCGCAACCACACCTTCTCGACGGCGCCTGATCCGAGGGTGGTGATCGCGGTTCGGTGGCCGAACGGAAGTGGTGGATCGAATGTGATCGAGTCCGACTGCAGCACGCCGAGAGGAACCGTGACGATCACCCGATCGACTCGAATGGACTCGCCTGTGGCCATCTTCAATCGAACGGCGTCGTCGTCGAGCGACACCTCGCGTACCGGTGTCGACAGCGCCACATCGGCACCGTCGAGCCCGTCGACGATCAGCTGCTGTGCCGAGCCGACGACGAAGGCATCGCCACCCTCGCCCTCGGCCGAATCATCGAATCCGTACCACGTCGAGAGCTCACCGGCATCGGCTCCGAGCATCGTGACCACGGTTCGGTCGACATACTCTGCGACCCGTGACGCTGGGCTGACCCCGATCTCGTCGACCGAGACGTCGACCGATGTGCTGCTTCCCTGCGCGAGCGAGTCACCGAGATCGGGGTCTCGCGACTGAGCCGCGCCCCACGCGACCGCGGCATCGACCGCGTCACGGCCGACCGCGTTGTCGGGCACGGGATCGGATGCGCGGGTGAACTGCACGCGCGACGTGGCGTCGACGGGCACGGTGACGACATCGTCGTCTTTGAGCTGATCCGTCAGGGTCGACGAGTCGACGCCGCGTACGAAACTCGGGCCGAGGTCGACGACCAGGGGCCAATCACCGGGACCATGGGCATCCACCCGACCCCCCACGCGGTCGCGGCCTTCGAAGACGAAGACCTCGTAGCCTGCCGCGACCAACGCTTTGGCGGCCGCGGAACCCGCGAGGCCGGCCCCGATGATTCCGATGCGCTCACCCTCGGACGCCTCGCGCAGCACATCTGCAGCCGCTCGCTCACCGGAGCTCTGAGCGCCGTTCATGGTGCCGGGATAGTCGCTGCTCGTCGCCTCGCCCGCGAAGAAGAGTCGGTCGGAGACGCTCTCGGCCAGGGCCTCGCGGGCGTCGGGCGATGAACCTGCGGGGATGTAGCTGGTGCTGCCGAGAGAGAAGGGATCCGCAGCCCAGTTCGACCGGATGAAACCATTCGGCGGCGGAACCGTGCCGGGCGTCGGCGAAGGCATGGGCGTCGTCGACGTGGGCGCAGGGCGTGGGGGGCCAACGCAGGCCGACAGAGCGAGTACCGCTGCACCGGTTGCCGCGCCCACCAGAAAGGTGCGACGATCCACGGTCATATCCCAGACTCCCGGCGAAGGCGTCGCGTCACTGCGCGGAGAGGTCCGGCAACCTGATCGGGCGAGACATAGGAGGAAGGTCGTTGACCCTCTCGAGCGCCGGACGCAGTTCGGACAGCCACACGTCGTAGCCCGCCTGATTGAGGTGAAGGCGATCTTCACTGAAGTCCGCGTTCAACTCTCCGTCGCCATCGGCGAGCGCCGGCCACAGGTCGAGATAGTGCACCCGCTGCGTGGCGGCGAACTGCCAGATGTGACGGTTGATCTCGCGCACATTGTCGGCGTACTCGCGCCCACGGGGCAGCACGGACTGCAGAAGGATGCGCGCGTCGGGCAACTCCTGGTGCAGTCGCACGAGCGCGCTCTCGATGTTGCGAACGATGCGCTCGATGCTGCGGCGCTCGGCCAGATCGTTCGTGCCGATGAGCAGCACGATGGTCTGCGGATCGGCTTCGATGACGGCATCCAGCCGCTCGAGCAGTCCGTCGGTCGTATCTCCGTCGACTCCGAAATTGCGCGCATCGACCTCGGAGAACCAGTCCTGCCAGGATCCTGCGGCGGTAATGCTGTCTCCGACGAATGCGGTCACGGGCTTGTCAGTCATCATGCCTCCGTTAGTGCTCACGTGCCATGATACGCGGCGGTCGATTCACGAGGAGGGAGTCGGCCTCGGCTTGGTCGTCGTCGCCTTCTCCGCGGCCGCCGTGATGCGGTTGGCCATGCCGGTGAAGATGACGCCGTGAAAGGGAAGGATCGAGAACCAGTACAGGCGCCCGCCGAGCCCGCGGGGAAAGAAGACGGCGCGCTGATCGTAGATGGAGCCTCGACCGTCTTCGGCGGGTGTCGCGCGCATCTCGAGCCAGGCGAGCCCGGGGACCTTCATCTCCGCCCGCAAGCGGAGAAGGGATCCGCGCTCGATGGTCTCGACCCTCCAGAAGTCGAGTGCGTCTCCGTTGTGCAGCTCCGTTGCGCTCCTCCGACCGCGACGAAGCCCGACACCGCCGACGAGTTTGTCCATCCACCCCCGGGCCGCCCAGGCGAGAGGGAACGAGTACCAGCCGTTCTCCCCGCCGATGCCCTCGATCACCTTCCACAGCTCGGACGGGTCCGCGCTGCTGTGACGCTGCTTGACATCGAGAAAGACCGTGTGGCCGGCCCAATCGGGGTCCGACGGCAGTGGATCGCTGGCGGCGCCGAGCACGACGGCATTCTGCCAGCTCGTCTCGACGGCGCCGGTGTTCACCTTCTCCAGAGCGAGTCGAACGGCGCGGCGGTACGACGTGAGCCCTCCCTCGGGATCGGGGATGAGGGTGCGGATATCGTCTTCGTGTGCCACGCAGTCGAATTGCAGCGACGCGATGATGGGCACCGCGAGGGCTCGCGGGATCGGGGTCACGAGGTTGACCCACTGCGAAGCCAGCCACGGCGTCATCACCGGAAGCGCGGCGATGGGTCGCTGCTTCAGGCCGGCCTCGAGGGCATAGCCGTTCATCATCTGGCCGTAGCGCAAGACGTCGGGCCCGCCGATGTCGAAGGTTCGGTTGACGTCGGATGGCACGGTCGCGGAGTGCACGAGGTAGTAGAGCACGTCGCGGATGGCGATGGGCTGGATGCGGTTGCGAACCCACCGCGGGGCGGGCATGTACGGCAGCACATCGGTGAGATGGCGCACCATCTCGAACGACGTCGAGCCCGATCCGATGATGACCCCGGCCTGCAGAGCGACGGTCGGCACGCCGGAGGCGAGGAGGATGTCTCCGACGCGCTTCCGGCTTTCCAGGTGCTCGGAGAGGCGTCCGTTCTCGGGGTGGAGTCCGCCGAGATACACGATGCGCTTGACGCCCGAGTCCTTGGCCGCCCGCGCGACATTCTCGGCCGCGCGCTCTTCCTGCTCGCGGAAATGTCCGGGCTTGCCCATCGAGTGCACGAGGTAGTACAGAACGTCGACGCCCTCCATCGCTGCGGGCAGGGTGCTGGCGTCATCGAGATCGCCCGTGACGATCTCGACCTCCGACGCCCACGGAACGTCCGTGAGTTTGACGGGGTCGCGCACGAGGACCCGCACCCGGAATCCGGCATCGATCAGGCGGGGAACGAGCCTGCCACCGACGTATCCAGTCGCTCCGGTGACGAGAACACGAGACTGCGCGGCATTGTCCATTCCCTCACGGTACGGCGCCCAGGTGTGAGCCAGGGAGGCATTGACACACAGAGACGCATCGTCGGAGCGCCGTCAGCGTATGTCGGCGCGATTCCAGTGGACCGGGCGGCCGTGGAGGAGCTCGGACAGATCGTGCAGACGCCGTGCCCAGAATGCACGCACCGCCCGTTCCTCGGGGGCAGTGAGGAAAGCCTCATGCCGCACGATCACCGTGCACGATCGGGGATCTGCTGGGGAGCCAGGAGCGATGCCGAACTCGACCCTGATGCACGGGTCGAATCGCACGGCGAGCCTGTGGAGCGGCTCGCTCTCGTCGATCGTTCCGAACCAATCGGCCTCGTGGGGATCGCCCAGAGGCCAGACGATCGCAAACCCGCTGTCGACACGACCGTCGGTCAGAACATGGCCGAGCCAGCCGTCGAGCAGCACAGGGTCGATGAGACAGTGCCACACGACGGCGGGCGAGAACACGACCTCGATACGAGATTCCACGACGCGCCTGGGCGAGATGGGGGCTGCGTTCGCGTCGAAGACCATGTCCTCACGATATCCGGCACGGCCGACAGCCGAGGTGCATCCGCTCGGGGCACGGGCGAGCCGTGGCCTAGGCTGTCTGCGTGCCAACAGCGAGCCCCACTACGACACCGTCGATCGTCGAACAGCTCCACCCGGCGAGCGTCGTGCTCGCGGTGGACTTCGGCGGAACCAAGGTCGAGTCCGCGCTCGTCCGCGACGATGGAACCCTTGTCGATGGCAGCCGTTTTCGGCGACCGACCGGACGAGATCGTTCGGCCAGTGAACTCGCCGACGCCGTGGCCGCCGTCGTGACAGCGTCTCTTCAACGCGTTCCAGCAGGAACGCCGCTTCGCGGCATCGGCATCGGCGCAGCGGGCCCGATCGATCGCGAAAGGGGCCGCGTCTCCCCCGTCAATCTGCCCGTGTGGCGCGACTTCCCTCTGCGCGAGACCGTCGCGACCGCGGCGCGCGAGGCCGGATACGACGCGCCTTCGGTCTTGAGGCTCGACGGCCTCTGCATCACCCTTGCCGAGAACTGGGTCGGTGCCGGCCGAGGCATCGACAACATGATGGGCATGATCGTCTCGACTGGTGTGGGCGGTGGCGTGATCTCGGGAGGCGCGGTCGTCGCAGGCTTCTCTGGGAACGCCGGTCACATCGGGCAGCTCGAGGTGCCCGGCTTCACCGAGCCGGATGCGCCGTGCACGCTCGAAGAGATCGCCGCCGGCCCGCACACGGTCGCCTGGGCGCGGGAGCGGGGCTTCAAGGGCGAGACCGGTGAGGATCTCGCCAAGGCCTATGCCCAGAGTGATCGAATCGCCGTGGCCGCCGTGACTCGAAGCGGAACGGCGATCGGCCGCGCGATCGCGTCGGTGTCGACACTTCTCGATCTCGAGGTGGTCGTCATCGGAGGCGGCTTCTCTCTCGTCACGCCCGACCTCTTCGACATCATCCGCGCCGCGATCGACCGTTACTCCCGGTTCGACTACGCGCGCCGCGTCGAGGTTCGTCCTACCGGACTCGATGCAGATGGTCCGCTCATCGGCGCGGCCGCTCTCGTCTACCGGTCGATCTAGGCCAGCAGCCCACGCACCTGCACGACGTCGTCGTTCATCTGCTCAATCAGCGGCCCGACTCCCGTGTACTTGACCATGCCTCGGATGCGATGGGTGAACTCGACATCGACGATGTGGTCGTAGAGATCGATGTCCTCATCGAGCACGAATGCCTCGACCTGCTTCTGCGGCACACCCGTGAACGTCGGGTTGTTGCCCACGGAGATGGCCGCGGGGTATCGCACGCCGTTGTCGGTGAGCCACCCCGCATAGACTCCGTCGGCCGGAATGAGGCCCTGGGACTCCGGCGACAGATTGGCTGTCGGGAAACCGAGCTCACGCCCTCTCTTCGCGCCGTGCACGACCATGCCTCGCACCGTGGGGATGTGGCCGAGCAGTTCTGCCGCGCCCTCGACGTCGCCCTCGCGCAGGAGCTCGCGGATCCAGGTCGATGACACCCGGCGATCGCCGTCGAGTCGCACATCGTCGATGAGTTGCACCTCGAATCCATGCTGCCGCCCGAGTTCTCGAAGGAGGCCCACGTCACCGGCGCCGCGGGCGCCGAAGCGGAAGTCGCTGCCGACGAGAACGACCTTGGCGTGCAGAGCGTCGACGAGCATGCGGGAGACGAACTCCTGAGGGCTCTGATCTGCGAACGCCCTGTCGAAGGTGAGAACGACAGCCGCGTCGACGCCGGTCGACGACAGCAGCTCGACCTTGCGCTCCGTGCCCACCAGAGTGGCCGGGCAGCGGCCCGGCGAGAGCAGCGCGAGCGGATGCCTGTCGAAGGTCACGACCACGCTCGTCAGCGACTCCGCCTCGGCAACTCCGAGCAGCTGGCGGATCACAGCCCTGTGTCCGGCATGCACGCCGTCGAACTTGCCGATGGTGACAGCGGTGCGCCCGATGTCCGAGGGCACCGACGCGAGATCGTCGAAGACTCTCATGCGGCGGCCGACGCGTCTCGATCGGCCGCGTCGAGGTTGCGGCGGCGCGAACGGAGCCAGATCATGCCCAGAACGGGGAGGAACAGCGGAATGAACAGATACCCGTTGCCGTACCAGGACCACACGCTGGGCCTGGCGAACAGTTCGGGATGGGTGAGACTGAGCGTGCCGACGACCAGCACACCGACGAGCTCGAAGGTGATCGTGATCCAGGCGATGCGGTACCAGATCCGGCCCGGCGCGACGAGAGCGATGGTCGCGACGATGTAGACCACGCTGGCGAGGGCCGACAGCCAGAACGCCAAGGGCACCTGTTGCGCGTCTTCGAGCGAATGGGCGATCTGCACGAACGAGCGACCCGTAGCCCCGAGGGCGAGAATGCCGTAGACGACGACGAGTAGCCTGCCGACGCCCTTCGAGCGTGTCGAGCGGGGTGCGGGAGCGGTGAGTTCTGGCATGGCTAATCGAGTTTACAACCCGCGTGAGGCCTCTACTCCGTCAGGCGCCCTGCACGAACCAGATCACGTTCATCCGATAGACCATGACAGCGATCGCGAGACAGACCACGCCCAGGATCACCGTGCTCCAGCGGGTTCTCTCGACGAGCGCCCAGAACACCCCCGCGGCCGGAAGCAGCAGCGCGGAGATGAGGTAGGTATAGAACTCGAGAGGGTCGCCGCTCGGGGTGTTGCCCACGAACGGAGACACGATCGCCGAGATCAGCTGCGCGACCAGCAGCACCTCGACCAGCGCCACGACGCCGAGGGTGTAGTCGTTCGGTTTGCGTCCCGCGAATCCGAGGGCGAGACACAGGATGCCTCCGGCGACTGCGACCGCCACCTGAACGATGGTGAGCCACTCGATCATTCGGACGCTCCTGATGCGGCCTGCTCCGGGTCTGGGGGAAAATTCACCAGCGTCTTGGCGCGACCGGCCGTCACCGATACGAGCCCGACCAGACGACCGTCGGGAGCGACCGCGGCGACCGGGCCTCCGGCATCCGGGACATCGTCGCCCAGCGCGAGCTTCTTGCCGTGCCCGAGGTCGATGCTCTGCTCCTCGGTGAGGCGGAGCGTCGTGAAGAGCCGCGATGCCGTTGTGGCAGGCGCCTCGAGCGCCTCAGCCACGACGACAGTGTCGAGGTCGGATGCCTCCGTCACGCTGAACGGGCCGATGCGTGTGCGTCGGAGGGCGGTCAGGTGTCCCCCGACTCCGAGAGACCTGCCCAGGTCGCGGGCAAGGGCCCGAATATACGTTCCCGAGGAGCAGACGATCCGCACATCGAGGTCGAGCACGTCGGCGCCGTCCTCCATGCTCGCGGCGCGCTGATCGACGATCTCGAACTCAGACACCGTCACCGGCCGGGACTTCAGTTGCACCTCGACCCCCTCACGAACGAGCGCATAGGCTCGCTTGCCGTCGACCTTGATGGCGCTCACCGAACTCGGCGTCTGCTCGATGTCGCCCGTCAGCTCATCGATCTGAGACCGGATGTCCGCCGCGCTGAGAGTACTGACGAGGCCGGTCGGAGCGACGGAGACCGCCTCTCCCTCCCGGTCATCCGTGGTCGTAGCGGCGCCGAGCCTGATCGTCGCGAGGTATTCCTTATCGAGGCCGACCACATATGTGAGCAGCCGAGTCGAGGCGTTCACCCCGAGAACGAGCAGGCCCGTGGCCATGGGGTCGAGCGTGCCCGCGTGCCCGACTTTGCGTGTTCCCGCGATTCGGCGGGTGCGGGCGACCACATCGTGGCTCGTGAGCCCCTCGGCCTTGTCGATCAGGAGGACGCCGCTTCGTGTCGACGGCTCGACTTTTTCTCGGGTGAACTGGTGTGGCACCCCTCAACTGTAAACGCGCGGTGCGCCGAACTCTGGCCGAGCGCCGGGGCTGTCGAGTCAGCAGCTGTCCGCGAATACCCTCCGGGGACGGTCGGGGTCTGTGGTGTCGACGATGGCCGTCGCCACGAAGCGCGGCCCGGCGTCAGCCGTGTAGCGGTCGAGCGCCTCATCGAGTGCGACGGATCGGGGGCGAGCCGGAGTCTCGAGGAAGATCGTGTAGTTGAATGTTCCGCGCAGTTCTGGCCGCGCGAGGAATGGTCCGGCCACCACGAGGATGGCGTCGGCCGCCGCCGTACGCCAGACCGGTTCGATCGCCCGCGAGGCACTCTCGTCGAAGGCCGCCACGACGAAGCCGGCGCTGCCCCCGAGACGGAACGGATCGACGAGGACCCGCCTGAACGTGGCGTAGTCGTAGCGCCGTTCGTAGTAGTCAGACGACGTCTGCCGAGCGGCCTCGCCCGGAGCTGTCGGCTGCGCGAAGTCGTCGATCGAGGCGAAGACGGATGCGTGACCGGCCCGCTCGAGGGCAGCGACCAGCTCGCGGCCGAACCCTGTGGCGCCGACCGCGCCGTCTACCGCGACGATGGCTCGTCCGCGACCGTAGTTGTGAAGGATCTCCGCCGCCTGAGCGTCGAAGAACCGGCGGGTGACTGCTCGATCGAGAGAAAGGTCTGAGGACACATGTCAAGTCTAGGCACGCGTCTCCGAAGCGGGTCAGTACGGGGGCACGTGACCGTGCACTCTCTTGTACGCCCGGATCCAGCGCGCTCGGGCCACGGCCATGACGAGGAGCACTACACCCGGACCGACGGTCAGCACGAAGAGCAGAACGGCGACCGCTATGGCCGGTGTCGACGGGTCTCTGAGGAGCAGAGCGACGAACGCGAAGCCGACGACCGTAAGAAAAATCCCCATGACGGCCTCACTCGCGGGACTCCGGAGAGTGAACCGATATGGGCCCGTCGGCTTGGTCTTGCTCATCCAGGGGAACGGCTCGGCCGGAACCCCATCCGTGGGCGGCGGGGTCGCGCTCATAGCGCCGGAAGCTCCGCGAATTCGACGAGACGTTCCCGCAATACCTCCGTTGACACACCGTCTACATGCCTCCGGTCGTCGACGTTCTCGACGTCAGCGACACCCCACGTGCCGTCCTCCGAGGCACGAACGAACAGGTGGTTCTTGGGCGACGTAGCCGTTTCCGTTCCGAAGTACGTGACACCGACCGGGTGCCTCACGGCGTTGCTCTCGATCATCTGCATCAGCATGTCGGCGTCCGAGACAAGAGGGGCCTTCACCACGAGCTCCCAGGTGCTCATCGCCGCAGGTTGAAGGAAGATCGACAAATCGGGTGCGCTGACGTAGACGGCAGCCGTTGTTCCGTCTTCGTTGACGAGAGCAATCTCCGTCCATCGCATTGCCGTACGAAGCGCTGCGGCAAGCAGCCTCAGGCCTCCTCTCGGGCGCATGACGTCTCCTTCGATCGAGAGTTGTCCGCGTGCGAGCAGGCTCGACGCCCCCAGGGCGATGATCTGGTCGGTCAGGAAGGCGTCATCGACCTGAAGAAAAGAAATGGCCTTGCGCTTTTGGATGCCCTCGGACAGAGAGATCGCGTATGCCACCTCGGCGGCACCGAAGCAGACCACACCGTCGTTCGGGTCGGCCGGCGGCTGCACGGGCTGCGCGTCAGTCCTGAGGAAGGTCATTTCTTCTCCTTGTATGCGGTTGTCATCGGTTCAGCGGACCTCAGGGCGGTCATCCAAAAGGCCAGAACTTCTTGGCCGTGTCCGCCACGCCCTCGGCGAAGTCCTCCGCGCCATGAGCCACGGCTTCGGCACCCGCGCCGATGGCCTTGCCCGTCGCGTCTGCCGCAGTACCGATGGCGGCTGGGGCACCATCGACGATGTCGTGCACCAACGGAACGTTGTCATAGAGAACTGATCCGAGCGCCATACCACCAGCTGCGAGACCCAAGGCGAAGTCGACGGGCGGTGGCGTCACCATCGCCGCGATTCCCAATCCGGTCGCAACACCGTCGTACGCCGCACGACCGTAATCCTTCTTGACAATGTCATTCGCGACCCCGACCACCCCGAGCACGGCACCGGCAGGACCGAGGATCTTGCCGGCGTTACCGAGAATTTCGGCCGCCGAACCCACTTTGCCGGCGAGTACACCGTCGCCGAGCATGTTGCTCAACCGCTGCGTGGCGGCACCCCAGTTCTCGCCGTGGAGGAAATCGTTGAGGGCACCGAATCCCTGCTCGAATCTGCTGAAGTGCAGCGCCCCCTCGAGACTGTCGAAGCTCGCTCCGAGGCGGAGTTTCGCGAGGTCGCTGACAAAACCGAACGCGTCCGCGTCGGTGAAAGCCTCCCCGGCTGCGGCGAGGGCCGGGTCATCGAGCAGATCAGCGAGCAGGTCGGGTTCTGGACTCGATCCTGGGCTATCGGAATGTGGTGGTGAGCTCGGCACGCCAGAAGGACCCGAGGTCGATCCGTCCACGGCGCTGGTCTGTTCCTGCTCTCGGGCATTGGCCAGCAGCGTCGTGGAGGCTTTGAGGAGGGCGTTGTTGGCCGAGGCGATCGAGTTTCTGTGAGTCGTGTTCCATTGAGAACGAAACCCATCGGCGTCCGGCCCAGCCCAGGCGCTGACGCCATTGATCTGCGAGGTCAGCGAAGTCAGGATGCCACCCAGCTGCTGCGCGGCCGAATCAACACTCTTCGCCAGAGTGCGCAACTCGGTCGGGTCGGCGCCCCACATGCCTGAAGTCATTCCCGCAGCTTTCCTCGTCGGCCTTGCCAGTCGCCAAGCTTAGATCACGGGAACGGGCGTGGTCGCGCATCCGGTTTGCACGATGGATTCGGCGATCTGCCGCGCCACCTGCTCAGGCGAGACGGAGGTGGTATCGATCACCTCGGCGTCTTTGTGCAGCCATGTACGAGCAGCGTCGGCGTAGGGCTCCAGGTAGGCGAGTCTGAACCTCGACGGACCCATCACCTCGTCTGTCATGATCCTGTTGCGGAGCACCGACGTCTCCGCATGCAGTACGAAATGCCGCACGGGTATACCGTGCTCGGCGAGACCCGAGCTGATCTCCCGCCAGTACTCCTCGACGAGCACCGTCATGGGCATCACCAGCGTTCCCCCGGCGTACTGCAGGACACGGCGCGCCGTCTCGACGACCAGGGGCCGCCACGGGGGCCAATGTTGAAAGTTGTCCGTCTCCGGCAGGCCGGGCGTGATGTTCATCAGCACTCCGCCGACTTGCTCCGCGTCGAGAACCCGAGAATCAGGCAGCAGAGGCTGCAGCAGCGCGGCTGTCGTCGTCTTGCCTGCACCGTGGGTGCCGTTCAGCCATACGATCATGCACCGGACTCTATCGCTGCGACCGTGCGAGCACATTCAGCTCACGGCGAGACGCCGAAAAACGGCAAGCAGGGGGTCAGGCCCAGCACGCCCACATCCGGGCGGCCTAGTCGGGCCCAATCCTGCCGGTCCAGGCGAAGGCGATCGGAGACGAGCACATCGTCGCCGCGCCTGTCGCGTGAGATTCCGTCGTGGCGATACCCCAGGCGTCGAGAGACGCCCTGAGACCCTGCGTTGTCTGGGAACACCTCGCTCACCGCGCTATCGGCTTCGAGCTCTGCGAATGCGAGGTGCAGCAGCGCTGCGCGTGCCTCGGTTCCGAGCCCGCGCCGGTGGTGGTCGATTCCGAGCCACGATTCCGTCTTCACCTCTCGCCGCACTCGAAAGTCCTGGGCGCGCATGGCCACCATCCCTACGGGCTGCCCATCGAGGAAAAGCCCCATCTCGAGCTCCCAGGAGTCGGGAGACCATTCACCACGCCGCCGCCAATGCTGCTGCACGACGTGCACCGCACGCTCTCGGGGCGTCCCCTCCGTCCAGGGCACGAGGTACGGGCGCTCCCCGGGCGCGTGCACGCCCTGAGCGGCGACGTGGGCGAGTGCTGCAAGCTCATCGTCGTTCGGCGAACGGAGGACCAATCGCTCGGTCGTCAACTGCAGATTGAGAAGGGGCCAGTAGTCAGCGATCACGCCACGAGTTTCTCACGAAGGTCGCGACCGCGGGCACGATCGCGGCTCACGGTGAGCCTAGGCTGTCACGGTGACGATGAACGCCTCGCCCAGTGGATCTGCAGGAGCGACCGCCACGAGCGATTATGCTCGCGCGCTCATCGAATGGTTCGAGGAGTCTGCGCGGGATCTTCCGTGGCGCGCTCCCGGGTTCGGCGCCTGGGGCATCCTGGTCAGCGAATTCATGCTGCAGCAGACGCCCGTGGCTCGCGTGATCCCGAGACTCGAAGAATGGCTCGAACGCTGGCCCACTCCCGAGGCTCTCGCTGCAGACTCCCCCGGCGAGGCCGTGCGTGCCTGGCAGTCGCTCGGATACCCGCGACGTGCCCTCTGGTTGCACGCCTGCGCCGTCGCGATCACCGAGATGCACGGCGGTGTTGTGCCGTCCGACGTGACGGCGCTGCGGGCACTTCCGGGTATCGGCGACTACACGTCGAGAGCCGTGGCCGTCTTCGCCTACGGCGACAGGCATCCGGTCGTCGACACGAATACCCGCCGTGTCATCGCCCGCTCCATCGAAGGTCGCGACGACGCAGGTCCGCCGAGCGCCAGACGCGACCTCGAAGCCATGGAGCGGCTGCTGCCCGACGACGAACACGATGCGCGCCGGTTCAACGCGGCCATCATGGAACTCGGCGCCGTGGTGTGCACGGCGCGCCGACCGGACTGCGACATCTGCCCGATTCGCGCCTCGTGCGCATGGCTTCGCGCCGGGTTCCCCGAGACCGGCGGACCGCGCAAGAAGGTGCAGAAGAAGTTCGAAGGGTCGGACCGTCAGGTGCGCGGTCTTGTCCTCGCGCTCCTCCGAGCGAGCGAGGCCGCCCAAGGCGTACCCATGGGGGCCGTCGATGCGGTCTGGCACGACAGCGTGCAGCTCGAGCGGGCCATAGACGGCCTCGTCAGCGACGGCCTGCTCGCGCGAACACCGGATGGCTTCGCCCTTCCCTCGTGACCGGCCCTATGCTGGCCAGCAGAATCGAAAGACGAAGGTGGTACCAGCATGAGGGCTCTTGTCGGCGTGTCGATCACCATTCTCGGTGTCATGCTGACCGGATGTGCGGGGTCGCCGCCAAGCGGGCAGTCAACGACAGCGCCACCCACAGCGGCGGCACCCACGATGAGCCCGGCCGCGCCCGAGACCACGCTGCCAGCCCCTGAGCCGGCAGCATTCGCTATACCGACAGATTGCGCGTCGCTGATTGCATCGACGCCCTTCGCCTCCACGTTCGGCAGCTGGCCGTTGAACGATCCGGCCGTGGTCGGAAACCGCGGCGGGCCTTACTACACGCCTACGGGGCCCATCGCTCCGGCCCCAGCACCGAGCGATGCGACTCTGCTCGAGTCGATGTTGTCAGCAACGGAACTCCGATGCGTGTGGAGAGACCCCCAGGCCGACATCACGAACCTGTCCGTCGAGATCGGCGAGGTCACCCCCGCCATTTCGGCCCCGTATCTGCAGTCGCTGCCAGCCGATGGCTTCAGTTGCACCCAGGAGGCTTCCGCCGAGACGTGCGTCAAGTTCACGACAGAGACCAAGTACAACGTCGAGGTCGGCCAGACCGTCCTCGTCCGCGACGGCGTATTCATCCGGGTGAGCCAGGCCAACGTCTCGACTCCAGGACTATTGGACACGCTCGTCAGCGACGTGTGGAACTAGGTCGAGGCATCTCGGCGCATAGGCTGGACTCATGCGAATCGCCGTGATCGGAGCAGGTGCGATCGGCGGCACCATCGCGGCACTCCTCGATCGTGCTGGACATGACGTGGCGATCACAGCGCGGGGCGAACAGCTGGAGACGATCCGCTCATCCGGTCTGCGCATATCGGGCGGTTGGGGCGAGCACACGGCCCGGCCCCGGGCATCCGCAGTGCTCGACGTGACGCCCGAGCTCGCGTTCGTGTGCACCAAAGCGCAGGATGCGGCCGGCGCGATCACGGCGAACGCCGAATCGCTGGCGGGGATCCCCGTCGTCATTGTGCAGAACGGGCTCGACGGGGTGCGCCTCGCCGAAGAGATGCTGCCCGACTCCCCCGTCATCGGGGCGATCGCGATCTACGCCGCGAGCTATCTGAAGCCGGGCCTCATCGAGGTGACGGCTGCAGGACCCACCGTCATCGGCACCGACCATCCGGCCCGCCGGGAGGTCGCCGCCCATGTCTCATCCGTGCTCCGTGCGGCCATGCCGACGCTGCTGGTCACCGACTTCCGCGGCGCTCAGTGGTCGAAACTGATCGTCAATCAGGTCAACGCGATGCCCGCCATCACCGGGCTGTCGGCGCAGGAGACGCTCGTGCATCCTGTGCTGGGCCGTATCGTCACGGCAAGCATGCGTGAAGCGGTGCGGATCGGTTTCGCGACCGGAGTCCGTTTCGCGTCGTTACAGGGCATGAGTCAGCCGATTCTGAGGGCATTCGCGATCGCACCGATCGCCATAGGCCGCGTGCTTCCGCGAGTGATGGCAGCGAGAATGGGCGACACTCCGAATCCGGGCTCGACCCTGCAGAGCATCCGGCGGGGCCAGCCGACCGAGATCGACTTTCTCAACGGCGCCGTCGTGCGTGCGGCCGCCGCCGCGGGGTTGACGGCACCGATCAACGAGAAACTCACCGAGCTGGTGCACAGGGTAGAAAAAAGCGGCGACTTCCTCGGAGTAGAGGAAGTCGCCGCTGAATTCGCTTGACCGGTTAGCGCGGTCAGTGACGCGGAGCCGTCACCGGTTCGTCGTCGTCTTCATCGTCGTCGAGCTCATCGAGCTCGTCGTCGCCTGGCTGTCGCGGCTTGATGTACGGGTCGGCGTCGCCGGCGTACTTCGCCTCGCGAGCGAGCCGAAGAGTCTCGGCGTCGCGCTGCTGAGCCTCGGCCAGGAGGCCGTCGATCAGCTGGGCGTTCTCAGGGATGCCGTCTGGAATGAACTCCAGGCTCGGAGTGAGGCGGGCCGTGATGTTCTTGCCCACCTCGCTCCGCAGCATTCCCGTGGCGCTCTTCAGAGCCGCTGCGCTGTCTGCGCGCTCCTCGTCTGAGCCGTACACCGTGTAGAAGACCGATGCGTGCTGCAGGTCGCCCGTCACTCTCACATCGGTGATGGTGACGAAGCCCAGGCGGGGGTCTTTCAACCCCCGCTCGAGCGTCTTCGCGACGATGACCTGGATTCGCTCTGCCATTTTTCTGGCACGTGCGGGATCAGCCATGGTGCTTTCCGTTCTCTTTCGAAGCTGCGATCTAGATCCGTGAGGACTAGACGCGCGGCTTCTCCTTCATCTCGATGGTCTCGATCTCGTCGCCGATCTGGATGTCGTTGAACTTGCCGAGGCCGATACCGGCTTCGAAGTCCGTACGAACCTCGGTGACGTCGTCCTTGAAACGACGCAGCGACTCGATGGCCAGGTTGTCTCCGACCACGACGCCGTCGCGGATGACCCGCGCCTTGGCGTTTCTCGTGATGGTTCCCGAGCGCACGATGACACCGGCGATGTTTCCGAACTTGGAGGAACGGAAGACCTCGCGGATCTCCGCCACACCCGACTGCACCTCTTCGAACTCGGGCTTGAGCATGCCCTTGAGCGAGTTCTCGATGTCTTCGAGCGCGGAGTAGATGACCGAGTAGAAGCGCACGTCGACGCCTTCACGAGCGGCGCGCTCGCGCGCCTTCGTGTCGGGACGCACGTTGAACCCGATGATGATCGCGTTGTCGACCGTGGCCAGGTTGACGTCGGACTCCGTGACAGCACCCACACCGCGGTGGATGATGCGCAGCTGAACCGAATCGTCGACCTCGATCTTGAGCAGCGACTCTTCCAGTGCCTCGACGGCACCGGACACGTCACCCTTGATGATGAGGTTGAGCGACTCGACCTTGCCCTCTTCGAGTGCGCGGGTGAAGTCCTCGAGCGAGATGCGCTTGCGGCTCTTGGCCAGCAGCGCGTTGCGCTCGACGGCTTCGCGCTTCTCGGCGATCTGCCGGGCGGTGCGGTCGTCTTCGGTGACCAGGAACGTGTCGCCGGCGCGAGGCACCGTCGAGAGTCCCTGCACCTGCACGGGGCGGGCGGGCGTTGCCTCGGTGACGATGTTTCCATCCTCATCGTGCATGGCACGCACCTTGCCGTAGGCGGTTCCGGCGACGATCGGGTCTCCGACGCGCAGCGTACCCGACTGGATGAGCACGGTCGCAACCGCACCACGGCCCTTGTCGAGCTTCGCCTCGATGGCGACACCACGGGCATCCTTGTTCGGGTTTGCGCGCATGTCGAGACCGGCATCGGCGGTCAGCAACACGGCGTCGAGGAGTTCCTTGATACCGATGTTGTTGAGTGCCGAGACGTCGACGAACATCACGTCTCCACCGTATTCTTCGGCGACGAGGCCGAATTCGGTGAGCTGCTGGCGCACCTTGGCGGGGTTCGCACCGACCTTGTCGACCTTGTTCACCGCGACCACGATCGGCACGTTGGCCGCCTGGGCGTGGTTGAGGGCCTCGACCGTCTGCGGCATGATGCCGTCGTCGGCCGCGACTACCAGAATCGCGATGTCGGTGACCTGCGCACCACGGGCGCGCATGGCGGTGAACGCCTCGTGACCCGGGGTGTCGATGAACGTGATCTTGCGCTCGACGCCCTCGTGCTCGGCCGAGACCTGGTAGGCACCGATGTGCTGGGTGATGCCACCGGCTTCGCCCGCGACGACGTTCGCGCTGCGGATCGCGTCGAGGAGCCTCGTCTTACCGTGGTCGACGTGACCCATGACGGTGACGACGGGCGGACGGATCTCGAGGACCTCGTCGGTCTCGTCTTCGAGCTCCTGGTCGATGTCGATGTCGAAGCCGCTCAGCAGCTCGCGATCCTCGTCCTCCGGAGAGACCATCTGGATCTTATAGCCGAGCTCTTCACCCAGGATGTCGAACGTCGCCTCGTCGAGTGACTCCGTCGCCGTGGCCATCTCACCGAGGTGGAACAGCACGGTGACGAGGTTTCCGGGGCTCGCGTCGATCTTGTCGGCGAAGTCGGTGATGGATGCACCGCGGCGCAGTCGCACCACGGTCGAGCCGTCACCACGGGGAACACTGACGCCTCCGAGCGACGGGGCTTCCCGCAGCTCGAATTCGGCCCGCTTCGTACGCTTCGACTTACGCGCCTTGGCACGACCGCCTCCACGACCGAAAGCTCCGGCCGTTCCTCCGCCGGGGCCACGACCGCGGCCGCCACCGCCCGCGGGGCGAGGCGCACCGAAACCGGGCGTCGCTCCGGGAGCGCCGCCCGGGCGCTGGAAACCGCCGCCTGCCGGGCGAGCGCCACCCGCGCCGCCGGGGCGGAATCCGCCACCGGCACCTGCGGGACGCTGGCCGAAGCCGCCGGGACGTGCGCCCTGGCCTGCGCCGCCGGGACGCGGAGCGCCCGGACGAGGAGCACCCGGACGAGGGGCTGCCGGACGCGGGATCGCGCCGGTCGAGCCTCCGCCGGTACCCGCTCGGGGGGCAGGCGTGGTGCCCATGCCCTGCTGGCTCGCGAACGGGTTGTTGCCCGGGCGCGGGGCGCCGGGACGCTGCATGCCCTGCTGGCTGGCGAACGGGTTGTTGCCGGGACGCGGAGCGCCCGGACGGGGCGCGCCACCTGCCGGAGCGGTTTCGCCCGTAGAGACCGGAGCCGCGGGCTGGTTGGTCTCGACAGCCGGTGTCGGTGTCGGGGTCGCCGCGGGTGCCTCAGCCGGTGCAGCGGGTGCTGCAGCGGGAGTGGGGGTCTCGACGGCGGGAGCAGCGGGTGCCGCGGGGGTGGGTGCGGCGGGCGCTGCAGGACGTGCGGGACCGGGGGTCGCCGTGGTCCGAGCGCCACCCGGGCGGGCGGGCGACGGGGCGGCCTTGGCCGGGGCAGGTGCCGCAGCAGCCGTTCCGGCGCCGTCAGCGAGAAGGGCTTCCTTCAGGCGACGAGCGACGGGCGGCTCGATGCTCGATGAGGGGCCCTTGACGAACTGACCCATTTCTTTCAGTTTCGCGAGGGCGATCTTGCTGTCGACGCCGAGTTCGGCGGCGACTTCGTGTACGCGTGGTTTTGCAGCCACAATTCTCCTGTCTGGGATCCGCTCCCAAACAGGGGCAGACCATTAGTTGTGCGCGGGGCTCATTTGGAGCCGCTCATTAGTTGTCACTCATTAGTTGGTCACGATGTACGTTTCAGCCTGTTCTTTAGAAACTGAATGTCTGCGGATTGATGGATGAGTCGCCTGCCGCTCGAGAAAAGAGAGAACGGAAGACGTGTCGAGTGCGGTCGTGATGCGCAACGCACGGCCGAAAGCCTTGCGTGTCTGCGCCTTCTCGACGCACTCGATGCGTGGATGCACCCACGCGCCCCGACCGGGCAGAACGGCCGTCTCATCGACGACCACGACTGGAATCCGGGCGACGACCCTCAGAAGTGAGGATCGATCGGCGCGCGCGCGGCAACCGACGCACGTTCTTACGGGTTCCATACTACACCTCCGCCGAATCGATCCCCGTGGTGACGCGGCGTCAGGCTTCGTCCATCACCGAATCGGGCTGGATGTCGATCTTGGCGCCGGTGAGCTTCGCGGCAAGCCGGGCGTTCTGCCCCTCTTTGCCGATGGCGAGCGACAGCTGGTAGTCGGGAACGAGTGCGCGCACGGCTTTCAGCGACTCGTCGATGACGAAGGCGCTCGACACCTTGGCGGGCGACAGCGCGTTCGCGACGAAGGTGGGCAGATCGGTCGAGAAATCGACGATGTCGATCTTCTCGTTGCCCAGCTCGCTCGTGACAGCGCGAACCCGCTGACCCAGTTCGCCGATGCAGGCGCCCTTGGCGTTGATTCCGGGCTCGGTGGCACGCACGGCGATCTTGGTGCGGTGTCCGGCCTCGCGGGCGAGCGAAACGATCTCGACGGCGCCCGACGCGATCTCGGGAACCTCGAGCGCGAACAGCTTGCGAACGAGCGAGGGGTGCGTGCGGGAGACCGTGATCGACGGGCCCTTGGTGCCCTTCGACACGCTCGTGACGTAGACGCGGATGCGTGAGCCGTGCGAGTAGTCCTCACCCGGTACCTGTTCCTCGGGAGGGAGGATGGCCTCGATCGTTCCGAGGTCGACGTGAATCATGCGAGGGTTCGGTCCCTGCTGGATGATTCCGGCGACGATGTCGCCCTCGCGACCCTTGAATTCGCCCAGAACCGCGTCATCCGCGATATCGCGAAGACGCTGGTTGATGACCTGCTTGGCGGCGAACGCTCCGATTCGACCGAAGTCGCTCGGGCTGTCTTCGCTCTCGCCGATCACGGCACCGTCGTCGTCGAGCTCGGGCACGTAGATGCTCACGTGTCCGCTCTTGCGATCGAGGTGCACGCGCGCGTTCGGAGCGACAGGCGCCGGCGTGTCTTTCGGTGCGTCGACCGGCAGAACCGGTGTCGTGTGCTTGATGTAGGCGGTCAGGATCGCCTGTTCGATGATCTCTACCAGTTCGTCGAACGGGATCTCCCGCTCGCGCTCCAAGAGCCTGAGCACGCTGAGGTCGATGTCCATAACCCGGCCTCCTTCTTCTGTATTAAGTTCGTGGTCCCCCGACGCGGATGGCGTCGGGTCCAACAGACCAATTTACCCGACGGATCGACTCCGCGGTACCGCACACGCAAATCAGCGCAGGCGGGGCACGAGCTCGGTGATGGGCACCTCGACACGCTCTCCGGATGCCCGATCCCAGAGTTCGACGACGCCGTCGACGGCGCCGCGACCCACGATCACGATCGTCGGAACACCCAGCAGTTCGGCATCGCCGAACTTGACGCCGGGCGACACCTTGGGCCGGTCGTCGTAGAGCACCTCGAGCCCGGATGCCTCGATCGCCTCGACGATCGTCTCGGCCGTCTCGTAGACCGCCGCGTCGCGACCCGTGGCCACGACATGCACATCGAACGGGGCGACGGCCTTCGGCCAGATGAGGCCCTTGTCATCGTTGTTCAGCTCGGCGATGATCGCCAGGATGCGGGTCACGCCGATGCCGTACGAGCCCATCGTCACCGTGGCGAGCTTGCCGTTCTCGTCTTGCACCTTCAGCCCGAGAGCCTCGGCGTACTTGCGACCGAGCTGGAAGACGTGACCGATCTCCATGCCGCGCGCGAGCTCGACCGGCCCGGAGCCGTCGGGAGCTTCGTCGCCCGCGAGCACCTGAGCGACCTCGACGGTTCCATCGGAGGTGAAATCCCGTCCCGCTACGAGTCCGAACACATGTCGTCCGTGCTGGTTCGATCCCGTGATCCAGCCGCTGCCGTCGGAGACGCGCGGGTCGAGCAGGTAGCGGATACCGGTCGAACCGGTCGTTCCGAGAACAGCGCCCTCAGCAGACCACGGTCCGATGTACCCCTTGACCAGGCCGGGGTGAGCGACGAAGTCCTTCTCGATCGCGGCCTCGACCTCAGCGGGTGCGAAGGCGACCTCCGCGCGCTTCAGGTCGACCTCGCGGTCGCCGGGAAGGCCGATGACGACCAGCTCGCGCGTGCCATCGAGGTTTCGAAGTGCAAGCACGACGTTCTTCAGCGTGTCCGCCGCGGTCCACGAGCGGCCGTCGGGTCGGGGATGGTTCGCGTTGGCGAGGTCGACCAGGGTCTGGATCGTGGGAGTGTCCGGGGTGTCATGCACGTCGGGAGGCGTGAGCCCCTCGTAGGGGCGCGGCGCGGGCGGCGTGGTCGTGAATGCCTCGACGTTCGCCGCGTAGCCTCCGGCGCTGCGCACGAAAGTGTCTTCACCGATGGGAGTCGGGTGCAGGAACTCCTCGCTCTTCGAGCCGCCCATCGCTCCGGCGTCTGCCTTGACGATGACGTACTCGAGGCCGAGCCGCGTGAAGATGCGCTCGTACGCCGCACGCTGAGCCTGGTACGAGGCCTCGAGGCCCTCGTCGGTGACGTCGAACGAGTAGGCGTCTTTCATCGTGAATTCGCGCCCACGCAGCAGACCCGCGCGGGGGCGCGCCTCGTCGCGATACTTGTCCTGGATCTGATAGATCGACAGGGGCAGATCTTTGTAGCTGTTGACGAGGTCTTTCACCAGAAGGGTGAAGACCTCTTCGTGCGTCGGCGCCAGGACGTAGTCGGCCTCGTGTCGATCGGTGAGTCGGAACATGCCGTCGCCGTACTCGGTATAGCGCCCCGTGACCTCGTAGGGCTCCTTCGGCAGCAGCGCCGGAAAGTGCACCTCGTGCGCACCGGCGGCCGTCATCTCTTCGCGAATGATGTTCTCGATCCGAGCCTTGACGCGCAGCCCGATAGGCAGCCACGCGAAGATGCCCGGAGCCTGGCGACGGATGTAGCCGCCGCGCACGAGGAGGCGATGGCTCGCCACCTCTGCATCGGAGGGATCTTCGCGGAGGGTACGGAGGAAATAGTTGCTGAGGCGAACTGACACGCTCACCAGTCTATTGATCGAAGCGGTGTCGACCCGACAGTAGGGTCAGTTGCCGACGGAGCAGGTGACCTTCGCGGCCGTCTGTCCGGTGAAGGAGTCGGGCAGAACGGTCGCGCCACCGGCATCCGGCGCCGTCGTCGCGGCGGGGTCGGCCGCCGGATCTGTCGGAGCCTCGGTCGCCGGATCGCCCGTCGGCGTGTCACCGGTGCCATCGGCACTGGTCGCGGAGTCCGCCGTTCCCACCTGGCTGAGGTCGAGGGGTGTGTCGGCTGCCAAGGCCGCGTTGAGGATCTCCGAGTCTGCCTCGTTCACGACGACACGGTTCGGATCGTCGGGATCGCCACTGACCGGATACCGGAGGAACGCGACCTTGTCGAGCTGCACGCCCTGCAGCGCCTTCGCGATCGAGACCATCGAGTCGACCTTGCCGAGTTCCGTCGACAGGAACATGTTGCTGAGGGCTGCATTGGCGAGACCGTACAGCGTCACCGGGTTGGAGAGCGTTCCGTCGGAGAGCATCTTGCGGACGAGGGCGGAGAGGTACACCTGCTGAGAGCTGATACGCGCAAGGTCGCTGCCGTCGCCGACGCCCTCTCGCGTGCGGAGGAACGCAAGCGCGTCTTCGCCGGAGAGGGTCTGGTTGCCCGCACCCAAGTGAAGGTTGCTGTAGGGGTCGTCGATCGGCTTGGAAATGCAGACGTCGACGCCGCCGATCACCGAGGTCATGGCCGCAACACCGTCGAACGAGATGACGCCCGCGTACGGAATCTTCAGGCCCGTGATCTGCTCGACGGTCGCGACGACGCAGCCGAGGCCGCCGCGCTGCCCGCCACGCCCGAGGGCCGTGTTGAGCTGCTGGTACGACGTCTCGCCGTAGACCTCCCCCGTGTCGGGATCGGTGCACTTCGCCATGTCGACCATCGTGTCGCGCGGAAAGCTGATGACACTGACGTTCTGATGATCCTGACTGATGTGCAGGAGCATGGTCACGTCGTTGCGCGCGCCCTCGGTGTCGTCGCCCTCTGTCGAGAGCTGATTGATGCGCGTGTCACTGCCGACGATGAGGAGGTTGACGCCGCCTTCGATCGCCCCCACATCGACGAGCTGCGGAACGTCGGACTCGTTGCTGAGCGCCACGGTGTTCGCCTGCACGGTGGAGGCGAGCCCGTTGACGGCGATCGCGACGATCGACACCGCACTCACGACCGCGACGGCTGCCGTGATCGCGACGATCCGGATGACAGCCCAGACGCCCGAGCGGTTGCCGAGGCGACCGTGTCGGGGAGCGATGGATGAGGAGGTGCGTAACGAGCTGATGAGAATCGAATTCCTTTGTCTGACCCGGAGGGTTTCGGCAAGGCTCACGAAACTAGCGAGAGAACTTCGGAATTTGCTGTGTTCCCAGGCGGATTCTGCTGAACGCCGGCGTCACCAGGGCTTGTCGACGTAGTCCGGATCGGAAGGGGTGCGCTCTGCCGTCTGCTGGTCGCTACGATCCTGACCCGCATCGCGGAGCTTCTCCTCGAGTTGCTCGACCGTGGCATCGCTCGGCGAATCATCTGGCTTCGGCTGATCGTCGCTCGAGTCGCCCTCGTCCTCGGGAGGCTGCTCGGCGAGCGCATCCTTCTTCTCCGTCACCCGCTTCTCCGAATCGGAGAGCTCGTCGTCGGTGCCCTCTTCTCCGTTCTGCGGCGGCTGGCGACACGACTCGTCGGCCTTGTCGATCACGTCGAGCGCCTCATCGTAGAACGCGGATGCCTCGTCACGCTTCGTCGGGTCGGCTGCAACGACGGCGTCACCCTGACGTTCGAGCACCAGTGACAGATTCACCCGCACGGGGCACTGCTCGGCGGGGGACGCCAAGCCGAGCGCACGCTCGAACTCGACCTGCGCATCCGCGTCGAGCCCCTGCGCCGCGAGCCCGTCGCCGACAGCGAAGTGCGCCTTCCACGGATCGATCACGTTGACGACGGTGAGCCATCTCGCCAGCGAGGTGGCCGATTCGAAGTCCTCGCGCTCGTAGGCCGCCGACACCTGGCCGGAGACGATCGCGAGTCCGACGAGCTTGACCGCCACGACCGTCGCGAGCACGGTCGGTGCCAAGGCGACGAGGCCGGCTTTCGTACGACGACGCATCATTCCTCGCCCCCATGCCGGATGGCCGCCGCGCGGAGCTCGCGGAGACGCCGCACGATCACGATTGCCTCGAATGCGAGCAGCAGCATGAGCGCCGCGGCCGGTATCCAGTACAGCTCCGTCGTGCCCCCCGTGGACTCGTTCGACGTGGACAGGGCCTGTGACGGCCCGACATCGGATGCCGGCGCATCGCCGGGAGCGGTCCTGTGCACGTACTCCACGCCCAGTTGGTCTGCGATCGTGCGCAGATTCTTCTCGTCTATGACAGAGCGAGCGGGCGCACCCGTGTCGTCGGTCACATACCCGTCGTCGGTCTTGTCATCGTCGTAGTATCCCGTCTGCACCCGCATCTGCCCTCCGGCGTCGGTGCCGTAGCCGAACACGTATCCCCCGCTGACGAACCGAGCGGAGTCGTCGAAGCTCTCGACGGGCGCCGACGACGTCTGCTCACCGTCGCCGAAGTAGTACACGAGACGCGAACGATCCGGCTCTGCGGCCTCTGCTCGTTGCAGTGTCGATGCGAGGAGGTCTTTCGCCTGGGTGATACTGCTGCCGTTCGAGTAGAGCGTGATCTCGGGCGCCAGCACATCCGCCGCGTTGGAGACCGCAGTGGCATCGGAGGTGAGCGGCACGCGAAGCACTGCGGAGCTGTCGAACGACAGGAGAGCAAACTTCGCACCCGGATACGCGTCGACGAGGTCGACGATGTCGCTCTTCACGCCGTCGAGTCTCGGCTGGGAGCCGTCGAAGTCTTCGGCGATGATGCTCGTGGTGGTGTCGACCACGAAGAAGACGTCGACATCGGTCGTGGCCTTCTCGCCGCCCGCTCCGGGGATTCCCGGGCGGAGGGCGACGAGCAGCAACAAGACGACCATCCCAGCGCGCACCGCCCACGACAGCCGACGCGCACGATTCTCGCGCGCAATCAGCTGCCAGATGGCGAACGCCGCCAACACGGCGAACACCGCGATGAGCGCGGGCAGCGGCAGAACAGGAGAGAATCTCACAGCCGGGCCCTCCACGCGAGAGCGAGCAGACTTGCGAGAAGCACGATCGCGAGCACGACGAGTGGGGTGGGCTGGTCGGAGACGATCAGTTTCGGTTCGTCATCGACGAGCGCCGCCTCCGTCGCCTCGATGCCGTCGACGATCGTCGGAACAGTGTCGGCCGACTCGAGAACGAAGTAGTCGCCGCCGGTCGAATCGGCGACCCGCTGAAACTCCGCCGAGTCCTCGGAATCGCCGGGGTTGGTCACGCTCGGATCGATCCCGTAGACCCGCACGTCGCGAGACTTCGCAAAGGCGCCGGCCTCGTCGAGTGTCATGATCGGTGTTCCGTTGATGTCGTTGTCGGTGGCCAGCACGACGGAACGCGATCGTTTCTCATCGCTCCTGTCGAAGGTGAGCACACACGACGCGAGGCCGTCGCCGATGAGCGACGCTCCCTCCCCCGTGAGAGTTCCACCGAACGCGTCGCCGAACTCTCCGGTGCCGTCGAGACTCGAACGCACGGTCTCGAGTTGCTCGGCGATGTAGTCGTAGTCGTCGGTGAGGGGAAAGACCTGGGCGGCGGACGAGTTGAAGATAACGAGCGCGAGCCTCTCGCCCTCGAATCCTTCGGAGAGCTCCTTGAATCGTTCGAGCACGTCGATGTCGACGTCTATCATCGAGCCCGACACGTCGAGGCAGAGCACCACGTCGCGGGTGAATTTCGCGGGCTTCTCAGTGGTGGTGACGACGGGCCGAGCAGCGAGCAGGGCAGCCGTCGCGATGAACAGCGACGCCACGACGAGGGTCACGACACTGAGTCCGCGCATCCTCGAGACGGCGGCGACGAAACCAGGGAGCCTCGTGAGGCGCTCCGTGTGGGCGACCGGAACTGCGGCATCCGATGACCTTCGTCGGCGAACGAACCGGGGCAGCACGATGACGGCGACGACGACCGGCACCAGGACGACGAGAATCCACGGGTTGGCTAGCTCCATGACTCGATCACCTGCCTCGCCCTCGCGACGGCCGACGAGATCTCGATACGGTCGGCGGATTCGAACGACGCCGGGTAGTACTCGGCCACCGCCGCGGTGACCGATGGCAGTGACGATGACTGCAACTCGGTCAACGTCATCACCGGGGCGTCGACTCCGCTAACCGCGTGAGCGTACTCGCGCACGACCGCGCTGAGGCGTTGATGCGCGGAACGCGCGGAGATCCGCTGTGCCGCGAAGCCGGCCTCGATCTCTGTGATTCGCGCATGGTATCCGGCGCGGAGGCCGGCGATCCCGCCCGGTGGCAACGGCGCAGGCGAGGCGGCGTGCTTTCGTGCGCGCACGAGAAGAATGACGAGGATGGTCGCGACGACCAGCACGAGCAGCGCGATGCCGATGACGAGCCATGCGCCGCCGTAGCCGACGGGAGGAATGAGTTCTGTGTCAGGCACGCGACCTGGCCTTCAACAGGTGAAGAAGTGACGGCACGACGTCGTCGACACGCCCCACGCGCCTATGCGGGACTCCGAGGTCGTCGAACGTCGTCTGGCGCCCCAGGACCTCCTCCTCGATCGAACGCGTGAGCTCGGCGGTGAGCCGTCGGTCGGTGCGAAGCACCTCGGGAATCCGCCATCCGTCGTCGACCGCGGTCGCACCGGTGAACCGCAGCGGATCGATGTCGCCCACGGTCACCCAGACCAGTTCGTGCTGGGCGCGAAGACGACGCACCAGCTTCGTTTGCTCAGGCCCGAGAACCGCGTCGTCGGTCACGACCACCACGATCGCACGCCTAAGCACAGTGCGGGCGACGATTCGGAGGGTGCGGTCGAGATCGCTCTGCGGCGAATCAAGACGGTGCGCCGCGTCGATCGCTCTCAGAACCCGTTCGAGGTGATCCTCGCTCGACCGGGCAGGGAGACGGATCGTGCGTTCGGCGTCACCCGAGAGCAGCGCCACCTCGTCACCGTGGCGCACCGCCAGGTAGCCGAGCACCCCGACGACCGCCAGGGCGATATCGCTCTTCCGTTCACCGTCGGCTGCCCTCGCCGCCATATTGCGGCCGGTGTCGAGCACGAAGTACACCGTCTGCCTCCGCAGAGCCGTATAGCGTCTGACGAGAGTGGCCCCGTGACGCGCGGTGGCCTTCCAGTCGATGTCTCGTACCTCGTCTCCGGCGACATAGCTGCGCAAGTCCTCGAAGTCCATGCTCCGACCCGTGACGAGCGAGCCGTATTCTCCGTCGAGCAGGTGCAGCGCCTTGCGATGCGCGTGGATGAACATCCGCGACTTGATACGCACGAGAAGGCTGTCCATAGCGCTCAGGGCGTATGAACAGACGCGAAGATCGCGTCGATGACGGCTTCGGGGCGCACGCCCTCCGCGTCGGCGTCGAAGTTCAAGATGACCCGGTGCCGCAGCACGGCGTGCCGGATCGCCTTGACGTCGTCGGGCACCACGTGGGCACGACCCGACAGAAGCGCCAGCGCACGCGCGGCCTGCATAAAGGCGATGGTGCCGCGAGGGCTCGCCCCGTATTCGACGTAGCCGGCCAGCTCTTCGCCGATGTAATTGAGCGGATTGCGCGTCACGTACACGATCGACACGATGTAGTTGCGGATCGCGTCGTCGACGTAGACCCGCGACGCGGCCTGCTGCAGGAATCGCACGTCGTCGAGCGCGACCGTGCCCTCGTGCTGGCTCGATGCATCGAAGACTCCGGCGTCGAGGCGCCGCAAGACCTCGAGCTCTTCCTCCATCGTCGGGTAGTCGATGATCTCTTTCAGCAGGAATCTGTCCATCTGCGCCTCGGGCAGCTGATACGTGCCCTCCTGCTCGATGGGGTTCTGCGTCGCCATCACCAGGAAGGGCTCGGGAAGCGGGTAGACGGTTCCGCCGATCGTCGTCTGGCGCTCCTGCATCGCCTCGAGCATCGCGCTCTGCGTCTTGGCGCTGGAGCGGTTGACCTCGTCGAGCAGCACGAAGTTCGAGTGCACCGGTCCCAGCTGGGTTTCGAACGTGCTGGTGCGCGCGTCGTAGACCTGAGTGCCCGTGATGTCGCTCGGCAGCAGATCGGGGGTGCACTGGATGCGCGTGAATTGCGCGTGGATGGCTCTGGCGAGCGTGGTCGCCGCGGTCGTCTTGGCGAGCCCGGGCACGCTCTCGAGGAGCACATGCCCGCCAGCGACGAGCGCCACCAGAAGGGCACGACGCAGAGTCACCTGCCCCACAACGGTGGCCGAATACGACGATTCGATGGCGCGAACGATCGTTCCCGCGCGCTCCATCTCCTGTGCGGTCAGAGGCTCCAGCCTCATCGGGCTCCGACCGTGACGACGGGGCTGCCCGTCGAGGTGTCTGCGGCAGGCATCTCTGCGGCGAGACGGTTCGCCTCCTCGATGAGCGTGGCCACGATCTCGGACTCGGGCACGGTCTTGACGACCTCGCCCTTGACGAAGATCTGACCCTTGCCGTTGCCGGATGCGACGCCCAGGTCGGCGTCGCGGGCCTCGCCCGGTCCGTTCACGACGCATCCCATCACGGCGACGCGCAGGGGCACGGTCATGCCCTCGAGGCCGTCAGTCACGTCGTTAGCGAGCTTGTACACGTCGACCTGAGCACGCCCGCAGCTGGGGCACGACACGATCTCGAGCTTGCGTTCGCGCAGGTTGAGCGACTGCAGGATCTGCAGCCCGACCTTGATCTCCTGTGCGGGAGGGGCCGACAGGGACACGCGGATGGTGTCTCCGATGCCCTCGGAGAGCAGGATGCCGAACGCCGTGGAGCTCTTGATGGTGCCCTGGAACTCGGGGCCGGCCTCGGTGACACCGAGGTGCAGCGGCCAGTCGCCGCGCTCGGCGAGCAGACGGTAGGCCTTGACCATGATGATCGGATCGTTGTGCTTGACCGAGATCTTGAAGTCGTGGAAGTCGTGCTCCTCGAAGAGGCTGGCCTCCCAGACGGCGCTCTCGACGAGCGCCTCGGGGGTGGCCTTTCCGTACTTCTGAAGAAGCGAGGGCTCGAGCGATCCGGCGTTGACGCCGATGCGGATGGACACACCCGCCGCCTTGGCCGCCGCGGCGATCTTGCCGACCTGGTCGTCGAACTTGCGGATGTTGCCGGGGTTCACGCGAACCGCCGCACATCCCGCATCGATGGCTGCGTAGACGTAGTTGGGCTGGAAGTGGATGTCGGCGATGACCGGGATCTGGCTCTTCTTCGCGATGATCGGCAGAGCCTCCGCATCGTCTCGGCTCGGCACGGCGACACGCACGATGTCGCATCCCGACGCGGTGAGTTCGGCGATCTGCTGGAGAGTCGCGTTGATGTTCGGAGTCGGGGTCGTCGTCATCGATTGGACGCTGATGGGAGCGTCACCGCCTACGAGTACCTTGCCGACTTTGATCTGACGGGACTTGCGCCGAGGTGCGAGGGTTTCAGGCACTTTCGGCATTCCCAGATTGATAGCAGCCACGTCTCCCAGTGTAGGCGTCGACCGGAGGGGTGCAGCCGGTGCCACGCTAACCGTCGTTCCAGCCGGTGCGCACCAGGTGGGTCTCATAGGCGGTGACGACCAACTGCACGCGGTCTCTCGCACCGAGTTTCTGCATGATCCTCGACACGTGCGTCTTGGCTGTCAGGGGACTGAGAAACAGTTTCGTCGCGATCTCCTCGTTGGTGAGGCCGTGGCCGACGAGGGCCAGTACTTCGCGTTCCCGGTCGGTCAGCACCGAGAGCGTTTCTGTATCGACGACCGCTGATAGACCTCCGGAGACCCGTCCGAGGAGCCGTCTCGTGACACCCGGAGAGAGAAGCGCGTCACCGGCGGCCGCGACGCGCACCGCCCGGATGAGCTCGACCGGCTCGGTGTCCTTCACGAGAAAGCCGGAGGCCCCGGCGCGAATGGCGTCGATGACGTAGTCGTCGAGCTCGAAGGTCGTGACGATCACGATGTGCGTCGCAGAGTTCTGCGGGTCGGCCACGATCTGGCGCGTCGCCCAGATGCCGTCGCCGTCGGGCATCCGGATGTCCATGAGCACGACGTCGGGGTGCAGCCGGGCCACCGACGCCACGGCTTCGGCACCGGTCGCTGCCTGCCCGACGACGTCGATGTCGGGCTCGCTCGCGAGCAGCGCCGTGAAACCGGCCCGGATCAGTTGTTGATCGTCGGCGATCACCACTCGGATCATGTCAGGAGGTTCCGTTCATCGAAGGTCTCGCGGAACGCGGAATCGTTGCGGTGATCGCGAAACCCTGGGGTGACAGGTTGACGGCCTCGAGATGTCCACCGAGCAGTTCCGCGCGCTCGCGCATGCCGAGGAGGCCTTTGCCCGCGACGGAGTCGACGTCGTCCGTCACTCCCCTGCCGTTGTCGGTCACTCGGAGCACGATAGCGCCGTCGCTCTCCCGCAGTTCGACGTGGGCTTTCGTCGCCGCCGAATGCCGCACGATATTCGTGAGGCTCTCCTGAGCAATGCGGTAGAGCGCGAGCTGAGCTGCGGCCGACGGGGCCGGGCCGATCTGCGAGTCGAGCTCGACGTCGACGCCGCCCGCTCTGATGTTCTCGACAAGACGGGGAAGACTCTCGAGGTCGGCCTCGGGAACGAGGGGCGCTTCGGCGGAATCGACAGAGTCGCCCCGGAGGATGCCGAGCACGTCGCGAACCTCGTCGAGTGCCTGCTTGCTCGTGGCCTTGATACTGGCGAGTGCCTCGCCCGCCTTCTCCGGCTGAGACTCCAGAAGATGCAGCCCGACTCCCGCCTGCACATTGATCGACGACAGCGAGTGGGCCAGTACATCGTGCAACTCGCGGGCGATACGCACCCGCTCTTGCTGCGCGGCGTCGATGCGCCGTCGGCTCTGCAGGCTGCGCAGCTGCGCGAATCGCTCGCGTCGAGTCCTGATCGACGATCCGAAGCCGAGCGCGACGATGATTCCGGTGGTGAGCAGCACGGCGGGTACAGGTTCCCATCCGACTCCCGCGAGACCGCTCGCGACGAATGCGACGATCCAGCCGGCGACGACGGATGCCACGGCCCAGACACCGGCGCCCCGCACCACGGCGAGGCACACAGCGAAGAGCACCGAGGCGTATGCCGCGTAGATCGACGGGTCGAGGAGGACGTCGGCGACGGAGACCACGGCGACCGCTACCACGGCCGGTCCTGGGAACCGCCGTGCAGCGATCAGAGCGCAGGGACCGAGCACGGCGAACAGATATGCCAGGCCAGCGGTCTCTGGCGATATGGATACACCCGGCAGTTGGACCGTGACAGCGACCACCTGCACGACGAGCGAGATGATCACAGGCAGCCAGAGGCGCGCCTGCGGCGGAACGAACGGGCCTCGCGGACCGATTCCGTACGCGCCTCGCCATCCGGATCGCGGCCCGTGACGATGATGCCGATGATCGTGCGCCCCGCCCCAGCCGTCACGGCCACCGTCGAGCGGCGGTCTACGCAGGTTCATGGTCTTGATGCTAGCGAGCGCCGCACCTACAACGCGTCGCCCCCACGCTGCAACGTCCGGTACTCCCCCGGGAGTACCGGAACCCCGATCGGGATCAGCCGAAGAGGTTGATCGGCTTGACGATGTCGGCGTACGTCAGCAGCACGCTCATGGCGCCGAGAACGATGACCACGGCGAAGGTCAGAGGCATCAGTTTGGCCGTGTCGACGGGGCCCGGGTCTCGACGCTTGAAGAGCTTCGCGAAGAATCGCCGGATGCCCTCCCACAGCGCTCCTGCGATGTGACCGCCGTCGAGAGGCATCAGGGGCACGAGGTTGATGACGCCGAGCGCGATATTGAGCGAGCCGATCAGGCCGAGGAGCGTCGCGACCTTCGATTGGACGGTGAACTCGTCCATACTCGCGATCTCACCGGCGGCACGGCCGACGCCGACGACGCTGATGGGGCCATTCGGATCGCGCTGGCCGGGGCCGAAGGCGGCGTTCGCGACATCGACCATGCGCTGAGGCAGGTTCACGATGATGTGCACGACGCCGGCGATGTTCTCGCCCACGAAAGGCAGCACAGCATCCGGCCCCTGCGGCACGAGTTCCTGCTTCGGACCGATGCCGACGAAGCCGACCTCCTGAGTGACGGGCTGTCCCGACTCGTCGAGCACCTTGTTGCCCGAGGCATCCTGCTCGTAGCGCTCCGCGAGCAGCGGCACCACGGTCAGTGTCTTCGTCTGGCCGTCTCGCTGAACCTCGACGCTCAGCGTCTTGTTCGGAGACTTCTGAATGATCGCGGTCGACTCGTCCCAGTTGGAGACCGTCTTGCCGTCGATGGCCGTGATGATGTCGCCCTCTTCGAAACCTGCCGTGACGCCCGGGCCCGGATTGTCGCCCGGCTCGCAGGTCTGTCGCTCGCTCGTCGCCGGCAGGACGCACTGGCTGATCGAACCGATCGAGGTCTTCGCCACACCGAAACCGCACAGCACGATGGCGAACACCACGATGGCGATGACGAAGTTCATCGCGGGGCCGCTGGCCATGATGATGATCCGCTTCCACACGGGCAGGCGGTAGAAGGCCCGATCGTCTTCATCTCCGATGGTCTCGGCGCTCACCTCGCGCGCATCCTGCACGAGCGTGTTGAAGAAGCCGGTGCTCGCGGTACGCACGGCGCCGCCCGTCTTCGCGGGCGGGAACATGCCGATCATCGAGATGTAGCCGCCCAGTGGGATCGCCTTGAGCCCGTACTCGGTCTCTCCGCGACGCTTCGACCACAGCGTGGGGCCGAATCCGATCATGTACTGCGTGACCTTCACACCGAAGAGCTTTGCCGGAACCAGGTGACCGACCTCGTGGAGACCGATAGAGACCACGAGCCCTACAAAGATGACGAGCACGCCGAGAATGAACTGAAGGACCGTTTCCACGTGCACACGTTACAGCGCTCCCCCAGCTCGCCGCTGTCCGTTCGCTGGACGCGCGCCGTATGGCCGCCGTCAGTCGCCCGCGCGAATCAGCTCGCGATGAGAGCGTCAGCCGTGCGTCTGGCCCACTGCTCGGCGTCGGCCAGCGAGTCGAGAGAGATCTCGGCAGGAGCCTCGTGCTGCTCGATGACCCGGCGGATCGTGTCGACGATGTCGAGGAATCCGATCGTTCCCGCGTGGAACGCGGCGACCGCCTGCTCGTTCGCGGCGTTGAAGACCGCCGGATAGCTGCCGCCGGCACGTCCGACCTCTTTGGCGAGTTGCACGGCCGGGAAGGCGTCGGAGTCGAGCGGCTCGAACGTCCAGGTCTGCGACGTGGTCCAGTCGAGAGGGCGCCCGACGCCGCGCACCCGATTGGGCCAGTCGAGGCCAAGCGAGATGGGCAGCTTCATGTCGGGCGGCGATGCCTGAGCGATCGTGGAGCCGTCGATGAATTCCACCATCGAGTGGATGATCGACTGGGGGTGCACCGTCACGTCGATGCGGCCGTAGGCGACGTCGAACAGCAGATGCGCCTCGATGACCTCGAGACCTTTGTTGACCAGCGTCGCCGAGTTCGTCGTGATGACGAGGCCCATATCCCAGGTCGGATGCGCGAGCGCCTCGCGCGGCGTGACATCGGCGAGTGACTCGCGGCTGCGACCCCTGAAGGGCCCGCCCGAGGCGGTGAGTACCAGGCGCTCGACTTCCTCGGGCGTGCCCGAGCGGAGGGCTTGAGCGATCGCGGAGTGCTCGGAATCGACGGGGACGATCTGGCCCGGGCGAGCGAGGTCTTTGAGTAGGTCGCCGCCCACGATGAGGCTCTCTTTGTTGGCGAGAGCGAGGACGCGCCCCGCCTTCAGTGCAGCGACGCTCGGTCCGAGCCCGACGGAACCCGTGATTCCGTTGAGCACGACGTCGGCCTCGACGTCTCGCACGAGCTGCGACGCCTCGTCGGTGCCCAGCGCCGTGTCGACGACTCCGAACTCAGCAGCCTGCTCGTCGAGCAGATCGCGGTTACGCCCGGCGCCGAGGCCGACCACCTCGAACCTCTCGGGATTCGAGCGAACGACATCGAGCGCCTGCACGCCGATCGAGCCGGTTGAACCAAGGATGACTACGCGTTTCACATCGCTATCCTTGCACCTGCCGCGCGGTCGAACCGGCGGCAGGCGCCGCGGGTCAGCCCGCCAGGATGTCGATGACGAAGACGAGGGTGTCGGTTCCGGAGATGCCCGCCTGCGGCTGGCCCTTGTCTCCGTAGCCCTGCGCCGGCGGAATCGAGACGATGACCTGTGAACCCACGGTCTGGCCGGCGATAGCGGCCTCGAAGCCCTGCACGGTGCTGCCGGGCTGCACGGCGAACGGCTGCTTGCCCCAGCTCTGGTCGAACACGGCCTTGGTTCCCCAGATGCTTCCCTGGTACTGCACGACAGACGGCTGGCCGGATTCGACGACCTTGCCGGCGCCCTTCTTCAGGACGGTGACCGTGAGATCGGCGGGCGGAGCAGTGTCGGGGATGGTCACGGTCGGCGTGCCGTCCTCGGCATCGACGACGGTCGGAACACCATCGACGGCGGGCTGAGCCTCGCCGTTCGCCTTGAGCTGCGACGGGTCGTTCGCCGGAAGCACCTGCCCGAGATCGACAACGAAGACGAGCGGGTCGGTCGCGGTGATCCCGAGCGCCGAGTTGCCCTTTTCTCCGAAGCCTTCGGAGGCGGGAGCTGCGACGGCGATTCGCGATCCACCGTTCAGGCACTCGACGCCCTTGACCAGGCCGGGCAGGAACTGTGTGGCATCGACGACCATGCTGAGCGACGCGGATCCCTGGTCGTAGGTCGAGAAGACCTTGTCTCCCGACGTGCCATTGAACATCGTGAAGTTGAGAATGCCGAAGTCGCCGACGTTCGCCTTGGGGCCGTCGCCGTTCGAGAGCACGGTGCGCTGGGTCGCGTCGATGTTGACGGGCGAGTCGAAGGTGGCAGCGGCCACCGAGCCGGCGTCGCCCGTCACTTTCACGGAGTCGGAGGCCGAGCCACTGGGAGTGTCGGTGCAGGATCCGGCAGCTGCCTGGGGGGCAGCCGTCGCACCCGAGGTCGGCGACGAGCTGGGAGCCGGAGACCCTGCGCAGCCCGCGAGGGTCAGGGCGAGCGCCGCCGAGGCGGCGAAGATGACGGGAAGTTTGCGCACGGGAGGGCCTCACAGAATGACGGGAGATGACGTGGACGCGCGGCACGGAGCGCGCGAAGACCGGGAATGATTCCCATCCAGTCTGGACTACCGGGGCCGCACCTTCCTGTTCAGCGGCTGGGAGGCCGCTCGTAGATCAGTTCCATGCCGTCTTCGTCGTCGAGCTCCTCGCCCACGTGAACGAAGCCGAGACCGCGGATGACAGCGAGAGATGCGGCATTGTCAGGACTGATGCTCGCCCGCACGACCGACGCACCGCGCTCCGCGGCCTCCTGCAGCAGCAATGAGACGGTCGACGAGGCGTAGCCGTGTCTGCGATGCGCCTCGAGAACCGTGTATCCGACCTCGAGCATGCCCCGGGCATCCGGGGGCGCATGAAAGCCGGCGTGCCCGACGACGACGTTCGTCTCGGCGTCGACGATCGCTCGGATCACGAACGACTCAGCTGCCGGATCTGCGGCGATCTTGGCGCTGAAGATCGGCCACAGCCACGACTCGGTGGTGACGAAGGCCTGGGGCAGATCGAGGAGGGAGAGTCGCGAGGCCCCGGACAGGTCTTTCGCCTGCAACAGCCGATAGACCTCGTCGCCGAGAAACGCCAGCCGCACTCGTGGTCTCGTCACGGTCGTGCCTCGCTCTTCCGAGCATCCGTCGTGTGAGGGTTGACGATGCCGATGCCGGCTATCACGCCGCCGATGACCAAAAGCACTCCTGTGACGATGGCCGCCCGGTGAAATCCCGCGACATCCAGGCTCGAACCCACGATGAGCCCCGCTGCCGCCACCGCGATGAGACCGGCGACGCGCGACACGGCGTTGTTGACAGCGGAGGCGATGCCGGCCCGCGCCTGGTCGATCGAGCCCAGGATGGCCGAGGTCAGCGGCGCGACCGTGATCGTCATGCCCAGACCGAAGACGACGATGCCGGGAAAGACCTCGGTCCAGTAATCGGCGGTGTCGGTGACGCGTAACAGCAATAGAAATCCCGTGCCAGACACGATCGGGCCGACGAACATGAAGAGTCTGGAGCCGAATCTGCCCGCCAGTCGACCGATCTGAGTCGACAGCGCGATGCTGATGATCGTGGTGGGCAGGGTGCTCAACCCGGCCAGCGTGGCCGAATAGCCCGCAACCTGCTGGAGGAAGACGGCCAGAAGGAAGGTGCCGAGCGACAGGGCGCCGTAGACGAACAGGGTCGAGACGTTGCCCACGGAGAAGTTGCGCACGCGAAAGAGCGACAGCGGCATCATCGGCTGCTTCGTGCGGCGCTCGTGCAGGATGAAGAGCACGAACGACGCGGCACCCACGACCGCGGGAACGAGGATCACCGGGCTCGTCCAGCCGAAATTGGACTGCTCGATGAGTGCGAAGACGGGCAGTCCGAGTCCGACGATCCCGAGCACCGCCCCGATCACATCGACCCGCGAACCGGCGGCGGCGGGCAGATCGCGCGGAAGCCGCGCCAAGAACAGCAATGTCACCGCAATGGGAACGACGTTGATGGCGAAGACGAGCCTCCACGACACCAGGTCGACGAGGAGGCCGCCGATGAGGGGTCCGGCGAGGAATGCGGTGCTCGTCCAGGCCGTCCACGACCCGATCGCCTTGGCTTGAGCGGGGCCGGAGAATGTCGACAGGATGAAAGCGAGCGAGCTCGGCACGAGGAGCGCTCCGGCGACGCCCTGAACCGCTCGTGCAGCGATGAGCACACCTGCGGTCGGAGCGATCGCGCAGATCAACGATGAGACGCCGAACCCGACGAGACCCCAGAACAGCACCTTCTTCCGGCCGAACACGTCGGACAGACTTCCGGCGAGCAGGATGATGGAGCCGAGGGTGATGAGGTAGGCGTCCATCACCCACTGCTGGGTCGCGAGGCCACCGCCCAATTCGCGCGTGATGGCGGGCAGGGCGACGGTGATCACGGTACCGTCGAGGAACGCGACGAAGGCGGAGAGGACGGCGACGATGAGTACGAGTCGCTGTAGAACAGGGGTGGGCGGTGTGGGCACAGTCCTAGCTAACTGCACCGGCGCCGAATTCGCTCCCCTTGCGCTCGTTAACCTCTCGTCCACCTCGGCACCCTACGGTTCGATCGCTGTGTGGACACGCGGCGATCGATTCTTCAGGAGACTTTCGTGACCGACTCCCCCGCTGAACCCGGACTCCTCCTGGGCAGCGAGCGCACCCCGGCCCCGCGCACCCTCGTCGACATCCTGCGAGACTCGGCCGACAGGCATCCAGAATCTGCCGCCCTCGCCGACGCGAACGGGTCGGTCAGCTACCGCGAACTGATGCGTCTGGTGTCTCAAGCGGCCGTCTCACTGTCGGTCGCCGGCGTCCGCCGCGGCGACCGGGTGGGCATTCGCATCCCCTCGGGTGGCCGCACCCTCTACGTCTCGATCTTGGCCGTGCTGGTGCTCGGTGCCGCTTACGTGCCCGTCGACGCCGACGATCCTGAGGAGCGAGCAGAGCTGGTGTTCGGCGAGGCGGATGTCGTGGGCTACATCGGCGCAGACGGCACGATCGTGCCGCGCGTCTCAGCCGACGGAACCCGACGTCTCGACGGCAGAGAGAGCGTGGGCCTCGAACCCGTGCGCACCGGCACAGGCACCATCACCACCCTCGGTGCGCCGACCATCGACGACGATGCCTGGATCATCTTCACCTCGGGCTCGACGGGCGTGCCGAAGGGCGTCGCCGTCACGCACCGATCTGCGGCCGCGTTCGTCGACGCCGAGGCGCGTATGTTCCTGCAGTCGGAGCCGCTCGACCAGACCGACCGCGTGCTCGCCGGGCTCTCGGTCGCATTCGACGCCTCGTGCGAAGAGATGTGGCTCGCCTGGAGGCACGGGGCTTGTCTCGTTCCTGCTCCCCGATCTCTCGTGCGCTCGGGTGCCGATCTGGGGCCGTGGCTCATCGCGCACGGCATCACGGTCGTCTCCACGGTTCCGACCCTCGCGGGTCTCTGGCCGGCAGAGTCGCTCGAGAACGTGCGCCTGCTGATCTTCGGCGGCGAGGCCTGCCCGCCGGAGCTCGCCGCACGCCTGGCGACGCCCGCCCGAGAGCTCTGGAACACCTATGGTCCGACCGAAGCGACCGTGGTGGCGTGCGGCGCACTTCTCGATGGAACGACACCCATTCGCATCGGGCTCCCCCTCGACGGCTGGGACCTGGCCGTCGTCGACGCGTCGGGAAAGCCGGTGCACGAGGGCGAGGTCGGCGAGCTGATCATCGGCGGCGTCGGGCTGGCCCGCTACCTCGACCCGGCGAAGGATGCCGAGAAGTACGCAGCCATGCCGACTCTGGGATGGGACCGCGCATACCGAAGCGGCGACCTCGTGCGCTTCGAGCGCGAGGGACTCGTCTTTCAGGGCAGAGCCGACGACCAGATCAAGCTGGGCGGACGGCGCATCGAACTCGGCGAGATCGAAGCGGCCCTGCAGGCCTTGCCCGGTGTGGCGGGCGCAGCCGCCGTTGTGCAGACCACGACTGCGGGCAATCAGGTGCTCGTCGGCTATCTCGCCCTCGACGCGGCGATCGCCGAATCCGATTTCGACCGAGCCGCCGCTGTCGCCCGGCTCCGAGAAGAACTACCGGCCGCCCTGGTCCCCCTTCTCGCCATCGTCGAGTCGATACCCACTCGGATCTCCGGAAAAGTCGACAGGTCTGCGCTCCCCTGGCCGCTCGCATCCGCTGCGGGCGCACCCTCCGGTGCTGCGGTCGAACTCGGCGGAACAGCCGGATGGCTGGCAGAACTCTGGACAGAGGTTCTCGGTACACCCATCACCGACGCGTCCGACGACTTCTTCGCGGTCGGAGGTGGCAGTCTTGCCGCGGCGCAGCTCACGAGCATGATCCGAGCGCGCTTCCCCGAAGCGCGGGTCTCCGATCTCTACGACCATCCGCGCATCGGGGCGCTCGCCACCGAACTCGACTCCCGGGCACCGAGCGCAACCACGGAACCACGACACGTGACACCCACGCCGCGCTCCACCCAGTGGGCCCAGACTCTCCTCGGGATTCCGCTGCACATCATCGTCGGCGCGCGCTGGAGCGTCTACCTCGTCGCGGCCAACGCGCTGCTTCTCGCCTTCGCCGGTATCGACTGGCTCCCTGCCGTCTCGTGGTGGTGGCTGCTCGCGGGTTTCGTGCTTCTCGTCACCCCCTTCGGTCGCATGGGCATCTCGGTGGTCGCGGCGCGCCTGCTGCTCCGCGGCCTCGCGCCCGGTGCGTACCCGCGCGGAGGTCAGGTCCACGTTCGGCTCTGGATGGCCGAACAGGTGGCGGCGCTGGTGGGCGCGACCAGCCTCGCCGGCGCCCCCTGGATCGCCTATTACGCACGCGCTCTCGGAGCCACCATCGGCGAGGGCGTCGACCTGCACTCGCTTCCGCCGGTCACCGGCATGCTCAAGCTCGGCGCCCGCGTCGCGATCGAGCCCGAGGTCGACCTCTCCGGCTACTGGATCGACGGTGATGTACTGCGAATCGGCACCGTCACGGTCGGGGCGGATGCGACGATCGGCTCGCGAAGCACGCTCCTGCCCGGCGCCAGGGTCGGCCGGGGCGCAGAGATCGCCGCGGGCTCGAGCGTGTCGGGCCGCGTTCCGGGCGGCGAACGATGGGCAGGGTCTCCGGCCGAGCGGATGGGCAAGGCCCGCCCGGGCTGGCCGGCGGAACGGCCGCCGCGCGCATCCGTCTGGGTCGCCGCGTACGGCGCGGGTTCGGTGCTGCTGTCTCTTCTGCCTCTCGCGGCACTCGCGGTCGGAGCGCTCGTCACCGGTGCCATGGTGCACGGCTCGGGATCTCTCGGAGAACTCGCGCTGAGGGCCCTGGCCGCTGTGCCCCTCGCGACGATCGCGGCCGGCGTCGTCTTCGCGGCGCTCGTGGTGGTCAGCGTCCGACTTCTCGGCATCGGTCTTGCTCCCGGTCACTATCCCGTGCGCTCCCGCGTCGGATGGCAGGTCTGGGCCACCGAGCGTCTGCTCGACCTCTCACGCACCATGCTGTTTCCTCTCTATGCCAGCCTCTTCACCCCGATCTGGCTCCGTCTCCTCGGAGCCAAGGTCGGAACGAACGTCGAAGCCTCGACGGTGCTGCTCCTGCCCGCGATGACCACGATCGGAGACCACGCCTTTCTCGCCGACGACACGATGGTCGCGTCGTACGAGCTCGGCGGAGGCTGGATGCGTATCGACGAAGCAAAGATCGGCCGTCGGGCGTTCCTCGGCAACAGCGGAATGACCGGTCCTGGAAGGACGGTTCCGAAGAACGGGTTGGTCGCAGTGCTGTCAGCCACTCCGCGCAAGGCGAAGTCCGGGTCGTCGTGGCTCGGCAATCCCCCTGTGCGTCTGCGCCGCGCGGTCGCCGAGTTCGACGAGAGTCGCACCTACGAGCCTCCGGCCACGCTGAGGGTGGCGCGAGCGCTCTGGGAGCTGGGCCGCCTTGTTCCCGTGATGATCACCGTCGGCATCGGGCTCGGCGTGCTGCTGGCGCTCGAATTCCTGCTGGTCGAGCTCGGCCTCGGCTGGATGATCGTCCTCTCCGGACCGGTCATGCTCGCCGCGGGCGCCGTCGCTGCAGCAGTCACCACCGTCGCTAAGTGGACGATCGTGGGCAGAATCCGGGCCACCGAGCATCCGCTGTGGTCGTCGTTCATCTGGCGCAACGAGGTGTCGGACACCTTCGTCGAGATGGTCGCCGCCCCCTGGTTCGCGCGAGCAGCGACAGGAACGCCCGCGCTCGCGCTGTGGCTCGCGTCGCTCGGCGCCCGCATCGGTCGTGGTTCGTGGATCGAGACTTACTGGCTGCCGGAGGCGGACCTCGTCGAACTCGGCGAGGGATCGAGCGTGAACCGAGGCTGCGTTGTCCAGACCCACCTGTTCCACGACCGCGTGATGTCGCTCGACACCGTCGTGATCGCATCCGGAGCAACCCTGGGTCCGCACAGCGTGATCCTCCCCGCGGCACGGATCGACGACGGCGCCACAGTGGGCCCGGCGTCACTCGTGATGCGCGGCGAAGTCGTTCCCGCATCCAGCCGCTGGACCGGCAACCCCATCGCGCCGTGGAATACTTGAGCGACAGATGCCGCACACTCCCTCACACCCCAATCACGGTTCCCTGACCATCGGTGACAGCTACGTTCCGACCAGCGGCAACGGCGGCTACGCCGTTTCGTCGTACGACCTCGATCTCGACTACAGGGTCGCGAACAACCGTCTCGCCGCCACCGCCGTCATCACGGCCACGGCGACCCACGAGCTGACCCGATTCAGCGTCGATTTCTGCGGACTCGTCGCGACGCGCGTCACTATCGACGGTGTGGCGCCCTCGAAGATGATCGAGTCCGCGAGAAAGCTCACCATCACACCGGCGAAGGCCATCCCGGCAGGCCAGGAGTTCGTCGTGACCGTGCGCTACGGAGGATCGCCCCGACCCGTTCGCAGCCCCTGGGGCGAACTCGGCTGGGAGGAACTCAGCGAGGGTGTGCTCGTCGCCTCGCAGCCCAGCGGTGCGCCCAGCTGGTTCCCGTGCAACGACCACCCCAGCGACAAGGCCTCGTTCCGCATCCGCATCGCAGTCGAGTCGTCGTACTCGGTGCTCGCCAACGGGCGACTCGTCTCGAAAGTCCGACGGGCGAGCCGCACGACGTGGACGTTCGAGACCGTCGAACCGATGGCCACGTACCTGGCCAGTATTCAGATCGGCGTCTACCGCGAGCTGGTGCTCTCGCGGGTGCCCGTGCCGCAGACCGTGCTCGCACCCGCCTCGGTCGTGGCCCGCGCGCAGAAGGACTTCGCCGACCAGGAGAAGATGCTCGCTCTCTTCGAGCGCTCGTTCGGACCGTACCCCTTCGGCGAGTACTCGGTCGTCGTCGCCGACGACGACCTCGAGATCCCGGTAGAGGCCCACGGATTCGCCGTCTTCGGAAGAAACCACATCGACGGCCTGGGCGGATCCGAGCGGCTCATCGCCCACGAACTCGCGCACTCCTGGTTCGGCAACAGCGTCACGGCCACGACGTGGAAAGACATCTGGCTGCACGAGGGCTTCGCCTGCTACGCCGAATGGCTCTGGTCGGAGGAGTCCGGAGGACCGACCACGGACAGGCTTGCGCACCAGCATTGGGCGCGCCTCTCGCATCTCCCGCAAGACCTGACCATCGGTGATCCAGGCCCAGAGAAGATGTTCGACGACCGGGTCTACAAACGGGGGGCGCTCACGCTCCACGCTCTGCGTATCACCCTTGGCGACGATGCTTTCTTCGAACTCCTGAGCTCGTGGGCGACCGAGAATCGCTACGGCAACGTGACGACCGAAGGCTTCTATCTGCACGCCAGCGAACGCAGCAGCGTCGACCTCGACGCGCTCTTCGAGAGCTGGCTCTTCTCCGAGCGGCTGCCGGTTCTTCCCGGCTGAGCACGCGCGCTACGGCTGGTCGAGCAACTCCACGACGACCGGGTCCGGCCCCAGCATGACGACCGTGAGAACGAGCGTCGGGTCGGCGAGCGGCACCTCCACGATCACAGCATCGGGGGCCACTCCGGATGCGAGATCGACCGTCGTCAGGTCGAGACGAAGACCGCGACCCGTCGCTTTGAGATACGCCTCTTTCCGTGACCACAGCCGTGTGCGGAGCGAAGCGCGGCTTGCCGCATCCTCGTCGTCGATGAGATCGCGCTCTGCGTCGGAGAAGGCGGCTTCGTCGACTCGCGCTCTCGACATCTGCACCGTCGACTCGATGTCGACTCCGAGGTCACCCCCTCGGGCGTCGGTCGATACGGCGGCCACGACCCACCCTGCGGCCGAACTCTTGCTCACCACGATCTCGGAGCCGTCGTGCGCGCGCGGAAAGAGCACGCGCGGCTTGCCGTGAGGACGGGCGCACTCATCACACGTCGACTCGATGATCACCTGAGAGGGCAAGACACCGACGGCGGATGCGACGGCCCGCTCGATCATGTCTGGTGCGGGCGCCTCTCGCAGGGCCACGACCACGCGCCTGGGCGTCATCCGACCTGGGGTTCGTGCAGCACCGGAAAGTTGACCGAGTTTGCGATGAAGCATTTCTCACTCGCCTCGCCGTGCAGTGACTGCGCCAGCTCCGCCTGTGAGGGGTCGGCCAATTCGACCCTGGGGTGAAGCGTCGCGGAGGTGAAGCGCCCTCCCCCCGTGCGGTCGAGAGCGAGGGTTCCCGTCGCCTCGTCTCGATAGCCGGTGACGACGACGCCGTGCAGGACCGCCACGTGAAGGTACGAGAGCATGTGGCACTGGCTCAACGCGGCGAGCAGCATCTCCTCGGGGTTCCACCGGTCGGTGTCGCCGTGGAAGGTGCGATCGGCGCTTCCCTCGATGGGGTGCTTTCCCGATGCCGTCACGAGGTGGCCGCGCCCGTAGTCTCGGTAGCCGCTGGTGCCCGTCCCCCGATTTCCAAGCCACTCTACGGTCACGGTGTAGGAATGCTGCGCTTTCACGCGATCAGCCTAACCGGGCTTGAGACGGCACGACGGTAAACTCGATGTCATCATGACAGACACGTTGAATTCCTCGTACACCGTCGCCCAGGAGCGGAAGGTCGTCACGGCCATCCCCGGTCCGCAGAGCATCGCACTGCACGAGCGACGACTGGCCGTCGTGCCGGTGGGTGTCGGCACGGCACTGCCGATCTACATCGAGAAGGCCAACGGCGCGATCCTCGTCGATGCCGACGGCAACCAGTTCATCGACCTCGGCGCGGGCATCGGAGTCACGACCGTCGGTCACACCTCCGCTCGCGTCGTCGAGGCCGCCGCGGCGCAGCTCGGCAAGGTCACTCACACGCTGTTCACCGTCACCCCCTACGAGGAATATGTTCGGGTCGCCGAGCTTCTCGCCCAGCACACGCCTGGCGACTTCGCCAAGAAGACGGTTCTCGTCAACTCGGGCGCCGAGGCCGTCGAGAATGCTGTCAAGATCGCGCGCAAGTACACGCGCCGCACCGGTGTGGCCGTGCTCGAACACGCCTACCACGGTCGTACCAACCTGACCATGGCCATGAATTTCAAGGCGGCGCCGTACTCCACCGGCTTCGGCCCCTTCGCCAGCGACGTCTACCGCGCACCCAACTCCTACCCCTACCACGACGGCCTCACGGGCGCCGAGGCCGCGGCCCGCACCATCGGCTACCTCGAGAAGACCGTCGGCGCATACGACCTCGCATGCCTCGTCGTCGAACCTATCCAGGGCGAGGGCGGATTCGTCGTACCGGCCGACGGCTACCTGCCCGCCCTGCAGCAGTGGTGCACCGAGAACGGCATCGTCTTCATCGCCGACGAGATCCAGAGCGGCATGGCGCGCACGGGCGCTTACTTCGCCAGCGAGCACTTCGGCCTGGTTCCCGACCTCGTTCTGAGCGCCAAAGGCATCGCGGGCGGGCTCCCCCTCGCGGGCGTCACCGGACGCGCAGAGATCATGGACTCCGCTCTTCCGGGCGGATTGGGCGGCACTTTCGGTGGAAACCCCGTGGCCGCTGCTGCGGCCGTGGCCGTCTTCGAGCAGATCGAGAGCGAGAACCTGCTCGCCGAGGCCACGCGCATCGAGCAGACGCTCGTCGCGGGTCTCGAAGAGTTGGCATCGAAGTACGACATCATCGGCGACATCCGCGGCATCGGTGCGATGATCGCCATCGAGCTGGTTCAGCCCGGCACGGGCGCCACCACGAAGGAGCCCAACCCGAAGGCCGTCGACGCGATCGTGGCCTACGCGGCGTCGCAGGGAGTTCTCGTTCTGAACGCCGGAACATACGGCAACATCGTGCGATTCCTTCCGAGCCTGGCGATCTCCGACGCGCTTCTGACCGACGCGTTGGGAGTCATCGACGACGCCATGGCGACGCTTCGATGACCTCCACGGCGACTCCTGCCTCGCAGGCCGCCTCGCTCGGCACCTTCTCCATCGACGGGGCTGTCGAACTGGCCGTCCTCGAGCGCAGCGGGTTCATCGAGTCCCGCCACGTGGGTGCCGCCGTCGTGCTCGATCCGTCGGGCACGATCCTCGAGGAATTCGGTGACGCGGCTGCGCCCGTCTTCCCGCGCTCCAGCCTCAAGCCCTTCCAGGCGCTGGCCATCCGAGAGGCGGGAGTGCGACTGGATCCCCTGCAGACCGCGCTCTCCATGGCGAGCCATGGCGGAACGCCTGAGCACGTCGACGTGGTGCGCCAGATCCTCCAGCTCGCCTCACTCGACGAGACCGCCCTCGGGTGTCCGGCCGACTGGCCTGGTGACCGCGCGGCCCGCGACGCGGTCGTCCGAGCGGGAGGCTCCGCAGAGCGCGTCTACATGAACTGCTCCGGCAAGCACGCGGCGATGTTGCTCGCGTGTGTCCAGCAGGGCTGGAGCACGGCCGACTATCTCGACCCGGCGCATCCCCTGCAGCGTCGCATTCGTGACCTCATCGAAGAGCAGACCGAAGAGAAGATCGCGGCATCCGGCGTCGACGGCTGCGGTGCGCCCGTGCACGCGATCTCTCTCCGGGCACTCGCCCGAGGCGTGTCGCGCATCGCCCAGGGCGAGACACCGGATGCCGAATGGCTCGTCGACTCGGTGCTGGCCAACGGCTGGGCCGTCGATTCGCCGAAGGAACAGAACACGCTCGTCATCGACGAACTCCAGCTCTTCGCGAAGCTCGGTGCTGAGGGCGTCATGGTCATGTCCACCAGATCGGGTGTGGCCGTCGCCCTCAAGATTCTCGACGGCAGCCTGCGCGCGGCAGCGATCGTGGCGCTCGAGCTCCTCGTTCGAGCAGGAGCAGTGAAGCGCAGCGACGTGGACTCCCTGGTGAGCACCTTCGATCTCGCCGTTCTCGGCGGCGGCCAGCCCGTCGGCAGCATCCGCGTGACCGTCTGACGTCGCCTCTGGTGTCGCCTAGCTGAGCCTCGCCAATCTCTTCTGTCTGGCCGATCGGCTGACCTGGGCCACCACGACGATGAGGATCGCGAGGATGAAGACGGCGGAGGCGATCACGTTAGCCTCCGCGGGAATCCCCCGCGCCGCTGCGATGTAGATGAATTTCGGGAAGGTGTCGACGGCGCCTGAGTTGAAGTTCGTGATGATGAAGTCGTCGAAACTCAGCGCGAACGAGAGCAACGCCGCCGCCAGAATTCCGGGCAGCAGCAGGGGAAATGTGATGCGCCAGAACACCTGGGCTGCCGAACCGTAGAGGTCTCGGCCGGCCTCCTCGAGGGCGGGGTCGAGGCTCGCGACGCGAGCCTTCACAGTGACGACGACGAAGCTGATGCAGAACATCGTGTGAGCGAGGATCACGGTCACGATGCCTTTCTGCGTGCCGAGTGCCAAGAACTGTGCCGCGAGGCCCGCGCCCAGCACGACCTCGGGAGTCGCCATCGGCAAGAACAACAACAGGCTGATGCTGGAGCGGAAGCGGAAGCGGTATCGCACGAGGGCGATCGCGATCGCGGTGCCGAGCGCCGTCGCGAGGACGGTGGCTACGACTCCGACGAGAATGCTGTTACCGAAGGCCTCGCAGAGTCCGGGCTCGTTGCATACGGAGAGCCACTTGTCGAAGGTGAATCCTCTCCACGCGATGTTGGACTTCACCGAGTCGTTGAACGAGAACACGAAGGTGTAGACGATGGGGATCAGCAGGAAAACCAGGGCGAGCGCAACGTAGATGGGAAGTCCGAGACCCACGAGCTTCCTACGAGCGGGCGGCGTCGCCGCCGGCGCCGCCGAGGGGCTCTTGCGGTCGAGGGGTAGGGCGGTCACAGCAGGTCCTCCGTTCCGCTGCGGCGCACGTAGACGCCGACGAGCACCAGTATCACGGCCATCAGGATGATGGAGAGCGCCGCCGCGATGGGATAGTTCTGCAGCGTGAGGAAGTTGGCCTCGATCGCATTTCCGAGCATGGCGGTCTTGCTCGATCCCAGAAAGTCGCGGCTCGCGTTGATGTAGTCGCCGGCGGCCGGAATGAATGTGAGCAGCGTGCCGGAGATGATTCCGGGCATCGACAGCGGAACCGTGACCTTCGCGAACGTCGTTGCGGGACTCGCGTAGAGGTCGCTGCCCGCCTCGAGAAAGCGGATGTCGAGGCGTTCGAGAGTCGTATAGAGCGGGAGGGTCATGAACGGGATGAAGTTGTACGTGAGTCCGAAGATCACCGCGAACGGCGTTCCCGTGAGATGGCCGTCGGCGGGCAGGATGGCCACCGCTTTGAGCGCAAGCACCACGGGAGACTCGTCGGAGAGGATCTGCTTCCACGCGAGGGTGCGCAGAAGAAAGCTGATGAAGAACGGCGCGATGACCAGGGTGAGCATCATGCTCTGCAAGAGGGGCCATCGTCGGGCCTTCACTCCGATGAAATAGGCGATCGGATAGCTGATGATCAGGGCGAACACCGTGGCCACGAGGGCATAGCCGAACGCGCGAAGGATGTGAGGGAGATACTCGCTGGCACCGTCGACGTAGTTCTGCCATTGCAGGCCGGGAATGTAATCGCCGATGTCGCCTCCGGGCAGCTCCGCCTGAAACGAGGTGATGACGAGCGAGATGAGCGGAGTGAGGAAGAACAGCACCATGTAGAGAATGCCCGGAAGGAGCAGAACCAGGGCGATCGTGGATTTTCGCCGGGGAGGTTTCGTCACGGCCGCGTCACTCGACGCGAATGCGGCGAAGGCCATGGGTTATGCCCCTTCCAGTTCGGTCTCGAGCGCGGCCCTGCGCTGGATGGCGATGGCGCTGGTCGACGCATCGGCCGGGAAGCGCGAGCCGGGCGTGGGTTCGTCTTCCAGCCCGAAACCGTGATCCACCGTCCAGCTGACCCAGACCTCGGCGCCCTCGTTGACGACGGGGCCGAAGACCATGTTCTGCGCGAACACCGTCACGGCTCCCAGTCCGGGCATCTGAACGATGTAGGAGGTGCTGACACCAGAGAACGAGACGTCGGTGACGCGCCCGGGTCCGAGGATGTTGATCCCCGCGCTGTCGGTCGGCGCCTCCGTGTGCAGCAGCAGCTTCTCTGGTCTCACACCGATCGTGACCTCGCCTGCGTGGCGCTGCGCTCGAGTTCGGGGAACCACGATGCCCCTGCCCGCCACAGCCACTGTGATGGAATCGGCGACCGACTCGGTGACCTGCCCGGTGAACAGGTTGGACTGACCGAGGAAATTGGCGACGAACGCCGTGCGGGGAAGTTCGTAGAGCTGCTCGGGAGCGCCCATCTGCTCGATTTCGCCCTTGTTCATGACCGCCACGATGTCGGCCATCGTCATGGCCTCCTCCTGATCGTGGGTCACGTGGAGGAAGGTCAACCCGATCTCGGTCTGGATGCTCTTCAGCTCGAGTTGCATCTGGCGCCGCAGTTTCAGGTCGAGCGCCCCGAGAGGCTCGTCGAGCAGCAGGAGGGCGGGGCGGTTGACGATCGCCCGTGCGAGCGCGACACGCTGCTGCTGTCCTCCAGACAACTGTGCCGGCCGTCGAGCAGCGAGGTGGTCGAGCTCGACGAGCCGCAGTGCCTCGTGGGCTTTGCTCAGCGGGTCGTCGATTTTTCGCCGACGGAGCCCGAAGGCGACGTTCTCGAGGATCGTCATGTGCGGAAACAGCGCGTACGACTGGAAGACCGTGTTCACCGGCCGCTGGAATGACTTGGTGTTCGTGACGTCGTTGCCTCCGATGAGGATGCGCCCTTCAGACGGATCCTCGAGGCCGGCGACGAGCCGGAGCGTCGTCGTCTTGCCACAACCCGATGGTCCGAGAAGCGCGAAGAACGACCCGGCCGGAATCGTCAGGTTGAGATTCTCGATGGCGGTGAAACCCGGAAACCTCTTGCTGATGTCGACGAACTCGAGGTCGGCGCCGGCCTCGGCGAATGTGCTCATCGTCTTCATCAGATGCCCAACAACACTTTCTGGAATTCGGTGCCCAAGGTCTTCTCTTCCTCTGCTGTCAATGTTCGGAACACGTGCGCTTGTTCGAGAGTCTTCTCGTCGGGAAAGATCAGCTGGTTGTTCGCGAGCTCCGGATCGATCGAGTCCATCGCCTCGCGGGCACCGACGACCGGTGTGATGTAGTTGACCCAGGCTGCGACCTCCGCGGCGACTTCGGGCTCGTAGTAGTAGTTCATGAGCGCTTCTGCATTGGCCTTGCGCGTCGAGCCCATGGGAACCACGAAGGTGTCGTTCCAGAGCGTTCCGCCGGAGTCGGGGAGGATGAACTCCCACTTGTCGCCCGCCTCTGCGTTGATCAGCGTGATGTCGCCCGACCAGCAGATCGCCGCCAACGTGTCCTCGTTCTGCAGATCGTTCAGGTAGGCGTTGCCCTTGATGTTGCGCACCTGCCCATCGTCGACCTGCTTGCGGAACAGATCGATCGCATCCATGAATTGGCTCTCGGTCCAGTCGCTCGAGACGTCGACGCCCTGTGACTGCATGATGACGCCGATGGTGTCGCGCATCTCGCTGAGAACACCGACACGCCCCTTGAGCTCTGGCTTCCAGAGATCGTCGACGGATCGAAGACCCTTGGGGAGACGCTCTTTGTTCCAACAGATTCCCGCGAATCCCCCCTGCCAGGGAAGCGAACGATTGCGGCCGGGATCGAAATCGGGGTTCGCCAGCGACGGGAGCACGTTCTTCTTGTTCGGGATGTTGGCCGCGTCGAGCTCCTGCACGTATCCCTTGCGTATCAGTCGAGAAACCATCCACTCCGTGAGACATACCGCGTCAGCGCCGATGTCCTGACCCAGTGCGAGCTGGTCCTTGACCTTGCCGTAGTAGGAATTGTTGTCGTCGACGGCCACGTTGTAGGTGACCTTGATGCCGGTCTGTTCCTCGAAACCGATCACCGTGGGATAGTTGCCGTCGTCGTCTTCATCGATGTAGGCCGGCCAGTTGTCCCACACGACTGATTTGTCGGATGCCGACGAATCGACCGCAGCCAGGGGCGCAGGGCGGGGGCCCGTCGAACAGGCGGCCAGCGCCAGAGCACCGAGGCCCAGCCCCGCTCCGGCGAGCACGGAACGCCGAGACACCGCGATCTGCTTCGCCCTCTGCAGGGATCGTGTGTGGGCGATCGCCTGCTGGATCAGCGGGTCACGGGGCAGTGGCGCGTTCATGTCGGGTGGATCTCCGAACTCTCCGGTATCAGGGTGGTCTGATAGTGGCACAGCACACGCTGCTGTGGGGTGAAATACGACGAAAGCATCGATACCGAAACATAAACTTCACGGAATGCGCTGTGATCCGCACGGTCATCGGCGGGAATCCTCCGCGTGGTCGAATCGCGCGATCGTGTCATCGGGTGCGAGCAGCCACCGAGGCTTCCGACCATGATCGAACGGCGGCGGCAGGTCTCGCCGTCGGGTGAGCGATCGAAAGTCACTGAGAGAACAGCCGTCGAAATAGACGGGGATGCGGCTCCGCAGTGCTGAGAAGGTGCTCCAGGCGGCCATCCAGGCGTCAGGCGCGCCGACCAGCCAGGTCGGCACGCCGGTCGCGGAAGCGAATGCCGAGAGAGCCGCGCGGTCGCCCACGTCGATCAGCGTCACCGCGTCGGGTATAGCGTCGACCTGCCGATCGAGAAACCGTGCGGGTCGAGAGGTGACGACGAGCAAGGTCGACGGCGGTGATTCCTCCCGCGTGCGAACGTGGCGCGACGGCGTCGAGGGGCGGGTCGCCGCGAGGCCCGGAACGAGCGCGACCTGGAGCCGTGCTCCCCGCCAGTGCCCCGCTCCGGACGGAAGGCCGGGGTCGTGGTCGGAGGCTATGCCTTCGGCGACGATGTACTCCTGGCGACTCGCGAATCTGAGATGGATGCGCTCCGGAAAGAGGGGCGCGAGGGCCGTGACTGGTGCGGCCAGCCGCTGGGCCGTCGCGATGACTGTGATGCCGCAGGGTGGGCCGTCGCGGAGAAGAGTGGCGAGCGCTGAGACGAACGCGCTCTGATAGTCGGCCTCGAAGCGGCGCACCACCGAGTCGAGGTCATCGATGAAGACGAGGATCGGATCGTGGGAGTCTCCCCCGCGTTGTCTCTCCCGGCACAGCTCGACGACATCGTGCACCGTGTCCCACGCCCGCTCGATGCCCGGGCCGACGAACACCGCCGCGGATGCCTGATGAGCGATCGTCGAGAGAAGCGTCGATTTTCCCGAGCGCGACGAACCGAGGGTCAGCAGAGGCCCTTGTTCGCCCGGGTGGTAGCAGGCCGGTGGCTGGCGCTGTTCATGGGGCAGATCCAGAAGACCGAGGACGATGCCGGTGGACGGTCTCGGAACGTCGTCCAGGAGGACCTTCGAAGAAAGGGCCGGCAGCCAGGGAGCACGCGGAGCCGGACGCGTGGAGGGACCGTCTCGGACGAGATCCGCGGCATCCGTCTGAGCCACCTGAACCACCACGGGGGGCCGCCCGCCGACCGAGATGAGGCAGCGACCGCGTTGTGCGGGCGACAGCATCGATGCGGCTGGGCTGCCGATGATGGCGGTCGAATCGGCCGCGTTGTTCACGCGCAGAGAGAGTCGAAGCTCGCAGTTGGCGAGCAGCGAATCCTTGACGACCCCGGCGGGCCTCTGGGTGCAGAGGACGAGATGCATACCGAGCGAGCGCCCCCGCGCGGCGATGTCCGCGAACACGTCGTGGAGCTGAGGAAACTCGGACAGCATCGCGGCGAACTCATCGACGACGATCAGCAGACGGGGCATCCGTGGGGCGAGGCGGGAGTCCGAGATGTCGCGCGCGGACGCCTCGCGAAGCACGCGCTCTCGCCAGCGGACCTCGGCTCTGAGGCTCGACAGCGCTCGCTCGGCCCCTCTGGGGTCGAGATCCGTGATGAGCCCGACGCACTGTTCGAGGCCGGTCAGCGGATCGAACGCTGCCCCACCCTTGAAGTCGACGAGGAGAACAGAGAATGCAGTCGAGTCGTACGCGCGAGCGAGCGCCGCAACCCACGTGACGAGAAGCTCGCTCTTCCCGCTTCCCGTCGTACCGGCGACGACCGCGTGCGGCCCCTGCTCGACGAGGTCGAGACTGACGACCTCGCCCTGTTCCCCTAAACCGATGGCCGCGCTGAGTCCTTTCGGCGACGGCGAGACTCCCCCGTCACCCGCGCCGACGAGAGCCTCGACCTCGGCTGCGGACACGCGGGACGGCAAAGCGAAGTGCACTCGTTCGGCGTCGGGGGTCTGCTGACCGAGTCTGTCGCTGAATTCCACGGCCTCGAGAATCGACACGAGCTCCCCCTCGATCTCGAAAGGGGTCGACAGCCGAGGATGCCGCAGCACGGTGACCCTCGCCACCGAATCGGCGGCCATGACGACATCGGCTTCCGCAGGAACGACATCGACCGAGTTCGCGACCACGATGAACGACGCGCAGAGAGGTCGTCGGGCGTCGGCGAGTGATCCGACCGACACGTCGTCGTGGCCGGAATGGGGAAGGGATTCCACCCACGCCCAGGCACCGGGACTCGAGTCCTCTGCCGCGCTGCAGGTCACGAAAGTGACGGCGCTGGGTGACACGGCCGCGGCGAGCTGCACGACGTAGCCTCGGGCGATGGCATTCGCGAGCGTCGACGCTCCGACGACAGCGATGCGCGCAGGAGCTGGCGCGAGCACCGGTGCGTGAGCCAAGCGTAGAGCGACGGATCGCAGGCGTCGCGAATCCTCATCGTCATCGGTTCCTCCTTCCACCCTCAGGGCGCTCTTCGCCGGGCCGGCACCCAGGCAGATGGTCACCTGCGCAGCCGCGGTCGCCGTGAACGGGTTGGAGGCGCGCCCGAGGATCGATCGTGCCGAGGGCGCGCCCTGCCTCAAGGTTGCGAGCTCGTGCGCGTGGAGAGTCGTTACGCGATCGACGAAAGCCCGCTTACGCCGCGCCAGGTCGACGTCGTCTCGTCGCAGGGCGCGTCGTGCGGTGACCCGACCGTCGAGGAGCGTCGCGACGGCCATCACCGGCGAAAGCAGAGCGAAGACGAGCGCGAGGGGCGAGTGCAGCACGAACCACACCACGCCGGCCATCGCCAAGGGGGCCAACGATCCGATGAGCGGAAAGGGAGTCTTCGGGGGCGGATCCGAGCGCCGAGGAACGACGAGGACCTCGTCGAGATCCATCGCGATGTCGAGAGTGCTCGGCGCTCGATGAGGCGGCGACTCGTCAGACGAGAGGGAGTGACGTCGACGCATGTACCGAGTAGACCTCGTGCACGCGCTCCCGCGTGTGCTGCCGCTGCCATTGGTGGAGAGATCCGCAAGGGCCGGCTGTGTGAGCGACCCTCGGCGGCGTGCCGCTTCTACAGCACGTCGAAGTACTGTTCTCCGATGCGGATGCGCGTTCCTCGCGCCACCCCGTAGCGCTCCCCGGGTAGGGCCTCCACCGATTCTTCGCCCGAGACCGAGATCGATGTGCCGTTGCCCGAATGGCGATCGCTGACCCAGAACATCCCGTTCTCGATGCCGAACTCGAGATGCGTCTTCGACACGCTCAGCTGCGGATCGACGACGCGCACGATCTCGAGTCGACCTTCGTCTTCTCGGACGACCGGGTTTCTGCCGATGAGTCCTGGGCCGGCGACGACCGCATTCTCTCCGGTGCTGAAGATGAGCCGGAAGACCGCCGGTGCCGCCGGCGATCGCGGAGCAGCCTTGGCGGGAGCCGTGAATGCTTCGTGTCGACCGGGCATGGGCAGGGGCTCGACGTGCTGGGTGTCACTCATGGCCGACGCGGCCAGCACCGAACTGCCGCACTCGCCGCAGAACATCGCGCCGCTGGGGAGCGCGGTTCCGCAGGTCTTGCACCTCACCGTGCTCATGGGGTCCGCGCGCTCGGACGGGTCGATTCGGTCTCGTCGACGGCGACGGAGACGTCGACGACCAGGACGGTCACGTTGTCTCGGCCTCCGTTGGCCAGGGCGGCAGCGACGAGTTCGCTCACGGCGCGCTCGGCCGACTCGGTCGTCGCCAGGTAATGCCGGATGCCGTGATCGGTGAGTTCCTTCGTCAACCCGTCGGAACAGATCAGGATGCGCTGGCCCGGTTCGACGGGAATGAGCGAGTAATCGGGAACCGGCTTGTCGTGGAACCCGACGGCCCGCGTGATCACGTTGCTGTCGGGATGGACATCGGCCTGCTCGCGGGTGATCAACCCGGCCGCGACCATCTCCTGCACGACGGAGTGGTCGGTCGTGATCTGTTCGAGCTCGCCATCGGCGAAGAAGTAGACCCGCGAGTCGCCGATATTGAACACGGCCCACTGCGCCTCGCCGTCGACGACCGTGAGCGCGACGCCGGTCACGGTGGTTCCGGTTCCGAGAACACTCTCATCGCCGACTCTGTCGATGTCGGCTCGCGCAGATTCGAGGGCTCGATCGATCGTGTCGGCATCGATGTACGCCCGGCCGGTGATATCGCCGAGGCGAGTGACGACCGCAGCGCTGGCGATGTCGCCTGCGGAGTGACCACCCATGCCGTCTGCCACGGCGAACAGGGGCGGATTCGCGACGACGCTGTCTTCGTTGACGGCGCGCTTGTTTCCCCGGTCCGACAAGAGCGACCAGGTGAGGGTCAGGGTGTCTGCGGCGCCGGGAAGGACAACGCTCACGTGGGCGTTGCTGTCACCGATCTGGGTCACGGGACTCTTCTCCTCGACATGCTGTTCGGATTCGGGCGCGCACGGTTCTGTCGGTGCGCAGACCGTCTCTCACGGTCAATCCGCTCCGGGAAGTATCTCGATGACGTTGCCGTCGCCGATGTCGACCCTGCTGTACGGGGGAAGAACTATCGAGTCCCCCTGTTTCAACTTTATCCGAGGTGAGCCGGGCAGAGTGACGCCCGTGCCATTCGTCGACTGCAGATCCGTCACGATGACCTCGCGCCCTCGCTGCACGATATGCAGGTGGGTCGCCGAGACCTCCCGAGTGGGCGACGGCACCTCGACGAGGACAACCTGGTCACCGGCGATCTGCCGTGGGCCTCGAGGCCTGCGGCCGACATACACGGGCACATGCAATTCGAACGGGGCCTGCATCCCGATCCGTACGCGGCTGGGCCGAATACGGTCCGTCGACGCACCGTCGGCTTCGTGCGTTCCTCCGTGTCTGCCCAGGCGCCGAACCGGAACCCGCTCCAGTGTGATCTCGGCGTCGTCGGCCGCGTGCGTAGCGGCCCGCGGCTCGAGGATCTGGCGTCTCGCCGACGCGTCGACGACCGTTCGACCCTCGTCGAGCATCCAGAACACCGAATCGACGGATGCGACACCGAGCACGAGCGGAAGCTCGGCACCCGAGACGGTCAACATCTCCGCGGGACCGACGGCGTCGGAGCTCGCGCCGAAGCGAAGTCCGGTCACTCTCGAGAACGACGCGAGATGCCACGGCCGGAGACCCTGCGACGAGAACCGCCGCGGCGCAGAATCCGCTGCGTACACGTCGACGACAGAGGTTCCTCTGGCCACGACGGAGAGCACCGCCGCGCCGGCGCTGTCTGTCTCGAGTGCTGCCACGGCGAACGAGGACACGGCATCGGCACCGAGCGACGGAACAGCCTGAACCACGCGTTCGAGCGATACGGAGCCGCTCGACATCTCGCCCCACAGTCGCGACAGCACGGTCGGCGAGTTGGCTCCCTCGAGGAGCGCGACCATACCCGGCACCACCAGAGCCAGCTGGGATCCAGACGGCGAAGCCGCGTCGTACACGACACGGCCTGTGGTCTGAGTGGGCGCGTTCACCCGTCGAGCTTATTCGCCGTTCGGTCACATCGACAGACGGCCGGCACGTGTCGACGGGAGACGCTCGCTCAGCGCCGGGTGCATTCAGCACGCATGAAATTCGGGAGTATTCAACTGATTTCGTGGTGCGGATCGCGCTTTGCGACGGAATCGCTTGCCCGGAGCGGTAGATCCTGACAGAATCCAGGCATGAGCCCAAAGCCGCGTCAATCACATCTGGATGACACATCGAAGGCGATCATCGAGCAGCTGCAGGTCGATGGACGACGGTCATATGCCGAGATCGGCAAGGCTGTGGGACTGAGCGAGGCGGCGGTGCGACAACGAGTGCAGAAGCTCACGGAGTCGGGCGTGATGCAGATCGTGGCCGTCACCGACCCTCTGCAGCTCGGCTTCTACCGTCAAGCGATGATCGGCCTGAAGGTGTCGGGAGACACCCGCGTCGTTGCCGACGCGCTTGCGGCGATACCAGCTGTCGACTATGTGGTGCTCACCGCGGGCACGTTCGACATCATGGCCGAGGTCGTCTGCGAGAGCGATGACGATCTCATCGCTCTGCTCAACTCGCAGATTCGACACCTCGACGGTGTCATCTCCACCGAGACATTCGTCTATCTGAAACTGCACAAGCAGCTCTACAACTGGGGTACCCGATGAATGACATGACTTATTCCGACGCCGCCGAGAGCGAGCTGCAACGCAAGGCCAAGGAGCATCTGTGGATGCACTTCAGTAGGCAGTCCGTGATGGAGTCGGGCGACGGCGTGCCGATCATCACGCGTGGCGAGGGCCATCACATCTGGGATAGTCGCGGCAAGAAGTACATCGACGGACTGTCTGGGCTCTTCGTGGTGAACGCGGGACACGGTCGTCGGCGGCTGGCCGAGACCGCGGCACGTCAGGCCGAGGAATTGGCCTTTTTCCCCGTGTGGTCCTACGCCCATCCGAACGCCATCGAACTCGCCGACAGGCTCGCACACTACGCGCCCGGAGACCTCAACCGCGTGTTCTTCTCGACCGGGGGCGGAGAGGCTGTCGAGACCGCGTTCAAGCTGGCCAAGTACTACTGGAAGCTGCAAGGACGGCCGACGAAGCACAAAGTCATCTCTCGCGCCGTCGCCTATCACGGCACCACACAGGGAGCCTTGGCGGTCACGGGCATCCCGGGTATGAAGGCCATGTTCGAGCCGGTCACGCCGGGTGGCTTCCGTGTGCCGAACACGAACTTCTACCGTGCGCCAGAACACGGTGACGATCTGACTGCCTTCGGAATCTGGGCCGCCGATCGCATCGAGGAGATGATCCAGTTCGAGGGCCCCGACACCGTTGCAGCCGTGTTCCTCGAACCGGTACAGAACTCCGGTGGATGCTTCCCTCCACCACCCGGATACTTCCAGCGAGTTCGAGAGATCTGCGACCGCTACGACGTTCTGTTGGTCAGCGACGAAGTGATCTGCGCATTCGGCCGCATCGGCCACATGTTCGCGTGCGACGAGTACGGCTACGTCCCCGACATGATCACCTGCGCCAAAGGCATGACCAGCGGATACTCCCCCATCGGCGCGACCATCGTGAGCGACAGGGTCTATGAGCCTTTCAAACACGGTCAGACGTCGTTCGCGCACGGGTACACCTTCGGCGGACATCCCGTATCGGCTGCGGTTGCCCTGGCGAACCTCGATATCTTCGAAGAGGAGAAGCTCAACGAGAACGTCAGGACCAACTCGCCCCTCTTCCGCTCCACTCTGGAGAAGTTGAATGATCTGCCGATCGTGGGCGATGTGCGGGGAGATGGATACTTCTTCGGGATCGAACTCGTGAAAGACAAGGTCACCAAAGAGACGTTCGACGACGACGAGTCCGAGAGGCTTCTTCGCGGCTTCCTATCGAAAGCGCTCTTCGACGCCGGCCTCTACTGCCGCGCCGACGATCGGGGAGATCCCGTGATCCAACTCGCGCCGCCCCTCACCATCGGCGCGGCAGAGTTCGACGAGATCGAGCAGATCCTTCGCGGAGTGCTAACGGAGGCGTGGAGCAGGCTCTGACCACCTCTCACACCGCCTGCCTGCCTACCCAGTCAGGCACACGGCCCGTGCTGATCAGCTGCTCGAAGAGTCGTGCCAGCTCGTACCCCGGACCGATCGCCAGAGCCTGCTCGAGATAGTCACCCGCGGAGGAGCCCTGCCCTCGTGCCCACTCGAACCAGGCCAACATCGTGAAAGGAGCCAACTGCCACGGTAGCGGGGCGAGGGAGATGAGATGGCGGAGTAGACGCACTGCTCCCTCTATCCTCAGTCCGTCTGGGCACCTCCGGCCCTCACCGACGAAGGTCTCGAGTATCGAACCGTCGGGCACAGCCGCCCCTCGACGAAGCATCGCCGTGTCCGCGGCGGTCCGGTCTCCGGCATCGTCACCCCAGGCCATGAGCATCAATACGCAATCGCGCACGCCCTTGTCTCTGATGCTCCACAGCATGGCAGCCACGGCCTCCGGCGGAATATCGGAGGGCGTGGATTCGATCGCGTCAGTCCAGAGGACGTGCGCCGCGGACCATTCCCAGAGCCGTTCTCTCTCGCCGGCATCGTGCATGATCGCGGCCGATGCGCGCGACACCTCGTCGCGCTGTGCACTCGAGGCCTCATCGATCGGCGGCGCTCCCTGAGCGCGCGCCTCCACATCGCGGGGCGCACCGACGCCGTCGAGCTCGGCATCGATGCGTGTTTTTTCATTTTCATCGAAGCGGCCGCGCTCAGCATCGAGGTACGACGCCCAGACCCTGCCTGAACAGCACAGCGCATCGACGATACCCAGTCCCGCCGACGCCATCCGGGTGACGATCGCCTCGACCAGCTGCGGACGCGGAGGTCGGTCCTCTGCGGTCCACGCCTCATCCGTGTAGACGGCGATCAGAACGGCATCCACACCCGGAACACGGCTGATCAGACGGATGATGGCGTCCGCGACCAGCCGGGGGTTCGCCCGGCTGTCTTCAGGGGGCAGATCGACTCGCAACGAGGCCGCGGTCTGCCGGTTCTGAAACGTCTGCACGACAATGCTGTTCACGGGCGTGTACCCCATGACGCGAGGCAGGGCGATCAAGAAATCTGCTGGGCGTTTCGCTTTAACCGAGGAAGTCATGACGAGAGACTGCTGTGTGCCGCGGATCGCGGCGAGGGCGGGCCGTCAGTCTGTGGAGAAGCGATTCAGACGGGCCTCCTGTGAAGGAAGGGATGGGAGCAACACTGTCCACACCCGTGGGCTCCGCCCCTGCTTCCCAGCCGAGGTGAGCAAGGCTCCGCACTCTCGTGTGCGGGGATACTGTCGGAGTCATGACACGAGAACTCCTCCAGACGGGAGACGACGGCATCGCACGATGCGGCTGGGTCTCCGACGATTCCGAATATCGGCGATATCACGACGAAGAATGGGGCACGCCCCTGCACGGCGACGTCGCACTCTTCGAGACCATCGCACTGGAAGGGTTCCAGGCCGGCCTGTCATGGATCGCCATCCTGAAAAGACGTCCCGCTTTCCGCGCCGCCTTCGACCAGTTCTCGATCGAACGAGTCGCTCGATTCGATGACGACAAGATCGACGAGTTGGCCCTCGACGCGTCGATCATCCGCAATCGCCAAAAGATCGCCGCCACCATTAAGAACGCTCGAATCGTTCACGAGCTGGTGCGTGATGACCCGGGATCCCTTGATCGTCTTATCTGGAGCCACGCTCCCTCATCGCACCAACGCCCCGCAACCGTCGACGAGATGCTGACGGTGACCGACAGTTCACGAGCACTCAGCGCACAACTGCGACGTCTCGGACTCACCTTCGTCGGACCGACGACGATGCACGCCCTGATGCAGGCAGCGGGGCTGATCAACGATCACGCGTCGGGCTGCGCGCGCGGCGATCAACTCGCCGTCGCGTCGAGCTGAATCAGTAGCCGGGGTTCTGCGGCCCGGCCGGGGGTTGAGGCGCGTAGACCGGCCGCGCTTGCGGCACGTATCGAAGCACAGCGCTGGTCGGTCTCGCCCAGTCGGGGGCGACGAAGATGCCAGCGATCGGCTGAGGGTTCCACACGGATCGGTCGAACGCGAAGATGCCCCACCAGACGTAGGGAACAAAAATGTAGAGCACGACCCACGCCGCCGTCTTACCGAAGCGCAGAGCGATGTTGTAGGCGGCAATGCAGATGAATACACTCGACGCGATCCCGACGACCGGCACGAAGGCGACAAGGGCCCACCACCCCGCTTGTCCCCCGATCTCCAGAAATACCCACGAGTTGTAGATCGGAACCCATCCCTTCCAGGCGGGCTCTCCGGCCTTCACGAAGATCTTGCTCAGAAACCACGAGCTGACGACATAGATAGCGGCGATCAGAACCACGTAGAACGCACTGAAAATCAGCGTCAGAATAAGTCCGGCCGCTGCACCGGCCGCGGTGCCATCCGAGTCGTATGTCGAGATCATGCAAGAAGACTAGCGGCAACCCGCAACAACGCGCGGCGCCACCGGGTCAGCCAGCGGGTCTCGGCACCGACGCGATCACACGCCTGACGAGTAGAGCCGGACTTCGCCCGGCTCGCCGAGTTCCATCCGATGACCTGCTGCCCCCGCGACCGCAATGACCTCGTCGATCGTCGACAAATCGCGCGCGTGCATCAACAGCGCTCGGGTCAGCAGCCCCTTCGACTTCTTGTTGAAGTGATTCAGGGCCCGAACGGTGCCGTCGTCGGACTCGGTGACGACTCGCAGGAACCAAGAGTTGGCGCCTGAGCGCACGGGCGACAGAGCGACGTACGCTTCCGATCTGAAGTCGAGCACGAGTTCTTCGCCCGCACCGATCTCGAGCGGCGCGACGGGTGCCCAGGTCTTGGCCAGATGGATTCCCGGCAGCTTGGAATCGTGCGACAGCCTGTACGCCGGAATAGGATCCAAAGCGCCGATCGGCCCCAGAAGCGCTGACTGGATCACCAGGTGTGATGCCGCGAACGCTCTGGCCTCCTGAGGGAGACTGGCCGAGTCGAGAGCATCGAACACCACGCCCGTATACCGGTCGATAGCGGGCATCGTCGGCGAGGTGGTGACGGTGCGATTCCGCTCGACCTCCGAGAGCTGACGAACGCTGATCTTCAGAGCTTTGAGGCTCGCATCCTCATCGCGAGAGAGAGCACGCAGTTCTCTTACCAGGCGGCGACGAGTCGCCGTCAGCGACGAAAAACGCAAGCGGGCCAGATCCAGCCTCGCCGCGTCACCCCCCTCCCGCTTCGTCTCGGACGGCGGAAGGAGGATGAGCACGAGGTGGACGACCCGCTTGCGTCAGACGAGCGCCGCGTTGCGCGCGACGATCGTGATGGTGTTGTTCTCTACAGAAAGGAATCCGTCATCGGCCTGAGCAGTGATTCGCGCACCCGAAGCCTGCGTCACGCGAACCTCGCCCTCGGCCAGGATGGCGAGGAGCGGCTCGTGACCGGCCAGGATGCCGATCTCGCCTTCGACCGTCTTGGCGATGACCATCGTCGCCTCGCCCGACCAGACTTCCTGGTCGGCCGACACGACACTCACCGTAAGCGGCGAAGCCATGACTAGCCGTTCTCTTTCTGGATCTGAGCCCACTTCTCTTCGACGTCGTTGATGCCACCGACGTTGAAGAAGGCCTGCTCGGCGACGTGGTCGAAGTCACCGTTGGCGATGGCGGAGAACGACTCGATGGTGTCCTTCAACGGAACCGTCGAACCCTCCACGCCCGTGAACTTCTTGGCCATGTAGGTGTTCTGCGACAGGAACTGCTGAATGCGACGAGCCCGCGACACGGTGATCTTGTCTTCTTCAGACAGCTCATCGACACCGAGGATCGCGATGATCTCCTGGAGTTCCTTGTTCTTCTGAAGGATCGCCTTGATGCGCACGGCCGTGTTGTAGTGATCCTCACCCAAGTACCGGGGGTCGAGGATGCGGCTGGTCGAGGTCAGCGGGTCGACGGCCGGGTAGAGGCCCTTCGACGCGATCTCACGCGACAGCTCCGTGGTGGCGTCGAGGTGGGCGAATGTGGTTGCCGGCGCCGGGTCGGTGTAGTCGTCGGCAGGCACGTAGATCGCCTGCAGCGACGTGATCGAGTGACCACGCGTCGAGGTGATGCGCTCCTGCAGGATGCCCATCTCGTCGGCCAGGTTGGGCTGGTAGCCCACCGCGGACGGCATGCGACCGAGAAGAGTGGAGACCTCGGAACCCGCCTGCGTGAACCGGAAGATGTTGTCGATGAAGAGCAGCACGTCCTGCTTCTGCACGTCGCGGAAATACTCTGCCATCGTCAGGGCGGACAGAGCGACGCGAAGACGCGTTCCCGGCGGCTCATCCATCTGGCCGAATACGAGGGCCGTCTTGTCGAAGACACCCGCCTCTTCCATCTCAGCAATGAGGTCGTTGCCCTCACGGGTGCGCTCGCCGACTCCGGCGAACACCGACACTCCACCGTGATCCTGAGCAACGCGCTGGATCATCTCCTGGATCAGAACGGTCTTGCCGACTCCGGCGCCTCCGAAGAGTCCGATCTTTCCACCCTGCACATAGGGGGTGAGGAGGTCGATGACCTTGATGCCGGTCTCGAACAGCTCCGTCTTCGACTCGAGCTGGTCGAACGCCGGGGGCTTGCGGTGGATGGGCCAGCGCTCGGTGATCTCGATCTTCTCGCCCGGCTCAGCGTTGAGCACCTCGCCGATGACGTTGAAGACCTTGCCCTTGGTGATGTCGCCGACGGGAACCGTGATCGGCTCTCCGGTGTCGGTGACCTCCTGGCCGCGGACGAGTCCGTCGGTCGGCTTCAGGGCGATCGCGCGGACCAGGTCGTCTCCGAGATGCTGGGCGACCTCGAGGGTCAGCACGGTCTCGGGAGCGCCCGGAATGGCGATCGTGGTCTTGAGGGCGTTGTAGATACCCGGGATCGAGTCGTGGGGGAACTCGATGTCCACGACAGGGCCGGTGACGCGGGCGATGCGGCCGACAGCGCCGGGCGCAGTCGTCGTCGCAGCTTCAGGTGCGGTCAGTGTCATTGCTTCTCTCTTCTTTCGCGCTACTTTGCCGAGCTCAGCGCGTCGGCGCCGCCGACGATCTCGGAAATCTGTTGGGTGATCTCGGACTGGCGAGCATTGTTCGCCAGTCGGGTGTAGTCGCGGATGAGGCCATCCGCGTTGTCGCTGGCAGCCTTCATGGCCTTCTGCGTAGCAGCGTGCTTAGCGGCTGCGGACTGCAGCATGGCGTTGAACAGGCGCGACTCGATGTAGACAGGAAGCAGCGAATCGAGAACGGAAGCAGCATCTGGCTCGAATTCGTAGAGCGGCAGTACCGCCTTCGAATCGGGCTCTTCGACACCTTCGACGACCTCGAGAGGAAGCAGACGAACGACCTCGGGAACCTGCACGAGCATCGACACGAAGCGGTTGTAAACGATGTGGATCTCGTCGACCCCACCCTCGGCGGCCGGCTTCAGGAACGACTCGAGAATGGCATCGCCAATCTCTTTCGCGGTCTCGAACTCGGGGTTGTCGGTGCCGCCCTGCCAGGTCTTCTCGGAAGGCCGACGGCGGAACGCGAAGTACGCATTCGCCTTGCGTCCGACCAAGAAGTACACGACGTCTTTGCCCTGGCTGCGCAGGAGCTCGGCCAGCTGCTCCGACTCCTTGAGCACGTTGCTGTTGAACGCACCCGCCAGACCACGGTCGCTCGAGAAGATGACGATCGCAGCGCGCTCGACCTTCTCGGGCTCCGTTGTGAGGATGTGATCGACGTTCGAGTACGACGCCACCGCAGACACTGCGCGAGTGATCGCCCGCGAATACGGGGTGGAGGCTGCTACTCGCGCCTGCGCCTTTTGAATGCGCGAGGCGGAGATGAGCTCCATGGCCCTGGTGATCTTCTTGGTCGTCTGGGCAGACTTGATCTTCTGCCGGTAGACGCGGAGTTGCGCTCCCATAAGTTAGCGGCGACCCTTCACGATCTTTTCCTGGTTGACGTCTTCAACCTTGGTCGCAGTGAACTCCTCGCGTCCGACCGATGCGAGGGGCTTGCCCTCGCCCGTCTGGAACTCGAGCTTGAACTTGTCGACCTCGGAGTCGAGAAGCGACGCCGTCTCGTCCGACAGGACGTTGGACTCGCGCAGAGTCGTCAGCACCTCGGTGTTGCGGGCAAGGTAGTCGAGAAGCTCGCGCTCGAAACGGAGGATGTCTTCGACCGGCACCTCGTCGAGCTTGCCGTTCGTTCCCGCCCAGATCGCGACGACCTGGTCTTCGACGGGGTACGGCGAGTACTGAGGCTGTTTGAGCAGCTCGGTGAGGCGCGCACCACGCGCCAACTGGCGACGCGACGCAGGATCGAGGTCGGATGCGAACATCGCGAAGGCCTCGAGCGAGCGGTACTGGGCGAGTTCGAGCTTGAGCGTTCCGGAGACCTTCTTGATCGACTTCACCTGAGCGTCACCGCCGACTCGCGACACGGAGATACCGACGTCGACTGCGGGACGCTGGTTGGCGTTGAACAGGTCGGACTGCAGGAAGATCTGACCGTCGGTGATCGAGATCACGTTGGTCGGGATGTAAGCCGACACGTCGTTGGCCTTGGTCTCGATGATCGGCAGACCGGTCATCGAGCCGGCGCCCAGCTCGTCGGAGAGCTTGGCACAGCGCTCGAGCAGACGAGAGTGCAGGTAGAAGACGTCACCGGGGTATGCCTCGCGTCCCGGCGGACGGCGAAGAAGAAGCGATACGGCGCGGTATGCCTCGGCCTGCTTCGACAGGTCATCGAAGATGATCAGAACGTGCTTGCCACCGTACATCCAGTGCTGGCCGATGGCCGAGCCCGTGTACGGTGCGAGGTACTTGAAGCCGGCGGGGTCGGAGGCCGGAGACGCGACGATCGTCGTGTACTCGAGCGCTCCTGCGTCTTCGAGCGCGCCCTTCACCGAAGCGATGGTCGAGCCCTTCTGGCCGATGGCGACGTAGATGCAGCGAACCTGCTTGTTGACGTCACCCGACTCCCAGTTGGCCTTCTGGTTGATGATCGTGTCGATCGCAATGGCGGTCTTACCCGTCTGGCGGTCGCCGATGATCAACTGACGCTGGCCACGGCCGACGGGGATCATGGCGTCGATCGCCTTGATACCGGTCTGCATCGGCTCGTGCACGCTCTTGCGCTGCATGACTCCGGGAGCCTGCAGCTCCAGTGCGCGGCGACCCTCGGACGCGATCTCACCGAGACCATCGATCGGGTTGCCCAGGGGGTCGACGACGCGACCCAGGTATGCGTCACCGACGGGAACCGAGAGGACCTCGCCCGTGCGCTGCACCTCCATGCCCTCGACGATTCCCGAGAACTCACCCAGGATGATGACACCGACCTCGTCTTCGTCGAGGTTCTGAGCAAGACCCAGAGTTCCGTCGGCGAAACGAATCAGTTCGTTGGCCATGACGCCGGGAAGACCCTCGACGTGAGCGATGCCGTCACCGGCGTCGGTGACGTATCCGACCTCGGTCTTGGTCGCCTTGCCGGGCTCGTAGGACTTCACGAAGTCCTGAAGAGCACCACGGATCTCGTCGGGGCTGATCGATAGTTCTGCCATCGTTTTTCCTTTTTCTGCCGAAGGATTCGCTCCGGCGTGTAGCAAGCCAACCACAAGGGGCTAGCCAGCGAGCTGAAGTCTCAAATCGTTGATGCGGGCGGAGACGCTGCCATCGATGACATCATCTCCCACCTGGATGCGAAGACCGCCGATGAGGGCGGGATCGATCTGCTGGTTGACGGAGAGGGGTCGTCCATACAGTGACGAGAGCCCCTTCTCCAGACGCTCCAGCTGTGCGGGAGCGATGGGAGCCGCGCTGGTGACCGTGGCAATGGACTTGCCGGCCTGATCTGCCACGATATTCGCCGCAACCCGAAGCAGCTCTCCGATGCGCCGACCGCGAGGCTGGGCAACGAGTTGCTGCACGATCGCGAGAGTCTGCGCGGACGCTTTGCCCTGCAGCAAAGCATCGACCAGTGCCAGTTTCGCGTCGACCGCTCCGAGCTTCGAACCGAGCGCCAACTCGAGCTCGTCGCTCGTGGACACCGCCTCGCCGAAACGAGCGAGTTCGTCCTCGATCGATTCGGCGTTCGTTGCCGAATCGGCGAGAACCCGGAAGCCGAGCTCTTCGATGGCTTCGAGCAGGTCGTCGTGGCGTGACCAACGGCTGGCTGCAACGTCACTCAGGATGCGCACGGCCTCAGCATCGAGCTTCGATCCGAAGAGTTCTGAAACGACTCCGGCTTTCGATGCCTGATCTGCTGAGGGGTCAGCGAGAAGCGACAGCAGCGCAGACGAATCGCCGATGACCCGGCCGGCGAGGAGCAGCTGCTCCCCCGTGGCCAGAGTGGCGGAACCGCCCTGCCCGGCGAGTCTGGCTCGAACGCCGGCGATCGCTTCTCTTGTCGCTGATCCCATGTGCTTACTTGTTTCCGGCGGTCGGGGCGGATGCCTCGGACGCCTCGAGGTCAGCAAGGAAGCGGTCGACGATGCCGGCAGCCTTGGCGTCGTCCTTGACGGACTCACCGATGACACCCGACGCGAGGTCGAGAGCGAGGCTTCCGACCTCGGCGCGCAGCGACACGACGGCCGCCTGGCGCTCGGCCTCGATCTGGCTGGTCGCCTGTGCCTGGATGCGAGCCGCATCGAGCTGAGCCTGCTCCTTGAGCTCGGCAGCGATCTTCAGAGCGTCGGCGCGAGCCTGCTCCCGGATCTTGCCGGCCTCGGCGCGACCCTCGGCGAGCTGAGCCGTGTACTGCTCGAGAGCAGCCTCGGCCTGCGCCTGCGCCGCGTCGGCCTTGGCAATGTTGCCCTCGATCGCAGCCGAACGCTCGTCGAGCATCGTCTTGACACGAGGAAGCACCATTCTCCAGAAGAAGAACAGGATGACGACGAAGCAGAGCAGCGACCAGACGATGTCGTAGATCTCTGGGATGAGCGGATTCGTCGTCTCGGCCGTTTCCTCTGCGGCAGCTAGAACTGCGTGAAGCATTCCAGCCTCCTATCTCTTGAGCGAAGCGGGATCAGACGAAGATGAAGTAGGTCGCGATACCGATGAAGGCCAGGGCCTCGGTGAAGGCGATACCGATGTACATCAGAACCTGCAGGCGGCCTGCAAGCTCGGGCTGGCGGGCGACACCCTCGATGGTCTTTCCAACGACGATACCGACGCCGATGGCCGGGCCGATGGCTGCGAGACCATAACCGACCGTCGCGATGTTTCCGTTGATCTCGGCGAGAACGGTTGTTGCGTCCACGTGTGTTTCCTTCCGTGATGTCGAACGAGGCGGGCGCCTAATTCGTTTAGTGTTCCTCAGCCAGCGCGAGCTGGGTGTAGACAGCGGTGAGCAGGGTGAAGACGTAGGCCTGAAGCACGGCGACGAGGATCTCGAAGAGCGTGAACACGAAGCCGAAGGCCAGCGTGCCGACACCGAACAGCGTGAACCATCCGCTCGCCGTGAAGAAGAAGAACCAGGTGGCTCCGAAGAACAGCACCAGCAGAAGGTGTCCCACGACCATATTCATGAGAAGTCGGAGAGTCAGGGTGACCGGACGCAGGATGAACGTCGAGAGGAGCTCGATCGGCGTCACGATGATGTAGAGACCCTTGGGGACTCCGGGCGGGAACAGTGCGTTCTTGAAGAACGCTCCCGGATGCTTCTTCAAGCCCGCGTAGATGAAGGTGACGTACGCGACGACCGCCAGCACGAGGGGAACACCGATGACCGAGGTTCCCGCGAGGTTCAAGAACGGCACGATGCCCGTGAGGTTCATTGCGAGGACCATGAAGAAGATCGTCGTCAGAATCGGCAGGAAGCGCTTGCCGTCTTTCTTGCCCAGCAGGTCTTCAGCGATATTCACCCGAACGAAGTCGAGCGCCATCTCGGCGATGCTCTGGCCCCGTGTGGGTACCAGCTTCATCTTGCGCGTTCCCAGCCAGAACAGGATGAGGATCGCGGCGACCGCGATGAAACGGATCAGAATGACCCGGTTGATCTCGAAGGGGGTACCGGGGAAGAAGATGACTTCTGGGAAGAATTCCTCGATGGACGGACCGTGGAATTGACCATCATCGGCAGCCAACGGCACAAGCAAGTTCAGAGCGTTAGCTAACAGCGCTATCTCCTGGTTCGGGGCGTGGAGCGAGGCTCTCGCGACGACGAATGATGGGGGGTGCTGCTTCTGGGTGACAACCCGAGTGACGCAGCGGAACGATCTTTATGAAGCCTATCAAGAGTTAGGCCCCCCTGACCAATCGAGAACGCCTATTGGTGGCCCGAATGTGCCGGATCGGACATATTCTTACTCGCCCGGCAATTTGACGTCGCTTGCATAGCTCATGCGGGATGTAGCGACCACCACCACGTCGACGATGAGCGACCCGAGGACACCCGCGATGATGCAGAGGAACATCACGACGGGGTTGATCCAGGGCTGATCTCGCAGAAGGAACACGAGCACCAGGAAGATCGCGAATTTGACGATCCACGCACCCATGACCACGGCGAAGAAGATGGCCGTGAAGAAGTCCGTCCCCGAGAAGCGGTTGGCGACGAGGATCGACGCTGCGGTGAGGCCGGTGAACAGGATGGCCATGGCGGTTCCCACGAGGGCGCTGACGAGACCGCGCTCGGAGTCGACGAGAAAGCCCACCACTCCCCCGATCACGGCGATGGCGAGGGAGAGCAACCCTCCCCATTTCAGGATGCGCAGGAATACCGGCCGCGCGGAGGAGCCTGTGGCGGCCGAGGAGGCACGGGGGGTGGGGGTCGACACGCTAGGCGCCTTTCGTTTCTGCGGGAGGTGACACGGATTCGGATGCTGCGTCGAGCGGGTCGAGCGAGGCTGCCATCGACGCCTCCGGGCTCTCTGCCTCGGTCGACTGGGCGGTCGCCTCGACGACTTTGCGCCGGCTGAGCGGCGCCAGGGTCAGCACCGTGCACACCACGAGTCCCGCGAGGAGAAAGACGACCGCGTAGCCCGTGGGCACGAGGAAGAACAACAGGCACCCGACCGAGACGACGGCCGTCCAGGCGTAGAAGATGAGGACGGCGTGGAAGTGCGAGTGCCCCATGTCGAGGAGCCTGTGGTGGAGGTGCTTCCTGTCTGCGCTGAACGGGCTCTTGCCGGCACGAAGTCGGCGGAAGACAGCGAGTCCGAAGTCGAGAAGCGGGAGCACGAGGATCGCGAACGGCAGGAGAATCGGAATGAACGCGGGAAGCAGTTCGCGTCGGCCGAGGGTCGCCGGGTCGATGACACCGGTCACGGCGATCGCGCTGGTCGCCATCAACAGGCCGACGAGCATGGCGCCGGCGTCGCCCATGAACATCTTCGCCGGATGCCAGTTCAGGGGAAGGAATCCCGCACACGCGCCGATCAGGATCGCGGTGATGAGCGCCGCGAGGTTGAAGTAGTCGGTCGCCGACCCTTCTTGGATGAGCAGAAACGTGTAGAGGAAGAAGACGCCGTTGGCGATGAGGCAGACGCCGGCCACGAGCCCGTCGAGCCCGTCGATGAAGTTGATGGCGTTCATCACCAGGACGACCGCGAACAGGCTGATGATCAGCGACATCACACCGGAGCCGACGGCGAGCGTGCCCGCGATCGGGAGCGACACGATCGCCACTCCCTGCCAGACGAGCAGCCAGGCCGCGATGATCTGCCCCGCCAACTTGATGGTCCAGTCGAGGTCGACGAGGTCGTCGATGACCCCGATCACCACGATGATCAGGGCGGCGCCCAGAATGGCGAACACCGGACCCGGATTCACGAAGACCAGCCTGAACCCGTCGACCTGCGAGGCCACGGCGAACGCCACGACCATGCCGATGAACATGGCGACGCCGCCCAGCCGGGGCGTGGGTCGGGTGTGCACATCCCGCTCGCGGATCTTCGGGTAGAGCCTGAACCGATGACTCAGCTTGTACACGACGAGCGCCAGCCCGAACGTGACGACCGCAGAGATGGCGGCGACCAGCAGATAGATCCGCACGGATCAGCCGTTCAGTCGATGATCGGGCAAAGAGAGCACGTCCCCCAGAATCGACCGCAGCTGTTCTTCCGACACCGCCCCGTGACGCACGATTCGGAGAGAACCGTCGTCGCCGAACGTGCTCGCATCGACGATCGTCGACGTCACGGTCTCGGTGACTCCGCCGTCGAGATAGACGTCGACGCTGTCACCGAGACTCTCGAGAGCCAGGGATGCCGTGGTCGCGGCAGGCTCACCGGTGAGATTCGCCGACGACACGGCCAGAGGCCCTACCTCCGTGAGTAGCTCCAGGGCGATGGGGTCGGACGGCTGACGCAGTGCCACCGTGCCGCGGGTGTCGCCGAGATCCCAGGCGAGCGACGACCGCGCGGGAACGATGATCGTCAGGCCCCCGGGCCAGAAGGCGTCCACGAGGTCTCGCACTGGCTGGCTCACGGTCTCCGCGAGAGCGTCGAGTGTGGCGACACCGGGTACGAGAACCGGAGGTGGCGAACTACGCGTGCGTCCCTTGGCGTCGAGCAGCGCCTGCACGGCGGCCGGGTTGAAGGCATCGGCGGCGATGCCGTACACCGTGTCCGTCGGAATGACGACAAGCGCGCCGCGACCGATAGCGGCGCGGGCGAGTCGCATTCCCGTCAGGAGCTCGGACGGAACCGAGCAGTCATAGAGGGCAGCCATATCGACCCCAATGATAGTGCGTGGCCCCTGGGGGTTCAGACAATGACGCTCGGAGGAAGCATCCGTCGCAGCAGTCTCCGGGACGGCTCCTCGATGAATCGCCAGAGGATCCAGGCGCTGAGCCATGCTGCAGCGGCGGTGCCGATGACGACTCCGAGCAGCACCGGCCCAGACGTGGCGTGGAGTTTCGACGCGACCAAGAGACCCGCCCCGATGACGAGAGGATGCACCAGATAGAAAGCGAAGGAGGCCCGGCCGGCCAGGAGGAGCGGTCTCGTCGACAGGAGCCGGGATAGAGGATCTCGAGGACAGATCGCCAGAGTCGCGATGAGGAGCACCAGAAGGGGAAGGACGACGATCGATTCGGCCGGAGCGATCATGTCGATGCCGGAGTGGAACTCCTCCTGACCGGCGCGCATGTTGTGCAGCGGATCGTTGTAGGCCACGAGCAGAAGAACGCCTATCGAGGCTGCCGCGGTCAGTGTCGCGAGAGGCCAACGCCGGATTCCACCGGATGCCGGAGACACAGTCGAGCCGTCGAGGAAGCGACGCAGCAGCAACGAGAGCACTGCACCGATCCAGAATTCACCCAGAACCCGGATGGGGAGCACCCCCGCAGCGGTCACGTAGCTGTCGTTGGCGAACAGGAAGATCGTGTCGTCCTGCATGCTCGCTCCGACGATGAGTACAGGGAGCATCAGCAGCACGATGACCGTGACCATGACACGACGGGATGCGACGGCGGCGAACCGAGCCAGCACCACGACACCGACGGCGAAGGTCAGATACGCCATCCACTCAGCACTGACAGACCAGTCGACGCCATTCCAGTCGAGCGTGGATGGGAACCAGCCGTTGAGGAGCGTCAGGTGCAGGAGAAGTCGCCCGGGGTCAGCCTGTCCGAGGAACGAGGGATCGCCGGACGAGAGAGCCTGGAAGATGAAATATGCCCCGAACAGCATGAGCACGAAAGCTGTGAGGGGCCACACCCTGGCCAGCCGCAGCCAGATGAATCCAACGGCGGTGCGCCAGGTGTATGCACTCGTCATCGTCGACATGTGCGTGTAGGTCAGGATGAATCCGCTGAGGATGAAGAAGAGATCGACCCCGAGATATCCCGCCGACGACAGGTGGATGACGAACTGCGTGAAGGGGCCAGGACCGAGGGCATCGACGATCTCGGTGCGGAAGTGCCGGAGAAAGACCCAGAACGCAGCGAGGGCACGGATGCCCGTCAGCGCACCGATCAGCGGCGCCCGACGAACAGGTGGATCGATAGCAGACTCGACTCTCGACATCGTATTCGGGAGGGGCCGGGCCCTACCGGTTGACCTTGCCGCGGCCGAAGAGCAGCCACAGAATCGAGCCAATGACTGAGGTCAGGAGAACGACGATCAACCACACCAGCTTGCCGACGAAACCGTGATTCGGGTTTCGGACGATGGAGATGACCGTGGCAACGAAGATGACGAACAGCACGATGCTTCCGATGGTTGCGCTGATCGGTTCCATGATCACTCCTGATGTTCGGGGGACGGCGGTGAGATGCCGCCGACCAAGCATAGCTGCGGCGTCAGCGCAGCGCGGTCGTCGCCCGGTCGCGCCCCGTGAGGTCACGGTGAGTGGCGGTGGCGTGCCAGCCGTCGGCATCCAGAAGTCGTCTGATCTCGTCGCCCTGCAACTCGCCGTGCTCGATCACCAAGACACCGCCCGAGTGCAGCAGTCGAAGACCGGTGCGGGAGACGTTCCTGACGACGTCGAGGCCGTCTTCTCCCCCGTAGAGCGCGTGCTCGGGGTCGAAGAGACGCACCTCGGGGTCGCGCGGGATCGCCTGCGCAGGGATGTACGGCGGATTCGACACGACGACCGATACGCGGCCGTCGAGCTCCGGCACTGCGTCGAGCAGATCGATGAAGACCAGACGAGCGTTCGGGGCGTCGACTCGGCGGAAATTCTGCTTGGTCCAGACGAACGCGGCCGAGCTGTTCTCAACCGCGACGACCTGCGCGTGGGGAACCTCCGTCGCGAGCGACAGGGCTATGGCCCCGCTTCCCGTTCCGAGGTCGACGGCGATCGGTCCGTCTTCGCGTCGAGGATCGATGACGATCGAGCGAAGGGAGTCGATGGCCAGACCCGCCACGAACTCCGTCTCGGGTCTGGGCACGAACACGCCGGGGCCGACCTCGAGTTCGAGGTTGCGGAACCAGGCGACACCCGTGATGTGCTGAAGCGGTTCTCGCGCGGCCCGACGCTCGATGGCCTCGCTGATCGCGACCGCATCCTCGACGCCGAGCGTCTTGTCTGTGATCGTCATCGCCTGCACTTGTCCGCGGCTCGCTCCGAGCACGAAGCCCACAAGCAGCTCCGCGTCGACCTGGGGATCTGAGATGCCGCTTCGAGCGAGCACGGCGACGCCGTGCTCCAGGAGGCTTCTGACCGTCGGGGGGCCCAGCGTTCCCGTGGGTTCGAGGACGACCGCGCTCATTATTCGGCCGCTCCCCCGAGCTCCTGCAGACGAGCTTCCTCGTCGGCGGCGATACACGACTCGATGACGGGCTCGAGGGCTCCGTTCATGACACCGTCGAGGTTGTACGCCTTGTAGCCCGTGCGGTGATCCGCGATGCGGTTCTCCGGGAAGTTGTAGGTTCGGATGCGCTCGGACCGGTCCATCGTGCGGATCTGACTCTTGCGAACCACGGATGCCGCCGCGTCGATCTCCTCCTGCTGACGCGCGAGCACCCTGGCACGCAGAACGCGCATGCCGGCCTCACGGTTCTGCAGCTGGCTCTTCTCGTTCTGCATCGCCACCACGATTCCGGTGGGAAGGTGGGTGATGCGCACGGCGGAGTCGGTCGTGTTGACGGACTGCCCCCCGGGACCGGACGAGCGATACACATCGATCTTCAGGTCGTTCGGGCTGATCTCGACCTCTTCGGGCTCGTCGACCTCGGGGAAGACGAGTACACCCGCCGCAGACGTGTGGATGCGTCCCTGCGACTCGGTGGCGGGAACGCGCTGCACGCGGTGAACGCCTCCCTCGTACTTCAGGTGCGCCCACACTCCCTGTGCCGGGTCGGTTGAGGAGCCCTTGATGGCGAGCTGAACATCTTTGATGCCGCCGAGGTCGCTCGAGGTCTGCTCGATGATCTCGGTCTTCCACTTCTTGCTCTCGGCGTAGTGCAGGTACATACGCAAGAGGTCGGCCGCGAACAGGGCTGATTCAGCCCCGCCCTCGCCCATCTTGATCTCCATGATCACGTCGCGACCGTCGTTGGGATCACGCGGAATCAGAAGACGGCGGAGACGCTCTTCGGCCACCGCGAGGTCCTCCGTGATTCCGGGCACCTCTTCGGCGAACGAGGCGTCCTCGGACGCCATCTCCTGAGCGGCCGCGAGGTCGCTCTCGAGCTGCTGCCACTGGCGGTAGGCCGCGATGATGCGGCTGAGTTCCGCGTAGCGGCGGTTGACCTTCTTCGACCGGGCAGGATCCGAGTGCAATGCAGGATCGGCGAGCTGCTCTTGCAACTCGTCATGCTCGGTCAGCAGTGTTTCGACTGACTCGAACATCTCCTACTTCTCCAGGTCGCGTCCGTTGTGACCCGTCGGATTGGGCATCGTCTTCTGCACCTGCATGAGGAACTCGACGTTCGACGTCGTCTCTTTCAGACGGCCTAGAACGATCTCGAGCGCCTGCTGCTGGTCGACACCCGCGAGGGCGCGGCGCAGCTTCCACGTGATCTTCGTCTCGTCGACGCCCATCAACAGCTCCTCGCGGCGCGTGGAGGATGCGTTGACATCGACCGCCGGGAAGATGCGCTTGTCTGCGAGCTGGCGCGACAGGCGCAACTCGCTGTTGCCCGTTCCCTTGAACTCCTCGAAGATCACCTCGTCCATCTTCGAGCCGGTCTCGACGAGTGCGGTGGCGAGAATGGTGAGCGATCCACCGTTCTCGATGTTGCGCGCTGCACCGAAGAAGCGCTTCGGCGGGTAGAGAGCCGAGGCATCGACGCCGCCGGAGAGGATACGACCGGAGGCAGGTGACGCCAGGTTGTATGCGCGTCCGAGTCGGGTGATCGAGTCGAGCAGCACGACGACGTCATGTCCGAGTTCGACCAGGCGTTTGGCGCGCTCGATAGCGAGTTCGGCAACCGTGGTGTGGTCTTCGGCAGGGCGGTCGAAGGTCGAGGCGATGACCTCGCCCTTGACCGTGCGCTGCATGTCGGTGACCTCTTCGGGGCGCTCGTCGACGAGAACGACCATGAGGTGCACCTCGGGGTTGTTCGTCGAGATCGCGTTGGCGATCTGCTGCAGAACGATCGTCTTTCCGGCCTTCGGGGGCGCCACGATCAGGCCGCGCTGGCCCTTTCCGATGGGGGCCACGAGGTCGATGATGCGCTGCGTCAACTTGCCGGGCTCGGTCTCGAGGCGCAGACGCTCCTGCGGGTAGAGCGGCGTCAGCTTGTTGAACTCGACGCGGTTCGCGGCCTCGTCGACAGGAAGCCCATTGATCGACTCGATCTTGACGATCGCGTTGTACTTCTGACGGCCGTTGCCGTCGCCCTCGCGTGGCTGGCGGATGGAACCGACGACGGCGTCGCCCTTGCGCAGGTTGTACTTCTTGACCTGGCCGAGTGAGACGTAGACGTCGTTGTTGCCCGGCAGGTAGCCGCTGGTGCGAACGAAGGCGTAGTTGTCGAGGATGTCGAGGATTCCGGCCACCGGGATCAGAACATCGTCTTCGCTGATCTCGGGCTCGAGGTCGTCGTTGCCCGTCTGTCCGCGACGCTTGCGGTCGCGGTAGCGGTTGCGCGCGCTGCGGTCGCCACGACCGTCTTCGTCGAGCACGGGTCCGTTCGAGTCGCCGCGATCGTTCTGCGGGCGCTCGTTCTGCGGGCGCTCGTTCTGGGCGCGCTCGTTCTGGTTGCGGCCGTTCTGGCCACGGCCGTTCTGCGCGTTGTCGTCCTGTGCACGACCTCCGCGACCGTTCTCGTTCTGGCTACGACCGTTCTGGCCGTTCTCTGCCTGAGCTCGATCGCCCTGCCCGCGGGCTGCGCCCGATCGCTCGGTCGACGCGCGGTCGGGGTTCTGGGTGTCGGCGGACTGATCCGCGCCGTTCTGCTTGTCTTGGTTGCGATCACGATCGCGGTTCCGATTGCGGTTGCGACCCTGGCGACCGCCCTGCTCACGAGGCTGGTCCGAGCGAGACTCGTCTGCGTCACCCGCCTGAGCATTCTCGGTCGCGCGCGGCTCCGACGCACGAGCGTCTTTATCGGCTGCGCGGCCGCGGGTGACGGGCGGGAGAAGCGCCGAGAGCTCGTCGCTTTTCGCGTTCACGTGCGAGACGGCCTGGACACGGGGTTCAGACTCGACGGCACCGGCACCGTCGACGGACTTCGCCCGGCGCGGGGCCCGCTTGCGCGGCGCAGAGGTATCGATCTGCGGCCGCTCTGCCTCGACGATCTCGTCTACGGGAACGATGTCGTTCAGCGGTGCAGCGACGAAAGCGTCGACCAGGGCGGCATCGACGCCGCCATCGACGACCGCATCGTCTGCATTCTCTGCAGGCTCTGAGACCTCGACGAGCGTCGGCTGCTCCGCCGACGCCTCGACGGGGGCAGAGACGACGGAGTCGTCTGAGGCCGCAGCCGAGTCGGCCGTGTCGGATGCCTGGCGCTCGGTGATCGCCTGCACCAGTTCGCCCTTGCGGAGTCTGGCGGCACCGTTGATGCCGAGGGACTGTGCGAGGGCCTGGAGCTCTGCGACCTTGAGGCCGGCAAGAACTGTGGGGGTTTCCGCGCCCGGGGCGCGGAGATTGACGTCAGTCACGTGTGTGGGGTTTCCTTCCACTGCTGTCCGCTCCGAGCCTTAGGCCGGGGTGGTACTACGCAGAGAGCTGTCCGTGTACGAGGCGTATGGGCGAGAGGTGCTGAGCCAGTACGCGTAAGTCGCGGGGCAGCGATGAGTGTGAGATTGCTACCGGGTACGAGCTTGGATCAAGCCGCTTCAACCGGATGCGTGACCACTGTAGCACCTTTGAAGTCGACAGCCAGAACGAGCGACGTCCACGGCGCGGCCGATTCCGACTCGACGAGTTCGACGGCGGCGAGACGCTGGGCCGGGTCGCTGCACAGCACAAGGATGCTCGGGCCCGCTCCGGAGACGACGGCCGGGAATCCCTGCTCGCGCAGGAGACCGATGAGTCGTGACGTGTCGGGCATGGCCTCCGCGCGGTAGTTCTGGTGCAGCCGGTCTTCAGTCGCAGCCAGCAGCAGCTCGGGGCTCTGAATGAGCGCCGCGATCAGAAGCGTCGAGCGCGAGACATTGAAGATGGCGTCGGCGTGCGGCACCGACTCCGGCTGGAGGCTGCGAGCGAGTGCGGTCGACATCGTCGCCTGGGGCACGAGTACGAGCGGAGAAACGCCGCGGTGGACGATCAATTTCTTGAACTGCGGGCCCTCGGGTGTGACCCACGCGATGGTGAGCCCGCCGAAGAGACAGGGAGCGACGTTGTCGGGGTGTCCCTCCATCTCGGTGGCCAGGGCGAGCAGACCGAGCGCATCGATGTCGACGATTCCGTCGAGCAGCCCTTTGGCCGCCATTATGCCGGACACGATGGCGGCGCCCGAGGAGCCGAGTCCGCGTCCGTGAGGAATGACGTTGTGCGCCACGAGGTCGAGACCGGGCATGGGCTGGTCGTAGGCGGCGAAGGCGTGGGCTATCGCACGAACCACCAGGTTGGACTCATCGGTGGGAACCTCGCCCTCGCCGACGCCGGTGACCTGCACGGTGGCCCCGGGCTGTTCCCTGACGGTGACGGTCAATTCGTCGTACAGCGCAAGCGCCAGGCCGAGGGTGTCGAACCCCGGGCCGAGGTTCGCGGTCGTGGCGGGGACCTTGACCGTCACCGAACGGCCGGCAAGGCTCACGACGAGGCTTTCGACAGACCCAGCACACCGGCGATCTCGTCGGTGTCCACGGCGACCGAGGTGGGAGTCACATCGGAGCCGTCGGCGGTCTTCAGCGCCCACTGCGGGTCTTTGAGGCCGTGGCCGGTGACCGTGAGCACCACGACGGCGCCCTTGCCGATCACTCCGGCGTCGGCGCGCTCCAGCAGTCCCGCGACGCTGATCGCCGAGGCGGGCTCGACGAAGATGCCGACCTCGGCAGAGAGGATGCGGTAGGCCTCGAGGATCTTGTCGTCGTCGATGGCGCCGAAGTAACCGTCGTTGGCCTCGCGAGCAGCGAGTGCGAGCTCCCACGACGCCGGATTTCCGATGCGGATCGCGGAGGCGATCGTCTCGGGGTTGCGAACGATCTCTCCGCGAACGATCGGTGCGCTGCCCGAGGCCTGGAACCCGAACATGCGTGGCAGCTTCGTGGTCTCGCCCCGAACGAGTTCTTCGGAGTAGCCGCGCGAGTAGGCCGTGTAGTTGCCGGCGTTGCCGACGGGAACGATGTGGAAGTCGGGAGCGTCTCCCAGAACCTCGACGACCTCGAATGCGGCCGTCTTCTGGCCCTCTATGCGGTCGGGGTTCACCGAGTTCACGAGGTGCACGGGGTAGTTCTCTGCCAGATCGCGCGCGATGTCGAGGCAGTCGTCGAAGTTGCCGCGGACCTGCAGCAGTTCGGCGTTGTGCGCGATCGCCTGGCTGAGCTTGCCCAGAGCGATCTTGCCCTCGGGCACGAGAACGGCTGCAGTGATGCCGGCGTGCGTGGCGTAGGCGGCGGCAGATGCCGAGGTGTTTCCGGTCGAGGCGCAGATCACGGCCTTGGCGCCGTGCTCCACCGCCTTCGAGATGGCCATGGTCATGCCGCGGTCTTTGAAGGAGCCGGTGGGGTTCATGCCCTCGAACTTCACATAGACCTGGGCGCCCGTGCGAGCAGACAGCGCGGGCGCGGGGATGAGGGGCGTTCCGCCCTCTCCCAGGGTCACGATAGGGGTCGCCTCCGAGATGTTGAGACGGTCCGCGTACTCGTGCAGCACTCCGCGCCACTGGCGGGATGCTCGTGTGGTGCTCACGGGATTATGCTCCTTCAACTCTCAAGACGGATTCGACCCGCACGACGACCTGCTGGTCTGCGATGTCGGCCACCGTGCGCGATAGGGCGCGCTCGCTGGCCACGTGCGTGACAATGACAAGGGTAGCGGTGCCGGAGGACTCCGACGTTCCGGCGCTCAGCGCGTCCGACTTCACCGCTCCTGACTCCACCGACGCGATGGACTGCTGCACCGTCTCTACGGACACGCCGTGTTCGCTGAACAGCGAGGCGATGCGGGCGAGCACGCCCGGCGCATCCGACACCTCGAGCGTGATCTGGTAGCGGGTGCTCACACTGTCGATCGGCAGGATCGTCAGATTGGCGTGTGTCGTCTCCGCGACACCCGGCCCGCCGGCGACGTGACGACGCGCGGCGGACACGACGTCGCCGAGTACGGCCGACGCGGTCTCGATCCCGCCTGCTCCGGCGCCGTAGAACATGAGGTCTCCGGCGGCCTCGGCTTCGACGAACACGGCGTTCTTGCCTCCGTGCACCGCGGCCAGAGGATGCTGGCGCGAGATCAAGGCGGGGTAGACGCGGGCCGAGACGCCGTCGATACCCGAGGAGGGGTCGGTGATCCGCTCGCAGATCGCCAGAAGCTTGACCACGTAGCCGGCCTTCTGGGCCTGAGAGACCTGTGCGGCGGTGATCTTCGTGATGCCCTCACGGTGCACCGCCTCGACGGGAACGTCGGTGTGGAAAGCGAGGCGCGCAAGGATCGCCGCCTTCTGAGCCGCGTCGTAGCCCTCGATGTCGGCGGTGGGGTCGGCCTCGGCATAACCGAGCTCGGTCGCCACGGCGAGGGCGTTCTCGAAGGTGTCGCCCTCGACATCCATCTTGTCGAGGATGAAGTTCGTGGTGCCGTTGACGATGCCCAGAATGCGCTTCACCCGGTCGCCGGCGAGAGAGTCGCGGAGGGGACGGATGATGGGAATGGCGCCCGCGACGGCTGCCTCGTAGTACACCTGCGCGCCCACCTGCTCGGCGGCGGCCTGCAATTCGGGTCCATGAGCCGCTAGCAGCGCCTTATTGCCCGTGACCACGTCGGCGCCCGAGTTGAGGGCGTGCAGGATGTAGCTGCGCGCGGGCTCGATGCCGCCCATCAATTCGATGACGATGTCGGCCGATTCGATCAGCCCCATCGCGTCAGTGGTGAACAGCGCCGGGTCGATGGGCGCCGTACGGGGCGCGTCGACATCGCGCACGGCTATGCCGATGAGGTCGAGACCGGCGCCGACTCGCGACGCGAGTTCGTCGTGGTGCTCTGTGAGCAGCGTCGCCACCTGGGCACCGACGGAACCCGCGCCCAGCAGTGCTACTCGGAGGTTGCGGTAGGCGATCATGATGCTCCTGGTTCGTCGGATGCGACACCCGTGTCGCGTGCAAGAAGGTCGTGCTCGGTCTCGCCACGGATGAGCAGTCGTGCCTCGCCGTTCGCGACGGCCACGACGGGCGGGCGACCCACGATGTTGTAGTTGCTCGCCAGCGCCCAGCAGTACGCGCCGGTGGCCGGAACCGCCAGCAGATCGCCGGGAGCCACGTCGCCGGGGAGGTAGTCGGCGTACACGACGATGTCTCCCGACTCGCAGTGCTTGCCCGCGACCCGCACGAGCGCGGCGTCGGCATCGGATGCGCGGCTCGCGATGCGCACGGAATAGTCGGCACCGTAGAGGGCCGGGCGTGCGTTGTCGCTCATGCCGCCGTCGACGCTCACGTAGCGCCGCACGGCCGTCGCTCCCGACTCGTCTTGCGGCAGAGTGACGTCGACGTCTTTTATCGTGCCCACGCTGTAGAGGGTCACTCCCGCGCCGCCCACGATCGTGCGGCCCGGTTCGAACGCCACGACGGGCAGAGCGATGCCCAGCCGTGCGCACTCCGCCGCCACGATGTCGGCGATGCGTGCGGCCAGTTCGGCGATCGGCGTGGGATCGTCGGCCGTCGTGTACGCGATGCCGAATCCTCCCCCGAGGTTGAGCTCGGGCACCGGGCCGTCTTCGAGGAGCTTCGCCTGCAGCGAGAGGAGACGGGCTGCCGACTCGGCAAAGCCGTCGGCTCCGAAGATCTGCGAGCCGATGTGACAGTGCAGCCCGAGGAACGTCAGGCCGGCATGCGAACGGATCGTTCGCACGGCGGCCTCGGCCCGCTCGAGGGGGAACCCGAACTTCTGGTCTTCGTGCGCAGTCGCGAGAAAGTCGTGCGTGTGGGCGTGCACTCCGCTGTTGACCCGCAGTCTGACAGCCTGGACCTTGCCGAGCCGGGCCGCGGCATCCGCAACGCGTTCGATCTCGATCTCGCTGTCGATCACGATCGTGCCGACCCCTGCAGCGACGGCGCGCTCGATCTCGTCGACCGATTTGTTGTTGCCGTGCATGCCGATGTGAGAGGGATCGACACCGCCGGCCAGCGCGACGGCCAGTTCTCCGCCCGAGCACACGTCGACGCCGAGACCCTCGTCGCTGACCCAGCGAGCCACAGCCGTGCTGAGGAACGCCTTGCCGGCGTAATAGACCTTCGCCCGGGTTCCGATGCGTTCGAACTGCGATGAGAACGCCGCGAGAGTCTCGCGTGCGCGCGAACGGACGTGCTCCTCGTCGACGACGTACAGCGGGGTTCCGAACTGACGAGCGAGATCAGAGGCGGGCACTCCCCCGAGAGAAAGCACTCCGTGCCGGTCGCGAAGCGCGCTCGACGGCCAGACGGCCGGAGACAGCTCGTTCGCGTCGAGAGGCACAGACAGCCAGTCGGGGGCGAGCGGATGTGCGACAGAGGTCATGGAGGATCCTGACGTGAGATCGATCGTCCCGTCACGGGACCGATGGTCGGGTGGGGGCGAGCGAACCCGGATTGGTTCCTGAAGCCTTCGCGCGCCCACAGACAGGGCGACAGCAGAATACTACTGGATGTCCGCCGTCAGGCTTTCGGGGTCGGGGATCTGCAGGAGCTCGCCTGATTCCAGGGCCACCCAGAGCTCGCCGTCGCGAGAGAGCGCGATCGATGTCGGCACGCCTCCGTCGCTCACGGGCACGGCGATCATGGCCGAGCGGCCCTCGCCGTCGAGGCGAGCGATCGCCTCGACGCCGTCGACCGTGAACCAGCACCCGTCCGTAGCATCGGAGGCAACGCGAACCGGTCGCCACTCCCGCTCGGGCAGCACGAACTCGATGACCACGCCGCCACGGCTGATGCGACCCACGACGTGACGGGCGGGATCGGCGAACCACACACATCCGTCGTCGCCGATGCTCACCGTCGCCGGCGCGGCCGCGGGGTCGTCGAACTCCACGAGAGAGGGCAGCGAGTCGCCCCCGCGTGCGTGGGCGAGCAGTCCGGCGCCGGGAAGCGCGAACCAGAGAGACGAGCCGTTCGACGCGATGGATGCCGGCGCCCCTCCGGGCACGCCCGTGTCGAACTCGCTCACCCGGCCCAGAATGTCCACGTGCCCCACGGCATCCGCTCCTTCCTCGACGAACCACGCGCTGCCGTCATGCTGCCCGACGATGCCGGCTGGCGCAGCACCGGGTGTGACCGCCGCCGAGAAGACGACCCCGGAGGAATCGAGTCTGAGGATGCGATCCGATGCCCGATCGGTGACCCACACCGAATCGTGCGTCGCCGCGGCTACCGAGTGGGGTTCGGAGGACTCTCCGCCGAGCGCGATCCTCTGCTGCCGGCCATCGGGGGCAACCCGTACAACGACTCCTGCAGCGGCGAACACACACCACACGGCGCCGTCGTCGGTGACCACGAGGTCGCGGGCGCCGGCCTCGGAGCCGTCGACCGAGTGGACGACGAAAGACGAGTCGGTCACGGGCAGGCTCCCATCGTGCGCAGGCTGGTCTCGTCGATCGTGAAGTCCGACGCGTCGAGCGTGACCGTCGCCGAGCCGGGGTCGATCGAGAGCGATGTCAGGTCGACACCCTTCGGCAGTCGGTCGGCGACGCACAGAGGAATCGACTCGTCGAGGATCGAGCTGAGGGCGCTCGATGCGTCGACGACGGTGGAGCCCGCAGTGAGTTTGGCCGTCTCGGGCGTGAGAACCACGGAGTCTGCGGTCACCGACACCCCGGCCGTCACCAGGTACTGGAGGCGGAACCCGAGAACGGTGATCGACCCGTCGTAACCCACCGTCTGGTCGTCGAGAGTCAGAGTGGCCGCCCCCGGAACCTGGATCACGCTGTTCACGGCGTCTCCGCTCAGCGACAGACGTGCCGACACCGCGCCGACCGGCTGTGAGAGATCGGTGGGAACCCCCGTAGCCACGACGTGAGCCTCGACGGGGACCCCGTCGACCGACAGCTGGGGCGCATCGATGGTGACCTGATCGAGGGTGCCCGACAGATACTGCTGCAGAAAAGAGAAACCGCCGATCGTCACGTCGATGTCTCCGTCGACAGTGGCGGGCAGACTCGCCGCGATCTCGGCCTTCGCCCGATCCTCTGCGTACGCGCGAAGCCCGACATCGGCGACCACGACCACCACCGCGAGCACGAGAACGACAATCAGAACGACGACGATCCCCCTCCTTCGTCGGCGGGGAGCAGCGCTCTGCTCAGGGGCTATCACGGACTCCGTCACAAGCCCGCTTACATCCGTTCCGGAGCCGAGACGCCGAGGAGGTCGAGTCCGTTGCGGATGACCTGTCCCGTCGCGTCGTTCAGCCACAGACGGGTGCGATGCAGATCGCTGATGGGCTCGTCGCCCAACGGCAGGACGCGCGCCTGCGAGTACCAGCGGTGGTAGTGGCCGGCGACCTCTTCGAGGTAGCGGGCGATGCGGTGCGGCTCGCGCAGCTCCGCCGACTTCTGCACGATGCGGGGAAACTCCTGCAACGAACCCAGCAGCTCGGTCTCGGACTCGTGCGACAGCAGCGCGGGGTCGAACACGGAGCGGTCGACGCCCGCAGCCAGTGCGTTCCGTGCAACCGATCGGGTGCGCGAGTGCGCATATTGAACGTAGAAGACCGGGTTGTCGTTGGTCTTCGAGCGCAGCACGTCACCGTCGAGAGAGAGGGGCGAATCGGCGGGATAGCGGGCGAGCGAGTACCGCAGCGCATCGGCGCCGACCCATTCGAGCAGGTCGTCGAGTTCGATGATGTTGCCAGCCCGCTTCGAGAGCTTGGCGCCGTTGAGGTTCACCAACTGGCCGATCAGCACAGAGATGCTGACGTCCGGATCATCGCCGGCCGCCGCTGCCAGCGCCTTGAGGCGCCCGACGTAGCCGTGGTGGTCGGCACCGAGAAGGTAGATCTTCTCGGTGAATCCGCGGTCTTTCTTGCTCAGATAATAGGCGGCGTCGGCCGCGAAGTAGGTGACGACACCGTTGCCGCGGGTCAGGACTCTGTCTTTGTCGTCTCCGAAGTCTGTGGTGCGCACCCATACGGCGTCGTCGGCCTCGAAGACGTGGCCCTGAGCGCGGAGCCGGTCTGCCGCATCGTCGATGAGGCTGCGACCCGTCTGAGGATCGACCGCGTGCAGCGTGCGCTCGGAGAAGAACACGTCGAAGTGCACGTGGAAGCGCTCGAGGGAATCCTTGATCTCTTCGAGCTGCTTCAGATATCCGAGGTCTCGGGCGAGCGGCACGGCCTCGTCGAGGGGAAGCTCGAGGAGGTTCGGCACGTTCTCGAGCACGTGCTTGGCGAGTTCGCCGATGTATGCGCCCGGGTACCCCTTCTCCGGCGTGGGCTCGCCCTTGGCGGCCGCGAGAATAGAGAGGCCGAAGTTGTCCATCTGGTTGCCGGCGTCGTTGATGTAGTACTCGGTCGCGACGACGGCACCGGATGCGCGCAGCACGCGAGCGATCGCGTCGCCGAGAGCGGCCCACCGGGTGTGCCCCAGATGCAGCGGCCCCGTGGGGTTGGCCGACACGAACTCCATGTTCACGGAGAGCCCGTCCAGCGAGTCGTTGCGCCCATAGGCGTCGCCGGCGTCGACGATCTGGCGGGCGATCTCGGCGGCCGCCGCCACGTCGAGCGTGATGTTGATGAATCCGGGGCCCGCGACATCCACCGACGCGACGCCGGGGATGGCCTCGATCTCGGGAGTGATCTCTGCGGCGAAGGCGCGGGGGTTCGTTCCGAGCCTGCCCGCGAACTTCATCGCCACGTTGGAGGCCCAGTCGCCGTGGTCGCGGTTGCGCGGGCGCTCGAGGGCCAGGTCTGCGAGAGTGATGCCGAAGTCGGGAACGGACTCTCCTGCGGCTCGGCGCTGCTCGATACGAGCGGTCACGATGTCGAAGAGGGCCAGGGAGAGCTGTTCGGGAGTCACGAGCGTCGATCTTACCGTTCAGCCCGCACCGGCCGCCGTGCGTGGGCGATGGCCGCGTCAGCGCAATTGCACCAACCGCGTCACATCGTCGGTCGGCAGCTCGTCGACCGTCGCCGTCACTTCGAGCTCGGTCAGAGTGAGGAGGCCGTCGTGGTTCGTGAGAAATGCCGTGTCCGCGGCATCGCGTCCCGTCGAGATTCTGACGAGGCTCTGCCTCGGGGCCAGCGCAGTCGCATCCACGATGTACCACGCGCCGTCGACGAAGGCCTCGGCAACGGCGTGGAAGTCCATGGGATCGAGCCCCGGTGCGTACACGGCGACCAGTCTCGCGGGCACGTCCAGGGCACGCAGGAGGGCCACGACGAGGTGCGCGTAGTCACGACAGACGCCCTGCCTGGCGAGCAGGGTTCTGACGGCGCCGTCGGTGGGCAGGCTCGAGCCCGGAACGTAGCTCAGCTTGTCCCCGACCCAGGAGCTCACCGCGTCGAGCAGAGCACGGCCTTTGAGGCCGGCGAACTCGGAGACGGCCGTGGGCAGCAGGATGTCGGACTCGCAGTACCTGCTCGGCTTGAGATAGGTGATGCGATCGATCGCCGTGATGGCGGCGGGCACCGCGTCTCCCGTCACCGTCGCCCAGTAATCCATGGTGAGCGTTCCGGCGCCCACGGTGAACTGGTGCAGCCTCGTTCCGTGCAGATCACTGATCTCGACCGGCGTGATGCTGCTGTCGCCGTAGCGGAAGTCGATCGTCTCGACCTCCTTCGTGATCCCCTCGGCCACCGACGCGGCGAAGACCATCGTCACGGGGCTGTCGATTCGGACGGCGATATGTGCTGAGACGGAGCGCTTCATGGCATGCATCATGCCATCCGAATGTTTCGAGTTCGTGTTGCGCGGGCGGTCATCGCCAGCGGACGATCACGCGCGCTACAGTGTGCCGCTTCTGGTAGGTTTTCTGGAGTACGCCCTCGTAGCTCAGCGGAAGAGCGCTTCCCTCCGAAGGAATAGGTCGCTGGTTCAAATCCAGTCGAGGGCACACCGGCGCTTCGTCGGCCGCGCACATCCGGGGGTCGGATCGCCATGAGGATTCTCTTCGCCGCACTTCGGGCCGCTGTCGCCATCGCCATCGTCGCCGCGATCGTCGGCCAATTGCTGACGAGCCTCGCGTTCTGGTCGGATCGAGGCGTCACGAACATCGGCAGCAACGTCGTGAACTTCTTCAGCTTCTTCACGATCGAGTCCAACGTCGCCGCCGTCGCCGTGCTGGCGGTCGGGGCAGGCCTACTCGCAACTCGATCCGGCGACGATCCCGAGTGGTTCCAGGTGACCCGCGCGGCCGTCGTGAGCTATATGGTCGTGACCGGCGTCGTGTATAACCTGCTGCTCCGGGGCATCGAGTTGCCGCAGGGTGCGACGCTCGGCTGGTCGAATGAGATCGTTCACGCCGTGGCGCCCGCCTATCTCCTTCTCGATTGGATCCTCGCTCCGGGTCGCCGGGCGATCCCGGCCCGTCGCATCGGCACGATCCTGGTCTATCCCCTGGTCTGGGTGGTCTACACACTGGTTCGCGCGCCCTTCGTCACCGATCAGGTGTACAAGACCGATTACTGGTATCCGTACCCTTTTCTCAATCCCAACACCTCTGCTCAGGGTTACATCTCGGTCGCGTTCTACGTCGTGCTGATCGCCGCCGTCATCGGTCTCACGGCCGCCGGCGTGCTCTGGATCTCTCGGCGCGGAGGCGTCGCCCGTGCCGAGTTTCGACAAGCGTCCTAGCCTGGCTGCGCCGCAGCGGGGTTAACTGGAGCCATGGCTAAAACCGTTGCAGATCAGCTCATCGCACAACTCGTCGACGCGGGAGTCCACCGCATTTACGGCATCGTCGGAGACAGCCTCAATCCGGTGGTCGACGCTGTTCGCCGTACCGGAGGATCGGCCAAGGGAGGCATCGACTGGATCCACGTGCGCAACGAGGAGGCTGCGGCGTTCGCCGCCGGAGCCGAGGCGCAGCTCACAGGCAAGCTCGCGGTGTGTGCCGGCAGTTGCGGCCCGGGAAACCTGCACCTCATCAACGGCCTGTTCGACGCCCACCGATCGGGCGCGCCCGTTCTTGCGATCGCAAGTCACATTCCGAGCATCGAGATCGGCAGCTCCTACTTTCAAGAGACCCACCCCGACCGTCTGTTCGTCGAGTGCTCGAATTATCGCGAGCTGATCTCGACGGCCGTTCAGGCGCCGCGCGTCGTGAACTCCGCCATCCGGCACGCGACAGGACTCGGCGGCGTGGCCGTCGTCACACTGCCCGGCGATATCGCCGAATTGGATGCCGTCGGCTCGGCCCCGGCATTCGTTCTCCCCCGGCCTCCCGCGATCGTGCCCGACGCGAACGACATCGCTGAATTGGCCAGCGCGATCAATGAAGCAAAAACCGTGGCCATCTTCGCGGGCGCGGGTGTCGAGGGCTCGCACGACGAGGTCGTCGCCTTCGCCGATCTGCTCGCCGCCCCCGTGGGTCACACGCTACGCGGCAAGCAGTGGATTCAGTACGACAACCCCTTCGACGTCGGCATGACGGGTCTTCTCGGCTATGGCGCAGCACACGCTGGAATGCACGATGCAGAGCTGCTCATCCTGCTCGGCACCGATTTTCCGTACGAGCCGTTCCTGCCCGACGGAACCAAGGTGCAGATCGCACAGATCGATGCCGACGCGTCGCACCTGGGTCGGCGCGCGAGCGTGACGCATGCCATCCACGGTGACGTCGCGTCGACCCTGGCCGCCCTGACTCCGCTGATCCGGGGCGAGCGAGACCGGAGCTTCCTCGAGAAGACCCTCAAGCGGCACCACAGGTTGCTCGACTCCGTCGTGGGAAAGTACACCGACGTCGACAAGACCATGCCGATCCACCCCGAATTCGCCGTCACCGTGCTCGACGAGCTGTTGTCGGACGACGCCATCGTCGCAGCCGACACCGGCATGGGCAACGTCTGGCAGGCGCGCTACATCACTCCCAACGGGCGCCGCCGGCTGATCGGGTCGTACCTGCACGGCTCGATGGCCAACGCCGTCCCCCAGGCCATCGGAGCCCAGTCTGCTTATCCGGGTCGTCAGGTCGTCACCATCTCGGGTGACGGGGGCCTGTCGATGCTGCTCGGCGAGTTGGTGACCATCGCCGCATACAAGCTTCCCGTCAAGGTGGTCGTGTTCAACAACTCCACCCTCGGCCTCGTGAAGCTCGAGATGTTCGTCGACGGCTACCCCGACTTCGGCGTGGATGTGCCCGGCGTCGACTACGCCGCCGTCGCCGCTGCGCTCGGCTTCTTCTCCCGTCGCGTCGACGATCCCCAGGATCTGCGCGGGGCCCTCAGCGAGGCGTTCGCCCACGACGGCCCGGCGCTGGTCGACATCGCCACCGATCCGCTCGCGCTGTCGCTGCCACCGAACATCACGGTAAAGCAGGTCACCGGATTCGGACTGGCTTTGTCGAAGCTCGTTCTGAACGGCGGCGTCGGCGAGGCCGTTCGGATGGCGCGCTCGAACATCAAACACGTTCCGGGGCTCTGAGCCTCTTATACTTAGTGCCCTATTGATTCGTGCGCATCGCACGGGCGAAGGGAAGCGTGCATGCCGCAGGACGTCGACGTGCTCGCGCTCGAGAATCAGGTGTGCTTCGCCCTGGCCGTAGCATCGCGCAGCGTGATCGGGCTCTATCGGCCCGTTCTCGAGCCACTCGGTCTGACGCACCCGCAATACCTCGTGATGCTCGCGCTCTGGCAGCAGGACCCGAGGTCGGTGAAAGAGCTCGGAGCAGCGCTTCAGCTGGAACCCGCGACTCTCTCGCCCCTGCTCAAGCGGTTGGAGGCATCCGGTCTCATCGATCGACGGCGCAGCGCGGCCGACGAGCGCCGCCTCGATGTGACCCTCACCGAGGCCGGCCGGGCGCTGCGGGCGCAGGCCGAGAGCATCCCGCAGACGATGATCGAACAGCTCGGCATGCCCATCGCGGAGCTTCAGTCGATGCAGGCGTCGCTGACGGCGATCATCGCCGCAGCAACGCGGTCGAGCGACTGAGACGACCGCTTCGACTCTCAGGCCAGTGCGCGCTCCCGAACACTGAGGCGGGCCACCAGTTCGGCGAGCTGCCCCGCCGGAGCGCTCGGGTCCTCGGGGTGGAACTGCACCCCCGTGATCCGCGCGTCGACATGCTCGACCGCTTCGACGACGCCGTCCGGGGCCGTGCCGATCGCGACCAGGCCCTCGCCTAGCCGTGAGACTGCCTGGTGGTGGGCGCTCTGCACGAGAATCTCGCTGACGCCGAGATCTGCAGAGAGTCTGCTCGAGGAGTCGAGGGCCACGGTGTGAGCAGCCATGATGTCTCGAATGGGGGCGCCGAGGTTCTTGTGGATGGTCTCGGTGCCGAGGTCTTGCACGATGTCTCCGCCGAGAGCGACGTTGATGATCTGGAGGCCACGGCAGATGCCGAGAAGGGGCGTTCCCCGGCGGAGCGCTCGGTGAACGAGCGAGATCTGACCCTCGTCGGCGGTCTCGAAGTGCTGGCTCTCGAAGGGGTAATCCCCTTCTCCGCCGTAGAACCGAGGCGAGATGTCTTCGCCACCCATGAGCATGATGGCGTCGCTCGCATCGGTGAGAGAGAGCAGCGATGCCGTTCCGACATCGGCGGCGGCTACGCGATTGACGAGCCAGCCCGCATCCTCGGCAGCGCGCACGGCGCGAGAGTTGAGCACCTCGACGTAGGCGTGATACTCGACGTCGCGGGGGCGGTACCGGGTTACCTCGACGACGCTGAGTCGCTTCTCGGTGCGGGTGAGCATGCATCCATCATGGTGATTCCGAGGCACGCACCCCAGCGCGTTCGTAACGAAGCGACACACAGAGTCGATACCGCCGAGACACGTCGCTGTTCTAGACTGCCTGCGATGTCCAGTAGCGATCGCCGACGATTCTTCCGCCTCCGATCCGGCCTCCTCGCCGGGATCGGACTGCTCTTCGCTCTGCTCGCCATCCAAGCGCCCCTGTCGGCCGCAGCGACCGACCCCGTCGACTTCGACGGTGCGTATATCGTCGACCGCACGGGCGTACTCGGCCCTCGCGCGGCCGAAGTGCAGAATGCGCTCGACGAGTTGTCGAGACAAGAGGGTGTCAACCTCTTTGTGGTCTACGTCGACGACTTCACGGGCGCCGACGACAGGCAGGCGTGGGCGGATGACACGGCCATCAAGAACGATCTCGGCGTCAACGATGTGCTGCTTGCTGTTGCCACAGACGATCGCCTCTACCAGGTCTCCGTCGATCCCGATTTCGCCCTGAGCGACGCTCAACTTGCGCAGCTGGAAGCGTCCTCGATCGAGCCGTCGTTGCGCCAGAACGACTGGGCGGGAGCCGCTGTGAACGCAGCGACCGGTCTGGGCGATCTGCTCCGAGGAGACGTCGTCTCCGCTCCCGTGATCACTCCGGGTGATGCGAAACCGACCGTCCGTGGCGGGGGCCCGACCGCCCTGACCTGGGTTCTCGGCGGCACGGTCGTCATCGTTGCAGCCGTCGTCGGAATCGTCTTCCTGCGCCGACGCAGGACAGCATCCGCTGCCGCGGTTCGTTCGGGCGAGACGGGCCCGAACCAGAAGGATCTCGACCGAGAGGTCGGGAGGCTCCTCGTCGAACTCGATGACGCGGTCTCGAGCAGCGAACAGGAACTGGGATTCGCGATCGCTCAGTTCGGCGATGACGCGACCGCGACATTCGTCCAGACCGTGGACAGCGCCAAGCAGAAGGTGCGTGAGAGTTTCGCGCTCAAGCAGCGCCTCGACGACAGCAGCCCCGACAGCGCGGAGGACAGGAGGGCATGGTCACTGAGGATCATCGAGCTCTGCACGAGTGCCGACGCCGAGCTCGACGCCCAGGCGGAGGCGTTCGCCGCGCTGCGCGAGCTCGAGAAGAATCCGCAGCCCGCGCTCGACGCCATCGCATCGGGCGTAGCGGCGACCCGAGCGAACGCGCCGAGAGGAACCGCCGCCCTCGCGTCTCTCAACACGCGGTTCGCGCCACAGGCGCTCGCGACGGTCAGCGACAACCCCTCTCAAGCCGAGAAACTCCTGTCCTACGCCGATGCCACGGCCCGTGCCGTACCCGGTCTCATCGCCGGGGGTCGCGCGAGCGAGGCGGCCGTGAGCATCCAACGCGCGCAGGCCGCGGTCGCACAGGCCGGAGTCCTCCTCTCAGCGATCGACACCTTGACGACCGCGTTGCAGAACGCCGTCGCCGCGCTGGCAACAGCGGTCAGCGAAGCATCCAGTGACACGACCGAGGCGCGAGCACTGCTGTCGACTCCTCAGGGAGCAGCCCGCAGCGCGGAGCTGGGTCCGTTGATCGCTCAGGTCGAGGCGACCGTCGCCCATGCACAGGCCTCCGGCCCCTCCGACCCCATCGCCGCGCTGCAGACGCTCCAGCTGGCGAATGCGCCGCTAGACGCCGCGCTCGCCGCCGAGCGCGAGCAGGCACAACGGCTGGCGCGCGTACAGGAGCAGCTCTCGAGAACTCTCGCCGCCGCATCCGGCACCATCTCTGCGGTCAAGGAGTATGTCGTCACGCGCCGCGGGGCCGTCAGCGTCGACGCCCGCACGCGCATAGCCGAAGCCGAGCGGCTCCTCACCGAGGCTCAGAGCCTGCAGACGACCGACCCGGAACGGGCACTGGCCTCCGCGACGCAGGCGAACAGCTTCGCGCAGGCCGCCGATCAGTCCGCCCACAGCGACGTCGACGCCTACAGCGCACCCTCGAGCCAGGGCTGGCCAGACGACAACCAGGATTCCGCCGCGCTCGGCGGCCTTCTCGGGGGCCTGTTCTCGGGCGGCGGCTCGTCGCGGCGCTCGTACTCTGGGGGCTTGTTCGGAGGATCGTCGAGCTGGGGTGGAAGTTCACGTTCCTCCGGTTCGTCGAGATCTTCGCGGTCTTCAGGCTCCCGTCGGAGTTCATCGTCATCACGGTCGGGCGGGCGTCGCGGCGGCGGCGGGCGTTTCTAGTACACGCACGATCCACGGTCACAACCCAAGGAGAAGACAATGGCAAAGCAGTCCATCATCGGTCGCATCACGCAGCTTGCTAAGGCGAATATCAACGCTCTGATCGATCAGGCCGAAGATCCCCAGTTGATGCTCGATCAGCTCGTTCGTGACTACAGCGACAACATCGCCGATGCCGAGAGCGCCATCGCGCAGACCATCGGCAACCTGCGGCTGCTCGAAGACGATCACCGCGAAGATGTGAAGACGGCAGAAGACTGGGGTCGCAAGGCTCTCGCCGCGAGCCAGAAAGGCGACGAGCTCCGTGTCGCCGGCAACACCCTCGATGCCGACAAGTTCGACGCCCTCGCCAAGGTGGCTCTGACGCGTCAGCTACAGAGCGAGAAGGAGGCGACCGACGCGGAGCCGTCGATCGCATCGCAGACCGAGGTGGTCGAGAAGCTCAAGGCCGGCCTCAACGCCATGAAAGAGAAGCTCGGCCAGCTCACGCGCAAGCGTGACGAGCTCGCGGCGCGCGCCAAGACCGTGGAGGCGCAGAGCACCGTGCAGGATGCGCTGAAGAGCATCGACCTCCTCGACCCCACGAGCGACCTCGGTCGGTTCGAGGACAAGATCCGACGCGAAGAGGCAAAAGTGCGCGGTCAAGAGGAGCTCACTGCCTCGAGCCTCGATGCCCAGTTCGAGAGCCTCGACGATCTCGGGGAACTCACCGAAGTCGACGCCCGTCTCGCGCAGCTGAAAGCGAAGAACCAGCCGGCACGGCCGATCGACGCGCCGGTCGAATAGCATCCGGTCCGACGTCCCGAAGACCGTGGAAGACTGAGCAGGTGCCAGCTACTTTCGTGATCGTGCCCCAGTGGCAGGGCTCCGGTTCGTCGAGGGCTATGCGCCTGGTCGACGGGGCGTCGGCCATCCAGGGCGATCTGCCCGCCGCAGCGACCAGAGTCGTCGACGTACCCGTCGGTGCAGGCGAGTCGCAGGGTACCGGCGTCCTCCGCTACACGGCCATCCAGTCGGTGCTCGCGAATCAACGACGAGTGCTCGCGTCCACTGTCGGGCCGGTCGTGACGATCGGCGGAGATTGCGCCGTCGAGTTGGGAGCTATCCCGCACGCCCTCGAGTCGTCTGGCGAATCTGTCGCGGTCGTCTGGTTCGACGCTCACGGCGATCTCAACTCGCCCGAGACCTCGCCATCTCACGCGTTCCACGGAATGGTGCTGCGGAGTCTGCTCGGTGATGGTCCCGAGGCGCTTGTGCCTGCCACTGTCCTGCAGAGCACCCGAGTGGTGCTCGCCGGCACACGATCGCTCGACGACGACGAGGCTGCCTATATCGATGCTGCGGGCCTTCGAGTCGTCTCGGTCGAGCAGCTTCAACGACCCGAGGCCGTGGTCGAGGCGATCGCTGAGACGGGAGCGCGTTCCGTATACATCCACGTCGATCTCGACGTCATCGATCCTGCGGAGATCGACGGCGTCGGCTATCCCGAACCGTTCGGACTGACCGTGCAGCAGCTCGTGCAGGCGATCTCTGCGATCCGCGCCCGTTTCTCGCTCGTCGGCGCCGGCATCACGGAATTCGCTCCATCGGCGCCGGAATCGGCGTCCGACGATCTGCCCAGCATCCTCCGTATCATCTCGGCACTCACCCGCCCCGTGGTGAGATCAGAAGAGAGCACGCCATGACCGAATCCGACGGCAGACCAGACGAGATCCGGATCGTGACCGAGCGCCGTGGGCACGTTCTGCTGATTCAGCTTCACAGGCCCGACAAGCGCAATGCGGCCGACTTCTCGATGCTGCAACAGCTCTCCGCTGCGTACGGCGAACTCGACTCCGATCCCGAGTTGCGTGTAGGACTCGTGCACGCCGCCGGTGACCACTTCACCGCCGGACTCGACCTCGCCGACATCGGCCCGCGCATCACGGAATCGGGCATCGACTACGTCGATGCCGACGGCATCAATCCGTGGCAGGTCTCCGGGCGCAGCCTCAGGAAGCCGGTCGTGATGGCCGTGCAGGGAATCTGTCTCACCCTCGGGATCGAATTGATGCTCGCCAGCGATATCGTCGTCGCGGCGGAATCGACGCGCTTCGGGCAGCTCGAGGTGAGCCGCGGCATCCTGCCCTTCGGTGGCGCCACCCTGCGCTTTCCTCGCGCCGTGGGATGGGGGAACGCCATGCGCTGGATTCTGACGGGCGACATGTTCGACGCGGCCGAGGCGCTCCGGATCGGCCTGGTTCAAGAGACCGTTCCCGATGGAACGCAGTTCGACCGTGCACTCGAGCTGGCCGAGCGCGTCGCGGCCCAGGCGCCGCTCGCCGTGCAGGCAGCGCTCGCCAACGCCAGACTCGCCGTGCGCGCGGGCGATGCGGCGGCCGAGGCCGAACTCCAACCCGCTCTCGTTCGCCTCGCCTCGAGCGACGACGCGCGAATCGGTCTCGAGGCATTCGCCGCCCGCACGACGGCTCAGTTCACCGGCCACTGACGAAGGACACCATCATGACCACGACCGAATACGACCTCATCGTCATCGGGGCCGGCGCCATCGGCGAGAACGTCGCAGACCGCGCGGTGCAGGGCGGCCTGCGAACCGCGTTGGTCGAGAGCGAACTCGTCGGGGGCGAGTGCAGCTACTGGGCGTGCATGCCGTCCAAGGCTCTGCTCCGAAGCGGATCGGTGCTGCGGGCAGCCCGGTCGGTCGAAGGCGCGAAGGAGGCGGTGACCGGCGACCTCGATGTTGCGGCGGTACTGAAGCGGCGCAACTCGTTCACGAAAGACTGGAATGACGAGAGCCAGGCCGACTGGGTCGCCAGCGCGGGCATCGATCTCATCCGCGGGTACGCGCGCTTCGTCGGCCCCCGGCAGATCGAGGTGACGGGTGCCGACGGTACGACCACCAGGTACTCGGCGAAACACGCGATCACCGTCTCCACCGGCTCAGCCGCGCTGCTCCCGAATGTTCCGGGTCTGGCGGAGGCTTGTCCATGGACCAGCCGTGAAGCGACGAGCGCGCAGGCGATCCCGCCTCGGCTCTCGATCATCGGCGGCGGCGTCGTCGCGGTCGAGATGGCCACGGCGTACGCCTCTCTCGGCTCGGCCGTCATGCTCATTGCTCGCGGCGGAATCCTCGAGGCCATGGAGCCGTTCGCCGGTGAGCTCGTCGGCGCCTCGCTCACGGATCTCGGAGTGACTCTGCGCCTGCACACCTCACCGGCATCGGTAGACCGACTCGCGAGCGGCGACGTCGTCGTTCATCTCGACGACGGATCGACCGTGATAGCCGACGAGCTCCTCGTGGCCACCGGGCGCACGCCCCGCACCGAAGACCTCGGACTCGAGACCATCGGGCTCACACCGGGCGAATGGTTGAGGGTCGACGACACCCTGCGCGTCGTCGACGACAACGGTGAACCGTTCGACGGAGGGTGGCTCTACGCCACGGGCGACGTCAACCACCGTGCTCTCCTGACCCACCAGGGTAAGTACCAGGCTCGGGCCGCCGGCGACGTGATCGCCGCTCGTGCCCGAGGTCGCGAGGTGCTCGACGAGCCGTGGGGCGCTCACGTCGCCACGGCCGACCATCAGGCCGTTCCTCAGGTGACGTTCAGCGACCCCGAGGTCGCGTCGGTCGGACTGACCGCGGCCGCCGCGGAGAAGGCCGGCTACCGCACCCGTGTCGTCGACTACGAGATCGGCAATGTAGCCGGCGCGAGTGTGCACGCCGACGGGTACAAGGGCACGGCCCGCATGGTGGTCGATGAGGATCGCCGCGTCATCCTGGGAGTGACCTTCGTCGGCCCGGATGTGGGAGAGATGCTGCACGCGGCCACGATCGCTGTCACCGCCGAGGTTCCCCTCGACCGTCTGTGGCACGCGGTTCCCGCCTACCCGACCATGAACGAGATCTGGCTCCGCCTGCTCGAGACCTACGGACGGCCCGTCGGCGCGTGAAGCCGATCGCCATACCCGACAGCGCCCTGACGAGGGCAGTCAAGTCGGTCGTACTCGCTCCCCCGCTGGCCCGCATCGGCTATCTCTACGCCACGTCCGTCGCGCTGATCTGGGGCTTCTCTCTCAGCACCGGAAAGGTGAGGCGCGTCGACGGTCTCTTCGTCTGCGAGGGCATGCCGACATGGTCGTTCTCCCGCGGCGGATCGTGCGTAGGCGGGGTCTACCTCACCGACACGAACACGAAACCTCTCGTGCTCGAACACGAGGCCGTGCACCGCGCCCAGTGGAAGGCATACGGCATGGTCTTTCCCGTGTTGTACTTTCTCGCGGGTCGAAACCCCCTCACCAACCGCTTCGAAATCGAAGCCGGCCTGGAGAAGGGCAACTACCGATGACCCGATCCGGTCGCGCCACGGTCGACGCGACGGTGGTCATCACCGGCGCCAGCTCGGGAATCGGGCGGGCCGCGGCCGAAGAGCTGGGGCGTCGCGGCGCCCGGGTCGCTGTTCTCGGACGCGATACCGACCGCACGCGCGACGTCGCCGCATCCATCACGAATGCCGAGCCGTTCGTCGCCGACTTCGCGTCGCTGTCCGACGTTCGCCGCGTGGCGGGCGAGCTCCTCGAGCGATTCGACCGCATCGACGTGCTCGCGAACAACGCCGGCGGACTCTTCTCACGCCGTTCCCAAACGACCGACGGCCACGAGACGACCTTTCAGGTCAACTATCTCGCGCCCTTCCTCCTCACCCGCCTGCTTCTGCCGCGACTGCGCGAAACGGCCGCCGCGGGGCATCCGGTCACCGTGATAGCGACCGCAAGCGTGGCGAATCGGTGGGGCAGGCTTCGACTCGACGACCTCGATTCGCGCAAGGGGCTGTGGCTCGGCGGATGGCGGGCCTACGGCTCGGCCAAGACCGCGGTGCTGCTCGGCACGCGAGAGCTCGCGAGCAGAACCCAGGGCAGCGGCATCGCCGCCTACGCGTTTCATCCGGGGTTCGTCACGACCTCGTTCGGCGCCGACTCGTGGATGCTCCGGCTCGGCAATGCGCTCGGCAACGGTGGACTCGGAATCACTCCGGAGACCGGGGCGGTGCCGCTGATCGAACTGGCGTCTGTCGCCGAGCATCCCGTGCCCAGCGGAACATACTTTGACGGCTTGGTCCCGAACGGCAGGACGAGCGGCGCCGCGCGCGACGACGCCCTCGCGGAACGGCTCTGGGCGGCATCCGAGAAACTCGTCGATCTCGAGGTCGTCACGGACTGACCCGGCGGTGCGGAAACGTTTCCATGCAGCCGCTACTATGGCGGAGTTACCCGCTTCACCCGACGTCTTCCCCCTTTTCTTCTTCCCCTCAGAAACCCCCCGAGGATACCTGTGACTTCTGCCCCGATCCCGGTGCTCTCCATCACTGATGCGCGCGCTCGACTCACGTCGCTGAAAGCTGTGCTCTTCGATCTCGACGGAGTTCTCACACCGACCGCCGACGTGCACATGTCGGCATGGGCCCGCCTCTTCTCCCCGTATCTCGCCTCACGCGGCATCGACGAGCCGTATACCGACGCCGACTACTTCGCGTACATCGACGGCAAGCCCCGTTATGACGGCGTGCGATCGTTTCTAGCCTCGCGCTCGATCACCCTTCCGGAGGGCACACCGGAGGACTCGCCCGAGCTCGAGACGATCTGCGGCCTCGGCAACCGCAAGAACTCCGCCTTCACCGAATCGCTCGAGTCAGACGGCGTCGCACCGTACCCGGGATCCCTGCGATTTCTCGATGCCGTCACCGACGAGGGAATCCTGGTGGCTGTCGTGTCGAGCTCGCGCAACGCCGAACCCGTGTTGCGTGCCGCGGGCATCCGCGATCGTTTCGACGTGGTCGTCGACGGCCTCGTCGCTGCCCGGGAGGGTCTGGCCGGCAAGCCGTCACCGGCGACCTACGCCTACGGCGCGGAGCTGCTCGGGCTGACGCCTCAGCAGTGCGTCGTCGTCGAGGACGCCCACTCGGGAGTGCAGGCCGGACGCGATGGTAAATTCGGTCTCGTCCTCGGAGTGAACCGCGGCGCCGGCGCACCCGAACTTCTCGCAAGCGGTGCCGACATCGTGGTCGACGACCTCGACGAACTGCTTCCCCTCTCCCCTTCTTCGTCTTCGACCTCTACACCAGGGCAGCCCTCATGAATCTGATCTCCCGCGATCCGCTCGACCGCAACCGTTTTCCGCTCGACGAGTGGGCACTCGTCGAAACGGACTTCAGCTCGAAAGACATGGGCCGCACCGAGACCCTCTTCGCCATCGGCAACGGCTACCTCGGTCTGCGCGGCAACGTCGACGAGGGGCGCGACGGCCACGAGCACGGCACCTACATCAACGGGTTCCACGAGACCTGGCCCATCAGGCACGCCGAAGAGGCCTTCGGCTTCGCCCGGGTCGGCCAGACCATCGTCAACGCCCCCGACGCCAAGATCATCCGGCTCTACGTCGACGACGAGCCGCTGGTCCTGACCGAAGCCGATCTGCCGATGTACGAGCGACGGCTCGACTTCGCCGACGGCATCCTGCGCCGCTCTCTGGAATGGCGTACGCCCTCCGGCAAGCGGGTACTCATCAACTCGCGTCGCATGGTCTCCTTCACTGATCGCCATCTGGCGTTCATGGACTACGAGGTGACCCTGCTCGACGCCGACGCCTCTGTCGTCATCTCGAGCCAGATCCTCAACAGACAAGACGGCATCGACGAGTACCACGCACCGACCGCCGCGTCGAAGGATTTCGACCCCCGCAAAGCCGAGGCGTTCACCGATCGCGTCCTCCAGCCGCGCTACAAGCGCGACGAAGATGGTCGCTACGTGCTGGGCTACCGCTGTACCAACTCGGGCATGACGATCGCCTGCGGGGCAGACCACACGATCGAGACCGAGAACGAGTTCGAGGAGTCGTCCCAGATCGGCGACGATCTGGCCAAGCACGTTTATCGCATCCGCGCTCACCAGGGCAAGACGATTCGCATCACGAAGACGGTGAGCTACCACACGTCGTCGGGCGTCCCCACGCGCGAACTGGCAGACCGCTGCGATCGCACTCTCGACCGTGCACGTGACGAGGGAATGGAGTCCTTCGTCGAGCGCCAGCGCGAGTGGCTCTCGGAGTTCTGGGCCCGCACCGACGTGGTACTGCCCGGCCAGCCGGTTCTCCAGCAGGCCACGCGATGGAACCTGTTCCAGCTCGCGCAGGCGTCGATGCGCGCCGACGGCCAGGGAGTCTCGGCGAAGGGCGTCAGTGGATCGGGCTACGGCGGCCACTACTTCTGGGACACCGAGGTGTACGTACTGCCGTTCCTCACCTACACGTCTCCGATCGCCGCACGCAACGCTCTCCGCTTCCGGCACGCGATGCTCGACCACGCCCGCATGCGTGCGACCGAACTCAATCAGCTCGGCGCTCTGTTCCCGTGGCGCACCATCAACGGCCTCGAATCCAGCGCGTACTACGCCGCCGGAACGGCGCAGTACCACATCGATGCCGACATCTCTCACGCCCTCACCCAGTACGTCTCGGCAACGGGCGATGAGGACTTCCTGGCTCGCGAGGCGATCGACATCCTGGTCGAGACCGCGCGTATGTGGGCCGACCTGGGATTCTGGCGCGCGAACGGTGGTGACATCTTCCACATCCACGGCGTCACCGGGCCCGACGAGTACACCACCGTCGTCAACGACAACCTCTACACCAACGTCATGGCGCGATCGAATCTGCGCTCCGCCGCCGCGGCTGTCACCCGCATCCGTGAAGAGGATCCGCAGGCGTACGACCGCATGGTCGCGAGGGTCAAGTTCGACGAGGCGGAGATCGACGAGTGGTCGCGTGCCGCCGAGGCCATGCACATTCCGTTCGACGAGAATCTGCGGATCCACCCTCAGGACGCCCAGTTCCTCGAGAAGGAACGCTGGGATCTCTCGCACACCCCGCCCGAGAAGCGCCCTCTGCTTCTGCACTTCCACCCGCTGGTGATCTACCGCTTCCAGGTTCTGAAGCAGGCCGACGTGGTTCTGGCGCTGCTGTTGCAGGGCGATCAGTTCACGGCGGCCGAGAAACGCGCCGACTTCGACTACTACGATCCGATCACCACGGGCGACTCGACGCTGTCGGCCGTGGTGCAGTCGATCATCGCGGCCGAGGTCGGGTATTCGAGCCTGGCGCTCAAGTACTTCACCTCGGGCCTCTTCGTCGACCTGGCAGATCTGCACAACAACACCGCAGACGGAGTGCACGTTGCGTCGACCGGTGGCGTCTGGAGCGCTCTGGTCTACGGCTTCGGAGGCTTCCGTGACCACGGCGGACGCATCACGATCGATCCGCGTCTGCCCGAAGAATGGCAGGGGCTCACGTACCGCATCACCCTGCGCGACACTCGGGTCCGGGTCGACGTGCGGCAGGCAGACGTCGAGCTGACGGTCGAAGACGGCGACAGGGCCACGGTCTTCGTTCGTGGTGAGCGTGTCACCGTGCAGGCGGGCGAGCCCGTTCTCATCGGGCTGGATCACCAGGGGCCCCGGCTGCCGGGCGCTCCCCGGGCGGCAGATGTCGAGGGCAACCTCAGGGCAGATGGAAGCGTCATCACATCGTCGCTCCCGACCATCTCGCTCGACACCTCGGAGGCCGGCCTGCTCGAGCCCATCGACTGAGACGCGGCGCGGTGGGCGCTAACGTGGAGGGTGTGAGCACCTCAACACAGTCCCTCGAACTCCGTACTTTTCCGGCAGGCCGCGATGGCGAGACCGCCGACGGGCCCACCGCCGGTTGGCTCGAGGCGGATTTCCTCGGTTTTCTGGGTCGCCGGCCGACGCAGGCACATGCCGCCGCCCTGGCGGGATACCTCGTCGAAGACGGTCAGCAGCTCACGGGCGTGTACGACACCGGGTCGCCCGAGCACTCGTTGCGCTCCGATATTCCTGTGGCCACCTTCGCTTCGTTCGAGAAGCCCCTCACGGTGAGCCCCGGAGTCCAGATTCCCGCCCACCTCATCTCGTCGGTGACCGTTCGCGCGACACATCGGCGGCGTGGGATCCTGCGGCGCATGATGACCGACGATCTCAGTCGCGCGGCTGGGGCGGGGTTCGCGGTGGCTGCGCTCACCGCGTCAGAGGCATCGATCTACCGACGCTTCGGATTTGGTGCGGCGACGTGGATCCACGAACTTACCGTCGAGACCGACGCGCGTTTCGCACTTGCGAAGACACCCTCCGGCCAGTGCAGCGTTGTCGATCCTCGCGATATCCCCGCGATCGCCACGGCGGTGTTCGACGCCTTCCACGACGCGCAGCCGGGTTCGATCGGCCGGCACGCCGCGTACCCCGATCGCATCTCCGGAAGGCTGAACGACGAGGGCGAAGAAGACAGTGCTCGTCGGGCCGCCGTGCACTACAGCGAGGCCGGCGATGTCGACGGCTACGTCACCTACCGCTTCACCGGATGGGAGTCGAAGCCTCCGGCGATCGAGGTCAACGACCTCGTCGCCGCCTCCCCCGATGCCTATCTGTCCCTCTGGCACTACCTCGCATCGATCGACCTGACCACGCGCGTCACCTTCTCGTCTGGCATGCCCGACGACGCGCTGCGGTGGGCTCTGGTCGACCCGCGCGTGGTGACTGTCAGCACCGTGGAGGACCGAATCTGGCTTCGCATCCTCGACCCGATTGCGGCGTTCAGCACTCGAGGTTACGTCGAAGACGGCACGGTCTCGTTCCGAGTGACAGACTCGCTCGGGTTCGCCGAGGGCTCGTTCAGACTGTCGGTAGAAGCGGGCGTGGGGCGCCTCGAGCGGCTCGGCTCGGCTTCGGTCGACATCGAGATGGATGCGTGGGTGCTCGGCGCCCTGTACCTCGGCGGCGCGGATGCCCGCGTAGCTGCAGCAGCGGGCGCCCTGCGAGAGGTCGTTCCCGGCTCCGCGACGATGCTGCAGCGTCTACTCGCCCCGGCGATGCCGGTCTACTGCAACACGGCGTTCTAGACGAGGGCCGGCCTTCGAGAACCGGAACGCCGTCGGACTCGGACTATCGAGCGAGTGTCTCGCGGCTGGAGCCGAGCCGTTCTGCCAGGTCTGCACGAAGATCGTCGATTCGAGCGGCCTCGCCACCGAGCCAGACGCAGAGTTCGGCCCCATCGGCGACGACATCGCCGGTGGTCATCTCACTCACCCACGCTCGGACCGCACGACCGAGTACCTGCCCAGGAGCACCGGCACGCACATCGCGCGCCAGCCAACTCACGGTGATGCGCTCGGGAGTCTCGAGCGCAATGATGTCGAGTGCCGTCTCGACCTCGATGAAGATCTGCCCGCGAGCCGTATCAGGAAGAGTCTCTATCAGCCCCTGGATGACGGGAATGATCGACGAATCGCCTGCCAGCAGTACGCGCCCGGCGGTCGTGGGCATGGCTCCCGCCTCGGTCATCAGAACTCTCATCGGACTTAGTATAGGCATACCTAACCTGCGAAGAGAATCTGTTCACTCCCAGGTCGGCGGATGCCGCACATCCCACCGCAACCGGCGTTCCATCTGACGCGCCAGCGCGAGCAGAATGCCCTCTCCCCCTGGCCGACCGATGAGCTGCACGCCGATCGGGAGACCGCCCGAACTCATGCCGACCGGCAGCGAGACCGCCGGAAGCCCGGAGGCGTTGACGTACGACGTGAACGGCGAATACTCCACCTGCTGAGCGAAGTTGCTTTCGGGATCGACGGCGTCGTACCACCCGATGGGTCGCGGAAGCAGGGCGAGAGTCGGAGTGAGGATCGCATCGAATCCGGAGAAGTCGCCGATGACTCGGCGCTCGAAGCGGGACAGCTCGGCCAGTGCCTCCGCGAGCTGCACGGCCGACAGTTCCCGGCCGCGTCGTCGAAGCCAGCGGGTGAGCGGCTCGACGTCACCATCGGCATCCGCATCGCTCGCCCGCACCGTTGCGTCTGAACCAAGCCGAATCTGGGCAGCACCGGCCTGCCACACGGTTGTGAACGCGGCGCCGTATGCGGGCGCGGGTGCGAGATCGACTTCCTCGATTCCGTGCCCCAGCTCGGATATCAGCGTGACGGCATCCTCGAGCACTGCGGTGATCTCGGGGTCGACGACGATCTCGTGGGATGTCGACCACGGAGAGTCGACACAGACGCCGATCTGAAAGCGGCCCTCTCCCCTGATGGCGTAGCCCAGAAAGTCTCCGTCATCCTCACTCGGAGCACGCAGAGCGAAGTGATCGTCGATCAGCGAGCCGCGGCGCCCGATCATTCCGTCGAGCAGGAAGGCCGCGTCTGCGATGCTGCGGGCGATCGGTCCGGCCACGGGCAGACCGCCGAGAGCATCGATACCTGACAGGGCCGGCACCCTGCCACGAGACGGCTTGATGCCGACGAGACCGCAGGCCGCTGCGGGGATGCGGATCGATCCGCCGCCGTCCGACCCCGGCGCGAACGGGAGCAGCCCGGCCGAGACGGCGGCAGCCGCTCCCCCGCTCGACCCTCCCGGACCGAGATCGAGATTCCACGGGTTGCGGGCGGCCGGCGCCAGAGCGGTCTCGCTGTGGCTCGTCATACCGAATTCGGGCGTCGCCGTCTTGCCGAGGCTGACGCCTCCCGCTTCGTCGAGGACTCGGGGCAGCTCGTCGCTCGTCTCGGGCACGTAGTCGGCAAAAGCGCGCGAACCGAATGTCGTGCGCACCCCCTCCCTCCTCCACAGGTCCTTGTCGGCGAACGGCATCCCCCAGAGGCGCGTGGACCGCGGAATGTGCGACTCGACGTGTCGGGCCCGTTCGAGTGCGCGCTCGGCCGTCACGGTAAAGAACGCGCCGAGCTCGCCATTGCGTGCCTCTATGCGGTCGAGGTAGTGCTGGGTCAGCTCGACGACGCCGAGCTCTCCTCGCTGCAGGAGGCGGTACTGGTCGAGGGCCGAGAACTCGTGCGGGGCGGTCATGAATCGAGCCTAGTTCTAGGCTGGAGACCGTGACCTCGACAAGCACCGGAACGCTTCCCGCCGACAACCGCCCTCAACCGCCCGACCGGGGCGACGAACGCGAGCTCCTCGAGGGCTTTCTCGACCTGCAGCGCGCGACCGTCGTCTACAAGGCGACAGGACTGAGCGATGAGGACGCAGCGCGCCGCCTCCTGCCCTCGCTCACCACGGTGGCGGGGCTCATTCGGCACCTCGCCGATGTCGAACGCTCGTGGTTCCGCGAGGTGATGGACGGGGAGTCGAATCTCTCGTACCGATGGTCCGACGAAGATCCGGACGGCGAGTTCAGGATCACCGACGGGGACACCCTCGCAGACATCGTCGCCGACTACGTATCCGCCGTCGCCGAGTCACGCGCAGTGCAGCTGAGGCACTCGCTCGACGAGGTCTGTCGCGGCCGAGATGGGCGATTCACCCTGCGGTGGATCACGGTGCATCTCATCGAGGAGACGGCACGCCATATCGGCCACATCGACATCCTGCGCGAGATGCTCGACGGCGCCACCGGCGAGTAGGCGGGCTACTTCAGCGACTTCTGCAGCATGACGGTTCCGAGCCAGCGATTGAACTTGAACCCGACCCGTCCGAGACGACCGACCTCCTTGAATCCGAAGCCCTCGTGCATCTTGAGCGATGCCTCTGCGCCCTGGTCGGCGATCACGGCGAGCACCTCTTTGATGCCCGCAGCCTTCGCCCGAGTCAGAAGCTCGCCCATCAGCGCCTTGCCGAGGCCTTTGCCCGTGGCGGCCGGCCCGAGGTAGATCGAGTTCTCGACGGTACGTCGATAGGCCGCCTTCTCTTTCCACGGGGCGACATAGGCGAAGCCGAGAACGTTCCCGCTCGGCGACACCGCCACGAGAAAGGGAAATCCGAGCTTCGCGACCCAGGCGAACTTAGAGCGCCACGCCTTCAGCGACATCGGGTCCTCGTCGAAGGTGACGGTGCTGTTCGCCACGTAGTGGTTGTAGATCTCGCGAATATCGGGGAGGTCGCGCGTCGTCGCGTCACGAATCACGTATTCGAACTTCGGCGGCGGCGGCGACTTCGGACGCAGAGCGGGCGGCAGTCTGCGGCGGGGCTGGTACTCCTCTTCAAGCATTGTGCAAGCCTATTCCGCCGTCGACGCAAGCGACCAGTCGACGGGCTGAGCCCCCTGGGCTTCGAGCAGCGCGTTCGCACGGCTGAAGGGTCGGGATCCGAAGAATCCGCGGCTCGCAGAGAGCGGGCTGGGATGCGCCGACTCGATGATCGGGGTGTCTCCGAGGAGCGGCGTGAGCGACGCGGCGTCTCGGCCCCACAGGATCGAGACCAGCGGTGCCTCGCGAGCCACGAGAGTGCGCACGGCGAGGTCGGTCACGCGCTCCCAGCCTTTCTTGCGATGCGAGCCGGCCTCCCCGGCGCGAACCGTGAGCACCCTGTTGAGCAGCATGACGCCGGAACGGGACCACGAGCTCAGATCTCCGTGGGGTGGAGGTTCCACTCCGACGTCGTCACGCAGCTCGCGATAGATGTTCTGGAGGCTCCGCGGCAGCGGGCGCACGTGCGCATCGGTCGCGAACGAGAGGCCGATCGGATGCCCCGGCGTGGGATAAGGATCCTGCCCCACGATGAGTACCCGCACCTCCGACAGAGGTCGCCGGAAAGCCCGGAACACGTTTCGGCCGCTCGGCTGATATCCGCGCCCCGCAGCGACCTCGGCGCGCAAGAACTCCCCCAGCGCGACGATGGTCTCCTCCTCTGGAGCCAGCGCTTCCGCCCATGCCGGGTCGATCAGGCCCTCGGACACGAGTGTGGGCAGCGATCCCGTCATCGCTCAGCCGACACCGATGGTCGAGACACGCACGGAGCCGCTGTCACGCGACACAGACCAGACGCTGCCCGATCCGATGACCCGCAGCGAACCGTCGCCGACGATCAACGTCGTATGTTCGTCGATAGCCAGACCGCCGTCGACGACCGCTGCCTCCGTCGCAGCGATGAGGCGCGCCACCGTGCCCCACTGCGCCGCATGGACGTCGATCGCGGTATCGATGAGGCCGATTCCCGCGGCGACGGTCACCTGCTCGATCTCCTGTGAGGCATCGACGGGGCAGACCTGCACGTCGCCGATCTTCCACCCGCCGATCAGGGCTCCATCGCTGACGACAGCGGCGCCGGCCGATATCCCGAAGTAGGGAACGCCCGACTCCACCAGTGCCCGGATCGTGGCGAACGACGACTGCAGGCTCTCGCGGTAGGCCGGCACGAGCCCGCCCCACACGACCAACCCGTCGATGTCGACGAGGAGAGAGTCGTCGATCGATGCGCCCTCCGGGGCGAGTACGGCGATCGGCTCGATCTTGCCGAGACTTCCGAACACGGCAGACAGCTCCACGAACTTCTCCGGACCGTCGCCGTCGCGCACGAGCACGATGGCGATGCGCGGGCCGTCGAGACGACCCGCATCGGTGGCCCGCCCCGTCGCCTCGTCGAGGAAGGGACGAAAGACGGCACCGTCGGCATCGAAGGGCCAGCCGCCGCCGCAGAGGTGGATGGACATCAGACGCTGACGGGAGGATGCGCCGACCAGGGAAAGACGATCCATCGGTCGGTCTTGCGCCAGAAGAAGTCGGGTTCGATCACGGAACGAGGCTTCGAGTACAGCGTCGCCGTCTTGACGATGACTCCGACGTTCTCGAGAAGTCCGACGACCATGGCGAGCGTGCGGCCGGAGTCGGCCACGTCGTCGACCAGAAGGATGTTCTTGCCGATGAGGGCTGTGTTGTCGAGCATCGGCGGCAGCAGAATGGGCTCGGCGAGAGTGGTCTCGACATCGGAGTAGAACTCCACGTTGAGGCTGCCGCAGCTCTTGGTTCCGAGGGCGTAGGCGAGCGCGCCGGCCGGGAGGAGACCACCGCGGGCGATCGCGATCACGAAGTCGGGTACGAAGCCGCTTCCGAGGACGTCTCTCGCGAGGTCGCGAGAGGCATCACCGAATTCGAGCCAACCGAGCACCTCCCTCTCGGGTTCGGCCACGGGGGCCACGTCTGCAGTTGTCGTCTCGTCACTTCGAACCATGCCTCATACGGTACCGGTTTTCTCACCTGGCACAGCGCGAGTAACATCCGCTCATGACGACCGAACCTGGCAGGCCGAGACGTGGCCAGACGCGATCTCTCGGCACGACGTCGATGGGCGTCACGGCGAGCCTGATCGGCTATCTCTTCCTCGTCGAGATCACCAGCGGCATCCTTCAGGGGTACTACATCCCTCTCATACCCGACCTCGTGAAGCATCTGAACATCGTCGATGCCGACTTCAACTGGTTCGAGGCCGGTCAACTCCTGGTCGCGGCCCTCGTCGTGCCGATCATCGCGAAGCTCGGCGACATGTGGGGCCACAAGCGGATGCTGCTTCTCACGACCGTTCTAACGGCTGCGGCGAGCTGGTGGCTCGTCTTCGCAGGCGACTTCGTGTCGTTTCTGATCGCGTGGGCACTGCAAGGGTTCTACGTGGTGTGGCTACCTCTCGAGGTCGCGCTGATCTTCGAGCGGGGGCGCCGCACCGGCCGCGCCGCATCGCAGACCCGACGTGCGGCGGGCCTGCTCGTCGTCGCCCTCGAGGCGGGCGCGATCCTCGGCGCCTTGGCAGGTGGCAGAGTGTTCGCCGCGTTCGGCGACGCCGTCGCTCCGACCCTGATGATTCCGGCGATCGCCGTCACCCTCGTCTTCTTCGTGGTTCTGCTCGGCGTTCCGGAATCATCACCCCAACCGGGTCGTTCCCTCGACCTCGCCGGCTTCGCGATCCTCACCGTGGGCCTGCTGCTCATCACCTCAGGGCTGACCTTCTTGAGGATAAACGGCCCCGAGACCTGGTGGGTCTGGGCACTCATCGTCATCGGAGCCCTCGTCTTCGTGCCGTTCGTGCGCTACGAGCGGCGACAGTCCGACCCGGCCATCGACATGAGAGTTCTCGCCCAGCCCACCATGTGGCCGGTGCAGCTCACCGCCGCACTCATCGGGATAAGCCTCCTGGGAGCACAGGCGCCGCTCAGCACATTCGCCGGAACGGATCCCCTCAACGGGTACGGCCTGGGCCTGGCCGCGAGCGACATCTCCAACCTCATCGGGGCGTATCTCGTGTCGATGATCATCGGAGCGATCCTCTTTCCGATCATCTCGACCTGGGCCACGCCTCGAGTCGCCCTCATCGGTGGCGCATTACTGGTGGCGGTCGGCTACCTCCTGTTCCTTCCCTTCCACGACACTGCGACACAGGTGGTCGCCAATATGGTCTTGGCCGGGCTCGGGTCGGGTGCGCTGGTCGGCGCGCTCCCCAGCGCCGCTGCCGCCGCGGCGCCTCGTGGCCAGACCGGCGTCGCGGCCGCGCTGACGAACACCACGAAGACGATCGGCGGCTCGTTCGCCTCGGCGATCTTCGGAGTGGTGCTCTTCGCCGGGGCCTCCACCGTCACATCCACCGCCTCGAGCCTTCTCGGCTACATGCAGGTGTGGATCATCTGCGGCCTCGGCGCACTGGCCGCGACCGTTCTGCTCTTCTTCGTGCCCCGTCTTGCGTTCGCAGACCCGGTCGTTCCGGTCGACGCGAAGGACTAGCTCGGATCAGACCCGGTGATCGTCGGGTCGTACACGCAGGGCTCCCCGATGCACCTTGTGCGGTGCCGACTGCGCCACCGGCTTGATGACGACGAGGTCGAGCGACACGTGCGGAGGCTGCTCGATCATCGACACGATCACTCGCGCGACGTCGTCGGCGACCAGCGGATCAGGCACATTCGCGTAGACGCTCTCCGCGCGTTCCTTGTCGCCTCCAAAACGGTTCAGCGAGAATTCCTCGGTGTACACCATGCCGGGGGCGATCTCGAGCACACGGATCGGTTCGCCGCTCACCTCGAGCCTCAGCACGTCGAGCATGGCGTGCGCGGCGAATTTGGCCGCGTTGTAGCCGCCCCCGCCCTCGTAAGCCGTGTGGCCCGCGATCGAGGTGACCGTGACGATGTCGGCGACGCCGCCGTCTCCGATCGAGTCGCGAAGAAGAGGCAGAAGTGCCGTGATCACTCTCTTGACGGCGAGTACGTTGACCTCGTACATCCAGGCCCAGTCGTCGACCTCACCGTTCTCGATCGAGTCGAGACCGCGTGCACCGCCGGCGTTGTTCACCAGAGTGCTCACACCACCGGTCTCCGCGAGATACCCCGCGAGCGCATCGACCTCGCTCTGCACCGTCAGATCTGCGACGAAGTACTCGGCACCGGTGCGCTCCGCGAGCGCTTCGAGCCGGTCCCGGCGTCGCGCTACTCCCACGACATCCCAACCGGCGGCACGGAGCGCGACGACCGTGGCCTCTCCGATCCCCGAGCTTGCTCCGGTGACGACCGCACGACGACTCATTGACCTACCTCTTCCGACAGGGTTAGAACTCCGATTCCACGGTAGTGCGTTCGAGACCGCCGTCCTGACCGCCTGATGCGAGGCGGCTGCCTCTCCGAAGCCGGGCTGTCGAGCCGAAGCTAGGCTTGTCGCCGTGACGTCACCGCTTCAGCCAGACCAGCCGGGCACCCCCGCGCCCGCCACCGGATCGAAGGCGCGACTGCCACTGTGGGACAACGCTCGCTTCATGGCGATCACCCTCGTCGTGGTGGGTCACGCCATCCTGCGGCTCATCGACGCCTCCGACACCTCGTACGGCGTCTACCTCGTCATCTACGCCTTCCACGTTCCCGTCTTCGTGCTCGTGAGCGGTTACTTCGCCAAGTCCAGCCCTCCAGGCGCGAAACAACTCAAGCGGCTTGTCACCGACCTCGTGCTGCCGTATCTCATCTTCGAGACGATCTGGACCCTGATTCGTTGGGCGATCGTCGGCACACTGAACATCGATCTCGCGCAACCGTCCTGGACCCTGTGGTTCATCCTCTCTCTCATCGCCTGGCGCATCGCTCTCCCGTACCTCGCGCAACTGCGCTATCCGCTCGTCATCAGCATCGTCGTCTCGGTGTGGGCGGGATACCTCGGGGCGATCACGTCGGAGTTGGCCGTGTCTCGCACTCTCGGTCTGCTGCCCTTCTTCGTGCTCGGCTGGCGGCTTCGAGGCAGCGACCTGACACGTCGGTGGTTGTCGTGGTCGCCCTCGACGGTTCTCTGGTGGCGCGTCGGCGCTCTTGCCGTGTTCGGCGCTGTCGCCGTCGCCGTCTTCGCGGGGATCGACTTCTGGCGGCAGATCGGAATCCGGCGTTTCCTGCTGTTCGACGAGTCGTACGCGGACATGGGGTATGGCGAGTGGTGGGCCGGCGGCATACGTCTCGCGGTGATCGGCGTCGCCGTCATCCTGTCGTTCGCTTTTCTGGTCCTGGTTCCCCGGCGTCGCACGGTCTTCACCGACCTCGGCCAAGCCACCCTCTACATCTACCTCTTGCATACCTTCGTGCTGTATCCGTTCCGTGAGTCCGGCGTCCTCGAAGGCGATGTGCCCTTCTGGTATCTACCGGGCATGATCGTGTTCGCGATCGTCGTCACGTTCCTGCTCGCGTCGAAGCCCGTGCGAAGACTCCTCAGACCCCTGGTCGAGCCGCATCCGCGGTGGCTGTTACGTCGTGTGTCCACGCCCGTTGACGCTCGTGCACCCGGTTCCTAGGCTCGCCTGAGAGCGATCCGCTCTCGCACCCGCCCCAAGAAAGCAGGACTCATGAGCGACAACGACGCCAGCTGGAAATTCGAGACCAAGCAGATCCACTCCGGGGCGGCCCCCGATCCGGTGACCAACGCCCGCGCCACACCGATCTACCAGACGACCTCGTACGTCTTCAACAACTCCGACCACGCGAAGAACCTGTTCGCCCTCGCCGAGTTCGGCAACATCTACACGCGCATCCAGAACCCGACGCAGAACGTCGTCGAGGAGCGGGTCGCCGCCCTCGAGGGAGGGACCGCAGCCCTGCTGGTCGCTTCGGGTCAGGCCGCAGAGACGTTCGCCGTGCTGAACATCGCCGAGGCGGGCGACCACATCGTGTCGAGCGCATCGATCTACGGAGGCACCTACAACCTCTTCAAGTACACGCTCGCCAAGCTCGGTATCGAGACCACCTTCGTCGAGAATCAAGACGACGCCGAGGAGTGGCGCCGTGCGGTGCGCCCCAACACGAAGCTCTTCTTCGCCGAGACGATCGGCAATCCGAAGATCAACATCCTCGACATCGAGCTCGTCGCCGACGTCGCCCACGAATCGGGCGTGCCGCTCATCGTCGACAACACGATCGCGACGCCCTACCTGATCCGCCCGTTCGAGCACGGCGCCGACATCATCGTGCACTCCGCCACTAAATTCCTGGGCGGCCACGGCACCGTTATCGGCGGCGTCATCGTCGACGGAGGAAAGTTCGCCTGGAGCAAGAACCCCGACCGTTTCCCCGGTCTCACATCGCCCGATCCCTCGTACCACGGCGTGAACTACTCCGAGGCACTCGGAGATGGCATCGCCTACATCATCAAGGCGCGCGTGCAGCTGCTCCGCGACCTGGGCTCGTCGATCGCTCCGGCAAGCGCGTGGCAGCTCATCCAGGGCATCGAGACCCTGAGCCTGCGCATCGAACGCCATGTGCAGAACGCTCAGGACGTCGCGGAATGGCTCGACGCGCACGACGACATCGCCACTGTCTACTACGCGGGCCTGCCCACGAGCCCCTGGTACGCCACAGCGAACAAGTACGCTCCCAAGGGTGTCGGCGCCGTGCTGTCGTTCGAGCTGAAAGGCGGGGTGGATGCGGGGCGCGCGCTGGTCGACAACCTCACGCTGTTCAGCCACCTGGCCAATATCGGCGACGTGCGCAGTCTCGTCATCCACCCCGCGTCGACGACGCACTCTCAGCTGACGCCCGAGCAGCAGCTCACGTCCGGCGTCACCCCGGGACTCGTGCGGCTCTCCGTGGGGCTCGAGAACATCGACGACATCAAGGCCGATCTCGAGGCAGGCCTCAGCGCTGCGCGCGAGGTGGCACGCGCGAACGCCGCCGTGTAGTCCAGCACTCCCGACGCGGCAGGCGACTCGGTCCGACGTAACAATCGGACCTGGTCGCCTGCTGCACGCCAGAATGAAGTGATATGGACTGGCAGACACCCGAAGACACCGTTCCGAGCGGCTTCATCACCGACGCGCAGATCAGATCGATTCTCGGCAAGCCGCCCGCATCCGGCGCCTGGCGGGACGGCGACCCGGTCGGAAGCCGGAGCTTCGTCTCGATCGGGTCGTTCGACTTCGAGACCGGAGCGCGCATTCCCGATGTGCGCATCGCCTACGAGACGCTCGGCACGCTCTCGCCCGAACGAGACAACGCCGTTCTCGTTCTTCACGCGCTGACCGGCGACAGCCACCTCGTCGGACACGCCGCGCCGGGGCATCCGACCGACGGATGGTGGAGCGGCATCGTCGGACCGGGCCTGGCCATCGACACGAACCGGTGGTTCGTCGTCAGCCCGAACATGCTGGGAGGCTGCCAGGGAAGCACGGGGCCGGCGTCGCTCGGGCCCGACGGGATCGAATGGGGCGCGTCCTTCCCGTACACGAGCATCGCCGACCAGGTGCGTGCCCAGGCGGCGTTCTCCGACGCCATCGGCATCGATCGGTGGGCCGCGGTCATCGGTGGGTCCATGGGGGGAATGCACGCGATCGAGTGGGGAGTCTCCCGCCCGGAGCGCATCGACAGGCTCGCGGTGATCGCCGCCCCCGCCCGCTCGAATGCAGATCAGGTCGCGCTCAATTCCGTGCAGGTCGAGGCCATCCACATCGATCCCCGATTCGCCGGCGGCGACTACTACGACGCGGCCGACGGGGAGGGCCCGCACCGCGGTCTCGCTCTGGCTCGTCGGATGGCCCTCCTCAACTACCGCAGCCCATCCGAGCTGAACGACAGATTCGGCAGAAGCTGGCAGTCGGGCATCAGCCCTCTCGGCAGCGACGGGCGATTCGCCGTCGAGTCGTACCTCGACTTTCACGGCAACAAGTTCACCCGCCGCTTCGACGCCAACTCCTACGTGACCCTGGTGCAGGCGATGAACTCGCACGACGTGGGTCGGGGGCGAGGCGGACTATCCGACGCTCTCTCGAAGGTCACGGTGCCCACGATCATCATCGGCATCGACAGCGACCGCCTTTTTCCGATAGAGGATCAGCTCGAGATCGCCCGTCACGTTCCGGGAAACATCGACGGCACCGACGCCGTCGTGCTGTCGTCGCCATTCGGGCACGACGGTTTTCTGATCGAGAACGAGGCCGTAGGACGGCAACTCAGGCGACTGCTGGATGCGTGACACGCGCCGTCCGGCTGGCGCACGACACAAAAAAGCCGGGAGTATCGCCTTGCCAACGACACTCCCGGCGGTTCCCCCCAAGTAGTTGACCCAGGCTACGCTCCTCCCATCTGCAACACAATATGTGCACCTCCCCCACTTCAGGGCACAGAGCGGTTAGCATGACTCTCGTGACAGAACGCCGGATTTCCGCAGTCGTCCGGCGCCGACAATGCCGCTGAGCGCGAGCGGCCAGCGGCGATTCCTCGCCCGCACGACGCGGCTCGTGGGTCTCTCGTTTCTCTCCGCGTCGTTCGTCGCCCTCCTGCTCGACGTCGCATCCGACCTCGACGTGCTCGTCGCCACGCTTCCTCTCTACGGGCTCATGGCTGCGGGCTTCACGATGATCGGCAGGACGAGGTCACTGGGCTGGAGCGCGACCGTGCTGCTGGCGGGGGTCGCAACAATCCTGCTCCTCGGCACCGACGCGCTGGGTGGCGACGCGGGATCGACGGCAACAGCAGCACTCCTCCTCGGATCGGCCGCCCTTCCCGCTCTTCTGGTCTGCAACCTCGATACTCCCGCCCGCATCATCGTCCTGGCCGTCGGAGCGGCACTTGTTCTCGCCGCGACCCTTGTGACCACCACCCGCACCCTGACTGTGGTCGAGACTCTTCTCTCCGTCATCGTCGGCTGGTCCGCGCTGATCGGCGTCACCATCTGGCTCTCCGTCAGCATCTCTCGCGCGCTCGCCCGTATCGCCCGACTCGGGCGGGCGCATCTCGCTGAACGCCACGCCACGGAAACCGAGGCTCAGCGCCGACAGGGCGCCCGACTCCTGCACGACACCGTCCTCGCCACCTTGACACTCCTCGCGCACTCCGGAGTCGGCGTGAGCCCCGACGCTCTGAGAGCCCAGGCATCGGAAGACGCGCGTCTTCTGAGGCAGCTGCGCCTGGGGGGCACCCCGATGCCACGGTCCTCGGGCGCCTACACGCTCGAAGCGACGGAGACCAGCGATCTGGGACACACGCTCGAGTCGGTCAAGCAGCGCTTCGATCGTATGGGCCTGACCGTCTCGTGGCACGGAGCGGGGCGCCTCCTGCTGCCCAGCGACGTGCTCGACGCATTCCTGCTCTCGCTGGCGGAGTGCCTCGAGAACGTTCGACGACACTCGGGGGTCAGCGACGCGGAGGTGACCATCACCCAGGACGACACGACGGTGAGAGCGATGGTGACCGACAACGGTGTCGGCTTCGATCTCGACCAGGTCGACTCCGCGAGGCTCGGTCTCGCAGAATCCGTGATCGCCCGCATCCGCGAGGTGGGTGGTCGAACGCGGCTCTTCTCCGCACCAGGATCGGGCACCACGGTCGTTCTGGAGGTTCCGAAGCTGTGACCGATCCGCTCCCTCACCGCGATCCGCTGCCCGGCGAGGATCCGAACGTCCTGAGCCGCCTTGTGAGAGCACGGCACATCGGGCCGCGAGCCGTCTCTGCCTTGCACGATGACCTCGCCGGCGACACCAGGCTCGGCTACGGGTATCTCGGCATTGCGGCGATCGTGCTCGGGTCGTGCCTGTTTCTGCGAGGCCTGATCACGTTCGTCATCGACGCCATCACCGGTCCCGCAGACGAATCCGTCGCGCTCCGCGTCATCGCCTGGGCTCTGCTCTCGGTGGCCCTCCTCGGGTCGTGTCTCCTCTCGCGCAGGTTCCACGGCCGCATCCCGGCTGTCGTCTTCGCGGCGGGCACCGTGCTCATGGCGCTCTCCCTGCTGTTGGAGACCATCGTCAACGTCGGCGCGTCTCAGCCGATTCTGCATTCGTCGACCGTGTTCGGAGTGGGGGCGACGCTGCTCGCCCTGGTCGGATCGCGACCCGCGGGTCAGCTGCTGGTCGCCGACGGCGTCTTCGCCGTGATCATCGTGGCCATGCTCGTCGCCGGCGCTTTCTCCGAGTCGTTCTCCCCCGGCCCGTCGGTACAGGTTGCTGCGACAGCCCTGCTTCCCCCGCTTCTCGGCGCCCTCATCATCAGGGGCTTCGGCGCGCTCGTGCAGCTGGAGATGGATCGCTCCGTGGTCGAGAGCGCGCTGCTTTCTCCGCGGTTCGCCTTCGGCATGCGGGCGTCCGACGACCTCGCACGCCTCGACCTCGAAGCCGAACGAATCCTCGACGGTGTCGCCCGAGGCACCATGGATCTTCCCCTCGACGCCGAGGTGGCGGCATCGGCATCGTCGATCGCCACCGAACTGCGCCTGCTCTTGGTCGCGGGGCGCAACGATACCTGGCTCCACCATGCGATCGAGGAATCGGAGGTTCTCGGCCCGGTCGTGACTCTCACCGATCCGCGGGGTCTGGCGGGTCTCCTCGATCCCAGCCAACGCGAGGGGCTCCTCTCTGCCATCTGGCTGCTCGTGGCGGACTCGTTTCGCCTGCAGCCGACCCTGCAGATCGTCATCGGCCCGCAGACCGTCGAGGAAGTCGGCGATGCTGCCGATAAGATGAGCTTTCCGGTCGCACTCACGGTCGACGGCGTCCCCAGGCGGCGCATCGACCCCGCCGTCTGGCCGGCGCTCGATCGTGTCGGTGAGCATGTGGAGATGGCCACCAGGGGCAGCATGACGATCGTGACGACAGTTCGTACCGTGGCACAGAACGCCACAGCGTAAACGGCCGGGAGGACAACCGTGACAAACTCCGCAGCACCGATCCGACTTGCGATCGTCGACGACCACCGAATGCTCCTCGGGGCGTTGACGGAGTGGATCCGTAACGCCGCCGACGACATCGACATGGTCGCCGCCGTCACCACCTGGCCCGACCTGCTCACACACCCGGAGTTCCCTGTCGACGTGGTCCTGCTCGACCTCGACCTGAAGGACTCGCTTCCGATCTCGGTGAAGCTGCGCACCCTGAAGACCACGGGCGTCAAGACGGTGCTCATGAGCACCTACTCCGAGCCCGCCGTCATTCGCGAGGCGATCGCGGCCGGCGCGCTGGGCTATCTCGTGAAGAGCGAGGAAGCGGCGATGATCGTCGAGGCGATCCGCGCAGCGCACTCGGGAAAACCGTTCATCTCGAGCGAGCTCGACCTCGCGCTCTCGGCCGACGAGGTCGGTGGAGCGCCCAAGCTCTCGGCGCAGGAGCGCCGGGTCATGGCGCTGTACGGCGGCGGCGAGCCCGTCAAGCAGGTCGCCCAGGCGCTCGAGATCTCAGAAGAGACCGCGAAGTCCTACCTGAAACGCATCCGTGAGAAGTACCGCGTGGCGGGCATCGACGTCGGAACGAAGGTCGCCCTGCGTAAGCGCGCGATCCAGGACGGCCTGCTCGTGCAGGTCGATTACCACCGCGCGTCGGAGACCAACCTCACGGAGTGAGCGTGCCGAGGGCGCTTTCGAGCCGCTCGACCTTCGCCGTCAGTTCCCCGCTGTACCCGGCGCGAATGTCCGCCTTCAGAACAAGCGAGACCCGACTGCCGAAACGGGCGACCGCCTCGGTCGCGTCCTTGACGACCGCGAAGACCTCGTCCCACTCCCCCTCGATCGTGGTGAACATCGAGTCCGTCTGATTCGGCAGCCCGGAGTCGCGCACGACTTTCACGGCGGCGGCGACGGCATCGTGCACCGACCCGTCCTCTCTTCCGGTTCCCGAGGGTGCTACAGAGAATGCGACGAGCATCAGGAGATCTGCCTTTCCAGTGATTCAGGACGAGCTGGGGACGAATCTGGACGCCGTCTCAGGCGCCAGACCATGCGCACGGCAAGGAGGAACAGAGCGATGAGCGCGAGATTACGTAGGCTCAGCACGACCAGCATCCCGGGCTGAAGAACGAGCAGGGCGTCGTACCCGAAGGGGTAGACGATCTGTGTCACGGCGGCGATACCCAGAGCCAGCATCGCCGGGGCGAGAAATCGCCGTCCCTGCGTGGTAATCCCGAGCACGACGGGCGCGGCGATCCACAACACGAACTGAGGCGAACCGACCTTATTGAAGACGAGCAGGCCCACGACGATCGCGAGGCTGAGGGGCGCGAGCAGGTGAACGGGCCGAGCCCCGCTGCGCACGACGATCGCGCCGAGCGCCAGCAGCGCCGCCGACGAGACGACGAGGAGCGGGGTCATCAACGCGCTCGCCTCGTCTACGCCCGCACCGACCACTTGGAATGTGTTGATCGACTGGATGTACTTCACCGAGGCGGACATCGGATCGACGTAGGCGATCCACATCCAGACGGTGCTGATCGGCGCTTCGATTTGCAGCCCGCGCGAGGACTGCTGAGAGATGAACCCCAGACTGTTCGCGCCGCTTCCGAGGGCGAGCACGACGAGCCCGATGGCGACGGCGCTGGCCACGTAGGAGATCGCGGCGGTAGCTCGTCTTCGGCTGGCGACGACGACCGCGGCGACGAGAACCGCGGGCCAGACCTTGATCCACGTCGCGATGGCCAGGAGCGCCGCGGCCACCACGGGTCGATGCTGAGCAACGAGCAGGGCGATGATCGCGATGGCGACCGTCATCACGTCTATTCGTCCGAGCGCAACGGGGCCGAGGAACAACATAAAACCGATCCACCACCAGGCCGCGGTGATCCTCAGCGCCCCGAACCGAGCTCCTGGCCCCGTGCGCGCAAGCAGATAAGCCAAGACGACGGCGTTGGTGACGACCACGACGAGTAACCAGCCGACGCCATACAGCTCCGGACCGAGCACCATCGCCGCGAGCATGGGAACGAGCGCAACGAGCGGGTAGACCCACGGTTCGGACACGCCCACCACGTCGCCGGCCAGGGCGTTCTGCACCCACGAGCTGTATTGCCGCGTGACGTCGCCCCACGGCAGGGTCGGGTGAGTCAGACCCACGAATCCGAGCCAGGCGTGCACGATCAGGAACGCCGCCCACAGAACCGCGGGTCGCCTCACCGTCGTCACCAGCATCATCCGCACGACGCCCATACTAGGCCGCGCCGCATCCGTCCTGCGGGAGCACGCGCACAGGCTGCTCGCCGCTGGCTCCCAGCTAGGGATCACCTCGGCCTGATTGTCTTGCGGTTCACCCACCAACCAGCACGGATGGATCATGAAGAGACTTGCGAGCATTGCTATCGGCGTTTCGGCGTCGGTGCTCGCACTGGGCACGATGGCTGCTGTCGCCGGTCCCATCATGTACGGCAGCGCCGCGGCGAGCCCGAGCGCCACGATACCGAGCGTGATGCCCACGGTACGCGCGGTGTCGCCGCAGAGCGTTGTGAATGACACCTCCGATCTGTCCGGCGATTGGGCGATCGAGAACGGATCGAGCGCGGGCTACACGGTCGGCGCCGTGGTCAACGGGTCGGCGGTGACGGTCAGTGGAACAACCGACCGTGTCGCCGGATCCGCGACCGTCGAAGACAGCGTGCTCACCGGGGCGACCATCGTCGTCGAGGTCGCCAGCATCACCACAGACAACGCCGTGCGCGACGCCTACTTCAGAGGCCCTGCTCTCGACGCCGCCGACTACCCCACCGCGTTGTTCACGCTCTCGTCACCCATCACGCTCACCGACGACTTGCTCGGCGGCAAGCCGGTCACCGTGGCGGCATCGGGCGATCTGAATCTGCATGGCGTCAGCCGCGCGGTCGAGGTATCGCTCACGGCCACCCTCAAGAACGGTCGACTCACGCTCACCGGAAGCGTTCCCGTCTCGTTCGACGATTACGGCATCGAGCCCATCGACCTCGGGTTCGCCCGGGTCGACAACGAGGGCTCCATCGACTTCATCTTGGCAGTCTCTCCACGCTGATCTCGGTCTGAGCTCAGAGCACCGGCGCAGCCGATCAGCGCGGGTCGCCACCGAGCAGATCCGCGATCGTGAGCCCGACGGAGTCGGCGATGTCGAGTGCCGTGATGGGGCCGCCGCCAGATGCGCGGACGCTCGCCGCCTGATGCACGAAGGCGGCGGTCGCCGCCACGCGTGACAGGATGCCGGCGCCCTCGTCGGCCAAGTACGGTGCGTTGGTAGCGACGAGGGCTCCGAGGATGCCCCCGAGAACGTCACCCGAGCCGGCGGTCGCCGCCCAGCTCGTCGCCGCGGTCACGCTGATCGTGCGGGTCGTCGGTCCGGCGATGATGGTGCGCGCGCCCTTCAAGAGCACGGTGACGCCGAAACGTTCGGCCGTGGCGGTCGCCCAGTGCACGGGATCGTCGGAGATGCTGGATCGCTCGACGGTGACACCGGCGCGGTGCCAGAGTGAGGCGATTTCGCCCGCGTGCGGCGTGATGATCGTGTGGGATCCGGACTCGGGCACGAGATCGAGAGCCCCCGCATCGATCACGCAGGGCACGTCGTCACCGAGGGCGCGTCGAAGCAGGGATGTCTCGGCATCCGTTCTCTGTCCGGCATCCATGCCGGAGCCGACGAGCCACGCCTGCACCCGACCCTCGGCCGTGACGATCTCCGGGCGTCGCTGCAGCACGAGGGTCGTCGGAACCTCGGGACCGAGATACCGGATCATGCCTACACCGGTCCTCGCGGCGGCATCCACGCCCAGCACGGCCGCCCCCGGATACATGTTCGACCCCGTCCGGATTCCCAGGACACCGCGGCGATACTTGTCGTCGCTCGCTCGAGGGACTCTGATGATCGACGCCGCGTCTGCCGCGGTCCACTCGATCGTGTCGCCGGTGCGGCCTGTGGGTTGTGTCGGAGTGCGTTCGGTCTTGTCGCTCACAGCTCCACGATAGATTGAGTGCACCCCCACCCTCGACGATCTGCGGAGCTCTATGCCTTCCGCGATACCTGACGAAAGACATGACCATGAGCGGCTCCCTTCTCTTCACGCCCCTCAGCATCCGAGGCGTGACCATCCGCAACCGCATCTGGGTGGCTCCCATGTGCCAGTACTCCGCTGAGGCCGGCGATGGGATGACCACCGACTGGCATCTCGTTCATCTCGGATCGTTCGGCCAGGGCGGTGCCGGTCTCGTGATCACCGAGGCCACGGCCGTCAGCCCCGAAGGCCGGATCTCCCCCCAGGACCTCGGCATCTGGAACGACGAGCAGGCGCAAGCCTTCCGTCGCATCACCGACTTCCTGCACGGTCAGGGAGCGACCACCGGCATCCAGTTGGCCCACGCCGGCCGAAAAGCCTCGACGTATCGGCCCTGGGCGAGCGAACGCGGCACGGTTCCGCTGGATGCCGGTGGCTGGCAGACCGAAGGACCCTCGCCTGTCGCATTCCCCGGCTACGCGACACCCGCGGAGATGGGCTCGGCGGCCATAGACGGCGTCGTCGACGACTTCGTCGCAGCCGCACTGCGCTCGATCGATGCCGGATTCGACGTGCTCGAGATTCACGCCGCCCACGGCTATCTGCTTCACCAGTTCCTGTCTCCGCTCAGCAACGAGCGCAGCGACGAATACGGTGGCAGCCTCGAGAACCGAGCAAGACTGCTGCTACGCGTCGTGGCCGATATCCGGGCCGCGGTGGGCGACGAGGTTCCTCTTCTCGTGCGCTTCTCGGCCACCGACTGGGTCGAGGATGGCTGGAACGAGCAGCAGACCGCGACCGTGGCGGGCTGGGCCAGAGATCACGGAGCCGACGTCTTCGACATCTCGAGCGGCGGCAACATCACGGGCGTCACGATTCCCTCGACGCCCGGATATCAGGTCCCCCTCGCCGAATATGTGGGCGCGAAAGGCGACGTTCCCGTGAGCGCGGTGGGTCTCATCACCACCTCGACGCAAGCGGCGCAGATCGTCGACGAGGGTCGTGCCGATGCCGTGATGCTCGGACGCGAGATGTTGCGAGATCCACATTTCGCGCTGAGAGCCGCTCACGAGCTGGGCGTGGCCGTCGACTACTGGCCGTCACAGTACGTGCGCGCGGCCTGGCCGAACTAGAAGCAGGCCACGCGCCGGGTCGAGTCAGAGTCGCCGGCTCGCGTCAGAGTCGCCGAGTCGCATCCTGCACTTCGCCCACCAGCTCCTCGATGATGTCCTCGAGAAAGAGCACGCCCGTGGTTCGACCCGATTCTGAGAAGGTGCGCGCGAGGTGCGCGTTCGTGCGGCGCATGCTGGCCAACGCGTCTTCGAGCTCCGTTCCCTCGTAGATCGACACCAGCTGCCTGATGCGCTTGGCGGGCACTGGCAGGTCGACCTCGTCGGCGTCGAGATCGATGACGTCTTTCAGGTGGAGGTAGCCGTCGGGCCGACCCTCCTCGTCGACCACGATGTAGCGCGAGAATCCGTGCTTGGCCACGGCGTGCTCGATCTCCGCTGGCGTGACGTGATCCGACAGGCTCACGAGCGACTCCAGCGGCACGGCCACGTCTTTGACGGTCTTCGACGTGAATTCGAAAGCTGCGTTGAGCGCTCCGGTCGTGTCGCTGAGAACTCCCTCTCGCGTCGACTGCGACACGATCGTCGAGACCTCGTCGAGCGTGAATGCACTCGCCGCCTCGTCTTTCGGCTCGACCCCGAAGAGCCGAAGAATCGAGTTGGCCGTCGCGTTGAGGGCGACGATGGCGAACCGGAAGACGCGCGCGAGCCACACCAGCGGCGGCGCGAGCAACAGGACGGCACGCTCGGGGAGCGAGAACGACAGGTTCTTCGGAACCATCTCGCCGAACACGACGTGCAGGAACGACACGATCAGCAGCGTGACGACGAAAGCTGCCGTGCCGATGACCTCTTCGGGCAAACCGGTGAGGCCCAGCGGAATCTCGAGCAGGTGGTGGATCGCCGGCTCGGAGACATTGAGGATCAGCAGCGAGCACACGGTGATTCCGAGCTGGCACATCGCCAGCATGAGTGTCGCGTGCTCCATGGCCCAGAGCGCGGTCTTGGCGCTTGCCTTGCCCTGCTCGGCGAGGGGCTCGATCTGCGAGCGGCGCGCGGAGATCACGGCGAATTCGGCGCCGACGAAGAAGGCGTTGGCCAAAAGCAGCACAACGAGCCAGACGATACCCAGCCAATCAGCCACGGTCGTTCACCTCCGCGCTCGAGTCATCGGTCGTAAGTGCATCGATCGGGGCCGCGGCCTCGTCGGTGGCGATCGGGGTGAATCGGATGCGGTCGATACGCCGCCCGTCGAGCCGAACGACGGCGAGTTGGCCGGTCGGCAACTCGACCGTATCGCCCACCACGGGCAGTCGTCCGAGTTCGCTCATCATGTATCCGGCCACCGTTTCGAAAGGACCGTCGTCGGGAACGCTGATGCCCGCGCGGTCGGCGAGCTCGTCCGGTCGAAGGATTCCGGGAAACGACACGGAGTTGAGCGTCTTCACCACTCCGGCACGCGAGCGGTCGTGCTCGTCGTCGAGTTCGCCGACGAGCTCCTCGACCAGGTCCTCGAGCGTGACGACGCCCGCGGTTCCCCCGTATTCGTCGACGACGATCGCCATCTGATACCCGCGGCCGCGCAGTTCGCCCAGCAGCGAGTCGAGCTTCATCGTCTCTGGCACGCGGATGACGTTCGAGGCAAGGGCCGCTGCGGGCACATCGTTTCGTCTGTTGCGCGGAACGCTGACGGCCTGTTTGACGTGCACGACCCCGACGATGTCATCGATGTCGTCATCGAGCACGGGAAAGCGGCTGTGCCCCGTCGTGCGGGTGAGCATGATCACGTCTTCGGCGCTGTCTGTGCGCTTCACGCTCGCGATGCGCGGCCTCGGAGTCATGGCATCCGATGCAGTGTGTCCCGAGAAGAGCAGAGTTCGATTGAGCAGGGTCGCCGTGTCGACGTCGAGACTGCCCTGCATGGCCGACCGCCGCACGAGCGACGAGAGTTCCTCGGCCGTACGCGCGCCGGAGAGCTCTTCTTTCGGCTCGATGCCCATCGCGCGAAGCAACCCGTTTGCGCTGTTGTTCAGGAGGCTGACGGCGGGCTTGAAGACCATGGTGAAGAGGCGCTGGGCCGGAATCACGAGCTTGGCGGTCTGCAGGGGCAGAGCCAGGGCGAAGCTCTTCGGCACCAGCTCGCCGACGATCATCGACAACAGTGTGGCGAAGACGATGGCGATCGTCGCCGAGATGCCGGGCACCACGCCCTCGGGGATGCCGACGCCCATCAGGGGCGCTCGAAGAAGGTTCGAGATGGCCGGCTCCATGGTGTATCCGGTAAGGAGCGTGGTGAGTGTGATGCCGAGCTGAGCGCTCGAGAGGTGCGTCGAGGTGATCTTCAACGCGGCGATCGTCGGACCGAGGCCCGTGTCTCCGCGATTCTGACGCGCCTCGAGGTCGCTGCGATCGAGATTGACCAGGGCGAACTCGCTGGCAACGAAGATGCCGGTACCGAAGGTCAGAACGATACCGACGCCGAACATGATCCAGTCAAGAGGCACGGGTGCCGCCGGAGCTGTTCAGAAGAAGGGATGGATGGGCTGAGGGAGGGTCGTCCATTGTCTGGCCAGTATACCGGCTGCCCTCGCCCGACGGCCGGGCGCCTACCAGCTGACGGGCAGGGCTTTTCCTTCTTCGTACCCGGCGGCCGACTGGATACCGACCAGAGCGCGATCGTGGAACTCGGCGACATCCGACGCGCCCGCGTACGTGAACGAGCTGCGCACGCCCGAGGTGATCATGTCGAGCAGATCCTCGACAGAGGGGCGCAGGGGGTCGAGGTAGATGCTGCTCGACGAGATGCCCTCGGCGAACAGCGTCTTGCGGGCGAGCTCGTAGGCATCGAGACGACCGAAGCGGTCTTTCACGGCCTTGGTCGATGCCATGCCCCAGCTCTCCTTGTACAGCCGACCCGTCGCATCCGTCTTCAAGGTGCCCGGCGCCTCGATCGTGCCCGCGAACCACGAACCGATCATGACGCTCGACGCTCCGGCGGCCAGCGCGAGCGCGACGTCGCGCGGGTAGCGCACTCCCCCGTCGGCCCAGACGTGGGCGCCGAGTTCGCGAGCCGCGTCGGCGGTCTCGAGCACGGCGGAGAACTGGGGTCGTCCGACGGCCGTCATCATGCGCGTGGTGCACATGGCGCCAGGGCCGACTCCCACCTTGAGGATCGTGGCCCCGGCCGAGACGAGGTCGCGCACGGCATCGGCGGTCACGATGTTGCCGGCGACGATGGGAAGGCCGAGGTTCTCGTTCGCCACCGTCTCGATGGCGCGCAGCATGCCCTCCTGGTGTCCGTGGGCTGTGTCGATCACCAGCACGTCGACGCCGGCCGACGCCAGGGCGCGGGCCTTGGATGCGACGTCGCCGTTGATACCGACCGCTGCGGCCACGCGAAGGCGACCGTGAGCATCGAGTGCCGGCGTGTACAGAGTCGAACGGAGCGCGCTCGTGCGGCTCAGCGTTCCGATGACCGATCCGTGCCGCATCACCGGCGCGAAGTCGAGTTCGGCCTCGACCATCGCGTCGAACGCCTCGCGAGGCGAGTCGATATCGTCAGCCGACAGGGCGGTGAGCGGGCCGTGTAGGAGGTCGCCGAGGAGCGCGTCCGGCAGCGCGGACGCCAGTCGTGCCGCGGCGATGCACCCGAGGTAGACGCCGGCCTGGTCATGGATGACGATGCCGTGCCCTGCGACCGCGGGGATCTGACGAAGCGCTTGCTCGACTGTGTCGTCGGGGCCGAAATCGAAGGGGGTGTCGAACTCGACGGGCTGCGCTTTCACCCACCGAATCGCGGCGTCGAGGTCTTGCAGGTGCATGTCCTGGGGAAGAACGCCGAGCCCGCCGCGCCGCGCCAGGGTGGCGGAGAGTCGGGGACCGGTGACCGAGTTCATGTTCGCGCTGACGATCGGGATGCTCGCCCCGGTGCCGTCGTTCGGAGCGAGCGACACGTCGAGCCTGCTCGTGACGCGTGAGCGCGAAGGCACGAGGAAGACGTCGGAATACGTGAGGTCGTGGGTCGCGGTCGCGTGATAGAACTCCATACCCCCAACGGTAGTCGCTTCTGTGCCCGGCGAACCCTTCGTCGGGTGGCGCTTCAGGCTGAGGGGATTAGGCTTGACCATGAACGTGTCGGGCGCCCGCCGGCAACGATGCAGGGCGCTGACGACTGTCATGAATGTACTGATTTCAGGCGAATTGTCGATGCACGATGAAGAGAGTGGGCGATCGGGCTTGTCTAGCCAAACGACCGGAGTGGAAAACGACGAGAGCGCGTCGGAGTTCGGAGCCAACGAATGGCTCGTCGAGGAGCTCTACGAGCAGTTCAAGGTAGACCGCAAGTCGGTCGACGAGTCGTGGTGGCCGATCCTCGAGAGCTACCACTCGGCGGTGGTGTCCAAGGGTGGCGCAACATCGACCGTGACGGCTCAGCAGGCCGCGCCCGCCGCGACCGAATCCGAGCAGGTCGCCGTGGCATCCGGAGCGACGACGACACCCACGTCGCCCGTCGCGACGGTCTCGACCGAGGCGCCGTCCGGCGCATCCGTCGCAGACCAGCGTGAGAGTCAGCCCGAAGCGCGCACGACGAGCGTGCAGGCCCGCCAGGCTCCTATCCCGGCAGAAGCGCCGGTCTCCGCTCCCAAGCGCGACACCACGCCCGAGTCGGCCAGCAGCGAAGACGATGTCGAGAAAGACACCGTCACGCCGCTGCGAGGCATGGCCAAGACGCTGGCGACCAACATGGACGCCAGCCTCACCGTGCCGACGGCCACGAGCGTGCGATCGATCCCGGCCAAACTGCTGATCGACAACCGCATCGTCATCAACTCCAACCTCAAGCGCAGCCGCGGCGGCAAGGTGTCGTTCACCCACATCATCGGCTGGGCCCTCGTGCAGGCGATGAAGGAGTTCCGCAGCCAGAACGTCTACTACGACGAGGTAGACGGCAAGCCCTCGGTCGTCGCCCCCGCCCACGTCGGGCTGGGAATCGCCATCGACATCCCGAAGCCCGACGGCACCCGCGCCCTCCTGGTGCCCGGAATCAAGCGTGCCGACACGATGGGCTTCAACGAGTTCCTCCACGCCTACGAAGAGCTGGTGAGCCGCGCCCGCGCGAACAAGCTGACGGCGGCCGACTTCCAGGGCACCACGATCTCACTCACCAACCCCGGTGGCATCGGCACGGTGCACTCGGTTCCCCGCCTGATGAAGGGCCAGGGCTGCATCATCGGCGCCGGCGCTCTCGAGTACCCGGCCGAGTTCCAGGGAACCAGCCCGAAGACGCTCAATGACCTGGGCATCGGCAAGATCATCACGCTCACCAGCACCTACGACCACCGCGTCATCCAGGGCGCCGGCTCCGGCGAGTACCTGCGCAAGGTGCACGAGCTGCTGATCGGCGAGCGCAATTTCTACGAGAACATCTTCGCCGAGCTGCGCATCCCCTACGCGCCGATCCACTGGGCGCCCGACATCAGCGTCGACCTCTCCGACGCCGTCGACAAGACCGCCCGGGTCCAGGAACTGATCAACGCATTCCGCGTACGCGGTCACCTGATGGCCGACATCGACCCGCTCGAGTACCGCCAGCGCACACACCCCGATCTCGACATCGAGAATCACGGGCTGACCCTCTGGGATCTCGACCGCGAGTTCGTGACCGGCGAGTTCGGGGCGAAGCGCAGCGCGCTTCTGCGGGACATCCTCGGCGTGCTCCGCGACTCGTACTGCCGCAAGACCGGCATCGAGTACATGCACATCCAGGATCCCGCCCAGCGCAAGTGGATCCAGGACAAGGTCGAACGCCCCTACGCCAAGCCCGGGCACGACGAGCAGATGCGCATCCTGGCCAAGCTCAACGAGGCCGAAGCCTTCGAGACCTTCCTCCAGACCAAATACGTCGGCCAGAAGCGGTTCAGTCTCGAGGGTGGAGAGTCCACGATCGCCCTGCTCGACGCCATCATCCAGGGCGCCGCAGACGAAGGCCTCGACGAGGTCGCGATCGGCATGGCGCACCGTGGCCGTCTGAACGTCCTGACGAACATCGCTGGCAAGACCTACGGCCAGATCTTCCGCGAGTTCGAGGGAACTCAAGACCCCCGCACCGTCCAAGGCTCCGGTGACGTGAAGTACCACCTCGGCACCGAGGGTACCTTCCACGGCAGCGACGGCACAGAGATCCCCGTCTACCTCGCAGCGAACCCGTCGCACCTCGAAGCCGCCGACGGCGTGCTCGAGGGAATCGTCAGGGCCAAGCAAGACCGCAAGGCGATCGGAACCTTCTCGACGCTGCCGATCCTCATCCACGGAGACGCAGCCCTCGCAGGGCAAGGCATCGTGGTCGAGACGCTCCAGATGTCGCAGCTGCGCGGCTACCGCACGGGCGGCACGATCCACATCAACATCAACAACCAGGTCGGCTTCACGACCCCTCCCGGGGAGTCCCGCTCGTCGGTCTACTCCACCGACGTGGCGAAGACGATCCAGGCTCCGATCTTCCACGTGAACGGCGACGACCCCGAGTCGGTCGTGCGTGTCGCACAACTCGCCTTCGAGTACCGGCAGCAGTTCCACCGCGATGTCTTCATCGATCTGATCTGCTACCGACGACGCGGGCACAACGAGGGAGACGACCCCTCGATGACGCAGCCGCTCATGTATAACCTCATCGAGGCGAAGCGCAGCGTTCGCCGTCTCTACACCGAGTCGTTGGTCGGTCGTGGCGACATCACCGAAGAGGAGTACCAGGCAGCCCACCGCGACTTCCAGGACCGCCTCGAGCGCGCCTTCGCCGAGACTCATGCCGCGCAGACCTCGTCGATTCCCGTCATCAAGGCCGACGGCTCGGCCGTCGCGGACCTCGAGCTGCCCGACGCGCAGCAGAGCGACTCGGCGAGTTCGGATGCGTTCTCGACGGCGGTCGCGGAGTCCACGATCCACCAGATCGGCGACGCGTTCCAGAACAAGCCAGCGGGCTTCACCGTGCACCCGAAGCTGCAGCAGCTGCTGAACAAGCGCCTCGAGATGAGCCGCTCCGGCGGAATCGACTGGGCCTTCGCCGAACTCCTGGCGCTCGGCTCGCTGCTGCTCGAGGGCACCCCGGTGCGCCTCGCCGGGCAGGACACGCGCCGCGGGACGTTCGTTCAGAGGCACGCCGTTCTCCATGACCGTGAGAACGGTCAAGAGTGGCTGCCGCTGGCCAACCTCAGCGAGAGCCAGGCCCGATTCTGGATCTACGACTCGCTGTTGAGCGAGTACGCCGCGATGGGCTTCGAATACGGATACTCGGTCGAGCGGCCCGACGCCCTCGTGCTCTGGGAGGCCCAGTTCGGCGACTTCGCCAACGGCGCCCAGATCGTGATCGACGAGTTCATCTCGTCGGCGGAGCAGAAGTGGGCGCAGCGGTCCTCGCTCGTCCTGCTCCTCCCCCACGGATACGAGGGCCAGGGTCCCGACCACTCGTCCGCACGCATCGAGCGCTACCTGCAGCTCTGTGCCGAGAACAACATGACCGTCGCTCGCCCGTCGACGCCGGCCTCGTACTTCCACCTGCTGCGTCGGCAGGCGTACGCTCGCCCCCGCAAGCCGCTCGTCGTCTTCACTCCGAAGGCCATGCTGCGCCTCCGGGGCGCCACGAGCGACGTTCCCGACCTCACCAATGGAACGTTCGAGCCCGTCATCGACGACACTCGCGTCACAGACCAGTCCTCGGTGACCCGGGTTCTGCTGCACTCGGGCAAGATCCACTACGACCTGCTCAACGAGCTGCAGAAGAAGCCCGACGACCAGATCGCTCTCGTGCGACTCGAGCAGTACTACCCCGCGCCGGTCAATGAATTGAAGGCTGTTCTGGATCAGTATCCGAACGCCGAAGTGGTCTGGGTACAGGACGAGCCTGAGAATCAGGGTGCCTGGCCGTTCGTGGCGGTGGAGGTCGCACCGCACCTCGGCCGCTCCGTGCGTGTCGTCTCACGGCCTGCGGCAGCATCGCCTGCGGCCGGATCTGCCAAGCGGCATGCGGTGGAGCAGACCGAACTGATCGAGCGCGCTACCGAGAGGTGATGATCGGTCGGTTTCTCGAGCGCCGCTCGAGAAACCGACCGTCAGCCGTTCGTCAGTGCGTCGCCTGAATGGTGCGGATCTTCAGAAGCACCTGGTCACGCAGGTCGCCGGGGGCCGTCTCCCGACAGGCGCGCTGAACGGCCTCGGTCAGCACTCGTCCGACGTGAAGCTCCGACTCGCAGTCGACGCATCCCGCGAGGTGCTCCCGGATATCTTCGGCATCCGTCGAGCACAGCTCATTGTGCAGGTACTCTTCGAGTTCGGCCTTGGCCTTGTCGCAACCGCAATCGGTCATTTCTTCGTGCTCCCCGTCTTCGATGCGACATGAATGCCGCGATCTGCTGCGTAGTCGGTCAGAAGTCCCCTGAGAAGTCGTCTGCCTCGGTGCAGGCGACTCATGACTGTGCCGACAGGGGTCTTCATGATGTCGGCGATCTCCTGATAGGAGAAACCTTCGACGTCGGCGAAATAGACCGCCAGACGGAAATCTTCGGGAATCGACTGAAGAGCGTCTTTGACCGCGCTGTCGGGCAGGTGGTCGATGGCCTCAGCCTCCGCCGAGCGGCTCGACATGGCCGTCGCCGACTCGGCCTCGCCCAGCTGCCAGTCCTCCATGTCGGAGATGGTGCCCTTATAGGGGTCGCGCTGCTTCTTGCGATAGGTGTTGATGAACGTGTTCGTGAGAATGCGATAGAGCCACGCCTTGAGATTCGTGCCCTGCTCGAATTGACCGAACGCCGCATAGGCCTTCACGAAGGTCTCTTGAACCAGGTCTTGAGCGTCGGCGGGGTTGCGCGTCATGCGCAGGGCAGCGCCGTAGAGCTGGTCGAGGAACGGTATCGCCTGTTCCTCGAACAGATCCCGCGGATCTGGGGTGGCCGCCGAAGGAGTGTCAGGTGTGGAGTTGCTCATCAGAGCAGAGTCTACTTCGGCGAGGGCGCGTTCGGCCCAGGCCATGCCTGGGGTTGCGACGAGGGGCCGCACACGCTCTTGAGTCAGCATCTCAGCCTCACCCCTGCCTCTCGCACATCGTCGACGGGCCGTTCGACCCTCATACGATCAACAACGACGATCGGAACGTCGTTTATTCCTCCGTCGCGGTAATCTGAGGTGCAATGGGCATCATCAATCAACTCGATCCGCGCTTCTCCCCCTACGACGACGAGACGCCGGGGGTCGCTGCCGTTCCGCCCGGCGACGCGCCGTGGCCGTCGCCGACCGCCTCAGGGCCGATCGACGCTGCGGTGGATCTCCCCGGCTCGAAGAGCCTCACGAACCGTCAACTGGTGCTGTCGGCGCTCGCTGATTCACCGTCTACGCTCCGAGCTCCCCTTCATTCCCGTGACACGACCCTGATGGTCGACGCGCTCCGCTCCATGGGAACGACGATCGAAGCCGTCTCCGGCACCGGCCGGTTCGGTGACGACTGGCTCATCACCCCCGCCGACGAGCTGCTGGGCAGTACAACCGTCGATTGCGGACTCGCGGGAACGGTGATGCGATTCATCCCGCCTGTCGCCGCTCTCGCGCTCGGACCCGTCGTCTTCGACGGCGACGAGGCCGCGCGCCGCAGGCCCATGAAGACGACCATCTCCTCACTCCGCTCGCTCGGCGTAGATATCGCAGACGACGGCGCGGGGGCGCTTCCCTTCACCGTTCATGGCACTGGCCGAGTCGCCGGCGGAGAAATCGTCATCGACGCGTCCAGCTCGAGCCAGTTCGTCTCGGGTCTGCTGCTCTCCGCGGCGCGATTCGACGAGGGCCTCGTTCTCCGTCACTCGGGCGAGCGTGTGCCCAGCCAACCTCATATCGAGATGACGATCCAGGCGTTGGCCGGTCGTGGAGTGACCGTGGAGTCGCCCGGGCCGGGCGTGTGGACGATCGCGCCCGGCCGCATCCGGGGTGCGACCGTCGATATCGAACCCGACCTCTCGAACGCGGCGCCGTTTCTCGCCGCCGCTGTGGCCACGGGAGGACGAGTGAGCGTCAGCGGCTGGCCGACCACCACTACTCAGGTGGGCGCTCACCTCATCGACCTCCTGCCGCTCTTCGGCGCCACCGTGTCGCTGGTAGACGGCGTCCTCACCGTCGAAGGCACGGGCGAGATCCACGGCATCACCCTCGACCTCTCCGAGGGAGGCGAACTCGCACCGGCGCTGGTTGCGTTGGCCGCCTTGGCCGACTCCCCCAGCGAAATCACCGGCATCGGGCACATCCGACACCATGAGACAGACCGCCTCGCCGCCCTCGCGAACGAGCTCACCGCCCTGGGCGGCATCGTCACCGAACTCGAGGACGGCCTCCGCATCGAGCCCGCCCCCCTGCACGGGGGCACGTGGAAGACATACGCCGATCACCGGATGGCTCACGCGGGCGCGATCATCGCCCTCGTCACGCCCGATGTCCTGATCGAAGACATCGCGACGACCTCGAAGACCCTTCCCGAGTTCCCCGAGCTCTGGAGCACGCTCGCCGCGAGCACCTCATGACCTGGTGGTCGAACGACGACGATGACGACGACGACGAGTCGGAGTACGACGAGTCGAGCGTCCGCTTGCGACCGAACCCGAAGGGAAACAAGCCGCGAACCAAGATCCGCCCCGAATACGCCGACGCTGTGCCGGGACGCATCCTCACTGTCGACCGCGGGCGCTTCACCGTGCTGGTCGATGAGGACACGCCGAACGAACGCGCGATAACCGCCTCTCGTGCGCGCGAGCTGGGCAAGACCGCCATCGTGACCGGCGACCGGGTGGGTCTCGTGGGCGACACCTCGGGCGCGGAGGGCAGCCTCTCGCGGGTCGTCAAGATCACGCCTCGCACCACGCTTCTGCGCCGCAGCGCCGACGATACCGACGCCGTCGAGCGCGTGATCGTGGCCAACGCCGATCAGATGCTGATCGTCGTCGCCGCCGCCAATCCCGAGCCGCGCGCACGGCTCGTCGACCGCTACCTGGTCGCCGCCTTCGATGCCGGTATCACGCCGATCCTCTTCATCACCAAGACAGACCTCGCCGATCCGGCCGAGTTCCTCTCTGAGTTCGACTGCCTCGACCTGACGGTTGTTACAGGCCAACGCGACGAGCTGCCCCTCGACGAGTTGAAGAGCCTGCTCATCGGCCATACGACGGTGACCGTGGGCCATTCGGGCGTCGGCAAGTCCACCCTCGTCAACGCTCTCGTTCCGGGAACCGACAGGGCGATCGGACGGGTGAACGATGTCACCGGGCGCGGTCGGCACACATCGTCGTCGACCCTTGGACTGCGCGTGCACGACGACGATGGCCGCTCCGGCTGGATCATCGACACGCCCGGCGTGCGTTCGTTCGGCCTCGGACATGTCGATCCCGCGAACGTCCTGAAGTCGTTCGCGCGCATGGCGATCCCCTCCGCCGTCGAGCCACCCGACGGCATCCCACTCAGCCAGGCGCACGATTGGGAGATCGTCGACCGCGTGCTGGCCGGGGAGTTGGGATCCAGCGGTATAGCCCGCATCCAGTCTCTGCAGAAGCTCGTCGGCTCGCTCAGCGACTCGTAGCTGCCGCTCAGCGGTGACCGGCTGTTCACCCGCGCTGGCTACTCTTAGGGCATGACCGAGCCGTACTCAGATGACCTGGCCCTTGCCCTCGAGATCGCCGACGCCGCCGATGCGATCTCGCTCGATCGCTTCATGGCGCTCGATCTCGTCGTCGAGAAGAAGCCCGATCGAACCCCGGTGACGGATGCGGACAAGGCCGTCGAGCGCGAGATCAGAGACCGGCTCGCGTCGGCGCGACCGGAAGACGCCATCCTCGGCGAAGAGTATGGCTCCGCTGGTGATTCGACGCGACAGTGGATCATCGACCCCATCGACGGCACGGCGAACTATCTGAGGGGCGTCCCGGTGTGGGCGACCTTGATCTCGCTCGTCGTCGACGGCGAACCGGTCGTCGGAGTCGTCAGCTCGCCCGCTCTCGGTCGTCGTTGGTGGGGTGCTCTCAGGCAGGGTGCGTGGACGACGAACTCCACGCTGGCACCGTCATCTCCCGCGCGACGTCTCGCTGTCTCGGCAGTCGCCCGACTCGACGATGCGAGCATCAGCTACAACAGCCTCAAGGGCTGGGACGAGGCGGGCAGGCTCGAGAGCCTCCTCTCTCTGAGCCGCGGCGTCTGGCGCACACGGGCCTACGGCGAGATGTGGTCGTATATGCTCGTCGCCGAGGGGGCGCTCGATGTCGCCGGCGAGTTCGACCTGCAGCCCTACGACATGGCAGCGCTGATACCCGTGATCACCGAAGCAGGCGGTCGGTTCACCTCGGTCGATGGGATCCCCGGACCGTGGTGGGGCTCGGCTCTCGCCACCAACGGGCTGCTGCACGACGAGGCCCTACGAGTACTCGCCGAGTAGGCGCCACTCGACGACGCACCGGAGGCGCGCTAGTGCCGGCGATCGATGCGGGTCGTGTCGACATCGCCGACCCGCCCCGCCCGAGGGTCGTACTCGAACGACCCGCGGTACTCGAACACCCGGCCCAAGATGGGATGCGTGAGGGTCACCTCGACTCGTTGGCTTGCCGTCTCGGCGTCCCAGCGTTCGAGAAGGTCCACCCGCGCCGACAAGATCTGCGGAACCGGAATGCGCACACGCCCCACCCAGAGCCAGGTGCCGACCGATCGCATCCGGAGCCAGCCCTCGGGTGACACGGAAAGCCGAAGCGATACCTCGAGGAAACGGGATCTGCCGAGGAAGTCGTGCAGCAGACCGTCGCGGCCGGCCAGCATCGTGTCCTGCATCGTTCGCGTCACGTCCGCGAAGGCGAACGTGCGGGTCGAACTGAGACACAGCCGACCGTGGCTGTCGGCGTGCGGCACGTTGACCACCGTGAGGCCCGCGCCTCCGCGCTCCCCGAACAAGGCGTCGGCTCGGGCAATGGCCGCAAACAGGGGCACGAGCCAGCTCTTCGACGGCCCCGCGAACTCGTAGACCCCGCGCCCGATTCCGGCCTCGCCACGGGCAGCGCCGCCGACGTAGTGCGACAGTTCTGGCTGCAGCCGAACGATCCGGTCACCGAGCAGGGCCTGATACACCGACCGGTGTGCAACGGACACGATTGCCTATCCCGTGTTCTGCAGACCGGCGGCGACCCCGTTGACGGCCAGCAGGAGAAGCCGGTGCGTGTCGTCAGCCGGATCGACGCTGCCCGAACTGCGCACAGCCCTCAGGGCGCGAAGCTGCAGAAGCGACAGAGCATCGACGTACGGACTCCTCAGACGAACCGCACGCTGGAGTACGGGGCGACCCTCGAGGATCTCGCCGTGCCCGGTCGTGCGCCGAACCCACTCGCGGGTTGTCTCCATCTCGTCGAGCACGAGAGAAGCCAGGTCGTCGCGATCGCCCAGGGCGAGGTACCGCTCGGCAAGCCTGTCGTCCGTCTTCGCGAGCGACATCTCGACGTTGTTGATCATGGCGGTGAAGAGTGGCCAGCGGGCATAGGCATCACGCAGTGCATCGACGTCTCCTACAGCGGCGAGAGCCGAGCCCAGGCCGAACCAGCCTGTCAGATTGATGCGCGCCTGAGTCCACGCGAACACCCACGGGATGGCGCGAAGGTCTTCGAGCGACTCCACTGAGAGCCCGCGGCGCGCGGGCCGAGAACCCAGTGCGAGCAAGCCCACCTCCTCCATCGGCGTCACCTGCGCGAACCACGGAGCGAAGCCGTCTGCCTTGATGAGTTCGAAGAAGCGTTCGCGCGACCGCAGGTCGAGAGTGCGGGCGATGTCGGCGAAGTCGCGCGTGGCCGTGTTGTTGGCCTCTTCGTTCGACGGACTCGACGCGAGAAGCGTCGCTGCAGCCATCTGTTCGATGTGGCGTGCCGCGATCGCCTTGTCGCCGTACTGGGCGAAGATCACCTCGCCCTGCTCGGTCAGTTTGAACCGGCCCTCCACCGAGCCGCCCGGCTGTGCCATGACGGCTTCGTTCGCGGGCCCGCCGCCTCGGCCGAGAGCACCGCCACGACCATGGAACAGCGTCAACTCGATGTCGTTGTCCTGTGCCCAACGCGAGATGCGTTCCTGGGCCGAGTAAAGCGCGAGCGTCGCGGAGACCGGACCCACGTCTTTCGAGGAGTCGGAGTAGCCGAGCATGACTTCGAGCTTTCGACCCGTCGCAGCGAGGCGCTCCTGCACCTGCGGCAACGTGATCATCTCGTCGAGGATGTCTGTGCTCGCCTCGAGATCGGCGAACGTCTCGAACAGAGGAACGGCGTCGAGAACCGGCGCAGCCTCGGGCGATCCGAGTGCGGCCTCGGCCAGAGCGAAGACGGTGGCGATATCGGCCGAAGACTGAGTGAACGACACGATGTAGCGACGAGCCGCAGCTGTTCCGTAGCGCTTCTGCAGAGTGGCAATGGTGCGGTAGACCGACAGGACCTCGTGGGTCATCTCGCTCAGATCGCCGCCGGCCCGGACCTCCTCCAGCGCCTGACGGTGCACCTTGGAGTGCTGACGAACCTCGAGCTCGGCCAGGTGAAAGCCGAAGGTCTCGACCTGCCAGATGAGGTTCTGCAGCTCGCCGTTGGCGCTGCGGTCGGCGCCCGCCTCGCGCAGCGACTGCTGGATCACCCGCAGATCGGAGATCAGCTCGTCGGGCAGACCGTAGGCGAGCTCGGTGCCCTGACGGGTGGCGACGATGCGGGCCGCAATGACCATGAGAACACGGCGATGAGGTTCGTGCGGTGAACGGGTGCCGATCTGACTGGTCACCTGGGGAGCGATGGACTCCTGCCGCTGCCACAGCGCCAACAGCGCTTCGCTGGGCGGGGTGTCCTCGGAATCGAGAGTCAGGGTGCGACCGATGCGCGTGGCCGCGTGTTCGAGACCGAAGAGGATGTGCTCGCTGGCGATCGCCGCCGCTTCTTCTGTGACCTCTGCCGTGACGAAGGGGTTTCCATCCCGATCTGCCGCAATCCAGCTTCCGAGCCGCATGAACGCCGGCGCGACCACAGGCTTCTTGCCCGCCTCCGAGTCGAGCATCCAGTCGTCGAGAAGCCGATAGACCTGCGGCACGACCTGAAACAACGTCTGGTCGAAGATGTTCATCGCTGTGCGGACTTCGTCGAGCGGCGTCGGCCTGGTCGTGCGCAGGGGAGACGTGCGCCAGAGCACGTCGATCTGCTCGAGAAGGCGCCGTTCAATCTCTGCGGCAGCCAAACGGCCCTGCTGACCGGAATCCCTGTCGGAGAGGAGGTCGCTGATGCGCCGGATGGCCGAGGCGACCGCCCGCCGACGCGCCTCTGTCGGATGGGCCGTGAGGACGGGATGGAACCGTAGCGCTGCCAGCCGCTCCGCCGTCTGCTCACGACCGACCTCATCGACGAGGCGCTCGATGGCGGCAGGCAGCGAATCCGCGGGTGCCGGATCGCTCGGAGACGAGAAGCGCGTTCTCAGTACCCTCACCCGGTGATGCTCTTCAGCCAGGTTGGCCAGATGGAAGTAGCTCGTGAACGCGCGCGCTACCTGCTCGGCACGAACAGGCGTGAACGAGTCGACGAGTTTCTCTGCGTCTTCGATCGAGGCGTTGTTCTGCTTCTCGTATGCGTCGATGGTGAGCTCCCGCAACCGCTCAACGTCGTTCAACAGCTCTGTACCGCCAGCTTCGGTCAGAATCTTTCCGAGCAGCGATCCGAGAAGGCGCACGTCTGCGCGCAACGCAGCGTCGACCTCGTCGCGGATGCTTCTGCGGCTGAGCTCGGGATTGCCAGGGTTCGTGTCAGCGAAAATCGTCACCGACCTAAACTAGCGCTCCCGTGTTGACAGCATGTTTCGGGGTCGTCATAAGTCGACGCGATCGGTCGACTGCACGCGATCGACCAACTGCTTCCATGGGCCGACCACCCGGGTTTCGGGAAGAGTCGCTCGCAATTCGGGGCCCCCTGCGTCGACTGCGGTCGTCACGGCATCGGGAGGTGACTGAACCGTGATCATGAAGACAAAACGATCGGGCACGCCGTCGCCGTCGAGGTCTATGCCTTCGCGCCAAGGACAGGCATCGAGGATTCTGATCCACTCGTCGAGTGCCGAGCGCGACTGGTCGTCGACGTCGACGCGCCACGTTCGACGCAGGCCCGCGAAGCCGCCGGTGCGAACGACCGTGATGTTCATGGTCGGACTCCGACGGAGGACCACGCCCGTTCGACCGCTTCGAGTTCGCTCGAGGTGGCGCCGAAACGACGGCTGGCAGACTGCTCCGTGGCTCGCGCGAAGTCGGCGAACGTCGCACGAGGCGCAAGCTCGCCGCTGCTGAGAGTGTCGTACCAGATCTGCCCTGCGCGCTGCCACGTGTACCCGCCGAGCGACTCGGCCACGAGGTAGAACGCTCGATTCGGGATGCCCGAGTTGATGTGCACCCCGCCATTGTCGTCACTCGTGTCGACGAAGTCACGCATATGAGCGGGCTGAGGGTCTTGACCGAGCACATCGTCGTTGTACGCGGTTCCGGGAGCCTTCATCGAGCGGAGAGCAGCGCCCTCGACCATGTCGGTGAACAGCTCTTCTCCGATGAGCCAGCTCGCTTGGTCGGTGGTCTGCTGTCTGGCGTGCTGCTCGACCAGAGCACCGAACACGTCGGAGACCGACTCGTTGAGAGCACCGGACTGACCGGAGTAGTCGAGCGGGCTCGAGAATTGCGTCACGCCGTGACTGAGTTCGTGCCCGATGACGCTCAGCGAGAGCGTGAAGCGTCGGAAGACCTCGCCGTCTCCGTCGCCGAACACCATGCGCTCGCCGTCCCAAAAAGCATTGTCGTACCGTGCGCCGTAATGCACCGTGGCGTCGAGCCCGAGCCCGCGATCATCGACCGACGCCCGGCCGTAGGCGTCTGCGAAAAGGGCGTACGTCGCCCCAAGACCGTCGTACGCCTCGTCTACAGCCGGGTCACCCGTCGATGTTGCGCCTTCAGTTCGGACGACCGTTCCCGGGAGGGTCTCGCGGCCACCCGCGTCGCTGATCGTGCGCCGAGGGCCGTGGCCGGCTTGGCGAGGATCGGCGGGGCGCACGACGGCACCCTGGCGTGCCTCACGCAGCGGTCGAGTGTGCATCAAGGTCTCGTGAGCCGCTGTCGCGACGGCTTCGAGACCGCTCGCGTCGAGCCGTGAGAGGCGGGCCAGCAGATACGGGGGAACAATCGTGCATCGCATGTATCGAGCCTGACACCTGCCACCGACATCGTCCACGAGACGTCTGGGCCTCGGGCTAGAATTTCTAGTTATGACGACTGCTCCCGCCCCGGCCAAGACCTCCGCTCCAGTCACGTATCTGACCAAGGCCGTCGGCGGCGGCCTGTTCGTTCTCTTCTGGGCCATCGCCATCGTGCTGTGGGTGCTGGTCGGTCAGTTCGACGACGCCGGGCTTCGCGGATTCGTCGCCGACGCGGGAATCGTGTTCGCCGCCGTGGGTACGGCCGCTCCGTTCCTCGCCACGACGCGCTCTCTGACGATCGCGCTCGGCTGGGGCGCCGTCGCCCTCGGCCTGTTCGCGCTCGCCGACCTGGGCCAGCTCACCGTGATCGTCTACCTGCTGCGCATGTTCGTGCCGCTCGTGGCGATCCTGGCGCCTGTCAACAAGTTCGTCAACGGTTATCGAGTGTTCGTCTAAGTGCTACGCATAGCTCTCGTCTGTCTGCACACCTCACCGGCAGACGAGCCCGGTTCCGGCGACGCCGGGGGCATGAACGTCGTCGTACTGCACCAAGCACAGGCCCTGGCGTCACTGGGGCACGACGTCGAGATCATCACGAGGCGCTCCACGACGACTGCCCCGCCGGTGCTCACTCTCGGAGACAACCTTCGTCTGCGCTTCGTCGATGCGGGTCCAGCAGAGCCGGCCGCGAAGGGCGACCACGAGAACTTCATCGCCGAGTTCAGCCGACGCCTCTCGACGCTCGGCCCGTACGACGTCATCCATTCGCATCACTGGTTCTCGGGAATGGCCGCCTTGCCCGTCGCACGCGCCCGACGAATACCGCACGTCCAAAGCTTCCACAGCATCGCGGCAGACGACTCCACGCCTCTCTCTGACGGGGAACGGTCGGAGTCTCCGGGGCGCATGGCCGGCGAATCATGGCTCGCACGGGAATCGGACGCCCTCGTCGCGATCAGTGAGGCCGAGGCCCGCACGATCGAGAGCCGCCTGGGCGGCGCACCCGAGCGCATCACGGTCGTCTCCCCCGGCGTCGACAGCGATCTGTTCGCACCCGCCACGTCTGAACCCCCGTCGAGCCCGCGCGCGCCCTACGCGGTCGTCGCAGCGCGATTGCAGCCTCTGAAAGGCCTGGACCTCGCGATCGAGGCCATCGCCGCGGTTTCTCCCGATCTCCGTCCAGAACTCGTGGTGTCGGGCGACGCATCCGCAGACTTCGACGGCTATGTCGACGAGTTGTCACGGCTCGCCGAGCTCAGGGGCATCGGTCATCTGGTGCACTTCATCGGACCGCAGTCCCGCGAGACGCTCGCCGAGCTGTTGCGTCAGGCACGGGTCGTGTTGATCCCCTCTCACTCCGAGACCTATGGGCTCGTCGCACTCGAGGCCGCGGCGAGCAGGGTTCCCGTGGTCGCTGCGGCATCGGGAGGCCTCCGAGAGGCGGTGATCGACGGTGTCACAGGCATCGTCATCGACTCCCGCGATCCAGAGGTCTGGGCGCAGGCGATCACGCGGCTCATCTCGGATGGCGACGAGGCGACAGCCCTGTCGATGAGGGCCCGTGAACGTGCGGAGACGCTCAGCTGGTCGCATTCGGCAGAAGCGCTCCTCCGCGTGTACGACGACCTCGTCTCCCGTCTCGCAGTCGCGTGAACATTCTCGACGGCGTTCGCAGCGTGCTCTTCGTGCACGCGCATCCCGATGACGAAACCCTCGCCACAGGCGCACTGATCTCCGAGATGGTCGCCCGCGGCATCCGGGTGCATCTCGTGACCGCCACGCGTGGAGAGCGCGGAGAGATCGTCGCCGGTTCGCTGGCGGCAGAGCCCGACCCCGAGACCCTGTCGCAGATCCGCGAGAACGAGTTGAACGCCGCATCCACGATTCTCGGAATCAGCGACAGATACTGGCTCGGAAGCGCTCCTGCACGAACGCACGAACGACCCGAGCGACGGTACCGCGACTCGGGCATGTCCTGGATCACCCCCGATCTCGCTGGCCCGTCGCCCGATGTCACTCCGGACGCGCTTGTCAGCGCGCCTCTCGACGAGGTGACAAACGACCTGGCGGCGCTGATCGAGCATGTGCGGCCGTCTCTCGTCGTGGGCTACGACGATGCGGGCGGTTACGGGCATCCGGATCACGTTCGGATGCACGACGCGACCGTCGCCGCGTGTCGCCTGACAAACACCCCCTTGGCGGAGATCGTGGCCGAGCCGAGCGACGACGTCGAGTGGTTCGAGCTAGAACACAGGCGGCCCACCGTCACGGCGGCGCTCCGTGCCCACGCGACTCAGGTGCGCGTCGATGGCGACGAGATCGTGCACTCCGGTGGGCAACGGCAGGACATCCCGACGTCGGTCGGACTTCGCGGGCGCTGAACAATGGAGGCCAGCCGGACATAAAACCAGCTGAGTACGAACTCCAACGGAGCGTGAAACCAACAGTGCGTGATGTGACCTCAGTGGTGGAGATGCGGGGAATTGAACCCCGGTCCACTGCTGTGATTCTGCGCCTTCTACGGGCGTATCCTGTTGAGTTCGCTTTACTCGGCCCCGAGCTTTGCTACAGGCATCTAGCTCGACGGGCCCAGCCCGAGTGCAAGTCCCTCCGCGCCCTCAGGCGTAACGCGGAAGCAATCTCTCTGAATGTCGCCAGAACCCGGGTAGAGAGCATTCCCGGACTGACGGTCTCTATTTAGTGCTTAGAAGAGAACTACGCCGCGAGGGCGAAGTCTGCCTGAGCAGAGACAGTGCGGTTTGATTTGGCACTTATTGTTTTTCAGAGATCGTTAACGAGATAACCCTGAATCCTCGACCCGCTTCTCGCAGTTTCGCAGGCAATGTCGAAACCGATCATCCCCGAGCGGGTCACTATCACGCACTGTTGAGTTGTGTGTTTCATACCAGCACCTCGATGGATGCAGCTTCTTAGTCTACGACAGATCTGCTGCGATAACCACAACCGCTCGTCACCGCCCGCAGATAGGGTGAAGCCATGAGCGAGACAATCATCTCCGTCGCGGCGTCGGCCGACACCCATCACACTCCTGAACGCGCGACGGTGCAGCTCACCCTCGGGTTCGAGGGCCCGGAGCGCCAGCCCGTGTTCGAGAAGACTCGCGAACTGCACGCGGCGATGTCCGAGAGCCTCCGCGCCCTGCACGATCCGATCGCCGATGCTGTCACGCGCTGGAGCGCCGACCAGATGAGCGTATGGGGCCAACGCCCGTGGAGTCAGGACGGAGCCCAACTGCCGCCCGTCTATCACGCCACGACGACCGTGCGTGCTCGCTTCCGTGACTTCTCGGAGCTGGCGACCTGGCTCGACTCGGTCGCGTTCCGTGACGGAGTGACGGTGGCGTCGGTCGAGTGGTCGCTGACATCGTCCACGCGTTCCCGTCTGCAGACCGACGCCCAGAAGACCGCGATCGTCACCGCCCGCTCGAAAGCACAGAGCTACGCCGAAGCGCTCGGCCTGTCGAACCTGCGCCCGATAGCCGTCGCCGACCCCGGGATGCTCGGTGATGACACGGGGGCAGGCCCCGGCATGGGCGTCGCTCGATTCGCCGCACACGAGATGGCGAAGAGCAGTGGTGGCGGGCCGCTCGACCTGACGCCGGCCGACGTCGTGATCAGCGCATCCATCGAGGCGCGATTTGCGGCGACGGCATGACCCGCGATCTGGTCGGCCGAACCGTCGTCGTCACCGGCGGCAACGCCGGACTCGGATACTTCACCGCCGAACAGCTCTCCCAGCGGGGCGCTCGAGTGGTGATCGCGAGCCGAAACGAGGCCAAAGCGAAGCGCGCGATCGAATCGCTGCTCCGCGAAGTCGAGAACATCGAGCAGCCCTCGTTCGTGCAGCTCGATCTCGCCGACCTCGCGAGTGTGTCGCGCGCAGCCGACGAACTCGCCGAGCTGCCGTCGATAGACGTTCTGGTCGCCAACGCCGGCATCACCGAGGGCACCGCCGAGGCGAAGACGGTCGACGGGTTCGAGAGCATGTTCGGCACCAACCACCTCGGCCATTTCGCCCTGATCTCCCGGCTGATGCCCGCGCTTCTCGCAACGGCCGGTTCTCGCATCGTTCACCTGGGCAGCATCAGCCACCGCTTCTTCGCGCTCGACCTCGAGGAGCACGGCTCCCCCGAACGGTTCCGCAGCTTTCAAAGCTACTCGCGCTCGAAGCTGGCCGTGATGACTTTCGCCTTCGAGCTCGACAGGCGACTTCGGGAGGCGGGCCACGGGACACGGAGCATCGTCGCGCATCCCGGATTCGCCCTCGACGAGCTGACACCGCTGCGCACCGGTGTCGGGCCCGATGAGCGACCCGGGGCCGTCGTGCAGACGCTGCTGCGTTCTTTCGCTCAGGGCAAGGATGCCGGCGCCTGGCCGATCGTGCTGGCCGCCACCGACGAGTACCTGCGTGGCGGCGAATACGTCGGACCCGCCGGCTGGCAGCAGCTACACGGTCGTCCGCGTGTCACTACTGCGAAGGCGTGGTCTCGCGACCGGACCGTCGCCGCCAGGCTGTGGCAGCGGTCAGAGGAGCTGACCGGAACGTCGCTGACTCTGTCATGAGTCTGACGCTGTAGTGAGGCCGAGCGAAGACGAGATCAGTCGCCGAGGTTGCGTCGTGCCGACATGGCCCTGTCGGACTCGCGCTTGTCTTGGCGCTCGCGCAGCGTCTGCCGCTTGTCGTACTCGCGCTTTCCCTTCGCCACGGCCAACTCCACCTTGGCGCGTCCGTCGCTGAAATAGAGCTGCAGCGGAATGAGGGTGTAACCGCCCTCTTTCGTCTTGTTGTGCAGCTTGAGGATCTGCTCCTTGTGCAACAGCAGCTTGCGCTTACGCCGCGGGGTGTGGTTGTTCCACGTTCCCTGCGTGTACTCGGGAATGTGCACAGCGTCGAGCCACGCTTCGCCGTTCTCGATGAACGCGTAGCCGTCGACCAGCGAGGCGCGGCCCATGCGCAGCGACTTGACCTCTGTGCCGTTCAAGACCATTCCGGCCTCGTACGTCGACTCGATGGTGTAGTCGTGCCGAGCCTTGCGGTTGGTCGCGACGACCTTCTGACCGCTCTCCTTGGGCACGTTGAACTCCTGATGACTTAGTGTGCCGAACCTCGCGTGCGGCAGCCGTCCAGTATACGCCCAGCCGCGGGCGCGCACGTCCTCAGCCGCGACGAGACTGTTTAGACCTTGAGGTAGCGGGTGATGGCGAACTTCGCCGACAGCGCCGCCAGCACGGCACCGACCACGATCAGGATCGGCGCTACGAGAAGCGCGTCTCCCGTGCTGACGAACGACGTGAACGGCAACTGATTGAGCAGCCATCCCTGCACGAAGAACTTGACGATCGCCCAGATGGCCAAACCTGCCAGGGCCGAACCGATCAGCGACGCGATCACACCCTCGATGATGAACGGTGTCTGGATGAACCTGTTCGACGCACCGACCAATCGCATGATCCCGAGTTCTCGGCGACGCGAGAACGCCGAGAGTCGGATAGTCGTGGCGATCAGCAGGACGGCCGCGATCAGCATGATGGCGGCGACGGCGATCGCTGTGTAGCTGGCGGCGTTCAACACCGTGAAGATCTGCTCGAGATAACTTCGCTGGTCGGTCACACTCTGCACGCCGGCGAACCCCGACAGACTCTCGACGAGCACGGCGGACTGCGTGGGATCTTTCAGATTCACCCAGAAGGTCTGCGGAAGCAGGTCGGGTGTCACATAGTCGGTGACGGGATTGCCCTTGAACTGCTTCTGGAAGTTCTCGAAGGCCTGATCGTGATCCTCGAAGTAGTACTTGTCGATGAAGGGCGACAGGGTCGATCCATCCAGCTGCGCCTTGACGGCGTCGATCTGGTCCTGGGTTGCGTCGCCGTTCCCACAGGTCTCCCCCGTGTCCGTGGCGGTGCAGAGATAGACCGCGACCTGCGCCTTGTCGTACCAGTAGTTCTTCATCTGGCCGATCTGCATCTGCAGAAGAATTGCCGTGCCCACGAAGGTGAGCGAGATGAACGTGACGAGCACGACGGAGATGACCATCGAGACGTTGCGTCGGAGGCCGGTGCCGACCTCGCCGAAGATGAGTCCGAGTCTCACGAGGTGGGTCCTACGTTCTGGTCCTTGGCTGGATCGATTCGTTCGCCGGGAGCGCGGAGCCCCAGCTTCTCGGCCAGGCCGAGTTGATCGGTGACGGGGTCGACGGCGCGAGGGGTGGCCGACAGCGGCGCCGGGGGCGCGGATGCGGCGGGCACGGGCGCGGCGGGCGCCGCTACGGCCGGCTCGCCCTGGTCGGGGGCCTGGGCTGCCGGCGCCTGAGCCGGAGCAACCGGAGCCTCCGAGGTGGACGAGGGCTCGGCTGTGACGACCGGCGCAGAGAACGTGGGCGTCGAACTGCTCATGCCGCGGCTGCCGCGCACCATTCCGGGAATGCCGATCTCCGCGGTCATTCCGCTGTCGCGCAGCGCGATCTCGGCGGTCATGCCGTAGCCGCCCTGCAGTTCGTCGCGAACGACCTCGCCCTGCACGAGCTCGATCACGCGGCGCTGCATCTGGTCGACGATGGCGTTGTCGTGTGTGGCCATGATCACCGTGGTACCGCCCGCGTTGATGCGCTGCAGAACCTGCATGATGCCACCCGAGGTCAGGGGGTCGAGGTTACCGGTCGGCTCGTCGGCGAGCAGGATGGCGGGCTTGTTGACCACCGCGCGGGCGATGGCCACGCGCTGCTGTTCACCGCCCGACAGCTCGTGCGGAAGGCGGTTGGCTTTCTCGTTGAGACCGACCATGGCGAGCACGTCGGGCACGGCCTCCTGGATGAATCCGCGAGACTTGCCGATGACCTGCAGGGTGAAGGCGACGTTGTCGAACACATTCTTGTTCGGCAGCAGGCGGAAGTCCTGGAAGACGACGCCGAGGTTGCGCCGGAAATAGGGCACCTTGCGCGATGAGATCGTTCCCAGATCTTGGCCGAGCACGTGGATGCTGCCGTTCGTGGGCTTGTCTTCCTTCAGCACGAGGCGCAGGAAGCTCGACTTGCCGGAACCGGAGGCTCCGACAAGAAAGACGAATTCACCGCGGAGGATCTCGAGGTCGACGCTGTTCAGCGCCGGCTTCTTGGTCCCCCGGTAAATCTGGGATACGTGATCAAATCGAATCATGGCAGGTTGAGCTTAAGCAGGCCGAGATGCTACTCAGCGCACGACTCGCCACGGAGCGCCGATTGGACCGCGAGTCTGAATGCGAGCCCGGTATTGCCTAGGAGACCTTCTGCTTGCGCCAGCGGATGCCGGCCGAGATGAAGCCGTCGAGCTCACCGTCGAAGACATTCGAGGGGTTGTTCGATTCGTAGTCCGTGCGCAGGTCTTTAACCATCTGATACGGCGCGAGCACGTAGCTGCGCATCTGGTCTCCCCAGCTGGCGGTGATCACGCCGGCCAGCTCCTTCTTCTTGGCGTTCTCCTCGTCGCGCTGCAACAGCAGCAGACGCGACTGCAGCACGCGGAGCGCTGCCGCCCTGTTCTGGATCTGGCTCTTCTCGTTCTGGCAGCTGACGACGATCCCCGTGGGAAGGTGCGTGATGCGCACGGCCGAGTCCGTGGTGTTGACCGACTGGCCGCCCGGGCCCGACGAGCGGAAGACATCCACCCGGATGTCACTCTCGGGAACATCGACCGACTCGGTCTGGGCGATGAGCGGGATGACCTCGACGGCCGCGAAGCTGGTCTGGCGCTTGCCCGCCGAGTTGAAGGGGCTCATACGCACGAGCCGGTGGGTTCCGGCCTCGACCGACAGCGTTCCGAAGGCGTAGGGGGCGTCGACCTCGAAGGTCGCGCTCTTGATGCCCGCCTCTTCTGCGTAGCTGGTGTCGAGCACGGTGACCGAGTATCCATGCTGCTCGGAGTAGCGCAGATACATGCGCAGCAGCATCTCGGCGAAGTCGGCGGCGTCGACGCCGCCCGCTCCCGCGCGGATCGTGATGACGGCGGCCCGCGGATCGTACTCGCCGTTCAGCAGCGTCTGCACCTCGAGCTCTCCGAGGAGCTTCGTGAGGCTCTCGAGTTCGGCCTGGGCCTCCTGAGCCGACTCCTCGTCGCCCTCGGAGTTGATGAGCTCGACCATGATCTCGAGGTCTTCGAGCCGTGAGGTGATGCTGGTGACCTTCGCCAGATCGGACTGCGCGTGCGACAGTGCGCTGGTGACCTTCTGGGCCTTTTCGGTGTCGTCCCAGAGGTCGGGTACACCGGCCTGCGCGCTGAGGTCGTCGATACGAGCCTTGAGGTCATCGACGTCGATGACCGAGAGGATGTCGCGGAAGGTGGAGCGGAGGGCGGCGATCTGCTCGCTGAAATCAAGTTCCTGCATGGTGCACCCAGCCTACCGGGCGGCCGCGGGCGATCCTCCGGCGTAGGGTTGGATGCGATATGAGCGACACAGAGACCGGTTTCCGTTTCCGTTCCATCGCCCTACCCGCCCTCCTTCCCTCGTTGCTCTTCGCCATCGGTGAGGGGTCGATCATCCCGATCATCCCCGCCATCGCCCAGGATCTCGGTGCCGGCCTCGCCTTCGCCGGCTTCATCGCGGCGATGATCATGGTCGGAGAGCTCATCGGCGACATCCCGAGTGGTTGGATCGTCAGCCGCATCGGTGAACGACGGGCCATGGTCGGGGCGTCGCTCGTCTCGATCATCGGCGTCACGACGTGCATCGTCGCATCCGGGCCCTGGATGCTCGGGGTCGGCATCTTTCTGCTCGGTCTGTCGACCGCGACCTTCGCTCTGGCGCGGCACGCGTTCATGACGACCTTCGTTCCGTTGCCGTACCGGGCTCGGGCGCTGTCGACTCTCGGCGGAACCTTCAGAGCGGGCTGGTTCGTCGGCCCCTTCATCGCCGCCGGCCTCATCGCGCTCACGGCACACGCGGCGATCGTGTTCTGGGTGCATCTCGGGTGCGCGGTCATCGTGATCGTGCTGTTGATGCTGTTACCCGATCCCACCGCGCGGGCCGCAGCGGCTGCCCGCGCGCAGGGAACACGCGAGACAGAGGGCGAACATCTCGTCGCCGAGGAATCTCAGGGGCTTTTCCGTACGATCGTGGCCTTCCGCGGGGTACTCATCCGGCTCGGAACGGGAGTGGCGATCGTCGGAGCGCTGCGCGCCAGTCGCTCCGTCATACTGCCGCTCTGGGCGGTCAGCCTCGGGCTGCCCGAGAGCACGACCGCGCTGATCATCGGACTGGGCGGCGCCATGGACTTCGCGCTGTTCTATGCCAGCGGCCAGGTGATGGATCGCTTCGGCCGGTTGTGGAGCGTGGTGCCCTCGATGCTCGGTATGGGTATCGGACTCTTCGCCCTGGCGTTCACCCACGACCTGCAGAACGCCGTGGGCTGGTTCATCGGCATCACCGCGATCACCGGCCTCGCGAACGGAATCGGCAGCGGCATCCTGATGACCCTCGGCGCCGATCTGGCGCCCAAGAACGACCCGGCACCCTTCCTCGGGGCATTCCGCTTCACCGGCGACGCCGGAACGGCCGCCGCTCCCCTGCTCGTGTCTCTCGTCGTAGCTGTGGCCACCCTGTCGCTCTCGACGGCGATCATGGGCGTCATCGGTGTCTTGGGCGCGGGCATGATGCTGCGCTACGTGCCCCGCTACGTTCCCCGTAGGCCGGGTCGCCCGTCCGCCTGATCAGGCGTCGGCAGTTCTCATCCGGCGGATGGCGCGCCTTGCTGGGCACGGGCTTTCGCACGCGACCTCAGGTCGACGAGACCCACGACGAGGGAGACCGTGATGAGTGAGATCGCGATGAGGATGCCGTTGCGGAATCCGTCGTGGTACACGGTGAGCTTGTCGGGCGTCGTCGTCTCTCGGTAGAGCGTCGAGAAGAAGGTCGAGCTCACGGCCGCGACACCGATCGCGGTGCCGACTCGTTGCCCGACCTGCGCGAGCGAACCTGCGACGCCGCCCTCGCTGACGGGCACCTCGGCCAGTGTGAGTGTCTGATTGGGCGAGATCACGAGGCCGCCTCCGGCTCCCGCGACGGCCATGGCGGCGGCCATCCACCAGATCGTCTGGTCGCGCGGGGTGAGCACGGCGGCGGCGAGAATCAGCGAGAAGCCGACGATGACCGTGATCGTGCCGATGACCACGAGCTTGCGCCCGTAGCGCTCGACAATTCGACCGCCGATGAGCGAGCTGGCCGCGGAGGTGAGCGCGAACGGGATGCTGACCATGCCGGCGAATACGGGAAGCGCTCCGAGACCCTGCTGCAGGTAGAGCGTCGTGAGCAGAAAGGTGCCGGGGATGGCGGCGAAGTACGCGGTGGCCACGAGGATGCCGTTGCGGTAGGAGGCGATGCGGAAGAGCGCGAAGTGCACGACGGAGGACTTGCCGCGGCGGGAGTAGTCGCGCTCCCACAGGAGGAAGGCGACGGTTCCGAGAACGAAGCCGACAAGCCAGAACCAGCGCTTGGGGTCGTCGTCGGGGCCACCCGTCGTGAAGACGAAGGGAACCATGACGCTGAACACCGAGAAGCCGAGGAGCAGGATTCCGACGAGGTCGAGTTCTGTCTTGACCGTCGACCCCTTCGGCTTCGTCGGCAGCAGGCGCAGCGCGAAGAACAGGGCGATCAGGCCGAGCGGGATGTTCATCCAGAACAGGAGTCGCCAGCCGTCGGTCTCGCCGCCGAGGGCAATCAACAGGCCGCCGAGCGTCGGGCCGAACGCCGTCGAGACGCCGATGGTCGCGCCGAAGATACCGAACGCGCGCCCCCGAGCCGAGCCCTGGAACAGCTGCTGCACGAGCCCCAGTACCTGGGGCATCTGGATGCCGGCGGCGACTCCCTGGAGGATGCGAGCGATGAGCAGCGTCTCGACAGTCGGGGCCAGCGCGCAGGCGAGACTCGCGAGTGTGAACGAGATGAGGCCGATCGAGAAGAGCAGTTTGCGCGAGTAGATGTCGCCCAGCCGGCCGGCGGGAACGAGCGCCAGGCCGAAGGCGAGCGCGTAGCCGGCGACGATCAACTGCAGCTCGGTCGAGCCGGCGCCGAGTGCCTTCTCGATCGACGGAAGACCCACGTTGACCTTCGAGAGGTCGAGGATGGTGAGCGCGGCAACGCCCACGGCGACGGCGAACGCCTGCCACTTCGCCCGCTCGGTGAGTTCCATCTGAGGTGCCGGTGAGCTCGAAGTCATGGACACGTACTCTACGCCGAAGCTGTGCGTGGCCTGAGGGCCTTGCGCAGATTTCAGCGGAATGTCGAACGCGCGATCGAGGTGACCTCGATGGGAAACCCGTTCGGCACGACGAGAGCCAGCACAGCCGGCCGCCACGTCGCCGACAGTGTGACGGTGGCGCTTCGGCCGTCTGGGGTGGTCGCCTCGATCACGGCGAGATCGTCGAACGATGCGGCCGACGGAGTGTTGGCGAGGTAGTCGCCGACAGCAGAGTCGACGGCCTGCGGATCCAGCCTCGGAACGACCGCCGATTCGACGAGTTCGACGTCGTCGAGCGAGAACGACTCTGCGCCTGCGAGGGCGGCGCCGTCGGCCATGGTGAAGAGTCGCGTGCGCTCGAGATACAGACTCGACGCTGCCACGACAACGAGCACGACGAGCAACGCGAGGGCCGCGTAGAAGATCGTGAGCGGCAGAGTCGATCCCTCGTCGGAGCGCACGCGCTCTGCTGCGGCACTCGCTCTCATGAGACGACCCGCATCATGAGTGGAATCTCGAGACCGTCTGGGTCGCCGTGGCGACGAAGGGGATGCGGCCCGAGTTCTCGCGACCGAGAAAAGCCGGGACCAGCGGCAGCGGTACGGACACGCGCACGGTCACCGTGACATGACCCGCCCGGGTGAGGCAGGCATCCGGAACCGGATCGCACGAGTACTCGATCGGAGCGACGCCATCGGTGATGCCGAAGTCGGAGAACGCGATCGCCGCAGCCTTCTCGGCGGATGCGGCTCCCTGATCGATCGTCTCCGACTGCACGAAGACCCGGGCTGCCTGTCGCGCCGCGCCCTCCGCTGCGAAGGCGGCGCCCTGCAACGCGGACAGTGCGCTCACGAGGTAGACGAGCGGCACCAGGAGCAGAATTCCCGCGGTGATGAACTCGAGGGAGGCTGATCCGTCGTCAGCCATCAAGCGCTTCCACAGCGGCATGGCCTGTCACCTCCAACGATCTCGGCGGCCCGAACGGGCCAGCCAACGGGAGGGGCGCGCTGACGGTGACCTCGGTCGCCGGCACTCCGAGGTATTCGGTGTACCCGGCGGATACTCCGGCGGCGTAGTCGGCGCCCACGGCGGTGCGGATGAGCTGTCTCGTTCGATCGGCTCCGTCTTCGGGAGAGTTTCCCGCGAGCGCCGCGAACCGCGCACCCTCTGCCGCCGCATCGAGCAGCGTGTTGCGTACGTGGAGGGCGAAGGCCAGTTGGATGACCCCGAGCGTCAGAGCGGTCAGCAGCACGCCCACGAGAACGAACTCGACGGCGGCCGACCCGTCGTCACGCCGCAGTCTCTGCAGGATCCGCCGACTCTTCGCCCCCATGAGCGGATCAGAACGCCGTGACGCGATCGATCGCCTGCTCGAAGACCTGGCTGAGCGCGGGACCGGCGAGACCCCAGATGATGATCACCAGACCGGCCGTCATGAGAGTGATGAGCACCCAACCGGGCACATCGCCCCGATCGTCGCGGAGGCGTCGGGTGAGTCGAGTTGTTATCGAGGACATGGATCTCTCTTTTCAGCGGAATCGGAGCGTGAATCGATGATGAAGCCGTGACTAACTCGCGAGACGATCTGCATCAGAATCCCGTCTGCAGCACGACGATGCCCGGCCACACGGCGAAGAGCACGGTAGTCGGAAGGATGAGGAAGACCAGAGGGACGAGCATCGTGACCTCCTTCTTGCCCGCCGCCTCGAGCAGCGCGCGCTTGGTGTCTTCGCGCGAATCCTGCGCCTGTGCTCGCAGCACGTCGGACAGCGGGGTTCCGCGCTCGAGGGCTCCTGTCATCTGTTCGACGCAGCGCGTGAACGCGGGGAGCGCCAACGCGCCGGCCCGTGACTCGAGCGCGGACACCAGTCCGACGCCCGAGTTGACGTCGGTGACGACGACGGCGAACTCGCGAGCCAGTTCTCCGGTCGAGACCCTCGCCACTCTGCGCAGGCCGTCGAGCACGGTCTCGCCGGCAGAGAGACTCAGCGTCAAGAATTCGAGAACAGTGGGAAGCTCGCTCTCGATGCGGGCGATGCGCCGTCGCGCCGCCTTGCGCAGCACCAGATCGCGCGCCATGACCCCCACCGCACTCAGCACGATGGGGATGGCCAGTTGCGTGGCCACGGGCAGGGTCGTTGTGGGCGAGGACGCGACGACAAGCACGGTGCCCACGGTCGCGCCGACTACCGCGTAGACCAGTTGCTGCGAGCGGAAGTGCTCGACCGACAGTTCCGACCGCGATTGCGCCAGTCGGCGCTCGATCTGCTCCGCGCCACCGAGAATTCCGTCGAGAACGTCTATGGCGACCCGGGCCAAGGGCGAGAACAGCACGCCGAAAACCGGAAGCGGGTCGCTGGAACGCTTGTTCAGGAACTGCCGAGCCCCGGCCGAGACATCGACGAGGTAGGGGGCGGTGCGTTCGGCCAATGAAGGTCGCGAGAGTCGCGGAGTGACATTCACCAGCGACCAGAGGCCGATACCGAGAACGACTCCGAAGATCATCGCCCAGGCCACGGTGGCGCTCATGCGAACCACCGCCGTTCCTCGGGGATACGTGCGATCACCAACATCACGCGATAGGCGATGATGCTGAGGCAGAGGCCACCGACGATGAGCACGACTCCCCCGGCGCTGTTGTAGGCCGCCGCAGCCTCGGGACGCGTCGACAAGAGAAGGAGCACGATCCACGGCGCCGCGACTCCGAGGCGGGCCGCGTTCATGACCCACGATTGCCGGGCCTCGACCTCGCTGCGTATGGCTGCGTCTTCTCGAAGGTAGCCCGAGAGACTCCTCAGCACGCGGGTGAGGTCTGTGCCGCCCACCTCTCGCGACATGCGCAGCGTCTCGAGGATGCGGTCGGCCGTCGGGTCTGCCAGCCGTACTTTGAGCGCATCGAGACTCACTCCGAAGTTACCCGTCGTGCGGTACGTCGCTTCGAACTCGGCGAAGGCGGCTCGGCCCGAGACCGGACCGGCGTGCGCTAGAGCGCTGACACTGTCGGGCAGGGCGACGCCGCTGCGAACGGCTGAGACGAGGTGGTCCACGGCATCCGGCCAGAACGTGTGACTCGCGCGCCGACGAGCGCGCCCGCGGTGGCGCACCACCCAGATCGGCAGCAAGAGACCGACTACGGCCGCCGCGGCGTCGAGCGCGAGAACGGCCAGAGACGCCTCTGCAACAGCCGCCGCGACGAGGCCGAGGCACACGCTTGTGGCGAGGAACACCGAAACCGGCACCTTCTCGAGCCCAGCACGATCGAGAAGAGAACGAATACGACCGGTGCGCCTTTCTGCTGCCGGCTCGAGCGATGCGGGCCACAAGAACGGCGCCGCGCACAGCACGAGACCGAGTCCCAGAATGAGGCCGAGCACAGTGCTCATCGGTCGCCCCGTGCCAGCACGATCGACGGGTCGAGACCGGCAGCGCGGAACTTCGCGAGCTTCGTGGGATATCCGCCGGTCGCGACGAGGTCTCGGCCGTCGAGACCGAAGATCGTGCTGGCCTCGATGACTCCGCCGTGCTCTGCGGACCCTGCAACCTGGCCGCTCGGCGCGAGGATCTCGGTGATGCGACGGGCACCGCGCTTGTCCATCTCGCAGTGCACGACGATGTCGATGCACGATGCCACCGTGGGGGTCACGAACGCGGCATCGATGTTGCGCCCGGCGAGCAGTGGCAGCGTGCACAGCTTTACGAGGGCATCCCGTGCGCTGTTGGCGTGGATGCTGCAGGCTCCCGGCAGTCCACTGTTCAGGGCGATGAGCAGGTCGAGGCTCTCAGCCTCGCGCACCTCTCCGACCACGATGCGGTCGGGGCGCATTCTCAGCGCTTCTTTGATCAGGCGGCGCAGCGTGATCTCGCCTGTGCCCTCGAGGCTCGCCTGACGGCACTGCATCGCCACGACGTCGCGCGCCGAGAGGTCGAGTTCGAAGGTCTCCTCCACGGTGACGACGCGATCGCTCGGTCGCGCGACCGAGAGCAGGGCATTGAGCAGCGTGGTCTTGCCGCTCTGAGTCGCGCCCGACACAAGGATGTTCTGCTGCGCGAGCACGCACATGCGCAGGAATTCGGCGGCCTGCTGCGTGAGAGCTCCGAGGCCGACGAGCTGATGGAGGTCTCGGATGCGCCGGGCGAATTTACGGATGTTGACCGCAAGATGGGCTCGGGTGACGTCGGGAATCACGACATGGAGTCGACTGCCGTCGGGAAGGGACGCATCGACGAAGGGCGAACTCAGGTCGACGCGCCGCCCGGAGCTCTGCAGCATGCGCTCGACGAGCTCGCGCACCTCCAGGTCGGACAGAACCACATTCGAGAGCTCTGACACTCCGTTGCGAGCGACGAACACCCTGTCGGGGCCGTTGATCCAGATCTCCTCGATGCCAGGATCATCGAGCAGCGGCTGGAGGGCGCCGAACCCCGTGAGCGACGCCACCACCTCACGGGTGGCAACGGTCTCGTCGGCGAGTAACGGTGCGCCGCCGCCCAAGGCTCGCTCTGTGTAACTGCGAACCTCGTCGTCGACGAACCGTCGGGCCAGAGTCTCGTCTGACGCGAGGTCGACGCCCTCGCGGCGCACGCGGTCGCGCACACGCTCGGTGATCAGCTGCACGGCGTTGGCCACTCGCATCCTCCTGTCGATCGCCCTCGACCGACATGATGCACCGAAACGCCGAAGCCCCGCGGAAGTTATCCACAGGGCTCCGGCGAACGAGCGATCTAACTCCTACTCGTAGCGCAGCGATTCGATCGGATCCTGCCGGGCAGCTCGGATGGCAGGGATGGTTCCGGCAAGGAACGCGATGCCCATCACCACCACGATGATGACCGCGATCGATACGGGGTCGAAGGCGATGAGAGTGAGCCCCGGCAGCGCAGACAGCAGGCCGTTCGCGAGAGCCCCGTTCAGCACTGTCCCCGCAAGAATCGCCCCGGCCGCTCCGATGGCGCTTCCCAGGAATCCGATGAACACGGCCTCGAGACTGAACAGTCCGAAGACCCGCCCCGCCCCCATTCCCATGGCTTTCATCAAACCGATCTCCCGAGTGCGCTCCTGCACGCTCATCAGGAGAGTGTTCACGATGCCGAAGCCCGCCGCGATCAGGGCGATCACCGCGAACCCGTTCAGCACCAGCACGATCGCGTCGATGACCGTTTTGAACGACCCGATCTGATCCTCCACAGTGGTGGCGTCGTAACCGAGAGCCTTGAGGTCGCTCTTGATCGTCGAGACCTGTGCATCGGAGGATGACGGATCGAATCTCAGACTGACCGAGGCATAGCTGTCTTTCGTCGAGGTACTCAAACCGACCGATTGCGCGTTGTACAGCGCGGTCGTGAGCGCGTCGTTGGCGGTGAGGCTCGAACTCCCGAGGAGACCGGCCTCCGCCACGCCCGAGACCGTCGCGTCGATCGTGCTCGACGCGCCCGTCTGATCGGTGACGCCGAACGACACCGTCTTGCCCACGGCATCCGCATCGCTCGCGAAGCCGAGCGGTTCGACATACGACACGGGCAGCGCGACCTCGAAAGACGTGCTGTCGCTCGCGGGCTCCGAACCCGCCGCCAGGTCGAGGCTCATGCCCGACACGAAGCCGCCGATCGACGCCTGGTACGGAGTGCCCCCGGCGTATTCCACGTAGTTCGGGCGGGCGGTCAGAACGGGTTCGACCGATTGCACGCCCGGCACAGCCCGGATGCCGTCGAGCTCCGCCGCCGTGATCGCCTCGACCGTCGAGCCAGGTCTGCCGGTCGCGCTCGAGACGTTGGTGGTGTCGGGCTCGTATTTCGCGGGCCCAGACGTGGTGTTCTCAACGGTCTTCGTGACGGTCATCACGTCGTTCGCACCGATCGATGAGACCGTCGTGTCGATGTAGCGGTTGATCCCCGTTCCCACACCACTGGTGAGCGCCAACGTGAAGGCTCCGATGAAGATGGCCAGCACGGTGAGAATCGTGCGGGTCTTGCTGCGAAAGGTGTTGCTGATCGCCGAGCGGATCAGATCGAGGCCGCTCATGCGCTCTCTCCGCTCCGGTCGACGATCAGCCCGTCGCGGATGAAGACGCTGCGGTCGGTCTTCGCCGCGAGGTCCTCGTCGTGGGTCACCACGATCAGAGTGATCCCGGTTCGTCTGTTGAGATCGAAGAGGATGTCTTCGACCACCGTTCCGGTCGCCGTGTCGAGGTTGCCCGTCGGTTCGTCGGCGAAGATCACCCGCGGCTCGTTCACCAGCGCCCGCGCGATGACGACCCGCTGCTTCTGTCCTCCCGACAGGTCGGTGGCCCGGTTCTTCGCCTTGTCTGCGAGCTCGAGGCGTTCGAGCGCCTCCATGCCGCGTCGTCGTCGCTCTGCGCCGCTCACACCCGCGATCCGTAGCGGCAGAGTCACGTTGTCGAGCACCGAGGTGTTGGGCGTCAGAAAGAACTGCTGAAAGACGAAGCCGAACGTCTGGTTGCGTGTGCGATTGAGCACCCGACCTCCCAGCGCCCCGGCGTCGCGACCGCTGAGCTCGACCGCGCCCGTGGACGGCTTGTCGAGCAGCGCGAGCAGGTGCATCAGAGTCGACTTGCCTGAGCCGCTCTTTCCGACGATCGACACGGACTCCCCTTCCTCGATGTCGATCGACACGCCCTTCAATGCATCGAAGCGCGCCGCTCCGCGCCCATAGGACTTCTTGACGTCTCGCGCCGCGAGAACCGGGACCGGCATGGCTGCTCCTGTGTGTTGTCATCACGTGCGTTGTGCACGATCACTCCAGACTGGCGGCCAACCGGATGCGCGTCGTCACCCCGGCACGGCATCTTCGGCTACCACGAACGTGGGACGCGCTCGGCCTGGGCGTACTGCGAGACTGGACGACAGCGAGCCGACGAGACGAAGGGGGTGCGCCATGAGATCTGGCTCTCGAGCGTTTCCCGTTCCTTTCGAGTCTCCGCTGCCCGCGCGACTGCGCTGGATCCCTTCGGCCCTCGCGATCGTCGTCGTCTGCATTCCGGTCGTCGTCGCATCCCAGCACGGAGCGATGACCGGCGGAACAACCGCCTCGATCGTGACGGCATCTGTGCTCGTCGCCCTGGTCTTGGTCGCCACCCTGCTGCTGCGCATCCGATTCCCTCGGTGCACAGCGGCGGTCGCGATCGCCACGACGTGTGTGGTCGTGCTGCTCTCACACCTGGACGTCGTCGGACCCGGTCCGGTCGTCGCGGCGGTTCTGTGCGTCATGATCACCGTCTTCGGCGTGGGATCTCGGCAAGGCCGCACCCTGGCACTCACCCTCGCCGGCATCGGCGTAGCCGCCATCGGCCTCACCATATTGTGCGCGCCGCCCGCGGGCTCGCGCGGCGTCGAATCACTGATCACGCTCGTCGCCCTCGTGGGTCTCGCTGCCACGGGCGGGATCGCTCAATACAACGGTCGGGCCTTTATTCAGGCCATCACCGAACGGGCACGGCGTGCCGAGGAGACCCGCGAGTCTGAGGCCGAGCGGCGCGTGGCGGAGGAACGGCTCGCCATCGCCCGCGACCTGCACGATGTTATGGCGCACCAGATCGCCGTGATCAATCTGCACGCCGCGTCAGCCTCACAGGCGTTGCGCACACGACCGGATGACGCGGAACGCTCACTCACTACCGTTCGAGAGGCGGCTCGCACCGTCCTCGGCGAGATAGGGAGCCTGCTGACCGTGCTCCGTTCAGCAGACGGCGACCACGCGGGTTCCCTGGCTCCCACTCCGGGCCTCGCGCACCTTCCCCAGCTGCTCGACGAGTTCTCGAGAGCCGGCTTGACCGTCGAGCTGCGAACAGTCGGAACCGCGGTCGAGCTCGACTCGCTTCGCGACATCGTGTCCCATCGAGTGCTCCAAGAGGGTCTGACGAACGCACACAAGCACGGAGGCGACGGAACCGCCCTCGTGCAGCTCGACTACGGCCCCGACCGGCTCGAGATCACGGTCACCAATATGACGCGGCCTCGCCGCGACGACCGGATCGTCGTTGCCGTCGGCCATGGACTCGTCGGCGTTCGGGAGCGCGTCTCGTCTGTCGGCGGCGTCCTAGAGACGTCGTTCGGCCCCGGCCCTGTGCACCGCTTCGTCGTGACCATCCCGTTCGACACCTCCAATCCGGGAGCGCATCCATGATCTCCGTCGTCCTTGCCGATGACCAGGCCCTCATCCGCACCGCCGTCTCCGAACTCGTGTCTCACACCGAGGGCCTCGCCGTCGTCGGCGAGGCCTCGAACGGTCTCGAGGCCGTGGATGTGGTTCGCGCGACGCGTCCCGACATCGTGCTGATGGACATCCGGATGCCCGTTATGGACGGGCTACAGGCAACCGAGGTCATCTGCGCCGACCCCGAGCTCGCAGAGACCCGCATCATCATTCTCACGACCTTCGAAGACGACGAGTACGTCTTGCGCGCGCTGAGGGCAGGCGCCAGCGGGTTTCTCGGCAAAGGCACCGAGGCCGACGCCTTGATGGCGGCGATCCGAACCGTCAACGATGGCGAAGCCCTGTTGTCGCCGAAAGCCACCCGGGCCCTCATCGATCGATATCTCTCGCCCGCCGACTCGGCACCGCACCGTGTTCCCGACGAGCTCGCTCTTCTGACCGAGCGCGAACGCGAGATTCTGCTGCTTGTGGCGTCGGGTCTGTCGAACGGCGAGATCGCGGCCAGGCTGGTGATCTCACCGCAGACTGCCAAGACGCACGTGAACCGCATGATGTCGAAGCTCGGCGTGCACGATCGTGCTCAACTCGTGATCATCGCCTACGAGTCCGGATTGCTGGTCGCAGGGCGAAGCTGACGGGCACTCGCCGGTACACTGGATCTGCTCTGCGGGAGTGGTGGAATTGGTAGACACGCAGGATTTAGGTTCCTGTGCTTTCGAGCGTGAGGGTTCAAGTCCCTTCTCCCGTACTCCTCATTGTCGTCCGCGTATCCCGCAGCTCGGCGGGGGTACTCTTGATGCACGCAGATCAGACCCTTGTCCGCCGCCGACCGGCCTTGACTCGACCCGCCGACGACTGGAGCTCACGTGACACACGCCGCAATCATCCCCTGGCTCGACCCGGAGACGCTCATCCAGGGCTTCGGGCCTCTTGCGCTCGTCGGCGTCTGTCTCATCATCTTCGCCGAGACCGGACTTCTGATCGGGTTCCTCTTTCCGGGCGACACCCTACTGATCATCACCGGCCTCCTCACCTTCGCCGGAACGATCAAGATCGACATCTGGTGGGTGTGCCTCGCGGTCGGATTCGCCGCATTCCTCGGCGGTGAGGTGGGGTACCTCATCGGGCACAAGTTCGGTCCGCGCATCTTCGAGCGCAAAGAGTCGGGCATCTTCAGCATCAAGAACGTCGAACGCACGAACGCGTTCTTCGCCAAGTACGGCGCCTTCGCCGTGATCCTGGCTCGCTTCGTGCCCGTCGTTCGCACTTTCGCTCCGATCGCCGCGGGCGTCGGCCACATGAACTACCGCAAGTACTCGCTGTACAACCTGATCGGCGCGATCATCTGGGGCGCCGGCGTGACCTATGGCGGATTCGTTCTCGGATACATCCCTCCCGTCGCCGACTTCGTCACGAAGTACATCGACATCATCCTGCTCGCCGCAGTCGCGGCGACGCTCATCCCCACGATCTGGCACTACGTGCAGTCGACGATGAAGGCTCGAAAGGCCAACGCTGCGGGGGCCGCCGAGCCTCATGCAGATCTGGCACTCGACCCCGAGGTCTTCGATCACAAGCCGGAGGCTTAGGAAGCACGCATCAATGTATAGAACCAACTACGCGTCGTCGCTCACCCGCGAAGACGTGGGCCAAGACGTCATGCTCTCCGGATGGGTCGCACGCATCCGCGACCACGGTGGCGTCGCCTTTATCGACCTGCGCGACGCATCCGGTATCGCCCAGGTCACGTTCCGTGACGAGCTTGTCGCAACGGCCGAGAGCCTCCGGGTCGAGTCCGTCGTCACCGTCAAGGGAATCGTCCGCGAGCGTCCAGCCGGCAACATCAACACGACGATCGCGTCCGGCGAGGTCGAGATCCAGGCGACGAGCCTCGAGGTTCTCGCCGCGAGCGACATCCTGCCGTTCCAGCTCGACGACGAACCCGGCGAAGAGACCCGCTTGGCCTACCGCTACCTCGATCTTCGTCGCGAGAGCGCGGCCTACCCACTGAAGCTGCGCTCCAAGGTGTCGGCGGCCGTTCGCAACGTGCTCGTCGACGAGGACTTCGTCGAGGTCGAGACCCCGACCCTTACTCACTCCACCCCCGAAGGCGCGCGCGACTTCCTTGTTCCCGCACGCCTCAAGCCCGGCACGTTCTACGCGCTGCCGCAGAGCCCGCAGCTGTTCAAGCAGCTCCTCATGGTCGGCGGATTCGAGAAGTACTTCCAGATCGCGCGCTGCTACCGCGACGAAGACTTCAGGGCAGACAGGCAGCCCGAGTTCACCCAGCTCGACGTCGAGATGAGCTTCGTCGATCAAGAAGAGGTCATCGCGCTCGCCGAGAAGGTGCTGCGCGCCATGTGGCGCACGATCGATGTCGAGCTTCCCACGCCGCTTCCCCGCATGACCTACGCAGAAGCCATGCGTCGCTTCGGCTCCGACAAGCCCGACCTGCGCTTCGGCCTCGAGCTGGTCGAGTTCACCGAATACTTCGAGGGCAGCGACTTCGCCATCTTCAAAGCGCCTTACGTCGGCGCCGTCGTGATGCCCGGCGGTGCCGGCCAGGCCCGTCGCGCGCTCGACGCGTGGCAGGAGTGGGCGAAGCAGCGCGGAGCGAAGGGCCTCGCCTACGTTCTCGTCGGCGAAGACGGAGAACTCCGCGGCCCCGTCGCGAAGAACCTGTCCGACGACGAGCGCGCCGGACTCGTCGCGCACGCCGGCGCGCAGCCCGGCGACTGCATCTTCTTCGCGGCAGGCGCCCCCAAGGCCTCACGCGGCCTGCTCGGCGCACTCCGCGGAGAAATCGCAGCCCGCCAGGGTCTCATCGACCCCGACGCCTGGGCGTTCACCTGGGTGGTCGACGCCCCTCTCTTCGAACCTGCAGGCGATGCCGTCGCGAGTGGCGACGTCGCCGTCGGTGCCGGCGCATGGACAGCGGTACACCACGCCTTCACGTCGCCCAAGCCCGAGTTCATCGACACTTTCGACTCCGACCCCGAATCCGCCCTGTCGTATGCCTACGACATCGTCTGCAACGGCAACGAGATCGGCGGCGGAAGCATCCGTATCCACACGCGCGAGCTGCAGGAGCGCGTCTTCAAGATCATGGGCATCAGCGAAGAAGAGGCCGAGGAGAAGTTCGGCTTCCTTCTGCAGGCCTTCGCGTTCGGCGCACCGCCGCACGGAGGATTCGCCATGGGCTTCGACCGTGTCGTATCGCTTCTGGCTGCGACCGAGTCGATCCGCGACGTCATCGCATTCCCCAAGTCGGGCGGCGGCAACGACCCGCTCACGGGCGCACCGGCCGAGCTGGAAGCCGTGCAGCAGATCGAGCTGTACCGCACCCTCGGGGTACAGGCCCTCCCCCAGAAGTAAGCCCTCGGCACGGGGACACCTCGCCTACGGGTGGAGGTGCTCCTCGTGCCGTGCGTGCTCCGCCGGCTCGATCTGGAAGGTCGAGTGACCGACGTCGAAGTGCGCTGACAGACACGTCGAGAGGCGATCCAGCAGCCTTCCGGACTCTCCCCGCTCGAAGATCGCCGCATCGACCACGACGTGAGCCGAGAAGATGTTCTTGCCCGTCGTCACGGCCCAGACGTGCACATCGTGCACATCGACCACGCCGTCTTCCGCGAGGATATGGCTGCGGATCTCGGCGACGTCGGTCTCGACGGGCGTCTGCTGCAGAAGCACCCGGATGACGTCGCGCAGCAGCGAGAGGGCGCGCGGGATGATCATGGCTGCGATCACGAGCGATGCGATGGCGTCTGCCGGGGCAAAGCCCGTCGCCAGGATCACGATCGATGCGACGATCACTGTCGCCGATCCCAGCAGATCCCCGAACACCTCGAGGTACGCGCCGCGCATATTCAGCGAGGAGTCCGCTCCCCCTCGAAGCAGCATGAGGGCGCCGAAGTTGGCGACTAGACCGATGACGGCGACGATCAGCAACGGCATAGGTGGAATGCTCACATCGCCCGGTGTGATGAGCCGAGACACACCCTCGATGGCCACGAAGGCCGCCACTCCGATCAGCAGCAGCCCGTTGAACAGCGCGGCGAAGACCTCCACGCGCTGAAAGCCGAAGCTGTGCCTGTCGGTGGCGGGACGAGCCGCGATGACCGTCGCGACGAGTGCGACGGTGAGCCCGATGAGATCGGATGCCATGTGCCCGGCGTCGGCGAGAAGCGCAAGCGAGCCGGTGGCCAGCGCACCGCCGACTTCCACAACCAAGACGGCGGCGACGATGCCAATCGCCCAGGCCAGCCGGGTTCGGTTCGTCGTCGAGGCATGGTCGTGTGAGCCGTGCGAATGTTGTTCCGTGCTAGCCATTGTTCCTCCAGCGTAGGCAAGGGAGGAGGCTGCACCTAGCGGCTGAGCTAGTTAGGAATGACGCTCATTCTCAACATCGGAACGAGCTCGCGGAATGCACGGCTGCGATGGCTGTCGGCGTTCTTCTGCTCCGCTGTCAGTTCGGCAGCCGAGACATCTCCTCCATCGGGAGCGAAGATCGGATCGTAACCGAATCCGTTCTCCCCGCGCGGCGCATCCAGAATTCGCCCCGGCCACTCGCCCACGGCGAGATGCTCACTGGAGTCTCGGCCCTGCTGCCCGGGCACGACGACGGCGATCGTGCAGGCGTACCATCCGGTGCGGTGCGGGTCTTTGATATCTGCCAGTTGGTCGAGCAAGAGCTCGAGGTTTGCCGACGCCCCGCGGCCGTGTCCCGCCCAGCGCGCCGAGAAGATGCCGGGGGCTCCGCCCAGAACGTCGACGCAGATGCCGGAGTCGTCGGCGAGTGCAGGAAGGCCTGTGTGCGCTGCGGCGATACGAGCCTTGATCAGCGCGTTGTCGGCGAACGACACACCGTCTTCGATCGGTTCGGGTCCGTCGTATGCGACGATCTCGAGTTCGGGGATCTCGGCAGCCAGGATCTTCTGGAATTCTTCGACCTTGTGGGCGTTGTGCGTCGCGAGAACGACCCGGATGCTCATTAGGCCGACCCGAGGGCAGTCGCCTGGATCTCGGCCAGCTCAGCGGTGCCCGCGAGGGCGAGGTCGAGCAAGGCGTCGAGCTCGGTGCGATCGAACGGGGCGCCCTCGGCCGTGCCCTGCACTTCGACGAACAGTCCTCGACCGGTCACGACCACGTTCATGTCGGTTTCTGCGCGCACGTCTTCGACGTAGGCGAGGTCGAGCATCGGAACGCCGTCGATGATCCCCACCGAGACCGCAGAGAGGCTGTCGATGAGCGGCTGCGACTTCTGTGCGATGAACTTCTTGGTGCGCGCCCACTCGATCGCGTCAACCAGCGCGACGTAGGCGCCGGTGATGGCGGCGGTTCGTGTGCCGCCGTCTGCCTGCAAGACGTCGCAGTCGATGACGATCGTGTTCTCGCCCAGAGCCTTCATGTCGACGACGGCACGAAGGCTGCGCCCGATGAGGCGGGAGATCTCGTGCGTGCGGCCCCCGATCTTGCCCTTCACGGCTTCACGATCCATGCGGTCGTTGGTCGAGCGAGGAAGCATCGAGTACTCGGCCGTGACCCACCCCTGGCCCTTGCCCTGCTTCCAGCGCGGTACGCCATTGGTGAACGACGCCGTGCAGAGGACGCGCGTCTTGCCGAATGAGATGAGTGCCGAGCCCTCGGCCTGGTCACTCCATCCGCGCTCGATGGTGATGGGGCGCAGCTGACCGGCTGTGCGGCCGTCTTTGCGGAAATCGTTCGACATGGTGTCTCCAGGAGGGGATCAGTGGATGGGCGGAAGTGTGATGACGCCGGTCTCGACGAACTCGACCGCGTCGACCTGTCGACCGAGCATCAGGTCTGCGAGACGCAGGAATTCGTCGGCGCTGGCACCCGTCGCCTCGTAGCGGTGCACAGGCGGTGCCGACGAGGTGCGTTCGATGCCGCGGCTGACGAGTTCGCGGTACACGTCGTTCGCCGTCTCTGTATCGCTCGAGACGAGACGCACGCCGCCTCCCATCACGTAAGAGATAGCGCCCTTCAAGAATGGGTAGTGGGTGCAGCCGAGCACGAGGGTGTCGATGTGGTGCTCGCGAAGCGGAGCCAGATATTCCTCTGCCACGGCGAAGAGCTCGCGGCTCGTCGTGTCGCCCGCTTCGACGAATTCGACGAACCGAGGACACGCCTGCGTGAAGAGTTCGAGGTGAGGGGCAGCAGCGAACGCGTCGTTGTAGGCCCGGGAGCGGATCGTTCCCTCGGTACCGATGACACCCACCCTGAGATTTCTCGTCGACGAAACGGCGGCGCGCACCGCGGGCTGGATTACTTCGATGACGGGAACGGAGTAGCGTTCGCGAGCATCGCGCAGCATGGCGGCAGAGGCCGTATTGCAAGCGATGACGAGCATCTTCACACCCTGCGCGACCAGTGTGTCGAGGGCCTCCAGAGCGAACTCCCTCACCTCGGCCAGCGGGCGCGGACCGTATGGCGACCGAGCAGTGTCGCCGATGTAGGTGATGGACTCCCGGGGCAGCTGGTCGCGGATGGACCGGGCCACAGACAATCCGCCGACACCGGAATCGAAGACTCCGATCGGCGCATCACTCACCCCTCAAGACTACTGCGCGCGTGGCCCGCGGATATGCTTGCCGGGTGACCGACGCCTCTTCGCTTCTCACCGACCGCTATGAACTCACCATGCTCGATGCGGCCATTCAGGCCGGAACGCACGAGCGAGAATGTGTCTTCGAGGCTTTCGCACGCCGGCTTCCCCAGGGGCGTCGCTACGGAATCGTCGCGGGTACGGGACGCCTGCTCGAGCTCATCGAAGCCTTCCGCTTCGGCGACGCCGAGCTCGAATGGCTCGCGAGGGAGGGCATTGTGCGCTCGGCCGCGCTCGACTGGCTGGCCGACTATCGCTTTCGCGGCACCATCTCCGGATACCGTGAGGGCGAGGTCTACTTCCCCAACTCCCCCATTCTCATCGTCGATTCGACGTTCGCCGAGGGTGTCATTCTCGAGACCCTGATCCTGAGCGTTCTCAACTACGACTCCTCGGTGGCGAGTGCCGCCTCTCGCATGGTGTCGGCCGCAGCGGGTCGCCCGCTCGCGGAGATGGGCTCACGCCGTACCGGTGAGCGATCGGCCGTAGCCGCCGCACGCGCCGCCTACATCGCGGGCTTCGGTGCTACCTCGAACCTCGAGGCGGGGCGCACGTGGGGCATCCCGACGATGGGCACGGCCGCCCACTCTTTCACGCTCCTGCACGATAGTGAGGAAGCCGCCTTCCAGGCGCAGGTCGATGCTCTCGGACCCTCGACTACCCTTCTCGTCGACACGTTCGACGTTCACCGAGGCGTCGAACTGGCCGTGCGCGTGGCTGGGCCCGAGCTGGGCGCGGTTCGCATCGACTCCGGCGACCTGCCTTCGCTCGTCACCGCCGTACGGCAGCAGCTCGACTCCCTGGGCAACCCGCACACCAAGATCACGGTGACCAACGATCTCGACGAGTACACCATCGCCGCGCTGGCGGCCTCACCCGTCGACTCGTACGGAGTGGGAACGTCCGTCGTCACCGGCTCCGGCTCCCCTGCCGCAGGCATGGTCTACAAGCTGGTCGCTCATAAGGATGCCGACGGCGAGTGGATCTCGGTCGCTAAGAAATCCGCCGAAAAGGCCACGGTGGGTGGGCGTAAGCATCCGGCCCGTAGTGTCAACGAGTCGGGGCGGGCCACGGCCGAGACCATCGACGTCGGCGATGCGGAGCGACCCAACAGCTCAGCTCGCGATCTGCTCGTGACCCTCATCGACAAGGGCACCGTCGACACCCGATACGTCGGTCCCGCCGGTGTCGAGCTCGCGCGTGCACACCGAGCCGACGCTATCGCCGAGCTACCAGACCAGGCGTTCCGCTTGGGCCGAGGCGAGCCGATCATCCCGACCGTCTACGTCTGACCCGGAACAGGACGTCACTCGGGCTTGAGGCCCTCGTAGATCCGCTTGCAGTCGGGGCACACCGGAAACTTCTCTGGGTCACGACCCGGCAGCCACTTCTTTCCGCAGAGCGCCTTGACGGGCTTGCCCGTCATGGCCGACTCGAGAATCTGCTCTTTCTTGACGTAGTGCGAGAAACGCTCGTGGTCACCCGGCTCGATGGCCTCCTGCTCGAGCAGTTCCTCGAGCTCGCGGTCGAGAGTCGATGTGCCTCCACCCTCCCGGGGTGAACCCGGATCGGCGATGCTGGCGGTGGGGCTGGTGTGAGGTGCGTAACTCATGAGCCCAGTCTAATTTCACTCCGCGAGGCGGTGACCCTGGAGACATCGAGGTACGCGCGAATGAGGCGACGAATCAGTTGCGCAGCGCTGCAGCCAGGATGTCAGGACCGCGACGGTCGAAGATAGCCCCACCGAGAACCGTTCCCGCAACGAACACGACCACACCGGCCCCTGCACCCCACCAGAGCGACGGCCAGAACGCCGACTCGTCGCCGAGGAGGCCGATGATGGCATAGATGACCGACGGTGCCGCGAACAGCGCCGTGAGAAGGACGAAGGCGATCTGCACCACGAAACCCGTGCCTCCGCCGACCTGAGGCTGAGAGAAGGGCCCGTCGCCCGGCCGTACAGCCGGGTAGGGGAACAGAGAGGACAAGAGGTTTCCGACTCCGAGACCGGCAAGCAGAAGAACGGTACTCACGCCCAGGATTGCCGGTAGCGTCGCAAAGCTGTCGGCGAAGAAGGCCGCAGCGACCGATCCGACGGCGATGAGCGGGATGCCCATGGCCAGGACGGGAGCTGTGCGGCCGAGCCGGTCGGCGAATCCGACCCGGCTGGCGGAGACGTGGAGCCACACGGCGGAGTTGTCGAGAGCAACATCGTTGTGTACCGAGAACGCCAGAGTCACGCAGAGCGCCGGCACCGTGAGCAGAACGAGATACGTCAGCGGGATGCCCGCGACGACGAAAGCGAGAAAGACAACGACGAGGAATCCGAAGACGCCGATGACGGGGACCGGATAGCGAGCGTCGCGGGCCCAGTATGTGAAGCTCCGAGCGGCGACTGCACCTGTGCGGGTGGTTGGCGTTCGAGCGAACCAGCCGAGATTCGCGTGCTCGCGCTCGGGCGCATTGCGCTGTGCGGTGACGAGCACTCGCGCGATCAGCGCTCTCCATGACAGCCAGAGCAGCGCGACAAACGCCACAGCGATCAGGCATTTGAGAGCGACCTCACCAGCCGGTGCCCCTGTCGCGGCGTCGGCGGGCAGCGCCCACGCGGCTCCGAGAGGACTCCAGCTCAACGCGTCGGCCGCCGCACCGGAGAGGCCGGATCCGTCTCGACCCCAGTTGACGCTGACCCACAGCACGACCGCGGGTGACACGAGGACGAGGAAGACAACGACGAGAAGTGTCGCCGTCTCGCGGGATCGGCGGGTGGCGAGGCCGATGGCCGCGAGAAGAGACGTGACACGGGATGCGAGGACGATCGTCGCCACGACGATAAGAGCCGAGAGCAGAGCGAGCAAGGTCGTGGCTGCGTCTTGCGACCAGACGCGAAGCGTGAATGCGGCGACGACGAGGGTGAGCACCACAGGCAGACTCAGGAGCCCGGCTACTGCCAAGCCCCGAGCCAACGTCGGCGCGGAAATGCCGAAGAGGGCGAAGCTGCGCGGGTCGAGGGGATCGGGTATGGCAGAAAGCAATGGACCGACGATGAAGGCCAGAACCACCAAGGAGCCACCGAGCACGATGGCCGTGCGAGCCTCAGCAGAGCCGGGCGCGAGCGACGACAGCCCCCATGAGCAGGCGACCGCCAATGCAATCGCGAACAGGATGCTCGCGACCACCCCGACGTTCTGCTTGGGGGTGCGGTCGAACGTGTTGCCGAGAAGCCTCAGCTTCAGTTTGAGGAATTCAGCAACCATTCCATGCCTTCCGCTGCCTTGCGCCCACCGGCGAGCTCGACGAAGCGGTCTTCGAGTGTGCCGCCGCGCCTGACCTCGTCGACCGTGCCCTGCGCCAGTACCTGCCCTTGCACGATGATCGCGACTCCGTCGCACACGCGCTGGATCATGTCCATGCTGTGGCTCGACAAGACGACCGTTCCGCCGGTTTCGACATACTTCTGCAAGATCTCGATCACGTTCGCGGCAGACACCGGGTCGACCGACTCGAAGGGCTCATCGAGCACGAGGATCTTCGGAGAGTGGATCATTGCGGCGGCGAGAGCGATCTTCTTCGTCATTCCCGCCGAGTAGTCGGTGACGAGTCGGCCCAGGGCGTCCTCGAGTCCGAACGCCGCCGCGAGGTCGTCGCTGCGCTCGCGCACTGACTTGTTGTCGAGGCCGCGGAGAGTGCCCGCGTAATAGAGCATCTGCCGCCCGGTGAGGCGATCGAAGAGGCGAAGACGGTCGGGAAGCACACCGATGATCTTCTTGGCTTGCGCCGGATCCGCCCAGACATCGAGATCGTTGATCGTGATCGTGCCAGAGTCGGGTCGAAGAAGCCCCGTGACCATCGAGAGCGTGGTCGTCTTGCCCGCGCCATTCGGTCCGACGATTCCGTAGAACGCGCCCTGGCGAACCTCGAGATCGATGCCGTCGACAGCCGTCGTGCTGCCGAATCTCTTGACCAGACGGCTGATGGAGAGCACGACGGGCTGTTGAGCGCGGAATGCGGCCCGCTCGGCCGCCTCTGCCTCGGCCAGCGCCGCTGCCTTCTTCTGAGCAGCCGTCAGCCGGACCGCCTTGGGTGCCGGCTTCTTGGTCGGCTTGCTGATCGGCGAGGCTGTCGGATCGAGGACAATAGGCGCGTCGGATGCCGACGGCGCGGCTTTCGCTCGGGGAGCGGCGGGTTTGCGTGGCGCACGGGGCGCGGCAGGGGCGCGGTCTGAGCCGGAGGCCGCCCGAGGAGTGCTGGTGGCGCGAGCACGCGGCGATCGAGGCGAGGCGGGTCGAGGTTTGGTGCTGCTCTGAGCCGATGACGCCGCCTGCTGATCGCTCTCGGCGGGGTCGGCTACCTCTTTATTATCTGCGCCTGCAGAGCCGTCGATCTTGGCCTCGTCGGAACTCTCTTCGCTCGTTGATATCTGCGCAACAGCATCATCGGTCGCACTGTCTTCGACAACAGCGTTGTCGGCCGTATCGGTCGGGGACTGGGGCGTCACGTCGTCCTCTTTGCTGGTTGCGCCGATCGAGTCGACGCCTGGTTCGGCAGGCTTCACCGGTCGGACTTGGGTGCGCGGCTTCGCCGTGCGTGACGGTCTCACCGTCGTGGAGGACTTCTCCGCGCCCGCCGAACGAGGTTTCGGCGTCTTGGCGGCCCGCGGTTTTCGTGCTGTCGTGCCTTGTTTTGTGGGCTGAGACGGTGCGCCCTGGACTCCGGTCGCGGATTCTGCTGTCGAGGGATTCGACTCCTCGTTCAACTCTTCGCTGCCTTCGCCCCCGGTCGCGGAAATGTCTGACTCTGAGCTCACCGAACTTAAGGTATCAGCCGAGACCGACACTCGCATTCATCAATGACACACTGTGATGTGCTTTCGGTCCGCAACTCGCTCCTCTAGGAATGTGTGCCGGTTATATCACGAACACGAAACGATACGACAGGCTTACGTGACCCGAAACGGGGGACACGATACAGTGAAGGGCGACATAACGGAGTGTCCAGCGCCTCTCATATGGCTTAACGGTTTCTGAATTCTCGTCTCCGATGCAGATGCGCAGAATTGTCCTCAAGTACTTTCGCACCATCAAGGAGATCCATCATGACGACCCAGGTAGTCATCCTCGCGGCAGGAATGGGCAGCCGACTCGGCCGCACCCTTCCGAAGCCGCTCACCGAACTCAATGATGGCCGCACGATCATGGGCCAGCAGTTCGACAACATCCACCACGCTTTCGGCAACAACGCCAAAGTCACCATCGTCGTCGGCTACAAGCTCGAGCACATCATCGAAGCATTCCCCCAGGCGTCGTTCGTCTACAACGAGCAGTACGACCAGACGAACACCTCGAAGAGTCTCATGCGGGCGCTTCAGGCTTCGGGCCCCGGTGGCGTGCTGTGGATGAACGGCGATGTCGTGTTCGACCCGGCCGTGCTCGACCGGGCAGCAGCGATGATCGCCCGCGACCAGTCGTTCGTCACTGTCAACACGTCCAAGGTGTCCGACGAAGAGGTCAAATACACGACCAGCGCCGAGGGCTACATCAAAGAGCTGTCGAAGACCGTCAAGGGCGGTCTGGGCGAGGCCGTCGGCATTAACTACATCTCCGCGGCCGACAAGGCCACGCTGCTTCGCCAGCTCAAGGCAGTCGGCGATCAGGATTACTTCGAACGCGGCATCGAACTCGCCATCGAGCAGAACCGGTTGCTCGTCGAACCCGTCGACATCTCGGATCTCTACGCCGTCGAGGTCGACTTCGCCGAAGACCTGGAGCGGGCGAACCTCTTCGTCTAACTGAACCGCTCGATAGCCGACTCGTGCGGCATCCCGAAACTCGTGCCCTCTTACTCCGATCCTCGATCGGCGTGAGAGGGCACTATTCGTGTGCGGGATAGAGTGAAGCGTTGTTCTTCGAGAAGAAATGAGAACCGGCACGTGACGACGACGCTCAGCGAGGTGCGACCGAACCAGCGCACCCCGTTCGCTCGGTATCGCAACGCGCTCTGGCTCTTGACCAGACGAGACCTGCGAGTGCGCTACTCGACATCGGCTCTGGGCTACGTCTGGTCGATCCTCGACCCGCTCGTCATGGCGCTCATCTACTGGTTCGTGTTCACTCAGGTCTTCCAGAAGTCGGTCGGCGAAGATCCGTATATCGTCTTCCTCCTCGCGGCTCTCCTGCCCTGGATGTGGTTCAACGGCACGACCGCCGACTCCACGCGTGCGTTTCTTCGCGAGGCGAAGCTCATCCGCTCGACCAAGATTCCCCGAACCATCTGGGTGAACAGGCTCGTGCTCTCGAAGGGCATCGAGTTTCTCGCCAGCCTGCCGGTGCTGGCCGTGTTCGCCATCTTCGCGGGGGCGACCCTGCACATCGAGGTACTTCTCTTTCCGGTCGCCATTCTCATTCAGGCCGTGCTCACCATCGGCGTCGGTCTCATCGTCGCTCCCCTCGTGGTGTTCTTCCGCGACCTCGAGCGAGCGGTCAAGCTCGCTCTTCGAGCTCTGTTCTACGCCTCGCCCATCATCTACAGCACGAGTGATCTGCCCGCCGGCCTGCATGTCTTGGCCGCCTTCAACCCGCTCAGCGGAATCTTCTCGCTCTACCGTTCGGCATTCTTTCCCGAGCACCTCGACTGGTACCTCGTCGCGGTGAGCGCCGCAATGAGCGTTCTCATCCTGCTCGTGGGCATCCTCGTCTTCCGTCGCACCGAACGCGCCGTACTGAAAGAGATCTGATGCCCGACTCCCCCGTCATCACCGTCGCCGATGCCGGCATCCGGTTCAAACGAAACCGGCGATCGCGCCGGAACTTCAAAGATCTCTTCGCGGGCCGGCTGCGTCGATCACGACCCGACGAGTTCTGGGCGTTGCGTCACGTGAGCTTCACTGTTCGACAGGGCGAAGCCATCGGAGTCATCGGCCGTAACGGTCAGGGCAAATCCACCTTGCTCAAACTCGTCGCCGAGGTCGTTCTTCCCGACGAGGGAACGGTGAGCGTGGGCGAAGGCGTCGCTCCGCTCATCGAGATCACCGGCGGATTCGTCGACGATCTCTCGGTTCGTGACAACGTCTATCTGACCGCGGGGCTTCATGGCATGACCAAGGCGCAGATCGACGAGCGGTTCGCTCGCATCATCGACTTCGCCGAGATCGGCGACTTCCTCGACACTCCCTACAAGCATCTCTCCAGCGGAATGAAGGTGCGCATCGCCTTCTCGGTCATCTCGCAACTCGAGGAACCGATCATCCTGGTCGACGAGGTGCTCGCCGTGGGCGACAAGGCCTTCCGCGAGAAGTGCTACCGACGCATCGAAGAACTCCTCGCCGGTGGTCGAACCCTGTTCTTCGTGTCTCACAACGAGAAGGATCTCAGGCGTTTCTGCACCCGAGGGCTCTACCTCGATAAGGGTTCCTTGGTTCTGGATGCCCCGGTGGCCGACGTTCTCGCCCGTTACGCGGCCGACTACCCGGTCGCAGCGGCGCCCAAGTCGCGCTCTTAGACGTCGAACCCGCCGCCGAAGTCCCCTCCACCGAAGTCTCCGCCTCCGAAATCGCCGAAGCCGCCGCCACCGTCGGCGTCGGCGACACCTCCATCGTCTGCTCCGAACGTATCGCCCCCGAAATCAGGCATGAACGCCTGCGCGAGTGCGCTGCCGACGACGATGCCCGCAACGCTGCCGAGCAGCGAGCCTGCGAACATCGTGCCCATGCCGGCCCCGAAGCCAGACCCGCCCGTCTGGCCCTGTGCGCCAAGAGATCGCTCCAGGGCTCCCGGACTGCGCAGCTCAGAGCGGGTGGCCGCCTGTGCCAGCGCAGGGGCTCCTGCGTCACGAGGTGCCTCACCCTGCGGAGCCTCCGCACTGAGCTGAGCGAACACCTGCGCGCGCTGATCCGCCGTCAGACGGGCGAACGCTTCTTCGTGCACCTGCTCGATCGTCTCAGGCGGCGCCGTTCTCAGCAGATACCGATATCGCTCGAGCGCTATCTCGTCGTCGGTCCGGCCGTGCGCGGAATCCCTCGCTTCATAGGGAGGGGTGCCGTAGTCGGGCGCTGAATGAGTCGCACCCTGGGGTGGCTGCTCCGGTTCGCGACCGAGCAGCCTGTCGAGGAAGCCCATGGGATGTCCTTTCTGACGCGTCGGACTTCAATCATCTCCAGCCGGGCTGTGGCGCACCTGTGCCACTCGAGGGTTCGAGATAATGGGGAGTGATGAGAACGCGCGACACAGGATCCCTTGCCCGCGCGATGCCATGGTTCCTGCTTGTGGCGGTCATTCTCTTCGCGCTCAATCTGCGGGGACCGATCGTCGCAATCGCCCCGGTGATCGGGCAGATCCGCGAGGAACTCGGCCTGTCGGCCGCGACCGCGGGCCTGCTCACGAGCCTCCCTGTTCTCTGCTTCGCCCTGGCCACTCCCCTGGCCGCGGCTCTGATCGGGCGCGCGGGCCCCGAACGCGCGGTCCTCATCTCGTTGACGGGCATTCTGATCGGCACTCTGATCCGCGCACAGGGGGGATTCGTGGTCGCGGTCATCGGGACCCTGGTCATCGGCATCGCGATCACGATCGGAAACGTCGTCGTTCCTGTCGTCGTGCGTCGCGACTTCCCCGCGTCGCGTGTGGGCATCGTGACCGGTGTCTACACCGCGACTCTCAACGTGGGCGCCATGCTGACCTCCCTGGGCACTGCTCCCCTGGCCGACTGGCTGGGCTGGCGGGCAGCGATCACCGCGTGGGCCGTTCTCCTCGTCGCTGCCATTCTCGTCTGGGGTCAGGCCGCTGGATGGCGCAGCTCGATTTTTGGCGACCGGGCAACGGCCGCCGACACCTCCGAGGTCGCACCGGCCCACTCGGCTTCCTACAGGAGCCTCACCGCGTGGCTGCTGATGCTCGCGTTCGGCGGACAGGCCTTCTCCTACTACGGCATCACGACCTGGCTGCCGACGATTCTGCACGAGGTGCAGGGTCTCGACAACAAGTCGGCGGGGGCCAGCTCATCTGTGTTCCAGGTACTTGCCGTCGTCGGCGCCCTGGGCGTGCCGGTGCTCGCGAATCGATGGCGTCCCGGCTCTGTAGTGGGTCTCGTCGGCACGCTCTGGCTGGCCATGCCGCTGGGGCTTCTGCTCGCCCCCCAGCTCTGGCCGCTGTGGTCGGTCGTGGGTGGAGCCGCGCAGGGCGGCGGCATCACGATCGTCTTCATCATCATCGTGCGCATGTCGACGAGCAACGATCAGGCCAGAGGTATGTCGGCCTTCGTGCAGGGCGGCGGCTACCTTCTCGCCGCCACAGGTCCGTCGATCGTCGGCGCCGTGCACGAGGCCTCCGGCGGATGGTCTGCGCCTCTCGTTGTCGTGGCCGCGTCGGTTCTTGTCCTCTTGGCTTTCGGAGTGACTGCCGCCGCGAGGGTCGAATCTCGCCATCCTTGAATGTGGCGCGCGACTACGTACACGAAAGCGGGTGACAGGAAGATTCCTGTCACCCGCTCACGTTTCGACGCGTGTCAGTTGCTCGTGCTCGATCGGCGACGCGCGATGAGGAAGGCTCCGAGCGCCAGAAGCAGCAGAGCGGCTCCGACGATCGGATAGATCTGGGCGCCCGTCAGTGCGAGGCCGGCGGCCGACGATCCGGATCCGCCCGTCGCCGCACCCGGAACGCTAGAGCCCGGAGCGGCGGGAGGTAGCTGCCCGTCAGCGGTCACCTGGAACCTCGCTGTCAGTGTCTTCGAGCTCTGCGTTCCCGTCAGATCCACCGAGTACTCGCCGATCTCAGCCGGAGCTGAGGCAGGCAAGACGAGCCCGCCGTCGATGAGATCGCTCTTCGGCACGACGACGGAATCGCTCTGATCCGCCGTGGAGGAGATCGTTCCGGTCAGCTGGCGATCACCGGCGAGGCCTGAGACGACCGCGTCGAACGATTCACCCGGCGCAAAGGTGGTCTTCGGTAGGACGAGCGATGCGTCCGAACTCAGCGATGCCGTGTCGCGGTTGAGCTGGAGGGCGTTCGCGATCGTGAAGAAGTTGTCCGTCTGATCAATGAGACCCACCACGTTCGCAGCCCCCGGACCGTAGCCCGCGACGCGGAGCTGGCTGCCCGTGTGCTGCTGCGACCCTCCGGCTGCGGCGGTGCCGTACGACACCTTCATCACCGTGCCGTCGGCCGTGGTGAGCGCGGTGCTCAGACTCGTGGGCGGCGTGCTGTCGACGATCTGGCTCGTGTGCGCGTGGTCCGCGGTGACGATGACCAGGGTGTTTCCGTCTGCCTCGGCGAATGCCAACGCTTTCTGCACGGCCTCGTCGAGGTCGATCGTCTCGCCGATCTGGCCGCAGGCGTCAGCGCTGTGGTCGCGCTTGTCGATCGAGGCGCCCTCGACCTGCAGGAAGAATCCCTTGCTGTCGGCGGTGTTGAGGAGTCCGATCGACTTCTCCGTCAGGCTGGCCAATGAGAGGTCGGTCGAGAGACGGTCGGGATTAGGAGCGCATGTCACGGGGGCATCCGCGCCGCCGACTGTCGCCGTGGTCGGCGCGAATCGTGTGGGGAAGTTGCCGGGAGTGAACAGACCGAGCACCGGTTTCTGCTGATTCGCCTCGGTGAGGGCGGCGAGCTCGGTCGCATCGTCGACCAGCTGGTAGCCGCGATCGCTCGCCTGGTTGAACAGAGTCTGGCCATTCCACTCGCCGGCCTTGGCAGTCTGGCCGAACGACGCAGCGCCTCCGCCGAAGGTGACGTCCGCACGAGAGTCGATCAACTGCTCGCTGATCGATCCGAGTCCTCCTGCCACGAGCGCGTCATCGCCGCACGTCGCGGAATCCGGTCCGTAGCAGCTACGCGCATCGACGTGGGCGATCTGCACGGCCGGCGTTGCATCCTGGATCTCCGCCGTGCTCACGTTGCCCGTACGGAGCCCGTTGGCCTTGGCGATCTCGATCAGCGTTTGCTGAGGCGCCCCATCGATGTCGACCGAGATGGCGTTGTCGTAGGTCTTGGTTCCTGTGGCCCAGGCGGAGCCGGTCGCCGCTGAGTCGGGCACATAGTCCGGCTTGCCCTTGTTCGCTCCGTCTTTGTAGAGCGAATACGTCGTGTACTGGCCCGTGAGCGGCAGTGCGTCGATGCCCGGCAGTTGACCCGCGGCGCCATAGGCGTAGTTGCGGGCGATAGTGATCTCGCTGTCGCCCATGCCGTCGCCGATGAGCAGGATCACGTTCTTGGCCGGTCCATCGGCGATAGAAGCCCGAAGCGCGGCCGTGCTGTCGCCCTCGCTGCGCGCCGCCCCGCCATTGTCGGGAAGCTCAGCGGCGAAGGCCGCGCCCGGGGCGAGAACGCTCGCCGCGACCACGATGGCAGCGGTGCCGGCCAGAGTGCGCCGCCGAGTCACTGATCCTCGGAAGAAGTGTGAGTGCATTCGTTTGATCCCCCTGATCGAACGTGGCGAGATGCCACGCATTCAGGGGACTCCCATGAAGCAAACGCCGGGTGACCGGATCGGGACTATGCGGTGCTCATTCGGGAAACGGGAGCTCGAATCGGCGCGGCGTGCATCAACTCGCCGTGGTCGGCAGGAGGATCGCGTCGTCGAGGAGTGAACGGACGAGAGGCAGCAGCTCCGCTTCGAGGGCCCGCTCATCGACCGAGAGCAACTGGGCGAGCGCGCCGCAGATGGCGCCGACGCTGAGCTCTCCGTCGCACGCTCCGACCAGCGCGGCGAGACCCGTGTCGACGGGGGTCTGGCGCCCGAATCCCCCGCCCTGCCTCAAGATCATGGCTGTCGGGTCGTCGTCGCCGGGCCAGTAGTGCCGCTCGACGGTCACATCGGATGCGACGACCAAGGTCGATGAGGCGAGTTCGGCATCGCTGCGGCTCGCCTGCCAGTCGTGCCCGTCGAGGCACTCTGCCAGGTGTGCCCCGAGGCCAGAGCCCGAGCCGCCCAGCGGGCCATGTAGTTGCTCGAGGCGGCGAAGCGGAGCCGCCGACGCGACGGACGACGCTGCATCCGGTCGCCGAAGCAGGACATAGCCGAACCCGACACGCTCGACCCCCCGGTGCTCGAAGTCGTTGAGCCACGCTCCGTAGAGACGATCGAACTCGGGAGACGCGGGGGTCGTGCCCCCGTCTCTGATCCATGTCTCCGCGTACTCGAAGATGTGCTGCACGTCGCGTTCGATGACCCACGCGTCGACAACAAGGGCGGGTGAGTCATCGAGCCATCCGTTCACTCGATCGAGGCCGTCCTTCTCGTGTGTGTACTCCCAGTTGCCGAGGGACTGCGCGATGCCGCCGGGCGCCAGATAGTCGCTCGCGTGGCGCATGACGTGCTGCACAAGCGCGTCGCCGACCATTCCGCCGTCGCGGTATTCATAGCTCGGCACGCCCTCGGCCCGGGGGGTGATGACGAACGGCGGGTTCGAGACGATCTGATCGAAGGTCTCGTCGGCGACAGGCTCGAAGAGGCTGCCCAGCCGGAACTCGATGTTCTCGAACCCGTTCAGTTCGGCGTTCAGAGCGGCGATGTCGAGGGCACGAGCCGAGATGTCAGTCGCTACGACCCGGCGCGCGTGCCGGGCCGCATGCATGGCCTGGATGCCGCATCCGGTGCCGAGGTCGAGGGCTGCCTCGACGGGGCGCTGGATCATGAGTCCGCTCAGCGTGAGCGACGCACCTCCGACACCGAGCACGTGGTCTTCGCCCACGGCGTGTCCAAGTGACAACTCGCCGAGGTCCGACACGATCCACCAGCTGCCGACTCCGAGCTGGTCGATGAAGCTGTAGGGCCGCAGATCGGCCGTCGGCCGCACACTCTCGTCTCGCTCGCTCACCGACGAGATCAGCCTCAATTCCGATGCGCCCTGGAGACCAAGAGTCGGCAGGGCCTCGGCGAGCAGTGCGGGCGGCACTGGCAGGCCGAGCACGAACAGTTCCGCGAGCGTGGCTGTCGGCGTCGACCGCCCGAGCGTGCGCCTCAGCTGGGTCAATGCCCTGAGTGCCGGAACGCGCTGATTGCGATGCAACGCGGCGTCGGCATCCTGGCCCCAGAGCCCGGAAAGAGCGGAGACGGTGAATCCCGCCGCGGTGAGGTCTGAGCGGAGGGCGGCGATGAGGTCGCGCTGAGGATGGGTCACCCCCTTATTCAATCCCACCCGCGCTGTCAGACTGAACGAGTGAGCACCCGAATCGTCATGACCGCCGACACCCATCTACCGAAACGGGCGAAGGCTCTGCCGCCCGAGCTGTGGACGGCGATCGACACGGCAGATGTCGTTCTGCACGCGGGCGACTGGGTCGATGAGGCCACGCTCGACGAGCTCGAGGCTCGATCCGCTCGCCTGGTGGGGGTGTACGGCAACAACGACGGGCCGGAACTTCGATCTCGGCTGCCCGAGGTTGCGCGACGAGAGATCGAAGGAGTGCGATTCGCGATGATTCACGAGACCGGAGCGGCGACCGGGCGAAACGAGCGCATGGCGCAGACGTTCGACGACGCAGACGTCCTCGTCTTCGGTCACAGCCACATTCCGTGGGACTCGACGGCAGCCAGCGGCCTGCGTCTGTTGAACCCGGGTTCGCCCACCGACCGCCGCCGCCAGCCAAACTGCACCTTTCTCACCGCGGTCGCCGATGCCGGCGAGCTGCGTGAGGTCCACTTGCATTCCATCGAACGGTGGAACCCGTGACCGGTTCACCCGTCCTGTTCATCGTCGACGCATCAGGCCCGCGACGCGTCGATCCCCGCGGGCCGCACCTGGCCGTGACCGACTGGGGAGTCACACGCGGCGACGGCATCTTCGAGAGCATCAGCGTGATCGCCGGCCGGATGCCCGCACTCGAGGCCCGCTTCGCCCGGCTCGAGGCCTCGGCGAGAGCGCTTGATCTTGCGCCGCCAGACCGCCTGATCTGGACGGATGCCCTGAGGATGGCGATCGACGCGCACGAGCCGGTCGACCGCCTCGCCGTCACTATCGTGATGACGCGGGGAGTCGAGGGCGGAGACGGCTCCCCCACAGCCTGGCTCCTCGCCCGTGCCGCTCGCGACTTCACTCGCATCAGACGCAGCGGCGTCTCGGTCGTCACACTCGATCGCGGGTACGCGAGCGACGCCGCGGAAGGCGCGCCATGGCTTCTCCTGGGAGCCAAGCACCTGTCGTACGCGACCAACGCGGCCGCGCTGCGCGAGGCATCCAGACGAGGCGCCGACGACGTGATCTTCACGTCGACCGATGGATTCGCGCTCGAAGGTCCGACGTCGAGCCTGATCGTGCGGCGAAGCGAGCTCATCGAGAGCCCCGCGATCGACGCGGGAATCCTCGCCGGAACGACCCAGGCCACTGCGTTCGCCTTCTTCGAATCCAGAGGCTTCCGAACGAGATTCGCTGCCATCGAGGCAGCCGACCTCGTCGAGTGCGATGCGATCTGGCTCGTGTCGAGCGTGCGCCAGGCTGTTGCGGTGCACACGCTCGACGGCCGCGGCATGCCTGTAGACGACGCCTTGACCGCCGACCTCAATCGGTGGCTGGGCGACGAGGCTCGGCTCGAGTGATCAGTTCTTGCCGGGCGCGACGATGGGGATGCTGGCCGTCGTGTAGATCGTCTCGCGTCGGGGAAGGAAGAGCGCGAGGATCGCGCCCGCGAGGGCCACTGCGGCCGCGAGGCCGAACGACCACTGGAATGCCTCGGCGGTGGGGATGGCGCGCTCACCCACGATGTCGACGTGCGATGAGAGGATCACCCCGATGACGGCGGCAGCGATCGTCGACCCGAGGGTGCGCATCACCGAGTTGAAGCCGTTGGCCGCGGCCGTCTCCGACGCCGGCACAGCGTGCATGATCAGTGTGGGCATCGCGGCATAGGCGAACCCCACGCCGAAGCCCACCGCGGTGGCGACGAGCACCGCGTGCCAGACCTCCGTCATCAGGCCGACGGCGAGCACGTAGCCCACCGCGATGATGAAGGCGCCGAGAACGAGGGAGGTGCGCGGACCCCTGCTTGCCGACAGACGTGCGGCGACCGGCGAGAGGAAGAACATCACGATTCCGCTGGGCATCAGGCAGAGGCTTGCGATGAAGAGCGACTGGCCGAGGCCGACGCCCGTGTCGGTGGGTGACTCGAGGAGTTGAGGCAGAACGGCGACGCTGGCGAAGTAGGCGAACCCGACGGTGATCGATGCCAGGTTCGTCAGAAGCACCGGCCTGCGCGCGGCGATCCGCAGGTCGATCAGCGGGTTGGATGCGCGGAGCTCGTAGACGCCCCAGACGATGAGCACGACGGCTCCCCCGGCGAACAGGCCGATGGTTGCCGGCGTTGCCCAGCCCCACTCGTTTCCTTTCGAGACCGCGAGCAGAATCGCCACGAGTCCGATTCCGAACCCGACCGCGCCGATGAAATCGAACGAACCACCCGTGCGGAGAGTGGAGACGGGGATGATCCACAGCACGAGGACGAAAGCGATGGCAGACAGCGCGGTGGCCATCCAGAACAGCACGTGCCAGTCGAAGGTGTCGGCGACGAACGCGGCCACCGGCAAGCCGAGAGCGCCGCCGATACCCAGGGTAGAACTGACGAGAGCAACGGCTGCACCGAGCCGCTTGGGGTGCAGGACATCGCGCAGAATGCTGATGCCGAGTGCGATCACGCCGAGCCCTGCGCCTTGCAACGCTCGCCCGGCGATGAGCACGGTCACGTCTTGGGCGAGCGCACAGACCACGGAACCGACGATCGTGATCGCCAGAAGCAGGAGCGTGATGCGGCGCTTGCCGAACATGTCGCCCAGACGACCGGAGATCGGAGTGGTGATGGCCGCTGCCAGCAGCGTGGCCGTGAGCACCCACGTGGCGTTCGAGCTGGACGTGTCGAGCAGGGTGGGTAGCTCAGGAGTGATGGGAGTGACCAGCGTCTGCATCACCGCGGCCGTGAGGCCCGTGAGCGCCAACGTGAAGACGATCGCCCGTTCGCTCGGCGTGCGGGCGAGCCGTGCGCGCTGGCGTCGTTCTCGTTCGCTGTAATTGTCGGGGGGTTCGGGAGTATTCGTCGAGGGGGCCATAGGCCGGGTGGTGCCTTTCGAGAGGAGGTTGCGCGTGTGCAACCATTCCGACGGGAATTCTATGCCCGGCCCGCTCGACGAATATTTTGGGGATCAGAGTGCGCGGAGCTTTTCCAACAGCGGCTCGGCGATCTCATCGAGGAATCGCTGCTGCAGCTCGTCGCCGATCTGCACGATCGCGACGTCGGTGAATCCTGCATCGAGGTACGGGCGCACACTCTCGGCGAGCTCATCCAGATCGGGACCGCAGGCGATCTGCTCGGCCACGTCTTCGGGCCGCACGAACTGGGTCGCACCCTCGAAACCCGCCGGGGTGGGCAGGTCTGAGTTGACGGCCCAGCCACCGGCGAACCAGCGGAACTGCTCGTGAGCCCGGGCGATCGCATCCTCTTTGTCGGGAGCCCAGCTGATGGGGATCTGGCCGATCGAGCGCGAGGGCGCGCTGTCCGCGCGAGCGGCGGCCCATCCCGAGATGAGGTCGGCAGACGGCTCCGTGGTGATGAGGTGATCGCCGAGGGGGGCGAACCTCTGGATCGACTTCTCGCCCGACACGGCCAGCCCGATGGGAACCCCGCCCTCTGGCACATCCCAGATGCGGGCCGAGTCGACGCGGAAGTACTCTCCCTCCCACGTGACGAGATCGCCCGAGTGCAGCTGACGGATGATCGTCACGGCCTCCTCGAGCATGTCCTGGCGCGGTGCAACCGACGGCCACCCCTCCCCGACGACGTGCTCATTCAGGTTCTCGCCCGATCCGAGTCCCAGAATGAACCGACCGTCGCTCAGCAGCTGCATGGTGGCCGCCTTCTGCGCGATCACAGCGGGGTGGTACCGCATCGTCGGGCAGGTGACGTAGGTGGCGAGTTCAACTCGATCGGTGGCCTGGGCGACGGCGCCGAGCACCGACCAGGCATAGGGTGCGTGCCCCTGCTCGGTCAGCCACGGCGAGTAGTGATCGCTCGAGACCTCGAAGTCGAATCCTGCGCGCTCGGCGTCGACGGCGTAGCCGACGAGCTGCTTGGGACCGCTCTGTTCTGTCATGAGGGTGTATCCGAACCGGGTCATAGACATGCCTTTCTCGTGTGCGTTCTCTTCACGCTACGAGTTGATCGAGCGGGGCTGTCGGGGGTTGTCCTCAGACGAACCGTGTGCAGGCCAAACGGCAGTGTTGAACTCGACGCTGCCGCCCAGCGAGCCTCTCGGTCGCGCCCGTGGTGAGTTGCTAGCGTCGAGCAGATGAACACCGACGACCGCTACGGCTCCGATGTATTGGCCGACTTCTCGAGACGCCCGGCCAAGGTCGACCTCCCGGTCGTCGAGGCCGTGACCGATCTCGTTCTCGAAGACGTCGCCAGTGACTTCTGCGGCTCCGTCGTGCGGGTTGAAGGCCGGATGGTCGAGTTGGAGGACCGCAAGGGCCGCCGCCGCATGTTCCCTCTGGGACCGGGCTTCCTGCTCGAAGGCACCCCGGTGGCCGTTCGTGCCCCCCGCACGAAGCAGACCGGTCTTGGCCGCACGGCATCGGGATCGATCGCCGGCCCGCAAGAACGGGCCAGAGTCGCTCGTGCCAGCCGCATCTTCGTCGAGGGCCGACACGATGCCGAACTCGTCGAGAAGGTCTGGGGTTCCGACCTGCGCGCCGAGGGCGTCGTGGTCGAGTATCTCGAGGGCGTCGACCATCTCGAGGAGGTTCTCGCCGAGTTCCGGCCCGGGCCTGGACGGCGGGTCGGGGTTCTCGTCGATCACCTCGTTCCGAACTCGAAAGAGAGCCGAATCGCCGAGAAGGTCGCCCGCGGCCCCCATGGCGCCAACGTGATCGTCGTGGGCCACCCCTACGTCGACGTCTGGCAGTCGGTGAAACCCGCCAGACTCGGCCTCACCGAGTGGCCCGTGATCCCTCGATCTATCGAGTGGAAGCACGGCATCTGCGAGGCCTTCGGATGGCCACACGCGGAGCAGGCCGATATCGCCCGAGCCTGGCAGCGCATCCTGTCGCGGGTCTCTACCTACACCGATCTCGAGCCACAGCTACTGGGCCGGGTCGAGCAGCTCATCGACTTCGTCACAGCCGAATAGGGCGCAGCTCACCACCCCAGGGTTCCCGGCGCGCCCTTGAACGGGCCGACGACGCGCGAGGTGATCCATCCACCGTAGAAATCGCCCTCCTGCGGCGTTACCGCCTCGCCGTCGACCGTGCAGACATCCATCGCCGACGGATAGACGGCGATCCTGTCTCGAAGCTCCTCGAATCCCCTCGTCGGCGTGGGGTAGAACCATCCCGCGCCCTGCGCAACGACGCTGCCACCTCGGAGAGTGACGTACTTGGCCGACCCCTTGAACTCGCAGAACGAGCTCCCGACCGAAGGAGTGATCACTCCGTCGGCGAACGCGGAACGCGGCAGATAGTAGACCGGCGGGTGGCTCGTCTCGAGAACGCGGCACGCATTCACAGTGTCGGCGATGACGACACCGCCGAGGGTGATCTGGATGCGTTCGGTCGACATCTCGAGGCGAGGAGGGCGTGGGTAGTCCCACACCGACTCCTGGCCGTCGGCGGGAATCTGGGCATGCGTCGGTCGAGTATCCATGTGTCGACGCTACGCCTCTCGGCTTGAAAACGTAGGATGATCACCCCACCGACCGAACGAAGGACTCTCAGTGGCGAAGAAGCAGAAGCAGCTCGGCGAGGCACAGCCCGGTCCGACGGTCTACGACCCCGATCTGCACCCCCAGTTCACCAAGGGCATCGACGGCCTCCTGAGCGTGCACCGGCCCGTGGTCGTCGCCCATATCCGATCCATTCGCAAGATGCACCCGAACGCGACGTCCGAGCAGATCATCAAGATTCTCGAGACGCGTTACCTCGCCGCCGTCACGGCAGGCGGGGCCGCTGTCGGCGCGAGCGCGGTCATCCCCGGCATCGGCGTCGGAATCTCGCTTGCTCTCACCAGCGTCGAGACGGCGGGATTCCTTGAGGCAAGCGCATTGTTCGCTCAGTCCATCACCGAGGTCCACGGTATCGCCGTGGACGACCCCGACCGGGCGCGCACCCTCGTGATGTCGATGATGATGGGAACGGCGGGCGCCGACCTCGTGAGGCAACTGGCCGGTCAAGTGACGGGTACCGGAGCGCCGAGAAGTCAGTACTGGGGAACGTTGGTGACTCGGAGCCTCCCCCAGTTCGCTATCGGACCGATCGCCGACCGCCTGAAGACAACCTTCCTCAAACACTTGGCCGCGCGCGCGGGAGCAGGAGCGGTGGGGCGCCTCGTACCCTTCGGTGTCGGCGCCGTGATCGGCGGAACAGGCAATCACATCCTGGGGCGAAAGGTCGTGCACAGCGCCCGCTACGCCTTCGGCCCTCCCCCACCCCTTTTCCCCGCGAGCCTCGAACCCAAGGTGGTCGTGCCCCGCGACAAGAAGGTGCCTCGACAGAAAGAGCTGACGGGCCAGGATCGACGCCGACCCCGCATGCTCACTCGGTCGCGAAAGAAGTCCGAGGCAGAGGTCGTGGCGCCGGATGCTCCGGGTTCGGAGTGGCCAGAGGTGCGGATCTGAGCCGACGACATCCTATTGTCGCTAGGACGGTCCTCAGTCGGCAGCCTCAGGCGCGTCCACGCCCGCGGGAGTATCGACGAGGTCGTCGAAGTCATGGTGCTTGTCGAGATAGGCCGACACCATCGGGCAACGCGCGACGATGCGCATCCCTCGAGCCCGGCAGTCGCTGAGCGCGTACTCGATGAGACGTGTGGCCAGTCCCTGACCTGCGTGCCCCGCGTCTACTTCGGTATGGATGAAGACTCGACGAGGGCCGGCGTCTCGGTAGAAACAACGTCCGACTCCTTCGCCGTCGACGCTGAGTTCATAGCGGTGACCGGTATACGTGATGGTGATCATGATCTCTATTCTGCGTCGAATGCGCGACTCGCACACAAACGTGGTGAATTGCTGAGAGTCAACTGCTAGGCTTGACGACGTTACACACTTGTTACACATACGAAAGCGGGGTGAGAGCATTGTTCGCACGATTCACTGAGATCACTCCGGTGAGTACGACGCTTGCAGATACGGGCGTCGCCTTCGTTCCCATGCTCGTCGCGGCCGCCGTCGTGCTGGTGGTCATCGGTGTAGCGGTGGTTCTCGTGCGCATGCGTCTCGCCCGCGTCGATCGCTGACGCGAGGCACGCATCCACGACGCCGACGGTCGTCAATTCGATTCTTCGATGACCGGTTCATGCTCGTCGACCGGGCCGTCGTCCATGTGGAGCGCGGCGTAGGTCTCCCACGCGTCCATCAGGCCTCCCACTGCCTCATGGAATCGACGCGTCGTCGCTCCCGGTGACGTATCGCCGAAATATCTCTCGACCCAGTACGCGAGACGGGCTTCGGCCTCGGGATCGTGTTCGAGGGCGTCGATTCTGGACACGATGTCGGCAGCCTCGTCGGCGTCGAGCCATTCCGCCTCGAAAAGATATCCACTCGAGTCGATCTCGGCGAGCGCGTTGACCGGACGGGTGACGAACAGCGGTTTTCCGCTCGCCAACCGGTCGTAGACCATCGCAGAGATGTCGACGATCGCCATGTCGGCGGCCGCGAGTTGCCAGCCGAGCTGGGGCCCGTCGTCGTAGATGTGCTGAGCCCGAGGATCTGCGGCGTTCGCCTGAGCGATCAGTTTGATGATCTGCTGATTGGCTGCAGCGTAGCTCGAGTCGACGACGCCGCTCCGAGGATGCGGTCGGTAGATGACCCGGTGCGCGCCGGTCGCCAGGAGTTGGGTGACCAGACCGACGCCGTGAGTCACGATCGATCCGTAGGCCGCGGAGGGCCTGTCGCCCTCCCACGTCGGAGCATAGAGAACGACACGGCGGTCGTCAGGGGTGTAGGGAACCGGCCCCGAGTAGTGGTCGGCCTGCGGTCTCCCGATGCGGATCGCACGCTTGTCGAAGTCGTAGTCCCACAGAACCCGATTCAGTCTCGCGACTGCTGCCTCGCCCGCGACAAGGCTGTAGTCGTACGCCTTGAACTGGTTGGTCGTCATGTACATCTTGTCGCTCTCACCGTGATTGATGAAAACGTGCCAGCGGCGCCCGTAGCGCATCATCTGGAAGTTCCGAGTGTTCTGGTTGACGTAGAACACGACCTTGAGGGCCTGTTCATCGATCACTTGTTCGAGGTCGACGACCTTGCGCACGTAGACGACCGGAAGCGGAGACTCGTCGAGCAGCGCGCTCATAGCGGAGGGGCTACGGCTGAGGATGACGACGGGCCAGGTCTTCGACAGCTCGACCAGCGGCTCGTACCACTGGCGAAGCTGGTAGAGGTTGACGTCGCTATCGGCGAAGTAGACACCGATCTCGAAAGAGCCCGGGGCGAACGGAGGGCGGCGCGACAGCTTCTGGGCGAGCTGGCCCCGTGTGCGCCTCGACTTCAGCAGATCGACTCCGACTTTGATCCCGAGTTTGGCGTCACGAAGAATTCCCACCATTCCAGGGTACTCAGCCGCCGTTGGCCCCCCGACCAGGGGGCTTTACCGGTAGCCAATCGTGATGATCGAACCACACGCATCCGGTCACGCAGCTAGACGATGGGCGGCCTGCCGGCCCTCGTCATCCGAAGCACGGTGCGCCAGCGGATCGGCCGTCTCTCGCCGGCGTCTTCGCGCCAGCCCGCCAGCCAGCCGCCGAACCAGGCGCGCAGGGCCGCGGGGCGGCGCGCCCAGCGAAGAATCTGGATGCCGGTCCACGCTCCCACATAGACCGGCGCGATAATCGCGGGCAGGTTGCGTTTCGCCAGCCACACGCGATTACGCGCGTTGAGCCTGAAGTAGTACGAGTGCCGCGTCGGTTCGATAGCGGGATGGTGTGCGACGAGATCTCCGGCGTACCAGGTGACGAGCCCCTGATCCCAGACGCGCCAGGCGAGCTCGATACCCTCGTGCGCGTAGAAGAACGGCGCAGCCCACCCGCCCGTCGCGTCGAACACGGATCGCGGCAGGAGCACGGCCCCCTCCCATACCGAGAACACCGGCGACGACGTGCGAGGGTCGCCCTTTCGGATGCGTGGCGTCCAGCGGCGGGGATTCGTCACTCCCCGAGGATCGACGACCCGCGGCTGCAGGAGTCCGATGCTCGGGTCTCGTCGAATGATGGTGATCGCGTCGAGGAGAAAGGTCGACGACGGGATGCTGGCGTCGTCGTCGAGGAAGAAGATGAACTCCCCGGAGACCCTGTCGACCCCCGCGTTGCGACCCGCGGGAATCCCGAGGTTCTCGGCCAACGCGAGCGGTGCGACGCCCTCAGGCAACCCGACCGGCACCCAGCCATTTCCAACACACACGACATCGAGGGTCACCCCCGTCTGGGCAAGAATCGACTCGAGCCCACGGCGCAGGTCATCGGGCCGCGTGCCCTGTGTCAGCACGACGACACCGACAGTCGGCGGAAGCTCGTCGACTATGAGCGCACCCTCTTCGAGGCCATGATCGCTATGAAATGCCCGATCAGAGCGAGAACCGACAGAGGCAGTAGCGCACCGAGCAGAATACGATCGGCGAGAGGACCGCCGATGAAGAGGCCGAGGGCTGCGAAAGCGAATGCCAGCATCGTGAGTTCCACCGAGTGGTAGAGCCTGTGGAAGGGCACGAACCGGGCCAAGCGACGCAGTCGAGCCACAAGCCGCTGCGACGGCTCGGATTCTCCCTGCTTGTCGGCGAGCTTGCTGAGCCCGGCATTGGCCCGCGCCACGTGCACCATGTCGTTGAGGGCCTTGTTGAGCACGATCACGAGTGCGAGGGCGAATCCGAGGGTGGTCCAGAGATAGTCGGCCGGTGCATCGAAAGGAAAACCGGCCGCGCGGATGCCCAGCGCGATGGGGATCAGCGACTCGGTCGTGTAGTGGCCGACCTTGTCGAGGAAGACTCCGGCTGGAGACGACGTTCCTCGCCACCTGGCTACCTCGCCGTCGCAGCAGTCGACGAGCATCTGCAGTTGACCGAGCACGAGAGCGAGGGAGGCTCCTCCGATCCCCGGAATGAGGAGCGCAGCGGCGGTCGACCATCCGACGAGGATCATGAGCCCGGTGACCCCGTTGGCCGAGATTGACGTCTTCAGCAACAGCCAGGTCAGATAGGGCGAGATGTTGCGCAGGTACAGCGACGCGGTCCAGTGCTCCGCATTGCGCCGCCCCCGCACCTCGGGAGGCTGGGCGACAGCGCGCAGCTCGGCGATCGAGGACGGCCGCCCTCGCGTAGACGTCGGTGACACTGTTACCTTCCGGTGTGAGCGGTGATGTTGCTCGTGAGCTTCAGGAACCCCAGAATGAAGCCCGTGCCCCAGCTGAAGTGGATGCAGGGCAAGACTACGAGAAACCACGCACCCGTGCGAACGCCCCGACGCGCTGCGATGCCGATCGACGCGACAGCGACGAGCAGCACGTAGAGGATCGGAAAGATGAAGAGCGCGGTGAAGATCCATGAGATCACGAGCGCAGGGCCCTGCGCATTACCGACCAGCCCGAAGTAGCCGAAGCAGCCCAGAAGCAGGCCGAGCGTCACGGCCATCACTGCGACGGGCGGCGCGAAGTACTTCAGTGCATTGGAGCTGAAGAAGCGGCGAGCGAGATCGCCCCGCCACAGACCCGTGGAGAAGAACTGCCGGGCGAGTTTCTCGAGAGACGGCCTCGGGCGGTAGGTGACGGTGAGCTTGGGCGTGAACCAGACGACTCCCCCGGCCTCACGCAGTCGACGGTTCAGCTCCCAGTCCTGGCCGCGCCGGATCTCCTCGTTGAAGAGGCCCACACGCTGAATCCACTCGCGACGGAACACTCCGAGATAGACGGTCTCGGCCGGCCCTTCGTCGCCTCCGAGGTGGTGCTGGCCGCCTCCGAGACCGATCGCCGACCCGTATGCCGCGGCCACGGCATCCTCGAACGGCGTGGTGCCCTCGGCCTGCATGATGCCGCCGACGTTGGCCGCGTTCGTGCGCGCCATCGTCTCTACGGCGATGCGCGTGTAGTCCGACGGAAGGACCGAGTGCGCGTCGACACGCACCACGATCGGGTTGCGTGACGCGTTGATCGCCACGTTCAACCCGCTCGGGGTCGAACCCGTGGGGTTCTCGATCACCTGAATGCGCGGGTCGACACGCGAGAGCCGCTCGACCAACTCGGTGGTCCCGTCGATGCTCGGTCCGAGTGCGACGATCACGTCGAACGGGCCACGGTAATCCTGTGAGAGCAGGCTGTCGATCGCCGCCTCGACATGGGTGACCTCGTTGAGCACCGGCATGACGTAGGAAACGCCGGGCAGGGAACTCGCTGGGGTGTTCGGGGTCATGGCATCCACTCGTTGTGTTCTGGCGCCGTGTCGCACGCGGGATTCGATGTCGTCGCGCCGACGCTGGCCGAACGAGCCTATCGCAGGGCTCATGCACCGTTACCGCGCCGATGCTTCCAGCACGCAGCAATCCCCGGACGGCCGAGGCCGTCCGGGGATCGCTGCTACCGAGGTCGATTACTGGGTGAGTTCTCCGAGCTTCACGTCGACGTCCTGGTTCTTGCCGTCACGGTAGACCGTGAGCTTGGCGTCGGAGCCGGCGGCGAGGCTGCGAACCTGCGCGGTGAGGTCGGTCGCGCCGGCGACAGGGATGCCATTGAACGCCGTGATGACGTCGCCCGACTTGATGCCGGCCTTCTCCGCCGCTCCGCCTGACGAGACCTCTTTGACAAGAGCTCCGGCCGTGACGCTCGCGAGGGCCTGGTCTGAGCTGGCGTCCCCCACGGAGGCGCCGAGGAGACCGTGGCTGCCGGCGCCGTCCTTGATGATCTCTTGCGAGATTCGCTGGGCCAGCGCGGCGGGGATGGAGAAGCCGACGCCGATCGAACCGGACTGGCCGGATCCACTCGAGGAGCCGGCGCTGGCGATGGCGACGTTGATGCCGATGAGTTCGCCCTTGTCGTTCAGCAGAGCGCCGCCCGAGTTGCCGGGGTTGATCGCCGCGTCCGTCTGGATGACCGCGAGCGAGATGCTCGAGGTGGCCTGCGCCTGCTTGGGCGCTTCAGAGCCTCCCTGGCCCGGAATGTCGAAGTTCCAGAAGTCGTAGGGATTCTGTTTCGTACCGTCGCCAGGCCCGCCGTTATCGTCGGGCGGAGTCGACTCCGTGTCGTCGCCCTTGGGAGCGGCGGACGAAGCGACCGTGATCGCGCGATTCAGCGCGCTGACGATTCCCGTTGTCACGGTTCCCGACAGTCCGAGCGGTGCACCGATGGCAACGACGGAGTCACCGACGTTGAGCTTGGTCGAGTCGCCCCAGGTGATGGGAGTGAGGTCTTTCGCCTTGTCGAGCTTGATCACGGCGAGATCTGCGACCGGGTCTGTTCCGACGAGCGTTCCAGCGAAGAGTCGTCCGTCGTTCGTGGTGACCTGGATGGTCGGCTTTCCGGTTGCCCCATCGAGGGTGACGACGTGGGTGTTGGTGAGGATGTAGCCGTCGTCCGAGAGGATGACGCCCGAACCGGTGCCACCCGACTGGCCGTCGTTGACCGAGATGGTCACGACCGAGGGAGAGGCCTTCGCCGCGACCGCGGTTGCGAGCGATGCGTCGTCTGCATTGTTCACGGTGATGGTCTGCGGGCCAGACGCGCTCGAGGTCGAGGTCTGCTGATTCTGGCTCAGAGTCCAGGCGGTGATTCCGGCGCCGGATGCTCCGCCCACGAGGGCGGCGATCGCCAGAGCAGCAACGACGAGGGTTGCACCGCGCCGCTTCGGGGCGTTGGCGCCGGACGTGGCTGCGCCCGCGACCGGAGGCTGCTGTGGTGGCTGGCCGAATGCGCCGTTGCCGTAGTTGCCGGGAGCTGCGCCGTAGGGCACGGTCGGCTGCGTCTGGTTGGCGTGTGCCTGATGAGGCTGGGCCTGATTGTGCGGCGCGGGATACTGAGCTGTTGCCGCCTGAGTCGGATTCGTCGGAGCAACGGGCTGGTTCGGCTGCGCTGCGGTGGGGGCGTGAGGGTGTCCGGGCGTGTACGGTGCAGGCTGCGGAGCCGTCGGCTGCGCAGACGCGGTCGCCGGGACCATCGCCCCTGGAGCCTGCTGGTCGGGAACCTGGGGGGCGTGAGGGGCCGGCGAGGTCTCGGACGCGGGCGTCGAATTCGGAGTTGCGCTTGATGCGCTGGGTGCGTAGTGGGGGAAGGCGGGGGCGTGCTCAGTGGCGGCGGGGCTCGAACCGGTGTTCGTGGTGTCGTCGCGGTCAACGCCCTCGGCTGCCGCCGGGTTGATCGGGTTGTCGGTGTTCTCAGACAATGGGTGCTCCTTCCAAGCCCTGTAAGCATCACCACCAAAGCTGAACGTTGACTCGACGTGGGCTGAAAACGAACTGCCGTAACACTCGGGTGGACCTTGGAGTTAGAAAACCGGATTTCCTGCGGCTCTATTCCAGGGCCGTCAGCACCCGGGAGATACGCGACGACGCCCGCAGTCGTCGGCGACCAGCACCGTCTTCGCAGCCTTGGCCGAGGCCGTCAGAGGCGGCGATGTGGAAGGCACCGTGCCGGCCAATTGCTGCCACGCACCGCCGCCGATTCGGTACTCGGCGGAGTAGATGATCGTGAGAGAGATCGTGTACTCGCCGGCCCGGTCGAAGACGTGACTCGTCTCGGTCTCAGAGAACTCGGCGAGGCCTAGAGCAGCCCATGTCGCACCGCCCGTCGCGCTTGTCGTCGTTGACCCGTCTCCGTTGTCCCACCTAAAAGAGGCCGGAGTGAAACGCACCTCTGCCGGAGTTCCGAGCAGTGTGGTCGACACTATCGACGGCTGAGCGTCGGCGTAGAAGTTTGTCGGAAGCCCCACCACCATGAAGCCCCTCGGCTCCATACCTTGCACGCTGACACTCGGCACCAGATGGGCTACCTCGCCCGTCGTCACGGCAGGTCCCGGAGGGGTTCCCCCACCTGGCGCGTCGAGACGCTGCTCGTTGCACAGCTCGAGATTCGTCGCGATGCACGGCACCTCAACAGCGCCCCCGTCGGAAACGGGCTCTTCCGCTCCCCCGCCGCTGGACTCGTCGCTTCCGCCGGACGCCGATCCATCGCGGCCGGGGCTATTGCTCCCGACCCCGACATCGACGCCGCCGCCGGAGACCTCACCGCAGCCCGTTGTTTGAGCCTGAAGGATGGAGCAATCGCTTGCACTCGCGGCTTGAATCGGAAGCAGCAAGAGAATCGCAACGGCAAACAGTCCAAATGCTATTCGTCGCAAAAATCTGCCCCCGTCCAGAGTTCTCTAGAAGTCACAAGTAGAGGGCTAACCGTGGCGCCTTCGAAAGAGACTTCGTAGGGTGTCGTCGGATCTCGATCAGGTGAGACCACGGAAACCCCTTCGCTATTGAGGACGTCCACGCCGGTGACGTCCTCGCAAACGTACGCAGTTACTTTGAAGCCGCTCCCATCCTGAGACCAACTTTGAAGACTCGCAGTTTTCACCTCTGTTGACCCTACGGATCGCAGTCCAGCACTTGCGTACTCCGCCGCGTCCGTCTTGAAGTCAGTTGCATAGGCCGAGGTCGATACGGACTCAATCCTGTTAGCGGATTGACCACCATCCGCGAGAATCTGATCAGCAACGTCGAGGTAAGCCTGATAGCTCGCCATCAGCGACGCGTACATCTCTTGATCGGACGAGACGGAGGCTTTCGTGGGCGAAGCGCTACTCACATTAGGAACCTCAGGAAGAGGCTGGCTACAACTTGCCACGAGTAACCCAACGGAAAGCACTATCAGAGCTGTCACAGCTACAGACCCAGCGCGTTTCTGACCGAACATGGGTACACCGTAAAGGATGACGGCGGATGACGGGGAAAGTTATCCACATGAAAGCTGGCGGTAGATTTGGTCTTCGTGACTATCTCCGGTTCCTGGCGGCGCACAGCGCGCGGCGCAGGGCTTCTCTCGCCTGACGGCTCCATTCGCTCCACGATCTTCGCCGAGATGAGTGCCCTGGCCACCGCGACCGGCGCTATCAACCTCGGGCAGGGTTTTCCCGACGAAGACGGGCCCGCCGAGATCCTCGACGCGGCACGTCAAGCCATCAGCGATGGACTGAACCAGTACCCGCCCGGCCTCGGTATGCCCGTTCTGCGCGAAGCGATCGCGTCGCACCAGAAGCGCTTCTACGGAATCGACGTCGACGCCGACCGCGAGGTGCTCGTGACCGCGGGGGCTACCGAGGCTCTCGCGGCCACACTCCTCGCCCTGGTCGACGACGGCGACGAGGTGGTCACGCTCGAGCCCTTCTACGATGCGTACGGCGCCGTGATCGCCCTGGCCCGCGGCATCCATCGCACCGTTCCCCTGCGACTTCCGGCGTTCCTGCCCGACCACGACGATCTGCGCGCGGCCGTGACCGACCGCACCCGCGTCATCCTGATCAACAACCCGCACAACCCCACGGGCACCGTGCTCCCCCGTGAGACGCTCGAGTTGATCGTCGATCTCGCCCACAAACACGACGCGATCATCGTCACCGATGAGGTGTACGAGCACCTGACCTTCGGTGTTCCGCACGTGCCGATTGCGACCCTGCCCGGAGCACGCGAGCGCACGGTCACGATCTCGTCGGGCGGCAAGACGTTCAACACGACCGGCTGGAAGATCGGCTGGTTGACGGCACCGGACGAGATCGTCACAGCCGTCCTGGCCGTGAAGCAATTCCTGACCTTCGTGAACGGCGCTCCGTTCCAACCAGCGATCGCGGTCGGTCTCGGTCTGCCCGACGAATTCTTCGAACACATCGCCCGAAGCCTGCAGTCGAAGCGCGACATCCTTTCGGCGGGACTCACCAAAGCGGGCTTCGACGTCTTCACTCCGCAGGCCGGATACTTCGTCGTCGCGGACGCCGCCCCCCTCGGATACAGCGACGCCGCAGCGCTGTGCCGCGAGCTGCCTGCTCTAGCCGGTGTCGTCGGCATTCCGATCAGTGCTTTCTGCGGCGACCAGCTCGCGGGTGACTACGCGTCGCTCGTGCGGTTCGCATACTGCAAGAAGGTCGACGTTCTCGAGCGGGCCGCCGCCCAGCTCGCTCGAGTGGGGCGCGAGAGCCGCTGACGTCAGCCCGCCGGCTTCTCGCCGCGCGCGAGCTTGTCCACCATCCGGCCGATGGCACGCGCTCGTCCTTCATCGGTTTTCAGTGAGTGGATGCGGTAGTACACCGCAAACCGGTTCTGAGCGTTGAGGGTCGCGTAGAACTCTTTCGCCGCGGCGTCGCGCTCGAGCGCGGCCAAAAAATCCGGATGCGGCTGCGCCTCGGTCGAGGTCGCGTACGCCCTCTGCCACCGGCCATCTGCCTGCGCACGCTCGATCTCGGCAAGCCCACGCGCCGACATCCTGCCTTCGGCGATCATGGCCTCTGCAGCCAAACGGTTGCGCATCGACCACGGGCTCGCTGAGCGTCGCGGCGTGAATCCACGATATGACGTGTACTCATCACGGCCTCGTGACTGCCCGTCGATCCAGCCGAATTCGAGGGCCACGTCGAGCGCCTCGGCGTAGGTGACCGTCTCGAACGGCGCAGCCTTCTTGGCGACGATCAGCCAGATCCCGGCCTCGAGATCCTGATTGACCAGCATCCAGTCTCGGAATTCCTTGCGCGAGCCGAATTGGATGCTCTCCCGATCGGCAGCCACGTCGACGCTCCTACAGTTCGCTGATGCCGAAGCGTCGCAGGGCGAGCGCCGGATTCACGCGTCGGACATGGTCCACCCGGGCTCGGGTGATCCACGCGACGCCCACGTCCTCATTCTCTGCGAGGGATGCGACCGTCACGCCCATCGGATCGACGACGAGACTGGCTCCGACACCGATAGGCGGGGTGTGGTCGGCGGCGGCGACGTAGATGGTGTTCTCGAGAGCCCGTGCGGTGACGAGGGTGCGCCAATGGTGTTCTTTCAGCACGCCCGTCACCCACTCCGCAGGCACGAGTACGAGATCGGCGCCCGCATCGACCAGCCGTCGCGTCATCTCGGGAAAGCGGATGTCGTAGCAAGTCTGCAGTGCCACGGTGAAGTCGCCGACCTCGAAGGTCTCGGGAGCGGCAATGCTGCCGGGCTCGACGAAGTCGCTCTCACGCGAACCGAAGGCGTCGTAGAGGTGCAGCTTGCGATACGAGGCGACCGCCGCGCCCTGGGGCGAGACGGCGACGACCGTGTTCGAGAAACGATCGCCTCGATCCGTCGTCTCGATCATGCCCGCGACGATGTGGATCTGCAGTCTCTCAGAGAGGGCCGACAGGTGCGTGACGAACTCTCCGTCGATCGGCTCGGCCTTTTCGAGAAAACCCTCACCGAACGGTTCCGAGAAGTACGACGAGTATTCGGGGAAGACGACGAGGGATGCACCGCGCGACGCTGCTCGTTCGGCCAGGCGGCTAATCGCGGCGAGATTCTCTGCCTTGTCGTCGCCCGGCGCGAACTGCGCGACGGCGACGCCGAGGGCATAGCCCGACGCCGCTCCCTGCTGAGACGATCGGATCATTCCCTCACCCTAGCGAAGCTATGCAGCGCTCGGAATGAGACCGAAACCCGATTGAATTGCGACTGCAGCGGCACCCCGGGCCCACGCGGTGAAGTCGGAACCGGTCTGCCTGATATCCACGGGAAGTGCGTCAGGATCGCGATCGGCCTGCATCGCTGCACGCACCGAAGCCTCCGCGACGGCGAGCAACCCGATCCCCTCGCCCGACACCACAACGGTGTCGACCATGGCCAGGTTGGCGCTGGCCGCAATGAGTCGGCCCAGAGCGCGGCCTGACGTATCCACAACCTGCCGCGCTACCGCATTTCCGTCGGCCGCGAGCGCGAGAAGCTCGTCGTAATCGACGGCACGCCCGAGCCCGATGCCGGCGCTGGCGCACATGCTCGGGATCGACAACATCGCTGAGGAGCATCCGCGATGGCCATCGGCGCAGAGTGGCCCTGTGGGGTCGAGGGGAAAGTGCCCCCCGAGGCCGAGGCCGGTGTCCGACGAGATCACCTGGCGACCATGCACGACGAGTCCGTAGCCGACGCCCGCTCCGATGGTGACGACGGAGAAGTTGTCGATGCCTCGGGCATGACCGAACCATTGCTCGGCGGCGGTGAGGGCTACGACGTCGTTCTCTACGGTCGCGGGCTTGCCGAAGCGTTCTTCGATGGCCGCGCCAAGATCGACGTCGTGCCAGTCGAGAAACGGAGCCCGAACGACGAGGGATGAGCCGGTGACCTTGCCACCGATACTCGCGCCGATTGCCGTCACGTCGTGGGCTTCCAGCGCATCCATCACCTGTTGGATGCTGTCGAGTACGTTATCGACGCCGTGTGCGACCAGCGGCGCTGTCGCTGACACCCCGACCGTGGCACGGAGATCGGTCACGACACCGAACACGCGCTCCCCGGTGATCTTCACGCCGAGCATCCGCTGCGCATCGACACGAACATCGAGCGGCTTGACAGGCCTGCCGACGACACCATCCTGCCTCTCTTGAGCCTCGACAAGAATGCCGTGGTCGAGAAATGGACGACTGAGACGGGTCAGACTCGCTGGCGAGAGCCCCAGCCTGCGGCCCAGTTCTCCACGGGCAATCGGGCCGTGAATCAGGACCTCGCGGGCGAGTTCACGCGCGGGATCACGGACGACGGTGTCACGGAAGGTGTCAGACATTTGTTTCGATTATCAACTAACGACTGTCGTTTAGCGAGTAAAACACACCTTTTCCCTTCTCGAATCGGCGGTTGACAGCGCAATTAGTTTCGCGGTAGAAATTATCCATGCAGAGTCGCAACGAGTATTTTCATCTCAGGTCAGCCGGAACGAGCGTTGTCATCGATCTCACTGCTCTGGGGTTCCCCGCGATCGTCCACTGGGGAGAAGATCTCGGCGAGCTCACCGAAGCTCAACTCGAGGACCTTGGCATCGCCGGCCGCCCCCAGCGCGTCTCTGGCGGCCTGGACACGCCGTCTCGGCTCACGCTCGTTCCCCTCGAATCGGCCGGCTGGCACAACGAACCCGGCCTCGTCGGCTCACGCCACGGACGGGACTTCTCCCCCACCTTCGTCCTCACAGAGACACATTCCGACGCTCCAGACGGTGGACCTACGACCTCCGTGAGGCTCCGCTCGGTCGACGAGCACGCGCAACTCGACATCCAGTCGACCCTCACCCTTGACGGCGCTGGCCTCCTGCACCAGCAGCACACGCTCACCAATCTCGGAGACACGGACTACGAGGTGCAGCATCTGCTCGCGACCTTCCCTGTGCCCCAGTCCGCTCGAGAGCTGCTCGACACGACGGGACGCCATCTGAGGGAGCGCTCACCGCAGCGACACGGATTCACCACCGGTCGACACGTTCGAGACAGTCGTCGTGGCCGTCCCGGGGCAGATTCGACGTTGTTCCTCGCTGCCGGCACTCCCGGGTTCGGCTTCGAACGAGGCCTCGTGCACGCAGTGCACCTCGCCTGGAGCGGCAACCAGCGCGTCGCCGCAGAACGAACGGTCGCCTCGCACGCGCTCGTGCAGGCGGGCGAATTGCTGGCGCCAGGCGAACTCTGTCTCGGCCCCGGCGAGAGCTACACGACCCCGGATGCATTGGGCTCGTGGGGCGACGGCCTCACGGCCGTCTCGGCCCGGTTCCACGACTCGGTGCGTGCGCGGCCGAGCCACCCCTCAACCTCGCGGCCAGTCACGCTCAACACCTGGGAAGCTGTCTACTTCGACCACGACCTCGATCGGCTGACGCGGCTCGCCGACGCCGGTGCTCGGGTCGGAGCGGAACGCTTCGTCCTCGACGACGGCTGGTTCCGCGGCCGACGCGACGACACGGCCGGGCTTGGCGACTGGTTCGTCGACGACGATATCTGGCCCCGTGGACTCACACCGATCGTCGAGCATGTCGCCGCTCTTGGCATGCAGTTCGGCCTGTGGGTCGAGCCCGAGATGGTAAACCCCGACTCCGAACTCGCTCGGGCGCATCCCGACTGGATTCTGCAGACAGGTGATCACCTGCCGCTCGAAGGCCGCCAACAGCAGGTGCTGGATCTCTCGAACGGCGCCGTCTTCGATTACCTACTCGAGCGACTCGACGCACTTCTCGGCGCGTACGACATCGCATATCTCAAATGGGATCACAATCGGGATCTCCTCGAGGCAGGAAGCACCGTCACTGGAAAGGCCGCTGTACACAGCAATGTTCGCGCTCTGTACAGGCTCCTCGACGAGTTGAAAAGTCGGCATCCGGCGCTCGAAATCGAGAGTTGCGCGTCGGGAGGGGCGCGCGTCGACCTGGGTATTCTCGACCACACAGACCGAATCTGGACCAGCGACTGCATCGATCCGATCGAGCGCTTGACGATTCAGAAATACACCAACGTCGTCGTTCCCTACGAGCTCATGGGCGCCCACATCGGTGGCCCGCGGTCGCACTCGACTGGTCGCCGGCACGAGCTGGCGCTTCGTGCCGGCGCGGCACTGCCTGGTCACTTCGGCATCGAGTGGGACATCTCTCGACTGGACGACGCGGAGCTCAATGAGCTCGCGGCATGGGTCGACGCCCACAAGCGCGTTCGCGAGCTAGCCCATACCGGGCGCGCGGTCTACGCCGACCTGCCCGACGAAACGGCAGACCTGCGCGGCGTCGTCTCACGCGATCGAGATCGGGCCCTGTACGCCTACACGCAGGTGACGAGCAGTGCGAGCTATCCGCCAGGTCCCATTACTTTTCCGGGGCTCGACGACGATCAGGTGTACGGGGTATCGCTGGCCTCACCGACGACACCTCTCGACGGTGCGGGCCAATCGTCGCTGGCGTGGACCGAGCACCCCGTGCACCTCACCGGCCGGTCGCTTCGGACCGTCGGCATCCAGGCTCCCGTTCTTTTTCCCGAACAGCTTCGGCTGATCGACATCTCCGCGATCTGACCCCAGATCGCGTTTCGCACGACGCAAGGAGGCGTTTTCGTGTTTCAACCACCCTCAGCCCGTTCCACAGGACGGAACGGACGGGCCGTAAGGCGCGCGCTGTCCGCGGGAATCGGGCTCGTGATCGCGAGCTCGGCCCTGGTGGCCTGCTCGAGCACAGACAATCAGGTCGTCACCCTCGACTTCTTCCAGTTCAAGCCCGAGGCGGTCAAGGAGTTCGCGTCGATCATCGACGACTTCGAGGCCGAGAACCCCGACATCCGGGTGGTGCAGAACTCGGTCCCCGATCCCGACACCGCGATTCGCACACTCCTGGTGAAGAACAAAGTGCCTGACGTTCTCACGCTGAACGTGAGCGGCAACTTCGCCGAGCTCGCCCGGGCGTGTGTCTTCGCAGATCTCAGCGACGAAGCAACGGCCCCGACGGTGAACCCCGCCGTGCAGAAGATCGTTCAGAACCTCGGCAGCTGCGATCAGGGATCGGGAGCAGAGATCAACGCGCTTCCCTTCGCGAGCAACGCTTCAGGCATCATGTACAACCCTCAGATCTTCGCCGAGAACGGCGTCGAGGTGCCCACCACCTGGGACGAACTGCTCGCGGCCGCCCAGACGTTCGAGCAGAACGGCGTCACGCCCTTCTACTGCACGATGAAAGACGCCTGGACCGCCGGCCCCGCGTTCGTCAACCTGGGAGGGGCACTGATGCCGGAAGGATTCTTCGAGAAGCTGCGTTCCGAGGGGTCCGATCTCGACACCGTGTCGTTCTCGAAGAACTTCGGCGACGCCGCCCAGAAGGAGGTGAAGCTCTACAGCTTCTGCCAGGACGACTTCGCGAGCCGTGACTACAACGCGGGCAACCAGGCTTTCGGCGCCGGCGAGTCCGCCATGTATCTTCAGGGCTCATACGCGATTCCCGCCATCCGGGCTACGAATCCGGATGCGCAGATCGCTACGTTCCCCTACCCCGTCACGGATGACCCGGATTCCCGCGTTGTCGTCTCCGGAGTGGACGTGGGCCTGTCGATAGGCCGAGACACCCCGCACAGAGCAGAAGCCCAACGTTTTGTGGACTACCTCATGTCTCCCGAGGTCGTGCAGTCGTACTCCGAGGCGCAAAGCACCTTCTCGCCCCTGAAGAACGCCGTGCCGAACGCCGATCCGGCACTTGCCGGCCTCGAGCCGTACTTCACCGACGGCCGCATCATCGGATTCATCGATCACCAGATCCCCGCCTCGATCCCGCTGGTGAACATGCTTCAGAGCCTCGTCCTGACCGGCGACGCCGAAGCATTCCTGTCTGATCTGGACTCCGAATGGAGCAAAGTCGCGGCCCGCACCGCGACCGCGCGAAAGGGAAAATCATGACTGCGCCCGTCGCATCCGCAGCGCGCCGGGCGGCCACGCCCCGCCGCACCGGCCGCACGCCCAGAACCTTCTTCTGGATGGTCGTCCCCGCCGTCGTGATCTTCTTCGGCCTGCACACCGTTCCGGTGCTCACAGGAATGTTCTTCAGCCTCACGAACTACGCCGGTTACGGCACGTGGGATCTGGTGGGGCTGTCGAACTACGTCAACCTCTTCCTCGACGACAGGGTACTCAACTCGTACGGCTTCACATTCGGCTTTGCGATCGTCTCCACCGTGCTCGTCAACGTGATCGCCCTGGCAATCGCGCTGGGCCTTAACGCGAGGATCAAGTTCAAGACGGCGTTTCGAGGCGTCTTCTTCATCCCGTATGTGCTCGCCATCCTCATCATCGGATACGTCTTCAACTACCTATTCGCGAATTCGTTCCCGGCCATCTTCGAGAGCCTTGGTCTGACCGGGCTGTCGGGCAACATCCTGGCCGACCCGAACTTCGCCTGGGTCGGGATCGTCATCACCACTGTCTGGCAGGCGGCCGCATTCAACGTGATTCTCTACCTCGCGGGGCTGCAGACGATCCCCGGCGAGATCTACGAGGCAGCGGGCATCGACGGAGCATCGGCCTGGCGCCGGTTCTGGTCGCTGACGTTTCCCCTCATCGGCGCGTACTTCACCATCAACATGGTGCTGTCGTTCAAGTCGTTCCTACAGGTGTTCGACCAGATCGTCGCCCTCACGAACGGTGGCCCGGGAACGAGCACAGAATCCATCGCCATGGTGATCTACCGTGGCGGTTTCCAGGGTGGCGAATACGGCTACCAGATGGCGAACGCGGTCGTGTACCTCTTCGTCATCATCCTCGTGTCATTCATTCAACTGCGCTTCCTCCAGCGCAGGGAGGCGAGCTACTGATGTCCGCAGCACTCCAGGGCACCGAAGCCCTCCGCACCGTACCCACTCCCGGCCCCCGCAGGCGTCGCCGGCGCAGCAGCGTCAACGGAGGAACGAATTGGTGGGTAACCGCGCTGATCGCGGTCTGCTCGTTGACCGTGCTGATTCCGCTCTACTTCACGATCATCACGGCCCTCAAGACTCCCGACCAGCTCGGGGGCACAGGGTTCGAGTGGCCCACCAGCGTGCGCTGGGAGAACTTCTCGGACGCGTATCAGTTGACCAACTTTCCCCGCGCGCTCTTGAACACGGCACTCATCACGGTCGGAGCGGTCGTGTTGACACTGCTGACCAACTCCCTCGTCGCCTATGCGATCGCTCGCAACATGCACAAGAAGTTCTTTAAAGGGCTGTACTTCTACTTCCTCGCGGCGATCTTCGTGCCCTTCCCGATCATCATGCTTCCCGTGGTGAAAGAGACGGCTCTACTCGGCCTGGACACTCCTGTCGGTCTGATCCTGCTCTACACGGTCTACGGGCTCTCGTTCAACATCTTCATCTTCGTCGCCTACATCCAATCGATACCCATCGAACTCGAGGAGGCTGCGCGCATGGATGGGGCCAGCACCTGGGGCGTCTTCTGGAAGGTCGTCTTCCCGTTGCTCACACCCATGAACGCGACCGTCGGCATCCTGACCTGCGTGTGGGCGTGGAACGACTTCCTCCTGCCCCTCGTGGTGCTCTCAGATCCCTCTGCGCAGACACTCCCCCTGGCTCAGTTCATTTTTCAGGGGCAGTTCAACACGAACTACACCGTTGCGTTCGCCTCGTATCTGATGGCACTTGCGCCTCTGCTGATCGTCTACGTCATCGCTCAGAAATGGGTCGTCTCCGGTGTGATGAGAGGATCGGTCAAGTGATGACGACTGAACTCGCTCGTGAAAATCCCGCATGGTGGACGCGGGCGGTGGTCTACCAGGTCTACCCGCGCAGCTTCGCCGACTCGAACGGCGACGGCATCGGCGACCTGGGCGGCATCCGCTCGAAGCTCGACTACCTCGCCGAGTTGGGCGTCGACGTGATCTGGCTCTCTCCGATCTACCGTTCGCCGCAGGCCGACAACGGCTATGACATCAGCGACTACGAAGACATCGACCCGCTCTTCGGCACCCTCGCCGAGTTCGATCGGTTGCTCGCCGAGGTGCATGAGCGCGGTATGAAGCTCGTGATGGATCTGGTGGTCAACCACACCAGCGACGAACACCCGTGGTTCGTCGAATCGCGCTCATCGCGAGAGAATCCGAAGCGCGATTGGTACATCTGGCGCGACCCACGGGATGCGCACGAACCCAACGGGTGGACAAGTGCCTTCAGCGGGCCGGCCTGGAGTCTCGACGACGCCACGGGTCAGTACTACCTGCATCTGTTCGCCGCCAAACAGCCCGATCTCAACTGGCAGAACCCCGAGGTGCGTGCGGCTGTCTTCGCCATGATGAACCGATGGCTCGATCGTGGAGTCGATGGCTTCAGGATGGACGTGATCAACTTCATCGCCAAGACCGAGGCGGAGTTGGTCGGCGAGAGCACGCGTCCGAGCATGGGCGCTCAGATTCACGACTATCTGCAGGAGATGCATCGCGAGGTCTTCGCGGGCAGGGACACCGAGCTGATCACCGTCGGCGAGATGCCCGGCGTCACGGTCGAGGATGCGGTTCTCTTCACGGGAGCCGACCGGAACGAGCTGGATATGGTCTTCCAGTTCGAGCATGTCGGGCTCGACCACAGTGATACCGGCAAATTCGAGAATCTTCCGTTCGATCTGGTGGCTCTCAAGACGTCACTGGCCCGATGGCAGACGGGTCTCGCATCGTCTGGATGGAACAGCCTCTACTTCGGCAACCACGATCAGCCGCGCTCGGTCTCGCGATTCGGTGACGATGCACGCTACCGCTACGAATCCGCCACCCTGCTCGCGACGATTCTGCACCTGCACCGCGGCACGCCCTACATCTATCAGGGTGACGAGATCGGCATGACCAATGCGAAATTCACGACGATCGAACAGTACAGAGACATCGAGAGCCTGAACTACTTCGCGGAGGCCGTCGACGCGGGAGCGGACCCCGCGACCGTTCTCGAGCAACTAGCGTTCCGTAGTCGTGACAACGCACGAACCCCGGTGCAGTGGACGCCGGGGCCGTACGCCGGATTCAGCACGGCTGACCCGTGGATCCAGGTCGGCCGCAACGCCGAAATAATCAGCGTGCAGACCGATCGAGCCGCCGGTGACCGGTCGATCTTCGAGTTCTACCGAAGCCTCATCGGGTTGCGGCACGACTTGCCCGTCGTGGCACTCGGGGAATTCGCCCTCCTCGAGCCTGCGCATCCCACCCTCTACGCGTTCAACCGCACCCTCGGCGACGACCGTCTGCTCGTGCTCGGCAACTGGTCGAGCGAGCGGCTACGGCTGCCCGAGGGTCTCGCCGACGACGCTGGCACGCGCCTCGTCGGCAACTATCCAGACTGGCCAGATGCGGTTCTCGAGCCGTGGGAGGCCCGCGTGTATAGGCGTTCCCAGCGGGCGGGCGCCGATCCTGTGGCCTAGCCTGGTCTAGGCGCCGTCTGCCGCGCCGATCCGTCGAAAGGACATCGCACCCGTGAAGCTCCACTCCGTTCGCGTCCACCCCAGTTCAGACTCTCTGGAGCGAGCCGACCAGCTTGCTCACGCGATCGCAGAGGTTGCCGCAGATCCGGTGGCTGTCGACGCCGATGTCACCGAGATGATCATCAACCGGGTCATCGACAACGCATCGGTCGCTGCCGCGTCGCTGACCAGACGGCCCGTCGTCTCGGCGCGATCGCAGGCGGAACGGCATCCATACTCCCCCGGGTCCACGGTGTTCGGCCTGGCATCGGATGCGCGGTTCTCTCCCGAGTGGGCGGCCTGGGCCAACGGCGTCGCTGTTCGCGAGCTCGACTTCCACGACACCTTTCTCGCGGCGGAGTATTCGCACCCCGGCGACAACATCCCGCCGATCCTCGCAGTCGCGCAGCACGCGGGCCGCACAGGCGCCGAGCTGATCCGCGGCATCGCCACCGGCTACGAGATCCAGGTCGACCTCGTCCGCGCGATCAGCCTTCACGCGCACAAGATCGATCACGTCGCGCACCTCGGTCCCTCTGCCGCCGCCGGAATCGGAACCCTGCTGGGTCTCGACGTCGAGACGATCTTCCAAGCCGTCGGCCAGGCGTTGCACACGACCACGGCCACGCGGCAGTCCCGCAAGGGCGAGATCTCGTCGTGGAAGGCCCACGCTCCGGCCTTCGCAGGCAAGATGGCCGTCGAGGCCGTCGACAGAGCGATGCGTGGAGAGACCAGCCCCACACCGATCTACGAGGGCGAAGACGGCGTCATCGCCTGGCTGCTCGACGGCCCGGATGCCGCCTACGAGGTTCCGCTTCCGAACGCCGGAGAGTCGAAGCGCGGCATCCTCGATACCTACACCAAGGAGCACTCGGCCGAGTATCAGGCCCAGGCGTGGATCGACCTGGCGCGCAAGCTGCACAACGAATACCCGATTCTCGTGGAACACCCCGAGAACATCGGCAGCATCACGATCCACACGAGTCACCACACGCACTTCGTGATCGGTTCCGGCGCCGGCGACCCGCAGAAATACGATCCCTCAGCGTCGCGCGAGACGCTCGACCACTCGATCCCGTACATCTTCACGGTGGCCCTGCAAGACGGATCCTGGCACCACGTCGACTCCTACGCGCCCGAGCGCGCAGGACGCGAAGACACGGTGCGGCTGTGGAAGACCGTGCGCACCGTCGAGGACTCCGAATGGACGAGGCGATACCACTCGATCCACCCGCAGGAGAAGGCATTCGGCGGCCGCGTCGAGATCCTTCTCACCGACGGCACACTGATCAGTGATCAGATCGCCGTCGCCGATGCCCACCCACTCGGCGCGAGACCCTTCGCCCGCGAGCAGTACGTCGCCAAGTTCCGCACTCTCGCCGAGGGAGTACTCGAGCAGACCGAGATCGAGCGGTTCCTATCGCTCGCCGCTCGTCTTCCCGAACTCCGCGCCGACGAACTCGCGGGCCTCACCATCACTGCGCGTCCCGAATTGTTCGAAGGCATCGCCACCCCGAAGGGACTCTTCTGATGCTGTACGCCCCGACGACAGCGGCCGACAAGCGCGTCGCTCTGCGCGCCGGCCTGGCCAGCGGCGAACTGCAACTCTTCCCGGGCGCGTTCAACCCACTCTCGGCGAAGCTCATCCAGCAGAAGGGCATGGACGGGGTCTACATCTCCGGCGCCGTCCTGTCAGCCGACCTCGGACTCCCCGACATCGGTCTCACGACCCTCACCGAGGTCGCCGATCGCTCACAGCAGATCGCGCGAATGACGGACCTGCCGTCGATCGTCGACGCCGACACCGGATTCGGCGAACCCATGAACGTCGCCCGCACGATACAGACACTCGAAGATGCCGGGGTAGCCGGAATGCACCTCGAGGATCAGGTCAACCCGAAACGCTGCGGGCACCTCGACGGCAAACAGGTCGTCGATCTCGACACCGCCCTCAAGCGCATCAAAGCCGCCGTCGAGGCTCGGCGCGACCCGAACTTCCTCATCATGGCCAGAACGGATGCCCGTGGCGTCGACGGCCTGCAGGCCGCGGTCGACCGCGCCAAGGCTCTGGTCGATGCTGGCGCCGACGCGATCTTCCCAGAAGCCATGGCCTCGCTGGAGGAGTTCGCCGCCGTGCGAGCCGCCGTCGACGTGCCGATCCTCGCCAACATGACGGAGTTCGGCAAGAGCGAGCTGTTCACGACGAGACAACTCGCCGATGTCGGGCTCAATCTCGTGATCTTCCCGGTGTCGCTGCTGCGGCTGGCGATGGGGGCCGCAGAGAAGGGGCTCGACACGATCACACGTGAGGGCTCGCTCACCTCGTTGCTGCCCGAGATGCAGACGCGCGCTCGCCTCTACGAGGTACTCGACTACGAGGCGTATAACGCCTTCGATTCCGGCGTTTTCAACTTCTCGCTCGATCGCCACTTCGGGGTGTCGTAGAAGGCTGCACCAACCTCGCGGCGGCCCGCACCGCCGACGCGCGCCGCCGGGCCAGGATCTCAGGGGTCACGTCGACGCCGGAGTCGGCGAAGATTCCGGGGGCGCTCGCCCAGGTGGAAGCCAGACCGAACAGCATGGCCACAAGATCCTCCGGCTCCCACTCGTCGTCGATGAGACCGTCGAGTTGGGCTCGTCGAAGCAGCTCCCCTTCGGAGAACAGCCGCGAGCGGTCCTCGTCGACGAGCAGGGCGGATATCCCTTCGAGCCTGGCCCAGTGCAGCATCCTCAGGTGCTCGGGATGCGTGATCGTGTGGTCGAAGACCCGGCCGACGAACTCGGGCAGGTCATTGACGTCGATCGGTATGGCGTCGGCGACGTCGTGCTGGTTGAGTTCGAGCACCTGTTGGAAGAGCGAGACCTTGTCGCCGAAGTAGGCATACAGCCTCTCCTTGCTCGCGCTGGCCGCCGCAGCGATCCGGTCGACCCGTGCTCCTGCGAGTCCGAAGGCGGCGAACTCCGTTCGTGCGGCATCGAGAATTCGCCTTCTGGTCGCTTCACCGTCGCTTCTCATGGGTATAGCATAGCTAAGCCAACCAACTAGTTCGTTCGAATAGGATCCCACTTCTTTATGACGTCCCCCTCAACCGCCTCGACCGAGGCCGTCCACGATCACGCAGCACACCCCCGTCGGTGGTGGCTGCTCGCCGTTCTCGCACTCGCCCAGCTCATGGTGGTGCTCGATGGAACGATCGTGAACATCGCCCTGCCCGACGCTCAGATCGAGCTCGGCATGAGCGATGGCGACAGAACCTGGGTCGTCACGATCTACGCGCTCGCGTTCGGCTCACTCCTCCTGCTCGGCGGTCGAGTAGCCGACTACTGGGGCCGCAAGCGCTCATTCATGCTCGGCATGGTCGGCTTCGCCATCGCATCGGGCATCGGCGGATTCGCCGCGACGACCGAGCAGCTCCTCATCGCGCGTGGTCTGCAGGGCGCGTTCGCCGCGCTCCTGGCGCCGGCTTCGCTCGCCATTCTCACCATCACTTTCCCGAACGGCAAGGACCGCATCAAGGCGTTCGCCGTCTACGGTGCGATCGGTGGTGGTGGCGCAGCCGTCGGCCTGCTGCTTGGCGGAGTGCTCACCGAGTACGCCAGCTGGGGCTGGTGCCTCCTGGTCAACGTGCCCATCGCCATCGTCGCCATCGTCGCAGGATTTCCCCTGATCAGAGAGAGCCGCGCCCACGGCAATACGCGTTACGACCTTCCCGGCACCGTGCTCGTCGTCGGCGGGCTCGCCTCGCTGGTCTACGGTTTCTCGCAGGCCGAGAATGGATGGGGTCGCTGGGAGACGATCGGTTTCCTCGCCCTCGGCGTCGTTCTGCTCGCCGCTTTCGTCTGGGTCGAGTCTCGCGCAGCGAATCCCCTGCTCCCACTCCGCGTCATCCTCAACCGCGTCCGTGGTGGCGCTTTCCTCGTGTCGCTTCTGACCGGCGCCGCGCTGCTCGGTGGACTGCTCTTCCTCACCTTCTACTTCCAGATCGTGCTGGCCTACAGCCCGCTGCAGTCGGGCCTGGCTTCGCTGCCGATGACGTTCACGATCATGATCGGTGCCACGGTGCTGTCGAAGTTCCTGCCCGCGATCGGCGTTCGTCTGCCCATGACGGTCGGTCCCATCGTGGCGGCCGCCGGTCTCACCTGGTTGTCGTTCATCACCGTCGAGGGCAACTACGCGATCCAGGTTCTGCCGGGAGTGATCCTGCTGGGCATCGGTCTGGCCTGCATCTTCGTGCCCTTGCAGAACGTCGCACTCTCTGGCATCGATGAGCACGACGCGGGCGTCGCCAGCGCGGCCGTCTCGGCGACGCAACAGATCGGCGGATCGATCGGAACCGCACTGTTCACTGCGCTGTACACCGCGGCGATCTCCGCGTATCTGGCGGCCAACCCGCCGTCTGCAACAGCGCAGCTCGAAGCGTTCGTCAGCGGATACTCGACGGCGTTCCTCTGGGCCGCGGGCCTCATTCTGCTCGCCGCACCGATCTCGTTCTTCCTCGTGCGTCCGTCGAAGGACGAGCTGATGAACGTGCCCGACGCGGTTCACCTGGGCTGAGCTTCTGCCGCTACGGTGGAGGCACTATGAACACTGCCTCCACCCTGTCCGACGTCCCCCTCGCCGGCGCTGCCTACACACTGACCTCGGGCGACTATTCGGCCGACATCGCCGGAGTCGGCGCGAGTCTTCGTACTTTGCGGCATCGAGGGCGCGATCTCATCGTTCCCTTCGACGCCGACGAGGTCCGGCCCGCCTTCCGCGGAGCCGTCCTCGCTCCGTGGCCCAACCGAGTGGTCGACGGCCGCTACACGTTCCGCGGCACGGAGTACGAACTCTCCCTCACCGAGCCCCGTCGTGGACACGCGCTGCATGGCCTTGCGGCGTGGCAGGAATGGTCGCTCGTCGACGAAGGTGATGACTTCGTCGAGCTCGCGTTCCAGGTCGAAGCGCAGTCTGGATACCCGTTCCGCGTCTTGGTCTCAGCGCGCTACGAGCTCTCCCCCGCCGGCCTGACCACGACCATCAGGGCCATCAACACGGGTCGCGACGCAGCCCCCTACGGAACCGGTCCGCATCCGTATCTCGTTGCAGGCCCCGGCCGTGTCGACGACTGGTCGCTCGAGCTGCCGGCGCGCGCGGTGCTCACGGTCACCCCCGACAGATTGATCCCGATCGACCTCGGCGATGTCGAGCTCGAAGACGACGGCGCCTTCGACTTCGTTGCCACCAGGCCTATCGATTCCACGTTCATCGACCACGCCTTTACCGAATTGGAACGCGACGAGGCCGGAATCGCGACGGTGCGCGTCACGACCCGCGACGGAGCGTCTGGTGTCGCGATCAGCTGGGGCACCGAGTGCCAGTGGGTGCAGATCCACACTGCAGACCAACCGGAGCCGTCGATCGACCGCCTCGGGCTGGCCGTCGAACCGATGACCTGCCCGCCGGACGCCTTCAACACGGGAACCGACCTCGTCGTTCTCGACCCAGGCGAAGAGCACAGCGCGAGCTGGACCATCTTCGCCCTATAGCGACGAAAGCCCCCACTCGCCGATCGGGTATCGGCGGGTGGGGGCTTTGTGAGCGGGTCGTTACTCCGCGACGTCTTCGTCGACCCAGTCGAGGGTCTTCGTGACGGCCTTCTTCCAGTTGCGGTACAGACGCTCACGCTCGGCATCATCCATGTTCGGAGTCCAGCGCTTGTCCTCCTGCCAGTTGTTGCGCAGATCGTCGAGGTTGTCCCAGTATCCGACGGCGAGGCCGGCAGCGTAGGCAGCTCCGAGAGCGGTGGTCTCGGCAACGACCGGGCGCACCACGGGCACGTTCAGGATGTCGGCCTGGAACTGCAGGAGAGTGTCGTTAGCGGTTGCTCCGCCGTCGACCTTCAGCTCGGTGAGCGGCACACCCGAGTCGGCGTTGACCGCGTCGAGAACCTCGCGGGTCTGGAACGCGATGGACTCCAGCGCGGCGCGGGCGATGTGGCCCTTGTTCACGTATCGGGTGAGTCCGACCAGCGCGCCACGGGCATCCGATCGCCAGTGCGGCGCGAACAGACCCGAGAACGCCGGCACGAAGTACGCGCCACCGTTGTCATCTACCGTCTTGGCGAGCACCTCGATGTCGGGAGCGCTCTGGATGATACCCAGGTTGTCGCGCAGCCACTGAACGAGCGAGCCGGTGACGGCGATGGAGCCCTCGAGAGCGTAGTGGGTCTCTCCGTCGCCGAGCTTGTAGCCGATGGTGGTGAGCAGGCCGTTCTCGCTCTTGACGATGTCGGTGCCGGTGTTGAAGATGAGGAAGTTGCCGGTGCCGTAGGTGTTCTTGGCCTCGCCCTTGTCGAACGCCGCCTGGCCGAACGTGGCGGCCTGCTGGTCGCCCAGGATTCCGGCCACCGGAACCTCACGAAGCAGGCTCGAGTCGGAAACAGTGCCGTACACCTCCGACGAGCTGCGAACCACGGGCAGCATCGACTTGGGAACATCGAAAGCCTTGAGGATCTCCTCGTCCCACTCCAGGGTCTTGAGGTCGAGGAAGAGGGTGCGGCTGGCGTTCGTGACGTCTGTCGCGTGTACTCCCCCGTTGACGCCACCGGTCAGGTTCCACAGAACCCAGGTGTCGGTCGTGCCGAAGATGAGGTCGCCGGCCTCGGCGCGCTCACGTGCGCCCTCGACGTTCTCGAGGATCCAGACGATCTTCGTTCCGGCGAAGTACGTCGAGAGCGGGAGTCCGACGGTGTCCTTGAACCGGTCTCCGCCGCCGTCTGCCGAGAGGCGGTCGACGATGGACTGTGTGCGGGTGTCCTGCCAGACGATGGCGTTGTAGACGGGCTCACCGGTGTTCTTGTCCCACACGACGGCTGTCTCGCGCTGGTTGGTGATGCCGACCGCGACGATGTCGTGACGCGTCAGGTTCGCCTTGGAGAGGGCCTGACCGATGACCTCGCGAACGTTGTCCCAGATCTCCTTGGGGTTGTGCTCGACCCAGCCCGCCTTGGGGAAGATCTGCTCGTGCTCCTTCTGACCCGTCGAGACGATTCCGCCCTCGTGGTTGAAGATGATCGCGCGGGAACTCGTGGTTCCCTGGTCGATCGCAATGACGTACTTGCTCATGTCTAACTCCTTCGTTATGTGTTCTGGTGAGCCGGGATGCCGGTTACGTGAGGATGGGGAGAAGCGGTCCTGCGGCGAGGCCGGCGATCACTCCGCCGACGATGGGTCCGAAGACCGGGATCCAGGAGTACGACCAGTCCGATCCTCCCTTGCCCTTGATCGGCAGCAGGGCGTGCGCGATGCGCGGGCCGAGGTCACGGGCCGGGTTGATCGCGTAGCCGGTCGGGCCACCGAGGGATGCGCCGATCGCGATCACGAGGATCGCCACCGGAAGAGCGCCCAACGCCGCAAGACCTCCACCGGGCTCCTGCCGACCGAAACCGATCACCACGAACACGAGGACGAAGGTGCCGATGACCTCGGTAAGGAAGTTCCACCCGTAGGAGCGGATGGCGGGACCAGTGGAGAACACGCCCAGCTTGTTGGCCGCGTCGGGCTCCTCGTCGAAGTGCTGCTTGTACGCAAGCCACACGAAGACAGCACCGATGATCGCACCGAGCAGCTGAGCACCGATGTACACGAGGATCGAGACCAGGTTCACGGGGACACCGGAACCGAACTCCTTGGCGCCGCTCGCGACGAGTCCCAGTGTGACGGCCGGGTTCAGGTGTGCACCGCTGTTGTACGACACGATGACACCGCAGAAGACCGCGAAGCCCCAGCCGATGTTGACCATCAGGAATCCGCCGTTGAAGCCCTTGTTCTTCACCAGAGCCACGTTGGCGACGACTCCACAACCGAGCAGAACCAGTAGGGCGGTGCCTACCAACTCCGCAAGAAATACAACCCCGAGATTGTCCACATTGACCTTCCTTCGTGTGACGTCGACGTCACCTTGATACGAATGAGGGGCCGACCGACGTCGACCCCTCACTGACGCTAGCGATCAGTCGTCGATGCAATCAACCGATTCGCCTGCACGTCTGTTCAGACTCGACCTCGTCAGTCGGCGACGACAGCGGCCGTAGCCGTCGCCTGTGCCGCGTCGAGCTCGAGGCCGTGGAACAACGCGAGGTCGCGCACGGCAGTCGCGCGCTCGAGGGCGACCTGCTCTGCAGACCATCCCAGCGCATCCGCGACGAGAGAACTGAGCTCGTCGAATGCAGCCTGATCGAGTTCCCCTACGAACGCGAGGATCGTGCGGCGCAGAACGAGGTCGGTGAGGTGCACGACGAATTCGTTCTCGACCAGATAGGCGATCTCTGCGGCCGAGAACCCTGACACACTGGCCAGCTGATTGTCCTCATCGGCGGAGTTCAGAGCCTCGATGACCTTGTCGGCCTTGGTGCCGTACCGCGCCAACAGAGCCCGGGCGCGCTCGGCGCCGACATCGGATGCGTGCGCCGAGACCCAGGAATCGGTCGCCTGGGTGGTGGTCGGGAAGCCGACCCCGCCGCCGATGGCAAGCTTCTCTGTGCTGACGCTGCGGGTGCGACCGATCAGTTCGAGCGTCTCGTTGGAGAGGTGCTCAGACAGAGCGCGGAATGTCGTCCACTTGCCACCGACCAGGCTGAGCATGGGAACCTGTGTTCCGCCGAGACGCGACGGTTCGATGCGGTAGTCACGAGAGACGAATCCGGGCGCGGTGTCGTCGTGCTTGGGCAGCGGGCGGATGCCCGAGTAGCGGTACACGATCTGCGATCGGTCGACGGGGATGCGTGGGAAAACGTGCGACACGAGCTTGAAGAAGTAATCCACCTCTTCTTCAGTGCACACCGCGGGCTGGGTGATATCGGCCTCGAGGTCGGTGGTGCCGACGAGAACTCTGCCATTGAGCGGGTAGATCAGCACGATGCGGCCGTCGTTGTTCTCGAAGAAGACCTCGCCGCCAGCACACGCCTTATAGAGGGCGGGGTTGTCGAGAACGATGTGGGAGCCTTTGGTTCCGCCCATGAATGTACTCGGCATTCCGAGGGCCTCGTTCGTGAGATCCGTCCAGGGGCCGGTGGTGTTCACGACCACGTCGGCCGCGACGCTGAACTCGCGGCCCGAGACCGTGTCGCGCAGAAGGACTTCGTCGCCCGAGACGCCGATGGCCTCGACGTAGTTGGCGCTGCGAGCATTCGACCCGACCGCGCGTGCGTCCTCGACCAGGTCGAGAGCGAGCCGCTCGGGGTTCTCGACGGCAGCGTCGAAGTAGGTTGCCGTGTACTTCACGTCTGGGCGCAGCTGGGGAAGCTTCTTGAGCGACTTCTTACGACCGGTGAACTGGTGACGGGGAACGGATCCGCCGTCGCGAGAGAACGAGTCGTATCCGAGAAGTCCGAGCTTGATGAGAAGAGCACCGCGCTCCTTCGGCTTGCCCTGCTTGTGGGTGAGGAAGCGCAGCGGTGCGGAGACGATGCCCGAGAACGTGGAGAAGATGGGGATCGTCGTCGGCAGGGGCTTGACGTAGTGAGGGGCCAGTCGCAGCAGGCGGTTCCGCTCTTGCACCGACTCGCGCACGAGGCGGAATTCGCCGTTCTCGAGGTAGCGCACGCCACCGTGGATCATGTGGCTCGACGCGGCAGAAGCGCCGGAACAGTAGTCGCTGCGCTCCACCAGGATCACATCGACCCCCTGCAGGGCCAGGTCTCGGAACGTCGCGATGCCGTTGATACCTCCGCCGATCACGAGCACCTGCGCCCGCGGCTGCGCGACGAGGCCGGCGACGTCGGGCCGCAGCTCTGCGGCGTTGGATGGGGAAACGACTGGTGCACTCACTGTGTACTCGCCTTCGTGTAAGTAAGTTCTCGATTACTTGTCAAGTCTCGACATCTGTACACAATTGTTCAAGCGATATGAACAGACGTGCAGTACGTGGGAGTATGTTCACATGACCATCGCTTCCGCGGACCAGCACGCAGAGAAGTCGCGCGACGCTCTGCGTGCGGCGCAGCTCTACTACCTCCAAGACATCACCATGGAGGCGATCGCTCACGAGTTGCACACATCGCGCTCGTCGGTCTCTCGGCTGCTGAGTTTTGCGCGCGAGACGGGCCTCGTCGAGATCCAGGTCAAGTCGCCCGCCGAGCGAGTCTCGACATCTCAACAGCGCATGCGTGAGCGCTACGGAGTAACCGCCCACATCGTTCCTGTGCCCGCCTCGACGAACGAGGTCGATCGCCTCGAACGCGTGGCCGTGTCGGCTGCACGAATTCTCACGCCGTTCGTCGATTCCAATATGACGATCGGAGTCGCCTGGGGCTCGACCATCAGCGCAGTGAGCCGACACCTTCCCGAAAAGGTCACACACAACACGACCCTCGTGCAGCTCAACGGAGCCGCGAACTTCCAGACGACCGGCATCGTGTACGCGAGCGAGATCATGACACGTTTCGGAGTCGCGTTCGGCGCAGCCGTGCAGCAGTTTCCCGTTCCCGCGTTCTTCGACGACGCCGCCACCAAGCAGGCCATGTGGCGTGAGCGGGCCATCAGGCGTGTGCTCGACATTCAGAAGCGCATGGATATCGCTCTCTTCGGCATCGGTTCGCCGTTCGCCGATGTGCCCAGCCATGTCTACATCGGCGGCTACCTCGACGAGTCCGACTACGCATCCCTCACCCGATCTGATGTCGTCGGCGACGTGGCCACCGTCTTCTACCGAGCTGATGGATCGTCTACCGACATCCCCATGAACTCCCGCACGAGCGGCCCGAGCCTCGAACTCGTATCGCGCGTCGCCCGACGCATCTGTGTGGTGAGCGGCAAATCCAAGCTGCCGGCTCTTCGAGGAGCACTGGCCGCGGGCCTGATCACCGACCTCATCATCGACGAACCGACGGCACACCTGCTGACCGATGACGCGGTGTGATCGACCGAACGGTCGCGCGCTCCGGATGTCGGGGGCCGGTTTCTCTTCCTGACCCCACGCACCCCCATGGCCCGGTATCCTGAAAAACGGCCTGCCCGACCACAGCGACGGTATTCGATCGATCCGAATGCCGAAGGAGTTCCATGACTTTCGATGCCCTCTCCCCCGAACCTCAGAATTCTGATGAGAACAGGGAGAAAGTCCCTTCTGCCGTGGCATCCAGCACCGAACAGCCGCTCGTGCTCTCGGGTCGCGATCGCTTCGCCGTCAAGCTCATCGATGCCGCCGTCAAGATCGGCTCAGAGGACTTTCAGGCGCGCTATCGCCCTGTCACCGAAGAACTCTTCAGCCACCACCTCATCGACCCAACGGCCAAGCCGGCCTACGTGCAGCCCGACCTCGAACCGATCTCGACGCTCGAGACCACGGAGGATCCCCTGGAGATCATCCGTCTTCATCTCGACAGCGTGATCGAAGATCGTCAGGCGCGCGACGAAGCACGAATCAACGCCGAAGCGCACCTGGCAGATGTGTCGACGCAACTGGCGGAGTCTCGTGCTCACGCCGACGACCTGCAACAGCAGCTGACCACGCAGACTGCTCGCGCTGAGAGTGCAGAGGCAGAGGTCGCGCGACTTCGAGCCGAACTGCAGAGCCGGGTCGCTGCCCTCACCGCACAGCGTGAAGCCGAGGTCGGGGCGGTACAGCAGCAGCGAGAGGCCGAGGTCGCGGCGCTTCACCAGCAGCGCGAGCACGAAGTCTCCGCGCTGAACGATAAGCGCGCCGCGGAGGTCGCGGAGCTCTCGGCTCGTTTGACGACAGAGGTGACAGCCCTTACTGCGCAGCGCGACAACGACGTCACTTCGGCTCATCAGCAGCGCGAAGCAGAGCTCGCGGCGCTGACGAACGAGCGCGATGCTCAGGTCGCGGCGCTGCATCAGCAGCGCGAGAACGAGCTGCTCTCGTTGACGACCCAGCACGACGCCCAGTTGGCGACCCTCCAGCAGAACCACGACGCCGAGGTCGCCGAACTCCGAGGCAGACTGGCCTCTGACGTCGCTGCCGTGTCGAGCCAGCGTGAGAACGAGGTCGCGACGCTCCGCAGTGAGCGAGACGCCACGGTCGCCGGGCTTCACGCACAGCGAGAGACCGAAGTGGCGTCGCTCACGGCAGAACTCGCAGAGCTTCGTGCTCAGCGAGACGCACAGGTCGCCGAGCTCACGGCTCGACTCGAGTCACAGGTCGCCGAGCTGGAAGGCACCCGCACGACAGACGTCACCGCGCTGGCTGCGGAGCACACCACCGAGCTCGAGACCATCGACGAGGCCCACCAGCAGCAGATCGCCGATTTGAAGGCCGCTCACGACGCGCAGGTAGACGAGCTGACCAGCGCCCACGAGCAGCAGCTCGCCGAGCTGAGCGCGAGCCACGAGCGCCAGACGTCGGAGTTGATTGCGGAGAAAGAGTCACTGGCTTCCGAAACGCAGGCGGAAGCCCCAGAGTCCGACAGCACGCTCTCCGAGGTGCGGAGCGATCTGGCCGATGCTGTCGCTCGGGCAGAGCAGGCGGCATCCGATCTCGAAGAAAGCCGCGCCGAAATCGCAGCGCTGCGTGAGGAACGCGACCGCAGCGCCGCTCAGCGCGACGCGGCGATCGAGGAACTCGACGGTGTCACGGCCCAGCGCGGCGAGTGGGAGAACCGTCTTCGCTTGACCGTGGCCGCTCTGGCGAGTGCAGACGTCGTCGGCGACTGGACCGAGGACAACGCTCCCGACGAGCGACTCGTCGAGTTCGTTCAGTCAACGACGCAGGCTCTCGAGCAGAAGATCAGTCGCATCGAGCAGATCGCGACAGAAGAACTCGTCGACGAGACAGAGACGAACGAGTACGCGATCGGCGCGAACGACGCCGCGGTTCGGGTGCTCAACGCCCTAGACGATGTGGAAGCCGACGCTCCTATCGACGCGCCGTAGCCAACGGTGCATACGTCAGGTCACGACAGAGTACGCGAGGTCGTCGCATCGCTCTCGTCGAGCCGAAGGCCAGGCTGAGGCTGCTTCTTCAGCTGGCCTGATACGGCCAGCACGACGATCACTGCCACAAGAACGATGGCACCGGATGCGCCGAGAATCGTGCCCCAGATCGCGTTATCCCCTGGCTTTTCGTCTGAAAACGTGACCAGCCAGGTCGTCGTCGCCGCGTTGAGGGCGCCATGAGCGATGACGGCGGGCCACACCGATGCGGTACGCAAGCGCAGCCATCCGAAGATCACGCCGAGCAGCATGCACCAGGCCGTCATCATCAGGACACCCAGTAGGTCGGTGCGGCCATAGTTGTAGCCGAGCAGAATGATCGGCGAGTGCCAGAGGCCCCAGATCGCGCCGGTGAGAAGAAGAGCGGGCCACGTGCCGAGAGGCCGCAAGTTCGGCAAGAGCCACCCTCGCCAGCCCAGCTCTTCGCCGAAAGCAGCAAGCGACGAACTCACGATCGCGATCGGCAACGTCAGCACGTTGATCAGCACGATCATCTCGATCGACAGCCCCGGAACGTTCTGTCCGGACGCAGCCATGGCTGCCTCGAGGCCGGAATACGATGCGAAGTCGAGCCGGATCAATCCCAGAGCGCTGCCGAGAATCATCGCGACGAAAGCGATGAGCGGAACCCCGACGAACGCCAGGGCGCAGAACAGAATCGTTCGTCCGAACGGCCGCAACGGCGAGAGTCCGAGCAGGCGCGGAATGTTCGCGGGCCTCCTGATGAACAGAACGCAGACGAAAGCGGCGATGGTCGGTGTGTACATCATGGCGAGCGTGAAGAGCATGAAGCGTGGATCCGACAAGCCTTCGCCGGAAAGCCAGACGGGAAGCTGCACCATCCAAGCCAGACCGCACGAGATGAGCACGAAGCACACCACCGCCGACCATGAGACCGAGGTCGGGTAGACCGGGCCGCCCCTGTCGTTCTTGGCTTTCTGCGCCTCGATCTTCGCCAGCCGGACCTCGGCTCGGGTCGGCGCCGCGGCAACGGGCTGCCCCGTCGGCACCGGCGTGAGATTCTGCGATGCGTTGCTCATTCAAGACTCCTTGCTCGACGCCTGATTGTGGGTATCAGCGTATGAACGGCAGAGCTCGCACACATCCGCCGCTCGGGTGACCCGACGCACCCTCCGTCCCCCGTACGAGGGAGTGCCCCCAAACGATTTCAACCCCTGGAGTACGCGCCATCCGCCGGCCTATCGTCGAGAGAGGTGCACACGCGCCGGTGAGGAGGGTCATCGTGCCAGGCAAGTCGAATCCGTCGTTGAAGGATCCGGAACTCTACGAGGAGCTTCGCGACGAGGGAGCTTCGAAACAGAAGGCGGCACGCATTTCGAACGCGGCCGCGAAGAAGGGCCGGTCTGAGGTCGGGCGCTCAGGAGGTGAGTCTGGATCGTACGAGGACTGGACGGTGCCTGAGCTCAAGAGACGCGCGAAGGAACTCGGCCAGAAAGGCTATTCGAAGAAGACGAAGGCGCAGCTCATCTCATCTCTGCGCAATAGCTGACAACGCCGGGCAGTCGCCGGGCGGCACAGCCGATATGACAGGCTTGTCGTTGTGGCCCAGACTCTCGATGCGATCGACGTAGACGCAGAACTCAACGAGCGCTTATCTTTGGGGTCTCCATGGATCACCCTCGTGTGGAATGACCCGGTCAACCTCATGTCGTATGTCTCGTACGTCTTTCGCAGCTACTTCGGATTCTCGAAGGCCGAAGCAGAGCGCCGAATGTTGCAAGTGCATACCGAGGGTCGCGCGGTCGTCGCCTCGGGTACGCGAGAGGAAATGGAACGCCACGTCGAGGCTATGCACGGCTTCGGCTTGTGGGCGACCCTGCAGAGGGTCGACGCGTGACACCGTTCGCACGAGAGGGCGATGTCATCGTCGCGACGTTCGAGCCGGCCGAAACCGAGATCCTCGTTCAACTCGCCGACGACGTGCAGCAGCTACTCGCCGATGCCGCTGAAGCCGAGCCTGACTCAACGCGATCGCGGGCCATTGACAGACTTTTGCCCGCAGCGTATGGCGACGGGGGCGATGACGATGCGGAGTTCCGTCGCTTCACGTCGGAAGGGCTCGTCGAGCGCAAGATCGGAAACGCTCAATCGGTGATCGACACTCTCCAGGGCGCGAAGGTGGCTGCCACGCCGGTGAGGCTGAATGCGGCGGCGGTGCAGGCCTGGCTGCGATGTCTCACCGACATCCGACTGTCGATCGCGGCTGGGCTCGGTATCGACGGCGATGACGACGAATCCTCACTCGCCGGTTCAGACCGCTATCTCTTCGATGTGTACCGTTGGTTGGCCTTTGTTCAGGAATCTCTCCTGGACGCCCTGGAGGCCGATTTCTCCTGAGTTCTTGGGACTCGGCGTCTCATCGCGCATTACAGGCGCGGCAATAAGACGACGAGACTATAGGGCGAAAACGATCTTCAGGAGAACTCATGGCAATCGATGACAGCGAATTGCTGAATGGAGCCCGGTCGACCCGCATGACCTCGGAGCAGATTCGGCGCCGCATGCTCGATACTGCGTTACAGTCCGTCGGCCAGGGTGGCATGAGCTTGGGGTTTCCGGGCCTTCAGATGGACGAGGTGATCACCGCCGCTGGCGTATCGCGGAGCTCTGTCTACCGAATCTGGAATTCGAAGGAACTGTTCATCGGCGACCTCCTCAACGAGGCCGCGAGTCACTTCTCAGCCGAACTCAGCGACGATCGCGCTCTTCGCACCGCCATCGACCTCATCTCCTCTCGACCCGACCTCCACTCGTCTGAGTCCGGAAGACTGCGTCTCATACGGGAAGCTATCCGCGTGGTCCTCGAACAGAATTTCTACAGCACGATCGACTCTCCCGCGTGGCAGTCCTTTCTTGCCACCTCGGCGGCACTTCTGGCAGACGACGGCAACGAGGCGCTGCGCCGAGTTGCTGAGACGCTGCGGCAGGGCAGCGACCGTTTCATCGCCGACATGGCCGCGTTCCATGAGGCGTTGACGTGTCTCCTGGGGTTCAAATTGCGCGACGATTTCGTGGGCGGATACACGCTGTACGCCGTGCTCGGATCATCGATCGTCGAAGGGCTCGCGGTGCGCCACTTGTCGAACCCCACCGTGACGGACAATTTCTACATGGGTCCCCCCACGCTCACCGACGAGCCTACGGAATGGGCCCCGTCGGCAATCGGCTTCCTCGCCATCTTCGACCAGTTCCTCGTGGCTGATCCAGACTTCGACCCGAGCACCATCTGCGCCTGCCTCGAGGAGCTCGACCGCACGACACAACGTCGTTCAGCGGCCGTCGACGAACCGTGACGCAGCTTCGCCTCATGGTCGTCGGTCGACGATGATCGCCCGGATGCGAGCCGACACACGCATCACGCAGAGAGATGCTCTGGTCATGCTCGGCTCGACGTTCCGTTTTCCGCTCGAAATCGACGACGATGGGTCTGCCTACCTCAGGCCGACGTCGGACACGACACTCGAAGTGCATGTCGACGAAGAAGATCCCCTGCACCCTCTCGTCCTCACGGTGTGGCATTGGAAGGGCCCGAAAGAGGCTTTGCTCGCGCGCGATCAACTACGAACCCTCATCTCGCACAAGACGGGATGGAAGATCATCGTCACCGAGTGAGTGAGAACGACGAAAGCCCCAGAGCGAAGTCTGGGGCTCTCGTGACTTCCTCGCGACGACCGCAGGGCCGGTGGATCAGTTGGGGACGGCGACGACCTTGCCGTGAACCTCGCCGGCGGCGGCCTTCGCGTGGATCGAGGGTAGCTCGCTCAGCGGCACACGCTGGGCGATGTCGACGGTGAGTTCACCCCGATCGACGAGAGACACCAGTTGGGCCAGTTCGTCGACCTTGGGCTCGACGAACACACCGGCGGTCCGCACGCCGCGCTTGTCGTCGCCGGGCGTGGTCATCCAGGCCGTCGTGGCCACGACGATGCCGCCGTCGCGAACGAGATCGACGAGGGAGGCGAATTCCTCCGGACTGATCGGCGCGAGATTCAAGAGCAGGTCGACGGGCTCGGTCACCGAGTCGAGGACGCTCGTGCTGCTGTGGTCGATGACCTCATTCGCACCGGCGGCCGCGACCGCATCGTGGCTGCGCGGGCTGGCCGTTGCAATCACGTAGGCTCCGGCTCGCCCGGCGAGTTGCACGGCGTACCCTCCCACCGCTCCGCCGGCGCCCGTGATCAATACGCGCTGACCATCTTTCAGACCTCCCAGGTCGAAGAGTCCCTGCCAGGCTGTAAGCGCCACGGATGGCAGGCCCGCCGCATCGGCGAGGTCGATGCCGGACGGCGCCGCGACGAGCACGTCGGCGGGAGCCACGACATACTCAGCCGCAGACCCGTCCTCCCCCATGGGGATGAACCCGATGACGGCGTCATCGACGTGCAGAGTGGTGACCCCCGCACCGACTGCCTCGACGATGCCAGAGACGTCATAGCCCGGAACGTGGGGCAGAGACACGGGGAACGGAAGAGTCCCGCTCCGGATGCCATTGTCCGCCGGGTTGAACGCGGATCCCGCAACACGGATGAGTACCTGACCTTCACCAGCGACGGGCTGGTCAGCCTCCTCATAACGGAGAACCTCGGGACCGCCGAAATCGTGGAAACGTACTGCCTTCATGGTCATCTTCTTTCTGTTGGCGAAAAGCATGTCCTCACCATAGAAAGGCTCGTCGTCTCGATACAGGGACGAATCGTCCCTGGGTACCCCTGCGCGGATTGCCTACAGTCTCATTCACCGCACCATCACATCGCTAGAGAACGGATCCACGATGAACAGAGAGCACCTTTCCCCGCGCGAGCTTGCCGAGACCTTCTTCGAGGCGCTCGAGAAGCGTGACATCGCTCTCATCGAGCCTCACCTCACGAACGACGTCGTGGAGATCATCCCGTTCTCGAACACCGGAACCACCGAACCGTTCTACACGTTCACTGGAAAGGCCCAAGTGATGGGCTATCTCGACACCATCGTCACGAACTTCTCGCGCGTCGTCCTCAACAACAAGCGGTACACGGTCGCCGACGGGGAGACTTCCGTGTTCGTTCAGGCCGAAGGAGACCTCGTGCAGGCGGGCACCGGCGCCCCGTACCTCAACACGTACGTCTTCAAGTTCGAGATCCGGAACGGGCAGATCGCCCATATCGATGAGTATGCCAATAAGATCGCTTACTCGCTGCTCGCCGGACTACCCATCGGTCTGAGATGAGCGATCAGCGGCGAGCATGCCGAGCCGCTCGAGCTTGTGTTCCGACGGAGATCCGGGTGGGGCGGTGAAGACGTGGAGGACGTCCTGCTCATCGGGTTCTACGAGCAACTGGCAGTACAACTCCAGCTCCCCCAATTCGGGGTGACGATAGCGCTTCAGATCCAAGTGATGCACAACCCCCACCTCGTGCGCCTGCCAGATCTGGGCGAATTCGACGCTGAGGATCAGGAGCGCCGCCACGATCTCGCCGGCTGGGCCACGGGGATTCGACGTATAGGCCTCGCGAATCTCGGCCACGAAGACTCGACCCCGCTGCGTATGGTCTTCGATCGGATAGAGGTTGCGGAGCATCGAGTCACCGGTGAACCAGCGGTACGCGAGGTAGCGCTCTAGACCTGTGAATCGCGTGTAATCACCCAGGAGGCTGATCGCCATCTGGTTCTGAGCGAGCGTCTCCCCCAGCTGGGTCAGCAGAATGACCGGTGTGTCCGACATCCGCTCCATGATCCGCTTCATCGTCGGGCTGACCGCATCGGATTGGCCGGCGCGGGACGAGAGCGTGAACCCTCCGAGTCGGTACAGGTGGTTACGTTCACTCGGATTCAACCGGAGTCCACGGGCGAGAGCCGAGAGAATCTGATCCGACGGTAAGGGGCCCCGCTGCTGCTCGATCCGGGAGTAGTAGTCGGTCGAGATACCCGAGAGCGCGGCGACTTCTTCTCGGCGCAGGCCTGTCGTGCGCCGTCGCGGCCCGCGCGACAGCCCGACATCCTCTGGCTGCACCGCGTGCCGACGGGCCCGAAGGAAGTCTGCCAAGAGCGCTCGGTTCATCGGGTCCTTTCTCGCCTACGGCAATTATGACCTTCAGCAGGTGGCCTGACTTATGCCAGAAACGACGAAAGCCCCAGACTTTCGTCTAGGGCTTTCGTTCTTCTGTTGCGGGGACAGGATTTGAACCTGCGACCTCTGGGTTATGAGCCCAGCGAGCTACCGAACTGCTCCACCCCGCGCTACCTGTTAAGACTAACACAGGGCGGGAGCGGTTCGGACCACCGGGCCGTGCTTATTGACCCTGAGCTGACAACGCGCGGTCGAGAGCAGCCTTGAGCTTGGCATCGGCCACGCCGTAGGCAGCCCAGTCGCCCGCCTTCAGCGCGGTGTCCCGCTCGTCGAGCGCGGCCTTGGCATCCTTCAGCGCCTGCGTGAGACCGCCGGTGTCGGGCGTCGCTGTTCCCGTTCCAGCATCCGGCTGCGTGCCCGCGGAATTGTCGGGCGCCTGACCTCCGTCGGTGACGGGAACGGCCTCATCGCCGGCAACTGCACCGGAGTCTCCCCCGAACAGCTCATCGAGCGCGGCATCCAGCGTGTCTTCGAAGGCGATCTTGTCACCGAAGGCGACAAGGATCTTCTGCAGGAGCGGGTAGCTCGTGCCGCCCTTGGACTGCACGTAGACGGGCTGCACGTAGAGGAGGCCGCCGCCGACCGGGAGGGTCAGGAGGTTTCCACTCTTGACCTGGGTCTCACCCTGGCGAAGCAGGTTGAGCGCCTGCGACACCGTCGGGTCGGTGGTGAAGTTGTTCTGCACCTGACCGGGGCCAGGAACTGTATCGTCCTTCGGCAACGTGAGCAGCCTGAGCTTGCCATAGTCGGCCGACACCTTGCCGTCTTCAGATCCGGCATTCGAGTCGACAGCCAGATAGCCGTTCAAGACGTTGCGGCTGCCCTCTCCTGTTGAGACCGGAATGAAGGTGGAGTACAGGGAGTACGACGGCGCTTCCTGACCCGGCATCTGCAGCGTCAGGTAGTACGGCGGCTGCAGGCTCGGGCTGTTCGATGGTGCCGTGGGATCGTTCGGCGTCGTCCAGGCGTCTTGCTTCGAGTAGAACGAACCAGCGTCGGTGACGTGGTACTCGCCGAGGATGGCACGCTGCACCTTGAACAGATCGGCCGGGTAACGCACGTGGCTCAGCAGGTCGCCGCTCATCTCGCTCATCGGCTTGAGCGTCGACGGGAAGATCTTCTGCCAGGTCTTGAGCAGCGGGTCGGTGTCGTCCCAGGCGTACAGGGTGACCTTGCCGTCGTAGGCGTCGACCGTAGCTTTCACCGAGTTGCGGATGTAGTTGATGTCGTCGACAGCGAAAGCAGGCCGAGGCTGGTAGGTATCGGCGATCACATCGGAGAGGCTCTCCGTGCGCGAATACGGGTAGTTCGCGCTCGTGGTGTAGCCATCGACGATCCAGACGACCTTGCCGTCGACGACGGAGGCGTAGGGGTCAGAGTCCATCGTCAGGTAGGGAGCGACCTTCGAGACACGCTTCGCCGGGTCGCGATCGTAGAGGATCTGCGACTGGTCGGTCACTCCGTCTGACAGGAAGATCTGCTCGGACTGGAACTTCAGGGCGTAGACGAGCTTGTTGAAGATGTTGTCGAGCTTCGGCCCGCCGTCGCCGGTGAACGTGGTGTAGGTCTGCTGCGCACCCTCTTCACCCGACGGGTAGTCGAGTTCGTTCTTGGGGCCGCCCTCTGGGCCGCCGACGATGGAGTAGTCGGGCGAGGACTCGCCGAAGTACACCCTCGGCTCGTACTGGCCGAGCTCACCCGTGGTGGGAATGCCCGACTCGAGGAAGACGGGCTGCCCGTCGACGGAGCGCTGGTTGCCGAACGCCGCGACGAGACCGTAACCGTGCGTGTAGACGATGTGCTGGTTGTACCAGGTGTTCGATGTACCGAGGCCGTCGAGGTTCAGGTCGCGGACAGTGGTCACCGCGTCTTGAACGGTGCCGTTGATGTTGTAGCGATCGACATCGAGGTACTGCGGGAACTGGTAGTACTGGCGGAACTGCTCGAGCTGCTTGTACGTGTCAGAGACGAGAGCCGGGTCGATGATGCGGATATTCGCGGTCGTGACCGCATCCTGACGAAGCGCACCGGCGGTCGCGTCGGTCGTGGCGTCGTACTCCGTCTCTTCGACGCCGGAGACGCCGTAGGCGTCGCGGGTCGAGTCGATGTTTCGCTGGATGTACTCCGACTCGAGCGAACGCTCCGAGGGGTCGACCTGGAAGCGCTGAACGACCCAGGGGTACAGCGAGCCGAGGATAAGGCTGGACACGATCAGCAGCACGGTGCCGATGATCGGCAGGCGCCAGCGACCGATGACCGCGGCGACGATGAAGAGCAGCGCCACGATGCCGGCGATACCCGCCAGAATCGAGAGACCCGGAATGGTGCCGTTGACGTCGGCGTAGGTCGCACCGGTGATGAGCTTGCCCGTGCCGTTCGTGGCCGTGGAGTACTGGTCGAGCCAGATGCTCGCCGCCTGAACGGCGAGGTACAGCGCCGCCAGAATCGCGATCTGGATGCGCGCGGTCTTCGAGATGCGCACCTCGCGACCGGCCACACGAATCGCTCCGTAGAGGTAGCTGGTGGCAAGGGCCGCGATACCGGCGACGAGGATGACCGCCGAGGCGAACCCGACGACGCCGCGGAAGAACGGCAGGTCGTAGAGGAAGAACGAGATGTCGAGACCGAACTGCGGGTCGGTCTGACCCGTGGGCGTTCTGTTCAGCCACATCAGCGTCAACTGCCAGCGCGACGCCGTGGCGACACCCGCGAAGATGCCGAGCACGACGGGGATGCCGATGGACGCGAGGCGCCGAAGCGGCTCGACGACCTGCTGATAGCGGTCGAGTTGCGAGTTCAGCTTCGCGTAAACCGGACGCCAGCGGAACGCGATCTCGATGGACGCCCAGACGGGAATGGCCATCGCCAGGAAGCCGACGAGGAACATCACCCCGCCTGCGGCCCACTGGGTGGTCAGTACATCGACGAACCCGATCTGGTCGTACCAGAGGATCTCGGTGTAGAGATTGGAGAAAGCGAAGAATGCGATTGCCAGGGCAACGACGATGGCGATGGTGATCGCCAGCGGTGCTCGGGATCTTCTGATGGGCTTCTCGGCGGTTTGGGAAGTCACGTGTGGGGGCCTCTTTACAGCGGTGCGGTGTCCGACCATCCTAGACAAGGCATGCTGAGAAGTGCCCTGTCGAGAGTTGCGCCACGGGAGAACACAGCCGACCACACGGCCCGCCGTCGGTTACTTGGCAGCGCTCGCGTCGCAGGTGGGTAGCGCGTCGAGACCCGTACCGCTCGAGATCGCCTTCAGGGCGTTCAACGAATCGTCGAGGGTCGACACGGCGAAGACCCGGATGCCGTCGGGCACGTGACCGGTGACCTCGTCGCAATTCGACGCGGGGGCCAGAAACCAATCGGCTCCCGCATCGCGCGCACCGAAGAGCTTCTGGCGGATGCCGCCGATGGGACCGACGGTTCCGTCTGCCGAGATCGTTCCTGTGCCGGCCACCTTCTGGCCGCCATTCAACTGACCGTCACTGAGCTTGTCGATGATTCCGAGCGCGAACATCATGCCGGCGCTCGGGCCGCCCACGTTGTCGAGCTGGATCTTCACGTCGAACGGGAACTCGAAGCTGGCCTGCACGCCGATTCCCAAGACCGATGTGTCGCCGCTGGTGATCGGGGTGATGGATGCCTCGATGGGTGCGCCCGCGCGCGTCACGTCGACGACGGCGGGCTTGTCGATACCGTTCGCCGCGACGGCCGCTCGGAGTTGGTCGATTGAGCCGACTGCCTGGCCGTTGACACTGGTGACGATGTCGCCGGCTTGGAGCTCGCCCTCGGCGGGCGAGCCCTTCGCCACGTTTCCGACGCTGACACTGGTCGTGAAGTCGTAGCCGAGGCTGCTGAGCGCGGCCGCGATGGCCTCCTGCTGGCTGTCGACCATCAAAGCGGCGTTCTGCTCGTCGCGCTGTTCCGTCGTGACATCGGGAGGATAGACGGCCTCGAGCGGCACGACGGCCTTGCTGCTGTCGAAATACGCCTGCACGACCTCGGCCCACGACGGGGTCTGTTTCGGAGTGCCGACGACGGAGACCGTAAGCATGTCGAGGGTTCCCGCGGTGGGATAGGTGGTCTCCCCGTCGACGGAGATCAACGGGGTGTCCTTGCCCTCCACCGTCTGAGAGCCGAGGGTGTCGAAGACAGGCCCCGGCTGCTCGATGACGTAGGGAGTCGGAAGGAAACTCATCACGAGCCCGAGTACAAGCGCGACGACCAGGACGGTCCAGCCTGTCGTCCGCCGGCGCGTCGCGCGACGCTCGGCCGCGATCTCTTCGGGCGAGCGGAGAACGAAAGGCACAGCCGGATGCGCGTCCGTGTCGTCGACGCGGTCTGCGTCATTCAAACCGAACAGGCTCACGTGTCTCCTCGACGAAGGGTGGAAATCAGATGGGGCGGAGCCCAACGGGGACTGTTCGCCAAGGGCGCACGGCCAGACTCACCAGCCTATGGGAAATCCCAGCAAGGCTGATCGGCCACCAGATAGCGTAGAGAGCAATTCTGACAGCGGGCATGGAGCACACCGGATCCGCGCCGACTGCCAGGCGAAAGAGGTTTCCTGCCATGAGCGACGACACACCGAAGGAGCCGGAGGACGACTTCCGGGACATGCTGCGGAGCTTCCTCGAGGGCAACTCGGAGATGGACCCGGCCAAGCTGGCAAGCGCGGCGGGACTCCCCTCGGATCCCGCGGCCGTGCAGCAACTCATGCAGCAGCTGCAGAACGCGATGCGCACGACGGGCGACGGCATCGACTGGCAGGTCGCCACGAAGCAGGCGAACGAGTTCGCCGGACAGTCATCTCTGAGTGTCACCGACGCCCAGCGCACCGAACTCGACGGGGCTCTGCACATCGCAGCGCTCTGGCTCGACGAGGTCACGAGTGTCACCGAGCTGGCTCTGCCTCCCGTCTTCCTCACCCGACAGCAGTGGACGACCGAGACGATGCCCGTCTGGAGTCAACTCGCCGAACCCGTCGCTCTGAGCATCGCCGATGCCTTGACCGCCGTGTTGAAAGACCAGGCTCCGGAGGAGATGGCCGGCATGCTCGCCGGCGCGTCCAAGCTCATGCGCAACCTCGGAGGTGCACTCTTCGCGGTACAGCTCGGCCAGGTCGTCGGCCAGCTCTCGACCGAGGTCGTCTCGGGCGGCGATGTAGGCATCCCGCTGTTCGAGAATCAGACGGCCGCGCTGCTGCCGCAGAACATCGCCACCTTCAGCGAAGGCCTCGACATCCCCCTCGATCAGGTTCAGCTCTACCTTGCTGTTCGAGAGTTGGCCCATGCTCGACTCTTTCGGCACGCCAAGTGGCTGCGACTGCACCTCATCACCTCGATCACGGAATTCGCTCGGGGAATTCGAATCGACACAGACCGACTCGAGGAACTGGCGGAGGGCTTCGACCCCTCGAATCCCGAGGAGCTTCGTCAGGCCGTCGTCTCGGGCGCGCTGATTCCGCCGAAGACCGAGGCTCAGCAGCACGCGCTCACGCGCCTCGAGACCATGCTCGCGCTCGTCGAAGGATGGGTGGATGTCGTGACCGCTCAGGCGACGAAACGTCTGCCGTCGAGCAATGCCGTCGCTGAGACCGTGCGCCGACGCCGAGCCACCGGGGGGCCAGCGGAGTCCGCGTTCTCGACGCTCATCGGACTCGAGCTCCGCCCCCGGCGTCTTCGCGAGGCAGCCGCAATGTGGCAGGCCGTCACCGACGCGGTCGGTTCAGACGTGCGCGATGAACTCTGGTCGCATCCCGATCTCGTTCCGACGGCCGCTGATATCGATGACCCTGCGGCGCTCGTCTCGCGGCTGCAGGCGGGAACGCCCGCGCCCGACGAGATGGACCAGGCGCTCGAAGATCTGCTCCGCGGCGAAGGCGAGTAAGCCGCGAGGTCACGCGCGGGCGTGCTCCGGTTGTGCATAACTTCGACGGTCCACGCCGCCGATCGGGCATCATCGCTGCATGGTTCTGCAGATAGATCCCCGATATCCCGTTCTCTGGCGTACGCCGTCGAGCATGCAGATCGGTGCAGACCGATCGATCGTGACTCTGCACGAGGTCACCGTCGCCGACGAGCAGCTCGTGGCCGTTCTGCGCAAAGGCATCAGCCCGCCCGGACTCGACATGGTCGGCGAGACCGTCGGCGCGACGCCCGAGCACGTCGCGGATCTGCTCGCGCGAATCCGCCCGGCTCTTCTCCGACATCGGGCATCGACACGTGGCCTCGAGGGGCTCACGATCGTCGTCACCGGTTCTTCGGCTGGCGCGGACGCCATCCGCTCGGTGCTCGCGGGGCTGGGAGCAGACCTCGTCGACGGCTCCATGCCCGTCGACTTGGCGATCATCGTGTCGACATTCAGCACCGATCCTCGTCAGTCCGGCGTCTGGCTACGACGCGATATTCCGCATCTCGCCGTGGTGTTCGGCGACTCCGAAGTGCGCGTCGGGCCCCTGGTGGAACCGGGATCGGGCCCCTGTCTTCATTGCGTCGAACGTGCCCGGATCGACGACGATCCGAGCTGGCCCGCCCTCGCCGGGCAGCTTCTCGGACGACGGGCTCACACCGAAGACACGCTCACGGTATCGACCGTCACGCCGGTTGTGGCGCGCGCGGTGCTCGACCGACTCGGCCCTGATTCTCCGAAATCGAGAAGACTCCGATTGCGCTCGCGCGCAAGAATCGTCGATGGGCAGACCGGCGACATCGAAGAGAAGACGTTCAGCCCGCACGCCGATTGTGCATGCCAGGGAGTGCCTCCTGCAGAAAACGAGAAGGTTGTCTCTGCTGAGAGCGCCCCATCCCCGACTCCGAGTACGACAGCTCGAGCCGGCGGCGCGCGCGGGTGAGTCCCACGTAGAGCAGTCGCCGCTCCTCGTCGATCTGCTCGAATGTCGTGGCGTAACTGATCGGAACGAGGCCTTCCGACAGGCCAGCGAGAAAGACCACGGGCCACTCGAGGCCCTTCGCAGAGTGCAGTGTCGCGAGCGTGACCGCGCGGAGAGTCGGTTCGTGCCCCGACCCCTGACGCTCCATCAATTCATCGGTGAATTGGCGGAAGGTGGTCGAGGCCGGTTGGCTCTCGGCCAAGGCCATCAGAGCGTTGAGCGCCTCCCACTTGTCTCGGACGGCGCCGCGGGCCTCGGGCGCGTCCTGGCTCCACCCGAGCGAGCGCAGAACGTCACTCACCGACTTGAACAGGGGCTCGCCGGTGATCGACACCGACGCCGCTCTCAGCGACATCACCGCCTGCTTCACCTCGGGGAGATCGAAGAACCGCTTCGATCCGCGGATCTGATAACTGACCCCCGCGTCGGCCAGCGCGGTCTCGAGAGCGGCGGCCTGCACATTGACTCGGTAGAGAACGGCGATGTCCTCCGCCGGAGTTCCCTCCTCGATGAGTCGCGCGATCCTGGCCGCGATCCCCCTCGCCTCTGCCAGGTCTGATGAGTACGGGGTGACCACGGGATCGCCGCCCTGCTCGCCGAGGGCGTGCAGAGAGAGCGCCCCTGAGCGCCCCTTCATCAATCGGTTCGCCACATCGACGATCGCCGGCGTGCTGCGATAGTTCTGTTCCAGGCGCACCGTGGTGGTGTTGTCGTACTCCGCGGCAAACGAGAGCAGGTAGTCGCTTCGAGCGCCCGCGAAGGAGTAGATGGTCTGGCTGGCATCGCCGACGACGCAGAGGTCGCTTCGGCCGCCTACCCAGAGCGACAGCAGATGATGCTGCAGCGGCGAGACGTCCTGGTATTCGTCGACGACGAAGAACCTGTACTGCTCGTGTACCTGCATCGCGACGGCGGGTTCTTGCTCGATCATGCCCGCGGTCGCAAGCAGAACATCCTCGAAGTCGAGCTGACGTCGCTCGTCCTTGATGTCTTCGTACTTCTGGTGCATGGCGAGCACCTGGTCGACCGTGAGCGTGCCCGGCAACGAACGCGACGTGCGCAGGGCCAATTCATACGCATCCAGATCGAGGCTCGACACCTTTCGCCATTCGATCTCGGCGGCGAGATCACGGAGACTGGCCGTATCGACCTTCAACCGCAGCGTCTCTGCGGCGTGCCCCAACAGGCGGGCCTTGCCCTCCAGCACTCGCGGCATGTCGCCCCCGACGACGGTGGGCCAGAAATAGTTCAGCTGCGACAGCGCCGCTGCGTGGAACGTGCGGGCCGAGACGCCGCCCGCCCCGAGCGGGCGCAACCGCGTGCGCAGTTCTGCGGCCGAACGAGCGGTGAACGTGAGTGCCATGACGCGATTGGGCGAATAGACGCCCGTGGCGACGCCGTAGGCGATGCGGTGTGTGATCGCCCGCGTCTTTCCCGTTCCGGCACCCGCAAGAATGCACACCGGGCCGACGAGCGCGCGCGCAGCGACCTGCTGGTCATCATCGAGAGCGGCGAGAATTCTCTCCGAGAGCTCCCCGTCTGCGACCGTCGCGGCGTTCACCACGCGAGGGCCTCGGCGGGCAGCGGTCCCCCGTACCAGTGCTCGAGGATGGCATGGGCGATCGACGAGGGGCCGGGCAGGGCCACGCCCGTGGCAGGGTCGGCGATCTCTGCGCGGGTGAACCATCGGAGATCGAGGATCTCTTCGCCATCCGGCCGCAACGCGTCGTCCGCGAACGCGGGATCGACGTGCGCGTAGAAACCGACCATCAGAGAGGCGGGGAAGGGCCACGGCTGCGACCCGAGGTACTGAGGAGTGAGGATGCGCACCCCCGACTCCTCGAAGACCTCTCGCTGAGCGGCAGCCTCGAACGACTCCCCCGGCTCCACGAACCCGGCCAGAAGGGAGTACCGATTCTGCTTCCACATGGCGTTGGAGCCGAGGAGGATCCTGTCCTGCGAGTCGACGATGCCTACGATGACGGCGGCGTCGGTACGCGGAAAGAGCTCGACGCCGAGTTCCACGTCGCGCCGAACCCACCCGCCCTTCTCGACGACCGTCTCCGCTCCACTACGAGGCGAATGGGTGTGCGACGCGTGCCAGCCGGCTATCGCCAGAGCCTCCACGAACGCTCCGGCGTCGCGATCGCTCAAGACGGTCGCCGCTTCTCTGAGATTCAGCCAACGGGCCTCGTCTGGCTCGAGCCGCTCGGCCTCGTCGTCGCTCACGACGACGAGCACGATACGCGTTCCGGCCGGTTCGGGAGACGTGGTCGACAGCGAGATACCGAGGTAGACGCGCAGCTCGACGTCGTGAACCCGATCGACGGGAAGGAGCCCCAGGGCCGGTCTGCTGCTGAAGTCGGGCGCCGCGAGAGCGCGCCCTCGCCACAGCGGCAGCAGGCGGGTCGTCGGATCGGCCCAGAGCTCGTCGAAGAGCTCGGGTCGAGCGCGGGACTCGTGGTCGCGGTCGATTTCCTGCCGAGAGAGAGGCAGGTGATTGAGGAAGGTGGAAGTCATGTGAACCAATCGTGCGTGGCGAACGCACCGCTTAGAAGATGCCAGCCCTACCCTGTTGGTATGGCCAGATCCCACTTCACTCTAGCCGCGCTCTCGACCGCGGCCGTCCCCGGGGCTGACATCGTCTCGACCCGGCCTATCGGCACGGGAACGGGCGGACGCTACGACTCCGCGGTCGTCACGCTGCGCGACCGCAATGAACTCATCGTTCGTGTGCCGACGTCGCAGGACGCCGAGACCGAGCAGTCGCGCGACCTCGTCGCCCTCACCGCCCTCACCGCAGGATTCCGAGGCCGTCTCCCCTTCGACGTTCCCCACGTCGAGGGCCAGACCCCCGTCGCGAATACCCGAGCGATCGTCTACGGGTACATTCCCGGCAGCCCCGCCGTACTGGCGGAGCTCGACGCCGCCGATCCGGTGGCCGAGTCGATCGGCCGCGCCATCGCATGCATTCACTCGCTACCCACGTCGCTCGTCACCGACTCGGGGCTCCCCGTGCAGACGGCCGCCGATGCAGCGCGGGTCGCCCGCATCACCAAAGATCGGGCCGCTGCCACCGGCGCCGTGCCCTCCGACCTGCTTGCGCGTTGGTCGACGGCACTCGAAGACAGCGCGCTCTGGCAGTTCCAGCCGACCGTCGTACACGGCTCGCTCTCCCCCGAATCGTTCCTGATTGCCGCCGACGCCGTGACGGGAGTGCTGGGCTGGTCGCAGCTGCAGGTCGGCGACCCTGCGTCGGATCTCTTCTGGCTGAGTTCAGCGCCCAGTGAGCAGTTGGCCACGCGCGTCTTCGGCGCCTACAACCTGGGCCGAAACACCCCCGTCGACCGTCAACTGCGCAAGCGTGCCCGGTTGTACGCCGAGCTCGAAATCGCCAAGTGGCTGCTTCACGGCACCGAGAAGCACGACGAGACGATCATCTCCGATGCCAAGACGATGCTGGCGGGCCTGTCTGTGAGCGTGGAGTCGGACATGCTGAATCCCCTCTCTACCGACACGGGTCAGATCATGGCGGTCGAAGAGGTCGAGGAGATGCTGCGTCGCACGCCGCGCACCGACGTGTCGTCGGCACGCGACAGCACCCGAGTGAGCGGAATCTCTGAAGACTAGAACGGCCAGAGCTCGAGGAGCTGCTTCTCTGAGAAGAGCTCCTCGGGCGCGATGACCGTGTCATCGGCGACGAAGTAGAACACGGCGTCGATCAGCTCTGGGTCTATGCCCTTCCATTTCGCATAGGCGAGGCGATAGAGCGCCAGTTGCAGCTGCTTGACCTCGAGGTCGTCGGGAGTGCTCGGGGCTTTTCCCGTCTTCCAGTCGACGACCTGGTAGCGCTCGCCATCGGTGAAGATGGCATCGATCTTGCAGACCACGACCTGCGTGCCGAGCACCAGGTGGATCTCGAGTTCGACCTCGAGCGGCTGCCTATCGGCCCACGGCGACGCTTCGAACGTGGCTTTGAGACCCTCGAGTTGAGACTGCTCGAGAGGAAGCTCGTCGGCTGCCTGGTCGCTCTCAGCAGCTGCTGCATCGATCAATTCGGCGCTGCCCGCCATGCCATAGCGGCTCTCTACCCAGGCATGGAACCGGGTGCCCAGTCTCGTCTGCCGGAACGGCTTCTCGGGCATAGGGCGACGAAGCGATCGGGCGACAGCCTCGGGATCGGTTACGTAGTCCTTGAAGCGTGAGGCGGCGATACGGCTGGGCACCGGTGCGACGCCAGCCTCCTCGATCTGTCGGTCGCGTTCTGCCAAGAGCAGATCGAGGTCGCGCTGCCAGCGACCGGCGGTGAGCGGCTGGGGGCTCTGGATGCGCGCGAGCACCAGTTCGGCGGCCTGCTCGACGCGGCCACGTCGGCCGCCCAGCGGGTCGAGAGGCCAGCGTGCGGTGAGTCCCTCGCCCTCGAGCGGGTTCTCTTCGTTTTCAGACTGCTGCGGCAGGTCGTCGATGAGCCCGGATTGCGCGAGTTCGGTGAGGAACGTCGATGCTCGGCGGGGCTTCGACTGCGTGGCCCAGAACGATCCGCTGAGCAGAAGCGAGTGTCGTGCTCGAGTGACGGCGACGTAGATGAGCCGGCGCTCCTCTGCCAGGTGTTTCGCCGCGAGGTCGGCCTGGAAGGTCTTCACCGCGCCGTCGAATGCCTGTTGCGACGCCAGCCCGCGCCAGTCGAGAGAGGGTAGCGACGAGGCGTCGCCTCTGAACTCGTATGGCAGCACGCCGAAGCGCAACCACCCTTTTCCTTCTTTGCTCTGTGCGGGAATCTCATCCGCCACCAGCCTCGGCACAGCCACGACGTCCCACTCCAGGCCCTTGGATCCGTGAATGGTGAGGAGCTGCACGGTGCCGGGCTCGGGCTCGTCGGTTCGGGGACTCAGGTCGTCTCGTTTCTCGGCCCGGTCGAGCCAGGCGAGGAAGCTACCCAGGGTTCCCACATCGTCGCCGGCGAGGAAGGACGCGATCTCGTCATGGAAGGCATCGAGCGCTCCGCGGGCGCCGCCGGCCGAGGTCACCCGCTCGTTAGCGGCGAGTTCGACGTCGAGTAGCAGCTGCTGCTCGACGAAGCGCACGAAATCGATGAGGGGGAGATTCGCGCGGGCACGGAAGGTGGCCAGCGTGCGGCCAGCGTGTCGCAAGCGTTCGAGTCCCTGCTCCGAGAAGCGCTCGAGTTGATGGTGCGTCGACGCGTGCTCTGTGACGAAGTCGAGGGCATCGACGATCGAGGCCGCATCGTCGGGCGCAACCGATTCGCGCATGCTGCGTCTGACGTCTTCCGGCACCTGGCGGTGGAAGGAGTCTCGAGAGGCGAGCCAACTCGCAACGTCGTTCAGGGCTCGGAGATCGCGGACCCCGATGTTCCATCGGGCACCCGAGAGGAGCCTGATCAACGATGAGCCTGCCGCCGGATCGTGGGCGGCGCGGAGGGCGCTGACGACGTCGACGACCTCGGGCGAGCTCAGAAGTCCGCCTACCCCGAGGATGTGGAACGGGATTCCTCGACGATCGAGAGCGGCGGCGAAGAAGTCCATGTGGCTTCGGACCCTGAAGAGCATCGCCGCAGACAACGGCTTGGCCGAGTCGGCCGTGGCCGAAGACGCGTGTGACGCGAACTGCTGGGCGAGCCAGTCTGCCACCGCTTCGGCCTCGTCGTCGCGCGTCTCGAGGAATCGGTACTCGACGCTTCCCTCGGGGGCATCAGGGCGCGGTTTCAAGCGATGCACGTCGACCGCCGACTCGTGACGCAGCGGCTCGACGAGGGTGTTCGCCGCGTCGAGCACCGACCGAGAGTTGCGCCAGCTCGTGGAGAGAGAGAAAGTCGGAACGATGCCGGAGCCGAAGTCTCGTGCGAACCATCCGAGGTTGCTGGCGCTCGCGCCCCTCCACCCGTAGATCGACTGGTGCGGGTCACCCACGGCCATGACGCCGTGTCCGCCGAAGAGTTTGGCGAGCAGGCGAGTCTGAACGACGGACGTGTCTTGATACTCGTCGAGCAACACCACGGCGAAGCGTGAACGATACTCGTCGACGATCTGCGGATTGCGCATGCAGATCTCGAGCGCAAGCGCGACCTGGTCGGAGAACTCGACCAGTCCCTTCGCCTGCTTCTGCCTGGCATACGCTCTCGCAAGGTCGACGAGGAGCGGGAGGGCGCTGACCTGCTCGACGGCGGCGTTGACCGACGCGTACGGAGTCGACTTCGCCTTGCCCTCTGTATAGGGAAGATCGACCAGATACGAGAACCTCTCGGCCAGCTCAGCGACGCCCTCCGCGTCGACCACGTTCTCGCTCAATTCGGAGCTGAGGGCGAGCACGGCCTCGACCAGCTGATCGAGGCTCTTTCCGAGGGGCACGAGCTTGTCATCGCCCTCGGCCAGCAGGACCCGCCGGGCCAGACCCCAGGCCGCGTTCTCTCCGAGGAGAACCGATTCGGGTTCACGACCGACCAGCAACGCATTGTCTCGAAAGATCGTGTTGCCGAAGGAGTTGTAGGTCGAAACGGTAGGCCTGTCGAAGAGATCCCGGGAGTCCGCCGCTCCGTCTACTCCTGCCGGAGTCTGAGCGGAGGCAGAGGGCAGAAGCTCGGCTCGTCGCAACGACTCGATGTGCCCCGTGATTCGAGTGTTCAACTCGCCGGCCGCTTTGCGCGTGAAAGTGAGACCGAGAACTTCGTTGACCTGGACATGACCATTGGCGAGCAACCAGACCACTCTGTTCGCCATCGTCGCCGTCTTGCCGCTCCCGGCTCCGGCGATGACGAGCGATGGCACCAGAGGTGCTTCGATCACGGCACACTGCTCGTCGGTGGGCCGGGGCATCTTGAGCGCGTCGGCGAGCTCGACCGCGCCGATCACGCGCTGACCGCCCTGATCACGTGAATGCGACACGCGCCGTGCGACCACGGATCGAGGCAGTGCGACCCGATGCGAGCGTCGACCTGAGAACCGGCCATACCGGAGGCGTCCGTCAGAATGCGCCGCCGGAACTCCTCGAGTTCGTCGGTCGAGCGAGGCGCCTGGGTGTGATCGACGAAATTCTTGCCACGGCTCGACTTCGACACGATGAGGAGCCGTGCTCCTCCGGGTCGCGCGTCAGCAGGCACGCCCTCGATCAGGCCGGCGTCGAAGGCGAGCTGATAAGCGCCGAGCTGTGCGTTCTCGCCGATCTCTGCGGCCGTGTACGCGCGTTTGCCGGTCTTCAGATCGACGATCACCACCGATCCGTCTGGATAGAGTTCGACCCGATCGATCGTTCCCCGGAGGACGGCCTGATCGACCTCGAGTTCGAACTTCGACTCCGCGCCCAGGAGCGTGCCACCCTGGCGGTCGAAGTCGGCGAGATATGTCGACAGCCGGGAGACGATCTGTCTAGCCTCTCTTCGCTTGATCTCGCTGAGCCACGACGACTCGAAATACAGTTCGCCCCAACGCGAGTGGACGAGATCGAAGAGCGCCTGTTCGCTGATGTCGGGGGCGGGCGCCGTCGTGCTCGTCTCCATCGCCTCATGGATGAGTGTTCCGACCTGCGACGACGTATTCGATGATCCTCCGCCCAGGTGATCGATCAACCAGTTGAGAGGGCACGTTTCGAACGACTCCATGCGCGACGGAGAGACGGTGACCCGCGCCTGGTCGTCGGACAAATCGACGAGAGGCTCCATCGAACTCGCCGCAGACAGCCCGTACCACTCCGCAGGATGCGCCCCGGGCACGGCCTCGCGCGCGAGCGTGGCGAGCGCGGACGCCGCCTGAGAGTCGCCGCGAGTAGCGACGGTTCGGCGGAGGACGCCGACGAGTCCACGCAACGACAAGGGCGTGCGCGACACCGCCCCGGGAACCGGTTCGGGTAGCAATGTGAACAGAGGCGATGGCGACGAATCTTCGTCGTCGACCGCCGTGACCAGCAATTCGGTCGAGGCGCGTGAGATCGCCTGGGCGAACATGCGGAGCTCGTCATGCAGGACTGCGGTTCTCTGGTCGAGCACGGCTGGAGCCTCGCCTCGCCTCGCCCCCTCGAGATCGTCGGCGCCGAGCAGGGTGCCTCGGATTCTGAGGTTGGGCCACACATTCTCCTGAACCCCGGCCACCACGACGAGGGCGAACTGCGTGCCGACAGCGCCCGCAGGTGAGGTAACGGTGACCGCGCGCGCGGTTGCCGCCCTCGCCAAAGTGTCTTCGGGAACGTCGACATCGAGGAGCTGTTCGAGGAACACGGTCGCCGGAGCTTCGGGCGACCGCTCGACGAACCTCTTCGCCGACGAGAAGAGAGCGACGACGGCGTCGAGGTCGTGTGCAGTCTCATCGGCGACCAGGCCCGTGCCGAGGGACTGTGCGCGCCAGGGCTCCGCGAGTCCGCTGGTCTCCCAGATCTGCCACAGCAACTCCTCGACGCTCGCTTCGGTCGATGCGGCTTCGCGGGTGAGGGTGATCATCGTGGCGAGCAGACGCGCCTTGCGGCCGACTCGCGGCTCGATCCGAGCGAGCACCAGCGGCATCTGCAGAGCGTCTACCAACAGCTCGGACCCCGTGCGGTGTCCACCTGATTCGAACTCGAGTTGCCGGAGGGCGCGCTTCAGCCGCCGAAGCAGCACCGCGTCGGAGGCTGTCAGCGGACTTAGTAGCAGCGCCTCGGCGAGTTCGCCCGTCAGCTCGCGGCGCCCCAACGCGACCTCGAGGATGGATGCGAATGCCCGAACCACGGGCTCGTCTCGCAGCGCGACACGAGCCCTCGACACCCTCGTGGGCACGTCGAACGCCGCGAGGCCTCTTTCGAGCGGCGCGATCTGCGAGCCACTCCGAACGATGACGGCCATGTCGTCCCACGCGATGTTCTCGAACACGTGCGCCTCGCGGAGACGCCGCGCGATCACGCCTATCTCATCGGACGGGCTCGTCGCGCGAACCGTCGAGACCTCTTTTCGGGCATGCGAAGCACTGGCTTCGACAGAAGCGATCGCGCGGCGTTGGCTACCTGCCCTGGCGGTTCCGATTCGGGCGGTGACGTCGGCGACGAGCGACCGCAACTGACTGCCGTGACGGTGCACCGTTTCGAGGACGATCGGTGACTCTGTCGACACGCGCAGGTATTCGCCGAGACGCGCGAGCGCGTCGGGATGAGCACCGCGGAACGTTCCGGTGCTGATGTCGGGGTCGCCGAACGCGACGACAGCCACGCCTCGACGAGCGAACTCTCGAACCAGAGCCAGTGTCGCGAGGGTCGACTCCTGTGCGTCGTCGAGCACCAGGAGGCGCAGTCGCGCGAGCGAGCCGACGGCCGCCTCGAGCTCGTCGGGAGCCGACTCGGCCTCGCGCAGCAGCACAGCGGCTTCACGCAGGAGTTCGGCGGAATCGAAACTGCGGTCGCGGTAGCTGGTCTTGACGCGGTCGTAGCCCTCGATGAATTGGGCCGCGGCCGCCCACTCCGGCCGACCCGCGGATTCGGCGAGCATCGCGAGCCGATCGGCAGATGTGCCCGTCTCGACGGCGCGCATCATGAGGTCGCGCAGTTCGGTGCGGAAGCCCCTGAGGCGCCGCACGTCTTCTCCGAGGTGGTCGGGCCAGGCCGGCCCGGAGCCATCGGCGATATCGCCCGCGAGCAACTCGGAGATTATCTGGTCTTGTTCTGCACCGGTCAGAAGAACGGGCGGTTCTTCGCCGCGCACCGCCGCCATGCCTCGCACGATCTGGAATGCGATCGAATTCGCCGTTCGGGCGAGAGGACCGTTCGAGGGCACAGCCATGCGCAGGGCCAGTCGGTCACGAAGCGCCGTCGCGGATGCCCGAGTAGGAGTGATGACAAGAACCTCGTCGGGCGAGAAACCCCGGTCGTGCACACGGTTGCACAGCAGTTCGACCAGGGCGGTGCTCTTGCCCGTGCCCGGCGCACCGATCACGGCACAACTGGCCGAGTCTCCGAGCGCCAGCACACGCGACTGCCCGGGGTCGAGGCGCGCAGGCCCATCAATTTCCACGAGAGCAAAGCTAACGTGTGCCACCGACACGGGTTCGCATCGCGGGCGCCGAGCCTGTTCGCTCTCGGCGAGTCGCCCGAGCCTCCGATCGGCGCGAGGGTTCGCGATTCTGTCCTAATCTGGACGCATGGCCCCAGAGCGGGCCGCAGCACTTGTGAAAGGTAGTCCTGGTGGATATTCGAATCGGCATTGCACACTCCCCCCGCGAAATCAGCTTCGAGTCGAGCCAGTCACCGGCCGACATCGAGAAGGCCGTTGCAGAGGTACTGAGCGGAGCATCCGGTCACCTCTCACTGACCGACATCAAGGGCACCGTCTACCTCGTTCCCGCGACGACGCTCAGCTACGTCGAGATCGGTGCAGAAGAAGCACGACGCGTCGGCTTCGTTCTCTAGCCCGATGGAGCTGCTCTTCATCACCCTCGGCGGCGCCATTCTCGGTCTCGTTGCGCGGTACAGCCTGTCTCTCCGAGAGAACCATGGCGTCGCGCTCGTGCCCTCGATCGGTGCTGCCGCGGCGGCCGTGGTCTGGGTGGCGCTCACCTGGGCGGGAATGACGTGGGATGGCGGCTGGATCTGGGTGATCAGCCTCGTGGTGACGGCCGCGGTCGTCGGTATCGCCGATCGAGTCATCGGCAGCTCCCGTGAGCGAGCGGACATGGCGCGATTCAACGCGCTCCGCACGCCGTCCGCCGCGAACTGAACCGATGGCATCCCTCGTCGAGGCCGAACAGCTCGACGCGCGCGACCCCCTGGCATCACGACGAGAACTCTTCGTCGGTTCGGATGACCCGCACGTCACCGCCTACCTCGACGGCAACTCGCTCGGTCGCCCCCTCCGGGCGAGCGCGGCGCGGCTCGCGTCGTTCGCATCGGATGCCTGGGGCTCACGGCTGATCAGAGGCTGGGACGAGGAGTGGTTCGACCTTCCTCTCACCCTCGGAGACCGTATCGGAACGGTGACGCTGGGCGCTGCAGCCGGTCAGGTCGCCGTCGGTGACTCCACGACGGTGCTCCTCTACAAGCTCATTCGGGCGGCTGTGGATGCGCGGCCCGGGCGCACCGAGATCGTCGTCGACACCGACAACTTTCCGACAGACCGTTATCTCGTCGAGGGCATAGCGGCCGAACGCGGCCTCGAACTCCGATGGATCGAATCCGACACTCGCGGTGGGGTATCGCCCGCTGAACTCGAGGCGGTGGTCGGCACGAAGACCGCGCTCGTGCTCCTCTCTCACGTCGCCTACCGATCGGGGTTCCTCGCCGATGTGCCTGCGCTCACAGCGATCGCTCACGATTCCGGCGCTCTGGTGCTGTGGGATGTCTGCCACTCGGTCGCGAGCGTGCCGATCGAACTCGACGATTGGGGCGTCGACATCGCCGTCGGCTGCACCTACAAGTACCTGAACGGCGGTCCTGGATCGCCGGCATTCGTCTACGTTCGTCGCGAGCTGCAAGACCAGCTGTCCCAGCCGATCCAGGGGTGGATGGGCCACGCGGCACCGTTCGACATGGGTCCCGGATACTCCCCCGCGCCCGGCATGCGGCGATTCCTGAGTGGCACGCCGTCGATCGTCGGCATGCAGGCACTCCGTGACATGGTCGATCTCATCGCCGAGGTGGGAATGGCGGCGATCCGCGCTAAATCGGAGACCCTCACCCGGTTCGCCGTCGAGGCCGTCGACGACTGGCCCGCATCCTGGGCAGTCGAGCTAGCGACCCCGCGTGAGGCCGAGCGCCGGGGCAGCCACGTGACCATCGAGCATCCGGCGTTCAAACAGATCACCGCCGAGCTGTGGCGCCGTGGCGTCATTCCCGACTTCCGTGCTCCTCACGGCATGCGCCTCGGACTCTCGCCCCTGTCGACGAGTCACGTCGAGCTCTGGAACGGCCTCGAGGCCGTGCGGGAGCAGCTCGTCAGGCTGTGAGTCCGAGCCCGTCCATGCGGCGGGTGTGCGCAGCGATGACCTCGGTGAAGACCGGCTCTATGCGCTGTTCGTCGGAGTTGCGGTTGTCGGTGTGGTGAATCGCGGAACGAGCAACCAGCAGGGTGTCTCCGACGACGCGTCGACCCCACATGGCGAGGTGAGACCCGAGCTTCGGATCGTTCGCGATGCCCTCGGCCACGATCGTGGCGATGGCCTGACGACCGCTCTCGGCATCGAGGATCTGCACCATGCGCGGCCCTGAACCGTTCTCGAGCCCTGCGGCGAGGTGGATGAAGAAGTCGTCGAGGATGCCGGCGCTGACGTAGAGACTCGTCAGAGCCTCGTGCCAGGTCGCTCCCGCCACAACTTCACGGTAGTCGTCGATGGCAGCGGCGAACGGCTGCATGATGACCGCCGGATCGGCGACGTGCCTGCGGATCTCGGCGACGAGGCGTTCGTGCTTGTCGAGCGCCTGACCGGCGGCCGGACCGAGCGACTCCTTGTGCGCGACGGTGGGCGCCTGGGTCACGATGCGCGAGAGGGATTCGAAGAGCGAGAGCTGGATGTATGCGGCCTGGCCCAGATACGGAAGCAGCGCGGGCGTCAGTTCGGCCAGATTCACGCGCGGCAGTTGTGCAGCCTCGCCGCGGGGCTTCAGGCGGGGCACCTCGAGGCGCACCTTGGGCCGGCGAAACGTGAACACCCTCGTTAGCCTAGCGGCGCGGCGCGCCCGCCAATGGACCGGGCGCCCCCTTAATCGTGTCGATCCGATAAACTCGGGGATGCCCTGACACGAATCGGGGCGTCTACGCCGCCCGCCAGGCGCCATCGCCGGCCTTCGACGCGCAGGGCACGGACCACAACCGGTCTCGATCCCGCCGCGACCATTCTCCCCAGCGGCGTAGCCCGATAATTCATGACAGGGCATCACACAGTGACTTTCACCGATCTAGGCATCGACCAGGACATGGCCGACGCGCTTGCAAGCAAGGGCATCCTCGAGCCATTCCCCATTCAGACGCAGACGATCCCCCTGGCCCTCGACGGCCAGGACATCATCGGCCAGGCTAAGACGGGAACCGGCAAGACGTTCGGGTTCGGCCTGCCGCTCATCCAGCGCCTCGGCCTCACCCCCGAGAACGGCGTGCAGGCGCTCGTCGTCGTTCCCACCCGCGAACTCGCGGTGCAGGTGACCGAAGACCTCGTGCTCGCCACGTCGAACCGCCCCACGACGATCGTGTCGATCTACGGCGGCAAGGCATACGAGGGTCAGATCGAACAGTTGAAGGCGGGCGCGCAGATCGTCGTCGGAACCCCCGGTCGACTGCTGGACCTCGCGGGCCAGCGCCTGCTGAATCTCGCCAATGTGCGCGAGATGGTGCTCGACGAGGCCGATAAGATGCTCGACCTCGGTTTCCTCGCCGACATCGAGAAGCTCTTCGCCCAGACTCCGGCGACGCGTCACACGATGCTCTTCTCGGCGACCATGCCCGGGCCGATCGTGGCCCTCGCGCGCCGCTTCATGTCGAAGCCCATCCACATCCGCGCCACCGACCCCGATGAGGGCCAGGTTCAGGCGCAGATCAACCACCTCATCTACCGCGCCCACAACATGGACAAAGACGAGGTCATCGCCCGCATCCTTCAGGCCGAGGGTCGCGGCAAGACCGTGATCTTCACCCGCACCAAGCGGGCCGCGGCGAAACTCGTCGAAGAGCTCAACGATCGTGGCTTCAACGCGGCGGCGGTGCACGGCGACCTGAACCAGGAGCAGCGCGAGCGCGCCATGGCCGCGTTCAAGGCGGGCAAGAAAGACATCCTCATCGCCACCGACGTCGCGGCGCGCGGCATCGATGTGCTCGACGTGACCCACGTCATCAACCACACGATCCCCGAAGACGAGAAGGCCTACCTGCACCGCGTCGGTCGCACGGGCCGCGCCGGCAAGACCGGAATCGCCGTGACGTTTGTCGATTGGGACGACCTGCACAAGTGGGCGCTCATCAACCGTGCTCTCGAGTTCGGCCAGCCCGAGCCCACCGAGACGTACTCGTCGAGCCCGCACCTGTTCTCCGATCTGAACATCCCGGCCGGCACCAAGGGCCGCCTGCGGCCCGCTTCGCCCAAGACGGATGCGCCCGCCGCCGACCGCGCGCCACGCGGCTCGGGCGACTCCCGCCCCCCGCGCACCCGCTCGCGCGCCCCACGTTCGGCGGGCACAGAGTCGGGTACGGCGAACGCGCCGCGCACGACCTCGGCCGACGGCGCTGGAACCCACACGGGCACCGGCCCGGAGCATCACGACGGCAACAGTGCGCCTCGCCGTCGCACGCGTCGCCGCACGCCCCGAGCGTCGGAGTAGATCTTCTCGTCAGTCGGGCAGCACGGGCTTCCAGCCCGTGCTTCGCTCGACGAGGCGCTCGAGCACGGCGGGTGACGTCTGATTCTCGGCGAGCCGATTGGGCTTTCCCTCGCCGTGATAGTCGCTCGAGCCTGTGACGGCCAGGTCGAATTTGGCCGCCAGCTCTCGCAGCCTGGCCTTGCCGTCTTCGGTGTTCTCTCTGTGGTCGATCTCGAGCCCGAAGAGACCCGCATCGACCAGGCGAGAGAGCTCCCCCTCGCTCACGACCCCGTCACGACCGCGGGTGGCCGGATGCGCGATCACCGGCACACCGCCCGCGGCCACGATGAGCTCCACGCCGGTCAGCGGATCGGGTGCGTAGTGCGGCAGATAGTAGCCGGCTCGCCAATGAAGGATGCCCGCGAAAGCATCGCTTCTCGTCAGCGAGTGGCCCTTGGCCACCAGAGCATCGGCGATGTGCGGTCGCCCTACCGTCGCCCCGTCCTGCGTCTGCGCGAGGACGTCGTCCCAGCTGAGGTCGTAGTCGGCGCCGATGGCCTGCACCATGTCTTCGGCTCGAGTGAGCCGGGCAGATCGGATGCGCGCGGTCTCGGCGACCAGGCCCGCGCTGTTGGGATCGAAGAGATACGCGAGCATGTGGATGCTCGCGCGGCCACGGCGGGTCGACAGTTCCATTCCGGGAATCAGAGCGATGCCCGACCGTCGTGCCTCATTGGATGCCGACTCCCAGCCGGCGGTCGAGTCGTGGTCGGTGATGGCGACGGTACCCAGGCCGGCTTCGGCCGCCGCACGGACGAGATTGGCCGGAGTCTCGGTTCCATCCGAGGCGCTGGAGTGCGTGTGCAGATCGATCGGCCCTGGAGGGAATGCGGATGCCATCTGCCCATCGTACGAGTTCGAGCACGTCGAGGCTCGCCGCTACGATGAGCGCATGAGGTCGACGATCCGCGAAGTGCTCAGGCTCGCGGGACGCACGTGGCCCTTGCTGCTGGTCTGGTTCCTCGGCGGCTGGATTGTGCGCTGGGTGGTCATCCGCATCGCGGCCGAGCTCGGGGCGATCGACGCGACCCTGGGCCTCATCGTTCTGCCGATCGCGGTCCTCGCGAGGTTGGTGTCGTACATCGGCATGTTTCTCGTCCTCCGCGACTCCATGCCCGCCTTCACCCGGCTCGCGCGAGGCAACGTCACCGACGACTCTGCCGAGGAGACGGCCCTCGGATTCCGCGACATCCTGCTCTCGAGCGTGCTCGTGTTCTTCGCCCTGTACTCGGCGATGGATCTGATGCGTCAGGATCTGCTCAAGTACGCCGGACTCGCCATCGAGTCGGACAATTTCTTCACCTACGCCGATTCCGGGACGACGGTGCTCGCGGTGACAGCGACTCCTGCTTCGGTCACGGTCGCCGTGATCGCCTTCGCGGGTCGCTTCGCGCTGAAGCGCCTGCGGTCGCGGCTGCCGGCGTGGACCTCGATCATCACGGTGTACCTCGAGGCGGTCTGGGTCTTCATCGCGGTCAACGTGCTGTCGAGCCTCTTCAGCGTCGTGCCCGACTGGATCGACAGCCGCCAGTTCATCCGGTCTCTCGATGAGCTGAGACAGACTCTGGTCGAGAATTCCCTGACCCTCAGACTGGCGTGGGACGGCGCATCCTGGGTCTGGAACTCGAGCAGCGAGATCGTCTTCCTCGCCCTGGCGTGGCTCCTCGTGGCCGGAGTCGTCTACGTGCGCTCGCTGACGACCTCGCGGCTCGAGCTCCGTCGACGAGCACGCCCGCCCGGCCCGCTCCTGGGGTCGACTCTCACGTCCGCACCCGTCGGTCTGGCTCGCCGCGCACGCCCCCTGTTCGACGACGCCATCGAGATAGCGAAGCCCTTGCTCCTCAGCGCCCGGGTCATCCTTCGAGGGGGAATCGTCTTTCTCGCCGTCTACGTCTTCGCCTACGCCCTCTGGGTGAGCATCGGCGATTGGGTTCTCGCCGGCATCTATGCGGCTATCGGTCCCCACCCCTATGCGTGGTGGATGGCCACCGATCAGCCGATTGGGTTCGTGATCGACCTGATCGTCGAGCCCGTCCGCGTCAGCCTGCTCGCTGTCGCATTCGACTTCTGTCTGAGGTCGTCGCGCCGAACTGCCGACGTGGAGCTCGACGAGATGTCTGAAGACGTGGATGCGCTGGAGACCGCCGAGGGTGACAGCTCGAGTTCGAGGTAGTTCGGCGTCAGGCCGATCTTCTCGATCTGCACCCACGAACTCGTCTCTGCGGCACCACTCGGCACGGTGGCCGCGACGACAAGTCGATAGGGCTCCCCCTGCGAGTCCGAGCAGGTCGTCTGTGAATCGCCGGTCGGGGGGAACTTGCGAGGCAGGTCGACGTTGGCGTTCCACGTTCGCTTCTCCGGATGCGCCGGGCTCGTCGCCGAGATCGTGAGATTGCACGAGTCGACGAGGTCCTTGCCGGGGGTGACCTCGAGCACCGCGACGATGAGATCCATGTCAGGGTCGAGTTCGAGCTCGTCTCCGCCCTCTGTTCCGCCACGCACGAGCACGGTGTCGTCGACGCGGAATTCGGCTCCCCCGTAGACCGCGCTCTGACCGTCGGGCACGGTCACCGCATGCGAGTAGAGGCCGTTCTGGTAGTCGAACCACTCGCTCGAGGTTGTCAGGATCACGGTTCCAGGCAGCAGCACGGCGAGGGCAAGCACGGGCCACCGATTGCGTCTCCACCACGACTGCTCGGTCGTCATAGAACCCGCTCCACCGGTCGAGACACGGCTACGTCGGTCTCGACGGACAGGCTCGTCAGATCGACCTGGGTGACAAGACGAGAGTCGAGAATCGACTGGAACGATGCGTTGATACCGATCTCGGCCCGTGCTGCTTCTGCCGATCGGAGTGCGTCGTCGGATACCTCGAAGAGGATGACACCGACCGAGGCGATGCCAGGCCTGACGGTGCCGTCGTCGAGCGTCACGAGAGGCAGGCGCTCCGAGGCGTAGTAGGTCGTGTCGCCGATCGTCAACGTCGGTCTGTACAACGACGAGGGCTCGAAGCGGGCGGCGATCTCGGCGTCGACGACGACCCAGGTTCCTGTGGTCTCGCCCGTCCAATCGCTGTCGGCTGCGGTTGCGTCGATCGACGAAGCGAGACGCACCGACGTCACGGCGCCTGTGAGCGTGCGTCCGGTCAGAACATCGCCGATGTCACCGCGCACGTTGAAGGGCGCGTTGATGTCATCGCCGTGAGGCGTCACCCCGTAGACCAGCACGGTCGCCGCAAGCGCGACGACGACCGTCAGCGCCGAGAGGGCACCGCGTCGGCTGACTCTTCCGGGCCTCACGTCGCGTCGTCCTGTGCGAAGTCGAGGCCTCGATCGCCTACGACGAGGGATACGTCTGCGGTGACCACGGGGTCGTCCCAGGAGTCGTCGAAGAGGAACCCCTTCCGCAGGGTCTTGTCGAGAACGTGCACGGTGATCTCCGAGCCGGCCTTTTTCTCGGTCGAAGGAATCTGCCAGAGCAACACGATCTCCTGCGCGACGCCGGGCTGCAGCATGGGGTTGCTCGACGACTCGCCGAGGCGGATTACCTCGTCGGCCTGAGCCGTGCCGGCCGATCCCGCGACCCCGTCTACCAGGACGTTGTCTTTCACCTTGTCCATCGGGGTATCCGACACATTGGTGACCAACGCCCTCACGGCGAGGAACCGGTTGCCCTCGTCGGGTTCGAGGTAGGGATCGAACCCGTCGGCGAGAAACGCATCCTCGATCGTCACGTCGAGTTGTTTTCCGGCGACCACCTGACCGCTCGTGGCGCGCGCGACGGGCCGCTCCTCCACGGTGTTCAAGCCCCCGAATCCGGCCACGGCGCCGAGAACGACGACGAGTGCTGAAACGGCGTAGAGAGCGGGAGCTGCTCGCTCGATCATCGAGAGCAGGCGTGACGGCGATCGGTCACGGGCTGCTGGCATGGGTCTAACTTACTCGGCACCCGAAACGATGGCTCAGAATGGAAGCATGGCCGACGCACAGAAGACAGACCACTCCGACGCTCCTACCGAAGCGGAGTCGAGCAACAGAAGCACGACACCGGGCTCGACGACGTTCCGCGACTTCATCGCCAGCGGTTGGGCCGAGCGAACCGACATCGTTCCACCGGCGCGGCCCGAGGCGTCCTTCGCCGCGGCGCGCCGCGAGGCGATTTCGGCCCTGCATCCCGACGAGACCCTCGTGATTCCCGCCGGCGATCGCAAACAGCGCTCCAACGACACCGACTACCCCTTCCGCGCCCATTCGGCATTCTCCTGGCTCACGGGCTGGGGCTCCGACAGCGAACCCGGGGCGATCCTCGTTCTCGAGCCTCGAACAGAGGGTGGTCACGACGCGACCCTGTACTTCCGCGAACGTGCGGGACGCGACTCCGACGAGTTCTATGCGAACTCCGAGATCGGCGAGTTCTGGATAGGCGCTCGGCCGTCATTGGCCCAGGTCGCGGGCGATCTGGGGATCACCACCCGCGGCATCGCCGACTTCGTCACCGTTCGTCAGGCGGCGGATGCGTCGACCCGCGTCGTTCGCGAGGCCGCCGGTGAACTGCTGCAGGGCACAGACGAAGAACTCGACGCGGCCTTCGCCCGCGATCTCTCGGAATTGCGCCTCGTGAAGGACAGCTTCGAGATCGAACAGATGAGACTGGCCGTCGAGGCCACCGCTCGCGGTTTCGACGACGTTATCCGCGACCTGCCCAAGATCTCGGCGCATCAGCGCGGCGAGCGCATCGTCGAGGGCGTGTTCAACACCCGCGCCCGGGTCGACGGCAACGCCGTGGGCTACGACACCATCGCCGCGTCCGGACCGCACGCCTGCATCCTCCACTGGACGACGAACGACGGGCCCGTCGTGCCCGGCGACCTGATGTTGCTCGACGCGGGCGTCGAGGTCGACACGCTCTACACGGCCGACATCACGCGCACGCTGCCGATCTCCGGCACCTTCTCCCCCGTTCAGAGAGACATCTACGAGGCCGTGCGCGAGGCAGCCGACGCGGCGTTCGCGATCGTGCGCCCGGGCATCCGGTTCCGCGAGATCCACGCGACCGCGATGGCCGTGATCGCGCGGCGAACCGCCGAGTGGGGCCTCCTACCCGTCACGGCCGAGGAGGCGCTCGAGGCCGACAACCAGCAGCACCGCCGCTACATGGTGCACGGCACGAGCCACCACCTCGGTATCGACGTGCACGACTGCGCCCAGGCGCGCCGCGAGATGTACCTCGACGGCATCGTTGAGGAGGGAATGGTGTTCACGATCGAGCCGGGGCTCTACTTCCAGCCGGATGACCTGACGGTTCCCGAGTCCTTCCGGGGTATCGGCGTTCGCATCGAAGACGACATCCTCGTCACGGCCGATGGAGCGGAGAACCTGTCGGCGGGCATCCCGCGCTCGGCCGACGAGGTCGAGGCGTGGATCGCACGACTGAGCTAGTTCGGCCGAAGGCGCCCGTCGATCAGGCGGCGGGCGTCTCGAGCACGTTCTTCGCCTTGTTGGCGACATCGGCGCTCACGATGATCGAGTAGCTCGTGGCGATCACCTGCATCGTCGAGGTGAAGTCGCGGCGGCGCCGCGAGATCGAATACGTGACGATGCGGAAGATCATTCCGAAGCCCGCCCCGATGAGGCTGGCGGCGGCGATGAACGGGAGCGATGTCGCCGTCGGCGACAGGATCACGAGGAAGAAGCCGAAGAACAGGCCGAGCCACAGGCCGCTCAGAGCGCCGGAGACGGCCGCCCTGGCGTAGCTCTGCTTGCCCAGGACGCGCTCAACCGTCTTCAGATCGCTGCCCACGATCGACACCTCGGCCACCGGAAAATCGGCGTGGGCGAGACGATCGACCGCGCTCTGCGCCTCGGTGTACGACTCGTAGGTGGCCACGATCTCGCCACGAGGCATCGTCGCGGAATTGCTGGGCGCGCGGCCGCCGAACGGCATCTGGTTACTCACAGGACCATCCTCCCATGACCCTCATGTGGAAGGTCTAAGTTAGACGTGTGAGTGCCACCAGAGTCTTCGTCGCCAGATTGGCCGGGTGCACCGTCTTCGACCCCGCCGGTGATCGCCTCGGCAAGGTTCGAGACGTGCTCGTGGTGTATCGCAGAACCGAGTCGCCCCGCGTCGTCGGTCTGATCGTGGAGATTCCCGGCAAACGTCGCGTCTTCTTGTCGATCGGGCGCGTCACCTCGATCGGCAGCGGCCAGATCATCACGACGGGGCTCATCAACGTGCGCCGATTCGAACAGCGCGGCGGCGAGGTTCGCGTGATCGCAGAGATGCTCGGCCGCAAGCTCGACTTCAACGACGGCAGCGGCGAGGCCACCGTCGAAGACGTCGCGATCGAAGAGGTCGGCCCAGGCGAGTGGCAGGTCGCGCAACTCTTCGTGCGTCGGCCCAAGACGGGCGGTTCACCGTTCGCGAAGGGCGCCACCTCGTTTGTGCTCTGGCGCGACGTCGTCGAGCAGACGAAGGGCGGCGAAGCGCAGTCGGCCGAGCAGTTGATCGCGACCTACTCCGACCTCAAGCCTGCCGACCTCGCCTCGACCCTGATGGATCTTCCTCAGGCGCGCATGCTCGAGGTCGCCGAAGAATTGCCCGACGCACGCCTCGCCGACGTGCTCGAGGAGATGCCCGAGAGCGAGCAGGTCGAGATTCTCGGCCAGCTCGGCGACGACCGTGCGGCAGATGTGCTCGACCAGATGCAGCCCGACGATGCCGCAGACCTGATCGCCCAGTTGTCGGGTGAACGCGGCGAGGCGCTGCTGAGTCTGATGCAGCCCGAAGAGGCCGACGACGTGCGCATGCTGCTGTCGTACGAGCCCGACACAGCCGGTGGCCTCATGACCACAGAACCCATCATCGTGTCGGCCGACGCGACCGTGGCCGAGGGGCTCGCGCTCATCCGCCGTCAGGAGATGGCACCTGCCCTGGGCGCCGCCATCTGCGTCACGCTCCCACCGTACGAACCGCCCACGGGCAGATTCCTCGGAATGGTGCATTTCCAGCGCATGCTGCGCTATCCACCGCATGAGCGTCTGGGTACGCTGCTCGACTCGAGCCTCGACCCGGTGACCGCGGATACGTCCGCCGCCGAGGTCTCCCGCATCCTCGCCAGCTACAACCTCGTGTCCGTTCCGGTCGTCGACGACAACCACCGACTCGTCGGGGTGGTGACCATTGACGATGTCCTCGACTACCTGCTGCCCGATGACTGGCGAAGTCACGACGGCGACGACGAGAAACGCACCCCGACGCGTTTCCCCGAACGAACAGTCCCCGTTCCCACGAAGAGACCAGTACGCATAGGCGCACGAAGGAGGGCCGGCAATGGCACGCAATAACCGCTCAGACGTTCGCCTCGACGCCCCCAAGGGCCTGCGCAGCAATGTCATTCCCCGACGCAACCGCCAGAGCCGCGACCGATTCGGCCGCGGAACCGAGGCCATCGCACGAGGCATGGGAACACCCTGGTTCCTCGTCATCCTCACCGTCTTCGTCGTCGCCTGGATGTTCTACAACACCACGGCTCCAGAGGGCCTGCGGTTCGACGACGCAGCGATCGGATTCACCGCGCTCACGCTCATCCTGTCGCTGCAGGCCTCTTACGCCGCGCCGCTGATCCTCTTGGCGCAGAACCGACAGGATGACCGCGACCGGGTGCAGATCGAGCAGGACAGGCAGCGCGCCGAACGCAACCTGGCCGACACCGAATATCTGGCTCGCGAGGTCGTCGCGCTGCGACTCGCCATGAAAGACCTCGCCAGCAAGGACTTCATCCGAACGGAGCTGCGCGCGTTCCTCGACGAACTCGACCGCGATGCCGAACCGGATGCCGAGGGTCGCCGTGCAGCCGGAACATCCGGTGCCTGAGGCGCCCGACATCGAGCTCGGCCAGGCTGTGCGACAGGCCCTGTCGCGCGTGATCGACCCGGAGATCCGCAAGCCGATCACCGACCTCGACATGGTCGGTGGCGTGGCGGTCGACGAGGCCGGTCGAGCGTCGGTCGATCTCAAGCTCACCATCGTCGGGTGCCCGGCCGCCGACACGATCGAGCGCGACGTGCGCGCCGCGGCATCCGGTGTACCGGGTGTGAAGACGGTCGAGGTCGACGTCTCGATCATGAGTTCCGACGAGCGTCGAGCCCTCGTCGACAAGCTCCGGGGGTCGGCGGCGCACCGGTCTGTTCAGTTCGGACCCGACTCGTTGACCCGCGTGTACGCGGTCACCAGCGGCAAGGGCGGCGTGGGCAAGTCGACCCTGACCGCGAATCTCGCGGTGGCCCTCGCCGCTCGAGGGCTACGAGTCGGCATCGTCGACGCCGATGTCTACGGCTTCTCCATACCGGCGATTCTCGGTCTGGTCGATGACGACGGCCTGGCCGTGAAGCCGACACGAGTGGGAGACATGATTCTGCCTCCCGTGGGGCGAGACGTGAAGGTCATCTCGATCGGCATGTTCATCGACTCCGCCCCGGGGTCGGGCTCGTCGGGCGGGGCAGTGGCATGGCGGGGGCCGATGCTGCACCGAACCATCCAGCAGTTCCTCACCGACGTGTTCTTCGGCGATCTCGATGTGCTGCTGCTCGATCTCCCGCCCGGTACCGGCGATATCGCCATCTCCATCGGCCAGCTGCTGCCGAATGCAGAGGTGATCGTCGTCACGACCCCCCAGCCGGCTGCGGCGGATGTCGCCGAGCGATCGGGGATCGTGGCCAGACAGACGGGCCAACGCATCTTCGGGGTCATCGAGAACATGGCGCCCCTCGTGCAGGCTGACGGCTCGGTGCTCGATCTGTTCGGCTCTGGCGGTGGGACAGAAGTGGCGCGTCGTCTGTCGGCGGGCCAGACCTCCCCGGTTCCTCTGCTCGCCTCCGTGCCCCTGAGCCTCAATCTTCGACGCGGCGGCGACACGGGCGAACCGCTGGTGATCGCAGACCCGGCGGATGCGGCGAGCGTCGCGATCCAATCCGTGGCCGACCGCATCGCGACCCGCGGCAGAGATCTCGCCGGTCGACCGTTAGGCGTGTCGCCCCGCTGAATCGCGCGGGTACACGGCCGGTCCATGACCGGGCAGCAGGATGTTCGTGGTCGCTCGGAACGTCTGCGCCCTCGCGTGCGCGGCCTCCGCGTCCCAGTGCCACATCGCCGGCAGTTCCTGCGGGCCCGAGACCAGGCTCGTCGCATGCCCGGAGATGAGGGCATCGCCCGTGACCATCACACCGTGCTCAGGCATCTCGAACACGAGATGGCCCGGCGTGTGGCCCGCGGTCAGTCTCGGTACGAGCGGTATGCCCGAGAACGTGACCTCGGCATCCGGCACGAGCGGCGATACCGAGCGGATCTCGATCGGAGCGAGTCCACCGGAGCGGACCGCGTGCACCATCCACACGAGATATCGCGGAAGGATCAGTTTGGGCAACAGATCCTTCACTCCGATCTGATGCAATTCCTCCCGGGTCACATTGGGAATCTCCTCCGCTGCGGCCCACACCGTGACGTGATGACGCTCGACGAGGGCCGGAATCGTCCCGATGTGATCCGAGTGTCCGTGCGTGACCAGCACGTTGCGAAGTGGCTGGCGCGGAGCAACCGATGCGATGGATTCGAGCACTCCGTCGAGGTCGGCGGGATAGCCGGCATCGATCAGAGTCACGTCGTCTCCGCCCGCGAGAATCGTCCAGTTCGACGCCGGGCCCGTCACGAAGTAGATTCCCGGCCCGACCTCCTCGATCGTCGTCTCGCGCGTGCGCATGGCGTTCCCTTCGTCTCGGATTCCGACTGGAGCACACGATACCCGCCTGTCCTCCCCGAGGAGCTGCGCCCGCACGCTCTCCACAGGTCGGCTGCGCCCGGGCCACGAAAGCACCTCCGGAGTCGGTCGCTGCCCCTAGCCTGCCCGCATGATCGACGACGCGTATCCCGTTCCCTTCACCATCGAGAGGCACCGCACTCCCCACGCTCTGGTGCTCACCAACCGCAGCCCCGAGCGCCTCACGGCCCTGTCGTTCAGCCTGCTCGGCGGCGGCGCGCTGCGCACGAGCGCGCCTCTGATCCTCGACCCCGGTCGACAGGTGCGACTACTGGTCTCCGGTCAGGAGCTTTCACGACGGGGCATCGTCGTCGTTCGCTGGTTCCGCCCCGACGGCTCGGAGTATCTCTGGCGAATCACGTTCTGACGTCTCTGCGCGGATGCGTTATCAGAAGAGGAAGATCGCGGGAATCCAGCCGAAGACGAGGTCCGCGAGAACAGGGATGACGAAGGCCAGCAACGCGGTCACGGCGACACACCCGACGAGCACGAGACCAACCAGCGTCCACGGTGACGAGGTCCAATCGGCGCGCACCGTGTCGTTCGTGACGACGAGGTCGTCCTGACCCTCGAACAGAGAGGTGACAGAGTCAGTGCCGTCGACGTCGCTTGTCATGATGTCAATCTAGCCCTCACGAGCGGCATCTCATGTCGACTCCGAGTCGAACGGCGTGGCCGTCGCGTCGATCGGTTGCGAGGGCACAGCGTCTTTCTGGCGAGAGAGGTACGCGGGTTCCGGCCTCGAGACGGGCTTGATCACGGGTGCTACGACCGCCGGACTGTCGTCGAGCAGGGCCTCGCGGATGATGCGCCGGGGGTCGTACTGGCGGGGATCGAGCTTCTTCCAGTCGACCTCGTCGAACTCTGGGCCCATCTCCTCTTTCATGCGCACCTTGGCGCCGTCGGCGTAGTCGCGCAGAGTTCTCACGAGCCGTCCCAGCTTGGCCGCGTAGCTCGGGAGCTTGTCGGGACCGAGCAGGAAGACGGCTATGACTCCTACGAGCAGCAGCTTCTCGAACGACAACCCGTTGAACACCCTCACAGACTACCTCCGCCGCGTGGCTCACGTCTGACAGGGTACCGAGTACCTATGCTTGCGTTCGGGAGAGTGACGTGTCAGGTAAAGAAATGAACTGGAAGTACTCCGAGGACGTCGTCCTGGAGCCGGCCGGGCTAGCGCAGGCTCGCGCCCACTCGCTCGAACTCGGTATCGATCCCGTGTCGCCCGCGGTCGGAGCACAACTCGGCGTTCTCGCCGCGGCATCCGGCGCCCAGGCGATCATCGAGGTCGGCACCGGCGCCGGCGTCTCAGGTCTGTGGATGCTCCGGGGTGCGCCGCACGCGTCCATCACGTCGATCGACACCGAGGTCGAGTACCAGCAGGCGGCACGCGCCGCATTCCTCGCCGAAGGCATCCCGGCAAATCGTTTCCGACTCATCGCCGGGCGCGCGGTCGACGTCTTGCCCCGAATGAACGAGAACTCCTACGACCTCGTGCTGATCGATGCCGACGCCGAGAACGTCATCGAATACGTCGAGCACGGTCTTCGGCTCGTGCGCAAGGGCGGAACGGTCGCGGTTCCTCACGCGCTGTGGCGTGACCGCGTCGCCGATCCGGCGCAGCGCGACGACACGGCCACCGATTTCAGAACCCTCATCACCGAGCTCTCGAAGTCGAGCGCTGTGCTGGTCGCCCTCTCCCCTGCCGGCGACGGACTACTCCAGATAACAAAAGTCGGCGACTGATCGTCGGGGAGAATGGGTGAGATACCCGTTCTCCCGTCGGATCAGCCGCCGAGCTTCGCTGTGTGGTGCGCCTCGTGTTGCGCGCAGCCAGATCAGGCGGGGGTCACAACCCCCGCGAGAGCATCGTGCAACTCTTTCGCCTCGGCATCGTTCACCGAAACCACGAGGCGACCGCCTCCTTCGAGTGGCACTCGCACGATAATGAGGCGTCCTTCTTTGACAGCCTCCATTGGTCCGTCTCCGGTCCTGGGCTTCATGGCGGCCATGCGGCTCCCTTTCGTCGTGAACTTCTATTATCCGCTATTTCGCGGCCGTTCCGCCGCCGCCTCTCGGGACGCTACGTCTACGGCGGAGTCCAGTCGGCTCCGTCGACGCCCCAGCAGAGCAGCAGCCAGCCCGTCTGCGCCGCGATGAAGACGAGCACGATCGACACCCGATACGCCACCGATTTGGGCTGCGCGACCGCACCGAGCAGAGGGAACATCGGCATCAGGAGCCGGAACGTGCTCGACTGCGGAAAGAAGACAGCCAGCAGGTAGAGCCCGTAGCTCAGTACCCAGAGCCTCAATTCCGATCCCAGTCGCCGCACCGGTCGGAGGAACAGACTCAGGCCGAACGCGGCGACCAGCAGCAGCACCACCACTCCCCCGGTCGGGAACCCGGACTGCGAATTGAGCCACCAGTTGGCCCCCTGGAACCACGGCGCGAAGGGAACGAGGTGCTGATAGCCGATGTAGACCGACCGCCACGCCAACTCGGTGTCGGTGTACGCAGTGAGGTCTCCCGTGACCACCCCCGCGATCGCCGGCCAGAGGAGGCCCATGAGTGCGCTGAAGACGGCGATCAGACTCACGCTGACCCGTTCGGACCATGGGAACGGGTCGCTGCGCCGCGTGACGAAGCGCACGATGACATGGAGCCCGAGGAAGAGCGCGAAGGCGAGCCCTGAGGGCCTTGTGAGCGCCATGACCGCGATGAGGGGTATCAGCCATCCGTAGCGCCGCTGCACGACGAGATAGAGGCCGATGACGAGCAGGAAGGTGTAGAGCGACTCCGCGTACGACAACTGGAAGAGCGCGGAGACCGGCGCTACACAGAACAGCACCACCGAGAACATCGCGGTCTGCGAGTCTGAGAGCACGCGCAGCATCAATTTGAAGAAGACGAGTGCCGCCCCGAGCCCGGCGACAACCGAGACGGCCACCGACACGACAGGCCACGAGAGTGTGGTGACGATCATTAGTCCTCTGACCAGAAACGGGTACACCGGCATGAACGCCCACGCGTTCTCCCCGACGTGGCCGTCGACGGTCAGAGGCAGCTGTTCCGGGTACCCCGTCATCGCCACGATGAAATACCAGTGGCCGTCCCAGATGGTGGCGAAATCGACGTACGACGGATGCGCGCCCGTCCACGGATTGGCCCCCTGCCCGGCGGCTATGGCCAGGATGATGACGGTGCTGACCACGCGCGCTGCCAGATAGATGAGAGCAACACGCGCCCACCAGGGAAGCACCCGATAGCGCACGAGCGCGGCGCGCCTGCGCGTGATCATTCGGCCGACGCGGCTGTTCCGTTCAGCCACCGTCGCAGGCCGTCTTCGCAGGCCGTGATCTGGCTGAGGAGCACCCGCTCGTCGTCGGCGTGCGCTTTCAAGGGATCGCCCGGGCCGTAGTTGACGGCCGGAACGCCGAGTGCCGAGAAGCGGGCGACGTCGGTCCATCCGTACTTGGGCAGCGGAACTCCGCCCACGGCGTCGATGAACTGTCGTGCCACCGGAGCGTCGAGCCCGGGTCGAGCTCCCTCTGCCACATCGACGATCGTCACGTCGAAGCCGTCGAACAGCTCGCGAATGTGGGCCTCGGCCTCCGAGCCCGAGCGGGACGGCGCGAATCTGTAGTTGACCTCGACCGCGGCCGCATCCGGAATCACGTTGCCGGCCACCCCGCCGCTGATACCGACGGCGTTCAGACCCTCGCGGAAGACGAGCCCCTCCACTTCGACCTGCCGGGGCTCATAGGTCGCCAGGGTGGCGAGCACCGGCGCGAGAGAGTGGATCGCGTTGTCTCCCACCCAGCTCCGCGCTGAGTGAGCGCGCAGACCGTGCGTTCGGATCTGCGCGCGGAGGGTTCCGTTGCATCCGCCCTCGATGAGGGAATTGGTCGGCTCTCCGAGAATGGCGAAATCCCCGGCGAACATCTCCGGAGAGTTTCTCGCGAGTCGTCCGAGGCCGTTCAGGTCGCTCGACACTTCCTCGTTGTCATACCACATCCATGTGATATCGACCGCGGGGGCGGTCAACTCCGCTGCCAACTTCAACTGCACCGCCACGCCGCCCTTCATGTCGACTGTCCCGCGCCCCCAGAGGTAATCGCCGGGCGCGCCCGCTATCGATCCCGCGTCGAGGGTCTCGTAGCGCGTCGGCACGTTGTCGTTGATCGGCACTGTGTCGATGTGACCCGCTATCACCACCCGTGAGGGCCGACCGAGGTTGGTTCTCGCAACGACCGTGTCGCCGTCTCGATGCAGCTCGAGGTGGCCGAATCCCCTGAGGCTGTCGACGATCGCATCGGCGATCGACGCCTCGTCTCCGGAGACCGACGGCATGTCGCACAGCTGCTTCGTCAACGCGACCGACGTGGCACCGAGATCGAGGGGCGAGAGCAGGGCGGGGGCAGAATCCGTCATGCCGCCAAGCCTAGATGCCGACGTCGCACACAGCTGGCGGCAGCGACGGACTCGGTAGGCTCAGTGCATGAGTTCTGAGACATTTGCCAGCCACGCGACGCCCGAATTCGCCTGGGCGACCGGTCTTGCCACCGTGTCCGGCGGTGGAGTCGTTCTCGACACCTGGTACCCGAGCCCCGCGCTGGGACGAGTACCCGAAGGCAGAGACCCGCACCTCGCGGACGCGTCGCTCGACGCCCACGCCCAGCCCGATTCCCGGCGCAACGTCACGGTCGAGATCGTGACCACCGAGATCGATCTGCGCGAGCCCCCGGCCTCGACCCCGGATGCCTACCTGCGGCTCCACCTCTTGTCTCACCTTCTCGTGCGCCCCAACACCATCAACCTCGACGGTATCTTCGGACATCTGCCGATCGTGGTGTGGACCAATGCAGGCCCCGTGCACCCCGACGACTTCTCCCGCCTCCGCCCGTCACTTCAGCGGCACGGCATCGCGAGCACCGGCATCGACAAGTTCCCCCGCCTGCTCGACTACGTCAGCCCCGTCGGCGTTCGTATCGCCGATGCGTCGCGCGTTCGACTCGGCGCTCACCTCGCCCCGGGGACCACCGTCATGCACGAGGGCTTCGTGAACTTCAACGCGGGCACGATCGGCACCTCCATGGTCGAGGGGCGAATCTCGCAGGGCGTCGTGGTCGGCGACGGCTCCGACATCGGCGGCGGCGCGTCGATCATGGGCACCCTGTCCGGCGGAGGAACTCAGCGGGTCTCCATCGGCGCTCGCGCGCTCCTCGGCGCCAACTCCGGAATCGGAATCTCCATCGGCGATGACTCTGTCGTCGAAGCGGGTCTCTACGTCACCGCCGGCACGAAGGTGGTCATCCTCGATTCGGCCCCCACCGCCGATGGCGTGCGACGCACCGCGAAGGCCGTCGACCTCTCCGGTGTTCCGAACCTGCTGTTCCGTCGCAACTCGCTCACCGGCGCGGTCGAAGTGCTGCCCCGTACGGGCACCGGCATCGAGCTCAACGCCATGCTGCACGCCTGAGCCGACTCGCCCTCCCCTTCCATTCCCGACAAAAGGACCCGCTCATGACCCCCTCCGACAGCACGCCCATCACCACCGAACAGCTCGCTCGCTACTTCGATCACACCCTGCTGAAGCCGGAGGCCACGGCAGCTGACGTTGCGACGCTCATCACGGAGGCCGACGATCTGTGGGCGTACTCCGTCTGCGTCTCTCCGTCGATGCTCCCCCTGCAACTACCGCAGGGTTCGTCTCTCAAGATCGCCGTCGTCTGCGGTTTCCCCTCCGGTAAGCACCACTCGTCGATCAAGGCTGCTGAGGCCGCTCTGTCGGTAGAGCAGGGCGCCGACGAGGTCGACATGGTCATCGACATCGGTGCGGCCAAGGCCGGAGCTTTCGACCGCGTCGAGGCCGACATCGCTGCCGTCCGCGCCGTGATCCCGGCTCCCCGCATCCTGAAGGTCATCATCGAGTCCGCGGCGTTGACCGACGACGAGATCGTGTCCGTCTGCCGCGCAGCAGAGAACGCGGGCGCAGACTTCGTGAAGACCTCCACGGGCTTCCACCCGAGCGGCGGCGCGACCGTGCACGCCGTGCGGCTCATGGCCGAGACCGTCGGCGCACGTCTGGGGGTCAAGGCATCCGGCGGCATCCGCAGCTACGACGATGCCGTGGCCATGATCGAGGCCGGCGCGACGCGTCTGGGTGTGTCCAGCTCGCGTCAGGTGCTGTCCGGCGCTCCGGCAACGGGCGACGGCGGCTACTGAGCCGCCGCCGACCCAGTCGGTCGGTCCTAGCGACCGGCCGGCAGGTCGCGAGCCGCGTGGCCTAAGTACAGCTGCTGGGGGCGGCCGATCTTGGTCTGCGGGTCACTCGTCATCTCGCGCCAGTGCGCGATCCACCCCGGAAGGCGACCGATGGCGAAGAGCACCGTGAACATGCGCGTGGGGAACCCCATGGCCTTGTAAATGACACCCGTGTAGAAGTCGACGTTCGGATACAGGCGACGCTCCATAAAGTAGTCGTCGGCCAGGGCGATCTGCTCGAGTTCCTTCGCGATCTCGAGCAGGTCGTCGTGAACGCCGAGCGCCTCGAGCACCTCGTCGGCGCTCTCTTTGACGAGTTTGGCGCGCGGGTCGTAGTTCTTGTAGACGCGGTGCCCGAAGCCCATGAGCTTGACGCCCGCCTCTTTGTTCTTGACGCGCTCCACGTATTTGGCGACGCCTTCGCCCGATGCCTGGATGTCGCCGAGCATGCTCAGCACGGCCTCGTTGGCGCCACCGTGCAGGGGCCCGAAGAGAGCGTTGATGCCGGCGGAGATGGAGGCGAACATGTTGGCCTGGGTGGAACCGACGAGGCGAACGGTCGACGTCGACGCGTTCTGCTCGTGGTCGGCGTGGAGGATGAGCAGCCGCTCGAGCGCACTCGACACGACGGGGTTGACCTCGTAGGGCTCGGCCATCGTGCCGAAGTTGAGCCGCAGGAAGTTGTCGACGAAGCTCAGGGTGTTGTCGGGATACAGGAACGCCTGCCCCACGCTCTTCTTGTGCGCATATGCAGCCATGACGGGCATCTTCGCGAGAAGACGAAGGGTCGAGATCTCCACGTGCTCGGGGTTCGTGGGATCGAGCGAGTCCTGGTAGTACGTCGAGAGGGCGGAGACGCCGCTCGACAGCACAGACATGGGATGCGCCTGGTGCGGCAGCCCGTCGAAGAAACGCTTGAGGTCTTCGTGCAGCAGCGTGTGACGGCGGATTCGTCGGTCGAAGTCTTCGAGTTCGCTCTCGGTGGGAATATCGCCATAGATCAGCAGCCAGGCGACCTCGAGGAAGCTGAGCCCCTTCGCCACCTGCTCGATCGGGTATCCGCGGTAGCGCAGAATTCCCTGGTCTCCGTCGATGTAGGTGATGTTCGACTTGGTAGCCGCAGTGTTGACGAAGCCGTAGTCGAGGGTCGTCATGCCGGTCTGCTTCGTGAACGTCGAGAGATCGATAGACGATGCCCCATCGACGCTCTCGAGGATCGGGAACTCGGCTGTTCCGCCGGGATACGAGAGAGTCGCCTTCCCCGGTTCCGATGCTTCGGATTCTGGTACTGAATTCTGCTGCCCGACGTCGGTCACGGCGCCTCCTGACGAGTGTTCCTGCCTGATGGTAAGTGGCGGGACGCTAGACGCAGGATGTGTGACCCCGGACCGCGTTGACCCTCCTACAGCCTAGGGCGAAATGGTGGCAACCATGACATCCGCCCGCAACCGACCAGTCTCATTGGAGGTTGCCGACAACGCCCTAACTCAGGAAAGACGCGAGACGGCGGCCGCGATTCTCTCGTCTGTCGCGGTGAGCGACACCCTGATGTGCTGGGGAAAATGGTCACCGTAGAACGGACCGGGTCCCGCGAGAATGCCCCGTTCGGCCAGCTCGGCGATGGTCTCCCAAGCGTCGACACCCTTGGTGCCCCACAGGTAGAGACCGGCCTCGCTGCGGTCTATCCGCAGTCCGAAATTCTCCAAAGCTGGGCGTAGCGCGTCGCGACGGGCACGGTAGAGGCTCTTCTGAGCGGCGACGTGTTCATCGTCGGCGAGAGCGGCCGCCATCGCGGCCTGCACTGGCGCGGGCGGCATCATTCCCGCATGCTTGCGCACCGTCAGAAGGCGATCGATGAGAACGCTGTCGCCCGCGACGAAGGCCGCGCGGTAACCGGCCAGATTGGACTGCTTGCTGAGCGAGTACACCGCGAGCAGGCCGGTGTGGTCTCCGCCGGTGACTCGAGGATCGAGCACGCTGGGCACGGGCTCGTCGCGCCAGCGCCCGTCCCATCCGAGCTCGGCGTAGCACTCGTCGCTCGCGACGATCGCACCGAGCTCGCGCGCACGGGCTACCGCGCGCGCGAGGTCCGCGACATCCAGAACCGAGCCGTCGGGGTTGCCGGGCGAATTCAGCCACACGAGACGCGTGTTCTCCGGCCAGTCAGCCGGGTCGTCGGATGCGACGGGCCGGGCACCCGCGATCGTCGCGCCGACCGCGTAAGTCGGGTACGCGGCGCGGGGATGCACGACGACATCGCCGTCGCCGAGCCCGAGCATGAGCGGCAGCCACGCCACGAGCTCTTTGGATCCGATAGTCGGCAGCACCTGGTCGTCGCGCACGTCCGGCACGTTGCGGCGCCGCGCGAACCAGTCGGCGACTGCCGCCCTGAGAGCGGGCGTTCCGGCTGTCTGCGGGTAGGAATGCGCATCCGTCGCCGACGCGAGCGCTTCACGCACGAGGCGCGGCGTCGCATCCACCGGCGAGCCGATAGAGAGGTCGACGATGCCGTCAGAGTGCCGACGCGCGATCTCCGCGTAGGGCCTCATCGCGTCCCACGGATAGTCGGGAAGAGGCGCGAGGGCCACTTACTTCTCGCCGTGCGACTGCGGAGGCAGAGCGGAGATGACGGGGTGGTCTTTGGCGATGACACCGATCTTGGCGGCACCACCCGGAGACCCGATGTCGTCGAAGAACTCGACGTTGGCCTTGTAGTAGTCGGCCCACTCTTCAGGCAGATCGTCTTCGTAGTAGATGGCCTCGACGGGGCAGACGGGCTCGCACGCTCCACAGTCGACGCATTCGTCGGGGTGGATGTACAGCGAGCGTTCGCCCTCGTAGATGCAGTCGACCGGACATTCGTCGATACAGGCCCGGTCTTTGACGTCGACACAGGGCAGGGCGATGACGTAGGTCACAGTGCGTTCGTTCCCTTCATGCCGCACAGGAGATGGTGCGACTGGACAAGTCTAATTCTTCGAGAAGCGTGGCCATGCGAGCACCAGCAGCGCGATGACGGTTGGTGCGAAAGTCCAGATGACCCCGAGCACGTTTCCGGGCACGAGAATCGAGCCTCCCGCGCTGGGCTGGGAGAGCAGGAAGATGGTCACGACGATGCCGAATGCGGCGAGGATCGCGGTGGTACGCGTGCGCAGAACCAGGCGCAGCCCGACGAGGAGGAGCGTGACTGCGAGAAGTGCGATGATGACGCCGATCGGCAGAGCGAACCCCGCGAAGATCGTCCACGTCGATTGACTGACGGCCGTGCCCATGACGCCGAACAGCACGCCCAGACCCAGGCCGACGACCCACGATACGACGCGTGACGACAGCGTCTCAGGGGATGCCGCCCGGAGCGGCTCTCTCGTCTCGTCGATCACCACCCCAGACTATCTGGGACCGGAGCTGCGCCGACCCCCACCACTCGTCGCTATCATGTTCGATACCCACCCGGAGGGAATGTCCCGTGCCCAACCGATCCACCCGAACGGCTGCGACCAGCGGCAGAGAATCGGTCGACGTCGTCGGTCTCGCGGCGAAGAGCAAGCGCGACCTCGTCGTCGACCTGGCGCGGGTGTTCTGCGTCTTCGCCGTCGTCATGATGCACTCGCTGATGGTGGGCCTCTACCGCGATGGCGACGCGATCGGTCAGATCAATCCGCTGCAGACCCAGAGCTGGTTCGCGCTCGCCACATGGGTCGGCCAGATCATGCCTCTCTTCTTCGTCGTCGGGGGCTTTGCGGGCGCCGTCTCCTGGAGGAGCGCCATGCGGCGCGGCACGACGCCCGGTGAGTTCCTCCGAACACGCCTCGTTCGCCTGCTCAGGCCCGCGCTACCGCTCCTCGTATTCCTGACGGTCGTCCTCTGGGTTCTCGTGCTCTGCGGCGTCGACCGAGGAGTCGTCGACATCGTCGCGGCCGGCGTCGGCATGCCGCTCTGGTTCCTTGCGGCGTTCATCTCCTGTCAGGCCTTTCTTCCGATCGTGCATCGCTGGCATGTCTCGCGCCCAGCCCCGACGATCGCCACACTCGTCGCGCTGTCCGTCATCGTGGATGCCGCACGCATCCTCAGCGGCGTTCAGGAGATCGGTCTCTTCAACCTCGTCTTCGTCTGGCTCGCGGTACAGCAGCTCGGATTCCTCTACGCGGACGGGTGGTTCGCCCGCCGCGCTCGCTGGCAGCTGGCCGCGGGAGCCGTGGCGAGCTACGCGCTGCTCGCCCTTCTCACGTACACGCTGCACATCTACCCCGTCGACATGTTGACCAACCTCAACCCGGCGACCGTGCCCCTGATCCTGCTGGGCGTTGCACAGGTGTGCATCCTGCACCTCCTCTATCCGCTGCTGCGGATCGCCATGACGCTCAAGCCGGTTCTGATCGCGACGTTCTTCGTCGGCAGCAGAGCGATGACGATCTACCTCTGGCACCTGCCCATCATCGTGGCGCTCAGCGGTGGACTGTTCCTCAGCGGCTGGGTCGACAGCGTGCCGGGAAGCGGCGCATGGTGGGCGACCCGTCCACTCTTCGTCGTGGCCGTCTGGCTGATTCTCGGAGCGCTGAGCCTGGCCGTCGTGCGGTGGGAGCGCCCGGCGAAAGCCGCGCTCCAAGGGCTGCGCCAGACCGGGACGGTGCGCATCCGGGTGGCCGCTCTTCTCGCGTTCGCCGTGTTCGTGGCGGAGATTCAGTGGGGGTGGAGTCTGCTGCTTCTGACGCTGACCGCGGCGGTGATCGCCGTGGCTCTTCGACTTGTGACGCCGGGTCGTGAAATCACTGTGAACGCTCAGCCGAGCTAACTGGACACGACGACACCGCTGGGTTACAGTCAGATTCGGTAAGGCAAGCCTTACCGAACATACGAGACGACCAGCGTGGGCCGCCTCTTTGCCCCGGCGCCACCCTGCGCCGCCTCACCCGAAGGCCCCCACCCGTGCTCGCGAACTTTCTCATCGGCCTGCGCGAAGGACTCGAAGCGGCTCTCGTCGTCGGAATCCTCATCGCCTACGTCGTCAAGATCAAACGCCCTGACGTTCTGAAGCGCATCTGGCTCGGCGTGGGCCTCGCAATTCTGGTCTCGCTGTCACTCGGCGCGATCTTGACCTTCGGCACGTACGGCCTCTCGTTCGAGGCTCAGGAGGCGATCGGCGGATCGCTCTCGATCGTCGCCACGATCTTCGTCACGTGGATGGTCTTCTGGATGCTGCGCACGTCGAAGAACCTCAAGGGTCACCTGCAGCACGATGTCGACCAGCACCTCGCGGGCGCTGGCTCGGGACTCGTCCTCGTCGCGTTCCTCGCCGTCGGCCGCGAGGGAATCGAGACGGCGCTGTTCATCTGGGCGGCCGTGCAGGCCACCGGAGAGACCACTCTGCCCCTTGTCGGCGCCGCTCTCGGAATCGTGGTCGCCGTCGCCCTCGGCTGGCTCATCAACCGCGGCCTGGTGCGCATCAATCTGGCGAAGTTCTTCGCCTGGTCGGGCGCGTTCCTCATCGTCGTCGCAGCCGGGGTCCTGTCGTACGGGGTGCACGATCTGCAGGAGGCCGGAATCCTGCCCGGACTGAACAACCTCGCCTTCGACGTATCCGGCGCCATTCCGCCCGACAGCTGGTACGGAACTCTGCTGAAGGGCACCGTCAACTTCTCGCCGGCCACGACATGGCTCGAGGCGGCTGCGTGGACCCTCTACGTCGTTCCGACGATGGTCGTCTTCCTCCGCGCGGTAGCCCGCAAGGCGCCGTCCCCCCAGACACGCACCTCCGACAGCAACACAGCACGTTCAACCCCCCAAGGAGCCCGGTGAAAGCCAGAGCAGTAATCACGACGATCGGCGCCGCAGCGACCCTGCTGGCACTCACCGGATGCGTTCCCAATGCCACGGCGTCGGATGCGTCGGCCATCACGGTCGACTCCAGCGCCGATGCATGCTCGGTCAGCAAGAACAGCGCATCGAGCGGAACGCTCCGCTTCAAGGTCACCAACTCCGGCGACAAGGTCACCGAGTTCTATCTACTCGCCGACGACGGACTCCGCATCATCGGCGAGGTCGAGAATGTCGGGCCCGGCATCTCACGTGACCTCGTCGTGCAGGCTCAGCCGGGCGACTACTTCACCGTCTGCAAGCCGGGAATGGTCGGAGACGGCGTCGGCAACGCCGCCTTCTCTGTGAATGGCGACAAGGTGAAGCTCGCGGGCGATGAGCAAGAGCAGGTCGACGCTGCAGCCACCAACTACGTGGCCTACATCAAGGACCAGGTCGCTCAGCTGGTCACGGGAACAGACGCGTTCCTCGCCGCCTACAAGGCTGGCGACGACGACACCGCCCGCTCCACCTATGCGACCGCTCGCGCCAATTACGAGCGCATCGAGCCGGTCGCCGAGTCGTTCGGAGACCTCGACCCCGAGATCGACTTCCGCGAGGCCGACGTCGCGCCCGACAAGGAATGGACCGGCTGGCACCGCATCGAGAAGGATCTCTTCCCGCCGGCGGCCGCAGAGAACGGGGGCGTCGACTACGTGGCCCTCACCCCCGACCAGCGCACGTACTACGCTGACAAACTCGCCGAGAACACCCAGCAGCTCTACGACGCCGTCCACGCGAGCGACTACACCGTGTCGATCGATGCCATCTCGAACGGAGCGATCGGCCTTCTCGAGGAGGTTGCCAGCGGCAAGATCACCGGCGAAGAGGAGATCTGGTCCCACACCGACCTGTGGGACTTCCAGGCCAACCTCGAAGGAGCCCGGGTCGCCTATGAGGGCGTTCGCGACATCGTCGAGGCCAAGGACCCCGAGCTCGTCAAGACGCTCGACACGCGCTTCGGTGATCTCGAGAAGCAGCTCGCATCGTATGGCAGCCTCGACAAGGGCTTCGTCTACTACAACGAGCTCACGCCGACTCAGGTCAAGGAACTCGCCGACGGGGTCAACGCCCTGAGCGAGCCGCTCAGCAAGCTCACCGCTACCCTCGTCGGCTAACCGACGATGACAGACGAGCGCTCCACGGAGAAGGAGACGACGGTCAGCCCACAGAAGCTCTCTCGACGGGGGCTTCTCGGGCTGGCCGGTGCCGGCGTCGTCGGTCTCGGCGTTGGCGTCGCGGGCGACCGTGGTGTGCTCGCCGCATCGGCCTCCATGACGGCCACCGGATCCGCGACGAGCAACACCAGCTATCCGTTTCACGGCACGCATCAGTCCGGCATCGTCACGCCCGCACAAGACCGCCTCCACTTTGCAGCCTTCGACATGTCGTCCACAGCCTCGAGGGCGGATCTCATCGAGCTCCTGCAAGACTGGAGCGCGGCGGCCGCACTAATGAGCCAGGGCAAGCCCGTGGGCGAGTTCGGCGCGGTCGACGGCCCGTACGACGCTCCGCCAGAGGACACGGGCGAGGCGCTCGATCTGCCCACCGGCGGACTCACCATCACGTTCGGCTTCGGCCCGACGCTGTTCGTCGACGGGACGGGAGCCGACCGCTTCGGCATCGCCGCCCAGCAGCCCTCCGAACTGCGCGAGCTCCCGCATTTTCCCGCCGACGATCTCGACCCCCAGAGATCGGGCGGAGACCTCTGCATCCAGGCCTGCTCCGACGACCCTCAGATCGCCGTGCACGCGATCCGCAACCTGTCGCGCATCGCCTTCGGCAGGGCCAGCCTGCGCTGGTCGCAGCTCGGGTTCGGGCGAACGTCGTCGACGAGCACCTCGCAGGTCACACCACGCAACCTGTTCGGATTCAAAGACGGCACGGCGAACATCAAGGCCGAGCAACTCGGCAAAGTCATGGACTCCGTGTGGGTTCCCGCCTCTGCCACCCCCTCCTGGCTCGCGGGCGGCTCCTACCTGGTCGCCCGGCGCATCCGCATGACCATCGAGACCTGGGACAGAACCGCACTCAGCGAGCAAGAACGCATCATCGGGCGCACGAAGGGCGAAGGATCGCCCCTGTCGGGCGGCACGGAGTTCACGGCGCCCGACTTCGCCGTGCTCGGCCGAGCCGACAAGCCGCTCATCGACAAGGATTCGCACGTGCGTCTCGCGCATCCGGAATCGAACGCGGGTACCGAGATTCTGCGACGCGGCTACAACTTCGTCGACGGCAACGACAGCCTCGGCCGTCTCGAGGCCGGTCTCTTCTTCATCAGCTACCAGCGCTCCCCCGCCCAGTTCATCGATATTCAGATGAACCTGGCGAAGAACGACCTCATGAACGAGTACATCAGGCACGTGGGCTCGGGCCTGTTCGCTGTTCCGGCCGGAGCCCGACAGGGCTCCTACGTCGGCGCCGGCCTGTTCGACTAAGACGGAGCCTGTGGTCAGCGCATCGTGTTCGACACGATGTACGTCGCGGCGACCACGTTGGTGCCGTTGTCGCCGGTGGAGATGACCACCGAGTGGGCGCCATCGTCGAATGTGCCGTAACCCTGGCCCTCATTCATGCCTGTGAAGTCCGAGCTGAATCCTGCCTTCTCGAGCCCGGTCTTGATCTCGTTGTAGGCCGCTTCGGGATCGGTGATCGCGATCTGCACCGTCCAGGTCTGCGTCTCTCCGTCACCGACCGCGACGCCGGAAATCACGTCACCCTCGATGACGGGAATGTTCTCGGGAAAGCCGTCGGGCATCCCGCCGTCGGTGTTGAGATCGATCTCCTGGCCGTTCTCGGCCGCCACGCCTTCGGCGACGCCCTCGGCGAGAGCCTGAGAGGAACATCCGGTGAGAGCCGGTCCGGCGAGGAGCGCGAGAGCGAGAAAAGGGATGGCGATACGTGCGCGTGAGATGGTCATTGTCTTCTCCAAATGTGGGGTTTTCCAGCAGTTGTGCTGGTATCTCCGACACTACGGATGACGTCGACGGCGGTCGTGGGTGGCAACTACTCAGCTTCACCCTCGCCATCCCCTAGGCGATGCGAGCGCGTCTGTGGTGGCCCGCCACAACGACGAAAGCAGGGCAGCGGATCGACTCCGCTGCCCTGCTTCGAGAGGGTGTGACTAGTTCTTGCCCTGGTTGGCGCGCTTCAGGTTCGCCGTGGCACGAGCGCGCGCGTTCGAGTCGAGCTCGACCTTGCGAATACGCACGAACTCGGGGGTGACCTCGACGCACTCGTCTTCACGGGCGAATTCGAGGCTCTCTTCCAGCGTCAGCTTGCGCGACGGCGTCATGCGCTCGAACGTGTCAGACGTCGACTGGCGCATGTTGGTGAGCTGCTTCTCTTTCGTGATGTTCACGTCCATGTCGTCGGCGCGCGAGTTCTCACCGATGACCATGCCCTCGTAGACCTCCTGCGTCGGCTCCACGAAGAAGCTCATGCGCTCCTGCAGGTTGACGATAGAGAACGGGGTGACGACGCCGGCGCGGTCGGCCACGATGGAGCCGTTGTTGCGCGTGACGATCGGGCCGGTCCAGGGACCGTAGCCGTGCGAGATGGCGTTGGCGATTCCCGTGCCACGGGTGGTGGTGAGGAACTCGGTGCGGAAGCCGATGAGACCACGCGACGGCACGATGAACTCCATGCGCACCCAGCCGGTGCCGTGGTTCGACATGCCGTCCATGACGCCCTTGCGCGCGGCGAGAAGCTGCGTGATGGCGCCGAGGTACTCCTCAGGAGCGTCGATGGTCAGGTGCTCCATCGGCTCCCACGTCTTGCCGTCGACCTGCTTGGTGACGACCTGGGGCTTGCCGACGGTGAGCTCGTAGCCTTCGCGTCGCATCTGCTCGACGAGGATGGCGAGGGCGAGTTCTCCACGGCCCTGTACCTCCCACGAGTCGGGGCGTCCGATGTCGACGACCTTCAGCGAGACGTTACCGACGAGCTCGCGGTCGAGGCGGTCCTTCACCATGCGGGCGGTGAGCTTGTGGCCCTTCACCTTGCCGACGAGCGGCGAGGTGTTCGTGCCAATGGTCATCGAGATGGCGGGGTCGTCGACCGTGATGGTCGGCAGCGGGCGAACGTCTTCGGGGTCTGCGAGGGTCTCACCGATGGTGATCTCCTCGATACCGGCGACGGCGACGATGTCACCGGGGCCTGCGCTGTCGACGGGGTAACGCGTCAGTGCCTTCGTCATCAGCAGCTCGGTGAGCTTGACGTTCTGCACGGTGCCGTCGTGACGCACCCACGCGACCTGCTGGCCCTTCTTGATGTTTCCGTTGAAGATGCGCAGCAGAGCGAGGCGGCCGAGGAACGGCGAGGCGTCGAGGTTGGTGACGTGCGCCTGCAGCGGGTGCTCGTCGTCGTACTTCGGCGCGGGAACGTGCGTGAGGATCGCCTCGAACAGCGGCTCGAGGTCGTCGTTGTCGGGCAGCTCGCCGTTGGCGGGCTTGTTCGTCGATGCGGCTCCGTTACGGCCGGATGCGTAGACCACCGGCACGTCGAGGATGGCGTCGAGGTCGAGATCGGGAACATCGTCGGCCATGTCGCTGGCGAGGCCCAAGAGCAGGTCCTGGCTCTCGGCGACGACCTCGTCGATGCGCGCATCCGGGCGGTCGGTCTTGTTCACGAGCAGAATGACCGGCAGCTTGGCCTCGAGGGCCTTGCGAAGCACGAAGCGGGTCTGCGGAAGCGGACCCTCACTGGCGTCGACGAGCAAGACGACGCCATCGACCATGGAGAGGCCGCGCTCGACCTCCCCGCCGAAGTCGGCGTGGCCCGGGGTGTCGATGACATTGATGACGATCGGACCGCCCGCACCGTGCTCTGCCGCGTGAATACCGTTGTACGTGACAGCGGTGTTCTTCGCGAGGATCGTGATGCCCTTCTCGCGCTCGAGGTCGTTCGAGTCCATCATGCGGTCGTCGCCCTCGAAGTGCGCGTCGAACGAGTTGGTCTGCTTGAGCATGGCATCGACGAGAGTCGTCTTGCCGTGGTCGACGTGAGCGACGATTGCGACGTTGCGCAGGTCGGCGCGGGTGGCTTCAGCCATGAAAAAAGTCCTTGAGGATCGGGATGAACCCGAATCTCGACGGGCTCTTATTAGCGTGGGATATCGGGCGACAACGCCCTGAACGGCTAGACGCCCAGGGGTATGTTGGCCCCGGGAATGGCATCAAGCAACTCTTTAGTATATTCCTCGCGCGGGTTTCCGAACACCTCGTCCGTTGTAGCGGCCTCCACGATGCGCCCCGACTTCATCACACTGACGTTGTCGGCGATGACTCGCACCACGGCCAGGTCGTGGGTGATGAAGAGGTAGGTGAGGTCGAGTTCTGACTGGAGATCGGTGAGCAGCTGCAAGATCTGCGCCTGCACGAGCACGTCGAGAGCCGAGACGGCCTCGTCGAGCACGACGATCTCGGGCTTGAGAGCCAGGGCGCGCGCGATGGCGACACGCTGGCGCTGTCCGCCCGACAGCTCGTTCGGGTACCGCGTGACGAGCGACTTCGGCAGGGCGACCTGGTCGAGCAGCTCGTTGACCCTCGCGCGTCGCGACTTGGAGTCGCCCACCTTGAACACGCTGAGAGGCTCTGCGATCGTGTTGCCGATGTTGCGCAGCGGATCGAGGGAACCGTAGGGGTCCTGGAATACCGGCTGCATCTTGCGGCGAAGAGCGAGCAGGCTCTTGCCCTTCAGAGGCGCCGTGTCGGTTCCGTCGATGCGGATCTCGCCGCTCGTGGCGTCCTCGAGACGCAGAAGCAGCTTGGCGACGGTGGACTTGCCCGAACCGGACTCCCCCACCAGCGCCATCGTCGTGCCGCGCTGGATCTCGAAGCTGACACCGTCGACGGCCTTCAGGGTCGAGGCCGCGCCCTTACCGCCGCGAATCTTGTAGACCTTGGTCAGATCCTTGACAGCAATGGCGGCAGAGACATCCGTCGCCGCGGCATGACCCTCGACTCGCGACTCCGCCGCAGCGATCAGGTCGACACCCTCAGTGACGCGAGTCGCCTCGTACCCGAGACCGTCGAGGGGCTTCGAGGCCGACTCGATGCGACGAGAGGCCAGGCTCGGTGCCGCGGCGACGAGACGCTGGGTGTACGGGTGGATCGGGTTCTGCAGGATCTCCCGCGATGGGCCGGACTCGACGACCTTGCCCTTGTACATCACGACGAGCTGTTCGGCGCGCTCGGCTGCGAGGCCCAGGTCGTGGGTGATGAAGACGAGGGCCGTGCCCGAGTCGCGGGTGAGCTTCTCGAGGTGGTCGAGGATACGACGCTGCACAGTGACGTCGAGCGCTGAAGTCGGTTCGTCGGCGATCAGCAGCTTCGGATTGGAGCTGAGTCCCATTCCGATGAGGACTCGCTGACGCATGCCGCCCGAGAACTGGTGCGGGAACTGCTTGAGCCGCTTGTCGGCATCCGACAGGCCGGCCTCGGTAAGCACCTGGATCGCACGCTTCTTGACGTCTTGCTTGCCCGTCGCGATGCCATTTGCACGGATCGCCTCTTCAACCTGGAAGCCGACGCTCCACACGGGGTTCAGGTTCGACATGGGGTCCTGCGGGACAAAGCCGATCTTGCGCCCGCGGATCTCCTCCATCTGCTTCTCGTCGAGTGCAGCGATATTTCGCCCCTCGAAGAGGATCTCTCCCCCGGTGATTCGACCGGAACCCGGCAAGAGGTTGATGATGGCGTGAGCCGTCGTGGATTTGCCGGAACCCGACTCCCCCACGATGGCCAGCGTCTCGCCGGGCATGAGCGTGATGCTCACACCGTCGACGGCGGTCACCATGCCGCGCTGCGTCTGGAAACCGACCTGGAGATTCTTGATGTCGAGCAGTGGCGTGACAGTGCTGCCGTCGATGGGGGCTGCGGATGCGTCGGTGGCGGTCATCGGAGCGCCCTCGCTTTCGGGTCGAGTGCGTCTCTCACGACTTCACCCAGGAGGATGAAGCTGAAGACCGTAATGGAGAGGGCGAGCGACGGCCAGATTAGGGTCTGCGGGTGAACCCGGATGTCGCGCTGCGCCTGGTTGATGTCGTTGCCCCAGGACATGATGCTTCCACCGAGTCCCACACCGAGGAACGACAACGTGGCCTCGGCGACGATGGCCCCGGCGAGCGAGATCGTGGTGATCGCGATGACGGGGGCGATGGAGTTCGGCAGCACGTGCTGGAAGAGGATCTTCATGCGGGAGACACCGAGAGCCTCGGAGGCTGTGATGTAGTCGGCCTGCTTGACCCTCAGGATCTCGGCACGAAGCACCCGAGCCGTCGAGGGCCAGGCGAACAAACCGATCGCGAGGGAGATAGTCCAGATGCTGCGGTACTGCGACAGCACGCTCATGATGACGACCGCGGCGAGGATATAGGGAATCGAGAAGAAGATGTCGCCGAGACGGGAGAGCGTCGCGTCGACCCATCCGCCGAAGAAGCCTCCGAACGCGCCGAACGCAACACCGAGGACAGTCGTGAGCAGGATGACGATCAAGCCGACCGAGATGGAGGTCGACGTGCCGTAGATGATGCGCGCATAGACATCGCACCCCTGCTTCGTGAAACCGAGGAGGTGACCCGCCGACGGATCGCCGTTGCTGTTCGACAGCGAACACGCCTCGGTGAGCGGGTTGATGGGCGAGAAGAGCGAGGGAAGGAGCGCTACCGCGATGATCAGCAGGATCAACACACCGGAGATCCAGAAGATCGGCCGACGGCGGGCGTCCCTCCAGGCGTCGATCCAGAGGTTGGATGGCTTCTCATCGACCTTGACGGCGTCGATGGCGACCAGGGGCGTTTCCTCGAGAGGGGCAACGAAGTGCCTCGTCGAGCGTGATGTGTTATTTGACAAGACGGATCCTTGGATCGAGCAGGCCATACAAGAGGTCTACGACAAGATTGACGACGAGGTAGAGCAGCACCATCACGGTGACGAACGACACGACGGTCGGGCCCTCACCTCGGATGATGGCCTGGTAGAGGGTGTTTCCGACGCCGGGGACGTTGAAGATTCCCTCGGTCACCGTCGCACCGACCAGAAGCACACCGAAGTCTGTGGCGAGGAATGTGACGACGGGGATGAGCGAGTTGCGCAGGATGTGCACCGGCACGATGCGCCGCCGGCTCAGACCCTTGCTGTAGGCCGTGCGCACGAAGTCGAGTCCACTCGTCTCGATCACCGATGACCGAGTGAGGCGCACGATCTGCGCAAAGCTGACACTGGCGAGCACGAGGGCAGGCATTACGAGATCTTGGAGCGGAGCGCCGGAGCCGACCGTTGTTCTCGCCCAGCCCAGCTGCACGCCGAAGACGTACTGCGCCACGTAGGCGATCACGAAGATCGGGAGCGAGATCAGGATGAGGCTGACGACCAGAGCGCTCGAGTCGAAGAGCTTTCCCTTGCGCAGACCCGAGTACAGTCCCACGACGATTCCGGCGATGGACTGGAACAGAAGTGCGAGGACCGCGAGCCGGATCGTGACAGGGAACGTGCGAGCCAGGATCTGCGTGACCGGCTCACCAGAGAACGAGATGCCGAAGTCGCCGCGGAAGATGCCGCCGATGTAGATGAAGTACTGCACGATGAACGGCTGGTCGAGGTGGTACTGCTGGCGCAGCTGCTCGATGACCGCCGGGTTGGGCGTCTTGTCGCCGAAGAGGGCGACGATGGGGTCGCCCGGCATGGCGAACACCATGAAGTAGATGAGGAAGGTCGTCCCGAAGAAGACGGGGATCGCCTGAAGAACGCGTCTGAAAATATATCCGGCCATGGTCTGGTCACATCACCGGTTCGGGCTTATTGCACATTCGAGTGGAAACACCTATCTCTTACTTGGCCGCACACGCTGGGAATACCTTACAGAGCGCATGTGTGGGGCGGCAGCGAGAGTCGCTGCCGCCCCACAGACGATGATGCTATGAGTTAGCCCTTGGTAATTTCGGAGTACAGCGGAACGGAGTTCCAACCGAAGGTCACGTTGGACACCTCGGTGCCGTAGCCACCGGTGACGTTCGAGTACCACAGCGGGATCGCCGGCAGGTCCTTCAGCAGGATCTCCTGAGCGTCCTGGAAGTCCTTGTTCGCCGTGTCGACGTCGGTCTCCGAGGAGCCCTTCTCCAGCAGTGCGTCGAAGTCGGGGTTCGAGTAGTCACCATCGTTCGAGCCAGCGTTGGTCGCATAGATCGGTCCGAGGAAGTTGAACAAACCCGGGTAGTCGGCCTGCCATCCGGTGCGGAACGCCGTCTGGATGCTGCGGTCGGTGATAGCCGTGCGCACCTGGGCGAACGTCGGAGACGGAGCGCCCGATGCGTCGATGCCGAGCGTGTTCTTCAGGCTGTTCGCGACTGCGTCGACCCAACCCTGGTGGCCACCGTCGGAGTTGTACGCGATCTGGAAGGTACCGCTCCACGGCGAGATCTTGTCGGCCTCGGCCCACAGCTTCTTGGCCTCGTCGGGGTTGTACTTGAGAACGTCTGCGCCCTTGAGCTTGTCAGTCCATCCGTCGATGACGGGCGACGTGAAGTCGCTGGCCGGCGTGCGGGTTCCCTCGAAGATCACCTTGGTGATCTCTTCGCGGTTGATGGCCATGGAGATGGCCTGCTTGCGCAGGGTTCCCTCTTCGCCACCGAAGTGAGCGAGTCGCGACGGGATCGTGAACGACTGGAACACGGCCGCCGGCTGGTTCACCGCGCGGTCACCGAGGTCGGACTGGAACGTCTGGTATGCGCTGTCGGGCACCGCGTCGAGAACGTCGAGGTTGCCACCCTGCAGGTCAGAGTATGCGGCGTCCTGGGTCGCGTAGAAGACGATGGTCACGCCGCCGTTCTTGGGAACGCGTCCGCCCTTGTAGTCGGGGTTCACGACGAGGTCGATCTTCTCGTTGTGCTTCCAGGCACCCGCACCGGCGAGCATGTAGGGACCGTTGCCGATCGGGTTCTCACCGAATGCGGCCATGTCGGCGAACGCCGACTTGGGCAGCGGGAAGAACGCCGAGTAGCCGAGCCGCAGCGGGAAGTCGGACTTCGGGCTCGTCAGCGCGACGGTGAAGGTCGTGTCGTCGACGACCTTGAGGCCGGTCAGGGGGCTGTCAGCGTCGTAGCTGAAACCCTCGATGTCCTCGAAGAAGTAGCTGGAGAGCTGCGCGTTGGAGAGCAGGGCGCCGTACTGCCATGCGTCGACGAACGATGCAGCGTCGACCGGGTCGCCGTTGGTGAACTTGAGGCCCGGCTTGATCTTGATCGTGTAGTTCTGAGCGTCTGTGGTCTCGATGGAGTCAGCCACGTCGTTGACGGGAGCACCCTTGGCGTCGTAGTAGACCAGACCGGCGAAGATCTCATCGAGGATCTTGCCACCGCCGACCTCGTTGGTGTTCGTGGGGATCAGCGGGTTCTGCGGCTCGGAGCCGTTCGCCGTGATGATGGCCGAGCTATTGCCCGCGGCGCTGGTGCTGGGAGTGTCTCCACCCGCCGAGCAACCGGCCAGCATGAGGGCGCTGGCCGCTGCCAGGGCGACTGCCCCGATGCCAATGCGTCTGATTTTCAATGTTCCTCCTGAGGACTTTCTTGGGCTACCGGATGCCCCGTTAGACGTTCTGGGAGGCATCCGAAAGGTGATCAGTCGCGTGGCTGACTACCCAGTACCCTAAAAGGGGGCTGGGTTCCTGCCAAATCCATCAGGAAAAAGTTACACACTAGAAACGTGAAATCGGCATTCCTTGTGCCGCACGCACAATTTTCTCTCCATCTGGGCCAGCCCACGCAAGAAAGAGCACGTGTGTCTCCATCGATCCCCCCTCTGTGGCGCACCACGCGACGACGACGGCTGACCTGGGAGATCGCGATCGTTCTCGGGCTGTCTCTCGGAGCATCCGCCGTCTACTCGATCGTGAGCATCGCGGCCAAACTCACGGACGACACCCCGCTGGCGAGCCAGTCCACCGCTTTGAACTCGGCTCTGAGCACCCGCGAATGGCTCGACTTCACGTACCAGTCGCTCGCCATCCTGTTCGACCTGGCACCCGTCGCACTCGTTTTCTACCTGCTGGCGATCTCCGGTCCCAACCCGTTTCGGCGCATCGGCTTCGACCTACGCACGCCCGCGCGGGACTCGGCACGCGGGCTCCTGCTCGTTCTCGTCATCGGAGTTCCCGGCATCGCGCTCTACTTCATCGGACGAGCGGCGGGCATCACGGTCAACGTCGTGCCTGCGCCCATCGACGCATACTGGTGGACGGTTCCCGTGCTGATCGCCTCCGCCCTGAGAGCAGCCCTCACCGAGGAATTGATCGTGGTGGGCTACCTGTTCACCCGCCTCAAGCAGCTCGGATGGGGCCGATGGCAGATCATTCTGTCGGCGGCGGTGCTGCGCGGCAGCTACCACCTCTATCAGGGCATCGGGCCGTTCTTCGGCAATGTCGTGATGGGAGTCGTCTTCGGCTGGTGCTACACCCGTTGGGGTCGAACAATGCCGCTCGTCATCGCCCATTGGATCATCGACATCGCGTCGTTCGTCGGCTACGCCTGGGCGCTCTCGACCTTTCCGGAACTGTTCCGGCTGAGTTAGGCGCGGGGCGCCGTCGACTCGTCGTCGTCTGACTCGCCGCCGGCGTCATCTCCGGTCTCGACTGCCGGCCTCCGTCGCGAGATGACCATCGCCGCGACTCCCAGGGCGAGAACCACGACGGCTCCCCCACCGACGGCGGCAATGAGGCCCCAGTCGGTCGGCTGCCTCATCGAAGCGCCGGTTCCCGTGGCCCCCGTCGTGCCCGGCTCGTCGGTGAAGAGCGGCGTGGGCGCCTCGGTCTGCTCGGGATGCGGTGTCACCTGGATCTTGACGACGGCGATCGCGGTGCCGTTCGACGACGAGAACTTGCAGACCATGCCCGAATCACCGACAGGGAAGACCGTGCCCGAGACGACCGGCACGTCGACGATCAAGCAGTCTCCCGCCGTGAGACCGGCTGGCACCACCGGAGCGAAGGTGATCGGAGCACCATTCGCGTCTGCGGCCTCGACGGTGATCGTTCCGGGCAGGATGCCGGAATCGGTGAAGTCGGCACCCTCGACCTGGGCGTCGGTGAAATCGGCACCCTCGATGTTCGCACCCGTGAAGTTGGCAGCCTGCAGCTTGGACCCCGACAGGTCGGCGCCGGCCAGGTTCGCGCCCATGAAGGCGGCCTGGCCCATGCTCGTTCCGCCGAAGTCGACCCCGGCGCACTGACTGCCTCCCGCAGGCGCGCCGTCGGTGACCTGCTGCACAACGCAGCCGCCCTCGTCATAGAAGACTTCGGCGTTCGCGACCGCCGCTGGCGCGACGACCAGGGCGAGAGAGCCCAGCGTCATCGCTGCCATCATCGACATTCGGCCGCGTTGTATCGCAATTCGTCTCGCCATGCTGAGAGGCTACCGCACGTGTCGAAACCGCCGGCGCCTGCTACTCGAACGCCTCCGGTGGCGGGCACGAGCACACGAGATTGCGGTCGCCCCAGGCCTGATCGATGCGTCGCACGGGCGGCCAGTACTTGGAACGGATCAGCGACCGCACCGGATAAACCGCGGTCTCGCGGTCGTAGGGATGCGTCCACTCGCCCTCGACGACGGACTGCGCGGTGTGCGGAGCATTGCGCAGCGGGTTGTCGTCGGCCGGCCAGACGCCCTCGGCGACCTGCATAGCCTCGCCCTTGATCGCGATCATCGCATCGATGAAACGGTCGATCTCGGGAAGGTCTTCGCTCTCGGTCGGCTCGACCATCAGCGTTCCGGCCACAGGGAAGCTCATGGTGGGCGCGTGGAATCCGTAATCGATGAGGCGCTTGGCCACGTCGTCGACGGAGACCCCGGTCGACGCGGTGAGTGGACGGATGTCGATGATGCACTCGTGCGCCACCAGTCCGTTGTCGCCGGCGTACAAGACCGGGAAGTGCTCCGAGAGCCGGGCCGCGACGTAGTTGGCCGAGAGAACGGCCGCACCGGTCGCATCCGCGAGCCCCTGCGAGCCCATCATGCGCACGTACGACCAGCTGATCGGCAGGATGCTCGGGCTGCCGTACGGTGCGGCCGAGATCGGCCCGCCGGCGTGCACGACGGTTCCACCGTCGGCCAGCGGATGAGACGGGTTCTGCGCCTGCGCATGGCCGGGCAGGAAGGGGGCCAGGTGGGCCTTGGCCGCGACCGGACCGACGCCGGGTCCGCCGCCGCCGTGCGGGATGCAGAAGGTCTTGTGCAGGTTGAGGTGCGACACGTCGCCGCCGAAGTCGCCGAAGCGTGCGAAGCCGAGCAGTGCGTTGAGGTTCGCACCGTCGACGTAGACCTGTCCCCCGGCGGCGTGCACCAGACGGCAGATCTCTGCGACCTCGTGCTCGTAGACGCCGTGGGTCGACGGGTAGGTGATCATGAGGGCCGCGAGCGACTCGGCATGCAGCTCGATCTTTGCCCGCAGATCGTCGACGTCGACATTGCCATTCTCGTCGCAGGCGACGACGACGACCTTCATGCCCGCCAGCACGGCCGAAGCGGCGTTGGTGCCGTGAGCGCTCGAGGGAATGAGACAGACGGTGCGCTCGAACGATCCGTTCGCGTGGTGGTAGCCACGGATCGCGAGCAGACCCGCGAGCTCTCCCTGGCTTCCCGCATTGGGCTGGAGCGACACGGAGTCGTAGCCCGTGACCTCGGCCAGCCACGTCTCGAGCTGCGCGATGAGCGTGAGGTAGCCCTCGACATCCGCGCGTGGCGCGAACGGGTGCAGGGCACCGAACTCGGGCCAGGTGACGGCCTCCATCTCGGTGGCCGCGTTGAGCTTCATCGTGCAGGAGCCGAGCGGGATCATGCCTCGGTCGAGCGCGTAGTCGTAATCTGCGAGTCGCTTGAGGTAGCGCATCATGCTCGTCTCCGAGCGGTGCGTGTTGAACACCTCGTGCGTGAGGTAGTCGCTGGTGCGCAGGATGTGCTCGGGCAGGCTCTCGGCGAGCTGCTCGGCATCGCTCGCGGGCGACACTCCGAAGAGGCCGAGCACCGTGTCGATGTCGGCCGACGTCGTGGTCTCGTCGACGGAGACGCCGATCGTGTCGTCATCGGCGACGTTCAGCAGGTATCCGCCGGCGTGCGCCTGAGCGGCGATGTCGGTGGCACGACCGGGCACCCGCACCTGGATCGTGTCGAAGAAGTCCTCGTGCACGAGTTCTGCACCGGCGGCCTCGAGCGCACTGGCGAGCCGGCGGGCAGTGTCGTTCACGTCGAGGGCAATACGCTGCAGCCCTTCGGGGCCGTGGTACACCGCGTACATGCCGGCCATCACGGCGAGAAGAACCTGGGCGGTGCAGATGTTCGACGTGGCCTTCTCACGGCGGATGTGCTGCTCGCGCGCCTGCAGACTGAGCCGGTAGGCGGGGTGACCCGCGGCATCCTGACTCACGCCCACAAGACGACCCGGAAGCTGACGCTCGAGCCCCTTTCGCACGGCCATGTAGCCGGCGTGCGGTCCGCCGAAGCCCATCGGAACGCCGAAACGCTGGCTCGTTCCGACGGCGACGTCGGCCCCGAGCTCTCCGGGTGAGGTGATGAGAGTGAGGGCGAGCAGATCGGCGGCGACGACAGCGAGACCGCCGGATGCGTGCACGGCGCCGATCACGTCGCGCGGGTCCCACACGCGGCCGGATGCGCCGGGGTACTGAATGAAGGCGCCGAAACCGGTGGCGAGGGGGTGGTCGTGCGACGCCGGGTGATCGACGCGGTCGAGGGTGAGCTCGACGATCTCGATACCCACGGCGTCGGCGCGCGAACGCAGCAGCGCCTTCGTCTGGGGCAGAGCATCCGAGTCGACGAGGAACACGTTCGAGGTCGACTTCGATGCGCGGCGCGCGAGCAGCATGCCCTCGACGACGGCCGTGGCCTCGTCGAGCATGGATGCGTTGGCCGTCGACAACCCGGTGAGGTCGGCCACCATCGTCTGGAAGTTGATGAGAGCCTCGAGGCGACCCTGGGAGATCTCCGGCTGGTACGGGGTGTAAGCCGTGTACCAGCTGGGGTTCTCGAGCACGTTGCGGCGGATCACCGCGGGCGTGATGGTGTCGTAGTAGCCGAGCCCGATCATCGAGCGGTTCACTGTGTTGTGCGACGCCAGCTTGCGAAGCTCGGCGATGGTCTCGCGCTCGGTCGCGGCTGCGGGGATCGCCTCGGCGCGGTGGGTCTCGCTCAGCTGGATCGAGCCGGGAATCGCGGCGCGCACGAGGGCGTCGACCGAGTCGTAGCCGAGGCGGGCGAGCATGACGGCCTGCGCGCTGTCATCGATGCCGATGTGACGCGCGGTGAAAGGAAGCGACATCGGTGAGTTACTCCCCCAGCAATGCGGTGTACTCGTCGAACGACAGCAGTGGCGGCAGTTCGGTGAATTCGATCTTGATGAGCCAGCCCTCGCCCAGCGGGTCGCTGTTGACGAGCTCGGGGGTGTCTTCCACGGCAGAGTTCTTCTCGAGCACCGTGCCATCGACGGGAGCGAAGAGCTCACCCACCGACTTGGTCGACTCGATCTCGCCGACGATCGAGCCACTCGCCAACGACGTTCCCACGTCGGGCAGGTCGACGAAGACGACGTCACCCAGCTTCTCGGCCGCATACGCGGTGATGCCCACGGTGGCGGTGGTGCCCTCGACGAGCACCCATTCGTGCTCGCTCGTGTACTGCAGTTCGCTTTCGTTAGCCATGGGTTCAGTCTTTCTTCGCGCGGTAGAACGGGAGGGAGGTGACGCGGTAGCTCAGGCGCTTGCCGCGGATGTCTATGCTGACGACCGTCTCGGGCGCCGCGAAGGCGGCGTCGACGTAGGCCATCGCGATCGGGATGCCGAGGGTCGGCGACACGGCACCGCTGGTCACGACGCCGATGGCTTCGGTGGAGTCGTCGGAGGCGAAGATCTCGTAGTCCGCGCGCGCGGCCCGCTTGCCGTCGGCGACCAGGCCGACCAGCGTGCGCGCATCCGGAGCGGGACCGGCCTCGACGGCCTCGCGACCGACGAAGTCGCCCTTCGTGGCCGTGGCGACGACGCGGCCGAGACTCGCCTGCACGGGGAACGTGTCGGTTCCGAGCTCGTGGCCGTAGAGCGGCATGCCCGCTTCGAGACGCAGCGTGTCGCGGCTGGCGAGCCCGGCGGGAACGAGCCCGAGCGGGGTGCCTGCCTCGGTGAGGGCGTTCCAGAGCTCTTCGGCATGGTCGGGGCTGATGTAGAGCTCGAAGCCGTCTTCACCGGTATAGCCGGTGCGAGCGATCAGCACGGGCTGTGTGCGGAACGATCCCGACAGAGCCCTGTAGTACTTGAGTTCGCCGAGCTTCTCCCCCACATCGCGGCCGTCGGGGTGGCCGCCCTCGATGGCGAAGCCGTCTGTGGCGATGAGGATCTCGCGCGAGCGCGGTCCTTGCACGGCGACGAGGGCGAGTTCGTCGCTCTCATCGAAGACCTCGCACTCGAAGGGCGACGTGCGGTCGAGCAGCTCTGCCGCGACAACTTCTCTGTTCGACGCGTTGGCCACGACCATAAAGCGATCCTCGCCCGTGCGGTACACGACCAGATCGTCGATGATTCCGCCCGACCGGTCGAGCAGCAGGCTGTACTTCGCCTGCCCCACCGTCGTCGCCGACAGCTTGCCCGCGAGCGCGTAGTCGAGAGCGTCTGCCGCCTCGGGCCCGACGACGAAGATCTCGCCCATGTGAGAGAGGTCGAAGATGCCCGCGGCAGTGCGCACAGCGTGATGCTCGGCGAGATCGCTCGAATAGCGCACGGGCATCTGCCAGCCGGCGAAGTCGGTGAAGCTTGCTCCGGCAGCCACGTGGATGCGGTTGAGCGGGGAATGTCTATCGGTCACGAGTTCTCCAAGGCGCAGTGGGCATTGCGGACCCGGGCGCGAACCCGAGCAGTCAAGAACTCCCCCTCTGTCATCTGTGCCTGAGAGCTTCGACGCTGCCTGGCAGCGGCTTTCACCGTGGGCGGATTCGCTTGGATGTCAGATCTCGATACGGCCGCGGGCGGCCTACTCGATCCGATTTGCTCCGCAAATCGCTTTTCAGAGTGGCCTGTTCGATGCGGTACACGTACCTGAGAGATTGGTGGGGAGAATTGCTCCTTCGGTGCCTGCCGAGATGATCGGCGGGCTCTCCCGCATCGCGTGATGTCGGCCCGATATTCGTTTGTGCGGCCAGCCTAGCAACATCCGGCTCCCGCGTCGTGAGGCGCGAGCGCGTAATCTGGGGGTGACCGGGCGACGCCAGGTCAGAACGGATGTCGTGGATCATCGATTGAACAAGCTCTTCATCACGGCGGCGAAAGAGCTGCATTTCGCGAGAGCCGCCAAGGTCGAGGGCATTCCGCGCTCGAGCATGATCGCCGCCATCAAGCAGCTCGAGCAGAACCTGGGCTACCCGCTCTTCGACTACGACGCCGAGTCGACGGTTCTGACGCCCGAGGGTGTGGCTTTCGCCGAGAAGGCGGCGGCCGACCTCGCGAAGTCGACGGGGAACTCCACCATCACCGCTCCCCAGGCAGGCGGTAAGGCGAAGGCGTCGAAAGGCAAGGGGCGCGCGCCTGTCGTGAAAGGTGCTCCACGGGTGGGGAAACGCCGACAGTCGCGCTGAGTTCCATGTGGCGAGTCAGGTAAGGCTATCCTTATTTTTCGGGCGTCGTTCTTCAATGCGGCCCCTGATCTGACTCCCCCCACCCGAACGAAGGAGCCCGACGTGCATCAGCGCGCCGCCATCAGCCTCGCCCTCGCGTCCCTTGTCGCCGTCGGCCTCTCCGGATGCGGCGCATCCGAGGTCGTCGATACCAGCCCGACGACCACGTCGGGACAGGGATCGACCCAGTATCCGTTGACTATCGACAACTGCGGCACCCAGACCGTCGTCGACGCACCCCCGCAGCGCGTCGTCTCTCTCGACCAGAACTCCACCGAGATCATGCTCTCGCTGGGACTCGCCGACCAGCTGGTCGGAACCGCTTCGTGGACCGACCCCGTGCTCGACTCTCTTGCGTCCGCCAACTCAGAGGTTCCGCGCCTGTCTGATAACGCGCCGAGCTACGAGGTCGTGCTGGACACCGATCCGGACTTCGTGACCGCCTCGTTCGGCCGCCACTTCGCGCAGGGAGGCGTGGCGAGCCGCGAGCGCTTCGCTGAGACCGGCATCGGCAGCTACCTGTCGCCCACCGACTGCGACAACGGCACCAGCATCAACGGCGGCGGCACGCGAACCCACGCGCTCACGATCGATGCACTGTATGAGGAGATCACTGAACTCGGGGCGATCTTCGACGTTCCCGACCGCGCCGCGACGCTCATCGAGGGGCTGAAGGCACGGGCCGCGGTGGCGACGCAGGGCATCGACTTCGCCGGCGCTACAGTCGCCTTCTGGTTCGCAGATACGAAGACTCCGTATATGGCGGGAGGACTCAGCGCGGCCGGTCTGCTCGCGACGACGGTCGACCTCGACAACGTGTTCGCCGGGTCGCCCGAGGACTGGCCCGCCACGACCTGGGAGTCCGTCGCCGACAGGGATCCGCATATTCTCGTGCTCGGCGACCTGCAGCGTGACCGTTTTCCCGGTGACCGGCTCGACGACAAGATCAGCTTCCTCGAGTCCGATCCGCTCACCCAGACCATCGATGCCGTGCGCAACAAGCGATACATCGTGCTTCACGGCGCCGAACTGAATCCGTCGATCCGCTTCGTCGACGGCCTCGAGAAGATTCAATCCTGGCTGCGCGAGCACAAGGACGAGCTCTGAGCGCCGCCCCGCCTCCGACACAGGTCGACACGACGCAGACCGTGAGGAGGCCGGTTCCGCGCGCGCGCTGGGCGGCGATCGCAGGGCTGCTCGTGCTGGCCGGACTGCTTCTTCTCCTGGTCTCGGTCGGTGTGGCGATCACGCTCGGACCGGCGGACATCCTGCTCGTCAACGTTCGCGACATCGTCACCAACCATCTCGGGCTCACGGACATCGCGGTGAAGGTGTCGAAGAATGCGATCGTGTGGGAGGAGCGTCTGCCCCGTGCGTTCGTCGCTGCCGCGTGCGGCGCCGGTCTCGGACTCTGCGGCGTGATCATGCAGTCGCTTCTGCGCAATCCACTCGCCGATCCGTTCATCCTCGGCGTCTCGTCGGGCGCGTCTACGGGCGCGGTCGTGATCGGCGTGCTGGGACTGGGCGGCGCGGCGATCGGCCTCTCGGGCGGCGCGTTCATCGGAGCACTGATCGCATTCGGCCTCGTTCTGCTGCTGGCACGACTGTCTGGCGGCGGCACCGATCGCGTCGTGCTCGCCGGCGTCGCAAGCACTCAGCTCTTCTCGGCCGTGACCTCTCTCATCATCTTCGCCTTCGCCGACTCGGACGAGACGCGCGGAGTGATGTTCTGGTTGCTCGGCTCGCTCGAGGGAATGCGCTGGGACAACGTCGCGCTCTGCGCGATCGTGGTCGTGATCGGTTCGTTCGTGTGCCTGCGCTACGCCCACGCCCTCGACGCGTTCGCGTTCGGTGACGATGTCGCCGCGTCCCTCGGTATCCACGTCACCCGCACCCGCGCCGTGCTGCTGGTCGCGACCGCCCTGATCACGGCCACACTCGTGAGCGTGGCCGGTGCGGTCGGCTTCGTAGGGCTCGTTCTGCCGCATGCCGCCCGCCTGCTCGTCGGCCCTCGGCACGCGCGCCTCGTTCCCGCTACCGCGATCATCGGCGCGATCTTCATGGTCTGGGTCGACGCCGGGTCGAGGGTCGCCTTCTCTCCGACCCCTCTGCCGGTCGGCGTCGGCACGGCTCTCGTCGGCGTTCCGGTGTTCGTCGCCTTGCTGGCCCGGCGAAGGAGGCGCACGTGACGCTACGCGCCGAACAGGTGACCTGGAGCCGCAACGGTGTTCTCGTGGTCGATGGAGCGAGCCTTCACCCGGAGCCAGGGCAGACTGTGGGCCTGCTCGGGCCGAACGGTTCGGGCAAGTCCTCTCTGCTGAGAGTGCTGCACGGGCTCGTCAGGCCGACCTCGGGATTCGTGACGCTCGACGGCGTCGACCTCGCCTCCGTGGGTCGGCGACACGTCGCACGGTCGGTCGCGTCCGTCACCCAGCACGCCGATACCGAGGTCGACATCACCGTGCGCGACATCGTGAGGCTCGGTCGCATCCCCCACCGCACCGCCCTCGGAGGAGGCGCCAGCACAGACGAAGACGCCGTAGATAGGGCGCTCGCACACGTCGGCCTGCTCGATCAGGCCGCGCGACTATGGCACACGCTGTCGGGCGGCGAGCGCCAGCGCGCGCAGATCGCCAGGGCCCTCGCCCAGGAGCCTCGCGAACTGCTTCTCGACGAACCGACCAACCACCTCGACATCCGCCACCAGCTCGAGCTGCTCGAACTCGTATGTGCTCTTCCGGTCACCACCGTCATCGCGATCCACGACCTGAACCTCGCTGCCATGTACTGCGATATCGTCGTCGTTCTGCAAGAGGGCCGCGTGGTCGCCGCGGGAGCACCCAGCGATGTGCTCACCGCAGAGCTCATCTCCGAGGTCTACGGAGTCGCCGCCACGATCGCGCGCGACGCGCAGCGTGGCCACCCTGTCATCACGTTCTCCAGACGGGAGTGACCGACTCCGACTACTGCTCGGAATCCGGGTGCCCGTCGCCCTTCGGCGCCTCGGGCTTCTCGAACGGGTCACGCCGGATGCGCCGCACGGTGAGCACGATGACCGTCACGATCAGGGCGAGGCCACCGATCGAGACGGCGATCGCGACGCCGATCCGGCTTCCGTCGGCATCGTCACTAGTGGATGCGGGATCGGCCGTCGCCGTGAGTGTGGGAGCCGGTTCCTCGGCCAACGTGGTCGCCGACGGTTCCGGCGTGACGGCTGGCGCGGGCGCGGAGTCCTCGCGAGGCGAGCCGGCCCACTGCGCACCACAAGCCGGCGCCGCCTCCATGCCGGGCAGCGAGTTGCCCGTGTCTACCGGCTGGTAGTCGAACGTGTAGCTGCCTGACGTGGGGTGCCCGTCGCTCGAGACGACCTGCCACGTGGCGGTGTACGTTCCCGGGTCGCCCAGAGCGACACCCGTGGATGCGACGGTGCCGTCGACGACGACGCACCCGTTCTCGTGGAACCCGCCCGACGCATCCGTCACCTGGATCGCGAACGCGCTCGTGTCGCCGCCCAGGGTGATGAGCTCGTCGCTGTAGGTCAGGGAGACCACGGTCGGATCGGCCGTGACGACCTCGCCGGCGGCCGGAGTCGACGACTCGAGTGCGTCATGCGCCGAGGCACTGGATGCGCCGAGCAGCACGAGCGCGGAGCCGAGGAGGGCAGTCGCGGCGAGCGCGGAGGGCAGGGCGAAAAGGCGTCGAGTCACGCGCCCCACGATAGCCGACGGCCCTGATCGGGGCCCTAGCCGGTGGCGACTACGCGCTCGACAGGAACGTCGTAGGGGCGGCGTCGATCGCGAATCGTCACGACTCCGATCGCCGTGACCCACACCAGCCACGGGAAGGTGGCGAAGAGCGCGGTTCCCGCTCCCCCGGCGGCGAAGAACGATGCGGGGTCGGTTCCTCCGAACATCGTCGGCACGGCGAGCAGATTCAGACCTGCCACCGCATAGGCGAGCCAGCCTGTCCACCGCGGCAGCGCCTCGGAGCCGAGGGTCACGTATGCGCTGGCGGCCGCGACCAGAGCCGTCAACACGCATCCGATCGACCCGAACAGAATGGTGTGCCCCACGGTGAGCGCGCGCAGAACGGAGTAGTCACCCGCCATGCCGGTGACGTCGAGAGCCGTCCCCGCCTCCATCGCATCGCCGACGAGGGTCACGGCCACGAACACGAGCCCCGCGCCGTAGGCGAGGTCGGCGACCCACTGCAGGGCGACCTCCGAGTGCGTGATGAGCTGACGAAAGCCGGCAAAGAAGACGATGAGGGCGGCCATCAGCATGGTGTCGATGAGAATCGTGAGCAGCGTGCCGTTGCTCGTTCGCGTCATGAAGTCGACGAGAGCCAACTCGTCGTCGAGGCTGGGGCGCGCACCCACGACGAAGACCTGCACCGAGAACTCGGTCACCGTGAGGAGCGCCACGGCGATGGCGGCGATTCCCGTCCACAGCCTCACATCCGGCATGAGCTTTCGGTGCGGATGCTGCGTCATCGTGGTGTCTCCCCCTGGGCTGTTCTCTCTATGTGGGCACCGCCTGCTAGGCGTCGCAGTGCGAGAGGTCGGTCTCGGCGAGAGGCTTGCCCTCCGGAATGATGTAGGTCACCCAGAGCACGACGTTCTCGTCGCCTTCGTTCCGTCCTTCGTGTCGATACCCCGCTCCTTCGATAATGCTGTCTCCGGTCGTGTAGACGTGCACGCCACTCGGATAGATGTCGGCATAGTGCGTCAACGTTCCCTCCGAGACCACGGCGACCAGCTGCCCGTAGTGGCAGTGCACTCCCGTGGATGCGCCCGGCGCCAGGGTGATCTCGCGAAAGGTGACCCCGACGCCGTCGTCACCGGATACGGAGACCTCGACCGGCGCATCCTGCTCGCCCGCCGCGAGATCGACGGCCTCGACGGGCGCGGGCGACTCGGTAGGCGAGGCGGTCGGCGACGCGGAGGGCGCGTCGGCCGCGGTTGAGCACGCCGACAGCGCGAGGATCGCTGCAAGGAGAAGGACGGTTGTGCGCGCACGATCGAGCGTGCGAGGTCGGGACGCTTTCATGGTCAGCCTTTCGGACAGCTCTGTCGAGTCGCGCTTAGTGCTACACAGCGTAGTGAACGTGGCTCGCTAACATGAGCGAATGATCACCGTCACCACATCGGTACGAGCACTCCGAGCGTTCCAAGCCGTCTGGTTGATCGGCTTTCTCGTGGGAACGACCACCCACACGGCGGATCTGATCTTCGGCGGGGTGGATGCCTACAGCGGCTTCCCTCTCGGCGTCCGGCTGTTCTGGGTGACGCTGACGATCCTGGATCCGCTCACGGTTGCGCTGATCATCTTTCGCCGGCGCTCCGGCATCGTGCTCGGCATCGTCGTGATGATCGCCGACATCACGGTGAACTGGACCGTCTTTGCCGTGATCGGCGGACTCTCGATCTTCGGTGTCCTCAGTCAGAGCCTGTTCGCGGTGCTCGTCCTCGTTACCGCTCGCCCCCTGTGGATGTGGTTCGGGCGTTCGTCGCAGCGAGATCGCGTCAGGCTCGACAGGACGGCCTAGCGATAAGAACGGTGCGCGGCACCGCCGGGGGTCTACGCCGCCGTGACGTCGATCTCTCCCGCACCCGCGCCAGCCGCGCCGAAAACGAGCATCCGGTTCGCGATCTTGTCGGTGAAGAACCGGTCGTGACTGACCACGACGACGGCGCCGGGAAAGTGCACGAGGGCGCGTTCCATCACCTGGGTGCTTGCGAGGTCGAGGTGGTTGGTCGGTTCGTCGAGCAGAAGAACGGATGCGCCGGACAGCAGACACTGGGCCATGGCGACGCGGGCGCGTTGTCCGCCCGAGAGCTCGCGGATGCGCTTCTTGAGGTCGGCCTCCGAGAACTGGAACATGGCGAGGAACCGGCCCACCGATTTGCGCGTCGCTGTGAGAGCGAGGCTGTCGGGCAGCGCGTTGACGGCGTGTGTGACCGTGTCGTCGAGATCGAGCTCGTCGAGCATCCGGTTGTACGAGACGACCTTCGCGCCCGACGCCCAGTCGACGTGGCCGTGATCCTGCTTCTCGTCGCCCGTGAGCACGCGCAGCAGCGTGCTCTTGCCGCTGCCGTTGGCGCCGAGCACCACGATGCGATTGCCGCGTCGGATCTCGAATCCCAGACCTGTGAACAGCAGTTTGTCGCCGTAGGCCTTTTCGAGACCGTCAACGCGGCAGAGAACGTCTTTCACGTGCAGGCCGCCGTAGATCTCGGTGATGATCTGATCGACAGGGCGGGGAGCTCGCGACTTCTTGATTCCCGAGAGCTGCTTGTCGAGCTTCTTGCTCGACGCCTTGGCCGCCTCGCGTCGATCGGAGATGCCCTCGGCCTCGAAGGCCAGCAGTTCGTTCTCGTGCACGAACTGCGCCTCGAGCGTCTTCAGGCGGAACTGCTTCTGCACGATGTATTCACCGAAGTTGCCCGGGTACTCGTGCAGATGAAAGTTCTCGAGCTCGATGATGCGGGTCACGACGACGTCGAGGAACGCCCGGTCGTGCGACACGATGATGGCGGCGCCCTTGAAGTCGCGGAACCACGACTCGAGCCACTCGACTCCGGCGACATCGAGGAAGTTGGTGGGCTCGTCGAGCAGCAGCACGTCGGGGTCTTCGAGCAGGATCTTCGCCAGCGCTGCGCGGTTGCGCCATCCACCCGACAGGGCGTCGATGGGGCACGTGCGATGCGCCTCGTCGAATCCGAGCGTCGTCAGGGCCTGGTCGATCTTGCGGGTGTAGTCCCAGCCATCGAGGCGGTCCATCTCGCCGAAGAGCTCGGACTGCCGCTCGATGAGCGTGTCGAGGGAGCCGCCGGCCGCGGCCTCGACCGCGATCGTCGCGTCGATCGACGCGAGTTCGTCTTCGACGGCGTGCACCTCGACGAACAGCGCATCCAGCACCTCGATGATCGTCTGCTCGCCGTTCAGCTCGGAGAACTGCGAGAAGTAGCCGATCTTCACTCCGGCTTCGACGGTGACCGTTCCCTGGTCGGGCTGCACCTGGTCGAGCACCAGCTTCAGGAGCGTGGTCTTGCCGGAGCCGTTGCGACCGATGAGGCCGACGCGGTCTTTAGGCTCGAGGCGGAAGAAGGCCTCACGCAGGATCTGCGTGTTCTCGAACTTGACGCTCACGTCGTTCAGGCGGATCAGGCTCATGGGTGTTCCTTCGGTGCATCGTCGAACGCGGGTGTTGTCGCCGAACGCGGTGGTGCGGCCACCGCTCTCGGCGAGAACCGCCGCGTTCGGTGCAGAGAGAACTCAGTCCCAGTCGAGGTAGTCCTCGATGGCCCACGACGTCGCGCCGACGTTCTCTGACGGGAACATGTGGCCGCCTCCGTCGACGGAGACGACGCTCACGCGGTCGGGAGCCGCCGCCTGCAACGCCTCGCCGTTGGCGGGCGGGGTGACGTCGTCTTCAGACCCCTGGATGACCAGAACGGGCAGTCCCTCGGCCAGCGTCAGGTCGCCGGCTTCCACACCGAGCAGCAGCACCCCGTTGACGCGGTCGTGGAAGTCCAGAGCGACGGCGCGAGCGACGGAGCCGCCGAACCCGTGGCCGCCCAGCCATGCATCCTCGATGCCCGCGGCATCCATGATCTCGACCACGCCGCTGGCGAGGTCGTGCGCCGAGGCGCCGCCAGACGCACCGCCCGCGGCGATGCGGAGAACCTGGAAGTCCTCTTCGACGAGGATGTGCGCGAGCGTGCCGAGGTAGTCGATGGGAAGACCCTCGTCGGCGACCAGAACGACCGTGGGGCCGTTTCCCTCCACTGCGTACGAGATGGCGCGTGCCTCGGGGTCGAAGATCTGCGTTTCGGTCATGGTCTGGGCTCCCTTTCGTGCGACGGCGAAGCTCCCGCTCGCCTCCGACACCCTACTGGAGTGGGAAATGGAAAGTACGGGCGGTTCGCGAAGATTCGCGGGCTACACGTTAAAGCGGAACTCCACCACGTCGCCGTCCTGCATCACGTAGTCCTTGCCCTCGATGCGCGCCTTGCCCTTGGCACGCGCCTCTGCGATCGAGCCCGTCTCAACGAGGTCTTCGAAGCCGATGATCTCGGCCTTGATGAAGCCCTTCTCGAAGTCCGTGTGGATCACGCCGGCCGCTTGAGGCGCCTTCGCGCCCTTCGGAATCGTCCAGGCGCGGGTCTCTTTCGGACCTGCGGTGAGGTAGGTCTGCAGTCCGAGCGTGTCGAAACCGATACGGGCGAGCTGGTCGAGGCCGCTCTCTTCCTGCCCTGTCGACTCGAGCAACTCGGCGGCGTCGGCGGGGTCGAGGTCGATGAGCTCCGACTCGAGCTTCGCGTCGAGGAAGATCGCGTGGGCCGGGGCGACGAGCGCTGCAAGCTCGTCGAGCTTGGCCTGGTCGCCCAGAACTCCCTCGTCGATGTTGAAGACGTAGATGAACGGCTTGGCCGTCAGCAGCCCGAGCTCGCGGATCGGCTCGAGGTCGACCGCCGAGGCCGACAGCGGCTTGCCCGTGTCGAGCCACTCGCGCGCGGCCTTGACGGCGACGAGAGTCGAGGGGTCGGCCTTCTTGCCCTTGACCTCTTTCTCGAAGCGCGTCTCGGCCTTCTCGAGGGTCTGAAGATCGGCGAGGATCAGCTCGGTATTGATGGTCTCGAGGTCGCTCGCCGCGTCGACCTTGCCGTCGACGTGCACCACATCTTCGTCGGTGAATCCGCGCACGACCTGGGCGATCGCATCCGCTTCACGGATGTTTGCGAGGAACTTGTTGCCGAGGCCCTCGCCCTCGCTCGCACCCTTGACGATGCCCGCGATGTCGACGAACGACACGGGGGCGGGCAGGATGCGCTCGCTTCCGAAGATCTCGGCGAGAGCGGCGAGCCGCGCGTCGGGAAGATTGACCACACCCACGTTCGGCTCGATGGTCGCGAACGGGTAGTTCGCCGCGAGCACCTGATTCTTGGTCAGGGCGTTGAACAGGGTGGACTTGCCGACATTGGGCAGACCGACGATTGCAATAGTGAGAGCCACGAGCATCCATCGTACTTGCCCGGCGCGCGGCCTCCTTCGAAACGACGGTCGGTACCGCATGAGAGCATCGATATGTGCCCCTGAATTTCACTGCCATCGACTTCGAGACCGCCAACTCCTATCGCGAATCCGCGTGTTCGGTGGGTCTGGTCAAGGTGCGCGACGGCGTCGTCGTCGACGAGACCTCGTGGTTCATCAAGCCCGAGGTCGGCTTCGACGAGTTCTTGCCCTGGAACACGAAGATCCACGGCATCTACAGCGAAGACGTGCAAGACGCCCGCGGCTGGGAGGAGCAGCTCGACGAGTTGGTCGACTTCGTCGGAGACGATCATTTCGTGGCCCACAACGCGGCGTTCGACATGGCCGTCATCCGCGCGGCGAGTGCGGCAGCCCGCGTCGAGTGCCCTCCGAACGCCTATGCCTGCAGCCTGCAGATCGCCCGAAAGACCTACTCGCTCGATTCGTATCGCCTGCCCGTCGCGGCCATGGCGGCCGGCTTCGAAGACTTCAGACACCACGATGCGCTGGCGGATGCCGAGGCGTGCGCGGCGATCATCATTCATGCGGCCGAACGTCACGAGGTGAACTCGATCGAGACCCTCGCCGGCGCCGCCGGGGTCAAGATCTCGCAGCTGCGACCCCCGGTCGTCTCCCCCGTCGGCTGACGCGCGGCCGATGCGTCGGGCGATGTCGGATGCCGGTGCGAGACTTCCGGCATGGATCCCATACTCGCCCTCGTGCTCGGTCTGCTCATCGGCATGGTGCTCGGCGGCGCCATCGGCTGGATGCTCCGCTCGGGCCGCATTCCGCAGGTCGACCCCAGGCCCATGGCTGAGCTTCAGGCCCGCTCCGCAGCGGCCGAGGCGACGATTGCCGGCCTCCACGAACAGCTCGAGCTGCAGGTCGGGCGCATCGGCGAGTTCCAGCAGCGAATCCGCGAGATGAGCGAGGCCGAAGCCGAGCGGGTGAGTTCAGACGGGCGCGTGCTCGTGGCGCTCAGCCCCGTTGCCGAGAGCCTCCGTCTGGTGCAGCGCAAGGTCTCCGAGCTCGAAGAGCAGCGCCAGAAGCAACACGGCGAGCTCAGCGAGCAGTTGCGCAGTGCGACCGAGTCCGAAGAGAGGCTGCGCAGCACCGCGGAGTCGCTCGCCTCGGCCCTGCGGTCGAACAGCACGCGCGGCGTGTGGGGAGAGACCCAGCTTCGCCGGGTCGTCGAGGCGGCCGGGCTGATCGAGCGCGTCGACTTCGATGTGCAGACGAGCATCGTCGGCTCCTCGGGAGCTGGTCGCCCCGACATGGTCGTGCATCTGCCCGGCGGCAAGAACATCGCCGTCGACGCGAAGGTGCCCTTCGACGCGTACCTCGAGGCCAGCTCGATCCCGGCCACAGCAGCGGGTGCCGATGGCGCCGAGAGAGACCGGCTCATGAAGCGCCACGTCAAGGCCGTGCGCGACCACATCACGACGCTGAGCAACAAGGGCTACTGGACGGGCCTCGAGGCCTCCCCCGAACTCGTCATCGCGTTCATTCCGAGCGAGTCCCTCGTGTCGAGTGCCCTCGAGGCCGATCCGAGCATCATGGAGTTCGCGTTCTCCCGCAAGGTCGCGCTGGCCTCGCCCGTCACGCTGTGGTCTGTGCTGAAGACCGTGGCCTACAGCTGGCAGCAAGACGTGCTGACACACGATGCGAAGGTTCTCTTCGACCTGAGTCGTGAGCTGTACACGCGCCTGGCGACCACCGCCACCCACGCCGAGAAGCTCGGCCGCTCGATCGAACGCAGTGTGCGCGACTACAACTCGTTCGTCGGGTCGCTCGAGCGACAGGTGTTCCCGACCGCACGAAAACTCAACGCCCTCGACGAGTCGACCGTTCTCGGCGTGCTCCCCACGATCGAGGAGCAGCGCCGAGAACTGTCGAGCTTCGAGCTCGTCGCCGAACTAGAGAAGAACGATCCCGCGGCCTAGAACCGAGGGCTCAAAACCACTTGTCGGCGATGTGGTCGGCCACGATCCGGCGGATCGTTCCCGAGCGGCTGCGCAGAACCAGGCTCTCCGTACGAATCACGGGGCCCTTCTTGCGCACACCGGCGACCAAGCCGCCATCCGTCACGCCCGTCGCCACGAACATGGTGTTGTTGCCTTTCACCAGGTCGTCGGCCTCGTAGACCCGGTCGATGTCGAGTCCGGCATCGATTGCACGCTGGCGCTCGTCGTCGGTCTTGGGCAGCAGCCGCCCCTGAATGAGTCCGCCGAGCGCCTTGATGGCACAGGCGGTGACGATGCCCTCCGGGCTGCCGCCGACTCCGACGCACATGTCAGTTCTGGTCTCGTAACGGGCGGCGTTGATGCCACCGGCGACGTCGCCATCCAGCAGCAGGCGCGTTCCCGCACCGGCGGCGCGGATCTCTTCGATGAGGCCGAGGTGGCGGGGGCGGTCGAGCACGGCGACCTTGATGTCAGAGACGTCTTTGCCCTTCGCCTTGGCCAGCGCGCGGATGTTGTCGCCGATCGGCCGGTCGATATCGATCACTCCGATGCCCTCGGGGCCGGTGACGATCTTGTCCATGTAGAAGACGCTGGACGCGTCGAGCATGGTGCCTCTGTCGGAGACGGCGATGACGGAGAGGGCGTTCTGGCGGCCCGCCGCGGTGAGGCTTGTTCCATCGATCGGGTCGACGGCGATGTCGCAGGCCGGCCCCCGGCCGTTGCCGACGTGCTCGCCGTTGAAGAGCATGGGCGCCTCGTCTTTCTCGCCCTCGCCGATCACGACCACACCGTCGAAGTTGACCGTCGTGAGGAACGCGCGCATCGCGTCGACCGCGGCTCCGTCGGCGGCGAGCTTGTCGCCGCGACCGATGAACGGATACGCGCGAATGGAGGCTGCCTCGGTGGCGCGCACAAGCTCCATGGCGAGGTTGCGGTCGGGGTGAAGGTAGAGAGCGTCGTTTTCGGGATTCGTCATTGCAGACCTCACAGAATTCGTTGCCACGTGACGGCTCCTGTCGCGCGTCATCGACTGGCCCCTCCAGCGTAGCGGTGCCCCTCTGCCGCCCGCTGTGCACGTTCTCCCACTCCCAAAGTTGACGCTCCCCTAGGATGAAGTCGCGTAGACACAAGGAGAAATCATGCCCATCGCAACGCCTGACCAGTACGCCCAGATGCTCGACACCGCGAAGGCGAAGGGATTCGCCTATCCCGCGTTCAACGTGTCGTCGTCGCAGACCCTCAACGCTGTTCTTCAGGGCCTCACCGAGGCCGAGTCCGACGGAATCATCCAGGTCACCACGGGTGGCGCAGACTACTTCGCCGGCCACACCCGCAGCGGAGCCCGTGCCACAGGAGCGCTCGCCTTCGCGGCATTCGCGCACGAGGTCGCCAAGAACTACCCGGTGACCGTCGCCCTGCACACCGACCACTGCCCGAAGAACGCGCTCGAGAGCTTCGTGCTCCCGCTCATCGCGGCGTCCGAGGCCGAGGTCAAGGCCGGCCGCAACCCGATCTTCCAGTCGCACATGTGGGACGGCTCCGCTGTTCCTCTCGCCGAGAACCTCGAGATCGCTCAGGACATGATCGCGCGCACGCGTGCCATCAACGCCATCCTCGAGGTCGAGATCGGCGTCGTCGGCGGCGAGGAAGACGGCGTCAGCCACGACATCAACGAGCACCTCTACACGACCGTCGACGACGCGATCGCGACCGTCGAAGCGCTCGGACTCGGAGACAAGGGCCGCTACATGGCCGCTCTCACCTTCGGCAACGTGCACGGCGTCTACAAGCCGGGCAACGTCAAGCTGCGCCCCGAGCTGCTCAAAGAGATCCAGGACGGCGTGCAGGCGAAGTATGGAACCGGCCCGCTGCCGTTCGATCTCGTCTTCCACGGCGGCTCGGGCTCGACCGATGCCGAGATCTCCGAGGCCGTCGCGAACGGTGTCATCAAGATGAACATCGACACCGACACCCAGTACGCCTTCAGCCGCTCGGTGGCCGACACCGTGCTCAAGAACTACGACGGCTTCCTCAAGGTCGACGGCGAGGTCGGAAACAAGAAGGTCTACGACCCACGCTCGTGGGGAAAGCTCGCCGAGACTGCCATGGCCGCGCGCGTCATCGAGTCGACCCACCAGCTCGGCTCTGCCGGCCACGCAGGCAAGTAGGCCGCAGAAACAATGGCAGACGACAGGCCCACCCCGCGCTACGGCGAACTCGCACCCGAGGGGTGGGTCTGGTCGCCTCCGGCCGACTCTCACGAGACCGAGACGGCAGGCACGGCTCCGGATGCGGCTGACGCACCAACACCAGCGGCCTCGCCGGCCCCCTACCGCGTCCTCGACGCGTCGATCTCCGTGTTCCTGCTCGTCACGGCGGTGATGACGAGTTCGTCGAGCGTTCCATCGCTCTTCGACCTGCGCAGCACCCTCGATATGTTCTATGCAGATCGCGGCCTGGGCGACTACGGCGGCGGTTCGGCAGTCGACATCGCGGGCGCCATCGCTGCGATCGCCCAACTCGTTCTGCTCGTGACCACCATCTGGCTCACCGTGCGCCTCATCGGTCAGCGTCGGCGATCGTGGCCCGTTCCTCTGCTCATGGGCGCTCTCGCCATGATCGTGACGGTCGCGTGTGTCGCAGTGGCACTGGTCGCAGACCCGGGATTGATCTCGGGCCTCCGCGCCAGCTGAGCAGGGTCGACTACTCTGAGTCGGCCTGCTCCGCACCCGACCGACGTCCGCCGAGTGCTCGGGCGTCGTTCTTGCCGGTCATGTCTTTGCGCAGTTCTTTCGGCAGCGAGAAGATCAAGTCTTCTTCGGCCGTGATCACGGTCTCGATGTCGCCGTATCCGGCGCCCGCGAGCTCGTCGAGCAGATCCTGCACGAGCACCTCGGGCACAGAGGCTCCACTGGTGACGCCGACGGTGTTCACGCCGTCGAGCCACTCCTGCTTGACCTCGTGTGCGTAGTCGACGCGATACGCCGCCTTGGCACCGTACTCGAGAGCGACCTCCACGAGACGCACGGAGTTCGACGAGTTGGCCGAGCCGACGACGATGACCAGATCGGCATTCTTGGCGACCTTCTTGATCGCCACCTGTCGGTTCTGGGTGGCGTAGCAGATGTCGTCGCTGGGCGGGTCCTGCAGGTTGGGAAAGCGTGCGCGGAGTCGGTTGACCGTCTCCATCGTCTCGTCGACAGACAGGGTGGTCTGCGACAGCCACACGACCTTGTCGGGATCGCGGACGACGACGGTGTCGGCTTCGTCGGGGCTGCCGACCAGGGTCGTGTGCTCGGGAGCCTCGCCCGCCGTGCCCTCGACCTCTTCGTGGCCTTCGTGCCCGATCAGCAGAATCTCGAAGTCGTCGCGTGCAAAACGCACGGCCTCGCGGTGCACTTTGGTGACGAGCGGGCAGGTGGCGTCGATGGCCTGAAGACCGCGATCGGCGGCACCCTGCACGACAGCGGGCGACACTCCGTGGGCGCTGAAGACGACGTGCGCCCCCGGCGGAACCTCATCGACTTCCTCGACGAAGATCGCTCCACGCTTCTCGAGGGTCTGCACGACGTGGATGTTGTGCACGATCTGCTTGCGTACGTACACAGGAGCGCCGTAGTGCTCGAGTGCTTTTTCGACGGCGACGACGGCGCGGTCTACTCCTGCACAGTAGCCTCGGGGGGCCGCAAGCAGCACCTTCTTCTCCCCGGTGACGGGGGTATCCTTTAGCCTGTTTCTTACGCCGGGAATCCTCGGCATCGGCAGACTTATAGTGGCTTGGCTCACTCCTCCATGGTAACCGTGAAATCACGGTGGTCGGCCGTAGCAGAACCACGCGCAGGGAGCACCCGCATGACAGACGCCCCACAGGCCGACGCCCCGGCGACTCTCGAGAACCCCTGGCCGGTCGCGCTTCTCTCGAGCAAGATCAAGGGCTACATCGAAAGACTCGGCACCGCGTGGGTCGAAGGCCAGATCACGCAGTGGGGCGTTTCGGGTTCGAATGTCTACGGAAAACTGCGCGACGTCACCGACGACGTCACTATCGGCTTCACGATCTGGTCGAGTGTTCGCAGCCGCATTCCCGACGACCTCAAGCAAGGCGACCGCGTCGTCGCCCTCGTGAAGCCGAACTACTGGCTCAAGGGCGGCACCCTCACGATGCAGGTCTTCGAGATGCGCCATGTGGGGCTCGGCGACCTGCTCGAGCGACTCGAGCGCCTGCGGCTACAACTCGCATCCGAAGGCCTTTTCGACGTCTCCCGAAAGAAGCGCCTTCCGTTCTTGCCGCACTGCGTGGGGCTGATCACCGGCAAAGACAGCGATGCCGAGAAAGACGTACTGCGCAACGCTCAGCTCCGATGGCCGTCGGTTGAGTTCCGAGTCGTCCACGCGGCCGTGCAGGGCGAGCGCACGCCCCGCGAAGTCATCTCCGCCATCCAGCAACTCGACGCAGACCCCGAGGTCGACGTCATCATCATCGCCAGAGGCGGCGGTGACTTCCAGAATCTCCTCGGTTTCAGCGATGAGGGTGTCGTGCGCGCTGCAGCCGCGGCGTCGACTCCGATCGTCAGCGCGATCGGACACGAGGCCGACCGCCCGTTGCTCGACGATGTGGCCGACCTGCGCGCATCCACCCCCACAGATGCCGCGAAACGCGTCGTGCCTGATGTCGCCGAAGAACTGTCCCGGGTTCTCCAGGCGCGGGCTCGACTCGGAGTGCGGGTGAACCATGTCATCAAGAACGAGATCGACCGCTTGGGGCAGCTGCGAAGCCGGCCCGTGCTCGCGAGTTCCAGCTGGCTCGTCGACGTGCGCAGCGAAGAACTCACCCGCTACGTCGCACGGGGCAGCGAACTGGCGTCTCGGATCGTCGAGCGCGCAGACGACAGCACCCGTCAGCTCGTGGCTCATCTACGCGCTCTCTCTCCCCAGCGCACCCTCGACCGCGGATACGCCATCGTTCAGCGCGATGACGCCTCGATCGTTCGCGGTCGAGACGACGCGCCGAGCGGGGCCGACCTCACCATCACGGTCTCCGACGGTGCGATCAACGCCACATCGACAGGTGTTCGCAGTCTCTCCGCAGCCGCCGCCCCCTCCACCGCAGAATAAGATTGGAACCATGCCCTCCACAGCGACAACCCCGTCGACCGACGACATCGACGCTCTGAGCTATGAGCAGGCTCGCGACGAACTCGTTCGCGTCGTCACCGAACTCGAACAGGGCTCATCGACGCTGGAGCAGTCCCTCGCCCTGTGGGAGCGAGGCGAGGCGCTGGCCCGTCGGTGCGAGCAATGGCTCATCGGGGCCAAAGCCCGCCTCGACGCCGCCCGCCAGTCGGTCGCCGAGTAGAGGTGGCACGCCGCGAACCGAAGCCCCGCCCCGTCGTGGCGGAACTCGGACGACCCGAGACGCCCGAAGAAGAAGCCGCCCGCAAGGCACAGAACTCCAAGAACTACCGCGACAGCAAGACCATCCGCAACCTCTGGGTGGCAGTCGGCGTCACCGTCGCCATCGTCGCTCTGATGGTCTTCATCGTGCCGCGCGATGACTCCTCCCGGCTTCAATCGGTCGACTACCGCTCTGTCGCGGTCAGCGCCCAGCGCACACTTCCCGTTCCCCTCGCCGTTCCCGAGCTTCCCGACACCTGGTCGTCGAACGTGGCAGAGATCCGCACAGCGAGCCTCGACGGCGTGACGTCGTGGTTCATCGGCCTCATCACTCCGTCGAAGCAGTTCCTCTCGATCACACAGGCGGTCGACGCGAACCCGAGCTGGCTTGTCAATGAGATGCAGCAGACGATTCCGACAGGCACCGTCACCATCGACGGCGTCGACTGGATCGTCTACGACAACCGAGACTCCGATCGCGATGTCGGCAACGTCGAATACGCGCTGACCACCGAGTCGGGTCGCAGTACGTTCATCGTGGCCGGAACAGCCACGCCCGACGACGCCAGGGCGCTGGCGTCCACCATCACGACCACCATCGAAAAGCAGACGATCGAGGCGACATCATGAGTGATTCCCCCCTTACCCCGGCCAAGATCTGGGGCGAGATGCTGCGCGGCAACGAGCGCTTCATCAACGGCACGCCGCGCCACCCTCGTCAAGATGTCGAGCGTCGACACCAGATCGCCGCGGGCCAGGCGCCCCGCGCCGCCCTGTTCGGTTGCAGCGATTCTCGACTCGCCGCCGAGATCATCTTCGACAAGGGTCTCGGTGACCTCTTCGTCGTGCGCAACGCCGGCCAGGTCATCTCCGACTCTGTGCTCGGAAGTCTCGAATACGCGGTCGGGGTGCTCGGAGTGCCCCTCATCGTCGTGCTGGGCCACGACGAGTGCGGGGCGGTGGCCGCTGCCATCGAGTCCGTCGGGCCTGACGCGCCGCAGCTGCCCGTGCACATCCGAGGCATCATCGAGAAGATCACCCCCGCCGTACATGCCGCCGAGCACCGGGGAGCTGACGCGCCCGAGGCCGTCGACCCCCACGAGGTCGGCCGGCTACACCTGCGAGACACCGTGCGCGAGCTTCTCGAGACCTCCGAGTTGATCAGCGAGGCTGTGGCCGAGGGCCGGCTCGCGATCGTGGGCGCCAACTATCGACTGGCCGAGGGCCGCGCTGTTGCCGATCTCGTGATCGGCAACGTCTAAACCTCGCGACAACGACTTTTCAGACCCACACACAGCGCCCACAAGGCGAAACACAGGAAGGCAGGCCACACAGTGGTGGACACAGCAACCGGAACAGACGGAACAGAGCAGTTTCGAATCGAACACGACACGATGGGAGAAGTGCGCGTCCCCATCAACGCCAAGTACGGCGCACAGACGCAGCGAGCCGTCGAGAACTTTCCCGTTTCGGGTGCCGGACTCGAATCGGCACAGATCTCAGCACTCGCTCGGATCAAGAAGGCTGCGGCTCTCGCCAACGCTCAGCTCGGGGTACTCGACCAGTCCATAGCCGATGCCATCGCATCTGCAGCAGACGAGGTCATCACGGGGGCGCTCGACGCCGAGTTCCCGATCGACGTCTATCAGACGGGCAGCGGTACCTCGTCGAACATGAACATGAATGAGGTGCTCAGCACTCTCGCCACAGCCCGACTCGGCAGCCCCGTTCACCCCAACGACCACGTCAATGCATCGCAGTCATCGAACGATGTCTTTCCCACCTCCGTTCACGTTGCCGTCACGGGTGCCCTCATCGGACAGCTGCTGCCGGCTCTCGACCACCTCGCCACGGCGCTGGAGGCCAAGGCCGAGCTGTGGAAGTCAGCAGTTAAGGCCGGGCGAACGCACCTCATGGACGCCACTCCGGTAACACTCGGGCAGGAGTTCGGCGGCTATGCCATGCAGATCAGGCTCGGCATCGAGCGCGTACAGTCGGCGCTCCCCCGAGTGGCCGAAGTTCCTCTGGGCGGCACCGCAGTCGGAACGGGCATCAACACACCCGCGGGCTTCCCGCAGCTCGTCATTCGACTTCTCGCCGAAGAGACAGGGCTGCCGATCACCGAGGCCCGCGACCATTTCGAAGCGCAGGGCGCCCGCGATTCGCTGGTCGAGGCATCCGGCGCCCTTCGGGTGCTCGCCGTCAGCCTCACCAAGATCTGCAACGACCTCCGTTGGATGGGCTCCGGCCCCAACGCGGGTCTCGGTGAACTGCACATCCCCGACCTGCAGCCCGGATCATCGATCATGCCGGGCAAGGTCAACCCGGTTATCCCCGAGGCCGTTCTGATGGTCTGCTCCCGGGTCATCGGCAACGACGCGAGCATCGCCTGGTCGGGTGCCTCCGGCGCCTTCGAACTGAACGTCGCCATTCCGGTCATGGGAACGGCACTGCTCGAGTCGATCCGGCTGCTGTCGAACTCCTCGGTGCTGCTCGCCGACAAGACCGTAGCGGGCCTCGAAGCCAACCTCGACCGCGCACGCGCCCTGGCGGAGTCGTCTCCCTCCATCGTCACACCGCTCAACCGCATCATCGGCTATGAGGCTGCCGCCAAGATCGCCAAGCACTCCGTCGCCAACAAGATGACCGTGCGCGAGGCCGTCATCGACCTCGGATTCGTGGAGCGAGGCGAGGTCACCCTCGAGCAGCTCGACAAGGCTCTCGACGTGCTCTCGATGACGGCGCCGCCCGCGGCCTGATCCGACTCGACGCCGTCCGAACCGAGGCCGCCCGACCGCATCCACCTGCGGTTCGGGCGGCGTCGTGCCGTTAAAGCGCTCGCAGGGCCACGACCGCCCAGAAGGCGACCAGCAGAACGGGGCCGAAGGCGATGCGCCGGCCTCGGTGCCCACGACGACTCAGCAGAAGCACCGCCGAGTAGCCCCCGCCGAGAAAGAATGCCAGCATCAGCGCCGAGGCGGCGAGGAGCGGCGAAACCAGCGACAGGCATCCGGCCATCACGGTGCTCAACTTCACGTCTCCCATGCCCAGCCCTCCCACGAGGTTGAGCACGAGCATGACCACCGCCACGATCGAGGTCGTCGCCAGGGCGGCTACGGGCAACTCCCCCGACGAGATCCCTGCCCAGCAGCCGTCGATGACGACGGCACCGAAGCCGGGAACCACTAGCACGTTCGGCAGCCGTCTCAGGCGCAGATCGAAGACGACGAGGCTCGGAGTCACGAGTGCAAGCCAGGCGAGCGTGACGACGCCAGGGCCACACCCCACCGAAGCGAATGCCAGGCACAGCAACAGGGCACCGATCACCACCTGAGAGGGATGCGCGCCCCGCACGACGTCGACCAAGCCGATAGCGGGTCGTGGCAGACGCTCCGAGCTCATGCGCCCCACGGTAACGGTGAGCGGGGCGTGCCGTCAGAAGTTATCCACAAGGGACTCCCTCAGGCCAGCACGCCCCGCACCCCGATGATCAGGCCAGTTCGTTCGACTCCAGCATCTCGGTGACGAGCGCCGCGATAGCCGAGCGCTCAGACCTGGTCAGCGTCATGTGCCCGAACAGAGGATGCCCCTTCAGCGTCTCGATGACCGAGGCGACGCCGTCGTGGCGGCCCACTCGAAGGTTGTCGCGCTGGGCCACGTCGTGGGTCAGTACGACGCGGGAGTTCTGCCCGATGCGGCTCAGCACCGTGAGCAGAACGTTGCGCTCGAGCGACTGGGCCTCGTCGACGATCACGAACGCGTCGTGCAGCGAACGACCGCGGATGTGAGTGAGTGGCAGCACCTCGAGGATGTTGCGTTCGATCACCTCGTCGATGACGTTCTGCGACACGATCGATCCGAGGGTGTCGAAGACCGCCTGCGCCCAGGGGTTCATCTTCTCGGACGCGTCTCCCGGCAGGAAGCCGAGCTCCTGCCCGCCGACCGCATAGAGAGGCCGGAACACCATGATCTTGCGGTGCTGCTGCTTCTCGAGAACCGCCTCCAGTCCCGCGCAGAGGGCCAGAGCCGACTTTCCCGTTCCGGCTCGACCTCCCAGCGAGATGATTCCGACCTCGGGATCGAGCAGCATGTCGATGGCAACCCGCTGCTCTGCCGAGCGGCCGTGCAACCCGAAGACGTCGCGATCGCCCCGAACGAGCTGGAAGCTGCGCTTGCCCGTCACGCGGCCCAGCGCCGATCCCCGGTCGGAGTGGATCACGAGCCCGGTGTTCACCGGAATTCCCTCGACCAGGTCCGTGTCCATCGACTCCGACTCGTAGAGCGACGACATCTGGTCGGATCCGAGAGTGATGTCCGCAAGTCCGGTCCAGCCCGAGTCCACCGCCAGTTCCGCGCGGTACTCCTCGGCCGCGAGGCCGATCGAGGCAGCCTTGACCCGCAACGGCAGATCCTTCGAGACGACGGTCACGTCGAGCCCATCGTTCGCCAGGTTGAGGGCGACGGCGAGAATGCGCGAGTCGTTGTCGTTCAGCTGCAGCCCCGAGGGAAGCACCGACATGTTGGAGTGATTGAGCTCGACCCTGAGGCTGCCGCCCTCGCCCACCGCGATCGGAAAATCGAGCCGTTCGTGGAGCACGCGCAGCTCATCCAGATTGCGCAGCGCCTGGCGGGCGAAATATCCGATCTCGGGATCGTTCCTCTTGGATTCGAGTTCCGTGATGACGATCACCGGAAGAACGACGGGGTGCTCGGCGAACCGGAAGATCGCCTTCGGATCGGACAGCAGAACCGAGGTGTCCAGAACGTAGGTTCGTTCCTTCTGGTTCACGACTGCCGGCGCAGAACCGGATGCCCGCGTGCGGCTTCCGGTGTCGGTTGACTGGTGGGAATTGCGATCGGCCACGACTACTCCAACCCCGAGCGCGTGATGCACTCGGATCACTGTGGCGAGTCGGCCCCTAAGCCTTTCTCAAGTCTTTAGGTTTCTCCCGAGTCGTACTTATGTGGCCGACTCGACCAGGTGCCATACCTGATGTGCTTGACGCTACGTGCCACCGTGTTTCGAGCGGTGACGACACGCCCCGTGTTCGGTTACGTTCATGTAAACGAGCGGGGTCGGGATGCCGCGGGCTCAGCCGCCGAAACGACGGTGCCGACGCGAATAGTCGCGGAGGGCACGGAGGAAATCGACCTCACGGATATCCGGCCCGAGCGCCTCCATGAAGTAGAACTCGCTGTGGGCGCTCTGCCACAGCATGAAGTCACTGAGTCGCTGCTCGCCCGACGTGCGGATGACCAGGTCAGGATCGCGCTGGCCGCCTGTGTAGAGGTGCTCTGCGATCAGCTCCTGATCGATGCTCTCTGCCAGGTCTTCGAGCGTGTGGCCCTGCTCCTGGTGCGCGCGGATGATGCTGCGCACAGCATCTGCGATCTCGGTGCGCCCCCCATAGCCGACCGCCAGGTTGACGTGGAGCCCGGTATGACCGGCCGTGCGTTCTTCGGCTTCGTCGAGCGCTGTGACGAGGGTGGGCGGCAGGCCGAGGTCGCTGCCGACGTGTTTGATGCGCCAGTCACGGAAGTGAGACAGCGCGCCGGCCAGCTCGGCGATGATCTCGACGAGTTCGTCGAGTTCGTCTTTGTTGCGGCTCGTCAGGTTGTCGGTCGAGAGCAGGTAGAGAGTCACGACCTGGATGCCGAGGTCGTCGCACCAGACGAGGAACTCGCGCATCTTTGCAGCCCCTGCGCGGTGCCCATGCGCCGCGGTGCCGAGCAGTCTCTGTTTGGCCCAACGACGGTTTCCGTCGATGATCATCGCGACGTGATGCGGCAGCGCATCGACGGCGAGCTCTCGTCTCAGTCGCTTCTGGTAGAGGCCGTAGAGGAAGCCGCTTCCCCGTGGGTTCTCTTCGATGGACACACGCATACGCTACCCGTGTTCGCAGAGAAACTCACAGCGGCGCGGACGCGCCGCCGCGTACGCTGGCCTAATGCGCGCGCCCGCCGACCTCCCCAACATCCCTCTGCTCGACGACGCGGTCGAGCACCCCATCGAGGTCAAGCCCACGTGGCGCGGCTGGATCCACGCGGGCACGTTCCCCCTCGCGATCATCGCGGGTATCGTGCTGATCGTCCTTGCCGACGGTTCGGCAGCGAAGGCCGCCAGTGCGGTCTTCATGACGACGTCGCTGTTGCTCTTCGGCAACTCAGCGCTGTACCACCGATTCAACTGGAAGCCGCGCATGAAGCGGCTCCTGAAGCGCATCGATCACGCCAATATCTTCTTGTTGATCGCGGGCACCTACACCCCGATCGCCGTACTCGCCCTGCCCCCGGAGAAGGGCATCCTGTTGCTCTGTCTCGTCTGGGGCGGCGCCCTCTTCGGCATCGGGTTCCGGGTGTTCTGGATCGACGCGCCCCGCTGGCTCTACGTTCTGCTGTACCTGATGCTGAGTTGGGCAGCCGTCATGTACCTCGGCGATCTGCTGGCCACGAATGCGGCCATGATGCTGCTCGTACTCGTCGGCGGCCTCTGCTACACCGTCGGCGCCGTCGTCTACGCGCTGAAGCGACCCAACCCGTTCCCCGGCCGCTTCGGGTTTCACGAGATCTTCCACGCGCTGACCCTCGTGGCGTTCCTCTGCCACTGGACGGCCATCCTGCTCATCGTGCTCAACCCCTCCTACGGGGGCTGAGCACACCGGACGCCGGCCCTACAGCGTGCGAGCGAACGGGTCGAAGTCGACAGGCACAGATGGCACCGGAGCGGTGAGCGAGCTGCTGACCGTGACGAACTCGCCGCTCGCCGCCGATTCCTGGGCGGAGAGCATGACATCGAGCACGTGGTAGCCGAGCTCTCCGGTGGCGACGTGCGGGCGATCCGCGGAGATCGCGCGGACCATGTCGAGCAGTCCGAGACCTCGGCCCACGACCGTGCCTCTCTGCTCCAGCTCGATCCATTTCTGCTCTCCCCAGTCTCCATCGGAGAGCGACGTCCGAGCCGTGACGTATGCACTGCGGCCTTCGAACTGATTGGGGTCGGGGACGATGAGCGATCCCCGCGTCCCGTGCACCTCGAAGACGCCATGTCGTTCGAGTGCCGAATCGAAGCTCAGGAGGCTCGAGGCCTGCTGGCCCGAGTCGAACGAGGTGAGCAGCTGTAGAGAGCTAGGGACTTCCACAGGAAAGGTCGTTCCAGCGTTGGGCCCCGACTGGATGACGCGCTCTTCGGCCTTCTTCCGACCGAGCGCCCCGACGCGGTCTACCGACCCGAAGAGGCTCACGAGGCCACTGATGTAGTACGGGCCCATGTCGAGCAGAGGGCCGGCGCCCTCGGCGAAGAGAAATTGGGGACTCGGGTGCCAGAGATCCGGACCAATGGTCTGGAACGTGGTGGTGGCAAACATCGGCTCCCCGATGAGACCCTCCTGGATGGCGCGCTTCGCCGTCTGGAATCCCGGCCCCAGGATGGTGTCCGGCGCCGAGCCCACACGAAGCCCCCGAGCAGCCGCGTCGTTCAACAACTGAGCGACACCGGCTCGGTCGAGCCCGAGAGGCTTCTCGCTCCACACGTGCTTGCCCGCCGCGATGGCGGCGGACGAGACCTCGATATGTGCCGCGGGGATCGTCAGGTTCACGACCACCTGCACGTCGGCGTGACCAAGCACGTCGGCGACGGAGCCCCAGGAGGGGACGCCGTGTTTCTCAGCCTGGCTCTTGGCCCGCTCCTCGATGAGGTCACCGACGATGATTACGTTCACATCGGGAAAGGAGCGGAGGTTCTCGAGGTACGTATCACTGATGACGCCCGCGCCGACGACACCTACTCCCACAGGCCCGCTCATGCGGCGTACCCTCCGTCGATGAGAAAGTCGTAGCTCGCCTGGATGTCGGCGAAGACGTCTCCCGGGGCATTGTCGTATTCGATGACGGCGTACTTGATGTGGCCTTCACCGGCCGCGAGCGAGTCGACGAGAGGAACCTGTCCCTCCCCCGGTCGACGCTGGTCCAGCGTCTCCGAACCGAACGGAGCAGCTCCCGGCGCGAACGGATTCTCGGCCGGTGCGATGCCGTCTTTCACGTGCACAGCGACGAGGCGGTCGCCGAGCCACGAGACGAGACGCGGTCCATCTTGTCCACCCGTGAGCGCCCAGAAGAGGTCCAGCTCGATCAGAACCCGCTGGTCGGTCGCCGAGACGAACCGCTCGAACGCGGTCTGACCGTCGAACGACGCGATGAACTCCTGCGCGTGGTTGTGGTACCCGACCGACAGGCCGAAAGTGGCCGCGAGCTCGGCGGAGGCGTTCAACCGGTCGGCGATGTCCTGGACGCCCACCTCTGTCAGCCACCGGTCAGCGGCCACGAACGGGTCGATGACCGTCGTCATGCCGAGCGTGGCGGCCGCTTCGAAGACGACCTCCGGCGCAGGGGTGGGGATCGAGCCATCGGGAGTCCACAGGGTGTCGGAGAGTAGAGGTGCGTGTCCGGTCGGAGAAGTCAACCCACTCGCATCGAGGGCGGATCGGATCTCGTCGGGACGGCGGACGAAATCGAATGCCTCCACGTGTGTGAGTCCGATGGCGGCGAGCTTGTCGAGCGAGCCGCTCGGGTCATCCGAGAATTCTTTGGCCAGCGTGTACAGCTGAATGGATGCTGCGGGGAGCGTCATGCGTGATTCACCTTTCGATCGTGGACGTGCGAGACCACGGGCTATCTGACTTTCTTGATGGGGAAAATGACGAGTGCTCCCACGATCGCAGCTACCGCGCAGATGGAGAACCAGAGCGCGTAGTTGTTTCCGGTCGGATCACTGACGTAGACGAGGATTCCACCGACGAGCGGCGCGAGCGTCTGAGGAAGCGCGTTGGCGATGTTGAACACCCCGAGGTCTTTGCCGGAGTTCTCGGCATCGGGCAGCACGTCGACGACGAGGGCGAGGTCGACTCCCACGTAGATGCCGAAGGCCAGGCCGAGAAGTGCCTCGAGTATGAAGAAGCCGCTCACGTCTTGAACGAAGATCAGCGCGAACGTGCCGATCGCGAACAGGGCGGTCGAGCTCCACACGAAGACCTTGCGACGACCCAGGCGGTCGGAGAGCCACCCGGCGAAGTAGCTCGCGGCGACGAGCGCGACTGTGTAGATGAGCACGCTCGTCGAGATGACGGCCGGGATGTCACCCTCCGGCACCCCGACGTGGTTGAGGAGGTAGAAGAAGCGGAAGGTCGTGAAGCCGAAGCTCGCGAAGGTGATCAGGAAGCGTGACCACCAGGCGAGCGCATAGTCGGGATTCTTGCGAGGGCTCACCCAGAACGTCTCCGCCCAGTCGCGGAGGGTGGCACGAGGAGGAGGGAAGGGCAGTCGACGATCCGGCAGAACGACGGCGAAGATGACCATCACGATGATCGCCAAAACGGATGGCGCCACGAACATGACGACCAGCTGCCCCACGAACGCCTGAGCGACATACGTTCCGCCGAGCACGCCGACGTTCTGGGCGATGCCGATCGCCGCCGTGATCTTGCCCCTCTGGAACTTCGGCACTTGATCCGCGATCGTCGCGAAGAATGGCGCGAGAGTCATGTTCGCACCGAGCTGCGCGAGTGCCCAGCCGATGGTGGCGAAGAGGAGGTTGGGAGCGAGCGCCATGATCAGGAAGGCGAAGGTCATGATGACCGTGCCCGTGACGATCCAGATCCGGCGACGGCCCCAGCGGCTCGTCGTACGGTCGGAGAGGCGCCCGAAGACGACGTTCGCGATGGTCGCGAAGAGTGCACCGACGCCGCCGAGCACGGCCGCCGCGCCGGTGGCTCCGTCCTGCGCGATCTCGCCGAGCTCGACGAGCGATTGGATCTTGAGCCCGATTCCCACGATCGCGGGCCCCAGAAGGGCGATGAAGAAGACCAGCTGCGCCACGAGCAGCCAGGCGACATAGCTCGGCTTCGCCGGCTCCGTCGGCGGGGGGAATGTCTGATCGCCTCGCACGGCGGCTGTCGCCGTCGTCATTCCCGACGGCATTCCTGCCGCGGATCCACTCGCTGTGGTCATGTGCCGGTTCCTCTCATCATTGAGTGTGGATGTACATCATTCGCGGTTCGAAAACCAAAACCGATCACTGTACGGGTTACAGTATGCAGCTCGCCGCGTCGGCCCACAAGAGTCAATCTGCACCCGATGCTGTGGCCTAGCATCGATACATGGCGGATCGGGGGTCGTACGCGAAAGGCGTCGTGCGCCGAGAGGAGATCCTTACGGCCGCGCTCGACGTGTTCTCTCGAGAGGGCTATCGCGGCACGTCTCTGCGAGACATAGCGAAGCAGGTGGGCGTGAGCCTTCCGGGCCTAATGCACTACTTCGATTCGAAGGAGCATCTGCTCACCGCGATCCTGCAGAAGCGCGACCAGGTAGACGGGGACGCGCATCCGGCCGACGGAGACTTCCTCGACGGGCTCCTCGCGATCATGCGCCACAACCGCGATGTGCCGGGGCTCGTGCAGCTCTACATCACCCTCGCAGCGGCGGCCGAAGACCCGTCACATCCGGCACATTCATTCTTCATCGAGCGCTTCGACTTCGTCCGCCTGGCACTCGCCGCGGTCGTGCGGGATCGTCAGGCGGCGGGAACAGCACGCGCAGAACTCGACCCCGAGCACGTCGCCCGCGTCCTTATCGCCGTCGCCGACGGCATCCAGATTCAGTGGGCGCTCGACCGCACGGTCGACATGGCCGGCGACATCGAGCGCCTCTGGGACGCGATCTCCCGCTAAGCGCCGTCTACCGGGCCGTCGGCATCCCGAGCCTCTTGCTCGAGCTGCTGACGCACCTGCTCGCGGTAGTTCACGCGGCGCACCCGGCGCACCATGTCGATGACGAGCAGAATCACGATGACGGCCACGCCGAATGTCGCGATGAACCCGACGAATCCGGGCGTGACCGTGTTCGGATCGAACTGCGGCTGGTCGGAGGCCCGCAGCAGGGTGTGAGTCACCGTCGCGGTGAGCTGATCAACGCTGTACATCGTCGTCCTCGATTCCGGCGAACAGGTCGTCTTCTGGCATCGTCGTCTCGACCTTCGACGAGATGAGCTGGTAGTCCTCGAAGGGCCACGCCTTGAGCTGCAGCTCGTTCGGCCAGAAGAAGAATTGGCTGTCGGGCGAGACCTGGCTGGCGTGCGCTCGCAGCGCGTTGTCACGCACCTCGAAGAATGCGCCGGCGGGCACCTGCGTGGTGGCGAGGAACGGGCTCTCCTTCATCCACGAGCGCAGCTCGGTCATGGATGTGATGAGCGGGCTCTCGGGGTCGGTCGCGACGATCTCGTCGTAGACCGCTTTCATGCGCTGGTAGCTGAAGATGCGATCGTAGTAGAGCTTGGAGACGCTCCACGGCTCCCCCGCGTCGGGGTACGCCGTGGCGTCGGACGCCGCCTCGAGAGCGCGCACCGAGATCTCGTGGGTTCGAATGTGATCGGGGTGGGGGTAGCCGCCGTTCTCGTCGTAGGTGAGCAACACCTGCGGCTTGAAGTCGCGGATGAGACGCACAAGCGGCTCGGCCGAGATCTCGACGGGAATCGTCGCGAACGCGTTCGCCGGCAGAGGGTCGCCCTCGTCGGGAAGACCGGAGTCGGCATAGCCCAGCCACCGGTGCTCGAAACCCACGACTTTCTGCGCGGCAGCCATCTCATAACGACGAAGACCAGCCATGTCGCGCTCGGCGTGACGGCGCTCGGCGAGCGACTCGTTGAGGATGCTTCCGCGCTCTCCCCCGGTGCAGCTCACCACCATCACCTCGACGCCGCGGTCAAGGTAGTAGGCGTAGGTCGCGGCCCCCTTGCTCGATTCGTCGTCGGGGTGCGCGTGCACGGCCATCAGGCGCAGCGTCATCGGTCTCTTCTCCTCAGCATTGCCGATTAGCCTAGACATCTAAGCCAACACCTAAGACTAATCGCTGCTTCGAGAGGCACCCATTCCGTGACGCGTGAAGACCTTGCCATCCGCTACGGGCGAACGCGCGCCAACAGTCGGCGCACGCGCGTGATCGCGCTCATCACCGCGGCCGTCTTCGCCGTCGTTCTCGTGGGCTGGGTCGTCTGGGCCGGCCTCGACAACTCGGGCGCCGAGCTCGAGGCGAAAGACACCGGTCACACGGTCATCGACGAGCACACGGTCTCGATCGACTTCCTCCTCACCGTGCCCAAGGGATCCACGTCGAGCTGCGCGCTGCAGGCGCAGAGTGCGAAGTTCGCGATCGTGGGATGGAAGGTCATCGACATCCCCGCCTCCGACAAGGCCACGCGGGGAATCACGGAGACCGTCCGCACGACCGAGCAGTCGGTGACAGGTTTGATTTACCGCTGCTGGCTCACCTAGGCTCTTCTTCGATGCCCGGGAGATTTCCCGGGCCATATTTGTACGAGGGAGTTCCCATGGCAGACGAAGCAGCCCAGGTCACGTGGCTGACCCAGGAGGCCTACGACCGCCTCACGAATGAGCTCGAGGAGCTCAGTGGGTTCGGCCGCACCGACATCGCGAAGAAGATCGAGATGGCCCGAGAAGAGGGCGATCTCAAAGAGAACGGCGGCTACCACGCCGCCAAAGAAGAGCAGGGCAAGATGGAGGCTCGCATCCGTCAGCTGACCCTGCTGCTGCGCACCGCCGAGGTCGGCGAGATCCCCGAGAGCCACGGCGTCGTCGAGGGCGGCACCGTGATCACTGCCCTCGTCGCCGGAGACGAGACGGTCTTCCTTCTCGGCAACCGCGAGATCGCGGGCGACAACGACCTCGATGTCTGGAGCGAATCCAGCCCGCTCGGTCAGGCCATCATCGGCCTGAAGGTCGGCGACAAGACCTCGTTCGTCGGACCGACCGGCCGCAACATCGACGTCGAGATCGTCAAGGTCGAGACGTACCGTGCCTGATCAGTCGTCGCTGATGCGCGGGTCGAAGCCCGCATCGCGCAGCATGTCGAGAACCTGCTGACGATGCTCCGGCCCGCGCGTCTCGACGCTCAGCTCCAGCTCCACCTCGCTGATCTGCAGGCCCTTGCCATGACGGGTGTGCAGCACCTCGAGCACGTTGGCATTCGCCTCGGCGAGGAGTTCGGAGATGCGCGCCAGCTGGCCGGGGCGATCGGGCAGCATGATGCGCATCTTGAGGTAGCGGTCAGACGCGGCGAGACCGTAGTTGATGAGCTTCAGCATCAGCAGCGGGTCGATGTTGCCGCCAGACAGAATGACCACGGTCGGGCCGGATGCGACGATCTGCCCCGAGAGGATGGCCGCCACGCCGACGGCACCTGCGGGTTCGACGACCTGCTTGGCGCGCTCGAGAAGCACCAGGAGACCCTTGGCCATGTCGGCCTCGGATACCGTGACCACTTCGTCGACGAGTTCTTTGATGATGGCGAAGTTGAGGATGCCGGGCTTCGCGACGGTGATGCCGTCGGCCATCGTCGGTGACGTGACGATCTGCGTGGGCTCTCCGGCGGCCAGCGAGGGCGGGTAAGCGGCCGCGTTCGCCGCCTGCACACCGATGACTCGGATACTGCGCCCCTCGAGCTCTGCTCGCCTCTTGACGGCAGAGGCGACGCCCGAGATCAGACCGCCGCCTCCGATCGGCACGATGACGGTCTCGAGGTCGGGAACCTGGTCGAGGATCTCGAGCCCGAGGGTCGACTGGCCGAGGACCACGTCGGGGTGGTCGAAGGGAGGGATGAACACCGCGCCGGTCTTCTCGGAGAACTCCGCCGCGGCTCGCAGAGCTTCCTCGACGCTGTGTCCGCGGAGCACGACATCGGCGCCGTAGTGCTTCGTGGCCTGCAGCTTCGGCAGCGGAACACCGAGCGGCATGAAGATGGTGGCCGAGATGCCGAGTTCGCGCGCCGCGAAGGCCACGCCCTGAGCGTGGTTGCCGGCCGACGCCGCGACGACACCGCGGGCCTGCTCCTCGATCGAGAGCCGTGACAGTCTGTTGTAGGCGCCGCGGATCTTGTAGGAGCCGGTGCGCTGCAGGTTCTCGCACTTCAGAAAGACGGGAGCGCCCAACTCGGCGCTGAGATAGCGCGACGTCTCCATGGGTGTCGGATCGACGATGCGCGAGACCCGCTCGCGGGCATCCATCATGTCGTCGAGAGAGGGCACCACGGTGAGCACGGGCTGCGTCAGGGAATCAGTCATTCGGGAACGATGTCTTTCGGTGTCGAGAGAGGGAGTTGTCGCCAATCGCCCCGGGCGATGTATCCGATCATCACGTTGAGCACGGCCACGATCGGAACAGCGAACAGGGCGCCGGGAATGCCGGCGACCACGGATCCACCGGCCACCGCGAGCACGACGGCCAGCGGATGCACCTTGACGGCAGTTCCCATGACGAGGGGCTGCAAGACATGGCCCTCGATCTGCTGAACGAGCAGAACGATGCCCAGCATGATGAGTGCGACGACCCAGCCGTTATAGACGAGCGCGATGAAGACGGCGAGCGCGCCCGTTGCGACGGCGCCGATCACGGGAATGAAGGATCCGAGGAACACCAGCACCGCGATGGGGACCGCCAAGGGCAACTGCAGGATCGCCGCTCCCGCGCCAATGCCGATCGCGTCGATGGTGGCGACGAGGATCTGCACCTTGATGAAGTTCTGCAGCGTCAGCCATCCGGCCTTGCCTGCACCGTCGAGAGCAAGGCGCGCGCGGCGCGGGAAGATGCGCACGACCCACGCCCAGATGCCCTTGCCGTCGATCAGGATGAACAGTGTCGAGAAGAGGGTCAGCAGTACGCCGGCGAACAACTCGGTGACGGTCGAACCGACGGACACGGCCCCGGAGAGCAGAGCCGAGGAGTCGGCTTGCAGGAACGACATGGCCTGATTGAGGTACGCCGTGAGATCGCTATCCGACACGTTGAACGGCGGTTGCGTCAGCCAGTCGCGCAGGTCGTGCACGCTCGCCACGGTCTGATCGCGCAGATCGCCGAAGCCGGCCCGCACCTGAGCGACGACCAGGAAGATGAGCGCTGCGACGATCACCAGAGTGCCGAGCTCCGCCACCGTGATGGCGAGCCACTTCGGCCACTTGTGTCTGACCAGCCAGTTCTTCAACGGAACCAGGAGCGCAGACAGCAGCGTCGCGACCAGGAGGGGAATGACGAGAAGACGGAGGTACGACACGAGGAAGAAGAACACGGCAAGCGCACCGGCGATAGCCAGCAGGCGCCACGACCACGCTCCCGCAATACGGAGTCCCGGAGGAACCGCAGCGTCATTCACGTCAGGCTCAGACATGTCCTCATTCTAGGCGCGCATACCTGAGGGGAATTCGCTATGACGCGTCGACCGCCTTCACCGCCACAGGCGCCCCCGTGAAGGAGAGGAAGACCCTGTCGCCGACGGCCACCGGGGTCGTCGAACCGTGCTGGACTCGCACCAGTGCACCCGACGCCAGACGCACCGTGGTGCGGCGGAAGCTGCCGAGAAAACTGCTCGAGACCACCTCTGCGGAGATGCCCTCCGACGAGAAGGCGACGTCTTCCGGTCGCACGTATGCCGAGACCGCACCGTGAGGCGCCGCTTCATCGATGAGCGGAAGGGTGACCCCCTCGACAGCGACGAAGCCCGGTGTGTCGATCACGCCGTCGAGTCGGTTGCTGAGCCCGACGAACTCGGCCACGAACGAGGTCTTCGCCCGCGTGTAGAGCTCCTCGGGTGCCCCGATCTGCTCGATCGTGCCCGCCCGCATGACCGCTACCCGGTCGGCGACCGCGAGGGCCTCCTCCTGGTCGTGCGTCACGAACAGCGTGGTGATTCCGAGATCGATCTGGATGCGCCGGATCTCGTCGCGCAGTTGAACCCGAACGCGGGCGTCGAGCGCCGACAAGGGCTCATCGAGCAGGAGGACGCGCGGTTCGGTGACGAGTGCCCGGGCGAGGGCGACTCGCTGCTGCTGACCGCCAGAGAGCTGATGCGCATAGCGGCCGGCGTGCGCGCCGAGGCCGACCATCTCGAGCGCGGCCAACGCCCGTGTGCGTCGCTCGTCTTTCTCGACCTTGCGCATCCGGAGCCCGAATTCGACATTCGAGAGCACGGTGAGGTGCGGGAACAGAGAGTACGACTGGAACACCATGCCGATGTCGCGCTTGTTGGCGGGCAGCCCCGAGACGTTGGAGCCATCGATGGTGATTCTGCCGCTCGTCGCGTCTTCGAGACCGGCGAGCACGCGCAGGGCTGTGGTCTTGCCGCACCCGCTCGGTCCGAGCAGCGCCACGAACTCACCGGGCTTCAGTGTGAGATCGACGCCGTCGAGGGCGCGGTGTCCGGGGAACTCCTTGACGACGGAGCGGAACTCGACGGTCGCGCCGGATCCGCGGGTCTTCGTGTCGGTCGGTGAGGCGGATCGTGTGGCGAGGCTCATGAGGATGCTCCGGTCGGTGTGACGGCGGCTGGCGCGGTGATGGATGCGGCGGGTTCGCGACGGCTGCGGCGGGGCGCGCCGACCCGGCCGATCGCGAGCAGCAGGAAGAAGGCGAAGACGAGTGCCAGAAGAGCGAAGATCACGGCGACGAAGGGGTCGGACTTCGACACGATGACGAGCGCGGTCTGCAGGTTGACGCGGTTGAGAAGCGCAGCGATCGTGTATTCGCCCAGCACGACGGCCACCGAGATGAACGACGCCGAGAGGATGCCGCGACGAAGATTCGGCAGCAGCACGCGAACGAGCACGGTGAGCCATCCGGCCCCGAGCGAACGAGCGGCCTCACTGAGGGTCACCACGTCGATCGCCGAGAGATTGGCCTGGATGGCACGGTAGGCGTAGGGCAGCACGATGATTCCGTAGGCGAACGAGAGAGTCCAGACGCCGCTGCCGAACATCTTGGCGATGACCGAATAGACCGGCGCGAGCCCGACGACGAGGACGATGGCGGGGATCGTGATCGGCAGGAGGCAGAGAAACTCCATGGCTCGGCGCAGATACGGGAAGCGCAGCTGCACGAGGATCATGGTCGGCACGAGAATGACGAGCATCACCGCGACGGTGACGATGGCCAGCACCACGGAGTTGCCGAGGGCGGTCAGCACCCCCTTGTACTCCCCCGTGAGTCCCCCGGAGAAGACGGCGATCCAGCGGCTGAAGTCGTAGCCGCCCTCGAGTCCGCGACGCAGCGTGAACTCGCCCATCGCCACGATGGGCACGAGAAACACCAGCCCCACGATGCCGAGGATCAGCCAGCGCGTGAGCGCACCGGGCTCTGGCCGGAACGCCTTCGCCTGGCCGCTCATCGCTGCCACTTCGCAGAGCGCTTCATGAGCAGCGAGTAGAGCGTCATCACGATGACCATCACGACGATCATTCCCAGAGCGAGTGCGCCGGCGAGGTTCTCGCGCCCGAGCACTGTCTCGCTCGTCAGTGCCGAACGGATCTGCAGGGGAACGATCTGCGAGCCCTGACTCGTGAGCGCGGCAGCCGTCGCGAACGACGAGAAGGCGTTCGCGAACAGCAGCAGCAGGCAGCCGAGAAACGACGGAGTGAGGACGGGGATACCGATGCGCCACCAGTACGTCGCACGCGATCCGCCGAGACTGGCATTCGCCTCGGCCCACTGGGGCTTCAGACCCTCGAGCGCGGGAAGGAAGGTGATGATCATCAGGGGAACCTGGAAGTAGATGTAGGGCAGGATCAGGCCGGGCAGCTCGTAGAGCCACACACCGTCAGCGAAGATGTTGATGCCCAGCGAGTCGCGCAGGTACACGGTGACCATGCCCTGGATGCCGATGGTCGCCACGAACGCGAACGCCAGCATCACGCCGCCGAACTGGGCGAGTACCCCGCTCGCGGAGTCGACGACGGATCGCAAAAGGCCCGTCGGATTGGTGCCGATCAACGCGTAGCAGCAGGCCGCACCCACCACCGAGCCGATGACCGCCGTGAGAGCCGAGAGCCCGATCGAGTTGCCGAAGGTACTGACGATCAGCGGGTCGGCGAGGGCCTCGATGTTGGTCAACGAGAACGATCCGGTGCCGTCGAGGAAGCCGGTGAAGAGCGCGATCGCGGTCGGCAGCCCGAGGAAGAGCAGGATGTACGCCGCGAAGGGAACAAGGCCGAGAAAACTCGGCACGGTGAAGGCCGCCCGTCGCGACGACTCGGGGCGTCGAGCCTGCACTGCTGCAGGCTCGACGCCTTCGAGGGGAGCGACGACCGACACGAGGGTGTCAGCCATCAGTAGGGGTGTTCTTCCGGTTACTGAACGGCCGTGGCCCAGTTGCTGCCGAGCAGGGCTGCAGCATCTTCGGACTCCTTAGCGGAAGGCACGACCGTCTCGTCCGGCGTCTCCGGCAGAGCCTCGAAGAGCTTCTTGTCGATCGTTCCGGCCGCTTCCATCGCCTCGGCACGCGCCGGGCGAGCGCCACCCGCGAGCCACAGGTTCTGGGCCTCGTCGCTGTAGAGGAACTCCTGCCACAGGCGAGCGGCGGCGGGGTGCGGAGCATCGGCGCTGATGGCCTGGTTGTAGTAGCCCGCGTAACCCGTGCCCGGAAGGACGACGACCTCCCATTTGCGCTGGCCGTCGAGCTTCTTGCCGTAGCCGACGTTCAGGTAGTCCCAGTCGAAGACGACGGGGGTCTCGCCCGACGCGATCGTGGCGGGGGTCGGGTCGATCTTCACGAAGTTGCCGGCCTTGTTCAGCTTCGAGAAGAAGTCGATTCCGGGCTGGAAGTCGGCGGTCGATCCGCCGCTCTGAACGGATGCCATACCGACGGCTGCGAAAGCGGCCCCGGCCTGCGTCGGGTCGCCGTTGATCGCTACCTTGCCCTTGTACTCGTCACCGAGCAGGTCGTCGAGGCTCTTCGGCGCCGGAACGGCGTCGGGGTTGTAGCCGATGGCCATGTATCCGCCGTAGTCGCCGACCCAGAGGCCCGACTGCTCCTTGAGCGCATCCGGAATGTCAGCCCAGGTCTCGACCTGGTACGGCGCGAACTTCTTCGTGTTGGCGAGTGCGACCGCCGCGCCCACGTCGAAGACGTCGGGTGCCGTGTCCTGGCCCTTGAGGTTGTCGGCCGCCTGAATCTCCTCGGCGCTCGACGCGTCGGGCGAGGCCTCGGTGATGGTGATCTCGGGGTACTTGGCGTTGAACGCGTCGAGCACTGCGCCGTAGTTGGCCCAGTCGCGCGGAAGGGCGATCACGTTGAGTGCGCCCTCGGCCTTCGCGGCCTTTTCGAGACCGGCGAGGTCGCCGAATGCCGAGACGCTCGTGGCCGTGGCGGCGTCGACTCCACCGTCGGCGGATGCGTCGGCCGAGGTGCTCGCGCAGGAGCTGAGGCTGAGTGTGAGTGCGATCGCTGCGGCGATGCCGGCGATGGCTGTGCGGGTGGAAAGCAAGAGTCCTCCAGGTATAGCGTGCGGGTGCCGGACGGGGCTGTGGTTCCGACGTGCTGACGTTATGAGTGCAGCGCGACCTGGACGCGACCGCCGGGCATCGCGAAGGTGAACGGCGTATGTCTCGATGTCGCAGGTGCGTGGGTACGCTCGAGAACATGGCTCAGTCGCTGTCTCCCGCTCTCGCCCGCCGCGTCGCACTGGCCGCGCAGGGCTTCGGTCGTCCGTCCACAGACGTCGTCCCCGGCGTGCGCCAGATCGGCGCGTTGATCGACCGCCTCGGTCTTCTGCAGATCGATTCGGTCAACGTCTTCGAGCGAAGCCACTACCTGCCGGTCTTCGCCCGACTCGGCAGCTATGACAAAGCGCAGCTCGACCGCGTCACGTACTCGCCCCGCATCACCGAGTACTGGGCGCACGAGGCGTCGTTCATTCCCGTCGACACGCTGCCTCTCCTGCGCTGGCGGCAGCAGGAGCATCGCGACCGCGCCGAGGCCGACGACGATTCGTGGTTTTCTGCGAACAGGCCGATGACCCAGTGGCTGCTCGCCGAGTTGGCCGCCAAGGGCCCGATGCGCGCGAGCGAGATCGAGCACGACTCGAACACGCGCAGCGGTTCGTGGTGGGGCTGGTCCGACGTCAAGCGGGGGCTCGAGACTCTCTTCCGTTGGGGCGATGTGGTCAGCGCGGGTCGAACCCGATTCGAGCGCGTCTACGCCCTGCCCGAGCAGGTGCTTCCCGCCGATATCCGCGACCTGCACGTTCCTCGCGACGAAGCGATGCGCCGCCTCGTCTCCATCTCTGCCCGGGCCCACGGCGTGGGCACGGCAGACGATATCGCCGACTATTTCCGTTTGAAGGCCGTCGACGCCGTTCCCGCCATCCGTCAGCTCGAAGAGGCGGGCGAGCTCGTGCCGGTCACGATCGACGCATGGGCGAAGCCCGCCTGGCTGCACCGCGACGCGCGACTGCCGCGTCGCATCGACGCCGCCGCGATTCTCTCTCCGTTCGACCCCGTGGTCTGGGCGCGGTCCAGAGCACTACGTCTCTTCGATTTCCATTACCGCATCGAGATCTACACACCAGAGCCCAAGCGGGTATTCGGCTACTACGTGCTGCCGGTGCTCATCGACGACCGGGTCGTGGGCAGAGTCGACCTCAAGAACGATCGACAGGCGAGGGTGCTTCGGGTGCGCGCGGCGTGGGCCGAAGACGGCGCCCCCGACGAGACCGCGCCGCGCCTGGCGTCGGTCTTGCGTCAGACGATGCAGTGGCAGGGCCTCGACTCCATCGACGTGTCGCCGAAGGGCAATCTGTCAGCGGCGCTCGCCGCCGAGCTGGCGGACTAGAACTCGCCGCCGATCTTCTCCAGACGCGCGACACGGTCGACGATGGGCGGGTGCGTGCTGAACAGGCGCGTGAGCATCCCCGGCTTGAGCGGGTCGGCGATCCACATGTGCGACATCGACGATGACTGTTTCTGCATGGGCCGCCCGTAGGCCGCCAGCTTCTCGAGGGCGCTGGCCAGAGCATCCGGATGCCGCGTGGTGAGCGCTCCTGTCGCGTCGGCGAGATACTCGCGCTGGCGCGACACCGCCGCCTGAACGAGCCCGGCCACGAGCGGCGCGACGAGCATGGCGACAAGCCCCAGAACGAGGACGATGGGATTGCCACCGCCTCCGCCGTTGCTGTTGTTGTTACGGCCTCCGCCGAAGAAGGCGAAGCGCAGGAACATGTCGGCGATGAAGCCCACGGCCACGACGAGGCCGAAAACGATCATCGACACCCTGATGTCGTAATTGCGAACGTGGCCCAGTTCATGCGCCATCACGCCCTCGAGCTCGGCGTCGGTCATGATGTCGAGCAGCCCGGTGGTAGCTGCCACACTGGCATGCTGCGGGTCACGCCCCGTCGCGAACGCATTGGGTGCGGGATCGGGCACGATGTACACGGCCGGCATCGGCGTGCCCGTGGTGATCGAGAGGTTCTCGACGATGCGCCAGAGGCGAGGATTGTCGGCCTTCTCGATGCGCACGGCACCGCTCGACATGATCGCTTGGCTGCTGGCGAAGAAGTACTGGAAGAGCGCGTAAGCGATGGCGGCGACCACCGTGATGATCACGATCGTCGTGTTCTGGTAGATCGCGCTGGCCAGGTACCCCAGACCTCCGATGATGCCCAAGAAGATGAGGATGATGAAGACGGTGTTGCGTTTGTTCTTGGCTATCGCCCGATACATTCAGCCCTCGCCCCGAGGCTAGAACTGCACGCGCGGCGGCTCTGCGATGGCGGCGAGGTCGGCCACCTCGAAGAAGTCGCGCTCGGTGAAACCGAGCCTCTTGGCGAAGATGTTGTTCGGAAAGACGCGGATCTTCGTGTTGAGTTCGCGTACGCCACCGTTGTAGAAACGGCGCGACGCCTGCACCTTGTCTTCGGTGTCGACGAGTTCGGCCTGCAGCTGCAGGAAGTTCTGGCTGGCCTGGAGCTGAGGGTAGGCCTCGGCGACAGCGAAGATGCTCTTGAGTGCCGTCTGCATGTGGGTTTCCGCGACGGACGCGTCGACCGGGCCCTGCGCCTGCAGTGTCTCGGCCCGCGCGGCCGTGACCGCCTCGAAGACGCCCTTCTCATGCGCGGCGTATCCCTTGACGCTCTCGATGAGGTTGGGAATGAGATCGGCACGGCGCTTCAGCTGAACCGTGATGTCGCTCCAGGCCTCGTCGACGCGTACCTTCAGCGTCACGAGCGAGTTGTACGTGGCCCACAGGTAGATACCGATGATGGCTACGAGAACAACGACGACGATTACCGGGATAAGCCATTCCATAGCGTTTACTATAAGCCAGCGCTCAGCAGACCCCGTTCTCTGTGGAGCAAGCTCTCAGAGACTGAGCGGGCGCACGAGGATCGCGTCTACCTGTGCGGGAGAGCCGCCACCGCGCGCACCGTCTCGGCGATCACCATAGGCTCAGCGAGCACCCTGAAGTGGCCGCTCAGAGGCAGCGCGATGTTGGTCGCGCCCGCCAGTTCGCTGCCACTCGGGATATGAGTGTCGTAGTAGGGGTAGATCGAGACGATGTGCTCGTTGATCATCTTCTCGGCCGCGAGGGTGGCGATGCTGCCCTGGCCCGGAGCGAACTCGCGGAGCGGCTTGGTGAGCGGCAGTCTCGAGAGGCTGGAGCCCTGAAACGGCGATGCGATCGCGACGACCCCAGCGACGCGCCCATCCGGATCGTCGAAGGCGAGCACATGCTTGCCGATCAGACCGCCCTTGCTGTGCGCCACGATGACCGCATCGCTGAGATCACGCTCGCGCAGAAGCGCCCCTGCGAGACGAGCGGCTTGGGGAATCGGGATGCTATTGCGCTGCAGTTCCGGAACGATGAAGCACGGATGGCCGTGTTCGTTGAGTGCCTGAGCGACCGGAAGTAGATACTCCCAGCGCTCGTAGACGCCGGGAACGAGGAGAACAGGGCGCTCGTGCCCCGTCTCGAACGGAACAGGGTCGGTCCGCGCACGAGCACTCCGACTCTCTGCCCGCAGCGCATACGCATAGTCGCCGAGCCAGATTCCCGCGCGACCGCGAAGCGACCGGGGTGCTCTGATGCGGGGAGCCATGCCCGCCATCCTAGGCGCCTAGCGTCTGCGATCCCCCGCGAGCGCCTGCATCCAGCGGAACGAATCCTTCGGCGTTCGCTCTTGGGTTGCGAAGTCGACGTGCACGAGCCCGAACCGCTGGCTGTACCCCGCCGCCCACTCGAAGTTGTCGAGCAGAGTCCAGACGAAATAGCCCCTCAGGTCGACGGATTCGGCGATACCGCCCGGCGCGGTCGAGTGCAGAGCCGCCTCAAGATGGCGAGCGAGATAGTCGATGCGCCTGGGATCGGAGACGACCCGTTCGCCGGTGCGCTCGTCGAGAAGGAGCGACTCCGGGAAGCTCGCTCCCCCCTCGGTGATGAAGACGGGCGGAAGCGCCGAACCGTAGCGCTCGACCATCTCCCCCAGTGTCGTCTCGAGAAACTCCGGCGCGACCGGCCAGCCGAAACCCGTGCTGGGAAACTCGGGCCAGGGCGCGAGGTGGAAAGGCAGCGATGCCATGGCCTCGGACTCCCCATCGGGCGCGACCGCACGGCCGGCGCCCGCGGCGATACGCGTGGGGAAGTAGTAGTTGAGGCCGTAGAAATCGATGGGCTGCGAGATGATCGCGAGATCGCGCGAGTCGACCTCGATCAGCGGCGCGAACACCGACGCGAAGTCGTCGAGCGGCTCGGTATAGTGCCCGAGCAGCACGGGGTCGGCGAAGATGCGGTTGTGCAGCGCGTCGAACAGCCACGCGAAGGCGGTGTCGTCGTCGGACGACGTCGCCGGCGTCGTGGGGGTGTGCACGTTCGTGATGCCGACGGCGCCTGCGACATCCGCTCCCCGCAGACCCTCGACGGCGTAGCCGTGACCGAGAAGCAGGTTGTGGGCCACCGGAAGCGCGTCGAACAGCAGGGTCTCCCCCGGAGCATGGATTCCCAACGCGTAGCCGTTGAGCATCACTGTGGCCGGCTCGTTGATCGTGACCCAGCGATCGACGCGGTCGCCGAACCGCTCGCCCAGCAGAAAGGCGAGCTCGCCCAGACGGCGTGCGGTGTCGCGTGATCTCCACCCGCCGGCCAGTTCGAGTGGCGTGTCCCAGTGGAACAGCGTCGCCATCGGGCTGATGCCGTCGGCGAGCAACCGATCGAGAAGACGGTCGTAGAACGCGACGCCGTGTTCGTTCAGTCGACCCGAGCCGCCCGGCTGAACCCGCGGCCACGAGATCGAGAAGCGATAGGCATCCACCCCCAGATCGCGCACCAGGTCGAGGTCGTCGCCGAGTCGGTGGATGTGGTCGGTCGCGACATCCGCGGTCGCCGCGCCGCGAATACGGCCGGCCTGGTGGGTGAAGACGTCCCACGTCGAAGCCCCGCGCCCGCCCTCGCGGGTGGCGCCCTCGATCTGGAAGGCGCTCGTCGCGACGCCCAGCACGAAGTCGCGGGGCAGCTCGGCGGCGAGGGTCTCGGCGCTGGGGAACCGCGTGGCTCTGCTCGTCATTCTCCGAGTACTCGATTCAGGTAGGGGTTCGCGAAGACGCGCTGGGGATCGAGTCGATCGCGCACGGCGAGAAAGTCGTCGAAGTGCGGATACATCGCACGCAGATCGTCTGACTGCCTCGTATGCATCTTGCCCCAGTGCGGGCGTCCTTCGTAGCCGAGCATGATCTGCTCGACCGCCGCAAAGTACTCCGTGGGATCTTCTCGGTAGTAGCGATGCACCGCGATGTAGCCGCTGTCTCTGCCGTGCGCGGTCGACATCCACAGGTCGTCACCCCGGGCGAAGCGCACCTCGATGGGAAACGAGATGCGCCATCCGCGGTCGGCGATGAGCTTCATGACGTCGCGGAGCGCGTCGGGCACGGCCTCTGCGGGGATCGCGTATTCCATCTCGCGAAAGCGCACGGTGCGCCTCGTGGCGAAGACGCGGTGCGAGCGGTCGGTGAACTCGCGGTTGCCCATCAGACGTTCGGCCAATCCGTTGACACGCGGAACGATCGCGGGGGCCGCGACGGCAGCGGCACAGGTCGCCCGGTAGACACCGTTGGTCAGAGCCACGTCTTCGAACCAGTGCGCCAGGGGTTTCAGCGGAGCGAGTCTCGCAGTCGCCGGCAGCCGGGTATTCGTCTTGGAGACAGCGGTACGCGTGTGAGGGAACCAGTAGAACTCGAAATGATCACTCGAGCGCACGCGATCCGCGAGCGAACCCTCGCCGCCGGGTTCGGCGTCGAGCAGCATATCTAACGGAAGAGGGCGCTCGCGGGCGTGCAACACGAAGCAGTCGACGCACTGCAGAGTGACCTCGACGAGGATGCCCAGGGCGCCGAGCCCCAGGGCGACGGCGGGGAGAAGCTCGGAGTTCTCGGTCTCGGAGATGCGCAGCAGGCTGCCGTCGCCCGTGACGATGACGGCTCCCCGCACCTGGCCGGCGATGCCGGTGAAGTCAGCGCCCGTGCCATGGGTTCCCGTCGAGATCGCGCCGCTGATGCTCTGTCGGTCGATGTCGCCGAGGTTGGGCATCGCCAGGCCGAGAGGCTCGATGAGGGCCGGGATGTCGAAGAGTCGGGTGCCCGCCGCCAGCGTCACCCGCTTGCGCTCGGCGTCGACTCCGATGAGGCCGGTGAGCGCGGTCAGGTCGAGTTGCACGCCGGGAGCGACGGCGATGCCGGTGAAACTGTGGCCCGCTCCCACGGCTTTGATCGGCATTCCCGAGCGCGCCGCGGCGACGACGGCTCGCTGCACGGCTCCGGCGCTCGTCGGACGCTCGACGCGGCGTGGGCGTACCTCTTCTGTGCGGCTCCAATTGCGCCAGACGGCGCCGCTCGCGGTCACAGGAAGGACTTCCCTTCGCCTCGGTAGCTCGGAACCATGGCCATCACCTCGTCGCCCGAGACGATCGCGACCTCGGCGACGTGTTCGGCGAGCTCGCCCGACTTCGTGTGTCGCAACCAGGCCCGATCACCGATGCGCAGATCGGCCGCGAGCGCGCCGGAGACCGGAGACTGCACCTCTCCCGCCATCTCGCGCGCCTGCAATTCGAGGCCCTGGGGCCAGACGATCTCGGGGGTGCGGTCTTTCTGCGGGGGTCCGGATGCGATCCAGCCGCCGCCGAGGAGCGTCGCCATGCGAGGCGTCGGCTTGCGGACGACGGACAGGGCGAAGGCCGCCGCCGGAGCCGGCTTGAACCGGGAGTAGGTGTCGAAGAGGTGCCCGCCCAGCAGGCCGGAGCCCGCGGCGATCTCCGTCACCGACGCATCCGCCGACGTGCTCTCGAGCGACCCCGTGCCACCGCCGTTCACGAACTCGAGCGGATTGACGTGCCCGACGGCCTCGACGATGGCGCCCCGCCTGTCGGTGAGCTCGGCCACCGACTGCTTCTGCATCCAATCCAGCACGACCGCACGCGCAGGATTGCCCTTCGGCCGGTTTCCGACCCCGGCGATCTGGGCCTCGTACCCCATGATTCCCACCAGCGTGAAGCCGCGGCGTCGAGCCACCGCCTCGGCGATACGCCGCGCCTCGGCGACCTCTCGCACGGGCGAGCGCCAGACGCCAACGTGGCCGAGGGCTTTCGTGACGAAAGACATGTCGATCTCGAGGCACAGCCGCAGGTTCTCGCGTGTGCCCGGAGGCGCGACCTCGTCGATGAAGTCGAGGTGGTCGAGGCTGTCGATCATCAGGGTGACCCGGGCGGACAGCTCTGGGCTGGAGGCAAGCTCGCGAATCGCCGTCACATCGACGCTCGGATAGCCCACGACGACGTCGTCGACGGTCTCGGCCAGCCAGAGAGCTTCGGGAAGGGTGTAGGCGAGGATCCCCGCGTAGCCGTCGAGAGCCAGCACGGCGTCGACGAGCGACCGGATGCGCACCGACTTGGATGCGACACGAATCGTCTTTCCGGCGGCCCGGTCGGTCATGTCGAAGGCGTTGTGGGCGAACGCTTCGAGGCTGACCGCGGCGAGCGGGGTCTCGAGATGCGCCGTGGCCGCATCGAGACGAGGCCACCACGTCGAGGGAGTGCGCCAGGGCTCTGCCGTGGAGCGGAGAAGAGGGGGGATCATGGGCTACCTCACAGATCTGATGCGGGCGACGGCCAGTGCGCCGCCGAAGGCGAAGAGGGCAGAGAGAATGAAGAGGCCTTGGAAGCCTCCGAGCCAGGCGACCACGGCAGCACCGAGCAGGGGTGCCATCGCCTGGGGCACGGCGGTGGCGATGTTCATGATGCCGAGGTCTTTTCCGCGGGTCGCCGGGTCGGGAAGCACCTGGGTCGCGAGCGCCTGATCGACGCTGAGAAAGCATCCGTAGCCCGCGCCCAGCAGGCCGGCCGCCACCATGGCCACCGAGAGCTCGGGCACGAACGCCAGAAGGAGCGCGGCGACCGCCTGGAGCGATGACGAGACGAAGACGAAGACGCGGCGTCTGCCGAGCCTGTCGCTGAGCGCCCCGGCTCCTAGAGAGGAGAGCACGACGAAGACCATGTAGATCATCGTCAAGACGATCAGGTCGTCTTCGGCGTTCTTGTCATCCAGTCCGTACATCAGAAAGTAGAGCAGCAGAGTCGTGCCGAGCGCGTTGCCCGTGTTCACCAGCACGCGGCCGAGCAGGGTCCACCCGAAGTCCGGATAGCGCCGGGGGCTGATCCACAGCTCGTCGAGCAGCCGTCCGCGAGGAATGCGTCGGGCTGCCTCGACCGTCAAGACCTGATCGCGCCCGAAGATCAGAAACGGAGCAACCAGGACGATGAGCAGCACCGCCATCGCGGCATAGCCGGCGAACTGACCCGTGAAGAGCGTGACGACCAGAACGAGGCCGAGGATCGTACCGATGGCCTGCGGGGCCGAGATCCAGCCAGACACGAAACCGCGCTGCCCGACAGGGACTCTGTCCGAGATGGTCGCGGTGAGGGCCGCGGTGAGCATGCAGAACCCGATGATCGCCAGGGTCCAGCAGACGCCTATGCCGACGAAGCCCTCCTGCAGACCCAGAAGGAGCAGCGAGAGGGCGAACAGTCCCGCTCCCGCAGCGATCCAGGGGCGCCTGCGCCCGAAGCGCGAGGTCGTGCGATCCGACAGGAGTCCGGTGACGGGAAAGGTGATGAATGCCGCCACGCCCGCGATTCCCGAGATGACGCCGAAGGCGACGACGTTGTCGACCCAGGTCGCTGCGCCCAGGCGTTGCTCGATCTGCACGGGCAGCAGCAGCTGCACCGGGGTGAGCTGCGCCATCCACACGCCGAGCCAGGCTGCCGCGAAGAGTGCGATCCAACCACCCCCGACCCGGCGCACCGGCTCGGCGAACACGCTCGCGGCGGCATCCGTCGTGCTCATGCGGCGACCGCCAACCCGACGACGGAGTCGGCCGCGAAATCGAGCGCTCGCGCTGCCGCGGCGTCGTCGCGGGTCACCAGCCACGACATCGTGACGCCGTCGGTGACCACCACGAGGATGCGAGCTATCTCGTCGACGGGGATCGTCCAGGTCATGTTCCAGCGCTCGGCCGCCGTCGCGAGGGCGTCTTGGGCCAGCGCGTGATATCGCTCGTACTGTCTCGAGGCCACGACCTCGAGAGACGGGGATCTCAGGGCGTACTGGGTGAGCTCGAGCATGGCCTTCTCCCTCTGCGGATCGGAGCGCAAGTGCTGCAGGTAGCGTTCGAGACCGAGCCGCACAGTGTCTCGAAAGGTCTCTCCCGGGGTGAGGGGTGGGAGCATGGCACGCCGTTCGGCTTCGACGACGACGCTGACCAACTCGGCCATCAACGCGTCTCGCGACTCGAAGGCGTAGTGAAAGCTGGCCAGGGCCATTCCCGCCTCCTGGCAGATGGCTCGCACACTCGCCGCTCCGACCCCACGGGCGGCGACCACCCTGAAGGCAGCGGCGACGAGCTCGACGCGACGCTCCTGTGCCGACATCCTGGGCATCGTTTCGCTCCTTCGCCGAGTGGGTCGATCGTCCCACTCGTGCCCAGTATGGCGCGGGAGGCGTTTCGGGCGTGTGAATTCTTTTCGACCGACGGCTCATGCGAACGCAACAGACTTTGACTTCGCGCACACGAGACCCCTAAATGGGAGGTACGTGACCCACTTGCCCGGAACACCCCTGTCAGCAGCACGGCGCCGTCGTGCTGCAGCATCGTCGACGGCATCGGCTCTTTTCGGCCTGTGCCTTCTTGCCGCCGTCTTCATGGCCCCGGGTGGTGCCGCTGTCGCCACGGAGACCGATCCGCCGCCGGCCCCGGCGCCCACCACCCCCGTCGAGCCGGCGCCGACTCCGGACTCGACCGCGGTGGCATCGCCAGTCATCGACAGACCTGCGGCATCCTCGCTGGTCGGAGACAACATCTCGTTCAGCGGTACGGCTGAGCCGGCAAGCGGTATCGACCTCTACTCCAGTGACGGCGGCCAACCGCTGTGCAGTGTCGTGACCACACCCGCGGGAACATGGTCGTGCGAGGTGTCACTCCCCTCGTCTCCCTCGACGACGGTGCGAGCGGTTCAAACCGTCGCCGCGCAGTCGGCGGAAACGAGCGTCACTGTCTCTGTTTTGAATGCGCCGACCGCGGGCTCCGCGGGCAACGGCCTCGTCTCCAACGGAACGGTCCTGGGCGAGGGTTTTCCCGGGGCCACGGTGACGGCCGTCGTCGGCCCCGTGTCCTGCACCGCGACGGTGGATTCCACGGGAGCGTGGTTCTGCGCTCTGCCCAAGGGTCTCGCGAGCGGGTCCTATCAACTGACGGCCAGTCAGGTCGCGCCGTGGAGCGGAGGTCGCTCGTCGTCGTCGAGCCGAGCGAGCACCCTCACGATCGATGTCGACGCACCCGCCCCTCCGAGCGTGAGCATCCCGGCCGGCTCCGTTGCGGCATCCGGTGCCTCGTTCTCGGGTGGTGGCGAAGACGGCGCCACCGTGACGCTCTTCGCCGGCCCGCACTCCCTCTGCCAGTCAGGCGTCGAGGGCGGACGCTGGTCGTGCACCTCGGCCGCAATCGATGCGGGTACCTACGAGGTGTCGGCCATCCAGCAAGACGCGGCGGGCAACATCAGCGCCGAGAGCAGCCGTGTGGCGGTGGCCTTCGTCGGTGCGCCGACGACGCCGACGCCAACCGAGCAGCCCACCCCGAGTGCCACCCGACCGTCGCCCACGTCGACACCCCTGCCGTCGATCTCCGACGGCGACCCCGCGGCGGCGGCCCCGCAGCAGCAGGCGCCGCCGGGAGCGACGACGGATGCTCCGCCCGCGACCTCGTCGGGCGGATGGTCGGCGTCGACTCGATTCAGCGCCGGCATGCAGCCGGCCTTCGGAACCGCGGGCTCGATCGACTGGACCCTCGCACTCGGAATGGGACTGGCGATGGTTGCGCTGCTTGCGGTGCCGGCGCGACTCCTCGCGGGCACCCTGCGCGGCCTGCGTGCGGAGCCGGAGCCTCGCTCGGCCGGCATCGGCAGACTCACCGGTCGCAACCGATCGCGCTATCAGGAATACGACACCGCGCCCACCGTGCCGTGGAACGCTCGGGTGACCAGCGCGTTCGCCCTTGTCGCCAGCGCCACCATCACGGTGCTCAGCGCACCCGTCACCGACGAACCCGCCTACCTGCGACTCCTCGTCGCCGTCATACTGGGCGTCCTCGTGGTGAACATCGTGGCGGTACTCGTGCCGAAGATGCTGGCGCGGAGCATCTTCGACGTCACCGTCGGCGTGCGGCTTCGCCCTCTTTTCCTTCTCATCTCCGTCGGAGCGACCATTCTGTCGCGCGTTCTCGATCTCGATCCCGCGCTCGTGTTCGGCATCGTCTTCGGTCTCGCGCTGTCCCTTCCTGCCTCGCGTCGAGCACGGGGCCGCCTTGCTGTGCTCCAGATCGGCGCCCTGCTCGCCGTGGGCACCACGGCCTTCCTGATCTCGGGGTCGATAGCGGCCGGCGCCGGAACGGGCACCGCGGGAGCCTTTCTGGCCGAGTTCGTCAACACCGTCGCGCTGGCATCGCTCGGTGGAGCCGCGATACTGCTGCTTCCGATAGCCGATCTGCCCGGACGGCACATTCTGCGCTGGAAACCCATCGTCTGGTCAGTGCTGGCCCTGGTGGGCTTCACGCTGCTCGCCGGTGTTCTGTCATCGGCGCTAGAGGGTCTGGGCGGCGGCGCCGGCCTCATCGTCTTCGGCCTGGCAGCACTGACCTTCGCTGCCACCTGTGTCGCGATCTGGATATGGGTCAGGTTCGTGCGAGCTCCAGCTCACGACGAGAGCAGTACACCCACCACGTAACCGGCGACGGCGAGCGCGAGGCCCACCACGAGATTGCCGAGACACGACACGACGGCGGTGGACCATCGACCGGAGCGAAGGAGATCGACCGTCTCGACACTGAACGTGCTGAAGGTCGTGAGACCCCCCGCGACACCGGTGATGAGAACGAGGCGTACATCCGCCGTCAGGGCCGAGCCCGCGGCGAGCCCGGCGGCGCAGCCAGCCAGAGCTGAGCCTGCCGCGTTCACGACAAGCACGGCCCAGGGAAAGCGACGGAGCGCCGACCCGGCCGGGCGCGAAGCGGTGAAGGTGCTGATCGAGTAGCGGACGATCGCGGCCACGCCGCCGGAGACGACGACCACGAGAGCGAGAAGAGGCGTCATCTCGTGGGCTCCTCGGCTCGACGACGTCGATCGTGTCGCTCACCCAGACGGAGCCCGAGGAACGCTGCGCCGAGACCCAGAACCAGCGTCACCCCGAGGTATACGACGGCGAGGATTAGCTGATTCGGACCCGACACCGTGAGCAGCACGAGGGCGAGGATCACCGCGGAGAAGGTCGTGAACGACCCCAGAAGGCCTGGACCCACGGCCGCCTTGACGATCGTCGACACACCGCGGCGGAACAGGCCGGCAGTGAGCCAACCGAGCACGAACGATCCGACCGTGTTGATCAGCAGGGTGTCGACGGGGAACTGCTGATCGGCGTGCGGGATCGCCAGATCGAGGCTGAGACGCAAGGCACTCCCGACGACTCCCCCGAGGAAGACCGCGACAAGGTGAGCGAGCGGACGGTTCTGCACAGGCGCGAGGTTACATCGTTTCGACTCACAACACCCTGAGTGTCGACCGGCGTCGGCGGTGGATGGCAGGCTCGAGACATGAACTTGCCACCGCAGCAGACCGCGACCGACATTCTGCGATCCCTCGTCGGCCGCCCCGACGCCGAGTTCCACGAGGGGCAGCGCGAGGCCATCGACGCCCTGGTCACCGACCGCAGCCGCGCCCTCGTCGTGCAGCGCACCGGATGGGGCAAGTCCGCCGTGTACTTCATCGCCACCCTCCTCCTCCGTCAGCAGGGTGCCGGGCCCACCATTCTGGTGTCTCCCCTGCTCGCCCTGATGCGCGATCAAGTTGCGGCTGCCGCACGAGCGGGCGTCACAGCGGCCAGTCTCAACTCCGCCAACACCCACGAATGGGAGTCGATCAAAGAGCGGCTCGCCAAGAACGAGATCGACGTTCTGCTCGTCTCGCCCGAACGGCTCAACAATCCCCGCTTCCGCGACGAGCAACTGCCCGAACTCGTTCGCCGCACCGGCCTCCTCGTCGTCGACGAGGCACACTGCATCTCCGACTGGGGTCACGATTTTCGCCCCGACTACCGGCGTCTGCGCACGCTCATCGCCGAACTCCCGTCCGGTGTTCCCGTTCTCGCCACCACGGCGACCGCGAACTCCCGCGTGGTGGCCGACGTAGCAGAGCAGCTCAGTGTCGACACACACGGGCCGCAGGCGAACACGGTCGTGACGATCCGTGGCCCGCTCGCGCGCGCATCGCTCCGGCTCGGAGCACTCAGGCTGCCCGACTCGAAAGCTCGTCTCGGCTGGCTGCTGACCCACCTCGGCGAGATGCAGGGCAGCGGAATCATCTACGCGCTCACCGTCTCTGCAGCCGAAGATACGGCGCGTCTTCTCCGCGAGGCCGGCCACGAGGTCCTCGCCTATACAGGCCGCACCGATCCAGCCGATCGAGAGGCGGCAGAGGCGAAACTCAAGAACAACGAGGTCAAGGCTCTCGTCGCCACGAGCGCGCTCGGAATGGGATTCGACAAACCCGACCTCGGTTTCGTCATCCATCTCGGAGCACCGTCGTCACCCGTGGCCTACTACCAGCAGGTCGGTCGCGCAGGGCGCGCCACCGACAATGCTGATGTCCTGCTCCTGCCCGGACGAGAAGATCCTGAGATCTGGCACTACTTCGCCACGGCATCCATGCCTGACGACAGACGGGCGCGCGCCGTTCTCGACGCTCTCGACGCCGAATCCGGCCCGCTGTCGACCCCCGCACTCGAGGCGCTGGTCGACCTGCGCCGCACGCCTCTCGAGCTGCTGCTCAAGGTCCTCGACGTCGACGGCGCCGTGTCGAAGGTGCAGGGAGGCTGGCGGTCCACCGGCAATCCGTGGGTCTACGACGCCGAGCGCTACGAGCGAATCGCTGCGGAGCGTGTGGCCGAGCAGCAGTCGATGCTCGACTACGAGACCACTACGGGGTGCCGCATGGAGTTCCTGCAGCGGGCGCTCGACGATCCGACAGCGGCGCCGTGCGGCCGCTGCGACAGGTGTACCACGGCGTGGTACGACAGCTCGGTCTCGACCGGCGACCAGGCGACGGCAGAGACCGCTCTGCAGAGAGTGGGCGCGGTCATCGAGCCGCGAACGCAATGGCCGACCGGGGCATCGGAGCGCGGAGTGGCTGTGAAGGGGCGCATCGCGACCGACGAGCGCGTCGAGCCGGGCCGGGCTCTGGCCAGGCTCACCGACCTCGGGTGGGGAGGCACGCTACGGCACCTGTTCGCGGCCGGATCGCACGATGAGCCCGCAACCGCGGCGCTCATCCAAGCCTGCGCGAAGGTATTGGGCGAGTGGCCGTGGAGCGAGCGACCGGCTGCAATCGTGAGCATGCCATCGAGGCGGCGGCCAGCGCTCGTGCGCTCCATCGCCGAGGGTCTGTCCCAGCTCGGCCGACTCCCCCATCTCGGTTCACTCGAGTTGGTAGGCGCCGGTCCCGATGGCGCTCCGGGCGGCAACAGCGTCTATCGACTCTCGTCGGTCTGGCAGCGTTTCGAGGTCTCCGAGCAGATGGCGTCCGAGCTCGACGTGCTGGCCGGCAGACCCGTGCTTCTCGTCGACGACCTCGTCGACAGCCGCTGGACGATGACGGTGGCCGGGCGCGAACTTCGACGGCACGGCTCGGGCCCCGTGTTGCCCTTTGCTCTCGCCCTGCAGATGTAATCTCGGTCAGATGAGCATCGCAGACGCACTGCAGAACACCTCCGAGGCGCGCGTTCGTCGTCGCATTCCCGAGCGGCTCGACGATATCGAACGCATCGAGCCGCAGCCCGACTTCAGGGTCGACCTCGAGCGCATCCGATTCTCGCCCTACTTCTCGCGACTCTCGGCCGTGACCCAGGTCATCTCGCAGGCGGGAGCCGGTCCGGTGATCCACAACCGGCTCACCCACTCCGTCAAGGTCACTGCCGTTGCGCGGTCGATCGCCGTGATGCTCGAGCAAGACCGGGGCGAGACAGGTGCTCTGGTGCGGCAGCTCGGCGGATGCGACCCCGTGGTCGTGCAGGCGGCCGCCAGCGCCCACGACCTGGGCCACCCACCGTTCGGACACCTCGGCGAACAGGTGCTCGACCGACTCGCCCGCGAGCGCCTCGGTCTCTCGGAGGGCTTCGAGGGTAACGCGCAGACCTTCCGCATCCTCACCGAGCTCGACGCCTGCGACGCGACCGAGCAGGGCCTCAACCTCACCGCGGCTGTGCGGGCGGGTGTGCTCAAGTACCCGTGGCTGCGCGCCGAATGGCAGTCGCGCGTACGCACTGACATGCCCGATGGCATGCCCCGGGGTGTGGGCTCACAGCGTAACGGCGGAGCCGACAAGTTCTCGGCCTACACACTCGACGTCGAGGAGCTTCGCGAGGCGCAGAGAGCGTTTCCGAACATCGGTGAGTGGCGCCAGACGGTCGAGTGCTCGGTCATGGACATCGCCGACGACATCGCCTACTCGATCCATGATCTCGACGATTTCTACCGCGCGGGCGTGCTGCAGCAGGCGTCGGTTTCCGCCGAACTGCGCAGCTGGCTGCGCGACCAGGCCGCGCTGTCGCGTCTCGACGAGCAGTCGCTCGAGGCGAGCGCCCGCACACCCGGGCACGCCCTCGAGTTGGTGCGGCGTCGCATCCATGCCCGAGACGCGTGGATCGCGTCGGACGATGCATTCAGGGCCGCCGTGCAGAGAGTCAGCGAAGACCTCGGCGACGGCCTGCTGTCGGTTCCGTTCGACGGCTCGATGGGAGCGGAGCGGGCGATCTCGTCGTTCACCCGCAGCTGGATCAACAGGCTTCAGCGGTCCATCGTCGTCGACCGCACACCGCATGTGAGAAGCGCCCACGTGCGACTCGGCCAGCAGGCGTGGCACGACGTCGTCGTTCTAAAATTCGTGCACACGCGCTTCGTACTCGAACGCCCCGACCTCGCTACGTATCAGCGAGGGCAGGGCCGGGTGCTCGAGACTCTGGTCGAGGGGTTCCGCGCGTGGCTCTCAGACGAAGACGACGCCGCACGTGCCCCGCGCCGACTCGTCGAACTCGTTCAGGTAGCGACGGCCGGGTACTTCAGGCTCCGGTCCGACACGCCTGAACTTCTGCGCGGCGCTACAGACGACGAGAGCCTCATCTCCCGCGGGCGGGGGCGAGGCATCGTCGACTACATCGCGTCGCTCACCGACAGCCAGGCTATGAGCGTGGCCTCGTTGATCAGCGGCACGTCCGAACACCTCTGGGAGGGCGGCACGGGCATCTGACGCCCGTGCCGCCCCTTCTTGAGAGACTTACAGGTTGATCATGTGCCCCTTGAGACCGTGGAAGGCCTCCTGCAGAGCCTCGCTCAGCGTCGGGTGCGTGTGCACGTTGCGCGCCAACTCCGTGGCCGTCAGGTCCCACATCTGAGCCAGCGTGAGCTCGGGCAGAAGCTCGGACACATCGTGACCGACCATGTGGCCACCCAGCAGCTCGCCGTACTTCGCGTCTGCGACCAGCTTGACGAATCCGGCCGGCTCGCCGAGCCCGTGTGCCTTGCCGTTGGCGGTCATCGGGAAGGTCGAGACGAGCACGTCGTGCCCCTCGTCGCGTGCCTGCTGCTCGGTGAGACCGAAGCTCGCAACCTGCGGCTGGCAGAACGTGGCCCGCGGCATGTTGCGGTAGTCGCCCAGTGTCTGGGTCTCTGCTCCGGCCATCGTCTCTGCGGCGACGACTCCCTGCGCCTCGGCGACGTGGGCAAGCTGCAGCTTCGCCGTGACATCGCCGATGGCGTAGATGTTGGGAACGTTCGTGCGCATGTGATCGTCGATCGCGATCGCTCCGCGTTCGGTGAGCTGCACGCCGGTCTTGTCGAGTCCGAAGCCCTCGACCCGGGGCGCGAAACCGATCGACATCATGACCTTGTCGACCTCCATCGATCCCTGCGTGCCGTCTTTGGCCGTGTAGGAGACCGCAACGGAGGAGCCGTTGTCGATGATGCTCTCGACCTTGGTCGACGTGAGGAGGGTGACGCCGAGCTTCTTGTACTGCTTCGCGATCTCCTTCGACACATCGGCGTCTTCGTTCGGGAGAGCACGGTCGAGGAACTCGATGATCGTGATCTCGACGCCGTAGTTGCGCAGAATGTAGGCGAACTCCATGCCGATGGCACCGGCGCCGACGATGACCATCGACTTGGGCAGCTCCCGGGTCAGGATCTGGCTCTCATAGGTGACGACGTTGTCGCTGAGGGTCACACCGGGCAGCAGGCGAACGGTCGATCCCGTGGCGATGATCGCGTTGTCGAACGTGATCTGCTCGGCCGTGCCGTCTGACTTGGCGACGGTCAGCGAGTGGCTGTCGTTGAACGATCCGCGACCGTCGTACTCGGTGATCTTGTTCTTCTTCATCAAGAAGTGCACGCCCTTGACGCGCCCGTCGGCCACCTTGCGGCTGCGATCGAAAGCGACGCCGAAGTCGAACGATACGTCGCCGGAGATTCCGAACTCGTTCGCCTGAGTGGCGAAGATGTTCGCCAGTTCGGCGTTGCGGAGCAGGGCCTTCGAGGGGATGCACCCGACATTGAGGCAGACACCGCCCCAGTACTTCTCTTCGACGACGGCGACGCTGAGCCCGAGCTGCGCGGCACGGATGGCAGCGACATAGCCACCGGGGCCGGCTCCCAGAACGACGAGGTTGTAGTGAGCGCTCATTATGTTTTAGGACTTCCTTCGGTTTGCACGAGGTCTTTCTCGTTCAACTCTATTCGCACTGGCGAGGAAGTCGGCCGCTTACCCGTCGATGCGAGAGTGCCGCCCCAGCCGGTGCCACGTGCGATTGTGATACACGAGGGGCTCGGCCGAGTCGACTCCGTCGGAGATGCCCGCCTGCAGCGCGTGGACGGCGATCACGGTCGAGCCACCGGCATCCATCCGCTCGATGACCTTGCCCCGAATCCACGACTGGGCGGCCGGGAAGTAGGGCTCGCCGGTGATCAACCGATCCCAGATCGATGTGTCGGCGAAGCGGTCGATACCGCTCGTGGCGCAGAGCGTAGCGAGGTCGAGCTGTTCCGACCCGAGGAGGTGCACGATGACCGTATCGGCGGCCAGGATCGTCGGCGCGCTCGAGGACTGCCCCGACACCGAGAACACGAGTAACGGCGGCTCCGCGCTGACCGAGAAGACAGAGGTCGCCGTCAGGCCCACCGGTCCGTCTCCAGCGTCGGCCGTGATCACGGCGACGCCGGCCGGGTGATTGCGGAAGACCGCCTTGAACGAGTCGGCGTCGAGCCCTGCATGCTCGTTGAGGGAGTCGACAGAGCCGGTCTGCTGTGCTTCGCGAACGGAGGAGTGCTGTGTCATGCATCCCAGCCTTTACCCCGTCACGCCCAGCGGGAAGTTCTATGACTTCATGTGACGCGATCGACGATTCAGCCGCTTCGGAGGTGCGCGAACGTATCCTCAACTGTTATGCCTGATTCCTCGTCCCGTCTCATGTCTGCGGCGAAGCCCTGGTTGAAGCTGCTCGGCGCGAGCGTCGTCGCCGGCGTTCTCGTCACCGCGCTGGCCGTTCCCGCCGTCTCTCTCACGAGCGCGTCCGTCTCGCGATCAGTGGGACTCTTCGAGGATCTGCCCTCGACCCTCGATATCGGTGCGCTCGCACAGAAGTCCGAGATCTACTCCACGAACACCGATGGAACGAACACTCTCCTCGCCACCGTCTTCGACCAGAACCGTCAAGAGGTCGGCTGGGACGAGATCGCGCCGGCCGTGAAAGACGCCGTCGTCTCCACGGAAGATCCGCGCTTCTACCAGCACAACGGCGTCGACCTCACGTCGACCCTGCGTGCGGCGATCCGAAATGTGACGTCGGGCGGCGTCGAGAGCGGCGCGTCGACCATCACGATGCAGTACGTGAAGAACATCCTCGTGCAGCGAGCCGAGGCCCTCGACAGCGAGTCGGATCGCGAGAAGGCCTACGCCGAAGCGACCGATACATCGCTCGATCGCAAACTGTCCGAGATGCGGCTCGCGATCGGCCTCGAGAAGAAGTACACCAAAGACCAGATCCTGCTCGGCTACCTGAACATCGCGAACTTCGGCGGCTCGGTCTACGGCATCGAGGCCGCGGCGAACTACTACTACGGAACGACGGCGGCACAACTCACCGTCGCCCAGGCCGCGAGCCTGATCGCCACCGTGAACGAACCGAACGGGTTGCGCATCGACGAGCCCGACAACATCGAAGCGAACAAGGCCCGTCGCGACGTCGACGTGCTCGCATCGATGCTCAAGCAGCACACGATCACCCAGGCGCAGCACGACGAGGCCGTCGCAACGCCCGTCACCCCCGTGATCACCGAGCCGTCGACGGGGTGCCAGGCCGCCGCCGAGGGCGCCGCGTACTTCTGCGATTACGTGACTTGGATCGTCAAGAACGACCCCACCTTCGGCGCCACCGCCGACGAACGCTGGTCGAACTTCAAGACCGGTGGATTCCAGATCTATACGACTCTCAACTCCGATCTCCAGGCCAACGCCCACGAGACGATGACCGAGTACGTTCCGGCCTCGAGCGACGAACTCGACCTGGGATCGACGATCGTCACCGTCGAACCCGGAACCGGTCGCATCCTGGCGATGGCGCAGAACAAGACCTACGTCGCCGGCGACTCGACCGATCCGGGCAGCACGTCGTTGAACTACAACACCGATCAGGGCTACGGCGGCTCGACCGGCTTCCAGGTCGGCTCGACCTACAAGGTCTTCACCCTGGCCGAATGGCTGAAGCAGGGTCATACGCTCAACGAGAGAGTCAACGGCAATCCGCAGACCTTCAAGCGTGCGAACTTCACCAACACCTGCGCAGACGTGAATGGGCCCGACTACTCACCGAGTAACGACAGCGGCGAGAGGCCCGGAACGATATCCGTTCAGACAGCGCTCACCGACTCGGTGAACAATGCGTTCTTCGCGATGGCCCAGAAGCTCGACCTCTGCCAGATTCGCAACACGGCGCAGGCTCTGGGCGTGCACCGTGCCGACGGCGCCGAACTCGGGTCGGATCTGGCCGATGTGATCGGCACGCAGACCATCGCGCCTCTCACGATGGCCGCCGCCTATGCCGGCATCGCGGCCAACGGCGTCTACTGCAAGCCGATCGCCATCGACCGCATCGTGGATGCCTCGGGTGCCGAACTGCAGCCACCCCAGGCCGGGTGCACACAGGCTCTCGATCCGAAGATCGCCGCTACCCTCGCCTATGCGATGAAGGGTCCGCTTCAGAACGGAACCGCGACGGCGTCGAACCCCCGCGACGACATCGAGCACATCGGCAAGACCGGTACCACAGACAACGAGAAGGACACCTGGATGGTGGGCGCCAGCACGAAGGCTGCCACCGCCGTCTGGGTCGGCAACGTGTCGGGAGACGTCTCGATGACCGACGTCGACACGAACGGATACGCGGGGTACACCGTTCGTCACCGCATCTGGAAATCGGTGATGACGGCGAACGACGAGGTGCTTCCTGCCGCAGCCGACTTCCCCGATCCCGAGGACTCCCTCGTCTACGGATCCGGCTCGGGTTCCGGCTCGGGGTCGAACTCCGACTCTCCGCCGGGCTCCCCCACTGCCACACCGGCACCGACATCCACGCCGTCAGCCCCTGGCAGCACGCCGGCGCCCAGTCCGACAACGACGCCACCAGCGGGCGGCGACGGCGATGAGGGCAATACCGGCGTCGTTCCGGGCATCGGCGGCAATTAGAGTCGCTCGAGCTCTTGCCTGGTCGAGGCCGGGGCGGTAATCTACAACCAAACGGTTGTAGGTCACATGATGAATGACGAGATCGATCGCATCTTTCACGCTCTGGCGGATGCGACGAGGCGCGATATCGTGCGCAGAGCCATCACCGACGGCCACTCGGTGACCTCGCTCGCCGAGCACTACGACATGAGTTTCGCGGCCGTGCAGAAGCACGTGCAGGTGCTCGAGCGCGCTCTTCTCGTCACGAAAGAGCGACGGGGCCGCGAGCAGCTCGTGCGCGGCCGCGTCGACACGATCGGCCGTGCAGCGACGCTGCTACAGGCCTACGAACAGATCTGGGCGCAGCGCGCTCTCCATATCGACGAGATCCTCGCCGAAGACACCCCGAAGGAGCAGTCATGACCGTCATCAGCGTTGAGAAGGACACCGACGCACTCACCCTCACGTTCGTCGCCGAGTTCGACGCCGACGTCGATCGGGTCTGGCAGGTGTGGGAGGACCCGCGCCAGCTGGAACGCTGGTGGGGGCCGCCTACCTGGCCCGCCACCTTCACCCAGCACAGCCTGTCGGTCGGATCTCGGTCGTCGTACTACATGACCGGACCCGATGGCACGCAGGCGGGCGGATGGTGGCTGGTCACGGCGGTCGAGGCTCCCACTCGTCTGGAGTTCCAAGACGGCTTCGCCGATGAGAACGGCGACCCCGTCGACTCGATCGAGCCCACCGAGACCACCGTCACGCTCGACTCTGTCGGAGGCAAGACCCGCATGACCACGCTGAGCCGGTTCGTGAGCCTGGAACAGCTCGAGAAACTGGTCGAGATGGGCATGGAAGAGGGCATGACGCTCGCGATGGGTCAGATCGACGACGTGCTGAGGGCCTGACGCTCGAGGACCTGAGCGATACGCTCCCGGCACCCACCGCATCCGGTGCCCGCGCGCGTCGCCTTGCCGATGCACGCCACGGTGGCATGTCCGGCGTCGGCGGCCGTCGCGATGGCGCCGACGGTCACGGCGTTGCACCAGCACACGGTCGCGTCCTCGGCGAAGAGGTCGCCGGCCGACACATCGTCGAAATCGGGGCCGTCGTGCCTCAAGAGAACAGAGCGGTCCGTCGGCAGCTCGCTGCGTCGGTCGTAGAGCAGCGTCAGTTCGGCAGCCGCGCGTGGCATGCCCACGCACACCAGAGCGTCGAGCACTCCCCCGAGCGTGATCATCTTCACGTAGCGGCCGTGCTCCGCGTCCATCCAGCTCGACACCCTCCGCGGCGGTTCGTGCAGGCATCCGCTCGTGTGCGCACCGCCCCCGCCATGCACGTCGTCGGCGAGATCGTCGAGGGGCTCCCGCGACACGTCGCCCACGGCGACGACGTCGATACCGGATGCCTTCAGCATGACCATCGCGCTGCGTTCGGCCTCGAGGGGGTCGGGTCTCTCGAGCCCGCTCGCCGCTGCAATCAGGGATCGGGCAAGCCAGTCCGCCTGACGCCACCCGGGGCCGATCAGTCCGGAGGGTGCGCCCCGAGGGGGAGCCTGTGAATCGCCGAGCTTCGGTCTCGTGGCGATCTGCGCGCAGTCTCCGATGGCGTGGATGCGATCGTCGCTCCAGCTCGTCAGACGCTCGTCGACCAGGATCCCCGTCGCCACGTCGAGGCCGCAGAGGCGCGCGAGCTCGCTGCGAGCGCCCACACCGCAGCTGAGCACCAGCAGATCAGCGGAGATCTGCTTGCCGTCGGCGCAGACGAGCGCATCGAATCGGTCTACGCCGTCGGGGTCCTGCCGAAAGATGACGCTCTCAGCGGGAGAGTGCGAGATCATGCTCACCGACGTGTGCCGGGCTGCCCGGGCGAGGAGAAGGCCGGCGCCTCGATCGAGCTGCCGTGCCATCGGAATCTCTCCGTGGTAGACCACGCCCACCTCGGCTCCGGCCTCGGCGGCAGCGAGGGCGAGCTCCATTCCGAGGACGCCGGCCCCGAGAACGAGGATCTTCTGGCCGAGGCGAACCGCGCGGGCCACGGTGTCGGCGTCGGCGAGATCGCGCAGAGCCGTCACCCCGCGAGGAAGGGGCGCCTCGGCCGAGTCGAGCATGCTCGCGTCGTCGGACGGTCGCCGATGGTCGTAGCGCAGACGCGTGACCCCGGCGAGAGTGGGCACGTTCGCGCGTGCTCCCGTCGCGAGCACGATCCTGTCATACGGCAGAACCGAGCCGTCGCTCAACGTCACCGTGCGCCGAGTGCGCTCGATCGAGACGGCAGACACACCGGTGCGCACGGACACGCCGACCGCGACCGCCTCACCAGGGTCCGCCAGGTCGAGACTCTCCCGCTCTGCGCGGCCCACGGCCAGTTCGGCGACGAGCACCCTGTTGTATGCGGCGTCGGTCTCCGCTCCCACCACGGTGAGCTCGACGAGTCCGGAGGAGACGGCCGGCAACAACTCGTCGACGAGACGGGCTCCCACGGGCCCATACCCGATCAGGACAACGCGGAGCGGTGACTCAGACATAAACGACCTCCGGCACGGATGCGGTAGCGAGCGAGCGGATGCGAACGCTGGTGCGCTTGAACTCGGGCATGCCGGAGACCGGGTCGGTCACCTGTTCGGTGAGGAGATTCGCGCACTGCTCACCACCGAAGTGGAATGGTAGGAAGACGGTGTCGGGGCGGATCTCGAGGCTCAGTTCGGCGCGGCACCTCACGGAGGCCTGGCCGCGGCTCAGTTCGACCCGAGACCCGTCGTCGATGCCGAGCAGGTCGGCCGTCGCCGGATGGATCTGCATTCTCGCCTCGGGCTTCGCGGTCAGGAGCTCCGGTACGCGACGCGTCTGCGCTCCCGACTGGTAGTGCTCGAGCAGGCGACCCGTGATGAGCGTGACGACACCGTCTTTCTGAGCTGCGTCGTGCCGCTCCGCCGCCTTCACCGCCACGAGCCGGGCCCGACCGTCGTCGTGAGCGAAACGGTCGACGAACAGTCGCGGAGTGCCCGACGACCCCCGCGGAAATGGCCAGTACGCGGGCGCAGAATCGTCGTCGAGAGCGTCGTAGCTCAGCCCCGAATAGTCGGCGAGCCCTCCCTCGGACGCCCGGCACAGCTCGTCGAACACCGTCGGAGCGTCGGTGCTGAACCGACCGGCGGAGCGGAGGCGGCGAGCGAGCTCGCTGAGAATCCACAGTTCGCTGCGCACGCCCGCGGGAGGCTCTATCGCTCTGCGCCTTCGCAGCACGCGGCCCTCGAGATTCGTCATCGTCCCTTCCTCCTCGGCCCACTGGGTGACCGGTAGAACGACGTCGGCGAGCGACGCGGTCTCGGTGAGAAAGAAGTCGCAGACGACGAGCATGTCGAGCCGGGCGAGCCCTGCCCGAACGGCCGAGACATCGGGCGCAGAGACCACGACGTTCGAGCCGTGCACGAGAAGGCATCGAACACCACCGTCGGATCCGAGCGACTGCAGCAGCTCGACGGCGGGTAAGCCGGGTCCCGGGAGGGACGCTGGCTCGACGCCCCAGACCGACGCGACATGCGCCCGGGCCCGGGCATCCGTGATCTTTCGATACCCGGGAAGCTGGTCGCTCTTCTGGCCGTGTTCGCGACCGCCCTGCCCGTTGCCCTGGCCCGTGAGCGTTCCGTAGCCTCCGGCCGCACTGCCCACGAGCCCGAGCACGAGGCTCAGATTGATCGCGGCGGTCGCGGTGTCGGTTCCGTCGGCATGCTGCTCCACTCCCCTGCCGGTCAGGATGTAGGTGCCCTTGCTCTCGGCGAGACGACGCGCGATCGCCCTCAGCTGGTGCACCGGCACGCCGGTCTGGGACTGCACCCTCTCGGGCCACCACGAACTGACGCTCCGGCGGACAGCGTCGAACCCGGTCGTGCGGCGCTCGACATACTCGGCGTCGTGCAGTTTCTCGGCGATCACGATGTGAGTGAGCCCGAGAAGCAGGATCAGATCGCTGCCCGGCGTCGGCTGCACGTGCATGCCCCCGCCGTCCTCCGTGAGACGGGCGGTCGGCGATCGACGCGGATCGACGACGATGAGACCACCCGCCGCCCGTGCGCCCGCCAGGTGCCCGATGAACGGCGGCATGGTCTCGGCCACATTCGAGCCGAGCATCATGATCGTCGACGCGCTGTCGAGATCGTCGAGGGGAAAGGGCAGGCCACGGTCGAGACCGAAAGCCCGGTTGCCAGCCGCGGCCGCAGACGACATGCAGAACCGTCCGTTGTAGTCGATGCGCGATGTTCCGAGGGCGACGCGAGCGAATTTGCCCAGCTGGTAGGCCTTCTCGTTCGTGAGACCGCCACCGCCGAAGACGCCGACCGAATCCGCCCCGTGTTCGCGTCGACTGCGAGTCACCGCGCCCGCGACCGCGTCGAGGGCCTCCTCCCACGACGTCTCGACCAACTCGCCCCTCTCATCACGCATGAGGGGCGAGCTGATGCGCTGCGGCGAGTCGATGAGCTCTGCCGATGTCCAGCCCTTCTTGCACAGACCTCCACGGTTGGTGGGGAAGTCGCGACCCGCGACGGTGAGGGATGCGCGGGCATCCGCCGACGGCGACAGGGTCATGGCGCATTGCAGCGCGCAGTACGGGCAGTGCGTGCGGGCTTCGCTGGTCGTCATCTACGCGCGGTCCTTCGTTCGGTCGTTCGGATCAGATGCGCTGGCCGCTGAATGCGGAGCCCCGGCGCAGGTAGACCACGCCGGTGACGATCATCAACACGACGTATGCCACGACGAACATGTTCAGTGCGCTGGTGTACTCGCCCGTCGACGACTTCGACAGCCCCAGCATCTGTGGGATGACGAAGCCTCCGTACGCTCCTATCGCAGAGATGAGACCGAGCGAGGCCGCGGTCTTGCGCTGCGTCGACACGTCTCCAGAGTTGGTCGCCGCGTTCGCGACGCCGGAGCGGGCCGCGAAGACGCTCGGGATCATCCGGTAGGTGGAGCCGTTGCCCACGCCGCCCGCGACGAAGAGAATCAGGAAGCAGCCGAGGAAGATCCAGAAGTTGTTCATGCCGATCGTCCACGTCACGGCCAGGGCACCGAGTGCCATCACGGCGAACGCGGCCATCGTCACCCGGGCGCCGCCGAATCGGTCGGCGAGACGCCCGCCGTAAGGCCGGGAGAGCGAGCCCACCAGCGCGCCGAGGAAGGCGAGCGAGATCGATGCCGACCCGACGGCAAAGGTCGAGAAGTCGGGGAACTGGTCGGCGATGAGCTTGGGGAACACACTGGCGAACCCGATGAACGAGCCGAACGTGCCGATGTACAGCAGCGCGAGGATCCAGAGGTGAGGCTCTCGCAGAGCGGCGAGCGAGGCGCTGAAATCGGCCTTGGCGCTCGACAGGTTGTCCATGTGCCGATATGCGCCCCACATAGCCAGAAGGATGAAGGGAATCCAGATCCATCCGGCCAGCGGCAGATTCAACGTCACGGCTGCACCGATGGTGACGGCGATGGGAACCACGAGTTGTGCGACGGATGCCCCCAGGTTGCCCCCGGCAGCGTTCAGGCCGAGCGCCCACCCCTTCTGGCTCTGCGGATAGAAGTACGTGATGTTCGACATCGAGCTCGCGAAGTTGCCACCGCCGAGGCCGGCGAAGGCAGCGACGAGGAGCATGACGCCGAACGGCGTATCCGGATGCCCGACACAGATCGCGAGGCCGGTCGCCGGAATCAGGAGCAGGCCTGCCGAGATGATCGTCCAGTTTCTGCCGCCGAACTTCGGCACCATGAAGCTGTAGGGAAAACGGAGGGTCGCGCCGACGAGGCTGGGAATGGAGATGAGCCAGAAGATCTGACCGGTGTCGAAGGTAAAGCCGACAGCGGGCAATGACACGACGACGATGCTCCAGAGCTGCCAGACGACGAAGCCGAGAAACTCGGCGAAGATCGACCATCTGAGGTTGCGCGCGGCGATCCGTTTTCCTCCGCCCTCCCATTGGGCAGGGTCCTCCGCGTTCCAGTTGTCGATCCAGCGACCCGGGCGCATCACGAGCCCGGGAGGCGTCGACGTATCGGCGATGAGCGGTGCGGAGGGTGTTTCGGTGTGGGTCAAGACGTTCTCCGATGGTCGAAGGGGCGGGTGGACGAGCTGTCGTTGTCGACGCTAGCCACGCGGTGTTTCAGCCGACGGCCGGAGCGATTACCGTTCGGTCACCAGGTCGTCGCATGGGCGCTGCGGCCCTGATAGACCTCGGAAACATGCTCGTCACATTGGCTCTCGAAGCGGTCGACGACGACATCGACGAGCTCGGGCGGCGGGGTCTGTCCGTCGATCAGCAGCGGCTGCGTCACGACATCCCCGCCCGCCCTGTGCACCAGGGATTGGAAGTAGCCGGGAGCGAGCAGGTAGCTCGCGACGACCACGCGGCGGCCGGGCGACTCCGAGCGCGCCATCGCGACCGCCTGCTCGAGTCGAGGCTCTACAGCCGAGAGAAACCCCACGGTCACCGGTCTGTCCAGCTCCGCGGCGAGCAGCGAGCCCATGATGCGGCAGTCGTCGACCGCGCCGGAATCGCTCGATCCAGCGGCGGCGAGCACGACGCTGTCGTCGTCTCGCAGACCGACGGCCGCCAGCCTGGCCGAGAGAATGCGTGCGAGCCGCGCATCCGGACCCAGAGCCGAGGTCACGACGACCGGCCGTGGCGTCGACGACCGGATCGCGTCAGCCGCGGCGTCTGCCAGGTCGACGTGCACGTGATAGCCAGTCGAGAGCAGAAGGGGCACGATCACCACGGGATCGCCCTGGCCGATCGTGTCGAGCGCCGTCGGCACGTCGGGCTGCTGCACATCGACGAATGAGCCGACGACGGTCAGATCGCGCCGACGTTCGGCGACGGCCGAGACGAGGGATGCGACGGCGCGGCGACCCGACAGATCGCTTGTGCCGTGCGATGCCGCGAGCAGAACAGGAGGTGAGGTCGTCACGCGGCCACGCCGCCGATCTCCACGACTCCGTCGACGACTCGCACCCCGATGACGGGCAGGCGGTACTCCGGAGTGCTGTAGCACTCCCCCGTCTCGAGGTCGTAGACCTGCTTGTGCAGCGGCGAGGCGATGGTGACTCGGTCGCCCCGAGAACCGACGATGCCCCGCGCGAGTACCTGCGATCCCGTGGCGGGATCCTCGTTGGAGACGGCGTGGATGCGGTCACCGGGAAGGCGGAAGAGCGCGAACTGCTCGCCGTCGACGAGCACGGCCTCGCCCCAGAGAACCTCGAGGTCGTCGAGACGGCAGACAGGAGTCCAGGTCGTCATAGGTCGAGCCTTTCTGGCGCGGTCGCGAACGGGGATGCCCTCAACCTAGGCGGCGCAGATTTCGCCCTGTGACCGCCGCCGTGACGGTCGCGTAACAAAGACCTCTCCATGGCCGAGCAAAACGGTGAGGCGCGCGTCACACGCTGTTACGTGGGCGCAATCGAGACGAAATCGGCGCTGCTTAGGCTTCGAGCATCCCCTGATGACGCACGTGGAAGGCACAGCCATGACGAGCCCGAACTTCTCCGGCGAACGACCCCGTCGGGTCGTCGTCATCGGTGGCGGCCCCGCCGCGCACCGGTTCGCGGAATCGATGCAGTCGCGTCGAGCCGAGGCCTCCTCGCACGACGTCACGGTGACCGTTCTCGGCGACGAGACGCATCTTCCGTACGACCGTGTGGCTCTGTCACGGCGACTCGTGTCGTCGCAAGATCTGACCCTCGGCGACAGGGAGCTCTGGAATTCGCCGGGGATCGCGTACCGAGGCGGTGTCGCCGCGAGCCGGGTCGACCTCGACGCGCGTTCGGTCGAACTCGCGGACGGCAGCCTGTTGTCGTACGACGACCTGGTCTTCGCGACGGGGTCGGCGGCGACGGTTCCTCCGATCCCCGGAGCCTCGTCGGGCTACGTGTACCGAACCATCGAAGACGTGGACTTTCTCGTCGCGGAGACCGCGCGGCTCGCGACACAGCTCGGCCGGCCCGCCGATGTCGTGGTCGTCGGCGGAGGCCTCCTCGGACTCGAAGCCGCGGGTGGTCTCCAGCGACTCGGCGCCCGCTCGACCATCGTGCACTCGGGCCGGTGGTTGATGTCGGCTCAACTCGACGAGGGCGCGGGGCAGGCCCTCGGTCGGCTGATCGAGGCGCAGGGCGTGACGCTGGCCCTGGGCAACCGTCCGACACAGGTGCTCACGGGCCCGTCCGGCCGAGTGCTCGGTGTCGAACTGACCGACGGACGGGCCATCAGCGCCGATCTCGTGGTCTTCTCGATCGGCATCACCCCGCGAGACGAGCTCGCGCGCGCGGCCGGGCTCGATATCGGCGCACGCGGCGGCGTCGCCATCGGCGACGACTGCAGTTCCTCGCACGCCGGCGTCTGGGCGATCGGCGAGGTCGCGAGCGTCGGCGGCGTCTGTGTCGGACTCGTCGCTCCCGCGAATGCCATGGCCGAGGTCGTGGCCGATCGAATTCACGGCGGCACCGCGACCTTCCCGGGAATCGACGACGCCACGAAACTCAAGCTGTCGGGCGTCGAGGTGGCGAGCTTCGGTGACGCACTCGGCGCATCCGATGGTGCCCTCGAGGTCGTCTATGCCGATCCTGCCCGCGGCATGTACCAGAAGATCGTGGTCTCGAACGACGCCAAGACGCTGCTCGGCGGAATCTTCGTCGGAGACGCGGCGCCCTATACAGCGCTGAGGCCGCTCCTCGGTCGAGAGCTTCCCGGCGAGCCCAGCGCCTACCTATCTGCGGCCGGCGTCGAGGCCCCCGCGAGCGCCGAGCTCCCCGACGACGTTCAGCTGTGCTCGTGCAACAACGTCTCGGTCGGCGCCGTGCGCGGGGCCATCCGTGGCGACCACGGCGACGCGTGCACCGAACTCGGCCCGCTCAAGGCGTGCACCCGCGCGGGAACCCAGTGCGGATCGTGCGTGCCCCTGGTCAAGAAGATCCTCGAGACCGAGCTCTCCAAGGCCGGCATCGAGGTCTCGAAGGCGCTGTGCGAGCACGTCGACCTCAGTCGCAGCGAGCTGTTCGAGGCCGTGCGCATTCTGCAGCTCACCAGCTACGAGCAGATCATGGAGCACTTCGGTCGCGGCCTCGGCTGCGACGTGTGCAAGCCCGTCATGGCATCGATCCTGGCGACCCAGACCTCGAAGTACATCCTCGACTCCGGCAGCGGTGCTCTGCAGGACACGAATGACCGAGCCCTCGCGAACATGCAGAAAGACGGCACCTACTCGGTCGTCCCCCGCATTCCCGGCGGCGAGATCACCCCGGCGAAGCTCAAAGTGATCGCCGAGGTGGCGGAGCAGTTCAACCTCTACACGAAACTCACGGGCGGGCTGCGCATCGATATGTTCGGGGCACGCCTCGAGCAGCTCCCCGACATCTGGAAGATCCTCGTCGACGCGGGCTTCGAGTCGGGGCAGGCGTACGGCAAGTCGCTGCGCACCGTGAAGTCATGCGTGGGTTCGACCTGGTGCCGTTTCGGCGTGCAGGATGCCGTGGCGATGGCCATCGAGCTCGAGTTGCGTTATCGAGGCCTGCGGTCGCCACACAAGTTCAAGCTCGGCGTCTCAGGGTGCGCGCGCGAATGCGCGGAGGCACGGAGTAAGGACATCGGCATCATCGCCACCGAGCAGGGATGGAATCTGTACGTCGGCGGCAACGGCGGCTACCAGCCGGCGCACGCACTGCTGCTCGCACAGGATCTCGACGACAAGACACTCATCGCCTATATCGACCGGTACCTGATGTACTACATCCGCACCGCCGACCGTCTGCAGCGCACGGCGCGCTGGCAGGAAGAGCTGCCCGGCGGACTCGATCACGTTCGCGACGTCGTCTGCAGCGACTCGCTCGGACTCGCCGACGAACTCGAGGCCGCGATGGCCGAGCACGTGGGCAGCTACGAAGACGAGTGGGCGGCGACGCTGAACGACCCTGAGCGGCTCCGCCGGTTCCGTTCGTTCGTGAATGCCCCGCGCACACCCGACCCGAATGTGGTGCAGGTTACCGAGCGCGATCAACCACGGCCGGCCCGACCCGACGAGCGCGAGGCCGCGACCGCGGAACGAGTTCTCGTCTCGGGACCATCCATTCCTGTACGAAGGGAACAATAGGCCCATGGACATCTCGGTGAACCTGGCTGGCCGCCGTGTGCTCGTCGTCGGGCACGCTCGGCAGGCGCGCCACACGATCGCGCGCTGCGTCGCATCCGGTGCCCGTGTCTATCTCGCAGACGACGGTGCGCACCAGGACTCGCGCGCGATCGAGTCCGTCGTTCGTGTCATCGTGCCGAGCAACCGGCTCGAATGGAAGACACTCGTGTCATCGGTCGACCTCGTGATCTCCGTCGGAGTCGTTCCTGCGACCACCGAGGCGCTGGAACGCGCGACGCGTGAGGCCCGCATCTGGCTCACGACGGAGCCTCCGAGCCCCACGCTCCCGATCGGCCGCGTGACGCTCGTCGGTGGCGGGCCCGGGGACGGCCAGCTTCTGACGGTCGCTGCTCTCGCCGCGCTCCGCGAGGCAGATGTCGTCTTCTTCGACCGCCTCGGTCCCATCGCGCGTCTGGCGGAGTGGGCGCCCGGCGCCGAACTGGTCAACGTGGGCAAGACTCCCGGTCACCACGCGGTGAACCAGACCGAGATTCAGGAGTTGCTCGTCGAGGCTTCGCTCTCGGGCAAGACCGTCGTTCGACTGAAGGGCGGCGATCCTTTCGTCTTCGGCCGGGGTGGCGAGGAGGTCCTCGCCTGCAGCCGCGCGGGAGTTCCGGTCACCGTCGTATCCGGCGTCACCAGCGCCATCGCCGTTCCCGGCGCTGCCGGCATTCCCGTCACGCATCGCGAGATCTCCAAGCTCTTCACCGTCGTATCGGGTCACGTGCCACTCAGCGAGAGCGAGCTGCTGCACCTGGCCGGGCTCGGGGGGACGATCGTCGTTCTCATGGGCGTGGGAACCTTGCCGCACCTCACCGCCGGCCTCGCACGGGCGGGCATGTCGGCATCCATGCCCGTGGCCGTCGTCGAGAAGGGGTTCTCCGCGAGTCAGCGAACGACCCGGGCCACTCTCGGTGACATCGCACCGCTGGCGTCGCGCCTGGGGGTGGGCTCGCCCGCGGTCGTGGTGTTCGGCGAGGTCGTACGATTGAGCGAGCAACTCGATGTGACGGCCGCTACCTTCCTTCAGGATGCAGCGGCCGAGCTGACGATCGACTGACGAAAGAGGCTCGTGACCGACTCAGACGCAGATGCCCTGGTCAGAGCATTTCGCCCGGATCAACTCCGTGGCTTTCGTATCGGCGTGACCAGCGATCGCCGATCGGAGGACCTGATCGCGGCGTTCGAGCGCCGGGGTGCCGATGTCATGCATGCTCCCGCCATCCGGATCGCGGCGGCGGATGACGACGCCGAGCTGACCGCGGACACACTGGCGATCATCTCCGCGCGACCAGACGTGCTGCTGGCTACCACCTCGTACGGCGTCAGGCGCTGGTTCGAAGCCGCCGATGCCGCCGGTATCGGACACGAGCTGAGTGAGACTCTGGCACACACCCGCATCCTCGTCCGCGGCCCTAAGGCTCGTGGCGCGGTTCGCGCGGCAGGCCTCGACGACTCGGGGATGAGCGACGAGGAGACCACGAAGTCGCTGGTCGACCATGTGCTCCACGACGGGGCCGCGGGCAAGACCGTGGCTGTTCAGCTTCACGGGTTCACCGACGAGGGCCAGCTCCAGCGGCTCCGCGATTCGGGCGCAACCGTGCTGACCGTCGCACCGTACCGATGGTCATTGCCGGCGGACTCCTCACGTGTGCTCCGACTCGTCGAGGCGATCTGTGCGGGGTCGATCGACGCCGTCACCTTCACGAGCGCGCCCGCCGTCGAGGCTCTGTTCTCCGCCGCAGACGGAGCCGGCCGCCTCGATGCGCTGCAGGCGGCGTTCATGGGCCCGGTCGTTGCGGCAGCAGTCGGTCATGTGACCGCCGCTCCTCTTGTCGCCGCGGAAATCGAGCCGATCATCCCTCCGCGCTATCGCATGGGCGCGCTTATACGACTCGTCTGCGAGCACCTCGAAGAGAACCGCATCCAGCGCGTCTCCACCAGACACGGCGACATCGAATTGCGTGGCAGGCTTGTTCGCATCGGCGACGCCGAGGCCGTCCTCGCTCCGCTGTCGCTCGCGCTGTTCCGCGCGCTGCTGAGCGCAAAAGGGGCCGTCTTGTCGCGCGCAGAACTCATGGCGGCACAGCCCGACATGCAAGACGACCACGCGACCGACGTCGCGATCAGTCGGCTGAGACAGTCGCTTCCCGTGCCGGGGATCGTGTCGACGGTCATCAAACGGGGGTACCGAATAGCCGTCTAACCGACAGATGTCTGATGACATAGGCTTTAATAGAGCCAGCGCTCCAGAACTGCAGCGCGAGTAGACGTCAGGACACCATGCCAGCCACACGGCCATCCCGCGCTTCCCGACCGCCTCGGATCGGCATCCTGCTGTTCGACGATGTCAAGATGCTCGACTTCGCCGGCCCCGCCGAAGTGTTCTTCGAGGCGAACCAGCGCTCTGCCGGTTACGAGATCGTCACCATCTCGCGCTCCGGCGGGCCCGTGATGACCTCGATGGGAATCCAGGTCGGCGTTCAGACGTCCGTGGCGGATGCAGGATACCTCGATACCCTCATCGTTCCCGGCACCGAGAAGGCTGCAACGGTGTTCGCCGATCCGCTGCTGCTCGAATCCGTGGCCGAACTCGCCTCGAGATCCAGCCGGATCGCCGGCATCTGCACCGGAGCCTTCGGCCTCGCCGGCGTAGGCCTGCTGGCGGGAAAGTCGGCGACGACGCACTGGAAGTTCACGTCTCTGCTGGCAGAGAGGTACCCCGACATCGATGTTCAGCCCGAGGCCATCTTCGTGCACGATGGCGACATCTTCACGTCGGCGGGAGTCGCCGCGGGCATCGACCTGGCACTCTGCCTGCTCGAGCTCGACTACGGTCCCGAGGTGGCCCGCTCGGTAGCGCAACTGCTCCTCGTATACATGAAGCGCTCCGGCAACCAGTCACAGTTCTCCGCGGCGTTGCAAGGTCCTCCTCCGCGCACGCCTCTGATCACGGTCATCACCGATCACATCAGCGAAGACCCGTCGCGGCCCTATACGGTGGGCACTCTCGCCTCGGTCGCGAACGTGAGTTCGCGACATCTGACCCGGGTGATGCGCGACGAGGTCGGCATGTCGCCGATGGAATACGTCACGTCGATGAGGCTCGACCTCGCTGTCTCTTTCCTCGACTCCGGAGCGTCCGTGGCCGATGCCGCCGCACGGTCGGGCTATGCCACCCCGGTGGCGCTACGACGCTCGTTCGTCGCGCGCTTCACGATCACGCCCTCCGAGTACCAGCGCCGATTCCAGTCCACCCATCGCGAGCTCACGGCCTGACGACAGCCCGCGCGACAGGCTGTCGAGAACGGCGACGGCGCGCGATCCGGGTTCAGCCATGTAGGTCGTGAGGAACTGCCCGGGCGAGAGAGGGATGCCCAGGGTCTGCCAATTCAGCGATACCACTCCGAAGGGCTCGATGAGCATCGTGCTCACTCCGGCGCTCAGGGGTTTCGCGTCGTACTCGGCCCAGATGCGACGAAACGAGAGGTGACTGGTCGAGAGTCGGCCCACGAGATCCTGAAGCCGAGCGTCGTGAGGGTCGCCGTTGAAGCGCAGCGCAGCGATGTATTCGCGGATCATCTCGTCGTCGCGCGGTTGACCCGCGGAGTGCATGACCGTCGTCATGGTGACCTGGTCATAGGCCGCCTCGAGCAGATTCGTGCCGGGCACGAGAATGGTCGGAGCGATCAGACGGGCCATGGAGTTCGAGGCCAGCACATCGAGATTCGCGTCGGTGACGTAAGCGGGCGTCTGCTTCCATCGGTCGAGCAGACGGGTCACGCTCTCGCTCACCCCGACGGATGCCCTCACCGCGCGGAGATACGGACGCGGTCGAGCCAGCCGAGAGAGGTAGCTCAACCCGTTGTCATCGAGCAGGAGTGCCTTTGCGAGCGAACGAACGACCTGCTCCGACGGGCGCCTGTCGCGGCCCTGTTCGATACGGAGGTAGTACTCGGGGCTGATGTCGGCTCGGGCCGCCACTTCTTCGCGCCGCAATCCGGGCACTCGACGGGTGGCTTCGCGTGGCAGTCCGACGTCTTCGGGCTGCAGCAGTTCGCGGCGAGCGCGAAGGAATTGGCCTAATGGACTCGATGACACACTCATGCGTTCGTCCTCCACCTCAGCGAATACCTCTGCAACCGCTCTCAGTGTCGCCGAGATGGAGGTCGCAGCGTGAGTAGGTGTCGGGCCGAGCATGGTGCACAAAAGGACAAGCGTGCCGGGCGATCTCTGGGTGGTAGTGGCACGGCCATGTGGAGCGTCGCCCCGCGCTCATAGACTCGCGGTCATCACCCGCTCCAGACGACAGAGGGCTGCGTTCCACCATGAGTCTCTACCATCTGACAGACGACCGCATCGGCCAATCCCGGCTGCTCGACGACGACCCGGGCCGGCGTCACGAGGCCTTCGGCGCTGCAGTGGCGCATCAGCGCATCGATCCGGGTTTCCACTCGTCGGTGTGGGCCGTCATCGTCGATCCGAGCGCCGGTGCCGACCGCGCACGAGCGCTGGCCTCACGCATCGCCGCATCGTCTCGCGCAGAGGCCGTGTTCGTGCGCGAGAGATCCGGATGCCTCTACTTCGTCACGCGCGCCCGTCCCGAGACGACGACGTTCGACGAGCGCATCCGCGAACTCGCGAGCCGGTTCGAGCTGCGCGTGCTCGGCATCGGGGCAGCCCTCATCGAGCATTCCGACTACGACCTCGCGCCCGTGGCCGAGCGCGCCCACCGCGCCGCAAGCATCCTGGCTGCGCTGCCAGAGCTCGGTCACATGGGCTGGCACAATCAGCTCGGCCCGTGGATCATGCTGAGCCGCATCACGCCCGGATCCGTGCGGGTGCGCGACATCTCCCCCGCGGCCGATGTGCTGCTTGAACCGGCGAACTCGATCTATCGACAGACGGTCGAGGTCTACCTCGACGTGGCCGGCCGCATCGCCGATGCCTGCGCTCGGTTGCACATCCACCGCACCACTCTCTATTACCGACTCGACAAGGCTCCCGAGGCGGTTCGCGACGCCCTTCACGACGGATCCGCCCGCAGCAGTCTTCACCTCGCGCTCAAGCTGGAGCGACTGTGGCACGCCCATCGAGAATCGCCCATCGACTTCGCGTTGTGATCCGACGTCAGTCCGAGTCGGATCCGATTCGTGACTCGATGAGCTCGTCCAGGCGCTCCCGGGAGTCATCGTCGACGGGCTGCCAGATGAACAGCACATCGTCCTCGCTCTCCGGCACCGTGAGCATGTAATAGGCACAGGTGATCCGGCCTACTGGCGTGTGGTCGAACTGCACAACGCCCCTGCTCGTCGCTCGGCGCGATTCGTCGGCCCACGCGACCGAGAACTCTCGACTGTGCACCGAGAGCTCTCCGATGATCGTGTGAAAGTCCCTGTCGGGCTCGTGCTCGTCGAGCGATTCGCGAAGCAGCGCCGCCATCTGCGCTGAGGCCTCTTGCCAACTGGCGTGTTCGCGGTCGACGTCGGGGCCGAGAAAGGCGAAGCGCGCCAGGTTGGTGCCCTCGGTGAAGCCCTGGCTCAACGCGATGGCCGCGGCGTTCGACACCACGACCGTGAACAGCCGGTCGCAGAGGAAGGCAGGAATCGAGACCCACGATGCGAGCAGATCACTCAGCGCGGCGCGAGAACGAGCAGAATCGGCATCATCGTGCATGTCGCTCACGGTAGACCTCGCAGCGCGCGGCGAACACCCCGTCTGGCGAATTCCGACGATGGTCGAAAGGGCGGCGGTTTTGACGGTTCACAGGTGGTTGACTGGGCCGATGGACGCCATCACCCCGCAGCGTGCGGGCTACCGATCCGACTTCCTCGCCGTTGCGGTCGCTCTGCCCGCACCGACCACAGGAACCCCGTTTCGAGAACTGCTCTACACGCATTTCACCGTGCTTCTCGACCCGGTGAGGCGGCTCGCTCTATCGACAGGGGTGAACATCGACGGCGACTCGCTCGACGACATCGCGCGCGGTGACGACTGGCATATAGACGACAGGATTCCCGACCGCGAGCAGACCGGAGAGGAGATCTACGCTCGCAACGAGCTCGATCGCGGCCATCTGGTGCGGCGGAGAGACCCCGTGTGGGGAGATCGTGCCACGGCGGCCCAGGCGAACTTCGACACCTTCGCATACCCGAACGCAGCCCCTCAGGCGAGCGAGTTCAACCAGTCGAAGGAGTTGTGGCTCGGTCTGGAAGACCACGTGCTCTCTTACGCCCAGACGAACCGCAATCGAATCAGCGTCTTCACCTCCCCGGTGCTCGCGCTGAACGATCCGTTGTACCGTGGCGTGGGCATCCCCCAGTCGTTCTGGAAGGTGGCGGTCTGGACCTCGGACGAGACCGGCACTGCCACCCTCCGTTCGGCCGGCTTCGTGCTCGATCAGTCGTCTCAGCTGACGGACATCGATCTCAACGACTCCAGCGCGCAGGCCCTCGTCGACGGCGGACCGCCGCCCCTCGGGCCGTACCTCAGCTACCAGGTTCCGGTCGAAGACATCGAGAGCCTCACGGGACTCGACTTCGGAGACCTCGTGGGTGCCGACGTTATGGCGCCCGTGCTCGCCGGCAGGGCCGACGGCTCACCTCGAACCGGATGGGTGAGACTGCGCTCCGAAGACGACATCACCCTCGAGAAGGCCGAATAGCCGTGGAGCTCTCACGCACAGCTCCCTCGCTTCGCGGTGGCGTCGTCGCCGCCCAGGAATGGCGACAGGTCGCCTTCGTGCACTGGCGGGTCGCGCCTGAAGTCGTGGCTCCACTCCTGCCTCCGGGCGTCGTTCCCGATGTCTTCGATGGATCGAGCTGGGTCGGGCTCATCGCCTTCCGCCTGGGCGACGCACGCATCGGCCCGCTGCCCCCGACATCGCGCTGGGGATCCTTCACCGAGGTCAACGTGCGGCTCTACGGCGTCGACGCAGCGGGCCGCCGGGGCGTCGTGTTCCGCTCGCTCGAGGCATCCAGCCTGCCGGCCGTGATCGCCGCCCGCGGCCTCTTCGGGCTCCCTTACGTGTGGTCGCGCACCGACCAGCGGCAGAGCTCCGACGGGTGGCAGTACGCATCCCGTCGACGAGCTCTCTTGCCTGGGTCGCCCGAACCGCGATTCCGCCTCGACGTGTCTGTCGACGAGACGCGCACGGTCGACGACGACCTGTCGCTGTTCTTGACCGCCCGATGGGGACTCTTCCAAGAACGGCTCGGTCGCACTCTGTGGCTGCCGAACGAGCATGAGCCCTGGGTGCTGCATCCGGCGCGGGTCACCGCGCTCTACGACGAACTCTGTGCCGCAGCCGGACTTCCGGGCATCGTGGATTCCCCGCCAGACTCGGTGCTGTTCAGCCCGGGCGTCGACGCGCGCTTCGGCCTCGGCAGCATGAAGGGTGCCGTGTGACGGGGCACCGACTCGTCGGTGTCGCCGCCATTCTCGTGACCTCTGTGCTGTGGGGAACGACGGGAACCGCCGCGACCCTCGCCCCCACCGTCGGCCCCCTCGCGATCGGCTCCGCAGCTCTCGGCATCGGCGGGTTGCTGCAGGCGGCCATAGCCCTGCCCGCGCTCCGCGCTGCCCGCTCTGCCCTCCGCGCGAGGCGTGGCATCGTGATCCTCGGCGCTGTCTCGGTGGCGATCTACCCACTCGCTTTCTACAGTTCGATGCAGTCGGCTGGAGTCGCGGTGGGTTCCGTCGTCTCGCTGGCCTCTGCGCCCCTGGCGTCTGGCCTGCTCGAGCGGGTGGTCGACCGTCGCGCCCTGAGCCGCTGGTGGATGCTCGCGGCCGGGTTGGGCGTGATCGGCAGCGTCATGCTGTGCGCGGCGAAGCTCGACGGCCCGGCCTCCTCGGCGGCGGGAACCGTCTCGGGCATCCTGCTCGGGCTGCTCGCGGGTGCGACATACGCCATCTACTCGTGGGTGGCACACAGGCTCATGAGCGAGGGCGTGAGCCGCGGCGCCTCGATGGGTTCCGTCTTCGGGCTCGGAGGCGTGATGCTCCTTCCCGTTCTCGTGATCACGGGGGCGCCGCTGATCGCATCGCCCCAGGCGTTCGCCGTCGCGACCTACATGGCGCTCGTACCGATGTTCCTCGGCTACGTGCTCTTCGGAATCGGCCTGGCCCGGGTGACGGCGAGCACGGCGACGACCATCACGATCGCCGAGCCCGCCGTCGCCACCGTGCTCGCCGTGCTCGTCGTCGGCGAAAGGCTCACCACACTGGGGTGGGCCGGACTCGGCGTGATCGCTCTCGTGCTCGTGCTGCTCGCCGTAGCCCCGGCCACCTCACCTCGTCGCGAGACGCGGTCAGGCCTGCCGTTTCGCGGGTCGATGACCGGGTAGGTGGGCACGCTCTCCGTCGTGATCGAAGATCGTGAGCAGCTCGACGGGTCCGTCGTTGGCTTCGAGGGCGTGCGGCGTCATCGTCGAGAACTCGGCCGCCTGACCCTCGCGCACCAGAATCGTCCGCTCACCGAGACGCAAGGTGAGCACCCCCTTGAGAACCGTGAACCATTCATAGCCCGGGTGCACCTGCGGCTCCGTCTTCTCGCGCTCCGCGGTGATGCGCATCTTGGCGATCATGACTCCCCTGCGGTCACGCTCGCGCGAGAGGAGCCAGATCGTCGATCCGATCCCCGTCTCGGGCTCGGGCCTGATGACGACGTCGTCGTCGCCCTCCGATTCGACCAGTTGATCGAGAGTCGTTCCGAGCGCCTGGGCGATCGGCACGAGCTGATCGAGAGCGATGCGCCGGTGCCCCGTCTCGATTCGGCTGAGCGTCGACGGCGAGAGATAGCACCGGCTCGACAGAGTGTCCAGGGTCCAGCCCAGAGACAGGCGAAGGCTTCGGATGCGCTGGCGCACCACGTCGTCGATCAGGTCTTGCGTCATACGCAAGAGCATATGCCGCATGAGGATGATTCGCGTAGCGTTGTCCTATGACGCACGCCTCCCACGCACTGCACCACTCGCATCCCGACCGAGCCAAACACGGTCAGGCACCTGAACACCATGCCGAGCTCGAGGAGGTGCTCGATCTCGACGCGCGGCTCGGCGCGTCGGTGTTGTCGCAGGCCATGGATGACGCCGTGCAAGCGCTCGCGACCGAGCCTCGCGAGATCGTCGATCTCGGTGCCGGCACTGGAACCGGAACGGTCGCCCTCGCGCACCGCTTCGGCCGCGCCCGAGTCCACAGCATCGACGCCTCCGTCGGCATGCTCGATCGCGTGCGGGAGGCCGCGAGGGAAGCGGGCGTGGCCGAGCGCGTACAGCCGCACCTAGCGGACCTCGACGGCGAGTGGACCGCCGATCTGCCCGACGGAATCGACATGGCGTGGGCGGCTCTGTCGCTGCACCACGTCGAAGATCCACCTCGTCTTCTGCGGCAGCTCTTCGAATCCCTTCGCCCCGGAGGCGTGCTTGTAGTGATCGAGATGACGGGCGAGACGAGCTATGAACCCGCCGACCTGGGAACCAGACGCGCTCGACTCGGAAACCGCATCGTAGATACGCTCGCCGCACGAGGCTATCCGGTCACCGCAGACTGGACGGATGCTCTCACTTCCGCCGGATTCGCCCCGGTACGTCGGCGCGAGACGAGCGTCACCGCGTCGACAGAGACACGAGACGGCTCCCGCTACCTCGAAGTGCAGCTCGCCTTCAATCGCGCCTTGCTCGCCGAGGGCATGGACAGTGACGATCTCGACGCTGTCGACGAGGTGATCACACAGCTGGGCGGCGGCTATTCACCTCTCGCCGTCGCATCCGGACGCGTCATCTGGGTGGCCGTGCGACCCGACGTCGCCGCATGACGCGTCGACGTCAGTCTTCGTGCGCGTCTGACGCGGGCACATAGCGAAGCCAGAGCCCTCCGGACGACAGACGATGCTCGTCGAGCAACCTGAGGTCGAGGCGGATTCCGATGGGGAAGAAGGGCGTACCGCCACCGACTGTCTTCGGCCCGAGAACGGGCTGGTATTCATCGACGAGACCCGCTCGGACAGCGTGAGCTGCGAGGTGCGGGCCGTCGATGGTGATGTCGCTCTCGGAGGCAGATTTGAGCTCTCGGATCGCGGCGACATCGAAGGAGCGCTCGATGCGCGTCCGCTCGCTGGAGACATCCTGCAGCGTCGTCGAGTAGACGACCTTGTCGGCAGCCTGCCAGACGCGGGCGAAGTCAACGATGAACGGCGGCGCCTGTTCGAGCAGATGGGCCGTCTCCCAGAAGACCATCGTCTCGTACATGCGACGGCCGTACAGAAAGGTGCCCACCGACCGAAGCTGCTCTCCGAAGAAATCATGTTCGTCTTCGCCGACCTCCGTGAAGTCGAACCCGCCCTCGGCATCGATGGCGTAGCCGTCGAGTGAGGTGATCATCGAATAGATCAGTTTGCCCACGGGAACCTCCGAACGGGTGCCGCATCGTCGTCGACACGCTCCGACATTACTGCCGCGATACCGGGCCTGTCACCCGCCCGTTCAGGATCGAAGCGTGTGCCGCGCACTCGGTGCGCGGCACACGCCTACTCAGCTCGTGACTCGATTGCGACGAGCGCGCCTTCTCGCCCACAGCGTCGCCGCCCCGGCCGCCAGCAGCAGCGCCGCGAGCACTCCGGCGAGGCCGACCGAGAGTCCCGTAGCGGCGAGCCCTGCCCGTGGATCGCTGGCCGGCGCCGAAGGCCCGTCAGTCGACGGTGCGGTCGTCGGCGTTCCGGATGCGGCGGCGATCCGCACGTCGACCGGAGCCGACGTCACCCCCTCTCCGACCACGTTGCGGGCCGACACCGTGAAGCTCGCCACAGAGCCCGGAACCAGCCCGGTGACACGGCATTCACCCTCCGTGACTTCGCACACCGAGCCCGCTGCCCGCGCATTCGCGGCGACCTCGGCTGCCTCGGCGGCCGAGCGCACGACGTACGACGTGACCGGCGACCCGCCGTCGTCCTCCGGCGCAGCCCACGTGATGGTCGCGACCCCCGGCTCGGTCGACGTCGCCGCCACCGAGGTCGGAGCCCCGGGAGCTGCTAGCACCGGCTGCGGATCGTACATTCCGCCGTACAGCGGCGTGATCGTCAGGCTCTCGATCTCGGCCGATCCTCCGGTCGACAGGAGCGAGATCCCCGTCGACGACGGGTCGGGGAACACCTGGTCGGTGATCGTCGTCGAACCGCCCTGCGCGAAGGCCTGCACCGACGCGTTGTCGACATAGACCTCCAGGCGCAGACGCCCGTCGTCATCCAGCGCCACGGGCGCCGTCTCGACCGACGAGAACGTCGGGTTGAACGAGACGTCACCCGATGCTCGGCGATCCAGGCTCAATGATCCGGATGCGGTGTCGTACGTGAGCGGCGTCGACTGCGTGCCGTCGCTCGACGTGCGCAGGGCGAGGCCGAAGCTCGACGCCGTACCCGGCTTGAGCACGGCATCCACTCGGTAGACCGCGCCGACATCGTCGACGGGCAGAGCGGTCTCGCCCTCGGCGACGGGGCCGGCGGGCACGCTCACCGCGGCGAAGGGCTTCGACAGCCCGTCGACCTGCTCCACCACGTCGGAGACCAGCTTCGGTCGCCCGTCGATGCTCTTGAGCGACAGCTCGCGAGGCAGAGCCATTGCGCTCCTCCACTGACCGGTCGGGATATCGTTCGCGTACTCCCAGTTGTTCATCCAGGCGACCATGATGCGCTTGCCGTCGGGAGCGTTGTCGTAGGTGACGCCCGCGTAGAAGTCGCGGCCCCAGTCGAGCCAGTCGTACGACTCGAGGCGCGGCGCGGCGGCTTTGTCGGAGAACATGAACTGATCGGCCAGGACGTGGCCCCATCCGGCGCGGCTGTTGTCGACCACCGTGATGTGCGCGGTCTTGCCGATGAGGTCGGACACGTTCCACGAGGCCCAGTCCAGCGTCTCGCTGTCGTTGCCTGTCGTGCTTCGAGCCACCTGGCCATCGACAACGAGGTTGACCGAGGTCTCGTTACTGCGAACAAGGGCCGGGCTGTCGGCCAGAACGACCTCGTCGAGAGTGAGGTGGCCCCATCCCCCGGTCGCCTGGTCGTTCACGCGCACCTGAGCCTGCCTACCCTGGTATTCGCTGACATCCCAGCTTTTCCAGTTCAATGCCCCGTCGTTCTCTCCCGATGCGGTATCGACGACGATCCCGTCGACGAGCAGCTCGGCCTGCAGCACCTGGCTGCTCGTCCCGTCGCGCTTTCCTCCTCCGATCAGCATGCTGACGAAGGACTTGTCGATGGTGAACGCCTCCGATGTCATCGTTCCGATGTTGTCGTCACCATTCGGCCCACCGTCCCAGGTATTGATGCGCTTGGCTCCGATCGCGTAGTCGCCACCGGATGTCGATGGGTTGCGTTCCGCTACGAAGTCACCCGTCACGGTCCAGCCGTGATCGACGACGCTCTCGCTGCCCGGGTACTCGAAGCCGTCGAAGAGCAGCTCGCTGTCGGCGGGCGGCTCGTTGCCCAACTGGCTGCCGTCGACGCGTGGGTGCTTGCCGCCGCCGACGAGGAAGTTGACGTAGTCCTTGCTCACCGTGAAGTCCGGTGACGACATGCTTCCGAGCGGCCAGTCGCCATCGTTGAACCCGTTGATGAGTCCAGCCCCGATCTGACCGACGACCGCCTGCTGTCCGTCGATCGCGCCGGTGGCCGGCTGGTCTCCGAATGGTCCGTTCTTCCAGTTCCCCGGCTCGTTGGCGGCGGTCCACCCCGAGTAGGTTCCGTCGTCGAAGCCGGCGAACAGCTCGCCCTCCGGCAGAGAGTCTGTCGGCTGCGTCGAGTCGGACGTGAACGTGGTGCCGTCGAAGTCGCCCACGAAGTACTGACCGCCGGAGCCGCCTGACACGGCGCCCGGGTTGAGGTTCACCACCATGACCCACTTGGTGTTCGCCGGGTCGCCGTCGACAGCGAGCGGAAAGAGATCCGGGCACTCCCAGATGCCGGCCGTCGCATTGGCCGGCCCGAAATCGCTGAGGTAGGTCCAGTCGATCAGGTTGTCAGAGCGGTAGAGCAGAACGCGGTGCTCGGTCGCCTCGACGGTCGCCACGACCCAGTAGGACTTCTCAGGTGATCCGCCGTCGTACCAGAACATGTGTGGGTCTCTGAAGTTGTTCGAGTCGCGGTCGAGGATCGGGTTGCCGGAGTACTTGATCCAGGTCGCGCCCGCGTCAGTGCTGTAGGCGAGCGCCTGGGCCTGCTTGCCCGTCTTGTAGGCGGCGGTGTACATGGCGACAAGAGGTGGATTGTCGGCCGTTCCGAGGCCAGACGTGTTGTCGTGGTCGACGACGATCGAGCCGGAGAAGATATCCGCATCGGCGTCTTGGGGAATCGCCAGCGGCTGCTCCGACCAGTGCACCAGATCGGTGCTCGTGGCGTGGCCCCAGCTCATGTTTCCCCAGGTCGTGCCGAAGGGGTTGTACTGATAGAAGAGGTGATAGACGCCCTCGTAGTAGACGAGACCGTTCGGGTCGTTCATCCAGTTCTTCGCGGGACTGTACCCGAGGTACGGCCGGTAGGGCTCGGCCGGAGGGGCCGCGTCAGACACCGCTGCGGCTCCGACCGATTGAACCGCCGATACGGCCATCGGATGCGCGGCCGCTGTCGATGCGGCACCAGAGACCCCGGCCGCCAGAAGGAGAAAAGCACTGGTCGCGGCCGTGATCCTCGTGGCCGAGCCGGGCCGATTTCTTGAATGCTGTTGCTGTTTATCGTGATGTTTCACAGGACGCCCTTCACTGCGCGTTGTCGAGATGACATCGATGTCATCAATCGCGAGTGATGTTACGGAATGTCCACCGAACAATTCAAGAAGTGATTCGGATTACGTGCCGAGCGACTCAGGACGGCCGGATCTCCCCCGAGCCCCTCGCGATGAGCCGGGTCGGAACGACGAAGTCCCGCGGCGGCTCATCGAGACCATCGAGTCGATCGAACACGCGGCGTGCGGCGATCTCCCCGATAGACGTCGGATCTTGCGCGACGACGGTGATCGCCGGCTCGAGCAGCGCCGCCATGGGCACATCGTCGAATCCGACGAGGGCGACCCGAGTCGATGCCCCAGCCGACCTCAGCGACGTGATCGCCCCGACGGTGATGAGGTTCTGAGCACTGAAGATGGCGGTGGGAGGATCGTCGAGCGCGAGAAGTCGGGCGACCGCATCAGAGGCCTTCTCTTCGTCATCGAGATTGTCGACGATGAGCCGGCCCTCCGGAGCGAGCCCATTGCGTCGAAGCGTGTCGAGATAGCCGCGCTTGCGCTCTCGAGCGGTAAAGATCTTCTCATCGTCGCCCAGATAGGCGATGCGTCGGTGGCCCGTTGCGAGAAGATGCTCGACCGCACCCGTCGCGCCTTCGGCGTTCTCGGTGATCACGACGTCGGCGTCGATGCCGTTGGGCCGACGGTCGACGAACACGATCGGAATACCCTGATCGACTTGAGCGCCGAGATAGGCCTGACTCGGCTGAATCGTCGTCAAGATCAAGCCATCGACCCGCCTTCGGAGGAAAGCGTTCACAGACGAGAGCTCACGCTCTGGATCTTCGTCGAGACTCGACGCGAAGACTGCTACGTGCCGCTCGAGGGCGATGTCTTCGACAGCGCGATGCACGGCTGCAGAGAAAGGGTTCGCCACACTTCCGACGAGCAGCCCCAGCGTGTCCGTCCTGCGATCCGCGCGCCTCAGATTCCCGGCCTGGATGTCGGGCTGATACTGCAGTTGCTCAGCGGCCCGACGAACCCGAGCAATGGTCTCCTCCGACACATGAGGCTCGCGGTTGATCACACGCGACACGGTCTTGACCCCCACCCCCGCCAGATCGGCCACGTTCTTCATGGTGGGACGGCGACGAAGCGCTTCGCTTCGCTTGGGATCTGATAACGATGTCATAACTGCACTTCTTCTTCGAGGTTTAACTTGACTCTACCGATCAAACACGCCTATACCTATACCTGACATCGTTGTCGGGCAGATCGCCCCCTGAGCCAATGAGGACTCCATGAACACACGCAAATCGCCCATCGCCCGGCTCGCCGGCTTTGGCACCATCGCGCTCGTCGCATCCGTGGGGCTCGCCGCCTGCTCGAGCGGCGGCGCATCCACCAGCACCGACTCTGCCGGCAGCGGCGGCGACGCTGGTGTCACGCTCATCGTGAAGACCACGACCAACCCCTTCTTCGTCGCCATGGAAGACGGCGCGAAGGCCGCGGCCGACAAGGCGGGCGTCAAGCTGACGCTGGCGGCCGGCAAGGAAGACGGTGACGAGGACACTCAGATCCAGGCGATCGAGAACGCGATCTCGAAGGGCGACAAGGGCATCCTCATCACGCCCAACGGCCCTTCGGTCGTCGACGCCATCCAGAAGGCGCGCGACGCGGGCCTCTACGTCATCGCGCTCGACACGGCCCCCGACCCCGCCGATGCCGTCGACATCACCTTCGCCACCGACAACTTCAAGGCGGGCGAGTCGATCGGAAAGTGGACCGCGGCTCAGCTCGGCGGCAAGAAGGCGACGATCGCCATGCTCGACCTCTTCAACGACAAGGTCGTCTCGGTCGACTACAACCGCGACCAGGGGTTCCTGACGGGAATGGGCATCGACACCGCCGACGACCAGAAGAACGGCGACGAGGCCAAGACCGGCAAGTACAGCGGCGGCGACTACGAGATCGTCGGTAACGAAGCCACCGACGGAGCCGAAGACGGCGGACGCACGGCGATGGAGACCCTGCTGTCGAAGAACTCCGACATCAACGTGGTCTACACGATCAACGAGCCGGCCGCCTACGGTGCGTACCAGGCCCTTCAGGCCGCGGGCAAGGAAAAGGACGTGCTGCTCGTCTCGATCGACGGCGGTTGCGCCGGCGTGAAGAACGTAGCCGACGGCGTCATCGGAGCGACGGCGCAGCAGTACCCGGTCAAGATGGCCGAGCTCGGCGTCGAAGCCATCGCCAAGCTGGCCGCCGATGGCACGAAGCCGTCGACCAGCGCGGGACTCGACTTCTTCGACACCGGCTCGGCGCTCGTCACCGAGAAGCCCGTCGATGGGCTCGACAGCATCACGGCTGCCGCCGCGACCGACATCTGCTGGGGCAAGTAGCCCGACGGCCGGGGGTGGAACTCTCCACCCCCGGCACCCCTTTGCTTCACCTCCCCAGAAAGGCCCTCGTGACTTCTCCCAATCCGGTGACCAACCCACCGACGTCTTCGCTCGCTCTCGCTTCCGAGTTCCTCGACCGCCGCACGCCCATCGATCGTGTGCGAGGCGTTCTGCACCGCTACCCGGCCGTCAGTCCGGCCGTGGTTCTCGTCATCGCCGTCATCGTCTTCGGCATCCTCAATGACAGATTCCTCGCCCCCGCCAACCTCTCGCTGATCACCCAGCAGGTCGCGGTCGTCGGAACCCTCGCCGTGGCCCAGACGCTGATCATCCTCACCGCGGGAATCGACCTCTCGGTCGGCGCCGTGATGGTGCTCGCGTCTATGGTGATGGCGCAGACCGCAACGCAGAACGGGGTTCCCGCCTTCCTGGCGCTCCTGATCGGCATCCTGGTCGCCGTCGCCGCAGGACTGTTCAACGGACTGCTCGTCACCAAGCTGCGACTGCCCCCGTTCATCGTGACCCTCGGCACCCTGAACATCTTCGTCGCTCTCACCCTGCTGTACTCGGCCGGTTCCACCGTTCGCGGCTCCGACATGCCGGCGCTGCTACCGTCGACGGGCCAGACCTTCGATCTCTTCGGTGTCCGGGTCAGCTTCGGCGTCATCATCATGCTCGCGCTGTACATCGTGGTCGCCTTCATCCTGGGCAAGACCGCCTGGGGTCGCCACGTCTATGCAGTCGGCGACGACAAAGAGGCCGCGCGTCTCGCCGGTATCAGCGTCAACCGCGTGCTCGTCAGCGTGTACATCGCCGCCGGCGCCATCCTGGCCATCGGCGCCTGGATTCAGATCGGCCGAAGCAACGCGGCCAGCCCGAACGCCGGAGCCGACCTCAACCTCGACTCGATCACGGCCGTCGTGATCGGCGGAACGAGCCTGTTCGGTGGTCGAGGCACGATCTGGGGCACGCTGCTCGGCGCCCTCATCGTGGGAGTCTTCCGCAACGGGCTCTCGCTCGCCGGACTCGACGTGCTCTACCAGACGCTCGCCGTGGGCATTCTCATCATCGTCGCGGTCGGCGTCGACCAGTGGATTCGAAAGGTACGCAAGTGACCATCACAGACAACGTCGTTCCCGAAGCCGAGACGCGCACGCCCGTTCTGCAGGCCCGTCGGCTCGTCAAGACCTTCGGCCGAGTCGTCGGCCTCGACGGCGTCAGCCTCGAGCTCTACCCGGGCGAGGTGCTCGCGATCATCGGCGACAACGGAGCCGGAAAGTCGACGCTCATCAAGTGCCTCACCGGCGCCGAGGTTCCCGACGAGGGCGAGATCTTCCTCGACGGCAAGCGGGTCTCGTTCAAGCGCCCGCAGGATGCCCGCGTGGCCGGCATCGAGACCGTCTACCAGAACCTCGCCGTCTCTCCGGCGCTCGATGTGGCCTCGAACCTGTACCTCGGTCGAGAGAAGCGCAAGAAGGGAATCCTGGGTTCTGTCTTCCGCATGCTCGACACCGCCGGAATGCGGCGTGAGGCGAAAGAGGAGCTGACGAAGCTCGGCATCTCCACGCTCCAAGACGTCACCGTGCCCGTCGAGAATCTCTCCGGAGGACAGCGTCAGGCTGTGGCCGTCGCGCGATCGGCAGCATTCGGCTCGAAGGTCGTGGTCTTGGACGAGCCGACAGCCGCCCTCGGTGTTCGCGAGTCGAACCAGGTGCTCGAGCTGATCCGCAATCTGCGCGACCGCGGTGTGCCCGTCATCCTGATCAGTCACAACATGCCGCACGTGTTCGACGTGGCCGATCGCATCCATATTCAGCGTCTCGGAAAGCGAGCGGCGACCATCACGCCGCAGTCGCACTCGATGACCGACGCCGTCGCCATCATGACGGGTGCGGCCACCGCGTGAGCGCCGTCGCCCCCGCTCCGAAGGTGCTGTACGCGGAGTTCACGGCGCTGCCCGGATGCGAGGAGATCGTGGACGAGCTCCTCGCAGGGCTGGCAGACGACGTGAGACGTGAGCCCGGATGCATCGAGTTCGCTCCGTACCGAGTGAGCACGGAGCCTTCGCGGTTCTTCGTCTACGAGGTGTACCGCGACGATGACGCGTTCACAGCGCACATCGACGCTCCCTACGGTCGTGTCTTCAATGACAAGCTCGCTCCTTTGATCGTCGAAGACGGTTCGCAGCTAACCTGGCTGCAGCCGCTTTCGAGCTGATCATTTTCTCGGCTGGCTCTGCCCGCTCTTCTTGGGCGGGCAGAGCCATTTCCCTGTTTCGAAAGGCCTTCCGTGTCGCACCCGCTCACCGCAGTCACCGCGATCGGTGAATCCCTCGTCGACGTGATCGTGGGCTCCGACGGAGTACCCAGCACGGAGCATCCCGGAGGCTCGCCGATGAACATCGCGCTCGGCTTGGCACGTCTGGACAGGCCCGTCGCTCTCGTGACGCACATCGGCAACGATGCCCGAGGCATGTCGATCGCCACGCATCTGCGCGACGCGGGCGTCACCCTCGCCGTCGGCTCGATCCGCGACGAGCCGAGCTCGACGGCCACGGCCTACCTCGCAGCCGACGGCTCCGCACGGTATGTCTTCGACCTCCGGTGGTCGCTTCCACTCGGACTCTGCGTCGACGACCCTGTACTCGCGGGATCGGAACTCCTCCACGTCGGATCGATCGGAGCGTTCCTCGAGCCCGGCGGAAGTACGGTCGTTTCTCTGCTGAAACAGCTCGCCGATTCCGATCGACCGCCTCTCATCTGCTTCGATCCGAACATGCGACCGAGCATCGTGACCGATCATGATGCCGCTCTTGCCCGCTTCGAGCAGATCGCAGCGCTCGCTGCCGTGGTGAAGCTCAGCGACGAAGACGCCGAATGGCTTTACCCCGAGCTCGGTCTCGAGGCGGCGATCGAGCACATCCTGAGATTAGGCGTCGGGCTTGTGACGCTGACCCTGGGCAGCGCCGGGGCTCTGCTGGCGACGCGCTCGCTGCGGGTGACCGTGCCCGGTGTCGCTGTCGTGGTCGCAGACACCATCGGCGCGGGCGATTCCTTCATGAGTGCGTTGATCGACTTCGTCGCTCGCCTGCTCGACGAGGGCGTCCCCTCCGACGCACTCCGAAACGGCCTGGCATTCGACGCTCAGCTGCTCACATCCATCGGCGAGTACGCCGTGCGCTGCGCCGCCATCACCGTCTCGCGTCCCGGCGCCAATCCGCCCAATCGCGCCGAGGTCGGCTCCATCAGCGGGGATCCGCTCGTCTCTTAGTGAGTGAAGACGTCGTTGAGGGTCACGGCGGGAACCATTGCGCCGCGAAGTCCGAGTCGAGTCATTCGGTGACATTGGGGCAGGTGTCGATCCCTCGCGTCGCGCGCGCACGCCGAGATTAGCGTCGAGCTGCACCGGATGCACCGGCACCGATCACGTCAGAAGGGTTTCCCATGTCGACAAGCGTCATCGACTTCATCATCAGCCGAATCCGATCATGGGGAGTCACCCGGGTGTTCGGCTATCCGGGCGACGGTGCGGGCGCCTTCGACGGCGCACTCGGACGAGCGGAGCGCGCCGAGAACGGCGTGGAGTACATCCGACCGACTCATGAGGAGATCTGCAGTCTCATGGCGACCGCTCACGCGAAGTTCACCGGCGACGTCGGCGTGTGCATCGCAACCTCCAGTCCCGGCGCCTTCCACTTTCTCAACGGTCTGTACGACGCTCAGATGGACAACCAGCCGGTGGTCGCGATCGTCGGCCAACAGGGGCTGAACGCGCTCGGCACGTTCTCCATGCAGGAGAGCAATCTCGAGCGGTGTTCTCCGATGTCGCGGTGTACGTGCAGACCGTCGTCTCCCCGCAGCAGGCGCAGGCGGTTGTCGACACCGCCTTCCGTACCGCCCTCGTTCGACGAGGCCCTGCGGTCATCGTGATCCCCCACGACGTTCAGGCCATGAAGATGGTGGAGCCCCAGGCAGAGAATTGGATGTCACGGTCGAGCGCCGTCGCGCCCTCCACCGCCGTCGTTCCGCCTGAGGCCGATATCGCCGCTGCCGCCGCGCTGATCAACGCGGGGAAGAAAGTGACCTTCCTCGTGGGCCACGGAGTGAACGGCGCCACCGATGAAGTGCTCGAAGCGGCACGGCTCGCCGGCGCGGGAATCATCACCGTGCTGAGGGGCAAGCAGGTCGTGCCGTCAGACGTGCCGCACCACACCCAACAGCTCGGGCTGCTCGGGTCGTTGCCGAGCCTGCACCAGGTGGAGAAATGCGACACCCTCGTGCTCCTCGGAACCAACTACCCCTACGGCCAGTTCCTGCCGAAGACCGGGTCCGTCCGCGCCGTTCAGATCGACCTCAAGCCGGAACAGTTGGGGCTGCGGTACCCCACCGAGCTGAATCTCTGGGGCGACGTACGGGCCACGCTGGCGGCGATCATCCCCCACCTCGAGGCGAAGACGGATCTGAGCTGGCAGCAGAAGGTCGCTGACGAGATGGTGGATTGGGAGAATGAGATGCAGGCGCAAGCCGAGGTCTCCTACCCGGATGGCGTCAATCCGCGTCGAGTGGTGCACGAGGTCAACAAGCATCTGCCCCCGCGGGCGATCGTGACGGCGGATGCCGGTACCACGGCCGATTGGTACGGTCACCACATCCGCCTTCGAGAGGGCATGATGGGCGATCTCTCCGGCCGGCTGGCGAGCATGATGGCCGCTATGCCGTATGCCGTCGCGGCCAAATTCGCGTTTCCCGAACGCACAGTCGTGTGCACCATTGGTGATGGCGCCTTCCAGATGCTCGGCATGAACGAGCTGATCACGGTCAAGAAGTATCTGAGCCGGTGGAGCAACCCTCAGCTGATTGTGGTGGTGATCCACAACGACGATCTCAGCCAGGTCTCGTGGGAGATGCGCACGGAGGACGCCAATCCGGTGTGGCGCACCGCGCAGGATGTGGAGTCGGTCGACTACGCGGGATGGGCCGAATTGCTCGGGTTCACGGGTATCCAGGTGAGGAGCGACGACGAGATCGAGGAGGCGGTCGCCGCTGCCTTCGCCCATCGCGGCGTAACGGTCATCGACGCGTACTGCAGCCGCAACATCCCGCCGCTCCCCGCCCACATCTCCGCCGAGTTTGCGAAGAACACGGGCTTCGCCTTGCTCAAGGGCGACCCGTTCGCACCGGCAGTCGTACGCGACTCGGCCGAGGCGCTGGTGACCGAAGGCGTCGAACGCGTCAAGAACACGCTAGGCATCGGCTCCGACGACAAGCGGCGCGGCTGAGCTACCGAAGCAGCACGGGCCCAGCCCCTACCGCCACTCGGAACAACGAGTAAGGATATTCGCGCAGGTCGGTGCCGTTCTGGTACTTCTCCTGCCGGTGCAGCTGGTTCGCCGTGAAGTAGAGGTAGCCGTCGGTCGCGACGCTCATCGTGTCGGGCCAGAGTATGCGTGGATCGCGCGCCACCGTCTCGATCCGACCGCCCGGCAGGCGGCGCGTGATCGCGTTCTGTTCCCAATTGGTGGCGTAAATGCGACCGGCGTCGTCCGTCTCGAGTCCGTCTGCTCCCCCACCTTTGTCGCCCTCGTCGACCACCGTGCGGGCGACCGCATCGTCGTCGATCGTGCGGTCGAGGAGGGCGTCGGTGGACACGCTGTACCAGCGGCGCGAGGCGAGCGGGCAGTACCAGAGGCGGTCGCCATCGGTGGAGATCGCTATGCCGTCCGAGCCCATCGTGACAGGACTCGTCTCCCCCTCCGGGCCACGCTCGAGAAGCTGGCGCCCCTCGACCATCGCCACGTAGTCGGGCGGGGTGACGGCTACAGTCGAGGGATGGTCGTGCAGCCGCCGCCAGGCATCCCCACTGTCGAGGTCGACCACGATGATTCCGTTCGGGCCGCTGTCGGCGGAATCCGTGATGAACGCGACGTTGCGGCGCAGATCGAACCTGACGTCGTTCAGATAGGTCGTCGGCAAGGCGACCGAGGGCGAGAAGGTGATCGTCTGCACGATGGTGTCGGTCTCCAGGTCGACTCGCACCAGTTTCGGCCCACCGGGCCTCGTCTTCTGGAAGAGAGGTGAGCCTGTGTCCAGGATCCACAATCGATCCGCGGGATCGACGACGATGCTCTGTACCGAGACGAGAGCATTCGAGTCGTCGTCGCTGCTCGGCGAGTTCGCCTCCAGGCTGGGATACGGAACGGCCTCTCCGTCGATGATCTCGGCGACGGTGAACTCGACGTCGTCTCCCCATTTGGGGAAATTGACGAAGATCCGCCCGGTATGGGAGACGCTCACGCCCGTGGGCATCGGCCCCGAGGAGAAGCTGTGCACCACCTCGAGTGAACCGACGGAACGGTCTTCGGGCTGCGTTGTGTTCTGAGTCATGCCTCCACCCAATGCATCGAGCCGGGCGGCCGCAACCCCCTACAACTGGCCCCGTTCAGACATGGTAACCAGCTGCGTGCGTGACCCGCAGGTGGACTATCCGGGCCTGAGATCCAGGTAACCGGGCTAGGTGACCCTGACAGGGCGTGGCTCGCAGCGAGAAACGTTCATACGCTGTCACCTCGTAGCATCCACTCACCTCGGGAGGGCACGCATGTCGAAGGGGTCGTCGGTCCGAGACAAGGTCGCCGCCTCCGATGCGCCGTCTCAGAGCCTCGCTCTGACGGTGGTGTGCGCCGCACAGTTCGTGTTGCAGCTCGACTTCAGCGTGGTGAATGTCGCGCTGCCGTCCATCAAGGGCGGGCTGGGATTCTCCGACAGCGACCTTCAGTGGATCGTTACCGGCTATGCGCTCACCTTCGGCGCTCTCCTCCTCTTCGGCGGGCGGGCAGGAGACCTCTTCGGTCAGCGGAAGACGCTGCTTTTCGGGCTGATCCTCTTCGGAGTCGGATCCATCTGCGGCGGGCTGGCTCCCACACCCGAAGCTCTCATCGGTGCGCGCTTCATTCAGGGGGCGGCCGGAGCCCTCGTCTCACCCGCCGCGCTTTCGTCGCTGACTCTCCTCTTCCCCGACGGTGCGAGTCGGATCCGAGCCCTCGGCATCTGGCAAGGCGCCACCGCTGCCGGAGGAACAGCAGGCATTGTGCTCGGAGGGTTGATGGTCGAACTCCTCGGATGGAGAAGCGTCTTCATCATCAATGTTCCGGTCGTCGTCGCGCTCGTCATCCTGGTGCCCCGCGTCATCCCCCGACCGGTATCCGGCCGGCACGTATCCCTGCGTCTCGGGCCGTCTTTGCTGATCACCGTGGCCATCGGTCTGCTCATCTACGCGTTGAGCAATCTGGAAGAGTCTGGTCCGTTGAGCGTGTCGACCATCGTTCCCTTCATCGCCGGTCTCATCGTCGCCGCCGGCTTCGTCGTGACCGAGGTGCGCTCCCGCGATCCACTGATCTCGCGGGATCTGCTTCACTCTCGCCAGCGGCGCGGCGCTCTCGGTGTGATGCTGATCACCGGTGCCGTTCTCGCCGCCTATGTCTACTTCGTCTCGCTCTATCTGCAGACCGTGCTTCGAATGAGTCCTCTGCTCACCGGCATCAGCTTGCTTCCCGCAACTCTCACGATCGTTGTGCTCTCCTCGTTCATCGCCCGCCTGGTCATCACGAGGATCGGCTTGAAGGCGACAGCCCTCCTCGGAGCGCTGCTCGTTGCCAGCGGCCAAGCATGGTTCGTCTCCCTCTCCACCGCAGGCGAGTACCTCCTGAATGTCCTTCCGGCCCTCATCCTCACTGCGGCCGGCATCGGTCTGCTACTCCCCGCGGTGTCGATCGCCGCCACCTCAGACGTCGCGGCACATATTCAGGGCGCCGCGGCAAGCCTCCTGACGACCAGTCAGCAGGTCGGCGCGGCGCTCGGCGTGGCGACGCTCGCAACGATCGCCGCGACTCGCACTTCAGCTGGCGCCAGCGCGTCGGCGGGCTATTCGACCGCTTTCGTGGTCTCCGCGCTAGCGATGATTCTGGCGGTCGCCGTCGTAGCGGTGACCTTCCTAAAAAAGAACCAGGCGCAGTCGACGCCCTCGGACCAGACCGAACACTGATTGGAGAACATCATGACCGACTCGAACCAACAATCCGCCGCCCTGCACTTCTCGACAGACATCAAGCCGCTCTTTCGCGAATTCGACCGCAACAGCATGATCAAGGCATTCGACCTGTGGAATCACGCCGACGTCGTCGCCCACCAGGACGCCATTCTTCACGCCGTCGAAAGCGGCGCCATGCCCTGCAACGGGGCCTGGTCAGCATCCCAGGTATCCACCCTCAAGCGGTGGATCGCCGAGGGATCGACACCCTGACTGACGTACCCCCACAGGGACTCGAACTCGAAACATTGCCCCGCCTTCGCCCCGTTTCTGCGGAAATTCGGCGATATTCCGCGGATTTTGATCACGCTAGATAACGCTCAACTACGTCGGTTCTCGCGGAAGTGTGGGCAGAATGTGGGCAGGTCTCCACACCTTACTTAGCCCGGCCACAACGGAGGCATGGGTTGCCGCATGTGTCGTTTGATGGACGAGAGGCGCGCGCCAATAGAGTTCACCCCGCTTCGCGGTCGCGGAGTTCCTCGATATGAGAGGTACGGAACGACAGGCGGACAGGAATTCGTCTGCAGACGTTTTCTCCGAAGCAGAGCTGCCGACGCCCGGCCGCAGCCATTGCGGGTCTACGAGACTCAGATCGCCGGTCGTCTCTCATAAGCTCTGCTCATGCAAACCCGAACCGAAGCGGAGATCCTCGCCGCTAAAGCATCAGCCGGAGACCGTTACTCGCAGGCCGAGACCAACTACCGGCAGCAGCGCCACCTTTCAGACGACGAGCTCCGCGCGTGGATGACCGAACAGGCGTCGCTCGAGAAGGCCGAGATCCGTCAGGCGGTCGACGAAAAACGCGTCTATGTAGTCGCCGGCAAAGATGCGCATCGGGTGCATCTCTATGACTGCTCGAGTCTTCGCGAGCAGATCGACCGGGATCACGCCTGGTCGTTTTGGCAAATCGGCAGTGCCGAGAGTTTCAGGCTGCAGCTCGCTCACGGCGACGGTGGCCCAAGGATGCCGGAGCTTGTAGACCGGGCTGCGATCGAGGCACTCCGTTCCTATGTCACTTGCCAGATCTGTGCCCCGTCAGTAAGTCACACTTCCAAGTCCCGCGGGGTCCGAACGACGAAACTCACGAGCTTTTCTGCGCGTCATATTGGTAGAGAACTCTCCGCGCTGGACGGGACTTCACTCGGACTGCTTGAGCGCATCATCACCACTATCGACAGGTACAGTTCCTCGGTCGCGGTTCAGACCAGCACTGTGTCTTTCGACGAGACAGAACACCCCGCGGTGATCGTTGGGCCTGCTGTCTCGGGCACAGTTTCTTCGGGCTCAGCGCCCTCCACCGAGTGAACAAGTCAGCGCACTCATGACATCGCCCTCGCTCTCGTGGCTCCCGGACCGGCATCTCGGCGTCGCCGCGACATTGGCACACGCGGATGAGTTAATCGAGCAGGTAGGCGAGCTGTCGCAGCAGTATCTGTCCCAACCAGAACTCATCAGCTTTACCAACGTGCCCGTCGGGCCGAACATCCGCACAACCGTAAAAGGTGTAGCTCCTGTCCCCCGCCGTCTCGCACTCGTAGTTGCTGATGCCCTCGTCACACTGCGCGCCGCGGTTGAGCACACACTGTACACCGAGGTCGAGTTCTTGAACGGCGAGGCGCTGACAGCCCGGGCAGCGCGGCTCATCGAGATGCCAGCCAGCACTTCTTACGGCGACTTCGCGGACTGGCTTAAGAAGCGAGTCAAGAACGGACCCGACACCCTGAAGTCCGGCTCCGAGCTAGTTCGCCGCATCGAGAGCCTGCAGCCGTTCCAGCGCACTGTCCGCCCGGAGTTGCACCCGATGGCGACGCTCGCAGCCCACACGAACAACGCCAAGCACCGAACTCCAGCAGTGACAGCTGCACGACTCATGGGGATGATCCGCGAGGGCGCGATCCCCCGGTCGATCTCGAATTTGCCAGGCAGGTCCGATGGGCCGATTCGGGTGGGGGAGGTCATTACTGAGCTGCCCCTCGGCGTGGTCGTTCCGGCCACGCTCTACCCGACCGTGTCGATCAACCGACCGGGAACCGATGAATGGCCGATCCTCATGAACGAGCTCAGCGAGATAGCGTCCTGGGTCAGGAACTACGCCGTTCCACGGCTCATCACAGGCGACGACAAAGTTCAGAACCAGCTTCCCGCCTGGTACGACATAGGGGGCGGACATGATGACGAGCGAGCAGCGATCTCCACGGGGCGTCACGATACAGCCAGCGAACGCAACAAGGTGCGCCTGGGCGCTATCACTGCTCGGGACAGCCTGGTCGAGATAGTGTTGCCGCTGGATGGCGCGCCGACGTTAAGTCACCTGACGGCGTGGCTCGAGCAGATGAGCGACGATGAAGTCATTCAGCGGGTGTCGACGTTCAAAGTCGGAGATTCGGCTGACATGAATCTGCTCCAGGCCAACTGGCACGCGGTAATGGAGATGCTACGGGAGGCGCGAGTATTTGCGGCCTCTCGTGGGAGTGACGGTCAATAGGCCTTGCCGTTCGTTCGTTGGGCACGCTCGTCTGCCAGAACTTCGCGGACACTAGCGCGCATCTCGCTGGGACAATTCGATCTCTTCCGGTGTCAGGGCCGAATCAAGCCAGATTTCTGACGGTATTACCCCTGAATGCTGTCCGGGCCGCTTCCAAGTTAGGTCGTTGCCGGTCCTGCCTAGAGCCACGCTTGCCCCCTGCAAAGCCAGGGTGAACGAGGACGGGATAGCTACGAATCCACATTGCACTAACTCGTGCGCTTTGCCTTGTGCTTCGAGATCTGCCGCTAGGCGCTCCGCAACTGGGCTTCGGAAACCAGCATCCCCGTGTAAGTCGGAGACAAGAACGTGTGGATGGCCACCCCTGTATAGATTCGCGATTTGCCCGACTGTCCTGTCCATTTCCAGCCGTGCCTCTGCCCGCGCCTGCGTCGCTGAACTCGGTTCGTCCCCGTCAGATACGGACATCCCGAAGCTTACGATCGCGTCTCGGTAGCGTTCACTCTCGCCGAGGTAAGCGTCACGTTGTTCGTTGAACCTCGAGTCCGTCTCGATGAGAAACGCATTTCGAATCACCTCAAAGGTTTGCCAGGCATCATCGAGCGCATCCGTCCCGATGCCGAGTGACTCTTGAAGGATGGGCGTCACGAAGTGGTAGAGATCCTCTGCACCTTCGACCGGGTGGGCGTCAACACTGCGGAAGACATTCAAAACAGTTTCGTCGCGACTTTGGTATGGATTTGGGCGTTGCAGAGCGAACAGCTGCTTGAGGAGCCCGTACCGCCTTGATGCCACGGCCGCGACACCCGCGGCAAGAAAAAGCACGGAGCCTGCAACGTGACGTAGCTCCAGCAAACTGGTTGCCCCGCCTCCCCGGGCAGTTATAGCGAGACGGCCCACATCATCCAGCCACCACCGATCGGTCACGTCTGTACCCCAATAGGCAAGGGTTGCAACCAAAGCAGTCGGCACCCTGCTGGCCTCTCGGACCCGGGCAAACATTGCCGGATAGCCGCCGTGCACTGCAGCGCTCCGGTGGTTCGGCAGATGGAAGTCGTCGAGGTTGTGGAGGCGTGTCATCTCTTGTCCGAGTCGGTCGTGGAGGCCGATTGCCACCTTGCCCCCCGCCAGTTCTCGCTTCGCGGTCTCGACGGCTACCGAGAGCGCGAGAGGGTGGCGCGTCTCTCGCATCGCCAGAGCCTCAACAGCATCCGCCAGTTCGCCGAAAGCTTGGTCAGCGGAAGAATGCAGAAAGGAACCTTTCTTCAGGGTCGCCAGCTGAGTCGCCTCGGCTTTCGGCTCTGACAGCTCGACCCAAGCCAATGACAAGCGTGACGGGTAATGCCGCGCGATTGCATCCCGGAGAGCCGGGTCGTAGACCGAGGACCATCCCGCCACAATTAGTCCGTAGTCCCCCAGGATTCGCTGGAGCAGATCCGTCATTTCCGGCGGATACGCCTTCAGCTCATCGACTGTGTTGAGCATGGAGGAGGGACTCAAATAGTCGCCGTGCAAGTGCACAATGCAGCAGTCGAGCATGTGCAAGGGCCCAAGGCCTGCGGCATCCGCGGGAGAAGCTACTACCGTCGGTTCAATTCCCTCGGCCTGGACTGCCTGTTCCATCAACCGGTCGAAGTTCAACGTGACGATAATCCTGATCGTCCCCGCCCGAACGAGCCGGGCAATAGCTTTGTGCGCTGGCGTTGGGCCTTTTCGCCCGTTGTCGCGGTCGTCGTCCGAGGGCTCGAAATAGGAACGGAGGAGCCGCTGTCGCTCGATCGGAGTCGGCGCGAGACGCTCGAGCAGTGTCTCGTACTGCGCCGGCTGCTCGTACTTCGACTCATACCATGTCACTGAATCCTCCGGACTCTCACCCACGAGCTGCGCCACCCGAGATGTGAGGTTCTCGATCACTCCCCACGCTGTGGGGATGCCGCTGGGTGCCGAAACGCCGGCCCCCAGCAGCAGACCGTACGCGCCGGGGCTCGAGTACAGAGAGAAAGCGAGCGGCAGCAGGGCGTCATCATCAATCACACTCGTCACCATGCCAGAAAATGGCAGGCCGAGACGTGTCCCGGCCGGCCCGCTTTCTTAATTTTCAGCTCCGTCAGTGGAAGACTCGTCAGCATGCTCACCGACGACGAACTACGCGTGATTCTGGAGATCGGTGGGGAGCGGCGTCACGTCGAGTTCAAAAGAGGCGGCAGTCTGAACGATAAGGGCTACGTCGCCAAGGTTGTCAAGGCATGTCTCTCCATAGCGAACAACCGAGGCGGCGGCCACGTTGTGCTTGGAATCGACGACACAGACCCCGTCGGTGGTCTGAACGGACTGACTCCTTCGCAACTGTCGGAGTGGACCGTCTTCGACAATGTCACCGCGAAGGTGAATGCCTACGCCGACCCGGCGCTGGAAATGACGATCGGCACGTTGTCGCATCCATCCGGTGGGCAGGTCATCGCGTTGCGCATTGAGGAGTTCGGCGCGTACCCGGTGGTGTGCAAAAAGGAGTTTGACGGTGTACTTGCCGTCGGGCAGCTCTACACGCGCTCGTCGGCTAAGCCGGAAAGCTCGGCTCGACAAACTCACGCCGAAATGCGGGAGTTGATCGAACTCGCTGTCGACAAGAATTTGGCGCAGTTCTTGCGACGCGCCCAGGGAGGCGGTTTGGAGTTCCGGGAGAACGGCAACACACTCGTCCCGAAGGGCTACACCGCGCAGGTTGACAAGGTGTTTCTCCGGCAGCGCGACCGAGTCCCTGAACCATACTTCCGCGTCATCATCAGCGGCGGGTCCTTCAGAGAGGATCGGTTCGACATCCCCACTTTGCGCGCCCGGGTCGATCGCAGCGAGGTGCGCCATGCGGGACGCGCCTTCCCTCATATGGCCTTTACTGGACAAGGCCAGGACTGGGTCTCCGGGTCGACGAATGAGGGCGCCTACCTGCCGGAAACCTGGACCACATTCCAGTCGGGCCTATTCGTCGGGTCTATGGGCATCATCCGCGCAGTGAAGGACCGCCGACTGATCCTGGCCGATGGACAGGCTGATCCGAATTTCATATCGGTCGAGGAGGTCGTGGCGGACTTTACTATGTGGCTTGAGTTTGCGGCGCGATATATGGAGGCGGAGAAGGACGCCCGTTCACCCGAGACCCTGAACTCCCCCGGCCCCGAGTATGTTGTGTCAATTGAGGCGCACGGCATCAAGGACTGGGCGTTGGCAGCCGGTCAGTCGCAGGGGCACGCAGGCGGCTTCTGGGTCCCTTACACCTACAGCGACAACGTACTCAGGCTGCCGGACATAGTCATGTGGCCGGGTACCTCAATCGAGGAGAGCCGTGCTGCTGCCTTGTCGGCCGCTTCGAAGTTCTTCCAGTATTTCGGTTGGCGCGGGGCCACTCCCGAGCTACTGGCGCCGACACAGAAAGCGATTCTCGAGTAAGAAAATGGCTCTCCATTCCATCGCGTCTGGGCTCAAGACCGCGGCGCCCGGCACGTCGGCCATCTGAGCGAGCTCCGCCGAAACGACCCTCGAGTAGTCGAAGAACGCAGCGGGCGCGGGGGCATTTTTGCCTATCAGCGACACATCGAATGCAACGACCCTTCCGGTGAGGCCTCAGGCAATCATGGTCAATCCCAGCTGCTCTTGAATGGCCAGGGCACTTTGATCGAGTCGATCACTTCCCCGGTTGACAGTCGGACGCGGGACCGCAGATTGAGGACCTTAGACCCGTTCTCGGTCGCAGTTTCGACGACGTACCGCACCGTTTCCATCTTGGTGAGCCACCGGACTGCGGCTCCGTCTTGAAGGCGATATGGGAGCAACGGGTTAGACGATCCGAAATCATTTCGTCCTAATAAAGTGAATGATGCTTCACTTTCTGATCCGTCATTTGCCTGTAACCCGAAATACAGATCTACGGCCTCGATGCCGACAGGCTGAGAGCCGATATTGCGGATGTTACTCACCATCACATGGGTCATATTAGCCATATGAGGGTTGTGCCGGAGTACAACGTCGAATGAGTCAGGAGGGACCGTAGCAATGTCGGTGGAGCTGACGACGAAGCCGGCAAGGAGGTCGAGCTCCACTGTTCGCTTTAGGGTAAGCGAGCCAGCAATCCGCTCGAGTAGCGCCTCGAAGTTGGCCGCTGTCACATCTTGCCTGAGTGCTTCGATTCCCTCGGTCGCCTCGTTGAGCACCTTCCAGCTCCTCAAGACTTCGACCGGGTATTTTTCAGGGGAAATCCGGTCGACGAGTTTGTGATGAACGGTGCAAAGTAGGATGAGATTGGCGAATGCCGAACGCTCGGCATCGTCCATGGACGGATCGAACCGAGCCGAGTTCTTGTTCGCGCCACGAATATGGGCTATCTCCACTTCGACCACAGGATGCCCCTCAATGGTGCGAATGATTGGAGTGGTGCAGTCGGGAAAATAGCAGGTTCCGGAAGACAGACGAAATAAGGCCTTCTCTGTCCCAGAGCTGTAGTCCCGAGGTCCGCCTGCCATACATCACCCTCTCTTGGAGCATAGCCATAAGCTACGCAAATGAATTGCCTGCCCGACGCTATTGTCGTTGTTGCTTGCGGAGAATGCCTTCTAGGACAACGTCCTCAGGCACCTTCGTAAATTCAGTCGAACGTCGACCGTAGAGTTGTACCGCAGCGTTGACGACGTCGATCGCGATAACGATGCTGCCGACCAAGGACCTGGCGCCCGTCGTAAAGTGAACGTTGACGACCCCCGTTTCTTCGTCGTACTCGAGCTCCTCTTTGTCCAGAATCGTCATCATTGCGTACTGTCTGGCGTGAGTGATGCCGCTGAAGAGCTGCCACATGCCAAGCACAGCTGAGGGCGGACGGTTATCTCGCACAGGTACGGACGCGCTGGCGAGCAAAATTTTTTGCGTGATGCTTGGATCCGGTCCGCTTCGAGCCCCGTTCTTGCCCGCAATCTCTTCCCACGATCCTGCGTCCGGGTACCCCGCCAGGGCGCGCCGGATAAGATCTTTATCCGCTTCCGCATCCACATCTGGCTCACCCAAGTTCTTTTGCGAGTTCACTCGGTCTTTTATCTCTGCGAATTGACCTCGGAGAACGCGCAGGATTCGCTCACTGCGAGACTCGCTTTGCAGCACGTAGATGGCCACGGAAGATGTTTCGATGACTGATCGAAGCAACGTGAAGAGCGAGACCCACGGCATGGTTCCCGCTCGTACGACGATGGCTACCGTATTGAGGTGGTCAATCGCCGACAAGATGGCTGCGCTTGAAGCAGCGGTGACACTGAGTGGATGGATTGCTGCATTGTCTAACGCAAGGGACGATCCCGCTTCGGTTTCGAAATATCCACGATCTGACAAGCTCGCGAGTTCGTCTATTCTTTTGCACAGTTCGACGAGGAGCCCCTCAGCTTCACGCTTTTCATCAGGGCTTTCCATTCTCGTTGCTGTATCGCCTACGGGATGGGGAACGCGTTGGCGTTCGGGAATCCGCGGTAAGGAGTTCCGAAGGGAAGAGTCGGGGGTGTCCGCGGGCATGGGGACACAGTAGTAACAAAAAGGCCGACGCTGCGCACGCCGGACGAAACTTCCCGATGGCATACCCACCGAATCGACTATCTGGCTACCTTCAATGTTGCGCTCCCTTCAACATAACCGGGGGTCATATGACAACTCGACTCCCCTCCTGTCGCTCCCGCTCACCGCGCCCGGGTCCAAGCACCCTTACGTCGCTAGAGAGCACCGGAGTCACCGCGGTGAACACGTGTCTTCTGCGAGAGCGAGCCCAGCGCACGGGTCTCCTTCAGCAGTCCCGATAGCGAGTGACACTCGACGTTAGTAACTCTCACCGGTACGGCACGGTCATCTCGGTTCGGCGACGACAGGCAGTTCCCGCATCCTCGTATGTGGACGGTTGCTTTGACTCCTGGCCCGATAGGACATGAACACGCTTCATCTGTCACACAATCTGGGTCCCCATGTCACACCTGCGGGCTACAGTGTCCATATGGAGAACTTCGACGTCGTGCAGGCGTTAGCACGTACAGCCTTGACAGGAAGCGCCGAGGCTATCGCTAAGCAGATCTCACGTCTCGCGGAACGCTTGGCTGAGTCGGGCGACAGCCGCGAGGCGAAGTCATTGCGCAGCCTCCTGTCCCGGAGCGAAAAGAGACAAGCCATCGAGCCGATCGACTTTATTCGTGCTTCGGTAGGCGAAGCGGCATCCATTCAAAAGTTGGGGACACGAACGCCCCTCCCGGTGGATCGGGATACCGGTGCGCCCCTGTGTGAAGTGGTATTCCCGGCGAATCAAATGCGCGGGCCTGTCCTCAGCGACACGGCGACGACCGCGTATGAATCGCTGCTGGACGAATGGCGCCATCAGGAACGGCTCTACGACGCGGGGCTTCCTATCAGCCGCTCACTTCTCATCTACGGACCGCCCGGGACCGGAAAAACGTCCCTAGCGATGAAGATCGCGGCCCAACTTGGTCGACCGGCCGTCATCGCTCGGCTCGACGGTCTTATATCGTCGCTCCTCGGCACCACGGCGCGTAACTTAGGTGCGCTTTTTGACTTCTGCAACTCCTACGACACCGTCCTGATCCTCGACGAGTTCGACGCCGTCGCGAAGATCCGAGACGATTCCAACGAGGTCGGAGAGATCAAACGCGTCGTCAATGCGCTGCTACAGAATCTCGACAAGCGCACGCCGTTCGGTTTGACGATCGCGATCACAAACCACGAACAACTGCTCGACACAGCGATCTGGCGCCGTTTCGAACACCAGATCTTCCTCGGACTTCCGTCTCTTCCGGACCGCACGCTCATTGCTGAAAGCCAGCTAGTTCACCTTCCGGACCCGAGGCCCCTTGCAAAGGCGATCGGATGGGCGACCGAAGGACACTCCGGCGCCGACGTGAAGACGCTGAGCCTGTCCAGCATCAAGACCTGGGTGCTGACAGATAGGTCCGACGTGAGCCAGATGGATGCGTTGCGCCGGGCGCTGAACGCGACTGGGCTGCGACTCGGAGACGGCCTGAAAGCGCAGTTACAGCTACCCGATGCTGTACTGGCGTCGGTGCTGAACGAAGGGCCGCTCCATCTGGGGCCGAACGAATTAGGAGTTATTTTCGACCGCGACCGGCGAACAGTTGCTCGCTGGCTTCAAAGCACGACGTCGTAGCGCGACAGCTGGGGGAAACAGAACATGGCTGGTGGTCCACTTCAGATCGTTCTTGACCCAGAACGGTTCCGCGACACAAAGATGACACCTCAGGGTGGGGGCGCCGGCAAGGACTTTTTCAAAGGATTCGATGACGCCTTCGTCGAGCATCGAGACGACATTGCGTCCGCGTTGGAACGAATTCTCGAGCGACACCCTGACAGTGATCTCATCAATATCGTTGTTCAGATGCGTCCCGACGCTCTCGCCAAATCGCACCGTCCATTCGCGAAGCTCTTTGCGTCAAGACGGGCGAGCCATGTCGGCACCATTCGTTATGGGGAGTTGGTGTTCGCGACGTCTTCCGCAAAGCTGGGCGCCATTATTGATCTCATCCGCTCTGCCGAAGAAGCCGTTGCCATCAAAACCGACGCACGAGGAGTCGAGCGGTATTCACCTACTCTGCAGCGATCCGAGACCAGTGCCATCGACTCGGTGCGAGAGTGGCGCGCAAACACAGAACGCGGATTCACCCTGGACGAAGCAGAAGAATGGGTCGGAGTCCAAGCCGATACGAAGCTTGAAATCGACACATTTGATGTTCCAGAAAATGAACCAATGCGTCGAGAAGCCCTCGCGCAGTTCGGTGCCCTCGACGCGGTCGTGAGTAGTCACGAAGCAATCGATCGAACCAACCTCCCGAAAATGCTATTCACACCGCGATCCTCGACGACCTCCGTCGATGGCGTGGCAATACGACGGCTTATCCAGAACCGACGGGATGACCTTCCTGATGCTTTGCCGGTTGCGCCAGATGTTCGCCTTGCTATTGGCGAGGTGGAACAGTTGGCAGTCGTCCAGCGCGTACGACTGCAGGAGAAGATTCCTGATCCCGAAGTTTCGCCAGGCGTTGATCCTGATAATTTAGGCGCGCCGGTAGAGCTCAGGACCCCCGACATCGCCCAAGGAGTGGTTGGAGTAATCGACGGCGGCGTCTTCGGACCCATGGCATCCTCTGTCGTGGAAGCCACCGACTTGCTAGCGGAGGAACATCGCAGCATCAACGGCGCCAACCATGCCTCCCAAATCGCGTCCATCATCGCCATGGGTAGCTCCTTCAACAGCGGTCTGCTCCCGGCAGCGGAAGACTGCCGGATTTACGACCTGGGCATATTCCCTGCCGCGAACTTCACAGGTGTCTACTACCCCTCGCTGGAGGACTTCTTCGCTGAATTGCGGGAAGGCTGCCAGAGGGCTCGAGACGCATTCGGAGTCCGCATATTCAACCTTTCCTCCATCCTGCGACGGCCACCCGGAGCCACGTCCTACAGCATTGCAGCGCGTCGCCTTGATGAGATCGCCCTCGAGCTGGACATCATCTTCGTCGTTTCGGTCGGAAATCTCTCGCGGATCGACCAGCGACTGGAGTGGCCAGCGAACCCGACAGACGCCATCGCCATGCTGGCCCAGGGAGGAGCCCCAGATGGCGTCGGCTCGCCCAGCGAAAGCTTGGCCAATCTCGGGATCGGGGCCATCAATCCGCCGGGGCTTGCTTTCGAAATCGAAGGAGCTCCAACGCGCTACACTCGCCGCGGCGGACGGATTCCCTCGGCGCTGAAGCCGGATCTCGCGGCCTACGGCGGCGCCGCACCTGATTCGATGCGTGCGGATACTGGTCTCCGCGCTATGGATGCGTTCGGGAACATGAACAACGTGAGAGGCACCAGCTACTCAGCGCCGATCGTGTCCCGGTACCTCGCTACGCTCGATCAGAGCACTGCCGGCTCGCTGTCCCGAGAGGCACTGATCGCACTGACCATCCATCACGCTGAGTCGCCGGCACTGCTCAACAGCAAACCGCTCAAGAACATCGGCCAGTCCTTCATCGGCCACGGCGTCCCGCAAACTGTGGAGGAAACCCTCGACGGCGATACACATCGAATGACGGTGCTTCTGAACGACCGGGTGCTACCCGGGCGCGGAATCGAGTTCCCGTTCACCTGGCCACGGTCTCTAGCAGACAGCGAAGGCAGCTGCCACGGCCTACTGCGGTTGACGATCGTCGCCCGGCCGACTCTGAACTATGTCCACGGTGACGAGATGGTCCGAATCAACCTCGACGCCGCAGTCAAACAGGCCGACGAAAACGGACGGTTCGCGCGCAAGACGCAGCCGACGCATCAGTTCTTCTCCGGCTTCACCTACGCCAATGAGAGAACCCTCGCCACGGAACTAGGAAAGTGGTACCCGATCAAATCCTATGAAGCAGCGATGCCCCGAGGCGTAGGACGTTCCACCGACTGGACCCTCGAAGTCGACTATCTCAGCCGAGCCGGAGAACGACCCCCTGAGGCCGGCGTCGAATTTGCCGTCATCATGACAATCGAAGACCCGGCCGGCGAAGCACCCGTTTTCGACGAAATGCGAGCATCACTGAGCACAATCGGGGTTCGCCTCAGCGACCTCCGGACTCGCGTCAACGTCAGCGCCGCCGTCTAGGGATCTTGGCGGACAGGAATCGACGTGGGTCTTGTGCGGACCTACTCCCCCACAATATTGCGCTCGGCTACTGTTCTTGCAATATTCGGCCGGTCTATGCGCAGAAAGATTGGTTCCGGGAGCCTCATGCTACTCCGCAGTTACAAGACCGATGTTCTGCCCTGTGGGCGCCGTGAGATTATGTCCGTCCTGAAGTCACATGACGATCTGCCACAGGTCCAACAGTGCTCCGCCGCTCGCCCGTCGGGCTTCCACGTGCCAACCGGCCTTATTCCATGCGTCGGAAAGGATTGTCGGTAGAAGGTTTCCGCCGGCGATGGCCGCGTTCGACCGCGCTCGAGCCGCGGAAGCTCCGCACCCAGAGGTTCAAGCTCAGCTGCAATTTTGTTGAGCCGAGCAATGCATTTGCCGAGGACGGGACCGGGTGCCGCTTGTTGCGCTGCAGCTGTTTCCAATATCAGGAAGGCTGCGAGTCGTCCGGTGGCAGAACCTTGCCATCGTGTTGGAGAACGCCCGATCGTTCGTCGACCGACGTCCCAATAGGGGTGCGATCACCACTGGAGTTACCTTGCATTTCCGCACCTTGGGGCACCCCTGATCTCGGAGTTCCCGCCCAAACATAAGGGACATCATCGGAGACCTTGCATTGCTTCTGGGGGTGAGGTTACGCCCGACCTCTCCTCGTGTTCTAGGGGAACACCCTCGAGCGATCCCTAATTGAGGTGTCCGCTTGTCTAGTGACTCGCGCCACGGCTCGCGATCGAGAACCCCCAGATTTATCACTAGCCGGGCGCCTCGGCGGGCTTCTCCAGACTGTATCCGCCACCGGAGAGTCGGTTGACGAGAGTGACTAGGTCGAAGACAAGATCGAGGACCGGTGGATGGGTATGATCCGAACTGTCTTCGTGTTCGAGCTTGGCGAGCAGGACAGGCATGAGTGCCTCGGCGAGTTCGACTTTGCTGACTTGCTGCTGAATGCGGTCGAAGACCACCTTGATATCGAGCTCACGTTCCCGGGCGTACTCAATGTCGGTGCGCAGTCGAGCCACCCAGTTCGTCTCGGAACGTTCGGTCTTGGAGTTCGCTCGAAGCACCTGCGTGATCGCTGTCTCTAGTTCTTCGTCGGTGAAGTTCGCAAGCTCGTACTTTTGGTCACCCCAGGTATGCAGCTGTACGAGGATTTCGAGTTCATGATCGGTGACGGCACCGCCTTGCGCAGCGACTTCCTGACGGACGATCTCGCGTAACTCGTGGAGGTGTCGGTCTCGTGCTGCTGGGGTGCCCCAGATCGGTCCTTCTGCATCCATTGCCACCACCAGTGCCGTGGGGCCAGCCTCAATCAGTTGCCTGTTGCCCCGTATCCGCCCCAACCTCGGCGCGACGTAGCGGGCCAGCTGATTGGGCCTGTCGCTCGATGTGCGCTGGTTGATGACGCGCACTTGCTGCGGTTTGCTAATCCCTAGGGCATCGAGCAGCGCCGGTATGTGAACCATCTCGGTCTGTCCTTCGAGCACGAGCACGACCGATGGTTCAGGTGACAGTCCCACCCGGGCCAGGCTCCGGTGGATGCCGTCACTGTCATGATGCAGGCCGATCCGTTCCTGTAAGGGATGCCACATGTGCGGGTCACCCGTCTCAGGGAGCGAGTCAAGGGTGCCCAGCGAGGCGAGTTCATCGTGTGCGCGTAGGAACACTTCCGCGGCGATTCGTTGCCAGACCGCTTCGAGCGCGCCGCCGCGTAGACGAAACCAGCCGCTCGCATCGGAATGCCTTGCGAGATCCCACCACTCTCGCATGGGGTCATGCGCGTGGGCGCGGGAGAGCAGGAACTCCGCTGTCGGCCGAAGGCGGTCAGCTGGAAAAGAAGCTGCGCTGAGTCGTGCCGTGGCGTCGACATCGTGGCGGGCTGTGAGGAGCGTCTCGCGTTCGGCACCATCCCGGTACGTAACCCGACCAATGATGGATGGGAAGAACCTCGCCGACAACGCAGCTAAGGCCAGGTACTCATGCCGCTGCCGCGCTGCGAACGCACGAGACCCCTTGTCCTCATTAGGAACTCTGCGTAGGTTCTCGCGCTGCTGGAGAGCATCGCGGAGCCCCAGGAGCTGCCAATGACTGTAAAAGAACCCGTCCCACCAGTTGTCCCCCACACCATTCGGGCGACAGTGCGGCCAGGGCGAGGCGTCTTCGCCTTGTGGATCGCGAATCAGACCCTCACGCGCGTATCGAGCGATCTTGCTGTGGTCGTCTTCATGGGGCGCCGGCAGGGCCTCGGGTTTCTGATCATCATCTGCTCGATAGAGCGGGACGAGTAGCCCGAGCTGGTGAAGCGTCTCCAGGTCATCGATGGAGACGCGCTGATCCCACTTGCTCCTTGCCTCATCTCGAAACTGTTGAGAAGACAAGAGTTGAACTTGAGAAAAGACGAAGGGGACATCGAGTAAGGGCAGGGTGGATCGCGTCGCCTCAGCGTCAATCGACATCTCGTCGCCTCACCTCTGTTTTCAGCTTTTTGTTCAACCGCATCGATTTAGAAATCCTGGCGAGGAACGCCGGTGCGCTGGCGCGCGAAGTCGATCATCTGGGTCACAGCGTCGAGCACCTCAGCGACCTCGGTGGCCGTCATGTTCAGTGGGCCATCTGCGTAGCGGGCTGCTGCCCGCTGGCCGTGCAGTTCCTGGAGTATGTAGTTGTGCATAGCTGGGACGTTCGCCATGTCGGCGGCGTTCTTCAGCCACTTCGCGCGGACTCGATGGAAGGTGGTTGTCTGAGACTCGCCGAGCATCTGCGCCTGGACGGTGAGCTCGGCCGCGGAGTACAGGTTGTCGACAGCGGGACGAAGGGCCCCCACGTAGGAAGCCCGGGCTGTCGTGAGGTAGTCGTCGGCGAGATCGAGTAGCTCACCGACGCGGCTCTTGTTGTAGCGGAAGTCGAAAGCCAGGTACGGAGCCCCTGCGAACACGACGTAGACGATCCAACCGCTGTCGGTCCCGACCCCGGTCGGTTGGAACGTTTCGAGGCTTTCAATGTTCTCCTCGGTCAGCGGTGTGCCTGGCGCGATCCCTGCAGAGGGGGTCGCCCTTGCGGCGATCTTGGCTTCATCATTGAGCGTCGTCTTGAAGCCACCACCAGGAAAGAGCTCCACTACGCCGGCCCACACGGAGCTCCGGTCGGGGGCCAGTCCACGTCGGGCGAGCTCTGGCTCGATCCACGTCACGAAAACGTTCTCAAGCACGTTGACACCGAACTCCCGCTCGGGGTCGGGCGCGTCTTGCTCAGCCACTCTGACGTGCTCCATTCTGAGCATCGCTGATTGCCCTATTCGTATGGGTTATTCGGTCTTCGTCTGTGGGCGCCGCTTCCGCCCGATACTGTTTCAGTAGGGCATGTAGACCAGCTGCAGCGCTTGCCCCCAGGCCTGCACCGCGTCCGAGAAGGCTAACTCGTCGTAGTCGAACAGACCGTAAGCTACTTGATTGCGCAGATTTGGTCTGACCTTCTCACAGTAGAGCGCCAGAATCTCGAACACGAGGTCCGGCCGAAGATCCCGGCCGCCTCAGGACGCACTCTAGCGATCAAATGCGTCTATTAAACCCAAAAGCGGCTGGAGAACCAGCCGCCGCCAACGTAGACCCTCCCCCGAGTTGTGGAAGGAATGGGAATTGCGTGCGCACACAGGAGTTCGAATCCGACATACGCATCTGCATCGCAGATGCGGATATCGTCCCACAGTCCTGGATTCAGGACAAGAGCACTGGAACGCTACGCCCTTTTGCTTCTTCGTGGCGCGTGGCGCTGGGCGTTAACTAATCGTCTTCCGTCGCCGCCGTCGACACGTTCGAATAGCTCGTTGAACCAATTAACCGCGGTGGCTCGTGCGGCCGATTCTTGTATTTGCGCGCCGGCAAGGTAGCGCTTCCCCTGGTAAACGGTGCCAAACCGCCGGCCAGGACCCGTCTGCTGAAGCGCAACTAGTTGCGGACCACCCCCTGAGCGGGGATCCTTTCCTTCGGCGAGTGCTTCCGCGAATGCGCTGTAGATAGCTCGACTCGTTCCACCTTGACTGCTGTCCTCCCACAAATGCCAGGCTTTCCGGACTTCTGTGGATCCACTTCCCGCGAGGTGGAGTTGAGATGATGATTCGGGCATATCGGCTTCCCTTATGTCCCACGTCTCGGTACTCGCTTCGAACGTCATAATTCCCAGTTCAAAGACCGCTTCCATGCCACGTCCTCGTCGGGTCGCCATCACGATCCCGAAGTCTCTTTTCTCCGGTTTTGGGTAGTCAGTCCAGAGGCTTTGAATGGCGCCGCCGATCGCGCTGAAGCCCGAACTTGTGGGACTAATGGCGCTGGCCGCCAGCTGGTCCAAAACCGTCGGCAGCGCAATCGAGGGAAACAGAACGTCGCCCCAGTATCCAAAAATGTGAGGCGTCTCGGTTGCGGCGAAGGTTTTGCGTCCTTGGTCCCAAAGGTGAGAGCTACCCCAGGAGATGCGACTGTCGCTGGCAATGTAGATGGAGGAGACCCGGCGTTGATCGACTGCAGCCCAAGCAATGAGAGTCGTCACGCAGAACACACTCCTCGGGCTAAGGCCCGCGTGCTCCAGAGACGCTGGCGGGGACATGTCGTATTGCTTCCATAGTGGTGCCCCTAAGAGAGGAGCGCCACCCGCGACCTTGGTCACGTCTCAAATAACTACAGCTTTTCGAGCCACCGCCCGCTCCCCCAGTGTCGACTCGTATCGCCCGGAGATTCAGCATGAGGGCTGTCTCGAAAAGTCGTCTCATCGGAGGGAACTGTCTCACAGCGGTGAATTCACGGTTTGTGAGACACGAACGATGCCATCGTGGTCGAGCCAGTTTCGGCGATGCTTATGCACCGTCTCCAGTTGGATACGACTGAGCTAAACACTGTCGATATCCGTTGCGAGCGCCGTTGATAACGACAGATTGTGGGCAAAACCGCCCCGCGACCTTTCCAATGATTGGCAACTTCCGCGCCAATAAGGGGGTGCAGCGAGGTCGAAGTGGTACCCCCACAGGGACTCGAACTCGATACATCGCCGCGCCTCTGCCTGACTTTTGCGGAAGTTCAGCCAATGTCTACGGATATTGATCACGCGAGATAACGGCCGACTACGTCGGTTCTCGCGAAAGTGTGGGCAAAATGTGGGCAGGAAAGTTTGCAATACTCGAGCAACGGCGATGCGTATCTTCACGGTTGTTCGCATCCTGTACAGCAACTGCCGCATCAAATTCGAACCGGATCACGTCTTGAATTTTCGCCTGCGCATGTGCAATATCTCGTGAAGGCGAAAATTTGGTATTCCAGTGCGGCCGGACGACATCGCCTGGACAAAGGTGGTCCCAAATGACACATAGCGAGCAACTCGCAGTCTTCAGGACCCCCCCGAGCCGGAGAAGCCCGACCTGATGTACGCACTCAGCATGATCTTCCTGTTCGTGGCCTGCTACGCGTTCATCGGATGGATCGCCGAAGTACTCTACGTGCTCGTGCGCGAGCGTTCTCTCCAGAATCGGGGATTCCTGACAGGTCCGTTCGTGCCGATCTACGGCTTCGGAGCAATCGCGATGATCCTGTTGGTCGTGCCGAACTTCCACAACATCTTCGTCATCTTCATTGCGTGCGTGATTATCACCAGCACCCTCGAGTTCACGACACATCTGGTGCTCGACAAGGCCTTCCACATCACGCTCTGGGACTACAGCGATCGACGGCTCAACCTGCAGGGACGAATCTGTCTCGAGAATTCCCTCCTGTTCGGGATACTCGGCCTGCTTCTCATCTACGTGCTGCATCCCGCTTTCGTTGCCCTCCTCGTTGCGATTCCGCACGACGTGTCGATCGCATTCGCATGGACGCTCGTCGGCATTCTCATCGTCGACATGGCGAACTCGGTCCGGTCGCTGGCCAAGCTGCGTCCGGTGCTCAAAGAATTCTCCGGAACCCTCGCTCAGACCCACGACCGCATCGAGCACGGCGTGATTCAGTTGGAAGACTCGATCGGCCGCAGCCGCTCCGTCGGGAGCCATGCCGACCTCGCCACCCACGCTGACCTCGCCACCCTCGGACGACTCGCAAAGGCATTTCCACGCGCTCGTTCCAGCAAGGCTGGTGCCGAGCAGAATCCCACACCGGCGGCCTGAGTCAAGGCACGCTTATCTTCTCGGCCTGCGGGTTCTCGGGCAATGCGGTGCTTCGTTTTCGAGCCGAGTTCGTCACCCAGAGGAGGCCCGCAGCCAGGGCAGGTGGGAGCGCGACGACGACCACCCACCACGGCATACCTGGACCTGCTGCCGAGTCAGGCTCGAGGTCGCCTCCAGCTTGTGATTCCCAGCCCGTTCCTACCCGAGTACCCCTCACAAGCAGCCGGTCGGAGTTGATGAACCGCGGGGTGCATGTGACCAGGGTCACGTAATCACTGCCCGGAACCTGCAGGAGATGATCGAGCTCGTCGGGTGTGACGACCTCTATCTGGTCGACCCGGTACGTGAGGACCTTTCCCGCGACCGTGATCGTGAAGGTGTCACCGAGTTGCGCAGCGTCGAGGTCGTCGAACATCTCGGCGCCGGTGTATCCGTTGTGCGCTGTGATGACGGAATGCGTGCCCCGACCGCCTACGGGAAGCGATGAGCCGTACAAGTGTCCGGCACCCCTCGCCAACGTGCCGTTGGCCGTGCCATGGAAGATGGGCAGGTCGACATCGATAGCGGGGAACATCAATCTGGCCATCGGGCCGTCCGACTCGCCTGCACGCAGCTGCTTCTCGTAGTCTTTCCGGCCCGCATCAGATCCCATCACCGGCCCGTCGGGGCTCGGCAGGAACGGATCGCTGAGGGGGCTGTCCGTCAGCTCACCGTTATACCGAGCCGCAGCCTCGAGGAGGGCGGCGCGTTGCTCCGGCGTGAGCCTGGTTGTCGTCTCCCCGTAGTGCGAGATCGTCTGCGACCTACCGACAGCACCTATCCACTCCGCGGCGGACGGGTAAGCAAGCGATGCGCCCCCAAGAAAAGCTATGAGGAGAAACGTCGCCGTGCGTATCGCCGGCACCTGCCACCACCGATCGGGCCGGAGGATGGCGCGCATCGGCGCTCGCTTGGTCACCCGTGCACGCGCCTCGTCCGCAGGATCAGCAGGACTGCCCCGACGGCGAGCAAGCCTCCGATGAGGTAGAACACCACGGTCGCGAACGTTCCACCAGTCAGCGGCAAGGTGAAGCCGCCGTTGGTCGGGACGTTCTCGACCGACACACCGACGGTGAAGTCGGTGCTGTTGCCTTCGGTGAGCTGGAAGGGAACTGCGTCAGGAAGCAATTCGTGGCCCGCGGGCGCCACTGTCTCGACGAGCCAGTAGTACTCGTATGCCGTCGAGGATGTGCTGATGCCGTCTCCGAGAGCGTGGTCGGAGTAGCGGATGCTGCCAATGGTCGTCGTGCCATCGGCCGCGGTCGTGCCGGTGAGACCGGTGGTCGCTGCGGTGGCGAAGTCGTTGCTGTTGGATGCGTACACCTCGAAGGTCGCACCTTGAAGGAGCTGCCCGGTAGTGGACTGCTTCGTGACTGTGACCTTGCCCCATTTGGTTTCGGTGCCGGGGATCTCGGTCACGAATCCATTGTTCTGGATAACGGTGGCGGTGTTAGCGATAAGTCCGGATGCGCCGCCGTCAGGTTCACCGGAAATGGTCGTGTCGATTTCGACGACCACCTGGGTGGTGGCTTCATCGATGCTCTGGAGCTGCAAAAGGCCGTTGGGCCGGAAATCGATTGTCACCACGGTTTCACCGGTTCCACCGCCCGCATCTGTGGAAACCGTGTAGTCCGCATCCAATCCTTCGGTGAGGGGGATGGTCGTTTGAGGAGAACCGGTCGTGAGATACACACGGGCCGAGGTGAATACGAGCCGGGGGTCGAGATTGTCGATCACCTCGTATTGATCCTGAATGTTGTCGACGACGTTGCCGCGCACCGTCCATGTGAACACGCTTCCTGAACCAGGATCCCCGGGCAGGTCACCATGCGATGCAGTGCCGTCTGCAACGGTCTTGTCGGTGGTCGAACGGTTCTTCGGCGACACCTGCACGTCGTAGATCCAGCTGGCCCCGTCCGCCTGATCGGTCGTCGGGACGGTAACCAAAAATGGCAGGACGGGGTCGAAACCGGCGGCCGGTACCGTTTCTTCGACGTAGTAGAGACCGAAGGGCAGATTCGGGAAGACGAGCTGCAACGGATCGACCCGCGGGTTGGCCGGGGCCACGGCAACAATATCGAGACCGCGATCGACGAGTTCTTGCTCCGTCGGGTTGCTGCCGAGATCGTCTAACAGGCCGTTGACTGTCTGCCATCCATCATTCGTCGTTAAGTCGATCGGTGCGCCAGGGACATCGACTCGGTAAACCTCGAAGGTGGAACTGCCCTGCACAGTGACGGTCAGCGACGCGGTCCCGTTCCGGGCCGGGTCAGGGGCTGACGGACCCGCAGCAAAGGCCGAGGCCGCTAATCCCGTCGCCGCCAGGATCCCACACGCCACACCCGCGGCGATCCGCCATCCTCGATAAGAAAAAATAGATCCAGACACAACGGCCCCCTCCGTCATCCAACGGCGGCATCGGTGCCGCCGGACACCCCCGCTCGAGGGGCGTTGAAGAAAGGATATGTTCAGAACTGTCTTGAATCTAGACCGAATTCGAGATCGCCCGACGCCTTCGCATCACCGCGCGAGGAAGATGCACGTCGGACGCTGAGATAAACTTAAGAAACAGTTAGCCCCGGACCTCGGCCGGCTTCACGGTATCGATCGCTGAAAGGGCTGCCATGACCAACGTAACTGAAGTAGATCTCGACCCCCGCGTCGGGGCTGAACGAACAACGTGTAGTGACGTTGCTTCTCGAGCACAATGACGGACACAACAGGGCAAGACCGCGCCATGGAGTTACTGGGGCGTTTCAACGACCAGATAACCCGCATCGTCGATGACACATTCGGTACCCAATGGGCCGAAATCGAGGAGATCCTCGCGATCATTGCACTCGTGAAAGATCACGCCGTGTCGACTCGACAGGTTGCCGATGTCAGCGGGATGAACCGTCGTGCCCTATCGCGAATGCTGTCCCGCCTGCGCGAGAACGGCCTCGTCGTCACACGGCCCTCGGACGGCGATGGCCGCGTTGTTGAGGTCGTCCTCACCAACCGCGGTGAGGAGCAGTCCGAAATGTTCCGCACGTCGATCTCTGACCTGTTCCACCTGAGTAAAGACCTTGCTCAGGAAATCAGCGCGGGAACGACTCCGCCACAATCATCGCGAATAGACGAACTATCGACGGATCCGATCGATCTTCTTCGACGGGTCTGTGAGGCGGGCGCTTCGCTGGTCGGTTTTATGCCTGATGCGGCTATGCAAGGACAGTTGGCTGCTCGTCAGCGAGCGGCCCTGGTGCAGATAGCGACCCAAGTGGGGGTCCGTCCGAATGACCTGTCGTCCTCGTTGGGGGTCTCTCCCGCGGGGGCCGCGTACATCGTCGATCAGCTCTGCGCGAAGGGTTACGTGCGTCGCCTCATCGACGCGGTTCCCGCAGACCGACGGGCCGTCGTCCTCGAGGCGACTCCAGAGGGTGTGAATGCGGTAGGTGCGGTGCTCGACGGGATTCAGCAGCTACGCGAGACGTTCTCCGCGCTGTTCGCCGAGGTCGCGGCCTGGGCCCAGCCGATGGCCGATGTCGTCTCGCCCCCGATCGCCGGAGGCGACGGCGTCCCGAATCCGCACTGAGGATCTCAGCCAGGATCACGAAACGAGGGCGGCGCTGGTGACGAGCACGAAGGTGAAGCCAATCCAGTCGTTCAGGATGTGAGCTCCGGTCGAGACGAGGATATTCTTGGTGCGAATGAACGCGAGGGTGAGCAGGAGCCGGGCGACACCGATCCCGACGAGCGCCTGAATCACGTTCCAGTCGTAGGTGGGCAGATGGGCCGCCCCGAAGTAGACACCGATCACGAGCCAGGCGATGATGATCGACGTCTTCCGGCTGAGTTTTGCCTTGGTGTAGAAGAAATACATCAGGGCGAGGAAGGGCAGGATGCTGAACAGCTCCTCGCCGAGCAGCTGAATCGCGGTGCCGACGTAGAAGGTGATGATCTCCGGTGCTCCACCGGAGGCCAGCCCGTCGGCTGCCGTGTTGGCGGTCGCGCCGAAGATCGCCCGCACGAGTGCGCCGAGAATGAACGAGACGACGAAGGTTACGAGGCCGTACACCAGCATCGCAACCCAGTCGCCGCCGGTGGGTTTCCGGAAGATCGCCGTCCAGTGTCTTCCGGCCAGAAGGATGAACGCGATGAGCATGATTGCGGTGAACAGGGATCGCGGCAGAAGCAACTCGACATTGTTTGCCGCGGGGATGGTTGTCAGGGCGACGAACCCGACAACGCAGGCCAGGATGATCAGCACCCATTTCCAGGTGGGGATCTCGACGGGCTGGCCGTTGTAATACGGGAAGTCGCGGTCGTCCCGGCGTTCGAGAAACCGTCCGAATCGATCGTTGCGGTTGTGTGTCGTTGTCGTCATTTCATCCCCCGATGTCGGTGCTGGTCGGCTGCTGGAGCGTTATTCGCCGAGTTCGGCGAGGAGGTCTTTGAGGCCGAGGCCGCCGATGTTCTGCGCCTCGAACTCGAGCTTCGTTCCCGTGGTGGTGTCGGTCAGTTCGATGACCCGCACAGTTCCACTCTGTCGACGGCCGATCTCGAGGTTGCTGCGGTCGATGTGCGCCACCGGGTGCAGGTGCTTCCACCCGCCCACCAGCCCCGTTGAGGTGCGGCCGAGGACGTAGAGCTTCGTTGCTGACACGGCCAGCACGATCGACGGGTAGCTTCCATGCGAGGCGCTGTTGGCGCGCTGCGCGAGCATCCCGCCGGCGACGCCCCACGCAGTCTGGTTGTTGCCGCCCAGGCCGACGCCTGCCGCAGCACCGAGCACCCCGGAGATGGTCGATCCGCGGGGCATCACCACGGCGACATCGAGGATTTCGTCGTCCGGGATGACTGCCTGTGCACCTTCGCGTGCGTGCTCTTCTCTCGACATTCTTCGATCCTTCCGGTTCGCGATCCACCCCGATTACGAGACGGATTCATGGGCGTGGGACAACCCTAACTCGATCCGAGACACATCCGAATAGATTTTTTGCAGCGACCGAAACGAGGAATTTATCATTCGAATATGTCCCAAATCCGTCTACTATGAACCCACCGGCTCCGTCGCTCAGAGAAGTAGTAGACAGGGCAGGTCGAGAAGAGATCAGGAATTGCTAGGGGGAGCAGTCATGGTTGGTCAGCGTCCGGGCGGCGTCGTTCTCATCGCAATACTCGCGTGGATCGGCGCAGTGCTTCAGATCGTTTCCGGAATTCTGGTCCTCACCGGAGTACTGAACCCGGAAGGAATTTCGAACGAGACCGCCTGGATCGCAATAGTCGTCGGCGTCGCCTCCTTCGTGGTCGCCTTCGCGCTATTCGGCGGCAGCAACATCGCTCGGATCCTGGTCGCTATCTCCTTCGTGTTCTCCTTCATCTCCGCGATTGTTCAGTTCATTGCTCACCCCGCGAACTTCATCGCCACGATCCTCGCGGCGATCGTCGCCCTGATCGGGCTTGTGTTGCTCTATACATCGAAGTCGAATGCCTACTTCAGCCGATAGATACCCAGGGCCACGAAGAAGTGGCCGCACAACTCGGCGAGGAAACACAACGAATAGCAAGGAAGAGGGGAAGTCCGATGAGTGAGACTTTGAGGGTTCGACCGAAGGTGTGGATCGGTCTGGTGATCTACGTCGGCTACGCCGTCGTCGTTTACAGCATCCAAGCCCTCTCCGGGGTGCGCTACGACGAACTCGGCGAGAGTGGCAGCAACCTCTTCTTCGGCGGAGGCCTCTCCCTCATCATCGCCGCGGTCCTGCTTGCGATCACCACCAGTCTCCTCGGCTGGTGGAAGCCCGCCCTCTTCGACCGTCACCGGAGCGTGCGCTGGCCGATCATCGCACCGATTCTGATGGCCATCGCCTTGATCTTCAACCTCATCTCCACCGATTGGGCGGCCTACGACGGGGCATTCTTCGCGGCCTCGCTCGTCATCCTGCTCGTCGGTTTCACAGAAGAGCTCACGACCCGCGGTCTTCTCCTCACGGCCCTTCGCAGCCGTCTCAGCGAAGTCTGGGTCTGGCTACTGACCTCCGCCCTCTTCGCAGTCATGCACCTGCTCAACGCCACCAACGGCCAAGCGCTCGGCCCAACCATCCAGCAAGTCGTCTTCGCCTTCATAGCCGGAACGGTCTTCTATATCGTCCGCCGCGTCACAGGCACCCTCATTTGGGCCATGGTGCTCCACGGACTCTGGGACTTCTCCACCTTCGCAATCACCCACGGCACCCCAGGACCACTCGCTGGCATCGGGGCCACCATCGAGCTGATTGCCGGCGCCCTCGCCCTCATCAGCGTCGCCTTCGTCATCCGAGGCACGAACGAGCGCACCAACGCATGACCGATGTGAAAGCCTAAAAGTATGGACGCTCGGCAAATCCGCAACTCGTATCTGACGTACCTCGAGGAGAGGGGGCATACCGTCATCGAGCGGGCGCCCCTGGTTCCGAAGGGTGACACCTCTACCCTGTTCAACGGGAGCGGCATGCAATCGCTGCTGCCCTACCTGCTGGGGCAGGAGCATCCGGCTGGCGTGCGTCTCACCGACAGCCAGCCGTGCGTGCGTGCGCAGGACATCGACGAGGTCGGCGACAACCGGCACACGACGTTCTTCGAGATGCTCGGCAACTGGTCACTCGGCGACTACTTCAAAGAGACGCAGATCCGCCAGTTCTACAGCTTCCTGGTCGACGTGGTCGGCCTGGACCCCTCGAGGATCTACGTCACGTGCTTCATCGGCGATCCGGCCAACGGAATCCCACGCGACGACGAGGCGGCATCCATCTGGGCCGCAGTCTTCGCTGAGCGCGGCGTCTCGAACGGTGTGGCCGAGATCGGCTCGCAGGCAGACGGCGACGCTCGGGGCGTCAAGCCGGGCGAACGAATCTTCTTCTACGACGGCGGCGAGAACTGGTGGTCGCGAGGCGGATCGCTCGAGGGCACGCCGATCGGCGACCCCTGCGGGCCCGACAGCGAGGTGTTCTACGACTTCGGCGCAGAGCATCAGGATGCGTCGTACGGCCTGGCACATCCGGCCAGCGACGGCGGGCAGTTCATGGAGATCGGCAACCAGGTCTTTATGCAGTACCGCCGCCGCGAGGACGGCTCATTCGAGGAACTCACCAAGCGCAACGTCGACTTCGGCGGCGGCCTGGAGCGGATCGCAGCAGCATCGATCGGCTCCGACGACGTGTTCCGCATCTCGTTGCTCTGGCCCATCATCGAGTCACTGCAAGCGCTGACGGGACGCCGCTACGAAGACGAGACGGCGGCGATGCGAATCATCGCCGATCATCTCCGCGGGGCAACGTTCCTCGCGGTCGACGGCGTGCGCCCGTCGAACAAGGAGCAGGGCTACGTGATGCGACGCCTGCTGCGCCGCGCCATCCGATTCGCGCTCTCGCTGGGTCTGTCCGAGAACTTCTTCTCCACGGTCGTTCCCGTGATCGCCGACCTGTACGCCGCGGACTACCCCGAGGTAGCCGCCTCGCGCGACGAAGTCATCGCCGTGCTCGTAAAAGAGGAGACCGCGTTCCGGCGCACTCTCACGAGCGGGCTCCGCGCCCTCGCCGAGTACCAGGGGTCGACATTGACCGGGCTCGACGTGTTCCGCCTCTCCGACACCCACGGATTCCCGAAGGAGCTCTCGATAGAAGAGGCTCGGCGCCTCGGCATCGACGTGGTCGAGGACTGGGAGTCGGGTTTCGCCGCCGCGTTGGAGGAGCAGCGCGCCCGCTCGCGCGGTGCCACACGGCTCGGCGCAGCCGGCCTGCCAGGCGGCAGCGCACCCGCCTGACACCCGGCCGTGGGCCGGGCCGACCGCGCGGCCCTGCCGCATCCGGTCACTCGCGGCGAAGCATGTCGATGCCGGCACCCGCGAACTGACGCAGGGTGGCATTGGGCAGGAACGCGCGGGTCAGCGCCGCACTGATGCGGGTGAGGTCGCCCTCGTCGCGGTAAAGGAGATAGATCGGCTCCGTGCGCGGATTGAACTTCTGCTTGAACCGATGCAACGACGAGAACCCGTAGACCGGTTCGAGGATGCCGCTGAGCTGGCCGAGCAGGTGCGCGATCGTGCCCTCGTCGTCGGTCGCCTGATGAGCCAGCGGTGCACCAGACAGCGAGACGATCAACGCGCCCTCCTCGGCAAAGGTGCGCGCCGAGGACCCGATCAAGAACTCCATGACCGCACCGAAACCGCCCTCGCGCCGCCGCATCAGATCGAGAGTCCAGCCCGTGTGCGTTCCCTCCGGCCCGTAGATCGGCAGCCAGCTCAGGAAGCCGTCGATGTCTCCGTTGGGCGACACGGCGAGGGCGAGCCGCACCTCGGGGTCCTCCGCCTCCTGCAGGGTGCCCAACGTGAACCTCATCTCCGGCAAATCCTTGTCACCGACCCACGACTCGGAAATGGCGCGCAGCTGCTGGCGAATCCCCCACGACTCCTCCGCCAAGGTGGTCATGCGGAACGTGATGCCCTCACGGTCGGCCTTGTTGATCGCCGTCCTGACGTGCTGCCAACTCTTGCCCGTGAAGGCCAGGCCGGGGAGATCGACGATAGTGTCGTCGGCGATGATCAGGTCACGCCACCCGTCGGGAAGACTGTCGCGGGTGTGCTGGCTCGAGCTGAAAAAGCACGGGATGAGGGAATCGCGCTCGGCCGCGCCGACGAATTCGGCGATGCTCGCTGCCGCCGCGGACTCAGGCCCGAGCGGGTCGGCGAGCACCAGTGCCACGCCGACGTGCTTCTGATACGGGATGATTCCCTGTTCGGTCCGGAAGTACTCCATGCCCTCCCACGTCGCCATCCACGACAGACTGCCACCGCCGTACTGCGTGATGATCTGCCGCGCGTCGTCGGCGGTGGGAGCCGTGTCGCCGCGAGGATCAGTACCGGCACCGAGCGGCCGCCGCCGGTGGGAGTGGAAAGCATGTCGGGTCGCGATGAGGTACAGCAGGAATGCGGCCCAGAGCACCGCCGTCGCGAAGAACACATCGACATCGCCCAGGCCCAGCGGTAGCTCCACGGGGTCCACAAATGACAACCCGAGATACAACGCGGCGATGACGACGTTCACAACGGCCCAGATGACGGAGAGCACCCATGCCCAGTGGCGGCCGAGCCGCAGGCCGTTGGTCACGACGAGGATCACCACGGCATCGATGGTGGCTTCCAGCCACGGGCCGTTTCCGGGCACCGTCGGGCCGAACGGTCCATTTGTCGGCAACAGCAGCGTCAATACCTGTATGACCCCGAGGGCGAGACTCGTGGCGAAGGCCAGGAGCCTCCGTTCACGGATACTTGCCCGTTCGATATGGAACGACCTGTCGACGGCGAGCACGAAGATGACGGCAACCACGTGCTCCATATCGGCGAGCGTGCCGAAGAACAACACACCGATAGCGGCGTAGCCGACGACGATGAGCCATCCCCGCTGACGCCACGGAGACGGGAACAGGCTGACGCAGGCCGCGAAGCACGCCATGGTTCCGCCGGACGGGCCGACGTCGAGCATGCCCGCGAGTTCGATGACCCACGGCCACGGAAGCAGGCTCGCGCCCCACAGGAACGCGGCTGTGGCCAGGATGGCGATGAGTTGGCCGGCCCCGAAGTAGACCAGCGCGACCCGGCTCCCCCGTCGCCATTCCAGCAGCCCGACCCAAACGAAGCCCACCATCGCAATGAGATACGCCCACGGATGGATGACCAGAAACGTACCCGTGATCGGCGTCCACCAACGGCCTTCCTGAAATGCCGGCAGCCCATAGGCGACGGACTCCCACCACGGCTGCTGCGGCGTCGGCACCCAGAGACCCTGGCCGACTACCCCGGCCACGAGGACGACGGCGACCAGACTGAGCGTCGCAGGTATGCGGGTGATGACGGATCGGACAGACAAGGTCACGTCGCGCCTCCTGAGTCTCGAGAGAGTGTTCGCGTTCACGTCATTCTTCCCGACAGGGCGCTCTGCCACTCGTCGACATACTGCATCGCCACCGCACGAACACTCTTGCCGATCTGCGCGTACTGCACGTCGCGCAGGTTGGCGAGCGAGATCCGGATGGACCACTCCGGTCCTTCGAACCCGCCGCCGTTGAGCAGGATGATGCCGGTCTGCTCTGCGAGTCGGAACAGGATGTCGGTCGGCTCGTAGTTGGCCACGAGGAAGTCAGCGAACTCGGGGGCCCAGTGCCTGCGCGCGTAACCGAGCAGGTCGAGCTCGACGTAGTAGCCCACCCGATTCGGGTCGTCCGGGAACGTCACGGTCATACCGTCGGTGAGCATGGTCAGCCGCCGCTCTATCAAGCCTTGAACGGCCTTGCGGTAGTGGTTCTCGGTGTCGAGGACGCAGTAGGACGAGAAGAGCAGCATCATGCACTGCTGCGGCAGCGACAGGCCGGCCGTGTGGTTGAGGGCGACGGATCGGCTGTCTGCCACGAGTCGGTCGATGAGGCGGATGCCGCGGGGCTCGAGCGAGAGCGACCCGTACCGGCGGTCCAGTTCCTCGGCCTCGTCTTCACCGAGCGCCGCGATCTTCTCGTCGAAGATGTTGTCCTGGTTCACGGCGACGACGCCGAGGCGCCACCCTGTCGCGCCGAAGTACTTCGAATAGGAGTACACACCGATGGTGTTGCGAGGAAGCTCACTCAACAGCGAGCGGAACCCGTCGATGAAGGTGCAGTAGACGTCGTCGGTGATGATCGTCAACGCGGGATTGTGCTCGCGCACCACGGTGGAGAGCTGCTCCATCGTGTCGTCTGAGATGCGCACCGACGGCGGGTTCGAGGGATTGACGACGAAGAGCGCCTTGATCGACGGATCGCGCAGACGATCGATCTCCTTCCGGGGATACTGCCAGAGGTTCACGCCCCGGGAGTCGACGTCGCTCGCGGCGAGGTGCACGACGTCGAAGTCGTAGTCAGAGAGATGAGGGATCTCGAGGTAGGGCGTGAAGATCGGCGTCATGATCGCGATCCGGTCGCCCTTGGAGAGGATCTTATTTTTGATCAGCGAGTCGAAGATGTAGCACATCGCCGCTGTTCCGCCCTCGACGGCGAAGAGGTCGAACGGTGTCGCGGGTTCGATACCGGCACACAATTCCTGCACGAGGTACCGGTGAGTGATCGCCTCGGCGTGCCGGAGCATCCGATCGGGCTCGGGATAGTGGTCCCCGATCACGGAGTCCGCCAGCTCCCAGACGAACGAGTCGGGTGAGAACCCGAGTCTGTCGATGCCGTAGTCGAGGGTGCGGCGCAGGAGATCGGTTCCGGGCAGCGACTCGTTCTCCGTGAGCCATCGCGAGAACCGGTCGGCGATGCCGTCTTTCTCGGGGACTCCGATCAGCTCGCGATCCCATTCCCTGTTCTCGCGACTGACGGTCAAGGCGAACTGCCCGAGCGAGAAGAAGGCCTCGCGCGGGGTCGACGCGATGAAATTGGGATTTCCGCGACCGGCATTGAGCATCTGGAATGCGGTGCGGGATTCGTGCTCTCCGGCGATGCGCTGCAGCTCGGCCTTCAGCTCGAACGGCGACAACGTCTGCAGCCGGGCTATCTGCTCGCGGGAGATGCTGGACATCGGCATGAGTGGCTCCTTCGTGTCAGGCGGCGATGACGGCGACGACGACGGCGCCGCCGATGGTCAGAACGATGTTCCCCACGGCGTAGGGAATGGTGAACCCGAGAAGGGGGATGCTGCTGCGGGCTTTCTCGCGCAGGGCACCTACGGCCGCCGTCGTCGTCAGGGCACCCGCGAGCATGCCGAGAATGATCACCGGTTCCGTCTTGCGGAACATGTACCGCCCGAGCACGGTCATGACGATCAGCGGGACCAGGGTGACCACCACGCCGGCCAGCAGCAGGCCGGCGCCGTAGTCACGGATGCCCTCGATGAATCCGGGTCCGGCATCGATGCCGACGATCGCGACGAACATGGCAAGTCCCACGGTTTCGAAGAACCATTGGGCGCCTGGCGGGATCTGCCCGAACGTGGGGCGCTTCGACCGCCGCCATCCGAGCAGCAGCCCCACCAGAAGCGCCCCGACGCTCGACGTGAGCGAGAGGGGGATGTCTCCGACGACAAGGGTCGGTATCCCGATCAGGGCGCCGACCGCGATACCGAGGCCGATCGTGACGATATCGGTCTTGGGATCGGTTCGTTCCGGCTGGCCGATAAGCGGGATCACCCGTTCGAGAAGCTCGAAAGGACCTTGAACGCGAAGCTCGTCGCCGGAGCGGAGAACCGTATCCGGCCTGACGGGGATCGGCTGGCCGCCGCGGGTGATCCGGGTGAGGAAGATCCGACGGGACCTCGGATGCTTCCTCATATCGGCGACGGTCATCCCGATGACGTTCTTCTTGGTGACGACGATGCTGAGCTCCTCGAGAGGGAAATCGAGGAGCTCCTCATCGGCCCTCTCGACAGCCGTCGTCACGAGCTGGCGCTCGATCAGAACGGCCGGAGGACCGGCCACCACGATGACATCGCCAGCCGACAGCACATCGTCGGGGCCGGGATCGATGATGCCGCCGCCCCGCCGCATCCGTGCGACGTACAGTCCGGATACGGCGCTCGCCGCGACCCCGGCCTCGAACTCGCGCACCGACGTGGATGCGAATGACCGACTCAGCTCATATGCGCGGCGGACGACCTTCGGATAGGCGCTCGTGACATCGGCCAGCTCCTCCGTGAAGCCGAGCCGCGACTCGAGATCCCGTGAGGCTGCCGCCACGTCCCGGATCCCGAGGAGGCGAGGGGCGAGCAAGGAGATGTAGAGGGCGGCGCCGAGCGTTCCGAAGATGTAGGTGACGGCGTAGGCGACCGGAACGAGATCGCTCCAGGCCTGCACCGTCGCGCCATCGGCCGGGAGGCCCGAGATGGCATCCTGGGCGACGCCGATGATTGCGGACTGCGTCAACGCGCCACTGGCCAGCCCGGCTGCAACCCCGGGGTTGAAACCGAGCACGAGGCTGATGCCGATCGCCGTGGCGAATCCGACGGCAGCCATCAGCAGGGCGAAGACGGCCTGCGGCAGGCCTGTTCGACGCAGCCCCGACACGAACTGCGGGCCGAGCTTGTAGCCGAGCGAGAACAGGAACAACAGGAAGAAGGTCTGCCGCATGACGGGCGCCACCTGAAGGTCGCCCCCGACGACGGCCCCGAAGATCACGCCGACCAGCAGTGTCGAGGTCACCGTTCCCAGGCCGATACCGCGTACGGTCACCCTGCCGAGCAGAAAGCCCAGGCCGAGCGTCGCGAACACGACGATCTCCGGATGTGCCACAAGCGTGTCGTGCGCCCCCTGCATCACGTTCACCCTAACCCCCTAGTTTCCAATGATCCGCGATCAGCCCGAGCCCCTTTTCGAAGACGTATGACCAGGTGGTCGCGTCATGACCGCTGCCCTGCGCTTCGATGTAGGTGGCGGTCATCCCGGCGGCCTTCGCGTCGGCGTACAGCTTCTGCACGCCCGGCAGGAAGCCGCTGTCGTTGCTGCCCACGCCGAACACGGCGAACGTGTCGGTGTACGGGGCGTGCGCGGCCATGATCGCCGCCGGATACGCGTCCGCGTAGGCAGCTGGGTCTCCGCCGAACCCCTGATCGATCGTGGTCTGCTTGTCACCCAAGGTCGGGAACTCCTCCCCCGAGGCATCGAGAATCACGCTGAAGAGTTCCGGGTGGGCGGCACCCAACTGAATGGAGCAGGTTCCCCCCTGCGACAGTCCGCCGATCCCCCAGCCGCCAGGGTCATCGAGCACCGGAAGGGTCGAGCGGATCCATTCCGGCACGTCGACCGTGAGGTAGCTCGCCGAATTGCCCAAGGGAGAATCAACGCACATCGGATTGCTCGAGGGGTCGCCGAGATGATCGGGCGACACCACGATCGGAGCAAGTCCCTGGTGCGCGGCTGCGTACGCGTCGAGACTCTGCTGCAGCTTGGCCGTCTCGAGCGGCGCCGGCGGGCTGCCCGGTTGGCCTGAGAGCATGATGAGCACGGGCAGTTTCGGCGGGTTCGAGGTGAGGGCTGCCGGAGGCAGATACACGACAGCGGGGCGCGCGGGAAAGCCAGACACCGTGGCCGGGATGGTCGCCTCGCCGACCACCCCGACCTTGGGCAGATCCGCGGGTGCGGTCCAGCCCGCGATTGTTGGCTGCGTGTCGGGATCGGGCCGTGCGATCTCGGGAAGACGCGAGCCCGTGTAGGTGCTGAGACCCAAGGCACTGCGAACCGTCTGGTACTGCCCGAAGTCGATATTGATACCCATCGCCGAAGTCGCGACGAAGAGGACGACCGAGAGGATCACCGCGATCACCCGGCGCCACGTCGAACGCCAGAGCGATGCCAGGGCGACCCCGATACCTGCGAAGCCGCCAGCGATCCAGGTGCGGGAGACCGGGGTGAGGTCGACACCGAAGAGGTCGAGGTCGTCGGACAGCGACCAGGTCAGTCCCACGCCAAGGGCAGCGCCCGCCACTGCACCGATGACGGCGACCAGAATCCAGCGCGGCCGCCGCCACCGTCGACTCGGCCGGATGGTGATGAGCAGAAGAAACGCCACTGCGGCGATCGCGAAGACCGCGACGACCAGAGGACCATCGAGGAGGCTGAGGCTGAGGAGGTCGTTCATGCCCTGCCACCGGGCCGCGCGCCCAAGTTGAGCGAGCTGCTGCGCTGGGCGGTCGTCGGGTCCATCTCGTGCCCCTCTCGAGTGTGTCCCGTGCTTCTGCCCGACAGTAACAAATGCGGGATAGTTTGGAAATGTCTTGATTCCGCATTGACATTCATTGTCTCCGCACGGCAGGTCGGTTAAAATTGTTCTACGACGATCCGGGGGGCTCACGACCTACCGGGGCGGAGGGTGTGGTGATGGGGATGCGACGAGCATCGCGTCGTGCGGTAGGGCTTGTGGTGAGCGCCGTCGTCGTCGCCGCGGCCGTCGGCATGGGTCCGGGATACGATCCCGTGGCACCGGACTCCGACCTCGTCGAATTGATGAGCCTGCCCGAGAAAGCTGCCGACGCCTATCTGGCGGATCACCCTGACCTCGTCATCAAGGTGCTTGATCTACGACCCGATGTGGTCGCCGAATGGTGGGATGGCTACCCACGTGAGAAGCAAGCGCAGATGATCGATTCGGCGCCCCAAGTGGTCGGCAACCTCCAGGGTGTCGATTACACCTCACGCGACACCGCGAATCGACAGTATCTGGCGGAGCGGATCGGTGCAGCAAGTCGCTTAGTCGCGGAGAACCCCGGTGACACGGACGCCGGCCTTGAACTCGCCGCGCTCACGGCAATTCGAGGAGCCTTGCGCGGCCATCCCACCCCTTCCCGATACCTGATCTCACTGACCGACGACGAACCACCCTTGGCGTCGATAGCAGTCGGAGACCTCGACGCGGCCGAACAGGCGACCTTTGTCGTGCCCGGCATGGGCACCTATACGTCGGACATGCAGCTCTGGACCAACGCAGCCGAGAACGTGTACAAGGCGCAAGGTCGCGCCGGCGCCCCCGGCCACCGATCGGTCATAGCCTGGATCGGCTACCAAACCCCTCCTCCCGGCATCGAGGCGACCCTCGGCGGATTCGCCGCACGGGGAGCACCCCGATTCGCGTCCGACGTCAAGGCCCTCACGGCGACCCGGCAGGGGACGGGTCTCGACACGATCGATGTCATTGCGCACTCCTACGGCTCGACGATGGTTGCAGACGCGCTATTTGGTGACGATCTTGGAGTGTCTGTTTTCGTGATGCTCGGCTCCGCCGGCGTCGAGAAGCGGATCGGTACGAGCGCGAACCTCAAAGTCGATCGCGTCTACGCCGGGGAAGCCGTACAGGATGAGGAAGCCGGCCTCGGACGCATCGAAAGGGTCGACCCCCGGTCGCCGATCTTCGGTGCGACAGTCATCGATGTCGATGGCAATTCCCTAGCCGGGCTCCTCGGGGTGACCGAACACGCCCCTATCCTGCACTCGGCATACAACGATGATCCGACCTCAGCAGCGTGGACGAAGTATCCCGACCCGGCCGAGCGAATCAGGCTCTATTCCGAGCACATGACCGACTTCGGATACCTCGACAACGGCACGCAGTCGCTGTGGAACACGGCCCAGGCGACAACGCAGCCATCGGAATCACGGGTCGAACCGTCCGATGGCGGCGTTCGAGTGCAGTGCGACTTCACGACGGGCCCTGAGTTGGGCGCCATACTGCTCGAGTCCTCGCCTGCCACATCAATTCGGACCGATCCGTGCCCACCTTCCAGGACCTGAACGGCGTCATCCAGTTCGCTCGGCGGTAGTGTCGCGCGACCGACGAGTCCCAGAAATCCAGTCTTCCGTCCGGTGTCAGCAACGTCGATAACGTCAGATTGTGGGCATAACCGTCTCTCGACCTGGCCGAAAATCGTCAACTTCCGCGCTGTTACTGGGATGCAGAGGGGTCGATCTGGTACCCCCACAGGGACTCGAACCCTGACTGAAACGATTTTAAGTCGTCTGCCTCTGCCGATTGGGCTATGGGGGCTTAGGTCACCATCGAGACTACCGATTCTCGAGGTGGGTCTGGTCTCGATACGGTCGCTGCGCGACCTACTCGACCAGCGCAGAGCGTCAGATGCGCAGCCAGAGGAACTGGTGCGGCTCCAGCACGAGATCGGTCCACAGGTCGACGGTGCTCGCCGTGACGAGGTCGTCGGCCGTCGGCGGCAGCCCCGCCAGGGTCTCCTGCGTCACGGTCTGCGACGTGTCGGCGAAGTTGGCGAGTACAACGACCGTCGACGGCACTCCGTAGTGGCGACCAGTGCGCTGATAGCCCAGCACGTGCGGGTTGTTCGTGCCGAAGGGCACGAGGTCTCCCCCGGCGAACTCCGGCGTGGCCTGCCGCACCGCGATCAGGTGACGCAGCCTGAGGTAGATGGCGCCGGCATCCGTCGTCGCATCCTGTCTCGAGGCGTAGCGCGAGGCCGGGTAGCGCGGTCGACCGACCCAGCGGCTGTCATCGCCGTGACCGGCAACCTCGAGCTGACCGTAGTCGTTCGTCTGCCCCACCTCGTCTCCGAGGTAGAGCAGCGGAATTCCTCCCGTGCTCAGAATGATCGAGTGCGCCAGCACGATGCGATAGACGGCCTCGGGGTCGCCGGCCTCCAGCCCGGCGAGGGATGCCGTCGTGCCGGACACGCGCGCATCCCCGGTTTTCGGGTTCTCCTGAAAGGCGACCCCGCGCGCGAAGCTGCCAGGAAAGCGATTGACGTAGAACGAGTTCAGAAAGTGTCGATGGTCGAAGCCGTCGATGCCCAGCTCGCGAGCGTCTTCGTCGGCGAAAGTCCAACCGATGTCGTCGTGGCTGCGCACGTAGTTCACCCACGCGGTGCCCGGGGCGATCGCGTGGCGACGCTCGAGCGCCTGTGAGAGGAGGCCGACCTCGCGGGTGGCGAGCGAGTTCCAGATCAACGCCATCTGCAGAGGGTTGTAGCTGAGCTGGCACTCGTCTGGCGAGATGTACTGAGCCACCTCGTCGGGGTGCACGATCGCCTCCGACTTGAACAGCAGCGAGGGAGCGGCGATGCGACACACGGCGTTGAACGCCTGCAGTAGCAGATGGGCTTCAGGCAGGTTCTCGCTGGTCGTGCCGAGCCGCTTCCAGATGAAGGCCACCGCGTCCATGCGCACCACATCGACGCCGGAGTTCGCCAGAAAGAGCAACTCCCCCGCCATCGCCCGGAAGACAGCTGGATTCGAGTAGTTCAGATCCCACTGGAACGAGTGGAACGTCGCCCACACCCAGCGGCCGTCGTCGAGCTGCACGAAGGAGCCGGGGTGATCGTCGGGGAAGATCTCGCGCACGGTCTCTTCGTAGGCATCGGGCATCTCGCGATCGGGGAAGATCCAGTAGAAGTTTTCGAACTCAGGGTCACGGGCCAGCGCCTTCTGTGCCCACTCGTGCTCGTTCGAGGTGTGATTGAAGATGAAGTCGATCACCAGCGAGATGCCGTGCGAACGCAGCTCGGCCGCGAGTTCGGTGAGCTGCTGCATCGTGCCGAGCGACGGATTCACCTGCCGATAGCTCGACACCGCGTAACCGCCGTCGGAGTTCTCGCTCGGCGCGAGGAACAGCGGCATCAGGTGCAGGTACGTGAGCCCGAGCTCCACGAAGTACGGGATGCGATCGCGGATTCCCGAGAGATCGCCCGCGTAGAGATCGACGTAGCAGACGCCTCCCAGCATGCGATTCGACAGGAACCAGTCCGGCTCCGCCTCGCGCTTCTCGTCGAGCCGACGCAGATCGGCAGGCCGCGACTGCCACGACTCGGTCAGCTCACGAACGAGGGATGCGAGATGGTCGGCGACCGCAGGCGAGTCGCCGTAGATGCGGGTGAACAGAGACTCGAGCCGGGGGTACTCGGCGTCCAGCCGCTGCCGGAACTCCCGCTCCTGCCCTGTCGTCATCGTCTCTCCCTCGAATACACTTCCAGCACTCTATCGATCACTCCTTAGTAGCCTCTAAAAATGAATGCGTCGCGCCGATCCGAACCCCAGACGAATTCCTCCACCGAGGTCACTGTCGATCGGGTCTACGACGGTGATCTGTATGTGCGCGTGAGCACGATCGGCAAGACCGGAGACCGGCCGTTCGTCCTCGTTCCCGGAATCGGCGTCTCGAGCAACTATTTCGAGCGCCTCGCACCGAATCTCAACCGCTTCGGCCCCGTGCACGCTCTCGACCTGCCGGGATTCGCGGGCGTGCCGCATCCGCGCTCGGCCCTGAGCATCCGGGGCTACGCCGACCTCGTGAGCCGGGTCATCGATGAGTTCGGGCTCGTCGATCCGATCGTCGTCGGCCACTCCATGGGCACGCAGATCGTCAGCGATCTCGCGTCGCGTCGTCCTGAGATCACGACCCTGGTATTGATCGGCCCTGTGGTCAATGCGGCTGAGCGGCGGATCCCCACTCAGGCGATTCGCTTTCTGCAATCGGCGTGGCACGAACCCGGCCGGGTCAAGCTCCTGGCCGTCAGCTCCTACCTGCTCTGCGGCTTCAAGTGGTTCTTCCGCGTGTTGCCGCGCATGATGACCTTTCCCCTCGAAGACCGGCTCCCTCTGATTCAGGCGAACACCCTGGTGATCCGCGGAGAGCACGACGCTGTAGCGCCACGAGGATGGGTCACACGCGTCGGCCGCCTCCTCCCCCACTCGCGCAGCTGGGAGATGCCGGACTCCGCGCACTCGGTGATGCACGCGCACGCCGAGGAGGTCGCGAGGCTCTGCGTGGCGTTCGCGGAGCATCCGGGAACGGACGACGACACGCTGCGCACCTACGACCTGTCGGCAGACGACATCCCCGATGCCGAAGACGAGAAACCCCCGGCAGATGCCGTGAAGGGCATCGCGGGCCGGGTCACTGAGACGGTCGGAATCCTCACCGACGACGACGAGACCATCGCGCGCGGCAAGACCATGCACGCCGAGTCGATGAACGACACCGACACGACGTCGGCCTAACGCACGAAGCGCCCGCTTCCCGCGAGGGAACGGGCGCTTCGAGGCGATGCGACTACTTGGTGTCGACGGGGTCTCCGCCACCGGCGATGATGGGAGCGCCTTCGGGCGACGGCAGGTCTTTCTCGGCCGACTTCTTGGCGGGCGCGCGCTTGGCGGCCGCCTTCTTGACGGTCGGTGCCGCTTCGGTCGGCGCGGAGGTGATCGACGACGTAGCGGGTGCCGTTGCAGCAGCCGCGGCGGGTGCCGGAGCGGGCGCGTCGGCAGCCGGACGGGGGCGCGACGCGAACGTCTCGAACGCGGCGCGCGGGGTGACCCGAGCCTCGAGCGAGGCGATGTCGCGTCCCAGAACGAAGTTGAAGACCCAGTTGCCGATGACGCGGATCTTGCGCTCCCACGTGGGCATCGCGAGGCCGTGGTAGCCGCGGTGCATGAACCACGCGGGCAGGCCCTTGACGGCGATCTTGCCCGACTGGAAGGCACCGACTCCGATACCGAGGCCGGCGACGGCTCCGAGGTTCTTGTGGTTGTACTCGACGAGCGCCTCGCCGCGCAGATCGGCGACGATGTTCTTGGCCATCAGGCGGCCCTGGCGAACGGCGTGCTGGGCGTTCGGCACGCAGAAGCCGCCGACGCCACCACCCGACAGGTCAGGAACAGCCGACACGTCACCGGCGCCCCATGCGCCTGCAACGATCTCGTCGGCGGTGCCGACGCGGAGGTCGGGGCGCACCTTGAGTCGGCCGCGCTCCTCGATGGGCAGGTCGGTACCCTTCAGCATCGGGCTCGCCATGACACCGGCGGTCCAGATGATGGTGTCGGACTCGAAGCTCTCGCCCGTCGAGAGCTCGATGACTCCGCCGACGGCCGACTTGAGCTGAGTATCGAGGTGGATCTGGGCACCGCGCTCGGCCAGGTTCTTGATGACCCAGAGGCTCGTGGGCAGCGAGACCTCGGGCATGATTCGACCCATGGCCTCGATGAGGTGGAAGTGCGTGTCTTCGAATGCGATCTCGGGGTACTGCTTCAGCAGGCCGCTCACGAACGAGCGCAGCTCGGCGAAGATCTCGATGCCAGCGAACCCGCCACCGACGACGACGACGGTCAGAAGCCGGTCGCGCTCGGGGCCCGCCGGAAGGCTGGCCGCCTTGTCCATGTTGGTGAGAATTCGGTCGCGGATGGCGACGGCCTCTTCGATGGTCTTGAGTCCGATGGCCTCGTCGGCGACGCCCGGGATCGGGAACGTGCGCGAAACCGAACCGGCGGTGACGACGATCTGGTCATAGGCGAACTCGTACGGCTCACCGATGTTGGGCGTGATGGTCGCGGTCTTCGACGCGTGGTCGATGCCGGTGACCTTCGCGGCGACGATGGCGGTCTTCTTGAGGTGACGGCGCAGCGGCACGATCGCGTGACGGGGCTCGATGGACGCTGCGGCGACCTCGGGAAGGAAGGGCTGGTAGGTCATGTAGGGAAGCGGGTCGACGACGGTGACCTCTGCCTCGCCTGGCCGGAGCCACTTTTCGAGTTTCCATGCGGTGTAGAAACCGGCGTAGCCGCCGCCGACGATCAAGATTCTGGGCACAGTGAAAGCTCTCCTAGGGGGAAGGTGTTGTAGTTAATCTACTCCCTGCGCCGCACGCGCCGAACATGCACCACTGCTGCTGTGACGATCATCGCGAAGAGCATCAGGAACACGGAGATCACTGCGATGGGAATTCCGTTCATGGTCAGTTTAGCAACGCTCGGCCACCAGGATGCTTTCGGTTGAGCCGTCTTCGCCGGGTCGCCGGTCTCCAAGGCCGCGATCGGCTTCGGGCCCGCACCCGAGGCATCCGGCGATGGCCTGTAGGTGGCGACCCAGTCTTTGAGCGATCCCATGGGATTAGCGGTCACCGACGGCACGTCTGCCGTGACCGCAGCCTCGGCGTTGATGAGCCCGTGGCCATAGATGGGCCCGGGTACCGGCTCTCCCTTCGGAGTGGCCGTGCTCACGATGCGATTGATGACGCCGGCCACATCGAGGTCGGGATGCGCCGCGCGGACGAGCGCGACGAGTCCAGACACGATCGGCGTGGCCCCACTCGTTCCCGCCCACCTCACGTAGCCGCCACCGGGAACGACTCCCACGAGCTGTTCGCTAGGCGCCGCGACGGCGATCGTGATGCCCTGACTCGACGCGTCGAAGCTGGCGTCGCCGTTGCGGTCGACGCCGGCGACGGTCAGCACGCCAGGAATGGTGGCCGGCGCTCCGACCTCCGTGGTGCCGCTGCCGCGGTTGCCCGCAGCGGCCACGACCACCACATCGTGATCGGCCGCGTAGAGAAACGCGTCATCCCAGCTCGTAGGCCAGTCGAGGCTGTTGCGGGTGAGCGACATGTTGATGACATCGGCGCCGTTGTCGACTGCCCAGCGCACGGCGTTGGCGATCTGGTCGTCGGTTCCGACGACTCCGGCACCCAGGGCCACGCTGATAGAGAGGAGCGACGCCTCCGGGGCAACTCCGATGACGCCGTCGTTCGGGCCTGTGCCCCTGCCCGCGATGAGCGAGCCCACCATCGTTCCGTGCTCATTCTCGTCGCCGACCGGTGTCTGGCCGTTGGGCGAGCCGACACCGGAGACGTCTGTTCCCCCGGTCACGACCCCCGAGAGGTCGGCCACGGATCCGTCGACCCCCGTATCGATCACGGCGACGGTCACACCGGCACCGCGCGTGGTGTTCCACGCCGCCTGAACGCCATAGTCGGCCAGCCAGTACTCGGCATTGCGCACCGTGTCAGCGTGCGCCGTCTGCACCGGCCCGACAGGTGCGGCCACCAGGATGCCTGTGGCGAGCGCCGCCGAGACCGCCACGACCCGAAGGCGTGAAGTGCGACGGCGCCCGGTCATGCCGTGGCCTCGTAGTCGATGCACTCGCACACGAGGGGCGACCAGCGCCCGCGCTCGAGTGCGAGATCGCCGATCGGGTTCACCCCAGGGCCGGCCGCCAGCGCGTGACCCGCGAGGGCATGCAGACACTTCACTCGCACGGGCATACCGCCGGCTGAGACGCCCGCGAGCTCGGGGACGACCTCGATGCCCTCGCGATCAGAAATGTACGTCGTGTGGGCCGACTCGTACTGCTGGCGAAGCTCGTCGTCGTTCGGCAGCAGATCCTGGAATTCGGCCATGACCTGGGTCGCCTCGAGGGCCGACATGGCCGCTGTGGCGGCGGGGTGGCTCAGGTAGTACAGAGTGGGAAACGGGGTTCCGTCTTCGAGCCGCGGCTTGGTCGCCACGACGGTCGGCGCGCCGCAGACGCAGCGCGCGGCGATGCCGATCACGTTGCGCGCCGGGCGTCCGAGCTGTGCCGAGACGGTCGCGACGTCTTTCTCGGAGGGCGGGTCGAACGGGGGTGTCGTCACTGGATGGTTCCGGATTTCTGGAGTTCTTCGGGCGTCTGCGTGCTGAGACCGGCATTGACGCCGGAGGAGAAGATGGCGCCGAGCCAGTCGACCTTGGTGTTCTGGATGCCGGTGGTCACCGGGGCGTTGTCGGCCGGCGCGGTCGGCGCCTGGTCGTCGATCACCAGGAAGCTCGTCTCCCCCGGCATCACGAAGTACAGCCTGTCTCTGGCCTGCGCCTTGATGTAGGCCGGGTCGCTCCATCGGGCGACCTGCGAGTCGAGCTGGGTGTTCTCTGTCTGCTTGTCGATCACGGCCTGCTGCAGCGACGCGAGCTGCTGCCGTTGTTCGATGTAGAGCCTCAGTCCGGGCGCGAGAACGATCACGAAGACCACGAGCACGCCCAGGATCACGAACGTGAGGCCGGAGACTCTGAAGCTGTACCGCTGGGACGAGGCGCCGCGCGAACGCGGAATGCGCGCACCCCGGGGGGCACGCGCATTCCGAGGCTTCGGCGCGTCGTCCGACGAAGCGGCCCCGAGGGGCGCGCCCAGTGTCGGCTTGCGCATCGAGCGCCTTTCGTTCGGTGGTGGTCTTAGCCCTTGAAGCGGGGGAAGGCCGTGCGACCGGCGTAGAACGCGGCGTCGCCCAGCTCTTCTTCGATCCTCAGAAGCTGATTGTACTTAGCGACGCGCTCGCTGCGGGCAGGCGCTCCGGTCTTGATCTGGCCCGAGTCCGTCGCGACCGCGAGGTCGGCGATGGTGGTGTCTTCGGTCTCACCCGAGCGGTGCGACAGGATCGCGGTGTAGCCGTGACGCTGGGCCAGACTGACGGCGTCGAGCGTCTCGGTGAGCGTTCCGATCTGGTTGACCTTCACCAGAATCGAGTTGCCGGCGCCCAGGTCGAGGCCCTTCTGCAGGCGAACGGGGTTGGTGACGAACAGGTCGTCTCCCACGATCTGCAGCTTGGAGCCGAGCTCGGCCGTGAAGTGCTGGTAGCCCTCCCAGTCGTCTTCCTGCAGCGGGTCTTCGATCGACACGAGCGGGTAGTTCGCGGCCAGGTCGGCGAAGTACGCCGTGAGCTCGAGCGCAGAGAGCTGCTTGCCCTCGAAGTGGTACGAGCCGTCTTTGTAGAACTCGCTCGCGGCGACGTCGGTGGCGAGCGCGATGTCGCTGCCGAGCGTGAAGCCCGCGTTCTGGATCGCCTGGGCGATGAGATCGAGAGCCTCGCGGTTGCTCGACAGGTTGGGGGCGAAGCCACCCTCGTCGCCGAGTCCGGTCGAGAGGCCCTTCGAGTGCAGCAGCGACTTGAGCGAGTGGTAAGTCTCGACGCCCCAGCGCAGTGCTTCGGAGAACGACTCCGCACCGAGCGGAACGATCATGAACTCCTGCACATCGATGTCGTTGTCGGCGTGCGATCCACCGTTGATGATGTTCAGCAGCGGAACGGGCAGCGTGTGCGCGTTCGGGCCGCCGACGTAGCGGAACAGGGGCAGGTCGGCCGAGTCGGCCGCGGCCTTCGCCACGGCGAGCGACACGCCGAGGATGGCGTTGGCGCCGACGCGCTTCTTGTTCTCGGTGCCGTCGACCTTGATCAGTTCGGCGTCGATGAGGCGCTGGTCGGTCGCGTCGAGGCCTTCGATGGCCGGGCCGAGCTCGTCGATGACAGCGGCGACAGCCTTCTGCACACCCTTGCCGAGGTAGCGGCTCTTGTCTCCGTCGCGCAGTTCGTACGCCTCGAACGCACCGGTGGAGGCTCCCGAGGGAACGGCCGCGCGCGAGACGATTCCGTCTTCGAGCAGCACCTCTACCTCGACGGTCGGGTTTCCGCGCGAATCGAGAATCTCGCGAGCGCCTACAGCTTCGATCAATGCCACTGGTGTTTCTCCTCTATCAGAGCAAGGTGGTTTGCATGGAGAGCGCCTTCCGCTGTCCGCTCGCAAGTCTAACGACCGCCGGATGCGCGTGGCTGTGTCAGGCCCGTGGGTCGCTCGCGTTGAAACGCTCGAGGAGAGCAGAGAACGTGGAGAGTTCATCGACGCTCCACTCTCCGAGCCTGTGCCGGTAATCGCTCTTCACCCGTTGACGCAGGACCTCCATGCGCTCTTCGGCCAGCGGCGTCGGAACCAGGAAGCTCGAGCGCCCATCGCGGGGATCGGGTTGGGTGTCGACGAGCCCGAGGTCGCGCAGCACCTTGATCTGCCTGCTCACGGCACTCTTGTCGAGTCCGGTCTGCTGGATGATCGTGCTCGCCTGGGCCGGGGCGCACGTGAAGATCATGCGCAGGATGTTGAAACCGGTGGGCTGCAGCTCGGGATGGAAGCCGTTCGAGTAGTCCCGCAGCGCCGATCGTCCGGAGCGGAAGAGCTGGGCGATGCCGGCCTCGATGCCGAGCAGCAACTCCTGCTCGACGTTCGTGGGATCTGTCACAGCCATTAGATTAGCGGGCCTTCACAGCAGGCATCGAGTCGGTGCGCGGCGTCGCGGCGACCTCGTCGGCACTCACGGCGACGATCGTGTCGGCGGGCGCATCCGACATCTGCTCGAGAGCCGTCTTGGTTCCGAGCGGCTTGGCCGGCAGGAATGCGATCGCGATCACGGTGACGATGGCGAGCGGGATGGCCAGCATGAAGACATCTCCGATCGCGTGGCCGTATGCCGACTCGACGATCACTCGCACGGGAGCCGGAAGGGAACTGACATCGGGAATCGCTCCGCCGCTGAGGCCCTGCGCCGCCTGCGCGCCGGCCGCACCGAGGCCCGTCAGGCCATCCTTCACGAACTGAGCGACCTGGGTGCCGAGAACCGCGCCCATGACAGAGACGCCGATCGTGCCTCCCAGGCTGCGGAAGAATGCGACCGAGGCACTCGCCACGCCGAGCTGGCGCGGGTCTACGGAGTTCTGCACGACGAGCACGAGGTTTTGCATGACCATGCCCACACCGGAACCCATGATGAACATGAAGACTGCGACGAGAACGTAACTCGTGTCGTAGCGCAGGGTCGACATCAGCGAGACACCGATGGTGAGAAGGATCGAACCGACGACCATGTAGCGCTTCCAGGTACCGGTGCGGCTGATCAGCTGGCCGATGACGGTCGAGGAGACGAGCACGCCTCCGATCATGGGGATCGTCAGGAGGCCGGACTCGGTCGGGGTGGCGCCACGGGCCAACTGCATGTACTGACCGAGGAAGACGCTGGTGCCGAACATGGCGACGCCCACAGAGATGCTGGCGACGACAGCGAGAGTGAACGTGCGGTTCTTGAAGAGCGTCATCGGAATGATGGGCTCCTTCACGGTGAGCTCGACCCACACGGCGGCACCGAGCAGCGCGACGCTGCCGCCGACCATGAGGTAGGTCTGCCACGAGTTCCACTCGAAGTTGTTGCCCGCGAGGGTGACCCAGATGAGCAGCAGGGAGACACCGGCGGCGATCAGCACGGCGCCGAGGTAGTCGATGGTGACCTTCTTGCGCACCTTGGGAAGCTTCAGCGTCAGCTGCAGCACGATGATCGCGGCGACCGCGAAGGGAACGGCGATGTAGAAGTTCCAGCGCCATCCGATGGAGTCGGTGACGATGCCGCCGACCAGCGGTCCCCCGACAGTCGCGACAGCCATGACCGCACCGAGGAGCCCCATGTACTTTCCACGCTCCCGCGGGCTGATGATGTCGGCCATCACGACCTGAACGAGGGCGGTCAAACCGCCGGCGCCCAGCCCCTGGAGGACGCGGAAGAGAATCAGCGTTCCCGTTTCTTGCGAGAAGCCCGCAAGGATCGATCCGAGCGTGAAGATGACGAGGGAGATCTGGATGAGCAGCTTGCGGTTGGTGAGGTCGGCGAGCTTGCCCCAGATCGGCGTCGAGACGGTGGTAGCGAGCAGGGTCGCCGTCACCACCCACGTGAACGCGGCCTGATTGCCCTTGAGATCGCCGATGATCTTGGGCAATGAACTCGACACGACCGTCGAGGCGAGAAGGGCGACGAACATACCGAGCAGGAGACCCGACAGGGCCTGCAGCGTCTGCCGTGGCGTCATGGATGGCCGCGCTGAAGCAGCGGCGCCGGGTTGGGACTCGGCCGTGGAGAGAGAAGACAAAGGGGCTCCTGAAAAAGAAAACTCCTCACCGCTCGTCGATGAGGAGAAAGTTGACTTGCGTCAACGATATCAAACTAGTTGATAAAACACAACGACCCCCGGATTTCTCCGAGGGTCGGTGCACGTCGTCTGACTTTCAGATCAGGCGGCGACGACCTCACTGCGCACCGCGATGCTGCATTCGAGGAGATCGACCGTGCGCTGGAGCACGGCGACGTCGTCGGGATCGAGCTCTTCGAAGAGGGGCTCCAGCGTGGAACCGAGGCGATCGCGCCAGTCGGCCAGAGCGCGCTGACCCTTCGGAGCGACGGCGATCTGCCACGCGCGCGCATCCGTGGTGTCTGCGATGCGCTTGATCCACTCCAGCTCGTTGAGATTCGCAACGATCTTGGTCATGGTGGGCTGGCTGACCCGGCTGTGCTTGGCGAGTTCGCCGAGACGCATGGGGCCGAAAGAGGTGAGCACGCTGAGCGTGCGCCAGGTGGCAGGAGACGTAGAATCGCCGGTGGCCTGCGCAGCGAGGCGGGTAAGACGGTGGGTGACCGATACGAGGTCGCCGAGAATGGTGCTGAGTTCGCTGTTCACTTGATTCATTGTATAGCCCAGCTATGCTCTAGTGCCCCAGCGACCGGAATGTCAGGTCTGCGGACCGTTCGACTCCGGGCTGCACGGATGCGACACGCGCAAAACCGGCAGCGCTGAGTCGCTCGAGCTGGAGCTTGGCGTTCTTGGCCTTGCGCTCCAGCCGCACCCGAGAACCGGATGCGATCAGCTCGGTCTTCAGGGACTGCAACAGCACCGCAGATGCCGCCGCATCGTGCAGCACCACGACCGAGTCGGTCGCCTGCTCGTCGGGCAGATCGACGAGATCGACGATGCGCTCGAAGCCGATCGAGAATCCGACCGCGGGAACATCAGTTCCGAGGAACCGTCCGATCATGCCGTCGTAGCGACCGCCCCCGCCCAGAGAGAACGAGAAGTCGGGGTGAGCGATCTCGAAGATGGTGCCCGTGTAGTAGCCCATGCCTCGAACCAGGAACGGGTCGAAGTGGATGCGACCGGCATCCAGCGCGTCGCCGATGGACGAGAGCTGAGCGATCACGTCTGCGTCGATGCCCTCGGGCAACGACCGTGCGATGGCGTCGCGCCCGAAGGCCGGTGCCGTTCCGGCATCCGGGCGCAGGAAGAATGCCTCGAGCGCATCGGTCGCCTCGGCCAGCTGGGGAGCCTTGGTGCGCAGTTCGGCGACGACGCCCTCGGTGCCGATCTTGTCGATCTTGTCGATGACGATGAGAACGAAGTCGTGCTGATCTGCCGGGAAACCGAAGAGGTCGAGCATGCCGATGAGCAGACGCCGGTCGTTGATGCGCACCGTGCAGCCCTGGAGACCCAGAGCGTCGAGAGTCGAGAGCGTCGCCGAGATCAGTTCGACCTCCGCCAACGAGGAGGCATCGCCGATGATGTCGATGTCGCACTGCATGAACTGGCGGTAGCGGCCCTTCTGCGGGCGCTCCGCTCGCCAGACCGGCGCGATCTGCACGCTGCGGAATACCGGCGGCAGCTCTGCGCGATGCGTGGCGTAGAACCGTGCGAGCGGAACGGTGAGGTCGAAGCGCAGCCCGAGATCGGCCAGAACCTGGGCGTCGTCGCTCTGTGCCGCCGCATCGAGGTCGCTCTGCTCGATGCCTCGCTTCAGCACGCTGAACGACAGCTTCTCGTTGTCGCCGCCGAGACCCGAGTGAAGGCGCTGGATGTCTTCCATGACAGGAGTTTCGATCTCGTCGAAACCGTGAGCCGAGTAGCTGCGTCGGATCACACCGAGCGCGTGCTCCCTCTTGGCCTTCTCGCCGGGGAGAAAATCGCGCATGCCACGGGGAGGAGTTACTGCAGAAGCCATTGTTCGATTCTATTGACCGCCGGCATGCGTCTCGGCATCGCGGATCTCACCCTGGAGGTCGCGGAGTGCGGATCGGAGAGCGCGCTCCGCGTCGAGGCCCTGAGCCTTGGCCGACGCGACGATGGCCAGGAGCAGCCCGCCGAGCTCGTCTTCGGTCTGCATCGGGGTCGCCGCGATCGCCTCTTTGTCGAGGACGCCGACCTTCTGTGCCCGCCCGATGACCTTGTCAGCGAGCGCCAGTGCGGGCATGCCCTGCGGTATTCCGTCGAGCACGCTGGTGCGCCCCGGCTTCTCGACGGCCTTCAGCTCGTCCCAGACGGCTACGACATCGTCGGCCGTATGAGCGACTGCGTCGCCGAACACGTGCGGATGCCGGCCGACCATCTTGGCGGTCATACGCTCGGCGACGACCTCGATATCGAAGTCCTCACCGGGAGTGTGGGCGGCGAGGTCGGCGTGGAACAGCACCTGGTAGAGCACGTCTCCCAGCTCTTCGATGATGTCGTCGCGCGTGCCTGCTTCGAGCGCTTCGATCAGCTCGTAGCTCTCTTCGACGAGGTACTGCACGAGCGACTCGTGCGTCTGATCCGCGTCCCACGCGCATCCGCCCGGTCCGCGCAACCGGGCGACGGTGCGCACGAGCTCGTCGAGCTTGGGGTACGTCATGACTGCTTCTCGCTCTCTGCCAGCACCGGCGCGGGGAAGAGCGCGGTGAGCACGCTCTTCGTCCACTCGATGAGGGCGGCGTCTTCGAGAACCGCGCCGTCGATGACGGGCAGCGGGATGGAGACGGCGCCGGCCTGAGCGAAGTACTTGGCGTCGGGGTACATGCGGCGCATGCGCACCTGGATCGAGTCGGGAAGATCGGCCGGCGCGAGGCGCAGATTCGACCCCATGGTGACGACCTCGCCGAGCCCGGACTTCTGGGCCTGACGGCGTAGTCGTGACACGGCGACGAGGTTGGCCACCTGCTCGGGCGGCTGTCCGTAGCGGTCGGTGAGCTCCTCGATGACGAGGTCGATCTGCTCGTCGTTCGACGTGGGCGAACTCGCCGTCGACAGCTTCTGATAAGCCTCGAGGCGCAGCCGCTCACTGTCGACGTAGTCGTCGGGGATGTGCGCATCGACGGGAAGCTCGAGCCGCAGCTCGGTCTGGCCCTCGGCGACGTCTCCTCGGAAGGTCGATACGGCCTCGCCGATCATGCGCAGATAGAGGTCGAAGCCGACGCCGGCGATGTGCCCGGACTGCTCTCCGCCCAGGAGATTTCCGGCGCCTCTGATCTCGAGGTCTTTGAGAGCGACCTGGATGCCCGAGCCGAGCTCGTTGTTGGCCGCCAGGGTGGTGAGCCGGTCGTTCGCCAGGTCGGTGAGCGGCTTGTGCTCGTCATAGAGGAGGTAGGCGTAGGCGCGCTCGCGCCCGCGTCCTACGCGGCCTCGCAACTGGTGGAGCTGGCTCAGACCGTACTTGTCGGCGCGGTCGACGATCAGCGTATTGGCGTTGGCGATGTCGAGCCCGGTCTCGATGATCGTGGTCGACACGAGCACGTCGAACTTGCGCTCCCAGAAGTCGACGATCACCTGTTCGAGCTGGTGTTCGCCGAGCTGGCCGTGGGCGACACCGATGCGTGCTTCGGGAACGAGCTCGGCGAGCTGGGCCGCGACCTTGTTGATGCTCGAGACCCGGTTGTGTACGAAGAAGACCTGGCCTTCGCGCAGCAGCTCGCGGCGGATCGCCGCTCCGACCTGCTTGTCGGAATAGGGGCCGACGAAGGTGAGGATCGGATGCCGGTCTTCGGGAGGGGTGGCGAGCGTCGACATCTCACGGATGCCGGTGACCGCCATCTCGAGCGTGCGCGGAATAGGCGTGGCGCTCATCGAGAGGATGTCGACGTTGGTCTTGAGCTTCTTCAGCGCGTCTTTGTGTTCGACTCCGAAGCGCTGCTCCTCGTCGATGATCATCAGGCCGAGGTCTTTGAAGCCGATGTTCTCCGACAGCAGTCGGTGCGTCGCGATCACCACGTCGACCGTGCCGTCTTTCATGCCGGCGATCGTCTCTTTCGACTCCTTCTCTGTCTGGAATCTGCTCAGCGGCCGCAGATGCACAGGGAAGCCGGCGAAGCGCTCCTGGAAGGTCTCGAGGTGCTGACGAACGAGAAGCGTCGTCGGAACGAGCACAGCGACCTGCTTGCCGTCTTGTACCGCCTTGAATGCCGCCCGCACCGCGACCTCTGTCTTTCCGAAACCGACGTCGCCCGACAGGAGCCTGTCCATGGGAATGGGCCGCTCCATGTCGGCCTTCACCTCGTCGATGACAGTGAGCTGATCAGGGGTCTCGGCGAACGGGAACGCCTCTTCGAGCTCGCGTTGCCAGGGGGTGTCGGGGCCGAACGCATGCCCCTTCGACGCCATGCGGGCCGAGTACAGCTTGACGAGCTCGACCGCGATGTCGCGGACGGCCTTGCGCGCCTTGCCCTTTGCCGCGGACCAGTCGCTGCCGCCCATCTTCGACAGCCCGGGGGCCTCACCGCCGACGTAGCGGGAGAGCATGTCGAGCTGGTCGGTGGGCACGTAGAGCTTGTCGCCGGGATATCCGCGCTTCGACGGCGCGTACTCGATGACGAGGTACTCACGCGTGGTCTTGATGGGGTTTCGGCCACCCGACTTGACCTCGCGCTGGGTCAGCTCGATGAACTTACCGATGCCGTGGGTGGTGTGAACGACGTAGTCGCCCTGCTTGAGCTGCAGCGGGTCGACCACGTTGCGCCGTCGAGAGGCCAGTTTCTTGACCTGGCGCGAGTCGTACCCGACCGTTCGACCGTAGAACTCGGACTCCGCGATGAGTGCCAGCTTGATCTCGGGCAACTGAAAGCCATGGTCGACCGTGGCTTTCAGGAGATAGGCGATGCCGGGCTCGGCGTCTGCCGGGAACAGCTCGACGACACGGGCCGCGATCTCATTCTCGGCCAGGACATCGGCGGCGCGCTCGACGAGCCCGGCGCCCTGAGCCACGACCGCGACGGTCCACCCGTCGGCCACGAGCCCCCGCACGTGCTCGATCGCGCCGTCGACGTTGCCCTGGAAGCTCGGCACCGGGTCGGCCTCGATGCGCACCGTGAGATGCTCCTCGATGTCGCGGTGCTCCGGCAGAACCTCGATGAGACCGTCGGCTGCTCCCGGAGCGGACTGGAACGTCGAGAGCGTCCACCACGCACGGTCGGGGCCGGCCGCGGCCCGCAGCTCGTTGAGGGTGATGAACTCGCCGCTGGTCAGGTCGATCGGTGCTTCGGCCCCGGCTGTCGCGGCGGTCCACGCCGCCGCGAGGAACTCACGGTTCGTCTCGGCGAGGCTGACCGCGCGACTGGCGACCTTCTCGGGCGAGAGCACGGCGATGGCCGAGCCCTTCGGCAGGTAGTGCGCGACGGTGACCAGCCGATCGAGCAGTGCCGGAGCGAGAGACTCCATGCCCTCGACCGGGATTCCTTCGGCGATTTTCGCGAGCAGTCCTGCGATGCTCGGGAACTCGTGCTGCATCTCTCTGGCACGCTGGCGCACAGCGTCGGAGAGCAGGAGTTCACGGCTGGGCGGAAGGTCGACCGACTCGACCGGTGTGTCGAGAGAGCGCTGGTCGGCGACGGAGAAGGCACGGATCGTCTCGACCTCGTCGCCGAAGAAGTCGACCCGGTAGGGGTGCTCGGCGATGGGAGGGAAGACATCGAGGATGCCGCCGCGCACCGCATACTCGCCGCGGCGCGTGACCATGTCGACACGCGAGTACGCGAGGTTCACCAGGTCGAGCGACAGCCGCGCAAGGTCGTGCCCACGCGCGCCCGCGACGAGATGGATGGGCTCGAGATCGGCGAGGTTGTCAGCGAGAGGCTGCAGGGCGGCACGCACTGACGCGACGACGACGAGCGGCTTCTTGCCGTTCCAGGTCGAAAGTCGACGCAGCGCGTCGATTCTCTTGCCGACGATCTCGGCGCTGGGGCTGAGTCGCTCGTGTGGCAGCGTCTCCCACGCGGGGAACTCGACGATCTCGGCCTCGGGAGTCATCGAGGCCAGAGTTCCCCTGAGCATCTCCGACTCTCGTCCGGTGGCCGTGACCACGAGCAGAGCCTGCGGCAGACCATTCGCCCCGCGCTGGCTGAGAAGGCCCGCGAGCAGCGGAGCACGAAGCCCCTCGGTCAGGGAGAAGTCGACGTCGCGCGCAGCATACGCAAGGGCGTTGTCGAACGTGGAGGCGCGCGAAAGCGCGTGAGTCAAGCCCTGAAGGATCACCGTGCAAGCTTACGCGGGCCCACCGACAGGCGCCCCTGGCGCCGGTAGAGTTCCTAGGGACTCACTCTGCCCGAACCGTTCTGAGGACTCCCGTGTCGCACGTTCCCCCCATCGAACCATCCGAGCCCGCTCGTGACGAGCGCCCGCGGCCACGCTATGGCGAGTACGCGCCCGCGTCGCAGAACCCTCCCGTCGAGGCTGTCGAGTCGGTCGCCGCACCCACGAGCACCGCCGCAGAGTCCCAGCCTTTCGCCGCCTCGACGTTCACGCCGTCGTCCGCCATCTTCCACAACGCTCCCCCGGCGAAGCCGAAGACGCTCGGAGTCGTGGCGTTCGTCGCCGGCCTCGTCGTGCTCCTGTTCGCTGTCGTGCTCTCGGTCGTCGGAGGTCTCGCCTTCGCGCCCATCGCGGGCAAGGCGATCACCGCCGGAGGCACGATCGACCAGACCGTCATCAACAGCAGCGATCCGGGCATCGCTGCTTTCGGTGTGCTCAGCACGGCGTTCTTCATCGGAGGAACAGTGCTCGGACTGTGGGCCCTCGTACAGGGCCTGATCGCCACGATCAAGAAACGCGGCAGGGCATTCGGGATCGTGGCCATGGCCCTCTCGGTCGCCACGCCCGTGATCTCGTTCGTCGTGTTCTACGCCGTGACGTTCGCCTCGGCTCCGGAGATCTTCAGCAACGTCGGCTGATCTGCCGCATCAAGCCGGTAAATGCCTCAGACAGGCGAGTGAAACTGCTGCTGCGCGGCCGTCAGACCGTCGTCGGCGATCTTCTCGACCGCGTCCGCGGCATCCACGAGCAGATTGGGAAGCACCTGACGCTCGGCGGCAGAGAAGTCCCGCAGCACGAAGTCGGCCGCATCCATTCGACCGGGCGGCCGACCCACACCGACCCGCACGCGGATGAAATCGGGCGTGCCTGCGGCGCTGATGATGTCTCTGATGCCGTTGTGACCACCCGGACCTCCCCCCGACTTCAGCCGGAGAGTGTCGAACGGAATGTCGAGTTCGTCGTGCACCACGATGAGCCTCGACGGCTCGAGACTGTAGAAGTTGAGAAGTTGGGAGACCGGGCCGCCCGAGTTATTCATGAACGAATTGGGTTTGGCGAGAATCAGCTTCGGCCCGCCGGGGCGCAGAAACCCCTCGGCGACCGTGGAGTTCGTCTTGTGTTTGCCGAACTTCGCGCCGTTTCGGGCGGCCAGTTCGGCGAGGACCATCTGGCCCACATTGTGCCTATTGCCAGCGTAGCCGGGCCCGGGATTCCCGAGCCCGGCTACGAGCCAGACGTTGTCAGACAGCGTCGTGCCTCACGTATTCCGTTGAACGGTGTTACTCGGCAGCCTCGGGCGAACCGGTGGCCTCGTCGCCCGCGCTCAGCGAGTCGCCGAGGTCGGCCTCTTCGGGCACGGTGACGTTGATGACGAGCAGCTCGGGGTCGCTGACCAGCGTGGCACCCTCGGGCAGCACGACGTCCTTCGCGAGGATCTGCGTGCCCTCGACGGCTCCTTCGATGTTCACGACGATGCGCTCCGGGATGCTGATGGCCAGCACCTCGACGAGCAGCGTGTTCTCGTCGAGCGACGCCAACGTACCGGCGAACGACTCGCCTTCGACGTGGATCGGAACCTCGACCTGGACCTTCTCGCCCTTGCGCAGGACGATGAGGTCGATGTGCTCGATGATCTGCAGAACCGGGTCCTTCTGAACGTCCTTGACCAGGGCGGCCTGCTCGGTGCCCTCGATGTCGAGGTCGAGAACGGCGTTCGCCTTGCGCAGGATCAGCGCGACCTGGTGGCCGGGCAGCGTGATGTGCACGGGCTCGGTGCCGTGACCGTAGAGAACGGCCGGGATCTTGCCGACGGCGCGGATCTTGCGGGCAGCGCCCTTGCCGAACGAGGTGCGAACCTCGGCTACGACGCTGTTTTCGTTCTGGGCTTCTTTTTTGTCAGCCATGAGAATGCTCCTTGGCGAGCCGCGAGGCCCGCATCGTTAGTGTCAATGATTCAACTCGACCGCGTATTGCGAGAGGAAAGACCCAGTTCTTGCGTGCCTCATCCACCGCGTCGATAACGGATGCTTTCGGGTGCGTTCACCGCACGCCAAATGGCATCCCTCGCCGAAGTTCAGTCGCCAGTGTACACGGCGGGTCAGCGCGCCGCTCGTCGCGCTCGAGCACAGGACGCCGCCGCCCCGACCAGTGCCACGCCGAGCACCGCCACGACTCCGATCGCAAAGACGTTGGATGCTCCGGCTGCGCCGTCCGACGACAACGGCGCGACAGCCTGGAAGACGCCACGCGATATAGCTGGGAGGAATCCCGCGACACCGGCGACCAATAGAACGGCGCCGACGATCATCGCGCCGACAGAGCTCCACGCCGAGGTGAGCGCCACCACTCCAAGAACCACTGCCCCCGCCAGGAGAATGAGCAGCGAGCCTATGTCGATCGACCCATTGCCGCCGTATGACCCGACGGCGCGAAGCAACGCGGTTGATCCGACGATGACCAGTGCGAGTCCGCCGACGGTGGCGATGACGGCGACGATGATGGAGATGAGGGTGCGCGCTCCTCGAGAGCGAGTTCCTCCCGAGCGCGCAGCGACGACGCGTGCAAGCGACGACGCGAGCAGCACGATGCCAACGACGAGCAGGAGCCCGGACTGCCCCCAGACGCCGAGCGTCAAGGGCGCCGCCGGTCCGAACCCCGGCACGAACTCGGCGACCCACCGGGCGACACCGGGATCGATCACGAATGCCGCGCCAGCGGCCGTGGTGAGGACTCCGCCGACCAGGAGTCCAGCCGCAGAGAACAGTCCCGTCAGAACGACGACGAGGAGAAGCATGAGGCCCACCAGCGCGAGAAGGATGGCTCCGATGTCGAGCTCGGCATTCTTCTCCATCAGCGTCTGCGAGTAGCCGCGACCGCCTCCCGAGATCACGAGGAACAGCGCTGGCATCGTGAGGATCAGACCGATCAGCGAGCTGACGATCCTGCCGACGACCGACCCCCCGGAGCGAGACCTTCGGCCGGGAGATTCTTGGAAGTCGGACGCGGAGAAGATTCGCTGAGACATGCAGCGATCCTGTCAGGCCGTCGCGGGCACCGCCACCCGTCTGCTTCGCATGCTGGCGAACAGCACGCCACCCACCACGAAGACGCCGGCGATCAGTTCGACGACGTCGATGACCTCTCCGAACGCCAGCCACGACGCGAGCACGCCCACCACGGGAACGAGCATGGAGAAAGGTGCGACCACACTCGACGGGTTGCGTTTCAGAAGCCCGCCCCAGATCCCGTAGCCGACGAGCGTGGCGATGAGCACGATGTAGAGCAGCCCGAATACGGCAGGCAGAGCGTCGAGGGTGAACATCGTTCCGAGGCTGTCGCCGATGCGCTGCGGCCCCTCGACCAGCAACGCGAGCGCGAGCATCGGGACCGGCGGCACCACCGACATCCAGAGTGTGAGGCGGAAGGGATTCGGCGCCTCGGCCTTGCGCGTCGAGACGTTGCCGATCGCCCAACCGAGCGCACCGCACAGAGTGAGGATGACAGGGAGCAGGGCCGCCACCTGAGCCCGGTGCACAGCGATCGCCGCGAGCCCGAGCACAGCGACGGCGATGCCGATCGCCTGTCGCTGCGTGATCCGCTCGCGCAGCCAGATGCCGGCGATCAGCACGGTGAAGGGCGCGGATGCCTGCAGCACGAGCGAGGCGAGCCCGCTCGGCATCCCGGCGGCCATGCCTGCGTAGAGGAAGGCGAACTGCAGCAGGCCGATGCCGAGTCCGACACCGAGCAGCCAGCGCAGCTTGATCTGGGGACGCGGCACGAAGAGCACCGTCGGAATCGCGATCAACGCGAATCGGAGAGCTACGAGGAAGAAGGGCGGGAAGTGCTCGAGGGCGAGTGCCGTGGCAGGAAAGTTCACTCCCCAGCACACGGCTACGATCACGGCCAGGAGTCGATCTCGGGTGGACATGTGCCCATCGTGGCCGAAGTCTCACTGAAGGACAATTGCAACAAAGATCATTCACTTTGTAGCCTGACTTCATGGATGTGAATCAGCTCGCCCTGCTTCGAGAACTGGCCGAGCGCGGCAGCGTCACCGAGGTGGCCTACGCCCTCGGTAAGACGCCGAGCGCGGTGTCTCAGCAGTTGCGCACCCTGCAGCGGCAGATGGGCACCGTCCTCGTCGAGCGAGTCGGTCGCGGCGTGCGTCTCACCGACGCCGGGCACGCCCTGGCAGAGAGCTCGGTGCGGGTGGCGACGGCCATCGCCGAGGCCGAAGCGACCTGGAGCGCGTTCCAGGGCGGCGCATCCGGAACCGTACGCATGGCGATCTTCTACTCGGCGGCAGAACTTCTCGTGCCGGGCCTGCTCACGCGCATGCGTGCGCATCCGGGGATCTCGCTGGAGATCTCGGACCGCGACGTGTCGCAAGACGACTTCGCCGCACTCACGAGCGACTTCGATGTCGTCGTCGCCCACCGCTCCGACGACGTGCTGCCACCCGACCGCGAGCGCCTGAGCGTCATCCCTCTCTTGCGCGAACCGCTCGACGTGGCCTTGCCGTTGGATCATGAGTTGGCGTCGCGGTCGCGGGTCTCCCCCACCGATGTGATCCACGAGGACTGGATCGGGGTTCCCCTCGACTTTCCGCTCGACCGAGTGCTGCAGGCGATGTCCGCGCAGGCCGGCATCACCGCCAGGGTCGTGCACCGCACCACCCATCTGCCGCTCACCGAGAAACTCGTGGCGGCGGGTCATGGCGTCGCTCTGCTACCCCGCCATACGTCGCTCGAACGCGCATCCGGACGCTATGTGTTGCTGCCGCTCACCGATCTTCGCGCGGGCCGACGAATCGAAATACTTATGCGACCGGACCGTGCCGCGCGACGTGCGGTGGGACTCGTTCTCGACGAGCTCGTGGCCGAAGCTGCGCATGCGCGCGGCGAGGACGCGACAGCACGCAATTCAGAGTAATAAACAGCGTTCGGTATTTCGAACACGACATTGCGCGGTGACTCCAGTGGTGCTGTAGTAGCTATCAACCAACGGAGGTGACCATGGACGCTCGTTCCCCCGAGACATCCGGTCTCAGTGGCTTGCTCGCCACGGGAGCGGAACTCGCGGTACTCGCGACGGGTGCGACCTGGTCCGAAGGTCCGGCATGGATTCCCGCGACGCAGTCCGTTCGGTGGAGCGACATCCCCGCGAATCGGATCCTCGAGTACTCCCCTGCCGACGGATCTCTCTCCGTCTACGCCACCGAGGTCGAGTTCACCAACGGACGGACTCTCGATCACGACGGTTCTGTTATCCAGTGCTCGCACGGACGCCGACGAATCGAGCGCGATAGAGACGGTGTCGTGACGCCGATCGTCGACTCGTACAACGGCGCACGCCTGAACTCCCCCAACGACGTCGTCGTGGCCTCCGATGGCAGCATCTGGTTCTCCGACCCGCCCTACGGCATCGTCGTGCCGATCGAGGGCCACCCCGGCGAACGCGAGTATGGCGACAACTTCGTGTTCCGCCACGATCCGCACACCGGTGAGACGCGACCTGTCGTCATCGACGTCGAGGAGCCCAACGGACTGGCTTTCTCGCCTGATGGATCCGTCTTGTACGTCTCCGATACATCGGCCGCGCTGCGAACCGGCGGCGGCAATCATCATATCCGCGCGTATGACGTCGTCGGCACCCGATGCAAGAACGGCCGCGTCTTCGCGGTCATCGACGAGGGTATCTCCGATGGCTTCCGCGTCGACGTCGATGGACATGTCTGGACCTCGACCGCGTCGGGAGTCAGCGTGTACTCACCGGAAGGCACACGACTCGGCCACATTCCCGTTCCTGAAACCGTGTCGAACGTGTGCTTCGGCGGCCCAGACGGCACGACCCTCTTCATCACCGCGACCACCAGCCTCTACTCCATCGCCACGTCGACCAGAGATGCCGCGTCGACGATGCTGGCTCGACCGCAGGAGGCGTGACGATGGCGCTCATCGATATCGCCCAGGCCCGGGAGTCCTCCACGCCGGTTCCCGCCGTCATGCGCGCCGTCCGCATCCTCGACGTCATGGCCCAGAACAAGGGGCCGGTCACGCTCTCGGAGATCGCCAGGGCCACCGGGATGGCGAAGTCGTCGATCTCCAATCTGATGACGACGCTGCAGGCGGCCGGCATGGCGCGCCAGCTTTCTCGAGGATGGGTTCTCGGATACAAGGTGCTCGAGCTGGGCCAGTCGGTGCTCTCGTCGACCGATCTCGTCTCGGAGTTCCGTCGGCTGGCGAACATGCTGCCCACGCTGCGTGAAGAGACCGCGCTGATCGCCGTGCTCGACGGTCTCGACGTGCTCTACCTCGCGCGACACAACGGCAATCAGCCCGTGCGTCTCGCCACGGACATCGGCCATCGTCTGCCCGCCGTCGTCACAGGCCTCGGCAAGGCGATGCTCGCGTCACTGCCCGAAGACGAGATGAATGCCCGTCTCGAACACGTGACGGAGATGCCCCGACTCACGAATCACTCTTTCCGCACGGTCGACGAGTTGCGACGCGACCTGGCTGCCATCCGCGTGCGCGGATACTCGATCGACGACCAGCAGAACACGACCGGAGTGACGTGCTTCGGCGTCGCCGTCACCGGACTGCGCCAGCCCACCGCGGTGAGCTCCACTCTGCTGTCGTACCGCGCCACTCCGGAGTTGCGCGATCGGTTGATCCTCGACCTGCGCAAGTTGTCGAGGCAGCTCGCCGGAGCCGCGACCTAGAACCCGCACGGCCCTGTTCCTTCCCCACCCGGCGTCTCAGCCCGCGACACCGGGGCTCTTCAGCCATGCCGAAAACAGCACGAACCCACCCTCAACCCGAACGGGAGTACCCATGATTCCTCTGCTCGAAGTCAGGAATCTCGACAAGTCGTTCTTCGCCACCCACGCTGCTCAGAGCGTGAGCTTCGATGTGCGCCAGGGCGAGGTCGTCTCGCTGCTCGGAGAGAACGGTGCCGGAAAGTCGACGGTCATCAAGATGCTCGCGGGCGTCTACAAGCCCGACAGCGGAACCATGACTCTCGCCGGCGCCGACCTGGCGAGTGGCCAGACCCGCCGCAGCATCTCCTTCATCCATCAGAACCTGGGCCTCATCGAGTGGATGACCGTGGCTGAGAACATCGCACAGGTGCTCGGCTACCCGAAACGGCTGGGATTCATCGACCACGCGGCCGTGATGAGGCGAGCGAGCGAGGTGCTCGAGCTCGTCGGCGGAGGGATCGACCCGAACGCCAGGATCTTCGATCTGCCGCGCACCGAGCGCAGCCTTCTCGCCATCGCACGCGGTCTCGTCACCAAGCCGAAGCTCCTCGTGCTCGACGAGCCGACCGCCTCGCTGCCCGCCGAAGACGTGGAGCGCCTGTTCTCGGTGCTGAGGCGGCTCAGAGATTCGGGTGTCGGCATGATCTACGTGTCTCACCGTCTCGACGAGATCTATCAGATCTCGACCCGCACGGTCGTGATGCGCAGCGGGCAGGTCGTGGGCGATCGAACAGTGGCGTCGCTCAGCCACCGCGAACTGGTCGACCTGATCGTGGGGCGCAACACGGTCAATCCCACCTTCGACGCCCCGCAGAGCAAGGTTCGCCTCCGCCTCGACGCGGTGGAGGTCGGCAACGTCGGACCCGTCTCACTCGATGTGCACCGCGGCGAAGTCGTCGCACTCTGCGGACTCCGCGGGGCGGGCCACGAGCAGATAGGCCGCGCCATAGCTGGAGACGCCAGAGTGCGGGCGGGCTCGTTCGAACTCGACGGAGCAGCGTTCGAACCAAAGAATCCCCGCGTCGCCGTCGAGGCGGGCGTCGGGTTCGCAACATCGAACAGAGAGAGCGAGGCCGTGGGAGCCGGCCTCTCTGCCCGCGAGAATCTGTTCCTGAATCCGGCGGTGTGGGGCAGGCGCTTCTGGCAGTTCCGCGGAGCGCGAGCAGAGAAGCTCGCGGCCCGCCGCTACATCGACGACTTCGGCATCCGTCCGTCCGACCCGGAGTTGCCGCTCGACACCTTTTCGGGAGGAAATCAGCAGAAGGTCATCCTCGCCCGTTGGTTTGGCGTTGGCCGCAAGGCCGTGGTACTCGAAGAGCCGACCATGGGCGTCGATGTGGGAGCGAAAGCCGATATCTACGCCCTCCTGCGCGACGCCGCCAGGGAGGGCACGGCTGCCGTAGTGGTCTCGACAGATATGGAGGAGGTCACCGCGATCGCCCACCGCGCGATCGTCTTCGGCAGGGGCCGCGTCGTCGCCGAGATCACGGGCGCCGACCTCACCATCGCAAACCTGATCGCGGCCGCATCCGACCTCGATAGACAGACCACCGTGCTCGAAGGGAGCGCATCATGACCATGAACACATCGCTGAAATCGACGGCACTCGAGCCGCCGAAATCCGCTCCCTGGTATCGCAAGCTCACGACCGTCTACGGCATGGTCGTGCTGACCGGGGTGCTCTTCGTGATCTTCGCGATCGCCCGACCCGACACATTCGCCACGCTGCTCAACTTCCAGCTGCTCGCGTCGAGCCAGTCGACACTGCTGATCCTCGCGATCGCCGTGACCATTCCCATGGTCGCCGGCAAGATCGATCTGTCTATCGGCTACGGAGTCGGACTCTGGCAGGTGATGGCCCTGCAATGGCAGATCGCGGGCATGGACTACCGCCTGGTGATCTTCCTGAGTCTGCTCGGCGGGGCTCTCGTCGGACTCTTCAACGCCCTTCTGGTGGAGCTCGCCCAGGTCGACGCGTTCATCGCGACGCTCGCCACCGGTCAGGTCATTTTCGCGATCACCTACTGGACTACCGGCGGACGCCAGGTGACCGACAATGCCGGCGTGCGGGCGAGCGCGTTCGATGCCCTATCGACCTGGTCGCTCGGGCCTGTTCCCGGCCCCTTCGTCATCGCCCTCGTGCTCGCCCTGCTGCTGTGGCTCGTGCTCGAATTCCTTCCCGCCGGGCGCTACCTCTATGCCGTCGGAGCAAACCCGCGCGCAGCCGAGCTCACCGGCGTCAACCGGCGTCGTTACGTCGTCTCCGCCATGGTCGCCTCCGGTGTGCTGACCGCCGTCGCCGGAGTGCTCCTTGCCTCGAAGCAGGCGGGCGTCGCTCAGGCCAACATCGGCCCGGAATACCTTCTGCCTGCCCTGACTGCCGCCTTCCTCGGCTCGACGACCATCAAGCCCGGCCGCGTCAACGCACTCGGAACGATCCTCGGCGTCGTCATCGCCACGATCGGCATCTCGGGCCTGCAGCAGCTCATCCCAGGCCAGTTCTTCCTCGAGCCCCTCTTCAACGGACTCACCCTGGTCGCCGCCATCACCATCGCCTCGCTCGCCAGCCGTCGCCGCGCGTCCCGCGCGGACGCCCCGATCGTCGCCTCGCCCACCGAAACCCCCGAAGAACCGCACGACGACGACGCCGTGTCCTTCACCAACAGAGAAGAGAAATGAGCCATGACCATCCCTAGAACGGTCGGCCGGGTCGCACTAGCGAGCCTCACCGTCGCAGTCCTCATCAGCGTCTCCGCGTGCTCCAGCGGCAGTGTGGCGGAGAAGGCGGGCGGAACAGGCGCCGCGACCGCCGCTGCGGAAGACTTCTCGTCGATCATCCCCGAGGGTGACATCGTCGAGGCCTCTAAGAAACTCGTCGCTGACAGCCTCAGCGCAGCGACAGGCTTCACGCCATCGACCGACGGACCGACGGCGCAGAAGCCCGGGGCCAAGATCGCGTATGTGGGAAGCGACCTGACGAATGGCGGAGTCAATGCTGTCGCCACGGGTCTGCAGGAAGCGGCGGCAGTCATGGGCTGGACCGTCGACGTCTACGACGGCAAGGCATCCGCCCAGGGACGAACCACGGCGATGAACCAGGCGATCGCGGCGAAGTCCGACGCGATCATCTTGGGCGGCTCCGACCCGACGGAGTCTGCCAGCTCGATCAAGCAGGCGACCGAGGCAGGGATCCCGGTTCTCGGCTGGCATGCCGGCGCGGATACAGGCCCGGGCAACGGGCTGTTCACCAATGTGAGCACCGATCCGCTGCAGGTGTCTCAACTCGCGGCCGCCTACGCGGTGGCAGACTCCGACGGCAAGGCCGGGGTCGCCATCTTCACCGATGGCCAGTACGGCATCGCCGTCAAGAAGGCCGATGCCATGAAGGCGTACATCGAAGCCTGCTCGGGATGCTCCGTGCTGAGCTACAACGATTCGCCCATCGCCGAGGCCAGCCAGCGCATGCCCGGGCTGATCTCGAATCTCCTCCAGGAGCAGGGCGACAAGCTGACGTATCTGCTCGCGATCAACGGCAACTACTTCGGCGGAGCCCAGCAGGCACTGAGGGCAGCCGGCAAGGACCCAGCCGGCTCGCCGCAGTCCGTCGCCGCGGGAGACGGTGACCCGGCCGAGTTCCAGCGCATCCGGAACGTCGACTACCAGTCGGCGACCGTCGCCGAGCCGCTCGTTCTCGAGGCCTGGCAGCTGATCGACGAGACCAATCGCGCGTTCGCCGGCACCGATCCGTCGACCTTCGTTCCGGCGCCCGGCCTCATCACGGTGAAGAACGTGCCGAGTGGCGATGTGTTCGACCCCGATAGCGGCTACCGCGACGTGTTCACGAAGATGTGGGGCAAGTAGCCACACCGCGCCGGGGCGGATGCGCGATCAGCGCATCCGCCCCGCATCACTGTTTCCAGCGTCACCGCCTTCTGCACCACCAATGAAAGGGGCCTGTCATGCCCTATAGCGCCGACACCTGGCCGATCGCCGTCGCCCTTCTCCAGTTCTCCTCCGTCGCGAGAGACGGCACGAAGGCGCAGGATGCCACTCCCGAAAGGTGGGCTGCGGCCTTCCATCAGGTCGCTCGGGCAGGATTCCGCAGTGTCGATCTCACCGACGTATGGGTGCGTGCTGCCGATTTGCAGCCGGCCCGTCTCAGAGCGTTCGCAGAGGCTGCAAGATCAGAGGGCCTCTCGACTCCCGCTATCTCGCTCATCCGTCGGAGCGTGCTTCACGCGAGCCGCGGCGACGAGAACCTCGACTACAGCCATCGAGCCATTGACGCAGCAGCGTTGATCGGGGCCAGCGTCGTGTCTGTCGGTCTGCACCAGGAGCTCACCTCCGAACAGAAGGAACAGCTCTGGTTCTGGACGGTCACCGGCCATCAGGATCCAGTGGGCGATCCTGACATGTGGGCGCGCGCCGTCGCTCGTCTGCGAGAGCTGGGGCGTCATGCGCAGGAGGTCGGAGTTCTGCTGAGTCTCGAGATGTACGAGGACACCTACCTCGGCACGGCGGATTCTGCGGTGCACCTCGTCGAAGACGTCGGGCTCGACTCCGTCGGGCTGAATCCCGATACGGGCAACCTGTTGCGACTGCACCGTGCCATCGACGACTGGCGCGACGTTCTCGAGCGCACACTCCCCTACGCAAACTACTGGCATGTGAAGAACTACCAGCGTGACGAGGACAGGAGCTCGGGCAGGTATACCGCCGTGCCCTCGACGCTCGAGGGCGGAGTGATCAGCTATCGAGAGGCTCTCGACATCGCACTCTCGTGCGGATTTCAGGGCGTCATCTGCTGCGAGCAATACGGAGGCGACGGCCTGAGCGTCAGCGGCACGAACCAGCGCTATCTGCGCTCCGTGCTGCCGGAGACCGACAACTACGTCATTCCGCAGAGCAGACGTCTGCAGCTCGCGCCCGACCCCGCCGACCTCGTGCGCTCAGAACCGCAGCAGCACCTTTCCTGAAGCCGCGGAATCCTTCGCCACCGCGAACGCCTGCAACGCCTCGTCGACGCCGAACTCATGGGTGACGACAGGTCCCACTCGCAGCGAACCGTCCGCGAGCGCGGCGATCACGTCATCGATCTCGTCGTTGAATCGGAAAGACCCGACGAGCTCGAGTTCGCGAGTGATGGCCAGGGAGATGAGGGCGGGCTGCTCGCCCGAGGGCAGGAGCCCGACCATGACTACTCGGCCGCCTCGCGTCACTCCGCGCATGGCCGAGGCAAGGCCTCGGTGGCTGCCCGACGATTCGAGCGCGACGTCTGCGTCGACTGCGGCGATGGCATCAGCATCCGTCGCCAGGATCGTCTTGTCGGCTCCGACTGCCGATGCGATGGCAAGCGGCCCCTCGAACATGTCGGTCGCGATGATCTCGGCGGCTCCGGCACGCTTCAGCACGGAGACGATCAGCGTTCCGATCGGACCGCTTCCGATCACGAGAACTCGTTTGCCCCGCACGTCGCCCGCCCGGGCGACCGCGTGCCAGGCCACACTGGCCGGCTCGACGAGCGCCGCGTCGCGCAACGACAGTCCCTCGGGAAGTGCGCGAAGCATCCTGGCGTCGAGCGCGACGCGAGACGCGAAGGCTCCATCGGTGTGCGGGTCTCTGGCTGCGCTGCCGAGGTAGGTGCATCCGGGTGACAGGTTGGGCCGATCCTCGGGATAGCGAGAGCCATCGCCCGCTCCGGGCGTGGCCGGATGCACTGCAACGCGCGTGCCGGCCGCGGGTCCCGAGCCGTCGGAGGCCGCGATACGCACCGTGCCCACGACCTCGTGCCCCAGGAGCATGGGCCGCTTCAGGATCGACTCGCCAGCAGCCCCGTGCAACCAGTAGTGGAGATCGGAGCCGCAGATGCCCCCATACGCCACGTCGATGATCGCCTGGTCGGCACGGGCCACCGGCACGGCGATGTTCTCGACGCGCAGATCGTCCTTCGCATGCGCCACGACGCCGACAGAGACGTCGGCCGAGGGTGCGTCAGTGCTGGAATTCATCGGGTGCGTCTCCTAAACGATCGTGCTACTGAGGGTTCCGATTCCCTCGAGGCGGATATCGACCCGATCACCGGGCTGGACGGGAAGAAAAGTCCGAGGGGCTCCCGTCATCACGACGTCGCCGGCCTCGAGGTCAAGCCACGACGTGACATAGACGAGAGTCTCGACCACCGTCGAGCCGAGGTTGAACGAGCCCGATTCGGCGAGCACGACATCGTTGATGGCGACCTCGGTGGGTACGGACTCGGGGTCGGCGATCTCGGTCTCGATCCACGGGCCGAGCGGCGTGTAGTTCGGGCCGCTCTTGCTCTGAAAGTTCTTCTCGTCGATGGGAACCTGATCGACATTGGTCACGTCGTTCGCGACCGTGTAGCCCAGCACGGCGTCGAGAGCATTCTGGGGAGTGAGCTTCGACGCATGCCGACCGATCACCACGGCCAGCTCGCCCTCGATATTGACCTGGCCCACTCCGCGCACGATCTCGATAGTCGCGTTCTGCCCGGTCACCGTGTGGGGCGATTTGTACCAGGCCTGAATGGGCAGCAGATGGTCGTTGTTGCCCTTGTTCTGAGCGATCCCGAGCAGCACGCGGGGATCGACGGGTGCCAGCAGCACCGCCTCGTCGAACGCCGTCGATCCGCCCGTGAACACGAGTTCGGCGGCGAAGGGATCGGCGATGTGCCGCCAGCCCGTCGCGTCGGCCACGGCGTGGCTCGGGCCGTTGGATGTCTCAATTCGCGCGATGCGCATATCGGTGCCTTTCAGAGAGTGCGAGCAGAGGAGAGAACCAGCTCGCGGGTCAGACGACGGCGGTCATCCCACCATCGACGTAGACGATCTGTCCATTGACGAAGTCCGAGGCACGCGACGAGAGGAACACGAGCGTGCCCACCAGATCTTGCGTGTCGCCCCAGCGACCGGCCGGGGTGCGCGTTCTGACCCACTCGCTGAAGACCGCGTCGTCAACGAGCGCCTGGGTGAGCTCGGTCGCGAAGTACCCGGGCGCGAGCGCGTTCACCTGCACTCCGCTCGGTCCGAGATCGGCGCACATCCCCTTGGTGAGCATGGCGATGCCGCCCTTGGTCGCCGCGTAGGCGGCGATACCCGGCCGCCCGAGCTGCGACTGCACCGAGCCGATGTTCACGATCTTTCCCGAGCCTCGACGCACCATGCCGCGTGCGACCCGCTGTCCGACGAAGAACGCGCTCGACAGATTCGTCGCCACGAGATCGTTCCAGTCGTCGGCGCTGAACTCGGTGAACGGCGCCCGGCGTTGGATCCCCGCGTTGTTCACGAGGATGTCGACGTCGCCGAACTCCCGCTCGATCCGAGTGACCCCCGATTCGACGGCGTCACGATCGGTGACGTCGAACGTGGCGGTGAAGATCTCGACATCCGAGGACGCCAGAACCACTTCGCGGGCCGCGTCGAGAGTGGCCTGGTCACGACCGTGCAGTACGACGCGCGCGCCGGCGGTCGCCAGGCCTCGGGCGAGCGTGAGGCCGATGCCACGGCTCGAACCGGTGACGAGGGCGGTACGGCCCGTGAGGTCGAAGAGGTCTGTCATCGGGAGTCCTTTTTTGTGTGATTCGAGCCGGGTGCAGATCATGGAGTGTGATCGTCAGCGCGAGGAGCGAGCAAGGTGTTCCTTCTTCGAGACCATGGCGGTCGGGCGGGTGCGCACGTCCTCCTCGCTGTCGAGCACCGCGTCTTGCAGCCTCGTCAGGTCTCGTCCACGCGTCTCGGGAGTGATGAACGTGGTGCCGAGCGTGATGGCCGCAAGAACGAAGACGTAGATCGCGAGCGGCAACCATGCTCCGCCTGTGATGGCGATGAACCACGCGCCGAGAACGGGGGCGAGGCCTCCGGCCAGCACCGCACTCAATTCACGTGCGGTGGCTACACCGATGTAGCGGTGACGGTTGCCGAAGAGCTCGGGCAACATCGCGCACTGCGCGCCGAGCATCGTGTTGACACCGAAACCGATCGCGACGGCGATCACGATGATCACGATCACGGGGTTGCCCAGCGACAGCAGCCACCAGCCCGGGAAAGCGAGCACGAGCAGGAACGCGGCTCCGAATCGGTAGACCGGGAGCCGTCCGAACCGGTCGGACAGGTGGCCGGCGAAGGGTACCGAGATCATTCCCACCAGAGAGCCGACCGCGACGGCCAGCGGTCCGATCCACGCGCCGATGCCGATGGTGCCGACCACGTAGCTGACGGCCAGCGTGTTGAAGAGGTACGAACCGCCGTTCTCCGCCATCCGCAGACCGATGCCGCGAAGTACCGAGGGGAATGAGCTGGTGAAGATCTCTTTCAGCGGGCTGTCTGCGACCTGCTCCTGCTTCTCGAGCTGAACGAAGGTGGGGCTCTCGCGAAGCCGGAGCCTGATGAACAAGGCGACGCCGATGAGGACGATCGAGGCGAGGAACGGGATGCGCCATACACCGGCGAGCAGCACCTCTGTCGGCAGGGTGCCGAGATAGACGAAGACGCCGGCGGCCAGAAGCGTTCCGGCCTGAATGCCGATGAACGGTAGGGCGGCGAAGAAGCCGCGGCGACGAACAGGGGCATACTCGGCCATCAGAACGGTCGCTCCCGCCTGTTCAGCACCGGCTCCGAAGCCCTGCAACAGACGCATGAGCACCAGCAGAATAGGAGCCCAGATGCCGACCTGCTCGTAGCTCGGCAGAACGCCGACGAGCGTAGACGCTCCGCCCATCAGAGCGATCGTGACGAGGAGAACCCACTTGCGACCGAGACGGTCTCCGATGGTTCCGAAGAAGATGCCGCCGAGCGGACGCGCGATGAAGGCGACGCCGAACGTGGCCATGCTCGCCACGACGCCCACCGCGGGATCGAGATCGCTGAAGAAGACCTTGGAGAAGATGAGCGCCGAAGCCAGCCCGTAGAGAGCGAAGTCGTAGTACTCGAGCGCGCTTCCCACGCTGGAGGCGAGCGTAGCTCGACGAAGATTCGCAGCGTAGTCGGGATCGTCGGATGCCCTGGCCGGTGTTGCTTGATCGTGTGTAGTCACGGTTGTTCCCCTCGCTCGGAGACACCCCACGCGGTGCTCTACGAGAAGTCACCGTTGATTTCGAGGCGTCGACCTCAGCGGGCTGCTTTGCCCGCCGAAACCGACGCTAACACTCCGCTGAACAGAGTTCAACATTCTGAACGAATTACTTTTTGCTCACTTTGTGCGCGGTCGTCACGCGACAAGCAGAGGACGCGTCAGTTCGTCAGCGGCCACACGCAGGGCATCGAGAACGCCATCGCGCTGCTCCTGGGTGTCTCCCGGATGCACGAGAGACGCGCCGATACTGAACGAGGGTTCGCCCACGCGACTCGACGGGATGAGAACGGCGAGACCGAGCACACTGAGGTGCACTTCTCCGTCGTCTATGGCGTATCCGCGCGTTCGCGTCTCTTCGAGCTTCGCCTGCAACGATTCGAGGTCGGCGGTCGATCGATTGGTGAGCGTCACGAGGTGGCTGGGCTCCCTAAAGAGTGCTTCGATGCGCTGCGGATCGAGCTCGGCGAGCAGAGCGGTGCCCACGGCGGTCGCGGATGCCGGATAGCGGTCGCCCACACTGGCCGAGAGCGGAAACCTCTCGCGCCCCTCGTACACAGCCAGGTACAGAACTCGCGCCCCGTCGAGCATCGCGATCTGCACGAGCTGAGAGCGCAGCACCTCGGACTCCTCGCAGATGCGATAGAACTCGCGGATCTGATCGAACCCGGCCAGATACGCGCTACCGAGCTCGACAGCGCGCCTACCCAGAAGAAAGCCGCCCTCCGTGCGTCGCACGAGACCGCCCTCTTCGAGGGAGGCGCACAGATTCGACGTGGACGACTTCGCGATGCCGAGTTCTCGCGCGATATCACTCAGGGCTCTGGCGCGCCCGGGCGTCTCGGAGAGAAGATCGAGGATCTTGACGGCCTTCACGACTGCCGGAGCGAGCGCAGCCTTGTCGGCCTCGGTGTCTGGAACGGCCATCGTCTCCCCTTCGACTCGGACTCGCGGCCCGTCGGCTAGTAGAACTCGACCGTATCAACCCGATTGATCAGATCTTCGCCGTCGAGATAACGCCGCGCGTTCTCTGCGAAGAGTTCGGCGATGAGCCGGTCCTCTTCAGAGTTGACCGCAGCGGTGTGCGGGCTCACCAGCACGTGAGGCGAATCCCAGAGCGGGCTGTCTCCTGAGAGCGGCTCGGACGCGAACACGTCCAGCGCCGCGAAGCCGACTCGCCCATCGGCGAGAGCGGCGACGAGGGCGTCTTCGTCGATGACGGTGCCACGACCCACGTTCACGAGCGTGGTACCGGGAACGACGTTCGCGAGCACACGGGCATCGATCATCTTCTCGGTTGCAGACGTTCCTGGGAGCGTGACGACGATTCCGTCGACCCGAGCGACGACCTCGGCCAGCTCATCCGGATGCACGATTTCGTCGACGTGCTCGACCGGGGCCGAGTGCCTGCTGGTTCCGACGACCTTCGCGCCCATCGCCTTCAGCTTTCGTGCGGTCTCGCGACCGATGCTGCCGAGACCCACGACGAGAATGGTCTGCTGGCCCAGGTGCTTCATGTTCCACCGGTCGGTCCAGCGGTGCTCGCGCTGCTGCTCCTGCAACCGCGGGAGAGTCTTGGCGCCCGCGAGAAGGCCGAAGACGGCGAACTCGGCGAGCGGGCCGACGTGCACGCCGGCCGACGAGGTCACAGCAACTCGATCGAGCTGCTCGTCTGTGAGGCCTGCCCTCTTGACCTGGCCACCCACGCCAGCCGGCATGCCCTGCACCCAGCGCAGGCCCGGGTTCGCGTCGGCTGCGCGCTTGAGCGCAGTGGCCGATTCGTCGGGCAAGCCATAGAGCGCCTCGGCACTGTCGATCAGAGACTCGAAGCGCTCCTGCTGCTCCGGGGTGCGCTCGAAGGAGGGGTCTCCCGAGTGGTCACCCGGGAACCGCATCAGGGGCAGAAGCTCCTGGTCGCGGATGAAATCGATGCGAGGTTCGCGCGCGACGACCATGTCGATGAGCTCTTCGCTGATCGGGGTGGCCGCTACCACGCGGAGTCGATTGTCTTCTCGAGTCACGTCACAGTCCTTTGAAATCCGTAAGCTTGTCTGAACGTCAGTCTATCCAGCTATTCACCATTGTGAACAGTGTTCTATATGCTGTTCATATGTCAACGGCGCATACAGCCTCTTCAGGTGCAAGCAATTCTGATACCCGGCCCTCGATGGGAATGATCGGTCTCGGCAACATGGGCGCCCCCATGGCCGTGAATCTTCTCGCCGCCTTCCCCGGTTCACTCACCGTCACAGCCCGCTCCCGCGATCGGGCCGCCGCCGTGTTGACGGCAGGCGCATCATGGGTAGACACTCCGGGTGACGTCGCCCAGGCGAGCGACGTCGTCATCCTCATGGTCCCCGACCTTCCTCAGGTCGACGAACTCCTGTTCGGCGAGGGGGGCATGGCCGAGGCGCCGACCACCTGCGTGGTCGTCGTCTGCTCGTCGGTCTCACCAACCGGCATCCGCGCGACCGATGAGCGTCTGCGGCGCCAGACCGACGGCCGCATGCGCATCGTCGACGCCCCCGTCTCGGGCGGCACAGAGGGCGCGGCGGCAGCGACGCTGTCGATCATGGTCGGAGGCGCCGATGCCGATGTCTCCCTCGTCGTGCCTGTTCTCTCGGCGTGCGGCACGCCCGTTCACCTCGGCCCCCTCGGCTCGGGCGACATCGCCAAAGCCTGCAACCAGCTCATCGTCGCCGCGACGATGGCGGCCATCAGCGAGGCCAGCGTCATCGCCGAGCGTTCGGGGCTCGACCTCGACGCCCTGCTGACGCTGCTTCAGGGCGGGTATGCGGGCAGTCGCGTTCTCGAGACCAAGAAGAACAGGCTCGTCGAGCGCGACTACTCCCCTACAGGCGCGGCCCGGTACATGGTCAAAGACCTGTCGTTCGCCCACGCGGCGGCCGTCGAGACGGCCACGGCCGCGCCGGTTCTGGATGCGCTGCGCAGCCAGTTCGACGGCCTCGTCGCAGCGGGTCTCGGAGACGACGACCTCGCCGTCATTCACCGCTATATCAGAGGCCCCGAGTAACCCCGTTGGCTACGCTGTAGACGACGGAACAACACCTAGGAGACCAGACAGTGTCAGACACTTCAAGTTCAACGGCCACCGCCAACATCGGCGTGGTCGGCCTCGCCGTGATGGGGTCGAACCTCGCCCGCAACCTCGCCAGCCGCGAGGGCAACACGGTCGCCGTGTACAACCGCTCTCCCGAGCGCACCGACCTCCTCACCAGCGAGCACCCCGAGGCCGAGTTCGTGGCCTCCAAGACGATCGAGGAGTTCGTGGCTTCACTGCAGAAGCCCCGCACAGCGATCATCATGGTGCAGGCGGGCAAGGGCACCGACGCGGTGATCAGCCAGCTCTCCGACCTCTTCGAAGAGGGCGACATCATCGTCGATGGCGGCAACGCGCTCTTCACCGACACCATCCGCCGAGAGAAGGCCGTGCGCGAGCGCGGAATCAACTTCGTCGGCGCCGGAATCTCGGGAGGCGAAGAGGGAGCTCTCAACGGCCCCAGCATCATGCCGGGCGGTTCCGCAGAGGCGTACGAGACCCTCGGCCCCATCCTCGCCTCGATCGCCGCGGTCGCCGAGGGCGAGCCCTGCGTCACCCACGTGGGTACAGACGGCGCCGGCCACTTCGTCAAGATGATCCACAACGGCATCGAGTACGCCGACATGCAGCTCATCGCCGAGGCCTACGATCTGATCCGCCGCGGCACCGGCTACTCCCCCGCCCAGATCGCCGACGTCTTCGCCGAGTGGAACACCGGCGAGCTCGAGAGCTACCTCATCGAGATCACCGCCGAGGTCCTTCGCCAGGTCGATGCCGAGACGGGCCGCCCGCTCGTCGACGTGATCCTCGACCAGGCAGGATCGAAGGGCACCGGCGTCTGGACAGTACAGACCGCGCTCGACCTCGGCATCCCCGTCTCGGGCATCGCCGAGGCCGTCTTCGCCCGGGCCCTGTCGTCCAAGCCCGCCCAGCGCGCCGCATCCAGCAGCCTGCCCGGTCCGAGCGAGACCGTGGCCGTCGACGACCCGGCCGCGTTCATCGAAGATGTGCGGAAGGCGCTCTACGCGTCGAAGATCATCGCCTACTCGCAGGGTTTCGACGCCATCGTCGCCGGCGCCGAGCACTACGGCTGGGACATCAAGAAGGGCGAGATCGCCAAGATCTGGCGCGGCGGTTGCATCATCCGGGCCCGCTTCCTCAACCGCATCACCGAGGCGTACGCCGAGAACCCGGGCCTCGTCGCCCTGGTCACCGCCCCGTACTTCACCGAGGCGATCGCCGGAACGCAGGACGCCTGGCGCCGGGTCGTCGTGAGCGCGGTTCAGGCCGGAATCCCGACCCCCGCGTTCTCGTCGTCGCTCGCCTACTACGACGGCCTGCGCGCAGACCGCCTGCCGGCATCCATCGTGCAGGGCCAGCGCGACTTCTTCGGTGCGCACACCTACAAGCGCATCGACAAAGAGGGCACCTTCCACACGCTGTGGTCGGGCGACCGCACCGAGATCGAGTCCGAGGGCTCCTCGCACTAGCCGACACGAAAAAGCCCCGTGCCTGCTCTTCAGCGGGCACGGGGCTTTTCGTCGTCTACAGCACCTTCGAGAGAAACGCCTTCGTACGATCCTGCTGAGGGTTCGTGAGCACCTCGCGAGGATCGCCCCGCTCGACCACGACGCCGCCGTCCATAAAGACGAGCGAGTCGGCCACCTCCCTGGCGAAGCCCATCTCGTGCGTCACAACGATCATCGTCATTCCGTCTTTGGCGAGCTGCTTCATCACATCGAGAACCTCCCCCACGAGTTCGGGGTCGAGCGCAGACGTGGGCTCATCGAACAGCATCAGCTTCGGATCCATCGCCAGAGCGCGCGCGATGGCGACCCTCTGCTGCTGCCCGCCCGACAGAGAAGCCGGGTAGGCCTTCGCCTTCTCGGCGAGCCCCACCCTGGCGAGCAGCTCGAGCGCGCGGGCAGACGCGGCCGCCCGGCTCTGCCGCTTCACCTGCAGCGGCGCCTCCATGATGTTCTCGAGAACGGTCAGGTGAGGAAACAGATTGAAACGCTGGAACACCATGCCGATGTCTTTGCGCTGCGCCGCCGCCTCCTTTGGTTTCAGCTCGTAGATCTTGTCGCCGCGCTGGCGATATCCGATCAGCTCGCCGTCGACCGTCAGCCTGCCTCCATCGAGCTTCTCCAGGTGATTGATGCAGCGGAGGAACGTGGACTTGCCCGAGCCGGACGGCCCGATGACACACACCACCTCGCCGCGGTTCACGGTCAGAGAGATGTCTTTCAGCACGGTGTGCGACCCGAACGACTTCACGACGCGGTCGGCGATCACCATGGGTGTGGATGCGAGGGGTTCGGTCATGAGGATCGGCCTTCCGTCGAGGTGCCCGGTTGCGCTTCGACCGGAGCGGTCGGGGTCGCGCCCACGAGAACGGTCGGGTTCTCCTGGCCGGGGCCGACGTCGACGAAGCGCGATCCGCGGGCGAAGCGACGCTCGAGGAAGTACTGTCCGACCATCAGAAGAGAGGTGAAGAACAGGTACCAGATCGACGCCACGATGAGCAGCGGAATGGGATTGAACGTCTCTGCCGAGATGTCTCTCGTGCGCGTGTAGAGGTCGGTCGACAAGGGCACCGCCGTGACCAGCGAGGTCGTCTTGAGCATCGAGATCACCTCGTTGCCCGTGGGCGGGATGATCACCCTCATCGACTGCGGAATGATGATGCGACGCATCGTCTGCGACCACGACATACCGAGCGCGGTCGACGCCTCGCTCTGTCCGGGGTCGACCGAGAGCATTCCCGCCCGCACGATCTCTGCCATGTAGGCGGCTTCGTTGAGAGCGAGGCCGATCACGGCGAGCCAGAACACGCTGATGGCGTCTTGGGTCGTCCAGCTGAACAGCACATCCGAGCTGAAGGGCACCCCGACCGAGATGGTCTTGTAGATCGTGGCGAGCAGTCCCCAGAAGACCAGCTGCACGTAGACCGGGGTGCCGCGGAAGATCCACAGGTAGGCCCAGGCCACCGACTTCAGCACCGGATTGGGCGACAGCCTCATCACGGCGAGAAGCGTGCCGAGCACGATCGCGCCCACCATAGCGAGCACGGTCAATTCGATCGTGACGAGCGCCGCCTGCGAGACCCGCACGTCGAAGATGTACTTTCCCACCGCCGGCCAGTCGTACGCCGGGCGGAAGAACGCCGCATCGACCACGAACAGCACGACGATGAGGATGATGACAACGGCTACGACGTTGCGCACCGGGTGCCGGAGCGGGATCGCGACGATCCTCTCCGGCTGGCCGGAAGAACCTGTGGTCTCCATCCGAGCTACTCCGTGGCGCCGTTGATGTCGATCTTGTCGATCGCGCCCTGCTCGACGCCCCACTTCGAGAGGATCTCCGTGTAGGTGCCGTCGTCCATCAGCGACTGCAGTGCGGCCTGAAGCGCCTCGCCGAGCCCCGAGTCCTTGGCGATCGGCATGCCGTAGAGGAAGACGGAGTAGACGTCGCCCGAGGTGACGAGCTTGCCGTCCGACTGTGCGACCGCGTACTGCGTCACGGGAGAGTCAGCCGACATCGCGTCGGCGCGGCCGAGGCTGACGGCCGCCGTCGCGTCGTCCTGCGTGTCATAGCCGAGCAGGTCGATCGGCTCCTTGCCCGCGGCGACGCAGGCGTCGGACTTCGCGGGGCCGTCGTCGAGGGCCTCCGTCGTTCCGTTCTGCACAGCGAGCTTGATGCCGCAGGCGTTCTCGGGATCGACCTTCTTGTCGGCCAGGGACGCCCATTGGATTCCGGCGGTGTAGTAGTCGATCATGTCGACCTGCTGCTGGCGTTCCTTCGTGTCGAAGAACGACGACAGTCCCAGGTTGTACTTTCCGCCGGTGATCGACGGAATGATGTTGTCGAACTTGGCGATCTGGTAGTCGGTCGTCAGGCCGAGCTTGGCGGCCATCGCGTCGGCCAGCTCGATCTCCCAGCCGGTCGGGTTGCCGTCGGCGTCCTTGAACTCGTTCGGAGCGTAGGTCGCGTCGGTGCCGATCACGAGCTTGCCTGCCGATGCGATGTCTTCGGGAAGGAGCTTCGCCGCGGCGTCATCTTTCGCGACGGCAGGCGCGGTGCCGCTCGACGCGGGCGCGGTGGGCTCGTTGTTCACGCATCCCGTGAGCAGGAGGGCCGCGCTGGCCAGCAGCGCGACGGGGACGAGTCTGATCGATTTCATTGGAGCCTCATTCGGTGTGGTGATTTCAATGATGGTGATGGTGGTGCGGGAACAAGAAGCAGAGTGCGGGATGGTGCCATCAGAACACCCGTCGACCCCGAACCCAGGTCTCCCGGGTGCGGGTCTCGGAGATGAACTCGGTCGGCGCGGCGAAGGGATCGCGATCGACGACGACCAGGTCGGCGTCGAATCCTTCTGCAATGCGGCCGGCCGAGTCGTGGCCGTTGATGCGGGCAGAGCCCGAGGTATACGACGCCAGCGCCTGCTCGAGGCTCAGCGTCTGCGAGGGATAGAAGGGGCGGGGCGTGTAGTCGGCGTCGTCGGGTGGAAGCGTGCGGTTGACCGCGACGTGCAGGGCAGCCCAGGGATCGGGCGTCGTCACGGGCCAGTCGCTGCCGGAGGCGAGGCTCGCACCGGCGTTCGCCAGGTCGGCGAATGGATACTGCCACGACGACCGCTCCGCCCCGAGCACCGGCAGGTTCAGCTCGACCATCTGCGGCTCGAAACTCGCCCACAACGTCTGCAGATTCGCGGTCACGTCGAGCTCGGCGAATCGAGCGATGTCGTGTGGATGCACCACCTGCACATGGGCGATATGGTGCCTGTTCGCGCTCGGCCCGTTGCGCCTGCGCGCCTCGGCGAAAGCATCCAGTGCCTCGCGCACCGCGCGATCACCGATCGCGTGAAAATGAACCTGAAAGGCGAGCGCGTCGAGGGCGGCGACGTAATCGCCCAGCACGGCGGGGTCGACGAAAGACAGTCCCGACCCGAGTCCGTCTGCGCCGCATCGACACCCGGAGGGCACGACGTAGGGATCGATCATCGCGGCCGTCTGGTTCTCGGGAATGCCGTCCTGCATGATCTTGATGCTCGAGGCGGCAAAACGTTCGTGCGCGAGTTCATCGCGACGCGCAACGAGTTCGGGGATCTGCTCCGCGCCTCGGTTGCGGTCCCACCACAGCGCGGCCACGACACGAGCTGTGAGGTCGCCGTTCTTCGCCGCACGCAGATACACGTCTCCCGTGTCGCTGTGGTTTCCGTAGTCGCCCACAATGGCGTCCTGCCAGCCGGTGACTCCGACCGAATGCAGATAGCTCTGTGCAGTGAGCAGCGCGGAGTAGTTGTCGTCATCGGTGTCGTCAGGGATGAACCGCGAGACCAGCAGTCGTGCGCCTTCTTGCAGCACCCCGCTCGGCGAACCGTCGACGTGTCGCTCGATACGGCCGTCCGTCGGGTCTCGGGTGCTGCTGTCGATGCCCGCCAGCTCGAGCGCTCGAGTCGATACCCAGGCGCCGTGGTGGTCGCGGTTCGCGAGGAACACGGGTCGTGCGCCGACGACGTTGTCGAGATCGGATGCCTGCGGCACGCCTCCGGGGAACGCCGCCAGCTGCCATCCTCCGCCCAGAATCCAGGGCAGATCGGGGTTGGCGTCTGCGTACGCGCGGATGAGGGAGAGGTACTCGTCACGCGTCGACGCCGACGACAGATCGCAACGCATACGCTCGAGGCCGCCCTCGACGGGGTGCACGTGCGCGTCTGTGAATCCGGGAAGGAGCAGTCCACTCTCCAGGTCGATCCTGCGAGTGCCGGCCCCGACAAAAGCATCGATATCGGAACCCACCGCGAGGATGGTCTTGCCCGAGATCGCTACCCGCGTCGATGCGGGAAGCAGTCGGCTGCCGTCGAACACCGAGCCGTTCTCGAAGACAATGTCTGCATGACTAGTCACTTCTGGCGCCCTCCGATATCCAGAGCATAACTCACCGACGGCGACGGAATCAGTGCCGTAATGAAGTGTTTACAACCTGGATCCGCAGCTCGTGGCACTGGATGAGAGACTAGAGCGCAGATGTCCTCTTACTCAGACGAACCAGAGCTCTCGGGCTACGTTCCGCATGGCGAACGGCCCCTTCGGAGTGTGCGCATGCGCCGTGCGATGCGCATCGTCGTGATCATCGGACTCATCTGCCTCGTGCTGCCGGGAATCCTCACCACGGCGAGCTTCAGCCACGCCACTGCGGAGCGCGCCTGCGCGATCATCGCACCGTACCAAGACCCGTCGACGCAGGGATCATCGGCGCACTTCGAACTCTTCGGCGAGGGAGGTCTCGGATGGCAGTGCTACACCGTGGGTGCCTATGGCGGCGACCGCAATGTCGCGCCCCTCGGGCTCTTTCCCTCGATTCCCACCAGGCCCGAGCCCGGTCAGCCGACCTAGCCCAGGCGCGTGACGACCTCGCGCGCCGAGGGGTTGGTGGCGCTCGTGCCGTCGGGGAAGATCACTGTCGGAACCGTCTGGTTTCCGCCGTTCAGCGACGCGACCAGCTCAGCGGTTCCTTCGACCTCTTCGATGTTGACCTCGGTGTAGCCGATGCCCTGCTTGTCGAGCTGAGTCTTGAGGCGTGAGCAGTACCCGCACCATGTGGTGGAGAACATGGTGATGGTACCGGCGTCGGGAATGTAGTCCATGCCAACGAGCCTACGCTCGAAAAACGATCAGGCATCCCCGTCGAACATGCTCGTCACAGAGCCGTCTTCGAAGACCTCGTGGATGGCGCGCGCGATGAGCGGTGCAATCGGCAGAATCGTGAGCTTGTCGAATCGCTTCTCGACCGGCAGGGGCAGGGTGTCGGTGACCACGACGGAGTCGATGAAGTCGGACTGAAGGATCTCGGATGCCGGGTCGGAGAAGACGGCGTGGGTCGCCGCGACGACGACGCTCAGGGCGCCCGCCTTCTTGAGCGCTTCGGATGCCGCCACGATCGTTCGGCCGGTATCGATCAGGTCGTCGACGAGCAGGCAGACCCGGCCGCTGACGTCTCCCACGATCTCGTGCACCGAGACCTGGTTGGGAACGAGCGGGTCGCGACGCTTGTGGATGATGGCGAGCGGCACACCGAGCTTGTCGCTCCAGATGTCGGCGACGCGGACGCGGCCCATGTCGGGCGACACGACGGTGAGCATCGACGGGTCGAGAGCGGTGCGCATGTGCGCGAGAAGCACAGGCATTGCGAACAGGTGGTCGACGGGTCCGTCGAAGAATCCCTGGATCTGCGCGGCGTGCAGGTCGACCGACATGATGCGGTCTGCGCCGGCGGCCTTGAAGAGGTCGGCGACGAGGCGGGCCGAGATGGGTTCGCGCCCACGGCCCTTCTTGTCTTGACGTGCGTATGGATAGAACGGCGCGACGACGGTGATGCGCTTCGCCGAGGCGCGCTTCAGGGCATCGACCATGATGAGCTGCTCCATGAGCCACTCGTTGATCGGTGCGCTGTGCGACTGGATGACGAAGACATCGGCGCCACGCACGCTCTCGTCGTAACGCACATAGAGCTCGCCGTTGGCGAAGGTGCGGGCATCGGTGGGGAGCAGATCGGTTCCGAGCGCTGCCGCGACATCGATGGCGAGCTGCGGGTGTGCGCGACCGGATGCGACCAGAAGGCGCTTCTCCCCGGTGGAGGTGATGTCCGACAAATTAGTCTCCACTCTGTTGAGGTGCGCTTTGTTCAGATGCATGGTCTTCAGCGGCGATCGCCGCGGCGGTTCCCGGTCGGTTGGTGGCGACCCAGCCTTCGAGGTTTCGCTGTGGAGCGACATTGATGGCCAGGGCCCCGGCGGGCACGTCCTTGCGGACGACCGTTCCGGCGCCCGTATAGGCTCCGTCGCCAATTCTAACGGGGGCGACGAAGACGTTGTGCGATCCGGTGCGCACGTGCGAACCGACGATCGTCTTGTTCTTGTTGACGCCGTCGTAGTTGGCCGTGATGGTGCCGGCGCCGACGTTCGACGCGACTCCCACGGTGGTGTCGCCGATATAGGAGAGGTGCGGCACCTTGCTGCCCGCTCCGATCGTGGAGTTCTTCGTCTCGACGAACGTGCCGATCTTGCCGCCGGCCTCGAGGATGGTGTTCGGGCGCAGATACGCGAAGGGGCCGACGCTGGCACCGGCACCGATGACCGACAGGGTCGCATCCGTGCGCTTCACCACAGCGCCCTCGCCGATCTCGCAATCGACGAGCGTGGTGTCGGGGCCGATGGTGGCTCCGGTCGCGATGACGGTGGCCCCACGGATCTGTGTTCCGGGGAGGATCTCGACGTCGTTGGCGATGGTCGCCTTGAGATCGATCCAGGTCGTGGCGGGGTCGTGAACGGTGACACCGGCGAGCTGCCATCCGCGCACGATCAGAGCGTTGAGCTTGGCGGCCGCGACGCTCAGCTGAGCGCGATCGTTGATGCCCTCGACGAGCCAGGGCTCGGAGACGGGAACGGCAGCGACCTCGGAACCCGCCTCGCGAAGGAGGCCGACCACATCGGTCAGGTACTTCTCTCCCTGAGAGTTCTGCGTGTCGAGCGAGGCGAGCGTGTCGCGCAGTTCGGAGAGCCCGAACAGGTAGACGCCCGCATTGATCTCGGCGATGGCGAGTTCAGATTCGGACGCGTCACGGTGCTCGACGATGCGCTCGAGCCGACCGTCGGCATCGCGCACGATGCGGCCGTAGCCGGTGGCGTCGTCGAGGAACGCAGAGAGGAGTGTGGCCGAGGAGGCGCCGGCGCGGTGGGATTCGATGAGCGCGGTGAGCGTTGCGGCATCGAGCAGGGGAACGTCGCCGTTCACGACGAGAACCTCGCCGGTGAAGTCGGCCGGGAGCGCCGCGACGGCCTGCTCGACTGCACGGCCTGTTCCCGGAATCTCGTCTTGATCGACGATCATGCCGCCGGGCAACTGCTCGTCGATGACCTCGGCGAGCTGGTCGCGTTCGTGACGGACGACGGCGACCGTGTATGCGGCATCCATCTCACGTGCCGTCGCGAGCACATGGCTCACGATCGGAATGCCTGCAAGGGTGTGCAGCAGTTTGGGAGTGGTGGACTTCATACGCGTGCCCTGGCCTGCCGCCAGGATCACGATGGCCAGGTGGGAATCGGTCAATGCTCTGCTCCGGTTTCTGGCTGCGGCACGGCGTCCGTCGTCGGCCGCGGTGCGGTTTGCGTCGCCTCAACGATACCGGCAGCCGGCTCGCCCGTGCTGCACGAGAACCGTGCGTGCGCACCTCGCGCACGGCATACTTGCGCTATGACGCGAGGATTGGGGCCTCTGGCCATGGCGCTCGGCATCCTGCTTCTGTCCGGATGCTCGGCGGACGCCGGCACGCCCGCCCCGAGCCCCAACGCGGGCGGCCCGCAGGGCGGCGCGGCCCAGGATGACGCCCGCCCCGTGCTCGCTCCCGGCACGACAGCGGCAACCGGCACCTTCGTCGACACAGGCGCGGCGTCCGGTGCCATCACGGGTTCCGTCGCCATCACGGTGGATGACGAGGGCATCTTCCAGCTCGTGGTCACCGATCTCTCCGTCACCGATGGTCTCGCGACGCAGTTCACCCTCACCGCCGACTCGCTCTCTCCCGACGAAGCGTGCCTCGATTCCGATTGGCGCTTCGGTCTCGGGCAGGTGGATGCGGGCCACGACCCGGCCGCCGCACTCGTCTTCCCGATCGGCGGCAGCGACGGCATCGGCCAGGGCGATCTCTCGTTCATCCGTGAGGTGGTTCTCACCCGCGCACCGACCGGCGGCACCGTCGACAAAGCATGTCCCATTCCGATCGTCTCGCATGCGCCGCTTGTCTGGAACATTCCCGACATGCGTCCGGGCCTCGATGTCGAGGATTCGGGCGCCTCGGCAGGCGCCATGGGCATCGTGACTCTCGACAGCGATGACAAGCCCATCGCCTACACAGTCGCCCAGGGTGACACTCTCTCGGCCATCGCTCAACGCTTCGGCATCGCCCTCGACGACCTCTTCTACCTCAACCCGAGAAGGTCGCCGAACCCCGAAGACGCACAGGCCTTCACCGGTGAGGTGCTCAATCTCTCACGCGGCAATCGGTGACCTGACTGCCGGTCCCCGGGCACGCGAGATGTCCTGAGTTACGGGCACGGTCGCACGGTGGTCATCCTCTACTAGCCGGGCGAACCCGGGTGCGGGCATGGATCTCTCAGAAGGGGCAGTCCGCGAGGTCGTCGTCCGGTCCTGTCGATCCGGCCGCGACTTCGATTTCGGGTGCGGGTGCGGGTGCGGGTGCGGGTGCGGGTGCTTGGACGATGAGTTGTTTCGGTGCGGGTCGCATCCTGCCTTCCGACCGGACCGTGTACTGGTATCCGGCGGGTGACGTGGCCGTCAGGGTGTCGTCTCCGTTCTGCACGATCTGCCACCTCGTGTGGTGCTTCACCCTGTGATGCGCCTGACTCAACGGCGCCAGGTTCTCCGGAACGGTGTCCCCTCCGTAGGCATGGTCCTCGGTGTGGTCAACATCTGCCTGCTCCGATGGGACGGTGCATCCCGGGAACACACACGTCGGGTGTACCAACCTGGCGTGGTCGATCATCCTGGCGGTGGGCCGGTAATCCCTTGGGTCCGTCGTCAGGATGCGACCCGTGATCCGGTCGGTCAAGATGCGCCGCCACGAGGTCGCCTCCGCGGTCAGATGTGCTGCGGTGGCCGGGTCGATCGGTCCATAGCCGCGAAGGATGGCGGCCTCGTCACCAACCCCGAGCAGTGTCATCGCGGGAACCATGACGTGCACCCTGCCCCGGATGCCTCGGGTGGCTCCCGGAATCGAGGTTTCTCCGTTGAGCATGAGGTCGGTGAGGACATCAAGTTTCAGATGCGTCATACTCCGCGGGTCACCTCCCGCCCTGAGACCTGCCGCCAATCGAGTCGCCCTGTCTGTGATCGCGTGAATCTCGGGCGCCGGAGCGAACAGGGTGAGATACGCCATGCCATCCGCTGCGGGATCGACGTAGATACGACGTGTGCCCGCGGCCTTCTCTGCCCGTTCGACCGCGGTGGTGGGTTGGGCGAGTTCGACCTCGTGGCGTGCCTTTCGATCGAGTTGCTTTGGATTCACCTCTGTAGCCAGCGCTGAGAGCCTCGTGTCGTACAACACCAAGGCGTCGCCGTCGAGGCCGTCGGCGTGCTTCGCGATGACCTCGGCGTGTTCCCACGACACGACCCCCGCAGTTACTGCGGCGAGTGTGGCGGGGAGACGATCCACGAGAGCAGTGCTCGTGTCGATCAGAGTCGCGGCCCGATACTCGGTGCGGCGGGTGAGCATGGCGAGTTCGGTGAATAACTCGACCCTCTCGACTCGGGCCGTCGACCACACAGGACCACCCGTCGAGGTGTCAGCGGGTGCCTGCCTGTGCAGGTGGTTTCTCGCGTCGGTGACGCGTCTGGCCCTGATCGCAGACAGCCGGGCTATCTGCTGATCGAGAGCGGCGACCTCTTCGAGTGCGACCACGTATGGGTCGGGCTCGAGGAGCGGGATCGTGGATGTCATACCTGAAGTCAAACAGCAGCCACCGACACTGGTTTAGAACCCGCATTTGACCCTTGATCAGGTGATATCACTGTGGATAACTCCCAAATAGGCGCCCTGTGGAGGATTAGACGCCTCCTCCCACCCCCTTCGACAGGCTTAGGGAACGGGTCTCGATACGGCCGCGGACGGCCTACTCGACCAGCGCAGAAGGGCGGAACGGGTCTCGATACGGCCGCGGACGGCCTACTCGACTAACGCGGCCGGGTCTCGATACGGCCGCAGGCGGCCTACTCGACCAGCGCACGAGCGGGACTCGACCAGCGCACGTGGGTCTCGATACGGCCGCGGGCGGCCTACTCGACCAGCGCAGAAGAGCGCAGAAGAGCGCAGGTGGTCTCGACCCATGCGCAAGAGCCTCCACCGAAATAACGAGGCGTCATCCCGACAGCAGGAGTGCCCGCCTGCACCAGACCGTTCGCTTCAGCAGACGCCGACCTTCTCGGAGTCGAGGGGCCACCGAATGTCGAGCACATCGCCCGGCTGCACCTCGAGGTAGTTGGAGCAGCGGAAGTTCACCCGAACCACGTCGTCGACCTGCAGATTGAACCGAGAAGCAATAGCCAGCACCTGGTCTTGATTGGCCACCGTGTAGGTGTACTCGTAGTCGTTGAGCGCCACCGCCGCCCCCGTGGCGAAGGGTTGCGATCCCGAGTCGTTGACCAACGGTGTCGTCGCCGTATTGCCGCCATCGGTCTGGCCGCCTGCCGCATTCGGAGCGACGGGCGGCGCCGGCGGCTCGGGCGCGGGGGTCGGCTCCGGCGCCGGCTCGGCAGCGGGAGGCTGTGTCGGCGACGGCGTGGGCGTTGGAGTCACCGTGACGGCGGGAGCACTCTGCGTGACCGTGACGGTCGGAGCGGGAGCCGGCGCGGCAACACAGGCCGTGAGGCCCAGCATCACCGTCAGTGCAAGAAGAGCGAATCGCGGTCGGCGCGAGGCGTGGGTCATGAGTTCATTCTGCACGCCGGTGTGCCGATCGTCACGCACTGTCAATCAGAGACGGGCTCGATTACTCCCACCGGCTCACGCTTCTCGGCCTGGAATCTGTCTTCTGTGCGGCCGAATGCCCAGTAGCCCGACAGCGAGAGCTGCGCACGCGTGACGCCGCGTTGCTTGAACACGTCTCGCAACTGCTTCATGGCGCCGCGCTCCCCGTGCGCGAAGACCTGCACTCGTCCTTCGGGCCACGGATGCTGCGACACGGCTTCGGCGAGGAGGGTCGCCTCCCCCGCCGGGCGCTGGCCACGCAGGAGCCAGCGGACGTCGACGCCCTCGGGCGCGCGCAGGTCGAGAACGTCGGCGTCGGAGTAGGTCTCGATGAACGCGACGCCGCGCGCGGACGGGGGAAGAGCATCCAGAGCCGATGCGATAGCCGGAAGGGCCGACTCGTCGCCGACGAGCAGGTGCCAGTCGGCCGAGGGATCGGGCGCGTAGCCTCCGCCTGGGCCGGAGATGACGGCCGCGTCGCCCGGTCGCGCCGCGGCGGCCCAGGGGCCGGCCAGACCCTCGTCACCGTGCACGACGAAATCGATCGAGATGGACTTCTCGACCGTATTCACCTCGCGCACCGTGTACGTGCGGGTCACATCGTGCCCGTCGGAGTCGGTGAAGAGGATCTTGACGTACTTGTCGGTCTTGTCGTTGCTTTCGAATTCGTCGAAACCTGCGCCGCCGAGGACAACTCGAACGAGGTGGGGCGTCAGCCGTTCCGAGCGCAGAACGGTGAGCGCGATCTGCGCGCGAGGCTTACGTGCGCCAGGAGCGGGGGCAGTGACAGACATCGGACAACCTAACTTCGACAGCAAGTTAGGTAAGCCTAACAACAAGACGAGTAGGGCTGTCCCGTTGAACGAACTCAGGGAAGAAGCGCCGTCAGCACGAACCCGTCGCCTCGTACTCCGAGAGGACGGCGACTTTCTCGGCGCTCGCGCTGCTCTCGTCGAAACGGTACGTCAGCCACTCGCGCACGAGGCGCCGCGCGAGTTCGATTCCGATGACACGTTGGCCCATCGTCAGCACCTGGGCGTTATTGCTGAGTATCAGCCGCTCGACAGAGAAGCTGTCATGGGCGACGGATGCGCGAATTCCCGCGACCTTGCCGGCTGCCATGGCGACGCCGATGCCGGTTCCACATAAGAGAAGCGCGCGGTCGGCCTCCCCCGCCGCGATCAGTTCACCCGCCGCCACGCCGATCTTCGGGTAAGGAGTGCGCCCGGTCGAGCCGACGCCGATATCGGTGACGCTCGCGACGAGGTCGCTGGCCTCGAGATCCTTCTTCAGGACCTCCTTGTAGTCGAAACCTGCGTCATCGCACCCGATGACGATGCGGAGCTTGTCAGTCATCTCTCTCCTTCCATGGCGTCGCGGCCGCCGCCATTGAACCGGCCACACCTCTCAAGCATCCGCCAGTCCGCCACCCACGTCGACTTCTCGCGCGCGAATGTCTCGAGAGGACACACTCGCAGTGCACACTGCACCCGCGGCCCGAGACGACGCTTTCTGAGAGTTCCACGGAAGCCCGAGCTTTCGATTGCACTGAGTGCGTCGTTGCACGTAGTGTAACGACCGTGACTACCGAGCCGATCGCTATGGATCGCCGCGCCGAGTTGAAGGCGCGGCACCGTGAGGCGATTCTCGACGCAGCAGACTCGCTGATTCTCGACAAGGGCAAGGCTCGATTCAGCGTCGACGAACTCGCCGATCGCGCCGACATCGCCCGGCGCACCGTTTTCAATCACTTCTCGTCGCTCGACGACGTGATCATGACCAGCTGCACGCGCACACTCAATCGTGCGATCGACGAGTTTCTTACCGTCGCCAGCGTGACGCCGTCGAGCCATGGCAGCCGCGTGCAGCTCTTCGACGAAGTCGCCACAGCGATCCAGGCCATGGATCTGCCTAGCCTCGTCTCCTACTTCTTCGGACTTCTCGACGGCGACGACGCACGCACTCAGAATGCAGACAGCGTCTTCATGCGATCAACAGAAGACCTCACGGTCGAACTCGCCCGCCGCAGTGGCGCCGACGAGTTCGAGGTCGCGATCCTCGTGAGCACGCTCATGAACGGCATCGGCGTGGTTGCTCAGTACTGGATGGTGCAGTCGGGCGGTTCCCTCGACACTGCATCTCGCGACCTGTGGAACAGCCTTCTCCATCGCTTGATCACGATAGTCCGCGACGGATACTCCGCCCCGAGCTGAGTTCCGCCACCCGCTTCCCCTCTTCTTCCCAACGATGCGATGTGAGAGTCCTCCCCCGTCACCGCTCATTTCAGAAAGAAGCTGAGAAACATGGCATCCCTTCTCTACCGACTCGGTCGGTTCTCTGCGCGACGAGCGTGGCTCGTCATCGTTGCGTGGGTGGTGATCCTCGGACTCGCGGGTGGCGCCTTCGCGTTGTTCGGAGGCACCCTCACCTCAGCCGTGAGCATTCCGGGCACGGCTACGCAGAAGGTGAGCGACGAACTCTCGCAGAAGTTCCCGTCTGCCAGCGGAGGACGGGGAACGGTCGTGTTCACGACGACCGACGACTCGGCATTCACCGACGCGCAGAAGACGGCCATCGGAGACTTGCTGACCAACGCGAAGTCGCTGGCCGATGTGAAGTCCACGACCAACCCGTTCGACACGCAGGCGCAGATCGACGCGCAGGCCCAGAAGGTCGCCGACGGTCGCCAGCAGATCGCCGACGGCAAGGCGAAGCTCGACGCCGGTCAGACTCAGCTCGATGCCGCGAAGAGCCAGGCGGCGGCAGGCCAGCAGCAGCTCGACCAGGCGAAGGCTCAGGCCGAAGCCTCCGGCCAACTCGCCGCCGCGCAGGCGCAGCTCGACGCTCAGCAGGCGCAGCTCGACGCGGGTAACGCCGAACTGACGTCGCAGCAGGCCGCGATCGACTCCGGTCGAACAGAGCTCGAAACGCAGAGCGCGACACTCGAAGAGGGTGCGAAGCTGCTCGACCTGGCCTCCAACATCCGCCAGGTCTCGTCTGACGACACAACCGCCGTGGGCACAGTCCAGTTCGACAAGTCGCTCAACCTCGTGCCGTCCGAGGCCAAAGAGGCCGTGGTCGACACGATGAACAACGCCAAGATCGACGGCGTCTCCGTCGAGGTGTCCAACGACATCGCGGCCACTATTCCCGAGGTTCTCGGCCCGGGCGAGATCGCCGGCGTCATCTTCGCCGCCATCGTGCTGTTCGTGATGCTGGGCACGCTGATCGGTGCCAGCCTGCCGCTGATCAACGCGATCATCGGTGTCGGCGTGGGCGTGCTCGTGTCGCTCGCACTGTCGGGCACGGTCACCATGCTCTCGATCACCCCCGTGCTGGGCGTGATGCTGGGGCTCGCGGTCGGAATCGACTACTCGCTGTTCATCCTGAACAGGCACCGAACGCAACTGCGCTCGGGCGCCGAGGTGCAGGAATCCATCGGCCTGGCGAACGGCACCTCCGGCAATGCCGTGGTGTTCGCGGGCTCGACCGTGCTGATCGCACTGCTCGCTCTCAACCTCACGGGAATCCCGTTCCTGGGGCTCATGGGCACCGTGGGCGCGGTCTGCGTCTTCGTCGCCATCCTGATCGCGATCACCCTGACTCCCGCCTTCCTCCGGTTGGCCGGAATGCGCATCCTCACGAAGAAGGCGCGCGCCAAGGTCGGTCACACCGATCACCAGGCACGGGTGCCGAACAAGCCCATGAACATGCTGCGTGCCGCGATCACGGTGGTCGTCGGAATCGCGGTGCTGCTCGTCGTGGCCCTGCCCGCGCTCTCGATGAGACTCGGTCTGCCGGCGGGCTCCTCCGAACCAGTCGATTCGAGCGCTTACAAGGCGTACAAACTGATCGACGACAAGTTCGGGGCCGGTGTCAACGGACCGCTAATCGTCGTGGCCGACCTCGACAAGGCGATCACAGACGACCAGCTCGTGAGCGAGCAGGTGCGCATCGGCACCGCGCTTAAGGGCGAGAACGATGTCGTCGCCGTGGCGCCGATCGGTGCCAGCGATGACGATCTGCTGCTGGCATTCCAGGTGGTTCCGAAGGGGGGCCCCACCAGCGAGTCCACGGAGCAGTTGGTGCGTGACCTTCGGGGCCTCGACATCGACGGCGTGGCCGAACTCGGTGTCGCCGGCAATGCTTCGGGCAATATCGACGTGAGCGAAAAGCTCGCCGACGCTCTGCCCCTCTACCTGACCGTCGTCGTCGGGCTCTCGCTGATCATCCTGATCCTCGTATTCAGGTCGATTCTCGTGCCGATCACCGCGACCGCAGGATTCGTGCTGTCTCTCTTCGCGGCCTTCGGTGGCATCACCGCGGTGTTCCAGTGGGGCTGGCTGGCACCCGTCTTCGGAGTGCACGATCCCGGCCCCATCCTGAGCTTCCTTCCGATCCTCGTCGTCGGCGTTCTGTTCGGGTTGGCGATGGACTACCAGCTGTTCCTCGTGAGCGGCATGCGTGAGTCGTATGCGCATGGCTCGCCGGCCAGACTGGCGGTGCAGCGCGGCGTGCATGCCGGGCGCACGGTCGTCATCGCCGCCGCCCTGATCATGATCAGCGTGTTCGGAGGATTCGTGTTCTCCAACTCGGTCATGATCCAGTCGATCGGTCTGGGCCTCGCTCTCGGTGTGCTGGTCGACGCGTTCATCGTGCGGCTCCTGATCATCCCGGCTGTGATGACCCTGCTCGGCAAGTCGGCCTGGTGGCTGCCGAAGTGGCTCGACCGCATCCTGCCCGATGTCGACGTCGAGGGCGCGTCTCTGCAGCGCAAGCACACGGACGACACCCACGAAGCCCCGCGACCGAAGCACGCCGGGGCGCCCAGCGCCTAGTACCGCACGACGAAGCCCCGCCGCCTCGCCCTCCAGGGCGGGCCGGCGGGGCTTTTTCGTGGGCGCGAAACACTCACCCCATATCCGGCGCGCGACACATTGCTAATCTGAGCCTGTGCCCGCATTTCCGGATCGTCCCGCAACCGAGCGACCGCTCGGCACCCTCACGGCCGCCTGATGGCCAGAACGACCTGGCGCTCGATCCTCAAGGTGTTTCCAACCATCATCCTGGTGGTCGACATCCTCATCCGCATCGGAGCCGTCGTCACGGTTCCTCGCAATCGACGACCGAGTTCGGCGATGGCGTGGCTCCTCGCGATCTTCATCTCCCCCATCCCTGGCAGCCTCCTCTACGTGCTGCTCGGCAGCTCGCGGTTGCCGAAAGACCGACGCGACAAGCAGCGCGAGGTCAACGCGTTCATCCTCGACGCAGCGGGCCCCTTCGACAGCGCCGAATCCACGACGACCGAACCGGCCTGGTTCGGTTCGGTCGTGCACCTCAATCGCACCCTCGGTGCCATGCCGCTCATCGCAGGCAACACGGCCACGCTGCTGCCCGACTACGAAGCATCGATTCAGGCGATGACCGACGCCGTCGCATCGGCAACCCAGTACGTGCACGTCGAGTTCTACATTCTGGGGCGCGACGACACGACCGGGGCGTTCTTCGATGCCTTGAAGTCAGCTCACGAGCGCGGCGTCACGGTGCGGGTGCTCTACGACCACTGGGCGACCATGCGCAATCCGCGCGGACGCTCGACGCGCGCGTGGCTTCGCGAGAGCGGCATCCCGTTCGAGGAGATGCTGCCATTCCGTCCCTGGCAGGGAAACTGGCGTCGACCGGATCTGCGCAATCACCGCAAGATCGTGGTCGTCGACGGGCACATCGCGTTCACGGGATCGCAGAACATGATCGATGCCAGCTACAACAAGCGCGGCAACATCCGGCGTGGCCTCAAGTGGAAAGACCTGATGGTCCGGCTCGAAGGTCCCGCAGCACTGGGGCTGGATGCGCTGTTCGTCACCGATTGGTACAGCGAGACGGGCGACATCGTCGAGGCCGACGACTCACGCGCGGCCCCCCTCAATTCGCCCGACAGCATCGAGTGCCAGGTTGTTCCGAGCGGGCCGGGATTCGACGGAGAGAACAACCTGCGTCTCTTCAACGCCCTGGTCTACGGCGCGCAGGAGCGCCTGATCATCGCGAGCCCCTACTTCGTTCCCGACGATTCGATGCTCTACGCCATCACCACCGCCGCCGAACGCGGCGTCGACGTGCAGCTCTTCGCCTGCGCCGTGGCAGACCAGTACGTCGTGTATCACGCTCAGCGCTCCTACTACGAGACCCTTCTGCGTTCCGGTGTGCGCATCTTTCTCTACCAGGAGCCGACCGTGCTGCACTCGAAGCACTTCACCGTCGACGGCGACGTGGCCGTCGTGGGCTCGAGCAACATGGACATGCGCTCGTTCAGCCTCAACTTCGAGGTCTCTCTGATGGTGCGCAGCGCCTCGTTCGTCGAGCAGTTGCGCGACATCGAAGACGGCTACCGCGAGAAGTCTCGCGAGATCACGCTCGAGCAGTGGATCGCCCGCCCCGCCGTGGCACAGGCTCTCGACACCGTCGCCCGCCTCACGGCGTCGGTGCAGTAGGCCGCCGCGCAGAAGGCACAGTGCAGTAGAACGCCGGCTCAGTTCAGCGGGCCGAGCCGCGCTTCGGCCGCGTCGCGCACGGCGCCGCGGCGAACGAGGGATGCGACGGCCTCGATCTCGGGCGACAGAAAGCGATCCGGCCCCGGCCCCTCGACCTCGCGGCGCACGAGCTCGACCACGGCGGCGGAGCCCGCGCCGGGCACGAGCGGCGTACGCAGATCGAGTGCTCGCGACGCCGTCATGACCTCGATCGCGACCACGCGGCTCAACCCGTCGACCGCAGTGCGGAGCTTGCGCGCCCCCGCCCAGCCCATCGAGACGTGATCCTCCTGCATGGCAGAGGAGGGTATCGAATCGACCGACGACGGCACCGCGAGGCGCTTGAGCTCGGAGACGATGCCGGCCGCCGTGTACTGCGCGATCATGAGCCCGCTGTCGACTCCCGCATCGTGGGCGAGGAACGCGGGGAGCCCGTGGCTGCGGGCTGGGTCGAGCATGCGGTCGGTGCGGCGCTCCGACATGCTCGCCACATCGGCGACGACGATGGCGAGAAAGTCGAGCACATAGGCCACGGGCGCTCCGTGGAAGTTGCCGTTCGATTCGACTCGTCCATCGACGGTGACGACGGGGTTGTCGACCGCGGAGGCGAGTTCTCTGCCGGCGACGCGAGCCGCGTGGTCAATCGTGTCGCGGGCTGCGCCGTGCACCTGGGGCGAGCAGCGCAACGAGTAGGCATCCTGCACCACCGTGTGCGTCGAGGGCCGATGACTCTCGACAATGGGCGACCCGGCGAGCATCGCACGCAGATTCGACGCCGACAGGGCCTGCCCGTGCTGGGGTCGCAGGACCTGCAGATCGGAGGCGAACACGGCATCGGTGCCGAGCAGCGCTTCGACGCTCATCGCTGCGGCGATGTCCGCGCTGGTGAGCAGCATCCGCAGATCGTTGATGGCGAGGCTCAATTGACCCAGCATTCCGTCTGTGCCGTTGATCAGAGCCAGCCCTTCCTTCTCGGCGAGCACGACGGGCTCGATCCCCGCTTCGTCGAGGGCGTCGCCGGCGGACATCGCCACGCCTTGGGCATCGCGCACCTCGCCCTCGCCCATCAGCGCCAGAGCGCAGTGCGCGAGGGGCGCCAGATCGCCCGAGCAGCCAAGCGAGCCGTACTCGCGCACGATCGGGGTGATGCCGGCATTCAACAGCGCGACATAGCTCTCGACGGTCGCGAGTCGAATTCCGGTGCGCCCCGTGAGCAATGTCGAGATGCGCAGCAGCATCAGACTGCGAACCACCTCGCGCTCCACCTCGGCGCCAGAGCCTGCGGCGTGCGATCGCACGAGGCTGCGCTGCAATTGAGCACGCTGCTCGCCGGCGATGAATGTCGAGGCGAGTGCACCGAAGCCCGTCGAGATTCCGTAGTGCGGTGCGGTGTCGACGGCCAGCGCGTCGATGATGGCGCGACTCGCGTCCACGGCGCTCCGGGCCTCGTCGTCGATCTGCACCCGGGCGTCGTAGCGTGCCACGGCCACGACATCGTCGATGCCGATGGCGCCGGTTCCCACCACCACGACGGTCGAGAGCGGCTGTTCGGTCAGAAGCTGCGAGGTCATGAAGCAAGTCGACCGCAGACGGCCGGATCTTCGAGAGCCGAACCCCGCATTGCTGTCTCGTATACGAGACTGTTGACCATGACCATCGACACGGGCGTTCCGGCCGCCAGCGCGACGCTGCGCATCCTCAGCTATCTGGCCGCGCAGAGCAGACCCGTTCCCGCGGCGACTCTGGCATCGAGCCTGTCGCTCCCCCGTTCGTCGGTCTATAAGCTGCTGGGCGTGCTGGTGGATGCCGGATTCGTTCTGCATGTCGCCGAGACCCGGCGTTACGGTCTCGGGATCGCGGCGTTCGAGCTGGGTTCTGGCTTCGCCCGCCAGGAGCCGTTGGCGCGGCTGGGCCATCCGGTGCTGGCGCTCCTTGTCGACCGCATCGCCGAGAGCGCGCACCTCGCCGTGCCTCACGGGCGCGACGTGCTCTACCTGATCGAGGAACGTGCTCCTCGGCGACCGGCGCTCGTCAGCGATGTGGGCGTGCGTCTGCCCGCGCACCTCACGGCGAGCGGACTGGCCATGCTCGCCTCGATGCCCGCAGCCCAGGTGCGAGCGCTCTTCCCCGACGAGAAGGCCTTCGCCAGGCGGGGCAACGTGCGAGGGCCGCGCAGCTACGCGCAGTTGCGGCGGGTACTGACTCAGACACGCGCCCGCGGGTTCGCTATCGAGGACGAGACGATCACCCCCGGCATCGCGTCGATCGCCGTCTCGGTCATCGACCACGCGGCGTGGCCCGCGGCGGCGATAGCGGTGACATTCGACAGAGCATCCCGAGACCCCGCCGACTGGAACGAGCTGGCTGACCAGACGAGGCGATATGCCCGTGAACTCTCACGCCGAATAGGAGGACACCCGGCGTCGGAGTGAATGCGCTCACGGCCTCGCCGTGCGAACCATCCGATCGAAGGTGTCGCGGAGGAGCGCGGCGAGAGGCTCCGTGCTCTCTGCACTCAGCCAGCGACCGATCGAGACACTGAAGACGGTGGCCGTGAGGTGGGCTGCCAGAAGCGCATCCACCGGATCGCTACCTCGCCGCACGAAACCGCTGCGGAGGGCCTCGACCAGCGCAGCCTGGGTGCGCAGCTGCCTCTCGCGCAAGCCGTCGTCTGACTGGATGATCTGCTGGCGCAGGATGTAGTAGCTCTTCTCGCGTGCGAACTGCGCCGAGGCGACGGCGTCGAAGCCGCTCGCAACGATCTGCAGGGGGCCGAGCCCGGTCGGCGCCTCGTCGACGATGCGCGCCGCCTGCTCGGGCACGGCATGCTCGTCGGCGAAGAGAGCGTCGCGCTTGTCGGCGAAGTGACGAAAGAACGTGCGAGTCGACAGTCCCGCACGGGCAGCGATCTCGGGCACGGTAGTCGAGGCGAAACCCTGCTCGACGAACAAATCGAACGCGGCGCGCTCGAGCCGCTCACGCGCATCCGGTTGCCATCGAGTCATAGGACCATTCTAGTGATGACACGCAGTGTCATCACGTGTATTCTGATGTCACTGCATGCCATCACTACATCGAACCAGCGAGGACACCCTCATGCCCACCAATTCAGCCGCCTGGCTCTCCGCGCCCTATGCCGATCTGACCGTCGGCGACGCGCCCTACACCGCCGCCTCTGCAGGCGAGCTGGTCATTCGCAATCGTGCCGTCGCGGTCAACCCGCTCGACGACGTCAAACAGTCCACGGGTGACCTGATGTACTCGTGGCTCCCTCACCCCGCGATTCTGGGCGAAGACGTGGCGGGAGAGGTCGTCGACGTCGGCCCGGGAGTCACCGGGTTCGCCGTCGGTGATCGGGTGATCGCCTACGCCGTGGGCATGGAGAAGAACCGCAACCACGCCGCGGAGGGCGGGTTCCAGCTGTTCACGGTCGTACGCGCCGACCTCGCATCGCCCATCCCCGACGACCTGGCATTCGAGAGCGCCGTCGTGCTGCCCCTCGCCGTCTCGACCGCCGCGTCCGCCCTCTTCCAGGCCGACCAGCTGGGCCTCCGGCATCCCACAACGCACCCTCGTGGAGACGCTCCTCGCGACTGGGTCGTCGTGTGGGGCGGATCGACGAGCGTGGGCAGCAACGCGATCCAACTCGCCGTCGCGGCAGGGTACTCGGTGCTCACCACAGCGTCGCCCCAGAATCACGACCGGATGCGTGAGCTCGGCGCTCAGCACGTCGTCGACTACCGCAGCCCGTCGGCCGTGCGCGAGATCGTCTCCCTGCTCCAGGGCCACCGGCTCGCGGGAGTGTTCGCCATCGGAACGGGATCCGCAGAACCGTCCGTGGCGATCGCCGCGGCACTGGGGTGCAAGCGTGTCGTCCTCGCCAGCCCATCGGTCTCGATGAGCATCCTCCCGCGGCGCCCACGGGCTTGGCTCTCTCTCGCGCGTTTCGGCGCGTTGATGGCGTATCGCATGGGGCTGCTGCAGCTGCGCGGCCTGCGCCACGGAATTCGCGCACGGTTCGTCTGGGGAAGTTCGCTGATGAACAACGAGGTGGGCCCGATGCTCTGGAGCGAGTTCCTTCCACGCGCGCTTGCCGAGGGAAGTTATACCCCCACGCCGCGGGCAGAGATCGTCGGCTCGGGCCTCGCGAGCATCCAGCCTGCCCTCGACGCGCTGCGGCGGGGAGCATCGGCCACCAAATACGTCGTCACGCTGTGACGCGCCCGTGTCAACCGCTCGTCGAGCATTCTGCTTCTCGTTAGCGTGGAGCGATGGGCGCCACACAACTTCTTCTCGTCCGGCACGGCGAGAGCATCGGTAATGCGGCGGCAAGCCGTGCCGAACGAGAAGGCGCCGAGACCATCGACATCGCGATGCGGGATGCCGACGTGCCGCTCAGCGAGACGGGCGAGCGGCAGGCCACGGCCGTCGGCGCATGGCTTCGCGACCTCGATCCTGAGCAACGCCCGACGCGCGCATGGACCTCGCCCTACGTCAGGGCAGCGACCACGGGTCAACGCGCGATTGCGGAGTCGGGCCTCGATCTTCTTCTGCGCGGCGACGAGCGTCTGCGCGACCGCGAGCTCGGCATCACCGATCTGCTCACCACCCGAGGCTTCGAGGCCAGACTTCCGTTCGAGGCAGAGCGGCGTCGCTGGCTCGGCAAGTTCTACTACCGGCCGCCGGGCGGCGAGTCGTGGGCAGACATGACGCTGCGAGCGCGGTCGGTCCTGGCGGACATCGACCTCATCGACGACGGGCAACGGGTCATGATCGTGTGCCACGACGCGATGATCCTCATCCTTCGTTATATCTGCGAGGGCATGACCGAGGCGCAACTGCTCGAGACCTCGCAGCGATCGGCCGTGGCCAACGCCTCGCTCACTCGGCTCTCGCGCCCGAGCGGCTCGGGATTCTGGACGGCTGACAGCGTCAACGACGTATCGCACCTCGCAGACGACGGTGCACCCGTGACCACGCACTCTGGAGGAATGGATGACAGACCGAACCACTGAGCAGAACACCACTCAGCAGGACGCCGAGCGCGTCACCCCGAAGTCGCTCCAGAGGTGGCCGCTGCCGTCGGGTGGCGAGTCCAAGAGCGACCGAGGCAGCGTTCTCATGGTGGGAGGATCGCCCAAGTCGCCGGGCGCCGTGCTGCTCGCCGGGCGCGCGGCTCTGCGCTCGGGCGGAGGCCGTCTCACGCTCGCCCTCGCAGAATCGCGCGCCGCAGCCGCGTCGGCGGCCCTGCCCGAGGCTGGAATCGTGGGCCTGCCCGAAAACTCGTCGGGTCAGCTGGGCGAGGGCGTGGTCTTCGCACTGCGATCCGAGCTCGAAGGCAGCGACGCCCTTCTGATCGGACCCGGCCTGCACAGCGCCGACGAGGCCCGCACCGTGCTCGAGGCGCTGCTCCCCCACGTGCCGAGCTCCACTGGGCTGGTGCTCGACGCGTTCGCGCTCGGAGTGCTGCCGGGTCTCATCGATCACATCGAACCGTTCGCCGGCCGACTGGTGCTCACCCCGAACAAGAAAGAGGCCTCGATCCTCCTCGGCAGATCGCCCGACGATGAGCCCGAAGACGGCGACGTCGACGAGGTCGCGTCACGCTACGGCGCCGTCGTGTCGTGCTTCGACCGCATCTCGGATGCCGACGGCTCGTCGTGGATCGTGACCGAGGGCGGGCCCGGCCTGGGCGTATCGGGCAGCGGCGATGTGCTCGCGGGCTCCATCACCGGCCTCCTCGCTCGCGGACTCGACCCGATCGGCTCGGCCTGCTGGGGAACGTGGGCGCACTCCGAGGCCGGCGACCGGCTCGCTGAGCGTGTGTTCGATACCGGATTCCTCGCATCCGAGATCGCCGACGAACTCACGGCGAGCTTCGCCTCGGCGCAGAGGGAGTCGGATCAGGCGTAGGTGTCGAGCGCGGCGAGAAGTCGGGTGACGGAACCGCCCAGGTTCCAGTCCTTCGACAGACTCTCGAGTTCGTCGCGCTTCGTGCCTGTCACGGGTGTCAGGCGCGCACCGGCCTCGCTGGGCGTGGGAAGCTCGAGGTCGCGAACGACCCTCACGACCTTCGGCGCCACGTCGAGGTAGTCGCTCGCCGCCGTGAGTTTCGACCGCACCGACCCGCTCAACCCGCTGTCGGCATCCTTCGCTGCATCACGCACCGACACGAGCGAGCCGTATTCGGCGAGCAGCGTCGCCGCGGTCTTGTCGCCGACGCCCGAGACACCGGGCAGCCCGTCGGACGTGTCGCCGCGCAGGGTGGCGTAGTCGACGTACTGACTGGGCAGCACCCGGTACTTGCTCACGATCACCTCGTCGGTGACGAGCTCGAGATTCTTCATGCCGCGCGCCGTGTAGATCACCCGCACGTCGTGGGCGTCGTCGACCAGCTGGAACTGATCGCGGTCGCCTGTGACGATGTCGACGGCGTGATCGGCGCGACTGGCATACGTGCCGATCACGTCGTCGGCCTCATGATCCGCCGCCCCGACGATCGCGATTCCTGCGAGGTCGAGAACCTCACGAATGAGCGGGATCTGCGCGGTCAGGCCGGTGGGCACCTCTTCGACGTCGAGCCCATTCACCGCGGTCTCAGCGACCCGCTGAGCCTTGTAGCTCGGGAGCAGATCGACGCGCCAGCTCGGGCGCCAGTTGTCGTCCCAGCAGGCGATGAGGTGGGTGGCCTCGAACTCTGTCGTGAGCCGGGCGATCATGTCGAGCAGCCCCCGGATCGCGTTGACCGGGGTGCCGTCGTCTCGCTTGATGGAGTCGGGCACCCCGTAGAACGCGCGAAAGTACAGCGAGGCGGTGTCGAGGAGCATCAGTCGGTCGGCCATGCTCGATCTTCACACTCCGATGGCGGAATGACCAGCGTCGATCAGCCCGCCTGAAGTCGAGCGATCTCGTCGTGGGCAGCGCCGACGATCTCGTCGTTCCTGTGGGCGCGACCCCAGGTGCGCTCGGCGAGGGTCGCGTCGCCCGCGGCCACGAGATCGCTGAGCCGGCGCACACGGCGAGCTACTTGTCGCCGTCGAGTGCTCCCTGGTTGGTAAGCATCTGCACTCCTCGGTGGTGATGACAACCGTCGCTATGACGACTGTCATAACCAAGAGTCGGAGGAACGCTCGATACGGCCTGTGCACGGTCTCAGAGAACGGAGACCCATCCGAGGGCTTGGGCGATGATCGCCACGGCCACGGCGATTCCAGGAATCCACAAGGCCGTTGCAAGAAGGACGCCGCGCGCGCTCCTTCTGTTCGCCAATCGCAAGCCGCTCCTGGCTACGGTGGGCGAACCAGCCCGTGACGTGCCGGCGCTCGATCGCTCGTCGACGTAATGCCGCGTCTGCCGATCGAGCTTACGGCGAAGAAGCTCGACGACGGCCAGCAGGTCGGCGCCGACGCGTTCATCCCAGAGCTTCGGCTCGCGGGACATATAGAGATATGCCGTGTCGTCGACGAGCTCGAGATCGCAGCCGGGTGCGACGTCGATCAGCAGCGCGAGGACATCCGGTGTGAAGATGTACAGCGCGTCACGCTCATAGTCGGCGGGACAGTGAAGCGTGAACGACGCGTCGAACTCGATACTGCCGCGGAGCACGCGTCCGCCTGAGATGGCGAGCCCGGCCGCGTTGAGCGTGGACGATCGATTGCTCGTGACCACGAGGTGCGGCACCGACGTCGGCAAGGTGAACCTGACGAAGGTGAATGAGTTGACGAGGCCGGCCGAGTGATATCCGGAGTCGTCGGGCAGCGAGCGGAATCGCGCGGTCTCGACGTCGGAACCGATCGCGTGGTGGCGCACGGCGTAGCCGCCCGTTCGGGGAAACGGTGTCCCCCTCCATGGCGCGGAGTCGCGGCTGCGCCGTTGATGCACGTACCTCATGCCCGACTTCTCGGCCCACGCCTGCACACCCGCCCCGCGATGTGTGGACCTCACCGCAAAGGCGATCGACATGACGAAAATCACGACGAGAATCGGAACACCGACGAACACGATCAGCGCGGTGTACTCGGCCAGCACGAGAGGCAGGCCGACCCCGACCGCGGTGATGACGACGGCGGCGAAGACGACACCAGCCACGATCGCGGCGAGGCCGCTGCCCGAGAACCCCTGCGTGCGAATGAAGCGAGACCACGAAGGCCGGCCCCGTGGCCTGCGAGCGCGGCCTGTCATCGGAACGCAGGCACGATCGTGCGCATCGGTCCGACCCGATTGCCTACGGTGTACAACCGGGCGCCCGCGATCGCCGTTCGGGAATGACGCGGCCACAGTTCGGCGTAGACGGAGCGGTCACCGGTTCGTGTGGCCGCCACCAACTCGTTGTCGGATCGCTCGCCTTCGCCCATCATGGTGTTCCTTCGCTCGTTCGAGTGATGCCCCGCGCGCAGACCGTCAGGGTGCGGTGAGGGTCCAGAGGTGATCTACCCCGCCCGACACGGCCACCACGGCGACGTCCCGCGTCAGATCGGATTCATCGAACAACTGGGTGGCGCAGGCATAGACGCCGAACCGCTCCCTGAACCAAGCGCACAGAGGACGCGACGACATGCCCTGCCAGGTGAAGAAGACTCCCTGTTTCTTGTCTCGGCCCTTGTAGGTCGCCTTCTCGTCTGCGCGCGTCATGCCGACGGGCAACTCGGATGCGATCGCCATGCGAATGGCGGCGAGGTCAGGCGTGGTTCGGGACGGATCCCAAAACAACCGGATGACAAAACCGGTACCTGACCCACCGGGAGCGCGAAGTCCAGCGTAGGCGCCGACGAACCGCTCGTCCGCCCGGCTCCAGAGCTCGTATGCGGTCTGCGCCTGTTTCTTGGCGCCGAACACCTTCGGTTCATCGCAGAGGGCGAGCATCTGGTCGGGCGAGGTGAGGCGCGCCGCGATGGCGGAGTAGTCGGTCATACGTTTCCTTTCGACAAAAGCGCATTCGGATCAGCGGGGAGGCGGCGGGATGCCAGCTGATGGGGCAGCCAGCATCCGATGGAGTAAGACGTGCCCCGGCCCCATTCGTGACGCCATCCGGTAGAAATTATCCAAGATTCGACGAATGCACCGCACCTACCGAGAAATCCTCGATCCGATGGTAAAAACACACCCGGTCGCCCGTAGTAACTGAGCCGTTCTTACATACATCGCTTCCGACCGATGAGGTGGGCGGCCTCGAACTCTGCCGTGAGCCGGGCAATGATATCGAGCAGCCCCCGGATCGCGTTGACCGGTACAGCCAAGCGGTGTTGAGCAGCATCAGTCGGTTAGCCATGCTCGATCTTGGCGCGCACGACTCTCGATCGGCGACTCCGTGGCGGTCTCGTCTGTTCGCCCGGACACCCGGACGACGACAAAGAACGATCCCGCTCCCAGGATGGCTCCCCCGAGCATCCCCAGGAAGGCCAGCCCCGCACGGTCGACGTCGCCGCCTGCCGGAATGATCCCGTTCACGAGAACGACCGCGATCGCAAGCGGCGTGGCGATCGACACGAGTGCACTGATGGGCACCGAGAGCCGACCATGGCGAGCACCGGCCACGAGCGCAACGATGCTGGCGATCATGGTCAGCGCGGCACACACCAGCTGAACGATCACGAAGACGTCGGTGGCGACCTCCAACGACGATGCGGTTCCGCGACCCGCCAGCTCGATCAGAAAAAGATCGGGGAGGTGAGGCGCTACGACCAGCGCGAAGATCACCGCTACGATCCCGCCGAGCGCGGCCCAGCCGACTCCCAGTAGGGCGAGAGCACGAACGTCAAGCCGCTCGATCGCACCCGTTCCTCGGGTTCTGCCACCGTCCCCACCCTCGTGTCGGTCAGCATCGCTCATGCTCTGAACCTAACGGACGGGCGCGCGCCGTCCGTTCAGTCCCACTCCTCGGGACCTATGCCGCCGTCTCGACCCGACAGCACATTGGCGTCGATGTCGAAGGCCTGGCCTGCTGAGGTGATCTGTCGTGCTTGGATCTGGTTGAACGCCCAGTTGCCTGGCAGAGGCTCGGTCTCATTGCCGCCCCATCCCGACGACATGCCCGCCACGAACGAGAAGTGGGCGAGGCTGGCGCCGCTGATCCGCGAGCACACCAACCGCGATCCGTAGACACCGGCCTTGTATGTGTCGCCGGTGTCGCTCAATCCCTGCGCGATGCCCTCGAAATACGGGGTGATCGACGTGGTGATGTCGTCGGGCGTCACGTCGAGATCGAAGGCGAAGTAGATGGTGGTCTGCTTCGGCGCTCCGAGCGCGCGCGCGGCCTCCACCGCACTGCGCGCGTCGAGGGCGCCCTGAGCCCGACTGAACCACGACAGCTCGTCTCCCCCCTCCTCGAAGATGGGCCAGAGATGAAGCTGAGCACCGGAGATCGCCGACACCTCGTCGCTCGTGAGCTTCTTGTCGAGCGCGCCGGTTGCCGAAGAGTTCGTCAGGTAGCGCCCGATGGTCGTGTAGCCCGCCGCCGCGAGTGCCTGCGCCCCACCGGCGTCGAGCCTGTGCGCCAGATCGGCTCCAGTCACAGCACGGTCCGCATCGCCATAACTCACGAGCAGCGCGGCCCAGGTCGGGAAGCGACACACCCCTGTCTGATCCTCAGGAGACAGCGCCTGGAACTGCTGGAACGAAACGAGGACATCGGCATCGCTCGCGGAGAAGGTGTCATCGAAGGGAACGCGGGAGCCGCCAAGAAGGAGCAGGCCTTTGAGCAGTCGCACCCACGATCCCTGTGCGCCCACGGCCACGACGCTCGACGCTGTCGCTTTCAACGCACTGGCGGTGGCGGGCCCGTAAACGCCGTCTGCGCCCGCGGGGTCTTGACCGGTGCCCAGCTGCACCGCACGCACGATCGAGGTCCGCGTGCTCGAGTCGTAGAGTCCAGACGTCGAGCAGTAGGTGGCTCCTGTCAACTCCGCATACTGACCGTTCAGCCACCGCTGCACTGCCACGATCTCATCTCGGCCACCCTCGACGGGCGAGATCGCGGTCACGGTGAGCAGAGCCCTCGTCAGGTTGGGCGACAGAGTCAGCCCGCTCGTCGCCGAGCCGAGCGCCTGCCTCAGACTGTCGACGGCCTGCTTCGTCGCATCGTCCCAGACTCCCGAGAGCGCAACGCTGGAGAATCCCCTGCAGATGAGCGCGCCCTGCACGAGCTGACGCCACTTCTGCGCATCAGGGCCGGTCTCGCCGCCGACGCCGCCATGCTGCTCGAGCCTCGTGATCGTCGTGGGGCCGAACGCGGGCACGAGTGGCGAGATTCCGAGCAGATCCTGCAGACCCTGCACGAGGCCTGCAAGAGTGGCTTGCCCGGCGACCCCGTCCTCGGCGACGGCCACCCACCCGTCCTTGCCGCCGAATGTCGCGTTCAGCCAGCGCTGCACCCCGAGAACGCCCGTCGGCGCATCCGGTTCTGCTGTAGCGGCGCGTGCCGTCTCCGGCTCCATCATCGTCATGACGAGCGGTGCGGCCGCGGCGAGTCCGATCAGGGCGGTGCGACGAGAGATCTCCAAGACATCCTCTTCCTGTGACGAGTGCGACGCGCGTGAACGCGTACGTCCATAGCCAGACGATCGTCTGATGCTAGATCGGACGTCGCAGAAAACCCCCCGACTGGGGGATATCGCATGGGAATCACAGGGAGGAGACAGGAAGCCAGCGGGACACCGCGATCGTGCACGTGAGAAGCTCCGCCTCCAGGACTCGAACCTAGACCTAACAGCTCCAAAGGCTGTCGTGCTGCCATTACACCAAGGCGGACCGCGCGCTCCGTGAAGCACGCATTCCCCAATTCTGCCAGACACGAAGCCTGCCGACCGCCCCTGCCCCACATAATGGATGCGTGCCAGATGCGACTCCTCGAGATTCCGTCGACGGAATCGTCGACGCGTGGGAGCGCGAACGACCCGATCTCGACTTCGCGCCCCTCAAGGTGCTCTCTCGCGTCTGGCGGCTGTCGAGGCACCTCGAGCGCACGCGCCGCACGGCCTTCGCCACCAGCGAGCTCGAGTCATGGGAGTTCGACGTGCTCTCCGCGCTCCGACGAGCGGGCGAACCGCACCAGCTCAGCCCCAAGGCTCTTCTCGAACAGACCCTCGTCTCGTCCGGCACCATGACCAACCGCATCGATCGGATGTCGCGGCGCGGCCTGGTCGAGCGCCGCACCGACCCGCACGACGGCCGGGGCATCCTCGTCTCGATGACCGACGAGGGTCGTGACCGCGTCGACACGGCGATCACCGCGCTGGTCACCGCCGAGGGCGAGCTGCTCAGCAGGCTCAGCACATCCGACCAGGAGCGTATCGCCGCCCTGCTCCGCAAACTCAGCGTCGACTTCGACTAGGTGGTGCGACTTATCTCTCGTCGTTTCACCGTGCTCACTGCTGCCCTCGTCGGTCTCGCTCTCGTCGCGACCGCGGTCGGCCCGACGAGCCCGGCAAGCGAGCGGGCGGATGCCGCATCCATCGCCCCGACGACCGTGACGGCCGCCACTCCCCCGGGTTTCGACCCCGGATTCATCATCTCCGACGACCTCTTCTACGACGGCGGCGCACTCGACGCTGACGAGGTGCAGGAGTTTCTCGACGAGCAGGTTCCCGCCTGCGCTCCCGGCGTGGTCTGCCTGGCCGACTACACCCAGAAGACGGTGACGCGCGAGGGCGACGACGTGTGCGGCGCCTACGGCGGGCGCGAGTCGGAGACGGGCGCCGAGATCATCGCCAAGGTCGGTCTCGCCTGTGGGATCAGCCAGAAGGCGCTGCTCGTGTTGCTGCAGAAAGAGCAGTCGCTCGTGCGCAACCCCGCCCCGACGGCCGGCGACTTCTCGTTCGCCACGGGCTACGCATGCCCCGATACGGCTGCCTGCGACGTGGAGTACTCGGGCTTCTACAACCAGCTGTACTGGGCCGCTTGGCAGCTCAAGCGCTACTCCAACCCGCCGGGCACGACCGAGTTCTTCACGAGCCGACCGATCGGTCAGCCGAGCCCGATCGCGTACAACCCCGACGCATCCTGCGGCAGCGCCGACGTGACTCTCAAGAACATCGCCACGGCGGCCCTCTACTACTACACGCCCTACCAGCCCAACCCGGCCGTCATCGCCGGCGACGCCAACGCGGCCTGTGGCGCCTTCGGCAACCTCAACTTCTGGAAGTTCTATTCAGAGTGGTTCGGCAACCCGACTCGCGGCTCGATCACGCAGGGCGCACTCGACGACGTCTCAGTCGTGCGCGGCCGCGTGGTGGCCAAGGGCTGGGCGATCGACCCGAGCTCGCTGCGGGCGTCCACCTCGGTGCGACTCACGGTGACGGATGCGGCCGGCCGCATCCAGACGACGACGCTGCAGGCCGGCGCAACAACGCGAGGCGCGCTGACGTTCAACTCGCTGTCAGGCCTCGATCACGGATTCAGCGGCGGCACCGAGGTGGGCACGCAGGGCCTCGTGCAGGTGTGCGCCGTGGCGCTGCCCCTCGACGGCACGTCGTCGAGCATCGAACCGCTGGGCTGCACGACGGTTTTCGCGCTCACGCCCTAGCCAGCTCGATGCTCGTGTCGAGCGTGTCGAGCGTGTCGAGCTAGTCGGTGCCCGAGTCGAACGCCGCGCCCTCGGATGCGAGGTCGGTTGCTCGCTCGAGAGCCTCGTCGCCGACCGACTCCTCGGCCGCGTCGAAGATCTCGCTCGACTCGCCCTGCTCGAGCTGGCCGACGAGTTCGGCCGTCGCACCGCCGACGAGACCCGCCGCGGCGTACTGCTCGAGACGAGCACGCGAGTCCGCGATGTCGAGGTTGCGCATCGTGAGCTGCCCGATGCGGTCGTCGGGGCCGAAGGCTGCGTCGCCGACGCGCTCCATCGACAGCTTGTCGGGGTGGTAGCTGAGGCTGGGGCCGGTGGTGTCGAGGATCGTGTAGTCGTCGCCGCGGCGCAGGCGCACGGTGACCTCACCGGTGACTGCCGAGCCGACCCAGCGCACGATGGATTCGCGCAGCATGAGCGACTGCGGGTCGAGCCAGCGGCCCTCGTACATGAGGCGGCCGAGACGGCGACCCTCGGAGTGGTAGTTCGCGATGGTGTCTTCGTTGTGCACCGCGTTGAGCAGTCGCTCGTAGGCGATGTGCAGGAGGGCCATGCCCGGCGCCTCGTAGATGCCCCGGCTCTTCGCCTCGATGATGCGGTTCTCGATCTGGTCGCTCATACCGAGGCCGTGGCGGCCACCGATGGCGTTCGCCTCGAGAACGAGGGCGACGGCGTCGGAGTACTCGACGCCATTGATGGCGACCGGACGACCGGCCTCGAAGCGCACGGTGACGATCTCTGAGGCGATCTCGACGTCGTCGCGCCAGAAGGCGACGCCCATGATGGGCTCGACGATCTCGATGCCGGCGCTCAGCTCTTCGAGTTTCTTGGCCTCGTGAGTGGCGCCCCAGATGTTGGCGTCGGTGCTGTAGGCCTTCTCTGCCGAGTCGCGGTAGGGGAAGCCGCGGGCGACGAGCCACTCGCTCATCTCCTTGCGACCGCCGAGCTCGCCGACGAACTGCGAGTCGAGCCAGGGCTTGTAGATGCGCAGACGCGGGTTCGCGAGCAGGCCGTAGCGGTAGAACCGCTCGATGTCGTTGCCCTTGTAGGTGGAGCCGTCGCCCCAGATGTCGACGCCGTCTTCCTTCATGGCGCGAACGAGCAGCGTGCCCGTGGCGACGCGGCCGAGCGGCGTGGTGTTGAAGTATGTCTTGCCGCCGGAGCGGATGTGGAACGCGCCACAGGCCAGGGCTACGAGACCCTCCTCCACCAGGGCGGCCTTGGCATCGACGATGCGCGCGATCTCGGCGCCGTACTCCAGAGCCCTGGCGGGCACCTTGTCGATCTCGGGCTCGTCGTACTGCCCGATGTCTGCGGTGTAGGTGCAGGGAACCGCACCCTTCTCGCGCATCCATGCGACGGCGACGGAGGTATCGAGACCACCCGAGAATGCAATGCCGACTCGCTCGCCGACCGGAAGACTGCTCAAGACTTTAGACACGATCAATATCCTAGGAGTGATCAGCCCTCGAGAAGTTCCGTCAGCTCGAGCCAGCGCAGTTCGACCGTGTCCATCTGGTCGCGCAGTGCCTGGACTTTCTGCTGCATCTCGCCCAGTCCGGAGTAGTCGCTCTGATCGTGCTTGGCGAATGCCACGTCCATCTCGGCGATCTGCGTGCTCAGCTTCTCCATCTTGCGGCCGGCCGCGGCCAGCTCCTTCTGCGCGTTGCGCAGCTCGGCGCCCTGCAGGCCCGTCTTCTTGGCGGGAGCCTCGGCGGACCCTCCGGCGGCGATGCGCGCCTGCTCCTTCTGCTGGGCGAGACGCAGCTCGAGGTACTGCTCGACGCCGCGAGGAAGGTGCGTGAAACCGCCGTTCATCACCGCGTACTGGTTGTCGGTGACGCGCTCGAGCAGGTACCGGTCGTGGCTCACGACCAGCAGGGTTCCCGCGTAGGAGTCGAGCAGGTCCTCGATGGCGGCCAGCATGTCGGTGTCGAGGTCGTTGGTGGGCTCGTCGAGGATCAGCACGTTCGGCTCGTCGAGAATGATGAGCAGCAGCTGCAGCCGTCGCTTCTGGCCACCCGAGAGGTCTTTCACCGGGGTCGAGAGCTGGGCGCTCGTGAATCCGACTCGCTCGAGCAGCTGCCCGGGCGTCATCTCTTTTCCGCCCGAGACGTAGGAACTCTTCTGTCGGCCGATCACCTCGCTGACCCGGTCGTTCCAGATGTCTTCGAGCTCGAAGAGCTGCTGCGTCAGGGTGGCCACGCGAATGGTCTTGCCGCGCTTGACCTTGCCAGATGTCGGCAGCAGCGTTCCCGAGACCAGGCTCAGCAGGGTGCTCTTGCCGGCGCCGTTGACACCGAGGATTCCGGTGCGCTCTCCGGGCGCGATGCGCCACGTCACGTCGCGCAGCACCTTCTTGCCGTTGTCGTATTCGACCGAGATGTTCTCGAGGTCGACCACGTCTTTTCCGAGGCGCTGCATGGCCATCGCCGCGAGCGAGACCTTGTCGCGCACGGGAGGCTCGTCTTCGATGAGAGCATTGGCCGCATCGATGCGGAACTTCGGCTTCGCCGTGCGGGCAGGGGCGCCGCGGCGCAGCCAGGCCAGCTCTTTCTTCATGAGGTTCTGGCGCTTGGCCTCCGACGTGGCCGCCATGCGGTCTCGCTCGACGCGCTGCAGGATGTATGCCGCGTAGCCGCCCTCGAAAGGCTCGATCAGGCGGTCGTGCACCTCCCACGTGGCGGTGCAGATCTCGTCGAGGAACCACCGGTCGTGGGTCACGACCATGAGCCCGCCAGAGTTCGTGGCCCAGCGCTTGCGCAGGTGCTGGGCGAGCCACGCGATGCCCTCGACGTCGAGGTGGTTGGTGGGCTCGTCGAGGAAGATCACGTCGTGGTCGCCGATGAGCAGCTTCGCGAGCGCGATGCGTCGTCGCTGTCCTCCAGAGAGGCTCGAGACGAGAACGTCCCAGGGGATGTCCGAGGCAAGACCCGAGATCACGTCGCGGATGATGGGGTCGCCGGCCCAGACGTGCTCGTCGATGTCGCCGACGATCGTCTCCTTGACGGTGAGTTCGCCGTCGAGGTCGTCGGACTGGTCGAGCATCGCGAGGGTGATGCCGTTGCGTCGGGTAACACGCCCGCCGTCGGGTTCGATGCGACCCGCCAGCAGCCTGAGCAGGGTCGACTTGCCGTCTCCGTTGCGACCGACGATTCCCACGCGGTCGCCTTCGTTGAGACCGATGGTCACGGAGTCGAAGATGACGCGCGTCGGATATTCGAGATGGAGCGATTCCGCTCCCAGTAGATGGGCCACCTGTCGAGGTTACCCGCGATCCGAGGGCCGCCCTGCCGGTCAGCCCAGAAAACGCCTCACGACCGAATCCACGGCACGAGCGGTGAGCGTGACCGATTCGAGGTCGATGTGCTCGTCATTGCCGTGGATGAGGTGACGGAAGCGGCCGTAGTCCCATCGCCGCGAGAGCACCGAGAAACCGTAGGCTCGTCGACCCTTCGCGCGATAGAACCGGGCGTCCGATCCCCCAGCGGCGATTATCGGCAGCGGAACAGCCCCCGGGTACGCCTCGTCGATGACCTCGGCGAGCACCTCGAAGAGCGGCGTATCCATCGGCGAGACGTTGGCCGGGCTGAACGACGCACCGACGACATCCACGATCTCGATGTGCTGCATGAGATCACCGAGCGCTGACATGACGTATGCGTCCACAGCCTCCGGTGACACTCCGGGCAGCTGCCTGATGTCGAGGTCGATACTGGCCTCGCCCGGGATGACGTTGATCGCGTCGCCCGCTCTGATCACGTTGGGCGAGATAGTCGTGTGTGTGGTCGCGTGCGCGTAGCCCGCGAGCTCACCGAGTGCCGGCAGCGCACCCAGGATCTCGGCCACCGAGGTCAGCCGTCGCGCGACATCCGGCTCGAGGTCGAGCGCGTCGACGTAGCGCGGCCAGTAGTCGCCGATGACCGCGCGCGGCGCGAAACGAGTGAGCCGGGTCACGGCCTCGGCCGCGATCACGCCGGCGTTCGACGAGCCCCACGGTGCCGATCCGTGGCCGGGGATGCCGCGGATCAGCAGCCGCCGTCGGGCCAGTCCCTTCTCCCCCACCGTCACGGTCACCGAGTGCGGCCCACCAGCCGACCCGCCGACCGGCACACCACCGGATTCGGTGAGTACATAGTCGGCGTCAATGAGTTCCGGATGGTGCTGCATGAGCCACTCGATGCCGAGACGGCTGCCGCCCTCTTCGTCGGCGACCGCCACGAAGACGAGATCGCCGCGCAGCGCGCGCCCCTCGGATGCGACAGCCCGCGTCGCCACCGCATAGGCGGCCGTCAGATAGAGCATGTCGAGGGTGCCACGACCGTAGAGCTCGTCGCCCACGATGTCTGCCGCGAACGGGTCATGGCTCCAGCCGCCGTGCATCACGGGGACCACATCGATGTGTCCGACCAGCGCGAGAGAGGGCGCCAGCGGGTCGGTGCCGGGGATTCGTACGACGAGCGTCGCTCTTCCGGGGGCCGACTCGACGACGACCGGTGCGACATCCACGCCCTCGAAGAAGCGCATCAAGACGTCGGTGTTCCGGATTTCCTGGCCGGACGCGTAGGTTCCGTCGTTCACGCACGCGCTGCGGATGAGCTCGCGCAACAGCGCGAGAGCCTCGTCGCCACGAGATGGGGAGTCGATCATCGCTCAAACTTATCGCTCCCCGGCGGCTCACATCGTCATGTGGCGGAGCCGAGCGCCGGTAGCGTGAAGGTATGCCCGCTGAAACGACTGCCGAACTCATCGATGCCCATCTGCTCACCGTGCAGGACTTCCCGAGCGAGGGCATCCTGTTCCGCGACGTGACGAGCGTCTATGCGAACGGCGAGGCATTCGCCTCGGTCGTCGACGCCTTCGCCTCGCACGATTGGGGGCAGGTGGATGCCGTGCTCGGCATCGAGGCACGCGGGTTCGGTATCGCCGCGGCCATGGCCTACGCGCGCAAGGTAGGAATGGTCTCGGTGCGCAAGGCGGGCAAGCTTCCCGGTGAACTGCTGAGCGAGGACTACGCCCTCGAATACGGAACGGCCACGCTGCAGGTGCAGCCGAACGTTCTGCCTCGAGGATCGCGCGTCGTTATCCTCGACGACCTGCTCGCCACCGGAGGCACGCTCGCAGCCGTCGTGAAACTCGCCGAGCGCGCGGGTTGGGTCGTCGCCGGCATCGGCGTGGTCATCGCACTCGACGACCTCGGTGGGCGCGCTGCTCTCGCTGGCCACGACATCCTCGAGCTGAGCACGTACCCCGCGTCGTAGGCCGCGGTCAGCGCAGCTGCGCTGTGATCGTCTGAGCCAGTTCGCGCAGGAACTCTGCATGATCGAGACCTGGCGTGGGCGAAATGTGTGGTGGCAACGTGCTCATGAAGTCGTAGTGCCCCACGTTCGAGTGCTCACTGATGACCGCGTCGCTGGGCGCCGAGCGAAGCACCGAAGCGGTGCCCGGCGGGGTTACCGTGTCTGAAGCGCCGACGTGCACATACAGGGGCGCCACAACATGATCGAGCGCTCCAGGGGCGGCGAACCATCCGACGGTCGGAGCGAGGAGCACGAGTCGGGTCACGCGCGGGTTCGGGATCACGTCGATGGGCTGGCCGTCTCTGCCCCACGGTTGGGCTCCCGCCAAACAGAGCGCTGCCCAGGCGCCGATCGAGTGTCCGACGACGCTCACCGCCGAATCGACGTCGCCATCCTCCGCGAGGGCACGGTTCAGACCGTCTACCCGCGCTTGCAACTGCGACGTGGTGACGGTTCGCGGGTCGAAGTGTTCGCTCTGTGGGGCGACGACATGAAATCCTGCGTCGCGGATGGCGTCGATGAGAACGGAATAGCGAGCAGGGTCTCCTCCTGCGCCTGGAGCGAAGAGAACCGTGGGTGTGCTCACGACGTCTAGTCGCCGATGACTCGCGCGCCGTGCACCGGCCCGGTGACCCGCACCACGCGATGCCGAGCGGCACTCAGCGCGATCTGCAGTTCGAGGGCCGCATCGAGGTTCTCGGCGAGAAACGCGACCGTGGGGCCAGATCCCGACACGATGCCCGCGAGCGCGCCGTTGGCCTCACCCAGTTCGAGGATGCCCGTGAGCGCCGGGTTCAGGTGCAGCGCGGGGGCCTGCAGGTCGTTGTAGAGCGCGTCGGCGAGCACGAGGGAGTCGCCCGACCGGAGCGCCTGCAGCACGGCGGTGTCGACCGTCGGCTGAGTCTGCGCGGGAAAGATGTCTTGAGCGTGACGATCGCGGTGCCGGTCGAGCTCGCGGTACACCTCGGGCGTGCTCGATCCGAAGTCGGCGAGCACGAGAACCCACTGGAAGGAGCCCTTGGCGAGAGCGGGGCTGAGCTGGTCGCCACGACCCGTTCCGATGGCCGTTCCGCCGGTCAGTGCGAACGGAACGTCCGCTCCGAGGCGGGATGCGAGACCGAGGAGCTCGTCGCGACCCAGGTCGGTTCCCCAGAGTGTGTCGCACGCCACGAGGGTCGCGGCCGCGTCGGCGGATCCACCGCCCATCCCGCCGGCGATGGGCACGTTCTTCTCGATGTCGAGGTGTACGCCTCCGCGGTAGCCCGCCTTGCGCGCCAGCATGCGTGCCGCGCGGATGGCTAGATTCGTGCCGTCTACTTCGAGACCCGAGCAGTCGATGCTGCCGCCGAACGACACCGAGAAGTCGTCGGAGATCGTGGCCCGCACGTTCTCGTAGAGCGAGACGGCCTGATATGCCGTGGCCACGTCGTGGTATCCGTCATCCATCACCGCCCCGACCTTCAGGAAGACGTTGATCTTTCCCGGCGCCCGAACGTGCACTGTCGACAGCGCCCTCTGAGTGACCATGCAATCAACCTATATGCAACCGGAGGGGCGGTCCGACCGCAGGCTACGCGCGGCCGAGTCCCGCCAGCACCGAGACGAAGTCGGCGAGGAACGCCTGCCTGTCGACATCGAGCACAACCTGCGTGTCAGGGGCCGGCGTGACCGGCCAGCTCACGGGCAGCCCTTCGTCGGTGCGCACCAGGTGCGCGCGCGTGGCGAAGCCGTCGGTCGTGATGTTCACCGGTCCCGACACCGACGACGTGATCCACTCGGGCTGAACGAGCAATGCTGCGGCCAGCCCGTCGTGAGCCGGCGAGACCCGGCGTCCCCACGAGAACTGGTAGAAGTCCATGTACGCCTCGAGGATGTCGGCCGAGAACGTGGCCCACTCCGTTCCCGCTCGATGCAGCGACTGCACGGCCGCCTCGTCGACGATCGTGCCCGCCGTCACGTTCACGCCCACCATCACGAGGTTCGTGCGTTCAGCGGCGAACACGCGGGCTGCGGCGATGGCGTCGTTGTGGATGTTCGCGTCGACCATCTGAACGGTGCCGAGCGGCGGGAACGGCCCCGAGCCGCCCATGATGACGGTCGAACGGAACAGCGTGAGTAGCTGGGGTTCGATCTCGAGGGCGAGCCCCACGTTGGTGAGCGGGCCGATCGGCAGCAGATCGTAGTAACCGGGGCGCGACCGGGCCAGCTCGACGAGAAGCTCGGCCGACGACAGGGGCGACAGATTGCGCGGCGTCAGCTTCTCGCTATAGAGGTCTCCCAGCCCGTCGTGTCCGTGCACGTGACCGGCGATGCGGGGCTCCCCGTTGATGGGGCCGTCGGCGCCCCGCGCCACGAGCGTGTCCTCGAGGCCGGCGATCTTCAACACCCGAGCGATGTTGGCCACGGCGTCTTCCACGGGCGTGTTGCCGTAGACGCTGGTGATCGCCGAGATCTCCGCGTCTTCTCGGCCTGCCAGGTAGAGGAGCGCGAGGGCGTCGTCGATGCCCGTGTCGGTGTCGACGATGATGTGACGAACGTCGTTCTGATCTGCTGCGGTCATGCCTGGGTCTCCTTGGGAACGAGGGTGTTCGCGCGGCGCCTGGTGACGACGATGCGCATGATCACGAGAACGACGAGGGTGATGGCGTACGGCGCCGCGTCGGTGAGCTGCTGCGGTGCGCCGATGCCCTGAAGACGGAATCCGAGGGCCTCAGCAGCGCCGAATCCGAGGCAGGCCACCGGCAGCCAGAACGCCTTGTTGGCGACCAGGATCACGGCGGCGACGGCGATCCAGCCACGGCCCGCCGTCATGTTCTCGGTGAACAGCGTCACGTTGCCGAGCGACAGTTGCGCCCCCGCGAGACCGCAGAGTCCGCCACCCAGGATGGTGACCCATGTCTGGTACCGAGCGACGCCGATGCCGAGCGTGGCCGCGGCATCCGGATGCTCGCCCACGCCGCGCAGACGCAGACCGCCGGGCGTCAACCGAAGCCACAGACCCGCCGCGACGATAAGGACGAACGCGAGCGGCACCAGCACGGATTGGCCTGCGAAGACGTCGCCGATCACGGGGATTCCGGCGAGGAACGGCATGGTGCCGATGCCGGCGAGGCCCTGGGGAGCGAACGATCCGGAGGTGTCGAAGAGCACACGGAGAAGAAAGCCCGTGAGTCCGAGAGAGAGCAGATTCGTGCCGATCGCGATGATGATCGGATCGGCCTTCCATCGCGCGGCTCCGACCGCGAGGATCACGGAGTAGAGCGCGGTCGACAGCACGGCGATGAGCACACCGGCCCACGCATTGCCCGTGTAGTAGCTGCCCGCGACGGCGGCGAAGGCACCCCAGAGCATCTGACCCTCGAGGGCGATGTTGAAGACGCCCGCCTGCGCGCACAGCGCCCCGGCGAGGGCGGCGAAGAGGATGGGCGTCGCGCTGGTCAGAACGGCCGCGACGAAGCTCCACTCGAAGATGCTCATCAGCTGTCCTTCCCCGCGCCGGCTCGCCGCGCGTCGAGCACGACGCGCAATGCGAGGATCACGATGACCACGCCCTGCAGAACATCGGAGAGCTGTCTCGGCACCTCGGCCGTGCGTTCCATGCTCGCTCCCCCGACCTGCAGAATCGTGAACAGGATCGCGGTCACCGGAACGAGCGCCGGGCGCCCTCCGGCGAGAAGCGCCGCTGCGAGGCCGGCGAACGTGTAGCCGGGCGAGATGAGCGCCCCGTCGATGAAACGGTAGGGCGAGGAGAGCACGATGATCGCGCCGACGAGGCCGGCGACCGCTCCCGCCGAACCCATGGCTCCCAACGCGAGTCGCCCGGGTTTGAGCCCCGCGTACTCACCGAAGCGACGGTTGGCGCCCGTGACGCGCAACTCGAAGCCCACGGCCGAGCGCGAATCCACGACATAGAAGATCACCATGACAGCGATGATGAGCAGCAGACCCACCGAGGTGTAGCGCAGATCGCCGAGGCTCCAGATATGGGCATCTTCGGGCAGCACGGGCGTCTGCGCGTTTCCGGAGCCCTTCTCGGCGAGGGGAAAGCGCACGAGGTACGACGCCACGGCGACGGCCACGGGAGACAGCAGCAGGGTCGAGATGATGATCGGAATGCCGAAGCGCGTGGCCAGAGGCGCTGAGACGGCGGCGAACCCGCCGCTGACGATCATCGCCGCGATCAGGGCCAGCGGCACAGCGACGATTCCGGGCAGACCGAGCTGACTGGCCACGACGTAGGCGGTGATGCCGCCCAGCACGAGTTGGCCGTTTCCACCGAGGTTGAACTCGCCCATGCGCAGAGGGATGGCCGCGACGAGACCCATTCCGCAGATGAAGCCCCAGACGGCGAAGGTGTAGTCGAGGTTGCGCGGATCGAGCGATCCCTGCAGCACAGCGGCGTAGGCGTCGATCGGGTTGAGTCCCGCGAGGAGGATGATGACCGCGCCGATGAGGATCGCGAGAACGACGGCGCCGATGGGCACCACGGCGGGGTGACGGGTCAGGCGCGCGATCATGCTGTCCACTCCTCGCCGGCCGCTGCGGCCGCTCCGGCCATCGCCGCGCCGATGCGCTCGGCGCTCGCCTGCGTGCGGTCGAACTCGGCCACGATCTCGCCCGCGAACATCACGAGCACGCGGTCGGCCAGGGCCAGCAGTTCAGAGATCTCGTGGGAGACCAGCAGGATGCCTCGGCCCGAGGCTCGGTAGTCGAGCAGGCGACCGTGAATGGCCTCGATTGCTCCGACATCGACTCCCTGGGTCGGCTGCTCGGCGATGAGCAGCGGCGCCTCGAACGACAACTCGCGGGCGATGACGACCTTCTGAGCGTTTCCGCCCGAGAGCGACCCGACAGGCTGCTTCTCGCCCGAGGTGCGGATGTCGTACGACGAGATCTGCTCGCTGGCGCGTCTGCGCGCCCCGGCCAGCGACATCCAGCCCCTGCCGAAGCCGTTCGGCCGGCCGATCGGCGGCTGTCTGTGGTGGCCGAGCGAGAGATTCTCGGTGATCGACATGGTCACCGCGCTGCCCTCGCCCCGGCGGTCTTCGGGAATCACGGCCAGCCCGGCCGCGCGTCTCGCGGCAACGGGTGCGCCGGTGACGTCGTCGCCACCGAGCCGGATGCGACCGGCCGAGACAGCGGTCGTGCCCAGGATCGCGGCGACGAGGTCGTGCTGCCCGTTGCCCGAGACGCCGGCGATTCCGACGATCTCACCGCGTCGTACCGACAGCGAGACGTTGGACACGCGCTCCACCCGCGCCTCCGCGACAGAGACGCCCTCGACCTCGAGAACGGTGTCGCCGAGCGAACCGGTGCCCGGGTTCGCGACGATCTCGACCTCGCGGCCGGTCATTGCTCGAACGAGTTCGGCCGACGTCGTCTCGGCGGTGACGAACCGGCCCGAGACACGGCCGTCGCGCAGCACCGTGACCTCGCTCGACACGTCGAGCACTTCTTGGATCTTGTGCGTGACGAGAACCACCGTCGTGCCCGCCTCTGCTGCCCGCCGGACCACGGTGAACAACGAGGTCACCTCCGAGGGGGTGAGCACGGCGGTCGGCTCGTCGAGAATGAGGATGCGTGCGTCGCGGTGCAGCGCCTTGAGAATCTCGACGCGCTGACGTGCACCCGCCGAGAGATCTCCGACCCTGGCCTGCGGGTCGGTGTCGAGCCCGTAGCGCTCGGCCAGGTCGAGAACCCGGGCGGCCGCGGCTGCGCGATCGATGCGGCCACCGCGCGTCGGCTCCGCGCCGAAGACAACGTTCTCGGCGACGGTCATGGAGTCGAAGAGGCGAAAGTGCTGGTGCACCATGCCGAGGCCTGCAGCGATGGCGTCGAGAGGGCTCGAGAACGAGCGGGCTTCTCCCTCGACGATGATCTCGCCCGAATCGGGGCGCACCAGGCCGAACAGAATCGACATGAGCGTCGATTTGCCCGCGCCGTTCTCGCCCATCACCGCGTGCACGGTGCCCCGGGCCAGCACGAGGTCGATGCCGTCGTTCGCCACGACGGCATCGAACCTCTTGCTGATTCCTCTCAGCTCTACCGCGGCAGTGCTCATCCGGCGGTGAGGGGATCCTCGACGACGATCTCGCCCGAGATGATCTGATCGCGAACGGCCTTGACCTTCTCGATCACGTCGGGGTGATCGGCGATCAGGCACTTCGACGACGCGACGTCGTCTTCGAGGCCGGTCACTCCGACGCCGCCCTCGGCGAGGCCGTACGACTTGAAGCCGCCTCCGTCGCCGGCGAAGATGTCCTTCACCGCGTTCTCGACCGCGATATCGACGCGCTTGATCGAGTTGTCGACCACGTTCCCGGGCGACTCGAGGCACTGGTTCGCGTCGACGCCGAATGCCTTGAAGCTGCCGGCGGCGGCGGCCTCGAACACGCCGAGGTTTCCGGCCGAAGCGGCCGCGTTCACGTAGTCGGCACCGGAGTCGGCGATGATCTGAGCCTGCGCCTTGGCGCGAGCCTGGTCTCCGAAGGGGTTGTCTCCGCCCACGTACTGCTGGGTGGTCTTCACATCGGGGTTCACACTCTTGGCGCCCGCGAAGTAGGGGTCGATCCAGCGGTGGATGAACGGAGTGTCGAGCGCGCCGATCGCGCCGATGCTGTTCGTCTGGGTGAGCAGGCCCGCCTCGACGCCGATGAGGTAATTCGACTCGTATTCCTTGAACACGGCGGCGGTGAGGTTGTCGGTGGGCTTCTCAGCCGAGGTGTCGATCAGCAGGAACTGCTGGTCGGGGTTGTCTGCGGCTGCGGAGGTGACCTGATCGAGCACGCTGAACGAGACGCCGATGATCACATCGGGTGCGGCGCGAACTGCCTCGTCGATGTTCTGCTGGATCGACGCCGGGTCCTTGCTCTCGTAGACGTCGACCTTGGCACCGTTCGCCTTGCCGGCCGCCTTCGCACCCTCGACGGCGAGCTTCAGGAAGTTGTTCGATCCGACGGCGGTCGGCGTGATCAGGATGATCGACTTGTCCCCCGCCGATTCGTCTGACGACGAGCCTGACGACGTCGAACACGCGGAGACGCCCGCGACGAGCGCGGCCGTGAGGGCGACGGCGCCGATGCGCCGGGTGAGAGTGGACATAGGTGTCTCCAGGGTTGCTGTCGGGAGGGAGTGCAATCCAACGCTAGCAAGCGATCCGCCCGGCGATTTACCTCCGCGTCACGGGCGGTAATGACGAGTGCTCAGTCCGCGAGGGCGGCGCGACCGATGCGGTGGAAATCCTGCATCGTCAGCGCCTCACCGCGCATCGTGGGCTCGACGTCGGCGCGCTCCAACACCTCTTGTGCGCGTTGCGTGTCTCCGAAGACGGGGATGAGCGACTGCCGCAGCATCTTGCGGCGCTGTTGGAATGCCGCGTCGACGACGTCGAACGTGCGCACGCGCACCTCTTCGGTGTCGGGCAGCGTCTCGTGGCGATGGAACGAGACGAGCACGGAGTCGACGTTCGGCACGGGCCAGAACACCTGCCGGCTCACGTTGCCGCTCGTCTTCCAGTCGCCGTACCAGGCCGCCTTCACGCTCGGGCTGCCGTAGATCTTCGATCCGGGAACGGCGGCGAGCCGATGGCCGACCTCCGCCTGCACCATCACGACACCCGATTGGATAGAAGGAAAGTGCTCGAGGAAGTGCAGCAGAACCGGAACCGAGACGTTGTAGGGCAGGTTGGCGACGAGTCGCACGGGCTCGTCGGGCAGGCTCTGGATGCTCATGGCATCGTCGCGCACGACCGTCAGCGTGGCGTTCGGCTGCAGAGCGCGAACCGTGTCGGGCAGCTGAGCGGCGAGCCTCTTGTCGATCTCGACGGCGACGACCGACGCCCCGGTCTCGAGGATGCCGAGGGTCAGCGACCCGAGGCCGGGCCCGACCTCGACGACCGTCTCTCCTGGCTGCACTCCGGCCACGCGCACGATTCTGCGCACGGTGTTGCCGTCGATCACGAAGTTCTGGCCGAGCTTCTTCGTGGGTGTCAGGTCGAGCAGTTCCGCCAGGTCACGGATCTCCGCGGGGCCGAGGAGCTTGGAGTCGGGCTGCCCTCCGACAGACCCAGGGAGCGAGGTCGTCATTCGGCCGTCACCGGCTCTGAATCCCAGGTGCCGTAGACGAGTTCGGTGTTCGAGGTGATCTGTGCGGCGAGCATCGACACGTCGGTGCCGAGATGCGACGCCATGAACCGCAGGGTGTGCGGCAGCAGATACGGAGCGTTCGGCCGCCCGCGCAACGGTGTCGGCGTCAAGAACGGCGCATCCGTCTCGACGAGCAGCAGCTGACGCGGGGCGACCTCGAGGGCGTCGCGCAGATTCTCGGCGTTCTTGAACGTCACGGTTCCGGCGAACGACATGTACCAGCCGTTGTCGGCGCAGATGCGGGCCATCGCGCCGTCGCCCGAGTAGCAATGGAAGACCGTGCGCTCCGGCGCGCCCACGCGGAGAAGGGTCTCGATGACGTCGTCGTGCGCGTCACGGTCGTGGATCTGGAGGGCCAGTCCGTTCGCCTTGGCGATCTCGATGTGCGCCTCGAACGACCTGAACTGGGCAGCACGTCCCTCTTCCGGTGTGCGGAAGAAGTCCAGGCCTGTCTCGCCGATCGCCCGCACCCGCGGGCGTGTGGCGAGCTCGGCGATCACGGCGAGGGCCTCATCGAGCCGGCCCGCCTCGTCGTAGCGCGGCGCCTCGTTCGGGTGGATGGCGACGGCAGCCAGCATCCGGGGCTCCCGAGCCGCCTGCTCGGCCGCCCAGATGCTCGACTCGATGTCGCCGCCGACCTGAACGACTCCGCGCACGCCGACACTCGACGCGCGGTCGAGCTGCTCCAGGTAGTCGAGGACTTCGCGCTCGGACCCCTCGCTCTCCTCGTTGCCTGAGCCTGTCGAAGGGGGCGGATCGAGGTGCGTGTGGTTGTCGTACACGCCCACCACGAGGGGCTCGGGCAGCGGCGGGTAGCTGTGGTCGGTAGGCACGACTACGCAGCCGACCCGTCGGTCTCGCTCGTCTCGATGCGCGGGAAGAGCGGCTCGAGCGCGGAGACCGTCGTGCCCCCGGCCCAATCGAACGCCGAGCGGATGGGCTGGTCGGAGACCGCGCCCGCTCCGTTCAAGGCGGTCCAGAGCTTGCTCGAGGCCACGGGAACCACGGGCGAGAGCAGAACAGCGAGAGTTCCGATTCCGCGCACCGCCGTGTTCAGCACGGTTCCGAGCCGCTCGCGGTTCGCCGGGTCTTTCGACAGCGCCCACGGTTCCTGCAGGGTGATGTAGCCGTTCAGCTCGTCGACGAGCTGCCAGATCGCCGCGATGGCTTCGTGGATGGCGAGTCGCGAGATGGCCGCATCGGCGGCGGCCGTCACCCGCACCTCGGTGTCGCGGATCGCCTGGTCCGGCGCATCCAGAACCCCGGCATCGGGGATGACGCCGTCGAAGTAGCGCGTGACCATGGCGATCACGCGAGACGCGAGGTTGCCGAAGCCGTTCGCGAGCTCGGCCTGGTAGCGGGCCGACAGGTCCTCCCAGCTGAACGAGCCGTCTTGACCGAAGTTGATGGCACGCATGAAGTAGTAGCGGAAGGCGTCGGAACCGAAGGTGTCGGTGATCTGGTTCGGGGCGATGCCCGTGAGCTTCGACTTGGACATCTTCTCGCCGCCGACGAGCAGCCAGCCGTGGCCGAAGACCTGCTTCGGAACCTCGAGCCCGGCGGCCATGAGCATCGCGGGCCAGATCACGGCGTGGAAGCGCGCGATGTCTTTCCCGACGATGTGCGTGGCGGGCCAGCGGCGGGCGAACGCCTCGTCGTCGTGGCCGTAGCCCGCGGCGGTGATGTAGTTCAGCAGGGCGTCGAACCACACGTAGACCACGTGCGACTCGTCCCACGGCACTTTGATGCCCCAGTCGAAGGTCTGGCGCGAGATCGACAGATCGGTGAGCCCCCGGCGCACGAACGACACGATCTCGTTGCGCACGCTCTCGGGCTGAATGAAGTTCGGGTTCTCTTCATAGAGGTCGAGCAGCCGCTGGCTGAACTCGCTCATCTTGAAGAAGTAGTTGCGTTCCTTGAGCAGCTCGACGGGCTTCGAGTGGATCGCGCAGACCTTCTGGCCCTCGTACTCGCCCGTTCCGTCGACGAGGTCACTGTCGGCCTTGTACTCTTCGCAGCCCACGCAGTAGTAGCCCTCGTACTCGCCGGTATAGATGTACCCGGCATCGAAGAGGCGCTGAAGGAAGAGCTGCACGTTGACCTCGTGGCGCTCGTCTGTCGTGCGGATGAAGTCGTCGTTCGAGATGTCGATCGTCTTGAGCAGGGGCTGCCACGCGGTCTCGACGAGGCGGTCGGCCCACTCTTTGGGCGTGACGCCGTTGGCGGTAGCCGTGCGCAGGATCTTCTGCCCGTGCTCGTCGGTTCCGGTGAGGAACCAGGTGTCGTCGCCCGCCTGGCGGTGCCAGCGCGCGAGAACGTCGGCGGCCACCTCCGTGTAGGCGTGCCCGATGTGGGGCACGTCATTCACGTAGAAAATAGGCGTGGTGATATAAAACGAGGAGCCGTCGGACATGCTCCCCATCATAAAGGCGCGACTCGGCCGCGCTTCCCCTGTTACACCCGCGCCCGTGACCCGCCCCGCGCTGGTCGAGTAGCGAGGAACGAGCGTATCGAGACCACCGACGCCTACAGACGCGGCAGCTGCGCCTGTTCGTTCGCGGGGGTACGCCCCGTGCGCTGCGCCAGCGCCGCTTCGTAGAGCTCGCGCCGCGAGAGGCCCGTGGCCTCGGCGATAGCGGCCGACGCATCCTTCAGTCTCGTGCCGTCGGCGACGAGCTCGAGCACCTGGGTCACCCCGGTGGCCAGGTCGACCTCGAGCGGCTCGGCGCCGGCCACGACGATTACGATCTCGCCCTTCACCCCGGCCTCGGCCCACTCCTGCACCTCGGATGCCGTGCCGCGTTTCACCTGCTCGTACATTTTCGTGAGCTCGCGGGCGACGGCCATGCGTCGGTCCGCGCCAAGCGCTGTGGCGATATCGGCAAGCGACGCTGCGATGCGGTTGGGCGATTCGAAGAAGACCATGGTGCGCGGTTCCCTGGCGAGAGCGCCCAGAACCTGCAACCTCTCGCCCTGCTTACGGGGAAGGAAGCCCTCGAAGGTGAACCGGTCTGTGGGCAGGCCCGAGACCGCGAGCGCCATGAGCACGGCGGATGGGCCGGGGATCGCGGTGACCTCGACACCCGCGGCCACGGCGGCGGCCACCAGGTGGAATCCGGGATCGGACACCGTCGGCATGCCGGCGTCGCTCATCACGACGAGGTCGGCGGTGCGGGCGAACTCCACGAGCTCCGCCGCCTTCTCCCTCTCGTTGTGATCGTGCAAGGCCACGAGGCGCGGGCGGTTCTCGAGATTGAGGGCGCGCAGCAGCTTGATGGCGACGCGGGTATCTTCGGCGGCGATGAGCTCGCAGGCCTCGAGCGTCTCGACGAGCCGCACCGACGCATCCTTCAGATTGCCGATGGGCGTGCCCGCGAGGATGATCATTGCCTCAGCGTATCGACCGGCGGGGCTTCGCATCGCGGTCGGGTAGCATCGGGCGGCGGTGAGAGAGGAGGGCACGGATGATGGAAACAGACCGACGCTCCCTCGCGAAGACACTGTGGCACAGCCCCGTGCTCCGCTTCGGCGCGATCGGCGGCCTCAACAATCTGCTGTCGTACGGCATCTTCGTGGCCCTGACCCGGGCGGGCATGCCGTCGATCGGCGCGGCCACGATCACGTACGCGACCGGCATGGTCGTCAGCTACCTGGCCAACCGCACCTTCACTTTTCGGCACTCGGGCAACACCCGTCGTTCAGTCCTGCAGTTCATCGTCGTGAACATCGCCGGCTATGCCCTGAACGTCGCGATCCTCGCCCTGTTCGTGGAGCTGATCGGGTGGAACGCTCTCGTCGTGCAGCTGGGCGCCATCGTGATTGTCGCGACCGGAATCTACCTCGGGATGCGCTTCTGGGTCTTTCGAACGACGGGTGCCGCCGACGCATGATTCGGCGGCGTCGGCGGCGGCACCTACGATTGTGCAGGTGACCGACCCCCGCACCCCGATCGACTTCGACGAGACGCTGGCGGCGCAGACCGAGTTGCAAGCGGCGGCGCAGCCCGAGCCCATCGGCTCGCGACTCGACGAGTGGTGGGGCCGCATGCTCTCCACGCCTGGCCGACAGCGGCTCTGGGCCTGGGGCGGACCGATCGCCGTCACCCTCCTTGCCGCCATCCTTCGCCTGGTCAATCTCGGGCATCCGCACTCGCTGGTCTTCGACGAGACGTTCTACGTCAAAGACGCGTATACGACTCTGCGCAACGGCTACGAGTCGACGTGGCCGGCCGACGCCGACGAAGCGTTCAACGCAGGCGACACAGACGGTTTTCTTCAGCAGGGCTCATTCGCCGTCCACCCGCCTCTCGGCAAATGGGTGATCGCGCTCGGCCTCGCCGTCTTCGGTGCCGATTCGAGCGTGGGCTGGCGCATCTCGGTTGCCGTGTGCGGCATCCTGCTCGTTCTGCTCACCACACTCGTGGCCAAGAAGCTGTTCCGCTCGACCTTCCTCGCGACGGTCGCCGGTTTTCTCATCGCCATCGACGGCCACGCCATCGTCATGAGCCGGGTCGCGCTGCTCGACGGCATCTTCGCTCTCATCGCGCTCGCCGGAGTCGCCGCCGTTCTCATGGATCGCGAATGGCACGCGAGGCGGCTCGACGAGAAACTCATGACGGCCGAGAAGCACGGCCGCGTCGCGCGCTGGGGGCCCGCGCTCTGGTGGCGTCCCTGGGTGCTGGCCGCAGGCATCCTGTTCGGTCTGGCGTCGAGCGTCAAATGGTCGGGGCTGTACTTTCTCGCCGCGTTCGCCGTGTATCTCGTCGTCGTCGACGCGGTCGCTCGCCGCCGCGCGGGCCTGCCCTTATGGGCCGCCGGCGCGATCCTCAAGCAGGGCCCGGTCACGTTCCTGCTCACCGTACCGATCGCGGTCGTCGTCTACCTCTCGACCTGGTCGGGCTGGTTCCTCACCTCGGGCGGAATGTACCGGCAGTGGGTGCAGACCTCGGGCGAGTACTGGACCGGCCCGCTGGCCTGGGTGCCCAACTGGGCGCAGAACTTCTGGCACCTCGAGGCGGCGGTCTACAACTACCACGTCAACGAGCACACGCCCCACCCCTACCAGGCCAATCCGTTCTCGTGGCTGTTCCTCATCCGCCCCACGCAGATGTACATCAGAACCCTCGAGAATGGTCAGGGCGGCTGCGGCGCAGATACCTGCTACGAGAACATCACCTCGATCGCCAACCCCATCATCTGGTGGGCGGGAACGGCTGCACTGCTCTATCTCGTCTACCGCCTGATCCGCAAACGCGAGTGGGTCGTCGGGTTCATCCTCATGGGTATGGTCGCCGGCTACCTGCCGTGGCTGCTCTACGTGAACCGCACGATCTACCAGTTCTACACGATCGCCTTCGAGCCCTATCTGATTCTCGGGCTGGTCTTCGTGATCGGCCTGGCGCTGGGCAAACGCACAGACCCACGGTGGATGCGTGTGGGCGGCGTGCGCGCCGTCATCGCATTCCTCATCATCTGCTCGGCCGTCACGGCGTTCTTCTATCCCGTGTGGACAGCGCAGGAGATTCCCGGCTGGCTGCTGTCACTGCACTACTGGCTGCCGACCTGGCGATGACGAGGCACACCCTTCCTGCCTGGGCTCCGGGCATGCTGGTTGCGGCGGGCGCCGCGGCAGTGGCGTTCCTGCTGCACCTCGCGTTTCCCGGTCTTCCCCTGCTCACGGTCTCCGTTGCGCTCGGCATGGTCGTCGCCCAGATTCCGGCGCTGCGCCCCCTACTCGACGGCCCGCTGAAGGCAGGACTCTCGCTCTCCGCTCGGCGACTGCTCCGCATCGGCATCGTTCTGCTCGGCCTCAAGCTGAGCCTCGTCGACATCGCCGGCCTCGGCATGGTCACCATCATCGCCATCGTTCTCGTGGTGGTCCTCACCTTCGGCGTCACCCTTCTCCTCGGCCGGATGCTTGGTCTGCCCGGCTACCAGCCTCTGTTCATCGCCGCCGGGTTCTCGATCTGCGGTGCATCCGCCGTCGGAGCCATGAGCGCGGTCACGCGCGCGAAGGATTCCGAGAGCGCCACCCCCGTCGCTCTGGTCACGCTGTGCGGAACCCTCGCGATAGTGCTGCTTCCCCTCGCCCGCATACCCCTCGGCTTCGACGCCACGGAGTTCGGAACCTGGGTCGGGCTCAGCGTGCACGACGTGGGTCAAGTCGTGGCGACTGCCCAGATCGCTGGGCCGGTAGCGCTCGCCGCAGCCGTGGTCGTGAAGCTCACCCGCGTTCTCACGCTCGCCCCGATGGTCGCCATCGTGGGCGCGGTGGAGCGTCGCCGCGCCCCGCTCTCTTCCGACGAGGCGCCGTCAAAGCGCCCACCCATCGTTCCTCTGTTCGTGCTCGGATTCCTGGCGGCCGTGCTCGTGCGCACGTTCGTTCCGTTGCCCGCCGAGGTGCTAGAGGTGGCCGACGTGCTGCAGACGGCCCTGCTCGCGACGGCCCTCTTCGCACTCGGCACGGGCATCCGGTTCACCGAGCTCGCGCGCACGGGCTGGAAGGCCCTGATCGTGGGACTCGGCTCGTGGGTCTTCATCGCCGCGATGTCGGTCGTGGCTGTGTGGGTGACGACGCGCTGACCTCAGTGCAGCACCTTGAGTCCCACGACGCAGGCCACGATGCCGAGCACGAGAAGCAGCTTCACCACAGAGACGCCCTCTCCCCCGAAGAACATCGCGTAGCCCACCGTCAACGCTGCGCCGATGCCGACCCACACGGCATACGACGTTCCGACGGGAATCTCGCGCATCGAGTAGGCGAGGCCGGCCATGCTCAGCACGAGCGCGCCGACGAAGATGATGCTCGGCCAGAGTCGCGTGAAGCCCTCCGACTTGCCGAGGGCTGTCGCCCACACGGCCTCGAGGATGCCGGAGATGACGAGGATGATCCAAGACATGACTGTTCCACTCCTTAGTGGTGGTCAGTCTTGTCGCGTTCCGGGTACTGCGCCCTCGTCCGGTGGCATCCATCGGAAGCCATCGATTCAGCCTAGGCGAAGGTCTGATTGCCCACCACTCGCAGAAGGGCCAGCTTCTCTGCCGCCTCGCTGCCCGGTGACGCCGTGAGCACGAGCAGCGTCTGCGACAGGTTCTCGGTGAACAGCGCCTGGCAGTCCACCTCGATCTCACCGATCTCCGGGTGCACCAGCGTCTTGTGGTCATCGAAGCGATTGCGCACCTCGTGCAGTTCCCAGATCGTGGCGAACTCCTCGCTCGCCGAGAGCAGCTGGGAGACGATCGCGCGGCCGCGCTCGGAGTCTCCCGAGGCCGAGACGGATGCGCGCAGCGCGGCGACCTGGATGCGGCTCTGGTGATCGTGGTCGCGGTGGGGATACCGGCTGCGCGCCTCGGGGTCCGTGAACCACCGGTAGACGGCGCTCGCCGCCAGACCGGTGAACCGCGTCTCGTCTCCGAGCAGTGCGGTCGCCATGGCGTTCTGGGCCAGTGTCTCCGCGAGGTCTGAGAGAACGAGGGCCGGGGTGTCGTCGAGCCGGTCGAGCACGCGCATGAGCGCTGGCGATACGTGCTGAGCCGACAGTGTGCGCCGTGGCGCGTTGTGCCCGGTCAGGCGGAACAGGTGATCGCGCTCGTCGGGAGTCAGCCGCAGCCCTCGAGCGATCGCGGCCACCATCTGCTCCGATGGCTGCGGCCCACGCTGCTGTTCGAGCCGCGAGTAATAGTCGGTAGACATGCCCACGAGAAGAGCGACCTCCTCGCGCTTCAGACCGGGCGTGCGGCGCCTCGGACCATCGAGCAGCCCGACGTCGCGCGGCTGCAACGCCTCTCGACGGCGCCGGAGAAAATCTGCGAGTGCGGGTCTGTCCATGTCACCATCGTGGCGGCGCGTGCCCGCGGCAACAAGGGACTGACAATCCATGGACAAACGATCCCTTCTGCGTCGTGCTCGATCGGTGTTGAGTCGAGTCATGAACATCACCGGAAACACCATCTTCATTCCCGGCGCCACGTCGGGACTCGGACTCGGCCTGGCCCTGCGCTTTCAGGCGGCCGGCAACCACGTGATCGTGGGAGGGCGACGCACCGAATTGCTCGACCAGATCGTTGCTGAGCATCCCGGAATCGACGCAGTGCAGATCGACACCGCAGATTCCTCCTCTATCGAACGGGCGACGACACAGGTCGTCGCCGAGTACCCCGACCTCGACACCGTGATCCTGATGGCCGGAATCATGGAGCTCGAAGACCTGCACACGGCCGACTTCCTCGAGACCGCCGAGCGCACGATCGCCACGAACCTGCTCGGCCCGATCCGACTCATCGCTGCTCTCGTGCCGCATCTGGCAACGCGTCCGAGCTCCACGATCATGACCGTCTCCTCCGGCCTCGCCTTCGTGCCGCTGCCGGCCACGCCCACGTATAGCGCGACGAAGGCCGCCATCCATTCGTTCTCGCAGAGCCTGCGCGTGCAACTGGCCGACACGGCGATCGAGGTTCTCGAGCTCGCGCCGCCGGCGGTCGCCACGAGCCTCATGGGTCAGGAGGACGACCCGAACGCCATGCCCGTCGAGGAATTCCTCGACGAGACCATGTCGATCCTCGAAGCGAATCCGGATGCGTCGGAGATTCTCGTAGACCGCGTGCGGTTCCTGAGGTTCGCCGAAGCGGAGGGACGCACCGACGACGTGCTCGCCCTGCTCAGCTCTCGCCACTGATCGACGGCGGCGTTACGCTTGTCTCAGTGAAACTCTCTTTCTCTCTGTGACCCGGAGTCAATTCGTCGACATCCGTTCGCTCCTCTCGCGAGGGCCGGTGATTTCGTGTGGCCGGAAAGGGAGCTCCGTGTGGAGCTCCCCATCCCCCCGGCCTTCCTCCGAAACCACCTCAGAAAGACCTCTCACTGATGACATCCACCGACTCTTCCGACGCGCGCACAGACACTCGGTCGGCCCTTCGCGCTGACTGCGCGAACTGCTTCGCCCTCTGCTGCACCGCCTTCGGGTTCCAGAGATCCGCGGACTTTCCGCTCGACAAGCCCGCGGGAACCCCGTGCTCGAATCTCACCGAGGCATTCTCCTGCTCCATCCACGACGCCTTGCGACCGCGAGGATTTCGCGGCTGCACTGTGTTCGACTGCTTCGGTGCGGGCCAATACGTGTCCCGCACCCTGTTCGGCGGCACGAGCTGGCGAGAACGCCCCGATACGAGCGCAGCCATGTTCGGCACCTTCGCCGTCGCGCGGCAACTGCACGAGATGCTCTGGTATCTCGTCGAAGCGGCCGAGCGCACGACCGCATCAGAGCACGACGAGCAGGTGAAGCAGCTCCGCGGCGACATTCGGCAGACGCTCGACGGCGATGCGTCGAGTGTCCTCGCGTTCGACGTCGAGCGTCTTCGCGCCGATGTTCGGCATCTGTTGATCGAGGTGAGCGAAGAAGTGCGCGGCGGATATGCCTCCCAAGACGTCCCCCGCGATCTGCACCCGTCGGCCGACCTGGTCGGTCGCGACCTGCGATCACGTCGCCTGTGCGGTGCTGACCTCCGCGGCGCTTACCTCATCGCCGCCGATCTCCGGCACGCCGATCTGACGAGCGTCGACCTGCTCGGTGCGGATCTGCGCGACGCGCGCCTCGACGGCGCAGACCTCTCGAGCGCTCTCTTTCTCACGCAGATGCAGGTCGATGCCGCTCAGGGCGACCGGTCGACCGCCTTGCCTAACTTTCTCCGGCGCCCGCAGCACTGGCCGGGCTAGCCCCGAGCGTGCTCAGCGGTCGTTCTTGACGACCGATAGCGGATTCGTGATGGTCTCGAGTGACTTGCGTTCGGCATCCACCCCGAAGATCAACGCGATGAGACCGCCCACGAGCATGATCGCGGCCCCCAAGAAGTAACCGAAGGTGAGGGGGCCGCGGTCGGTTCCGTCGCCGATGAGAATTCCGTAGAGCAGCGGGGCGACCGACCCGGCGATCTGGCCGAGCGCGAAGAAGTACGAGATCGCCTGGCTGCGGATCTCGAGCGGGAACGTCTCGCTGACGGTGAGATAGGCGCTGGATGCTCCGGCCGATGCGAAGAAGAACGACACGCACCAGAAGATGGTCTGGGTCGTGGCGTTCAGCACGTCCATGCTGAAGAGCACAGCGGATGCCGCAAGCACGGCCGCCGAGACGCCGTACGTGAGGAAGATCATCTTTCGCCGACCCCACACGTCGAAGAGGTGTCCGAGCAGCAGCGGGCCGAGCAGGTTGCCGATCGCGAACGGGAAGAAGAAGTACTGCGTCGACGACGGAGAGGTTCCGTAGAAGTTCTGCAGCACCAGCGCGTACGTGAAGAAGATGGCGTTGTAGAGAAAAGACTGGGTCACCATCATCGTGGCCCCGACGAGGGTGCGCTTCGGATAGAGCTTGAAGAGCACGTGCAGGATCGTTCTGAAGGGAACTCGCTCGGTCTTCGTGACCGTGATCGCCTTGCTCTCGTCGACGGGCTCGATGTCGCCGCCCTGGTCGCGCACCGTCTTCTCGATGTCGTCGACGGTCGACTCGGCCTCCTGCTCGCGCCCGTGGGTCATCAGCCAGCGCGGGCTCTCGGGGATGTGTCGGCGCAGGTAGATGATCGCGAGTCCGAGCACCGGGCCGATGAAGAAGCCGATCCGCCAGCCGATGTTCTCAGTGAAGATGTCGGGGTTCAGCAGGAACAGGTTCGCGGCCGATCCGAGCGCCGCGCCACCCCAGTAGGTTCCGTTGATCGCGATGTCGACACGACCCCGGTACTTCGACGGGATGAGTTCGTCGATCGCGGAGTTGATGGCCGCGTACTCGCCGCCGATGCCCATGCCGGCGAAGAAGCGGAACACGAGCAGGAACCACATGTTCGGCGAGAGGCCCGCGATGCCGCTGGCCACCAGATAGATCGCCAGAGTCAGGATGAAGAGCTTCTTGCGCCCGAGCTTGTCGGAGAGTCGGCCGAAGATGAGGGCGCCCGCGATCTGTCCGAAGAGATAGACGGTGCCGAGCAGGCCGACCTCGGCGGCGGACATCCCCAGGTCTTTCTGGAATCCCGCCGAGGCGACGATCTGGATCTCGAGCCCGTCGAGCACCCACGAGAAACCCAAGCCGACCACGATCGACCAATGGAATCTCGTCCACGGAAGCCTGTCCATGCGAGCCGGAACGAGGCTGCGGACGCCGCCGTCTTTGTCGCGGGCCGGTGCAGAAGACGACATCGTGAACTCCTTCGAACATCGAATCAGATGACAAACGTCAACAGAGTAGTACTCCGAGAATTCACTGCCGAGGCGATGCGATCGCACCGTCTCGAGGTCTAGAATCCGCACGCAGATTCATGCCATCCAGGGCGTTGAGGGCTCGATTTTTCGGCGGGCAGGGCCAGGATGTTGCGCCACGGGTGTGCACGCACCGTGGGGCGATTAGGGTCTGGGTGTGACCGCATACGTCTCTCTCTTCGACCTGTTCTCGGTGGGGATCGGTCCGTCGAGTTCGCACACCGTCGGCCCGATGCGCGCCGCGCTCGATTTCGTCGACCGTCTCCGCGCATCCGGAGCTCTCGACGACGTTCGCAGCGTCACCTGCTCGCTCTACGGCTCCCTCGGCGCAACCGGCCTCGGCCACGGCACCCCCGACGCCGTCGTCGCTGGGCTCCAAGGCCTCGACCCCGAGACCTGCGACCCCGCACTCGTGCACGGCGCCTGGTCCGGACTCGTTCGCGGTAGCTCCACGGCCCTGCGCGACGCCGGATTCCTCGAACTCGCCGCCGGGGGTAACCGCAACTCCATCGACCTCGGCGGCACCCATCCGATCGCCATGGAGCAATCGGACATCTCGTTCGAGGCGCACACGCGACTGCCCGCCCATCCCAACGCCCTGAGCCTCGTCGCCTGGGGCGATTCCGATGCTCTTCCGATTCTCAGCGAGACGTACTACTCGGTGGGTGGCGGGTTCATCCAGCGCGACGGAGAGGATTCATCGAGCATTCCGTTGGTCGAGCATCCGCTGTCGTTCACGAGCGCGGATGCGTTGCTCGAGATCTGCGAGTCGACAGGCCTCAGCATTGCCGAGGTCGCCTGGCGCATCGAGACCGAGCTGCACGGCGAGGACGCCGTGCGCGCGCAGCTCGATCGCATCTGGGATGCGATGGAGGCGTGTATCGACGCAGGCCTCACCGCAACGGGCACGCTACCCGGCGGACTCAACGTGCCCAGACGGGCGACCCGGCTCCGCGAGCGCCTCGAGCTCGAGCGCCAGACCGCGACCGGCGACCACGACACCTCCACCGAGTGGCTGCACGCCTACGCCCTCGCGGTCAACGAGGAGAACGCGGCGGGCGGCCGCGTCGTCACAGCACCGACGAATGGCGCGGCGGGCATCGTTCCCGCGGTCGGCCGCTACTACCTCGACTTCGTACGCGGGGCGGATCGCGAGGGAATCCACCGCTACCTGCTGACGGCCACCGCCATCGGCTCGCTCTTCAAGTCGAACGCGTCGATCTCGGGCGCCGAGGCCGGATGCCAGGGTGAGGTCGGGTCGGCATGCGCCATGGCATGCGGCGCGCTCTGCGCCGTGCTGGGCGGCACCCCTCGCCAGGTCGAGAACGCCGCAGAGATCGCGATGGAGCACCACCTCGGCCTGACCTGCGACCCGGTCGGCGGCCTGGTGCAGGTTCCGTGCATCGAGCGCAACGCGATCGCGTCGTCGACCGCCGTGAGCGCCGCCCGCCTCGCCATGAACGGTGACGGAACGCACTTGGTATCGCTCGACATGGTGATCGAGACGATGCGTCAGACCGGGGTCGACATGTCGACCAAGTACAAGGAGACGAGCGAGGGCGGTCTCGCGGTGAACGTCATCGAGTGCTGATCGCCTGACGCCCTAGAACAGCCGGGCGTCGCCGTCATCGAGACGCACCGACGAACGCAGCAGAGCCGGCCCTCGCGTGAGTTCTCCGTTGCTCAGAGGCTCGCAGCGCAGCCCGCCTCGACCTCGAAGCGCCTTGTGCGCACCGGGCGCGAGCATCACGTCCATCCACGCGCACGGATTCGCCGGGCGGTGGGCGTGGAACAGCACCGGGCCCAGGCCCGAGTCGAGCGAGAAGTCGGCGCCCCGAAGCCGATCGACGTCGACGCCACGAATCAGGATGTTGCGGCGCGTGTCGAGCGGGTCGAGAGCGCTGGCGAGACCGAGGGCCCGTTCGACGTGCTCGACCGATTCGACGGCCATGATCGTCACCGAGGCCGTGCGATGAGCCGCCTTGCCGAAGTGCCGGTCACCGACGATGCCGAGATGGGCTCGAATCCGCACGTGCTCGACATCCTCCGCGCCAACCGCGGGCCTCGGCCCATCAGACGGGCGGCCCTCGTAGCGATGGATGCTCGAGGCCAGCAGATGCTCGATGCGCACCCGATACTCGAACGCGAGATTCGATCCGGACTCTTCCTCCACACCGTTCAGGCTAGTCGGGCTTTATTACCCCCGCTTACGAGGGAGGCTGCGCTGTCGGTGGCTCGGGTTAGCGTATGCGTGTGAATACCGATACGTCGCTCGCGCCCGGGCCCTACCTGCCGTCGTCGACCGTGTCGACGCAGTGGCTCGCCGACCACCTCGGTGCAGACAATCTGGCGATAGTGAAGGCTGCGAACAGGGTGCGGCTGCTCTCGCTGCGCATCGACGCGATGGCGAGCACCATCGTCGTCTACGACGAGAGCGACAGTCTCTGTGCGGCCGGGTCGGCACGCAATCTGCGCGAGGCCGGCTTCGAGCGCGTCGCCGTTCTCACCGGGGGTCGAGAGAAATGGCTCAGCGAACAGCGACCGATCGACCTCGACGAGCTCGCCTACCGCAATGGGCGGTCACCCCTCTACTCTGATTACCTCGAGCCCCGCCTCGCGTAGCCCGGCCAGCGGCGTGGCGCGGGCCGAGCTTCCGGTGATCACGCTGTCGATTCCCGCGACGGGTGACACTCGACCGAGGTGAACCTGCCCGATCTTCGACCCGTCGGCCAGAACGATCCGTCGGGTCGCCGCCCCGAGCATCCGTCTCTTGATCTCGGCCTCGGGCAGGTTGATGTTCGTGATGCCGTGCTCCACGTCGACTCCGTTGCAGCCGATGAAGGCGATGTCGGCGTGCAGAGTGTCGAAGAGCCCATCGGCCATCGGATTGACCAGCGAGTGTTGCAGCGCCCTGAGGGTGCCGCCGGTGACGATCACGGTGAATCGGGGCAGGGCACTCTCGAGTTCGAGGGCGATCTTCAACCCGTTCGTGATGACCACCACGTCATGCAGCTCGGCCCGATCGACGAGAGCACGGGCCAACGCCGCGGCTGTGGTTCCGACATCGATGATCACGGAGTCTCCAGACGAGACCAACGCCGCGGCGTGGGCGGCGATGCGCAGCTTCTCGTCCCAGAGAGAGCCGAGCGCCTCTTCGAAGGCCGGCTCGGTGCGCCGCGACGATGTCGATGTGACCGCTCCCCCGTGCACGCGATCGAGCCGGCCTTCGGATTCGAGCGAGTCGAGATCCGACCTGATCGTCACCTCGGAGACACCGAACACCGGGCTCAGCTCGGCGACCTTCACGAATCCTGCGGTCGCCAGCAGCTCGAGAATGCGAGCACGCCGCACGGAAGCGGGGGCATTCACGAACTCGGTATCGGCCATGCTCTCACTTTCGTTTATTTGCGATTGCTTGTCAATTCTTGCCGTGCAATACTGTCGCCTGTTGTGCCGCCGAGTGTGACCCGCGCTCGCGAGAAAGGGCTCGCCATGTCCACCATCGCCGTTCGAGAGACTGTGCTCGCAGACGGACGTCAGCTCATCTACTTCGATGACGCAGACACCACCCTGTCGCCCGAGCGACGGCCAGATGAGCGCGTGCTCGATCCTCGCCCAGCGACCGCGAGCATGAGGCAAGACGTCCTGACCGGCGAGTGGGTCTCCATCGCGGCCGCGCGCCAGAACCGAGTGTTCCTGCCGTCCGACGACGCGGATCCGCTGGCACCCGCGACCCCGACGAACCCCTCCGAGATCCCCGACGTCTACGACGTGGCGGTCTTCGAGAACCGCTCCCCCTCGTTCGGGCCGCTGCTGGTCGACGACAACGCTCCGCGTGGCCTCGACGATCTCGCCGAACTCGGGCTCGAACGCACACGCACCTCGGTCGGTCGCTGCGAAGTCGTCTGCTTCAGCCCCGCCCACACCGGCTCCTTCGCATCGCAGACGCCATCGCGCGCTCGCACGATCGTCGAGGCGTGGGCCCAGCGCACCGCGGCGCTGTCGGCCATGCCGTCGATCGAGCAGGTCTTTCCGTTCGAGAACCGTGGTGCCGAGATCGGCGTCACCCTCAACCACCCGCACGGCCAGATCTACGCGTACCCCTACGTGACACCTCGCACCACGAAGCTGCTCGACTCGATCGACAGGTTCGGTCCCGACATGTTCGCGCAGATCCTCGAGCGCGAACAGGCCTCCGAGCGCGTGCTGCTGCGTGGAGAGCACTTCACGGCGTTCGTGCCCTTCGCGGCCCGTTGGCCCATCGAGGTGCACATGCTGCCGCACCGGCACATCCCAGACCTCGCAGCGACGACGAGCGAAGAGCGCGACGAACTCGCCGTGCTCTACCTGCGTCTGCTGCGCGGCATCGACGCCCTGTACGACACCCCCACGCCCTATATCTCGGCCTGGCACCAGGCGCCGGTGAACAAAGGCCGCGACGACGTGCGTCTCATGCTGCAGGTCACGTCGCCCCGGCGAGCCGCGAACCGACTCAAGTACCTCGCCGGCTCCGAGGCCGCCATGGGCGCCTTCATCGGAGACGTGCCGCCGGAGACATCTGCCGCACTCGTTCGCGAGGCGATCGCCCGCGCTGACCAGGAGAACCCCGTATGACTCACGATGACATCGCCACCCAGGCTGCCACCGACTTCGAGGCCCAATTCGGTCGCCCGGCAGACGGGGTCTGGTCCTCACCGGGCCGCGTCAACCTGATCGGCGAGCACACCGACTACAACGAGGGCTTCGTGCTGCCGTTCGCGATCGACCGTCGCACCTGGGCCGCAGTCGGCCTGCGCGACGACAACGCGGCGCGTGTCACCAGCACGTTCAGTGACGAGGAGGTCGAGGTAGAGCTCTCCTCCGTCGGTCCCGACAATCTCGACGGATGGTCGGCGTACCCCCTCGGAATCGCATGGGCCCTCGGGCAGAACGGCGTCGATCTCGCCGAGCAGCGCGGCTTCGACGCACACCTCGACTCCACTGTCCCTGTCGGCGCCGGACTCTCGTCGTCGGCCGCCATTGAGGGCGCCATTGCTCTGGCCCTCGACGAACGCTGGCAGCTCGGATTCGACCGGCCGACACTGGCACGTGTCGGCCAGCTGGCCGAGAACGAAGCCGTGGGCGCCCCCACCGGCATCATGGATCAGTCTGCATCCCTCCTCGGTCGACGCGACTCAGCCGTGTTCCTCGACTGCCGCTCGCTGCGCTCAGAGATCGTCGACCTGGGCTTCGCCGACGCCGGACTCGCGATCGTCATCATCGACACCAAGGTGAGCCACTCCCACGCGACCGGCGGATATGCCGCCCGCCGGGCATCCTGCGAGGCCGGGGCCGCTGCTCTCGGCGTCGAGAGCCTGCGCGACGTCGGCGTGGCCGACCTCGACCGGGCGCGCGAGGTCATGGACGACGAGACGTTCCGCCGCGTTCGGCACGTCGTCACCGAGAACGCGCGCGTGCTCGCCACCGTGCGCGCTCTACGCGAGAGCGGCCCGCTCGCCATCGGCGAGATTCTGGATGCGTCGCACGTCTCGATGAGAGACGATTTCGAGATCTCGGTGCCACAACTCGACCTCGCCGTCGTCGAAGCGCGCGAGGCCGGGGCCATCGGCGCCCGCATGACGGGTGGCGGCTTCGGCGGAGCGGCGATCGCCCTGACACCGATCGAGCTCGTCGACGAGGTCACGGCCCGAGTCAGCGACGCGTTCGAGAGGGCGGGATTCACCGCTCCGGAGATCTTCACCGTGACGCCGTCAGATGGGGCGAAGCGCGAGTTCTAAGTCGGCCGGATCCGTGAAGGGCAGCCTGCACACGAAGTCGGTGCAGAGGTAGGCGGTGCTCTGACCGTTCGATGCCACGCGCCCCTCGAGCAGTCCGAATCCGGCCTCCGCCCACTCTCGGGCCTGCGCCTCGGTCACCACCACGGTCAGCGACTCGGTGTTCGGTCGCGCCACATCGACGAGCGGGTCGGATGCGACGGGCTCGGCTCCCGGCGTCACCACGACGAGTTGTTCGGTCGGCGCGAGCAGTCGCTGCACGAGCTCAAGCGTCGCACCGTAGCCGATGGGCCGAGGAAACGCCTCAGCGGCGACTCCGCCCACCGTGGTCGACACGATCTCGCGGTAGCGAGCCTCGCCGGTGAGGTCGAACAGGGTGAGCGCGGCCGAACAGACCGCGCTGACTCCGGACGGGTACGCACCCTCCGCGGTGTCGACTGCGGCCGCAATGTTCTGAGCAGCCAACACCGCATCCCGCCCGCCCGGAGCCGCGAAACCTGCGTCGAGCACCGAGTCGATGAGCCGACGCGCACTGCTGGCGTAATGCACGCGCCCGGTCACCGAGGCCAGAGCCAGCAGTCCCCCGGCGAAGGCGCCGTAGTCTTCGAGCGTCGCCGCCGCATCCGATCGCCGTGAACCGATGGATGCGCGCAGCAACGAGCCATCGTCTGCCACGTGCGACTCGAGCAAGTAGTCGGCGGCGCGCGTCGCCGCCGCGATCCAGTCGGCTCGATCGAGCGCGAATCCTGCACGGGCGAGCCCAGCGATGGCCAGGCCGTTCCAGCCGGTGAGAACCTTGGCGTCGACGGCAGGAGGCGTCTCGGCGGCGCGACCCGCGGCATCCAGGGCGTAGTAGCCGCCCTCGCTGCGCGAGCCGCCGATCACGCTCTCGGAGTCCTGCGCAGATCCGAAGCCGCCCTCAGGCTGCTGCAACACGGCGGTGAGGAACGAGGCGATTCCCGTGGCGGTGTCACGCGCCTCTGCGGCCGAGTCATCGTCGCCCGAGGCGAGCCTGGCGTACTCGTCGAGCAGAAGCGCATTGTCATAGAGCATCCGTTCGTAGTGCGGATCGCTCCAGTCACGATTCACGCTGTAGCGAAAGAAGCCGCCTTCGAGCGGGTCGCGCAGCGGTGAACGGCTCATGGCCACGAGCGTGCGCGCCGCGAGGGGGCTGCCCCGCCGAAGCAGCATCGACAGCACGGGAGCGACAGGGAACTTCGGTGCGCCACCGAAGCCCCCGTAGGTCGTATCTTCGTAGGCCTCGAGCTCTCGAACCGCCTGCGTCAAGCGGCTTTCAGCGTCGGCGGGTAACGCGCCCCGGGGCGTGGCGGCTGCGGACTGCGCCAGCGCATCCGTTATCGCCTCGGCCGTCAGATCGACCTGGTCTCGTCTCGATCGCCATGCGTCGTCGACGGCGTCGAGCACCTGAGCGAACGACGGATGCCCCTGAATGGGCACCGGGGGCGAGTAGGTGCCGGCGAAGAACGCCTTGCCCTCGGGGGTGACGAAGACGTTCAGCGGCCAGCCCAGGCCCTGCGTGAACGCGGCAGCCGCGGCGAGATACACCGAGTCCACCTCGGGATGCTCCTCGCGGTCGACTTTGATCGCCACGAATCGGGAGTTGAGCTGCGCCGCGAGGTTCGGGTCGGAAAACGACTCTCGCGCCATGACGTGACACCAGTGACAGGTGGAGTACCCGATCGAGACGAGCACCGGCACGTCTCGGCGCTTCGCCTCGTCGAACGCCTCGGAGCCCCACGCGAACCAGTCCACCGGATTGTCCGCGTGGGAGCGCAGATAGGGACTGATCGCGTCGCGGAGCCTGTTCGCCATGCCGCGCTCCGTCAGTTGACCTCGTCGGGGTGGCCGCCCACGCGACCGTCTTTCTCCAGCGCGGTGATGGAGGCCTGCTCGTCGTCGCTGAGCTCGAAATCGAAGATGTTGAAGTTCTCTTCGATGCGCTCGCGGTTGTTCGACTTGGGGAAGATGATGTTGCCCTGCTGGATGTGCCAGCGCAGGATCACCTGTGCGAGTGACTTGCCGTGCGCCTCGGCGATCTCCTGCACGTTCGGCTCTTTCAGGAGCGCGCCCTGAGCGAGCGGGCTCCACGCCTCTGTAGCAATACCGTGCTCACGGCCGAACGCGGTGATCTCGCGCTGCTGGAACTCGGGGTGCAGCTCGATCTGGTTCACGGCGGGAACGACGTCGGTTTCTCCGAGCAGTCGCGTGAGGTGCTCGACCGTGAAGTTCGAGACGCCGATCGACTTGGCACGACCCGACTCCCGAATCTTCTCGAGCGCCTTCCATGCGTCGACGTAGTTGTCGTTGGCCGGAGCGGGCCAGTGGATCAGGTACAGGTCGACGTAGTCGAGCTGCAGACGGCCGAGGCTCTTCTCGAAGGCCTCGAGACCCGATTCGTAGCCCTGATCGGCGTTCCACAGCTTCGTGGTGATGAACAGCTCGTCGCGGTCGATGCCGCTGGTCTTGATCGCGTGACCGACGCCCTCTTCGTTGCCGTAGATCTTGGCGGTGTCGATGTGCCGGTAGCCGACCTCGAATGCGTCCCTGACGATGCGCGACGTCTTGTCCGGGTCGACCTTGAAGACTCCGAAGCCGAGCTGGGGAATGGTGTTGCCATCGTTGAGGGTGACCAGGGGAACGGATGATTCAGAATTAGTCATTGATCAATCGTGTCACGTCGACCGGCTAGCGCAACGGCCTTGACGGCATCGATCACAAGGTCACGAGCGGTGTCGAGACGCCCGATTCGTTCCACCAACTCCGTGGCCAGCTGGCGCGTCCCGCGTCCGAGCCGAGGCGGCGAATCGATGCTGCGCACGAGCTGGGCGGCGTGCAGCGCCTCCACGGCGAAGATCTGACGGCAGAGCCCTATCTGCTGCTGCAACAGTCGCACGGCCAGGGGCGCGAACGACGCCTGATCCTCGACCTGCGAGAGCGTGGTTCCGGATGTCGACACCGGGTTCGCGAGATGCCGCACCTCGGCGAGACTGGCCGCCGCCGCGTACCAACTGAGGCCCGGAACGGCATTGCTGCCCGAGCGGCGCAGAGGTGTGGCGAGGCCCGAGAGCACGGCGATGCGCCGCTCCGAGATGCCGGCTAGATGAGCGAGAGCCACGCGCAGGCTCTCGAAAGACAGCACCAGAGTGAGCGGCTCGAAGTTGCCGTTCGAGAGCATGACGTCGTCGCCGCCCAGCACCACGAGCGGGTTGTCCCCCGCGGTGTTGAGCTCGTCTTCGATAGCCGATGCCGCGAGCGCCGTGGCGTCTCGAACAGCACCGTGCACCTGTGGCACCGTTCGAAACGACAGCGGATCCTGCACAGAGCCCTCGCGCTCAGGGGCATCCAAGAATCCGCCGGCGACTCGCGCGCGGATAGCCCGGGCCGTCTGCTGCTGACCCGGCGAGCGGCGATGCCGGTGCACCCGGTCATCGAACGGAGAAAGCGAGCCGCCCCCTCCCATGGCTCCGAGCGCTTCGAGCGACAGCGCCGCCACCGCATCGGCCTCGGCCACGAGCGCGCGCAGCTCTGCCACGGCGAGAGGACCGACCCCGATCGAATAGGAGTTCGCGCTGATGGCCGCGAGCGCCTCCCCCGCGGCGAAGGGCAGGCTCTGCCGAACGTGGGCGGCGACCTCGGCGAGCAGGGCGAGATCGGATGCGCCGACCGAGCCCGTGGCATAGACCTCGGGCAGCGGGCCGCCGTCGAGAAGCCGGCCGTAGGCATCCGCGAGCTCGGGGCGCACGCCCGAGCCGCCCAGCGAGAAGCCGACCACGCGGGCGAAGATGAGCGCGCGCACCTCGCGCTCGGCGAGCGGGTCGCCGATACTGCCGCGGTGGTTGTCGATGATCTGGTTCTGAAAGGCGGCGACCTCATCGGCCGCGACGCGCGTGTCGCGACCGGCACCCAGGTGGGTGTTCAGGCCGTAGACGGCCGATCCGGATGCCTGCACCGACTCGACGACGCAACGTGCGCGGGCGATCGTGCCCACGACACCCGGAGCCAGCTCGATCGATGCGCCGTCGGCTACGGCGACGACGTCGTCGATCGTGATCGACTGCCCCTCGAGCCGGAGCACGCCCATCAGAAGTCCAAAAGGTTGCCGCGCAGCCCGCCGTCGCCGAACTCGCGACGAATCAGGCCGCGGCGACGCAGAACGGGAACCAGGGGGTCGAGGGTGCGGTGCACATTCGCGGGATGCACCTGGCCCGCGAAGAGAAAGCCGTCTCCCCCGCTGCCCTCGCCGAGCGCCTCGAGGTGATCGACGATCTCCTCCGCTGTGCCGATCACCGCGAGCCCGTCTCGATTCGCACGAACCTGCAGAATCTCCCGCAGCGTCGAACCGGGAGGTGCCGACTTCACGAAGTTGTCGAGGGTTCCCTGGTTGCTGTTGGTAGTGAGTTCGGGCAGCGGAGCGTCGAGGTCGAAGGCCTTGAAGTCGACGCCCGAGAGGTAGGAGATCGACTGCAACGCCTCGTCGATGGCCGCCCGGGTGAGGTCTGATCGATGCGCTTTGACGCTCGCCGTCTCCTCGGCGTTGGCGGTGACGATCGGCGTGACCGCGAAGAGCACCTTCACGTGATCCGGGTTGCGGCCCGCAGCCAGTGCGATCTGCCGGATGCTGTCGCGGAACTCGCGGTTGCGCTCGGGCGTCGACGAAAGAGCGATGATCACGTCTGAGTTCTGCCCGGCGAAGTCACGGCCTCGGCCGGAGGCGCCCGCCTGCACCATGACGGGTTCCTGCGGCATCGGCACGGTGTTGATCGGGCCTCGGACCTTGAAGAACTGCCCCTCGTGGTTGATCGGCGCCACCTTCGTGAAGTCGGCGAACACGCCGCGCTCGGCGTCTTCGAGCACCGAATCCGGCGCCCAGCTGCGCCAGAGTTTGCGGATGATGCTGACCCACTCGTCGGCGCGGTCGTAGCGCAGATCGTGCTCGATCTGCAAGGCGCGCCCGTAGTTCTGCGCCGCCAGATCGCTGCCACTGGTCACGACGTTCCAGCCGAGACGGCCGTCGGCGAAGTGCTGCAGCGTCGCAAGCAGACGGGCGGCCGTGAACGGTTCGTAGAACGACGCGCTGAGAGTCGGCACGATGCCGAGGTTCTCTGTCGCCGACAGCAGATAGGGCACCAGCGGCAGGGGGTCGTGCTTCGGCGCGAAGCGCGCATTGGCGAGGTTGACCTCGCTCGTGCCGCCATAGGTGTCGGGAACGGTGACCCCGTCTTCGATGATCAGCAGGTCGAGGCCGCTGTGTTCGAACAGGCGCGCGGCGTCTTGGTAGACCTGCGGCTTCTTCCAGTCGTAACCGATGCCGTAGCTGGGGTCACCCCATCCCTGCACGCCGAAACCCGCGCCGAGAAACCATCCGAAATGAAGCAGAGCCATAGCGATAAACCTTTGGGAAGTAGGCGTTGGTCAGATCGAATACGTGCCGACGCCGAGGTCGGTGAGCCACGCATCGTCGAACGCCTTAGTCAGATAGTTCGCACCGGTGTCGGGTGCGATCGCGACGACGACCGAATCCTGCGGGGCTTTCGCAGCCACCCGCAGGGCCACGGCCACGGCGAGCGCAGACGAGGGGCCGAGCAGAAGGGCCTCCGACGCCGCGAGCGTGTGCACGGTGTCGTAGATCTCCTGATCCGACACCACGACGTACTCGTCGACGACCTCGTGGTGATAGGTCTGCGGCCAGTTCGCCTGCGTCCACCTGTTGCCGGCGCCCTCGACGTTGATCGGTCCCGCCGCGTTGCCGCTGTAGGTCGACCCGGTCGGGTCTGCGCCGATGACCCGGATGCGATCGGCCGAGACATCTTTGAGGTAACGGCCGGTTCCGCTGATCGTTCCGCCCGTGCCGACGGATGCCACGAGGTGCGTCACCTTCTGGGCCGTTTGGCGCCAGATCTCCGGACCGGTGGTCTGGTAGTGAGCTCCGGGGTTGCTCTCGTTCTCGTACTGCGACGGACGCCACGCGTTGGGCAGTTCGGCCGCGATGCGATCGGCGATGGCGCGAGCATTGTTCGGGCTCTCGGGCGGAGCCTCCCAGTCGGCCTCGACCAGGCGGGCACCGTAGGCCTTGAGCACGGCCCGCTTCTCATCGGAGATGTACGCGCTGTGGATGATCACCACGGGGTGCCCCGTGAGCCGGCCGACGAGGGCCAGGCCGATGCCCGTGTTGCCCGAACTCGACTCCACGATGGTGGCGCCCGGCTTCAGCGCACCGCTCGCCTCGGCGGCACGGATCATATGCAGGGCGATCCGGTCCTTCGCCGATCCGCCGGCGTTGCGACTCTCGAGCTTCACGAGCACTCGCGCCGGAAGCCCCTTCGCGATCACGTTCAGTTCGATCAAGGGCGTGTTGCCGATCAGCGAGACGACCGAGGGGGTGATGTCTTCGACGAGGTCGGCACACGCCTCTTCTCCCGACGCCGGAGCGGCCAGGGGGCGAGTGTCGATGTTCGTCATGAGCCGAGAATACGGCGACGAAGACGCTCCACACCGTCGTGTGTCGCCCTGTTACACAGCGGTCGTCGAGGCTCCTCCGAGGGCACCGGCGCTAGCATTGCTCGCGGTATTCGGAGTCAGTCAACTGGAGGTACTCGCATGAGCCAAGGATCACTCGTCTTCGCGGGCGGCGGCGTCGCCGGGATCGCGTGGGAAGTCGGCGTTATGCAGGGCCTCCTCGATGCAGATCCGCAGCTCGTCGAGAGGCTGCTCGCACCCGACACCCGCATCATCGGCACGTCCGCCGGATCTGCTGTCGGTGCTCAGCTGGCCGGTGCGACCGGAGTCGCCGAAGCGTTCGCGACACAGCTCGAGGAGGAGACCGCCGAGCTCGGAGCCGACATCGACGCGGTCGAGCTGCAGGCGAAGTTCGTGGCAGCCATCGACGGTGCCACATCCCCCGAAGACGCTCGGCGCCGCATCGGCAGACTCGCTCTTGAGACCCCATCGGTCGACGAGAGCGTTCGTATCGAGGTCATCCGCTCCCGGCTCGTCGACACCCAGTGGCCGCAGCGCGACCTCAAGGTGACCGCCGTCGAGGTCGAGTCCGGCGACTTCGTGGTCTTCGACCGCACGAGCGGGGTCGAGCTCGCCGACGCGGTCGCCGCGAGCTGCGCCGTTCCCGGCGTCTGGCCGCCGGTCACGATCAACGGCTCGCGTTATATGGATGGCGGGGTGAGGTCGGGCAGCAACGCCGATCTCGCGGCCGGCTCCGATTGGGTCGTCATCGTCACGCCTCTTCCCGGTGTGGGTGAGCCGGGCCTCGGCACGATCGCCACGGCCGAGCTCGACGCGCTCGGCGGCGTTCCGACGGCCATCATCTACGCCGACCAGGCTTCGATCACCGCCTTCGGCCCGAATCCTCTCGACCCCGCCACGCGCCGCGCGTCGGCCGAGGCGGGCCGCGCGGTCGGCCGCGCATCCGCGGAGCGTGTGGCCGCGATGCTCCCGGCGGCGCTCTAGAGGTGCTGTACGAGAGCCGGGGCGCGCGTCCGCGTGTCGATCCGGATGCGCTGGTCGCGGCATCCGCTGTCGTCTCTGGTGATGTGACAATCGGGCCGGGCTCACGGGTCATGCACGGCGCCGTGCTGACCGCCGAGGACGGTCCAATCGTGATCGGCGCCAACGTCGTGGTGTTGGAGAACGCGGTGATTCGCGGGCGAGCGGGTCACGCCGCGATTATCGATGACGGGGTCATGGTCGGGCCGCACACCCACGTCAACGGGTGCACGATCGGGACCGGTGCGTTTCTCGCGACCGGGGCATCTGTTTTTCCCGGCGCGGTCGTCGGCGAGGGTGCCGAGGTGCGCATCAACGCCGTCGTTCAGGTCAACACCCGACTCGCGGCGGGCGCCGTCGTTCCCATCTCCTGGGTAGCGGTCGGCGATCCGGCTCAGTTGTTCTCACCCGACCGACACGACGAGATCTGGGCTGTGCAGCGCACGCTCGATTTCGTGGGCACGGTCTACGGGGCAGGGGCCGACGCGACGATGAAGAACATCATGCGGTCTCAGTCGGAGTTCTACGGCGCGCACCGCGCCGACGTCGAACTGCTCGGCTGAGGCCGGTCGCTTTCTCGCAGGAGCTGGCGTCGAAGCACCAGAGGTGCGAGCACGCCGAACAGCGCGACAAGCACTGTGACACCGATCATCGAGCCGCGCAGCCCGACCGCGCTCGACAGCAGGCCGACGTAGACAGGGCCGAGGAGAAAGCCGATGTAGGCGGTCGTGGCGATTATCGACGTCGTGCTGCCGCGAACGTCGTCGTCGATGCCACGCACCGCCTGACTCAGCAGGGTGGGAAACAACACCGACGTTCCGATCGCGGCCAGCGCAAGACCGAGGAGGGCGACGCCCACGTTCTCGGCCGCAGCCACGACCAGAGTGCCGATGACGGCAATGGCGGCACCGCCGATGAGGAGAGCGACAGCGGGGATCCGTGGGGAGAAGCCCACGGCGAAGCGGGTGATCGCCGCGCAGGCCGCGAAGGTCGCCGGAGCGATGGCGGCCAGAGCCGGCGACGCCTTCAGCTCGTCGACGAGGTAGATGGCGCCCCAGCTCTGGTGAGCGTTCTCTGCGGCAAAGCCGAGCGCCCCGACCAAGCCCACGATGATGAACGGCAGAAGCAGGGTCTGCCTGCTGCGCATGGTGTTCGTTGTGCGGCCGGTTCCGGATGCGGCTCGGGTTCCGGTTCTCGCATGGGTTCCGGTTGTCGTACGGGTTCCGCGGGCGAACACCACGACGCCGCTTGTGAGGATCACGAGGCCTGAGACGAGGAAAATCAGGGGCGCCCCACCGCCGCTGGCGAAGATCGCACCCGCTCCGAGACTGCCCACCACGACGAACGAAGAGAAGACGGCGTGTGCGAGCGTGATGATTCGACGGCCCGATCGGGCCTCCTCCCCGCCTGCGAGGGCGTTTGCGGCGACGTCGGATGCCCCCGATGTCGCGCCGACCAGAAGCATGCCGACGCACACGGCCACGATGTCGCGGGCAAATGCGGCCACGATGATGCCCGCTACCGCGAGGGTGACGAGGAGTAGACCGGTAATCCTGGTTCCGAATCGATCGACGGCTCGACCCGTGAACAGCATCGCCGGCAGCGCCCCGAGGCCGACGCAGAGCAGAGCGCCGCCGAGCTGAGCGTCTGACACCCCCGCCGTCTGTCTCAGCGCGGGCAGGGCCGCGCCCCACACACCCCAGAAGATGCCGAACCCGGCGAAGGCGACGAACGAGAGCGGAAGTCGATTCACTTGTGTAACGATACACAACAGCAGCGGTAGGGTGGTGTCATGGCTTTGCAACGCGTCACGATGAGGCAGGTCGCCGCCCAGGCCGGCGTCGCCCCCATGACCGTGAGCTACACGTACACCCGGCCCGAGCGCGTCGCACCCGACACCCGCGCCCGAGTGCTCGCCGCCGCTCAGCACCTCGGCTACGCGGGTCCCGACCCGGTCGCGCGCTCTCTACGCAGCGGAGCGACCGGCAATCTCGGCGTGGTGTTAGGCGAGCATCTCAGCTACGCCTTCGAAGACCCCCAGGCCGCCCGATTCCTGGCCGGCGTATCGAGCGTCTGCGTCGAGAAGCAGCTCGGGCTCGTTCTCATTCCCAGCGCCGGAGCAGCCGACGACGTCGACCGCGTGCGCGAGGCTGCTGTCGATGGCTTTGTCCTCTGGACGACCGACGTTTCAGACCCCGTACTCGCGGCGGTCGCAAGAACGGGCCGCCCCGCGGCCATCCAGGGCGGTCCCTCCGCCCCGGGAGTCTCCGTCGTCTCCCCCGACGACCGGAGCGCGGCGCGGGCCATTGCGTCGCACATGCTCGCTGAAGCCACCTCACCGCTGATCCTGTCGTTTCCCCTCGACCGCGAGCGGAGGGCGGGCATCCGGCTCGGGCCTGATACGTCGGTGGGCTTTCCGATCACGCGAGCACGACTCGAGGGGTACCGAGACGCGATCGACGAGTCTGGAAGGGCATGGAGCGACACACCCATCGCCGTGGTGGGTCGAAACACCCGCGACGATGGTCGAGGGGCCATCCGCGATGCGCTCGTGCGCGCGCGCCCCGATGTCGTCATCGCGATGAGTGACCAACTCGCCGCCGGAGCCATCGACATCCTGGGGTCGAGCGCCGCCGTCAGCGGGTGGGACGACAGCGACCTCGCCCAGACGCTCGGGTTCTCGAGCGTGAGCCAGTCGCTCTACGATCAGGGCGTCATGTGCGCTCGCATCGCTTCCGGGTCCGCCAGCCCCGAGTCCCCCGCCTGGAGCCTGACGCTGCGCTGACCGTTCGCCGCGTTCGGCGTCGGTGCGCACCCCTCGTCGGCGTTGGTCGAATAGGCCGCCCGCGGCCGTATCGAGACCCCATCCGGCGTCGCGACTGCTCCTTCACAGGGCACGCCTTCGGATCGTTATCTACAGATTTATTACCTGATCAACTAGCAAATGCCGGTTACTACTCGGTGTCGGTGGGTGCTGATTGACTGCTCATATGACATCAACGATCCCGCTCCTCGAGCCCGACCCGTACGTGGCCGCGCTCGAGCAGGTCGCCGCCCTCGATCAACAGATAGCTGCGCTGTCTGCGGTCAGGGCCAGACGCGTCAGCGACGCGAGAAACCACCTCCATCGGCAAGCACCGTCAGATACCTCTACAGGCGGGCCTGTGTGGTCGACGGCCCGCGTTGAACGGGTCGAGCTCGTCTCCGAGCTCGCCCTCCTGACCCGCCGCACCGAACACCGCACCGCCACGCTGGTCGACACGAGCACGGCCCTCGTTGATCGGCTCCCAGCAACCCTCGCCGCGGTCACCTCCGGTGCGGTGTCGTGGGAGCACGCCGAGATGGTCGCGAAACACGCGGACGGCCTCGAAGGCGAGGCCCTTGCCACGTACGACGCGAAGCTGGCTTCTCTGGCCGTCGAGATGAATCCTCGGCAACTCGAGAAGAAGGCCCGGCACGAAGTCGAACTCGTCCGACCATCGACCGCGGTGGAGCGCGCCGAGAAGGCAGCAGCTACCCGGCGCATCTACGTCGACCCGGCTGCGGATGGCATGGCCTGCCTCACCCTGTTCGCCCCCGCCCCTGAGATCCACGCGATCGCAGACAGGGCGGTCAGGCTCGCCGCCGGATTGAAGCAGGGTGGTGACCCGCGCAGCATGGGGCACCTGAAGGTCGACGTCCTCACCGACCTGCTCCTCAACGGTGAGACCTCGATACCCGGCGCGACCCGGGGTATTCGCGGCAGGGTGCACGTGATGGTCCCCGCGATGACACTGCTCGGCGTGGGTGACGAGGCCGCGATCCTCCGCGGCTATGGGCCGATCGACCCGGCGACCGCCGCGCAGTTGACGGCGGAGGCGACGTCGTGGCGACGCATTCTCACCGACCCGATAAGCGGGTGCATCCTGACAACCGACCCACGGGACTACCGACCGACTGCGCGCATGATCGATCACGCAAGGCTCGTGCACCCGACGTGTGTGTTCCCGGGGTGCACGGTCCCGGCGGAACAGGCGGATATGGACCACACCGAGCATCATGCCTACGGCGGCGACACAATCCCTGAGAACCTCGCCCCGCTGAGCACGGAGCACCATCGCGTGAAGCACCACACCAGATGGCAGTTCATCCAGAACGTCGACGACACTCTCACCGCGACGTCACCGGCGGGTCACGCGTATCTCGTCCGCCCGCAAGGACAGATGAAACCTGCGCCCCGGCAACTCGTCGCCCTGGTCGCCGCCACGGCGGCTGCCGCCACCACCCCAGAAGAGGAGCTCGGAGACTGCCCCTTCTAACGCCCTATAGATATCTGCGCCGATCGAGTAGCGGCGCGAGGAACGAGCCCCGCATATCGAGATCACCGGAGCTGGTCTCGCCGCTCGTCTCACGCCGCTGGCAGACTGACGCTATGCACAGCCGTCACGTCAGCCGCGTCATTTCGGCGAGCCCGGAATCCGTCTACGAATTCGCAGCGAACCCCGACAACCTGCCGAAGTGGGCGTCGGGCCTAGCGCAGTCCGAGGTGACCCGCGAGGGCGACACCCTGTGGGTCGAGTCGCCGATGGGCCGTGTCTCCGTGCGATTTGTTGCGCCCAACGAGTTCGGCATTCTCGACCACGACGTGACACTTCCGTCGGGCGTGACCGTAACCAACCCTGTTCGAGTGATCGCGCACCCCGACGGCGCCGAGATCGTTTTCACCGTTCGGCAGCTCGATCTCGACGACGACGAATTCGAACGCGATGCGACCACCGTCGGGGAGGACCTCGATCGCTTGCGTCGGCTCGTCGAAGACGTCCGCGCCTCAACTGGCGGACCCACCGCCTCCTAGGCTGAGTGGGGTAAACCGTCGAACGGAGCATCCTTGCCTGTTATCGCCCACCTCAGCGACCCGCATCTGGACCTGTCTCCGGAACGATCGCGAAGACTCATCGCCGTCCTCGATCTGGTTCGAGATCTGTCTTTTGTCGACGGACTCCTCGTGACCGGTGACCTCGCTGACCATGGCGCTGCGGCAGAGTACGCGGAGTTCTTCGCGGCTCTTCCGGTCGGGCTCCCCACGCTCGTGGTGCCAGGCAACCACGATCTCTCGGCACCTTTCTTGGCCGCACTCTCCCACGCCGGCCACGAGCAGACACTCAGCGGCACCCTCGATCTCGGCGGCGTGCGAATCGTGGGGATGGATACCCACATCGATAGCCGTGACGATGGCTTCCTCACTCCGGAGTCGATGGCCTCCGCCCGCGAACGAATAGCCAGCGCCCCGGGGCACGTCGTGCTGGCGATGCACCACCCGCCGGTCCCCGTCGGGCACGATCTGGCCGACAGCCTGTACCGGCTCACGAATCCAGAAGCGCTCGCGGCGCTCGTTGCGGAGCACGAGCAGATCATCGGCCTCTTCACCGGTCACGTGCACGCCGGGTTGGCTACGACCTTCTCGGGTGTGCCGCTACTCGGAGCACCCGGGATCGTCTCGACGATGAGACTGGGAAGCAAGATCGATCCGATCGCCGACACGACAGCCATGCCGGGACTTGCGCTGCACACCATCGACTCGGCTCAGATCCGGACCGTTTTTCATCACCTCAGCCCGTCGGCCTTGTGAACCCCGCGCTGACGTCCGCCAGAGCCAGGGGCATCCTCGCCATGACGACCTCGGCGATCCTCATCTACCTCGGCGTCGATCTCGCCATCAGTTCTTTTCGCTGAGAATCCGATACTTGAACCCGACGTGCGACGCCTCGAAACCGAGCCGCTCGTAGAAGCGGTGCGCATCCACCCGCGCAGCGTCTGACGTCAGCTGCACCAGCGGCACGCCAGCGGTACGAGCGTCCTCGATAGCCCAGCGCATCATGGCTGCGCCGATCCCTCGGTTGCGCTGACTCGACGAGACCCGCACCGCCTCGATCTGCAGACGCGAGGCCCCGCGCCTGGCGAGGCCAGGAATCACGGTGAGCTGCATGGTCGCGATGACAGTGCCGGCGCCATCCGAATCGCTCGACCCGTCTGAGTCGACGACTACCAGCAGACGCTGAGCCGGATCGCGGTCAATTGCAGCGAACGCTGCTTCATATGCCTCACGATCGCCGGCATCGGCCGAGTCGCCGCGCGCCGCACTGATCGGGTCGTCGGCGAGCAGGTCGATGATCGTGGGGAGATCCTCGATCGTGGCGCGTCGCAGCAGTGCGGATCCGGCGGGGAGCTCAAGGTTCATGTCATTCATCCGCTCCACGATACCGACGGAACAACGTGGTCCGAACCCAGGATCGGGCACCACGCCATCGAACTCCTGCGACTACCGACCTACCGAGCGGACGCATAGACTCACATCGAGCTCCTGTAACGAGGCGGGCGCAACACAGTGGGAGTTGTTGGTCGGTGTCGAGACTTCGTGAGAGCGCTCTCACTCTGGCGGCGATCGCACTCGTGGCGGCGGTCGTCTGCGCTTTCTCCGTCGCCACCTCCGCATACATCGATCAGCAGGCCACGGCGGGACTTCGTGCCGAGCTCTCCGCTCAGGCCGGCGAGGATCTCGCACTCCGGGCCTCTCTCGACAGCGTCGAAGACGCCGATCAACAGGATGCGGAAGTCAGGCGAGCGATCGCGAAGACGCTCGGTGCCGTCGAGGTGACGTTCGACACCACTCGCACGCTCGAGGCCGGCGCCATTTTCTCGACCGGAGATCAGTCGGGTCCCGCTGAGACGCTCACCGTTCCTGACCTCGAGACACGCGCTGTCTTCGAGACAGGAGCGGCACCCACCGTGGCCGACCAGGTCGCAGTGCAGGCGAATGCCGCCGCCGCCCTGGGGCTCAGCGCCGGCGACCAGGTCTCTCTCAATCAGGTTGTCTTCACGGTTTCCGGCACATGGCGCCCGAAAGACCCGCTCGACCCCCGCTGGTACGGCGACGAGGCCGTCGAAACGGGTGGGTCGGATCGACGAGGTCCTTTCGTCATCACCGAGGATGCGTGGGATCGCTTCGACCTTCAGCCAAAAGCAGTATGGACGGTGGTTCCGACATCGATCGACGACTTCACCTCGAGTAACAGCAGTTCCGTGGGCTCGGCGTGGGCCACGGTGCAACGAGCCTGGCGCGGTGAGGTATCCGGTTTCGATTCGCTGCAGATCCAGAGCCAACTCGCCCGTACCCTCGATGACTTCGATCAACGAGTCGAGGGACTACGCGCGATCGAACCGGTCGCCGCGGCACTCATTGCGGGCAGCGCTCTGGTTGCGCTCTGGCAACTCGTTCAGGTACTGGTCGCCAGCCGTGAACGGGATACCCTCCTGTTCTGGGCCCGTGGTCGATCCACGGCGGCGATCGCCTCGCGGGTGGCGGGTGAGGTTGCGAGCGCCACGGTGCTCGGCGCGGCAGTCGGCGTGTCCGCTGTCGTTATCGCACTCTCCGTGGCGCCAATTGCGGGTCAATCTCTCGTTCTTCGCCCCAGCGCTTTCGTCGTCCCGACGCTCGTGGCGATCGCTGCGAGCCTTATCGCCGCGGCGTCGTCCTACCGGTCGACGACCAGCGTCACACAATCGACGCGGGGCGGACGCGGCGACAGTAGGGCACGCCGCGTCGCCGCGCCCGGAGCGGTTCTTCTCGTCGCCATCGGGGCGGCGCTTTCGGTGTGGCAACTGCGGCGGTACGGATCGCCGCTCACGACCAACGCAGACGGGTCAACCGGCATCGATCCCCTCGTGGTCGTCGCCCCAGCCCTCGCTCTCATCGCAGTCGTGCTCGCCGCACTCGCTGCCTTTCCCGCCGTAGTCGGGCTGCACTCCGGGCGAATCCGTGGTTCCGGTGTACGTATTCACCTCGCCGCTCGCACGCTCGCTCGCCAGACAGCGCGCGTGGCCGCACCTCTCGTCATCGTCGCCCTCGCGGTGGGCTCCGGCACGATGGCAGCGACGTTCTCGGCCACGTGGTCGCATCTCTATGCCCAGAATGCAGCGCTTCATGTGGGCGCAGACGTGCGTGTCTCGTCGCCGCTGGCGCCCCTGTCGGCAGCGCAACGCGACGCTGTCGCCGCGACCGACAACGTCGTCGACGTTGTTCCGATCGACGTGCAGACGCTGTCGCTCGGCACCGTCACTGCATCGGTGGTTGCTGCGACCCCTGAGGCCCTGCGACAGGTCGCACACGACGCGGGCGGAGTCTTCGCTCCCGACGAGGCGGCAGACGACATCCAGATGGATGACCCCGGCCCGATCCTTCCGGACGGAGCGGATACCCTGACGCTTCGCGTCGAGGCGCTCGGATTCGACGCACCACCAGCCTTGAGCGCATGGATTGCCGATCGGCTCGGGAGCGTACGCTCCGTGACCTTCGCCAGCCCGACAGTCGAGGCGGATGGCGTTCTGGCGTACACCGTCGCCGTCGCCGCCGGAGAACACGCTGCGCCAGGGTCGCTCATCTCGATCGATATCTCGTTCGCGGATCAATCGTTCGATGTGATTCGACCCAGTTTTCGACTGGTGAGTCTCGACGCAGACGTCGGAGGCGCAGCCGAGACCGTACCGCTGGGCCAGTATTGGAGCCTCGACACCCTGAGCGACTTCGCCCTGCCCCCCGAGGGCAACGCTGGCGGCGATGGTTTTGCGCTGGATGCCGGACTCCCGTTTCTGCGGATGACATCGGCCAGTGACGGCTCAGCCAGCGAATATCTGCGACCGAGGGTTGTCATTTCCGCGCCACTGGCACGCGCCCTCGACCTACGGATCGGAGATCTCATCGCGCTGAGCCTGCGCGATGTCCTCGGCGATGCCAACGCCGTGGTCACGGCGATCGTGCCAGCGATTCCTGGCGCCGACAGCGACATGGCCTTGCTGATGGATCTCTCCGCGATCAACCATTTTCACCAACGAACGAGCAACCTCCCCGCCGAATCCACTGATCTGTGGATGACGACCGTCGACCAGCAGCAGCAGCAGGTGCGCGACTCCGTGCGCGGGGTTGTGCCCGCAAATGCTCAGATCGAGCTTCGCGACAACCCCGAGTCCAGGAAGGTTTTAGGCGCGGCGTCGATCGCGTTGTGGGCCTCCGCCGCGGCGTGCCTGCTGTTCGCTTTCATCGCCATGGGTTCTGCATCGAGTTCACGAATTCGATGGGGCCGCAACGATATCGCAGCGCTTCGAGCCCTGGGAATGCGACCCGCTGAGCAGTCGGCCGTCGTGATGCGAGAGATGCTATTCGTGCTCGCGGCATCGCTTGTCGCGGGTGCGGCCGCCGGCGCGCTCGTCGGCGCACTGACGGTGCCGCAACTCGCCCGCGCCGCCGTAGACCGTGGCTATCTGTCGTCCTCCGCGTCTCTTGCGGTGGACTGGACAGGGCTCGGCCTGCTGCTAGGCGCGCTGGTCGTGGGAATCGCAGTTATCCTCGTCGATCTGAGCAGACGGGTCAGATCGCTCGCCTCGCGGCTTCTGCCGGGTGAGGGGCACGAATGAACGACTTCACCTCGTCGGTGCGCCTGCTCGCCGATCACCTGCGGGCAGGGTTTCGGGCATCCCTTCTCGTAGCCGTTCTTGTCACGGCGACGGTCTTCGTCGCCGCCATCGTGCCGCGCGCTGTCGCCGCGGTGGCCACTGCAGAACTGAGCTTCGAGCTCGGCAACGAAAGCCCTCGCCGTCTGGATCTGAGCGGAGAGGGCCGCATCGGCCTGCCCTCGTCGAGTGTGGGGACGAGCGCCCAGGGCATGCTCGGTGAGACCGACAGCGCGATCGCTCAGGTTCCGTCGACGCTCCCTCATCCCCTCGCCGACGGTCTCGGTGCCGCTGTGTGGGTTGCCAAGAGCTCGACAGGGCAGAGCTCGAGTAGTGCTGACGAGGGTGTGGATCTCTCGCTACGTCTCGCCATAGACCTAGCATTCGACGAACGACTGCATTACGTGTCGGGCGAAGCACCGCGGCCGTGGACCTTCGAAGACGGTACCCCCGCAGTGGAGAATCCGATCGAGATAGCCATCTCGCAGAAGTCGGCGACCGAGATGAAACTCGCGGTCGGCGACGTCGTTCCGTATTCATCTGCGGCCCTGAGGATCGCGGGGGTCTACGAACCCGACGATCCCGAGAGTGCTTATTGGACTCACGCTTACGACCTCGAACACCCCTTGATCATCCGAGAGACCGGCAGGGCTCCGATAATCCAAGCGAGCGTGTACGTCGCGCCCGACTCGATAGCCTCGTTGCGCGAACCGTTCGCAGCGGGCGTTCTCGTCGCGTGGATCACGGTCGACCCGGACGCGTATTCCTTCGCGGATCGGGAACAGCTGGCGACGCAAATTCGCAAGGCGTCCGCGACGCCGGTTGCGCTTCCCTATTCCGGCTCCCTCACTCTCAAGACGTTTTTCGCCGATGTGATAGAGAACACCGCGGTGAAGGTCGCTGCAACGGTTGCGCTCGTCGCACTGTCACTATCCGGTCTTCTCGGCGTGCTCCTGGCGACATATGCTCTGAGCCTTCAGACCCTCGTTCGCCGCAGGCGCTTCTCGCTGAGTCTCGCGTCGGCTCGAGGTGCCTCGATGGGTCAGCTTCGCGGCGTGATGGTCATCGAGGCGGCGGCGATCTCGATCCCCGGCTCGATCGCAGCCCTCTCGGCCGCCGCGATGGTATTGCCTGAGAGGGTCGGAGTCGATGGAGTGCTCGCGCCGGTAGCGCTGGCCCTGAGCCCGATCGTGCTCGCGGCGATTCTGGTCTCGCCCGGCGGCCTTCGCGATTCGCGCAACGACATCTCGGTGCGTTCGAGGTCTCGCATCCGGTGGGTTCTCGAGGCAGCGCTCATAGGCGCCGCAATCGTCGCCCTGGTGCTTCTGCAGCGTCGCGGACTCGTCTCCTCGGGTGACGTCTTCGGCGTCGATCCGCTGCTCGCCGCGACCCCTCTGCTTCTGGCGGCATCTGTCGGCCTTGTGGGGTTGAGGGTGTTCCCCATTCCCCTGCGTGCAGTGCGTGCCGTTGTTCGCCGGCGGATGGCGCCGGTGGCCGAGGTGGGTTCGGCACGAGCCATCCGTGACCCCGCAATCGGTGCAATCGCGGCGCTGGCGCTCATCGTCGGCGTGTCCATGGTCATGTTTTCAACGATCATGATCAGCACCGTCGATGTGAGCCAGCAGCGCGCGGCGACCGAGAGCGTCGGCGCCGACGCCCGCGTCGACGCTCACGATCTGCCCGACACGCTGCTCGACGACATCCGGCACATGCCCGGGGTCGACGCTGCCGCCGCACTGACGGTGCAGGAGAACGTGACCCTGACAGACGAAGCCGGAACCACCCGACTCGACGTGCTGCTCGTCGACCCGACCGCGCTCGCGGCGGTGCGCGGCGACCTGCCCGAGCTCGGGTCGGCGAACGAATCGCCGCACCCGGTGCTGGTGTCCCAGTCGTTGGCAGACCTTCTCGTGGGCACGGACATCCGGCTGGGTGACATCTCGATTCAGCCCACCGGCGTCGTCGCCGACTCCGCTGTCCCGGGGATGCCCGACGTCTGGCTGATCATCGATGACAATACGGCGGCCGAACTGGGCGTCAGCGAGCAGGGGCCGCGCAGCGTTCTCATCGGCCTCGACCAGAACTATGGCCCTGCCAGCATCGATGCGATTCGCAATGCGGTGTTGAGGGTGCAGCCCGACCAGTACGTCGAGTCCGCGGGCATCTACGACGTGCACTCCGAACTTCGCCAGAGAGAGGCCTCCCCCGCGACCTCCGCGATAGAGATCGCTCTTGTGCTCACTGCGGGGGCCACGTTGATCTTCACGATGCTCATCATCGCGCTGGCAGCCATGGCATCGGCGGCATCTCGAAATCGAGTGGTGGCAGTGATGCGAATCATCGGTATGACGCCGCCCCAGGTTCGCGCCCTCGTGGCCTGGGAGTTCGGGCCGGTCGCGATCTCTGCGCTGCTGGTGGGGGCGGGTGTCGGAATAGTCCTGCCCTATATCGTCACCGCGGTGCTCGACCTTCGCGGGTTCTTCGGCGGCACTACGCTGCCTACTCCGTCGATCGATCCGCTTTGGATCGCTGGCGCGCTCGGCATCTACGCGGTGACGATCGTGGCGGCTGTTCTTATCGCGGCGGCACTCGGAAAACGATTCGCCCCCGCATCCACCCTCAAGATGGGAGAGTCATGACGCGTCAGATCGAATGCGCCGACTTGGTCAAGATCTTCTCGACAGACGAGGTGGAGGTGCAGGCGCTGCAGGGGCTCACGCTCGAGGTCGACCAAGGCGAGCTGATCGCCATCGTCGGCGCTTCAGGCTCGGGCAAGTCGACACTGCTCGCCGTTCTCACGGGTCTCGAGGTTCCTACGGCGGGTCGGGCGATCGTCGCCGGTCACGACCTTCTCACCATGACCTCGGCGCAGCGAACAAAGTACCGGCGCCACACTGTCGGCTTCGTCTGGCAGCAGACCTCCCGCAACCTCCTGCCGTATTACACGGCGCGCCAGAACATCGCGATGCCGCTGGTCCTCGCGGGAATGCCCCGCGCACAACGGGCGAACCGCATTGACCAGCTCGTCGAACTGCTCGGTATGGGCGAGTTCGCCGGCCGACGGCCTTCGCAGCTCTCGGGTGGCCAACAGCAGCGCGTGTCGATCGCCGTAGCACTCGCCAACGAACCGGAGGTTCTCTTCGCCGATGAGCCGACGGGCGAACTCGACGACATCAATTCGCAGCTCGTTCTCGACGCTCTGGGCCACGTGAACCGCGAGCTGGGCGTCACCATTCTCATCGTGACCCACGACGAGGATGTGTCGGCGAAGGTGCGTAGGACCGTTCAGATCAGAGACGGGCGCCTCTCGACCGAAGTGCACCGCAGAACCGAGACCAACGAGTTCGGCGAGGAGCAGCACCGATCGCAGGAGTTCGTTGTGCTCGACCGGGTGGGGCGCCTCCAGCTTCCGCAGGAGTATGTGCGCAGCCTGGGCCTGAGCGGACTCGTTCGCGTGGAACTGGCCGATACCCACGCGCAAGTGCATCCGACCGAGCAGCCGGCCGCGAGCGAGACAGAGGACGACGAGAGATGAACGACGACGTGGTGCTGCGCTCCCAGGGCCTGACTCGCACCTATGGCAGTGGCGCAACAGAAGTGCGGGCCCTTGTCGACGCGACTCTCGACGTTCGCGCCGGCGAACTCGTGGTGCTGCGCGGGCCGTCGGGTTCGGGCAAGACCACGCTGCTCAACCTTCTCGGAGGTCTGGATATCCCGACCTCGGGCACGGTCTGGCTGGGGTCACGGCAGGTGACCGGCGCGAGCGATCGCGATCTGGTCGATATGAGACGGCGAGAGATCGGCTACATCTTTCAGACCTTCGCGCTGCTCTCGGCACTCACCGCAGCGGAGAATGTCGAGCTGCCGATGAGACTCGTCGGGGCCGACGCAGACGAACGAGCCGCACGGGTCGACGAGCTGCTCTCGGTCGTGGGTCTGGCAGAGCACGCGCAGCAAAGGCCGAACGAACTCTCCGGCGGCCAGCAGCAGCGGCTCGGAATCGCACGAGCTCTCTCCAATAACCCCCGACTGATCATTGCCGATGAGCCGACCGGACAACTCGACAGCCTCAACGCCGAGACGATGATGTCGTTGATCTCGACCCTGGTGCACGAGCGCGATGTCGCCGCGATCGTTTCGACTCACGATCCGAGAATGGCGGCTCACGCAGACCGCATCCTCGAGATCCGCGACGGTCGCCTGAGCGCACGACGCGGGCGCCACGCGGGAGCTCTGCGCGAAGGAATCTAGAATGGAATGCCCATGGATCCCATCCTGAACATCACCTTTCCGCCTGAACTCCCGGTCAGCCAGCGTCGCGATGACATCGCGCGCGCGATCGCCGAGAACCAGGTGGTCATCGTCGCAGGCGCGACGGGCTCGGGAAAGACCACGCAGCTTCCGAAGATCTGCCTCGAACTCGGTCGCGAGTCGATCGGTCACACGCAGCCCCGCCGGCTCGCAGCGCGCACGATCGCGGAGCGCATCGCCGAAGAGCTCGGCCAGGAGGTCGGCGGCGTGGTCGGCTACCAGGTGCGCTTCACGGACAAGGCGTCGAAAGACACCCGCATCAAGCTGATGACCGACGGAATCCTGCTCAACGAGATGCACCACGACCGCATGCTCTCGAAGTACGACACGATCATCATCGACGAGGCGCATGAGCGCAGCCTCAACATCGACTTCCTGCTCGGCTACCTCAAGCAGCTGCTACCGAAGCGGCCCGATCTCAAGCTGATCATCACCTCGGCCACGATCGACCCGCAGAGCTTTTCACGGCACTTCGACGACGCACCGATCGTCGAGGTGTCCGGTCGCACGTTCCCTGTCGAGATCCGCTACCGGCCGCTCGTCGCGGAGACGAAGCTGACCGCAGATGGCGAGCGCGCAGACAGCGACACCGATGTCGACACCGATGACAAGGCTCCGAGCACACCCGACCGCGACGTCTTCGAGGCCATCGGCGAGGCGGTCGACGAGCTGGGACGCGAGAGCGACGGCGACATCCTGGTCTTCCTCTCGGGAGAGAACGAGATCCGCGACGCGGAGGAGTCCCTCAAGGGCAAGTTCGCAAACCGCAGTTCGGCGGGCGGCGTCACCGAGATCCTTCCCCTCTACGGTCGCCTCTCGAGCGCCGACCAGCACCGCGTCTTCCAGCGCAGCAGCACGCCCGGCGTGCGCCGACGCATCGTGTTGGCGACCAACGTGGCCGAGACCAGCCTCACGGTGCCCGGCATCAAGTACGTGATCGACTCGGGAACCGCGCGTATCAGCCGCTACAGCGTGCGCTCCAAGGTGCAGCGGCTGCCGATCGAGGCGATCTCGCAGGCGTCGGCCAACCAGCGCTCGGGCCGTTCGGGCCGAACCAGCGATGGAATCGCCATCCGGCTGTATTCGCAGCAGGATTTCGAGAAGCGACCCGAGTTCACCGAACCCGAGATCCTGCGCACCAATCTCGCGGCGGTCATCCTGCAGATGATCTCGCTGGGCCTGGGTGACATCGCCTCCTTCCCGTTCCTGCAGCCGCCGGAGTCTCGCGGCATCAAAGACGGCCTCGACCTGCTCACCGAGCTGGGCGCGCTGCGCACGCCGGCAGACAAAAATGCAAAGACACCGGATGCCCAGCCACGGCTGACGAGGATCGGTCGCGACCTCGCGCGCCTGCCCATCGAGCCGCGCTTCGCCCGCATGGTGATCGAGTCCAAAGAGACGGCCACGAGCCGCGAGGTGATGCTCATCGTCGCGGGACTCACGATTCAGGATCCCCGCGAGCGCCCGCTCGAGAAGCGCCAGCGAGCCGATGAACTGCACGGTCGCTTCACTGACCCCACGAGCGACTTCCTCACTCTGCTCAACCTCTACAACTACCTCGAAGAGAAGCAGGCGGAGCTGTCGTCGAGTGCGTTCCGCCGCCTCTGCAAGAACGAGTTCCTCAACTACCTGCGCATCCGCGAGTGGCAAGACGTGTACCGCCAGCTGAAGCAACTGTCGAGGCCGCTGGGGCTCACGATCGGCGAGCGCGCGGTGAACCCCGACGGAATCCACCGCTCGATCCTCTCGGGTCTGCTCTCGCACATCGGGCTCAAAGACGCGGTCAAGAAAGACTATGTGGGAGCACGCCAGACCCGCTTCAGCATCTTCCCCGGGTCGGTGCTGGGCAAGAAGCAGCCCGCCGCGGTCATGAGCGCCGAGCTCGTCGAGACCAGCCGACTCTTCGCACGCATGAACGCGGCGATCGATCCCGCGTGGGCCGAGAAGCTGGCCGGCGACCTGGTCAAGCGAAGCTACTCCGAGCCGCGATGGGAGAAGAAGCAGGGCTCCGTCGTCGCCTACGAGCGCGTCACGCTGTTCGGGGTTCCCATCATCGAGAAACGGCGCATCCAGTTCTCGAGAGTCGACCCGTCGTATGCGCGCGAGCTGTTCATCCGACACGCGCTGGTCGAGGGCGACTGGGAGTCGCAGCAGGCGTTCGACCGGGCGAACCGCGCATTCCGCAAGGAGCTCGAGCAGATCGAGGAGCGCAGCCGGCGCCGCGATCTATTGACCGACGACGAGGCCGTCTTCGACTTCTACAACGAACGCATCCCCCGCGATGTGTTCTCGCAGCGCACCTTCGAGGGGTGGTGGAAGACCGCGAAGCACGACACCCCCGACCTTCTCACCATGACCATCGACGCCCTGGTGCCCGAGGGCGCGCCGGAGATCGACGAGAACGAGTACCCGACGACGTGGCAGCAGGAAGATCAGCGTCTGGGCCTGAGCTACCGCTTCGAGCCCGGCACCGAAGACGACGGAGTCACGGCGACCGTTCCTCTCGCGCTGTTGCCGAGACTGAAACCCGAATCGTTCGAATATCAGGTGCCGGGCCTGCGCGTCGAACTCGTGACGGCGCTCATCAAGTCGCTGCCCAAGAACATCCGTCGCAACTTCGTGCCCTCCACCGACTGGGCGGTGCGCCTGGTCGCCGAGACGCCAGAAGGCGGCGGTGACGAGGGGTATCTCGCTGCCCTCGCCACGACCATGTCGCGTCTCGGTCACGTCTCGGTGAGCGCGTCCGACTTCGACCGCGAGCGCCTGCCGTCTCATCTGCGTATGTCGTTCAGGGTCGTCGACGAGCGAGGCAAGACGCTGTCCGTCTCGAAAGACCTGCCCGCTCTGCAGCAGAAGCACCGCGGTGCCGCGCGCGAGTCCGTGGCGAAGGCCACGACCCGCGTGTCGAGCGATCTCGAGCGCACGGGGCTCACCTCGTGGAGCTTCGGCGAGCTGCCCAAGCTCGTCGACACCAAGCAGCATGGCGGCGTGATCCGGGCCTACCCGGCGCTCGTCGACGAGGGCTCTTCCGTCGCGCTGAGGTTGATGACCTCGCCTGACGAGCAGGCGCTCCAGACCCCTGACGGCATCGTGCGCCTGCTGCTGCTCGCCGTGCCGTCGCCTCTGTCGTACGTTCGCGAGCACCTTTCGCAGAACGAGAAGCTGATGCTCGCGACCAGCCCGTACCAGAACGTGCAGGCACTCTTCGACGACTGCCTGCGGGCGGTCGCGCAGCGCGTGCTGTTCGAGGTGACCCCGGATGGCATGCTCTGGAACGAGGCCGCGTTCTCCACGGCCCGAGACCGTCTCTCGGCGACGGTCATGGACGAGCTCTACGCGACAGTCGGAGTCGTCACCACGATTCTCTCGGCCGCGCGCGATGCCGAGAAAGCTCTGAAGGGCGTCACGAGCATGGCGCTCCTCGCGGCCCTCGGCGATGCCCGAGAGCAGTTGAAGGGTCTGATCTACCCCGGCTTCGTCTCTGCGACGGGCACGACGCAGCTTCGCCAGCTGCCGCGTTACCTCAAGGCGCTCACTCAGAGGCTCGACAAGTTGGCCGAGAACGCTGCTCGCGATCGGGCCTGGATGACCGAGGTGCAGACGGCGACGAAGCGCTACACCGACGCGGGCGGCCGCATCCCCCTCGCCCATCATTCGCCGCCGAATATCGTGCGCGCGCGCTGGCTCCTCGAGGAATTCAGAGTGAGCCTGTTTGCACAATCGCTCGGAACGGCGGAGCCTGTCTCTATGCAACGTATTCAGAAGGCACTTGTACCGGCTGGACGGTAGAGTGGAGAGGTTGTGAACAGCTACTCGAGTCTCCTCAAAACCCGCGGCGTCGCCCGCATCATCGCCGCGCAGCTGACCGCACGCTTCCCCTTCGGAATGCTGTCGCTGGCCTTCCTGCTGCATATCGAGAAGGTCCACGACTCCTACGGCTCAGCCGGTCTCGTTCTCGCAGCCCTCAGCATCGGCCAGGCCATCGCCGGGCCCCTCACGTCACGGCTGATGGGCGTCTGGGGCATGCGTCAGGTGATCACGCTCACCATGATCATCTGCGCGTTCGCCATCACGGCCATCGCACTCCTGCCGCTCACGATCCCCGCGGCCATGGGAGTCGCCCTCGTCGCCGGCCTCACGATGCCGCCGATCCAGCCGGCCGTCCGCACCATCTACCCGAAGATGGTCAACTCGAAGCAGCTGACCCCGCTGTTTTCGCTCGACGCCTCCGCCCAAGAGATCATCTGGGTGGTCGGCCCGGTCGTCACCACGTTCGTGGCCACGCAGATCAGCACCGTCTGGGGAATCCTGCTCGCGGCCATCTTCCTCGTCGGCGGAGGCATCTGGTTCATCGCGAGCCCCGAGCTCGGTCGCGTGCGCATCCCCCGCTCCCGCCGCAAGCTCGGTGCGGTGCTCACGAAGCCGCCTGTGCTGCTCGCCACGGTCGTCGGTTTTCTCCTGATCGCCACCTGCGCTGCCATCGAGGCGGGCGTCGTCGCATCGTTCGGCCACGACGGGCTCGAGGCGGGCGTCGTGCTCGCCGTCTTCGCGATCGGCTCCTTGGTCGGCGGGCTTGCGCTGGGTCACGTTCCCATCGGACCGTGGGCGTTGGCGCGTCGCCTGCTCATCGTGCTCGTCGGCACTGCCCTGGCCGCCTTCTCGCTGAACATCTGGTGGCTCAGTGTCACCCTGTTCCTCGCAGGCGTCGGCATCGCGCCCGCTCTCGCCGTGATGTTCTCTATCGTGTCGGCGAGCGTGCGCTTCAGTGATACGGCCGAGGCCTACGGGTGGGCGGGCACCGGGCAGCTCATCGGCGCCGCAGTGGGTTCCGCGGTCGCGGGCTTCATGATCGACAGCCGCGGGGCGTCCGGCGCCTTCGTCGTCGCGGGTGGCCTCGCCCTGCTCGGCTTCATCGTGGCCTTCGTCGGCAAGCGCTGGCACCCCGATCTCCGCGGCAAAGACGCGAGCCCCATTCCCGACACCGAGCCCGTTCAGACGGTCAGCGGGCTCTGATCGTGCAACCACTTCGAGACAGTCTCCGTCCGCTCAAGAGCCTCACGGGCACTCCCCCGCCATTCGATCCGTCCGCGGCCCCCGACAACCCGCTCGACCTCTTCGTTGAGTGGTTTACGCATGCGGTCGAGGCGGGCCAGGTCGAGCCGCACGCCATGACGCTGTCTACCGTCGACGCCGACGGCGTTCCGGATGCGCGGGTCCTGATCCTGAAAGACCTCACCGACGACGGCTGGTGGTTCGCGAGCAGCTCCGCGAGCGCGAAAGGCGTCGAGCTGACCGCTAACCCGGTTGCCGCCCTCACCTTCTACTGGCCCGCGGTCGGCCGCTCCGTGCGCGTGCGCGGCACAGTCAGCCGGGGTTCAGAAGACGAGAACGCGCGCGACTTCTCTCGCCGCGGCATCGGCGCACGCGCCGTCGCCCTCGGCAGCCCGCAGAGTCAGCCGCTCGGCAGCCACGACGAGAGCGAGGCCGCCATCGAGCTCGCCGCGCGCGAACTCGACGCGCATCCGGAACTCGTGTCACCCACCTGGACCCTCTGGTGCGTGCGGCCCGAGTCGGTCGAATTCTGGCAGTCGGATGCCGAGCGCAAGCACCAGAGACTGCGTTACGGCCGTCAGGGCCAGAGCTGGTCGACGACACTGCTCTGGCCCTGACTCCGGCCCTTCGACAGACTCAGAGAACGAGCCCGTTGGCCTTCGCGACCTCTCCGTACCAGCTCGCGCTCGGCTTGGGGGTTCGCTCGAAGGTCTGCTTGTCCCAGGCGATGAGCCCGAAGGTCGGCGCGAAGCCCGAGGCCCACTCGTAGTTGTCGAGCGCCGACCAGTGCTGATATCCCAGCAGTGTGATGCCGTCTTCGATGCAGGAGTGCAGGCCCTCGAGGGCACCACGGGTGTAGTCGATGCGGCGGCTGTCGTCCTGGGTCGCGATACCGTTCTCGGTGACCATGACCGGAGTGTGGTCGCTGAGCTCCCACGCGGCGCGAACGCCGATTCCGGCTGCGGGAGGGAAGTACTCCCACTCGGTGAGCGTCTTCTCGACGTGGGCGGCGGGCGGGCGAATGCCTTCCGGTCCCACGATGTTGCGCGTGTAGGCCTGCACGCCGATGAAGTCGTCGCCCGCAGCGTTCTCGAGATACCAGTCTTCAGCCGGGTAGGCGATCTCGCGCTTCTTCTCTTCCGAGCCGGGCTCGTCGGCAGCCTCGAAGGCCTGCGTCGCTATGGTCCAGCCCGTCTTGAGCCCCGAGACCTGCGACAGCACCTCGCGCGAGCGCCGGTGCGACTCGAGCAGAGCATCGGCGACGCCGAGGTCGGGCTTCGGAAGGCCGTACGCGACGAGGTTCGACGCGTCTTCTCCTCCGGCCAGCATCGCCGCGATGTTGGGCTCGTTGATGGTGCAGACGTAGTTCACGCCCTCGGCCACGACGGGCAGAGCGAGCTCGGTGTAGCGGGCAAAGAGATCAGCAGCGTCAGACGCACGCCAGAAGCCGTCGTTCTCGAACCAGCGGGGCACCGTGAAGTGCATCAGCGTCACGATGGGCTCGATACCGAACTCATGGCAGGTGTCGACCATGCGGCGGTAGTGGTCGACGGATGCGCGTGAGTAGAGCCCGCGCTCCGGTTCGATGCGTGACCACTCGATGCTGAACCGGTAGGAGTTCAGCCCGAGCTCCGCGAGCAGGCGGATGTCCTCCCGGTAGCGGTGGTAGCTGTCGGCCGCATCTCCGGAGGGCTCCACGATCGTGGTGCCCGGCTCGTTCTCGTGAACCCACCAGTTGCTGTTGACGTTGTTTCCCTCGATCTGGTGGGCGGCGGTGGCCGCACCCCACAGAAAGCCGTCGGGGAAGGTGAGCATCAGGATTCTCCTTTGTCGTTGTGCGTTGGTCGGAGGCCCGGTCGCTGCGACCAGAAGCTGTCGAGCAGCTCAGTCGTGTATTCCGGGTTGTCTATGTTCGGCAAATGCCCGGCGTTCGGGATGATCTCGTAGCGGGCGCCGACGCGGCGGGCCATCGCGAGCTGATCGGCGATCGGCCATGCGTCGTCGGCATCGCCATGCGCCACGAGCACGGGAAGCCCGGTGTCGCGCAGCGCGTCGCCGGAGTCAGGAGTGTCGCGCAGGATGGCGGCCATCGCCAGGAAGTTGTCGTCGCTCGAGGCTGCGGCACGCTCGCGAACGAAGACCTCGTCGTCGTTTCTCGCACCGAGCGGGTTGTTGTGCTCCCACCACGCAAGCGTGCCGTGTCTAGCCACGAACGCCGCGTCGTCGCGATGATGCTCCGTTCCCTGCCCTCCCGGCCCCGAGCACAGCATCGTGAGATCGGCGAAGACCGACGGGCGCAGGATGGCCGCCGCTCGGGCGACGAGCCCACCGAGGCTGTGGCCCACCAGGTGCACGGGGCGACCTCCGGCGACTCTCTCTGCCACGGCGACCGCGTCGGCCGCGAGCGTGTCGAGAGAGTACTCGTCGATGCCGTGCGGTGCGATCGAATCGGCCTGGCCTCGTTGACTGTAGGAGTAGGCCTCCCACCCTCGACCCGCGGCGAGGTCGACGAGAAAGCGGTGGTCTTCCTTCGATCCGGTGAATCCCGGAACGAAGAGCACGACTCCCCGCTCGGGGCCGTGCGGCATGGCGCTGAATGCGGTCAGGCCGTCGATCGAGAAGACGGTGAGCGATTCGGGCAGCGCGAGCCCGCCGAACGTCACGCGACGTCCCGTCGGCCGGGGTTCGGAATCGCGTCGAGGAGGCGGATCGTGTACTCGTCGCTCGGGTTGCGGAGCACCTCGGCGGTGTTGCCCCGCTCCACCACCCGACCGCCGTTCAACACCATGATGTTGTCGGTCACCACGCGTGCCGACAGCAGGTCGTGGGTGATGTAGAGCAGCGAGACGCCCCACTGCTCGCGCAGGTCTTCGAGCAGGGCCAGCACGCCGGCACGCAGCGACACGTCGAGCATCGATACGGGCTCGTCGGCGATGATCACCTGCGGGTTGCTGGCGAGGGCTCGGGCGATCACCACGCGTTGGCGCTGCCCACCCGAGAGCTGATGCGGAAGCTTCGCTGCGAACTCCTCGACCGGCGACAGCCCCACCGTGTCGAGCAACTCGAGAACCCGGCGCCGAGCATCCAGGCCCTTCAGCCCGGTGAAGTTCACCACGGGCCTCGTGAGCGTGTACTCGACGGTGTGCAGCGGGTTCAGTGCCGCGTAGGGATCTTGGAACACCATCTGCACATCGCGGTGCAGCTGGCGGAACTGCCCTCGGCGCAGCGCACCCACATCGAGGTCGCCGAAACGAACGCTGCCGGCCGACGGCTTCTCGACCGCGGTGATCAGTTTCGCCAGCGTCGACTTGCCGCTTCCGGATGCACCGACGAGCGCGAGCGATTGGCCCGGCTCGAGCGTGAACGAGACGTCGTCGACCGCGGTCACCTGCGGCTCGCCCCGACGAGGCGCCGGGTACACCTTCGAGACATGGTCGACGACGATGGCCTTCTGATCCTGTCGCCGTGTGCGCGACGACACCGTCGGAGTGCGGGCCTCGAAGCCCGGCAGCTCCACGACCTCCGCTCGGGGGTCCGCATAGTGCGACAGCAGCATCCGGGTGTAGTCGTCGCGCGGGTTCTCGAGGATCTGCCGTGACGGAGCATCCTCGACGATCTCGCCCTCGTGCATCACCAGCACCCGCTCTGCCGATTCGAGCACGATGCCCAGGTCGTGGCTGATCAGAAGCGCTGTGAAGTTCTCTTTCTTCTGCAGCTCGATGATGGTGTCCATCACCGCGTGCTGCACGAGAACGTCGAGGGCGGTCGTCGGCTCATCGAAGACCATGAGCTTCGGCTCGAGCGACAGGGCGAGCGCGATCGACACGCGCTGGCGCATTCCTCCCGAGAGCTCGCCGGGATAGCGGTCGAGAACACTCGAGGGCAGCTCGACCTTGGCGGCGAGTTCTTCGGCACGCGAGCTCCAGTCCGCGCGATCGATGTGGCCGTGGGCGCGGAAGATGTCGACGAAGTGGTTGCGGATGCTCCGAACGGGGTTCAGCGCGTTCATTCCTGACTGCAGCACCATGGCGACACCGCCGTGGCGCTGCTCGCGCAGATCGCCCTGCGACAGGCTCGCGATGTCGATGCCATCGAGCAGGATGCTGCCGCCGACGACGTGGGCGGGCGGCTTCGAGAGACCGGTCACCGCGAAGCCCAGGGTGGACTTGCCGGAGCCCGATTCGCCGACGAGTCCGACGAACTCCCCGTGCTCGAGGGCGAACGACACATGGTTTACAGCGTGAGTGCTTCCGGCACCCTCTCCGTAGTCGACAGAGAGATCTGTGATCTCGAGCAAGGTGGTCATCGCTTACTTCCTTCCCGGAGGCGCGGATTGGAGATCCCGTCGACGCCGAAGTTGATGAGGGTGAGGCTCGTGGCGAGCAGGGCGATGCAGAGACCGGGTGCGAACAGCAGTGCCCACTGACCGGTGAGGAGGGCGTTGGAGTTCTGTGCCCAGAAGAGCATCGTTCCCCAGCTGACCACCGTCGTGTCTCCGAGGCCGAGATACTCGAGTCCGGCTTCGGCCAGAATCGCGGCGGTGGCGGCTCCGAAGAAGTTGCCCACGATGAGCGAGGTCATGTTCGGCAGGATCTCGCGGAACACGATGCGGAACGGACGCTCGCCGCTGAAGACAGCAGCGGTGACGAAGTCACGAGAGCGCAGCGACTGCGTCTGGCTGCGCAAGACGCGCGCACCCCACGCCCATCCGGTGATCACGACGACCACGATGATCATGCCGATGCCGCCACCCGAGAGGTACGCGGCGATCACGATCATCAACGGCAGACCGGGAATCACGAGGAACAGGTTGACGATGAAGTTGATCACATCGGCGCCGAAGCCTCGCACGTATCCCCAGCTGAGTCCGACGAGAACCGCGATCACCGTCGAGAGCAGGCCGGCGACGAGTCCGACGAAGATGCTGATCTGCGCGCCCCAGATGAGCTGCGACAGAACGTCTTCGCCCGCCGCTGTCGTGCCGAGCCAGTGTGCGGCCGAGGCATCCGCAGAGCGGTCGAAGCCGTTCTGCCTCGCGCCGTACGGAGCCAGCAGCGGCGCGAAGACCGCGATCAGGATCATCAGTCCGAGGATGATGATGCCGATGCGGGCCTTGCCGTTCGACCACACGGTGGATGCGACGCGCAGCACGACCTTGAGCGGGCTGGGCGCGGGTGCGATGGATGCTTCCTCGATGGCGCGCACTGCGCGGGTCGAGGGAGGAATGCTCTGGGTGCTCATCGGCGGGTCCTCGGGTCAAGCACGCCGTACAAGATGTCGACGAGGAAGTTGGCGATGAGCACGCTCACGGTGATCATCAGGAACAGGGCCTGCATCAACGGGTAGTCCTGGTTGGTGACCGCGTTGAACAGCAGGTAGCCGATGCCCGGGTATCCGAACACCCGCTCGACGAGGATCGATCCGCCGACCACGCCGCCGAGCGCGAGCCCGAACGAGGTGAGGTTCGGGAGGATCGCGTTGCGGGCGGCGTAGCGCAGGGCGACGGTGCGCGGCTTCAGACCGTTGGCCTCGGCGAAGGTCACGTAGTCGTCGCCAATGGTCGAGATCATCGTGTTGCGCATGCCGAGAATCCAGCCGCCCAGCGAGGTGATGAGAATCGTCAGCGCCGGAAGAGCGGCGTGATAGATAGCGTCCCCCAGGAATCCGATCGTGAACTGCGGCGATGCCGTCGGCCCGTATGCGCCAGAGGTGGGGAACAGCCTGCCGACGTAACCGGCGAAGAACAGCAGCAGCAGCGCCGTCCAGAAGTACGGAAACGCGCTGGCGAACGATCCCGCCAGGGTGGGCAGCGTGTCGAGCCAGGTGCCCCGCTTCCACGCGGCGAGCACACCGAGCAGGGTGCCGAGCACGAACGCGATGATCGTCACGACGCCGACCAGCACGAGCGTGTACGGCAGCGCGGTGCTGACCAGCTCCGAGACGCTCTGCGGATAGAACGTGTACGAGACGCCGAAGTCGAGAGTGATGACCTGGTGCAGGTACGCCACATACTGCTCGAGGATGTTGCCGGTCGGCACACCCAATTGGGCCTCGATGGCAGCCTTGGTCCCCTCGCTCACCGGCCCGTTCTGGGCCAGCTTCGCCAGGGCTGCATCCGCGGGGGAACCGGGCATCAGCCGGGGAAGGATGAAGTTGAGCGTGATGGCCGCCCACAACGTGAGCAGCAGCAGTCCGGCCTTGCGGGCGACGTAGCCCCACGCCCTTCCTCTGCCTGATCCTGCTATTCGGGGCGCGGCAGAGATGTCTGCGCTGCCGGGCGCGATCGTGACGCTAGTCATCGTTGACCTTCTTCAGATGGGTGAGAACGAGCAGGGGGGTGGATTCGTAGGTCTTGGGCGAGGCGTACGGGTCGGCCTCACTGGGCCAGCCGGTGAACTTCGCATCGCTCATGAGGCCCCACGATCCGCCGTAGTACAGGCTGAGCACGGGCAGATCGTTGTAGACGACGTTCTGCAGCTGATACCCGAGCTGCTTCTGCTTCTCGGGATCGATGGTGAGCTTGTACTGGCTCAGCAGCTCGTCGGCTTCGGGGTTGTCGTAGCGCTCGTAGTTGAACACCGCCTCCTCTCCGACCGGCTTCAGGTAGTCGCTCGAGAGCAGCTGATTGAAGTCACGGAAGATCGAGCCGGTTCCGCCCGTTCCGCCCATGGCGAGGTCGTACTCGCCGTTGCGCAGGGCCAGTTGGTAGGCAGCGGGTTGCGGGCTGGACACCTTCACGTCGATGCCGATGGCGCCCCACTGCTTCTGCACCTCCTGCACACCCTTGAGCCAGTCGTTGTAGCCGTTCGCGGTGGTGATGGTGAAGCTGAGCTGGGTGCCTGAGGCGTCGACGAGCTTGCCGCCCTGCTGGGTGTAACCGGCCTGGGCGAAGTACTCGAGCGCCTTCTGCTGGTTCTGGGCCACGAGTCCCGAGTCGGGGATCGAGGGGTCGAGCAGGTTCTGCTGATACGGCAGCAGGATGTTGGTCTGACCTGCCACGTCCATATAGCCCTCCGCGGCGGAGTCGCCCACGGCCTTGCGATCGAGCGCGAGCGAGAGTCCCTGTCGCACGTTCAGGTCGTTGAAGGGCGCCTTGGTCAGATTGGGGAAGAGAGCCACCGTTCCTCCCGGCGGGAACCAGTAGGTGTTCTTGTTGCCCGCGCCGACCCACGCACCGTCGACGTCGGAGATGAACGAGTACGCCCAGTCGTAGCCCTTGGTGGCCACGTCGAGCTGCGTGTTGGTGGCCGGCAGGATGATGTGCTCGGCGGCGACCTTGTCTGCCTGCCAATAGGTCGGGTTCTTGTCGATCGTGTACTGCTGCGCGGCGAAGTTGCCGAGGGTGTACGGACCGGTGCCGACCGGGTCAGGGTTGCGGAACGTCGACGGGTCGGGCACGTCCTTCCAGATGTGCTCGGGCACGATGAGAGTCGTCGCGATGAGCTGCGCGGCCGGAACATCCGGCGCCTTGAGGTGCACGGTCACCGTCGTATCGCTCGTCTCGACCGTGTCGATGTACGTCCAGATGCCCTGCAGGTCGAAGGTGGGGTACTTCTTGAGCAGATCGAAGCTGAAGGCCACATCTTTCGGAGTGAACGGCTTGCCGTCGGACCACTTCACTCCGTCGCGAATGGTGAACACCACGGTCGACGGATCGGGCAGCGCGTAGCCCGTTGCGAGCCACGGGTGCTCTTCGCCCGTCACGTTGTCGAGAACCACGAGCGGCTCGTACATGTACCAGGCCGCCGTGCGCTTGTTGGTCATGTACGGGTTGAAATTGCGCTCGAACAGCGGAGAGCCGTTGTCGGCCGCCACCAGCATCGTGTCCTTCGGAATCGAGGGATCGGGTGCGCTCTCGATCTGGATACTGCAAGCCGCGAGCCCCGTGGTCAGCATGACCGCTGACACGAGTGCGCCCAGCCGGCGCCTTGTTGGGTGCTTCATTGAAACCGCTTTTCTCAGGTCGACGATGAACTGACGTGTTTGGTCGTGACGTGCACGTTCCCACAACTGTATGCGCTTACAGTTTGCAAGCGCAAGCCCGCGACGTGCAGCTTCGCGAACCTTCGGCGAACCCGAAGCGAACCCTACGGACAGCTCTCTCGCAGCACGACCTGCACTGGAAGCACGAGCGAGCGAGCGTCCATCGAGGGGTCATCGAGACGAGCGGTGAGCGCCTGAATGGCGGCACGGCCGAGCTCCACCATCGGCTGGTGCACGGTGGTGAGGCGCGGCGACGAGTGCCTCCCCGCCGTGATCCCGTCGAATCCGGTGACCATCACGTCGTCCGGAACGCCGATAGACCGGCGCCCCATCGCATCCAGGACGCCCAGCGCCGTCTGGTCGTTCGAGCAGACGATCGCGTCGGGAAGCGGGTCGATGCCCAACGCGATCTCGCGCCCCCTGGCCCTGCTGAAGTCGCCGCGGATGAGTTCGACGGTCACGCCGGCTACCCCGTCGACGGCCGCTCTGAATCCCTGAAGTCGCTCGGCATCGTCGGGCGAGTCCTCGGGGCCGGCGATGTACAGCAGGCGCCTGGCCCCCGCGCCCAGAACGTGCTCGGTCATCGCGCGCATCCCTGGAGCGTTGTTGACACTCACGTGATCGAACTCGTCCGTTCCGCGCGTCGCCGCGAGGACGACAACGGGGATGCGCCGGGCCACATGCGTGAGCAGCTCGTCGGGCACGGTGCGCGCGAGCACGGCCAGACCGTCGACCCGCCCGGCGATGTCGTTGACGATCGCCTCGCGCGACGCCCCACGACCGGCAGCCACCATCAGCGCGAATCCTCGTCGCCAGGCCTCGATCTCTGCTCCGCGCAGCACCTCGTCGAAGTAGAAGTTGTTCGTCTCGGGTTCTGTCGTCGGGTCGTCACGCACGGTCGTGACCCCACCGGATGCCGCGACAAGCTGGCCCTCGGATCCCGCCACGTCGTCGTGGCCGGGAAAAAACAGCCCGATCACGTTCGTTCGCCGGGCCGCGAGCCCGCGCGCATTCGCGCTGGGAACGTAGCCGAGGTGACGCACGGCCTCGAGCACACGCTCTCTGGTCTGCTCCTTGACCGAATCGGGGCTGCGTAGAACCCGCGACACGCTGGCGATCGATACGCCCGCGCGCTCGGCCACGTCATAGACGGTAGGCGCTTTGGCCATTCTCGCTTCCCTCCCTCGTCGCCCTCTAGTCTGCACGACGGGCGCGCAGACGACCGTCGTCGATAATGGTCGAATGCCCACTTCTCCCCTTGTGACCCTGTCCGACGGCCGCGCCATCCCTCAGCTCGGGTTGGGCGTGTACAAGGTGTCAGACGCCGAGGCGACGGATGCCGTGGCTCACGCCCTCGAGGCCGGTTACCGACACATCGACACGGCCGCGTTCTACGAGAACGAGGTCGGCGTCGGGCAGGCGGTGCGAGCCGGTGACGTTCCGAGGCACGAGGTCTTCGTCACGTCGAAGGTGTGGCAGAACGACCACGGATACGACGAGACCCGTCGTGCGTTCGACACGAGCCTCGAGAAACTCGGCTTCGACTACCTCGATCTCTATCTGATCCACTGGCCCGCACCGCGGCAGAACCGCTACGTCGAGACCTGGCGGGCGCTCGAGAGTCTGAAGGCCGACGGAGTCGTGCGCTCGATCGGCGTATCGAACTTCCACCCGCACCACCTCGAGAGGCTCGCCCGGGAGGGCGGAGAGACGCCCGTGATCAACCAGGTAGAGCTGCATCCGTGGCTTCAGCAGGCAGGCGTGCGCGAGTACGACGCCGCGCACTCGATCGCGACCGAGGCGTGGTCGCCGTTGGCCCGGGGGCGCATCCTCGACGACCCCACGCTGGCCGCGCTGGCCGCGAAGCACGACCGCTCAGCGGCGCAGATCGTGCTGCGCTGGCAGCTCGACCTCGGCAACATCGTCATTCCGAAATCGATCACGCCCGAACGAATCCGCGAGAACATCGACGTCTTCGATTTCGCGCTCGACGATGACGACCGCGCTCGCATCGCTGCGCTCGACAGCGGGCAGCGCACCGGAAAAGACCCCGACGACCTCGGCTGACGCTCGGATCAGGTCAGGTCGTCGACGTGCAGATGGGTGCAGGTGTCGGCGAAGTCGTGGAAGTTCGCGAAATCGGGCTCATCTCCGGAATTGATGCGGCACTGGCGCTGACCGAGGCCTGAGCCGGAGGGCATCACCTGGTCGAGCACCGCGATCAGGCGCAGCGAATTGTCGTCTGCTCCCGAGAGGCCCTGACCGGCGAGCGCGTTGAAGTCCACAGCGTGGCCTCCCCCGCCCACGTAGTGCGCCGAATAGATGCCGGCGCCCTCGATCTGGCCGGTGCACTTGCGGTTGATGTCGCTCACACCGGCTGAGCCGAAGGTACGCACGGCCACGACGATCGCCGCGAGGATCTGCGTGTCGATGCCGCAGTTCTGCACGGAATCGCCGGCTGCGATCCACTCGATCTCCTGGAGGTGGTCGGGCTGGGCGCCCGTCAGACGACCGGCTTGGATGTCTCCGACCAGTTCCAGCGCGAGCGTGCGTGCGTCGTCCGAGATGGGCGCTCCCGGCGCGGAACCGGCCTGCGCGGCTGCTGCCGCTGCCGCGGCTGCCGCGGCCTCCGCGGCCGCGATGCCTGCCTGGTAGTCGGCCTCCGTGGTCGCGACGTTCTGGGTGAGCGAGGCGAGTTGCGCTTGCAGCTCGGACTCGTGGGCCGACTGCGCGTTCACCGCACTGACCGCGGCCTTCTGGGCAGCGAGGGCGTCGGCGAGCGACGTCGACGCCGTATTCGCCAGCGCCGTCAATGCGTCCTTCGCGACCTGGGCCTGGTCACTCATCGCGGCAGCGTCGTTGCTCTGCGTCTTCGCAGTGGCATAGACACCGGAGACGGTCTCGCTGAGCTTGCTCAACGACCCCAGCTTGCCCAGCAGGTCGTCGCTCTCACCCGAGGAGCTGGTCAGCAGCATCGACGAGACGTCTTCGCCACCGCCGAGCCGGGCGAATTGCGCCGCGAGCTGCGCGGCCTGCTTCTTCGACGCATCCGCCGACGCCTGTAGACCGGCTGCGCGATCGGCCAGCGAATCGGCCGTCTTCTGACCGTCTTCGAGAGCCTTCTGAGCCTTCTCGTTGAGCGTCCATTTCTCGTTGGCCTGCTGCTCGGCCGCGGACGCCTCGTCTTTCAGCTGCGCGAGCAGCTGGGTGATCTGATCGACCTCCGCCTGCTTCGCCGATTCGCTGGCCTTCGCAGCCTGCACGTCGTCCCACGAAGGGTAGTCGTCGGCCCGTGCGGCTGCGCCGCCCGACAGTGTGGTCGCGCCGACAATCGCGGCGACGACCAGGGCCGTGATCGTGTTGTTCGTACGACGTGCTCTACTCACCGATGTCCTCGTTCTGTTGGGCCGCCTACGAAAGTAGCCCCGAGGTCGCGAGCATCGACGCAGCAACACGCCACCGGCGCGTCACCCACGGCAACTTGTCACCAGCGCCCGTGCACGGCCTCGCGGAAGTATCGGTCGTAGATGTCGTTCACGCCGTCTTCGAAGGCCTCGCCGAGGAAGCCGACCGACCCGGCCGCGGCGTTCGCTCGTGCCTGGGCCACGCTGCGGGCGCCCGGGATGACCGAGCTGACCCCGGGCCGCGAGGCGACCCATGCCAACGCGGCGGCGGCGGGGGTCGTTCCATCGGGAACGAGCGCGGCGAACTCGCGAGCAGCTGCCACACCGGCCTCGAAATCGACGCCGGAGAAGGTCTCGCCCACGTCGAAGGCGCTGCCATCGCGGTTGTAGTTGCGGTGGTCGTCTGCCGCGAACACGGTGTCGGCCGAGTACCGGCCGCTGAGCAGACCGGATGCCAGCGGAACCCGCGCGATGATGCCCACGCCGGCCTCGATGGCCGCGGGAAGCACGGCGTCGAGCGGCTTCAGGCGGAACGCGTTGAGGATGATCTGCACTGTCGCGGTGCCCGGCCGAGCGATGGCCGCGAGCGCTTCGTCGCACGTCTCGACGCTGACCCCGTAGTTGGCGATGACCCCGTCGTCGATGAGGGTGTCGAGCGCGTCGTACACGGCGTCCGAGCTGAACACCGCAGTCGGCGGGCAGTGCAGCTGCACCAGGTCGAGCGTCTGCACGTTCAGGTTGCGCCTCGATCGGTCGGTCCACTCCCGGAACTTCTCGAGCGTGAAGTTCGCGGGGTCCTGCGCCTCCCGCCGACCCATCTTCGTGGCGACCGTGACCTCGCTGTCGGGATGCGCCTCGAGGTACTCGCCGATCAGCTGTTCGCTTCGTCCGTCTCCGTAGACATCAGCGGTATCGAAGAAGGTGACGCCCGACTCCACTGCAGCGTCGAGAACCGCGTGGGCCTCGGCGGCGCTCACGTCACCCCAATCCGCTCCGAGCTGCCAGGTGCCGAGTCCGATGCTCGATACGGTTCGTCCAGTGCGTCCGAGGGTGCGGTATTCCATGCCTCGAGCCTAGGCGCTCGGCCTGAGGTGAGAACCGTAACGACGCGATAACGAGACAGTAACCATCGCATCTCGCTCACTCTGCTCGCAGCCAACCGTCCCTAGCGTGAGCGTCATGAAGAGATACGCGCTCACCGTCGTCGCGACCGCCGCCGCCGTCCTGCTGCTCGCGGGGTGCTCGAGTTCGTCGGGAGCGTCGTCTCCCTCAGAGGGAGGACGGCCAGCGCCGATAGCTCCGCAACAGGAGAAGTCGGCGCCGGGCGGGGCCGAAGACAGCGCTGTATCGGCAGACGCGCAGGTCGTGACCACAGGCTGGGTCTCTCTCAGCGTGGACGACCCGAGCGCGGCGAGCGCATCGGCAGTGGCCGTCGTCGAGAAGCACGGCGGGCACGTCGACAATCGATCAGAGTGGGCTGGAACGGATTCCGAGTCCGCCAGCGCCGAACTCACGATCCGCGTTCCCGAAGACAAGATCACGGCGGCCCTCGACGATCTGAAGAAACTCGGCACCGTCGATTCCGCGTCGATCTCGTCGACAGACGTCACGGCCCAGACCACCGATCTGGATGCCCGCATCACGGCCATGCAGGGATCGGTCGACCGCCTGCTCGACCTGATGGCCGCAGCAACCGACATCGATGACCTGATCACGCTCGAGTCCGCGATCTCCACCCGTCAGGCCGACTTGGATTCCCTGAAGTCGCAACGCGACCTGCTGGGCGACCAGGTCGCCTACTCGACGATCGATCTGCAGTTGCACACTGCCGGGTCGATTCGTCCGGGTGCGCCGAAGGACTTCTGGGGCGGACTCGTCGTCGGCTGGAACTCGCTCGTCGCCGCCCTCAACGGCTCGCTCGTGGCACTCGGGGTCGCCCTGCCCTGGCTGCTCGTGCTGGCGGTGCTTGCGGTGATCACGCTCGTGATCGTTCGCACGGCCACCCGACGCAAGGCGCCCACCCCTCCGGCCTCCTGATTCATCACCGGGGTTCGATAGCATGGCGACCGCGCCCCCGTTCGGGAGGGCGCCGCCTCATGCGAAGGAGCCCGCCCGTGTCTGATTCGTCCGCGATCGTCGAAGAACCTCGCATCCACAAGGGTCTGGCCGGTGTCGTCGTCGACACGACGGCCATCTCCAAGGTCAACCCCGAGACCAACTCGCTGCTCTATCGTGGCTACCCGGTTCAGGAGCTGGCCGCGCTGTGCTCCTTCGAGCAGGTCGCGTACCTCCTGTGGCACGGCGAACTGCCCACCGACGAGCAGCTCGCGGAGTTCGAGCGCGTGGAACGCGCGCAGCGTGCTCTGCCCGTCGCCGTTCGTCGCATCATCGACGATTTGCCTCTCACGGCGCATCCGATGGACGTGCTGCGCACGGCCGTGAGCGTCATCGGCGCGAGCGACCCCCGGGCATCCGATGATTCGCCCGAGGCCGACCTCGAGAAGGCGATCGGGCTCTACGCGAGAATCCCCGCGATCGTGGCGTACGACCAGAGGCGCCGTCATGGCGACGACGTCGTCGAGCCGCGCGACGACCTGGGCTACTCGGCGAACTTCCTCCACATGACCTTCGGCGATGTTCCCGAGTTGGTCGTGGTCGATGCGTTCGACGTCTCGATGATCCTGTACGCGGAACACTCCTTCAATGCATCGACCTTCACGACCCGGGTCATCACCTCGACCCTCGCCGATCTGTACTCGGCCGTCGTCGGAGGAATCGGGGCACTGAAGGGCCCCCTGCACGGCGGTGCCAACGAGGCCGTGATGCACACGTTCGACGAGGTCGGCAGGGCCGATAAGGCTGCGGCGTGGCTCGACACAGCACTCGCCGAAAAGCGCAAGATCATGGGGTTCGGCCACCGTGTCTACAAACATGGCGACTCGCGAGTGCCCACGATGAAGACCAGTCTCGACGCCCTCCTCGAGCACTACGACCGCCCCGATCTCGGCGCCCTCTACGACGCACTCGAGACCGCCATGACGGCGCGCAAGAACATTCTGCCGAACCTCGACTACCCGTCGGGTCCGGCCTATCACCTCATGGGCTTCGACACCGAGACGTTCACGCCGCTCTTCGTCGCGAGTCGCATCGTGGGCTGGACCGCGCACATCATGGAGCAGCGCGCCTCGAACTCATTGATCAGGCCGCTGAGCACCTACTCCGGTCACGACGAGCGGCACGTCGAGGGCTGATTCAGAACGCGACGTCTGGATGCTGCCGCAGCCAGAGTGTTCGTCGCAGCTCGAGATCCCGGGTCACCCCGTCGTCGACGACGGCGGGGTCGATCCGGCCTGACTCCACGGCGCCGACGACGGCGGAGATCGTCGCGTCGATGTTGCCCGGCGTCACGTAGAGGAGCAGGTCGTTGCCCGCCGCCACTGCCCGGATGGCGTTCTCGTCGGGATTCGCGTATTCGGGAAGACCCGTCGCCTCGAGCATGCCCATGTCGTCGGTCACCGTCACGCCGGTGAAACCCAGTTCGTCGCGCAGGATCGAGTGCCAGGTCGAGGACAGACTCGCCGGCTGCGGGTCGACGGGGGTGTAGGCCAGATGACCGAACATCACGAGTTCGGCGCCGGCATCGATGCCGGCCTGAAATGACGGGGCATCCCTGGCACGCCATTGGGTCTGATCGATGTCGATCTGCGGCACGCTGATGTGCGAATCATCCGCCGACTCTCCATGCCCCGGAAAGTGCTTGAGGGTGCTGAAGACCCGCGCCTTCTCGCCGGCAACCGCCGCCGCGACCTTCGGTGATGCCGACGCGGCATCCGGTCCGAGCACACGGTCGAAGATGAAGGAGTCAGGGTCTGGCGTCACATCGGCCACGATGCCGAAGTTGATCGAGATCCCGACCTGGTCCAGCAGCGTCGATCTTCCGGTGAAGGCGTCGCGCGTCGCAGACTCGGGCTCCGCAGCGAGGCTGTCAGCGCCGGCGAAACCGTCGTAGGGAAGCCGGGTCACGTCGCCACCCTCTTCGTCGACCGCGATCAGCGGGGCGAGGCCGTCGCCCGAGGCGACCCCACCTGTCAGCGCGGCGAGCTCCTCGGGCGTCGCCGGGATGTTGTCGCCCATGAGGATCAGTCCACCGAGGCCTCGTGACGTCACCGTCGTCTGCCATGCTGCACCGTCGAGACCGGGCGCCCGAACGATGAACATCGAGGCGACCTTCTGCTCGAGTGTCATGGTGTGGAGGCGAACCGAGGCGTACTGCGCCGTCATCTCCTCGACGGAGGGCGGCGGAGCCGGCGTCGCTTCTGCGGTCTCGGTCGGGGTGGGAGCCGGTGCCGCCTGCTCGGCATCAGACGCGGCGCACGATGTCAGGAGCAGGCTGAGGCAGACGATCGCGCAAGAAGCCGCGCGTCTACGACGCACGGTAGGCCCGCGACAGCGCCACGTAGTTGCTTCCGTTCGCTCGAATGCCCTCACGCTCGTCGGCGGAGAGTTCGCGTCGAACCTTCGCCGGCACCCCCGCCGCGAGCGATCCGTCTGGGATGACGGTGCCCTCGAGCACGACTGCTCCAGCGGCGATGAGGCAGTTCGATCCGACCACGGCTCCGTTCAAGACCGTGGCATTCATACCCACGAGGCTGTCATCTCCGATCGTGCACCCGTGCAGAACGGCTCCGTGGCCCACGCTCACTCCGTGCCCGACCCTGGTCGGAAAATCCGGGTCGGCGTGCACGACGACGTTGTCCTGCAGATTGCTGCGCTGCCCCAGCGAGATCTCCGAGGAGTCGCCCCTCACAACGGCCCCGAAGAACACGCTGCTCTCGGCACCGACCGTCACTCTCCCGATGAGCGTGCTGGTCGGAGCTATCCAGGCACTGTCCGCCACTCGCGGAGAGTGCTCACCGAAGGTGATGATGCTCACTGGGCTACCGGGCCGAGAAGGGAGTTCGCGACGGTGGAGTGGGCGGATTCGTCGTCTGACGGGTGGAACATACCCGCCAGTACATCACGGTAGAGGCGCCCGAGCTCGCTGGAGTTCGACATCGCCGAGCCGCCGGTGACCCTGATCGCCTGATCGACGACGACCCGCGCCGTCTCCGTCGCACGCACCTTGAGCCCGACCAGCTTCGCGAACCAGCGGGCGCCGTGGTCGACGACCCCGTCGACGTCGCGCGCCATCCGATCGATCTGCGGCTCGAGCGCGTCGAGCGCGATGCCGGCCTCGGCGACCCTGCGCCGAATGTCGGGGTCGGATGCATAGGGTCGGCCGCCCGACTTCAGGCTCGTTCTGCGGTGGGCCGCCTCCACCGCGAGCTCGAGGGCTCGGTCGGCGATGCCTGCGTAGACGGACGCGACGAGGATCTCGAAGTTCGCGAAGATCGCAAAGACCAGCGGGTCGGCGCTCGGCCCCGGAGCGATGCGCCGGAACACCCGGTCGGCCGGCGCCGTGACCCCCTCGAGGATCGTGGTGTGGCTCTGCGTCGCGCGCATTCCGAGCGTGTCCCAATCGTCTTCTATTCGGTAGCCGTCAGCCGCGCGGTCGATGAAGGCGTGAACGAGCTGGGGCGCATCCGCGCTCGAGTCGTCGCGACCGAAGACGCCGAGCCGGGTCCACACCGGCGACAGCGAGGTGAAGATCTTGCGGCCTGTGAAGGAGTACGAGCCGTCGGAATGCCCGTCTGCTCGAGTGCGGGAGTCGAGCAGCACGAGGTCGTTGCCCGCCTCGCTGTTTCCGAAAGCGAAGATCTCACCGGCGGCTGCCTCGTCGAGTACGAAGGCGAGCGATTCGTCACCGCGATCGAGCAAGGTCTTCGCGACGCCGGTCCAGACGAGGTGCATGTTGATCGCGAGCGCGGTCGCGGGCGCGGCAGCCGCGAGGCGCCGTTGTTCGCGGGCGACATCGTAGAGACCGAGACCCAGTCCGCCGCGTGCCGTGGACGCGAAGAGCCGGAGGTATCCGAGTTCGGTCAGATCGGCCAGATCCTCGTGCGGAAAGGCGTTGTCACGGTCGTAGCCCGCGGCGCGAGAACGGATGCGTTCGATCACGTCGTCGGGGATCAGCGGGGAGTACACCGCCCCCACATTACGCCCGGCGCTTCTTCGCGGTGGACGGTTCTTTCTTGGCGGCGGGCTTCTGTGCAGCGGCGGTCTTCTTCGCGGCGGGCTTCTTCTTCGGCGCAGGCTTCTTCTTCGCGGCGTTTCGCTCGACACTGCGCCGCAGTGCTTCCATGAGGTCGATGACCTCACCGCCGGTCTGCTTCTCCGGCTGCTCGCCGAACGTCGCATCGGTATCGAGCGCTTCTCCCTGCTCGAGCTTGGCGTCGATGAGCGTGCGGAGCTGCTCCTGGTAGTCGTCGGTGAAATCCTCGGGCGAGAAGTCGCTGGCGAAGCTGTCGACGAGAGCGCTCGACATGTCGAGTTCTTTGGCCGTGATGCGCACGCGTTCGTCGAGCGCTGGGAATGAGGCCTCTCGCACCTCGTCTGACCAGAGCAACGACTGCAGCATGAGCACGTCTCCGTGCACGCGCAGAGCGCCGAGGCGAGTCTTCTGCCGCAGGGCGAAGTGCACGATCGCGGTGCGGTCGGTCTGCTCGAGCGTGCGCCGGAGCAACACATACGACTTGGCGCTCGACGAGTCGGGTTCGAGAAAGTAGCTGCGGTCGAGCATGATCGGATCGATCTGCTCGCTCGGAACGAACTCGACCACGTCGATCTCGCGACTCTTCTCTTCGGGCAGGCTCGACAGGTCGTCGCCGGTCAGCACGACCGTGCGCTCACCGTCGTCGAACGCCTTGTCGATGTGGGCGTAGTCCACGATCTTGCCGCAGATCTCGCAGCGCCTCTGGTAGCGGATGCGCCCGCCGTCTTCGTCGTGCACCTGGTGCAGCGCGATGTCGTGATCCTCTGTGGCCGCATAGACCTTGACGGGCACGTTCACCAGGCCGAATGTGACGGCACCTTTCCAGATCGCTCTCATACACCCGAGTGAACTCCTCTCGGCGCGCAAGCACTAGCCCTTGACCCCGGCGCGTGCCGAGAATGTCAGCATGAGCGCGACGAAACAGGTGGTGTCCGTGGGCGGGCAGCGACTCACCCTGACCAATCTCGACAAAGTGCTGTATCCCGAGACGGGAACAACGAAAGGCGAGGTACTGGACTATTACGCGTCCATCGCTCCCGTTCTCATTCCGCACGCTCGCGACAGACCTGCGACGCGCAAGCGGTGGGTCAACGGCGTCGGCACCGCGGAGCATCCGGGCGAGATGTTCTTTCAGAAGAACCTCGACGACGGCACACCCGACTGGGTGACCCGGGGCACGATCGAGCACAAGAACCACGCGAACGACTACCCGCTCGTCAACAATCTGGCCACGCTCACCTGGCTCGGCCAGATCGCGGCGCTCGAGATCCACGTGCCTCAATGGAGGTTCGCTCGAACGGGTGAGCAGAAGAACCCCGATCGCCTCGTGCTCGACCTCGACCCCGGCGAGGGCGCCGGTCTGCCGGAATGCGCGGAGGTCGCCCGCCTCGCCCGCGAGATCCTGCGCGACATGGGTCTCGACCCCATGCCCGTCACGAGCGGGTCGAAAGGCATCCACCTCTATGCAGCCCTCGACGGCAAACAGACCTCCGACGAGGTATCGGCCGTGGCTCACGAGCTCGCCCGCGCCCTCGAGGCGGCTCACCCCGACCTCATCGTCAGCGACATGAAGAAGGAGCTGCGTGCCGGAAAGGTGCTCGTCGACTGGAGCCAGAACAACGGATCGAAGACGACGATCACCCCGTATTCCCTGCGCGGCCGATCGCATCCGATGGTAGCGGCGCCCCGGACCTGGCGTGAGTTGGCGAGTCCCTCGCTGGCACAGCTCGATTTTCGCGAGGTACTGAGGCGGGTGAAACGCCGAGGCGATCCGCTGGCCGACCTGGTCAAGGGTCACCTCGATGCACTCGAACCGACGGCCGACCGACTGGCCACCTATCGGCGCAAGCGCGACGCGTCGAAGACTCCAGAGCCCGTGCCGAGCGAAGCGGCCGAGCCCACTGAGGGGCAGTCGTTCGTGATCCAGGAACACCACGCCAGGCGACTGCACTACGACTTCCGCCTCGAGCACGATGGGGTGCTCGTGAGCTGGGCCCTGCCGAAGGGGGTGCCCACGTCCGGGAAGCAGAACCACCTGGCCGTGCAGACCGAGGACCACCCGCTCGCCTATGGTTCGTTCGAGGGCACCATCCCGGCCGGAGAATACGGCGGCGGCGAGGTGACGATCTGGGATGCCGGAACGTACGAGCTCGAGAAGTGGCGCGACGGAAAAGAGGTGATCGCGACGCTGACGGGCACGAAGCCGACCGGCCTCGGCGAGCCGCGCAGATTCGCCCTCATCCACACGGGCGGCGCGGGCCGGGCCGAGAACAACTGGCTCATCCACCTGATGGATCCTGCGCAGCCGACCGCGTCGCCCTCGTCCGCTCCTGCAACGGATTCCCGGCGCTCGGCATCCTCCGACCGCTCCGTCTCGCCGATGCTCGCCACCCTGGGCACCAAGCAGACCGTTCTCGCCGACGACTCCCCCGCCGGCTGGGCGTTCGAGATGAAATGGGATGGCATCCGTGCGATCGCCCGGATGCGCGATGGCGAAGTCCGGCTCACGAGCCGGAACGGCAACGACCTCACGCGCAGCTTCCCCGAAATCGCCGAGGCCGTGGCGCACGCGGTCGACGGAGCCACAGACTGCGTGCTCGACGGCGAGATCGTCGCGCTCGATGCGCGAGGGCGCCCTGATTTCGGACGCCTGCAGGGCCGGATGAAGCTCACGAAGAAAGCCGAGGTCGAGCGGGCGATCTCCTCGACCAGGGCGCACTATTTCGTCTTCGACGCGCTCGAGCGAGGTAGCGAGTCGCTGAGCTCCCACGAATACGACGAGAGGCGCGCGGCGCTGGAGGAGATCGTCACGGCCGACACGACGTCGCTCGTGCAGGTTCCTCCCGCCTACGAAGGCGACCTCGACGAGGCCCTCGCCGCGAGCGCAGAGCTCCGCCTGGAGGGCGTCGTGGCCAAGAAGCGCGATTCGACGTATCGGTCAGGCAAGAGATCGTCGGCCTGGATCAAGCTCAAGTTGCACAAGACTCAGGAGGTCGTGGTCGTGGGATGGAGACCCGGGGCAGGGCGGCGGGCGAACACGATCGGTTCGCTGCTCGTCGCCGTGCCTCGAGACGGCGAGCTCCGCTACGCGGGCCGGGTCGGAACGGGTTTCAGCGAGCGGGATCTCGCGGACCTGGCCACGCGATTCACCCGTCTGGAGCGAAAGACGTCGCCGGCGACCGACGTACCAGCGGCAGATGCCCGCGATGCGCATTGGATCACGCCGTCCCAGGTCGGGGAGGTCGAGTTCGCGGAGTGGACGTCGACGGATCGGCTCCGCCAGCCCGTCTGGCGAGGGTGGCGCACCGACAAGAATCCGGCAGATGTCGTGGTCGAAGAGCCGCGTCCCGCGTAGACCCCTAAAATCGATCCATGACCACGCCCCTCGACGCAGCATCGCTGGTCGTGGAGCTCCTCTCCTGGATCGGCCTCGGCCTCGGCATACCGCTGCTCGTCGCCGGCTACGTGCGGAGGCTCGCCTTCAGCGGCTGGACTGAGACGATGGCCGTCATCGTCGCTCGTCACCCGATTCCGGATGCTCCGGGCGACGACGTCGACGAGCCGCACGTCTTCCGATGGCTGGGCGACGACGGCCACCTCTACGAGCTTCCCGCGGATACCGAGGAGACGGCCCATCTGGTTGAGGGCGACGACGTCACGGTGTTCGTCAACCCTCGGCGCCCCGAGCAGGCTCGCACCGACCCCGCCCACCGCGAGGGACATCTGCTGAGGCTTCTCGGCTACATCTTCGCGGGCGTCGGAGTGGTCAGCGTGGTGCTCTCGATCGTGATCGCCGTCATCGAATAGGGCTTCTCGGCTGATCGAGCGTCACTGCTCGAAACGCGCGGCAGGAATGTCGTCGAGGGCGTATCGGATGCGCGTGCGCATGTCGAGAGACATCTCCGGCAACTCGTGCAGCGCGAACCAGCGGGCCTCGGTGTTCTCGCCGTCTGCAGGATAGGGATCACCCGAGACGTAGCGCATGCGGAACGTGAGATCGAGGTACTCGGACTGGTCGCCGTTGTCGTAGGTCAGCATCGGCAGCGTGTGCACCCACGAGAGACGCTCGGCCACGGCGACCACACCGGCCTCCTCGAGAACCTCGCGAGCGGCCGCCGTCGCGGGCTGCTCGCCCGGATCGATGATGCCGGTGACAGGGGTCCAGGCTCCGTTGTCGGAGCGTCGAACCATCAGCACGCTGTCGTCGCGCGTGACGACAGCGGTGATTCCAGAGAGCCACAGCGGAGCGTGACCGATCTTCTCGCGCAGGGCCAGTACGAAATCAGGAGTCGCCATAAGACGAGACTATGGCGCCAAGCGGCCGCGGGTAGAATCGTTCGGTTATGACAGACCTGCCGAACGATCACGAAGCGCCGCCCGCCGGCTTCACTGCCGACGAACTAGAGGTGACCCTTCGGGTGCTGGCACAGCTGCACACGCTCGAGCAGGAGCATCCTGATTTCGTGGCCGTGCGCCGAGCGACCGCCAAGATGTTCAAGGCCGTCAAGAACCACGGCCGCCAGGAGAAGCGCGCGCGCATCGCTGCCGCCGACCGGGCCGTCGTCGCGGCGACCGCGACGGGCGCGTCCGATCGCATCGACGACGAGACCCGCGGCATCCCTCTTGCCACGACCATCGAGACACCGACCGCGGGTACCTTGCTCAAGTCGCGGGCCTGCTACATCTGCAAACAGCACTACACGCTGGTCGATGCGTTCTACCACCAGCTGTGCCCCGACTGCGCGGCCATGAGCCACCAGAAACGGGATGCCCGCACCGACCTCACCGGAAAGCGCGCGCTCCTCACCGGTGGTCGGGCGAAGATCGGCATGTACATCGCCCTGCGCCTGCTGCGCGACGGAGCCCACACGACGATCACGACGCGCTTTCCTCGCGATGCCGTTCGTCGCTTCTCCAGCCTGCCCGACGCATCAGAGTGGGTGCACCGGCTGAAGGTCGTGGGAATCGATCTCAGGGATCCGGCGCAGGTGATCGCCCTCGCCGACGCCGTCGCCGCCGAGGGCCCCCTCGACATCCTCATCAACAACGCCGCCCAGACGGTGAAGCGCTCCCCCGGCTCCTACGCGCCCCTGACAGATGCCGAGCTCGAGCCGCTGCCGACCGACAGGCCGCTTCCCGAACTCGTGACCTTCGGCCACACGAACGACGCGCATCCGCAGGCCTTGGCCGCCTCGGTCGCGGCGCACCCGATTCTGGGATCGACCGCGCTCGTGGCCGACAAGCTCACGGCATCGGAGCTCACGAGCCTGGCCATGGCACCCGGCTCGAGCTCGCTCGATCGCCTCGCCGCGGGCACTGCGATCGACGCCGGCGGATTGGTTCCAGACCTGCACGACGTGAACAGCTGGACCCAGAACGTCGAGCACGTCGACCCGCTCGAGATGCTAGAAGTGCAGCTCGCCAACACGACGGCGCCGTTCATCCTCGTGAGCCGACTGCGCCCGGTGATGGCCGCATCCACAGCGCGCCGCAAGTACATCGTCAACGTCTCCGCCATGGAGGGGCAGTTCGGTCGTCGATACAAGGGCCCCGGGCACCCGCACACCAACATGGCGAAGGCGGCCATGAACATGCTCACGCGCACGAGCGCCGGCGAGATGCTCGAGTCCGACGGAATCCTGATGACGAGTGTCGACACGGGCTGGATCACGGACGAGCGGCCGCATCCCACCAAGGTGCGCCTGGCGGAAGAAGGCTTCCACGCCCCGCTCGACCTCGTAGACGGGGCCGCACGGGTCTACGACCCGATCGTTCAGGGTGAGGCGGGAGAAGACCTGCACGGGGTCTTTCTCAAGGACTACAAGCCCGCAGCCTGGTAGGCGCGGGCGTCGACGGAGCTGCTAGGCCCGGTCGAGCCAGCGCAGAACGCTCATGGGCACGAACACGGCGGCCGACGACAGCAGTACACCGCCGACGAAGACCTCAGCGAGGAATCCGCCGTCTCCGGGGAACGCGTATGCCATCACAACCATCCCGGCGACGAAGGCTGCCAGGCACAGGACGAAGACGATGACTCTCATGAAAACAACTACCGTTCGATCGTGGCGGCGCGTAGGCGCCGAGTGAAGAAGACTGTGCACCCAGACTATCGCGAGGCCGGGTCGCCCGGCTCCCTCAACTCACGTCGCAGAATCTTGCCGACGTTGGTCTTGGGCAGCTCGTCGCGGAACACGATGTACTTGGGTCGCTTGTAGCCGGCCAGGCGGTCTTTCAGATAGCCCCGGATGTCCGCCTCGGTCAGCGACGGATCCTGCCGAACCACGAACAGCTTGACGGTCTCGCCCGAGTGTTCGTCGTCGACACCGATGACGCCCGCCTCTTTGACGCGAGGATCGCTGAGGACAGCCTCCTCGACCTCGGCCGGGTACACATTGAAACCACCGACGACGATCATGTCTTTCATGCGGTCCACGATGGTCACGTAGCCGTCGGCATCCATGATCGCCACGTCGCCGGTGTGCAGCCAGCCGTCGGGGCCGATCGCCTTGGCCGACTCCTCGGGCTTGTTCCAGTACCCCTTCATGACCTGGGGGCCGGAGATCACGAGTTCGCCCCGCTCCCCCAGAGGAACCGCCACGTCCTCGTCATCGCGGATCTCGACGTAGGTCGACGGAAGAGGAAGGCCGATCGTTCCGAGACGGGCCGTTCCGACGGTGGGGTTCACCGACACGACAGGCGACGCCTCAGTCAGGCCGTAGCCCTCGACCATCTGCGAGCCCGTGCGACGCTCCCACTCCTCGGCAACCTGTGTGCGCAGCGCCATCCCGCCCGCGACGCTCAGCTTGAGCGGGCCGAAGTCCAGACTGTCGAAGCCCGGCCGGTCGAGCAGGGCCGCGGCGAGCGTGCTCACGAGGATGAGGACGCTCGGCCGGTACTTCGTCACCGTCTTGATGAGCGCGTCGGTCTCTCGAGGGTTCGTGATGAGCACGTTGTGTGCGCCGAAGTGGAAGAAGCCGAGACAATTCACCGTGAGACAGAACACGTGGTAGAGCGGCAGGGCGGCGATGACCGTCTCTGCGCCCTCCTGAAGCGCGACACGGATCGGCCCCATGATCTGGAACTGATTCGCCAGCATGTTGTGGTGTGTCAGCATGGCGGCCTTCGTGCCCCCCGTCGTCCCTCCGGTGTATTGGAGGAAGGCCAGGTCTTCGGGCGCGATGCTCGGGGCGTCGAAGACGAGCTGCGCGCCCCTGCTCAGGGCATCGCGGAACGAGATCGTGCCCGACAGTGAGTGGGCGGGGACCATCTTCTTGACGTACCGCACGGCGAAGTTCGTGAAGGCGCGTTGGGGCAGCGGCAGCAGGTCGCCCACCGACGTCAGAATCACGTGCCGGATGTCTGTGCCACCGATCTCCTGATCGAGCGTCACGGCGAAGTTCTCGAGCACAACAACGGCGACCGCCCCCGAGTCCACGAGGATCGATTTGAGCTCGTGCGCCGTGTAGAGCGGGTTGGCGTTGACGACCACCAGGCCGGCCTTCAGCGCCCCGAACATGGCGACGGGAAACTGCAGGAGGTTGGGCAGCTGGATGACGATGCGATCGCCCGGAACGAGTCCCAGTTCCTTCTGGTAGAAAGCCGCCATCCGATCGGACAGCACGTCGACCTCACGGAATGACAGTGCGTGCCCCATGTTGGAGAACGCGGGCTGGTCGGCGAACTTGGCGCATGTCGCGGCGACGAGCTCCGGGATCGATCGGAATGTGATCTCAGGGATGTCGGAGTCCTGGCCGGGAGGGTAGCTCGCAAGCCAGGGTCGGGCGGACTGGGGATGATTCTCTGCTCTGAGCACCCTACGACTTTACCGGTCTGTCGCGACGGTCGTTGAATGGGTGGTTAAACAGCGAATGGCCACCCCGGTGTGGGGTGACCATTCGTGTAATAGGAGTCCGGCGGTGTCCTACTCTCCCACAAGGTCCCCCTTGCAGTACCATCGGCGCAGAGAGTCTTAGCTTCCGGGTTCGG
>NZ_FXWI01000001.1 GCF_900177765.1 Agreia sp. VKM Ac-1783
GTCACCGTCAGCAGGGCCAGGGCGGCCGGGGCGAGGAGCGCTGCGAACACGCCTTGCAGTCCGCGCGCGATGATGAGTTCGGTGCCGTTCTGGGCCATACCACCGATAGCGGAGGCGATACCGAAGCCGAGCATGCCCACGAGGAAGGTGCGCTTGCGGCCCCAGTAGTCGGCAACTCGGCCGCCGAGCAGCAGCAGAGCACCGAATGCCAGGGCGTAGGCGGTGATAACCCACTGGCGCTCTACGTCACTGAGGCCGAGCTCCTGCTGGGCCTGCGGGAGAGCGATGTTGACGATGGTGCCGTCGAGCACCACGACGAGCTGAGTGAGCGCGAGAACGACGAGCGCCCACCAGCGCTGGGGAGAGGCGGACATTGCGGACACAGGCCGCGAGGGCATAGACATAGAAAAAATCTCCGGGGCTAGATGAGGGCGCCGGAGGTTTCGAGCCTCGGATCGACCGCGCAAAGCGCTCAGTCAACCGCTCCGATCAGAATCGGCCAGACAACGACCATAATCTATTTCTGACTTCGACCGTCAGTGCATTTCCCCAAATCTTTCGGCGTGCGAGCATCTGACAAGGTGTGCGGCTCCAAGTCGCCTCGCCGAGTCGATCATTCGCGTTTGGAAGAGTGCTGGAAGGTGCGCAACTGGAGCATGAGGGAGAATCTGGACTCGCTGTTGCCCAGATCGATCCCGCCGATCTCAGCGACTCGGCGCAGACGGTACCGGAAGGTATTGGCATGGACGTGTAGCGACACCGAGGCCGCTGACACATCGCCGAACGCGTCGAGCCACGCCCTGAGCGTGTCGACCAGGTCGGTGTCGTGACGAGCGTCGTATGTGATCAGGCGATCCAAAGGGCCGGTCGGCTGCACATGCTCGGCCGCCATGATGTCGGTGAGGCGCTGCAGAAGCACCGCGTCTTGAAGCTCGGTTGCGTGCACGAGCAGCGGTACGGTTGGCTGTGGTCGGGCCGACTGCAGGAGGAACGCTCTCAGCGCCTGGTCGGCCGACCTCCGGCTGTCTGGGGTGTCGGCGGCGTCTGCCACGGTATCGCCGATGACAGCCAGAAGCGCCTGAGCGCTCCACTTCTGTACGAACATCTGCACGGTCGATGTAACGGTGATGTCGCCGTTCTTGCCGAGCGGTACCACAGCGTAGACGTGACCGTCGACGAGCGCACTGCGCGCCTTGGGGAAGGTGGCCTGCATGTGCGAGCCGAAGACGAGGGCCGCCTCGCGCATGGCGGTGTCCATGGCGCCCGGCTCCTGCGAGGCGATGACCACGACTACCCACCGGGACCGGGTGATCCCGAGTTTGAATGCTTCCTCGCGCGCGGCCGGCCCGCCCCGCATGAGGCTGAGTACCTGGGCCGTTGCACCACCCTGGGCTGCGCGTTCCACCGCAGCAAGCTCGGCGACGTTGGGAGCGATCATCGCGGCACCCCTCAGCAGGGCCTCGTGCAATTCTGCGCTCGGCCCAGCCGCAGTGGCTGCCCAGATCGACCCCAGGGTGTGGCCCTTGTGATGAAGGCGCACGACCGCGCGGGGGATTGTGCCACCGACGCCCTCGGTCGGAACGTGCACCACCTCGTCACGCCCGTAGATGCGTTTGAAGTACCCTTCGGAACGGAGGAAGTCGGTGTTGTGCTGTGACACCTGGCGAGCGAGCACGGTGGCCTTGCGGGCTTCGTCCGCCCGGTTCTGGTCATCCGAGAAGGCCAGGATCTTCGATCCCAGATCCTCGATCGTGACGGGTGCGTCGACCATCTGGGAGACGGCGTTGGCGAGCGCGAAGAGGTCCACTCCACCCTGTCGGCCCGTGGTCTGCCCCGGCGACAGCGCGTCACCGAGGATCTGGTGCACGGAGACGATGAGTTGCCGCCAGGTGTACCCCTCGGCGAGCTCGAACACGGCGATGCCGCCCTCGACGGCCTCACGCACAGCCTCGCGGGGTGCTGCGGCCGCGCTGCGCACGATCACCGCGATGACCCCGCGGAGGCTCGCCTCTGCGAGCAGTTCGGCGAGGGCCGTCGCACCGCCCACACCCGGGCAGAGGAGGACGGTGCCCTCAGCCGCTTCGATGGATTCCACGGGGTCGTAGTAGTGGATGTCCGCGACGGGCGCGGAAGCGGCGATCCTGCCGGCGACGAGTTCGAGGACCGACGGTCCGAGCTCGCCGAGCATCTCTCCCAGGACAACTGCCACGAAACACCACGCTCTCCGACGCCGTGAATGACTCCCGGCTTCGTGCTCGAGTGTACAAGCGGACGATCCGATCGACGGGTGAGGAGGCTTGGTGAACCGGACATAGCCGGGCCGTACTTTCTGGTGAACGCAACATAGTGACGGTGTTTCGCGCCGGATACCTTCTACTCCAAGGGTTCGCCGGATCCCACGGGCGTCTCCAGCAGATGTATCACGGACGCTCACCCTTCACCTACGAAAGCTGAAATCATGACAGCCATGTTCTCGTCACATGCTCGTCGAGCGCTGGCCCTTGGGGTCTCACTCGCTGTAGCAGCACTCACCCTCGCAGGTTGTAGCGGGGCACCCTCGACCTCCAGTTCCAAGGAACTCACAATCGGCATGCAGACGAGCCCCGCCTCGCTCGACCCTGCACTGCTCGACCCCGGCCTCACCTACTTCGCCGACCTGGCGTACACGCCCCTCATCATCCGCGGTTCCGACGGAACGCTGCGACCGGGTCTGGCCACGGAGTGGGGATACATCGGTGACGGCAACACCACCTTCCAGCTCAAGCTGCGCGATGGCGTCGAGTTCTCGGATGGCGGCAAGCTGACCGCTCAAGGCGTCGTCGATCACCTGAACTATGTGCAGTCCGCGGGCGCCACTCCCTCCACCTGGCTCAGCGGCGCGACCTTCACTGCCGTCGACGACATGACCGTCCAGGTCTCCTTGGCCAGCCCGGTGCCCAACGTCGAGTTCTTCTTCAGCCAGTTCGGTACAGGCCTCGCTGATGTGATCAGCCCCGACGGCCTCGCCGATCCCGCGTCGCTCGGCACGACTACTCACGGAGCCGGCCCCTATGTTCTCGACAAGGCTGCGACTGTCACGGGTGACCACTACGTGTACACCGCGAACCCCACTTACTGGGATGCCGAGAACGTGCACTGGGACAAAGTCACGATCAAGGTCATCGCGAACCAGAGTTCGATCCTGAACTCGATGAAGTCGGGACAGATCGATATCGCTCCGTTCGACTACACCACCGCAGCGGACGCCGAGGCCGCAGGCATGAACGTGCATTCCGTGCCGAACGTGTTCACAGGCCTCAACCTGCTCGACCGAGCCGGCACCCTGGTGCCCGCCCTCGGTGACGTTCGCGTTCGACAGGCGATCAACTTCGCGATCGACCGCGATGCCGTAGGAAAAGCGCTCTACGGCGACTTCGCCGACCCCACTACGCAGACCACTCAGGATACGGGCTTCCAGGAGGATCTCGACGACTACTACGCCTACGACCCAGACAAAGCGCGCAAACTGCTCGCCGAGGCCGGCTACCCCGACGGATTCGAGTTCACTGTCGCCTCCACACCGTTCTTCAACGGCGACACAATGGTGCAGGCGATCGCCGGCCAGTTGGCAGAGGTGGGCATCACGCTGAAGATGGAGAGCATCGCAGACACCAGTGAGTGGGCGACGCGTATGTCGTCCGGCGAGTTCCCGGCAGCCTCGATCGGGTACGGCAGCCTTCCGCTCTCGGTCGAAGGTCCTGGACTGTTCCTGCCGACCGCCTTCTTCAACGCCTTCCACAGTGAGGACGCGCAGCTCACCGATCTCTACGGACAGCTGCTTGTCGCCGCACCGGACGACGTGCAGAGCGTAAGCGAGAAGCTTCAGAAGCGCGTCGTCGAACTCGCATGGTTTGCTCCGGTCGGCTGGGCCCCGCTCGGCTACTACTGGTCGGACAAGGTCGACTCGACCGAGCTCAACGCAACGACGGGTCTCTCGCCCAGCGCCGCGATCATCGACGTCAAGCCCGCTGACTGAAGCTGAGGAGCAAGCAATTATGAGGTCCAGCCACCTTTCCGAGGGAGTTTCGTCGTGATTCGCCTCCTGGCGAGGTGGCTGGGTACCTCAGCGTTACTCCTCTTCGTTGTATCTGCCCTCACCTTCGTGCTCACCGCGCTCGCGCCCGGAGATGCGGCCCGGGTCATCCTGGGCAAGAACGGAACAGAAGAGCAGTATCAGGCCCTTCGGCTACAGCTCGGCCTCGACGAGCCCCTGCCGGTTCGGTATTGGAACTGGCTGAGTGGTGCCCTTCACGGAGATCTGGGCGTGTCCATCTACAGTCAGCAGAGCGTGACCGACATCATCGGTGGACGCCTGGCTCCCACGCTCGCCCTGGTGGTCGGGGGCCTGATCTTCTCGGCGGTCTTGGGCATAGCGCTGGGCATCGCGAGTGCCCGCGGTCGTGGTCGCTTGTCGAAAGTGACAGACGTGATCTCGCTCCTCGGGGTATCGATTCCGCCTTTCTGGCTGGGCTTCATCCTCGTGACCGCCTTCGCGGTCGCCCTCCCCTTATTCCCCGCAACGGGCTACGTCGACTTCGCCAGCTCGCCCTCTGAATGGGCGCGCAGTCTGGTACTTCCCGTCATCACGCTCGGCGTGGGGGGCGTCGCCCTCATTGCGAAGCAGACACGCGACGCGATGAGCAAGCAGCTGAGTCTCGATTACGTCGACGCCATGCGGGCGCAGGGACTGTCCGAGCGCTCGATCGTCTTCAGGCACGTGCTCAAGAATGCGGCCATTCCGATCACGACGGTCCTCGGAATCCTGTTCACGGGCCTCTTCAGTGGAACCGTGCTTGTCGAGAACGTCTTCGCGCTTCCGGGACTCGGCGGTCTCATCGTGCAGGCGACGGCTTCGCATGACATCCCCATCGTGGAGGGGGTGGCACTGGTGTTCGCACTCGTCGTGGTGCTCACGAACCTCGTCGTCGACATCATCAACGGCCTGCTCAATCCGAAGGCGAGACTCGCATGAATTCCGTACGCGCTTTTCTGCGCAAACCGCTGGCGGTCGCCGCTCTTGTCTTCCTTGTGGTCGTGGTGCTCGCGTGTCTGTTCGCCGACGTACTGGCGCCCTACGATCCCATCGCTCAGGACCTTGCGGCGGCGAACTCCCTGCCCACCCCTGCTCACCTCCTCGGTGCGGACACCCTGGGTCGTGACATCTTGAGTCGACTGCTGTTCGGTGGGCAGGTGACGCTCTCTGGCTCGCTCGTCGCGGTGTTGGTGTTCTTGGTCTTCGGCCTCACCCTCGGAATGCTCGCGGGCTACGTTCGCGGTGTGCTCGACGTGGTTCTGACAAAGATCGTCGAAGTACTGTACGCGGTGCCGGTGATCATCATCCTTCTCGTCGTGCTGTCGGTGTTCAGCCAGAACCTCGTGGTGGCCATGGTGACCCTGGGCGTTCTCGGCTTCGGCGGGCTCTTCCGGGTCGTGCGCGCCACCACGCTCGCCGCCAGCGGCGAACTGTACGTCAAGGCAGCGCGCGCTTCCGGATTGAGCCATGGCAAGGTGCTGTGGCGACACATACTCCCGAACGTCTGGGGGCCGGTGATCGTGCAGGTTTCGCTGTTCGCGGCCTCTGCTGTACTCGTCGAGAGCGGACTGGCGTTCCTCGGGTTCTCGGTGAAGGCCCCCGACCCGAGTTGGGGCTCGATGATCAGTGATGCCTCGCAGGCCCTGACCCGTTACCCGTGGTTGCTGGTGCCGCCGGGGGCTACCATCGCTCTCGTCGTGTTGTGCCTCGGACTCGTCGGCGACGGTGTGCGCGACTCGATGTCACGCGATGGCAGGGCACCGGCGCGCAACACCGGAGCCCGCGCAGCACTCCCAGACAGGGATGTGCCCGAGACAAACGACTCCGCACTTCTCAGCGTGCGCGACCTCTCGGTCGGTTTCGGTCGCGGCTCCGACACGACCATTGTCGTGCGTAACGTGAACTTCGACGTCATGCGCGGCGAGGCGCTCGGCATCGTGGGCGAATCCGGCAGCGGCAAGACCGTCACGGCGAGAGCGCTGATCGGACTGCTGGGTTCCGGCGGCCGTGTTCTCGGAGGCTCGATCACTTTCGACGGTGTCAGTCTCGGCACGCTCGGACGCTCCGCTTTGGCGCGCTTACGAGGATCGGGCATCGGGCTCATTCCGCAGGAGCCGATGAACACTCTCGATCCTGTCTTCACCATCGGCTCCCAACTCCGGGAGGTGATTCGCCGTCACGACAGATCCTCGCGGCGGGCGAGCGAAGAGCGCGCTGTCGAGCTGCTGGAACTTGTCGGCATCCACGACCCGGCGGCGGTGCTGCGGAAGTATCCCCACGAGCTCTCCGGCGGAATGGCGCAACGCATCGGCATCGCTCTGGCGCTGGCCGGACGGCCGAAGCTTCTGATCGCCGATGAGCCGACAACTGCCCTCGACGTGACTGTGCAGCAGCAGATTCTCGATCTGCTCGTCGAACTCCGCCATCGATTCGGAATGGCTCTCGTGCTCGTCACGCACGACTGGGGCGTGCTCGCGGACGTCTGCGATCGCGCGGCCGTGATGTACGCGGGGGAAGTCGTGGAAGAGGCCGCGGTGGTCGAGCTGTACGAGCGGCCCCTGCACCCCTATACCCGTGCGCTGATCGCGGCAAATCCGCATGGCGCGGTGCCAGGGGAACCGCTGCCGAGCATCCCGGGTCAGGTTCCGCCGCCGACGGCGTGGCCGAAGGGCTGTCACTTCGCGAGCAGGTGCGCGTTGGCGACGGACGCCTGCCGCGAGGCCCCCATACCGTTCGTGCTTCCCGAGCCCGACCGCGGCAGCCGATGTATCCGTATTGACGCACTGGTAGGTGAGGCATGAGCAAATTACTCGAGGTGACTGACCTGACGGTGTCCTACCGACGGGGTTTCCGTCATCCCCCGCTGCTGGCCAATGACGGGGTATCGATCTCCATTTCCCGAGGCAAGACTCTCGGCATCGTGGGGGAGAGCGGCTCGGGCAAATCGACGCTGGGGGATGCCATCCTGGGGTTCGCGCCCGTCTCGAGCGGCAGCATCCGTTTCGATGGCGAGGAGCTGGTCGGTGCCTCGGCGGCCCGTCGTCGCGAACTGACCAAGAACATCCAGGTCATTTTCCAGAACCCCTACGGCTCACTGAACCCCGCCAAGCCCGTCGGCGCGACTCTTCTCGAGCCGCTCGTCGCCCATCGGATCGCGAGCGGCGCCGCGGCAACAGCACGCGTGGAAGAGTGGCTCGAAGTCGTTGGACTGCCAGCCGATGCGGCGAAGCGCTATCCTCGCGACTTCTCGGGCGGGCAGCGTCAGCGCATCGCCATCGCCCGAGCGTTGCTCGTCGAGCCCGAACTTGTCGTATGCGACGAGGCTGTCAGCGCGCTGGATCTCTCCATTCAAGCTCAGATTCTAAATCTGCTGCTCGACCTCCAGCATCGTCTCGGCGTGAGCTATCTCTTCATCACTCACGACATGGCTGTCGTGGAGCACATGGCAGATCGCGTCGCAGTGATGCACAGGGGAGTGGTCGTCGAGGAGGGATCTGCCCGCGATGTCGTGCATGCTCCAACCGCTGAGTACACCCAGGCGCTCCTCGCTGCTGCCCCCTCGCCTGATCCCCGTATCCAGCAAGCGCGTCGACGAGAGCGGACTGCGCCATGAGCCGCGTCGTGCTGGAGGAAGCGATTCGTGAGTGGCTCTCACGGAACGAGGAACTCTCGTCGGCCCTCGGTCTCGACGACGATGCACCGAGCGAAGCAGGGCGTGCGTCGAATAGAGATCTGAGCGACCAGCTGTTTGCAGAATTCGGCCTCCACGCTGACTGGGATGTGTCCGTCGAGGATCATCTGGTCTCGGTGCACGGAGGTGAGATCCGGGTGCGGCAGTACCGGCCGAACCGTGTGAGGGGTGTTCTGCCGGGATACCTGCTTCTTCATGGCGGAGCCTTCTGGCTCGGGAGCATCGACGAATCGATCAATCGAGCATTGGCTTCTCAGCGTGCGGCGGAAGCGGGAGTGTCTCTCTTCGACGTGGACTACCGGCTGGCGCCCGAGCATCCCTTCCCCGCCGGTCTTGAAGACGCATTCACGGCGCTGACGTGGGTGCACGAGAACCACGACAGTCTCGGGGTCGATCCCGATCGCCTGGTCATCGGAGGAGTCTCCGCGGGCGGCAATCTCGCGGCCGCACTCAGTCAGCTCACTCGAGACAGAGGAGGGCCACGGCTCGCAGGTCAGATCCTCGAAGTGCCGTTGGTCGATTTTCGGGGCGCTCTCGAGTGGTCGGGGGAAGGCGCTGACATCGTCGGAAGCTTGGATCTGGCCGGCGTGGCGGCGTTCTATGCGCCGGGTCAGTCCTTGGACAGCCCGTACCTGTCGCCGATCGCAGGATCGTTCGAGGGTCTGCCCCCGACGCACGTGATGACTGCGGAGTACGACCTCATCGCTGCTGGCGCAGAGAAGTACGTCGTCGCCTTGCGCGAGGCCGGCGTCGATGTCTCCTCGACGCGGCACTCGGGGATGCTGCACGGCACACCGGGAATCACCGGGCGAGTGCGGCAGGCCCGGCTGTGGCACGAGGAGGTATCGGCAGTGCTGCGCGACATGGTCGGACGCTGACACGGACCGGCCGTCTTCCGAAGCTGTAGCGCAACCCCTTAAACCATCCCGACATCATCCGCCTCGTCCCAAGAAAGAGGACACCATGCACATCGACCCGATCGCCCTCGACACACTGTCGTCCCTGGCCCAGCAGCCTTCGGATCCGGCGCTAACCCCGGCCCAGCGTCGCGACATCGTCGCCGACGACCTGCAGCAGTTCATGACGAGCCTCCCGCGCGATCCGCGGTGGGATGCGGTGGAGATCACCGACCTCACGGTCGCAGGTGAGCATCGCGAGATCCCGATCCGGATCTTCCGTCCGTCCGGAACCGCCGAAGCCCTGCCGTCGGTGCTGTACTTCTTCGGCGGCGCCTTCTGGATGCGTTCATACGACACCGAGGACATGCTCTCCATCTGCCGCCAGCTCGCCGTTGAGGCGAATGCCGTCGTCGTCGAGATCGACTACGCGCTTGCCCCCGAATATCCCTACCCTGTGGCCCTGAACGAGGGCGCGGCGGTGCTGCGATGGATGGCGGAAAGCGGGCACGCGTACGGCATCGACCCCACGCGACTCGCAGTAGGAGGCATCTCCTCAGGCGGCGCCATTGCGGCAGGGGTGGCACTCATGGACCGGGACAGCGGAACACCACTCGTGCGCCTGCAGATACTCGAGGTGCCCGGCATCGACCTCGCACTGTCACTGAGCGCCAGCCCGCCTGCCGAGTTCACCGACGCCGACCTCGAGACCTTCCTCGAGTTCCAGAAGTTCTATCTTCCAGACGGAGTACCGGCCGACGATCCCTACGTCTCGCCGGCAGACACGCCCTCGGTCGAGGGCCTGCCGCCCGCTCTGATCCTGTCGGCTGAATTCGACGTCATCCGTCCGTCGGGCGAGGCCTACGCCGATCGCTTGCGGCTCGCGGGTGTCACGTGCGTGTCGGTGGTCTTCGGCGGGCAGGTGCACTTCTCGCCTCAGCTCGCTTCTGTGTCGCCCTCGTCGCGGGCATGGCGGGGGATGGTCACGGAGGCCGTGCGCGGCCTGCGCCGCAACCCCGCCGCGCCGCTCTAAGGCCGAGTCGGTCACTATGGAGGACAATCACGTCTGTGCCGCCGAGCACTTGATCATTCCGACCGAGAGCGGAGCGCTCTATTTCGCCGCAGTCACGCCGGTGGTGAAATCGACCTCATGACGATCACTGATGGCTTTGTCTCTGTAGGCCAGTACCTCGCCACCCGTCTCCTGCAGCTCGGCGTGCGCCACGTCTTCGGCCTGCCAGGCGACTTCAATCTCAACCTTCTCGACGAGATGGCCACTGTCGAAGGAATCGAGTGGGTCGGTTCATCCAACGAGCTGAACGCCGCGTACTCGGCCGATGGCTACGCACGAGTCGGCAGGTGCGCGGGCGCGCTCGTCACCACGTTCGGTGTCGGCGAGCTCTCTGCGCTCAATGGCATCGCCGGCAGCTTCGCCGAGCACGTGCCGGTCATCCACATCGGTGGCCTGCCCGCGCGTGCGTCGATGGACTCCAGCGCTCCTCTCCACCACACTCTCCTCGACGGCGACTACGGACACTTCGTTCGGATGTTCCGCGAGGTGACCGTGGCCGATGCCATCATCGACGAGGCCACCGCGGCCGGCGAGATCGATCGACTGCTCGTGGCCATGATCTCGGCGAGCAAGCCCGTCTACCTCGGGGTGCCTCTCGATGTGGCGAAGGCCCCCGTCTCGGCCCGATCGCTCGACGTTCCGCTCGCGCCGCTGGCAAGCGACCCGCATGCTCTTTCGGCCTTCGCGGTGGCGCTCTCGCGCGAATTCGCGGACGCTCGATCGCTCGTGGTCCTGGCGGGTCCAGACATCCACAGACGCGGGATCGAGCGCGATGTTGCTGAACTCGCCGAACTCCCCGGCATCAGCATCGCCTCGCAGAGCGGCTCGAAGGCGATCCTTGATGAGAGTCACCCGTCCAGTCTGGGCACCTACCTCGGGGCCACGACGCGCAACGCCGAATCGCGTGCACGCGTGGACGACGCGGAACACCTCGTGATGATCGGCACGGCGTTCAGCGACTTCACGACGGGATTCTTCACGCATGGCTACGACCCCGCGTCTGCTGTCGAGCTGGCGCTCGATCATGCGCGCATCGGGCATGCTGTCTACCCGGGCGTTCGTCTTGACGACGCGGTGCGCGCCCTACGTCACGCCGCGGAGTTGGCCCCGCTTCAAGTTGGGCCGGTGATCGAGCCCGTCGCCGCTGCTTCTCGCGTGACCGTGGAAGGCGATTCGGCTCTCGCACACGACTCGTTCTGGCCCGAGATCCAAGACTGGCTTGAACCCGACACGACCATTGCAGCCGAGGCGGGGACGGCATTCTATGGCGTGTTGGATCTCGACCTCCCCGAGCGCAGCGACCTGATGGGCCAGCCGATCTGGTCGTCGATCGGGTTCACTCTGCCCGCCATTTTCGGCGCCATGCTCGCACGTCCCGATCGCCGCCCCGTGCTGTTCATCGGAGACGGATCGGCTCAACTCACGATTCAGGAGTTGGGTCACCTCTACGCATACGGTCGCAATCCCGTGGTCTTCCTCCTCGACAACGACGGCTATACGGTCGAACGGAAGATCCAGAGCCCGGATGCGCGCTATCAGGACATCGTGCGCTGGAACTGGGATCTCGTGCCGGCTGCATTCGGCGCCGACGATATCTCCGTGCTCAGCGCCAGTACTTCGGCCGAGCTGCAGACAGCACTGTCCAGAGCCCGCGCCGCCGATCGCGGCGCTTTCATCCGGGTGGTTCTTCCCAAGTACGACGCTCCTCGTCTACTGGAGGTGCTCGCGCGTGGCATCTCGGAGGTCAACAAGCACTGAGCTCAGAACGATGGCGGGGTCATGGCGCCGATCAGGACGGCCGCCGCGGTGGTGGCGTTCGCGTACCAGTGCGGTATCGACGCGTCGTAGGTGATCGTGTCACCCGCGGCGAGTTCGTGCCTCTCGTCTCCCACTACGACGATCAATTCACCCTCGACGATGATCACGCACTCCTCGCCGTCGTGGCGGAACGGCGCCGATTCGTTGCTCCAGCCCGCGCCGATTTCGGCGCGGATCATTCCGAGCTGGCCGTTCAGACTCGGCGTGAGGAGTTCGTAGACCAGATCGCGCTCAGACAACAGGAGTCGACGGTGGGATCCCGCACGAACCAGTTCGACATGCTGGGGCTGGGGGTCTGGGCCACCGAAGAATTCGCCGACGCCTACCCCCAGGGCCTGGGCGAGTTTGATCAGGGTGCTGTAGGAGGGATTGCCGTTGCCGCGCTCGATCTGGCTGAGGATCCCGGAGCTTACGCCGGCAGCGCCGGCAAGGGCGTTGAGGCTCATGCCGGAGGCCGACCGCAGCGACCGCACGATGTCTCCGAGCTCCTGAGGGGCTTCTGTAGGGTCCTGCGTCGCGGATAGCTCTGGCTCGTCGCTCATCTCGCTCATCTCGTCCTCACGCTCACGCTTGCAGGGCTAGATCGTTGCGGTAGACCGTGCCTGCCTTAGCCACGAAACGAATCGCGCGAAGCGCGGTGATGTCCTCGAGAGGATCCCCGTCAACGATGATGAGGTCGGCGGCCTTACCGACCTCGAGCGTTCCGGTTGTTGCGTGCAGGCCCGCGTTCACGGCACCGTCGCGCGTAGCGGAGAGAAGCGCTCGCGCCGGGGTGAGCCCGATCCTCACCATGGCGATAATCTCGTCGACGAGCCCATCGTGCGGGTTGAATGGTGTGCCCGCATCCGTGCCCGCCGCGATGTTCACTCCCGCTTCGACCGCGGCTCGGAACATCGAGATGCTGCGGTCCTCCTCCGCTCTGGCCTTGTCGACGATCCACGACGGGATCGTGCCGTTCGCGCCCTCGGCGACAATATTGCCGATCGCCGCGAGGGTGGGGACGAGGTAGGTGCCTCGATCGAGCGCGAGGTCGAAAAGGGCCGCGTCCAGGTGGAATCCGTGTTCGATCGTGTCTACGCCTGCAAGAATTGCGTTCTCGATGCCCTCTCGGCCGATCGCGTGAGTCGATACTCGACGGCCCGCATTGTGCGCCTCCTGCACGATCACCGCGAGCTCCTCTCGCAGCAGCGCCGTCTGCGTGGGCTTGACCTCCGATGTGAGCACTCCGCCGGTCGCCATGGCTTTGATGAAGCTCGCTCCCTCCTTGAGCTGCCCGCGGACAGCCGTCCGCACGGCGTCGACTCCATCCGCCTCGACGCCCATGAAGTAGCAATGTCCGCCGGTCATGGTGATGACGCGGCCGGCAGCGACGACGCGGGGACCGGGGACGATGCCCGTGTCGATCGCGCGGCCGAGATCGATCACCACGTTGTCGGCGGCCCCGCAGTCCTTCACCGTCGTGATTCCTGCGTTCAGCGTGATGAGCGCGTTCGCGGCCGCACGGTATGCCGCCGTCGCCGTCGAGTCGCTGCGCACCTGGGCGCCGAGGTCGGCTGCTCCATCGTTGGCGAGGTGCACGTGCGAGTTGATCAGGCCGGGCATAATCGTTCCGGCTGCAGCATCGATCACGATGTCGACGGGAGGAGCCTCAGCATCGGGGCCGATCCATCCGATCACTCCATGATCGACGAGGATCGATCGACCAGCGTCAGTTGTGCGCCCATCGTTACCGTCGAAGATTCGACCATTCCGCACGAGCCAGCGTGCTGAGGGTTGTCGTTGGAGCTGGTGAGTGATCATAAAATATTCACTATAGTGCACGGTTATCTACTGAATTATACGGAAGTCTTGCTTCGCAGGAGTTGGGCGGTTCGATAGGGGATCAACTCCTTGAGGATGATCGACGTCGAGGTCCGTCGGATGCCCGTGCAGCCGAGAATTCGCTGGCCCACCCGGTAGAGGTCATCCGCGTCGATCGCCACGACGTGGCAGATGAGGTCTGTCTCCCCGGACACCGCGTTACATTCAAGAACTTCAGGAATGGTCAACAGTTCTTTCATGGCTTTCTCGAATTCACTCTGGCCCACCTCTGCGGTGACGAAGGCTCGCGTGCCATACCCGAGCGACTCTGGTCGCACGAGCGTGCTGGTCAGGCGAAGAACTCCCTCGCCGAATAGAAGTGAGATCCGTGCCTGCACTGTGCCACGGGCAAGGCGTAGGCGCTCGGACAGCCACCCGACCGTCGCCCGGGGTTCCACGTCGAGAGCGAGTATGACTCTCTGGCTCGCTTCATCGATCCTTTTGGCCATATTCGCCACGGCATGTCCCAACGTCTGCAGATCATCGATCAAATCGATCATTATGTCGAACGACTATTCCATATCTTGAACGGTCACAACGACAATTTATGCATGAACGCCGCGGATGTGACAACCGTTGAGATCATCGTCAGCGACGATTCGACGGCCCTCGGCCTCATCGTGCGCGTGGTCTCAACACCTCCCTTCTCGCTGGAGAGGCTGCGCTTCTCGAAAGTCACCGCCACGAAGAGCCGTCAGGTCCTGATGGACGTCGTTGCGAACGGTCGCTGCGATCTGCTCAGTAAGAGGTTGAACCGCATTGTGCCGGTGCTGCGTGTGCGTCTACTCGATCCGCTAGAACTCTCCCCACGACGAAAGAACAGAAATGACATACCCAGGACTGCCTGATTTCGACCATGAACGTGTGACAACCGTGGTGGGAGAGCGCTCGGGCGCGACGATAACCGTTGCCTTGCATTCGAGCCGGCTCGGCCCCGCGCTCGGCGGCTGCCGTTTGTGGAACTACGACAGCTGGCTCGACGGAGTCGTAGACGCTTTGCGTCTGTCGTCGGCTATGACCCTCAAGAACGCTGCGGCGGGCCTCAACGCTGGCGGAGGAAAATCTGTGATCGCGCTCCGACGGGGCGAGGTCCTCGATCCGCAGCGACGACGGAATGCCCTGCTCGACCTGGGTGACCTCGTCGAAACGTTCGACGGTCGATACCGCACGGCCGAAGATGTCGGAACCAACGAGGCGGATATGGGTGTCGTGGCCGAGCGCACCCCGCATGTGGTGGGCTTGCCGGCACAGGGCGGTGGCACCGGAAACCCGGCCCACGACACCGCCCTCGGCGTCTACGCGAGCATCGGCGCCACGCTCGAGGCGATGGGAGCCCCCGGCATTGTAGGCAAGACGATAACGATCTCCGGCCTCGGTCAAGTGGGTGGTCGCCTTGCCAAGCTGCTCGCCGCCGATGGTGCGCAGCTGATTGTGGCCGATGTGAATCCCGCGTGCCGAGCTCTGGCAGACGAACTCGGCGCACAATGGGTCTCCATCGAGGAGGTGCTGGTGACCCGGGCGCACGTGTTCGTTCCTGCCGCCTTGGGAGGAGTCCTCACCGATGATGTGATCGATGCGCTACCCGTTCGCGCCGTCGTCGGCCCGGCCAACAACCCGCTTGCCCACAGGGAGGGCGCTGATCGTCTGGCCGAGCGGGGGATTCTCTACGCGCCCGACTTCGTCGTCAATGCGGGGGGAGTCATCTACCTGACTATGGCGGCGGAAGGCGCTGACCGGTCGATCATCGACGATCGTGTGCGAGGCATCGGTGACACGCTCCGAGCGGCGTTCCGAGATGCCGACGAGAAGGGCATCACGCCCCTCGCCGCGGCCGAGGGGATCGCTGCTGCGCGGTTGGCCGATGCGATTGGCCGTTCGCACAGCTAACGTGTAGCAATTGTGGATTCCCGAACAAGATTGCGTCCGTCCTCGAAAGGTAACTTGATAGCCGTGCTGACACCTGATGGCGATTTCCCGGAGCGTCCGTGCCAGACGCTCTTCGTCGGAGGAAGGGTCATCGATCCTGAGACCGGCCTCGACGCCGTGCGCAACGTCGGTCTTTGCGATGGCTCGATCAGTTACATCGGTTCGGGGCGCCCGCCGTCGGAGTTGATCGTCGACGTCGCTGGCTTGGTAGTAGCGCCCGGGTTCATTGACATGCACAGCCACGCGCAGTCCCCTACGGGCCTCTTGTTGCAAGCTCTCGACGGCGTCACGACAGCGCTCGACCTCGAGGCCGGCGCTCTGCCCGTGTCGGTGGTGTACGAGCGGGCCGAAGCCGAGGGGCGACCCATCAACTTCGGCTTCTCGTCATCCTGGGCGCTGGCCCGGATGCAGGTTCTCGACGATGTGAAGCTGCCTGATGAGAACACCGCAGACCCTCTGCCGGAGCCGATTCACGTGTTCGAGGAGAACCAGACGCGAGCGAGGTGGAACACCCCCGCAAGCGATCGGGAGGTCGACGCGATCTTGGATCGTGTCGAGCAGGGGGTTCATGAGGGCGGCATCGGTATCGGTGTGCTCCTCGGCTATTCCCCTCTGTCGGGTCGCGAGGAGTTCTACCGCACCGCTCAACTGGCGGAGCGGTTGAGCGTACCCGCATTCACCCACTCCCGACAGATGTCCAACATCGAACCGGGCTCGTCGCTGGACGGAGCTCTCGAAATCATCGGTGCGGCGGCGGGAACGGGCGCAGCGCTGCACATCTGCCACATCAACAGCACCTCCCTGCAACGCATCGACGACGTCGGGCTGGCGGTGGAGATCGCTCAAGCGCGCGGCACCCGTGTCACCACGGAGGCCTACCCCTACGCGGCCGGTTCGACGGGAGTCGGGGCCGCGTTCTTCGAACCCGACAAACTCGACAGGTTGGGGATCACGACGCGCTCGATCAAGTACCTTCCCACGGGCGAGCGCATCGCCTCCCTGGATCGGCTGGTCGAGTTGCGGCAGATGGATCCAGGCGGCATGTGCATCATAGATTTCCTGGACACCGATGATCCAACGCAGCTGGCGATGCTCATCCGCGGGCTCACCATGCCCGGCGGGGTCATCGCCTCCGACTCGATGCCGCTCACACACGGACCTCACCGGGTGTACAACGAGTGGCCGCCCCCGGAAGGTGCCCTCACGCATCCTCGCAGCGCCGGATGCTTTGCGCGCACCTTCGGGTGGCTCGTTCGGGAGCTCGGCGTGCTCACCCTCGAGGATGCGCTCAGGAGGGTCACGTACGCCCCTGCATCCATCCTCGAAGACTCGGTTCCCGCAATGAAGAAGAAGGGTCGCGTGCAAGTGGGCGCCGACGCCGATCTCGCGATCTTCGATCCCCAGACCATCTCTGATCGCTCCACCTTCGAGACCACGAGACCGTCGACCGGATTCAGGCACGTGCTCGTGGCGGGCACCTTCGTCGTCCGCGATGGCATCGCCATTGCCGCGAGCCGTGCAGGTCGCGCGATTCGTAGCGTCGTGCGCTAGTGCAACGGCACCCCCACCAGTACTTGTTCCCCACCCAGTACCCACCCAGGAGGCAATTCATGTCCACGCCGCTCACTATCGGTCTTCTCGTATTCCCGGACGTCACGCAGCTCGATCTCACCGGACCGCTGCAGGTGTTCACGTCGGTACCGGGCGTGACAGTCCATCTGGTGTGGAAGGATCTCGAGCCGGTGCAGTCCGACGCCGTGATGAAGATCCTGCCCACCACCACCTTTGCCGAGTGTCCTCAGCTCGACGTGATCTGTGTCCCGGGTGGGTATGGCGCGGACGAGATGCTCAACGATGTTGAGGTTCTCGACTTCCTCCGCGCCCAGGCCGAGGGCGCCCGCTACATCACCTCCGTATGTACGGGTGCGCTGATCCTCGGAGCCGCCGGACTTCTCTCGGGATACCGGGCGACGACCCACTGGACGGCGATCGACAGCTTGGAACCGTTCGGAGCGATCCCGGTCAAGACCCGTGTGTGTGTCGACCGCAACCGTGTGACGGGAGGCGGCGTGACCGCGGGCATCGACTTCGCATTGACTCTGGTCGCGGAGATCTTCGATCGTCCGACTGCTGAGGCTGTTCAGCTCAGGCTCGAGTACAACCCGGCCCCGCCGTTCACTTCAGGATCGCCCGACACGGCGCCGAAGGAGGTTCTCGAGCCTTACCTTGAGCGCATCGCGCCCATGCGGGCGTATCGTGCGGGTGCCGTGGCACGCGCAGTAGCAAACGTGAACGGCACGGACAACTGAACCAATCGAAGTGAACATCGTTGTCCAATCCGACGATGTTTAGAGGCTCAGCCCTTGGTGCAATAGCTGCCATGTACACCGATATGGCCAGCCCCGCCACCTCGTCAGAAGTCCCCCCGACCGCCGATGTCGTCATCGTGGGAGGTGGAATCGCGGGAGTCTCCCTGGCCGCCGAGATCGGCGATCGAGCTCGAGTAGTCCTGCTCGAAGCAGACGACGCGCTGTTCCGGCACACGAGCAGTCGCTCTGCGCAGCAGGTGCAGCCCAGCTACGGCCCGCCCGCGGTCCGGCAGCTGACGAGCACCACTCTGAGTATCCTCCGTCGGCTCGACGAGAACGCTCCCGCTCCCGTCCTCTCGTCTCGAATTCTGTACGTCATCGGGTTGGATGACTCGTCCAAAGTCTCGCAAATGGCGAGCGAGGGCACGGGGTTGCGCCTGACGAGCCACTCCGAGGTCGAGGATGCCGTACCGGGACTCCTTCCTGGACTCGTTCGCGAGGTCGCGGCAGACGATGACGCAAGCGAGGTGAAGGTCAAGCTCCTTCTCACGAGATATGCGAAACGCGCGCAGGCGCACGGGGTCGAGTTCGTGTCCCGGGCGAAACTGACCGCGGTGGCCAGGGTCGGCTCCAGCTATCGGCTCACAACGACGGCCGGAACTGTCACCGCTCCGATCATCGTCAATGCTGCCGGGGCGTGGGCGGATGATGTCGCCGCTCTGGCCGGGTCGCGGCCTCTGGGCCTCGCCCCCCTGCGCCGCACGGTGATCCTTACAGCGCCCACCGGCACTCCGGTCGGGCCGATGTGGCCGATGATCTACGACGCAGCCGGGTCGCTCTATTTCAGGCCGCACGGGCGTCAGGTTCTTGCCTCACCACTCGAGGACGAGGCGAGCCTCGCAGAGGACGCACGCCCAAGAGAGGACGTCATCGAGCGAACCCTCGCGAGGCTCAACGCGCTGACCTCGTTTGAGGTAGCGGGAGCCAGCGAAGCCTGGACAGGACTTCGAACCGTCACGCGTGATGATGTGCCTGCGGTGGGTTTCGATCACGACTCCGACGGGTTCTTCTGGCTTGCCGGACAGGGCGGATACGGTATCCAGACCTCTGCGGCGATCTCGATTCTGGCTGCCGCGGCCATCCTTCGCGAGGCGAGCCCGCTGACCGGAGACGACCAGCAGGCGTTCGAGAGCATGACTCCGAACCGCTTCGCCTGATGCTCATCGCTAGAGTGCGGCCATTCGTGCCATGCCAGCTGGCTCCTCGATTGCGCCTTAGAATCGCAGGAAAGGAGGTGTGCATGGCCGTCAGGCGCAATCGGGGAGAGCTTGAGACCTCTGTATTGAGAATCCTCTGGAGCGCCGAGCGTCCGCTTTCCGCGCGGCAGATCATGGATGACTTTCCGGCCGGTGCCGCTCCGGCTCTCACGACGATGCTGACGGTGCTCGATCGCCTTGTGAAAAAGACGACCGTGACCAAGATTTCCAACGGCGCCAACGGCTTCGTCTTTGCTGCCTCAGCTCCCGAATCGAGCTTCACCGCTGACGCAATGGTCTCTGCGCTCAGCGCGAGCAGCGACAGGGGAGCGGCGTTGCTGCAGTTCGCGGGGGAGCTCGACCGTCAGGACATCGAGCTTCTGCGCTCGGTGCTGGGAACTGACGAGCCCTCAGAATGATCGGCCTCGTCGGCAGCCTGATCCTGGCGGCCATCATTCTCACAGTCGCGGCGCCCGTCATTCTCTCGTATGGGGCATGGCGAACGAGATGGCCGCGTCTGGCGTTGGCAGCATGGCATACCGCCCTCCTGTTAGGAGTGCTCTGCTTGGCGGCGAGCCTGGCGGTGTCGATTCTCGCTGCTGTGGCGCAACGCCCGGGGCAGCTGTCGAATTGGTTCGAGCCGACAGTCTTGGTCTTCTTCGGTTGGGTGGGCCTGGCCGTGGTCGGAGGCCTGCTGGCGCTCTTGTTCACCTATACCGAACCCATCGGCCGTGACGATCGACGACTTCAAGCAGAGTTCAGCCGGCTCGCCGCACAGTCGACATCGACGTGCCAGCAGGTTCACGGCTTCGATGTCGTCGTCGTGAAGTCGAGTGCCCCGATCGCGCTTAGTCTGTCGGGGCGGGAATCGCGGATCGTCGTTTCCTCGTGCCTCACACGCGCGCTTTCGGCTTCCCAGCTTCGTGCCGTGATCGAACATGAAAGAGCTCATCTCGTGCAGCACCATCGCCTGGTGAGCCGAATCGCCTATCTGAACCGGGTGTGTCTGCCCATGCTCCCCGCGGCTCGACAGCTGAATCGCACGACCGGACTCCTCGTCGAACTCATAGCAGACGACGAGGCGGCCAGACAGGTCGGCGCCGTGAATACCGCGAATGCGCTCCTGGCCACGGCACAACTCAGCGATGACGAAGCGATGAAGCTGCGCGCTCGTCGTATCGCGGCCCGGCCTCCCCGCGGAAGTCTCAGCTCGTCCGCGCGCGTTCGTCGTACGCTCGCCACCCTCGCCGACTGATCAACGACGGGATGCGCCGAAGGTGCGAAGGCGAAGGCTGTTGGAGATCACCAACACCGAAGACAGTGCCATTGCGGCCGCTGCGATCAGCGGGTTGAGAAAGCCCAGGGCGGCAATGGGAATCGCGGCGATGTTATAGCCGAAAGCCCAGACGAGATTGCCGCGTATAGTGCGCAGCGTCTTGCGCGACAGCAGCACGGCGTCGACGACCACCCGCAGATCGTCGCGTACGAGGATGATGTCGGCGGCCTTCATGGCGATGTCCGTTCCCTGAACCATCGCCATGCCAAGGTCGGCGGCGGCGAGGGCGGCGGAGTCGTTGATCCCGTCTCCGACCATTGCAACCCGGTGTCCGGATGCCTTCAGCTCGTCGATCACACGCACCTTGTCAGCCGGCAGCACCTCGGCGATGACCCGGTCGACGCCGACCTGTCGACCTATGGATTCGGCAATCCTCGCAGCATCTCCGGTGAGCAGCACGGTGCGCAGTCCGAGGGATCTCAGGGTCGCCACGGCGGGCTCTGCGCTTTCCTTGAGAGTATCGGTGACCGCCAGCACGACGACCGCTGTGCCGTCGACGGAGAGAGTGATTGCAGACGCGCCCGAGGACAGCACTTCGTCGAGGGCCGCTTCCGCGGCGTCGTCGAGGACGACGCCGCTCTCGGCAAGCAGTCGCTGGTTGCCGATGACGCACGACCTGCCGTCGACGACGCCGGATGCGCCCATGCCGGTCAGTGCGCGAAAGTCGGCGACCCCGGGCAGCTCGGCGTGTCGGGTCCTCGCATGCTCCACGATCGAGCGGCCGACCGGATGCTCGGAGCCCGTCTCGAGAGCGCCCGCGATACGAAGCGCGTCATCGACGTCGACCGTGCCGATCGCAATGATCCGCTCAACCTTCATCTGTCCTGTCGTGAGCGTGCCGGTCTTATCGAAGACGACGGTATCGATGACGCCGCTGGCCTCCAGGGCATCCTGCCCCTTGATCAGAATGCCGAGCTGGCCTCCTCTGCCGATTCCCACCATGAGCGCTGTGGGCGTCGCAAGCCCCAGCGCACACGGGCAGGCGATGATCAGCACAGCAATACCGATGCCGACGGCTCTGCCGGGCTCTGTTTCGTTCACAATCCAGATGGCCGTGATCATGATCGCCAGCGCGATGACGACCGGCACGAAGATGGAGGAGATCTTGTCGGCCACGGTTTGGGCGCGAGCCTTGCGGCGCTGCGCGTCTTCGGTGAGAGCAGCCATCTGGGCAAGACGCGTGTGAGCGCCGACGGCGGTGGCGCGCACACAGAGGCGTCCTGCGATATTCGTGGTGCCACCGATGACCGCGTGGCCGACCTCAACCTCCGTCGGGGCCGACTCGCCGGTCATGGAGCTGGTGTCGAGCGTGGAGCGCCCCTCGACGATCTCGCCGTCCACAGGCATCCGTTCACCCGGCAGAACGACGACCACGTCATCGATGCGCAGAGAGGTACTCGGCACGACCTCCTCGGTTCCATCGGGAAGCCGCAGGCGAGCTGTGCGCACGGCGAGGTTGCCGATCGCGTTCAATACATCGCCCGCACGGCGACGGGAGCGCGTTTCGAAGTAGCGGCCCCCGAGCTGGAACGTGATCATGCCGGCGGCGACGTCGAGGTAGATGGAGTCTGCACCGGCGGGCGTGACTCCGAACCCCAGCCAATAGCCGGGGCTGTCGCTGGGTGCGAAGAGCAGGGTGTAGACGGCCCACCCGAATGAGACGATGCTGCCGAGAGACACCAGCGTGTCCATGCTCGCTGTTCCGCGGCGGAGGCCACGAACGGTTGCCCTATGGAACGGCCAGGCTGCCCACGTGACGATCGGCAGGGCGAGGAGGACGCAGACCGCCTGCCAGCCTTGGAACCGAAAACCGGGCACGAGAGCGAGAAGGATCGTGAGATCGCATAGCGGAATCGTCAGAAGCGCAGCAACGGCCAGCCGGCGACGAAGTGATGATATGCGCATCTCGGTCGCCCGGAGAGACCAGCTGTCGTCGTCACCTGATCGAACGGCGGCAGAGTATCCGGCCCGTCTCACCGCATCGATCGCTAGCTGTGCGCGCTCCGGCGGGATGCCTGTGACAAGTGCCCGCTCCGTCGCGAAGTTCACTGAGGCAGTGACTCCGTCGAGCTTGTTCAGCTTGCGTTCGACTGCGCTCGAGCAGGCAGAGCAGGTCATCCCCCCGACATCGAGCTCGAGATACTCGTCGCTGGATGTCGATGTGTGTGGCGCCGGTGTGGTGGTCATCGCTGTTCTCCTTGGTCGACTTTCTGCGATTCCGATGGGCGTGATGCGGACGCGGACGCTGGCGCAGCGTGTCCGACGGCGCGCTTGGCCAGTTCCGTGAGCATCTCGTTGTAGGCGTCGAAGCTGTCGTCGAGGCCGCTGTCGAGATGACGATCGGTGCGCTTAGCGGATCGCGAATCCTGCTTCGACCATTGAGTCACGAGGGCGATGACCACCACGATCAGAGGCAGTTCGCCGGCAGACCACGCGATTCCTCCCCCGAGGTATTGGTCTCCGGCCAGATCCGTCATCCACGGGGCGTCGATGTACTGGTAGAAGGTCTCCGCGATGATCGTGCTCGACGTCATCACGACCACGCCGAAGAACGCGTGGAACGGCATAGCCGCAAGCACAAGGCCGAGCTTTCCGATGTGCGGAAGCGGGCGGGGTGGATGGTCGACTCCGATGACGAGGCCGTAGAAGAGATAGCCGCCCACCAGAAAATGAAGGTTCATCAGCTGGTGCGACCAGTGGTACCGCATCGCCTCTTGAAAAATGGGGGTGAGGTATATGAGGTAGTAGCTGCCCACAAAAGTGATGAACACCCAGAGCGGGTTGTACATCGAGCGGGTGACCGACCAGATCAGAAGGCCCGTGAGCCACTCGTGCACTCCGGCGGCCTCACCACGGCGGCGCGGAGGAATAGCCCTGAGTGCCAAAGTGACCGCGCCGCCCATCACGAGAAGGAGTGGACCGAGCATGTTCAGGCTCATATGCAGAACCATGTGCAGGCTGAATGACACGGTCGAGTACCGGCCTAGCCCCGATGAGGTGGTGAGAACGATGACCGACCACCCCGCAACCCAGGTGACCGTTCTTCCCAGCGGCCAGGAGTCGCCGCGGCGCCTGAGTCGCACGACCGCGACGAGGTAGAGGCTTACTGCGAGGATCGAGATGACGGCGAAGAGGATGTTGAGTCGCCAGTCGGTGGCGAGAACGCCCAGCGTCGGTGCCGGCGTCACATCGAAGCCGAGAAACAATTGCATGATCGAGGTCGGCACAAAATATTGGGGCGGGGGTATTCGAGTCATGGCGACAAGTGCGCCGAGAAGAATCGCAAACAGAATAGATGCCGCGATGAGCACCCGCGGGGCTTCAGCACCCGTGGGAGCTGGCCGGGCGGCATCCGGACCTTTTGTGCCGGGGCGCCAGATGAAACCCAGGGCTGCAAGCGCTGCCAGGATGCCGAAGACGGCGAGGAACAGCCATCCGGTGCGAGAGGCGAACGGCACGTCGCCAGCCAACTCGAATGCGGCGATGACCACCTGGCCGGCGGCGGTGACGGTTGCGCAGCCGATGCTCAGGCGCACAAATCGCTTCTGGGCGACAGCAGAAGACGTGCGGCCGCTCGTCCAGCCGAGAGCCATCACGGCGGTCGCCCCCGCCCAGAGCGCCAACGCTGGAGTCGCCAGAACCGCAGCATCGCCGCCGAGATCGTGATTCGGTCCCACGAGAACCTGAGTCACGAGCACCGGAGGGAGGAGTGCTACGGCTGACAGTGCCACCATGGCAGCGGTCGCCATCCAGGTTCGGACGACGTTCGCCGCGCAGAAGATGACGAAGGCCAGAAGCGCCGACACGGTCCACGCACCGGGAAGGTACGACGCCTGAGCGAGGTCACCGAGCTTGCCCGGTTCGAGTAGTCGGGACAAGGGGACCCCGTTGGCGTCGGCCGAGTCCACGAAGATAAGCGCGGTCGCTGCGATCGCCCAGACGCCGGCACTCCAGCGCACGAGCGCCAGGTCGGCGCCGTTCACGACCTCGAGCCGGCCACGGCCTTGTCGCGGTACGACGAAGGCGGTCACGGAAAGGGCGCCGATGCAGAGGGCGCCGGCGAGTTCGGCCGTCAAACGGAGCAATGCGCTCGTTGTCGACGTGGCGATGCCGGGGTAGTTTCGGTTCACCGCGTCGTAGCCGGAGCTGCCGAGAAGAATCACCGTCGTGAGCACGATCGCTGCCGAGAGCAAGGTCGCGGCGGTGAGTCCGATGCCTGTGAGCCTCGACCGTGACACGGGTGGGGACACTCCTGCATCAATCATCAAGCATCACTCTACATGTTGTAGAGCAAAGGGTTCAGTCAAGTCTGCTGAGAATGATGTGTCTGGCTCCCGCCGCCGTGATGACGCTCTCTCCGTTGACGTGAAAGACCTCGCGGAGGACTTCTCTTGTGATCGTGTGCGTCACGCTTCCCTGTGTATGGAGCCGACCCGCGGCGAGGACGAGTACGTCGTCGGCATACTGATTGGCGAGGTCTATATCGTGGAGCGCGCAGACGACCGTGATGCCCATGTCTTCGACCATGTCGAGGATCGCGATCCGGTGTTCCACGTCGAGGTGGTTGGTCGGCTCGTCGAGAACGAGAAGCGAGGGTCGGTGCCGGATGGCGCGGGCGAGGAGGGCTCGTTGGGTTTGGCCACCCGACAGGGAGGGCAGGGGATGGTCGGCGAGCGCCGAGAGTCCCACCCGGTCGAGCGCCTGCTCGACAGCTGACCGGTCAAGTGTCCGGGGACCCAGCGATACGAGTTCGGCGACCGTGACGTCAGGAAGGGGGCCCGAGTCTTGGCGGAGGACCCCTATCTTCTGTGCGCGATCGGCGCCCCTCAGCCGTGCGATGTCGACGCCGTCGACCGTGATCTCTCCGCTGTAGGCCGCGTGGTGTCCGGTAAGCAGGTTGAGAAGGGTGCTTTTTCCGCTGCCGTTGGGTCCGATGATGGCGGCGAGGTGACCGCGATGGATCTCGGCGGATACATTTCGCAGAGCGTCGTGAGAGCCGAACCGAACCGAGACGTTCTCGAACCTCACATGCGCGGTCATGAGAAGGCCGTCGTTCGATTCCGGCGCATAAGGAAGATGAAGATCGGAACGCCGATCGCCGCGGTGAAGATGCCCACGGGTAACTCCGATGGTGCGAGAACGGTCCGCGCGGCAAGGTCCGCGACGACGAGGAGGATTGCGCCGAGGAGGGCGCTGACGGGGATCACGCGGCGGTGCATACCTCCCACGAGCAGGCGGGCGATATGGGGAATGATCAGGCCGACGAATCCGATGGTTCCGGAGGCGGCCACAGCTGCGCCCGTCAGAAGCGAGGCCAGGGCGAAGACGACAAGCCGGGTGCGGCCTGGGTTCGCCCCCGATGCGGCAGCGTGCGCGTCTCCGAGGCCGAGCAGGTCGAGCCTGCCCGCGAGCGCCAGGGTGGCGGCGATAGTGGCGATGATCACCGGCGCGATGATTGCGATGAGGCTCCACTGCGAACCGGCGAGGCTGCCGAGCAGCCAGAAGATGACCTGTTGGGTGGCGTCTGAATTTCCGGATCGGATGAGAAGAAACGACATCACGCCTCCGAGCAGCTGCCCGACGGCTACTCCCGAAAGAATGAGGCGCCCGGCTGAGAGGCCCCAGCGAGATGCGGCAGTCATTGCGACGACGGCTCCGGTGGCGGCGGCACCAATGAACGCCGCGATCGGAAGGAGGAAGGCCCCCACCGTTGCAACGCCCACCGTGGTGATGATCAGAACGGCCGCGACACCCGCGCCGGAAGACAATCCCAGAACGTAAGGATCGGCGATGGGGTTGCGCACAAGCACCTGAACGCACGCACCTGCCACCGCGAGTCCGGCGCCGACGACGACGGCCTGTACGACCCGGGGCATCCGCAGATCCCAGATGATGAAGTCCATGGGGCCGGATGCTCCGGAGCCTGCCATTCGATCGGCGATGATCCGCACGATGCGCTGGGGATCGATCGAGATTGCACCGGCGCCGACGCTCAGTACGGTCATAACCAGGAGAAAGACGAGGAGTGTGCTGACGACCACGGACGTCGGCACGCGACGAAGGAGCCCTGTGCGTCGGGCTCTAAGTGGCCGCTCAGGACGCCTTGGCGACAGCATCCGCGATCATCCTTACGGCCTCTGCGTTGAGCATGCTCGGTGACATAAGCGTGCGCTGGGGAATGACGACGATGTTGCCGGATCGTGCAGCGGTTGTGCCTGCCAGCAAAGGGGTTGCTGCAATCTGGGCTTTCAGCTCAGCGTCGCTATCGGCCGAAAACCCCGATATGGCCACGATGACCTTCGGGTCAGCGGCGGCGACCGTTTCGGCCGACAATGTGGCGAAGTCCTGTAGCTGGTCTCGAGCGATGTTCGTTCCTCCGGCCAATGTGATGATGGCGTTCGCGAAGCTGGAGCCGCCGTTGGTCGCGATGCCCGTTCCGGCATCCGGAACGCGCGAAAGTGCCAATACGGGAACCTCGTCGCTGGCCGCGTTCGACGCAGACGCGTCCACCTCGGTGCGGAGCTGCGAGATAAGCTTCTCTCCGCGCTCAGGCACGTCGAAGACATCGGCAAGCGCAGCGATGTATCTGTATCTCTCGTCGATGTTGTCCATCGGCCCGTCCTGCATGGCGCCGCAGGCGGAAAGAGCTGCGCTGCCGGCGTCATGCAGTTGTTGGACCGAGGGTGTGCCATCGAATTTTCCGAATTCATAGGGCGAGATGCCTACGACGAGGTCGGGTTCCGCGGCAACGACTGCCTCCGCCGAGCCCCGTGCACTGTCGAGCACGGGAATCGCATCGAGCTTCGCTCGGAGATCGCCGTCGAAGTCCTCCGCGAAATCAGGGGCTGCGGTGCCCACGATCGTGTCGCCGAAACCGAGCTCCACGATGAAAGCGGCTGCACCGGCATCCATCGTGACGACTCGCTTGGGCGCGTCTTTGAGTTCTGCTGCGCCGGGGCATGACGGGTCTGTTGTGACCTGGGTCGGGGCTGATGCGCCTGGTGTCGCAAGGGAAGCCGTTCCAGCGGCGCTGGCGGCGCAACCCGACAGTGCGATCGGGAGGGCAAGGGCAAACGGAATCAATATACGACGGGGATTCACTCATTCACTCTACTTCATGTAGAGCGACTATGGCGTGGTCGCGGCGATGAGCTCGTAGATCATGTCCCTCGAGTACCCGTCGGGGTTCTCCATGTCTTGTCTTCGTACCAGGAGTAGTCGGCTTGCTGGGCTTCGATTGGGGTGGATTGCCGCTCCGATCGAGATTACGGACTCCGTAAGCATCCACCGGGACTTCAACACCATCAGCGTTGGTCGCATCGACGACCTTGCGCTATAGCGCTCCCCTGGGCTCGTACGATCTTTGTCGTCAGCTCCTTGAAGAAACAGGGGTGCTATTCACTCCAGGCGCGGCCTTCGATATCGAAGGCACCGTCCGCATTGGCTTTGCTGACGACAGCGAGACCTTGAGAATCGGACTGGGGCTTTTCGGTGCCTTTCTTGACGAATTAGGTCGCGCCTAGGCGAAGGCTCATAGTCAAACGTCAGTAATGAGGATTCCCGAGTGCCGTCATCAGTGCAACAGCGGATGGGTTTTAGAGCCATGACGATCCAGTTGAATGTGCAGATCTTCACCAAGACCAATCATGTCGGTGTTCACCGAGCGACGTGTCGCTCGGTGATCCTCCTAGCCGTTTGGGGATGCACACCACCCGGAACTCTCGACCGCCCCTCCGATGCGACGATCGCGCAATTCGCAGGATGCTGAGAGCGTAGCTTCGCTACGCGATGCGGATGAGCTTCTTGTTCACGAACTCGTCCATCGCCAGGCGACCCATCTCTCGCCCGGTGCCGGAGCGCTTCACGCCCCCGAACGGCAGCTCGGCGGCGTCGCCGAGCACGAGGTTGATCCACACCATGCCCGCGTCGATCGCGTCGGCGACTCGGAGCGCCTGCTCCTGATCGGTCGTGTAGACGTAGGAGCCGAGGCCGAAGGGAGTGTCGTTCGCGAGCCTGACGGCCTCCTCTTCGCTCGCTGCGCGGTACAGAGCCGCGACCGGTCCGAAGAACTCCTCGTGGAACGCATCCATCTGCGGCGTGACATCGGCGAGCACGGCGGGCGGGAAGAAGTTGCCGTCGGGGTCACCGGACGCGAGGATCGTCGCGCCCTGCGATCGAGCGCGCTCCAGCTGCTCGCTCAGCCGCTCGGTGGCTGCCTTCGACGACAGCGGTCCGAGCTGCGTGGAGTCTGCCATCGGGTCGGCGGGGGTGTTCGCGGTGAACACCGACGTGAACTTCTCTGCGAACTCCTCGTAGAGCTCGTCGATGATGATGAAGCGCTTGGCCGCGTTGCACGACTGGCCGTTGTTGTCGAGGCGCGCGTTGACCGCGTCCTGCACCGCGGCATCCAGGTCATTTGTGGAGAGCAGGATGAACGGATCGGAGCCGCCGAGTTCGAGGACGACCTTCTTGAGGTGCTTGCCGGCCAGCTCCGCGACGGCCGAACCGGCCCGCTCGGATCCGGTGACAGAGACGCCCTGTACGCGCGGGTCGGCGATGACGGTCGCGATCTGCTCGTTGGTCGCGAAGATGTTCACGTAGACCGAGTCGTGGGCGCTCAGCTCGGCCTCGGCGTCATCGAAGATCTGCGCGATCGCCGCTGCCGATTCAGGGCATTGCGGCGCGTGCTTCAGCAGGATGGTGTTGCCGTTGACCACATTCGGGCCGGCGAATCGGGCCACCTGGTAGTACGGGAAGTTCCACGGCATGATGCCGAGCAGCACGCCGAGCGAAGCGCGGCGCACGAACGCCGAGCCGGTGCCGTCGCTCAGCTCGATCGTCTCGTCGGCAGAGAAGGCCTCGCCGTTGTCGGCGTAGTACTGGTAGATCGCGGCGGCGAAATCGACCTCGCCCAGCGCCTGCTCCAGAGTCTTGCCCATCTCGCGCACAGCGATCTCGGCCAGCTGCTCGCGGCGCTCGGTGTGGAGCTGGGCAACCCGCGCCACGAGAGCAGCCCGCTCTGTGACCGCGACGCGTCGAGACCACTCCTCGTGCGCTGCCGAGGCCGAAGAGATTGCCTGCCGAAGCTCCTCGTCACTGATCGTCGGATAGTCGCGGAGGGTCTCTCCGGTTGCAGGATTGATGACGGCGTAGTCGCTCACGGGTGTGCTCCTTGAATCTGAGGAATGCAGTCTTCGAATTCTAAGAGGCGGTGTGCCGTTCGCCGAGATGCCACGAGCGGTTGCTTCGCGCCGATGAGATGCCACGTGCGTCGACGTCAACTGGCATCTCGACGCGTGTCAGGCTCGCCGTGGCGGCGCTCCGAGCGATTCGGTCTCGTCGACGACCAGCCGCATGACATCGTCGAGGCTCTGTCGCCTCGCGAATGCTGCACGCTGGCGGTCTGAGGAATTGCCCCGGGCGAGAGCCTGCTCCGCCAGATCGCGCACGACCTCGTATTCGCCGAACTCGTGGAGCACGGGTCTGAGGCTTTCGATCAGACTGCGAACCGCCTCGCCAGCCTGGATGGGACGCGGCCTGGGACCGGCGCTCAGCAGCTCAGATGAGAGCCCCGTACGCGCGGCCTGCCACAGGGCGGCCCTCTGCACCGGCGCTCGCCGAGGCTGCAGGGGCACGCCGTTCTCGATGTCGATCTCGGCGGCGCGAACGGTCGCTCTGAAAAGCCCGGCGATGAGCACCGCGTCATCGACGAGCGGCAGCGCGTCGCACACCCGCAACTCGAGCGTGGGTGCATGGGCCGACGGTCTGATGTCGAAGTAGGCCATGCCGTCGTCGGAGATGACGCCGGTCGCGATCAGATCGGCAATGAGTTCGTCGTACTCGGCGGCGGATGCGAGGGGCCCGGTCGCGCCCGCGCTGGGCCATCGCTGCCAGACCAGACTTCGCACGCTCGCGTAGCCGGTGTCATGTCCGTTCCAGAACGGCGAACTCGCGGACAGGGCGAGCAGAGTGGGCAGATGCTCGGCCACGCGCTGGGCGAGCTGGATGGCGAGGTCGCGGTCGGAGACTCCTACATGCACCTGGAAGCCGCAGATCAGCTGCTCGTCGACCAAGAGCCGGTACTTCTCCTGCATGGCGCCGAAGCGCTGCGACGGAGTGAGCTCGAAGTCGGAGATCTCGGAACGTGGCGCCGTGCCGACCGCGGCGATCCCGACGCCGAGCGGCCCCGCGACATCCATCACGCCCCGGCGCAACCGCACGAGCTCGTCGCGCAACTCGCCGAGCGATTGCACGACGCGGCTGTTCGTCTCGACGGTGGTGCGCTGCAGTTCGGCCGCATAGCTCTCGCTCGCCAGCTGATTCAGCAGGTGCGGAGCCGATGCGGAGAGGTGCCACGAATCGAGGTCGATGAGGTGAAGCTCTTCTTCTGCGCCTAGCGTCAGTTCCGCGCTCATGAGCACAACCTACTGGTACGAGGTCGCTGGTGGCAGCCCTTGCCGCGGAGCAGTGCCTCGGCTTAGAAGAGGTCGGGCGACGGCGTCGAGGTGTGCTGCACCGACACGTCGGCGTGGCGATCGAAGCGGTAGCCCGCGCCGCGGACGGTGCGCACGATGTCTTCGTAGTCGCCGAGCTTGGCGCGGAGGCGGCGCACGTGCACGTCGATCGTGCGCTCGTTCGGAATGTCGCTGTCATCGGCCGACCAGAGCGACGCGATGAGTTCGGCGCGGTCGATGGTCTTTCCCTCGCGCAGCACGAGGTACTGCAGCAGCTCGAACTCCTTGTACGTGAGGTTCGCCGCGTTGTTGTCGAGCAGCACGCGCTTGCGCGACAGGTCGATGACGACGCCGTCGCGAGCGCGGTCTTCGTCTTCGGGGGTGTGGCGGTGCTTGGCGAGCGCTGCGGGATCCTGCAGCGCGAGGCGCACCACGTCGACGTCGCGTCCGCCGGCGCCGCGCGGGGCCAGGGCGACCGCGGCGTAGGTCTCTGATGACGGCGACAGCTGGGCGGCGAGTGCTCGCAGCTGAGCGACGATCTCCGAGAGGTCGGTGCCGTCGGCGGCAGCCTTGTCTTCGTCGATTCCGACGTAGAGAACGAAGCCGCGAGCCTCGGTGCCGGTGGGCACGGCGCGAAGATGAGCCGACGACGACTCTGGAGCGACCTGCTCGGAGCGGGTGATCGGGGTGACGGCGGCGGCGGGGCGGGTGTCGAGGTGTGCAAGAGACATGGGGGAGATCCTTCGATGATGTGCCCGAGGGCTCCGGCCGGATTCGGCGACGAAGCGGATGCCCTGGGGCGGGTTGTGCGAATGGTGCGGCGGGGAGCCGGAGACCGCGGAGAGTTCTGAGGAGTCAGAACCATGCGGGAGGAACGGAGGTCTCTGCGTCAGAGAGAAGCAGACCTCAGAACCGAGCGAACCTGATTGTCAGGCGCAGTGTCTGGATTAGGCACACATTCGGCAACACATGACAGCGCTGCTGGGCATCATCATGCCAGCAGTCCCCAGTGCCTCAAAGGAGGTAAGGGCGAGCGCGTTGTCAGTCATAAATGAAAGCTAAGCGGAATATGACTCCGCGTGTCAAGAACTTTTTTCGTCGCGAGGTCGATCGTGACCTCGCAACGCCTCAGACGAGCCCGTAGAGGCGGTCGCCCGCGTCTCCGAGACCGGGAACGATATAGCCCTTCTCGTTGAGCCGCTCGTCGAGCGCTCCGAGGACGAGGTGCACCTCGCGACCCTCGACGGCCTTCTCGAGAGCAGCCACGCCCTCGGGGGCTCCGAGGAGGCAGATGGCCGTCACGTCGACGGCGCCGCGGTCGAAGAGGAACTCGATCGCCGCACTCAGCGATCCACCGGTGGCGAGCATCGGGTCGAGCACGAAGCACTGGCGGTCGCTCAGGTCGTCGGGCAGACGCTCGGCGTAGGTGGTCGGCTCGAACGTCTCTTCGTCGCGCACCATGCCGAGAAAGCCGACCTCGGCGCTCGGAACGAGCTTCATCATGCCCTCGAGCATGCCGAGTCCGGCTCGGAGAATGGGAACGATCAGGGGGCGAGGCTCCGAGATGGCGAGGCCCTGGGTCTCGGCGACCGGCGTCTGAATGGTGACGACCTCGGTGCGTACCTCGCGCGTGGCCTCGTAGGCGAGCAGCGTCACGAGCTCTTCGGTGAGCGCGCGGAATGTCGGTGACGGCGTCGACTTCTCTCGCAGCACGGTGAGCTTGTGCGTGATGAGCGGGTGGTCGGCAACGTGTACTCGCATAGGCTCAATCTACTGGAGCGGAAGGGGACCGGCGGAATGTCCGATCGATCGCACCCCGCGCATCCATGGCCTGCCGCCTACGGCGAGCGGATGCGCGAGCTCCTCGCAGACGCCCGGCTCGCCGAGGCGTCGGGCGATGTGCCCGTGGCGGCCATAGTTCTGGATGCCTCGGGCCGGGTCATCGGACGAGGCCGCAACGAGCGCGAGCTGCTGCACGACCCCACCGCGCACGCAGAGGTGCTGGCGCTCCGCGAGGCTTCCGCGGCGACGGGGGACTGGCGTCTCGAGGGCTGCACGTTGATCGTCACCCTCGAACCGTGCGTTATGTGCGCCGGGGCGATCCTCGGCGCTCGCGTTCCCACTGTGGTGTTCGGCGCGTGGGACGAGAAGGCGGGCGCCGTCGGCTCTGTGTATGACGTGCTGCGCGATGTTCGGCTGAACCACCGGGTCGAGGTGTGGGCTGGAGTCGAGGCCGACGCCTGCGCGTCAGCGCTGACCGCGTTCTTCGATCAGCGCAGGGATTCGGGCGAGTCGGCGACCGCGTCGGACACGCTCGGCGCGTAGACATCCGGCTCGAGGTAGATCACCCGGGCGATCGGCACGGCCTCGCGGATGCGCGCTTCGACGGCATTGATGGCCAACGCGATGTCGGTGAGCGTGGTGACCGCGGGAAGGGTGATCTTGGCGCCGACGAGCATCTCTTCTGGCCCGAGATACATCGTCTTCAGGTGCACGAGGTGCTCGACCTCGGGGCTCGAGGTGATGGCGTTCTCGATCTTGGCAAGGTCTTCGTCGGTGGCTCCCTCACCGACCAGCAGGCTCTTGGTCTCGATGCCCAGGATTACGGCGACGAGTACGAGGAGGGCGCCGATGAAGACCGTGCCGATGCCGTCCCACACCCCGTTGCCGGTGAGCACGGTCAGACCGACTCCGGCGAACGCGAAGACGAGGCCCAACAGCGCGGCGGTGTCTTCCAGCAGCACGACCGGCAACTCCGGCGCCTTCGCCCGGCGGATGAACTGCAACCAGCTCAGCTTGCCCCGAGTGGGGTTGGACTCGCCGATCGCCGTGCGCAGGGAGAACCCCTCGAGCCCGATGGCGATGACGAGAACCAGCATCGGTAACCACCACACCTCGAGCGGATGCGGGTTGTTGATCTTCTCGATGCCCTCGTACAGGGCGAAGACGCCACCCACCGAGAACAGGATGATCGACACGACGAAGGCGTAGACGTAGCGCTCGCGGCCGTAGCCGAACGGATGCGCCCGGTCGGCCTGCTTGCGCGACTTGCGGCCTCCGAGCAGCAACAGCAGCTGGTTGCCCGAGTCGGCGGCGGAGTGCACGCTCTCTGCGAGCATCGACGACGACCCCGAGAAGAGAAAGGCGATGAACTTGGTCAGAGCGATGCCCAGATTGGCCGCTAGTGCGGCGAAGATCGCCTTGCTGCCACCGGATGCGCTCATGCCTCAATCCTAGGATGGACCCGTGACCGACACCTCTGCCATTTCACTGCCCGCCATCGCCATCCTCGGCGCCGGATCGATGGGGCGCGCCATCCTCTCGGGTCTGCTCGCGCCCACGGTCGACGTATCCGGCGGCATCCGTGTGACTAATCGCTCGGCCGCGCGGGCCGCCGAGTTCGATGACGTGGAGGCGGTCACGGCCTGGGCGACCGACGACGATCCCGAGGCGAATCGCCGGGCCGTCGCCGGGGCATCCATCGTTCTGGTGGCGGTGAAGCCGCCCATGGTGCCGGCCCTGCTCGACGAGATCGCGGATGCGCTCGAGCCCGGCGCGATCGTCGTGAGCGTGGCGGCCGGCGTGACCGTCGCGACCTTCGAGCAGCGCCTGCCCGAGGCGGTGTCGGTTCTGCGGTCGATGCCGAACACGCCCGCCATCGTGGGCAGTGCCGTGACCGGGCTCTCGGCGGGAACGCGCTCGACGCCCGAGGATCTCGCCCTGGTCACACGGGTGTTCGAGACGGTCGGCGAGGTCGTGGTCGTGCCCGAAGACAAGCTGGATGCGCTGTCGACGATCTCGGGCTCGGGCCCGGCGTACGTGTTCTTTCTGATCGAGCAGCTCACCGCGGTGGCGGTCGAGAAGGGCTTCACTCCGGAGGAGGCGGCCGTTCTGGTGAACGGCACGTTCTTGGGTGCGTCGCAGCTGCTCGCCGCATCGACCAGCACCCCGTCTGAGCTGCGTCGCCAGGTGACGAGCCCCAACGGAACGACAGAGCGAGCCGTCGCTGTGCTGCAAGACGGGGGAGTCGACGAGCTGTTCGCCAGGGCGACGGATGCGGCGCTCGCCCGCGCGCGTGAGCTCGCCGCCGGCTGAGGCTGCCGGTCTCGATACACTCATTCCTCGACCAGCGCACTCTGTGCGTCGATCGAGTAGGTCGCTCAGCGACCGTATCGAGATCAAGCCCCTGCACGATGTCGGGGCGCAGCGATAGCGTTTCAGAGTGAACCTTCTCTCGCTCTGGCCGATCAGCCTGATCGTGCGGCATCGCGAAACGGCGGCCGCGCGCATAGACCTCACGATCCCGGTGAACTCGGCGTTCTGGCGTGCTCGTCAGAAGAAGGCGGGCGAGCTGCTCTACGTGGTCATCGGAGATTCGGCGGCGCAGGGAATCGGCGCATCGAAGCCCTATCGCGGCTACGTCCAGGTCGTGGCGAACCACTTCGCTGCAGAGACGGGGCGCACGGTGCGCATCGTCAATCTCAGCGTCGCGGGTGCCCGACTTCGCGAGGCCCTCGCCATCCAGATGCCGAAGCTCGCCAAGCTGCTACGCGACGCCACACCCGACCTGATGACGGTGTCGATCGGGGCCAACGACATCAACTCGTTCGAGAAAGAGCGCTTCGCCCGCGAGCTCGAAGAGCTGTACTCGCAACTGCCGTCGACCGCGATCGTGGCAGACCTGCCGTGCTTTCACATCCCCCAGCGCGAGCGTCTGGTGGCTGTCGCCAATCGCATCGTGCGGGCCACCGCCGAGCGCCACGGCCTGACCGTCGCGCCGCTCTACGCGGTGACCAAGCGGCAGGGAATCGTGAAGGCCGTCTACCAGTCGGCTGCCGATCTCTTCCACCCCAACGACCGCGGATACAGGGTCTGGGCGTCGGCGTTTCTGCCGGAGGTCGCGTCGCGAGCCCGACGCGTCCGGGCTCGCGAGGCGACCTCGCCGACTCAGTAGCCCCTGGAGTTGGGCACGAAGGTCGCCTTGTCGCCGTCGATCTTCACATCACCGTTCACCCGGATGCTCGACTTGTTCGAGCCGTCGCGCACGCCTCCCGAGGTGTACGTGTAGGTGACCGAGGCAGAGCCGGTCTTGGTGGTCGTCACCTGCAGCGTGCCCTCGTAGTCGATGCCGACCTCGTAGACCGGAGCCTCGGTCAGGGTCCACACCACGTTGGTGGGGTTGCCGTACGAGTAGTACAGATCGTTCGGGCAGTTGTCGGGTTCGAGCGACGTCGACGCGATGCACTCCGCGAGGTACGCGTCGACCTGCTTGCTGATCTCTTCGCTCAGGCTCGGCGTGGCCTTGGGCTCGAGTTCGACGCCGTCGCTGGTGCCGCCGACCGGGCCGCCGGCCATGACGGTACCGGAACGGGGTTCCGCAGTGATCCACTTGCTCGACTTCGAGATGCTGAAGTCGTAGCGACCCGGGAATGCAGGGAGGTTCACGACGGTACCGCGCTGCTCTGCGCTCAGTTCGATCGGCACCCCGTTGACCTCGACCTGGTCGAGGGTGTCGGGAATGTACACGGGGAGCGACGTCTGGTCGGGGCGCGAGAGCTTCCAGTCATCGAAGAAGACCCACTGCTTGCCGCGTGAGAGCACCGAGAACTGCATCGTGGCCTTGCTTCCGTCTTGGTCGACCTCGGCGGTCACCGTCGCGGAGTCGCCGGAGGTAGTCACCGACGTGATGTCGTACGACGTGATGCGCTCGGCGGCGGCGGCGAAGATCTTGTCTGTGAGCAGCACTCGCTCGGAGTTGGGTGCGTCGACGTCGCTGAGCTCCAGCGCGCGTGAGGCGTTACCGTCCTTCAGCGCGTCGAGGTACTCCGTGACCTTCGCCTGCGGTGCGTTGACGACACCGTTGGCGATCGAGAGTCCCACCGAGGCGAGCACAGCGACGACGATCACGCCGCCCGCCACGATCGAGCCGATCACGATGCGCTTCTTCGTGCGCGGGTCGAGCGGGGTGGCGGCCGGGGCCGATCCGGATGCGGGAGGCCCGGCATCCGGTGTCGGCGAGGCGACCGGCTCGACGACCGAGGGCGCCCCGACGCCCGTCGCGGCTGTCGCCGCTGACGTAGCGGCGGCGGCGGCCGTGGCGGGCTGAGCGGGAGACGGAGGGGGAGTCGAGCCGCCGAATCGCAGCGCGAGCCCGTTCAGACGAGCGACGAGGCTGGCGGGCAGAACCCCGAGCACGTACCCTGCGACGTAGCGCGAGACGACCTCGACGAGGGCTCCGAGCGCGGCGAAGAGCAGAACCGTGTACGGCGCGGGGCCAGCGGTGATCGAGCCCGAGACGAAACCGCCGACGGAACCGCTTGCCGCGACCGATCCGAACATCGAGATGAGCAGACCGACGAAGGCGAAGGCGCCGATGGTCGAGCTCCAGGCCGCTACCGGCTTCGCAGGTCGCGAGGCCCGGAGAATCCGCAGGAGCGTGCCGCTGGTCGCGATGAGTGCGATGACCAGCACGATATCGATGATGACGACCCAGGCATCGGCAGACCCGATCCAGATCGAGCTGGGCGTCGAGGTTCCCATCGTCTGCATAAGGCTTCCGCCGGCCGAGAGCTGGCCGAAGTGCATGACCGCAAGTGCGTCGACCGCGGCCGTCGGAAGCCAGAGCGGTGCGCTCAAGAGTGCGCGCGGCCCCGACTGCACGGAGACCCCGATGATGAGCGCGATGCCGACGATCACCGATGCGACGACGGTGTAACCGCAGGCGATCCAGAGCGCCGAGCTGAGCGACGCGGGAAGTCGAAGGGTGACACCGAAGGGCTTCGCCTCGAGTCGGGCGCTGGGCGTGGTCGCACGACCGATCACAGCGCTGAGGGTCATGATCACCAGCGCACCGGCGATGAGGCTGAACGATGCCGTCGTAACCGAGAACGTCGTGCCCTCCGCCGAGTAGGCGATAGAGCCGACGAGGGTCAGGATCGTGATCAGAAGGGAGTAGACCAGGCCTTGGGCCAGTGCGGTGATCCAGCGCACCGACGCCGTGTCGCTCGGCACGCGCCGCTCGGCGACGTGAGAAGTGACCGCGAGAGCCCCGGCCTGCACCAGCAGAAAGAGAAGCGGCACGACGAACACGAACACGGAGCCGCTGATAGACAGGCCCATGGCGCCGGCGGAGACCGAGCCGGTGATCGTTCCGAAGAGCCCGGCGCCCATCAGCTGCAGGGGCAGGCTGGCCACCAACGACCAGGGTCGGGGCTCGTCGATCGAGAGCACGGTGAGGATCGTCGTCAGGAGCCCGAGCGCGTAGCTCGCCACCAGCGTGATCGCCACGGGAACAAGCATCGCCGCCAGGCGCTGCGGACCGAATGCTCGAGCGAAAACGGATGGCGGCCCTGCGGGTGGCTGCGCCCCGGCGGCGGGTTGCGGCTGAGCCGGTGGAAACGGCGGCGGGCTGCTGGGCTGGCCCTCGGGCGCGGTTGATTCGTCGGTCACTGGAATTCCCTCGAGTTGGCCTGGATGCGGCGTGGGATTTTCCCCTCACCTTGTCTAGCATCCGATGGCGCCCGAACGAGGGTGTTCGGTGTCCGCATTTATGCCGACACTCGCAGCGACCGTCTTGCTATTCGAGGGCCTCGCTACTCGAGGGCGGAGAATTTCTCGATGTCGCTCGATGTGCCCGAGACGATGATGATGTCGTGATCCGTCACGACGGTCTTTTCCGTAGCGTAGGTGAACGGCTTGCCGGGCGACTTGACGCCGACCACGGTGATGTTGTGCCGGGAGCGCACGCCCGACTCTGTGAGGTTCTTTCCGCGGATGGGCTTGGGCGGGAACATCTTGACGAGCGCGAAGTCATCGTCGAACTCGATGAAGTCGAGCATGCGACCCGACACGAGGTGGGCGACGCGCTCGCCGGCCTCCGCCTCGGGGTAGATGACGTGGTTCGCACCGATGCGCTCGAGGATCTTGCCGTGCGACTTCGAGATGGCCTTGGCCCAGATCTGGGGAACCTTGAGGTCGACGAGATTCGCGGTGATCAGAACGCTGGCCTCGATCGAGGAGCCGACGGCGACGACCGCGATCGAGAACTCGCCCGCGCCGATCTGCCGTAGCGCATCGATGTTGCGCGCATCCGCCTGCACGGTGTGGGTGATGCGCTCGGACCATTTCTGAACAAGAGTGTCGTTGTCGTCGATGGCCAGAACCTCGCGGCCGAGGCGGTCGAGCTGGCCGGCCGTGGCGGCGCCGAAGCGCCCGAGGCCGATCACGAGAACGGGGGCGTCGTGCTTGATGCGATCAACCAACGATGGGCCTCTCTTCGGGTCGTCTGAACAGCTGCCGGCGCTGGCTCGCTGCCAGGGCCGCGGCGAGAGTCACTGTACCAACGCGGCCCATGAACATCGTGGCCGCCATCACGTAGATGCCCGAGTCTGGCAGGGATGCCGTGAGTCCGGTCGACAGGCCGGACGTCGCGAAGGCGGAGATCACGTCGAAGAGCACGAAGTCGAGCGGCGCCTTGGTGATCTGCAGGATCACGATCGACGCGAAGGCCACAGTGGTGGCGCCCCAGAGCACCACACTCACCCCGAGTCGCAGCACGTCGCCGGGGATGCGCCGTCCGAAGGCCTCCATCGACTCGTTGCCACGTGCCTCGGCGAAGGCGGCCAGAAACAGCACGGCGAGCGTCGTCACCTTGATTCCACCAGCGGTGGATGCCGAGCCCCCGCCGATGAACATCAGCATGTCGGTGACGAGAAGGCTGGAGCCGTTGAGTTGGTCGATCGGCACGGTCGAGAATCCGCCGGATCGCGTCATGACAGACAGGAACAGAGACTGGAAGATCGTGTCGCCCGCGTTGAGACCGCCGTAGGTCTTCGGATTGTCGAACTCGAGAATGATGTAGAGAACGGCCCCGGCGAGGATGAGGATCAGCGACGTGAGGAGGGTGAGCTTGACGTGCAACGACCATCGCAGCGGCTTCTTGATATTGCGCGACAGCACGTAGATCACCGGGAACCCGATGCTGCCCATGACGACACCCAGCATGAGGATGCTGAGGAACCAGTAGTCGTTCGCAAACGGTGTGAGCCCCTCGGCGTTGGGCGAGAATCCGGTGTTCGTGAACGCCATCGCCGAGTAGTAGAAGCTGTCGGTGATGGCCGGCCCGAGGGCGACGCCGTCGATGATCATGCGGGGGATGAGAAGCAGGGCGATCACGAGCTGGATCACGAGGGAGCTCACCGCGACGGTGGCCAGCAGCCCGCCGATCTCGCCGAGCCGCACGGCCTGGCCCTCCGACACGGCACCGTGGCGCATCCGCATCGGGTTGGTGTCGCCCGCCGCCATGAGCCGGCTCTTCAGACCGAGCTTGCGCGATACGGCGAGGCCGAGGATCGACGCGAGGGTCAGAACTCCGAGGGCGCCGATCTGCACGCCGATGTAGATGAAGATGTGGCCGGCGACAGACCAGTGCGTGGCCATGTCGACGGTCGAGAGTCCGGTGACGCAGATCACAGAGACGGCGGTGAAGAGCGCGTCGGCGAGAGGGGTGGTTGCTCCCTTCGCCTGGGAGATGGGGAGCGAGAAGAGCACGGTGAAGATCAGGATCATCGCCGTGAAGATGAGGATCGCGAATCTCGAGGGTGACTGCTCGGAGAACTCGTCGATCATGTCTCGCACGCGGCCGATGGGCGTGCGGCTGGCGTAGACGGAGCGCCGCGTGGGTGCGGGTATGCGCATCGAGCGTCCTTCGTAGACAAGGCCGACAGGTGCTCGGCCGGCCGATTGAATTCCCGTCATGGTACTCCGGAGAGGCATCCGGTCGGCGCGCCAAGCCCCGCGGCTGAGGAGTAATCAGCCATCGACTGACTACCCTTGTGCCATGGCCGACATCTTCTCCGTGATCGCTGACCCGACGAGACGCCACCTGCTCGAGCTGCTGCTCGAGCGCTACACGGCGGCTGGTTCCGCCGAGGTCACGCCGCACGCCGGTGAGTCGAGCGTCTCCGAGCTGGTTCACGCGCTCGACCTGAGCCAGCCCACGGTGTCGAAGCACCTCAAGGTTCTGCGCGACGCCGGCCTCGTCGCCGTTCGCGAAGAGGGTCAGCACCGCTATTACAAGCTCGACGCCTCGCCGCTTGAAGAGGTAGAAGACTGGGCCATCCCCTTTCTCTCGGCCGATTTCGACGGTTCGCTCAAAGACGACGACGCCGAGTGGGCAGACACGAATACGGCCGGCCAGACCCCGGATGCCGCGGGCTCGGCTTCGGAATTCGCCCGTAACGTCGGGCGCACAGTCGCGACCTCGAGCCACCAGGCGCGGGCTGTCGTCGAGGATCTGCAGGCCAACGCAACCAGGCTGGTGTCGCGACTGCGCAAATAGCGCCGGTGACCCGGTTGCCCCGCATCCGGTGCACCCCCTAGAGTTGCGAATCATCACGGAGTCTCATTCGTCACTCCTGTGACTCGTTGCAGTGCTCGTAGAGATGCTCGTACAGAAAAGAGACGCCATGGCTGGTTCAGACCTGCCCGATGTGCGCTTTCTGACCGTGGCCGAGGTCGCAGACATGATGCGGGTATCCAAGATGACCGTCTATCGCATGGTGCACTCGGGTGAGATGCCGGCGATCCGCTTCGGACGCAGCTTCCGCGTGCCAGAGACCGCGGTGGCCGAGGCGCTGACGCAGCACGCAGCAGACACGGCGTAGCCCCGCTTCTGCGCTGGTCGAGTGCGGAGTGTTCTGCGCTGGTCGAGTAGCCCGAGGCAGCCCGCGGCCGAAGCGTATCGAGGCCACCGCGGGGTGATCTCGATACGCCGCGCTCGTTCCTCGCGCGGCTACTCGATCAACGCAGGGCCGTGCTCGTTCCTCGCGCGGCTACTCGATCGGCGCAGGGCGGCTAGAGCGACGCCAGCGCCTCTTCGAGGACGGTCGCCGCGTCGTCGATGAGCTCGTCGCTGATGACGACCGACGGCATGATGCGCAGCACCGAGTCCCAGCTGCCCGCGTCGAGCACGATCACGCCGTGCGTGGTGGCGTACTTCAGAATCGCCGTCAGTGCCTCGGGGTTGGGCTCGCGCGTGCCCGGCTTCACGAGCTCGACGCCGAACATGGCTCCCTTGCCGCGCACCTCGCCGACCACGTCGAACTTCTCTGGCCAGTCGCCGATGCGCGCCCAGAGCGAAGCCTCGACGCGCTGCGCTTCGGCCAGCAGGCCCTCGCGCTCGATGATGTCGAACACCTCGAGGGCGGCCGCGGTCGAGACCGGGTTGCCGCCGAACGTGCCGCCGATGCCGCCCGGCTGAACGGCATCCATGATCTCTGCGCGGCCGGTGACGGCGGCCAGCGGGAAGCCGCCCGCGATGCCCTTGGCCGTGGTGATGAGGTCGGGGATCACGCCGTCGTGGTGCTCGATGGAGTACCAGGTTCCCGTGCGCGCGATGCCGGCTTGGATCTCGTCGGCCACGAAGACGATGCCGTTCTCGCGGCAGAACTCGGCGATGCGGGCGAAGTAGCCGGGCGCCGGAATGACGATGCCGCCGTCACCCTGGATGGGCTCCACGAAGAACGCCGCGATCTCGCTGGCTCCGATGTGGGTCGTGATGTAGTCGATGGTCTTCTCGGCCGCCTCGGCTCCCGAGAGTCCGTCGCGGAACGGGTAGCTCGTGGGAACGCTGTAGACCTCGCCGGGGAACGGACCCATGCCGGCGCGCTCCGGCCAGGGGCGGTAGGTCATGGCCATCGTGAGGTTGGTGCGGCCGTGGAACGCGTGGTCGAGGCTCACGATCGCGCGGCGCCCGGTGTATTTGCGGGCGATCTTCACCGCGTTCTCCACGGCCTCGGCTCCCGAGTTCACCAGGATCGAGTGCTTCTCGAAGTCGCCGGGCGTGATCTCGGCGAGCTTCTCTGCCACGCGCACGTAATTCTCGTAGGGCGTGACCGTGAAGAGGGTGTGGGTCAGCTTGCCGGCCTGCGCGGCGGCCGCGGCCGCGACATCCGGATGCGCGTGGCCGATCGTGGTGACACCGATGCCGCAGCCGAGATCGATCAGCTGGTTGCCGTCGACGTCGACCAGGATCGCCCCGTCACCGCGCTCCATGTAGATGTTCGCCAGGGTGCCGGCGCCGCGAGAGACGGAACGGACTCGACGCTCCTGAAGCGCGACTGATTTCGGGCCCGGAAGTTCTGTGACGAGAGAGCGCTGCTGGGTGATGTCGAAGTCGCGGATCATGCCTTCAGCCTAGGCGCCTGGTGCCCGCATTAGTCGTTCAGCGTTCGGCCTTGTAGACTGCTCCGAGGCAAAATTCTCTTCCGCTGCGATCTGCGCAGCGAAGCTCAAAATCGTGAGGTCCCTGTGGGTTCAGTAATCAAGAAGCGTCGCAAGCGTATGGCGAAGAAGAAGCACCGCAAGCTGCTTCGCAAGACACGTCACCAGCGCCGCAACAAGAAGTAGCATCTCGCGCAGCGCTGTGCGCTGCCGAAGTAGCACAAGCGCCAGGCCTCAGGTCTGGCGCTTTTGCTGTGCCCGGAAAGCGCTGATCGAGTAGTCGCGCGACGAAGGAGCCGACGTATCGAGATCACCGTAACGGTGGTCTCGATACGCTCGTCCCTCGCTACTCGACCGGCGCAGCGGGCAGGCGCTCAGCGAGCCCGGCGGGCCTCTCGGCGCACGCGCTTGCGAGCCTCTTTGATGCTCGACGGGTTCAGCCGCATCACGGGCCACTCGTGCTTCGTCGCGTGCGCGTGCAGGGCGTGGTCAGGGTTCACCACGACCGGATGCCCGACGAACGTCAGCAGCGGAATGTCGTTGCTCGAGTCGGAGTAGGCCCAGCACTCCGCAGGGTCGACGCCGATGCCGTTGGCGAGGGCGATGGATGCATCGGCCTTGTCTTGCGCGTGCATCACCGGGCCTTCGAGTACGCCCGTGTAGACGCCGTCTTTCGATTCGAACCGCGTGCCGAGCGCGCCGGTCAGACCGAGCCGTCGAGCAAAGACGTCGGCGACCTCGCTGGCGGTGGCAGACACGATCCAGACCTGGTGGCCCATGGCCAGATGCTCTTTCGTGAGGGCGACCGTCTCGGGCCAGAGCCGCTGGCTGATGCGACGATCGAAGATGTCCTCGCTCAGCGAGCGGATCTCGGCCTGGGTCTTGCCCTCGATCAGGCGCAGGGCCTTCTCTTTGATGTCGCTGAGGTGGCCCATGTTCTCGCCCACCTTGATGAAGTGACGCTGCTGCCAGAAGAAGCGCCAGATGTCGCGGGGCGAGAGCATGCCCCGACGCCACGCACCGATCGCCACGTGCCAGACGCTCGCTCCGCGCAGAAGCGTGTTGTCGACATCGAAGAAGGCGATGACAGGGCGATTTGCGGCGGGCGACTCGAGGTCGCTGCCCGGCGGCAGTTCGGTATTCGGCATGGGTTCCCCATGGTACCCACCCGGGCTACGCGACGGCGTCGGGGTCTAGGGTGAATGAGTGCCCGCCATCCAGCTCACCCTGCTCTCGAAGCCGGGGTGCCATCTCTGCGATGACGCCCGACAGGTGGTGTCCGACGTGCTGGTGACGATTCCGCCACGCGACGGCGTGCCTTCGGTGGTCTTCGATGAGAAGTCGATCCTCGACGACCCCGAGCTCTTCGATGAGTACGTCGAGGAGATTCCCGTGGTGCTGATCAATGGTCGCGTGCACACGATCTGGCGCGTCGACCCGGCGCGCCTCACGAACGCTCTCACCACCGAACTCGAGGAGTTGGCATGATCCGTCACGTTGTCGCATGGAAGCTCGCCGCTGAGGACGAAGAGGGGAAGGTCGCCGCTGCCGCCGCTATTCAGGCCGCCCTCGCGCCCCTGCCCGCGATCATTCCCGAGATCAAGAGCTTCTCGATCGGGCCCAACGTGGCCTACCCCGATCAGAACTGGGACATCTGCCTCGTCGCCGATTACGACGACCTCGAGGGGCTCGAGACCTACCAGGTGCACCCCGAGCACCTGAAGGCCGTCGACGTCGTCCGGCCGCTCGTGTCGACGCGGGCGAGCGTCGACTTCGAACTCTAGAAGCTGTGACGACACAGCTCGAGACGCCCAGGCTGATCCTTCGCCGCTGGCGTTCCTCCGACCGCGAGCCCTACTCCGCGATGAACGCCGATCCCGAGGTCATGCGCTACTTTCCGTCGGTGCTCGACAGGCAGAGAAGTGATGTCTCCGCCGACCGGCTCGACGCCGGGTTCGACCTCCACGGCCACGGCCGCTGGGCGCTGGAGCGTCGGGACACCGGAGAGTTCATCGGGTTCACGGGGGTGGGCCCCATGCCCGAGGGAGTGCCCGGTGCTGGGGGTATGGAGGTCGGCTGGCGGATCGCGCGCGCACACTGGCGGCAAGGATTCGCTCTCGAGGCCGCGACCGCGGCGCTGGATGCCGCATTCGCGCCGGACGCTGCGCCGCAGCTTGTCGAGGTGAACTCCATCACCGCCGTCGGCAACGAGCCCTCGCGCGGCGTAATGCGCCGTCTGGGCATGCGTCACGTCGACGACTTCGAGCATCCGGGCGTGCCCGAAGGCTCGCCCGTCAGGGCGTGCGTGCGCTACATACTCAGCCGCGACGAATGGATGCGGTCGCGCTCGGACTCCTGACGGTGTTTGCGGCCGCGCGCAGCGTGCTGGGTCAGGACGCCTCGGAGCGCCGCGATTCCTCGCGCTCTCGCTCGCGGATGAAGTCTGCCGCCGTGAGGCCGTGCACGCGCTTGGAGTACATCGACGCGTTCAGGCCTTCGACGAAGACACCCGGGTCGGCATTGAGCGCCGTCGCGAGGCGGACGAGCGTCTCGACGTTCGGATGGACCTGACCGCGTTCGATCTTGCCGACACTGGTCCAGTGCATCTCCGACAGCGAGGCGAGGTCTTCGAGAGTGAGACCCAACTTGAGGCGCTGCTCGCGCACTCGCTCGCCTAAAATCGCGGCGGCATCCGAGTGCGTTTTGGTCACGCGTCATGATGTCGCGCATAAGAGAAGCGAAGCCAGAGCGCCGAGGCTCAATGCGTTTGTGCCCTGCGTCGAACGGCGTCGAAGCAGGGCGCCGGATCAGCGGGCGAGGTACTCGCGCGTGGGCTGGCGACGGTACCCGTCGGTGGCGACGGCGCGCACGGTGGCGGCGATTCCGGCGACGGAGATGACGGCGAAGATGGACGATACGACGATGGCGATAAGCATGAGTTGGGAACCTTTCTTGTTCTAAGTCTCAACTTCTCAACCCGGAAGCACAACTAACTATTTCTATGGCCGAGAAGTATTTTCGCTACTTTGTTCTCGCGGTCTGTAAGCGCATAGATCGGCTATCAGCTTTTCCCCGACCGCCGCTCCGTAAACTGGACTCCGTGGTAGCCAGCCAGATCCATCTCGTGCGTCACGGCGAGGTCTTCAATCCCCAACGTGTGCTCTACGGGCGACTCCCGGGATTCGGTCTTTCCGACCTCGGTCATGAGATGGCGCGTTCCGCCGCGGCCGAGCTCGTCGAGAGGCGTCGCAGCATCAGCGCCCTCTACGCATCGCCGCTTCAGCGCACACAGGAGTCGGCGCAACCGGTCTCCCAGGCGTTCGAGCTGCCCATCATCACCGATCCGCGCATCATCGAGCCCACGAACCGTTTCGAGGGGCTGAACATGCGCGGCCGAAGCTCCGCGCTCAAGAACCCCCGAACGTGGCCGTGGCTCCGCAATCCCACCATCCCCAGCTGGGGCGAGCCGTATGCATCCATCAAGATCCGGATGCTCGCTGCCATGAGTGACGCCTACAACTCTGTCGAATCAGGAGACGTGGTTCTCGTGAGCCATCAGCTGCCCATCTGGACGACCCATCTCGCGATCGCCGGAAAACCCCTCTTCCACGATCCGCGCCGTCGCCGCTGCGAACTCTCGAGCATCACGAGTTTCGAGCGCGTCGGCAATCGCTGGGTCGAGACCGGCTACGTCGATCCCGCCGCCGATCTGGCCGAGAACGCGACAGACGTGGGTGCCGTATGAACGGCATCCGGATGCGCCGCGCGGCGAAAGCGGGCGTGGCGGGCCTCGTCGTGGCCAGCGCCCTCCTGCTTGCGGGCTGCTCCAACGACCCCCTCGCAGACCAGTACCTGTCGGGCGACGGCAAGAACTACATCGCCGGCGACGGCACGGTCACCGAGATCAAGCCCGAGGCGCGCCAGAAGGCTGTCGACTTCGCAGGTACGACGGCCGAGGGATCCTCGGTGAGCCAGGCCGATTACTCCGGCGAGGTCGTCGTGCTGAACTTCTGGTACGCCAGCTGCGCGCCGTGCCGGGTCGAGGCTCCCGAGCTCGCCAAGCTCAGCGCCAAGTACGACGGACAGGGTGCGAGCTTCCTCGGGGTCAACGTGCGCGACCAGGCGCCTCAGGCCATCAGCTTCGAGAAGAACTACGGCATCACGTATCCCTCGGTCATCGACACCGACGGTGCTCTTCAGCTCGCCTTCAGCGGAGAGGTGTCGCCGAATGCCGTGCCGACCACCCTCGTGATCGACAAAGAGGGCCGTGTCGCCGCGCGCATCCTCGGGCAGGTGAGCGAGCCGTCGATTCTCGACACGCTCATCCGCGACACCATTGCTGAGTCGAGCTAGCACTGGTGAACAATCCCTTCGCGGAGGCGGTGCTGTCCGGGCAGCTGCTGCTCGCCCTGCCGATCGCCCTGCTGGCCGGCCTCGTGTCGTTCGCGTCGCCCTGCGTTCTGCCGCTCGTTCCCGGGTATCTCGGCTACATCGGCGGCTTCGCCTCGGCTCCGGATGCGACGGATCGCGCACGCGGACGCGGCCGGCTCCTGCTCGGCGTGGCCCTGTTCGTGCTCGGGTTCTCGCTGGTCTTCGTCGCCTACGGTGCGGCCTTCGGTGCCGTCGGCGCCTGGCTGACCACGTGGCAGGACCTGATCACCCGCATCCTCGGAGTGGTCGTGATCGTGCTCGGCCTGGTCTTCGTCGGGCAGTTCACCTTCATGCAGCGCACATTCAAACCCTCGTGGGCCCCCGCGACGGGCCTTGCGGGAGCGCCTCTATTGGGCCTCGTCTTCGGGCTGGGCTGGACCCCGTGCATCGGCCCGACCCTCTCGGCCATCTTCGCCCTCAGCCTCAACGGCGCCTCGCCATGGCGCGGCGCGCTGCTCGGCCTCGTCTACTGCATCGGGCTCGGAGTTCCGTTCCTGCTCGTCGCTCTCGGTTTCAACTGGGTCACCGGATCCGTCGCATTCCTCAAGCGGCATATTCGCGCGGTCAACATCATCGGCGGAGCGCTGCTCATCGCCGTCGGCCTCTTGATGGTCTCGGGAATCTGGACCATCGTCATGAACAACCTGCAGGGGGTGATGTTCTCCTTTGTCTCGCCCGTCTGATCATTTCGATTCCCCGAGCCCGACGCCCGAGTCCGCGCGTGACGGCGGCTCGGCATCCATCACTCAACCGAAGTTGGGCGTCGTCGGCTGGCTGCGCTGGTTCTGGCGGCAGCTGTCGAGCATGCGCACGGCGCTGTTCCTGCTGTTGCTGCTCGCCCTGGCCGCGGTGCCCGGATCGCTCGTTCCCCAGCGATCGAGCGACCCCAACGGCGTGACGCAGTACTTCGTCGACAATCCGACTCTGGCACCCATCCTCGACAGCGTGCAGATGTTCTCCGTCTACAGCTCGGTGTGGTTCTCGAGCATCTACCTGCTGCTGTTCATCTCGCTGGTCGGCTGCGTGATTCCGCGCACCAAGCATCATTTCGACGCGCTGCGCTCGGCCCCGCCGAAGACGCCGGCCAGGCTCGAACGGCTCGGCGGCTTCACGACCCGGCAGGCCGAGGGTGACTCCTCTGCGATCCTCGAGTCGGCGCGCACGATCCTCAAGAAGTCCGGTTACCGGGTGCGTCTGTTCCAGGATGCGCGTTCCACGTCGGTCTCGGCCGAGCGGGGATACGCGCGCGAGACCGGCAACCTGGTCTTCCACACGGCACTCGTCGGCATCCTCGTCACCGTCGGAATCGGCGGCGGCTTCGGCTACGCGGGTCAGCGCGTGGTGGTGGAGGGGCAGACGTTCGTGAACACCCTGCTCGCCTTCGACTCGTTCAACCCCGGGCGGTTCTTCTCCGACGACACGCTCGCCCCGTTCACTCTGCGGCTCGACAAGTTCGACGCCACCTACGAGACGAAGAACCTCAATGCGTTCGGTCAGCCCATCGACTACTCCGCGCACGTGACGACCGCCGAAGACGGCAAGGAATCCGACGGCGAGGTCAAGGTCAACAGCCCGCTCAAGATCGGCGGCTCCGATGTCTATCTGCTCGGAAACGGTTATGCGCCGACGCTCACCGTCAAGAATGCCCAGGGCGATGTCGTGTTCACCGACTCGGTTCCGTTCCTGCCGCAAGACGCGAACCTCACCTCTCTCGGAGTCATTAAGATCACGGACGGTCTGCCCGAACAGGTGGGCATGATCGGGTTCTTCTACCCGACGCAGGACGTGGGCTCGAACGGCGCCTACTTCTCGTCATTCCCCGAGGCGGAATACCCGGTCGTCACCCTCAATGTCTACGAGGGCGACCTCGGCCTCGACAAGGGTGTGCCGACATCCGTCTACTCTCTGGCCACCGACAAGATGACCCAGCTCACCGGTGGCAAGACCGGCATCGACTCGATCGAGCTCAAGCCGGGCGAGACGGCCGAGCTGCCGAACGGTATGGGCACGGTCACGCTCGACGGAATCAAACGCTTCGCGTCGTTCGACATCCATCGCGACCCGACGCAGGCCTGGGTGCTCGTGTTCGCGATCCTGGTGCTCGGCGGTCTGCTCACGTCGCTGTTCATTCCCCGCCGTCGCGTGTGGGTGAAACTCATCGAGAACGCCGACGGCACGGGCGTGACTCTCGAGTACGCAGGACTGGCCCGCGGTGACGACCCGAGACTCGACGACGCTGTCGCCGAGATAGCCGATAAACACATCAAGAGCCTTCCGACGCCCGCCGGCAAGACGACAACCACAAACCCCGGCGCGAATACGCCAGACGACGCTTAGGATTACCCCCGTGATGGAAACGCTCGAACAGTACTCGATTCTCCTCGTCTATTCGGCGATGGCGATCTACGCGCTCGCGTTCATCTCCTTCGCGCTCGACCTGGCGAAGCGGTCGTCGCAGATGAAGGCGGCGGCGGCCGTTGCCGCACCCGTGACCGCAGAACTCGTCGGCGCATCCGTGTCTGGCCGAGGTGGCGCCGTCGCCGCGCCCGCCGCGCCCGCTGGAGCTGGCGACGCATCCGGTGTCGATGCGAGCCGCAAGCGGTCTGTCACCCTGCGGATCGGTGTGGCGCTCACCATTCTCGGGTTCCTGCTGCAGCTGGTCGGTGTCGTGCTGCGCGGCATCGCCGCAGGGCGGGTGCCGTGGGCCAACATGTACGAGTTCTCGATCACGGGAACGCTGCTGATCATGGCCGTCTTCCTCGTCGTGCTGATTCGTGAAGACCTGCGCTTCCTCGGAACGTTCATCACGGGCCTCGTGCTGATCCTGCTCGGTGTCTCGACGGTCAACTACTACGTCGCTGTCGTACCGCTGCCCCCGGCGCTCGAGTCCGCGTGGCTCGTCATCCACGTGTTCGTCGCCAGCCTGGGAACCGCGTTCTTCGCGCTCGGTGGTGCGCTCTCCGGCATCCAGTTGCTGCAGAACCGTCGCGAGGCGTCGCCGAAGTCGCGCTTCCTCAACTTCCGCCTGCTCGACACGCTGCCCGACTCGGTGCGCCTCGAGAACCTGGCCTACCGCATCAACATCGTCGGTTTCGTGTTCTGGACCTTCACGCTCATCGCCGGCGCCGTCTGGGCCGAGCGGGCGTGGGGTCGCTACTGGGGCTGGGACACCAAAGAGGTGTGGACCTTCATCATCTGGGTCATCTACGCCGGCTACATCCACGCTCGGGCCACGAAGGGCTGGCGCGGATCGCGGTCGGCTTGGCTGGCGCTGATCGGCTTCGCGGCGGTGCTGTTCAACTTCGGCGTCGTCAACGTCTTCTTCAAGGGGCTGCACGCCTACTCGGGCCTGTAAGCCGCTCGCTCGAATTCAGGAAGAACGGCCGAAACCGCGTACTTTCGTGCACGGCAGGCGCGTTCTTCCTGAGTCGTGGCGCGGGCCTCGGGGTCACGAGCGCGCAGACAGCAGCTCGTAGCAGCGGGTGATTCGGGCGCGCCACCAGGCGTCGCGCTCGGCGGATGCCGCGTGCTGCGCCAGCAAGGCGTCGCCCAGTTCCACGCGTTCCACCTCGATGAAACCGCCGACGGCGCGCACGGGCCGCGCGGTCACATCCGCGGCCAGCAGCGACGCCGTGCCGAGCCCGCAGTCGAAGTCGAGTGAGGGGATGCTGGCGGCGAGCCAGGCGCCCATCGAGAGTCCGACCGACGTGTCGAGCGCGCTCGAGACGACGACGGGCAGCCCGGCGTCGCGAACGATGTCGAGTGCGGAGTGCACACCGCCCAGTGGCTGGGCCTTGATCACCAGGAGGTCCGCGGCGCCGGCGCGCGCCACCTCGAGGGGATCCTCGGCTCGGCGAACACTCTCGTCGGCCGCGATCGGGATGTCCCAGTCGTGCAGTCGCACACGCAGCTCGGCGAGCTCGGCGATCGACGCGCACGGCTGCTCCACGTACTCGAGGTCGAATTCGGCCAGCGCATGGATAGCGTGCTCGGCCTCGTCGACGTTCCAGCCGCCGTTGGCATCGACACGGATGCGTCCCTCGGCGCCGAGCTCCGCGCGCACGGCGCGCACACGGGCGACGTCGTCGGCGAGCACCTGCCCTGCTTCCGCGACCTTTACCTTGGCAGTGCGGCACCCGTCATACAGAGCGAGGATCTCGGGCACACGCGACGCATCCACCGCGGGAACCGTCGCGTTCACGCGGATGCGGTCGCGCAGCGGCGAGGGTTGCGCGCGCCAACCGAAGTCGATGGCCGCGCCGAGCCAGGTGGCGGCCTCGTCGTCGCCGTATTCGACGAAGGGCGAGAACTCGGTGGAGCCCTCGGGTCCGCGGAACACCACGGCCTCGCGGGTGTCGATGCGCCGAAACCGGGTGGTCAGCGGAAGAGAGACGACGTGCGCGGCGGCGAGCAGATCGGCGAGAGGGGGGAGTGCGGGAGAGGCCATCTGCCCATTCTGCTCTGCGCGCCTAGAAGAGCGAGGGCGGGGCGGTGTCTTCAGCCAGAACGGCCTCGACCGGGGTGGATGCCGCGACGCCCGGCCATCCCGGACCGCTCGGCACCGCCGTGCGGTTCTGGTACGCCGTGGATGCCGCTCGGGCACGTGCGTCGGCCGCCTCGTTCATGGGGTGGTTCGCGTGCCCCTTGACCCACTCGAAGGTCACGACGCGGCCCTGCAGAGCCTCGTCGAGCTGTTTGATGATCTCGACGTTCAGCACAGGCTTGCCGTCGGCCTTGCGCCAGCCCTTGCGCTTCCAGCCGGAGAGCCACTCGGTGCACGCCTTGATGGCGTACTGGCTGTCGCACAGGATGTGCAGGGGCTCGGATTCGCCCTCCGTCGCGCGCAGAAGCTCGAGAACCGCGGTGAGTTCGCCGATGTTATTCGTGGCCCGCGGCCATCCGCCCGCCGCCCAGCGCTCGTCGTCGACGTACCAGGCCCAGCCTGCGGGGCCGGGGTTGCCGAGGGCTGAGCCGTCTGCGGAAGCGACGATCGTCACGGGGGAACTCCTTCTGGCGCACGAAGCGGGAATGCGCACTATCGAGGGTAGGCGACTCCGGCTGACACACTGGACAGATGGACGGAGACGACGAGGAGGTCACCAAGAAGGTCGTCCGTCGATCGAGACCCGCGGAGGCGAAACGGTCGCGCCCCGCAGCGCCCGCCCAGCCGTCGAACTCGCCGGTGTACGGAACTCCGCCGGGAACGGATCCGACACTGCCGGCCTATGGCAGCCGCGATTCGGCCAAGCCGATCGAGCCGGCACAGCACGACTTCGATCCCCGTGCCGAAGAGAAGGCGGCCGCGGCCAAGGCAGCAGACGCCGCCGCAAAGGCGGCAGCCGCCGCGCGCCAAGAGAACGCGGCCAAAGTCGCCCGGGCGGCCAAGGTCCGCGCACAGGAGCGCGCAGCGCAGAAGGCCGCGAAGGCCCAGGCGGCGAGGGCAGCCTACGCCGCGAAGAAAGAGCGGACGGCCCGGATCGCGGAGGAGACCCGACAGGCTCGACTCGCGCGCACCGGTACCAGGGGAAGCCGCAGCTCTCAGCGCGCACGGGAGCGCCAGTTCGGCGGGATGTCACGGATGCCCGGTCGTGGTCGAACCGAAGAGCGCATCCGGAGGTTCGGAACGTGGCCGCAACTGCTGTTCGCAGCTCTGATCAGTGCGGGCGTGATCTTAATTCCGATCATCGTGACCAACAGCTCACCGCCGTCATCGACGGTGTCAGACGGGGTCGATTGGACGGGCTACCCAGGTCAATACGCCGACGACGCCCAGAAAACTCTCGCCGCACCACGCCAGGAGGAGGCCGTTGCGGAGAACACGGCTCTCCTCGCGGAGCTGCGGGCGGCGGTCGATGACGAAATCGCCGTCTCGTGGATCGAACACGGCTCGGCGACCGAGCGGTCGCTCGAGAACAGCTGGGGCGGGCCGAGTCTCCTGAACGAATGGACGTCGCCCCGCTGGTACACGACAGAGCCGATCTCCGGCCAGAAGCTCAAGCAGCGGCTGGTCGACCGTGTCAGCGAGGTGCTCTCCGATCACGGATTCGAGGATCCGCGGCTAGTGAACGATCCCGACACATCGTTCTACTCTCCGAGATCGATCGAGCGGTTGTATGGCGGCTCGAAGCCCGCCACCCAAGTGATCTGGGAGCTCAAGGCCACGAGCGTCGAAGACGAGTACGTCGACTTCACCTTCACGATCACCGACCTCTCGAACGACAAGACCGGCCAATTCGCCGAAGACGCCGAGCGAAACGCGGAGTACCTCGACACGCCCGTGAGCTCGATGGCGATGACGCTCACGAGTCGTGGGCTTCTCGCTGCCTCCGATGCGCCCGAGTTCCGCGAAAGGGCGGCGCCGTTCGAGGACAAAGAGCCGCCGAAGGGGTAGCAGAGCGACCCGGCTGGCACACTGGACGCATGCACGACGACGCGGAGGGCGGCATCCCCGACTACGGCACGCCCGGTGGCACGCCGCCTCGCGTGGGCGGGCCGGTCTACGGCTCGGCTCGGCAGGCTCGAACGGCATCGGATGCGCCGGCCCCGGCGGTCGAGACCGATCCGGGCGACGGCGGCGGCTTCGCAGGCTTCTTGGATGCCGTGCAGGACCGCGCGCAGGCGGTGCTCTCCGACCTCGGCATCGGCCCGGACGATGATCTGCCGACGGTCTCTGACGGCGTCGACTGGTCGCTCTATCCGGGAACGCATGCGGGCGATGCCGACGTTGCTCTGGCGGCCCTCTCGCAGGAAGAGACGATCGAGCGAAACGAGGCCCTTCTCGCGCGACTGCGCGACGCGATAACTCCGCGGTTCGGATTGAGTTGGGGGCTGTTCGGCGAGATCCCGCGCATCGAGCCGGAGGTCAACGACTGGGGAGGTGAGAGCCTGCTCGAGACGTGCACCACCGGAACCTGGCGCTCCACCGCGAAGCTCACGAATCCCCTCGTCAAGATGCAGCTCGTCGACCTGGTCACGGGCCTGCTCGAGGCCGAGGGCTTTCACGACGTGGCTCTGCGGAACGACCCGGCCCGCGCATCAGGGGCCGCGGCCCTCGCCGCGATGGAGCACGAATTCGGCGGCATGACCCTGCGGGATCAGGTGGTGTGGTCGCTGGTCGCCCGCGAATCCGTGCACTCGGACAGTGAGTTCGAGCTCACGATCATCGAGCTGAAGCACGACCGCACCGGGCGTTTTCTCGAAGCCGCCAAGGCGAGGGCAGAGCTCCGCGGCGGGCCGATGAGTTCGGTCGACCTCGAGATCGTGAGTCGCGGAACCCTGCCCGCAGAACTCAAGGACGAGTTCCGCGACAGGGCCCGCCGCTACGACGACCGCGAGCCTCCCGAGCTCTGAGCTCTGCCCGCCGCGTTGGTCGAGTAGGCCGCCTGCAGCCGTATCGAGACCACGCCGGGAGTGATCTCGATACGCGGTGCTCGTTCCTCACGACCGCTACTCGATCGGCGCCGGGCTGGCAGACTGACATCATGTCTGAAACACCGTTCGTCTCCGAGATCTTCGATGCATCCGAGTGGGCCACAGCGCCCGGGGCGAGTGCCCTGACCGACATCACGTACCACCACTCGAACGACGGGCGCGTGGCGCGCATCGCCTTCAACAGGCCCGAGGTGCGCAATGCCTTCCGTCCGCACACCGTCGACGAGCTCTACCGTGCCCTCGACGACGCGCGGCAGAATCCGCGCATCGGCGTCGTGCTGCTCACCGGAAACGGGCCGAGCCCGAAAGACGGCGGCTGGGCCTTCTGCTCCGGCGGCGACCAGCGCATCCGGGGTCGCGACGGCTATCAGTACGCCGACGGCACGGTGCCCGACGGGCCGCTTGCCGGTGCCGCGACCGGTCGGCTGCACATCCTCGAGGTGCAGAGGCTCATCCGTACGATGCCCAAGGTCGTGATCGCGGTCGTTCCCGGCTGGGCGGCCGGCGGCGGGCACTCGCTGCACGTGGTCTGCGATCTGTCGATCGCGAGCGCCGAGCACGGCAAATTCAAACAGACGGATGCCGATGTCGGCTCGTTCGACGCCGGTTACGGCAGCGCGTACTTCGCCCGCCAGATCGGCCAGAAGTTCGCACGCGAGGTCTTCTTTCTCGCGCGGGAGTACTCGGCGCAGCGGGCCTACGAGATGGGCGCGGTGAACGTCGTCGTTCCGCACGCCGAACTCGAGCGTGAGGCGCTGGACTGGGCACGCACGATCCTGACCAAGTCGCCCACTGCCATCCGCATGCTGAAGTTCGCATTCAACGCGGTCGACGACGGGCTCATGGGGCAACAGGTGTTCGCGGGCGAGGCCACGCGCCTGGCCTACGGAACCGACGAGGCCGTGGAGGGCCGCGACTCGTTCCTGGAGAAGCGCGAACCCGACTGGTCGCCGTTCCCGTATCACTACTGAGGCCGTGCACCTACTGAGGGCTTCCTGAGAAAGGATTGCGCACAACTGAATTGTGCGCAATGCTTTCGTCATGACCACATCGACGAAAGCCCCTGCAGCGCCGCAGCCCTTCGTGATCGATGAGCTCGTCTGCTTCGCTCTCTACAACGCATCGCACGCGATAACGCAGACGTACCGCTCGGTGCTCGCGCCCTGGGGTCTCACCTACCCGCAATACCTCGTGTTCGTCGTTCTCTGGAACGAGGGGGCCCTCTCGCTCCGCGACCTCGGCACCCGGCTCGAGCTCGACTCCGGCACCCTCTCGCCGCTCACGAAGCGCATGGAGGAGGCCGGCTACCTCGAGCGCTCGCGCGCATCCGACGACGCGAGGGTCGTGACGATCGGCCTCACCGACAAGGGCGAACGGATGCGCGAGGAGCTCGCGGCCGTTCCGGCCTGCGTCTCCGGCGCGATGAAACTCGACCGTTCCACCGCTGCGCAGCTGCGAGGAATGCTGCACCAGCTGGCCGACGACACGCGTTCCTTCGACGCTGCGTCGTCAGGCCCAACCCAGACCACCGGCGCACCCGACGCCGGTCGATGAAAGGAAACCCTATGGAGATTCTCTACACCGCAGAAGCACTCTCGACCGGCGAAGGCCGCAACGGCCACGTGCGCACGAGCGACGGACAGGTCGACCTCGACCTCGCCATCCCCAAGGAGATGGGCGGATCGGGCAACGGAGCGAACCCCGAAGACCTCTTCGCCGCCGGCTACGCGGCCTGCTTCCACTCCGCACTGCAGAGCGTCGCCCGCGCCCGCAAGGTGAAGATCTCCGACTCGAGCGTCGGCGGCCGCGTGCACATTGGCCCGAACGGCGAAGGCGGATTCCAGCTCGCTGTCCTCCTCGAGGTCGTCCTCCCCGGTCTCGCGCTCGCGGACGCACAGGAGCTGGCCGACGCCGCCCACCAGGTCTGCCCGTACTCCAACGCGACCCGCGGCAACATCGACGTTCAGATCGTCGTCGAAGAGGGCTAGTCTCCTCCGTTTCTCCGCGCCGAGCGCGGGTGTTCTCGCCGACCGCCGTGGCCCAGCCACCGCGAATTGCGGGAGCACCCGCGCTCGCCGCGTTCCCAGCTTCAGCGGCGCTTCAGCGCCCGTCGGGCAGACTGGGCGCATGCGCGTGCTGGTTGTCGAAGACGAGAAGCGCCTCGCCGAGGGGCTCAAACGCGGTCTCGAGGCCGAGGGCTTCGCGGTCGACGTGGCGTCCACGGGCACCGACGGCCTCTGGCTCGCCACCGAGAACGACTACTCGGTGATCCTGCTCGACATCATGCTGCCCGGGATGAGCGGCTACCGCGTGTGCGAGCGACTGCGCGCCGCCGAGAACTGGACTCCGGTGCTGATGCTCACGGCGAAAGACGGCGAGTGGGATCAGGTCGAGGCGCTCGACACCGGCGCCGACGACTACCTCACCAAGCCGTTCTCGTTTGCGATCCTGCTTGCACGCATCCGGGCCCTGATCAGGCGCGGCCAGAGTGAGCGGCCGGCCGTGCTCGAGGCGGGAGACATCCGCGTCGATCCGTCGACGCGCGAGGTGACCCGCGGCGCAGAGCGCATCGATGTGACCGCTCGGGAGTTCGCCGTGCTCGAGTACCTGATGCGGCGCAAGGGCGACGTGGTCTCGAAGCGCGACATCATCGACAACGTCTGGGACGACGACTTCGACGGCGAGCAGAACATCGTCGAGGTCTACGTGGGGCATCTACGAAACAAGCTCGACCGCCCCTTCGGGCGACATGCCATCGAGACGCTTCGAGGCGCGGGCTACCGGCTGGCATCCCATGGCGGCTGAACCGGCTCGGCGGCGTCGCCTGTCGTTGCGCTGGAGGATCGTTCTCGTGGCCACGGCAGTGGTCGCGGCGGCTCTTGCCATCGGATCCGCTGCTTTCGTCGGGGTTCTGCGCGAGTCGCTGGTGGCGGGCGTTCAACTGAGCGCCGAGCGGGATGCCGCTGAGTTGGTCGGCCAGGTCGAGACGACCGGGGTCGCGTCTGTCGACACGGACATCGACGATGACGATGGGCGGATCGTGCAACTCGTGGCGACCGATGGGAGCCTGCTCGCGTCGACCGACAACGCCGAGGATCGGCCGTTGATCGCCGTGCCTCCGCTGCGCCACAGCGCCGCTCCCGTGCCCGACGACAGCCCCGTCACGCCGACGCCGTCGAGCAGCAATGACGACGGTGACTCCGACGACTCGGGCGACGACAACTCCGGCAGGGGGTCGCAAAGCGACTCCGCCGACTCCGACGACGATGTGGCCGATACACCGGCTACCGCTGACGACTCAGATGCGACGCCGACGACACCTCCCGTGCTCCTCGATGACTCGGCTACGCGATCGGTCAGCTCCGACGACGGTGAATCGTTCCTCGCGGTCGGACGCACGGCCACGGAGGCGGGCTCCGCTCGCGAGCTGTGGGTCGTGGCCGCTCGCAGTCTTGCCTCCGTCGACGGCACGATCGGCACGGTCGTGAGTCTCCTCGCGGTGGCCCTGCCGATTCTGCTCATCGTGCTGGGACTCACGATCTGGTTCGTCGTGGGCCGGGCTCTCCGCCCGGTCGATCGCATGCGACAGCAGGTCGACGAGGTCACGGCGTCGAGTCTCGACCGGCGCGTCGCAGACCCGGGCACAGACGACGAAGTCGGACGCCTCGCCCACACGATGAACCGCATGCTGCAGCGCCTCGACGACTCGCGCCGCTCGCAGAATCGTTTCATCTCGGATGCGTCGCACGAGCTCAAGTCGCCCCTCGCCTCGCTGCGCCAATACGCCGAGGTCGCCCGCGCGCATCCGGATCGCATCTCGCCCGACGAGCTGTCGACCGCGGTGCTCGACGAGGGAGCGAGGCTCGAGAGCCTGGTGCAGGGCATGCTCGTTCTCGCGCGAGCAGACGAGCGGTCGCTCGCGAGACCCACGACTCTCGTCGATCTCGACGACATCGTGTTCGCCGAAGCCCGGCGCCTGCGCGAGTCGACGTCGTTGACTATCGACTCCAGCGGAGTCGCGGCCGCGCAGCTACGGGGCGATGCCGGCCTGCTTGCGCAGCTGGTGCGCAATCTGGTCGACAACGCGGTTCGCCACGCGACCTCGATCGTCGTGCTCGCGGTGCACGCCGATGATCCGGATGGCAGGGTCGTTCTCGTGGTCGAAGACGACGGCCAGGGCGTTCCCGAGGCGGACAGGCGACGTGTGTTCGAGCGTTTCGTGCGCCTCGACGAGGCCCGCGCCCGAGACGGCGGCGGCAGCGGGCTGGGGCTCGCCATCGTGCGCGAGATAGCCGCGGCCCACGGCGGCGCCGTCTCTGTCGAGGAGGGCGCACGCGGGGGAGCGCGCTTCGTCGTCACCCTGTCGGTCGACTGAGAGTCCGCGCTGCTCGAGATCATCATGGGCGGACGTCCTCAGAGACAGGGTTCCCTTGCGCTGATTGAGTAGCCGCGCGACGAAGGAGCTGGCGTATCGAAATCACCCCATGGTTTCGATACGCTCGTTCCTCGCTACTCAACCAACGCGGATGACGAGTTCCTGAAGACCGCTTCAGGATGCTTCAGTGCCGCTTCAGCGCCTCCCGGTCACAGTGGTCTCACCACCACAAACCAGGAGGCACATCATGCAGAAGAAGACCATGTGGATCTCGGCCGCAGCCGTCGGAGCCGTTCTCGTTCTGGGCGGAGCCGGAGTCGCCGTCGCATCGAGCGACGTGTTCGACAACGACGACGACCGCGTCGTCAGCACCTCGTCGGGCACCGGCTCGAACGATCGCTCGGTGACAGACCAGGACATCGACGACGACCGCGACATCAACGACGACCGTGACATCAACGACGTCGACGACACCGACGTTCCCGCGACCGCCGAGCAGCGCTCGGCCGCAGAGGCCGCAGCACTCGACGAGGTCGGGCAGGGAACCGTTCGCGAGTTCGACACCGGCGATGCCGATGACACCTACGCGTACAAGGTGGAAGTCTTGAAGGACGACGGCACCAGTGTCGAGGTCGAGCTCGACGCCGACCTGACCGTGCTGCGCGTCGACAACGACTGACCCTCCTTCGCGCGAACGCGGGTGTTCACGCCGAGCGTGGTGGCCAGACCACCGCGCAGGGCGCGAACACCCGCGTTCGGCGATTCGGGGCAGACGTTACCCATCGGAAACACGCGCTCCCGTAGGGTGAACGGATGACACGCCCGCTCGACATCGTGGTTGCGAACGATCCACTGGCCGTGCTTCCGCGCCTGCGCGAAGCCCTGTCGCAGGGCGGCGCGGCCATCCTGCCCCGACTCGAGGAGCAACGCTCGCCCGACGCGCGGCCTCAGCCGCGGCACGCTGCTCCCGCGCCCGGAGAGACGCCCGCGGTGCGAGACAACCCCGTTCCCGCCGAGGTCGCCCAGAACGTCGCCCTCGTGATCGAGACGTCGGGCTCCTCGGGCGCGCCCAAGCGGGTGGCCCTCTCGACCGGAGCCCTTCTCGCCAGCGCAGCGTCGGTCGAGAGCGAACTCGGCGGCAACGGGCAGTGGCTGCTGTCGCTTCCCACCAACTACATCGCCGGCGTGCAGGTTCTCGTGCGCTCCATCGTGGCGGGAACGGCTCCGGTCATTCAGCCGCCCGGCCACTTCTCGGCCCGGGTCTTCGCCTCGCTCGTCGACGAGATGGATGCCCCGCTGCGGTTCGCCTCGCTGGTTCCGGCTCAGCTGGCCCGGGTCATCGACGCGGGCGAGGCCGACCCGGGCATCCGGCAGCAGCTGCATCGGCTCGACGCGATCCTCGTGGGTGGACAGGCGCTGCCGGCCGCCCTCTTCGAGCGAGCCGTCGAGCTCGGCCTCACGGTTCGTCGCACCTACGGCTCCTCCGAGACGGCGGGCGGATGCGTGTACGACGGCATTCCCCTCAGCCAGGTTCAGGCGCGGGTCACTGCGGGCGAGCTCGAACTATCGGGCCCGATGCTGGCCGAGGGATACCTCGGCGACCCGGAGCTCACCGACCGCAAGTTCCGCACCGAGAATGGGCGTCGCTGGTATCGCACAGCCGACTCCGGCGACGTCGTCGACGGTGTCGTGCGCGTCTCCGGCCGCATCGACAACGTCATCATCTCCGGCGGCATCAAGGTGTCGCTCGACCGGGTCGAGCGCGTCGTGCAGTCGCTCGACGGGTTCCGCGGAGCGGTCGTGGTTCCGCAGCCCAGCGCCGAGTGGGGGCAGGTCTCGGTCGTCGTCACAGACGGCCCTGTGGATGCCGACAGCCTGCAGCGCGTGCGCGACGCCGTGATCGCGGGGCCGGGTCGCGCGGCCGCACCCGTGCGCATCGTGACCGTCGAGGCCATGCCGACCCTCGCATCCGGAAAGCCCGACAGGCTCAGCCTTGCCCGAACGCTGGCGTCGGCCGAACCTGCCGCCGGCTGATCAGGAGGTGCGGAGCTTCTCTACCGCACTCTCGCGAAGCACACGGAGTTTCTTGTAGTACGCGGCGAGGGTCGACACGAGCACCGCGGCGATGACGATGGAGATCGACGAGCCGAGCAAGACGGCGAGGGTGCCTTCGTCGGCCACCTCTTCTTTTCCGGCGAAGGCGAGCTCGTTCATGAGCAGCGACACGGTGAAGCCGACGCCGCCCAGGGCTCCGGCGGCGAGCAGTCCATGGAGAGTGAGGTGGGGCCGCTTCTCGCGTGGTCCGACGAAGCTCGAGAGCCATCCGCCGAGGCTGATGCCGATGATCTTGCCGACGGGCAGGGCGACCAGGATGCCCCAGAAGGGCGCGGCCAGCTCGCTCGGAGCGACCTGCGGAATGGCGACGAGTGCGGCCGAGAAGGCGAAGATCGGAATGATCGCGCCGTTCGTCACGGGCTCGAGCACGTGCCGCACCCGCATCGCCGGGATACGCACCATCGCCAGGCCGAGCGCCACCCCGGCGATCGTTGCATGCACGCCGGAGAGATACGTGAGCGACCACGTGAGCACGGCGACGATAACCATCAGAATGCCCACGGGCGCCCGGTAACGCCCACCGAGGCTGCGGCTGAGCAGCCAGAACAGTGCGACCCCGACCGCGGCGAGACCGATGAACAGCAGGTTGGGATCGGCGGTGAAGAAGACGGCGATGATGAGGATCGCCACGATGTCGTCGAGGATCGCCAGCGCGAGGATGAAGATGCGCAGGCGTGACGGGATGCCCTTGCCGAAGACCGCAAGCACGCCGAGGGCGAAGGCGATGTCGGTGGCGGTAGGAATCGGCCACCCGCCCTCGTACCCGGAGCCGGACGTGAAAGCGACGAAGATAAGCGCCGGCACGATCACGCCGCCGAGCGCGGCGATGGCCGGGCGCACCGCCTTCGAGACACTGTTGAGTTGACCGACCGCGAACTCGTTCTTCAGCTCGACTGCGACCACGAAGAAGAAGATCGCGAGCAGACCGTCGCTGATCCAGTGGCCCACAGAGAGGTCGAGCGGCGTGCCGGGAATGGCGAGGTGCGCGTCTTGCAGGTTCATGAGGCCGGGCCCCAGAGGCGTGTTCGCGGCGATGAGACCGATGGCCGCGGCCACCAGAAGGAAGAGGGCGGCTACGCGCTCGGATCGAATGAAGCTCATGGGTGTCCTTCGTGCCTCCGTGTCGGAGGCGTCGTGAAGCGGAATGAAGCGATCCCCTGATCGCTTGCCGACCAGACTTCCCGGCGCACCAGCATCCATTCTACGTCGAGCCCTACAATCGTCGGGTGCCCACGAGTAAGAAGTCGCCCCGCAAGAAGTCCCCGTCGAGAAAAGCCCGCCGTGTGAAATCCACCGGGCATCCGGCCGGGCCCCGGGTCGCGCCGAACCGACCCACGAAGGTCACGGCCCGCGACTGGATCGCGGGCGCGCGACTTCGCACGCTTCCACTCGCGATCGCGCCGGTCGCTCTGGGAACGGGTGCCGCTACGGTCCTCAGTTCGGTGCACGACAAGCTGCCTCTCGTCGCCCTGTGCCTGGCCGTCTCTCTGCTGCTGCAGATCGGCGTGAACTACGCGAACGATTACTCCGACGGCATCCGGGGCACCGACGCCCACCGTGTCGGCCCCGCGCGGCTGACCGGCTCGGGCGCGGTGCGGCCGAAGCTGGTGCTGACGGTGGCGCTGGTCTTCTTCGGTCTGGCTGCGGCCGCCGGCCTCGCCGTCGTGTTCATCACGCAGATCTGGTGGCTGCTGGCCGTGGGCGCCGTGGCGATCGTCGCCGCGTGGTTCTACACCGGCGGTAAGCGGCCCTATGGATACGCGGGGCTCGGCGAGCTCTTCGTGTTCGTCTTCTTCGGGTTGGTCGCCACCCTCGGCACCCTGTGGGTTCTGGCCCGCGACCTCAGCCTCGAGGGACTTCTCAGCGCCGTGGCGATCGGGTTCATCTCGTGTGCCGTTCTGATGGTGAACAACATCCGCGACATTCCGCAGGACCGCATCGCGAAGAAGAAGACGCTCGCGGTGCGTGTCGGCGACCGGACGGCGCGCCTCCTGTATTGCTTCTTCATGTTGATTCCCTTCCTGGTGGTGGGATTCCTGACGCTCTTGTTCCCGCTCGCGATCCTCGTCTTCTTCGCTCTGCTGATCGCCATTCCGGCCTCGCTGATCGTGCTCACCGCGAAGACGCCCAAGGAACTGATCCTGGCGCTGCAGCTCACGAGCCTCACCGGGCTCGTCTACGGACTGGGCCTGGCAGCAGCGATCGCCTTCTAGTCGCGGCGCTGGTCTCGATACGGCGGCTCCTTCGTCGCGCGCCTACTCGACCAACGCGGGAAGTTTTGCGCTGGTCGAGTAGCCCGAGGCCGCCCGCGGCCGAAGCGTATCGAGACCGCTCGGCGCGAGGCGAGCGCCGCAGCGCCTAGAGTCGAGGCATGGCTGACTACTCGCGACCGAACACTTCTGCAGGCTGGGATGTCGGCGTTCGACAGACGGTTGCGGGCAGCCGCAAGGCCGTCTGGGCGTTTCTCGTGGGCGAGGGCCTGCCGCTCTGGCTGGGCAAGACCACGAAGCTTCCGCTGGTCAAGGGCGCTGCCTACGAGACCGACGACGACATCACCGGGCGCGTTCTCAGCGTGCAGCCCGGAGTCGATCTGCGAGTGAGCTGGCGTCCCGGCGAATGGAATCACGATTCCACTCTGCAGCTGAGCCTCAAAGAGGCCGACGGCGTGACCACCATCTCGTTCCACCAGCAGAAGCTCACCAGCCGCGACGAGCGCAAGATGATGCTCGGCCGCTGGAAGGGTGTCGCCAGCGACCTCGAGAAGGCGCTGAAGCGCCAGGCCAAATAGCCCGTCAGTTACGGCTGCTTCTCAGCGGAAGGGCCGTCGACCGCCGCGTCTTCGACGTCTTCGTCGTCTCCGGCCGCAGACGACTGTGAGCGCTTCGTGCTGGCCCGCGCCTCGTAGAGGCTCTTCGCCGCCTCTTCGCGCTGCCTGCGCAGAAAGATGAACGAGAGGCAGAACGCGATGATCGCGGCGAGCAGCGCCGAGATCCAGGCGGGCACGCCGCCCGGGGTCAGGAGCAGCAGGAGGATCGCGAGAACGACGGCGAACAGCCCGATGCGGATGAGCGAGAAGAGCAACCAGGTGCGTCGAGGATTCACGGCATTCAGTGTATGCGCTGCTCCTCTGGCAACCCCCGGGCAAACGTACGGTTACCGTGCCTATCATGGGTTCATGGCCCGCTTGCTGTTCGTCCTCGGTATCGTCGCCGTGACGTTCATGATCTACTCGATCGTCGACGCCGCCCTGCGTCCTGCCCGCCTCATTCGCGGCCTTCCCAAGTGGGCGTGGCTGCTGATCATCGTCGTCATCCCCATCATCGGCGGGGTCCTCTGGTTCGTCATCGGTCGAGGCCGCGAACAGAAGGCGGCCGTGTATCGCACACTGGGCCCGGATGACGACCCCGACTTCCTCGGCAAGCTCGGCTACACGACTCCTCGCGACCCCGCGACAGACGCTCGCACCGACGAACAGATCCGCGACCTCGAGAAGCGTCTCGCAGAGCAGGCGGGCGACAATCCCTCTGACGACCCCACATCGGGGCGCAGAGGAAAGCCCGGCCCGGCCTAGTGAGTCCGGCAACGGACTTCTCCGTCGCCCTCCTCACGCACCTTGCGGCTCGGGGGCTTCGCCATGTCGTGCTCACCCCGGGGTCGCGTTCACAGGCGCTCGCCCTGGCCGCCGCCGAACTCGACCGTCGCGGCATCCTCGATCTCACCGTTCGCATCGACGAGCGGTCGGCGGCGTTCACCGCGCTCGGCATCGCGCGTGAGACCGGCCTGCCCGTCGCCGTCGTCACGACGTCGGGAACGGCCGTCGGCAATCTGCTCCCCGCGGTGATGGAGGCGCATCACAGCGGTGTGCCTCTCGTCGTGCTCTCCGCCGACCGGCCCGCTGAACTGCGGGGCACCGGGGCGAATCAGACCACAGTGCAGCCCGGTATCTTCGGCGCCTTCGTGAGGCTCCAGCTCGACGTCGAGCCACCGTCGACTCCGGCGCACGAGCCGGTCGACGAGGTGCTCGGCCTCACGCCCGACCCCGAGACGCTCGCGGCGAAGGCCACGGACGCCGCGCTCGGCCGCGAGGGCTTGCCCGGCCCCGTGCACCTCAATCTGCAGTTCCGCGAGCCGCTCTCGGGAGCTTTCCCCGAGATCTCGGTGCCGGCCCTCGGCGACCCCGCCGCGTCGCATCCGGTGGCCGCCCACGCGGTTCAGCCCGGACCGCGCACGATCGTGGTCGCGGGCGACGGCGCGGGCCCGGAGGCCGAGGAACTCGCCCACGCGGGCGGATGGCCCCTGATCGCCGAGGTCTCGAGCGGCGCGCGCTTCGGCCCGAACCTGATCGTGGCCTATCGCTCCCTGCTCTCGGGCGAGCTGGCCGCGCACGTCGAGCGCGTGATCGTGTTCGGCCACCCGACCCTCAGCCGAGAGGTGCCCGCTCTACTCGCGCGAGAAGGCGTGCAGATCCTGGTCGTGGCATCCGGTGGCGAGCGCATCACGCCCGGCCACGACGGCCGGATGCTGGTGGACCGGGTCGAGGCGAGCCCTGAGGCCATCGCGGCGAGTCGAGAACCGGATGCCCGTGCCTGGCTCGGTCGCTGGGTGATCGCGAGCAGGCACCAGCTCGAACTCGACGACCCGGAGCTGCCCGCCCCGGATGTCGAGGCCCCGCGCTCTGGCGATCTCGGCCGACGCCGCGAGTATGCGAAGGCCGAGCTCGCCGCCGCTCGGGCGTCGATCTCGAGGCCGATCCTCGCTCTCTCGGTGTGGCGAGCGACCTGGCCGCACGACCGGCTCGTGCTCGGCGCATCGCGACTGATCCGCGAGGCTGACAAGATCGTGCCCGGCAAGAAGATCACGGTGCACGCCAATCGAGGGCTCGCCGGCATCGACGGAACCGTGTCGACCGCCATCGGAGTCGCCCTGGCCAGCCAGACCGACGCGAAGGGCGGAATCACGCGCGTGCTGCTCGGCGATCTGACGCTGCTGCATGACGTGGGTGGCCTGCTGATCGGTGACGGCGAGAGACGCCCGCGCGTTCAGCTCATCGTGGCGAACGACGGGGGCGGCACGATCTTCGACTCGCTCGAGGTCGCCGCCACTGCAGACCCGGATGCTTTTGCCCGCGTGATGCGCACCCCCCAGTCAGTCTCGATCGAGCAGTTCGCCGCGGCATACGGCTGGAGCTACACGAGGGTCTCGACGCGCGCTGAGCTCGATCGTGCGCTGACCAGCCCGGAGGGCCCGCTGAGCATCGTCGAGGTGCCGTTTGGCGATACCGAACAAAACCACTGAAGCGCTCGCGCAATTGCTAGATTGCCCTCGTGACGAAACTTCGGGTGCACAATCTTGCTGTCTCCATCGACGGCTTCGCTACCGGCGAGGGCAGAACATTCGAGGCCCCGTTCGGCCACGCCGGGCAGCGGCTGATGACGTGGTTCTTTCCGACGCACTCCTTCGTGAGCATGACGGGTCACGATGCCGAGGCGATCGGTGCCGGCACCCGGGGCGTCGATGATGCCTTCGCCGCCGCGACGCAGGTGGGCATCGGCGCCGAGATCATGGGGCGGGGCAAGTTCGGTCCGCAAGAGGGGCCGTGGCAAGACGAGTCCTGGCGCGGGTGGTGGGGCGAGGAGCCTCCGTTCCACTCGCCGGTCGTGGTGCTCACGCATCATGCGCGACCCGACATCGCAGTAGGCGAGACGACGTTCCTGTTCCGTGACGCCTCGGCTCGCGATGCCCTCGAGCTCGCGACGGAGGTGGCCGGCGGCCTCGATGTGCGCCTCGGAGGCGGCCCGACCGTCGTGCGCGAGTTCCTCGAGGCAGACCTCGTCGACCATCTGCACATCGTCGTCGTGCCGATAGTGCTCGGACGTGGCGTTTGCTTGTGGGAAGGCCTGGAGAGCCTCGAGGAGCGCTTCGATGTCGAGACGACCGCCTCGCCGTCGGGCGTCGTGCACTACGTCTTCACCCGCAAGGCCCGCTGACCGGGTCCCGGGCCGCATTCCGTTCAGCCACGCGGCATCCTCGCCGAATAGCGACGAGTACGCACTGTGGCTGCACCAAATCTCGCTCTACAGTGGGGGACACGCTCGGCGAAAGGGAACGACCATGGCCAAGAACGATGACACCTTCTTCTCGGGCAGCACCCGCGAACTGCTCGCGGCGCGCGAGGGCTTCGTGCTCGCCGACCTCGACCCGGCCAGCACGCCGGGTGTGACGGCGTCGAAGAAGCAGGGCGAGAAAGCGCTCGCGACCGGCGCCCCGACCCTCGACGACCTGCAGATCAGGCTGCACGCCAACAGCCTCTCCGGCGACAACCGCAGCGTGCTTCTCGTGTTGCAGGCCATGGATTCCGCGGGCAAGGGCGGCATCGTCAGTCACGTGATCGGCACGGTCGACCCCGAGGGCGTGGCGCACACCTCGTTCAAGAAGCCGACGCCCGAGGAACTCAGCCACGACTTTCTCTGGCGCATCCGCAATGCCCTGCCGAAGGCCGGCCAGATCGGCGTGTTCGACCGCTCGCACTACGAAGACGTGCTCATCGCGCGGGTGCGCAACCTCGCAACTCCCGACGTGATCGAGCACCGTTACGAGCTCATCAACGAGTTCGAGCGCCAGGTCACGGAGTCGGGCACGACCATCGTCAAGGTCATGCTGCACATCAGCTCCGACGAGCAGAAGGCCAGGCTCGGCGCTCGGCTCGAGCGCGAGGACAAGTACTGGAAGTACAACCCGGGCGACGTCGACGAGCGGCTGCTCTGGCCTGCCTACCAGGAGGCATACCAGCTGGCGATCCAGAACACGTCGACCGAGATCGCCCCGTGGTTCGTGGTGCCCGCAAACCACAAGTGGTACGCGCGTGCCGCCGTGCAGCAGCTGCTTATCGAGACGATGTCGGCGTTCGGCCAAGGCTGGCCCCCGGCCGACTACGACATCGAGGTCGAGAAGGCGCGGCTCGCGGCGAGCTAAGACGACGGGGAGGACTCGACGGTCAGGTCGAAGCCGTCCCAGTAGACCGTGATCGAGGTGCTGCCGCCCGTGTTCAGCAGGATACCGGCCGACGTGAACTGGTCGGGCGTCGCGCATCCGGCACCCGCTACGCCATTCGGAGTCTCGCGCGCGATCACGCAGAAGCCACCGGCGGTGTCCTTGGCCACGAACACCTGCCAGCCTTCGACCCTCGGGTCGACCGCGCGCGTCGATGACGGGTCGATATTCCCCACGGTCTGCGCAAGTCGGTCGGTGTCTTTCTGCGGCTCATCGAACCAATGCTCTGCCGAAGCCGCGCTGCCCGAGCTCGTTCGGCCCACAGGGCCGGGTTGTGTCGTCGCGATGGTGCCCAGCCCGAGATCGACGCGTGACTCGCCCGTCGCGGGGATGGTGCGCGGCAGATCACTCTGCCGAGCTTCGGGCGGCTGAAGAAGCGTCGCAGCGCCGGCAGCGATCACACCGAGTACGGCGAGCGTGCCGACCACTCGCACAGAGCGAGACCGGATGCGATGGGCTCGGCGCTCGCGGGCAGCCGCGGCATCGAGGGTGGCTTGGTGCAATGCCTGACGCTCGGCAGCTTCGCGCAGATCGAGCTCGTGCAGCTCGCGGGCCGCCTCGGCGGCGCGAACCTCGTCTTCCGGAGATGTGGTGCGTCCGTATGCGGCGCGCGCGAGCGCCTCGCGCTCGAGTGCTGCGCTGGTCGAGTAGCCCGAGGCCGCTTGCGGCCGAAGCGTATCAAGACCATCTGCCGGTGGTCTCGATACGGTCGCGGGCGACCTACTCGACCAACGCGGGCCCGCGGAGTTCGCTTCGGCAGGCTCAGGGAACGAAGTGGGCGGCACAGCGCACGCCCCTAGCCGAAAGCCTCGACGATGGGGCGGAACTTCATCTTCGTCTCGATGAGTTCCCTCTCCGGATCCGACCCGGCCACGATGCCCGCGCCGGCGTAGGCGGTGATGTCGCCGTTCTCGGCGATCTGGGCGCAGCGCAACGCCACGGCCCACTCGCCATCGCCATCCGCACCGACCCACCCGACGGGCCCGGCGTAGCGACCCCGGTCGAAGGGCTCGAGCTCGTCGATGACCGACAGTGCGGTGGCCGTGGGTGCGCCTGCAACGGCGGCGGTGGGATGCAGAGCCGCGATCAGGTCGAGCGACGTCGAGCCGTCGGAGAGGATGCCCTCGGCATCGCTCGCGAGGTGCCACAGATTGGGCAGCTTGAGCGTGAAGGGAATCTCTGAGGTGATGAGGGTGCGCGTATGCGGCTGCAGCGACTGAACGACGCTGGCGACGGCGAAGCGGTGCTCGTCGAGATCTTTCGAACTGGTGGCGAGTGAGATGGCGGCGTCGTGGTCGGCTTCGGCATCGCGGCCGCGCGAGATCGTGCCGGCGAGCACGCGGGCGCTGACCGTTCCATGGTCGACACGCACGAGGGTCTCCGGGCTCGATCCGATGAGGCCATCGACGGCGAAGGTCCAGCAGTCGGGGTAACCCAGAGCGAGGTCGGTGAGGGTGCGGCGCAGGTCGGCTTCGTCGGGCAGATGCCCCACGAGATCGCGGGCGAGCACCACCTTGTTCAACTCTCCCGCGGCAATGCGCGAGACGGCCGCCTCGACCGACGCACGGTAGTCGTCGGGCTTGACCTGCCCGGGAAGAAGAGAGAGCCGGTACTCGGCGCCGAGGGGTCGCGCGGCGGGCATCGGCAGGGGAGGAGCGAGCGGAACGCCCGACTCGGACAGCGCCGTGATGCGGGTGATCCAGTAGACGCCCGCGCGCTTGCCGATGATGATCTCGGGAACGATGAGAGTGGAGATGAGGGCCGAGGTGGCAGAGAAGGCGAAGGCGCCGAACGCCACGAGGCCTGTGCCCGGCGACTGCAGCGGGTCGGTCACCTGAGCAAGCCGGGCGACCTCCCTCCACGTCTCGCAGGCATCGACGAATCGGTTCTCGCCGGAGAACTCGAGCCGCAGCGCCACACCTGCGCCCGCCATCCCCTCGCCCTTGCGCATCCAGAGCATCGGATGCCGCGAGTCGAGCAGTGGCACCAGAAGTCGGATGTCGTCGACGCGGGTGGTCTCGACGACCAGCCTGGGCAGAGTTCGTGCCGTTTCGCTCACGTGATCAGCCTAGTTCCGCCGGAGCGAACGCATTCCCGAAGATGCGCTATCCCCAGCAGTCATGCGGGCTACGCAACTACACTGGGAGCGTGAATAAGGCAGACCTTACTAAAAAGCCCCAGGCGGTCTCCGCGATGTTCGACCAGGTCTCCACGCACTACGACCGCACGAACGCGATGCTCTCGGTCGGCAACGACCAGCTGTGGCGCGCGGCCACGGTGCGCGCCGTCGACCCCAGGCCCGGCGATCGCATCCTCGACCTCGCCGCGGGAACGGGAACGTCGAGTGCGGCGCTCGCCGCGAGGGGCGCCCACGTCGTGGCGGCAGACTTCTCACCGGGCATGATCCAGGTCGGCAAGCGCCAGCAGGCGGGCAACCGCAATGTCGAGTTCGTGCAGGCCGACGGAATGAATCTGCCGTTCTCCGATAACGAGTTCGATGCCGTCACCATCTCGTTCGGGCTGCGCAACATCGTCGACCCCCACGTGGCACTCAAAGAGCTCTACCGGGTGACCAAGCCAGGCGGCCGCATCGTCATCTGCGAGTTCTCGAAGCCCCCGGCCAAGCTGGTGCGAACTGGCTATTTCACCTACCTCAACAAGGTCATGCCCACCCTCGTGAAACTCGCGTCGTCGAACGCCGAGGCCTACGACTACCTCGGCGATTCGATCAAGGCCTGGCCAGACCAGAAGACCCTGGCCGAGTGGATGCGCGTGGCCGGCTTCTCGAGGGTCGCGTACAAGAACCTCAGCCTCGGCATTGTCGCCCTGCACCGGGGCATCAAGCCTCGTACGGGTCAGTAGGCTGAACACGTGACCCCGAAAACACCCGTTGCTGGCACACGTGCGCCTGCTGGCAAAGCCCGGCGCACCCAGAGCCTCTCGTCGTCGCTGAATCTGCACGACCGACTCTTCTCGACGAGTCGCGACCGTGAGGTTGCGCGCGCCGTAGACGACGGAATCGAGCGTCTCGAGGCGAGGCTGTTCGCCGAGGTCAAGTTCAGCGACGAGCTCGCCGACGTGGCGGCGCGTTATCTGCTCGAGGCCGGCGGCAAGCGAGTGCGGCCCATTCTGGCGATGCTCACGGCTCAACTCGGCGACGGCGTGACCGACGAGGTCATCATGGCTGGCGCGTCGATCGAGCTCACGCACCTCGCGTCGCTCTACCACGACGACGTTATGGACTCCGCTCCCGTGAGGCGCGGTGTTCCGACCGCGCAGAACGTGTGGGGCAACTCCATCGCGATCCTCGTCGGCGATCTGCTCTTCGCACGCGCGTCGAAGCTGCTCTCCATCTTGGGCGAGCGCGCCATCCAGCTTCAGGCCGACACCTTCGAGCGCCTCTGCCTGGGGCAGCTGCGCGAGACCATCGGCCCCAAAGACAACGAGAACCCCATCGAGCACTACCTGCAGGTGCTGAGCGACAAGACGGGTTCGCTCATCGCTGCATCAGCCCAGATGGGCGTGATCTTCTCGAACGCTCCCGTCGAGTATGAGCAGCCTGTGATCGAGTTCGGCGAGAAGATCGGCGTCGCCTTCCAACTCATCGACGACGTGCTCGACATGTCGCCGCCCGCTCAGGGCGACGGCAAGACTCAGCCCACGGGCAAGAAGGCGGGCACCGATGTGCGCGCGGGCGTGGTCACGCTCCCCGTCCTCTATCTGCGCAAGCGCGCCAAGCGCAATGCCGAGGCTGCCGCCCTGCTGAAGCGCATCGACGCGGTCGCCACGGCGAAGCCGGGCGCGCCGGTCGATGAGGCCGCTGTCGACGCTGTGATCGCCGAATTGCGTGCGCATCCGGTGACCAAGGCCACGATCGACGAAGCGCACGGCTGGGCCCGCGGTGCCGTCGATGCTCTCGCTCCTCTTCCAGACGGAACCGTCAAGAAGACCCTCACCCGATTCGCCGACACTGTGGTGGATCGCACAAATTAAGGAAACACCTCCCTAAATGACCACGTTGCGACTGGCCATCGTCGGAGCCGGCCCCGCCGGAATCTACGCTGCCGACCTTCTGATCAAGGCCGAACGTCACTTCGACGTCTCGATCGACCTCTTCGAGCACCTTCCCGCTCCCTACGGACTCGTTCGCTACGGCGTCGCCCCCGACCACCCGCGCATCAAGGGCATCATCACCGCTCTGCGCGAGGTACTCGACCGCGGAGACATCCGGTTCTTCGGCAACGTGCGCTACGGCGTCGACGTGACCCTCGACGACCTCAAGAAGCACTACAACGCCGTCATCTTCGCCACGGGCGCCATCACCGACGCGCCGCTCGCTATTCCGGGCATCGAGCTCGAGGGCTCGTACGGCGCCGCCGACTTCGTGAGCTGGTTCGACGGCCACCCGGATGTTCCGCGCACCTGGCCGCTCGAGGCCCAGTCGGTCGCCGTGATCGGCAACGGCAACGTCGCGCTCGACGTGTCGCGAATCCTCGCCAAGCACGCCGACGACCTGCTGCCCACAGAGATTCCCGACAACGTCTACGAGATCCTCAAGTCGTCGCCCGTCACCGATGTGCACGTCTTCGGCCGCCGGGGCCCTGCGCAGGTCAAGTTCACCCCGCTCGAGCTGCGCGAACTCGGCGAGATGCGCGACGTCGACATGATCGTCTACGACGAGGACTTCGAGCTCGACGAGGCGTCGAAGGCCGCCATCGCCAGCAACAAGCAGGTCTTCGTGATCAACAAGGTGCTCAACCAGTGGCGTGAGCGCCCGGTGGGCGAGGCCTCGCGCCGCCTGCACCTGCACTTCTACGCCAAGCCGCTCGAAGTCACATCGGATGCCGACGGCCGGGTCGCGTCGATCCGTTACGAACGCACGCGGCCCGACGGCGCCGGCAGCGTCGAGGGAACAGGCGAGATCCGAGAGATCGAGATCCAGGCCATCTACCGGGCCGTGGGGTACTTCGGATCGCCACTCGCCGACATCCCCTTCGACGAGCGCCACGGCGTGATCCCCAACCACGAGGGTCAGGCCCTCGCCGACGACAACTCCGTGATTCCGGGTGTCTACGCCACCGGGTGGATCAAGCGTGGGCCCGTGGGCCTCATCGGCCACACGAAGTCCGACGCGATGGAGACGATCCAACACGTGGTCAACGACCAGGCGAGCTGGTGGGCGCCGACGCACCCCGACGAGCAGAGCGTCGTCGAACTGCTCACCTCACGCGGGGTCGAGTTCACGACCATCGACGGCTGGCACCAGCTCGATCAGCACGAGCTCGCGCTCGGCTCGGCCGAGGGTCGCCTGCGCAAGAAGGTCGTGCCGCGCGACGAGATGATCCGGGTTTCCAACACCTGACGCCTTATTGTTATCGGTTGCACAGAACTCGTGACGTAGCATGTGAATAGTGGGTTCTCCGAGGCTGAGGTGATGACGTGACTGAATTGGCTCCTGCGCCGAGTGTGCCCGAGGCGTCAGCTGTCGCGTCTGACACAACCGCCACCGCGGCAGCGACCGAAACGCCGGGCACGACTCGATGGGTCATTCCCGAGGCCACGAAGAAGAAGAAGCGTCACCTCGGGGTCTGGATCGGCGTTCCTGCGATCGTCGCCGTGGTCGCCCTGGTGGCAGCGTCCGTGTTCCTGATCGCGCCCGGAACGACTGTCGCCGGAGTGAATGTCGGCGGCATGACCGTCGGCGCCGCATCCGACGCCGTCAGCCAGAAACTCGCCGACACCGCCCTGGTCATCACCGGCCCTGACGGCGACAAGATCGTGCGCGGCGCTCAGCTCGGCGCCAGCATCGCTAATGCCTCCTCCGACAGCTCGGCTGAACTCACAGGCGCCGACCTCGGGGCGTCGGTAGACGCGCAGACGCTCGCCGAGAAGGCTCACTCCCAAAACCCGTTCTGGAATGTGACCGCGTGGAACGCGAAGACGGCCGTCACGCCGACGGTCAAGATCGACACGAAGACCGCGACGGCCGCGCTGCGCAAGCTCGCTCCAGAACTCTTCGTCGATCCCGAGAACGCGACGATGGCGTTCGACTCCGCAACGGCCTCCTACACGGTGACGCCCGCGGTCGATGGAGCAGGAGTCGACCTCGAGACGTTCCGCACGGCGCTGCAAGATGCCCTCGTGTCGGGCAAATCCAGCGTCGATGTCGCTGCAGTGCAGACGGTCGTGCCGGCCTCGGCGTCGACCGACACTGTGACCGCGACCGCCACCGAGTTGAACACCGTTCTCGACACGGCGGGGTTCTACGTCGGCGACGAACGCACCGTTCCGGTCGACCGTTCGGTGGTCGCGTCGTGGATCACTCTCGCGACGAACGACGACGGAACCTACAGCTACACCGCAGACAAGGCCGCCATTCAGAAGGTCGTCGACACGCTGCCCGCGGCTGTGAATCGCGATGCCGTCAACGGCACGGTGATCACCGATACCGAGGGCGAGACTCTCGACACAGTGGCTGCCGGAGTCGACGGTCGCGCACTCGGCGACACGAGCGGGGTTGCGGAAGCCTTTGCGACACAGCTGGCGACGGGCAAGCCCGCGTTCGAGCTTCCGGTAACCGTCACGCCCGCGCAGGTCACGAAGACGTCGCGCAATATCGTCGTCAACCTGAGTGAGCAGCGCGAGTATCTCTTCGAGAACGGTCAAGTCGTCGACAGCTTCCTGATCTCCTCTGGTGTCTCCGGGCACGATTCGCACACCGGCAGCTTCCGCATCACGGCAAAGCTGACCTCCCAGAACATGGGCAACCCAGACCTCACCCAGGCGCCCAACTATTACACAAAGAACGTGCCCGACGTCATGTACTACAACGGCGACGAGGCGCTCCACGGTGCGTACTGGCACAACAACTTCGGCAACGTCATGAGCCACGGTTGCATCAACATGCCGCTCGACAAGGCAGCCACCGTCTTCGACTGGGCTCCGATGGGAACCGAAGTCACCGTCACTTACTGACGATCGACGCCCTCGTTCTCAGAGAGCAGCTCGGGCAGGCTGTCATACTTAGGTAATGCTTACCTTTGCCCGGCCCGCGACGAGGACTCTGGGCTTCATCGTCCTTCTCGTGGTCGTGCTTCTGTCGGCGGGGGCGAGCCTGCTGCTCGGCAGCCGCTCCATCGATATGACCTCGGTGCTCGATGCGGTGTTCTCGCGCGGCACGGGCAGCGTCGAGCAGATGGTGGTGCTCGATCTGCGCGTTCCCCGCACGATCATCGGTCTCGTGGCCGGTGCGGCACTCGGACTCGCCGGTGCGCTGATGCAGGGGCTGACGCGAAACCCGCTCGCTGATCCCGGTCTTCTCGGCGTGAACGCCGGCGCCTCGCTCGCCGTGGTGACGGCCATCGCCTTCTTCGGCGTCACCGCGCCCTCGGGTTACGTCTGGTTCGCGTTCGGGGGAGCCGCGCTGGCCGCGGCGCTGGTCTACGCGGTCGCCTCCGGCCGCTCGGGCCTGTCTCCGCTCAGTCTCACCCTCGCCGGAGCGGCCACGACCGCGGTGCTCACCTCGTTCATCACCCTGATTCTGCTGCGCGACCTCGATACTCTTGCGCAGTTCCGCTTCTGGTCGGTCGGCTCTCTGGTGGGCAGAGACGTATCGACCGTGGCAACGCTCGCGCCGTTTCTCATCGTGGGGTCGGTGACCGCGTTGCTGCTCGGTCGCAGCCTCAATTTGCTCGCGCTCGGCGACGATGTGGCGCGCGGCCTCGGCCAGCGGGTGGGACTGACCCGCATCGTCGCGGGCGCGGCCATCATCCTCCTGTGCGGTTCGGCGACATCGCTTGCGGGACCACTCGTGTTCGTCGGCCTGGTCGTGCCACACATCGCGCGTCGCTTCGTCGGCGCCGACTACCGCTGGATCCTGCTCTGGTCGATGCCCCTCGGGGCGGCCCTACTGGTCATCGCCGACACCATCGGGCGCCTGATCGCCCCGCCCTCAGAGCTCGAGGCGGGCATCGTGGTGGCGCTCATCGGCGCGCCCGTGTTGATCGCACTCGTCCGAGGAAACAAGGCGGTCACCCGATGACTGTCCAGCAGCGATACCAGCCCTCTGTCGACGATCTCGCCCGTGTCGCCGTCGCCCGCCGCGCCGGGCGCATCCGGTCTCTTGTGATCGCTGCCGTTCTGATCGTGGCGCTTGCTGCCCTCGCCGTGGTGGCCTTGATGCTCGGCGATCGGGTGGTCGCGCCGGGCGACGTTCTCAGCACACTGTTCGGTGGAGGCAGCGGGGGCGACCGCTTCGTGATCCTCGGCCTCCGGGTGCCTCGACTCCTGCTCGGCTTGATGGTGGGAGCGGCCTTCGGGCTGGCCGGTGCGGTCTTCCAGAGTCTGCTCGGCAATCCCCTCGCAAGCCCTGACATCATCGGCATCTCGCAGGGCGCCAGCGCGGCCGCGGTCGGGGCGATTCTTTTCGCGGGTTGGAGCGGCCTCGCCGTGTCGTTCGCAGCCTTCGGCGGTGCCGTTCTCGTGGCCGGCCTCATCACCGTGCTCGCCGCCCGACACGGCGTGGCGGGCTCTCGCTTCGTGCTCATCGGCATCGCGCTCGCTTTTCTCGCCCAGGCCGCGATCAATTTCATGCTCACTCGTTCAGATGTGCGCGACGCGCAGTCGGCCCTGGTCTGGCTCGTCGGCAGCCTCGGAACGGTCACGTCCGAGGAACTGACCAGTACCGCCGTGGGGCTCGTCGTGCTCGTACTGGCGCTCGCCCTGGTGTCGCCCCGGCTCCGGATGCTGCAGCTCGGCGACGAGGCCGCCACCGGTCTCGGTGTGCGCGTCACTCCGGCGCGGCTGGTCATCACCCTGATCGCGGTGGGGTTGGCAGCCGTCGCCACGGCCGCCGCCGGGCCTGTGGTGTTCGTCGCCTTCGTCTCTGCGCCCATCGCGCGACGGCTCCTTGGCGGCACCGGGCCCGCTCTCGTCGTGAGTGCACTCGTGGGCGCGCTCGTCGTCACAGGTTCCGACCTGATCGCGCAGCACGCGGTGTCAGGTCTGCAGGTGCCCGTGGGCATCGTGACGGGAATCGTGGGCGCCCCCGTTCTGCTGGTTCTGCTGGCCCGCAGCAACCGATCGAGAGGAACAGCATGACGTCTCATGAACTGCGAGCGGATGGCCTTGCTCTCGGCTACGACGGACGTCGCGTCGTCGAGAACCTCGACGCCGTCATCCCCGACGGCCGCGTCACTGTGATCGTGGGTCCGAACGCCTGCGGCAAGTCGACCCTCCTTCGCTCGTTCGCGCGACTGCTGCGCCCGGACGCGGGGGTCGTCACGCTCGACGGGACTGACGTGCACCGCTATCCGAGCAAGCAACTGGCCACGGTTCTCGGCCTGCTCCCACAGCAGCCGATTGCTCCTGACGGCATCACCGTGGCCGATCTCGTGGGACGAGGTCGGTTTCCTCGCCAGGGACTCTTCAGGCAATGGACCGCCGAGGACTCGGAGGCGGTCGCGGAGGCGCTGCGGTCGACCGATACGGTCGATCTGGCCGACCGCCGCATCGACGAGCTCTCGGGCGGCCAGCGCCAGCGGGTGTGGATCGCCATGGCGCTCGCGCAGCAGACCGACATTCTGCTGCTCGACGAGCCCACGACCTTCCTCGATGTGACGCACCAGATCGAGGTGCTCGACCTTCTACACGAACTGAACCGCGAGCGAGGGACCACGGTAGTGATGGTGCTGCACGATCTCAATCTGGCGGCGCGCTACGCCGATCACCTTGTGGTGATGTCGGCCGGCAAGATCGTGGCGGAGGGCCGACCGGCCGACGTGATCTCGGTCGACACCGTGGGTGCAGCGTTCGGGCTCGAGGCCGTGATCATCGACGATCCGATCAGTCATTCGCCGATGGTCGTGCCGATGGGCCGTTTTCATCACGGTCTGTGACGAATTAGCGCAAACCGGTCAGGTCAGCTTAGGCTTACCTAACAACCCTTGCCCTGTCGCATCACCATAGGAGACCTTTCCGTGCCCCGAAGAATGAAAATCGCCGCGATCGTAGCGACGACTCTCACCGCCGCCCTGCTGCTGGCCGGATGCAGCACCGCTGCCTCCGACTCGTCGACCGACTCCGCGTCGACCGGCGGAGCAACCATCGAGCACGCGTTCGGTGAGACCACCGTGCCGGCCAACCCGAAGAACGTCGTGACGCTCGGTTGGGGCAGCACTGACGCATCCATCGCTCTCGGCGTGATCCCTGTCGCCATCCCGTTCGACTCGTACGCGGGCGACAAAGACGGCGTACTGCCCTGGGTCAAAGACGCGATCGACAAGGATGGCGCCGCGATGCCGACGATCCTTCCCGAATCGCCCGACGAGCCTCCCTACGAGGCCATCGCTGCCGCCGACCCCGACGTGATTCTGGCTGTCTACTCGGGCATCACCGACGAGCAGTACAAGAAGCTGTCCGAGATCGCGCCGACCGTCGCGTACCCCGACCAGGCGTGGAGCACACCGTGGCGTGACGTCGTGACCACCGTGGGCACCGCCCTCGGCAAGAGCGACGAGGCCAAGACGGTTCTGTCCGACATCGACGCGCAGATCGCCCAGAAGGCGGCTGAGCACCCCGAGTTCAAGGGCAAGACTCTCGCCGCCGTGGCAGACAGCTCGGGCACCTTCTACGTCTACAAGAAGAACGATCCGCGGGTGGGCTTCATGTTCGACCTCGGCTTCACGAACGCCCCGGCCGTCGACGACCTGTCGAACGGCGATGGCACGTTCTTCTACACGCTGAGCTACGAGCAGCTCGACAAGCTGCAGGCCGACGTCGTGCTGAACTACGCGACCACTCAGCCCGAGGCCGACACGTTCATCAGCTCGCCGCAGACGTCGGTCATTCCGGCCGTCGCGGCCGGGCACGCCGCTCAGCTCGTGGGAGCGCAGAACATCTCTGCCGTCTCGCCGCCCACCGCGCTGTCGCTCCCGTGGGGCCTCGACAACCTCGTCGACACCCTCGCGGCAGCAGCGAAGTAGGCGCCTGCTGCGCTGATCGAGTAGGTCGCTCAGCGACCATATCGAGATCCGGTGACGTGGTCTCGATACGCCGCCTCGTGCCTCGTGCGGCTACTCGATCAGCGAGGCAAGCGGTCTACTCGACCGGCGAAGGGCGCAGCGGTGCGAACGGCCCGCGCAACGCTGCCCACTGCAGCAGCATGATCGTCTTCGCGTCGATGATGTCGCCGCCGATGCGGTCGAGCGCCTCGTCGAAGTCGATCTCGAGCAGCTCGATCTCCTCGCCTTCGTCGGCAAGCCCGCCGCCGGCATCCGCTCGTGTGTCGGGCGAGTAGGGCGCGGCGAAGAAGAAGAGCTTCTCGGTCACCGAGCCGGGGCTCATGTACGCCTCGAATACGGGGCTGACCTCGCCGATCTCGTGGCCGGTCTCCTCGCGCGCCTCGCGCCGGATGGCGGTGAGCGCGTCGTCGTCGTCGAGCAGGCCCGCCGCCGCTTCGATGAGATTGCCATCCGGATGCCCGTTCACGTAGGCCGGGTAGCGGAACTGGCGGGTGAGCAGCACCGTGCGCTTCTCGACGGAGTAGAGCAGGATCGTCGCTCCGTTGCCCCGGTCGTAGGTCTCGCGGTGCTGCGTCTCCCAGACTCCGTCTGCTCGCTGATACTCGAGCGTGTTGGCACGGAACACGTGCCAGTTCGACGAGAGCAGTCGCACATCGGTGACGCGGACGCGGGGGTTGCCCGTCAGTTCACGACCGGTCTGGTCGAGGCCGGTGCGGCCCCGGGCATCCGGAACGTCGACGCCGGGAATCGCCGCGGGCTGCGGTGCGGTGGCCGGCGTGCCGGCATCCATCGCCATCTGCCCGCCGATCAGCGGAAGTTGATGAACTGCAGGGCCACGTCGAGGTCGGCGCCCTTCAGCAGCGCCATGGTGGCCTGCAGGTCGTCGCGGCTCTTCGACGAGACACGCAGCTCGTCACCCTGGATCTGGCTCTTGACGCCCTTGGGAGCCTCGTCGCGAATGAGCTTCGAGATCTTCTTGGCGGCGTCTTGCTCGATGCCGTTCTTCATGGATGCCTCGAGCCGGTATTCCTTGCCCGATGCGTAGGGCTCGCCCACGTCGAGGCTGCGCAGCGATATGCCGCGCTTGATGAGCTTGGCCTCGAACACCTCGAGGATCGCCTTCACGCGCTCGGCGGAGTTGGCCTTCATCAGAACCTTCTCGCCGCTCCACTCGATAGAGGCGCCGATGTTCTTGAAGTCGTAGCGCTGCTCCACCTCTTTGTGCGCCTGATTGAGGGCGTTGTCCGCCTCCATCTTGTCGACCTTGCTGACTACGTCGAAGCTTGAATCTGCCATGCGCCCCAGTTTAGCTTCGCGGCGTGTCAGACCCCATCCGTACACTGGTGCGAGTGCGTCGCTCCCTTGTTCTTGCCCCGGTTCTCGTCGTCGCGTTCGCCCTCGTCGGCTGCACGACCACACCCGAGCCCAGCGAGCCCGAGGTGGCCGAGGCTCCGACCATGTCTCCGCTCGAGCCCGCGCTGAACCCGATCGTCGATCCCTGGGCGGGGCTGCCGACTCTCATCGACGCCGACTGGGCGGCTCGCGCGGCAGCCGCCACGGGCATCCCTGATCGCGCCATGCTGGCGTACGGAGGCGCTGCCGTCTACGCGGCCAACCAGAACCCGAGCTGCAACCTCGGGTGGAACACGTTGGCCGGCATCGGCGAGATGGAGAGCCATCACGGCACCATCGACGGCTCGTCGATCGGAGCAGACGGCCTCGTCACCCCGCCGATTCTCGGCATCGCGCTCGACGGGGCGACGACGAACGCTATTCCCGACAGCGACCAGGGCGCCATCGACGGCGACGCCGAATGGGATCGCGCGGTCGGTCCGCTGCAGTTCATCCCAGACAGCTGGCGCAACTGGGGCGCAGACGGTTCGGGTGACGGCAAGGTCGATCCGCAGAACTTCGACGACGCCGTTCTGGCTACCGCCAACTACCTGTGCCACGCCGGCGGCGACCTCTCGGTGCCCGACAACTGGCGCATGGCCATCGCGGCATACAACGATGCGGCCCCCTACGCGGTGGGCGTCTCGGAGTACGCCATCCGCTATTCGAACGACCTCGCGACGGGCTGATTTCGCCGACGGCGTGAAGGCGGGTAATGTGTACACGCGCCTTCGGTTGTGTGTTTCACGTGGTCGGGTGCGCCCTGGCAAGTTACCCAAGCGGCCAAAGGGATCTGACTGTAAATCAGCCGTCTTAGACTTCGGGGGTTCGAATCCCTCACTTGCCACCAGAGAAGCCCTGCGCATCGTGTGATGTGCGGGGCTTTCTTCGTTGCTGGGCGCCAGCACGCCGTTCGCGCCGCCATGATTATGACCGCTTATCTCCATTTGTGCGGTTGAACGTCGACGGAATTTAGGTGGACGGGCACGCTTGCAGCCGAGCGGCCGCGTGCTGAGCGATGGGTGCCCGCGATTGTTGGCAAACTGGTCGCGTGAACTCACTTGTGCCGGAAGCGCCTCGCGCGCAGAAGATCATGTCGTCTGACGGGCTGCAGCTGGCCACCTACGAGTTCGGCGATGCCGATGCGCCGACCGTTCTCGCGGTGCACGGGTTCGCGTCGAGCGCGCTCGTCAACTGGCACGCGACGGGGTGGACCCGCGACCTCACGCGAGCGGGCTATCGGGTGATCGCCCTCGACCAACGTGGGCACGGCGAAAGCGACAAGCCCCATGACCCCGCCGCCTATTCGATGGAACAGCTCGTCGCCGACCTGATCGTCGTGATGGACACCTATCTGATCGACGAGGCGGTCTACGCGGGCTACTCGCTCGGTGCGCGGGTCGGTTGGCAGGCCGCGCTCGATCTGCCCGGTCGCATCACTCGCGCGGTCCTCGGTGGAATCCCTGACGGCCAACCGCTCACGCGACTGCGCACCGACGAGGCCAGGGCGTTCATCGAGACCGGCGCCGAGGTCGAGGACCGGATCACCCGCGCCTATGTGACGATGGCCTCGGCCATCCCGGGCAACGATCTCGAGGCCCTGATGAGCCTTGTCGACGGCATGCGCGACGGCATCCAGCCCGACCCATCGAATCCGCCCCTGCAGCCCATTCTGTTTGCGACGGGCAGCGACGACTCGATCCTCGAGCGCTCGCGCTCGCTCGCGGAGGCGACACCGAACGGGGTCTTCTACGAGATCCCGGGACGCAACCACTTCAATGCGCCCACGTCGCGCCACTTCCGCACAGCGGCGATCGAGTTCCTGCGCGCCTGAGATCCCAATGGGGCGATGAGCGTCAGGCGCCGTCGTCGAGACCGAGTCGATGAGCGAGGTCTGATGCTTCTGCGCGGTCGTGAACGCCGAGTTTGCGATAGAGATTGCGAACCGTCGACTTCAGAGTGTTGACCGTGATGAAGAGCGCCTCGGCCATCTCGTTGTTCGACATTCCAGTGGCGAGGAGCGCGAGTACCTGGCGTTCTCGCCTCGACAGAGATGGAACGGCGGGGCGCGGGTCGTCGGTGCTCTCGTGCAGGAACTGCAACACGGCGGAATCCACCGGTAGCTGAGCGGCCTCGGCCAGCTCTTGGAGGGCGCGCGCGTCGATGGTGGCGAAGACCATCGAGAGCCCCTCGTGCTGAATCAGGTCGTGCGCCCGTCGAAACGCGTCTACGGCCGGCTCTCGTCGGCCGAGGCGCAGGTCGCTTGCGGCGGCGATGAGCAGCACCGCGGCATGCAGGCGAGGAGGCAGCTCGTCTTTCGGCAGTCGGGAGACGACGGTCTGAGCTTCGGCGAATTTGCCCTGTCGGTAGGCCCTCTCCGCGGCGATCGCCGTGGGGATCCGGTCGTCGCCGCCGCCCGGATTCTGCAGAGTTCCGCGTCTCACCCTCAGGGTCCAGCGGGCGAGCGCAACCTGCCGTCGGTGTGCACCCGGTTCGACGGCTCTCGATACGTGACGCCGTGTCTCGCGCGTCATCAGTGTCTCGGTGATGATGATCTCCTCCGGAGAGGTGCTCAGGAGTGCGTGCAGCCAGAGCGATGCGGCCCAGTACTCGCCGGCGACGAACTTATCGGCCGCCGCGAGATACCGCCGGGCCTTCTCAGTGTCGAGACCGTCGACGGCGATCAACGCCTCGGTCAGGAGCAGGGGGACGTCGTAGCGATCGATTGCGACGTCGAATCCGGTCGCATGATCCAGCCAGTCACGCGCGTCGTGGATGCGCCCCTGCTCCGCGTGCATCCAGGCCAGCGAGGCGGCTGCCCGGCGCGCGACCCGGGCTTGACCGGTCGCCACGGCCGCCGCGCAGGTCTGCTCGTATTCGAGCGCGGCGAGGGGGCTGTCGCCCATGTTGAGCGCCTGGGCCCAGTGGATCGTGAGGTGAGGCAGCGCCATGCGCAGGTCGGCGATCTCGTCTGCGTCGGCCGTGTTGAGAACGCGACGAGCCTCGATGGCGTCGGCCACGGCATCCGCGATTCGGCCGGCCGAGCGATGCGCGGCCACCGTGCTCGTGATGCCGAAGAGCCGGTCTCGCAGGGGTAGATCGGGCGACGGCGTGTCTGCGGCGGGGTTGAATCGGCGACGAAAGGCGTGTGGTGCGGCTCCCGACGCGATGTAGCGGAGGTAATCGACCTCGATGAGTCGGGAAGGTGTCTCGATGAACCCTTCCGAGGGCAGGGCGGTGAAAGCGTCGAGAAGTACCTGCGGCTCCGACAGAGCGAAGTGATCCCAGTGGCTCTCGATGACGTGCGCTGCGGAACGCCATCCCTGTGAATCGAGCTCTGCCCGAAAGCGTGCCAAGAACGCGGCTGCGGCTTCGCTGTAGGGCTGGCCCCTGTCTGTCGTCATCGTCTACATTCCCCGGTCGATTCGCGAAGTGTGAGGGCGGAGCAAAGCTCGATGCCACCCGTGAAATGGCGAAGGAGATAAGGCGTGGGTGCCCGAATACTTCTCACCAATTGGAGAGACGCTCGACATCGACACTTATGACGCGGCTTTGTGCGAGTCGATTTCTCACTGGTCGCTACGGTCGATTCCCATGAGCTGCGCGGCGTCGGATGCTCTTCGCCGATCGTGCACATCGAGCTTTCGGTAGACCTTTCGCAGGGTGGACTTGAGTGTGTTTGTCGTGATGAAGAGGCGCTCGGCGATTTCTGCATTCGACAGCTCCGTGCCGAGGAGGCGCAGCACCTGGCGCTCCCGGCGACTGAGAGAAGGTATCGGCTGACCCGCGGTTCTGTGCGGGTGCAGGACGTCGACGACGACGGGTCGCAGCTCTCGCCCGCTCAGAGAAGCCAGCTCGCGGAGGTCGGTGCTGTCGATCACCGAGAAGACGAGCAGCAGGTTCTCGTGTTCCGCGAGTGCGTGGGCCTGACGGAAAGCCTCGATGCCCGACTGCGTGCGGTCGAGGCGAAATCGGCTCGCGGCCGTGAGGAGAAGCCCCGCCGCTCTGAACCGCGGGGCCGTGCTCTCGGTGAGAAGGGGCGCACAACGGCGCAGAGCCTCGTCGAACGAACCCTGCCGGTACGCCATCTCCGAATCGATCATATCTCGAGCAGCACTGGGCTCTCCGGATGATCTCGGCCCGCTCACCGACTGAGCGCCGGGTCGGTTCAACGCCCACCTAGCGAGGTCGAGATGGCGGAGATGGGCGCCGCCGTTCGCCACGACATCGGGGTGCCGGAGTACCTCGTCGGCCAGGTCGTGCTCGACGTGGGCGATCTCGTGAGGCGTGCAGCAGAGGAGCGATCGAACCCACAGGAGGGCGGCCCAGTAGTCGTCTGCCGCACACTGCTGCGCCATCGCCAGCTGCGCGCGCGCCTCGTCGCAGTCGAGCGCGTCGACCGCCAGCAAAGCGGCGGCCAGATAGAGGGGCATGTCGTGCGCCTCGGCCGGCAGATCGATGCGCTTACCCCGGTCGAGCCAGTTGCCTGCCTCGTGCGTGTGACCCTGCTCCGCGTACATCCAGGCGAGGGATGCCGCCGCACGGCGGGCTACGTCGGGCTGATCGAAGAGGAGAGCGGTTTCAAAGGTGTCTTCGTAGAGTTCGATGGCGGCGGGATGGTCTCCGACCTCCATCGCTCTGGACCACTGGATCGTGAGATGCGGCAGCGTCGATTTCAACGGAGCGAGTTCGTCGCTCTCTGCGGAGCGCAGCGCGTGATGCGCTTCGGCGGCACCCGCGACCGCCTCGGGCAGGCGTCCCTCTGTGCGCGACGAGACGATCCGGCCGGTGGCGGCGATCAGATGCGCTTTCAGGCCGACCCCGCGGCTCTGCACGGCACGAGCCGGAGCGGCGGGGTTAATCAGGCGTGGGGCCTCGCCCGCAACCGCATGCCGGAGACGGTCGACCCCGATGAGCCAGGTCGGGTTCTCGATGAAGGCTTCGGAGGGCAACATCTTGATGGCGTCGAGCAGAACGTCGGGCTCGACGAGGGCGAACTCATGCCAGTGCTGTTCGATCAGGGGCTGAGCCTCGCGCCATCCTCGCGTGCGGAGGGCGGACGCGAACAGGCTTGTGAAGCGCGCGGCGCGCTCCGATTCTTCTGCTCCGACTGATCTGCCGATCGGAGTCATGGGCACCTTTCTCTCGCGGTGTACGTCACGTCGTCAGTGCTTTCCATCACATGTTGGCTAAAACACGCAGCTCTGACGCTTAAAGCGTGATGATCCTAACCGGCCTAGCTATGCGTACGTGCCCTGGCCACGTGGAGGTGTGGATAAAGCGATGCGGGAAGCGCTGTGACAGGCTGGATGCCATGACCATCGCTGCCAATAAGGACCTGCTCGACATCGCCCGCCGGATCGGCCTCGAAGCGGGCGCGCTCGCCGCCCGACGGCGCGCCGAGGGCGTGGAGGTAGCGGCGACGAAGTCCTCCATCGTCGATGTCGTCACCCTCGCCGACCGCGAGGTCGAAAGCTACATCCGGGGTGCGATCGCCGACGTGCGGCCGGAAGACGGTTTCCTGGGGGAGGAATCCACGGGCTCGACCGGCCGCTCGGGCCTGACCTGGATCGTCGACCCCATCGACGGCACGGTGAACTATCTCTACGGCATCCCGCAGTACGCGGTGAGCATCGCCGTCGTCGAGGGAGGCGCCGACCCGCAGCAGTGGAACGCGCTCGCGGGCTGCGTCGTGAGCCCGGCCACAGGCGAAGTCTTCACGGCGACACAGGGAGGCGGCGCCTACCTCGGCGCGCAGCAGCTTCAGGTCAACTCCGATGTCTCGCTCGAGCAGGCGCTCCTCAGCACGGGCTTCTCGTACAGCGCCGAGACGCGGATGCGGCAGGGGCAGGTTTTGGCAGGCATCCTCGGCCGGGTGCGAGACATCAGACGGGCCGGCTCCGCGGCTCTCGACCTCTGCTGGGTGGCGGCGGGGCGACTCGACGCCTATGCCGAGCGAGGTCTGAACCCCTGGGATCACGCGGCGGGAGCGCTCGTCGTGCGAGAGGCCGGAGGTCGAGTCGGCGGCTTCGATGGCGATGCCGAAAGCGCCCGGTTCCTGCTGGCGGCCGACGAAGCGCTGGCCGTCGAACTCGAGCCGATCCTTCGTGACCTCTACGCATCCGCCGGTCTCATCTGAGGGTTCGGCGCCGCCAATGTGCGCCGAAAGTCGTCGCTTTGCGGAAATTTTCAGACTCGGCGGTTACCCTCGACAGTCGCGTCTTCGGCTGGAATGACTTTTAGAAGACGCCTTTCGCTCTAAAACCGAACTGATATTGGAACTACTGCACCTTGGCTCGTCACAACCCTCGTCCAGATGACCTCTCGTCTGCGACCGACGGTGCGACACCCACGACCGACGCAGCGCCGCTTACTCGCAGGTCGAGAAGGCAGACGGCCGCGGCAGTGATTCCGGATGCGCAAGGCACCGCGGCTCCTCAGACTCGCAGAGCGGCCAGAGCCGCCGGGGTCGCCGCTCCCGTCATCCTCACCGAAGCGCAGGAGCGCGAGGCGGAGCGAGCCGCATTCGAGAACACCGTTCGCCCGCGCGGACGCCGTGCTGCCGCCTCGACCGAAGAACTGTCCTCCGCAGCTGCGTTCGCCACGACCGAGCCCGAATTCGTGGCGACCGGTGTGGCGGAGCCGACGACTCCCGTCTCTGCCGTCGATGTCACCGTCACCGAGTCGGCCGTCCCGTCAGACGCTCCTGCCGACGTGAGCGTTCCCGTCGTGAAGGATTCCGCAGCCACTCTCGGCACCGCTCCCGCCGACGTTCTCGGCGAGGTCGTGCCCCCTTCATCGGTTCGAGTGCCAGGCCGACGCGCGGTGTCCGACTCGTCAGACGACGAGAACACCCCGCCGCGCGTCAAAGCCGGACGCCGAGCGGCCAGTACGTCCTCCGAGCGGTCTCGCGTGAGTTTGCCGAAATCAGCCGCAGACGCATCCGGCAACGGATCGGGCGAGGCAGCGATACCGCAGCAGCGCCGCCGCCGCCCGTCGACCAAGATGATCGCGAAGAAGAGCTTCGGCATGTTCGCTTTTCTCGTCGCCGGCGGAATAGCGGTGGCCACGTCGCTTCCTGCGGAAGCGTATTTCGCTGCGACGCCGAACGCGTCGATCTCGCAGAGCGTGCAGGTACAGGCTGATCAGAACACGGGAGGCGATAGAGCGAAGCAGCAGGCCAGAGCGGCCAGCGAAGCGTCCGCGGCGAGTGTCGATCGCGACTCGTACACGATCACGACCGTGCCCAAGGTGTCGATGACCGGGTTCAACACGGCCGACACGTTCTCGAACGACACGAGTGGCACGATCCAGTGGCCCTTCCCGACCGGCGTGCCCATCAGCGACGGTTTCGGCTATCGCTCGTCGCCCGGTGGAATCGGAAGCACGAACCACCAGGGCATCGACTTCAATCCCGGAATGGGCGCGCCTATTCAGGTGATCGCCGACGGCACCGTGCGTCTCGCGCAGAAGAGCGACGCCGGCGGCTACGGCTGCTACGTGATCGTCGACCACAACGTCAACGGCATGAAGTTCGCGAGCCTCTACGGCCACATGCAGTGCAACTCGGTCGCCATGAGCAAGGGCGAAGACGTGAAAGTCGGCCAGCAGGTCGGCAACGTGGGCAGCACCGGAACCTCGACGGGCGCGCACCTGCACTTCGAGATCCACAACGCGAGCGACACCCCGATCGATCCGATGCCCTGGCTCAACCAGTACGCCAACTAGCTGCCGCTGCGCTGGTCGAGTAGCTCGCCCCGCGACCGGATGTGCGGCGCTGGTCGAGTAGGTCGCCCCGCGACCGTATCGAGACCACGTGAGCTGATCTAGATACGCCGGCTCGTTCCTCGCGCGACTACTCGATCAACGCAGAGCGGACGCTCGCGCGACTACTCGATCAACGCAAGGCCCCCAGCTCAGTTCGCGAGCCAGACCGTGGTGTCGATCGCGAGCACGCCTTCGGTGACAGCCTCGGAGGCGAGCAGCACGTCTCCGGCCGTCGAGGGCAGCTCGACCGGCACGGAGCCGATGTTCGAGATAACGGTGACGGCACCGTTCGAGAACGCGATCACGTCGTCGTCATAGCCCGGAAGCCATTCGATCGAACCCATTCCTAGCTGGTGCTGCGCGCGCAGCGACAGGGCGAGCTTGTAGAGCTCGAGTGTCGACCCGGCCGCACCCGTCTGGCGATCGCGGGAGTAGACATCCCAATCGCTCGGCTGGGGCAGCCAACTGGCGGCCGTCGGACCGAAGCCATAGCTCGGCTGGCCGGCCTCCCAGGGAATGGGCACGCGGCATCCATCGCGCCCGTAGCGCTCGCCCTTGGTGCGGAACCACGTCGGGTCCTGGCGGGCGTCGTCGGGCAGATGGATGGCCTCCGGCAGACCGAGTTCTTCGCCCTGATAGATGTACGAGCTGCCCGGGAGGGCGAGCATCAGCGCAGTAGCGGCGCGGGCGCGGCGCAGCCCGAGCGCGGTGTCGGGCAGGCCCGGAGTCTTGGGCCCGATTCCGTCGCCCTGCAGGTTGTCGGCGCCGAGAGCCAGGCGGCTCGCGTGACGCACGACGTCGTGGTTCGACAGCACCCACGTCGAGGGAGCGCCGACCGTGCCGAAAGCGTGGATCGAGGTGTCGATCACCTTTCGCAGCTCCGGTGCGCTCCACGCGGCTTCGAGGTAGGTGAAGTTGAAGGCCTGCTGCATCTCGTCGGGACGCACCCAGCGGGCGAGCTTCGTGAGCGGCTCGACCCAGGCCTCGGCGCAGAGCACTCGATCGCCCTCGTACTCGTCGAGCACCTCGTGCCACGAGCGGTAGATCTCGTGCACTCCGTCTTGCGCCCAGTAGGGAGGGGTGGGCGGGTCGTCGGCGTCGATCCCGGGCTCGAGAGGCGTCACTCCGCCGCCCATGCTGCCGGCGTCTGCGGGAGGCGTGTAGTCGGGAAGCCCGGCCTCTTTGATCAAGCCGTGCGCGACATCCACCCGGAAGCCGTCGACGCCGCGGTCGAGCCAGAAGCGCAGCACGCCGATCATCTGCTCGCGAACCCACGGGTTCTGCCAGTTGAGGTCGGGCTGGCTGACGTCGAAGATGTGCAGGTACCACTCGCCGGGCGTGCCGTCGGGGTTGGTCGTGCGCTCCCACATGGGCCCGCCGAAGACCGACTGCCAGTTGTTGGGCGCGATCTCGCCGTTCTCGCCGAGGCCGTCGCGGAACATGTACCGGTCGCGCTCCGGGCTGCCCTCCGGGGCGGCGAGAGCGGCCTTGAACCACTCGTGATCCCACGAGGTGTGGTTGGGAACGAGGTCGACGATGACCTTGAGGCCCAGGGCATGCGCCTTGGCCAGCATGATGTCGAAGTCGGCGAGAGTGCCGAAGAGCGGATCGACGTCGACATAGTTCGCCACGTCGTATCCGGCATCGTGCTGGGGTGAGGTGTAGAAGGGCGAGAGCCAGATCGCGTCGACTCCGAGGGTGGCGAGTGAGTCGAGGCGGCTGGTGATTCCGGGCAGGTCGCCGATGCCGTCGCCGTCGCTGTCGGCGAACGACCGCGGATAGATCTGGTAGATCACTGCTGAGCGCCACCACTCGGAGCCAGTGCCGATCGCGATCAGGCTGCTCTGCGAGTCGGATTCGGGCGCGCCGGAGGTGTCGGTGAGTTCGACTGTCATGCGCAACACTCTAGCCTCGAATCGTTTCGACCCTAGACAACGGTTCAGGCTGGCCTGATTGTGATGCTATTCTCTACAGGTGCCAAAACGCACGACTTATCAGTCGTGCGCAGGTTACGCCCCCTTAGCTCATTGGTAGAGCACTTCCTTGGTAAGGAAGAGGTAGTGGGTCCGATTCCCACAGGGGGCTCCGTCCTCCACAGGCGGCAGCGCGAGCTGCCAGCCGAACGGACGGCGCCCGGCGGGGTAGCTCAGGTGGTTAGAGCACACGGCTCATAATCGTGGTGTCGCGGGTTCGAGTCCCGCTCCCGCTACGAAAGCCCCCAAGATCTCGCCATCTTGGGGGCTTTTTTCTGTGCGCCGTTGGGGGCAAGGTGTTGTCATGTCCATCGAGGTGCGTCCCGCCACGTCGTTCGCCGATGTCGCATCGGTGCTTGGGCCCAAGCGCGCCGACGCGACGGTCTGCTGGTGCCTGAGCTATCGCATCCCGTCGTCTCAGAACAACCAGCTCAGATCGACCGACCGCGGCGAACTGGTCAAGACTCTCGTGAAGCAGCAGCCGCCACCGGGTGTTCTGGCCTATGACGATGGAGAGGTTGTCGGCTGGGCCGGCGTGCACCCCCGATCCGACACGACCTTCGCACGCAATCGCAAGATCCCGCACCTCGACGATCTCGACGTGTGGTCGGTGTGGTGCATCAGGGTGCGGCCCGGGCACCGAGGGAAGGGGCTGTCGCATGCGCTTCTTGAGGGCGCGGTGGCTTTCGCCAGGGATCACGGTGCTCCGGCGGTGGAGGGATATCCGGTCGACAACAGGGGTGAGAAAGTCGATCTCACGATGGCGTACGTTGGCACGAGAACACTCTTCGAGAACGCCGGCTTCGAGAAGGCGAGCGACACCGATTCGGTGCTGAACGGATTTCCGCGGGTGCTTATGAGACTCGACCTCCGCTGAGCGGCTGAGCGGGAGGCCGCCGACACCTCAGTCGACTGGCAGCGTGAGCACGAAGACGGCGCCGGTCTGATCGCCCGACGGGTCGACGCAGACGACGTCGCCGCCGTGCGCTCGGGCGATCCCTCGGGCGATGGGCAGGCCGAGGCCCGCGCCGCCGCCGGAGGCGTTCCTCGCCGAGTCGAGCCGCACAAGGCGATCGAAGATGCGCGATCGATCCTGCGGCGGCACGCCGGGCCCCCGATCGCGCACCTCCACTCGAACGGCGTGCTCGGCCTGGCTGATCGCCACGGTCACGGGCCCGGCTCCGCCGGTCATTTGTGCCGCGTTGTCGACGAGGTTGGCGATCACCTGGCTGAGCCGCTCCGCGTCGCCGTCGAGCAGTCCCGCATCGAGGTCGCTGCGATCGTCGGTGCAGATCAGCTCGAGGGCCGGTCGCCGGATGCGCTGGCGCTCGGCCTCGCGCGCGACGACCTCCGCGATATCGAGGGGAGCCCTGCGCAGGTCGAGCCCTTGGTCGACCCTGGCCATCATGAGCATGTCGTCGATGAGGCGAGAGGCCCTGGCGGCCTCGCGCACGACGTGACTTGCGAGCCTCTCGCGCTCGGCGCGATCAACGGATGCTCGCACCAGGGTGTCCGCCGCCGCCCGCATTCCCGACACGGGGGTGCGCAGTTCGTGCGCGGCATCGCTCACGAATGAGCGCACCCTCTGCTCAGCCTCCCGGGCGAGCCTCTCGGAGTCGACCGCCGCTCGCTCGGCTCCCTCGACCCCGTCGAGCATCTCGTCGAAGGCGATGGCCACCCGCCCGATCTCCGTTCGGGGCCTCGTCGGTCGAAGGCGTCTGCCGCGATCTCCCCGAGCGATGTCGCGGGCCACCGCGGTCATCGATTCGAGCGGGTGCAGGGCCCCGCGCACGACCACCGTCAGTGCCGCCGCCGCTAGCAGGAGGAAGACGGCCGAGGCACCGAGCATGATCCAGAGCAGCTGCTGCAGCGTCTGATCGACGCCGCCCGCTCCGACGCTGAGTGTGAGCACGGTGTCGTCGCTCAGTGTCGACTCGAGGGTCACGATCTGCGGATCGGACGTGGTGACGACCGACGAGGCGATGGTCCTTCCCGACGTCGAGCCCATCTGCGAATCCGCGTCGGTGCCCGACCCGGTCGCCGAGGCGTTCCCGTCGCCGGCTCCGGGGCGGCCCTCCTCGAGACCGGGCGCTCCGAGCGGGCCGAGACCGGCGGCATCCGGCCCTTGCCGTAGTTGTTCGGGGGTCGGGCCGGCCACGACCGAGCCGCCGTCGGGGCTCTCGATGAGCACCGAGAGGCCCTGCGCCGAGAGTCGGCTCGCGAGGTCGTCGTTCGAGACGGTGCCGACGAGCGCGGCGGCGGCCGACGCCCGGTCCTGGAGCCGTTCCTCGAGCTGTGTGCGCAGGCGCTCGCCGAGAACGAACTGCACGGTGAAGCACAGGGCGAGCAGAAGTACGGTCAGCAGGGCGAGGACCGACAGCACGGTTCGGGTACGCAGCGACCCGGTTCGCAGCCCGCCTCCGCCGACGGTGTCGGGTCCGGATGGGCCGGTCATGTGCTCAGCCGGTAGCCGATGCCGCGCACGGTGTGGATCAGACGCGGCCCGTTCGCCTCCATCTTGCGGCGCAGCGAGCTGAGGTGCACCTCGACGACGTTCGCATCGATGTCGTCGTAGCCCCACACCTGGGTGAGGATCTGGCCCTTCGACAGCGTGCGACCCCTGCTCTGCGCGAGAAAGCTCAACAGGCGGAACTCCGTGGCCGTCAGCGCCAGGGGAGTGTCGCCCCGTGCCGCGCGGGCCCCCTCGACGTCGACCATCAGATCGTCGATCTCGATGACCGACGGCAGGCGTCCGCGGCGGCGGAGAACGGCACTGACTCGCGCCACGAGCTCGGCCATCGAGAACGGCTTGACGAGGTAGTCGTCGATTCCCGCGGCGAAGCCGCGCAGGCGGTCGTCGACCTCGTCGCGCGCGGTGAGCATCATCACGGCGCAGTCGCTGCGGGCCCGAAGCTGCGCCGCGAGGGTGAGGCCGTTCGGGCCGGGCAGCATCCAGTCGAGGATCGCGATGTCGGGAACGAAGGAGGCGACATCGTCGTCGAGGGCCGTGCCGTCTTCGCGCGCGGACACGACGAAGCCCTCGGCGCCCAGGGCGGTGGCGACGGAGGTGCGGATGGTCTCGTCGTCTTCGACGAGCAGGATTCTGGCCGAGGAGATCATTCGAGGAACCTACGACAGTTTCCGAACACGATTCTATGGGCCGGCTGATAAAGCCCTGAGCTTAACGGAAGCTTCAGATTCGCTCGCAACTGTGGATGAGGTCAGGACGCCGCGTTCTGACCGGCGCATCGAATCGCGCCGAATCTGAAAGGAACGACCCCGTGTCAGAACTCAACCTCTTTACCGGTCCCGGATCGTCGAACGATCCCTCCGCTCCGCCGGCCCGCCGATCCTTCCGCACGCGTATCGCCGTCGGCGTCGCATGCGGCGTGATCGGACTCGGAATCGTGGGGACGACGGCCGCCTTCGCCGCTCAGGGCGGCGAGCCGACCCCGCTGCCCACTTCGTCGATCTCGCCCACTCCGGGCTCGACCGATGGCCCCGCGCCGGTCAAGCCCGACGACGGAACGACGCCGCAAACCCCGCCCGCTCCGGGCGCCGGCGGGGTGTGTGCGCCGGGTGGTCCCGGTGCTCCTGCGGGGCCGGCCGACGGTGCGGTTCCGCCGGCACCGCCCGCCCCGGCCGACGGGACGGCCCCGCCCGCCCCGGCCGACGGCGGAGCGGCTTCCACCCCTCCCTCGGACGCACCCGCGCCCCCGACTGAGGAGCCCGCACCGGCTCCCACCGGAACCGCTCCCGCCTCCTGACCCGTCAACGCACCAGAGCGAGCAGGGCAGCGGTTACTCTCAAGGTGTGGACACCTCGACAGCGCACCCGGAGCGCGAGCGGATTCTGAACGTGCCGAACACGATCACGTTCGCTCGTCTCATCCTGTTCATGCCCCTGTTCGTTCTGCTCGTTCTGGTGTGGCACGAGAACTTCTGGGCGTTCATCGTTCTCGTGGCCCTGGGAGCAACCGACTGGATCGACGGTTTCGCCGCACGCAAGCTCGGCCAGGTGACTCACTTCGGGGCGGTGCTCGACCCCGTGGCCGACCGGGCAAGCCAGGTGGTCGTGTGCGTGACGCTGGTCATCAGCGGCATCCTTCCGCTCTGGATCCTCATCGCCATCGCCGCGACAGACCTGATCCTGGGCCTGATCATCCTCGCCTACAAGCGCCAGGGATCGATGTCGATCACCTACATCTCGAAGATCCGCACGACCTTCCTGATGCTCGGGTTGCCGCTGCTTCTGCTCGCCCACTCCGACTTCGCCGGCCACGAGGTGTTGGCCGTCGTCGCCTTCTACGGCGTGGTCATCGGATGCCTGCTGCACGTCTTCGTCGGCGCCCAGTATGCGGTGATCGTCATCCGCGAGGGCCGCGCACATCGGCGCCCACTCGGCGCATCCGCTGCTGGTCGTCCAGACGCTGATGAACCGAACCGGCGCGGATAGCGGCAGCTCAGTGCCCGTCCTGCGCATCGACTCCCTGAGCGATCCGAGGCTTGGCGACTACGCCCACCTCACCGACGTCGCACTCAAGAAGGCGCGAGGCACGGAACACGGCCTCTATCTCGCCGAGTCGCTGCTCGTCTTCGAGCGGGCACTGCGCGCGGGGCATGCTCCCCGCTCCGTGCTGGCGCTCGGAACCTCGACTGAGGAGGCTCAGGCGGCGCTCGCGGAGCACGGCTTCGCCGACGTGCCGATCTTCACGGGGCCGGGCGAGCTCCTCGCCGAGCTCACCGGCTACGTGCTTCACCGCGGACTCATCGCCTCGATGAATCGCCCGGCGCTCTCGAACCCGGCGGAGCTCATCCGGAACGCCCGCCGGATCGTCGTTCTCGAGAACGTGGTCGACCCCACCAACGTGGGCGCGATCTTCCGCTCGGCGGGCGCGATCGGAGCCGATGCGATTCTCGTGACGCCACGCTGCTCCGACCCCTTCTACCGCCGGGCCATCCGGGTGAGCATGGGCACCGTGCTGCAGGTGCCCTGGACCCGCGTGGGCGAATGGCCCGAGACGCGTGAGCTGCTGGTCGAGGCCGGTTTCCACGTCGCCGCGCTGGCTCTGACTCCGGATGCCGTCAGCCTGCGCGACTTCCAGGCTCGGCTTCCCGAGAAACTCGCCCTGGTGCTGGGCGCGGAGGGCGAGGGCCTGACGCCCGAGGCGATTGCGGCATCCGACACCGTGGTGCAGATTCCGATGAAGCACGGAATCGACTCGCTGAACGTCGCTGCGGCCAGCGCGGTCGCCATGTGGGCGGTCTCCGGCTGACTGGAGCTACTCCGAGAGAGTGACCACTCCGAGCCCCGGGTCGGCCTGTTTGACCGCGTCCCACGCGCTCGACTGCGTGCACGCCACCCCGACCGACACGAAGACGCCCGCGTCGCCGAACGCGCGCACGGCCAGGTAGTTGCCGTTGGATGCGCCCCAGAGCAGGTCGACGAACTCGACCTTGGCCGACGAGAAGCCTCCGGTGAACGTGTGCTTGGCGAACGCGTCGTCGGAAATCTGTTCTGTGCGCAGCGCCGAGGCCACCTTGCGCGAGGTCTCCTCGTCGTCGCCGGCGGTGACGTCGACGGTGTCGAGGGTCGACTGCCAGATTCGCAGTTTGCAGCCGGTCGACTCGCTCACGTAGCTCATCGTGTCGGCGTCGGACGGCGCGTCTGGATCGACGGCCCAGTCGGTTGCCTCGGGCGGTCTGAAGGTGAGGGCGGCCAGGCTGCCGGAGGGCAGCGTGTAGTCGGAGCCAAAGGTCAGATCGCTGTAGTCGACGTCGCCGGGCGACTCGCTGGATGGCGACGGCACGGGCGACGGGCCGGCTGCAGCGCCGCCCCGCATGACCCCCACGGCCAGCATGAGGACCACCGCGGCAGCCGCGATCGACACGACGAGAGCGAGCGCGCCGCCGACCCCGAGCACGATGAAGAGCGTTCGGTTCGAGGTGGGCTGGCGGTGCGGGGCCGGGGGAGTGCTCATCGTTGATCAGTCTAGGCAGCCGCAACAGCGCAGAGGTCGGCGGTGCGTTCGTACAATGGACGGGTGCCAGTGAACCCCGAACTCGTCGGACGCGTCTTCGCCCCGACCTCTCCCTATCTCGTAGGCCGTGAGAAGGTGCGCGAATTCTCCGCGGCCGTCTTCGCCACGAGCCCGCTCAACACCGACGTCGAGGCGGCCAGGGCCGCCGGCTACGCCGACGTCGTGGCGCCGCCCACCTTCGCGGTGGTGGTGCAGGAGCACACCCTCAAGCAGCTGCTGAGCGAGCCGGATGCCGGTATCGACTTCTCGCGCGTCGTGCACGGCGACCAGCGCTTCACTTTCACCCGTCCGATCGTGGCCGGAGACGAGCTCACGGCCACCCTCAGCGTGGCGAGCATCAAGTCGCTGGGCGGCCACTCCATGGTCACTGCCGAGTCGACCATCGTCGACGCGACGGGCGCGCACGTCGTGACCGCAACATCCACCCTCGTCGTCAGGGGAGACGAATGACCGCCGGAATCACCCTCACGCCTGACGAGCTGACCGCGGGCGACGTCGTCGCGGGCGGACACTTCGCGCTGAGCCGCGACTCGCTGGTGCGCTACGCCGGAGCCAGCGGAGACTTCAATGCCATCCACTACCGCGACGACGTCGCGGCATCCGTCGGCCTGCCCGGGGTGCTCGCGCACGGCATGCTGACCATGGGGCTCGCCGTGCAGCCGGTCGTCGACTGGATCGGCGACCCGGGACGCGTGCTCGACTACCAGGTGCGCTTCACCCGCCCGGTGCTCGTCGACCCCGTCGACGGAGCAGAGCTGATCGTGAGCGCGAAGGTCGGCAAGGTCGACGCCGAGGCGGGCACCGCGCGCATCGACCTGACCGTCACCTACAACGGCGACACGGTTCTCGGCAAGGCGCAGGCCGTCGTCTCCCTGGCGCCAGCCGCTTCAGTATGAGCGGGCGGCACGGGCGGCCGGAACCGCGCGCTAGTGAATCGACAGACGGGTCGGTCGAGGCCCTGGATGTCCCGCTCGGCCCCCTGACGACCCTCAAGGTCGGCGGACCGGCGGCTCGCATCATCGAACCGCAGGGCGAGCCCGAACTGCTGCAGAGCGTGCTCGGCGTCTGGGACTCGGGCGACGACTGGTTCGTGCTCGGCGGTGGCTCCAACGTCGTCATCTCAGACGAGGGCTTCGACGGCACGGTCGTGCGCGTCGCGACCAGGGGAGTGGCGCGAATCGTCGCGCCCAGCGGAACCGTGCGACTGCGCGTGCAGGCCGGCGAACCGTGGGAGGACCTCGTCGCCTACACGGTGGAGCAGGGCTGGTCGGGCCTCGAGGCGCTCTCGGGAATCCCGGGTTCGACCGGCGCATCGCCCATCCAGAACATCGGCGCCTATGGGCAAGAGGCGGGCGACTCCATCGTCTCTGTCGACTTTCTCGACTATGGCACCGGCCGCGTCGAGCGCATCGCACGCGACGACCTCGAGCTCGGCTACCGCACGAGCGTCTTCAAGAAAGGTCGGCGCGGAGTCGTGCTCTCGGTCACGTTCTCGCTGACCGACTCCGACGACTCCGCCGAGCCGCTCGGACCTCTCGCTCTCGGCAACCCGATCGCGTATCCGCAGCTGGCCACCGCTCTCGGCGTCGCCGTTGGAGACAGGGTCGCGCTGGGCGCCGTGCGTTCGGCGGTTTTGTCTCTGCGGGCATCCAAGGGCATGGTCCTGGATGCCGCGGATCCCGATTCCGTCAGCGCCGGCTCGTTCTTCACCAACCCGATCGTCTCCGAGAACTTCGCCCGCGGGCTGCCGTCGGATGCACCGCGCTGGCTCGTCGAGCCCGAGCAGGAACCGATCGTGGTCGCGCTGCCCGATCCCGAGTCGGGGCTCGCCGTCGATCTGTCGGGCCCGCTCGGCGGAGCCGCGTCGACGTCCGCATCGTCGGAGCCGCAGGTCAAGTTGAGCGCCGCGTGGCTGATCGAGCGCGCGGGAATCGGCAGGGGCTTCTCGCTGCCAGGATCCCGTGCCGCGATCTCGTCGAAGCACACCCTCGCGATCGTGAACACGGGTGGCGCCACAGCCGCCGATATCGCGGAACTGTCGCGGTACATCCAAAATCGCGTGTCTGCGGAGTTCGGCGTCGTGCTGCAACCGGAGCCCGTCTTCGTCTAGCGCACTCTGACGTTATTTCGTCGACACATGCGCTAGCCTCGGCGGGTGGTTCGATTCAGTCGGGGGATGCGCCCCCTCGTGGTGATGGTCGTTATGGTCGGCGTGTTGGGCGTTGCGGGCTGCGCGCCGTCAGACGGTCCGGATGCTCCGACCTCGAGCCAGGCTGCGGGGTCGGCACTGTCGACGGAGCAGGCGCAGAGGCTCGCGATCTTCCGCTTCAACAACTTCGACAGCGGCGTTCGCGCCGTGACGTTCAGTATCCCCGGCCAGCAACCAGTGCAGTTCTCGGGCTGGGTCGACTACGCCGCAGGGGCGGGATACGGCTTCGCCTCGACCACCGTCGACGGCGCGGCCGACACCGGGCTGCTGCGGTTCACGCCGCAGACGCTCGGCTATCAGCCGACGACGCTCGACAAGGCGCCCCTTCCCGTGCCGGCCGACGGCTGGCAGGAGAGCGACCTCGACCCGTCGGCGACGAGCCTGTCGAACGTGGTCGCCGTTCTGTTGAGCCTGGGCAACGACCGGCCTGACAATCCGCAGCTCCTGCAGCAGACGGATGCCCTCTGGCTGCGCTCCGACGACGTCGACGGAGTGGCGGTCGACGTGTTCGCGAGCCCCACCTCGGATACGCCGGCGACGGCCGCACCGTCGAACGCGGCACCGACCATCCGGTACTGGATCGACGAGACCGGCCACCTGATGAAGGCAGAGATCCCCGTGTCGGGCCAGGCCGACACATGGACGACGGTGGAGTTCTCCGACGCCGACCCGAGTGTCAGCCTGGCTGTGCCGACGCAGTAGGAGCGGCGATCGGCACGATCATGTGTTCGTTCGGCTGATGCTCATGGGGATGTCAATGGTGAGTACTGCCCATGCGCTCACCTCGGCGCGCTAACGGCTGACTGCTAGGGTTTTTACACCAAGCACCCCCCAAAAAGGAGTACCTCTCAATGCGAATTTCGCGCACAAAGACCACATCGCTGATCGGCGCGCTCGCCATCACCGGACTTCTGCTGACCGGTTGCGCCGGCGGACAGAGCAAGGCCGACGCCTGCAAGGTTCTCGAGTCGGGTCTCACCGACCTTCAGAGCGAACTGACGAGCAGCCTCTCTGACGCGGCTACCGATCCGGAGGGGGCTTCCGAGGCTCTACAGACGGTCTCCGACAAGTTCTCCGACAACGTGTCGAAGGTCTCGAACGACGAGGTCAAGAAGGTCGCCGACGACGCAGACAAGGCTCTGGGTTCGCTCGTCAGCGAATTCAAGACGTACTCGAAAGACCCGGCTTCGGCCGACACGACGGCTCTGACCGACGCTTCGAGCGACGTTCAGGACACCTTCCTGGCCCTCTCGAAGGTCTGCAACTAGCAGTAGAGACGAAGCGGGCCTGGGGTGCAGCACCCCCGGCTCGCTTCTTTTTTTAAGACGCCGGATGCCCGTGGCCTGGGCGCGCGCAGCGTCTTACGACCTAACGTGAGGGTTCGTCACGTTGCAAGCGCTCTCAGAAATGTCTAACTTGAGCTAATAGGCAGGGGCCGACAGGGATGTGGGGATCTGGTCCGGGGGGACCGGTCGGCCTCTGCCACGCACTTGCCGTGCGGTGCGCTCGGAGATGTTAGACGACGACGGCGTTCAAGACCTCGTCGAGCAGTAGCGATGCGTCTTCGTCGCTGACTCGGCGCGCGAGTGCGAGCTCGGAGATCAGCACCTGGCGCGCCTTGAGCAGCAGTCGCTTCTCGCCGGCGGAGACGCCCTGCGCCTGCTCGCGACGCCACAGGTCGCGCACGACCTCGGCGACACGGTGCACGCTGCCCGAGGCCATCTTCTCCTGGTTCGCCTTGTAGCGGCGCGACCAGTTTCCGGGCTCTTCGACGAAGTCGTTCTGCAGAACGGCGAAGACCTCGTCGACACCGGCGGCGTCGATCACGTCGCGCACTCCGACGAGCTCGACGTTGTCGATCGGAAGCTTGATGATGAGATCGCTCGTGTGCACCCGCAGCGTCATGTAGCGCTTGTCTTCGCCCTTGACCTTCTTGGTCTCGAGTTCCGTGATGGTGACCGCTCCGTGGTGCGGGTAGACGAGGGTCTCTCCAATATCGAATTTCACGACTGGGCTTCTCTTTTCTTTGTGACGTGGTGTGCGGAAGGTGAGATCTGAGGTGAGCGCTGGTCTGAGGACCTGGCCCGAGGAGTCACTTGAGCCACGGTGGCAGCAGGGTGATGAGTTCGTCGACCAGTTCGTCTTCACTGATGTCGTGATGGTCGGACACCCACGCGCTGAGCAGGCTCACGGTGCCGCCGGCGACGTAGGTCGCGGCGAGGCGGGCCCGGATGGCGGCAGGCCCCGAGGTGGGTGCTGAGAACGACGCGAGTACCTGCTCGGCATACGCGGCGATGACGTCGTCGAAGGCGCGTCGCGACAGGGGGAGGCCGAGCGCGTGCGAGTAGAGGGACTCTCGCTGAGCGAAGTGCTGCACGAGTCGCGTGTAGCTCTCGCGGAGGCTGGCTGCGGGGTTGGGCTCTCCGGGGTTGGGAGCGGCGACGCTCGCGAACTCCTGTCGAAGCAGGGCGACCGCCAGGTCGTCGAGGCTGGAGAAATGCGCGTAGAACGAGCTGCGGCTGATCTTCGCCTCACGCACGATGTCGCTGACAGAGATGTCGCCGGAGTCGGCGGAGTGGAGCCGAGCCACCGCGGACAGGATTCCCTGTCGCGTGCGAGCCGCTCTCGGGTCTGCCGGAGCGTCGGAGGAGAATCGAGAACTGTCGGGCATTACAGCACTTCGCACAGTTGACATCATGGCAGTCTATCACGATTTCTCGGACACCTGTCCGATAAATGCGAGAGATGCTTAGTTCGCCTAGCGACCGGGCCTTAGAATCAAGCCATGGAATCGTCGGAGGTGCGCGCTTCGGGCTATTGGTATGGCGACGACGTCGAGTTGAAGACCGGCGTCGACGCTCTCAACGCCCTGCGCCGCTACCGGGTGGCAGAGATGGATATGCGCCGTCGAACGCGAGCGGCGCTGCGGCTCAACGAGACCGACATCACTGCGCTGCGTTTCGTGGTGAACGCCGAGCGCGACTCGCGGGCCGTGAGTCCGAAAGACCTGGCCGGCCATCTCGCCATCTCGTCGGCATCCACGACCGTGTTGGTAGACCGTCTCGTCGCGAGCGGCCACCTCAGCCGGGCAAAGCATCCGAGCGATGGCCGGGCGGTCGTGTTGACGGCCACGGCCATGACTCACGCCGATATGGGCGAGGTCTTCGGAGACATGCACCATCGCATGATGGAGGTTGCCCGGGGGCTCGACGGGCACGAGGCCACCGTGATCACGACGTTTCTGGAGCGAATGAGCGACGCGGTGTCGAAGTCGGATAAATAGCTAGATAAACTAAATAGGTGGGAAAACTCATCTACGGCCCGACCGGCCTCGAAATCGACATCGACGACCGTGTGCTCGCTCACATGCGAGTCGTCGTCAACGCCAAGTTCCGACGCGGAGAATCGTTCCTCTTCAACTGGGAGCACAACTCCGACGAAGGCAATGGGCGCAGCTCCATCTGGATGCATCCGACGATTCCCCTGCATATCCGTTTCTACGGCAACCGCCAGCCACCCGTGAACCGCGCCTGGATCGAGGCCCTCATGGTGACGGCGAACAGCGCGAACGGCATGGTGCTGATCGCCGAGCCCGGGGGAACGACCCCGCAGACGTAAGACGCGCTATGCGGTAGCGCCGCTCGTGGCCGCCAGGGCATCCATGACCTGAGTCGCCACGATCCGACCTGCACGATTGGCGCCGATCGTGCTCGCCTGGGGGCCGAAGCCGGCCAAAAAGACGTGCGGATCGCGCAGCGAGCGCCCCTTCGCGACGGCCACCCCACCGCCCGTCTCGCGCAGATGCAGCGGCGCCAGGTGCCCCAGTTCGGCGCGGAAGCCGGTCGCCCAGATGATGGCGTCGGCGTGCTGGAACGAGCCGTCTGACCAACGCACCCCATCGGCTTCGATCGACGAGAACATGGGGCGGTCGACGAGAACGCCGCGCTCGCGACCTGCGACGTTGCGAGGACTCGCCGGCAGTCCTGTGCCGCTCGACACGCTCGGAATCGGAAGGCCGGCTCGAGCCGCCGCGTCGGCGCGTTCTACTGCCGCGACCTTGGAATGCTCATCCATCGTGAACTCGACGGGCCGCCTCGTGACCCAGGTGGTCGACGCGGCGACGCCCTCGAGTTCGAGGAGGAACCCGACCGCGGAGGTTCCTCCGCCGACGACGATGACGTCGAGGCCTGCCAGGTCGCCCGCCGCCCGGTAGTCGGGTGTCGACAGCTGGATGCCCGCGAACGCGTCGGCGCCCGGATACGACGGGAGGAACGGTCGTGCCCACGTTCCGCTGGCGTTCACGACGACCTCGGCTCGCACAGCGCCACGACTGGTCTGCACCTCGTAGCGCCCGTCGGGCACTTTTGTGACGCCCGTCACCTCGACGGGACGCACGACCTCGAGCTCGAAGTGCCGTTCGTAACGCTCGTAATAGTCGCTCACCACGTCTCGTGCGGGCAGCGACTGGTCGGCGGTCGAGAAGCTGAGACCGAGTTCGCTCATACCGGGAAGGTCGTCGACCTTGTGGGCGGTGTCGAGTCGAAGCGATTCCCAGCGGAACTGCCAGGCTCCTCCGGCCCGCGGTCCGCGGTCGAGGATGACGACGTCGCGCCCGGGAACGAGCCCGAGGCGGCGCAGGTGGAAGGCGACGGAGAGCCCCGCCTGGCCGGCGCCGATGATGACGACGCGGGTGTCGTGGGGGAGTTCTGTGCTCACGAGCGCCTCAACCGCGCACGGGCGCGTTTTATTGCCGAGCTACGCGCCGCAACTCAGGAGGAACCGGACGAAAACGGCGTTCTCGCCCGCCACCGCCCTGATCTTCCTGAAAAGGGGCATTCCGCCGTCGGAGGGTCGGGGCTAGCTTTGACGCATGTGCGGACGATTTGTCGTGGCGAAGGCATCAGGAGACCTGCTCTCGGGTCTGATGGACGGCCTGCCAGAGCTCGAAGACAACTACAACGTGGCCCCGACCGACGACGTGGCGGTCGTGCGGCAGCGCAAGGAGCATCCACGGGAGCTCGACGCGGTGCGCTGGGGCTTCGTGCCCGGGTGGTACCCCGACCTCACCAAGCGACCGCAGCCCATCAACGCCCGCATCGAAACGGTGGCGACCTCGGGCATGTACCGACGGGCGTTTCAGTCGCAGCGCTGCATCGTGCCTGCGGCGGGCTACTACGAGTGGACGATCCTGCCTGACGGCTCGAAGCAGCCGCACTTCATCTTCGCGCCCGAGCAGGCGCTGGCGATGGCCGGCATCGTCTCGGCGTGGCGCGACAAGTCGAAGCCCGACGACGACCCCGATCGGTGGGTGATCTCGATGGCCATCATCACCCGAGACGCCCATGTGGCGCCCGGCGAGGTGCACGATCGTATGCCTGCGATTCTCACTCCGAACGGCTACGACGCGTGGCTGGGCGCCGACCTCGATTCCGACGCACTTCTGCACCTGCTCGACGCCGAATCGGTCGAGGTGGCGCACGAGTTGAAGCACTACGAAGTGTCGAAGCAGGTCAACAGCGTGCGCAATAACGGCCCCGAGCTGATCGAGCCGCTGGCCTGAGGTCTGAGCCCCTCCTACGCGCAGAAGTCGCCGATCGTGCGCTCGAGCACCTGGGCGACGGTCTCAACCGAGGCGAGGTCGACCCATTCGCTGGCCGCGTGTGCCCCGCCGCCCGTTACTCCGAAGAGCACGGCGGGAATGCCGGCCGCGGCCAGAAGGGCGCAGTCTGTCCAGAAGGGTTCGCCCCGCAGAACGGGCGGTTTTGCGGTGACGGCCTCGACGTTCGCCAGCACGCTCTGCACGACGGCCGACGAGCGGTCCGCTTCGAAGGGCGGCTCGACGAGGCCGGGCACGATGCGGTACTCGAACCCGGGATGCTCGGCCGAGACCGCGACCAGGAGTGCGTCGATCTCGCCGACGATCGTGTCGACATCCTGGCCGGGAAGCGTGCGCCACTCGATGCCGATCGTGCACTCCGCCGGGTAGCTCGACATCTCGACGCCGCCGCGCACGAGAGACGCGTGCACGTTGGCCGCACCGAGAAACGGATGCTCGGGTCGAGTCGTGAGCTCATGCGCCAGGTCGCCGAGTCGGGCGAGAAAACGGCCCGCCTGCACGATGGCGTCGCGGCCGAGGTCGGGACGTGAGCCGTGAGCCGCGCGGCCCGTGATGACGACCTCGAGCCAGACGAGTCCTCGGTGCGCGAGCGTGACCTCGCCGTCGCTCGGTTCGACCACGATGGCGCCGTCTGCCGAGAACCGCTTCAGAACCTCGACGGTGCCGGCGCTCTCGAACTCCTCGTCGGCGACGAGCGCGAGCACGATGTCGCCCCGGTGTGGCCGCGTCCCAGCGGCCGCAGCAGCCACCATGATCGCGGCGATCCCCGACTTCATGTCGTAGGTGCCCCGCCCGAACATCGCGCCGTCGCGAATCACAGGAGCGAGCCCGTCTCCGTCGTAGCTGTCGAGTGAGACGGTGTCGATGTGTCCGTTGAGCATTAGCGATCGCCCCCCGCCCGTGCCGCGCCAGGTCGCGACGATGGACGGGCGGCCGGCAGTAGCCTCGAGTCGCTCGATGTCACATCCATGGGGCGTCAGCCAGTCGGTGATGAAGTCGGCGACGGCTGCCTCGCCGCGGCCGGTGCTGCCGAGATCGGGATTCGATGAATCGATCTCGACGAGTCGTCGCAGGAGCGAGACGAGTTCGGACTCGCCGGTGTCGGCAGTGCTCTGCCCTGGGCTGTCGACGATCTCGCTCATGACTCCATTGTCTCGTGACCGGGGCCGTGGCGTGGGCGTGTTTGAGAAGAGGCCCGTCGAGCCGTCTTAGATGCTCCACTCCATGCGTTCTTCGTCGGTACGTGACAGAATGTCACGAGATGGGACTCGCACGTCGATAAATCCTCAGCAATCGGATGTATTCTCCTCCTATGACCGTCGTTTCGACCACCGATGAGCGCGCTCTCGTGCGCCGTCTTCTTGTCGACCACTCCGTGGCCGGCGCAGAGGACTTCGGGCGTTTCGTCAACGACCGCCGCTACTTCGACACCTCGTCTTTCGACTCGAAAGCGGCCACGCCGGTGCTGATCGAGGCCCTCCCGTTCCTGACCGATCCTGGGGTCATCGAGACCGTCGCCCTGCATCTGAAGAATCCCGCCGCGCGTCCAGCGGCGTTCGGTGCGCTCCACACGGCATTTCTCGAGTGGGGCGCCGTGCGTCGCGGACGTGTCGGATGGCAACTCGGTGAGGCGCTCGTCAACGCGGCGCCGATACGCGAGACGTCGCTCGTTCTCGCGATAGCGACCGATTCTGCGTATGGCACGAACCGACAGCCCGTCGTCCTCGGTCTGCCGCGTTTTCGTCGCGCTCCCGAGACGGAGCGTGCCCTCCGCGAGCTGGTCCACGACATCGATGTCGCGCAGCAGGCGATGTACTCGCTGCGCCGCGTCGTGGGGCCACAGCTGACGGTCGACGCCCTCGAAGACGTGCGCAGTGCGCATCCGGATTCGACGCTCGAGCGACTCGCTCGTCACGAGATCCGCAAGATCAATCGCACCCTCCGGCGCCATGACGCCGAGACTGCTGCTGCCGTCGCTGCCGCCGTTGCCCTCCCCGTGACAGACTCGCTCGCCCCTGCCGACGACGCGCCGCCGCTCGACGCCATCACCGTCTAGCGCAGCCACGGGCATCCAGCTCCCCTACGTCAGGGAGCGAGCGACGGCGTCGTCCTGATTCCGAAGCTGTGCTTCAACGCGCTCTTCGCCGCGTACCAGCCGGCGAGGCCGTGCACGCCGGGACCGGGCGGGGTCGACGACGAGCAGAGGTAGATGCCCGATGCCGGCGTGCGCCACGGGTCGAACGAGGGCACCGGCCTGCTGATGAGCTGCGCGAGAGTAGCGGCGCCCGCCGCGATATCGCCGCCGATGTAGTTGGGGTTGTAGTTCTCCATGTCGCGCGCGGTCATGCTCGCGGACGCGAGGATCAGGTCTCGGAAGCCCGGCGCGAACCGTTCGATCTGCCTGATGATCGCCTCGGTCTGGTCTATCGCGGAGTCCTTCGGCACATGCGTGTAGGCCCAGAGCACGTGTTTTCCCGCGGGGGCGCGGCTCGGGTCGAAGCCTGACGGCTGGGCCACGAGCACATAGGGATTCGAGGCATGCCGACCAGCCGCGACGTCGGCCTCGGACGCCGCGATCTCGGCCCGGGTTCCACCGACGTGCACGGTCCCGGCCTTGTGCAGCTCTGCATTCGTCCACGGCACGGGCCCCGCCAGCGCGAAGTCGACCTTGGCCACTCCGTTGCCGTAGCGGAACTTGCGCAGCGCCCTCGTGTAGACCGTGCGCAGCCGTCGGCCCGCGATGTCGGCAACCGCGCGCGGCGTCGTGTCGAAGAGCACAGCGGTCGACGACGGCAGCTGGTCGAGCGACCGGATGCCGGCATCCGTCTCGATCTGCCCGCCGTGCGCCACGAGATCGGCGGCCATCGCATCCACGATCGCCTGGCTGCCGCCGACCGGCACGGGCCAGCCGCGACCGTGCGCGTAGCTGCCGAGGCTCAGTGCGGCGGCCGCGGTGACCGGGCTGGGCATGGGCCGGATGGCGTGGGCCGCGATGCCGGCCAGCATGGCGGGCGCGACATCGCCCTGAAAGCGGGCATTCCAGGTGGGCAGGCCTTGCTCGAGCACTCTCAGGCCGAACAGCGCGGCCGTGATGGGCTGACGCGGAGCCATGAGCAGGTTCGAGCCTGCGAGGCGCGCGACCTGATCGGCGCGCTCCACGAGCGGGGCCATCAGCGAATGGAAGGCGGCTCCGTCGCGGCCGAGGGCGCTCACCGTGCGGGCGAGGTCGTGATACGCGATTCCCGCTCGGCCGCCGTCGAGCGGATGCCCGTAGGAGACCTCGGGAACCACCAGCTCGATGCGCTTCTCGAGCCCGAAGCGCTGAAAGAATCCCGAGGCCAGGGCCATCGGATGAACGGCCGAGCAGACGTCGTGCAGAAAGCCGGGAAGCGTCAGCTCCTTCGTGCGGGCGCCCCCGCCGATCGTCGAGTTCTTCTCGTAGACGCGCACCGATAGCCCGGCACGGGCCAGGGTCACGGCCGCGGCAAGACCGTTCGGACCTGTGCCGACGACGACCGCATCCACTTCGCTCATGCCGACCAGCCTACGACCGGCTTAGTCGCGTAACCACAGCGGTCGCAGCCATCGCTGCGCCGCCGACCGCGGCGGCGCCCAGGGTGACGGCGGCCGCGGCCATCGTCTTGCGGTGTCCGATCGCCCAGGTCGCCGGGCTTCCGTTTCGGGCGTCGCTGCCGAAGATGCCGCGCGCGCCCTTGTCGCCCGTCGCGGGCTCGTAGAGGTTGTTGGGCAGCATCGCCTCGACCTTCTCCGGTGCCTGCTGTCCGTCGTATCCGACCTTCGCGAGGTACGTGTCGAGCCAGCCGGCGACGAAGCGGTTGCCCAGAACGGTCTTGATCGTCGGCTCGCCCACCCACGTGCGGCGACGGGGGTGATCCGCGACATCGGCCACGGCCTTCGCGCCGACCTCGGGCTGGTAGATCGGGGGCACCGGCTGCGGGTGATGGGGCAGCTGCGACTTGACCCAGTTGAACTGGATCGTGTTGAGGGCCGGCATATCGACGGTGGAGATGCGCACGGGGCTCTTAGCGTGGATGAGCTCGGTGGTGACCGACTCGGTGAACCCCTTCACGGCGTGCTTCGCTCCGCAGTACGCAGCCTGAAGGGGGATGCCCCGGTGGGCGAGGGCCGATCCGATCTGGATGACGTGGCCGCGCTCGCGGGGAACCATGCGCGAGAGAGCCGCACGGGTTCCGTTGACGAAGCCGAAGTAGTTCACCTGCGTCGCGCGCTCGAAGTCGGCTGGCTCGGTCGTAAGAAAGTCGCCGAAGACCCCGACCATCGCGTCATTGACCCAGAGCTCGATCGGCCCGAGCTCTGTTTCCACACGGTCGGCTGCCGATTCGACGGCCTCGCGATCGGCGACATCCGTGCTGATGCCGAGGGCGCGACCTCCTCGGATCTGCACGTCGGAGACGGCGCCCGCCAGTCCGTCTTCGCCTCGCGCGAGCACGGCCACGTCCCATCCTCGGTCGGCGAGTTCCCTCACGATGGCTCGGCCGAGTCCGGCGGTTCCTCCGGTGACGACGGCTACTCCACGACTCATGACACTCCTTCGGTTGCACGCGGATTTCCCCGTGCTGCGTCGAGTCTGTGCCACCTCGCCCGAAAGCGCGCCCCGGTCGACAGGTTCGGAGAAATGACGTATGCGAGTGCCGCTGTCAGTAAGCTCCTCACATGAAATCCGCCACGATCTACGATGTGGCCGAACGAGCGGGCGTCTCCCACCAGACGGTCAGCCGATACCTCAGAGGCTTCGAGGGTATCCGGCCGAATACCCGAGAGAAGGTCGAGCACGCGCTGGCCGAGCTCGAATACAAGCCGAACTCGGCGGCTCGGTTCTTGCGCCTGCGTCGCACGAACAGGATCGGCTACCTCGCGGATCGGATGGATCAGTCGGGGCCCTCGCGCACCCTCGTCGGTGCGGCCGCCGCCGCGCGCGAGCTTGGCTATGTTCTCGACATCGTCTCGGTCGACGGCGGCGATGAGGCATCGGTGCGGGAGGCGCTCGATGTGATTCTGCAGGACCAGATCGCCGGCATCGTTCTCTCGGCCCAGACGCAGACCGGTCGTGCGGCCGTCGAGGATCGAGAGCTGTCGATCCCCGTGGCTAGAGATTTCGATCTGCGCGGCGCCGACGGCCGGGAGACTCTGAACTCTGCGGCTGGCCGGGTCGCCGCAGAGCACCTCGTCGCGCTTGGCCACCGACGTGCCGCATACCTCGCAGGGCCTCCTGTCTGGACGGCGTCGGGGGAGCGAAGGCAGGGTTTCCGTGATGCGTTCACTGCCGCCGGGGGGACGGTCGTTGTGAACGACGAGGGGGACTGGTCGGCCCGCTCCGGTTACGAGGCCGGAGCGCGACTGGCGCGTCGAATCGGTGAGTTCACGGCGATTGCGGTAGCCAACGACAGCATGGCCATGGGCGCCATGGCCGCGCTTGCCGCAGCCGGTGTCCGCGTTCCCGACGAGGTGAGCGTTGTCGGCACCGACGACGCTCCCGAGGCCGAATACATGGTTCCCTCATTGTCGAGCGTGGCTATGGACTTCGCGTTCGAGGGGCGTTTCGTGGTGTCGACCCTCGTCGCCGAGATTGAGGGCAAAGAACCTCACGGTGGACTGGTTCTGCCCACTCCGCGCCTGATTCAACGCAGATCGTCCGCACCGATCGGCGACTGAGCCGCCGTACGGCCTGTCGACCTATTCGTTACCGAACAGGGTCTTGCGCAATCGGAGCCACATCGATTAGTTTCATGTCATCGCAAATGTTATCGACAACATTTCTTGAGAATAGGGTCAACGATGACGACATCTCCTCAGCACTCGGGCATTCTCTTCGGGGCGGCGTACTACGCCGAGTACCAGGAGCCGGGCACGCTCAATCGGGATCTCGACCTGATGGTCGAGGCACACTTCACGGTGATTCGCGTGGGCGAATCTGTCTGGTCGACGTGGGAACCCCGCGAGGGCCGTTTCGAGCTCGACTGGATGCAGCCCGTTCTCGACGGTGCCCACTCCCGCGGTATCTCCGTCATCCTCGGAACCCCGACCTACGCTGTGCCTCCGTGGCTGCAGAAGTTGCACCCAGAGATCGAGGCTGAAAATCCCACTGGTGTGCGCTCCGGTTGGGGTGCACGGCAGGAGATGGATCAGAGTCACCCCGCCTACCGCTTCTACGCCGAGCGGATCGTTCGCAAGATCGTCGAGCGCTACGCCGATCACCCCGCCGTCGTCGGGTACCAGGTCGATAACGAGCCGGGCAATCATCTGCCGCACAATGACCAGGTCTTCCGGCGCTTCGTCGGGTGGCTTCGGGAGCGCTACGGCACTATCGAGCGACTCAACGAAGAGTGGGGCCTGGTGTACTGGTCTCACCGTCTGGGCAGCTTCGACGAACTCTGGCGACCCGACGGCAATACCCAGCCGCAGTACGACCTCGAGTGGCGCCGGTTCCAGGCCACGCTCACAAACGAGCTCATCGCGTGGCAGGCCGGCGTGGTTCGCGAGCACGCACGTGACGACCAGTTCGTCACGACCTGCCTGTCATACTCGCGGCCGCAGCTCGCCGACGATCAGGTGGTGAAGTCTCTCGATGTGACCGCGGGGAACCCCTATTACAAGATGCAAGATGGCTTGACGATCGGCGTCGAGGTCGAGCGCGAGGCGGACTGGTGGCACACCGGCGTCTGGGCACTGATGGAGTGGGGCGACCGGGCCTTCTCGAGCGGGCAGGCCCCGTTCCTGGTGACCGAGACGAACGCCCAATCCATCGGCGGGCCGTGGCAGAATCACCCGCCATTCGACGGCCAGATCAAGCAGGCCGCGCTCGCCCTCGTGGCACGCGGTGCCCGCATGGTGGAGTACTGGCACTGGCACACGCTGCACTTCGGCGTGGAGACCTACTGGGGTGGAGTTCTGCCGCACAGCCAGGTTCCCGGCCGCATCTATCGCGAGGTAGCCGCCCTTGGCGCCACGTTTGCCGCGCTCGGCGGGGCACTCGACGGCATGGAGCCCGACTCCGACGTGCTGATGCTGTGGTCGACCGACACCAAGTGGTCGTTCGAGACCTATCCGCCCCTCGCGACGCCGAGCAGTGGCCCCGACCGCAACTCGTACACGCAGCTCTTCGACGCCCACTACCGCGGGCTCTCCGAAGCGGGTGCGCAGGTGCGCGTGCAGCACGTCGAGCAGTTCCTCGCGTTCGACGCGGCCGAGCTCGTCGAGCGCTGGCCGGTGCTCGTGGCCCCGGCGTTGTACGTCGCGTCCGATGAGACGCTCGATGCTCTCGCCGCCTACGCCGTCGCGGGCGGCCACCTCGTTGTGGGCATCCGCACCGGATACGGGGACGATCTCGCCCGGGCCCGCCGGGTTGCGGCGCCGGCCGTCCTGGCTGGGCCCGCAGGCATCCGGTATGAGGAATACACGAATCTCGACGAGCCGACTGCCGTGCTGGCCGAGACCGAGGGGGAGATCGCCCTCGAAGACGGATCCGCCGCCACCCGCTGGGCCGACGTCGTTCTGCTCGACGGCGCAGACGTGCTGGTGAGCCTGCCCGAGTCCGAAATCGGAACCGGCCCGGTCGTGACGACCCGGGCATCCGGTGCCGGACGGGTGACCTACGTCGCCACGGTACCCAACCCCGAGCTGTCGAGGTCGCTGGCCCGCTGGCTCGTTCCGGATGCTGCTGCCGCGCTCTGGTCTGCGCCGATCCAGGTCACGGTGACGACCGCGTCGCGCCCGAGCCGCGCGAGCGTCGTGTTCGTGTCGAATTGGTCCGGCGAGGAAGCCGTCGTTGTGCCCCCCGCCGCCGTGCGCGACCTCGAGACCGGTGAGGTCTTCTCGGCCGGCGCGCCCCTGACCCTCGCCCGTCGGGCCGCCCGCGTTTTCGAGCGCGTCGTCGTCGGCGAGTAGCACCACCGTCCACCCTCCACCTACCCACGAAAGATTGATGATGAAAAGAACTCACGCAGCAACGACGCTCGTGTCCCTCGCGGTCGCGTCGACACTTATCCTCAGCGGATGCACCCCATCAGCGGGCGGCAACGCCGGCTCGACGACCGCGCCCGTTTCGCAGGCCGATATCGACAAGGCGATGCAGACTCCGACGACCCTGACGTTCTGGACCTGGGTGCCCGACATCCAGCAGGAGGTCGACTTGTTCGAGGCCAAGTACCCCGCCATCAAAGTCGAGGTCGTGAACGTCGGAACAGGCACCGTGCAGTACCCGAAGCTGCGCACGGCGCTGAAGGCCGGCAAGGGTGCACCGGATGTCGCGCAGATCGAATACCAATACATCCCGTCGTTCCGTCAAACGAACAGCCTCGTCAACCTCCAGCCCTACGGCGGGGACGAGCTCAAGTCGAAGTACGTCGAGTGGGTGTGGAACCAGGTGGCCGACGACAAAGGCGTCTGGTCAGTGCCGCAGGACTCGGGGCCGCTCGGCAACCTGTATCGCTCCGACATCTACAGCGCCGCAGGTCTCTCGCAGGCCCCGGCCACATGGGCCGACTTCGCCTCCGATGCGCAGACGATCAAGGACAAGACGGGTTCCTATATATCGAACCTCCCTGGCAATGACCCCGGCCAGATCGTAGGCCTGTTTTGGCAAGCCGGGGCCAAGCCGTTCAGCTACGACGGTGACAAGACGGTCGGCATCGACCTCGACTCCGCCGCCACGCAGAAGGTCGTGAAGTTCTGGCAGGACCTGATCGACAAAGATCTGGTGTCCACCGATGCCGACTTCAACGATGCCTGGTACCAGGGCTTCTCGTCGGACAAATACGCCAGTTGGCAGACCGCGGCCTGGGGCCCAGTGTTCCTGCAGGGCACGGCGGCCAACACGAGCGGCAAATGGACCGCGGCCAAGATCCCGCAGTGGAACGCGGGCGACGACGTCTCGGGCAACTGGGGCGGCTCGTCCGACGCCGTGATCACCGGCACCAAGAACCCCATCGCCGCCGCCGAGTTCTCGAAGTTCCTCAACGGAGACGCCGAGTCCACCTTGACGTTTGCGAACAAGCAGTTCCTGTTCCCGACCACCACGGACACCCTGACCAGCTCGGATTTCACCGGCCAGGCGTCCGAGTTCTACGGCGGCCAGAAGGTGAATGAGCTGTTTGCGGGAGTCTCCGACACAGTCAGCACCGACTTCCAGTGGCTGCCGTTCATGGATTACGTCTACTCGAGCTTCAACGACACGCTAGGCACGGCCATCGCCGACAAGGCCGACATGTCGTCGGCGCTCACCGCCTGGCAGGACGCTGTCGTCGCTTACGCGAAGCAGCAAGGCTTCACGGTCAAGTAGTGCTAACCGAGGGGTGCCGGCCGCGGCCGGCCGGCACCCTTCCGGCCCAATGAAGGAGCCACATGTCCGCCGCACCCCCTCTTCGACGTACCCCACCGTCGCGCGCCTCCTCTGCGTCGGCGCGACGCAGCACCATCCGGCGCCCACAACTCTTCGCCGCCTGGGCGCTGATCGTTCCCTTCCTGATCGTCTTCGCCGCGATGTTCCTGGTGCCCCTCGGCTACGCCGGGTACCTCAGCACCTTCACCTCCCAGCTGGTCGGCGGCGAAGTATTCTCGGGCCTCGCCAACTACTCGAGGGCGCTGCAGGACCCGAGCTTCTGGGCAGGTCTCGGCCGCGTGGCCATGTTCCTTTTCGTGCAGGTACCGATAATGCTGGTCATCGCCCTGTTCATCGCGCTCGCGCTCGATACGGGCCGTGTCAAGGGCGGCAAGTTCGTGCGGCTCGCGATCTTCGTTCCGTACGCCGTTCCCGGCGTGGTGGCCACGCTCATGTGGGGTTATCTCTATGGCACAGACTCCGGCCTCATCGCGCAGCTGTTCCGCGCGGTGGGTCTCGACGCTCCGACCCTGCTCTCGCCGCAGAACATCCTCGGCAGCACGATGAACATCGTGAGCTGGGAGTTCATCGGCTACAACATGATCGTGCTCTACGCGGCGCTGCGCTCGGTTCCGACCGAGATGTACGAGGCCGCCGAGATCGACGGGGCGGGGGCCTGGCGTACGGCCTGGAGCATCAAGATCCCGGCCATCCGGCCCGCCATCATGCTCACGATCATCTTCTCGGTCATCGGGTCGTTCCAGCTGTTCAACGAGCCCAACCTGTTGTACTCGATTGCGCCGAACGCCATCGGATCCGATTTCTCGCCGAACCTCTACGCCTACAACGTGGCCTTCAAGAACCAAGACATCAACTACGCGGCGGCGATCGCGTTCCTTCTCGGCTTCCTCATCATGATCATCAGCTACGTGGTGCAGCTCGCCACCGCACGCAAGGAGCGTCTGTCGTGACCCTCGCCACACCATCCCCCCTCGTCTCCTCGTCGGCGCCGACCCGCAAGGAGGCCTCGCGGGCGCGCGGCAAGAGGCCCGTCGAGCGCGACAAGCGCCGCAGCTCGGTGCTCACGATCATCCTGTGGATGACGCTCGCGTACTTCCTGCTCCCGCTGGTCTGGCTCTTCCTGTCTTCGACGAAGACGAACGGAGACCTCTTCAGCACCTTCGGGCTGTGGTTCGGCCAGACATTCGCGCTCTTCGACAACGTGGGTCAGCTGTTCACCTTCCAAGACGGAATCTTCGTGAGGTGGATGGGCAACACCGCTCTCTACGCGATCACGAGCGCCGTCGGGGCCGCGCTGCTCGCGACCATGTGCGGCTACGCGCTCGCGAAGTACGTCTTCAAGGGCCGTTCGTTCGTCTTCGCCCTCATCCTGGGCGCTGTGATGGTGCCGCTCACGGCGCTCGCCATCCCGACGTATCTGCTGTTCAGCGCTGCGAATCTAGTGGATACACCGTGGGCCATAATCCTGCCATCGCTCGTCAGCCCCTTCGGCGTCTACCTGATCAGGGTCTACGCCGCGGATGCGGTCGACGACAGCCTGATCGAGGCTGCGCGTATCGACGGCGCCGGAGAGTTCCGCATCTTCACGACCATCGCGTCGCGCCTGCTGGCGCCAGGTATTGTCACCGTTCTGCTGTTCGCCCTTGTGTCGACGTGGAACAACTACTTCCTGCCGCTGATCATGCTGAATAACCCCGCTCTGTTCCCAGCCACAGTCGGGTTGGCTCAATGGCAGCAGGCGGCCACGGGCGGCGGCGGCGCCCAGGTGCTGTTCTCCACCGTGCTCACGGGGTCGTTCGTATCGATCATTCCCCTTGTCGTGGCGTTCCTGTTCCTACAGCGCTACTGGCAGTCCGGCCTCAGCACGGGCGGTGTGAAGGGCTAGCCGCCGGCTCAGCCGTAGAGCAATTCGCTCTTCTCGAACGCGGCCGTCGCGTCGCCGACCAACTCGCCTTGCCGCGGATTCAGCGCGAGCAGCTCGGTGCCGTCGGCGATCGCGGCCAGATCGACCCAGATTGCCGACGGGCTGTGCGTCGACCAGAAGTAGTACATGCGGTTGGTCACGTCGCTGGCCGCGTGCCACCACGTGGGGTACACGCCTCCGTCGTCGTAGGGCGCTCCGGGGGGAACCGCCGCGTTCTGCGTGATGCGGAACACCCCGGCCACAGTCTCCGTGATGTTCGCGGGCTCGGGCAGATAGTGCCTGAAGTAGCTCGCGCGCACGAAGCGGTCGAGCGAGGTGATGTCTCCCGGCGGCGTGAGATCGCCACCGAACGGCGCATAGCGCGAGAGGTTCGTGAGCTGCTCGTCAAAGGCAGGGGAGTTCGCCATGACGGTGTACTCGGCTCCGTGATGAACCACGAGTTCACCGTCGATGGGTTCGATGATCGCCGAGTCGCCCGAGGGATCTTCGAGTGCGAGGTGGGCGCCCATGTACTGCCCCCTGATCGGTGGCGCGATGAGCTGCACATCGTCGAGGTGTTCGAGAACTTCGGCGACGGTGGCGAAGTGGTCGAGCACGTACTGCACCCACATCGCGATGACGATCGTCGGGGCATCCGTGCCTGTCGGCGGCTTGATGTCGTCGAGGAAGAGCGCGTGCGCCGCGAGGCCCCTCTCGTTCATGCCGTCTGACGTGCCGATGTTCCACATGCTGAGGCCGACGCTCGAGTAGAGCGATCGCCAGGCGGCGGCATCCGGCTGCGACCCGCCCGAGCGTTCGATGCCGCGCGGGTAGAACCACAGCACGGGCTCGTCGCTGACCTCCCAGTCCATGCACCGTGAGGTGACCTTGGCGATCGGGTTGTCATTCCAGAAGACACGGGTGCACATGGGGCGACACTACTGCTCACGGGCCGCAACCCCTAGACCCCCGTTCGTGGATGCCGGATGCTGGTGAGTCATGTCGACAAACGTGAGACTCATGGACTGTTCGCCCGAGGATGTCTTCGCCGTACTGGCCGACGGATGGCTGTTTCCGACGTGGGTGGTGGGATCGTCGCGCATGCGCGAGGTCGAGAAGGCGTGGCCTGCGGAGGGCTCGCATCTGCACCACTCGTTCGGGTCATGGCCCGCGGTCATCGATGACGAGACGACGATGCACGAGTGGGATCCGCCCCGGCACATGCTTATCGTCGCGAAGGGCTGGCCGATCGGCGAGGCGTCGGTTCAGATCGACGTGAAACCGCGGGGCAATGGATGCGTCGTGCGGATCATCGAGAAGGCCGTCGCGGGTCCGGGAAAATACGTGCCGCCGGCGCTGCTCGACATCGGACTCTACGTGCGCAACATCGAGACCCTGCGCCGACTCGCGTACATCGCCGAGGGCAAGGCAGACGGCAAGTAACCACCGCGTGCCCCGAGCTGTCATTCCCCGAGCCTGTCGAAGGGAACCGGCATCCGGAATCCGGCTTCCCGTCGATGTTCACCGAATGGGGGCTATCGCTCGACGCTCAGCCGGTGCAGCATCGGGTGCATGACCGAAGAAACGCCATGGATGCGCATCGCGGGCTTCGGGTTGCTCGCTCTGGCGGTCGTGCTCTTTGGCGTCGGCCTCGTGATCTACATCACAGGCTTCGAGGTGGCCGCCCTCGGCATGATGGCTGGCTTCGCGGTCAGCACGCTGGCCCTGGGACTAGTCGCGGTACCGTCGGCGAAGCGCTGACAGCTGCGCCCGGTGGGCGCCTGTTCCACCTCACAAGGGCTTGACCCGCTGCGGCCGCAAGCGGATCGTGGGGACGACTCCCTATCGAAAGGCTTCACGCATGCTCAAGGACCATCCCGTCGACGTCATACTGCTCTCGAAAGATCTGGATGCCTCGCGCGAGTTCTACGAGAAGAGGCTCGGCCTCGACGTGATCGAGGCCACAGACACCGCCATCACCTACGCATCGGGCAACACCCGACTCAAGGTGACCGCCTCGACCGTCGGCACCAAAGACGAGCAGACTCAGGCCGAATGGAGGGTTCTCGACCTGCGCGCCGAACTCGAGGAGCTGAAGCACCGCGGCGTCGAGCCCCAGAACTACGACACAGACGAACTGAAGACGGTCGATGGCATCGCCGATCAGGGGGATGCCTGGGTCGCCTATCTGATCGACCCCGACGGCAACGCGCTCGGCATAGGCCAGGCCAAGTAGCGCAGCTCAGAAGTCCCCGCTGCGGACAGAAGGTACTGGCGCACCGGTACCGATTGTCCGCAGTGGGGACTTCTGCGCTCATCCGAGCTCTAAGCGGAGGCAGGCCGCGACGACGAAAGTCCCGTGACGGCGACAATGATCGCGAGCACGCCGATGAAGATAGGAACGGCGGCGGCAACGATGGCGAAGAACGAGGTGACCCACAGGCCAGGCCCATTCACGGTGTTTCCCGCGTTGATGAGGCCGAACTGGAACACGACCCAACTGAACTCCTGTGCAAGCACGGCCCAGAGAGGAGCCCATCGCCACGTGCTCGAGAGTTCCGCCGACCTGCCGACCTGAACGACGACGATGGCCGACAGAGCGAGACGGGCAAATCCCACGACCGACGCCACCCACTCCTGATTCCAGGCGGGACCGCCGGAGTCGGGGAGAAGATTCACGATGTTCGTGGCGACCAACAATGCAGCGAGCAGAACCGCGGCCACGGCCCCGAGTACATGGCCACCGAAGATGTTGCGGCGGATACCGCCGCCGAACGAGAAGAGTACGAGCCCCGCGGCGATGAGCAGAGCGCCGATGAGGCTGCTCGCTCTCAGAGACGGCGGAAGCGCGAACTCTGCCACGGCCGAGGCGATCAATGCGATTCCGCCCCACAGCCACGCGCGGTTTCTGATATCAGTCACGATCGGGTCCTCCTCATTCTGATGGGCTGCCGCAGCAACGATCTACGCGAGGGTCACGCTCGCCGAGAGATCACCACATGCACCTCGTCGCCCACATCCTTGCCGAGAGCTTTGCGCACCTTGGCGCTCACCGACACCATGTGACCGTTCGAGCCGGTGGGCATGGCCCCGACGTTGTCGAGGGCAACCGCGTCGATCGTCGCGTCGACACGAACGCTTCGACCGGTTCCGAAGCGCTCGACCGAGTCGGGAATCTCGATGCAACTCCAGGTCTCGCCCTTGACGTCGACACCGATCGTCGCGTCGAACTCCACTCTGCCCGCCTCGTTGGTAGCCATACTTCACACTACGAGACGGTCAGGTTGGGGCGCGACTGATTCCGCCCGACGGTCGTAATATCGAACGCATAGCCCAACGACGGGAGGCCCCATGCAACGCGTGACCTATTCGATGAGTGTGTCGCTCGATGGCTTCGTGCAGGGGCCGGATGGCGACTTCGACTGGCCCGGTCTGAGCGATGCGGTCTTCGGCATCGCGCTCGACGAGATTCGCGAGGTCGGGGTGCATCTCATGGGCCGGCACCTCTACGAGGCGATGCTCTACTGGGAGACGGTCGACGAGTCCGCGCTCGCGGCCCCCGTGCAGCAGTGGCTCGAGTTCTGGAATGCTCTGCCGAAGGTCGTGTTCTCGAAGACCCTGTCGACGGTACAGGGCAACGCCCGCCTCGCCACCACGGGCCTCGCTGACGAGATCGCGCGGCTCCGCTCCGAGCCCGCGCCCGGAAACATCGCGATCGGCGGAGCGACACTCGCTGCTCAGGCCGCCACACTCGGCCTGATCGACGAATACCACCTCAGGGTCTACCCGGTGCTGGTCGGGGGAGGGCTGCCATTCTTCGCCCGCGATGAGCGACGCGTCGACCTCGAGCTGCTCGAGACCAGATCGTTCGATTCGGGAGTCGCATACCTGCGCTACGCAGTGCGCCGCTAGCTGCGCCGGTCGAGACCCACTTCGGCGCCCGTCGAGAGCCACTTCTGCGCTGGTCGAGTAGGCCGCCCGCGGCCGTATCGAGACCACGAGCCGCCCCTACTCAGCCCGTCGGCAGCGGCGTGCCCTGGTGAAAGAAGCACATGATGCGGCCGCCATCCCATCGCCAGAGCGACGACCGACGGCTGCGTCGACCCGCGAACTCCAGCCGATACGACAGCAGCGCAGTATCGACGCCGATGAGCGTTGCCTCGCGCTCCGTCAGCTCGGCATCCGGATGCTCGTCGCCGTCGCCGACCAGAGAAGCGATGATCTCGTCGCGGCTCCAGCGACGCCCCGACTGCCCGATCTCGTAGAAATCGGATGCGAGCAGCTCGGCGAGTCGATCTGCGTCACGTCGTGCGCCGGTCGTCAGCAGAGCCTCCTCGGCATGCCAGGCGGCTTCGATGAGGTCGTCCATGAACCCAGACTACGGATCGACCGTCGGCCCCCTGAGCCATCTCAACTCGAGTGAGCAGTTCTCGCCCGTCTCGGAGTCGACGACCGACAGAAACTGCACACTCGATGGCAATCTATCGAGGGTCGGCGTATGCCTTCTGCAGCTGGGCCAGCCACCGTTCGACGTCGCGTGATGAACGCAGACGCACCACCGTGAGGTGGGGGAACTCCGATTCCACCTCGGGGATCAGCGTGCGGTACTTGTTTCGGGTCGACCAGGCCCATCTCACGATGTGTTCCTGGTCGGTGAAGAACGTAAAGAGCGGACCTTCGATGTTTCCGTTCCAGAGCGTCTCGTGGTTGAGTCGCCTCTTGAGCGTTCGTCTGATCACGCGAGGGAACGTCACGGTCAGAAACGGCAGATCCAGCCACACGAGGAGATCGGCCTTTTCGGCGAGCGTGCGTCGGGCCGACGAGTACTGCCACTCGGTCACCCACGTCTCGCGCGACACCAGCAGACGAACGTCGTTCAAAAACTCCTCGCGCGGAACCCAGCCGGGCCCATGGAAAAGCGCATCGATCTCCGTGTGCGGAATGTCGAGCATCCGGCCTACCCGCGCGGCAAGAGTCGTCTTGCCCACCCCCGAGACGCCCGCAATGAGCACGCGCTGGGGCTTATGCAGAAGCGCGTCCTCGGGACTCAACATGCCTGCCACGATAGCGGCGTACGACTCGACGGGCGCTAGTTCAGCGCAGGCATGATGTCCTTCACGATCGTCTCGAGCAGGTGCGCGTTGTAGTCGACACCGAGCTGGTTCGGAATCGTCACGAGCACGGTGTCGGCGTCGCGCACGGCCGCGTCATCCAGCAGCTCCTTCACGATCGCGTCGGGCTCGCCCACGTAGCTCTTGCCGAAGCGCGCGATGCCGTTGTCGAGGTAGCCCACCTGGTCGTCGCGGTCGCGGCTCATGTCGCCGAAGTAGGCGCGGTCCTGATCCGTGGTGATGGGCAGGATGCTGCGACTTACCGAGACGCGCGGCTCGCGTTCCCAGCCGGCGTCTTTCCACGCGGCGCGGTAGAGCGCGATCTGCTCTGCCTGCAGGTCACCGAAGGGCACGCCCGTGTCCTCCGACAGGAGCGTCGAGCTCATCAGGTTCATACCCAGCTCGGCCGTCGAGACAGCGGTCGCGCGTGTGCCCGAACCCCACCAGATGCGGTCTGCCAGACCCGGCGACTGGGGCAGGATGCCCATGGGCTGGCTCACTCCCGTCATCTGCGGATTGCTCATGGCGACTGATGCGTCGGTGATGCCCGCGCGGAACAGCTCGGTGTGCGCCCGGGCGAGATCGGCATCCGTTGTGCCGTCTTGCGGAACGAAGCCGAACGACTCTGAGCCGCGGAGCGCCGTCTCGGGTGATCCCCGGCTGACGCCGAGCTGCAGTCTGCCGCCCGAGATGAGGTCGGCGGTCGCCGCCTCCTCGGCCATGTAGAGCGGGTTCTCGTAGCGCATGTCGATCACGCCCGTGCCGAGTTCGATCTTCGAGGTGCGTGCGGCCATGGCCGAGAGCAGTGGGAACGGCGATGCGAACTGCCGTGCGAAGTGGTGCACGCGCATGTACGCGCCGTCGACACCGATCTCTTCTGCCGCGACAGCCAGCTCGATCATCTGCAGATGCGCGTCAGCGGCCGTGCGAGTCAGCGACCCGGGAACCGGCTGCCAGTGACCGAACGAGAGAAACCCGATTTTCTTCATGTGTATGTGAACGCATGAAAAGGTGTGCCTATTCCCCGCGCTTCGACCGGCTCAGCGAACGCCGCTTCGACGGTCTCAGCTAACGAACGCGCTGATTAAGTCGACGTAAACAATCGAAAGCACAGCCGCAACCGATCCAAATCCCAGGCCGTCACGAATAGTCTGTGGTCTAGCAGAACTGCGAGAGGACTTTCCAGAATGCGCGTTTTGAGTTACAACCTGCGGAACAACAGTGCCAGTGGCGAACTCGCCGCCCTGACTGACGACTTCGATGTCGACATCTTCTGCGTTCAAGAAGCAGACACCGCGTCGCTTCCGGCGACCATGGGGCACCTGACCATGTCTCACGCCACGACAGAGAACCGTCTGGGCCTGGCGCTCTACTACCGCGCCGAGCGCTTCTCGGTCGAAGACAGCACGACGTTCACGCTCAAGAAGTCCATGCACGACCGCGTCATGTCTCCCGGAACCCAGCGTCTGCTCGGCGCCCGCCTTCTCGATCGCCAGACCGAGAAGTCGTTCGTCGCCGCATCGTTCCACGCTGCGCCGCTCACGGCATCCAATTCTCTGCGTCGAACCCAGATCACCGCGGCTCACGAAGAGCTGCAGCGCATCGGCGTCGACATTCCGATTCTGATGGTGGGCGACTTCAACTACCCCCTCTTCCAGAACAAGCTGCGTGCCGGAATCAAGGACTCGGGCTACGAGCTCTCGCTCAGCGACAGCGTGACTTACATGCGCTACAAGTGGGTGCGCGGGCACTTCGACTTCGTCACCTCGAACGGATTCCGCATCGACGAGGTCAAGACCCTTCCGCAGGGCGACTCCGACCACCTGCCGATTCTCGTCAAGGCCGAATACGACATGGCCGCGGTCGTCGGCGAGTAGCCGAACCAGACCACTCGCCCGTGAGCGCCTGTTTCGGCGAGCCACGTAGCGCGCCCGGAGTTCGTGCCGCTTCGCGTCGGGCATCGAAACGGGCTGCGCGCGGTTCGTTCTGGCTCACGGTCGCGATTGCGGCGCTGGTCGCGCTCTGGCCCGCCGCTGCCCTAGGGCTGCAGACAGGATTCACGGGCGCGGGGGAGCGGCCCCTCATCGTGGGCTCGGCCCCGAACCTTCAGCCGCCACTCGCCACACCGACCGCGACGCCCGTCACGCAGGCCGTCATTCCGCTCTCGGTGCTGAGCGATTCGCACGCGTTCTTCGCTGCGTCGTGGTGGCGGCAGACGGTCGAGGCGAACGCGATTCCGGGCGTCTCGATGGGGGCCTTCGCGTCGCAGCCCGGCGCGGTGGCCGACACCATCGCATCCGGTCTCGATGACGCGGCGGCCGGAGCCCAGGGCGGCTACGTTCTCGTGCAGGCCGGAACCAACGACCTGCTCGCCGGCAGCTCGCCCGCCCGGGCCGCGTCAGACATCCAGGCCCTGTGGGCGGGCGTGCGCGAGCGCGGGTCGACCCCGATCGCCGTTCTTGTGCCGCCGTCAAATCAGGTCGGCGGCAAGGTGGTCGAGCTCAATCGGCTGCTGACCGGCGCAGCCCAGCAGACCGGCATCGCGATTCTGGATGTCTACACCCCGGTCGCCGGCGACGGTGGCCGGTGGCAGGTGGGCACGTCAGACGACGGCAAGCACGCGAATCTCGATGGCGCGACCCGGCAGGCGAACGAGGTGCTCGCTCAGCTGCCCGGCATCCTGTCGGGACGCGTCGGCCAGCTGGCGGAGCTGCCACAGCAGTAACAGCCCGTTCCCTGAGCCTGTCGAAGGGCTAGCCCTGCTGCGACTCGGCGAAGTCGCGCCTGATCGCTGCCAACGCTCCGGGCGCCAGCTCGAAGCCGATCGGATGCCCCGGGTTCACCACGATGCCCACCTCGTCGGCGACGCTCGCCACGAAACGCCCTCCGGTGAGGGCCACCGGGTGCGGGGCGACCTCGAGATACTCGGCCGGAACCCGCGCTACATCGGTGAAGAGCGGCAGCATCGGCGCGCCGCCCACGGTGCTGAGTACGAGGGGGCTGAATCCCTCGGCGGCATCGCCGGATGTCTCGGTGCGGCTCAGCGCGAAGACGGGCGTCGTGAGGAACGCCGAGATGAAGACCGTCTGACGAACCTCGCCCCGGATGCCGTCGAGAAGCGACTGCTCGAGCTCGTTGTGCACGGTGTCCGCCGCGAGACGGGCATCGAAGTCGGCGTCGCTGGATCCATTGGAGTCTGTCACCCTTCAACCCTAGCGACAGACCCGCGTCGCGATCAGAGGGCTGTCGAGGCTAGGCGGCCTTGCGTCGCGCCACGGTCACGGCTGCGCCGCCGACGAGAAGCAGCACGGCGAGCGCGAGCCCTCCGGCGAGAAGTCCGCCATCCATACCCGTGTTCGCGAGCACCGGCTTCGGCGTCACCGCTGCGGGGTCGGATGCGACGGGCGGGGTCGGCAGTGACGGCACGACGATCGGGGCCGGGAACGCGGCGTCGAGAGCAGTGCTCACGGAGTCGGTGAGGAACGTGGCGCCGAGGGCGTTCGGGTGCAGCGTTCCTGGCTGAAGGCCGCCATCGCCGAGGAGGACGCCGTTGACGTAGGCGCTTCCGTCGGTGACGCAGGCGTCGTGGCCGACGCTCGAGGCGAACGACGGAACGTAGGTGAAGCCGGCCGTCTGGGCGGCGCTCTGGATCGCGGCATCCAGTTTCACCTCAACGGAGCGCAGGTACGCCGTGTCGACCGTGGTGAACGGGAAGGCGTTGGGCGTGTTGGTGGGTGAGGTGAAGCAGCCAGCCGCCGGGATGGTGGCGGGGAAGAGGCTGGGGTACCCGACGACGAAGATCTTGGCGTTGGGGGCCGCAGCGGCGATAGCGGCGTACGTGGTGGCGAGGGAGGGGGCGACCTGAGCGGAGATCTTCAGGGCGAGCGAGTCGACGCCCTGCACCACGTAGCCGCTGGCGCAGTTGGGAAGGAACACGCCGCCCTGCACGGGGAAGGCCAGTGGGCCGTCGGCGGTCTGCGCCAGGCACGACTGGGCGATATCGCTGAAGCCCAGGTCGTTGCCGCCGATGGTCAGCGTCACGACGTCGGTGTCTGCGCTGAGTGCCGCGATCTGAGGAGCGATGTTGCCGAACTGGCTGTCGACGGTGATGTCGCCGGTCTCGGCTCCCGAGCACGAGACGTCGGTGAGGTTCAGGCCATAAGCCGCTGCCACCTGGTGGGGAAAGTCGACCGCGCTCTGTCCGCACTCGGGAGTGGGCAGTCCGGTCGTCGGCGTGAGCCCGAGGCCAGCCGAGTACGAGTCGCCGAGCGCCACGTAGTCGAGGCCAGCGGTCACGGCAGGAACGCCCGGAGCCGGAGCGGCGGTGGCGACCGAAGCCGTGAGCACCGATCCCGTCACGAGTGCGCCGGCGACGACCGCGGCGCCCACAAAACGTGCGGCGGTGAGACGGGCGCGGGCGGGCGCAGAAGTCGTGCGTGATGTCATGGTGGAACCCCCTGCGCACATACTACGGGTTGTCGCGCTGTCTGTACGCACTCTTTCTGGCGGCACTACCGAACCTTGCTACCGGTCCCGTACCCGGCCCGCTACCCGGGCTCCACGGCCACTACTCGACTCAGATGGACTGACTACGGGAAGAGCCCTTTCGAGCCCCCTTGAGAATTCCTCTCATGTCATCGTTCAACCCACAGAGGCCACAAACAGGGGCGGCTTCATCAAGTTGGGGAGATCAGTCATGTCACAGACGTCAGAGTTCGACGCACCGGAGTCTTCGGTCACGCCATCACTCAAGAAGCGTTCCACCAAGCAGAAGGCCTTTGCGGTTCTCGCGGCCGGCCTCGTGCTGGGGGTCGGAGCCACGGTCACGCTGGCCGTGTGGAACGACTCGGAATGGGTCGTCGGCGGAACGGCCGGAGTCGGGGGAGACCCGGGCACGCCGGGCGTCGGAACCAGCGCCTTCGAGGTGCAACAGAACACCTCGTCGCCGTTCGTAGCCGGCGACTGGATCGACGAAGAGAGCAACCCCGGTGGATCACTCATCTTCACGCCGGGCGCGCTCAGCCTTACTCCGGGTGACTCGGTCTACGCTCCCGTGGCGCTCAGCACGGCAGACGGGTCGGTGGCAGCGCCGAGCGTGCGCCTCAGCGGAGCGGTCAACGCGACGAACATTCCGACCGTCGATCCAGACGCGCTGCTCGCGGGTGCTCTGCAGCTTCGCGTCGTCGTCGCCACCGGTGCGCGAGATGCTGCTCCGGCAGCCTGCACCGATGCCGCATTCGGGGCGGCAGCGACGTACGTCGTCGGAAGCGCCACCACGTCGGCAGCCCTCAACACCGCCGGTGCCACGGTCAACGCTCTGACGGCAGACTCGGGCAACCAGCTCAACTACTGCTTCGAGATCTCGCTGCCGGATGACGCTGCCGACACCCTCCAGGGTCGAACAGTCGCACCCGCCTGGCAGTTCGTCTCGGCCTCCGAGCTCGACTAACCGGCACCACCGTCCAGGCTGACGAGCGGAAGGCGAATCGATGAGCCGAGTCGCCAAGATCCGCGGGACCCACCGTGAACATCCCCATGCACACGGTGGGTCCCGTCGCCCGAGACGGCTTGCGGGCGTCGTCACGAGAATCCGGGATGCGGCGCTCGCGCTCGCCGGGCTGGCGGGCCTCGCCGCCATCGCCTGGGGCATCGCGACACTGTTCTTCGGATTCTCGCTCGTGACCTTCGCCACCGGATCCATGGCCCCGACGATTCCGACGGGCTCACTGGCTCTGGTGCGCGAGGTCCCGGCATCCGAGCTCCAGGTCGGACAGGTCGTCACCCTTCAACGAGGAGGGGAACGCCTGCCGATCACCCACCGCATCATCGGCATCGAGCCTGACCCGAACGTGCCGACCGGGCGCATCGTCTCGATGCAGGGCGACGCCAACACGATTCCCGACCTCTTTCCGTATCACGTGAAGACGGGAAAGGTCATTCTCGGTTCCGTCGCCGGAGGACAGGCCGTCAGCGACGCGATCGGAAGCCCGATCACTCTGGTCGCCGTCACTCTTGCAGCCGGCGCCCTCGTCTTATGGGCCTTCTGGCCCCGCACCCAGACATCCCGCACCACCGAACCACAAAGAGGTGAGAGACGCCATGCGCGTTCAACCCGCATCCGCCAGACGTCGAGCCGCCACAGCGCTCGCCATGGTCTTCGCCGTACTGCTCATGGTGGCGGGCATCGCGCTCGTCTCGGCCCGGGCATCCGCCGCTCTCACCCTGCCGGGTGATCCCGACCCGCAACCCGGCGCGCCCGGCTATCTGAACCTCAGCGAGTCTCCCGATCCGCTCCAGTTCCTCGACATGAGCCCCGGCGATGTCGGCTTCGGAGAGATCACGGTGAGTCTCGAGAATGCCGAGACGGCTCGCCTCGCCCTCGAGATGTATTCCGGGGGAGAGCTGATGGCTCACCCGAACGGTGTCACCATGGCGATCGGATTCTGCGACCTACCGTGGACGGGCATGCCCGCCGAGCCTGTCTCGTTCGACCCGGCAGATCCCGTGTGTGCCGACAATCCTCAGCCGATCACGACTGTCGAGCCGGGCACCGAGACCGGGGGAGAGGTGCTGTTCGATCTCGGCACACTGGAAGCCGGCAGTCCGCGCTACATCCTCGTCGAGGTGCGCATGCCCGATGTCTCGTTCAGCCGCGACGAGAGCCTCATGGGGCTCTCGGGAGACTTCGCCTTCCACGTTCTCGCCGAGGGCGACGACGTGGTCCCGACGAACCCGCCGATCACACCCGGTCCGCAGACGCCGGTTACGCAGCCGCCGGGAAGCGCAGGAGCGGGAGGCACAGGCGGACTCGCCAACACCGGACTCGATGCGCTCGCCGTTGTGCTCATCGGCTCCGGAGCCATCGCACTCGGCATGATCGTGCGCTACCGCCGAACCCTCACCACCCGAAGGAGCGAGTCATGACCCCGCGCAGCACCACCCGCCGCACCCTCTCTCGCTCTACGATGCGTCGCCTCATCGGCGCACTCGCCGGGGTGGTCGCCATCACCGTCGCAGTGGGCACCTCCATTCAGGCTGCACCAACGGATGCCGCGTGGCTCGACGCCGAGTGGGATTCGGCGACCGTGGGCACGCTCGACTGCGGCCCAGACGGTTCGCCGTTCACCACGCGGGCGTCGGGCAAGCTGCTGGGCGGAAGCCTGGCCAGCATCGACCTCGACAGCCTCGCAGAGCTCGATGGCATCAGCGGAGTCAACGACGCATCCGGTGTCTCGATCTCGCCGTCGCCCCCGCAGTCGAACTCGTTGGGCGAGAATGCCTACGCGAATCCGCTCACGGTCACGGCACTCGACACTCTGCAGCTCAGCCTCGGCGACCTTCTGCTCCTTCCGCTGAACGCCGACCTCGGAGTCGACAACAGCTACGTGCAGGTCAACCCCGACGGAACGTCGACGGGTGCAACCGGCGCGGTGAACAACAGCGGAGCCATCCAGACCACGGCGAGTCAGCCCGGCCCGAACCCGCCCACCTTCGCCACGCTGCAGCTGAAGAACATCGTGCAGTCGGCGCTCGGGCAGAGCCTGAGCACGGCGATCGCAGGCCTTGCTGACGCCTCGCTCGAGGTGGGCGCGGTGGCGTCGAGTGCGACTCTCGACGCCTGCGCCGCCAGCTGGACGGGCTCGATCCTCTCGTCGCTGCAGCGCGAGTACGCCGTGGCCGGGGTCGATCTGAACCTGACCTCGCCGACGGTCGGCACCCTCGTCACCGGAACCGCGGGAGTCATCAATGGACTCGACGCGAGGGTGGAGGGGCTGGCGGGCAACGCCGGAGTGCTGACATCTCTGACGAGCGGCCTGACCACGTCGCTCACCGCTCTGCTGGGCACGCTCGGTCTGGGTATCGGATCGGTCTCGATCAGCCAGCTCTCGGTGAATCTCGATCTGACCGCCGTGAACGCCCTGCTCGACGACACCATCTCCGATGACGCGGGCGTCGTGTCCATCGACCTCGCGACAGGACAGATCGGCGTCGATCTCGACGGACTGCTCGGGGCCGCGTACGGAACAGATGGAATCAACGGGCTCGACCCCAACACGCAGCTGCTCATCAACGACGCCGTCATCAACGCCCTCACCGCCGCGACTACGCAGGCTCTCAGCAACTACGTCGACGATCTGAACAGCGCTATTCAGGCTTCGCTCACTGCTCTCACCGTGTCGGGCAAGGTCGTCGTGAATGTCCTTCAGGGTGCGGGTACGACAGCGGTGGCGTCGATCACGCTGACGATTCCGCAGGTGTCGCTCAACACGCTCCTCAACGGATCGCCGGCCGTGACCTCGTCGATCGCCCTCGCGGGCGGCGCGGCGTGCGGTGGTCTCGCCACCGCCGCGCTCTGTCTGCTGCTCAACTCGCTCTCGAACGGGTTGACCAGCAACGTGGCCAAGGCCCTGGGCACCGCCCTCAACGCGGCGCTCTTCACCGGGCCCACGAGCGTGGTGTCGACGACGAGTGCGGCACTGCTCGCACTCACCGCCCCGGTGATCACCCTCGTGGCCAATGCTACGCGGGGCCTCTTCGGAGAGGATGCTCTGCTGTCGCTGACCGCGAACGCACAGAACAGCCCCGACCCGGCGAACGCCAACCCCGAGCCGGCCTGGTCGGTTCCAGGCCCGGATGCGGCGACGCGGTCGACGGGGCAATACGACGTGGCCGCGTTGCGGCTCACCGCGGTGGGCACCACGGTGCAGCTCGACCTGGCCCGGTCGTCGGTGGGAACCAGCGCCCCTCGCTGAGAACTCACGACGACTGTGCCCGAATACCTCCATTGCGTCGAGGCCCCCCTCGACACATGGAGGTATTCGGGCACAAACACGACCCCCTGCCCGCGGGCGCCCCCGATGCGCCAACATAGAGGCATGACCTCGAGCGACCTGCGGCGAGTGGCGAAGGCTCTCTACGAGTTGCCGCCCGCTGAGTTCACGTCGGCCCGCAATCAGGCGGCCCGCGAGGCCTCGCAGCGATCGGATGCCGCGGCGATCAAGCGCTTGCCCCGCGCGCAGGCCCCGGCCTGGGCGGTCACCGCGCTCGTGCGCGAAGATCCGGCGATCTTCGGCGAGCTGCTTGAACTCGGTGAGCGGCTGCGCGAGGCGCAAGAGAGCGGCGATCCGGTCGCCCTGCGCTCGCTCGGGGGCGATCGGCAGAAGCTGTTGTCTCGCGCATCCGCTCGCACCCGCGAGATCGCCGACGTCGCCGGCGTCACGCTCAGCGGCTCGGCCATGATCGAGGTGACTCAGACTCTGCAGGCGGCGATGACAGACATGGATGCCGCCACGCTGGTGCGCGACGGACTTCTGGTGCGCAGTCTCGCGGTCACGGGGTGGGAGCCGGTGCGGCTCGAGGGGGCGGCCGCGTTACCGCCCGACGGCGTCTCCGCGGGGCGGCGTGCTCGGGCGGCGCGCCCACGGGCATCCAAAGCAAACCCCGAGGTTAGCGAGCGGGAGCGCAAAGCCGCGGAGGCCGCGGCGTGGAGCGCGCTCGACGACGTGGCCACGGCCCATCGATCGGTAAGCGATCTGGCAAGCGCACTCGACGATCTCGCGAGTCGACGCGCCGAACTCGAGGCGGAGCGCACCGACATCGAGGAGCAGCTTCGCGGCGTGGAGTCGGATCTGTCTGGCATCTATCACGACATCCAGGTCGGCGAGCGCGACAGGAAGGCGGCCGAACGCGCCGAGGCGCAGGCCAAGAAGCGGGCGAAACAGGCCCAGGAGCGCCTCGACCGCCTGGGCTGACCGGTGCCCCCCCGTGCCGCGGAGACCCGCAGGTGGGGGGGGGGGGGTGAAAAGAGGGGTGAAAAATGCTCAGTGGTATGGCGGCGAGCCTCAACTCTCCATAGCTTTGTATCGAGAGAGCGCCGGCTTATCCCCCAATCGAGCCGGCGCTCCTCTTGTGTTTAATGGCCTTGAGCGCAGCACCCTCGGTCGATGCTCTGGGCCAGCGACTGTCAGCGGCGAGCCACCGAATGCAGAGGCCCGCGAGAAGCGAGCCCAGTCCGCCCACGGCGAGGTCTCCGATGGTGTCGTCGTAGCCCACGTAGATCGCCGAGTCGATATAGGTGTGGCCTGCCCACTCGCCCATCTCCCACAGCACGCCGGCAGCGAGCCCGAACACGGTGGTGAGCACCGCAGGGCGAATGACCGCGACCGTGCCGATCTCGCCGGGAGCGCCGTCGCCGACATCGGCCACGATGCCGACCCGTGCGGCCACCACGAAGATGAGTGCGGCGAGCACCCCATTCGCGGCGAAGTGGATCACCACGTCGAGCCAGTCGATCGAGGTGTACAGCTCGAAGACTCCGCTCCACGCCGCCACGAGCAGGGTGCCGCCGACGGCGATGTCGAAGCCCGGGCGCACGCCGAGAAAGCGGGGAACGAGCATCCCGAGCAGCGTGAGCGCGAAGACCGCGACCTCGACGAAACCCCACCCGATGCCGCCCGCGAGCACGCTCAGCACGCCCAGAACGCGCAATGCGTCGGCCGACCACTCGCCCGCGCCGCTCGGCCGCCGAAGAAAGGTCTCGGTGATCACTCTCGAAGACTACCCAGCGGCGCCGTCGTCAGCCGGGGCCTTGCGTTGGCGCAGCAGCACCTGCACGGGCTCGTGATCGGATGCGGCTGCGCCGTCGAAACGCGAGGCGTTGATGGCCGCCTCGCGCACCTCGAGGTCGGGGCTCACGAGGATCCAGTCGATGCGTTTGGTACCGGTCTTGGGCGCGCGGTAGTTGGAGAACGTGCCCCACGGGGCGGTGAGCCGAACGCCGGCCGCGCGCCAGGCATCCACGAGGGGGCCGGCGTCGCCCGCGATCACGTCGTACGGAACCGTGCCGACGTCGGTGTTCATGTCACCCATCACGATGATCGACTCGTTGCTCGACGCCGCGATCGCCGCGAGCTGCTCTGCCGAGCGCAACCGGGCCCGCCTCGAGATGTGATCGAAGTGCGTGCTCACGACACGAAGCGGTTCGTGCGTCTTCACATCGATGAAGCGCGCGACCACGGCCACGCGCGGAATCAGATTTCCCCACGAACGCGAGCCCGGGACATCCGGTGTCTCAGACAGTGCGATCTGTCGCCAGCTCTCGAGGTGCAGCCGACGCGAGTCGTAGAAGAGCGGGCATCCCTCGCCGGTGCCGTCGGCGTTGCGTCCGTAACCGATGCGGCGATAGTGCGGACCGAGTACCGCCGAGATGAAGAGGGCCTGGTCGGGCAGCGCCTCTTGGGTGGCGAGCACGGTGGGGCGCTCGCGGGAGAGGAGTTGGCGCAGCAGCGGCTGACGTCTCGACCACAGATCGGGGCTGCCGGGCGCGTTCTGTCGCATGCGACGCCGGATGTTGTAGGTCATCACATGCAGATCCGGCGCGTGAGCCTGGCCGAAGATCGGGGCGTCAGTCATGGGGCCAGCGTAAGCCGATGTCTCTCTGGTGTTGGATGCGCCGCGCGTCAAGGGGGTGTCTGGTGTTGCGTGGGGAGACGTAACGTCGAGAACGTACGGACAAGCTGATACCGCAATACAAGGAGTAACTCTTATGCCCCAGATCATCGAGACCGTCGACGTTTCTGTTCCCGTCTCCGTCGCCTACAACCAGTGGACGCAGTTCGAGGAGTTTCCGAAGTTTCTCGACGAGGTCGAGTCCATCCAGCAGGTGACCGACACCCTCACCGAGTGGAAGGTGAGCGTCGGCGGAGTCGAGCGCACCTTCGAGGCGAACATCACCGAGCAGCACCCTGACGAGCGCGTCGCCTGGAACAGCACGGGCGGCGAGGTCGACCACGCCGGCGTCGTCACGTTCCACAAGCTCGCCGACACCGAGACGCGCGTCACCGTTCAGCTCGACTGGGAGCCCACAGGTCTGCTCGAGAAGCTCGGTTCTGCCGTAGGAGTGGGTAGCCACGCGGTGAAGAAAGACCTGAAGAACTTCAAGGAGTACATCGAGTCGGAGCAGCACCCCGACGGTGCATGGCGCGGCGAGGTTCAGGCCTGATCTCGGTCTGACCGAACGCGAGCGGGAGGGTCGCCTCCTGATCGACTCGAGGGGTCACCCTTATTGGGGGTGGCCCCTCGCCGTCGATGTGGCATCCCGAGGCGACAAAGATCTGAGATGTCAATATCTTTGAGTGAACGATCTTTGACTGCACGGAACCAGCCGGTAGCCCCGCGCCGAACGGCACCTTCCGCACACACCTCTCTTTTCTCTCGTCTCGGATGCCATGACTACCCCTCTGCCCGCTCGCGATCACGCGAACATGACCGCTGCCGAACGCGAATTCACCTTCGATGCATTGCTCGCCGAGTTCGACGACAACGCGACGCAAGCCGAGGGTGGCGCCGCGTCGGATTCAGCGGCTGCTCGTCCGGCGAAGCGTCCGATCGAGCGCGCGGCAAAGCGTCCGGTCGAGCGCGGCGCAAGACGCGCGGCCGGTGCGCGGCCGAAGGCTCGGGTATCGGATGCTGCCGGTACGAACTCGGCGTCGAAGAAGCGCAGAGCTCGGCGCTCGTGGGTCACGCCGTCTGCCGACGATCTCAAACTCGGGGGACTCGTGGTCGTCGCCGGCATCAGCCTGACCCTGGTCGTCGTCGCCCTGTCGCGCTGAGCCTCGCTGAAATCTGCGCCGTTTAGAGCGGCGAGCCGGCCAGGGTCTCGCGGAGCCCCGTGGCATCAGCGCGGCGGATTTGTACCCAATCCAGATATCGCGCCGCTCCGAACTCTGAGCATATGTCGTTTACTGTGCCCTCTTCTGGGACTACCTGCCAGAAGGTGACACTCTGTAGCGTCATATAAGAATTAGTTGAGAAACATTCATATAAAGCTCGATCACGTCAGTGACCGATTGAAAGGGCGCACGCGCAGCATGACCTCAATCACCATCGAACATCACGGCCGCCGCCGCGCCTACATCTTGAAGGCTGATGGCGACAACTCGACCACTCGTCTCGCAACGGTGTACCGGATGACTGATGGCTGGCATGCCAAATTGAGCGACGATCACACGCAACGCGCCTGGTCCGGTCCCTACGGATCGGTCGAAGAGGCCGCCGTTCGGTTCGCCGCCTGAACTCAACCGGTACTACCGGCCGCGGCGCGAGTGCGTGCTACGAGCGCCGCGTGACGCGCGTTGCCAGAGACAGCCCGAACGCGACGACAATCGAGCCGCCCAGAATAACGAGGTCGACCGCAAGTCGTACCTTGCCGTCGGGTGCCGGTCGGTCGTAGAGCCGAGCAGAATCGGCGACGAGGACGAGCCCCGGCCTGCCGTGCGACGAGTGCGACATCTGATCCCCCATGAGGGATCCCGCGATGTGCGGTCTCCCTGACGCTCAGCCTAGAGCATGCGGTTTCCTGGGCACAGGTGAGGCCCGACCGTTCGGGGAGATCGGTCGGGCCCTGGGGGTATAGAGGTATCAGTTACCAGTGGCGCCTCCTCTCGCTCCATTGGCGTACTCGGGTTCGAGCATGAGATCGAGAATGCGTCGAAGTTTCGTGCTCGAGGTGTGTGCTGTGTAGGGAAAGTAGACGACCTCGACTCCGACTTCGGAGAACTCCGCCTCGAGGCGGCGACCCTTGTCGGTGTCACGCCAGTCGTCGCCCTTGAAGAAGACGTCGAACTTGATGTCGCGCCAGGTGTCGAGCTTGTCGGGCACGACTTCTGCCCGAGCCTCGTCGACGTAGGAGATGTGGCTGACGATCTCGAGGCGTTCCGCGAGCGGAATCACGGGAGATATGCCTTTCGTCAGGGTCAACATCTCATCGGAGACGACGCCCGCGATGAGGTAGTCGCACTGGCTCTTGGCGTGTTTGAGGATATTCAGGTGTCCGACGTGAAACAGGTCGAAGGCGCCCGCGGCATAGCCGATCTTGATGACCAACTGGCCCCCCAATCAGATAAATGAGAATAATTCAGGTTTTGATCACGCTAGCGACCGGCGAATTCAAAAAGCAAGGATTTCTCAGATTTTCCCCTGTATTGGGGGTAGGGGCGTGAGAAATCGAGCCATATTCGCCTCAAGGCCCGTGCAACAATGCTCGGTAACTCCACGGAAAAAAGGTTGACGAGCATGAGCGATTCGCGCACAGAGGGTACCGATCCCTCGACGGTTACTCCCGAGACGGGGCGAGCTCGACGCCCTCGTGTCTGGGTTCTCGCACTTATCGGGGTCGTTCTCCTCATTGTGATCAGCGTGGTCGCCTGGGCTGCGGTCAGCGCATCGAGCGGAGAGGGGTCGGGAGCGACGACGGCGCCCGCGACGGCGTCGGATGCGGCCTCTTCGGCCCCGTCCCCGACGGGTTCCGCCGATACGCCCTCCACCGGTGCCGGGTCGCCGGCTGCTCCGTCGGCGGATGCCGATGGTGAACGCGCCATGTCTGAGCCGAACGCCTTCGATGCGCCGGTCGACATCGCACCTGGAGTATCGGCGTCGATCTCGTCGATCACCTCGGTCGACGGAGTGGCTGCGGGAATCGGTGAGTCGGGCGGTCCCGCCATTCGCTTCGAGGTCACCATCACCAATTCGACAGGCGAGCCGGTCGATCTTCAGAACACCAGAGTCACGGTGGACTCCGGAGCTGATCGCGTTCCCGCCGGCGAGCTGAGCGGCGGCCCCGACATCGTCGCTTTTCCTGCCTCTCTCGGGGCCGGTTCCAGCGCTACGGCGGCCTATGTGTTCTCCGTTCCCGTCGAAGCGCGTTCCGATGTCAGGATCATCGTCGACTACCTGGCCTCCGTGCCGCTCGCCGTCTTCGCGGGCGCCGCACCTACTGCCTGAGACGCCCGACAAGGCCCCCCGATTGAGGGATATTCATTTTTTGGAGATCCTGATACCGTGCTCGATCAGGGGCGTTTTTTGCTCGAAAAACTGAGCATTCATCATCTAAGTTTCACATTCACATTCGCGTAAACGCTGAGGAAACCATGGCAAAGCCACGCAGGCTCCGAGCTCGGGCCTTTTTTGTACTGACGACAGCTGTCGCTGTTGTCGCGGCGACCTTGACGGCATCGCCGGCTTTCGCCGATTCCAAGCCGCTCGATCCGACGAGCCCGGCCTCTCCGACGACGGTGTCGGCTGACGCCCTGCCGACCGTGCAGATCGACGGCGTCGTGTGGCAGCAGGTCATCGTCGGAGACACCGTCTATGCCGCCGGCAAGTTCACGACGGCACGGCCCGCCGGTTCGGCGCCCGGTGTGAACACGGTGCCGCGCAACAACATCCTCGCGTACAGCCTCTCGACCGGTAATCTCATCACGTCGTTCGCGCCCAGCCTCAACGCCGAGGCGTTCTCGATCGCAGCGTCGCCCGACGGGTCGCGCATCTATGTCGGAGGGTCGTTCACCCAGGTCAACGGATCGTCGGTCTGGCGCATCGCGGCACTCAACCCCACGACGGGTGCCCTCATCACCTCGTTCCTGCCCAAGCCGGCCGGGCCCGTTCGGGCGATCGCGGCGACGTCGACCTCTGTCTTCATGGGTGGTCTCTTCAGCTCCGTCGGCACGGAGCAACGACCCGGAGTCGCCGAGGCGAGCGCGGCAAATGGAGCGCTGACGGCATTCGCCCCGCAGGTCACGGGTGGGCGCGTCAACGGCCTCGTGCTTTCGCCCGACGCATCGCAACTCATCATCGGCGGGCAGTTCACCGCCATCAACGGCTCGTCCAACCCGGGTTACGGTCTCGGCTCGGTCAGCACCGCCGACGGCTCGCTTCTGCCCTTCGCCACGAACAACACCGTGCGCAACGGCAACACCCAGTCGGCCATCACGAGTCTCTCCCGCGATGGCGACTCGTTCTATGGCACCGGCTACGTCTTCGGCTCAGGCGGAAACCTCGAGGGAGCCTTCCGCGCCAACTTTAACGGCGGAACCATCGACTGGATCGAGGACTGCCACGGAGACAGTTACGCCGTGAAGCCGATCGGCGATGTCGTCTATGTCGCCAGCCACTCGCACTACTGCGGCAACATCGGCGGTTTCCCCCAGACAGACCCATGGGGTTTCCACCGGGCGCTCGCCTTCTCGAAGACCGCCACGGGAACGGTCACGCAGGACATCTACGGATACCCGAGCTTCACCGGCAACCCGGCGCCCTCGCTTCTCAACTGGTTCCCTGATCTCGACACGGGAACGGCCACGGGCCAGAACCAGGGGCCGTGGGCCGTCGACGGAACGTCGAAGTACGTCGTCATGGGTGGAGAGTTCAAGAACGTCAACAACACGGCGCAGCAGGGACTCGTTCGCTTCGCGGTCTCGAGCATTGCTCCGAACGCACAGGGTCCCCGAGTCACCGGCGCTCGTTTCAATCCGACGCTCACCTCGACCGTGAGCGGCACCGTTCGCATCCGCTGGGCCGCGAACTGGGACAGAGACAACTCGAGCATGAAGTACGAGGTGTTTCGCGATGGAAACACCACGACGCCCATCTACACGACGACGGCCGAGTCCTCTTTCTACAACCTTCCCGCGATGGGCTACGTCGACAAGGGGCTCGTTCCCGGAAAGTCCTATCGCTACCGCGTGTTCGCGACGGATCCGTTCGGCAACATCGCTCGCTCCGACTCCGTGAGCATCACGGCCACGGCCACGGGTCAGAGTGACAGTGCATACTCGACCGCCGTCATGGCAGATGCTCCGAGCGAGTACTACCGGCTCGGAGATGCGCCCGGCACGACGGTGGAGGACTGGGCGGGCTTCAACGACGCCACGGTGAACGGCCCCGTCGACTTCGGGTCTGCGGGAATGGACGCGAGCAACGGCAACACGGCCATCGGTCTCACCGGTTCCGGGTACCTGACCACACCGAAGGCCGAGAAGAGCCCGAACAACTTCACCGTCGAATCCTGGGTGAAGACCACCTCGACCGACGGCGGAAAGATCATCGGCTTCGGAAACGCGGCCACGGGAACATCCGGCTCGTACGACCGCCAGGTGTACATGGGCAATGACGGCAAGATCTGGTTCGGTGTCTACACCGGCAACACGGCGACCGTCACCTCGTCGAAGCCGTACAACGACGGCGAGTGGCACCATGTCGCGGCGACGCTCAGCCCGGCGGGCATGAAGCTGGTCGTCGACGGCAAGGTCGTGGGCAGCCGCACCGACGTCACCCAGGGTCAGGACTTCACGGGCTACTGGAGAGTCGGTGGAGACAACCTCAGCGGATGGCCGGGCCAGCCGAACAACTCGTACCTCACCGGAAACGTCGACGAGGTCGCCATCTACGGAGCGGCACTCTCGCAGGATCAGCTCGTCGCGCACTATGTCGCATCGGGCCGCGTGTCGCCGATCCCGGCCGCACCCGCTGACGCCTACGGCGCATCCGTCTTCAACCTCGACCCCACGCTGTACTGGCGTCTCGGCGAGAACAGCGGCCCGGTAGCGGTCGACTCGAGCAAGAGCGACAACCCGGGCGACTACACCGGGCTCGTCACTCCGGGTGTCGACGGCGCCCTCTCGGGCGTCACCAACACGGCAGCCAAGTTCGAGCCGGTCGACAACGGCGGCTGGCAGGAGGCGGGCATCTCGAGTGCCACCCAGTTCAACAACCCGAACACCTACGCTCTCGAACTGTGGTTCAAGACGACCACCACCCGAGGCGGCAAGCTGATCGGCTTCGGTGCGAACAAGACCGGTGGATCGAGCGGTTACGACCGTCACGTCTACATGGAGAACGACGGACGTCTGACGTTCGGAACGTGGACCGGTCAGACGAACACCATCACGACCCCCTCCGCCTACAACGACGGCAAGTGGCACTACATGTCGGCCTCGCAGTCGTCGGCCGGCCTGAAGCTGTTCGTCGACGGAGCGCTGTCGGGCACCAATCCGCAGACGCAGGCGCAGGACTACAACGGGTACTGGCGCGTCGGCGGCGACACGACGTGGGGAAACACGGCTCCGTACTTCGCCGGAACCATCGACGAGGTCGCGGTCTACCCGCGAGCTCTGACGAGCGATGAGGTCAAGAACCACTACGACCTCGGCGCCGGAGTCGTTCCGAACGTCAAGCCGGTCGCATCCTTCTCGTCGGTCGTCACCGATCTCGATGTGGCATTCGACGCCTCGGGCTCGGTCGATCAAGACGGCACGGTGACCTCCTACGCCTGGGACTTCGGCGACGGAGGCACGGCGACCGGCGCGACACCGGTGCACCACTACGCAGACGCGGGCGATCACTCGGTGGTGCTGACCGTCACCGACAACACCGGCGCGACCGACACCGTGCAGCACACCATCACAACGGTCCTGCCGAACGTGCCTCCTGTGGCATCGTTCAATACGGTCGCGACCGGCCTCTCCCTGGCGGTCGATGCATCGTCGGCGTCCGACTCCGACGGTTCGATCACGGGCTATGCGTGGGACTTCGGTGACGGAACCACCGCGACGGGCGTGACATCCGGCCACGTGTTCGCCGCAGGCGGCACTTTCCCGGTCACGTTGTCTGTCACAGACAACCGCGGTGCGGTCGTGACAGCCACGCAGTCCGTGACGATCACGGCTCCGCCGGCGAATGTCGCGCCGACGGCCGCGTTCACGAACACCGCGGTCGACCTCGCCGCGTCGTTCGACGCCACCACATCGTCGGATGCCGACGGCACGGTCGCGTCGTACGCCTGGGCATTCGGAGACGGATCCACAGGCACGGGCGCCACGACGAGTCACTCCTATGCTGCCGCCGGTACGTTCAGCGTCGTGCTGACCGTGACCGACAACGCCGGCGCTACCGGAACGGTGACGAAGTCTGTCACCGTGACGGCTCCGCCTGTGCAGCCGTCGCCGACGCTGGCAACTGACGCGTTCGGTCGCTCTGTCACGGGCGGCTTGGGCACAGCGGATGTCGGTGGAGCCTGGTCTGTCACGGGCGGCACGGCGAACGCCTCGGTCTCCGGCGGCAAGGCGCAGCTCAAGGCGACGAAGGCGGGCGCGAATGTCGCCGCATCGCTCGCGGGAGTCTCCTCGACCAGCACGAACACGCTCGCGACCTTCTCGCTCTCGGCTGTTCCGAACGGTGGAGGCGGGTTCATCTCGGTAGCCGGTCGCCAGGTCTCCCCGGGCACCGACTACCGCGCCCGAGTCAAGGTCGGTTCGAACGGTGCCATGACCCTCTACATCGGCAAGACGGTCGCGGGTGCCGAGACCACACTCAAGACGGTCAATCTCGTGGGGAGCTACGTCGCGAACACCGACTACGTGATCCGAACCGAGGTCCAAGGCTCCGGCACCACGACGATCCGCGCGAAGGCCTGGGCCAAGTCGCAGGCGGAGCCGGCAAACTGGCAGGCGACCATCGACGACACGACCTCAGCCCTGCAGGCGCCGGGAACGGTCGGCCTGATGAGCTACCTCAGTGGCTCATCGACCAACTTCCCGCTCGTGACCTCGTTCGACGATCTGTCTGCGACGACCATCGGTGCTGTCGTCACGCCTCCGGCGCCGACGAATGCGGTACCGGTCGCGGCCTTCGTCAGTTCGTCGGCCGGGCTGACGGCGTCGGTCGACGGCTCCTCGTCGACGGATTCCGACGGATCGATCGTGTCGTACGCCTGGAACTTCGGAGACGGAGCGACGGCGACCGGAGCGACTGCTTCGCACGCCTACGCTGCCAGCGGCACCTACACGGTGCAGCTCACCGTGGCCGACAACGCGGGAGCCACGGCGACCCTGTCGAACTCCGTCACGGTCACGAGTCCGGCCGCGCCTGTCGACCCGAATCCCGGTGCTGCGCTCGCGACCGACGCCTTCGAGCGCGCCGCGTCGGCAGGCTTCGGTTCGGCAGACGCGGGTGGTGCGTGGACAGTGAACGGCGGCGCCGCGAACGCCTCTGTCGCCGGAGGCAAGGGCATCCTGTCATTCAGCAAGGGAGGCGCCGGACTCAACGCGTTCCTTCCGGCTGTCTCGTCGACGCGAAGCAACGCGGTGGTGAACTTCTCGACCGACAAGCTCGACAACGGCTCTGGCCAGTACGTTTCGCTGGCGGCTCGGCAGGTCTCCGCGGGCAACGACTACCGCGGAAAGGTCAAGGTGGCCCCGAATGGCGCCATGACCCTGTATCTGGGCAAGACCGTCGGAGGAACCGAGACCACTCTGAAGACGTTGGCCGTACCGGGAACGTACGTGCCTGGCACGGAGTACTCGATCCGCGTGCAGGCGGTCGGCTCGACCTCGACGACCCTCAGTGCCAAGCTCTGGCCGACCGGGCAGCAGGAGCCCACCGACTGGCAGGTCACGGTCGACGACACGACGGCGGGACTCCAGGCTGCCGGGGGAGTGGCACTGATCACCTACCTCAGCGGATCGACGACGAACTTCCCGATTCGCGTGTCGTTCGACAACCTCTCCGTCGCACCGGTTCTGTAGGTATTCGATGACAGAGCTGATCAACACCCGGGCGCCCGAGCGGGGGCGCTCGGGGGCGCCGGGTGCCGTACGTCGGATCGCGCGTCGTCTGCGCAAGCGGGCGCGTTCGGCGCAGGCGCGCATCCTGGCGGGTGCGCTCGGCTTTCGCGAACAGCGGAGTGTCGATTCGGTACTGGGTACGGAACCCGTGGTCGTCTCTCTCACGAGCTACGGCTCTCGTATCGAGACGGTTCATCTGGCCATCGAGTCCATCGCCCGCGGCAAGGTCCGCCCTTCCCGCATGATCCTCTGGATCGACTCGGTCGACGATCTGAACGCCCTCCCGCCCGCGCTGAAACGGCAAAAGGCTCGCGGACTCGAGGTGCTGCTGGCACAGAACTACGGCCCCCACACCAAGTACTACCCCTACGTGGAATCGCAGGACGAGTTCACCGTGCCCGTCGTGACCGCAGACGACGACATCCTCTACCCAGAGGACTGGCTGGCGGGGATCATGGCTGCGAGCCGCGCACATCCCGACTCGATCGTCGGTTATTGGATCAGACGTATGGGCCTCGGCCCCGACGGCCTACCGGTGACCTACACGTCGTGGCCCTACGCATCCGACACCCACCCGCACGCCGCCAACGTTCCCCTGGGAGTGTCGGGCGTGCTGTACCCGACGACGATGCTCGAGCGCCTGCGCGAGAACGGCGATGCCTTCCTCACCGCGGCTCCGTACACCGACGACCTGTGGCTGCACGCCATCGCGGTGCGTTCGAACGTGCCGGTGCGTCAGATCTCGGCGACGCCGGTGCACTTCCTCACCCTCCCTGGCACCCAGGAGGTCACCCTCGCGTCAGAGAACCTCGCGGGTTCGGGCAACGATCGTGTCGTCGCCGGACTCTACTCGCGGACCGACCTCGAGAAGATTCGCGGCGTCGGCGCGTAACTCGGATGCGCGGAGCATGCTCGCCGCGGTGACCAGCGCGAGCAGGGACCAGACGAGGATGCCCGCCACGGAGCGCGTGGCGAGGGCGCTGTAGGTCATCGGAATGATGAACGCGAGCACACCCGCAACCTGAATGCCTCGGATGGCGGTCGACCGTCTGTAGCGGATCAGCAGGTACACCATCGCTCCGAAATAGAGCACGGAGAACACGATGCCGATGTCGATGGCGTACATCAGGATCGAGCTCTCGAGGCTCGTGCCCAGCCCCGCTGCCGACGCGACGCGATAGCTCGACGAGATGCCCTGCCCCACGAGAAAGAACTGGGGCCAGTCGCTGAGAAAGAAGCTGATCGCGAGCTCGCGGGCGTGAGTCGATCCTGTGTCGTTCTCGAGGCGGCCAAGAACCCCCGCCGCGATCGGAGTGAACGCCAGTCCGACGACGGCGCCCGCCGTGACGAGCACGCCGATCGCTCTGCGGGCGGGGGTCGTGGCAGTGGCGATCACCACGTAGACGGCGGCCAGAACGACGAGCGCGATTCCCAGGCGCGACTGGCTGACGAGCGCGCCCATCACCATCAGGGCGAGAAGCGGAACGCGGATCCACCATCGGGTCACGGCGGTGAGGAGTGGCGTGATGACGCACACCACGAGCGACAGCGCGAGCGGCTGGTCGAAGGTGCCCATCCATCGGTCGTAGCGGGCGTCGAACCAGTACGTCTCAGCGAACTGCGCGGCGTAGAACACCGTGTCCTTGACGCTCCACTGGATGATCGCGACGACGACGGAGACAGATGTGAGAACGATGAGCAACGTACGGAAGCGCTGCAGGCTGCGCACGGTGGCTCCGAGGAGCACCAGCATAAAGACCAGCACGGGAATGACGATCTGATCGACGAGGATGACGGTTCCGCCGCCGTAGGTGCCGTAGCGGGTGTTCACCCAAGCGACGGCGATCACCACGACGAAGACGAGAACGAGCAGGATGTGCTCAGCGACAACCACGACGAGGCGACGGCCATTGGCGAAGATCTGCACGGCGAAGGCGGTGAGGATGACCCAGGTCGCGGGGTGGAACGACAGAGCGCCTTCGGCTTGGCCGGTGATGAGGTGACCAGCGATCGACGGGACGAGAAACCACAGACCGGTGGCGACTCCGACACTCACCATCGGCCGGTTGCGCACGAGCACTGCCAGAACCAGGCAGAAGGCGACCCATCCCAGCAGCTGGATCACGGTTTGCCGACCGGCACCTTCTTGCGCCGGTCGCGTGCGGTGCCAGCGTCGTCATCCGAGATGGAAGCCGGGTCGGCTCTCGGCTCGCCATCGTCGGCCCCAGGCGCCCCTTTCGCCCCAGACGGAGGAAGCAGGAGTTCGATGCCGGCGGAGGGGCTCTGTCGTCGTGGCGTGCCGAAGCCTGCAAAGAGGCCCCTCGCGGCGGGCGACGCGTTCAAGACCGTTCCGAGCACGCGCGACGACGTCGGGGCCAGTGCGGCCGCCGCATCGCGCAGCTGCTGCTTGGTCGTGCGGTCTCGCCCGACGACGAGCACCACGCCGTCGGCCCGCTTCGCGATGACGGTCGAGTCGATGTGGGGAAGAAGGGGAGGGCTGTCGATCACGACCACATCGAAGTGCGCCGACAGCTCGTCGATCAGGTCGACGAAGTGGCGCGATGTCAGCAGCTCGCTGGGATTGCTGTGAGGCGTGCCCGCGGTGATGACCGACAGCAGCCCGATCGACGTCTCCTGGATCACCGCGCTGGCAGACAACCGCCCGTCGAGGATGTCGCTCAGACCCGTTTCACCGGCGACGTCGTAGGCCTCGCGGAGTGCCGGCGACCTGAGGTCGCCCTCGACCAGCACCACGCGGCGATCGAGCCCCGCGAGGGTGGTCGCAAGGCTCGACGCGATCAAAGTACGGCCGTCGCCCGGGTTGACGCTGGTGACCTGGATGACACGAGTTTCAGCCGAGGGCAGCGTGTCGAGTCCGAGGTTTGTGACGATGCGCTCTGTCGCGATGGTGAGGGCAGCCCGGGCGTCGTCTCGGTGGCCCATTCGCAGGCGGGGGACGAATCCGACCGAGGGCAGGCCGAGAACCTCTGCGAGTTCGGCATCGGTGCCGACCGTCTTCTTGGCCGTCTTGCGCAGGATGGCCACGGCCAGGCCGAGTGCGAGGCCGACGATGCCGCCGAGCGCGAGGTTGAGGGTGGTTCGCGGCGAGATAGGCGTAGCGGTCAGTGTCGGCCCCGAGACGACATTCAGCTTCACGTTCGCAGCCTCGGCGTTGCCGCGGTTGTCGAGCTCGGCGACCAGTGCGCCGAAGTCTTCGGCCACTGCCCGGGCGATCGCGAACGATCGGTCTTTGTCGGTGTCGTGCACCTCGACGCCGAGGAGAACGGTCTCGGGGTCGGAATAGGCCGAGATCATCGAGGTCAACTGCGGAACGCTGAGATCGATATCGCTGGACTGTTTGACCTTGTTGATCATCGCCTCGCTGGTCATCAGCTGCACATACGAGTTGATGCGACGCTGGGCGAACTCATCGGCCTGCAGCGGGGTCTCGCCGACCTCGCTCTGCGTCGACACGAAGAACTTGACGCTGCTCGAGTAGATCGGCTTGCTGATCGAGTTGTAGGCGGTCGCGAGTCCGAGACCGACGATCAGGGTGATCACGATGATCCACCAGCCCGTGACGATGGCACGTAGATAGACCTGCAGTGCCATGTTGACTCTCCCCGGTGGTTCACTCAGTCGTCACAGCATACGTCGAGGCTGCGCGGGATTGAGGAATCGTTAGATATTCGCGAACTTCTTATACTACTATTGAGCAATCCTCGTCTTTGCTGCATGTTCACCGTGATTTCACCTTCGTCGAGGCTCGTACGACATCCCGCCCGTGACCGCACTCGCCTGGAGGCCTGACCGATGCCGCAACAGCGAATCCTCGTCGCCCACCCCAGCGCCGAGCTCTACGGCTCCGACCGGGTTCTGCTCGAGAGCGTCGCCGGGTTCGTCGGCAACGGAGCCGACGTCGAGGTCCTGCTCGCGACATCCGGCCCGCTCGAGCAGCAACTGACGGCTCGCGGCGCACGTGTGCGGATCGTTCCGATGCCCGTCGTTCGCAAATCGGTGCTGAAGCCGCGCGGCTTCGTCGGGTTCGTCTCTCGTTCGGTGGTCGGTCTCGTGTCGGGGCTGGCTCTGGTGAGACGGTCTCGCCCCAGCGCGATCTACGTGAGCACGCTCACCATTCCGCTCTGGAACCTGATCGCGCGTCTCTCGGGCACGCCCCTCGTCGTGCACGTGCACGAGGCTGAACGCAGCGCGGGTCGCGCGCTCCGATACGCCCTCGCGGCGCCGCTCCGGCTGGCGTCGCTCGTGGTCTTCAACAGCATCTATGCGCGAGACACGGTGCAGCTCACCAGCCCGACCGCGGCGTCGACGTCGCGTGTCATCTACAACGGCGTTGTGGGGCCCGAGACCGTCGTCGAGGCGCGCGCCTCTCTGAACCGAGAGTTGCGGCTCGTCTACGTCGGTCGGCTGTCCGCCCGCAAGGGTCCGGATGTCCTGGTCGAGGCGATCGCGCGAGCGCGGCACGCAGACATGGTGACGCTCGTCATCGTCGGAGCCGTCTTTCCAGGCTACGAGTGGTTCGAGCAGCAATTGCGTACTCGAATCGCTGAGCTCGGCCTGCAGTCGCGCGTTCGATTCGAGGGTTTCCAGCCGAGTGGCTACCCGTTCCTCGCTGAGTCCGACGTCGCCGTCGTTCCGTCGACGGTCGATGAGCCCTTCGGAAACACGGCCGTCGAGGCCATGCTGGCTGCTCGGCCGGCGATCGTGAGCGACACGTCGGGCCTGAGGGAGGCCGGGGCCGGCTACTCCTCCGTCGTCTTCGTCGAACCCGGCGATGCCGACTCACTGGCGCACGCCATCGACCGCATGGTCGACGAATGGCAGGTCATGCGCGACGGCGCTGCCGCCGACGCGAGAGCGGCCGCTTCGAGGCACTCTATCGAGACCTACCAGGGCGAGATCTGGCAAGCGGTCGCTCAGGTCATTCCGGGAGGCGAAGCCGCGCCGATCCTTGCTGCGGCCAGCCCTGCTGCGGGTGCGAAGGGCTGACGCGTGGTTTCGGGGGATTCGAGGGGAAAGGCGTCGCCGACCGTGGCGCACGGGGTTCGGTGGTCGGCGATCGCGGTCATCGTGCGCCAACTGGTGCAGGTGGTCAGCGCGGTTCTGATCGCGCGCGTCATCGGACCGTCGAGCTACGGCGTGATCAGCGCGGCCATGATCTACGTGACGCTGACGTCGCTCATCCTCGATCAGGGGCTCTCGGCGGCGCTCATCCAACGCCCCCAGCTCAGCAAGCGTGCGCCGGGTGCCGTCGCAACCGTCAACATCCTGCTCGCGGTGGTCATTGCCATCGCGACGTGGCTGACCGCGCCCCTTCTGGCGGCGTTCTTCAGTACGCCCGAGCTGACCGCGGTGTTCCGCATCTTGGCGGTGCTGGTTCCCCTCAAGGCGATCGCCATCGTTCCGCGAGCGATGCTCTCGCGCGGGCAGGCGTTCAAGGGCATCGCGGTGAGCGACGTGGTGGCGGGAGTAGCGGGCGCCGCGACAGGCGTCACGGCCGCCCTCGTGGGTGCCGACTTCTATTCGCTGGTGTACCAGGTCGGCGTGACCGATGCGATCGTCGCCGTTCTCCTCTGGATCTTCGCTCGCGGACCAGTTCCTAACTTCGCCTTCCGCCACGTGGCCGATCTCATGTCGTTCAGCGTCAAGGTGTTCTTCACGAACTGCATCGCCTACTTCTCGCGCAACGTCGACGGCATCCTCGTCGGGCGAGTGCTGGGAGTCACGTCGCTCGCCCTCTACGGAATGGCCTACCGGGTGCTGTCGCTTCCGGTGCAGTTCGTGGGCCAGACCGTGAACAGGGTGCTCTTTCCCGTGTTCTCGAGAAATGCCCACGATCGTGCACGAGTCTCGGCGCAGTTGACGAGCGCCACAGAGACCCTCGCGCTCGCGGTCGTTCCGGTGATGGTGTTCATCTCGTGCGCGGCGCCCGAACTGGTGCGCGTGGTGCTCGGCCCCGAATGGTTGCCCGCGGCCGCATTGATCTCCGCCTTCGCCCTCGGTGGCGCCCGCGAGACGATCTTCTACATCACGCCCGCGCTCATGAAGGCGTTCGGGCGCACCACCCTCCTTCTCAACTACGAGTTCTTGGCCACGGGATTGCAGGTGGCCGGCATCGTCATCGGTCTGCAGTTCGGGGTGCTGGGTGTCGCGATCGGCTACACGGCCGCGGGCTTCCTCCTCGTTCCCGTGCTCTTCGCCATCCAATCCACGATCACCGGTGTGAAGATCCGCCACCAGGTGGGTGCGATTCTCCCGGCTGTCCACGCGAGCCTCTGGGGCGCGGCGGGCTATCTCGCCGTCGGCCTGCTCGACCTGCCGCTTTTCGGCCACGTCGCTCTCGGTGCGACCGCCTACCTCGCGCTCGCCGTCGGCGTGCTCCTCCTCATCCACCGTTCGTACACGATCAGATTCCTTGGTCGGGCGGGCGAGATCCTCGGATCACGACGGGCGCAGTCAGGCTCGCGACCCACATCAACCGGCACTCCGAATAAAGAGGCAGTCCTATGAATGCACCAGGCCCCGAACTCTCCCTGACGATCGCCGTGCTCACGTACCGCCGGGTCAGCCAGCTCGTACCTCTTATAGGGCTGCTCCGGGAGCAGGCGGCGTCGGTGACCATGCCCGTGTCGGTCGTGGTCGTCGACAACGACCCGGATGCGTCGGCGCGGCATCCCGCATCACGCGCGCTGGGCGGCTCGGGTCGATACGTACACGAGCCGATCCCGGGTATCGCCGCGGCACGCAACAGGGCTCTCCGCGAGGCTGACGATGCGACGCTGCTCGTCTTCATAGACGACGACGAGGTGCCGGTCGACGGCTGGTTGCTCGAGCTCGTAGACGAATACCTGCGCTCCTGGCCTGTGGCCGTCGTCGGCCCGGTCGTCTCGACGTATGAGAAAGAACCCGAGCGCTGGATCGAGGAGGGCGGGTTCTTCACTCGCCGGAGACTGTCGTCGGGAACCAGGGTCGACGTGGCTGCGACGAACAACCTCTTGCTCGACCTCAACTGGCTGCGCAGCAGAGGCATCGAATTCGACGACGAGTTCGGCCTGTCCGGCGGAAGTGACACCCTCTTCTCTCGGCAGATCACGACGGCCGGGGGAGAGATCGTGTGGTGCGACGAAGCGGTGGTGCACGACGTCGTCCCCGCCTCCCGCGCAACTCGAGAGTGGGTCCTCCAGCGCGCATACCGGAGCGGCAACTCATGGAGCAGGTCGTCGCTGGCACTCGAGCCCACGGTGATGGGACGCCTTCGAACACGGCTCGTCCTGAGCGTGCGCGGAGGCATCCGGTTCGTCGGCGGCGGGCTGCAGGGTGTGCTCGGTCGCATAACCGGGCGGGTCAGCGTCGAAGCGCATGGAGTGCGAACTCGCCATCGCGGCGCTGGAATGCTCGCGGGGGCGTTCGGGCACGTGTATTCCGAGTACTCTCGCCCGACCACCGTTCAGCCGATCACAGAGAAGGTCTGACACGTGCGCGCCACAACTCCATTTATCGCCCTTCTGTCGATCGCGCTGATCTTGGGCGGAGCGGGGGCAACGGCGACCGCGGCCACAGACACCGATCCATGGACGACTGACAAGGTAGTCGCCTCCGACGACTTCGCGCGCACGGTGCAGCAGGGCTGGGGTTCGGCCACCAGCGGCGGCGCGTATCAGCTGACAGGCGCGCCGTCGTTCTCGGTCGCGTCGAAGAAGGGCACGGTCGCTATCCCCGCGGCTGCGACGTCGAGGGCCGCTAATCTCTCCTCAGTCAGCCTCGCCGATGGGCAGGTCTCGACCCAGTTCACGGTTCCGACCATTCCGCAGGCGGGCGGTGGCCTTCGGGTCGCTATCTACGAACGGCAGGCGGGCGCGAAAGCCTACCGTGCCGCGGCCACGATCGCACCGAATGGCGATGTCGCCCTCGCGATCGGCCGCATCGACGACACCTCCGGCAACGTCGTCGCCCTGGGTGGCGTCGCGGTTCCCGTGTCGGCCGCTGCGTCGGCCCGCCTCACGCTGCAGCTGAGGGTCACCGGATCGTCGCCGGTCGAGTTGAGCGCTCGGGTCTATCCGACCGGCGGCACGGTTCCGGCCTGGTCGGTCGTCGCGAAGGACGCGAGCGACAAACGCATATCTCAAGCCGGTACGCCTGGAATCTGGACCTACACGGCCAGTGGGTCATCGGCGGCGACGGTGGTCTACGACAAGATCACCGTCGAGACGCTCAAGAAGGCCGCGACGCCTGCTCCGGCACCCGATCCCGCTCCGGCGCCTGATCCTGACCCTGTTCCGGCGCCCGAGCCGGCTCCGAACCCCGCTCCGGCGCCCGCTCCCGCACCCGGCGTTCTGACGGCCGGATCGGCCGCGGTCGGCTCGACGAGCTACGCGGTCCCCGCGAATGCCGTGTTCGTGGCCGCCTCCGGCGGATCCGACAACAACGCGGGCACAAAGGGAGCTCCGTTCAAGACGCTGACGAAAGCGTTGGCCGCCGCCCCCGCTGGCTCCACTATCGTTCTCCGCGCCGGCACCTACCACGAGACCGTCGTCGTGCAGCAGGCCAAGAGGGTCACGATCCAGAGCTACCCGAAAGAGGCGGTCTGGCTCGACGGCAGCGAGCCCGTCTCGGGCTTCCAGAAGAGTGGAAATACCTGGGTTCGTTCGGGCTGGACGAAGGTGTTCGATCACAGCCCCACGTATTCGCGGGGCAAGCCCGACTACACGCAGAAGGGGTGGATCTTCCTCAACCCCGACTATCCGATGGCCGCACATCCCGACCAGGTCTTCATCGCTGGAGTCGCACAGACGCAGGTGGCATCGGCCGCCAAGGTCGTGCCGGGCACGTTCTTCTTCGACGAGGCCGCCCGCAAGCTCATCATCGGATCGGATCCGACGGCGAAGGAGGTCCGGGCGAGCACGCTTCAGCGAGCTGTAACGATTCGAGCGCCGAAGACGGTCATCCAGGGAATCGGTATTCGCCGGTACGCTCCCTCGATGCCTGACATGGGCGCACTGCGTGTCGACGATGTGGCGACAGGCGTCACCCTCACCGACGTCACTCTCACGGAGATCTCGACGATGGGCATGAGCGCCGTCGCATCCGGACTCACCCTCACGAGGGTGACGTCATCGTCCAACGGATTCATCGGAATTCAGGTCACATACGCCGATGGGATGCGAGCGTCTTCGGTGCTCGTCTCCGACAACAACAGCGAGAACTTCAACTACACGCCGGCTGCTGGCGGGTTCAAGGTGGTGCGCTCGCGCGATGTCTGGGTCGATTCGAGCATCATCCGCTCGAACAAGGGAACCGGGCTCTGGTTCGACGAGTCGGTCTACGACGCGACCGTGACGAACAGCACGATCACGGGCAACTATCACCACGGCCTCATGTTCGAGTTGTCAGAGAAAGTCGTGGCTGCGAACAACTACATCGCGAACAATGCGCAGGCCGGCATCAAGCTCTACAGCACCGGAGTGGGGGAGATCTGGAACAACACTCTGATCGATAACAAGCGCAACATCGATCTGACCCAGGACACGCGTGTGGCCAGCAACACCTCTGCGGCGGGGCACGATCCGAGACGGCCGCTGCCCGATCCCACGGTCTCGTGGCGGTTGCGCGACGTGAACATTGGCAACAACGTGCTCGGGCGCGCCATAACGGGCACCGACTGTCTGCTCTGCGTGCAAGACAACCTGAGAGAGAAGACGGGCGCTCAGCTGAAGATCGCGGTCACCGGAAACCTGTTCCAGCGGAGCGCTGTCACGTCGCCGAAGGTGATGTTCCACTGGCCCAACGGCGCCGCCGGAACGGTGAACTACAACTCGCTGTCGGAGTTCGCCCGGGCGAGCGGTCAGAAGGGCGGCTTCGAGTTCAACGGGGCCATGGATGCCGCGGGCACTGTCGCGGCGCCGACGCTCGCGGCGGCCACCGCTCTTACCGTGGCTGTGCCTTCGGCCGTCGCGGCGAAGGCCCGGATTCCCGCTGCGGCGGGTGTGCTCGGATCGAATCACCGGTAGGAGCGTGCGGCGCCCCGAACAGGGGATACAGGATCGCAGCGGGAGCGGGTAGCGTTTAAATGAGCTTTGCTCACTCATCACGAACGGAGTAGGTATGACTGCATTGGACGCGCGCCGCAGAACGCGGCATGCGGCGACGGGCATACCCGAAAAGGTCTTTCGAACCGACGTGCAGGCTCTCCGCGCTGTGGCCGTGTCAGCCGTCGTGATCTACCACCTCTGGCCGCAACGCCTTCCGGGCGGATTCGTCGGCGTCGACGTCTTCTTCGTCATCTCAGGGTTTCTGATCACTCAGCACCTGATGGGCGAGGTCGAGCGCACGGGCAGAATCGCGGTGTCTGCATTCTGGGCCCGACGCATCCGGCGATTGCTGCCCGCAGCGTTCACCGTTCTCGCCGCGTCGCTGCTTCTTCTCTTTCTGGTGATGCCCCGAGTCACCTGGCAGGAGAACCTCCAACAGTTGGGCGCCTCGGCCGCCTACGTCGAGAACTGGCTGCTCGGATTTCAGGCTGTCGACTATCTCGCCTCTGAGAACAGCGCGGGCCTGGCCCAGCACTACTGGTCGCTCTCGGCAGAAGAGCAGTTCTATGTCGTGTGGCCCCTCGTTCTGATCGCGGCGATCGTAATCGCCCGAAAGGCGAAGAGCGTGACGCCCAAGGCTGCGGTGAGAGGTGCACTGATCGCCGTATTCGTTGTGTCGCTGATCATTTCTGTCGTTTTGACATCGCGTTCACCGGAGATGGCTTTCTTCGCCACGCCGACCCGCGCCTGGGAGTTCGCGGCCGGCGGGCTGCTCACGGTTCTCCCCGGCATTCGATCCGAGCGTCTCCGCGCGCTTTCGAGCTGGGCGGGGCTCGCCCTGATCGCTTTCTCGGTGTTCTTCATCACCGGGGCCCAGCCCTTCCCCGGCGTGATCGCGCTCGTGCCCGTGCTCGGAGCGGTGCTCATCATCGCCGGAGGAGTCTCGAGGCTCGGATGGTCGCCGTCGAAAGCCGCCGCACTTCGTCCGGTGCAGTGGATCGGCGACTATTCCTACTCGATCTACCTCTGGCACTGGCCGCTCATCATCGCGGCTCCATGGGTCTTGCACGGTGCGACCTCGTGGCCGTCGAAGCTTGTCATCCTCGCGGTGACCCTGGCGCTCGCGGTGCTCACGAAGAAGTTCGTGGAGGATCCGCTCCGGAGTCGCCCTGCCGTGCAGCGGCGTCGCCGCACCGCATACATCTTCGCGGCAACGGGCACCGTCGCGCTGGTACTCGTCTCGGGTCTCGGTTTTGTCGGAGTGCAGCAGAGCAATGACCGAGCAGCAGCCAGTGCCCTGTCCAGCCTGCAGAACGACGTCTGCTTCGGTGCGGGCGCGATGGTCGCTTCGAACGGTTGTTCCGAGCCCTTCGCCCGCGTGACCGGTCTCGACACGGCGTTCGCGGCATCCGATCTGGGCGCCGACGATTCGTGTCAGCAGACGGCGCAGTCGTCTGAGGTCATTCTCTGTCGCTTCGGCCAGACAGAAGATCCGACGGCGACGATCGTCGTGGTCGGAAACTCGCACGCACTCAGGCTCGTGCCGGCGCTCGAGAGCTATGGGGCGTTGCGCGGGTGGCAGATCGTGCTGGCGGCGAAGACCGACTGCACGGGCGCGAGCCCGAACGTCGTCGGATCCCAGGCGACCGATGACGCATGCGTCGACTGGTCCGCGCAGTTGCGCACGCAGATCCTTGCTATGCCGCAGGTCAGCGGAGTCATCTTCGCCAGCCACGCGAGCGCGCAAGACTATCTGGCCGGCGTAGGCGCGAGCTCGGCCGATGTCGCCGCAGCGAAGGCCAGCGTGGTGCAGAACTGGACGGCGTACCGCGATGCGGGCATTCCCGTGATCGTCACCGAGGACGTTCCTGGCATGCGTCCCGCATCCGGGCCGGAGTGCATCGCCATGTCCGGCGCGGCGGTGGATCCCTGCGCTCTTCCCCGCTCGTCAGTCGACGTGCCGAACCTGTTGACCGAGCTCGCCCAGGAGAACCCGTCGCTGGTCGATTACGTCACGCTCGATCAGTATCTGTGCGACAGTACGACGTGCCACAGTCTCATCGGCGGCGTCATCGTCTACAGCGATTCGCACCACCTCACCGGTACGTTCTCACGATCGATGGGCCCGTACCTCGGCGCCGACATCGACGCCGCCCTCGCCCGATGAGGATTCCTGTTCTGCAGGGTCGTGGTGCTCGGCGCCCCCGTACCGGAGTGATCAGCGGCGTCGCTTAGCCGAAACTGATCGAGCGTTGCGTGCGGCGGTCTCGTGCGTTGTTTCGGCGAAGCGACTCTCGAACCGCCACGTCTACCCAGTCGCGCATGCTGAATCGAATGTGCGATCGGGCGAAGACGCTCGATGTGAACTGCGGATCGTACGTGTCGATGTGCATCAGCGACCGTGCGGAGATGCCCGATCGAGTGAACGGATCCTCTCCCGCGATGCCCTGTCTGCCGTCGGCGTCGGCCAGCTTGTCGATGCGCACCCCGATGACCGGTGTGTTGAGGTCGTGCACGGCTCGGCTGACGGCGTAGATCACGCCGTGGTCGGAGGCCGTGTTCTCACCGATGAGCACGACGAGGCAGTCTGCCGCGGTGATACCCGCGTCGATGCGCTCCTTCGTCGACGAGTCGAGCGGGTGTTCGCCGGCGCGCTGCACCGCGGTCTCCGAGATGCTCCGCACCTCGTGCGACGTCGCAGTGATTTGCAGCGCTCGTGAAGCATCGTGGTCGTTGTCGAAGACAAAGAAAACGTCGAACATGTGGCCCCGTCTAAAGAATGGAAAGCACTATTGCTCCCATATGTAGGGACCCACAATTATCGCCACGATTACGCGAGAATTCCTCTCCTTTTTGGAACTCGGTGTCCCAAAGGAGAGAAAGTCCTCGTGGGCTCAGCCCAGGCGGCCCATATCTCTGAACCACTTGACGCTGGCGAGAGCCAGATGGGCCGCGTTGGCGACGAAGAATGCCGCGTAGGCCACGAAGAAGAGGACAGGAAATCCTAGAAGCACGAAAAGCATGCAGAGAAACCCGTAGTCCGTTGGAACGAGCACGAGCGAACGCAGCCGGCTTCGACCATCGGCCTTCGCCTCGGCTCCCGTGACTGCGGCTGAGGCAGATGTCGCACCATACGCGGCCTTCAGCTGGTCGTTGAGGATCATCGCGAAGAACGAGACCGCAGCGACAATGCAATAGCCGATGGGAATGAGAAGCAGAGCGTCGTTCGGCACATCGAAGAACCGATAGGCGCTGATGAGCACGGCGAGGTGCAGCGTCGAGATCTTGAGTGCGTCGACCACGTGGTCGAGCCACTCGCCACTGGCGGAGCCGCCGCCGCGCAGGCGCGCGACCTGGCCGTCGGCCGAATCGAAGGCGTACCCCGCGGCCAAGAGGAACCAGACCACGAGCCCCAGCCACCATGTGGGCTCGACGGTCGCGATGAGGGCGATGCCCGAGAACGTGAGTGCCGCGCTGATTCCCGTGACCGCGTTCGGGGTGAGCCCGGCGCGGAAAGCCCATGCCGCGAGGTAGCGCCCGGCCTTGCGGTTCACGTAGATCGAGTAGGGGGGAGCCCCGCGGGCAGCCTTCTTCTGAGCCGATGCCAGCCGACGTACCGTGCCGAGGTAGCTCTCTTTCTCGGCGACCGAGACCTCAGGTTGGGCGACGCTCACGATGCGCGCTTCAGATCGGTCACGGTTGCCACGTGAGAGTCGGCTGGCGCGAGTTCGATCGGAGCGACTGTGGACGAGGGTTCCCACGGCGTGCGGTTGCGCGTTCTGTGGCCGAGGCCTTGAGTGCTGTATCCGGCATGCAGCCGCTGCGCCAAGTCCTCGTAGCCGTCGGTGACGGAATCCCAGTTGTAGCGCTCATTGGCTCGTAGCTGCAGCAGGGTTGCCGCTTTTGCCGTCGCCCCGGGTTCCAGCTCGCTCGCGTTGAGGCGCTGAGCGAGAGCCGAGGCGTCGCGGAAGAAGAGCCCGTCGGTTCCGAGAACGTCGCGGTTGAAGACCACGTCGTAGGCGATAACGGCAGTGCGAGCACCCATTGCTCGAAGCAGCGACGGGTTGGTGCCGCCCACGGAGTGGCCGTGCACGTAGGTGTAAGCGTGGGCGTACAGCTGATCGAGCAGCTCCTGGTCGTAGATGCCTCCGACCAGCTGGATGCGAGGGTCGCCGGCAGCGAGCCGTTCGATCTCGGTGGTGTGCGCAGCCGCATACGGCGCCGAGCCCACGACGATGAGGGGATACTTCGCGTCGCTCCGACGGTAGCCGTCGACGATGACGTCGACGTGGTTCTCCGGCTCGAAGCGGGCGACGACGAGGTGGAACTTGCCCGCCTCGAGACCCATGTCATGCAGGCGGTTCGTCGGAGTGCCCTGCAGAATCGGCGCGCCGTAGGTGATCAGCTCGGTGGGAATGCGGAACTCGTGCGTGTAGTAGTCGGCGATGCCCTGCGCGTCTGAGATGAGCGCATCCGCATGGCGCACTGAGAACTGCTCGGCCCAGCGGTAGTAGCGGCGGCCGTTCTTGCCCCACTTACCGCGCTTCCACTCGAGGCCATCGACGTGCACGGCTGTCGGGATCTGTTGCAGACCGAGCGCGGGTAGGAAGGGTGCGTTGGCCGCGTTGAAGAGAAAGGCCACATCCTTCTTGCCCGCGGTGGCGAGGTGGGCCACCGACAGTGCCGTGTGGCTCAGGGTCTCGATAGCCTTCGAACGCACCGAAGGAAGGTGCACCAATTTCATGCCGAGGTAGCTGAATCGGGGCTCGTCGCCCTCGCTTCGGCGACAGTAGACCGTGACCTCATGTCCGCGCGCGGCCAGACGCTGGCCGATCTCCTCGACAGCGGTTTCGAATCCGCCGTAGGCCGCAGGCACGCCGCGGGTGCCCAGCATGGCAATCCTGAGTGAGGTCATCAGTAAGCTCCTGTTGGTTTGGTGAGCACCTTGAGGGTGCGCCACATGATGATGAGATCGCCGGTCAGAGACCAGTTCTCGACGTAATAGAGATCGAGCCGCACGCCCTCGTCCCAGCTCAGGTCTGAGCGGCCGTTCACCTGCCACATGCCCGTGAGGCCGGGCTTGATGAACAGGCGACGGTGCACGTGGTCTTCGTAGCCGGCGACTTCGCGCGCGAGTGGCGGGCGAGGGCCAACGAGGCTCATGTCGCCGATGAAGACGTTCCACAGCTGGGGCAGTTCGTCGAGCGAGAACCTGCGCAGAATGGCGCCGACGCGGGTCACCCGGGGGTCGTTGTGCATCTTGAAGAGAACCCCGGCCCCCTCGTTCTGGTCGCGCAGTCCTTCGAGTAGAACCTCGGCTTCGATGACCATCGACCTGAACTTGCGCATGCTGAACGTCTTGCCGTTTCGCCCGACGCGTTCCTGGCGAAAAATGACCGGCCCTGCGCTGTCGCGCTTGACGAGTACGGCGAGCACGGCGAAGAGGGGGAGCAGCGCGACCAAGGCGAGACCCGAGAGGGTCACATCGAGGGTGCGCTTCAGCGCGTGCTTGAGACCGTCATACTGCGGAATCTCCACGTGGATCAGCGGGAGCCCCTCGACAGGGCGGAAGTGGATGCGCGGCCCCGCGATATCGACGAGTCGGGCGGCGAGTACGAGCTCGGTGGCCGCCCCCTCGAGCTGCCAGCCCAGCCTCCGGATGAAGTCGTTGCTCTGTTGCGGCTGGCCCGCGACGATGACTGCGTCGACTCCGAGTCGGCTGGCCGTGGCGGCGATGCCGTCGAGGTCTGTGGCAACGGGGATGTGCTGACGCCCCGCGATGAGTTCGTTCGGGTGGCTGCCGTCGACGACGGCTCCGACGACGCGGTAGGCGGCGCCCGTCTTGCCGTCGATCTGATTGATCACGTAGCTGACGTCGGCGATGTCGCCCACCACGAGAGCGCGCGAGAGAAAGTGTCCGAGCTCTCGCTGCCGAATGAGCCAGCGACGCCAGTAGTAACGACCGAACAACAGGCCGCTCAAGCCGATCGGCAGCGTGATGATGAAGTACCCGCGGGCCACGTTGATCTGCAGAATGAGAAAGGCGATGGCGACGAGGCCGAAGGTCAGCATGCTCGCGTTGATGACAAGGCGATATTCGGATGCTCCGGCCCCGACTACGCGCGAATCGCGCGTTCGAAACACACCGATCATGGCGAGCCAGCTCAGGGCCACGATGACAGACACCTGCCAGTAGTCGACGGTGTGGCCGGCGACGTCGACGCTCTTGTCATCGATCCCGAAGCGAGCGACCTGCGCGAGAGCGATAGCGGCGACGATGATGACCGCGTCGGTGATGCGCAGTTTCTGGCGGTAGCTGCGCGCCCAGTTGGCGAGATTCGGAGCGACGGCCTCGGCCTGATCGATGCGCACACCCGCTCGAGTGATTCGGCGCACTGGCGACGCCGAGTGCAGGCGGGGTGTGGTCTCGGTCATGGGTGAAGCGGTCCCTTCGGCGGCATTAGGGCCGGCGTGAGAAGAACGAAATTAAATGAAGAAGTCTCGTTTTTTACGAGAGAGCTTCTCGCCCCGGAGTTGTAAGTGAATTAAAAATGAACTTATCTCACTTATGAGTTATTCTCATATCACCACTTCGGGGGGTGGATATTGCACACCGATTCGGCGCATGGTTTAGCAACGTCGGCATAGGGTTCGGTGGTCACGGCTTGCATCCGGGGGTCGCTGTGATCTTAAAACTGAGAAAAAGTCAACCCCTCTAAAATCGGAACAATCCGTTGTGAAGACTGTTCCGAACACATGAGGGTCCAGGGGCCCTGACGGCTGGCGTTGCACCGGCCCCCCATAACGACCACTACGACCCGCTTCGAGTGAGGAGTGTTTGTGCTCAATTTCTTCTATGTGTTCGACACCGACAATGACCTTTCTCGTGCTCGGCTGCTCACGGCGATCGATGATGGCGCTGCCTCTCCGATGCCGGCCATCGTCGACTACGACGTGATGGAGGATCATTCGGACGGTGATGTTCGGAGCTGGATCGATGCCCAGCTTGCGACCACGTCGTGTCTTGTCGTGCTCATCGGAGAGCACACGTCAGAGAAGCACTGGGTCAAATACGCGATCGGCATGGCGAGGCAGCTCGAGAAGCCGATGATCGGCGTCACCATCGACAAGCTGAATGACGGCGATGGTCGGCAGGGGGCGATCGGCAGCAACCCCTTCGCCAGTGCGGGAATGACAGCCCGGGCTTTGTCATCGCTCGAGATCTACGATCCTCCCTTCGCTACCTCGGCATTTGCGCGCGCTCACATTCGCTATGGTCTGCCCGACTGGGTCGAACTAGCGGTCAAAGAGCAGCTGTGGAGGTCGGATTCTCGCACTCGGCGTTTCGACCGCAGAGAGCAGACGCGCCACGAGGATGCGAGCTGATCGCTCGAGTCATCCGCGGCATCTAGCCCTCATACGGGGGGTCGCATGGATTCGTCGCATCTCATAAAGTGAGCATTATTCATTTTATGGAGTGTGACGATATGGCTAGGAAAACAGCAGCGACGACACGGGTGCGTCGTCATCCGTGGAGGATGGCGGCGGTGATCCTCGTGGTACTCGCACTCGTGGGGGGTGGCTCTGCCGCTGCGTATGCCATGGAGGTCGGCAAGACCTGGGATCAGAAGACGGTGAAGCTGGTCGAGGCCTTCCCGGCTGCTGCTGTCAGGCCCGAGGCGGCCGCGCCGAGCGAGGCTCCCGTGGCTCAGAACATCCTCGTGCTCGGCTCTGACACCAGAGGTGACAGCAACACGACGATCGACGGCCTCGAAGGCCAACGCTCCGACACCATCATGGTCGTCCACATCCCGGCTGATCGGCAGCACATCACGGTGATGTCGATCATGCGCGACAGTTGGGTCGACATTCCCGGGTTTGGCGAGGCGAAGATCAATGCGGCCCTGTCGTACGGCGGGGTTCCCCTGGCGGTGCAGACCATCGAGGGCATGATCGGAGCACGCATCGACCATGTGGCCGTCGTCGACTTCGCAGGATTCCGAGGAGTCACAGACGCGCTCGGTGGGGTGGATGTCTACAACTCGACCGCATTCGACTCATCGAAGATGAAAGGTCACTACTTCGACCGCGGCATGCAGACGATGAACGGCGAAGAAGCGTTGGCCTTCGTGCGAGAACGCTATGCATTCCGAGACGGCGACTTCCAGCGCGCCCGCAATCAACAGGAGTTCGCCAAGGGAGTGATGAGCGAGGTCATGAACGCCGCGATCCTCACGAATCCCGGCCGCATCGGAGGGCTCGTCTCTGCCCTCGCCCCGTATCTTGTCGTCGACAGCGGATTCGACGCGGCCTACGTCGGCAATCTCGCTCTCGAGCTGCGCGACGTCACGCCCACCGACGTGTCGTTCTTCACCGCACCCACGAGTGGCACCGGCACGTCGAGCGACGGCCAGTCGATCGTGAACGTCGACTGGGATGCTTTCGTCGCCGTGAAGTCGGCCTTCCAGAGCGATTCGGCCGAACAATTCGCGGCCCTCGTGCCAGCGAAGTAGGGGCGCACACAAGCCGAAAAGGAGAGGTCGCAATGGCGCGGCCTCTCTTTTTCTTTGCCGCAGCTGGCCGAGCGGAGTCACTCGTAGATTCCGCCGCGTCGAACTCACCTTGTCGTTCGTGGCCCTCTCACCGTGAGAACTCCGTAGCGTGGAGATATGACCTTCGCCTCCCTGAAACGTCTCTTGCTGGTTCTCGCGATCATCGCCGTCGTGGCCGGATCTGTCGCTGCCGTGTACTTCGCAGCCCAGCCGATGTCGTTCGCCTGGGTGGCATATGCGCCGCTGTCGGGCGAGGTGTTCAACCCGAACTCCACGCATCTGGTCGCGGCTCCCACGATGTACGCGCTCGCGGTCGTGGCGCTCGGCCTCGTCGCCGGCGCATTCTGGGCTGGGCTGACGGTGGGAGAGCGTCGCGCCCGAAGGTGACGTACTCGAGGCCTAACTGATGGCCACGCGGATGTTCTCCTGAACTTACGAGAGGCTTACCGGCTCAGAACCCAACTCGTGACGGCACTTTCAGCCCAGGCGGGATGATCGACTGTCGCTGCTGTTTCGAGAACCGCGAGCCGATCACCGTCGGCGCACGATGTTTCTTCGGCCCCGCAGGTCATGGTCGGCACATTTACACATGAAGTCGGCGACCATGACAAGCGCGCTGGTGTCTATGTCTGCGGTCCCGTGGTGATTGGGGACGGTGCTAGAGCGTAACTCGAACGATTCTTCTCCCGGCCGTCGCGATCGCTTCAGGCTGCATCGTCGGGGCCGACGCCGTGGTCACAAATAACACGGAATCAGACGGTCTATCCGCCGATGTTCCAGCGGTGCTGACAAAGGGTCTTTAGTCGGGCGCTGTTCGTGAAGCAGCGTGCTGACGGGAGGGCCTCGATCTTGCGGCCCATCGGGCCAGCTTGTGAGCTGGAGCCTCAACAAATTGGTAGAAGAGCCAGGCGAAGACGAGAGCGAGCGGTACCGCGATGATGGGCACTAGCCAAGCCATGTCTGACGGCAAGAGGAACGCGGTCGTGACGATGATGGGTTCGTGGGTGAGGTACAGGCTGAACGAGATGAGGCCGGACCACTGGATGAAGGGGAGTTGGAGGGCGGAGCGGACTCCCGGCGAGTAGATGGCTAGCCCCACGACGACCGCTGCACAGATCAAGACGACGATAGTGGACGTGCCGGACAGCGTTTCGGGCAGCCACCACCGTGCTGAGAACCCGAGTAGCGTGATGGCTAGTACGGTCGCCCAGATGACACGACTTCGACGTTTTTCTTCGACCCACTTTGCTAGACGGGCGAGATCGGCGAGCTTCGTAGCAATGACGCAGCCGATCATGAAGATCGGGAGGAACATGAGGGGACCGTTGTCGACGACGGTCCCGATCAGTGAGAGGACCACGGATACGGCTGCTATTGGCCATCCCACGCGTGAAAAGCGCACCGCGATCCAGATATAGACCGGGAGAAGCAATGAGAACCAGACCTCCCATCGAAGCGACCATAAGGGGCTGTTCAGATTGTTCGTTCCTGTAAGAAGGGTCGCGTTCCGAAGCGTGGTTCCAATAGTGATGGGCTGGTCGTGGCGTTGTAGCCATTCGCTGATTCCCGGAGTATCGGTTCTTGCTACGACTAGTGCCAATACGAGTGCAAATGCGACGGATGCGACGACAGGCAGGTATAGGCGGATGATGCGGCTCGGGTAATACTCCCGCCAGGAGAACGCCGGCCTGCGGATCACAGGGAGCGTCAGGACTAGTCCGCTCAGGATGAAGAACACATATACAGCCTCGGTGCCTGCCCATAGCGTGTGCAGCGGCGAGTAGACGAACCAGCCGATTGACTCGGGTGCGCCCTGTTCATAGAACCCATCGGCTAGATCTGGAAACACGAGCAACGAGTGGTGCGCCAGAACCATGAGCGCCGCAACCCCGCGCAATCCGTCCAAAGAACCGATCCGCGAACTACCTGTTTCCCCCATCCGCTGAGCATAGTCGAGAGGCGAACACCGGTATGGCGCTGCCCTGACCCGTTCATAGCTGAACGTAATCTGTTCGTCTGTCGCGCGCGGCTACTGTCGTGGATGTTCGAGCATTGCTGGCCGCGGCCGCTCACCTCTGAGACGCTTCTCGAGCGGCTTCTCGACAAGGAAGTACAGGGCAATAGCAGCAGTGGTGGCAACGATGAGCGATGCGAGGAGCGCGACTAGAGCGAACGGGGTGCTCGTCGCAAACAGGTCGGGCGCGACACGCATAGCGATACCGGTAACGATTGTGAGCGTCAACGCGTGAACAAGGTAGAAGGCATACGACCACTCGCCCAACCGCTTCAACGCAGGCGTGCGGAGCCACGCGTGACGCTCATCGAGGTCGTTCTGTGCGGCTGCTCCTATGAGGATGACAAACGGAATCAGGGTGACGGCCACGAGTCCGAAGGCGAGTGGCACGACGCCGGCGAGGACGTAGGCCACGACTGCAAAAACAATCGCGGGTAGTAGCCCGATCGGGAAACGCCAGCCCGAGCGCAGGGCCTTAGCTAGGATCATGCCGAGCGCAAATTCAGTTATCCGCTGGACTGGGAAGACGTAGACCGCCCAGTATTCAGTCGTGTGCGCTTCCACGGGGTTCAACAAGATCGGCACTAGAGCGATCGCTGCGACCGAGACCCCGCCAACTATCCACCTATTTCGTGCCGTACTGATGAGTAAGAAGATCAGCGGGAACAAAGCGTAGAAGAATAGTTCGTCCGACAGAGACCATCCGGGTCCGTTGCCGCCAAAGTAGATCGTCTCGACGGGAATCCACGACTGCAATCCCACGAACGACAGGGCGTCATTTCCTATCGTCCGACTGATTGGTTCGTTGCTGACGAACAGGTGCCAAGCCACAGCAAAAACGAGCACCGTCCAGTAAGCCGGCATGATTCGAGCGAAGCGACGGCGGTAAAACGACCGCAGAGTATCGCCGTCGCGATGCGACCAGGCCAAGACAAATCCGCTAAGGATGAAGAAGAACGAAACCCCGACGAATCCCTGAGTCGTCACCGTCTCGAGAGCGGATTTGACCGAGCTCTCCGGTAGTCGCCAGACAGCGTGACTGCCAAAGACCGCCAGGGCAGCGAAGAAGCGCAGGCCTGTCAATGAATCGAGTCGGCCCCCCGGCTTGTTACTCATGATGTTGATGCTACTGGACGCGTCTCGGCGCAGCCGCGGTGCTCCGGCTCATAACGGCACACTATGTCGCAGTTCGATATGGGAGGCAGGTGAGGCGCCAGCGAATGGGGAAGGGTCGGACACCGGAAACCCGGGTGCGGGCATTTCGGTGCGGGCAAATGGAGGAAAGAGACCCGCCGCACGATGAAGACCGACGTGCTTTGGTTCCTCTAGGAAAGCGGTACTACGTAGCCTGAAACAAGAAAAAATGCGACTACTCCAACTCAGCTGACAACGAAGTAGGGGCGCGAAAAAGCTTCAAGGGGGCAGAACCCCTGCTAAGAAGTGACCTAGGACCACGAGCGCGGCGGCAATCCCGCCCACTCGGTCCAACCTAAGCGAACATCGCCAATAATCGTTCCGGCACTAGTCATGAAGATCCCCGACTCACTGATTATGTAAGCCGGCGTTAGCGGAGCTGAGAACAGGAAGTCGACTGAACTTCCAACGAAACAGTCTTTGGGGGAAGGGCGAAAAGCGCTATGCGCGCCACCATGAGTCCGAGGAGTTCTTTCACAGTCCGCAATCACCCTCTGCTCGATGATCGCTAACTACCTGTGGCTGACGAAGGAGTCTCGCGCAACTGCCGGTTGTGCGTCACCGCAGCAATTGCTTGAGACGACTCTTCGCAATGCGACCATACGTTCGTATCACGCGGCGCGCCGCGCCCACCCGGGTTGGGAGGGGCAAGCTACTCGCCATTGTCATTCTGGTCCAGATGCCTGCCCAGGATCGCAACGCTCGAAGGTTGAGGTGCGGATCGCCTGCAGCAATGCGGCCCGTGGTGCTGTCAGGCCTAACGGTATAGGACCCTCTTGGCTGGGTTGCGAAAGACAGGTCATAGCCCGAAGCGATGAGTCGCCAGACGAGGTCGAAATCTTCCACCGCGAAAACAGATTCCCGGTATCCACCAATTGACTGAAACGAAACTTTGGTGAGGAGCAGCTTGACCATGGGGAATCCGCTCAACAAGTCTGAGGACTGCTGTTTCGATAGATGAGACTTCGACCAGCCTGCCTCTTCGAAAACGCTTTTCCCCAGATCCCGGCGTGGACCTCCCGGTATCTCTTCGAACAAGTCATTGTCGTATGCGAGCACGTCGCTACTCACCTGGCGGAAGAGACCGTTCAGGAACCCGCGTGGCCAAAGGTCGTCTTGATCTAAGAACGTAATCCACTCTTGCGTCGCGTGTCGTGCGCCGAAATTCCTGGCGCCGGCCGTGCCGAGCGCTTCATTTGTTGCGAGCACTCGCAAGCCCTCAACTCTGGCGAGATGTGTCTCGACAAGTTCCAGCTCCTCGCCTCCGTCCACTACGACGATTACCTCGCGGGCGGACTGACTGGCAATAGAGTCGCGAAGGCCGTCCAGGAACGCAGAGCCTCTGTAATACGGGACGATAACGGCGATTGGCAGTGTGCTACCTGAAGCGCTCATCTGCGTGGCCCGGCTGATTGAGGTCGGCCGTCGACTGTTCGTGAGATCACGGACACAGCATATTGGATGTGGATTTCGGCGTGTTTCGCCTATCTCAATACTGTCGTGACGATGTCCGTACTCGCGGAGACCTCGGGCACCCACGATGGGACGAACTGAAGTTACCGACCTGGGCTTGCGGACCTGCGGCTCGCGACGTATTCGCCAAGAAAGAACCCGGTGAGGAAGATGGTGCGTGAAAAGTTGTTTCCGGGCTGACGAGAGGTGTTATGTGGGCGGGTTCAGCAGTCATCGACGTAACTCGCTAACGTGGTCTCTTCTGGGCCTTCGCGCCCGCTTCGCTTATTTTCGTCCCGATGCATCCCGGTCGCGTATGGGAAAAAGGCGAATACTTGTTAGGTTCACCTGCGTAGACCATGATGAGCGAATGCCCACACTCTCGCTCTGTATCTGCACGATGAACCGGCCCGAGGAACTCGCAATAGCCCTGCAAAGCATTCTCGATGGCAGTTCCCTTCCTGAACAAATCATCGTGAGTGACGACGGGGATGGTTCTGCGGAAGATGTCGCAAAGAGGTTCGCCGGAGTGATCTACCTACCCGGGCCTAGGCGCGGGCTGGGCGCCAACCGAAACAACTGCATCTCCGCTGCGACGGGTGATCTGATCGCTTTCATCGATGACGACGTCACGGTTGATAGAGAATTTGTGGCTATTGCGAAGGAGTCATCTCTTGAGCAGGTAATTACTACGGGTTGGGAGCTGAACCATTCTCACGATCCTGCACGGAAGGTGTCGGCCCATAACGCTAGCTTCCTGGGTTTCCAGCGCGTAGCTCCCGGCGAGCAACTAAAAGCGATCTGCATCAACGCGACCGTCTTTCCCCGAGACCTTTTTGACAACGCCTTATTCGACGAGCAGATCCGCTATGGATATGAAGAGATTGACATTGCCCGTCACGCGGTCAGCCTTGGATGGAGCATTGTCTACAACGATGACTTGCACGTTAGTCATTTCCCTGCCGCTTCAAATCGCGAAGGCTACGCTGGCGTCCTAAATGTGTCGCGGATCTATATCACTCACAAGGCGTACCGTCACTACGAAAGAAACCGAGCAAAAGCCGCCGCGTTTAACGTGTTCGCAGCAATCCACCACCTTGCCTACGCGGTCAAGGGTGGGCACCCCTTCGCCGAGGCTGTCTCAACCATCAGGGCCGCTCGGGAGAAGCAGCGAGCATATAGGTAGCAACCCAAGCCTGGCGATTCACGACTAGTTCTGTGTCAGGCGGAGCGATCGTCGCGCTGCTCGCAAGTTCAGAGCGGACAGCACTGTATCGAGATTGGCTCAGGCCCGGGACCATTCATAAAGGGGAGGGCCGCCGGTCCCCACGTCGGAAAGTTCGCCTCACAGGGAGGTCAGAACTAGCGCGCCGTTGAAGACGATATGCGCCACGATCGAACCTCCAATTCGACCGGTAAAGGCGGCGATCGTCGCAGCCGCGAGGCCGAAAAGGAATGCTGAGACGCCGAGAATAAGCGCGGCCATCGGATTGGCAGCTTGCGTCAGGTGCAGCAGTGCAAAGAGCAGCGAGCTCACGAGGATCGCAATGACCGTAGCCGTGCGTGAGCCAAGCAGGCCGATGCTGGCTCGGTGAACAGCTCGTAGCAAAAGGCCCCGGAAGAACAACTCCTCGATGAACGGGGCGAGCAGCACCGGTGCCAAGATCGTGCCGAAGAGCCACCAACCGTCGTAGACGGCATCGCCGAAGCTGACACCCATACCCACCATCCGACCGGTCAAGGCGATCTCGACTAACCCTGCCGCGGCTCGAGCTAGCAGACCTGCACCCACGCCGAAAAATACGTCGAGCCAGGTGATGCGCAGCCCGATGTCTCTGGCCAACGACCGCGTTCCTCTTATATAACTCGCTACGAGGACTGCGCCGAGAAAGGGTACCCACACGACGGCGTAGCTCGACAGAAGAACTAGATGGGGGTCGTAGTAAACGGCTCCGCGCAACCATCCAGTTAGTAGCGAAATCAATACGAAGGCTGCGACGAATCCCACGCCGCTCTCCATGAGGCCTGACTTCGCTCGCGGCATCTCCCATCGAGTCACTGTCATTCGGCAAATGTATCGGATGCGCTGGCCTCGCCCAGGCAGGCCTTAATCGGCAGAATCGCCCCTTAGGCTGGAACCCTCAGATGGCGGGGGACTTCATGGCGAGAAAAACGGCTCGACTGCGGCCAAGCGGCTGGTCGTTCGGTCGAGGTGCTGATTACGTGGCGCTCGCTGTCGTTGCCGTGGCCGCGATTGTTCTCGCGGCGCTCGCCCTCTCCGGAGTCTCCCTGCGGCCCGGAGTGAATCCAAATCCGACGTCGAGGCCGGCCCCGACGTCGTTTGATCTCCCCACCGAGACACCTACCGCAACTCCCACGACAGCACCGGCTGCTTCGGTCTCGCTGCTGGGAGACCAGAATAGCTCGGGCGCCGATTCCTGGTGGGCGCAGTCCATAGAATCCGCTACGGTCGGTGGCGTGCAGTCGAGCGCCCGACTTGGCCTGGAACGGGTGAGCGGATCGACCGCGGCTGTCGCTGATCTGCAGCAAGAGATCGACGCCACCACTTCGCTCAGCGGCTACGTGATCGTGCAGGCCGGATCGACCGACGTAGCCAGAGGCGCCTCGTCGGAAAGTATCGCCGCGCAAGTAGAGACCCTATGGAAAGCAGTAACCATCCGGGGGGCGACTCCCATCGTCGCGCTCCTACCTCCATCCGATGACGATCCCGAGGCCATCATCGCGGTCAACGATGCCCTGAAGACGGCGGCTGCTGCAGCTGGCTATGGCGTGCTCGATCTCAACGCTGCGGTCGCCTCACCCAATGGCACGTGGGTGACGGGGTTCTCTGACGACGGCGTGGTGGCGAACGCCCGAGGCTCACGAATTTTAGCCGATGCGGTGGCCTCGCAGCTGCCCGTTCTGGTGCAAGAAAAGTAATACTCCTGTAATACGCGACGGGTTATCCTTTTCCAACGGACTGGGGGGAGTTCATCATGGGCGAGGTGTATCTCGATTTTGAGAGCGATAAAGTTGCTGTCATCGTCAGGAACGATGCGGCAGGACAGCCGCAGCGGGTGGCGACGGTGTATCTCATGAAGGACGGCTGGCATGCCAAGAGCGCGATGCTTCACACGCGGCACGCGTGGACGGGTCCGTTCGCAACAGCAGATGAGGCCCTTGCCACCTTCGCTCTGGCGGTCCGCGCGTAAGGCTAGAATGCTAGCGACGGCCCGCACTTGAAGACGATCGGCGAAGTGTTCGATCCGGCCCGCAATAGCTTGAACGCGATTCGCCTGTTTCTGGCTGTCATCGTCATCGTCAGCCACTCTTGGCTCGTTAATGGCCTCGGGGTTCCGCCGATGCTTAACGGCACCGATCCTGGCCTGGTGGCCGTAGCCGGCTTCTTTGCCATTTCGGGTTATCTGGTCACGGCAAGCAGGCTTAGATCGCGGTCATTGCTCAGCTATCTCTGGCGACGGTTTCTTCGCATCTATCCCGCTTTTCTCGCCGCGCTCATCGCAGTGGCGTTTGTGCTGGCTCCTTTATCCACGCTCATCGATCCGCACGGCTCAATCGATTGGCGCAGTGGGTTCTCTTACGTTCTGGCGAACGCTGGCCTCTTTGTTCAGCAGACCACTGTTGAGCACACCCTCGTCAACAATCCGTTTCCATTCGTCTGGAACCTACCTCTTTGGACCCTCATCTACGAGGCGCTTTGTTACGTGGTCATCGGTGTGCTGGTTTCGCTTCTGCCGAGAAGGCTTCTTGGTACGGCGCTCGCGATCATGCTCGTCGGTACGACGACGGTGTCGCTGACTTTCCGTTTCTGGCCCGGTGCATTCCCCGCGCCGATTCTGGACAATGCGACGAGCCTCGGGAGTTTCTTCGTCGCAGGTGCTCTGCTTTTTCTATATCGCGACAGGATTCCGGCTTCCGGCCTTCTCGTAGCGCTCACTCTGGCGCTCGCAGTCACTCTTGCTGTGGCGGGCGTCTTTAAGCCGCTAGCCGCGATTCCTGTGGCATACATAATGCTCTATTCAGGAAGCCGGTTCCCAGCCGTTCTCACTCGAATCGGTCGACGCAACGACGTCTCGTACGGAATGTATATCTATGGCTTCCCGGTACAGCAGCTCATCATCGCAGTTCTAGGCGGGACCATGCTTCCTGTCTGGCTCTTCGCCCTGGTCTGTGTGGTGTCGACCGTACCCTTTGCTTGGCTCAGCTGGCTTCTTGTGGAGAAGCCCTTAGTGCGCAATCGATGCGCGGGTGCTCGCGAGAAGTCTCTGATGCAGACTTCCGCATAACTGGGACGTGCATCACTGTTGTCGTTCGGGCGAGAGGACTAGCATCACTCATGGGGGCAGCGTCGTCGATCGAGCTCAGTCGCGATGCCTGTATAGCGGACGAGAGTGATCGGCCTTTGAGCGTGCTCCACACCACGACAATCGTGACGGAGACGGCTTCATGAAAGACGAGATTCCACCTCGCATCACACGGCTTTTCGGCAACGACAAGGCCCGGCCCAAAGTCGTTCGCGTGTACGCCGCATCGTCCGGGTGGGCGCAGGCCCCCGGCTCTCCCGTAGCTACATGGCCGGTCATCGATGAACTTCTCCGACAGGGCCGAACGTCGGCCGAGGTCAAGTGGCGTTTCACCTCACATACAGTGTCGATCCTCGACTTGAAGCGAGCCGTGGAACGAGTTGACTGGTCGTCGGTGGCCAAGCGAAGCGCGAGACGAGGTAGCGGAGAGGCAAACTGATAGTAGGAGTGGCGTTACGTCGACGTAACGAGACAAAGAAAGAACCATTCGATAACTGTGGCACCATGACGGAGGGGGAATTTTGACCCCCATGCTGAATCGACCTCGAGGGGAAGGCCGCTGAAGTGGAACTTCGCGACTACGCACGCATCCTGCAGAAGAGTTGGGTTCTGATCGCAGTACTCCTGTTCGTCGGTATTGGTGCAGCTGCTGGCTTCTCGATCTTGCAGACACCGAAGTACAGTTCGTCTGCCAAGGTTTTTGTCTCGACGTCAGGCGGATCGTCCGTCTCGGATCTGCAGCAGGGCAACACGTTCTCGCAGCAGAGGGTGAAGACGTACGCTGATCTCGCCACCACCCCTATTGTCTTGCTACCAGTTATTGCCGAGCTTGGCCTCGACCTGAGTAGCGCGGACTTGGCCGCAATGGTGACGGCCACGGCTCCGCTGAATACGACGCTGATCGAGATCGGAGTGACCAATGTCGATCCGGCTCTTGCCTCCCAGATTGCCACGGCCGTCTCGGAGAGCCTCACCAAGGTTGTGGAAAAGATCGAGACGCCTGCCGACACAGGATCGACCACGTCGCCGGTCAAGCTCACGCTGGTACAGCATGCCGAAGTTCCTCAAGTTCCCGTCAGCCCAAATATCCCATTGAACATCGCGCTAGGTGGCCTGGTCGGTCTCGTTCTAGGAATCGCTATCGCCGTTCTGCGCGAGGCATCCGACAATCGGATTCGCAGTGAACGCGACGTCGAGGCAATCACCGATGCCCCAATCCTGGGTGGAATCGTCTTCGACTCGAAGGCAGCGGAACGCCCCCTCATCGTTCACGACGATCCTCGCAGTCCTCGGGCCGAGTCGTTCCGTACGCTGCGAACGAATCTGCAGTACCTGGATGTCGGGCGTGAAAGCCGCTCCTTTGTCATCACCTCTTCTATTCAGAGCGAGGGCAAGAGTACGTCTGCAGTCAATCTCGCGATCGCTCTGGCTGATGCTGGTTCACGAGTTCTCTTAGTCGACGCGGACCTGCGCCGCCCCAAGATCCACGAGTATCTGGGGCTGGAGGGGGCAGTCGGACTCACCGATCTGCTCATTGGGCGCGCGGAGCCGGAAGACGTCATCCAGCCGTGGGGTCAGCGTGATCTATTCGTGCTTCCGGCTGGAACCATCCCGCCGAACCCAAGCGAGCTACTCGGGTCGGATGCGCTTCTGAAATTGGTCAGCGAATTCAACCGAGCCTTCGACGTTGTTCTGTTCGATTCAGCTCCGCTTCTGCCCGTCACTGACGCAGCAATTTTGGCTCGCACTGTAGGGGGAACAATCGTGGTGTGTGCTGCCGGGCGGACTCACAAGAATCAACTGAGGGGTGCATTTACTGCTCTCGCGAATGTGGATGCGCCTGTCTCGGGAGTGGTTCTGACGATGCTCCCGACGAAAGGTCCCGACGCATACGGTCATGGTCGGTACGGGTATGGGTATACATACGGTGACGCCCTATTGCCGGGCGAGATCGCCTCAAAGTAAGCGAGCAACGTCAACAGGAGTGCCGTCATGATCGAGTCGGATGCCCAAGGTGACTTCTTCGACGTGCTATTCGTGTGCACGGGCAACATCTGTCGTTCGCCCTTGGCCGAGCAATTGTTTCGCTCTCAGACGCGCTCGTTGTCTGACCTCATCAGCACGCGCAGCGCGGGAACGCATGCGCTTACAGGTAGGCCCATGACACCTGAGGCTGCCGCCTTGTCACAGGCTCTCGGCGGTGACCCTTCTGGTCACGCGGCGAGGGACTTATCCGCGGCCGGAGTCAAACGAGCTGACCTCGTCCTCGTTGCTGCGCGCGAACACCGTTCAGCTGTCGTCTCGCTGGTGCCCAGAGCGTCTCGCAAGACGTTTACGCTGCGTGAGTTTCAGCGTTTGCTCGAGACGCATGCCGAGCGCATGCCGAGGGCAGATGCTGATCCTGGGAAGCGCAACCGAGAGGGACTGGGTGGTTTCATCGCCGAGGTCTCGTCCATGAGGGGGCTCTCTCGCATCGTCACACGACCAGTCGACGACGACATCGTTGATCCCTATCGTCGATCACTTGAGACCTACGATGAAGCGGGCCAATTCATTCTTGCCGCAGTCACCGCTGTAAGCCAGAGTCTTCGGGCGGCAACAAGCTTGGCCCCCGAGCGAAATCACAACGATGCGTTGCGTAGTGGTAATCTCGCAACTGGGCCAGCGCCTTTCCGCTCAGCTCAAGCGGGAGAACAATGATTGGACAAAAGGCCCACCGGCTCTTCGCCGCTGGCACGTCAGGAGCTACCAGGGATTGGCGCAGACGCTATGCCTACGGCCTTGTCGTCACAGATTTACTCGTTCTCGTCTGGGTTATCTTTGGAACGCAGATCGCATGGTTCGGGCTGACCAGTTCCGATGTCGAGGTCAGCGGGCGTTTTAGTGGGTTTGCGTTGACCTACTCGACAATGTCGGTACTCATCGTTGTTGCATGGATGTTGCTGCTCGGCATTTTTGGTACGCGCAGCTACCGCGTTCTCGGTACCGGCACCCAGGAATATCGGCTCATCGCTGATGCGAGCATTCGTCTTTTCGGACTGGTAGCGATTGTTGCGTTTCTCTTCAAAATCGACTTCGCGCGCGGCTACATTCTGATTGCCTTCCCCTTGGGCGTTTTGGTGCTGCTGTTTTCCCGGTGGATGTGGCGACAGTGGCTAAGTGTGAAGCGAGCCCGCGGAGAGTACTCGTCCCGCGTTCTTCTCGTAGGATCCGAGGCATCGACGACGTACCTGGCGAAGGAGCTGGCGCGCTCGCCATCGGCGGGATATTTTGTCGTGGGTGCATGCGTTCCGGATGGGTCCGTAGCCGGATATCTACAAGACACATCCATACCTGTGTTCGTCAGCATTGACCGTCTCGCTGAGGCGATGGCCAGCACTGGGGCTGACACCGTGGTGATTGCGAGCAGCGAGAGTCTCTCTGCCGAGAAGATTCGTGAGATCAGTTGGGGCCTGGAACCGGGGCGACAACACCTTGTCGTTGCGCCGAGCCTGACAGACATTGGGGGGCCACGTATTCACACGCGGCCTGTAGCCGGGTTGCCCCTGATCCACGTCGAGACCCCTCGCTACACGGGCTCTAAGCAATTCACGAAGCGAGCATTCGACATCGTCGCCGCTCTGCTTCTCATTCTCGTTTTGTCACCGCTGCTGGCGATAATTGTCGTGAGTATCAGGCTGAGTTCATCCGGGCCGATCTTCTTCCGTCAGGAACGTATCGGCATCAACGGTTCCCGGTTCCTCATGCTCAAATTCAGATCCATGGTGACCAATGCCGAAGAGATGCTCGAGCAGCTTCGTGCGCAGCATCGTGACAAGGGCAATTCGATTCTGTTCAAGATGGAGAACGACCCTCGAGTAACGCCGATCGGACGGACACTCCGCAGATTCTCCTTAGACGAGCTGCCCCAGCTTTTCAACGTTCTTAGGGGAAGCATGTCACTCGTGGGCCCTCGCCCGCCGCTCGAACGTGAGGTCGATCAGTATGATCCGCACGTGCACCGTCGCTTCCTTGTGAAACCAGGCATCACCGGTCTGTGGCAGGTCAGCGGTCGATCGAACCTCTCATGGGAGGACACTGTGCGACTGGATCTCTACTACGTGGAGAACTGGTCCATCACGGGAGACATTCATATCTTGTGGCGCACGGCGAAGGCTGTCATCGCGCGCGACGGCGCCTATTGAGACCCGGGTTGACCGATGCGACCAGGACCGTCACCGATGTCGAGAGATGCAATGAGCTTGCAACACGGACGTTATTTGAAGTCGCTACGATGGCGACAACACTCTGGGGGGATTTGTTATCTATGAAGCATGCCGACCGCACGACGACCGGTTGTCAGACGGGCCACTCGACACCTCGCCCAGTCTCCGCCTAAACGAACAACCGTCGCACGACCAATCATCGATAAGGAATCCCATGCCTCGCGCCCTCATTTCAGGAATCACCGGCCAAGATGGCCTCTATCTTGCAGAACTGCTCCTGGATAAGGGGTACGAGGTCTTCGGCCTCATGCGAGGTCAAAACAACCCCAAGCGAGAACTAGTAGAGACGACAGTCCCCGGCGTGAAGATACTTACTGGGGATCTCACCGATCTATCCAGTCTCCTCCGAGCACTGGAGTCGTCGCAGCCCGACGAGTTTTACAATCTGGGAGCCATCTCTTTCGTCGCCTACTCATGGGAGAACGCACACCTGACCTCAGAGGTGACGGGAATGGGTGTGTTGAATGCTCTTGAGGCGGTGAGGCTCTACTCGCACGACGACCCGAAGAAGGTGCGGTTTTACCAGGCATCGAGTTCGGAGATGTTCGGCAAGGTTCAGACAGTTCCCCAAAACGAAGACACGTTACTGTGGCCGAGGTCGCCCTACGGTGTCGCAAAGGTCTACGGCCACTACATGACCATCAACTACCGTGAGTCCTACGGTATGCACGCGTCGTCCGGAATCCTCTTCAACCATGAGTCCCCTCGCCGCGGACCGGAATTTGTCACGCGCAAGGTGACTCAGGCGGTTGCCCGCATTTCACTGGGACTGCAGCAGGACATCACCCTGGGAAACCTGGATGCGCGACGTGACTGGGGATTCGCCGGCGATTACGTCGACGCAATGTGGCGAATGCTGCAGCAGGATGAGGCCGATGACTACGTCATTTCGACCAACGAGACTCACGAGATCCGCGAGTTGCTGGATCTAGCCTTCAGGGCGGTAAACATCGATGATTGGGTGCCGTACGTCAAGCAGGATCCCCGCTTCATGCGCCCCGCCGAGGTCGATCTGCTGATCGGCGACTCAACAAAGGCGAGATCTGTGCTCGGATGGGAACCCAAAGTGGACTTCCCTTCCCTCGTGAGCATGATGGTGGAGAACGACGTCGCAGAACAGAAGCGCCTGGCGAGGATCTGATCAGATGCCTACAGCTCTTATTACCGGGATATCGGGACAGGACGGGTTCTATCTGTCGGAGCTACTTATCGCCTCGGGGTACGAGGTCCACGGAATCGTTCGTTCATCGACTGCAGCCGATTTGCCGTCAGTACCTATGGAGTCGGTACAGCTTCATGAATTGGACGTTGCCTCGCCCGGCGATATAGATGACGTCGTACGATCTGTCGCCCCGGACGAAATCTTCAACCTCGCAGCTTTGAGCTCCGTTTACCGCTCATGGCAAGATCCTGTTTTGACTGCTGAGGTGAATGCCATTTCCGTCGCTCAGCTGCTCGAGTCCGCTTGGAGGATTCAGGAGCGAACTGGGAAAGCGGTCCGATTCGCACAGGCATCCAGCGCTGAGATCTTTGGAAGAGCAAGTGAGTCGCCGCAGACTGAGTTGACTCCTATCAATCCCTCCTCCCCATACGGGGCCGCGAAGGCCTACGCGCACCATATCGTCGGTGTCTACCGGCAGCGTGGCATGTTTGCATCCAGCTGCATCTTCTACAATCACGAATCGCCTAGGCGTCCAGAGTCATTTGTGACGAGGAAAATCACCTCAAGTGCAGCGAGAATCGCAAGCGGGCTTCAAGACAAACTCGAGCTCGGTAGCCTTGAGTCGCGTCGTGATTGGGGGTGGGCGCCAGACTTCGCAAACGCAATCCGTCTGGCCCTGACCGTCGATCGCCCCGATGACTTCATTATCGCTACCGGTGAGTCTCACTCTGTTGCCGACTTCGTCGAATGCGCCTTCGCCAGAGTGGGTATTGATGATTGGCGCAGTGTGGTGTCGATTAATTCCGAATTCTCCCGTCCCGTTGACCCAGCGGAACAGGTAGGGGACGCAAGCAAGGCTCGCCGGGTACTAGGGTGGGCGCCCACTGTTTCATTCCGCGGAATTGTTGAAGCAATGGTCGATGAGGACCTCAGAATCCTTCGACAGCAGTAGTCCATTTGGCGTTCGGCGCAGCTGGGGAAACTGATGTGAGTCTAAAGACGCTTCGAGTTCGCTGGGCGATACCGGCGGAGTATTGTGCGAGATCCGAGTCGAACCGCGCCGAATAATACGACGCAAATGGCCATGTGCGCGCCGGTGAGTGTGCCGGCAGCGTTGAAGAGCGCAGCAGCTGATGCAAGTGCCACCAACCCCATGCCTGACGACAGTGTCAGTGAACGGGCGTCTTCGCTCGCTGAGTCCAAGTAAATGCGCAGCTGCCATTGATCGTTCAAGAACTGCGAAACGATGAGGATCGCTGTGACGAGGGGCAAGCCTTCGTACCCAGGGCCAAACAGCGATGTTCCGTAAAAGATGACGATAAGAAGTACCGGAACCGCCACCGCAATCGACATTGCGCCGCCGATGAGAGTGCGCCGTCGTAAAACGGATGTGTTCGCGTGCAAGGAGGCGTTTGCCCCGGCAAACTTCGAGTAAGTCACGTGATTCAACGCCTGAGTCAGCCCGCCTGACGCGCTGGCGCACGTCACTGCCACCGTGTAGACCCCGAGCACTGACGCGGGGCTCAACGAGGTGAGAATAAGTTGATCAAGGCGACCGCCCACGCTATCAAAGGCTGACGTTGTCCAATATCGCAGACTAAAGTTCCATGGAATTGGAACCCGGCGGGCTCGTCGTAGGGCCGGGATGGCGTAGATGCATCCAAGCAAAGTGGCAACGACACTCGCGAGGAAGGTGATGCTGAAGGCAACCTCAAGCGTTAGGTGGCCAAGGACGAAAGCGACGATATAGCCCACCGAAGGCAGCACAACATTAGCTATCCGCGCCAGGTTAAATCGCCACATCTGCCCTTTGATCAACACGTATTCCAGCCCCAGCTGGCTTAGTCCCGTCAAAATCAAAACCGTGGCTCCGATACGAATGCCCAACGCTATCCGTTCGTCCCCGTTCGACAGGGTCTCAGATCCTGCAAGGGCTAGGGCGGCACTTGCTGGCCCTAAGACGCCAATAACGACGACACCCCACCCAGACACGGATGACCGTCTGTGTTCCTGGACTGAAAGTCCACGCGGTAACCCGAGGAACGCTACCCAGGAGAGGACCTGAGTAGCGACAAACGCTGCGGCTAATACCCCTCTTCCGTCGGGTCCCAGCGTCCTTGCCAAAATCGGAGCGGAGACGAGGCTGAGACCCATCCCCGCGTATGTAACGAACGCTGTTTGAAAGAAGCGTGCAAATGAAGGGCGGCTCCCATCGAAGAACGACCGCAAGAGTTTGATCATCGAGATAGTCGCCGGTAGATGTCCACTAGCCGATCGCCGGATGCCTCGGATGTCAGATAGTCCACGGCTGCAGAGGCGGCCTGTTGTTCTGGCGTAGAGAGGGTGCCGGTTCCTTGAATCCGTTTTTCGAGCTCACTCCGTAGTTCGCGCTCAGGCACGAGGCTGATCGGAGGCGTCGGCTGGACGGCGTTGTAGATGTATGAGCTGCCAGGGTTGTCGGTCACGATGGCGTAGGTACCCAGAGCCATTGCCTCATAAAGAGGGATGCCGAAACCCTCGTACTCCGACGGCGCCATCAATACCCATGACGAAGCAACGGTCTCCCTGACAGCTTCGTCGGAGGCGCCCGACATATGAATGGTGTCGGTCGACCAATTCTCTCGGTCGTTGGCGGGGCCGATGACCGAGAGGGTGATCGGCAGGCCCGACTTGGATTGAGCCTCCCGCACGGCCCGGGCGACGAGCCATCCTCTCTTACGGCCGTGAAACGAGCCGATGAAGACGACTGAAGGCGCTTCCGACTTGTCGACGCCGCTGACTTGCGGCACCTTCGTCACTGGCGGCATGAGAATGTCACAGCGGAAAGTGTCGAAGGAATCGGGGCCGATTGCGATCCTGTACTTGGCTCGCGCTCGAGACCATGCCTCGGTCAGAGCGAGAACGTAGTGGTTCAGGCTGCGAAGGCCACGCGATGCACGTGCCTCGGCCAACGACGAGCCAAGAAAGGTTCTCACTATCGGGGCGCCATTCTTGGCCAACGCCCAGTCGTCGCCGAACGCATGAATTACGTCTGCTTCAATGGAGGCGACCAGCCGACGAAGCCGCAGCGGAGTCAGATAATACCGGGCGAGGCGACCTGATACGCGAGGAACATAAACCATGGTGGCACCTTCGAGCGGAGTGCCTCCGGACAGCGTTACGACGGTGAGATCGACCTTCGTGCGCAGTTCCTCCGCGATCCTGAATGCATAGCGGCCGACGCCGCCAACATGCCCGGCATGGGGCCACTCGAGGCTGATCAAGACGACCTTCACCATGTCAGCGAACCCCTTCGTACAGCGCCAGATGTCTCTGTGCGATGACGTCCCATGCGAAGGTCTCGGCATGAGCTCGACACTCCTGCGCCGACGGCACATGGCCGGAGAGGGCCTGAATGATGCGGTCAGCCAGCGCCTCCACCGATCCGCGCGGCACGATGAGCGACTCGTCCAAGCCCCTCACCGCATCAGGAAGTCCGCCGCAATCGGTGACAATAGGCGCGCGGCCCGTAGCTAACGATTCAAGGGCGATAAGTCCAAAACCCTCGAGAGCGAGGCTGGGAACCGCCGTGATCGACGCTGACTTGTACTCCTGCCGCAGTGTCTCGTCATCGAGGCGACCGAGAAAAGTGATTTTCGCCGAGCTAGCAGCCGCCAGCGACCGCAACTCCTGTTCGAAAGTGCCGGTGCCGACGACGCGCAACTCTGCACCAGGAAAGTGCTTATCCACGTCCTCCCACGCTTTGATGAGCACGTCGATGCCCATGCGCTTCTCCAGTCGCCGCACGCAGAGAACCTGGGGAGCGCCACCTCGCTTCGACGTCTCATCGCTGAATTCGAAGTCATCAATGTTGACGCCGGGCGGGATGATGTGGATCTTGTCGGCGCTCATGCCATAGTTGTTGGCAAGAATCTCTTTGAAGGGCCGAGAGAGAACGATGAAGGCGTCCGCGTGCTTGTACGCACTTCGCTCCACAGCGGTTTTAGCGCGTGTCACGAGCTTGTTGGCTCCGGCGACCGCGCTTTCTGCCGCCCAGGGGCCCTGAAAATGAACCACCATGCCGGCATCCGGGCTTGTCTTGGGGGGCCGGGGCGACCCGTAGAGCGAGAAATGCTTGTCAATGATGTCGATCCCGGCTGCGTCGGGTGCGCGGCGGGATGCCAGGACGCGAGACACGGTGCTGCCGCCAGTGGGGCCCCATGAGGTTCCTCCCGGTGCGGGATCACCGAACGCCGCCCCAGAAACTTGTATCCCCGGCTTCGCCGTCATCGCGAGGTAGAGGCCTTCGAAGTATCGATTAAGACCGCCTTGACGGCTCGAGAACCACTCGGAGCCAGTCATATGAATTTTCACTGCTCGTTCTCAACCCTCGTCATTGTGTGCCGCACCAGGACCCTGTCAATTGTCACGGTCGTGCCACTTCCTTGAAAAATGCCTGGTGCAGATCTGCGACCTCAGCGTCGGAGAGGAGACCCGGTGCGCGCCGAGCCCCGTCTTCGAGAGTGCGCCTGATCGATACATGGCTCACGCGGCGAAGGTTTGTCATCAGGGACTCCTCGTCGCCCATCTCGAAGAGAAGGCCCGACTTCTCGTGTCGGATCCATTCGCTAGGACCACCCACCGAAGTGGCAATGATCGCCTTGCCGGCGCTGAGATACTGCAGAATGTTCTGCCCGAGTGGCTCAGGCCTCGTCGACGCCTGCACACACACGTCGAGGCTGTCGATGAACTCCGGCACATCGTCGATGTGCCCCAGAAACTGAACCTGATCCTCGATGCCGAGTTCCCGCGCGAGGCCCTCCAGTTCGACCAGAAATCCTTCGTGTCCGAAGGCCGCATCTCCCGCAAGAAGAAGCTGTACCTCGCCCCCGCGAAAGACCCCGGCGAACGCTCGTATAAGCAGATCCTGACCCTTCCAGGGGTCGAGCCGCGCGACCATGCCGACTCGGGTGAGAACGTCCTTCGATGGTGAACTGCGCCCGGTGGACTCGATGCCTGCGGCGCTCGGAATGATGACGTGTTTCGTCTTGTTCGAAAGAAAAGGGGTGGCAGACGCGAGGGTCGACTGCGAGTTCGCGATCACACCGGCAGCTCGCGCGAGCGCGATGCGGGTGAACAGGGCATATCCGACGGAGCCCAGGCTTGGCTTGTCGACCAGATCGCGAAGGTGCACGACAAGCGGCGTGCCACTACCCACGCTCGCGATGGCGGCGTAGACGGCTGCCCTCGATGTATTGGTGTGGATGAGGTCGGCGCGAGCGAAGGCTCTGCTGCGCCGGATGCTGACGGCCTGGCCGAGCGCGGCCGCAGCGAATCGAGCAATGCCAAGGATCGAGCGGCTGCTGCTTGCGCCGAACCGTTGCCGAGGTCCGATTGTCTCGACCGTCACGTTTGGCAGACCGGACAGGGCGCCGTAGACGTTGAAAGACCCGGACTCAGCTGCGGGCAGACCCAGCGTCGCCGCCCACGACGCTTTCTTCAGCACCCTCAGCAGTGCGTATTCCGCACCGCCGCGCGCCTGGGTGTGGTCGAGGTGCAGAACCCGCAGCTGGGGGCCTCCGCGGCTCATGATCCGACCCACCCGCTGATCTCTTTCGCGAATGACGAACGGTCGAAGGCCCAGGCGCGGCTGACGCAGTCCGCCGGTTTCATTGTTGTCACCGTCTTCGCCGCCTCTCGCAGCTCGTCCGCGCTGAAGTTCTCGAGAAGCACCCCGGTCTTGCCATGTTGCACCGTCTCCGAGGCGCCTCCGATGGCGCTTGCGACTACCGGCGTTCCTGTCGCCATCGCCTCGACGGGCATGATTCCGAAGTCTTCGACAGGGGGGAACATATAGAAGAGAGAACGAATGTAGAGGGCCCTGAGAAGCGCATGGGAGGGCCGTCTCACAAATGTCACTCGCCGGGGGTGTTCGAGCGCCTTGTATTGCAGCTCGCCGAGTAAGGGACCGTCGCCGGCAATGACAACATCGAGATCGGCCGCTATACCCATGTCGATCACGAGATCGAGCCGCTTATACGGAATGAAGCGGGATGCGCCGAGAACAAAGGTGTCGGGCAGCGTGGCGAGGAGCTTCTGTTCACGCTCACTCAACTCGTCGCTCTCCGAGATGAATCCCTCGACGTCGACGGGCGGATAGATGACCGTGCTGTCGCGGCCCCAATTCTCTTTGATTCTGTCGCGAACGAAATTGCTGATGGCCGCAATTGCGTGCGGCTCCTGGGCTCGCTTGCGATCGATCCTCTTGAGGGGCACCGACACGGCCCGGGCTGGCAAAGACGATCCTCGCTTGTCCAGCTCGGGGTTCCAGATGTATCTCGCCGGCGTATAGGCGTAGACATATTTGGCTGCCGCTCGAGCAGGACCTGAGAAGCGGGCGTGGTGCGCGAACAGGTGTGAGCTGCACAGAATCCACTCGGCGTCGCTGTTGCCCAGATGGCGCCAGGTGGCGGGCATCAAGGGCACGGCAATTCCCTTGTGATTTCGAAGCGGTGTCCGCGACATCCACGTTTCCGAAACCCTGTCTGACGTGAATCGCTCAGGCGCGGCATTCCACAGCGCTTTGATGGGCGCATCAGGAAAGATCGCCGCGAGCTCTTCGACGACTTTCTCGGCGCCCCCGTGAGGCTCGAGCCATTCGTGCACAATCACACCAGTCAAAACCATTCCCCCCGAATGTAGCTCTGCTCCCCTTCGCAGGACGTTGTGAACCACGACCTTTGAGCATGCGGCGCTGCATCCATGGAGACCTCGGGACGTCGGCCCCTCGGCTAATTGACGCTCAGCTTACGGTATTTGCCCGAACGGTCCGGTTGTCTTTTGTCAGGGTGGTCTTCGTTGGCGGGTATTGGCGTTCGCGTCTGTCTGGACGCGAAATACGCTTTGGCCGTCGCGGCGAATGCCAAGCCGATAACGATGCCAAATGTCGAGAGAAATACATTGCCTGAAACGCTTGAAACCACGATGAAGATAGAACTCAACGACGCCGTCTCTGCCCGGCGCGCTCCCATGTTTCTTAGCGAGATCAACAGAATGAGTAGGCACAGAACGGTGATAAGAATGCCGGCGATGTAGCCGTACTGCACGATCGTGTCGCCAACCAGACTGTCGGCTCGATTTTCCGACGGATTTCCCACCAAGTATTTGAGAGGGCTGAAGAAGTACTGCAGGATCCCGAGGCGGGCCTGGAATGAGCCGTCGGTGTCGGAATCGAACTCGGTGTAACGGTCCGCCGACAAGATGGACGAGCTGCCGTCGAGAGCGTTCAGGATTCGAACCAGGACGAGCGCCACCAGAACCACAAGAATGATAGGTAAGAAGCGTCCGAACCCCTTGCCTCGAATGAGTGCCAACACGACCGCGCAAATCGCTACGGCTAGGAGGGCCGTTCTCACACCCGAGAGAATCAGCGGAACGGTCAAGCTTGCAGCGCACGCGAACCAGAGAACCCTCGCAACCAGCTTCGGTGTGATGGTCGCCTTCGCGAGGGCGACTACGCTCGCAAGTCCCACGAAGAGCGCGTAAGGCCCCGGCGACTCCGAGGCGCCGAACACACGCACCTCAAGTGGGTTGGGGGCTCCGATGCTGTTGAGGTCCGACGCGATCATCCATGATTTGTCCCATTCGGGCAGGAAGAAGAACTGATACACCCCGTAGAGCCCGACCAGAATTCCGAGGACTGGAATCACCCGATCGGCGGTGAGCCAAACATCCGGCACCCTGCCGTCGACGACTAAGGGGATGAGTATGAGGGGAACGACGATGGCGCCCGCGGCGTAGAGGGGCGCGATTGCGGTGACAGTGCGCAGGACAAGCGTGAATGCCACGGCTACTGCGAAGGCGATGACGAGTCGATTCACCCAGTTGGCACGAGTTTGCTTTTCGTGTTCGTGGAAAAAGCGAACCAGAAGAACCGACATCACGAGGATGAGCGGAACGAGCACCAGGGGATCTGAATCGACACGGCCACCGCTGACCAGTCTCCGCACCAAAGAGATCAAGGGCACGAGCACGACGGCGAAAATAAGCACGCGACGAACGTTGTACATGCACAGCGCACTCAGAACGATCAGGACCGAGAGGGTGATCTGCACGTCTAGTCGCGACGCAGCTACGCCGGCCACAGCCCCCAGTGCAATCAGAGCGCACAGCGCTACGACGGTGCGCGTCACGCTCTTCCCCATAGCGTCAACTTACAGGGGACCGTCAAATTTCTGGAATGACGTGCGGTACCGTCGAGTGGAAAAGATGCTCGTGGCGGTTGTTCGCGGTGTCATAAAGCATGCGGCCCTGGGGGAGGGGACTAGTGGCTACACCTTCGGCTCCGAGCGTCACAGTGGCGATCGCCAGCGTCGGTCGACCAGACGACCTTGAAGCATGCATTGCGGCATTGAGACTGCAAACCGACACCCCTGATGAGATCGTTGTCGTCGCTCAAAGCTCGGATGCGCCAACCCAGGCCGTGGCTACGGCTGCCGGTCTGAGCACGGTGATCGTCACAGAACCGGGCCTCGCCCTCGCACTTCAGACCGCAATCCGCTCGACGTCGACCGACGTCATCGCGTTCGTTGACGACGACGCGCGAGCTCTGCCTGACTGGGTCGGTCGCATCCGGCAGGCTTACGGGGCCGACCCGAATCTCGGACTCTTCGGTGGCCGTGACAACGTGGATGGCGACCGCATCTCGGGACACGCCGATCTTCCGGTCGGGCGTCTGACGAGAGGCAAGATCGCCGGCAACCATCATTTGGGCAAGGGTGCCTTCCGCGTTGCAGAACACGTCAAGGGCGCGAACATGAGCATGAGGGTCGCGCCGGCCAGAAGAGTGCCGCTCGGCCGCCTCGTCGCGGGCACAGGAGCACAGTCTCGAAACGAGTTCGTTCTGAGCCTCGGCGTGACGAGCCAGGGATATGGCGCCGCATACGATCCAGGCCTTCAGGTGGATCACTTTCCGGCAAAGCGGGCGACCGGCGACGAACGCACCAGCTACACGAGGGAGCGCATCATCGTTCAGCGCCACAACGAGGCGCTCGCGTTATCTCTCTACTCGTCACGATCGCAGACTGCGTCGTATGTTCTGCGAGCCCTTCTCGTGGGCGACCAGAAGTGCTGCGGACTCACCGTTGCGATCATCAAAATCGCACGAGGAGAAAAGGCAGTTCTCTCGAAGCTAGGCGGCACGTTCGGCGGGGTCATCTCAGGACTCCGCGCGGCCTCGCGCAACCGATCGACTCGCTATGAGGATGCCTCGAATGAGTGAGCCCGAGGAGAAGCCGGTCAATCCGCCGACCCGTAGGGGCGATCGTCGATCTCGACGAAAGAAGCCGCGCAAGAAACGTGTAGCGCTCATCGTCGGGGTGCTTGCTGTGGGTCTAATCGCTGCAGTCGCGTGGATTGGTGTGCGCGGCTACCTCGCCAAAGGCGAGCTTGAGGCCGCGATCCCTCTGGTGACGCAGCTCAAAACCCAGGTCACATCGGGAGACCTTGCCGGTGCCACAGACTCGATGACGAAGCTGAGGAAGCATGCCCAGTCCGCAGCCGAACTAACAAGCGATCCGGTCTGGCGGTCGGCCGAGGTCGTTCCGTTGGTCGGCGGCAATCTCGCTGTTATGCGCGAACTCTCATCTACGGTGAACGACGTCTCGCGCGATGGTATCGAGCCGCTGACGAGCCTCGCCGGCTCCATCGGTCTCACCGACTTCAAGCCCGTCGACGGGCGCGTGGACTTGCAGCCCTTGGTCGATGCGCAGGGGGTGCTGGCGAACTCGTCTGCCGCGGTGGGAAGCGCCGTGGCCCGAGTCGATGAGCTCGACGACAGCGGGGTCATCGAGCCATTGGCGAATGCGCGGCAACAGCTTCTCGACAAGCTCACGGAGGCGTCAGGTGAATTGACGATCCTGAGTAAAGCATCGGTGTTGCTGCCGGCCATGCTCGGTGCCGACGGGCCGCGCAACTACCTGCTTCTTTTCCAGAACAACGCTGAACTGCGCTCTACCGGAGGCATTCCAGGTGCGCTCGCCCTCATCAATACAGATGCAGGCTCCATCAAGCTGACCCAACAGACGTCCGGCAGTAGCTTCAGGCAGTTCTCCGAACCCGTGATCGAGCTTCCGCTAGACACCAAGTCGCTCTACGGAGACCACACAGCCGAGTTCATGCAAGACGTCAACTTCACTCCTAACTTCGCTCTCTCGGGCCAGATCGCTAGGGAAATGTGGAACAGAAAGTATGGGTTGCAGGTCGACGGAGTAATTTCACTCGATCCGGTCGCCCTGTCGTACCTGTTGAAGGCCACTGGGCCTATCGCTCTGCCCAGCGGTGATCAGCTCACGAGCGAGAATGCGGTGAAGCTGCTGCTACAAGACGTTTATGCCAAGTACGAGCAGCCGCCCGAGCAGGATGCCTTCTTCGCATCGGCTGCCGCGGCCGTCTTCGAGAAAATCGCCAGCGGCGACGTCAACCCCACCGCTCTGGTCGCCGCACTGGGGCAGGCCAGCGATGAGAACCGCGTGCTCGTGTGGAGCGCCCATGATGACGACCAGCAGATTCTGGCGGGCACGACCCTGGCCGGAGGGCTGCCTCAGAGCTCGGAGACAGAGCAACGTTTCGGCGTGTACTTCAATGACAGCACCACCGCCAAGATGGATCCTTATCTGCAGGTGAACATCGAGGCGGGTCAAGCTGTATGTCGAAATGACCGACTACCGCTCAACTCGGTGCGGGTCACGCTGACCAACACGGCCCCAGCAGACGCGGCCACGTCGCTTCCGGCATACGTTACGGGCGGTGGCTTGTTCGGCATCCCACCGGGCAATATACGCACGAACATAGCTGCGTACGGGGCGGAGGGGCTCTACAACTTGGGCGTGAGCCGAGACGGTGCAGCAGTCGCGTACCAGCCGTCGACAGAATTGGGCTACGGTGTGTCCAAGGTGGAGATAGAACTCGCGCCGGGAGATAGCACGGTCCTTGACTTCCAGTTCCTGGGCGATAAGCCGCAAAGCAAGGCCGTTTCAGTGCAACACACCCCTTTTGTTTACGGGTTAGAAACAAAGGCCCTCGAAGTCGACTGTGAAAATGCCTTACAGTAGGAGAGTCTCAATTGAGGCATGACTGGTGTACGGGCGTTCGAGTTGCGCTCAGCACAAACTATTGGGGGAAGTTCTCATGTTCAAAAAAGCTCTTGCGATCGGCGCTCTCGCCGTTCTCGCCATCTTCTCGGTTCCGACTGCAGCCAACGCTGCCGCCTACGGCGACGGCGGTGACAACGGCGCGACGGTCGTTGTGACCCCTGGCGCGCCTGTCACGTTCTCCTTCGGCGGGTTCCAGCCTGGAGAGCAGACCGTTGCCTCAGCTCCTGATGCGGTCACCCTGAGCGCGCTCAAGGTTGTCGTCACCGCCAGCAAGCCGGCAGGCCCCAACGGAACCGTCAGCTACACCGCATCTGCAACGCAGCCGGGTAGCTACACGATCACCGTCTCAAGCGCCACCAACGTCGCCACCGGAACACTCACGGTCGTGCCGACTGACGCGGCCGGCTCTGGTACCGGTTCTGGCTCAAACGGATCGCTGCCGAACACCGGCTTCGAGACCCCGATGCTCATCGTCTGGGGCGCCGGCGGCGCACTCGTTCTGGGTATCGCACTCGTTTTCGTGCTGAGCGTCGTTCGCCGCAACAAGAGCGCAGCCTAGTCATACGTCGCAACTAACGTTGCCCGTCCCTCACGGGATTTACGTCGGAAGGCCCCGAGCGAAAGCTCGGGGCCTTTTGCGTTGCAACGTGCAGCGCGCTTCTTTGGCGTCCAGAGAAGCGCGAACTAGCGAAGTGGGGTGGCTTCAGACAGCGCGGGTTCAGAATCGCGACGGCGCACGACTGCTCCAAACGCAAGACCCACGCCAAGAGCCAACGAGGTCCACGCTGCAAAGACGATAGCGACCGAGGCCGCGACGGCGGAAAGTTCCATGAGGGGGAGCCTAAGGGGCAAATCTGGGTAAATCGAGTGATTCTCGTTAACTATGAACTGTCGTGTCCCTGCAGGGATAATCACGGCTCGGGTCCGGGCTGGCGGGGCCGCTCCATGTGCAGTCGGCGGCGTAGCGATGGTGAGAAAGCTCCGCTTAGGTCGCCACCGTCGAAGTCGCTGTTTCCGGCCCCTTCGACAGGCTCAGGGAGCGGCGCCGCTGGCCCCTTCGACGGGCTCAGGGAGCGGCCGGCGATTCGGCAGGCTCAGGGAGCGAGCTTACGGGCGACCGAGGCCCGTGTAGGTCCAGCCAGCTGCCCGCCAGGCCGCGGCATCCAGCGTATTGCGACCGTCGATGATCGTCGGGGTCTTCACCAGAGGCAGAGCCCAGGCTGGGTCCATATAGCGGAACTCATCCCACTCCGTGACCAACACGACCAGGTCGGCATCCTGCAGTGCAGCGGCCGGGTCGGCCTCGTACGTGAGCTGTGGATGCACACGGCTGGCCGTGTGGATCGCCTCGGGATCGGTCGCCACCACGTTGGCTCCGCGGCCCTTCAGCTGCACCGCCACGTCGAGTGCCGGGCTGTCGCGAATGTCGTCGGAGTGCGGCTTGAACGCCAGGCCCAGAACGGCGATCTTCTTGCCGTTGACCTGGCCGCCGAGGGCCTCGACGGCGAGGTCGACGACGCGCTGGCGCCGACGCAGGTTGATGGCGTCGACCTCCTTGAGGAACGCCACGCTTTCGCCGCGGCCGAGCTCCTCGGCGCGAGCAGTGAACGCCCGAATGTCCTTCGGCAGACATCCGCCGCCGAAGCCCACGCCGGCCTTCAAGAACTTCCAGCCGATGCGGTCGTCGAGCCCGATCGCCGTCGACAGCTGCGTGACGTCGGCGCCGGTGACCTCGGCGATCTCGGCCATCGCGTTGATGAACGAGATCTTCGTGGCGAGAAACGCGTTGGCCGACACCTTCACGAGCTCGGCGGTCGCATAGTCGGTGACCACCAGGGGCGTGTCTTTGCTGAGCGCCGACTCGTAGACGCCGTCGAGCAAAGCCTTGGATGCCTCGGCCTGGCCCGATTCGGGCGGCAGCCCGTAGACGAGACGGTCGGGAGAGATCGTGTCTTGCACGGCGAAGCCCTCGCGCAGGAACTCGGGGTTCCAGGCGAGCATGGCGCCGGTGCCGCTTGCCGAGACCTTCGCGGCGAGAGCCGCGGCAGTTCCCACAGGCACGGTCGACTTGCCCACCACGAGGTCGCCCTCCGACAGGTAGGGGAGGAGTCCCTCGAGCGCCGCATTCACATAGGTGAGGTCAGCCGCGTAGCTGCCCTTCTTCTGGGGCGTTCCTACCGCGATGAAATGCACCTGGCTGCCGGCGGCGTCGGCGAGGTCGGTCGAGAACCGCAGTCGGCCCGTGGCGGTGGCTGAGGTGAGGATCTCGGGAAGCCCCGGCTCGAAGAAGGGCGCCTTGCCGGCGGCCAGCGCGTCGATTTTGGTCTGGTCGATGTCGATGCCGATCACATCGTGGCCCAGTTCGGCCATCGAGGCCGCGTGAACCGCGCCCAAATAGCCGCAGCCGATTACAGAGAGCTTCATCTTCTGCCTTTCCCCTCGTGGCAAGGCGACGCACTCCGTTGTGCCGTTCCTTTTCTCCAATTATTACCAGAGATAAGAAAGAGAGACGTTACGTCGTCTCGTGGTCGGCGGCAGTGTGACGTCGCCACGCAAGCCTGCGCTCAGACAATGAGCGTATGAAGGGAGCCGTATCGAGCTCGACCGGCTGCTCGTCGGAATCGAGAACCTCGAGTGGTTCTCCCGGTGAGAGCACGAGTTCGACGACGTACTCGTGATTGTCGGCGATGGCAGGCACAGCGACTTTGACGACCCGACCGCGCTTCTGAGCGGCCTGCGAGAAGTTCACAACGGCTCGGGCGAGATCGTCTGTCGTGACGAAGTGCTTGCCCTGGCAATGTATGCGTTTCACAGTTCCCCCTTGTTCGACGCACACCGAGCTTGGCGCACCTGTGGGCCCGCGTGGGGGCCTTGACTTTGAGTTACCCGGCGGCGAGCGACAGCAGCCAGGCGTAGAGCGCCATCGACGACGCGTAGATAACAACGAGAATCGCGAAGCCCGCCACATGCGTGAGCGCTCCTCGTCGAGGCTTCAGCCACCAGTCGAAGCGCCTGAAGACCCAGGGCATGACCCACCACCCGAGAAGCTGTGTGCTCACCAGGTTGCCCACGAACAGGGACAGCCAGAACGGGATCTCGCCCGGTCCGTCGAAGAGCGGCGTGCTGACGAAGTACCCCCAGAGAAAGACGATCGGATAGAGGGCCATCAGAACCAGCAGATTCTGTTTGCCGACGGGCGCCCTGGCGGCCGTGCCCACGGCATCCGGTCGCTGCGCCCAGAAGTCGAAACCGAGGCTCGTCTTCGTGACCTCGAGCTGGCGGTTGAATCTCTCGCCCTCGGCGAGCAGCGCTCGACGTTCGCTCGAGTCGAGCCACGCCGACAGGTGCGCCTCGGTGTCGAAGCTCACGACGACGACCCATTCGTGTCGCTCTCCCGCGACCGGGCGTTGAACACGATGACCGAGAAACCCGTCGAACGACGCCTCGGCGTCGGAGATCTTCTTCTGCCAGGCGACGTACTCGTCATCCAGGCCGGGCGGCACGGCTGCGGTGAGGATCGCCGAAAAACCGCCGCTGCCGACGACTGCCTCCTCCCGGTAGACGGCGACAGGCTCGTTCTTCACCGTCACGCCTTCTTGTAGAGGCGCACACCCGAGACCCAGGTCTCGTCGACGTTGCGTTCGTCGCCGACCATCATGATGCTGAAGAGGGCGTGCGCAGCCTCCTCCATCGTGCTGGGGCCGGAGCTGTCGAAGAACAACTCCTGGTGCCAGGCCATCGCGGGTGGTCCAGCCGTGTAGTCGAGGGCCACGAAATCGGCCTCCTTGCCCACCTCGAAGTTGCCGATCCGGTCGTCGAGGTAGAGACCCTCTGCGCCGCCCAGGGTCACAGACCAGAACGCGCGATAGGGCGAGAGCTTGCTGCGCTCCGACTGCGCCAGATCCTGCGTGACGCGGTTGGTGCTTCCATCGAGCATCGTGTTGCCGAGCATGCCCACCTTGTAGGCCTCGTCGAGAACGTCGACCATGCTGAAACGGTTGCCTCCGCCCATGTCGGTGCCGAACGACATCCGCACCCGCCTGTCGGGGTCTGTCGCCTTGCCGAGGCGAAAGACGCCGCTGCCGAGAAACAGGTTGGAGCAGGGGCAGAACACCACGGCGGCACCGCTGTCGCTCATGCGCGCGAATTCGTTGTCAGACAGCCAGATCCCGTGGCCGCCCGAGAACTTGGGGCCGACGAGCCCGTACTTCTCGTAGACGCCCAGGTAGTCGGTGCAGTCGGGGTGGGCCCGCAGCACGCCCGCGATCTCGGCCGGGTTCTCAGAGATGTGGGTGTTGACCCACAGATCCGGATGCTCCTGCTTCAGCTTCTGACACGCCTCGAGCAGCTGCTCGGTCGCCCCCAGAGCGAAGCGCGGCGTGATGGCATAGAGGTTGCGGCCGGTGCCGTGATACTTCTCGATCATGGCGGTGCTGTCGGCGTAGAACTGCTCGGGCGTGCTCGTTGTGCCCTCGGGGGCGAACTGGTCGATGCCCGTGACCCCGCCGATCACGAGCATGTTGCGCCGCGACGCGGCCTCGAAGAACTCCTCGGTCGCGACGGGCGAAGTGGTCGTGAAGGCCTGCACGGTCGTCGTTCCGCCGGCGAGCACGTTCTCGAAGAAGCGCTCCGAGCCCTCGCGGGCGTACTCGCGATCGGCGTACTTGGCCTCTTCGGGAAAGACGGTGTCGTTCAGCCACGGCAACAGCTGCTGGCCGAAGGCGCCGAGCACGCGCGTCTGGGGCACGTGGATATGTCCGTCGACGAACCCGGGCATGATGATGCGGTCGGAGATCACGGTCGGGTCGAGGCCCGGATACGAGCCGGCCACGTCGTCGGCGTCACCGAATGCCACGATGATGCCGTCGTCGATCACGAGCAGACCGTCGAGAGTGAAGCGCGCGGCCTCGTGCTCGCTGCCCACGTGCTTCCACGGATCGTCGACGAAGTCGAAGAAGGTGCCCCGGATACCTGTGATTGCCATGCGATCGTGCCTTTCGAGCGTCGACAAAGGCACGAGTTATGCAGACCCCCGGCCACCAGACTGTTCAGCCACATCGTGCCACAAACACGGCTTGCGAAACTACGTTCTGTCGCGTTAAGCAGCGGCGATGCGTTACTCCGCGGGAATCAGACCGTCGCGCCGATAGCGATCGAAGAGGGCGGTGAACGAATCGACCGTGCGGTGGTGGGTGTGGAACCCCGCCAGGCGACTCTTGCTGATGTCGGTCACCACCTCGATGTCGCGACCGAGGTCGGCATCGGTGTGCCACCACGAGGCAAGGCGGTCGAGGTCTGGCTCGACCAGTGAGTGTTTCGCCGCGATCTGCGCCCACACCTCACCCATGCCGGCCATCTGCTGCTCGAGCGGGCGGGGCGCGGTCTCGAATCCGACGGGCTCCACGCCGAAGTATGCCGCGAGCTGGGGCCACATCCAGCGCCAGCGAAAGACGTCGCCGTTGACGACGTTGAAGGCCTCGTTCGCCCCGGCGGGTGTCGTGGCGGCCCAGACCATCTGCTCGGCGAGCACGGTGGAATCGGTCATGTCGGTGAGGCCGTTCCACTGGGTTTCGCTGCCCGGAAAGACGAAGGGGATGTCGAGGTGTTTGCAGATGGAGGCGTAGGTGGCGAGAGTGAGCCCCATGTTCATCAGGTTGCCCACCGCGTGGCCGATCACCGTGTGCGAGCGGTGCACCGACCAGGTGAACCCTTGTCGCTCGGCGGCGGCGAACAGCTCGTCTTCTTGCGCGTAGTAGAAGTTGGGAGTGTCGAGGCGCGGCTCCTCTTCGTGGAACGGCGTATCGGGCATCTCTCCCTGGGCGTAGGCGTCGAACGGGCCGAGGTAGTGCTTCAGTCCGGTCACCAGCGACGCGTGCACCACGGGCGACGAGCCCAGGGCGGCCAGAAGGTCGCGCACCATGCCGCCGTTCACCGCGATGTTCTCCTCCTCGGTGTTCTGTCGTGCCCACGCAGAGAAGAACACGTGACTGATGCCCTGGCCGTCGAGCACCGAGCGCAGGCTCTCCGGCGACCGCAAGTCGGCCGAGATCCATTGCACCCCGGCGACCGGGCGGCCCTCGCGACGGGCCAACGCGAGCACCCGCCATCCATCACCCGCCAACTGGTCGACCAGGGCCGAGCCGGTAATGCCGGATGCGCCCACGACGAGCGCGACCCGCTCGGGCGCGGGCGCGGCGCCATCGGTCTGGGCGGGGGAGAAGGGAGCGGGGGAGGAGGTGTTGCTGGAGGAAGTCATTGCTGACGGGAACCGGCCCACCCACGGCGATATTCCGACATTCGTTGCCTCAGCGCTGTGAACATCGGGCGCTGACCCCCTCTCCGGGGTGAACCGAGCGCCCGTAGCCGATAGGCTCGCTGCGCGCGACCGAACGCGTGCGGCGAGAGAAAGTACAGGTATGACGGATGGCTGAAGCAACAGAACTGCGTCTGACAGAGACCGCGATTCCGGGGCTCGTCATTCTCGATCTGCCGGTGCACGGCGACAACCGCGGCTGGTTCAAAGAGAACTGGCAGCGCGAGAAGATGTTGGCCCTCGGCCTGCCCGACTTCGGACCGGTGCAGAACAACATCTCGTTCAACGGCAAGACCGGCACGACCCGCGGCATCCACGCGGAACCCTGGGACAAGTACGTATCCGTCGCCACCGGCCGCATCTTCGGAGCGTGGGTCGACCTGCGCGAGGGCGACACTTTCGGCGCCGTCGTCACCGTAGAGCTCGACGCAGGGCGGGCCGTCTACGTGCCGCGCGGCGTGGGCAACTCGTACCAGACGCTCGAAGAAGACACGGCCTACACCTACCTGGTCAACGACCACTGGAGCCCGGCCGCCTCGTACACGTTCCTCAACCTCGCCGACGAGACCGCGAACATCCAGTGGCCCATCGCGCTCGACGACGTCGAGATCAGCGCGAAAGACCAGGCCCACCCGCGCCTCGGCGATGTGGTGCCCATGAAGGGCGCGCGCACCCTGGTGCTGGGCGCCGGCGGCCAGCTCGGACTCGCCCTGCGTGCAGAGTTCCCCGACGCCGAGTTCGTCTCGCGCGCCGACTTCGATGTGGCCGACCCCGCCAGCTACACCTCGCGGCACTGGGGCGACTACGACACGATCATCAACGCCGCCGCCTACACCAAGGTCGACGAGGCAGAGACGGCCACGGGCCGCCGGGATGCGTGGGCCGCGAACGTCTCGGCCGTCGCGTTGCTCGCATCGGTCGCCACCGCGAACCGCCTCACCCTCGTGCACGTCTCGAGCGACTACGTCTTCGACGGAACCGCAGCAGAGCACCCCGAGGACGAGGCGTTCTCGCCGCTGGGCGTATACGGGCAGACCAAGGCCGCCGCCGATGCGCTGGTGTCCACTGTCCCCCGGCACTACATCGTGCGCACCAGCTGGGTCATCGGCGAGGGCAACAACTTCGTGCGCACCATGGCGTCGCTCGCGTCGCGTGGCATCACGCCGAGCGTCGTGAACGACCAGATCGGGCGCCTCACCTTCACGACCGACCTGGCCGCAGGCATCCGGCACCTGCTGTCTTCGGGTGCTTCATTTGGAACGTACAACCTCACGAACGAGGGCGAGCCCCTGTCGTGGGCGGCCATCGCGGCGCGCGTGTACGAGCTCACGGGGCACGCCGCCTCGGATGTCACCGGGGTGTCGACGGAGGAGTACTTCGCCGGCAAGTCTGTTGCGCCACGGCCGCTCGGCAGCGTTCTGCCGTTGGGCAAGCTCGCGGCCACCGGGTTCGTTCCTCGCGACGGCGACGAAGCTCTGAAGCAGTATCTCGGCGTCTAGCAGGCGTCCGATGGTGTCGCCGCGGGTAACAGCGGCGAAACACTCGTCGGCTAACCTCGAGCAATGAGCAGCCCTCGCACGCGAATCTGGGCGTGGCGTGCTCTGGGCGCCATCGTCGTCGGCGTCGTGCTGATCACTTTTTGGCCCACTCCTGTCGACAAGCCTTTTCACCTTGCGCTCGGCCGACTGATCGCGACGCTGCATAGACACGGCATGCCGCACTGGATCACGTACTCGGTCGTCGAGTTCTCGGCGAACATCGCCCTCTTCGTGCCCGTCGGCGTTCTTATCGCTCTGTTGGCATGGCCTTCGCTGTGGTGGGTATCTGGTCTGCTCGGACTCGTCGCATCGCTCACGATCGAACTCACCCAGTCGCTCTTCTTGCCGATGCGATTCGCCTCGGCGGGCGATATCGCGGCCAACACCACGGGTGCCTTGCTCGGAGGCGCGGCTATATGCACATTGCGTTATGTACAGTCCGGAAGGCAACGGCGTTAAGCAATGCCCTGGGCTGGCAATCCTCTGCCGGTAGTCCGTGCATCCGTGGCTCGATCCGTGGAACTCGCGCCCCGCCCCCTAGAGTGAGATCAAGTCACCCCTAGAACCTGGTTGTCTTGCTGCCCTGCGAGGGCCCGATGGCCGAGAGGGGCCTTGTGACCGACACAGTCAAACCGCGCGTTACGTTCACCAAAACGAAGCCCGGCGGTGCACGTACCAGCCCGACAAGCGAGTATTCAGCGCTTCTCAACACCGTTCGCGATGCCGGCCTTCTTCGCCGCCGCAAGGGTTTCTACTACGCCATGTTCGGTGTGCTCGTCGCAGCACTCGGCGGCGTGGGCGTCGGCGTCGTCCTTCTCGGCGACTCCTGGCTGCAGCTGCTGATGGCCGCCGCACTGGGCATCATCTTCACGCAGTTCGCCTTCCTCGCCCACGAGGCGTCGCACCGCCAGGTGTTCACCTCGGGCAAGGCCAACGACATCGCGGGCCGCACGCTCGCCAACCTCTTCGTGGGCATCAGCTACTCGTGGTGGATGACGAAGCACTCTCGTCACCACGCCAACCCGAACGTGCTCGGCAAAGACCCCGACATCGAGCGCGACTTCGTGTCGTTCACGCCCGAAGACGCGGCCAAGTCGCGCGGCCTCTACGCCTGGGCAACCAAGCGCCAGGGCTACTTCTTCTTTCCGATCCTCATGCTCGAGGGTCTCAACCTGCACATCCACGGGTTCCGCACGGTCTTCGGCAAGGGCAAGGTCGACAAGCGCTGGCTCGAGATCGTTATGCTCACCACGCGTATCGCCGCCTATGTGACGGTCATCTTCTTGCTGCTCGAGCCCGGAATGGCGTTCGCCTTCATCGGTGTTCAGCTCGCCGTCTTCGGTGTCTACATGGGCGCTTCGTTCGCCCCGAACCACAAGGGAATGCCCACGCTGCCGCACGACAGCAAGGTCGACTTCCTGCGTCGCCAGGTGCTGACCTCACGCAACATCCGCGGTGGCTTCGTCATGGACACGTTCATGGGCGGACTCAACTACCAGGTCGAGCACCACCTCTTTCCGAACATGGCGCGGCCCAACCTCAAGAAGGCACAGGCCATCGCCAAGGAGTACTGCGAGAAGCACAACATCCTCTACACCGAGACCGGTCTGCGACAGTCGTACGGCATCGTGATCCGCTACCTCAACAGGGTGGGGCTCTCTGCCGGTGGCGACCCGTTCGACTGCCCCGCAGCTCAGGCGTTCGGCCGCTAGGCGCCGCCGCCGCGGTTTCGGCTTCGGCTGACGCTACGGCGCCGCTGCTTCGGCCGCTGTGCTGCCGCCGCAATTCAGGAAGAACCGTCCTCATCGTGCGTTTTCGCACGGCGAGCGGCGGTTTTTCCTGATTTAGAGCGCCGCGGCCACAGATGCTCCCTCCTCCGAACTCGCGAGAGGATCGTTTCCAGGGTCTCTGGCCAGTCGAACATGATCATCTCGTAGGTGAGCCGCATCGGCAGGTAGCCGAGTTTGATGAGCTTTCGATCACGGAGCCGATCCCCGTGATACCGCTCCTGGCCTGTGTGAAATTCACGGCTGTCGCACTCGAGAACGAAACGATCGCCGACGATGAGGTCCACGCATCCGACACCCGAGATGCGCACCTGCAACGACACCCGAATGCCCAGAGCGCGCAGGCGGAGTCGAACAAGGGTCTCGGTGCCCGACTGGCTTCGACCGTCGGCCCGGCTGAGAGCTCGAGCGTAGCGCCGGGGGAGTCGCGCGAATTCGGCCTCGAGCTGGCGAAGGGTGGCGAGGCCCTTGTTCAACGCGGAATCGATCACAACCACGGCGTAATCCTCTGGCTGGCACTGCACTGTATCGATCAGCGCATCGATGACCGACGCAACGCCGTCTCGGGCCGGGTTGTCGTGGTTGCGCCAGTGTAGGCAGGTGGATTTGGCGACGCCGAATCGCCCAGCGGTCGTGCCGCGCAACCTGCTGGCGTTGCTCGGAACAACGACATGCAGAGTCGAATCCGGTGGTGTCCACAGCCCCAGCAACTCCGTCGCCGAGAGTGACGTGGCCACGCCACCCACAGTCACAGCACGCGTCGCACTGGGATCGGCAGAGGGCGTCGCGTACCACCCACGTCGCAGACGCAGCAGTTCTCCGCGGGCGACGGCACGCGCGATCGAGTGACGTGTCATGCCGAAGACGAGGAGCGCTCGTCGAGAGACGATGTGGCCGCGAGGTGTGTTCATGGGCACGAGCGTCGCTGTTGGCTGGAGGGTCTGGGCCGCGCGGAGGCACTTCTGTGGAGGAAGCGGCGTATCGCAGGACGGTGGCGGAGTGGAGGTGGCCCTCTACTGCAGGAAGAACCGACCCTCCGCGCGCGAAAACCCCGTATTCGCGCCGATTCTCCTGAATTAGGGCCGCGCGGGTGGCGGACGGGCGCAGCACCCCCTGTTCTGGTTCGCGCACGAAGAGGGGCCTGCGGGTGTGCATAATAAGTAGGCGCTCACCGTTTGTGAACGTGAACAACGATGAGGTTTGAGACGCGTGGCACAGGAACCCGACCCGGTGGCGAAGAAGTCACGGGCACCGAGCATGCACGATGTGGCGCGCCTCGCCGGGGTCTCGCATCAGACCGTCTCTCGCGTGATCAACGATCTTCCGAACATCCGCGAAGAGACGAAGCAGCGCGTTCTCGACTCGATGGAGCAGCTGCAGTACCGGCCTAACCGGGCGGCGCGCGCGCTGGTCACGTCTCGCTCCCGCACCATCGGCATCCTCACCGCGTCGCGCACCAACTACGGACCCGCCGCCAGTATTCAGGCGATCGAAGACGCGGCGAACGCCGCCAGCTACTCGGTGACGACGGCCAGTATCAGTGGCTACGAGTCCACCGCCATCGTGCGCGCCATCGACCGGTTGCTCGACCAGGCCATCGAGGGCCTCGTCGTGATCGCACCCCAGCGGCGGGTGTTCGACACACTCGCGGGCATGTCGTTGCGCCTGCCGATCGTGACTCTTCAGTCCACTGCGGCCGACGACGACATGTCTCTGTCGGTCGACCAGATCCTGGGTGCTCGACTCGCGACCCGTCATCTCATCGAGTTGGGTCATCGCTCGATCTACCACCTCGCCGGTCCGCAGGACTGGATCGAGGCCGAGGCGCGCATGACCGGGTTCCTCGACGAGATGAGTGCGCAAGATATGCCGACGACGGCACCCATCCTCGGCGACTGGACCGCCGAGTTCGGCTACTTCGCGGGGCGCGAGCTGTTGAGGATGCGTGACTTCACGGCCATCTTCGCGGCGAACGACCAGATGGCTTTGGGTCTTATGCACGCTATTCGCGACGGGGGACTCGAGGTTCCGGGCGACGTCAGCATCGTCGGCTTCGACGACATACCCGACGCAGCACACTTCTGGCCGCCGCTCACCACGGTGCGGCAGGACTTCGCCGAACTCGGGAGGCGCTGCATGGCGCTGCTGCTGGGCGGCCTCGAATCGGGTGAGGAGTACTCGGGAAGCATTCTTCCGACGCTCATCGCGCGCGGTTCATCGGCCGCGCCTTCGACTCGGTAACGATCGTGACACGCCGAGGAAAGCAGGTTGACAGGGTGATCCCGTACGGGTCTAGTATGAACACGCGTTGTGAACGTTCACAAGGATTGTGATCCCAACCTCGCACCAGAGCAGACAAGGGAGTCGTCGACATGGCCAGCAGCATTCGCAGCGCAGCTCATCCGCCCTCTCTCTAGTTCGCACCCCTATGCCGCGCAAGGCTCCCTGCCCTGCACGGCGAACGAAACGGTATTCGGGACGATGCCGGTTCGCGCACCACTGCAGACAACGACGTCCACTGCACATTCGAAAGGAATTCACACAGTGAAAATCAAAACCCTCCTCGCCGGCGTCGCCGCCGGTGCGATGATCATCGGCCTCTCGGCCTGCTCCTCCTCCGGCGGGTCCGGCGGAGACGGCGGAGACGGCGGCCTCATCGGCGTCGCGATGCCCACCAAGTCGAGCGAGCGCTGGATCCAGGACGGCAACGCTGTGAAGTCGCAGCTCGAAGACGCCGGCTACACCGTCGACCTGCAGTACGCAGAAGACGACATCCCCACTCAGGTCTCGCAGATCGAGAACATGATCACCAAGGGCGCCAAGGCCCTGATCGTCGCGTCGATCGACGGCACCACGCTCACCAGCGTTCTGCAGGACGCCAAAGACGCCGACATCCCCGTCATCGCCTACGACCGCCTGATCCGCGACACCGAGAACGTCGACTACTACGCGTCGTTCGACAACTTCAAGGTCGGCCAGCAGCAGGCATGGTCGATGCTGAACGGCCTCGGTCTGACCGAGCTCGACGGCACCGCCAAGTCCGACGCCCCCGCCGGTCCCTTCAACGTCGAGCTCTTCGCCGGTTCGCCCGACGACAACAACGCGACGTTCTTCTTCAATGGTGCGATGGACGTTCTCCAGCCCTACATCGACAAGAAGACCCTCGTCGTCGGCAGTGGCCAGACCGACTTCCAGCAGGTTGCAACCCTCCGCTGGGACGGTGAGGCAGCACAGAGCCGCATGGAGGACATCCTGACCTCCACGTACTCCGACGGATCCAAGAAGGTCAACGGCGTTCTGTCGCCCTACGACGGCATCTCGCGTGGAATCATCTCGGCTCTGACCGACGCCGGCTACACCGTGGGCGCTGAGTGGCCCATCATCTCCGGCCAGGATGCCGAGCTCGACAGCGTCAAGGCGATCAACTCGGGCGAGCAGTACGCGACCATCTTCAAGGACACGCGCAAGCTGGCCACGGTTGCCGTCGACATGGCGACCGCCATCCTCAAGGGTGACAAGCCCGAGGTCAACAACACCGAGGACTACGACAACGGCAAGAAGAAGGTCCCCTCCTTCCTGCTCGACTCGCAGATCGTTGTCAAGGACAACATCAAGGAGGTCCTGGTCGACTCCGGTTACTGGACCGAAGACGAGATCAAGGGCTAACACCTAGAAGATCCCGGATGCTCCGGGCGCGTGACCTTGACGGGTCGCGCGCCCGGCGCATCCAGTCTCTCGTCGCTGCCTAGCGCGACGAAAATCACCCCACGAACAACCAGCAAGGAAGCAGAATCGCGATGACGGACAAGGTCGACGCTCCGCTCAACATCCTCGAGATGAGGGGAATCACCAAGACGTTCCCCGGCGTCAAGGCGCTGCAAGATGTGACTATCGAGGTCGGCCGTGGCCAGGTTCACGCCATCTGCGGTGAGAACGGCGCCGGCAAGTCGACGCTGATGAAGGTGCTCTCGGGTGTCTACCCGTTCGGCACCTACGAGGGCGACATCGTCTTCGAGAACAAGATCGTCGAGTTCAAAGACATCCGCGATTCCGAGGCCGAAGGCATCGTGATCATCCACCAGGAGCTGGCGCTCAGCCCGTACCTGTCGATCGCGGAGAACATCTTTCTCAACAACGAACAGCGCGGCGGCCTCGGGCTGATCGACTGGAACAAGACCAACGCAGAGGCCGCAAAGCTGCTCGCCCGCGTCGGTCTGCGCGAGAACCCGACCACCAAGATCATGGACATCGGTGTCGGCAAGCAGCAGCTCGTCGAGATCGCCAAGGCCCTTTCGAAGCGAGTGAAGCTCCTCATCCTCGACGAGCCGACCGCGGCTCTCAACGACGAAGACAGCGATCACCTGCTGAATCTGATCCTGCACCTCAAGGAGCAGGGCATCACGGCCATCATCATCAGCCACAAGCTGAACGAGATCAAGAAGGTCGCCGACTCCGTCACGGTGATCCGCGATGGCAAGACGATCGAGACGATCAGCAAGAACGACGTCACCGAAGAGCGCATCATCAAAGACATGGTCGGCCGCGACCTCGAGAACCGCTACCCCGATCACACGCCGCACATCGGCGACGAGATCCTGCGGGTCGAGGACTGGACAGCCCACCACCCTCAAGACGTGAGCCGCGTGGTCGTCGACAACGTCAACATCAACGTGCGTCGCGGCGAGATCGTCGGCATCGCCGGACTCATGGGCGCAGGGCGCACCGAGTTCGCCATGAGCCTCTTCGGTCGCAGCTACGGTTCGAAGATCTCGGGCCGCGTCTTCAAGAACGGCGTCGAGATCAAGACCCGCACAGTGTCCGAGGCCATCGCGAACGGACTGGCCTACGCCACCGAAGACCGCAAGACCTACGGCCTCAACCTCATCGACGACATCAAGCGCAACATCTCGATGGCGGCACTGAAGAAGCTCGAGAAGCTCGGCCTCGTGAACGACGGCCAGGAGTGGACCGTCGCGAACGAGTACCGCAAGAGCATGAACATCAAGTCGCCGACCGTGCTCGCGAAGACCGGCAAGCTGTCGGGCGGAAACCAGCAGAAGGTCGTTCTGTCGAAGTGGATCTACTCCGACCCCGACGTGCTCATCCTCGACGAGCCCACCCGCGGAATCGACGTGGGCGCGAAGTACGAGATCTACAGCATCATCAACAGGCTGGCGGCCGAGGGCAAGGGCGTGATCGTGATCTCGAGCGAGCTTCCAGAGCTGCTCGGAATCTGCGACCGCATCTACGCCCTCTCCGAGGGCCGCATCACTGGCGAACTGCCGATCGAAGAAGCGAGCCCCGAGGCTCTGCTCAAACTCATGACCATGGAAAAGGCCCGCTAGCGCTCGCGCTGGTGGATATAGGAGCACAACGACATGTCTAACCTCGAGACCAAGCCCGCCGACGGCGTCGCGGCCGGCAGCCAGGTGAATCCCGTGGAGAACAGGTTCACCAACAGGTTCAGCCACATCCTCGCCGACCTGGGCAAGAACGGCATCTTCATTGCCCTGATCCTGGTGGTGGTGCTGTTCAGCGTCCTCACCAACGGCATCCTGCTGCGTCCGCAGAACATCTCGAACCTGATCGTTCAGAACGGCTACATCCTCGTTCTCGCGATCGGAATGGTGATGGTCATCATCGCCGGCCACATCGACCTCTCTGTCGGATCGGTCGCCGCATTCGTCGGCGCGGTCTCGGGCGTGTTCGCCGTTCAATGGGGACTTCCCTGGTGGCTGTCGATCATCCTGTCGCTGCTCGTCGGTGCCCTCGTGGGTGTCTGGCAGGGATTCTGGATCGCCTTCGTAGGCATACCCGCGTTCATCGTGACGCTAGCGGGCATGCTCATCTTCCGAGGCCTCGCGCTGGTTGTGCTCGGCAACGCCAACATCGGTTCGTTCCCCACCGAGTACCGCGCCCTCGGAAACGGATTCATCAGCAACGTCTTCGGTGAGCTCGACCTCGACCCGCTCACACTGGGCGTCGCGGTCATCGCCGTCATCGCGCTGTTCGTGCAGCAGTTCCGCACCCGCAAGGGCCGCGCGAGCTACGGCCAGGCCGTCGAGCCGATCGTCTGGTTCATCGCCAAGCTCGTTCTCATCACCGTCGCCATCGGCCTCTTCGCTTACGCGCTGGCGACCTACAAGGGCATCCCGATCACCCTGATCGTTCTCGCCGTGCTGGTTCTGGTCTACGGAATCGTGATGAACCGCTCGGTCTTCGGTCGCCACATCTACGCCATCGGTGGAAACCTGCACGCCGCAGAGCTCTCGGGTATCAAGACCCGCAACGTCACCTTCTGGTTGTTCGTCAACATGGGCTTCCTCGCCGCCCTCGCCGGCCTCATCTTCACCGCGCGACTCAACCTCGCCGGCCCGAAGGCGGGTGACGGCTTCGAGCTCGAGGCCATCTCCGCAGCCTTCATCGGTGGAGCCGCGGTTCAGGGTGGTGTCGGAACGATCGGTGGCGCCATCATCGGTGGTCTCATCATCGGTGTTCTGAACAACGGTATGTCGATCATGGGTATCGGCATCGAGTGGCAGCAGGCCGTCAAGGGCCTCGTGCTGCTGTTCGCCGTTGCCTTCGACGTCTACAACAAGCGTCGCTCCGGAGGCCGCTGATCTCCGAAGAGATCAGCCCGAGCCCGGGCGAGATCCACGTCGTTCTCGGCGTGGACTCGCCCGGGCTCGACGCCGTTCTGGCGCGGGTCGCGGGGGCGGTTCCGTTCGCGCACGTGCGCCGGATGTCGTCGCTCACCGCCACCCTCGACCTGGCCGACAACGTCTTTCTCGGCATCGAGCCGCGTCGCCGGTTCTTCGGGCTGCCAGGCATCGTCGACCGCGCCGCGATGCGCACCCAGGCCACCGCGCTGCTGCGCAAGGTCGATGTCTACTCGCCGCTTCCCACGCTCGCGTCGCAGTTGGACGACGCGTCGCGCGTTCTGGTCGAAGCGGCCAGGGCGCTCGCACACGGTGCGAGGGTCCTCGCTTTCGCGGAGCCCACAGCGGGGCTGACCGAGGCCGGAGCAGAGCGCGTCGTTCGGGTGTTGCGTCGTCTCGCCGACGAGGGCATTGCGGTGGTCGTCGCATCCCAACGGCCGAGCTTCGCCCTCGAGATCGGCGACACGGTGTCGGTGCTGTCGGGTGGGTCCGTGGCGCCGGTGCTCGTGCCAGGCGACAGCGGGTCGGATGCCCGTGGCCGGCTGCTCGAGGCTATGGCCGGCAGCGGCGTGGCTGGCGTGGAGGCTGACGCGGCCGGCGTGGACAGCGTCACGGTCGATGCGGCCGGCGCGGCCTTCGTTGCCAACGTGGACAGTCTCGCGGCCGACGCGGCCAGCGCGGCGGGCCCCGTGGTGCGCGACCGGGCGGCGGAGTCGCCATCCGGGGCCGTCTTCGACATCGTCGACTGGAGCACCAACGACGAGTTCGACCGCGAGACACCGGTGGTGATGGGCGCATCGCTGAGCGCCGCGGAGGGCGAGATCGTCGGGCTCGCCGGACTCGAGGGCTCTGGCCGCAACGAGCTGCTGTTGAGTGTGTTCGGGCGAACCGCAGGAACTCCGCCGTCGGGTGCCGTTCTGATCGACGGGCTGCCCGTCGACACGAGTACAACCATGGCCGCGATCGAGAACGGCATCTTCGCTATCGTCACGGTGCAGCCCAAGTATCGGGTGCGCATCGTCGGTGGCATCTCGGCTCCGGCGACGCCGTCGATGCTGCCCGCGCTCGTGAAGGCCGGAGTGGTGACGCGCGACGACGAGACGAGGAGGACGCCCGGCACCCGGGCCCTCGACGCCGTGCGGATGCGTGGACGCGACGACGAGTGGGTGCGCATCCGCAGCCTGCTCGAGTTGTTCCCGGAGTCGCAGCACCGGGTGCTGCTGCTCGTGGAGCCCACGCGCGAACTCGACGACGAGAAGCGCGCCGAAGTGTGGCGACTGTTGCGGGCGAGCGCCGACGCGGGCAAGGTCGTCGTCGTGGCATCGGCCGACCTCGACGAGTTGCTGACGATCAGTGACCGCGTCGTGGCGATGGCCGGAGGGCGCGTCGTGGGAGACGTGGAGCACGGAGCGTCAGCGCTCGAGCTGCTGACCCTGGTGGCGCCGCTCTAATTCAGGAGATGCGGGCCGAAGCCGGCGTTTTCGTGCGCGGCTGGGCTGTTCTGCCTGAGTTGTGGCGCGCCGCTACGCGCGAACCTCGGCGGTGGGGCTGCCGTTCACGCTGAGCACCCGCCAGGCGCCGTCTACCCACTCGATCTCGTTGATCGCTGCGTTGTGGATGTGCGGAATCTCCTCGCCGAGAATCTCGGAGAGCACGAAGCGGATGATCGTGCCGTGGCAGACCGCGGCGACCGTCGCATCCGGTCCGTCGAGCGGCATCCGCGTGTCGCGGATCTCGGCGATGGCGCGCATGCCGCGGGCGGTGACCGCCTCGCGCGGCTCGATGTCGGGGAAGGCGGCGTCGGGCTCGTCGGGAATCTGCTCGGTCGGCACGGCGCCCTCGAGGCTGGCGTAGTCGCGCTCGATGAGGTCGTCGTAGCTCGCGCCCAGATCGATGTCGAGGATCTCGGCGATGATGCGGGCGGTCTCTCTGGCGCGCATGAGGGGGGACGAGACGATGGCCGACAGACCCTGATCGGCGAGCACAGCTGCGGTCTCGACGGCCTGCGCGCGGCCGGTGTCGTTCAAGGGGATGTCGCTGGAGCCCTGGAGACGGCCGTCGCGGTTCCAGTCGGTCTGACCGTGGCGGATGAGTTCGATGCGCATGGAGGAAGGGCTTTCGTCGAGAGAGTGGAGGGGCGCTTTCGAAGACAGGTCGATGCCCCAGGCTCAATGGTAGAACGCCGCCCGAGGCACCGGTGCGGGGCGCGTGATTCTGCACATCTGTTCGCGGTGATGAGGCGCGGTTTTGGCCCGTGGGAGAGAGCGACTTGCGTGTTTACTTTCGCCTGGGACAATGCACTCATGACGAAGAAGATCACCACGGCGCTGGCCGAACTCATCAAGGCGTTGGGCAAGCACGCGGAGATCGCTGCGACCCCCGACGCGTCGGTCTCGAAGACCGAGCGGGCGACCGTTCGTGTTCAGAAAGCGGCCACGGCGTACCTGTCGGCTTTGCCCGCGAAGAAGCGCATGGCGAACCCGTTCCTCGGCGTCGTCGACGACCGGATCGACGACGATCTGCGCGCGACTCTCGAAGCCGAGCGCGCCACCATGTCGAAGAGCGAGAAGAAGGACAAGTAGCCCGCACCGGCACAGAACCGCCTCGTTTCTGATCGTCAGAGTGCTGCGCGCGAGCCGCGTACTCTTAACGGCGAACTGAGGAGAAAACCGTGCTCGTCGCATCCATCGTCGTGTCTGCACTGCTCGCCTTCGCCGTGGGTGGCTCGGGCTTCAACAAGCTCATCAAGCACGAGACCGTCATGAAAGCCATGGACGTCGTGCGGGTTTCTCGCGACAGGGTCTGGATGCTCGGGGTCGTCGAGATCGCGGCCGCGCTCGGGCTGGTGGCCGGCATCTTCTGGTGGCCCATCGGCGTCGCCGCGGCGATCGGAGTGATCGTCTACTTCATGGGCGCGGTGGTTGCGCACCTGCGGGTGTCGGACACCCAGGGTCTCGGAGCGCCCGCGGTTCTGCTGCTGGCGGGTGTCGCGTCTCTCGTCTTGCGGCTGCTGAGCGTCTAGGTCTCGATACGGTCGCTGGGCGACCTACTCGACCAGCGCCAAGAGGTGCGCTGGTCGAGTAGCGAGGAACGAGCGTATCGAGACCGAGGCCGCGACCGGCCGCGGTTACGCCGTGAACAGCTTCTGCAGTCGCTCGATGCCCTCGGCGAGAGGCTCGTCGCCCAGTGCATACGACAGACGCAGGAACCCACTCGGGCCGAAGGCCTCACCGGGAACAGCGGCCACCTCGGCCTGATCGAGAATGAGGTCGGCGAGCTCGAGCGAGGTCGTCGGCGTGACGCCTCCCCAGGTGCGGCCGAGCAGACCCGTGACGTCGGGGTAGACGTAGAACGCACCCTCGGGCGTGGGGCAGACGACGCCGTCGATGGCGTTGAGGCCCGCGACGATGGCCTTGCGTCTGCGATCGAACGCCAGACGCATTTCTTCGACCGCGTCCTGCGGCCCGTTGAGCGCCTCGATGGCCGCCCGCTGCGAGATGTTCGACACGTTGCTCGACAGGTGCGACTGCAGGTTCGCCGCGCCCTTGATGGCGTCGGCGGGGCCGACCATCCACCCGACCCGCCATCCGGTCATGGCATAGGTCTTGGCGACGCCGTTGACGAGGATCGCGCGGTCGGCGAGCGCAGGCACGGCCTCGACGATCGAGACGGCGCGCACGCCGTCGTAGGTGAGGTTCTGGTAGATCTCGTCGGTGATGACCCACAGTCCGTTGGCCTCGGCCCACTCGCCGATGGCCCGGGTCTGCTCCTCTGAGTACACGGCGCCGGTCGGGTTCGACGGCGACACGAACAGCAGCACCTTGGTGCGCTCGGTGCGCGCGGCCTCGAGCTGCTCGACGGTGACCAGGTAGTTCTGCTCGCTGCCCGCGAAGACGTCGACGGGAACGCCACCCGCGAGCCGGATGGCCTCGGGGTAGGTGGTCCAGTAGGGCGTGGGCAGCAGCACCTCGTCGCCCGGATCGAGCAGGGTGGCGAAGCTCTGGTAGACGGCCTGCTTGCCGCCGTTGGTGACGATGACCTGCGACGCAGAGACCGACAAGCCGGAGTCGCGCAACGTCTTGGCCGCGATCGCTTCGCGCAGATCGGGCAGGCCGACCGCCGGCGTGTACCGGTAGTTCTTGGGATCGAGCACCGCGCGCGATGCCGCCTCGACGATGTGGGCGGGCGTCGCGAAGTCAGGTTCGCCCGCCGCATAGCTGATGACGGGGCGGCCCTGGGCCTGCAGCGCCTTCGCCTTGCTGTCGACCTTCAGAGTCGCCGATTCGGCGATGGATGCGATGCGGTGCGAGATGCGGGTGGGTTCGGTCACAAGAGCCAAGCCTAGCGGGAGGGCGTGCGAATCGAACGGAGAGTTTAGGGCTTCGGCGACGGTTTGCGCATCCGGTCGGCCACAGATGGACCGTATCCGAATGCCGCCCATACCCTTGACGGTATGAGCGAAAACCAGCCCGCCGCATCCGATAGCCAGAAGCCCGTCGCCGCGGTCGTCTACAACCCGATCAAGGTCGATGTCGAGGCCCTTCGCGCCTCTGTCGAACGGCACGAGGGCCCCAACGGGTGGGGCGAGACGCTCTGGTTCGAGACGAGTATCGAAGACCCCGGCCAGCGCGTGACGAAAGAGGCGCTGGATGCCGGCGCCACGATGGTTCTCGCGGCCGGCGGTGACGGAACGGTGCGGTCGGTCGCCGAGGCGGTGCACGGCAGCAAGGCATCCCTCGCTCTGCTTCCGAGCGGAACGGGAAACCTGCTCGCCCGCAACCTCGACCTGACGCTCAACGACCTCGATCACGCGGTCGAGACGGCGTTCTCGGGAGACGATCGCCCCATCGACGTGGGACTCATCCAGGTGCGCCGAGAAGACAGCTCGGTCGAGAAGTTCGCCTTCGTCGTGATGGCGGGCCTCGGCATCGACGCCACCATGATCGCGAACACCGACGACGACCTCAAGAAGCGGGTCGGATGGCTCGCCTACGTGAGCGCCATCGCTAAGGCACTGCGTGACAAGAACGAACTGCGCATGCGGTACAACCTCGACAGGCAGGGCAACCACTCGGTTCGCGCGCACACGATCATCATCGGCAACTGCGGATCGCTGCCAGCCAACATTTTGCTTCTGCCGGAGGCCGCCGTCGACGACGGACTCTTCGACATCGTGATGCTGCGGCCCAAGGGCTTCGTGGGCTGGGTGCAGATCATCGTGAAGATCGTGTGGGAGAACGGAGTGCTGCGCAGAACCGCCGTGGGTCGCCGCCTCGCGGGCCTCTCTAAAGAGGTGCGCGCGCTCAACTACGTGAAGGGCAAGGAGCTCGTCGTGAAGCTCGACCGCGCCCACGACATCGAGCTCGACGGCGACGGCTTCGGAACGGCGATCGCGTTCCGCACCTGGGTCGATGCCGGGGCGCTGCGGGTGCGCATCCCCGCCGAGGTCACTCTCGAAGAGCCGCAGCCCGAAGACGAGCCCGAAGAGACCAGGCTTCCCGGCGAGCGCATCGACGACGGCGCCGACGCCGAGTCGGATCTCTTCGCGGAGTCGGGTGACGACGCCAGCGTCGCATCGGGTGGAGAGTCGCCATCGAACTGAGCATCTCGGTCGTCATTCCCGTCAAAGACGACGGCGAGCTGCTGAGGCGCTGCCTCGGTGCGCTCGCCCAGCAGCGGCGCCGGCCCGACGAGATCGTGGTCGTCGACAACGGGTCGAGCGATCACAGTGCGCAGGTCGCGCGGGATGCCGGTGCCCGCGTCGTGTTCGTCGACGGCGGCGGAATTCCGGCTGCGAGCGCGGCCGGTTACGACGCCGCGAGCTACGACGTCATCGCGCGGTTGGATGCCGATTGCCTGCCCGGTCCCGCCTGGCTCGAGCGGGTAGCGGCGGCGTTCGCGGCGCATCCGGATGCCGTGGCGGTGACCGGCGGAGCGCACTTCATCGACGGGCCGAAGCGGCTGCGCCAGCCGCTGGCGGCGTTCTACCTCGGAGCGTACTTCGGCACGGTGTACCTGGCGCTCGCCCACATACCGTTGTTCGGCTCGAACTTCGCCCTGCGCCGCGATGCCTGGGAGTCGGTCAGCGGTGCTGTGCATCGCGGCGACGCGTTCGTGCACGACGACATGGACCTCTCGCTGCACCTCGGGCCCGAGCGGCGCATCCGCTATGTCAGGGGACTCGGCATGGGAATCTCGATGCGGCCGCTGTTCGATGCGAGCGGCTTCGCGACGCGCATCAGGCGGGGATTCCACTCGCTGACGATCCACTGGCCGCACGAGTTTCCGTGGCTGCGCTGGGCGCGGCGACTGCGGCGGTGATGGTCTCGATACGCCGGCTCCTTCGTCGCGGGGCTACTCGACCGGCGCACAACCTGCGGTGGGCGCGCCGGCTGCGTCGGTGATGGTCTCGATACGCCGGCTCCTCCGTCGCGCGGCTACTCGACCAGCGCACAACCTGCGGTGGGCGCGCCGGCTGCGACGGTGAAGGTCTCGATACGCCGGCTCCTCCGTCGCGCGGCTACTCGACCAGCGCACAACCTGCGGTGGTCGAGTAGGCCGCCCACGGCCGTATCGAGATCCGACGACTACAGGGTCGGGATGAGCTCGTCGAGGAGCGCGGCGGTGTCGTGCCAGCCCTCGACCGCGTGGCATTCGACGCCGAGCGCCTTCACCGGGTAGTCGTTGCCGTCGGGGTCGAGGCGGTCTCCCACGAAGAGCATGTCATCGAGCGGGATGCCCGTGAGTTCGGCCAGCCGCGTCATGCCGTAGGCCTTGTCGATTCCCTGCCGCGTGATGTCGACCGAGGTCGATCCGCCGCTGCGCACCTCGAGATCGGGCAGCAGCGCCTGGGCGGCCTCACGGAGCGTGTTCTTCTTGACGCCGTCGGGATCCCACGCTGCCTTCGCCGGGACGGGCGCGCCCTGGCCCAGCGCCGAGAACGTGATCTGCGATCCGCGGTCCTCGAGAATCGGTCCCCAGGTCTCCGACTCCCAGTAGCCGAGGCGCCGGGCCTCGCCCTCGACGGCGGCCAGCGCGCGGTGCTTCTCGTCGTCGGTGAGGTTCTGCGCGTAGACCTGGTTCCATGCCCCGCCCTCGAAGCGGTAGTACTGCGTGCCGCACGTGGGCATCAGGTGCAGTCTCGTGAGCGCCTCGGGGCTCGCGGCCGTGAGATTGTCGATGACCTGGGCGGTGAACTGCCCGTACTGGCCGCCCGAGATGATGCACACCTCGACCCGGTCGAGCAGGGTCACGAGAAGCTCCGCCATACGCGGATCGATAGCCGTCTTCGAGGGCGCGAGAGTGTCGTCGAGGTCGAAGGCGACGAGACGGGGAGTCGAGGTCATGGCTGTCCGTTCTGCACCGATCGCGGAAGTCGCGGGGCGCGTCGATTCTAGAGGGGCAGAGCGATGGTGATACTGGGCCTCGAGTCGGGGCCATCGGCTGCGGGCTCGTGCACGGTCACCGTGGCGTCGCGATAGTCCCGGATGCGCGGCAGGCCGCGCGTGGTCTCGCTCTCGTGCGACCCGACCACGACCGTGCGCATGCCCGCCGCGAGACCCGCTGCGATGCCGGCCTCGGCATCCTCGAAGACGATCGCGTCTGCCGGATCGACGCCGAGCAGCTGAGCGGCCAGGAGGTAGCAGTCGGGCGCGGGCTTGCCTCGCTCGACGTCGGCGGCCGTCACGACAACGCCCGGTGTCGGCACGTCGGCGATCTCGAGCCGGCGAAGGGCGAGCGCCCGCCTCGCCGAGGTGACGAGAGCGATGGATGCCGTGGGCAGGCTCTCGACGAAGGCGCGAGCACCCGGAACGGGCACGATGCCGTCGACCGCGGCGAGCTCGAGCTCGAAGAGTCGATCGGCGCCCGTCGCCACGTCGAAGCCATCGGGGCCGTGCCGCAGCATCGTGTCTTCGGCCCGCACGCCGTGGCCGGTGGCGATGATCGCCTGCGCATCCATGCCGTTCTCGGCCGCGAAGGCGGTCCAGACCTGCTCGACCACCGCGGTGGAGTCGACGAGAGTGCCGTCCATGTCGAACAGCACGGCCCGGGCGACGAGGTTCGTCGTGCCGGGTGTGCCGGTCGTGGCGACCGTCGTCACCTACTGGCCCTGGAGCTGGTACTTCGCCTCGGTCTCGGCCTTCTGCGGCTTCCACCAGTTCTCATTGTCGCGGTACCAGGCCACGGTCGAGGCGAGGCCCGACTCGAAGTCGGAGTACTGCGGAACCCAGCCGAGCTGCGTGCGCAGCTTGGTGGAGTCGATGGCGTAGCGGAGGTCGTGCCCGGGGCGGTCGATCACGTGGTCGTAAGCGTCGGCGGGCTGGCCGAGGGTCTCGAGGATCAGCTCGACGACCTGCTTGTTGTTCTTCTCGCCGTCGGCGCCGATGAGGTAGGTCTCGCCGATCTCGCCCTTGTCGATGATCGTGAGCACGGCGGAGGAGTGGTCGTTCGCGTGGATCCAGTCGCGCACGTTCTCGCCCGCACCATAGAGCTTGGGACGCTCGCCCGTGAGCACGTTCGTGATCTGGCGCGGAATGAACTTCTCGACGTGCTGGTAGGGGCCGTAGTTGTTCGAGCAGTTCGAGATCGTGGCGCGCAGTCCGAATGAGCGAACCCAGGCGCGCACCAGCAGGTCGCTGCCGGCCTTGGTCGAGGAGTACGGGCTCGACGGGTTGTACGGGGTCTGCTCGGTGAACCGCTCCGGGTCGTCGAGCTCGAGGTCTCCGTAGACCTCGTCGGTCGAGATGTGGTGGAAGCGGACGTCGTGCTTGCGTGCCGCCTCGATCAGCGTGAATGTGCCGATGATGTTGGTGTCGAGGAACGGGCGGGGGTCGTGCAGCGAGTTGTCGTTGTGGCTCTCGGCCGCGTAGTGCACCACGACATCGGCGTTCTCGACGAGGCTGTCGACGAGGGCGGCGTCGGCGATGTCGCCCTTGACGAAGGTGAAGCGCTCGGGGTCGAGCCCGTCGAGCGACGCGAGGTTGCCGGCATAGGTGAGCTTGTCGAGCACCGTGACGTGGTCATCGGTGTTCTCGAGCACGTAATGCACGAAGTTCGAACCGATGAAACCGGCCCCACCGGTAACGAGAAGCTTGCGCACTGAGATCTCCTGAAGTCGACGAAAAGATTTCCCCCATAGTAACCGGGGGCGCCCGCGCGCCCTCAGTGCATGAGTGACGGGAAGGCCACGCCCAGTGCCGCGAGGATGGATTGCAGGGCGATCGAGAGCAGCAACAGCCCGAAGATACGGGTCAGGATGCTCATGCCCGTCGGTCTGATCGCCTTGGCCAGGTAGGGGGCGAAGAAGAGGGCGGTGGCGACGACGACGCCCACGACGACGACGATCGCGGCCCCCGCGACGTAATCGATCACATCCGTGTAGCCGTTTGCGAACGTGATCACCAGGCTGATCGCGCCCGGCCCCGCGATAAGCGGAATGGCGAGGGGGACGACCACAGGGGACTCCGTGGGGTCGGCGGTCAGCACGTTTTTCTTCGCGGTCAGCATGCCCCAGCCGATGGAGGCCACAAGAAGGTTGCCCGCGATGCGGAACGAGGTGATGTCGATTCCGAACGCCTCGAGGATGTAGCGGCCGACGACGAGCGAGAGCACGAGCACGGCCACGACCGCCGCCCCGACGAGCAGGGCGATGCGCTTCTGGCGCTTCTCGTCGAAGTCTTTCGTGAGGCCTAAGAAGATGGGAAGGCTGCCGATGGGATTCGTGATCGTGAGGAGCGCGATGGCGCTGGTCACGAGGGTGGGCCCTTCGATCGTGTGGCTCATGGTCACACTGTACTGATGGCGTGTCACCGCGCTGGCTTTACTCTCGTTCTGCTCTCGCCTACACTTGGTCGAGGTAGTTGAAGTCTGCCAAGCTTTTTTATGCCCTTTTTGGGTTGTGAAGGGTTTGGCGGGTGACGATTCCCGGGCTTTTCAGCCCGAAGGGTGGTGGCTCAATTGGTAGAGCAGCGGTCTCCAAAACCGCAGGTTGCAGGTTCGAGTCCTGTCCGCCCTGCTGATCGAATCCGGTCGTTCTCGCAGAGTCTGTGAGGGTGAGCAGAGGAGATTGGGCCGGATGGCCGAATTGTGAAGGGTAACTACTTACGTGGCACGCAAAGTAATCGACGAACCGAGTGAAGAAGTCGTCGAGAGCGCCAAAAAAGAACGGGCTGCTCGCCGCAATCCGTTCGCCCGTATCGTGCTCTTCGTCAAGCAGGTCTTCCAAGAGCTCAAGAAGGTCGTCACTCCGACGCGCAAAGAGCTGCTGAGCTACACCGCAGTCGTTCTTGTCTTCGTCATCATCATGATGGCGCTGGTGTCGGGTCTCGACGCAGTGTTCGCCTGGCTTGCACTGATCGTCTTCGGAAATCCCGTCTAACTGAATCGACGCGGGTACACAGGTTCTGTCAGAACATGTGCGGCCTGAGTTGTAGTGCGGCTGGGTTCCGCAGAGCGGTGACCGAAGGCATCCTGCGCCAAGCGCAATAATCAACGAATTGGAACGGATTTACGTGGCAGAGTCACAGCGCGACGACGTCGAGAACGTCGCAGCCGAAGAGAAGTCAGCCGAGACCACGGCGGCGCGCGAAACGCCCGCCGACCTCGACGCTCTCCTCGAGGCGATCGACGCGAATCCAGACCCCGAGGCCGACGCCATCGTCGATGACGCCCTCGACATCAGCGACGCAGACGAGGCCGCCGCGGCTATCGACGTGCTCGATGACCCCGATGCCGCTACGGTGCTCGACGAAGACGGCGACGACATCGCCACCGCAGTCGCCGAAGCCGAGGCCGAAGCCGACGTGATCGATGCGGCCGAGCAGGCCGACGCATCCGACGCCGAGACCGCCGACGGCGAGCAGGCCGACGAGGCCGAGCCCGCCGACGTCGACCCCTACGAGGCGTTCCGCAAAGAACTCCGCACTCTACCGGGCAAGTGGTACGTCATCCACTCCTACGCCGGCTTCGAGAAGCGCGTGAAGCAGAACATCGAGAGCCGCAAGACATCGATGGGCATGGAGGACTTCGTCTTCCAGGTCGAGGTTCCGATGGAAGACGTCGTCGAGATCAAGAACGGCCAGCGCAAGCTCGTCACTCGCGTTCGCATTCCCGGCTACGTGCTCGTTCGTATGTTCCTCAACGAAGACAGCTGGTCTGTCGTGCGTCACACGCCCGGCGTCACCGGCTTCGTGGGCAACTCGCACAACCCCACGCCGCTGCGTTTCGAAGAGGCGTTCTCGATGCTGCAGTCGCTCGTCGTCGTCGCCGATGTTCCCGTCGCCAAGGCTGCGGGCGGCAAGGGCGGCAAGGCCGTCTCCCGCTCGATTCCGGCCGAGGTCGACTTCGAGATCGGCGAGACCATCACCATCAAGGAAGGCTCGTTCGCGGGTCTGCCCGGTTCGATCAGCGAGATCAAGCCCGAGAGCGGCAAACTCACGGTTCTCGTCTCGCTGTTCGAGCGCGAGACTCCGGTCGAGCTCAGCTTCGACCAGGTCACCAAGCTCTAACGCACCGCGTTGGTCGAGTAGCCGCTCGCGGCGTAACGAAACCACGTCGAGCCCACCGTTGATTCGGTGGGCTCGATGGCGTTAACGCGCGCTATCGCGTATGCTTGGAGGGTTGTCCTCATACCGGCGCGCCTTCTGGCGTGCTGACGAAGTCGGCCACAAACCGCGTTCACCGAACGGCGGGAGAGTTCGCCAATCAGGGCGCACTCGACACAGATAAGGAAGAGAAAAATGGCACCGAAGAAGAAGGTTACCGGTCTGATCAAGCTTCAGATCAAGGCCGGCGCCGCCAACCCCGCACCCCCCATCGGGCCTGCGCTGGGACAGCACGGCGTCAACATCATGGAGTTCTGCAAGCAGTACAACGCAGCAACCGAAGCTCAGCGTGGAAACGTCATCCCCGTCGAGATCACCGTGTACGAAGACCGTTCGTTCACATTCATCCTGAAGACGCCCCCGGCAGCAGAGCTCATCAAGAAGGCCGCCGGAGTCGCCAAGGGTTCGGGAACGCCTCACACCGTCAAGGTCGCGAAGCTCACCCAGGCACAGGTTCGCGAGATCGCCGAGACCAAGATGGCCGACCTCAACGCGAACGACATCGCCGCCGCGTCGAAGATCATCGCCGGAACCGCCCGCTCCATGGGCATCACGGTCGAGGCGTAACTCCTCACCGCACCTCGTTGATCGAGTAGGCCCTCCGACACGCTCGGGGAACGCCGCGAGATCAGCATCACTCAGCACGACGTGGGAGAGCCAGCCAGGCTCACGTAAACCACACTCCAAGATTCAGGAGAATCAGTTATGGCAAAGAACTCCAAGGCCTACAAGGCCGCGGCAGCAAAGATCGAAGAGGGCAAGGTCTACACGCCCACCGAAGCAATGGCTCTCGCCCGCGAGACCGGCTCCGCCAAGTTCGACAGCACCGTCGAGGTCGCACTCAAGCTCGGCGTCGACCCCCGCAAGGCAGACCAGATGGTCCGCGGCACCGTGATTCTTCCTCACGGCACCGGTAAGACCGCCCGCGTCATCGTCTTCGCGACCGGTCCCGCCGCCGAAGCCGCCATCGCGGCCGGCGCCGACGAGGTCGGTGGCGACGAGCTGATCGAGAAGGTGGCCGCTGGCTACACGAACTTCGACTCGGCTGTCTCGACCCCCGAGCTCATGGGTAAGGTCGGACGCCTCGGTAAGGTGCTCGGTCCCCGTGGCCTCATGCCCAACCCGAAGACCGGAACGGTGACGCCCGACGTCGCCAAGGCCGTCAACGAGATCAAGGGTGGAAAGATCGAGTTCCGCGTCGACAAGCACTCCAACGTGCACTTCGTCGCCGGCAAGGCATCCTTCACCGAGGAGCAGCTCACCGAGAACGTCAAGGCCGCCCTCGAAGAGGTCGTCCGTTTGAAGCCGTCCTCCTCCAAGGGCCGCTACATCAACAAGGGCACGGTCTCCACGACGTTCGGCCCGGGCATCCCGCTCGACGTCAACGCCATCTAGGCTTAGCTTTTCTCCGAAAGGGCCGCTCTCGCATCGCGAGGGCGGCCCTTTCTGCGTGCTGCGCGTTCTGTCGCGAGGCTCGCTGCGCCGAGGTGGCAGTTCGGGCGGGGTCTGCCGGCCGAGGTGACAGTTGGCGTCAACGCAACTGGCAACTCGTAGCACTCCGGCACAACCGTCTCCGATGCGCTGCTCTGCACAGGTGCTCCTCCGCCCGGCGGACGCTCGCGAAACGTGCCACCGTCGTGACATGGCCACTCCGTCGCCCCTTCCCGATGCGCTCGAATCGAAGATCTTCACCACTCGAGAGGCGTTGTCCAGCGGCGTCGGTCCGTCGAGGTTGCGGGCTCGCGATATCGCTCATCCGTTTCGCGGGGTCAACCTCGTCTCCGATCGGCAGCCGACTTTCGTGCAGCGTTGCCGAGCGCTGATGGCGGTACTCCCGCCCGGGTCGTTCATCAGTCACGAGTCAGCCGCGCGCCTCTTCGACTTTCCCGTTCGCCGAGGAGACGCGCGCAGCATCCACGTCACGGTGCCCGCGCCGTACCGAGCGCCACGCCGCCGTTACGTCGTCGGTCACCGTCGTAGCGTGCTCGGCGACGAATGGATGCGCTCGGTGGGGTTCGCGCACAGCACCGCGTGCCGCGCGTGGCTGGAGCTCACGGGTTCATCCTTCACTCTCGACGACGCCATCATCGTGGGCGATTATCTGGTGAGGCCGAGGGAGACCCGTCGTGCATACCGACCGCTAGCTACTCTCGATCAGCTGCGAACGGCAGCCGAACGTTCGATAGATCGCCGAGGCGCCGGCCGCATAGCGCGCGCGCTCGACGGGATCCGGGAGCGAGTGGACTCACCGAAGGAGACCGAACTCCGTCTTCTCCTGCTCCGAGCAGGATGCCCGGAACTCATCGTGAACGAACCCTTCCTCGATCAGTGGGGTCGAGTGATCGTGCAACCCGACTTGCGCATTCGCGGCTTCAGAATCACGCTCGACTACGAAGGCGACCATCACCGCACGCAACGCAGACAGTGGATGCGCGACGTGCGGCGGTTCCGGCAGCTCGCGGGCGCTGAGATCGTCGGCCTTCGCGTGGTCGCCGATGACCTGGAGCCACCCGGAGTGTACGAATTCCTCGACGAAGTGCAGGGCGAACTCGACCGACAGGGCTGGACGGGACGGCTCCGCTATCGACTGAGTTGACGCTGCGGTGGGGTTTGCGCCTGCGATATGACAGTTGAGGTCAACGGAAGTGGCACGTCGAGCCTCTCGAGTGCACGGAAGTGGCAACTCGCACCTCGCGAACGCTCCGAACGGGCATGGCGCCGACGAGGGCGGCGGCGGGCACTCGGGCGGGCGGCGGTATTCTGACCGGATGGTTCTTTCTGTGCGACGTGCCGTCGCCTCCGACAGTGGTGCGCTCGCCGCGGTGGCCGCAGCCACTTTTCCGCTCGCGTGTCCTCCGCACACCACCGACGAGGCGAAGGCCGCGTTCATCGCGACCCACCTCAGCCAGGCGAACTTCGACACGTACCTCGCCGACCCGGCCCGCGACATCCTGCTCGCCGAGATCGAGGGCGAGGCGGTGGGCTACACGATGCTCGTGTTCGCTGAGCCGTCCGATCCGGATGTGGCGTCGGCGCTGACCGTGACGCCGTCGATCGAGCTCAGCAAGTTCTACGTGCTCGCGGGGCACCACGGCCAGGGAATCGCATCCGCGCTCATGACCGAGACGATCGCGGTCGCGCAGAAGCGTGGCGCCGCCGCCGTGTGGCTCGGAGTGAACGAGGAGAACGCTCGAGCGAATCGCTTCTACGAGAAGAACGGCTTCGCCAAGGTCGGCACGAAGCGGTTCCTCGTGGGGGAGAGGTACGAAGACGACTTCGTGCGGGAGCGCGTGCTCTAGCCGCCCCTCGGCAGCCTCAGGCCACCGGCTCCAGCGTGGCCTCACGCACAACAGGGGCCTCGCCACGAACGTCTGAGCTGCGCCCCGCCGGCAAGAACATCGCGATCACGGCGGCGAGGGCCAACGCAGCGGCACCGACGAACACGGCCGGAACCGCGGCATCCACGTAGCCCGTGGGCGTGAGCTGACCGCCCGCGCCGGTGAAGACGGCTGTGAGCACCGCGATGCCTAGTGCGACGCCGATCTCGCGCAGCGTCGAGTTGGTTCCCGAGGCCTTGGCGTGGTCGGCCGGCGTCATGTTCACGAGCACGGCCGTGGAGCTCGGCGCGAAGACGAGTCCCATGCCGAGGCCCGCGAAGATGAAGCCGGGCAGCATCGCCGGGTACGTCGCATCCGGGGCCATCGTGGCGGCCAGCCAGCCGATGCCGATGGCGAGCGACGCGAGACCGGCGACGATCAGGATGCGCGTGCCGACCCGCGGCGCGATCAGCCCGGCGAGCGGCGCCACGACCATGGGCGCCATGGTCCAGGGCATGGTGAGCGCGCCCGCTTCGAGGGGCGAGTAGCCCTGCACGATCTGCAAGAACTGGATCAGGATGAACACCGCGCCGAACGCACCGAAGCTGAAGATGAGACCCACGGCGTTTGCGATCGAGAAGCTCCGGTCGCGAAAGAGGCGGAGTGGGAGGAGCGGCGCGGACACCCGGGACTCTCGCACGAGGAAGAGGGCCATCAGAACGCCGCCGCCGATGAGGGCGACGAGCACCTCTGCGCTCGCCCAGCCCGCGTCGTTACCCCGCACGATCCCATAGACGATGCCGAGAATGCCGACGCCGGCGAGCACCACTCCCCAGATGTCGGCGCGCACGCGGGCGCCGAAGGAGTTGGGCAGCGCGGCGATGACCAGCGGAACAGAGAGGATGCCCAGGGGCACATTGAGCCAGAAGATAGCCTGCCAGTTCCACCCCTCGACGACCGCGCCGCCGATGAGCGGACCGAGAGCGACGCCGAGTCCGGAGATGCCTCCCCAGATGCCGATCGCGAGGGGCCGCATCCGAGTGGAGACGGAGCCGACGAGCAGGGTGAGCGACAGGGGCATGATGGCGGCGGATCCGGCACCCTGCACGGCTCGGGCGAGCACCAGCATCCAAGGCTCTGTGCTGAGCGCGGCTGCGGCACTCGAGAGCGTGAAGAGCACGATGCCGCCGACGAAGAAGTGGCGGCGCCCGAAGCGGTCGCCCAGGCTTACGAAGAGGAGCATCAGGGCGGCGAAGGTCAGCGTGTAGGCGTTGGTGATCCACTGGAGCTCCGTGACGCCGGCTCCGAGATCTTGGTGGATGACAGGGAGGGCGCTGGTCACGACGAGGTTGTCGAGGGTCGCCATGAAGACCGGCACCGAAGCGGCGACGAGTGCAAGCCACACCGGGATGCGACGGGTGACGGACATGAATTCTCCCCAGGAAACGACATTAGTAATCAATCAATTACTCGAGCGTAAGTTATCGGCTGATATCATGTCAAGCGTGACCAACGACACTGCTCCTGACCATCCGACTCGCGAGCGGATGCCCGCTGCCGAGCGACGCGAGTTGATCCTCGGGCACGCCAGCGAGGTCTTCGGTCGCCGGGGGTACCCGGGCACCACCACCGAGCAGATCGCGCAGGCCGCCGGCATCAGTCAGCCCTACGTCGTGCGCATGTTCGGCACAAAAGAGAAGCTGTTCGTCGAGGTGATGGAGCGCGCCCTCGGCAAGCTCATCGTCGCCTTTCGCGAGGTCATCCGTCTGCGCGATTCGGGGGAGATCCCGGCCGGCGAACTCGGCGCGCGACTGGGCCAGGCCTACGTCGACCTGATCGAGGACCGAGGCATTCTGATGTCTCTGATGCAGGGGTTCATCCAGGGTCACGACGATGTGATCGGCCGCCGCGCGCGTGCCGGATTCCTCGAGATCTACCGGCTGCTGCGCGACGAGGCGGGGATTCCCGCCGACGACGTTCGGAGCTTCCTCGCCGATGGAATGTTGATCAACACCCTCCTCGCTATCGGCATGCCCGACAACTTCGAGGGCGACGAGGCCGCCACCGAGCTGATGAATCTCTCGTTCGGAGCGAAACTCGACGCCGTACTGTGCGTCGCGAGCGAGCAGTCGAGCCGGCAGGCCTAAGCGACGAGTTCGAACAGGACTCGGCCCGACTCGATATCTGCCTCGACAAGCCTGACCCGCACTCGGTCGCCGGCGGTCAGGCTCCCTGTGCATTCCGCGTCGACGGCCGGGTCGATGAGCTGAACGACACCGCGGCTCTCTTTCGCTGAGATCACCGAGGCGTCGAAGAGCTCTCCGACGCGGTCGGAGAGCAGCGCCGCCTCGACCGCCGCGATCGACCGGTTGTCGAGTTGCGAGGCGCGCGAATCGGATGCCGCCATGATCTTCGGCAGGGAGGCGAGGGCATCGCGGGCCCACTGCGGTGGCGCCTCACCCGCGCACAGCGCCTCGCAGACGACAAGCGTGAACCGATCGACGAGTCGCCGCAACGGAGCAGTCGTGTGCGCGTAGGGCGCGGCGACGGCGGCCTGGATGACCTGCTCGGGTACAGCGCCGTCGAAGGCCGTGTAGCCGGCGCCGCGGAAAAGGGACCCCGCGGCGTGGGTGATCGCGAGCTGAAGGGGGTCGTTCGAGTCGAGCGACGCGAGATATTCCCCATAGGGCATGGACTCGGGCCACGGATGGCCCAGCGCCTCCGTGCGGAGCCTGAACCGCTCGACCGTCTCGTCGTCGGGGGCGGGCATGGTTCTGAGAATGCCGACTCGACCGGCGATCATGATGCGCGCGGCCTCCATTCCGGTGAGGAGCGAGATCTGCGCGTTCCACTCTTCGACGGGCAGCGATGAGCGCCGCTCCAGCGTGTAGTGGCCGTCGCTCGAGGAGACGATCTGCTCGGGTCGCGAGAGGCTCGCGCCGCCGCGCAGCCGCTCGAGAACGCGGCGGGCCGGCCCGACCTCGGCGAGCAGCATCAGCGTGACGTCGGCGGTCGAGCGGTCGGGGCCACTGCCGGAGTCGATCTCGCGCTGTGCCTCGACGTACGAGAGCTGGCGAATGCTCCGGATGCGCGCGCGCGACAGCTCGGTCGACAGCACCGCGCCGTCGGCCCCGAGCGAAAACCGCCACACGAACGCTCCCCGCACCTGATTCGGCAGCAGCGATGCAGCGCCCTCACTGATGCTCGCGGGGTGCAGCGGGATGCGGCCGTCGGGTGCATAGAACGTCTGCCCGCGGCGCCTCGCCTCGGTATCGATCTCACCGAGCGGCTCGACGAACGCGGGCACGTCGGCGATCGCGTAGCGCAGAAGGTACCCATCGCCCAGGCGCTCTATCTGCACGGCCTGGTCGAGATCGGTCGAGCCCTCGGGGTCGATCGTGATGAACGGAACGTCGCTGAGATCGGCGGTCGGCAGAGGCTTCGTCTCCACCACGCGCCGAGCTTCCGAGTCGACGGCCGCAGGAAAGGCGGTGGGCAACTCGAGGTCGGTGCGGATTGCCGCGATCGCCGCGGCGAGACGGTCATCGGTAGAGGTCGTCAGCCTGAGCGGAGATCGAGTCACGCGCCCCAGCGTACGCGGCGCTCGTGAACTGCGGCCGAGCGGCGCGGGCCGGGGTTACGGAACCTCGAGAACGATCTTTCCGCGGGCGTGCCCGCGCTCGAGGAGAGCGTGGGCCTCGGCGGCCTCATCGAGCGGAAAGATCTCAGCGACGTGCACGTGCAGATCGCCGGAGTCGATGAGTCTCGAGATGATCGCGAGGCAGGCTGCGTCGGGTGAGACCGAGTACCCGCTCCACCGAACCCCGGCGTCCTCGGCCTCCGCCGCGAGTCCGGGCCAGCCGCCGGTCGGAACCGAGATGATGAGTCCTCCGTGACGGAGCACGGACAGTGAGCGTGTTCCCGTGTGGTCGTGAACGTTTCCGACGAGATCGATCACCACGTCGACATCCGACACCCGCTCTTCGAAGCGCGTGGTCGTGTAGTCGATGACCTCCTCGGCGCCCAGCCCGCGCAGCCAGCTCACATTGTTACCCGAGGTCGTAGCGATCACACGCGCACCGAAATACACGGCCAGTTGCACGGCCAGATGACCGACGCCGCCAGCGCCCGCGTGGATGAGCATGCGCTGCCCCTCATGCGCCTTCGCCAGGTCTACGACGACTCCCCATGCCGTGAGTGCCGCTGTCGGCACGGCGGCAGCCTCCACGGGAGTGAGCCGACGCGGTTTGCGGGCGACCTGAAGGCTCGGAACAGCGACGTACTGGGCGTACGAGCCGAAGGTGCGAGGCGCCGCGCTGACGCCGTAGACCTCGTCGCCCGGTTTGAGCGGATGTCCGTCATAGGGACTCTCGACGACGATTCCGCAGAAGTCGCGACCAATGACGGTGGGGTAGAACGGGATGGCGATGGACACTCCGGCGCCCGAACGGGTCTTCGCGTCGATCGGGTTGATGCCAGCCGCCGAGACCTTCACGAGAACCTCCGAGCCGACCCTCGCGGGCGTGGCCACATCGGTCAGCCGCAGAACCGATGGATCTCCCGGTGTGTCGAACACGACCGCTTTCATCAGAGCCGGTGCCGATGAGGGGGGAGCGCTGACGATGTGCGGGGTGATCGAATTGGTCTCGTGCGGCGTCATCGCTGGCCTTTCATCGGCGGGTTCTGGGCGTCCCGTGAGGGATTCTCAACAGGGAATATGCGGCCTGTCGAGCGTGTGGGTCGTTCGGGCTTCCCGCAGGCTCCAGTCAATCGGTCGAATGATTCACCGGTGTTACGGCGGTGTTCCTTGGAGGCAAACAAACTTCGCCGCCGCTAGCATTCGTAGATCGTGACTTTCCGCCTCTCTCGTGCAGCGTCGCCCCGGGTGGCTCGGGCTCTGCTCGCTGCAGCCGCCGCGGCCGTGCTCGTCGGTCTCGCGTTGTTGTGGGGCGCTCGCATCGCGGCGAACCGCTTCGTCTACGTGAGCGAGCTGGGGGCAGACGGCGAGCCGACCGCCTGGGCCTTCCGCTGGGCTCTCCTTCTCGTGGCCGTCGCCGCGCTGACTGTGGCCGCAGAAGCGACGCCCCTGCGCTCGCGGATGCGCATCCTCGCGCTCGCCACACCGTCTGTCTCTCTGCTCATCGCGGGTTCTGCGTTCGCGCTCGCGTCGCAGATCACGTGCACCAGCGGCTGCCCCCTGCCGGTGGGCGACTCGTTCACGTGGCAGGACTTCACGCACACCGTCATCGCCGTGATCGGCTTCGCCGCCGCGTGCATCGCCATGCTGCAGGTGGCGACGGCGCGCGATCACCCGAAGCTCGCCCGACTCTCGATGGTGTCGGCCGTCGTGGTGGCCGTGGTCGCCGGGGCCGGCGGCATCCTGTCTCTCGCCCGATTCATGCAGCACCTGGGCGGTCTGCTCGAGTTCGCCGCGACCACGGTCGCCCTGCTCTGGCTGGCGATTCTCGCGGTCGCGCTGCTCGCCGCTGTGCCGAACCGGGCGGCCGTGCCGACCGGATACGCGAGCCCGGTCAGCGGGCGGGTTGGATGAGCGCGAGCAGCTTGTCGGCCAGATTCACGAGACGCGCGATCTCGTTCTCGTCTCTATCGACCCAGCGGCTCTGCGGCTCGGGGTCGACGGGCATGAAGTTCTCGTGCTGCTCCCACACCACGATGGTGCGCTCGGCCCCCAGCACGTACTGCTGCCACCAGACCTGCCGAAGGTAGTGCCGGGGAATCGAGCGCCACGCCTTGTTGGTGGTCTTGATTTCTGCCAGCTCGATCGTTCCGTTCTTGGTGACGGCCACGCCGTCGGGTGTCGCCAGGTGTCGTTTCTCGCCCTCCGCGTGAAACAGCGATGAGCTGGGAAGCACCCCGAACATGGCGCGCACGTAGCGCGCGATGTGCGGCTCGCGGTCTTTGCCGTGATCGGTGAAGATGTTGCCGCCGAAGCCCGTGCCGTTGATCTTGTCGTAGGCCACCGACTCGAGATTCTGCGGGCCGGTGAGGCGGGCGACGTCGGTGGCGGTGACGCCTCGGCTGCGTGCGCGAAGCCATTCGACGCGGTTCGTGCCGTCGGCGACGAGGCGGTCGAGATGGGCGGGCCGGGCCGGCTTCTGCTCCTCTTCCCAGGGGAACGAGAGCATAGGCTGCGGAGTCACCTGCCTATTCTCGCTCACGACCGGTGACAGACTGGAGTGACGCGCTCGTTTCGATCATCGATGCCGAGCGCTCGCCTCACAACACGGGAGTTTTGAATGCGTATTGCACTGACCGGCGGTTCTGGAAAGCTCGGCAGCGTTGTGCTGCCGTACCTGCGCGAGCAGGGCCACACCGTGACCAACTTCGATGTCGTCGGCGAACGCGGCCCCGGCTTCGTGCGTCTCGACCTGGCCAACTACGGCGATGTCGTGGATGCCTTCCACAGCGTCGACGACGGACCCGACGGCTTCGACGCCATCGTGCACCTCGCCGCGATCCCGGCCCCAGGCATCCGGAGCGACGTGGTGACGTTCGAGAACAACATGCTCGGCACGTACCACGTGTTCAAGGCGGCCGAGCGGGCCGGAATCACGAACATCGTCTACGCCTCGAGCGAGACCGTGCTGGGGCTGCCGTTCGACGTGCCGCCGCCTTACATCCCCGTCGACGAGGAGTATGCGGCGCGGCCCGAGAGCACCTACTCGCTCGTGAAGCACCTCGAGGAGACGATGGCGATCGAGCTCACGCGCTGGAACCCCGAGCTGAAGATCGTGGCGCTGCGCTTCTCGAACGTGATGCACGAGTCCGACTACGCCGAGTTCCCGTCGTTCGACGCCGATGCGCTGCTCCGGAAATGGAACCTCTGGGGCTACATCGACGCCCGCGACGGAGCACAGGCCGTTCTCAAGGCGCTCGAGTGGCAGCACACGGGCTTCGAGCGCTTCATCATCGCGTCGCCCGACACGGTCATGAGCCGCCCGAACTCCGAGCTCGTCGCCGAGGTCTTCCCCGGAGTCGAGACTCGCGGAGACCTCGACAACAACAACACGCTGCTGTCGATCGACAAGGCCCGACGCCTGCTCGGCTACGACCCGAAGCACAGCTGGCGCGACTGAGCTGTGCCCCGGCATGACCTTCCTGACTCTGCAGGCAGACCAGCGCGCCGAGGTGCGCGTCTTCGACGTCGACACGGGCGAGGTGACCGTCGTGTTCAGCTCGACGGAGCGCTTCGTCGAGGCGCCGAACTGGCATCCCGACGGAGAGTGGCTCGTGCTCAACGTCGAGGGCGGTCTCGTTCGGCTGCGTGCTGACGGATCGTCGCACCTGGAATCCATCGCGGTGCCCGATCTGCTCGTGCTGAACAACGACCACGTCATCTCGCCCGATGGGGAGCAGCTGCTGGTCTCGGCGAGGGACGGTCAGCTCTATCGGATCCCGTGGAGAGGAGGGGTCGCGAGCCGCATCACGGAGCCGCGCGACCCGGCGCTGCGCTTCAAGTACTACCTGCACGGCGTCTCGCCCGACGGCCAGACGCTGGCCGCCATCGGGGGCGGGCTCGACGCATCCGGCGACTGGGTGACCAACGTGTACACACTGCCCGCGTCAGGCGGGCCGGACACGCAGCTCACCGACGACGCCTTCGCCGACGACGGGTGTGACTTCTCGGCCGACGGCGAGACCATCTGGTTCAACTCGGAGCGGGCGGGGGAGTACCCGGGCCATGCCCAGCTGTTCCGCATGGGCATCGACGGCACCGGGCTGCATCGCGTCACGCACGACGACCGGGTCAACTGGTTTCCGCATCCGTCGCCCGACGGGCAGCACGCGCTCTACCTCAGCTATCCCGCGGGAACGACGGGCCATCCGCCGAATCTCGACGTCGAGCTGAGACTGATCGACCTCTCGTCGGGAGACGAGAGGGTGATCGATTCATTTCTGGGTGGGCAGGGCACGACGAACGTGCCGGGTTGGTCTCCGGATGGCCGCCGCGTCGCCTACGTCGCCTATCCGACGACGCAGGCGGCGGTGCGGCCGTGACCGTCGATCATCGGTAGGAGCTCACGGCTCCGATGAAGCCGAGGAACAGTGTGCCGAAGAAGAGCAGCGCGGCGAAGACGTAGCCGGCGAGGGCGATGTAGCCGAGCACGAGCCCCGCGATCGTGATGCCGCGGCCGTCGTCGCCTGTGCGCTTGATCTGCGCGAGGGCGATGTGGCCGGTGATCACGGGAACGATCGCGAACCCGAGCACACCGAGAACCAGGGTGACGATGCCCAAGACGTTCGTGGGACGAACGGGAGGGTAGGAGTAGTGAGGGGATGCGGGGGAGGCGGGCTGACCCGAGGCGGGCTGGGCCGGGGGCAGCTGGGTGGTCGGCAGCTGAGTCGTGGGCAGCTGCGCCGTGGTGTTCTCGTTCGTGTCGGTGTCGGGAACGTTCGGGGTGTCTGGGGTGAGTGTCGAAGTTGTCATGCTTCAACGCTACGAACCGGCTGCGATTCGGTCGTCGGACCGGGGACGTGTTCTGGTAGTACCACGGCATGATTCCGTAGCGCACTTGCATGGCTCCCGCGCATGACGTATGGTGAACGAAGCCAAAGACCGCCGGTTATCGCCGTGCCCGCATTCGACTCGTTCGAACGCAGTCGCTGTGATCGAAGGTTCACGTCCGTGAAGACCTGCGCAGGAATACGACAGTAAACGCACACTCGTGTGCATTCGCTCCGGCCTCCTGCGCCGGAGCTTTTTTTGTGGGGTGAGCCCGGGGCTACCGGCATTGAAACCACAAGGAGCGCCATGGCGAACAAGGAAGCCTCGGTTGCCGAACTCACGGAACTTTTCCAGAGCTCGACCGCCGTTCTGCTGACCGAGTACCGCGGTCTCACGGTCGCCCAGCTTAAGACGCTGCGCGGCAACCTCCGTGAGCACGCAAGCTACGCCGTGGTAAAGAACACGCTGACCAAGATTGCGGCCAACAACGCCGGCATCTCGTCGTTCGACGACGAACTCGCCGGCCCGTCCGCCATCGCATTCGTTCACGGTGACCCTGTCGCCGTCGCGAAGTCCCTGCGCGACTTTGCCAAGGCAAACCCTCTTCTCGTTGTGAAGGGCGGTTACTTCGACGGTAACCCCCTGACCGCCGAAGAGGTCTCGAAGCTCGCCGACCTCGAATCCAGGGAGGTGCTGCTTGCGAAGCTCGCAGGCGCCTTCAAGGCCTCGCTGTTCGGTGCCGCATACCTCTTCAACGCACCGCTGTCGAAGGCCGTTCGCACGGTCGATGCGCTGCGCGAGAAGCAGTCAAGTAACTAACACCCTTCAACAAACCGTTCCCTGAGCGTTGTGCGCAGGTAACACCAAACCGTTCCCTGAGCTTGTCGAAGGGGAAACAAGGAGAAAATCATGGCAAAGCTGTCAACTGCAGAGCTGCTCGACGCGTTCAAGGAGCTCACGCTCATTGAGCTGAGCGAGTTCGTCAAGGCGTTCGAGGAGACCTTCGAGGTCACCGCTGCTGCCCCCGTCGCGGTCGCCGCGGCCGGTGGCGGAGCCGCCGCCGTCGAAGAGGTCGAGGAGAAGGATTCCTTCGACGTCGTCCTCGAGGCTGCTGGCGAGAAGAAGATCCAGGTCATCAAGGAGGTGCGCGCCCTCACGAGCCTCGGTCTCGGAGAGGCGAAGGCAGTCGTTGACGGCGCTCCCAAGGCCGTCCTCGAGGGCGTCAACAAGGAGACCGCCGAGAAGGCCAAGGCTCAGCTCGAAGAGGCTGGCGCAACCGTCACCCTCAAGTAGTCTGCGCTCCGGCTTCGGAGCACACTACTGATTCAGAAGGCCCTCGCACTGAAAGTGCGGGGGCCTTCTGTGTACTCAGGTCTGGTGTGTAACCTGGAAGGCCAACGAGGGAAGGAGTCGTCATGGCCACGGTCTACGATGACGTTCCCCCTCGCGTGCACGACGCTCCGCCCGCCAGCGATCGCACGGAGAGGCCGAGCTTTCGCGCATCCGGTGCCCGTGTCGTCGGGACGGTGAAGGCCGCCGCCCCGCCCGTGGCCCGCGGCGCCGCTCAGCTCGGGCTTCTGACCGCCCACCTGATCGCAACCGGGGCGATCCTCTCGGCGTCGGCCACGATCCTGCTGCTGACCGCGGGCTACGCCTCGGATGGCGTGGGTGCGCTTCTCCTCTGTCTGCTCGCGGCCGTCGTCGTCTCGGCGATCTCCACCGTCTTCGTCGTCATCGTCGGGCTGCCACTGCGCATCAGCCGCCGAGCCAGGCTCTGGTGGATCCGCCATGGTGAGCTCGCCTTCGTCGGCGCGGCCATCGGTGTCGGCCTGCTGGTCGCGTCGGCGGTTCTCGGTGGCGGGGGAGCGCCCAACGGCTGGCTGCTCGTGCCGGGGTGGCTGCTGTTCGCCTTCTCGCTGGCCCACACCTGGTGGCCGGATCGCTGGCGCCCCGAACGCCTGCGCACGAAGAAGCCCGAGCCCAGGGTGCGTGCCGCAGCACACGAACGTGGCGATCGTCGCCGTCGTGCTCGCGCGTCTTTCGACGAGTTCCTCGCGTCGAGCGGCCGAGCGTTCCGCGGCGACCGCGACTGAAGCTCGTCGCCGAGCGCGGGTGTTCTCGCGTTCCGCGAGGGTTCAGCCACCGCGTTGGGCGAGAGCGCCCGCGGTCAGCGCTGGGCGCCGGCGCGCGGGGCCGACGTGCTCGAGCGCATCACGAGTTGCGCGGGCACGGTCGTGTGGATGCTCGGGGGCGTCCATCCGGCGGTCTCGAGTTGTCGGATCACCAGGTCGACGGCCTGTTCGCCCTGCTTCGCCGGGTTCTGGGCGATAGACGTGAGCCCGAAGAGGTCGGCGAGGGGATGGTTGTCGATGCCGATCACCGACAGGTCGTCGGGAACAGAGATGCCGAGCTCTCGCGCGGCGAGGATGACGCCGATCGCCACCTCGTCGGCCGCGGCGAAGATGGCGGTGGGGCGGCGCCGAGGGTCGCCGAGAATCTGCTTGCCGGCGGCGTATCCGCCCGGGATGTCGAAGTGGGTCGCGACGTAGGACTCGTCGCTGAACGGCAGGCCGGCTGCCGAGAGGGCATCCATGAATCCCTGCAGGCGCTTCGAGTGCACGTGGAAGTCCATCAACTCGGCCGCGTCTCCGCCCACGTGCATGATGTTCGTGTGGCCGAGGGCGATGAGGTGTTCTGTCGCGAGACGCGCCGCCGCGATGTCGTCGATGCTGAGGGTCGGGATGCCGGCGAGCGGCCCGCCGATGCCGGCGATGGGCTTGCCGAGGGCGACAAGAGACGAAGCCTCGTCGGGTGAGATCTCGAGGGTCACGGCGATGATCGCGTCGACCCGCTTGCGCACCAGGAAGTACTCGAAGACCCGGCTGCGGGCATCGATGTCTTTCGTGAGGTTGTAGAGCATGAGGTCGTAGCCGCGATCGATGAGCGCGCGTTCGACGCCCTCGATGATGCTGCCGAAGAACCACTGATTGATCACGGGAATGATGACCCCGACGTTGTTCGTTCGACCCGTGACAAGACTCGAGGCGTTCGACGAGACCACGTAGCCCAGTTCACTGGCGGCGTTCTCGACCTTGTGCCGCGTTATCGACGAGACATAGCCCCGGCCGCTCAGCGCGCGCGAAACCGTGGCTTTCGACACTCCAGCTCGGAGCGCGACGTCTTCGATGCCCGACATTCCTGGCTGACCCCCTCGTCTGCAATCGGTTCCAGAATTGTAACCTCCTTGTCACATTCCCGAGCCCAACCATAGCGCCGGGACCCAGTTGGGGCTGAACTCTGAGAGCGCTCTCGGTATCGAATCGTTACGGAATTTTGTTCTGTCGATCTCGGGGTTGTGCTTCCATGGGACTCATGGAAAGGTTTTCCTACCTGCCCTCCCCGCGGCCTGTTCGCGCGGTTGGGCCGTCCTAGTCCGGTCACTCAACCGGCAGGCAGATCGGCCGTCCTGACGATCTGTTCTCGACTCAATGAGGAGGAGAAATGCGGGTTTCCCTGCATCGCCGTATCGCAGCACCTATCGCCATCGCCACGATCGTCGGACTTGCCCTTGTCGGCTGCGCCGAAGAGAGTGGCACCGACTCTGGCTCGACCGAGGGCCAGACCGTCAAGATCTCCGGTGGAATCACCGGCACCGAGGCCGACGCCCTCAACAAGAGCTTCGACGCGTTCACCAAAGACACCGGCATCAAGGTCGAGTACACGGGTGACAAGAGCTTCGAGGGCAACATCGTCACGAAGGTCACCGGTGGCTCCGCCCCCGACATCGCCATCGTTCCCCAGCCCGGTCTGCTGAAGACCCTCGTCGAGACCGGTGAGGTCAAAGAGGCCGCAGAAGAGACGAGCGCCAACGTCGACAAGAACTGGTCGCCCGACTGGAAGAAGTACGGCACGTTCGACGGCAAGTTCTACGCCGCCCCGATGCTCGCCAGCATCAAGGGCTACGTCTGGTATTCGCCGGCGCAGTTCAAGGAGTGGGGCGTCACCGTTCCCACCACCTGGGACGAGACGCTCGCGCTGACCAAGACCATCCAGGAGAAGACGCAGAAGGCTCCCTGGTGTGCCGGCTTCGCATCTGACGCCGCTTCGGGTTGGCCCGGAACCGACTGGATCGAGGACCTCGTGCTTCGCCAGTCCGGCCCCGATGTCTACGACAGCTGGGTTGCTGGAGACACCAAGTTCACCGACCCCGACATCAAGAAGGCCTTCGACTCCGTCGGAGAGATCCTGCTGAACCCGGCCTACGTGAACGCGGGCTACGGCGATGTCAAGAGCATCAACTCCACCGCATTCGGTGACGTCGCGGCCAAGGTCGCCGACGGCAGCTGTGCGCTGACCCACCAGGCGTCGTTCCTCTCGAGCAACTTCCTCGACGTCAAGACCGCTGCAGGCACGACGCCGACCGTCGCTCCCGACGGAGACGTCTACGGCTTCGTGCTCCCGGGCATCGAGGCAGGCTCGGCCAACATCGAGGTCGGCGGCGAGTTCGTCACGCCGTTCACCGACTCCGAGGCCGTCAAGAAGGTCACCGCCTACATGGCCACCCCTGAGTTCGCGGACGCTCGCGTCAGCCTCGGTGGAGTCATCTCGGCCAACCTGAACGCCGACCCCTCCAAGGCATCCAGCCCGCTTCTGCAGGACGCCATGAAGCTCCTCCAGGACCCGAACACGACCGTTCGTTTCGATGGCTCAGACCTGATGCCCTCGACCGTCGGTGCCGGTTCGTTCTGGAAGGGCATGGTCAGCTGGATCGATGGCAAGGACACCGACACGGTGCTCAGTGACATCCAGGCCGGTTACGAGAACTAACGCATAACCACCTGTCGGGCAGATCTGCCCGGCGCCCGTGGGGGCCGCTCGTACAACGGGGCGGCCCCCACTCTCGGCCCTACCGATCGAAAGGTCGATGAGCGCATTCGTTAAGCGCTACTGTTGGCCAATCCAAGAGTCCACCGTTGTACTCGAAAGGGTATTCATGTCCGACACACGAACGACGACGCCTCCGGTGTCAGCACCACCACCGGAGCCACACGAATCGCCGAGGCCGCAGCCCTCGGCGCGCACGACCAAGTTGGTCGTCGCGGGAGCCGCGGTCGTTCTGGCCGTCGTCTTCGTCCTGCTGATCACGAGCCCACCGAACGACGAGGCCAAGCCCGTTTCTCTCGGGTTCTCACTGAACAGCCTCTTCCGGTGGATGGGCAACCTGAACCCTCTGGTTCAGATTCCGATCATCATCGTGATCTTCGGTCTCGTGATCGCGCTCATCCTCGTTCTCATCGAGTACGCGCCGCGCTCGGGCAACTTCTACTTCTGGTTGCGTCTCGCCGCCTGTTTCGTGATTCCCGTGCTGGCCCTGATGCTCCTGCGCCCGTACCAGAACGCGCTGATCTGGGTTCTCGTCATCGCCCTCATCGTCGGTGCTCTGCTCTTCTTCGCCGACTATCGGTCGCGTCAGGGCGCGGGCTACCTCTTCCAGCTCGTCACCTTCATGGCGCCCGCGGTTCTTCTGCTCGCGCTCGGCCTCATCTACCCGACGATCGCCACCATCTACCAGTCGTTCTTCGACAAGACCACGACCACGTTCGTGGGTCTCGACAACTACTTCTGGGTCTTCACGAACCCCGAGGGTTTCTGGTCGGTCGTCAACACTCTCATCTGGGTGCTCGTCGCTCCGGTCTTCTCGACCATCATCGGGCTTGCGTACGCGGTGTTCATCGACAAGGCCCGCGGCGAGAAGTACCTCAAGTCGCTGGTGTTCATGCCTATGGCCATCTCGTTCGTCGGTGCCGGCATCATCTGGAAGTTCATCTACGACAACCGTCAGGGCGAGCAGGTCGGTCTGCTCAACGCGATTGTCACTGCGTTCGGCGGCCAGCCCGTGTCATGGCTCGACGCTCAGCCCCTCATCAACACCCTGCTGCTTCTGGTCGTCTTCATCTGGACCCAGACCGGATTCGCCATGGTGATCCTGTCTGCAGCCATCAAGGGCGTGCCGACCGAGCAGATGGAGGCCGCTGAGCTCGACGGCACCAACGCCTGGCAGCGGTTCCGCAATGTGACCGTGCCGGGCATCCGGTCGTCGCTGATCGTCGTTCTGACGACCATCGCCATCGGCTCCCTCAAGGTGTACGACATCGTCGCCGTCATGACCGGTGGCCGCGCCAACACGACTGTGCTCGGCTTCGAGATGGTCAACCAGCAGCAGCGCTTCCAGAGCTACGGACACTCGGCGGCCCTCGCCGTCGTGCTGTTCCTGTTCGTGCTGCCGCTGATCATCTACAACGCCAACCAAATGCGCAAGCAGAGGGAGATCCGATGACCACCGACACTCTCGTCGACAACCGGTCGAAGCGTCAGGTCGCCCGGGCCACCCAGAAGAGCGAGAAGATGGCGCAGAAGCGCCTCACCTCGCGAGGCGCCACGATCGCGGCGATCATCATCGCCGTCATCTGGACCATCCCCACCTTCGGTCTGTTCGTCACCTCGTTCCGTCCCGGTTCAGACACGCAGTCGACCGGTTGGTGGACCGTGTTCGTGAACCCGTCGTTCACGCTCGACAACTACTCGCAGGCGCTGAACTCGGGCGGCACGGCTCTGACTCTGGGCCAGTCGTTCATCAACTCGCTCGGCATCACGATTCCGGCCACGGTGTTCCCTCTCGTCATCGCCTCGCTGGCGGCATACGCCTTCGCGTGGATCGATTTCAAGTTCAAGAACATCGTGTTCGTCGGCGTCTTCGCGCTGCAGATCGTGCCCATCCAGATGGCGCTCGTTCCGCTGCTGAGCCTCTTCTCGAAGGGCCTCACCGTGAACGGCGTGGGTATCTTCCCGGGCTTCGAGCTGCGTGACGCAGAGCACAGCTTCGCAACGGTCTGGATCGCCCACGCGATCTTCGCCTTGCCGCTGGCCATCTTCATGCTGCACAACTTCATCTCGGAGATTCCGGGTGAGGTGATCGAGGCCGCGCGTGTCGACGGAGCCGGACACGGACAGATCTTCTTCCGTATCGTCCTGCCCTTGGCCACGCCCGCGATCGCATCGTTCGCCATCTTCCAGTTCCTCTGGGTCTGGAACGACCTGCTCGTGGCGACGATTTTCGCGCCGTCGACATCACTGCCGCTCACCCAGACGCTCAACTCGCTGTCGGGCACCTGGGGCAACCAGTGGTTCCTGCAGTCGGCCGGTGCGTTCATCTCGATCATCGTGCCGCTCGTCGTGTTCTTCTCGCTGCAGCGCTTCTTCGTTCGAGGCCTGCTCGCCGGAGCGACGAAGGGCTAGCCATCACAGTGGTCCCGCTGGTCGAGTAGGCCGGCCGCGGCCGTATCGAGGTCCGAAACATGGTCTCGATACGCTCGTGCCTCGCTACTCGACCAGCGGGACCCTTCTGTCTAAAGCGCAGGTAGGTTGAACAGATGAGTATGCGAGGGGGCGGCGGGCGCCGAGGCGGCGTGAGCGCCGGTGACGTCGGTCTGCAGAAAGAACTGAACAAGAGTGCGCCGAAGATCGACCACCTTCTGAGTCGCATCCTCTCGCTCTTCTCCCCGTACCGCACTCCCATCATCGGCACGATCGTGCTCGTGCTGATCGGCGCGGGCCTCACCGTGATTCCGCCTCTTCTCACGCAGCGCGCCTTCGACGATGGGCTCTTCCCTTCGGCCGATCCGTCGACGGGCGCCGGCGGCAATACGGGCGATGCGGGATCGCTCATCCAGGGCCCCAACCTGCCGGTGCTGATCGAGATCGTCGTTCTCATGATCGTGATCTACATCGTGTCGAGCCTGCTGAGCGTCTGGCAGACCTACCTCACCGCGAAGGTCGGCAACAGTGTCATGGGCGCGCTCCGGGTGCGACTCTTCACGCACCTCGAGGCGATGGAACTCAGCTTCTTCACGAAGACCAAGACGGGTGTCATCCAGTCGCGACTCCAGAACGACGTGGGCGGCGTGGCCAGCGTGCTGACCAACACCATCTCGTCGATTCTCGGCAACACGGTCACGCTGATCGCGGCGGTCGTGGCCATGGTGCTGCTGAACTGGCAGCTGACGATCGTGGCCCTCGTGCTCATGCCCATCCTGGTTCTTGCCCAGCGTCGAGTCGGCCAGGTGCGGGCCCGCATCGCCACCAAGACTCAGGAATCGCTCTCGGACATGACGGCGATCACGCAGGAGACGCTGAGCGTGTCGGGCATTCTGCTCTCGAAGAGCTTCAACCGGCAGCAGACCGAGATCGGCCGCTACGCCGACGAGAACGCCACCCAGGTGCGCCTGCAGGTGAGCCAGCAGATGAGTGGCCAGTGGTTCTTCGCCATGGTCAACATCTTCTTGTCGGCCATTCCAGCCATCGTTTACCTCGTGGCCGGGTGGTTGCTGGTCGGCGGGGCGCCCGACATCACGGCGGGTACCATCGTGGCGTTCACGACCGTGCAGGCACGGCTTCTGTTCCCTCTTCTCGGGCTCATGCGCGTGGCCCTCGACCTGCAGACCTCGAGCGCTCTGTTCGCTCGCATCTTCGAGTACCTCGATCTGAAGCCTGCCATCGCCGACGCGCCCGATGCGCGCTCGGTCGACACGGCTCACCTCGGCCGGGTCGAGTTCGACGACGTCGTCTTCCGCTATCCGGATGCCGAGGACGACTCTCGCCCGACGCTCAACGGGGTGTCGTTCGTCATCGAGCCCGGGCAGTTCGCGGCCTTCGTCGGCCCCTCTGGGGCGGGCAAGACGACGGTGTCGTACCTCGTGCCGCGCTTCTACGAGGCGACCGACGGCACGGTCCGCTTCGCCGGCACCGACGTGCGCAAGCTCAGCCAGGAATCGCTCGTGGCGAACCTCGGAATCGTGAGCCAGGAGACGTATCTCTTTCACGCCACGATCGGCGACAACCTGCGTTACGCCAAGCCGGATGCCACGCAGGCCGAGATCGAGGAGGCCGCACGCCAGGCGAACATCCACGACCGCGTCATGAGCTTTCCCGCCGGATACGACACCGTCGTGGGGGAGCGCGGCTACCGGCTCTCTGGCGGCGAGAAGCAGCGCATCGCCATCGCGAGGGTGCTGCTGAAAGACCCCGCCGTGCTCATTCTCGACGAGGCCACCAGCGCCCTCGACACCATCTCTGAACGGGTCGTGCAAGCGGCGCTCGACACGGCATCCCGAGGCCGCACGACCATCGCGATCGCGCACCGGCTCTCGACCGTGCTCTCTGCCGACGTGATCTTCGTGATCGACAACGGTGAGGTTGTCGAACGCGGAACGCACGCCGAACTCATCGACGCCGATGGGGTCTACTCGACGCTCTACTCGCAGCAGCACGAAACGACGTAGATTCGCTCGCTCCCGGGTCTGGCCCTCGGGCGTCGGTGATAGTTTCGTGAGGTGAAATACGCGAATACGGTCATCGATCTGGTCGGCAACACGCCCCTCGTCAAGCTCAACAGCGTCACCGAGGGCATCCAGGCCACGGTGCTCGCGAAGATCGAGTATCTGAACCCCGGTGGTTCGTCGAAAGACCGCATCGCGACGCGCATCATCGACGCGGCCGAGCGCGAGGGAAAGCTGAAGCCCGGCGGCACGATCGTCGAACCGACCTCGGGCAACACCGGCGTCGGCCTCGCTCTCGTGGCGCAGCAGCGCGGATACCGTTGCGTGTTCGTGCTGCCAGACAAGGTCGGCGAAGACAAGCGCAACGTGCTCACGGCCTACGGCGCCGAGATCGTGGTGACTCCCACCTCCGTCGCACCCGAAGACCCCAACTCCTACTACTCGGTGTCCGATCGTCTCGCACGCGAGATTCCCGGCGCGTTCAAGCCGAACCAGTACTCCAACCCGAACGGGCCACTCAGTCACTACGAGACGACCGGCCCCGAGATCTGGGCCGATACCGAGGGCAAGATCACGCACTTCGTCGCGGGCGTCGGCACCGGCGGCACCATCTCGGGTGTCGGGCGCTACCTCAAGGAGGTCTCTGGCGGTGACGTCACGATCATCGGCGCCGACCCCGAGGGGTCCGTCTACTCCGGCGGCACCGGCCGCCCCTACCTGGTCGAGGGCGTCGGAGAAGACTTCTGGCCCGAGGCCTACGACGCCAGCGTGGTCGACGAGATCATCGCGGCGAGCGACGCCGAGTCGTTCGCTCTGACCCGCCGGTTGGCGCGCGAGGAGGGCCTGCTCGTCGGCGGGTCGTCCGGGCTCGCCGTGGCCGCAGCGCTCAAGGCTGCCGCCAAGCTCGGGCCTGACGACGTCGTCGTCGTGCTGCTTCCCGACGGTGGTCGCGGCTACCTGGGCAAGATCTTCAACGACAAGTGGATGCGCAGCTACGGTTTCGCAGACGCCACCGACGAGGCCACGGTCGGCGACATCCTGAAGGCGAAGACCGGCGGGCTTCCCGCTCTCGTGCACGCGCACCCGAGCGACACCGTGCGCGACGCCATCCAGATCATGACGAGCTACGGCGTATCGCAGGTGCCCGTGCTGTCGGCGGAGCCGCCGGTCGTCATGGGCGAGGTCACCGGTTCGCTCAACGAGCAGAGCCTGCTCGAAGAGGTCTTCTCGGGCCGGGCCGAGATGACCGACCATGTCGGGGCCTTCGCCAGCGACCCTCTGCCGCTCATCGGCATCCACGAGTCTGTGGCTTCTGCGCGACGCTTTCTCGGCAAGGCGGGCGCCCTGCTCGTGACAGACGATGGCAAGCCGGTGGCCGTGATCACCCGGCACGACCTCCTCACCTTCCTCAGCGAATAGTTCGCTGGCGAATAAAACTCACCCGAAGAGACTTGACAGTAGACATGCCCCAGAAAAAGCAGCAGTTCGAGACCGTCGCCGTTCACGCCGGACAGGAGTTCGACCCGACGACCGGCGCGATCATTCCTCCGATCTACCAGACGTCGACCTTCGTACAAGACGGCATCGGCGGTTTCCGCGGCGGCTACGAGTACGCGCGCGGCGGCAACCCCACTCGCTCGTCGCTTGAGACCTTGCTCGCCGCGCTCGAGGGTGCGAAGCACGGGCTGTCGTTCTCGTCTGGCCTCGCCGCCGAAGACGCGCTGCTGCGATCCGTACTCGAGCCCGGTGACCACGTGGTGCTGGGCAACGACGTCTATGGCGGCACGCACCGTCTGATCAACCGCGTCTTCGGCCGCTGGGGCGTCGACAACGACACCGTCGAGATGATGAACCTGCAGGCGGTCGCCAAGGCGGTCATCCCGGGCAAGACCAAGATCCTCTGGCTCGAGACCCCGTCGAACCCGCTGATGAAGGTCAGCGATGTCGCCGAGCTGGCCGAGATCGGCCACGCAGCCGGAGCCCTCGTCGTGGTCGACAACACGTTCGCGTCGCCCTACCTGCAGCAGCCCCTGGCCCTCGGCGCCGATGTCGTCGTTCACTCGACCACCAAGTATTTGGGAGGGCACTCCGACGTGCTGGGTGGCGGGCTCGCACTCGACGACGACGAGCTGCACGAGAAGGTGCGCTTTCAGCAGTTCGCGGCTGGCGCCGTGTCGGGCCCGATGGATGCCTGGCTCACCGTTCGAGGAATCAAGACTCTCGCCGTGCGCATGGAGCGCCACAGCGACAATGCCCAGAAGATCGCGGAGTACCTCGTGGGACACCCCGCCATCGAGACCGTGTTCTACCCCGGGCTCGAATCGCACCCCGGCTTCGAGCTCGCCAAGCGGCAGATGCGTCGCCCCGGTGGGATGCTCTCACTGGCCTTCAAGGCAGGCCCGAAAGCGGCCCGCAAGTTCGCCGAGTCGACGAAGCTCTTCTCTCTCGCGGAGTCGCTCGGCGGCGTCGAGTCGCTCGTGGGATACCCCACCGAGATGACACACGCCTCGGTCAGGGGAACGGCGCTCGAGGTGCCCGAGAATCTCATTCGCCTGTCGGTCGGCATCGAGGGGGCAGACGACCTGCTTGCCGACATCGAACAGGCACTGCCCAAGAAGTAGCGACCTGGCAACCCCCGCTTGCGCGTCTTCGGCGCGACATAGCGTGGGGGCATGAACTCATCCGACATCTCCTGGAACGACGAAGCCCGCGCCAAGATTCTCGACGACAGTGACAGGGTGTTGCGCGAGGCCGTGCTCGACCTCGGCAAGACGCTCTCCGGGCACGACTCCAACGAGGCGTACGAGCAGTTGTTCGCTCGGCTGAAAGACCGCTTCATCGATTTCGAGCCCGGTCCCGACATCCGCAAGTATGCCGACGCGATCGTGGCGGGCGAGTTCGCGGACGAATGACATGATCGTCGCGCGCCATCCCGTGCCCTAGGGTCAGGTATGAGCGAAACGACATCCACGCCCGGCCTGCTGCGCCTCGGCGTGATGGCCACGTCACGCAAGGCCGACGAACGGCGCCTTCCTCTTCACCCCGCCCACCTCGAGCGTATCGACGACGATCTGCGGGCGAACATGATCCTGGAGCGTGGCTACGGCCTGCGTTTCGGCATTCACGACTCCGAGCTCGAGCCGCTGGTCGGCTCGATGGCCACGCGCGACGAGATCATCGAGCGCGCCGACGTGGTGCTGCTGCCCAAGCCTCAGGCCTCCGACCTCGAAGAGCTGCGCGACGGCCAGGTTCTGTGGGGATGGCCGCACTGCGTGCAAGACCGGGAGATCACCCAGCTCGCCATCGACAAGCGGCTGACGCTCATCGCGTGGGAGGCCATGAACCACTGGCAGTCCGACGGGGGATTCGGGCTTCACGTGTTCCACAAGAACAACGAGCTCGCCGGTTACTGCTCGGTCATCCACTCGCTGCAGCTGTGCGGCTCGACGGGTGACTACGGTCGCCGTCTGACGGCGGTGGTGATCGGATTCGGCGCGACCGCCCGCGGGGCGGTCACCGCGCTCAATGCCCACGGCATCCACGATGTGCGGGTGCTGACCAATCGGGGGATCGCGGCTGTCGGATCGCCGATCCCGTCGGTCGACATCATCCAGTTCGAGCACAACGACTCCGCGCCCTTCGAGAGCACGGTCAATACTGAAGATGGGCCGGTGCTGCTTGCTCCATTTCTCGCCGAGAACGACATCGTCGTCAACTGCACGCTGCAGGATCCGAATGCGCCGCTCACCTATATGCGCACCGAAGACCTGAGCATGTTCCGCGGGGGCAGCCTCATCGTCGACGTGTCGGTCGACGAGGGCATGGGCTTCGAATGGGCGAAAGCCACCACGTTCGCCGACCCGATGTTCACGGTCGGAGACTCGACCAACTACTACGCGGTCGACCACAGCCCGTCGCTGCTGTGGAACTCGACGACCTGGGAGATCAGCGAGGCACTGATGCCCTTCCTGCGCACCGTGATGGAGGGCTCGTCGTCGTGGGCCGAGTCGGAGACGATCCGGCGTGCCATCGAGATCGAGGGTGGGCTCGTGCGCAACGAGGCGATCCTGGAGTTCCAGAAACGTTCAACCGAATACCCCTATCCGGCGGTGCAGTCATAACCTAGCGTCGACGATGAGACCGGGGTGCGACGCGCGTGGTCCCCCGGGTGGATGTGCTCCTCCCCTCGCCCTTTCTACGGTGGAGTCATATCCCGCTCGTCACCCCGAAAGGCGCCATGGAACAGCTCACCGATCTGCTCGTGGGTGCCGTCTCGTCGCCGTGGGTCCTTCTCGTCGTCTTCGCCGTCTGCATGCTCGATGCGTTCTTCCCCCCGGTTCCGAGCGACATCGTTCTCGTCGCCGCGGTGGCCGTGGCCGTCGCGGGATCGCCGGCGCTGCTCGTTCCGCTCGTGCTGGTCGCGGCGGTGGGCGCGATCGTCGGCGACAACATCGTGTTCGAGATCGGCCGCCGGGTGGGCACGACGAGATACCGGTGGATGCGCAGCCGCCCGATGCGCGCTGCAATCACGGGCGCATCGACGCAGCTGCGGGTGCGGCCGGCGAGTCTCATCATCACGGGCCGGTACATTCCGGTGGGCCGCATCGCCGTGAACCTCACTGCGGGGAGCGTCGGTCTCTCGCGTCGGACGTTCGTGCCGCTCAGCATCGTCGCCGGCGTCTCCTGGTCGCTCTACATGTTCGTGGTCGCGCTCATCGCGTCGACGTGGATCCAGGACAACCCTCTTCTCTCCGCGTTGATCGCCGCCGTCTCGGCGGTCCTGCTCGGCCTCCTCGTCGACCGCGTGATGGCTCGGGCGGCCCGGCGGGCGGCGACGAAACAGGATGCGCGAGCGCCCGAAGTAGCCGGTCTGCCGCCCGCAGCATCCGGTGATTTCGCTGTCAGCACCCCGTTGTAGCGTGGACGCATGACCGAACCTCGCATCGCTCCGTACGGAACCTGGACATCGCCGATCAGCGCCGAATCCCTCGCGAGTTCCGGTCATCCGGTCGGCGGCGGAGCCTACGCCGGCGACGAGGTGTGGTGGCAAGAGCTGCGGCCCACCGAGGGCGGACGGCTCTCGATTCGGCGCGCCGGTGCCGACGGTGAACCGATCGACGTGCTGCCCGCTCCGTTCAATGCCCGCACCCGAGTGCACGAATACGGCGGGGGAGCGTGGACCGTGACCGGCCTCGCCGACGGCCCGGCGGTTCTCGTCTTCGCGAACTTCGACGATCAGCGGGTCTACCGGCTCGATGTCGACACCGTCGACGCCGAGCCCAGCCCGCTGACCCCGGAGGGGCTCGGCATGCGCTTCGCGGAGCTCCAGCAGCGCGGCGCCGAGATCATCGCGGTCCGCGAGACGCACAGCGAGGCCGGCCTCTCCCGCGACATCGTCGCGATACCGCTCGACGGCAGCGCGGCGCACGACGCCGGGCGCATCCGTTCGATCGTCTCGGGCTCGCACTTTCTCGCGTCGCCGCGCATCTCGCCCGACGGCACGAAGCTGGCCTGGATCGCCTGGGAGCATCCGCAGATGCCGTGGGACGGCACCGAGCTGAGGGTCGGCGCCATCGGCGAGGCCGGCAGCGTGAGCGAGTGGCGCACCCTCCTGGGCAGCACCACCGAGTCGGTTCTGCAGCCGGAGTGGCGCGACGACGACGACCTCTTCGTGATCAGCGACCGCACGGGCTGGTGGAACCTCTACCTCGTCGGGGTCGCAGATGCAGAGTTGCGCCCGCTGCACGCGGCGTCATTCGACTTCGGTGGCGCTCTCTGGATGCTGGGCACGACCTGGTACACCGTGCTCGACGCCGACAGACTCCTGACGGTGCGCACCTTCGGCACAGATCGGGCCGCGATCCTCGATGTGCCGACGGGCGAGCTCACCGAGCTGCCTCTCGAGATCGACTCCATCTCGTTCGGCGCCCGTCGCGGTCAGCGCATCCTGGTCACGGGCGGCAGCGCCGTTCTGGCGTCGGGGCTCCGAGAACTCGACCTGCAGACTCGCGCGCTCCGAGATATCCGACTCTCTGTCGATGAGCTGCCCGACCGGGCTTATCTGCCGACGGCTGTCGCTCGCACCTTCGGAACCGATGAGAGGCCTGTGCACACCTTCGTGTACGAGCCGGCGAACCCCGAGTTCGCGGCCCCGGCGGGCGAGCGGCCGCCGTTCGTGGCCTTCGTGCACGGGGGGCCGACGAGTCGCACCGTGCCCGCGGTCAACCCGACGATCGCCTACTTCACGTCTCGGGGCATCGGCGTCGTCGACATCAACTACGGCGGCTCCACGGGGTACGGTCGCGCGTATCGCGACCGTCTGCGCGGGCAGTGGGGCATCGTCGATGTCGACGACACGGTCGCTGCCGTGCGCGGGCTCGCCGACGCCGGGATCGCCGACGGCGACCGGCTTGCGATCCGCGGCGGTTCAGCAGGCGGATGGACCGTGCTGGCCTCGCTGACGCAGTCCGACGTCTTCGCCTGCGGCGCCTCCTACTTCGGCGTGGCCGAGCTCACCCTGTTCGCCGCTGAGACGCACGACTTCGAGTCGCGCTACCTCGACGGTCTGGTCGGGCCACTGCCCGAGGCGGCCGCCCTCTACGAAGAGCGTGCGCCGCTGAACAACGTCGACGGGCTGTCGTGCCCGGTGCTGCTGCTGCAGGGGCTCGACGACAAGATCGTTCCGCCCTCGCAGGCCGAGCGCTTCAGAGACGCGCTCGAGGCGAAGGGCCTGAGGCACGCGTATCTCGCCTACGAGGGTGAGTCGCACGGGTTCCGGCGCGCATCCACCATCATCTCGGCCACCGAGGCCGAGCTCTCGTTCTACGGACAGGTCATGGGCTTCGTTCCTGTCGACGTTCCCGTGTTGCCGTTGCGGGGTTGAGAGCGAGCCGCCGTAACGTGAGGTCATCCGGCGCTCGATCGTGCATCGCTGTCGTAGCCTGCTAGGGCAGTGCGCACAACGAAGCCTCGCGTCCCGGTCAGGGACACGCCTGCGACATCGCTATCCGTGGAGTCGCGCCATCGCGGCTTCCCTATTCGAGGAGCACACCGCCATGGTCACCATCACGAACGCTCGCCTCATGGGCGCACACGCCGTTCTCTTCCGAGCGGAGTCCTGTCGATGACGAATCTCGCCTTCTCGATTGACCGCACGCGTTTCGACGAGGACTACCACCCCCTCGGCACCACCCGCATCACCACCAACTTCGCCAACCTCGCCCGAGGCGAGAACCGCCTGCAGAACCTGCGCAGCACGTTCACGATGATCGACGATCGCTTCAACGGACTCGTGGCAGGTGTCGACGAAGACGGCCATCGCTACTCGGTCGAACTCGACATCATCTCTGTGAGCGTCGACGTCGACGGCGAGGGTCTTCGCGACGCCGTACCGCTGATCGAGGTACTGCAGGCCACCATCGTCGACCGCCGAACCGGTGAACGCGTCGAGGGCATCGTGGGCAACAACTTCTCGTCGTATGTGCGCGACTACGACTTCAGTATCGTGCTGCCCGCGCACAGCGTAGACTCGTCGGCCCAGGGTCTGCCGCCCGGATTCGGAGAATTGCACGGCAATCTGTTCAAGAGCTTTCTCCGCTCCGAGATCTACGCGCAGCGTTTCGCCAAGCCGCCCGTCATCTGCCTGAGCGTCTCGAGCAGCAAGACGTACTCTCGCACCGACAACCAGCATCCGATTCTGGGCGTCGAGTACCGACAGAGCGAGTACTCGCTGACCGACGCGTACTTCGAGAAGATGGGATTGCAGGTGCGCTTCTTCATGCCGCCCGACAGTGTCGCCCCTCTCGCCTTCTATCACCTCGGTGATCTGCAGGGCGACTACACCGACCTCGAGCTCGCCGCGACGATCAGCACGATGGAGACGTTCCAGAAGATCTACCGACCCGAGATCTACAACGCTCACGTCGCGGCCGGGCAGACGTATCAGCCGAGTCTCTCGAACCCCAGCTTCTCGACGACGTCGATCGTCTACGACCGCGAGGAGCGCAGCCGTCTGGCGGTCGAGCAGGGCAGGTTCGCGCAGGAGCATTTCATGGACCCCTATAAGGCCACTCTCGACGAATGGTCGGCAGAGTTCGCGGTTCAGCACGTCGAGGTGAAGGGAGGACGGTCGTGAACACTCTTCTTCCGACCACGACCGCTGGAAGCCTGCCCAAGCCCTCGTGGCTTGCGCAACCCGAGAAGCTCTGGTCGCCGTGGAAGCTGAGCGGCGACGAGCTGACGGAGGGTACGCACGACGCGCTCCGCCTCTCGCTCGACGACCAACGAGAAGCGGGCATCGACATCGTGAGCGACGGCGAGCAGACGAGGCAGCACTTCGTCACCACCTTCATCGAGCACCTCAGCGGTGTGGATTTCGAGAAGCGGGAGACGGTCAGGATCCGCGACCGTTATGACGCATCCGTGCCGACGGTGGTCGGGGCGGTGAGCCGAGAGAAGCCGGTCTTCGTCGACGACGCCCGGTTCCTTCGAGAACACACCGATCAGCCCATCAAGTGGGCGTTGCCCGGTCCGATGACCATGGTCGACACGCTCTACGACGCTCACTATAAGAGTCGCGAAAAACTGGCGTGGGAGTTCGCCACCATCCTCAATCAGGAGGCCAGGGAGCTGCAGGCCGCGGGCGTCGACATCATCCAGTTCGACGAGCCCGCGTTCAACGTCTTCTTCGACGAGGTGAACGACTGGGGCGTGGCCGTTCTCGAGAAGGCGATCGAGGGGCTCACCTGCGAGACCGCCGTGCACGTCTGCTACGGCTACGGCATCAAGGCGAACACCGACTGGAAGGAGACCCTGGGGGCCGAGTGGCGTGAATACGAAGGCATCTTCCCCAAGCTCCAGGCCTCCGACATCGACATCGTCTCGCTCGAGTGTCACAACTCACACGTGCCCATGGACCTGATCGAGCTCATCCGGGGCAAGAAGGTGATGGTCGGGGCCATCGATGTGGCGACGGCCACCATCGAGACTCCCGAAGAGGTCGCGCAGACACTGCAGCGGGCCCTTCAGTTCGTCGATGCCGACAAGCTCTACCCCTCGACCAACTGCGGCATGGCGCCCCTGCCTCGAAGCGTCGCGCGCGCGAAGCTCGCGGCTCTCGGCGCGGGCGCGGCCCTGCTGCGGGGCGAGCTCTCGGTGTAGCCGTGCGGCGTCAGGGCTAGACCGCACACCTGTCTCGGGTGCAGGCTGGGGGCAGAGGGGCGGTGGATCGATGACGATCGACGAGAAGGCGAGTGATTCCACGCAGTCGGAGCCTGCAGAGCTCAAGCGGGTCATGGGGCCGAAGCTGTTGCTTCTGTTCATCGTCGGAGACATCCTCGGCACCGGCATCTATGCCCTGACCGGGCAGGTGGCGGCCGAGGTCGGGGGAGCGGCCTGGCTGCCCTTCCTCATCGCATTCGGGGTGGCGCTGCTGACGGCATGCTCCTACCTCGAGCTTGTGGGCAAGTATCCGCAGGCCGCCGGAGCGGCGCTCTACGTGCACAAGGCCTTCGGCATCCATTTCGTGACGTTCATCGTGTGCTTCACGGTGATGTGCTCGGGACTCACCTCGGCCTCTGCCGCATCGGGCGCGTTCGCGAGCAACTTCGCCACCGGCTTCGGCCTCGACAGCGCGAACCCCGGCATCCTGCTGGTCGTCGCGCTGCTCTTCATGCTGCTGATCATGGCCGTGAATCTGCGAGGCGTGGCCGAGAGCGTGGGGCTCAATGTGGTGCTGACGCTGGTCGAGCTGTCGGGTCTGCTGCTCGTGATCCTCATCGGATGCTTCGCCATCTTCGGCGGCAACGCCGACTTCTCGCGGGTGGTCGCGTTCGACACTCCGGAGGACAAGGGCATCTTCCTGGCGATCAGCACCGCGACGTCGCTGGCGTTCTTCGCGATGGTCGGCTTCGAAGACTCGGTCAACATGGTCGAAGAGGTGAAGAACCCGAGCCGCATCTTTCCGAGGGCCCTGCTGTCGGGGCTGACCATCACGGCGATCGTCTATGTGACCGTGGCGATCATCGCCGTCGCCGTGGTTCCCGTCGGCGAGCTGGCCGGCAACGACACCCCGCTGGTCACCGTCGTGCAGACCGCGGCACCCGACTTTCCCATCTCGGCGCTGATTCCGTTCATCTCGCTCTTCGCCGTGGGCAACAGCGCCCTGATCAACATGATGATGGCGAGCAGGCTGCTCTACGGCATGAGTAAGAGGGGTGTGCTTCCCTCGTTCCTGTCGAAGGTGCACACCAAGCGGCAGACGCCGTTCGCGGCGATCCTCTTCACCACGGGCATCGCGCTCGCGCTCACCGCCTACGTCTCGATCGACCCGAAGAACCCTCTCGTGATCCTTCTCGGCGGCACGACCTCGCTGCTTCTGCTCGCCGTCTTCGCGCTCGTCAACGTGAGCGTGCTCGTGCTGCGGCGCGAGAAAGTCGACCACGATCACTTCACCACCCCGACCGTGCTGCCCGTGCTGGGAGTGATCGTGTGCGTCTATCTGGTGCTGCCGTGGTCGTCGGGAAGACCGGTCGAACAGTACGAGATCGCGGGGGTCCTCCTCGGTGTCGGAGTCGTTCTGTGGGCTATCGGCCGCCTTGTGAAGTCGCGGTCGACGGCATCCGATGCGACACGCCGAGGGCGCTGAGCGCCGCATCTTTTTTGGAAAGTTTTTTCGGCGACGAGTTATCCACAACGGCCGAGATCAACCGTGGATTTCAGGCATTTTTCTTGTGGACAAACGGTTGATAACCATGTGCACTCGTTGTGGAGAATTACACGGGTGTAACACTTCATCTAGTGGCACTCGAAGAGACCGATCCCTATATGTAGTATTGAACTCCCGGCACGGTGACGGGGCCCACGGGGCCGATCGTCAGCTCGCCAGCACTAAAACCAATACAGAACATTCCACCCATCTCCTTCGTCTGAAAGGCGCATTTTCATGGCAATCACGGTTTACACGAAGCCCTCCTGCGTGCAGTGCACGGCCACCTACCGTGCCCTCGAGAACAAGGGCCTCGAGTACGAGATCTTCGACGTGTCCGTCGACGAGAAGGCTCTCGCCGCCGTGAAGGAGCTCGGCTACCTTCAGGCTCCCGTCGTGATCACCGACAACGACCACTGGTCGGGATTCCGCCCCGACAAGATCGATGAGCTGGCCCGTCTCGCCGGCTAGTCAGCCCGTGCCACTCGCCGAGGTGGTCGACACGATCCCCACCCTGTCGAACCTGGTCTACTTCTCGTCGGTGTCGGGTAACACCCACCGTTTCATCGAGAAGCTCGGGATGCCGGCCGATCGCATCCCTCTTCACGCATGGCAGCCCAGACTGATGGCCACGGAACCCTACGTTCTCGTGCTCCCCACCTATGGTGGGGGCACCGAGGGCGGGGCGGTTCCCAAGCAGGTGATCTCGTTTCTCAATGACGAGAACAACAGATCCCTCATCCGCGGAGTGATTTCCGCCGGCAACACCAACTTCGGTGAAGCCTTCTGCAAAGCGGGAGACATCGTCTCCCGCAAGTGCGCAGTTCCCCACCTCTACAAATTCGAAGTATTCGGAACCCCGGACGACGTCACTGCCGTCCACGAAGGATTGGAAGCGTTTTGGACGTCCCCACAGCATCACTAGAGAACACCCGCATCGAGACCCCGGGTCAGGTGCAGATGGACTACCACTCGCTGAACGCGATGCTGAACCTCTACGGTCCGAACGGTGAGATCCAGTTCGACAAAGACAAAGAGGCGGCCAGGGAGTTCTTCCTGCAGCACGTCAACCAGAACACGGTCTTCTTCCACTCGCTGCGCGAGCGCCTCGACTACCTCATCGAGAAGGAGTACTACGAGGCCGCGACCATCGAGCAGTACTCGTTCGAGTTCATCACCAAGCTCAACGACCTCGCCTACTCCAAGAAGTTCCGCTTCGACACCTTCCTCGGTGCGTTCAAGTACTACACCTCGTACACGCTGAAGACGTTCGACGGAAAGCGCTACCTCGAGCGCTTCGAAGACCGCGTCGTGATGACGGCCCTCGGCCTCGCCGGTGGCAACGAGCAGCTCGCGATCAACCTCGTCAACGAGATCCTCGGCGGCCGCTTCCAGCCGGCCACCCCCACGTTCCTCAACACGGGCAAGGCCCAGCGCGGCGAGCTCGTCTCCTGCTTCCTTCTTCGCATCGAAGACAACATGGAGTCCATCTCCCGCGCCATCAACTCCAGCCTCCAGCTCTCCAAGCGCGGCGGTGGCGTCGCCCTGCTGCTGTCGAACATCCGTGAGTCTGGTGCGCCGATCAAGCAGATCGAAAACCAGTCCTCGGGAATCATCCCCGTGATGAAGCTGCTCGAAGACTCCTTCAGCTACGCCAACCAGCTCGGAGCCCGTCAGGGGGCCGGTGCCGTATACCTGCACGCCCACCACCCCGACATCATGCGCTTCCTCGACACCAAGCGCGAGAACGCCGACGAGAAGATCCGCATCAAGACGCTGTCGCTCGGGGTCGTCGTTCCCGACATCACCTTCGAGCTCGCCAAGAAGGGAGAAGACATGTACCTCTTCTCTCCCTACGACGTAGAGCGTGTCTACGGTGTGCCCTTCGGCGACATCTCGGTGAGCGAGAAGTACCACGAGATGGTCGACGACTCGCGCATCAAGAAGACCAAGATCAAGGCCCGCGACTTCTTCCAGACGATCGCCGAGATCCAGTTCGAGTCGGGCTACCCGTACATCATGTTCGAAGACACCGTGAATGCGGCGAACCCCATCAAGGGCCGCATCAACATGTCGAACCTGTGCTCCGAGATCCTGCAGGTCAACACCCCGACTACGTACAACGAAGACCTGTCGTACGACACGATCGGCAAAGACATCTCGTGCAACCTCGGCTCGATGAACATCGCGCTGGCCATGGATGCGCCCGACTTCGGCCTCACGGTCGAGACGGCGATCCGCGGGCTCTCCGCGGTCTCCGACATGAGCCACATCACGTCGGTGCGCTCCATCGAAGACGGCAACGACAAGTCGCATGCCATCGGCCTCGGCCAGATGAATCTGCACGGCTACCTCGCTCGTGAGCGCATCTTCTACGGCTCAGAAGAGGGCATCGACTTCACGAACATCTACTTCTACACGGTGCTGTTCCACGCTCTGCGCGCCTCGAACGCCATCGCGATCGAGCGCGGCGTCAAGTTCGAGGGCTTCGAGGACTCGACCTACGCATCCGGTGCGTTCTTCGACAAGTACACCGACGCCGAGTGGGTGCCCGCCACCGACCGCGTCCGCGAGCTCTTCGACACCGCCGGGGTGCACATCCCGACGCAGGCCGACTGGGACCAGCTGAAGGCATCCGTCATGGAGCACGGCATCTACAACCAGAACCTGCAGGCCGTGCCGCCTACCGGCTCGATCTCGTACATCAACAACTCCACCGCGTCGATCCACCCGATCGCGGCGAAGATCGAGATCCGCAAGGAGGGCAAGCTGGGTCGCGTCTACTTCCCGGCTCCGTTCATGACGAACGACAACCTGGAGTACTACCAGGACTCATACGAGATCGGCGCCGAGAAGATCATCGACACCTACGCAGCGGCAACGCAGCACGTCGACCAGGGTCTCTCGCTCACGCTGTTCTTCAAAGACACGGCGACCACCCGCGACATCAACAAGGCGCAGATCTACGCATGGCGCAAGGGCATCAAGACGATCTACTACATCCGTCTTCGCCAGATGGCCCTCGAGGGCACCGAGATCGAGGGATGTGTCTCTTGCGCTCTCTAGCGCAGGGCGCATCCTCTGCTTCGACAAGCTCAGTCAACGAAAGAAAATAAGGTCATGGTCGAGAAGCTCAAGCTCGTGTCGCACGTCAATGCGATCAACTGGAACAAGATCCAGGACGACAAAGACGTCGAGGTGTGGAACCGACTCGTCAACAACTTCTGGTTGCCCGAGAAGATCCCGCTCTCGAACGACGTGCAGTCGTGGAACACGTTGACGCCCGCAGAGCAGCAGCTCACCATGCGCGTGTTCACCGGGCTCACCCTGCTCGACACCATCCAGGGCACGGTGGGTGCGGTCAGCCTCATCCCCGACGCGATCACGCCGCATGAAGAGGCCGTCTACACGAACATCGCGTTCATGGAGAGCGTGCACGCCAAGAGCTACTCGTCGATCTTCTCGACCCTGTCGAACACGAAAGACATCGACGAGGCGTTCCGCTGGTCGACCGAGAACGAGAACCTTCAGAAGAAGGCCTCGATCGTCATGGACTACTACACCGGTGACGACCCCCTGAAGCGCAAGGTCGCCTCGACGCTGCTCGAGTCGTTCCTGTTCTACTCGGGCTTCTACCTGCCCATGTACTGGTCGAGCCGCGCCAAGCTCACGAACACGGCAGACATGATCCGCCTCATCATCCGCGACGAGGCCGTGCACGGTTACTACATCGGCTACAAGTTCCAGCGCGGACTCGAGACGGTAAGCCAGGAGCGTCGCGACGAGATCAAGGACTACACGTTCTCGCTGCTCTACGAGCTCTACGACAACGAGGTGCAGTACACGCAAGACCTCTACGACGAGGTCGGTCTCACCGAAGACGTCAAGAAGTTCCTGCACTACAACGCCAACAAGGCACTCATGAACCTCGGCTACGAGGCCATGTTCCCGAAGACGGTCACCGACGTGAACCCGGCGATCCTGTCTGCCCTCTCGCCGAACGCCGACGAAAACCACGACTTCTTCTCGGGCTCGGGCTCGTCGTACGTCATCGGCAAGGCCGTTGTCACCGAAGACGAGGACTGGGACTTCTAGGTCCGACGCGTGGTCGTCTCGTTCGAGTGCGTGACGCGCTCGACCAAGACCGAGCGCGAGATGTTCGATCTGGCGAGAAGCATCGACAGTCACACCCGGTCACAGGCCGCCTCAGGCGAGAGGGCCGTGGCCGGGGTGACTGACGGACTCATCGGTCTGGGGCAAGACGTCACGTGGAGTGCACGGCATTTCGGCATCGTCTTCAGGTTGACGAGCACCGTGACCGAATTCGATGCTCCCCACCGTTTCGTCGACGAGCAGAACCAGGGCCCGTTCGCGAGCTTTTGGCACGAGCACCGCTTCGAGCCTTCAGAAGGCGGCTCGGTGATGATCGATCGTCTCGAGTTCGCGGCGCCGTTCGGGCCTCTGGGTCGCATTGTCGAGAGGGTGGCGCTCGCTCCATATCTGCGACGCCTAATCGAAGAGCGCGGCAGGTTTCTCGCCGCGTCGTGAGCGCCGAATGCGCCGAACGCGGGTGTTCCCGCCCAGCGCAGTGGTTGCACCACCGCGGCAGGCGGGAACACCCGCGTTCGTTTTAGCGCAGGATGCCTAGACGATGGCTGCGCGCAGGTCTGCCGCTGCGGCTCCCACGTCCGAGGCGCTGTAGATCGCGCTTCCGGCGACGGCGACCTGGGCGCCCGACTCCTGAACCGCGGCGATGGTCGAGGCGTTGATGCCGCCGGCGACCGAGAACGGCACACCGGATGCCTTGCCGTCGTCGAGCAGGGTCGAGAACGTGAAGCCCTCCTCGGCCTGCTCGTCGAGGCCCGCGTGCATCTCGACGAACTCGGCGCCCAGGGCGACGACCTGCTTCGCGCGCTCGGGCTTATTCGCGACGCCGATCAGGTCGACGACGATGCCCTTGCCGTGCTTCTTCGCAGCCTTGACCGCGCCGACGATGGTGCTGTCACCGGCGGTGCCCAGCACGGTCACGAGGTCGGCTCCCGCGGCGAACGCGATGTCGGCCTCGAGCTCTCCGGCATCCATCGTCTTGAGGTCGGCGAAGACGATCTTGTCGGGGTGAGCGGCCTTGATGGCCGTGACGGCCGAGAGGCCGGCGCTCTTGATGAGCGGGGTGCCGAGCTCGAGGATGTCGACGTGCGGCGCGGCCGCGGCGGCCAGCTCGAGGGCGGCTTCGGTGGTGGTGGTGTCCATGGCGAACTGCAGCTTCATTGTGTTCCTTCGGGTTGCGGATGGGAGGGGGAAGTCTGAAAAGGGGCGTGCGGTCATTCGAGGTTCGCGTGCCGGGGCCACAGCTCGTCGGCGGTGCGGCCCGAGCGCTGCCACAGGGTGTGGAAGAGGGCGTCGCCGACCAGCACCACCGTCTGCTCGAAGAGGCCGCCGGCGTACTGGGCGGATGCCGTCATCGACCTGTCGAGTTTGGCCGCGGCGGGCACGACGAGGGTCGCGGACGCGAGCTCTGCGAGGGGAGACTCTGTGGCGGTCGTGATGAGAGCGACGCGGGCCTTCGCCTCGACCGCGGTGCGCGCCGCGCGCACGATGCTCTCGGTCGTTCCCGAGCCGCTGGCGGTGAGCAGCACGTCGCCCTCGGTGATCGCCGGCGTGGTGGTCTCTCCGACGACGTGCACGTCGAGGCCGAGGTGCATCAGCCGCATGGCGGTCATGCGCAGGGCGAGACCCGAGCGGCCGGCGCCGTGCACGAAGACCCTGCGGGCCCTCGCGATCTCATCGACCAGCGCATCGGCGGGGGAGACGTCGGCGTGAGCGTCGTCGCTGGAGGTGAGCCGCTCGACGACCGATCCGAGCTCGCTGGCGATCAGGAGCAGGGAGTGGTCGAACCGTGGCACGTCTGAACTCATGACTCCAGTCTTGGCCGGTCGGCATCACGCTGCGCCCGCCCGTGCGGCCGGTTCTGCCTATACCGATGGGTAGGTGCGGCGGGGCCCGGGTAGGGTGGCCGGATGACTGATCTCGATCACTCCGACGATGTCTCCTCTGCGTCGAGCAGGCGGTGGCGAGCCGAGCAGGCGCGTCTCTCCTCCGAGCAGACCGATCAGCATGCCGTGGCACTCGAATCGGTACTCGCCGTGCTGAGGTCGACGCGGCTCGACGACCGCGCATCCCGCGCCATGGCGATCGAGGTGGCGGCATCCGCTCTGGTGGGTCTGCGCACCGCGAGCGACGAGCGGTGGAGCGCCCAACTGGAGCCCGTGGTCGGAGCGTTCGCCCGGCTGCGCAGCGATCTGAGGCCGCTCGTGCGCTTCGGTGACCTCGACGTGCAATTCGTCGAGCCGCCGTCGACCGGCCGGGCTCTTCCCGGCGAGGTCGCACACGCGGCACGCGCGATCGTGCGCAGCGCCGTGCTGGCCCTCGTCGATGCCGGCGAGAGTCGCAAAGTTCGCATCCAGTGGGACTGCGACGGCCTGAACCTGCTCATCGGAATCCGCGACGACGGGGCAGGCGAGCTCACCCCGCACGACGACTCGCTGCGGCCCATCGCCGAACGCGTCACCGCGCTGAACGGCGGCCTCGACGTGACGGCCACGCCCGGATGGGGATCTTCGGTCGAGATCACGCTCCCGCTTGATCCCCCCGCCGTGCCCGAGCCCCTCGCCGACGTCGTCTCGTTCTCACCCCGGGAGCGGGAGGTGCTGAAGCTGGTGGCGTCGGGAGCTCAGAACCGTGCGATCGCCGAACAGCTGGGCGTCAGCGCCAACACCGTGAAGTTCCACGTGTCGAACGTGCTGCGCAAGGCCGGCGTGCGCACGCGCGGCGAGCTCGTCGCGCTGAGCCGCACGACTCCGTAACGCGGTCAGTCCGCCGCGATGTCGGGTCGAGGCTCGGCCAGCAGCGCCCGCGCCGCCATGCCGATCACCGCGCTATAGGTGGGATAGGCGAAGCGTACGTTGGCCAGCGTCGACACGTCGACCCCCGCAGCCATCGCCGTGGTCACCGACTGGATGACCTCGATCGCGTTCTCGCCGACCGCGTGCGCTCCGAGGATGAGTTCGCGTCGAGGGTCGGCGATGAGCTTCAGGAAGCCGGTCTCCCGATCGTCGATGACCGCGCGGTCGACGGCCGAGAACTGCACCGTCGCGACCACGCACGTGATGTCGCGCCCTCGGGCCTGTTCCTCGGTAAGTCCCACTCCCGCGTAGTCAGGGTCGGTGAATCCGCCGGCCGGCAGCAGGTGGTGCGGGGTGCGTCGATTCGCGCCCAACACGGCGTTCTCGGCCGCAGCCTCGCCCTCGAACTGCGCGGCCTGCACCAGCATGTCGCGACCGTTCGCGTCTCCGACGGCGAAGATGTGCGGCACGACCGTGCGGAAGTACGCGTCGGCGGGAATGGCCGAGCGCACCACCTCGACGCCCGCCTTCTCGAGACCCAGGTCCTCGACGTCTGCCGGCCATCCGGTCGCCATGATGACAGCATCGAAATCGGCAGACAACGAGCCGCCGTCCTGCCGCCACGACAGCGTGATGCTTTCGTCGGATGCCCGGGCGAGGCCGTCGACGCCGTCGATGCCCGTGCGCACGTCGATTCCCTGCGCGACGAAGGCGGCAGACACGGCCTCGGAGACCGACGGATCGGAGGGCATGAGTACTCGTGGAGCAAGGTCGAGGACGGTGACCTCGGAGCCGAACGAGCTGAACACCGTGACCAGCTGGGCGCCTGTGTTGCCCGCTCCGATGACGGCGACGCGACGGGGGAGGGCCGGCAGGTCGAGGACGTGCTCGGGAACGGTGGCGAGCTCTGCGCCGGGGATCGGCAGCCGCCTCGAGTGGCCGCCGACGCAGACGAGGATCGACGAGGCGGTGATGCGGCGTCCGCTGTCGAGCACGAGGGTCGAATCGTCGGCGAAACGGGCTCGCCCCTCGTGAATGAGATGGATGCCCGCCTCGGCGAATCGTTCGGCCTCGCGTTTGATGGAGCGCACCCGATCGACGCGCTCGCGCACGCGCGCCACCGTGGTCGTCCAGTCGATCGTGGGAGCTGCGACCTCGACGCCGTACACATCGGCGTTCCGGGTCTCTCTGATCAGGCGGGCGGTCTTGGCGAGCACACGCGTGGGAACGCAGCCCGTGTTCACACACGTGCCGCCGACTCGCTCCGCCTCGAGAACGACGACGCTCGCGCCGAGCTCGGCGGCACGGAGGGCGGCGGCGGTTCCGGCGGGGCCAGCGCCGATCACGGCCACGTCGTAGTGATCCCTGTAGTCAGTCATGGTGGGAGAGTAGCGCGGCCGAGCACGAACGCGGCGGGGTTGCGCGCGAAACGGTGCAGCTGGGGGCTGACCTCGTCGTATAGCGACGCCGACAAACCAGGGCTGAACAGAATCGCAATGGGGGCGCCGCGAGGCTAAGGCCAGCGTATGATTCTGAAGTCGTCCGCACCCGGGCTTCGTTCGCGCGAGATCTCTGCGCGGCTGGTTTTGATTCTGAAAGGCCCGTTCGTGGCTGAAACTGTCCGGGGCGACAACCCCACCTCCTCCTCTGCTCCCGTCGTCTCGCGCCGGGCATGGCAGGCTCTCATCGTTCTGCTCGCCGGCATGTTCATGGCGCTGCTCGACACCACAATCGTCAACGTGGCCCTGCCCACGATCCGCACCACGCTCGACGCCAGCGAGGGCACGCTCTCGTGGATCATCTCCGGCTATGCGCTCGCATTCGGCCTCGCGCTGATCCCCGCCGGCCGCGTGGGTGACCGCATCGGGCACAAGTGGGTGTTCTTCACCGGCTTGGCCCTCTTCACCATCGCCAGCCTCTTCTGCGGGCTCGCACAGAACGATCTGCAGTTGGTCATCGCGCGCGTCGTTCAGGGCCTCGCGGGCGGTATGTTCGTGCCCGCGGTCACCGCGTTCATCCAGCTCCTCTTCCCCGGTCGCGTGCGCGGCAAGGCGTTCGCCATCATGGGCGCCGTCATCGGAGTCTCTTCCGCGCTCGGTCCGATCATCGGTGGCCTGCTCATCCAGGCCTTCGGCGAGACCGACGGATGGCGGCTCGTGTTCTGGGTCAACCTGCCCATCGGCATAGCGACTCTCGTAGCGGCGGCCATCCTGCTGCCCAAGCAGAGCGACGAAGAGGCGAGCCACGCCGACCGCTCGGGTCTCGACTGGATCGGCCTCGTACTGGTCTCGGCGAGCCTCATCGCCCTGCTCGTTCCGCTGATCGAGGGGCAAGACACGGGTTGGCCGCTCTGGACGATCCTGTCGCTCGTCGCCGGTGTGCTGCTCATGGTCGCGTTCGGCGCGTGGGAGGTGGCCTACTCGAAGCGAGGCCGCAGCCCGCTCGTGCCGCCGCGGCTGTTCTCGCACCCGGCATTCACTGGCGGAGTCATCCTCGCCCTGGTCTACTTCGCGGCCTTCACCAGCATCTTCTTCACGATCTCGATCCTCTGGCAGTCGGGCCTCGGCCACACGGCTCTCGAGTCGGGCATCGTGTCCATTCCGTTCGCGATCGGAAGCATCGTGGGCAGCTCGCAGAGCAACAGGCTGACCCAGCGCCTGGGTCGCACCGTGCTCATCATCGGCACCCTGCTGGTCGTCGTCGGTCTGGCGTGGCTGTGGCTCGTGCTGCTGCTCACCAATGCCGCCGACCTCACCAACTGGCTGCTCATCGCGCCGCTGCTGATCGCCGGACTCGGCAACGGACTCTTCATCGCCCCGAACGCGCAGTTCATAGTCGCGACCGTCGACCCGCGCGAGGCCGGAGCCGCCAGCGGCGTGATCGGTGCCGTGCAGCGCATCGGAAGCGCCGTCGGCATCGCGGTGATCGGCAGCGTGTTCTTCGGCAGTCTGGTGATCGGCGGCAAGACAGCGGATGCGGTGGCCACCGGATTCACGGACGCTGCGGCCGCCGCGATGGTCGTCTCACTCGGCTTCGCGGTGCTCGCGTTCCTGCTGGTCTTCGCGCTTCCGCGCCGCACCAACACGGGACACTGACCCGCTCGCGCTGAGCGGGTAGCGCTCGCGATGCAGGAGCAGCGCGTATCGAGATCGCCCGTGGGGGGGGTCTCGATACGCTCGTTCCTCGCTACTCGACCAGCGCAGAGCGCGAGGAGATCAGGCGGAGCGGGCCTCGTCGTAGGTGGCGCGGGACGTGCCGATCTCGAGCGCGGATGTCTCGAGCAGGTCGGCGAGGGTGCGCAGGTTCTCGGCGACGAGGGCTCCGAGGTCGGTGAGGGAGTACTCCACGCGGGGCGGAATAGTGGAGTGCACCTCGCGCGTGACCATTCCGTCGCGCTCGAGCGTCTGGAGCGTCTGAGAGAGCATCTTCTCGCTGACTCCCTCGACCTTGCGTCGAAGCGCGTTGAAGCGGAAGTCGCCCTCGCCGAGCGCGAGGAGGGCGAGGCTCGACCATTTCGTCGACACGTCTTCGAGGGCGGCGCGAGACATGCAGGCGCGCGCGAAGACAGAGGTCACGAGCTCGTTGCTCGGAGTTTCCTGATCTGTCATGTATTCATCGTAGCGCGTGCTGCGCATTCGTGGGTACTGTGTAATAGTTAGTGCTACAGGAATGAAAGCCGCGACAAAGGAGAAATCATGACCACATACGCCGTCACCGGAGCATCAGGACCGTTCGGCCGCCACGCCATCGACGCGCTCATCGAGTCGGGAGTCGTCCCGAGCGACATCGTCGCCCTCGTTCGCACCCCCTCGAAGGTCGCCGACCTCGCCGAGCAGGGCGTTCAGGTTCGCACGGCCGACTACTCGGCTCCCGACACTCTCCCCGAGGCGCTCGCGGGCGTCGACGCTCTGCTGCTGGTTTCCGGCAGCGAGGTGGGCCAGCGCGTCGCACAGCACAGCAACGTCATCGACGCGGCCAAGGCCGCCGGGGTCTCGCGCATCGTCTACACGAGCGTGCTGCGCGCCGACACCTCCGAGCTGATTCTGGCCGCCGAGCACAAGGCGACCGAAGAGGCGCTGCGGGCATCCGGCGTCGCCTTCACCATTCTGCGCAACGGCTGGTACATCGAGAACTATCTCGGCCAGGTCGAGCAGTCCAAGGCCATGGGCGAGATCGTCGGCGCCTCGGGTGACGGCCGTATCTCGGCCGCGACCCGCGCTGACTTCGCAGCCGCAGCAGCAGCGGCCCTCGTGCAGCCCGGCCACGAGAACGCGGTCTATGAGCTGGGCGGCGCTCCCACTTTCACGATGACCGAGTTCGCGGCGGCCCTGTCGGCGGCGACGGGTGCGACCATCGTCTACCGCGATGTGACCCCCGAAGAGCACACGGCGATCCTCGAGAGCGTCGGACTCGACGCGGGAACGGCCGGCTTCGTGACCGCTCTCGAGGTCGGAACGAAGCGCGGCGACCTGTTCACCGACTCCGACGACCTGCAGCGCCTGCTTGGCCGCGAGTCGACCCCTCTCGCGGAAGCCCTCGCGTCTGCCGTCAAGTAAGGCCGACTCGAACGCGGGTGTTCCCGCCGAGCGCCGTGGCCCAGTCGCCGCGCTCGGCGGGAACACCCGCGCCAGGGGTGCAGGAGTCAAGGAGGGCAACCCCCAGCTTGTGAGGAACTAAACTCTCCTGTGGACGATCGCTCAGTTTGCGAGCCGCACCCCACGAACACAACTCGATAGGAATCTCCGTTGGACGGAAACGCTACGACGACTCACCGCAATGTCGCACTTCTGTCGGTCGCAACCACCATGGCGACCCGAATCACGACATCAGCCGAGATCGATCGTCGCCTCGCTCCCGCGCTCAAGCGCCTGAAGCTTCCGACCGGACTCCTGCAGCGCGTCGCGGGCGTGCACGAGCGCCGCAACTGGGGCGAGGGCCAGACCTTCGACGACGCCGCCATCGAGGCAGGCAAGAAGGCGCTCGCCGAGGCGGGAATTCGCCCCGACCAGGTGGGCCTGCTCATCAACACCTCCGTGACCCGCAAGCACCTCGAGCCCTCCGTCGCCGTGCGCATCCACCACGGTCTGGGGCTGCCCAGCTCGGCCACGAACTTCGACATCGCCAACGCCTGCCTCGGCTTCGTGAACGGCATGGCGCTCGCGGGCCAGCTCATCGACGCAGGCCAGATCGACTACGCCGTGATCATCGACGGCGAAGACGCCGACGAGATCCAGGTCAACACCATCGAGCGCCTGGGCCGCGAGGGCATCAAGCGCAAAGACTTCATGAGCGAGTTCGCGAGCCTGACGCTCGGCTCGGGCGCCGCGGCCGCCGTCATCGGTCGGGCCGATCTGCACCCCGAGGGCCATCGCATGCTCGGCGGCATCACCCGCGCCGCGACCCAGTTCAACGACCTCTGCGTGGGCAGTGTCGACGGCATGTTCACCGACGCGAAGGCCCTGCTGAAGGGCGGCATGGAACTCGTGGTCAGCGCCTGGAAGGACGCCAAGCGTCAGTGGAGCTGGTCGAACATGGACCGCTACATCATGCATCAGGTCTCGTCGGTGCACACCAACGCCATCGTCAAGGCGGCGAACCTCGACGCCACCCGCGTGCCCGTCACGTTCCCCCTGCTCGGCAACGTCGGCCCCGCGTCGATTCCGATCACGCTCGCCCAGGAGTCCTCGAAGCTCGCTCGCGGCAACCGCGTTCTGCTCATGGGCGTCGGCTCGGGCCTCAACACCTCCATGATGGAGATCGCCTGGTGAGTCACGGCTCCTCCCGCCTGCCCCGGTCGGCGGGTCGCACCGCACCCGCATCGCTTCCCCCGGCAGGGCTGCCGGGCATGGATGCGCGATTCTCGCGTCTCGTCGAGGTCGCCGACGGCGACTCCGGTCGCCCGGTCACCTGGCACCTGCTCGACAACGGGGCCGTGCTCGACGAACTCGGCGTCACGCCCGTGGGAACGATGCTGTGCGTTCACGGCAATCCGACCTGGTCGTACCTCTGGCGCGAACTCGTCGGCGCCGCGACGGATGCCGCCACGACTGCGGCTGAGACCGGCTCGGGCGACGTGTGGCGGGTCATCGCCGTCGATCAGCTTGAGATGGGCTTCTCCGAGCGCACCGGCATCGAGCGGGGGCTTGAGCGTCGAGTCTCCGACCTCTCTGCCCTCACTGCGACACTCGAGCTCTCCGGTCCGGTCGTCACCGTCGGCCATGACTGGGGCGGAGTGGTCTCGATGGGCTGGGCGGTCGATCACCCCGACGAGCTCGCCGGCGTCGTGCTGCTCAACACCGCGATCCACCAGCCCGAGGACCGCGCTATTCCGTGGCCTCTGCGTCTGACGCTGCAGCGCGGCATGCTGGGGCGCGCGACCGTGGCCACGCCCGCATTCCTCGAGACGACGCTGGCGCTCGCGCATCCGTCGCTCGAGTCAGACGTCAAGAACGGCTACCGCGCGCCTTATCGATCGGCAGACCGACGCGGCGGCATCGGCGCATTCGTGGCCGACATTCCCGTCGACGAACGGCACCGGTCGTGGAACGAGCTCGAGCGCATCGCCGCCGGGGTGCGCGAGCTCGGCGTTCCCTCGCTCATGCTGTGGGGCCCGCGAGACCCGATCTTCTCCGACACCTATCTCGACGATCTCGCCGAGCGGATGCCGCAGGCCGACATCCACAGGTTCGAGGGCGCCGGGCACATGATCGCCGAAGACGTGGACTACGCGCCCGTGGTGCTTGACTGGCTGGGTGGTCTCGACCCTTCGACAGGCTCAGGAGAACTACTAGCCGCGGGCGGCCTACTCGACCAGCGCAGAAGTCCGGATGGCGCCGGCGGTGGTTTCGATACGGCCGCGGGCGGCCTACTCGACCAGCGCAAGGGTCCCCTCTGGAGCGTGCTCGACGAGCTGCGCGACAGCACCGACCTCGCCCTGGTCGACATGAAGCCGAGGCGAGATGTCTCGTGGAAGCTCCTCTCCACCGGGGTGCGCCAGCTCGCAGCAGGTCTTCTTCGTGCGGGCGTGCAGCCCGGTGACCGCGTCTCCCTCCTCATCCCGCCGAGCGCAGACCTCACCGCGGTGCTCTATGCCTGCCTGCGCATCGGAGCCGTCGTCGTCGTCGCCGATGCCGGCCTCGGCGTGCCCGGACTGACCCGCGCCGTTCGCGGAGCGCGCCCCGACCACGTGATCGGCGCGCTTCCGGGCCTCTCTGTCGCCCGCGCGTTCTCGTGGCCCGGGCAGAAGATCTCGGTCGCCACTCTTCCCCGTGCCACAGCACTCGCGCTCGGCGTGCGGCACTCCCTGCCCGAACTCGCGCGGCTGGGCGCCGACGAATCGCTGCCCGAGCCGCCCTCGGCATCCGCTGTCGCCGCGGTTCTCTTCACTTCGGGATCGACCGGACCCGCCAAGGGCGTCGTCTACACGCACGCCCAGCTCGAGGCGGTTCGCGATGCACTGGCATCGAAGTACGACATCGGCGTCGGCACGGGCCTCGTCGCCGGATTCGCCCCCTTCGCGCTGCTCGGACCCGCACTCGGCGCGCGCTCGGTGACGCCCGACATGAACGTCACCTCGCCGCGCACCCTCACCGCGAAGGCCACGGCCGAGGCCGCGGCGGCGGTGGATGCGACGGTCGTCTTCCTCTCGCCGGCCGCGCTCGCGAACGTGGTCGCCACCTCCGATGCCCTCGGCGCCGCCGACACCGCGGCGCTCGCGGTCGTGAAGACCTTCCTCTCGGCCGGCGCCCCCGTGCCCGAGGCCCTTCTCGCCGCTGCCGGTCGGCTCATGCCGAACGCCACCCCGCACACCCCCTACGGCATGACCGAGGGTCTGCTCATGACCGACATCACGCTCGAGGGCATTCGCGCCGCCGCAGACGATGCCGCCGCGCTGCCCGAGGGAGAGCACGCCGGCGGCGTCTGCGTCGGAGCACCCGCCGGGTCGGTGCGCGTGCGCATCGCGGGCCTCGACGAGCACGGCATGCCGGCCGCCGAGCCGAGCGAACAGTCGGGAGTGACAGGCGAGATCGTTCTCTCTGCACCTCACCTGAAGCAGTCCTACGACCGGCTCTGGGCCACGAACCGCATCGCCGATGCCGACTCGGTCTCGGCCGAGTCCGTCGACGCTCCCGCCGAGCGATGGCACCGCACCGGAGACGTCGGCCATCTCGACGCTCAGGGTCGCCTCTGGGTCGAAGGTCGACTTCCGCACGTCATCGTCACGGCCGGGGGAGTCGTCACCCCCGTCGGGCCCGAGCAGAAGATCGAGTCGGTGCTCGGCGTCGGCAGAGTCGCGCTCGCGGGCATCGGACCTCGCGGAACGCAGCAGCTCGTCGTCGTGCTCGAGACCGATCCTCCGGCCCGCCGACCCGCACTCGCCGACCCCGAGCTGGGCGCCGCCGTGCGTCACGCCGCGGGGCTCGACATCGCGGCTGTGCTGGTGGTGCCCGTGCTGCCCACCGACATCCGGCACAACTCGAAGATCGACCGCACTGCTCTCTCGCGCTGGGCCGAGGGTGTGCTCTCCGGTGAGAAGTTGACCGCGCCGTGAGGGTGCTCGTCACGGGGGCCAGCGGCTTTCTCGGAGGAGCCGTCGCCCGCGAGATCGCGGGGGCCGGGCACCAGGTGCGCACGTTCCAGCGGCGGCCATCCGGCGTCGTGGGAGTGGACGACTCTCTCGGCTCGCTGACGAATCGCGCCGACGTTTCGCGCGCCGTCGAGGGCATGGATGCCGTGGTGCACCTGGCCGCCAAGGTCTCGTTGGCGGGCGAACCGGCCGACTTCGAGGCCGTGAACGTCGAGGGAACCCGCACTCTTCTCGGCGCGATGCGCGACGCCGGAGTCGGCCGCCTCGTGTTCGTGTCGTCGCCGTCGGTGGCGCACGCGGGGGCATCCATCGCCGGCGACGACGCTCGACCGGCCGACCCGCAGCACGCGCGCGGCGAATACGCCCGCACAAAGGCACTCGCGGAGTTGCTGGCGCTCGGCGCCGACTCCGAGCCTCTGCGCGTCGTCGCGGTGCGCCCACACCTCGTGTGGGGTCCGGGAGACACGCAACTCGTCGAGCGCATCGTGGAGCGCGCTCGCGCCGGCAGGCTTCCGCTGCTCGACAGCGGCGCCGCCCTGATCGACTCGACCTACATCGACAACGCGGCCTCCGCGATCGCGGCCGCCCTCGAGCGGGTCGACGCGGTGCATGGCAACGCCTATGTGATCACCAACGGAGAGCCGCGTCCCGTCGCCGATTTGCTGGGTGGCATCTGCGCCGCGGCAGGCGTCGCTGCGCCCGCGTGGAGCATTCCCGCCGGGGTCGCACGGGCGGCAGGCTCGGTGATCGAGGCCGTGTGGCGCGTCAAGCCGGGGGCGGACGAGCCGCCGATGACGCGCTTTCTGGCGGAGCAGCTGTCGACCGCGCACTGGTTCGATCAGCGCCGCATGCGCGCCGAGCTGCAGTGGCAGCCCGCGGTGAGTCTCGACGAGGGGCTGCGACGGCTGGCCGCGCACTACGGAACGCCGTCGCGCTGATCGAGTAGTCGCGCACGGTCGCGCTGATCGAGTAGTCGCGCGAGGAACGAGCCGACGTATCGAGATCTCCTCCCGCTGGTCTCGATACGGTCGCTGAGCGACCTACTCGACTAACGCGGGCCGGACGAGCTCGACGGGCGGGGCCGGTAATCTCGAGGGATGCGCTTACTGCTGATCCGCCATGGCCAGACTCCGTCGAATGTCATCGGGGCCCTCGACACCGCGATTCCCGGACCGGGCCTCACCGACCTCGGTCTCGAGCAGGCCGACGCGGTTCCCGAGGCACTCGTCGCCGAGCCGATCGGGGCGGTCTTCGCGTCGACGCAGCTGCGCGCGCAGCTCACTGCGGCCCCGCTCGCCGAGGCCCGCGGTCTGACAGTGGCGATCCGGTCGGGCCTTCGCGAGGTGGATGCCGGAGACCTCGAGATGCGCAACGACGACGAGGCCGTGCGCGTCTACATGGAGACCGTCATCGCGTGGGCCGACGGCGATGTCGACCGCCGGATGCCCGGGGCCGAGTCGGGCGCCGAGGTCTACGCCCGCTACGACGAGGTCATCGCAGAGGCCGCCGCCACAGGCTTCCCCGTCGTGGCGATCGTGTCCCACGGAGCCATCATCCGGTCCTGGGTCGGAGCCCGCGCCGAGAACGTGAGCGCCGACTTCTCGGCCGAGCACTCGCTGAGCAACACCGGAGTCGTGGTGCTCGAGGGCACTCCCGAAGCTGGCTGGCGCGCGCTCACCTGGATGGGCCAGGCCATCGGAGGCCCGGCGCTCGACGATGCCGCCCACGCCGGTCCGGCATCCGAAACCCGCTGACCCCTCACGACCTGCTCGGCCCCTTACTCGTCTGACCCGAACGGAGCACCCGTGGCCCCCGCAACCGAACTCTCCCCCGACGTCATCGCGCGCCTCAGCAGCTGGTTCGACGGCACAGAGTTGGTGAGCCCCTCGCTCAGCTACGCCGTGTTCGACCGCAACGGTGTGTTGTTCCACCACGGCGTCGGCGAGTTCCAGCTCGACGGCCGCGCTCCGGGCGAGAAGACGATCTACCGCATCGCCTCGATGTCGAAGAGCTTCTGCATCGCCGCCGTTCTCGTGCTGCGCGATCGAGGCCTGCTGTCACTCGACGACCGCGTCTCCGAGCTCGTGCCGCAATTCCTCGATCCGGTAGACGACACCGGCGTGGCCCAGCCGGTGACGTTGCGGATGCTCATGAGCAACTCCTCGGGGCTGCCGGAGGACAACGGCTGGGCCGATCACGAGCTCGCCCTCTCGCGCGAGGACTTCTTGGCCGTCGTCGACGCGGGGCTTGGCTTTGCGGGCCTGCCGGGCGTGGGCTTCCAGTACTCCAACGTGGGCTTCTGGCTGCTCGGTGTGATCGTCGAAGACCTCGCGGGCCAGGGCTTCGAGCAGTTCGCCCGCGAGACGTTCCTCGAGCCGCTCGGGCTGACCAGCACGGGATACAAGCCCGCCGACTTCGCGGACGACGGCGAGCCCGGCGACGGAATCGCGCACGGCTACACGAGCTATGACAAGGGCGCGAGCTGGGTCTCTCGTCCCGTCGTCGGTGGAGGCATCGGGGCGTGTGCCGCGAGCATGTTCAGCACCCCGCCCGACATCGCCCGGTGGAGCGGCTGGCTCTCGAGCGCCTTCGACCCTGCCAATACCGACGACGCCATTCTCAGCAGGGCGTCGCGGCGCGAGATGCAGCGCATCCACACCGTCGCACCGGGTGCGGCCGACCGCACAGCGTCACCCACCCTCGAGGCACAGGGCTACGGGCTCGGCCTGTACGTCGAGCACGACGTGCGCTTCGGCCGCTTCGCTCAGCACTCGGGCGGCTTGCCCGGCTGGTCGTCGAACATGCGCTGGCACCTCGAGTCGGGCCTGGGTGCCGTGGTCTTCGGCAACACGAACGGACTCAAGCTGTCGGTCGCTGCCGCAGACATGCTGCGGCTCGTCCTCGACTCCGTCGACGAGCCTGCGCGACGCATCGAGCTGTGGCCGGCGACCGTGGAGGCGGCCCGCGCCGTCGATGCCGTCGTTCGCGGTTCCGGGCGCATCCTCGACGCGGCCGATGCGTCGACCGTGTTCAGCTCGAATCTGCTCGGCGATGTGCCGGCCGAGGTGCGCGACGCGCGCATCGCTGCGGCCGTCGCCGAGGTCGGCGGGGTCGTGGATGCCGCGGCCACGCCGCCGCTCGACGAACGGCTCACCTGGTCGGTCGCCCCCGCCCACGTCGCCTGGACGATTCCCGGTCGCACGGGCGAGCTGGAGTGCCGCATCGAGCTGACGCCGACCACCCCCGCGATGCTGCAGCGCTTCGACGTGGCGGTGCGCACGACGACGACGCTCTCGCCGGTGCTGCGCCACTACCGCCCCGTGGCCTGATCTCGATACGCCGCGCTCGTTCCTCGCGCGGCTACTCGATCAGCGCCGCTGCGCGGGTCGAGTAGCAGAGGCCGCCCGCGGCCGAAGCGTATCGAGACCATTGTGCGGTGCAGGCTGAACGGCGACGTCCGGCCGATCGTCGACTTGTAGGCTCCTTGGCATGGTGGGTATGCGTGAGTCAGCAGTCAACGAAACGTCGAACCAGCCCGGAGCCCGGCCCTCGCGTGGGTTAGTCGTCGTGGGTCTGATTCTCGGCGCGCTGGGAGTGGCCGCGCTGCTCTGCGGAGCGTTCATCGCATTCGGCGCCGGATTCCGCCTGGCACCGTCCGTGCCGTTCGGCGAGGTGATGACGGTGGAGGTGTCACGCGGAGACCACGCCGTGTACGTCACGCCCAACGACCGGTGGAGCGACATCTCGTGCACCGGCGATCTCGACGGTGAGGAGATTGCGCTCAGGCCCGATATGACGCAGCAGGGGGTGCTCCTTCCGGAGCAGTGGAACGCTCAGGGGAGTTTCGCCGCGGACACATCCGGCGTGCTCCGGATCTCCTGCGACGGCCCTGTCCCGGACGGACTCTTCACGGTAGGACCGGTCGTGTCCATCTTCGCCCTCGTCGGCGCTCTGGCAGCGGGTGCGCTGGCACTCCTCCTCTTGGTCGGCGCTCTGGTGCTGCTGGTTCTCGCACGCCGGAGAGCCCGCGCCTAGACTGCCGCTCAGCCGAGCGGCGGCTGGCCGGGGGTGTAGATCCAGGTGTTGAAGAACTCGGTGAGGTCTCTACCCGACACACTCTCGGCGTAGTCGACGAACTGTGCCGTCGAGACCGATGTGCCCGCGTTCTCCGTCGCCCATCCCTTGAGAATGGCGAAGAACGCGTCGTCTCCGACCTCGGTGCGCAGTGCCTGGAGCGTCATGGCGCCGCGTGTGTAGACACCGCTGTTGAAGATGCCCGCCGCGCCCGGATCTGCGACGACTGTCTGCCAGAAGTCCGGGTCATCGTCGGCCGCGTAGTCATGCGTGTACGCATCGTTGAAGATTTCCTGAGTGGTGCGCCCACCCTGGTGCTCTTCCCATAGCCACTCGGCATAGGTCGCGAAGCCCTCGTTGAGCCAGATGTCCGACCAGCGGTTCATCGAGAGGTTGTCGCCGTACCACTGGTGGGCCAGTTCGTGCACGACGACGCTTGCGTCGACATCGGCTGGGAAAGCCCAGGCGGGATAGATCGGGCGCGTCTGGTTCTCGAGGGCGTAAGGCAGATCGCTCGGTCGAACGGGAGGCACTGCTGTGGGATCGCCCTCGTCGATGTAGCCGATGGCGATGCCACCCGCCTCGGAGAAGGGGTATGGTCCGAAGCTGCCCGAGAGGAAGTTGATCACCTCGGGCTCGGTCTCGAAGATCTGCGACGCGATGTCTCCCACCTTCACGCCGGGTGCGTTTCTGACGTCGCGCGTCAGCAGACTGCGATCGATAGCGTCGACATAGGTGATGCCGTCGACAGTGCGGGTATCAACCGCGAAGTCGCCTACCGTCGCTGTTGCGAGGTAGGTGGCCATGGGCTTCTCCATCTCCCAATCGAACGTCTCGGTCTCGCCGCTGGTCTCTCGTCCGGCAAGTCGTCCGTTTCCGATGACCTCGAGTCCGTCAGGAACGGTCATGTGCGTCGAGAAGGTGGCCTTGTCGCTCGGGTGATCGTTCGACGGAAACCAGGTGGCGGCAACACGAGGCTGGCCCACGACGACCGCGCCCGTCGGGGTGGGAAACACTCCGGCGGGGCCGTAAGCGTCGTCGACGACGATCGGCACGCCGCTGTACGTGACGGCGGTCGTGATCGTCGAGCCGAGCGGGATGCCCGCGGGCGGCACGACGGTCAGCTCGGTGCGCGGGGGCGTGGCGTCATCGTCGGTGGAGCCCTCGGCCTGCGGCTGGCCCGTGACCTTGCTGATCTGGGTGGAGGCGAGGCTCCACGTGGCCGCCTTGCCGTCGACGGTGATCGACGAGATCGTGATGGCGTTGTCGCCGTTCACGTCACGGGTGTCGAAGTCGAGGTTGAAAGCCGAGAGGTTCTGAGTCGCGACCGCCGTGACCGTGGTCGTGCCCGAGATCACATCGGTGTCGGGCGCGTAGGTGAGGTCGAGGTCGTAGTGCTGCACGTCGTAGCCGCCGTTGCCGTCGAGCGGAAAGTACGAGTCGCCGATCCCCGCGGCACCGGGTTGGAAGTCGATAGGTGTGGCCGGATCAGACGGAGCCGGCGATGTGACGGGTGAACTCACCGGAGGTGGGCAGGGTTCTGCGGCGCTGGCCGGAGTGGCCGAGACGCCACCCGATGCGACAAGGGCGAGCACAAGAAGCGGAACGGCCGCGAACACTGCGGTGCTCGCGCCGCGCTTACGCCGGCCGAGCAACAGCCAGGCGGCGCTTCCCGCGGCGAGAAGAACGATGGCGATCACGAGGAGCAGCGGCCCCGAATCGAACCCGGTCGCGGCCAGAACGCACGGTGTCACACAATCCCCATCTCGTCGAACTCCCGAGAATGTATCGGGATTCGGGCGATCAGCACTAGACGCGGCGCGAGTCTCTTTGTTACATCTTCGTTTCGTGACCCGTTCGGGGTGTCCGTAGCGTGGGCAACTGCTCCACGAAAGCACCTGCTCCACGAAAGGAAGCACCATGTCCCTCACCAAGAAGATCCTGGCCGCAGCAGCCGCTCTTCCCCTCCTCGCGGTTCTCGCCGGCTGTGCCGGATCCGCGGCCGACGCCGAGAAGGGCACCGCCGACAACCCCGTGAAGCTCGGAGTCGTCGGCGCCAGCGATCCCTACTGGGAGATCTACAAGAAGGCGGCGGCAGACGAGGGCATCTCGGTCGACATCGTCGACTTCACCGAGTACCCGCAGCCCAACCCGGCTCTTACCGAAGGTGAGATCGACCTCAACCAGTTCCAGCACATCGTCTACCTCGCCCAGTACAACGAGGCCTCGGGCGAGAACCTCGTGCCCGTCGGCGCCACGGCCATCTACCCGCTTGCCCTGTACTCGACGAAGTACGACTCGGTGAAGGACATCAAGAAAGGCGACACGGTCGCCATTCCGAACGACGAGTCCAACCTCTCGCGTGCCCTGCTCGTGCTGCAGTCCGCCGGCCTCGTCGAGCTGAAAGACGGCGGCAGCATCTTCTCGACGGTCGACGACGTCGATACCGACAAGTCGACGGTGAAGGTCACGACGCTCGAGGCCTCGCTCACCCCCACATCGCTTCCCGACGTCGCCGCCGCGATTATCAACAACGACTTCGTCGCCGATGCCGGGCTCACCTTCGACGACGCGATCGCCCAGGACGACCCCGCCGATGCCAACGCGCTGCCCTATGTGAACATCTTCGCCGCCCGCGAGGAAGACAAAGACAACGAGACGTTCAAGAAGCTCGTGTCGATCTACCAGGACACCAAGACCGTCACCGACGCGGTGCAGGAGAACTCGGGCGGAACGGCCGTGTTCGTCAAGACTCCGGTCACCGACCTGCAGTCGTCGCTCGACAAGGTCGAGGCCGACATCAAGGCCAAGGGCTGATCGGCTCGATGCCTCTCATCAGTCTGCGCGACGTCACCAAGTCGTATCCGCCGTCCCGGCGCGGCGGTGACGTCGTGCACGCCGTGGAGGGCCTCGACCTCGACATCGAGGCGGGCGACATCTACGGCATCATCGGCTATTCCGGAGCGGGCAAGAGCACGCTCGTGCGGCTCATCAACGCTCTGGAACACGCGACCAGCGGCAGCATCCTGGTCGACGGCGACGAGGTGACTCGCATGAAAGAGAGCGAACTGCGCCGCCTACGCCTGGGCATCGGCATGATCTTCCAGCAGTTCAACCTCTTCAACTCCAAGACCGTCGCCGGCAACGTCGCGTACCCCCTCGAGGTGGCGAAGACCCCGCGCGCAGACATCGCCCCGCGCGTGGCTGAACTGCTCGACTTCGTCGGCCTCTCCGACAAGGCGCGCAACTACCCCGAGCAGCTGTCGGGCGGGCAGAAGCAGCGAGTCGGCATCGCCCGCGCCCTGGCGACGAGCCCCCGCATCCTGCTCGCCGACGAGGCGACCAGCGCGCTCGACCCCGAGACCACGCACGAGGTGCTCGAGCTGCTGAAGCGCGTGAACACCGAGTTCGGCGTCACGATCGTGGTCATCACCCACGAGATGGATGTCATTCAGACGCTGGCGACGAAGGTCGCGGTCATGGATGGCGGGCGCATCGTGGAACAGGGCGACGTGTTCGACGTCTTCTCGAAGCCGACGGAGGCGTCGTCGCAGCGGTTCGTCTCGACTGTCGTGCGCGGAGTGCCCTCCGATGCCGAACTCGTCGCGTTGCGGCAGCGGCATCCGGGTCGCATCGTGACCCTGTCGTTCCGCGACGGCAACACGTCTCAGGGGGCTGTCTTCTCCAATCTGGCCCAGGCCGGCGTCGCGTTCGAGCTGATCTACGGCGGCATCAACGACATCCGGGGCCGTGTCTTCGGTCATCTCACCCTCGCGCTGACGGGCCACGACGACGCGGTGGATCGCGCGCTCGTCACGATCGCGAACAAGGTAGACGTCACGGAGGCTCCGAGGGATGAATGACTTGATACCCCTTCTGCCCAAGCTCTGGCAGGCGAGCTACGAGACGCTCTACATCGTGGGCCTCAGTCTGATCTTCGGAGGCCTCGGCGGACTCATCCTCGGCCTCGGTCTGTACACCACCCGGTCGAACAGCCTCTTCTCGAACCGACCCGTCTTCGGCGTGCTCAATGTGCTCGTCAACGTGTTCCGGCCGATTCCGTTCATCATCTTCCTCGCGGCGGCTCAGCCCCTCGCGCGCTTCGTCACGGGCACCGGAATCGGCAACACGGCGATCATCTTCACCCTGTCGCTGGCGGCGGCGTTCGGCATCAGCCGAATCGTCGAGCAGAACCTGCTCACCGTGCAGCCCGGAGTGATCGAGGCCGCGAGGTCGGTCGGAGCGAGTCGCAGCCGCATCATGCTGACACTGCTGATTCCCGAAGCGCTCGGCCCGCTGATTCTCGGGTACACGTTCATCGTGGTGGCGCTCGTCGACATGTCGGCGGTGGCCGGCTACGTCGGAGGGGGCGGCCTCGGCACGTTCGCGATCCAGTACGGGTACCGGCAGTTCCATCCCGTGGTCACGTGGGCCGCTGTGCTCGTGATCATCGTGATCGTGCAGCTGGTGCAGTTCCTGGGCAACTACCTCGCTCGCAAGGCGCTTCGCCGCTGATTCGGGAAAGGCGCGAGTTGCCAGTTCGGGTCACCCGAACTGGCAACATGCGGCCTCCGTCGCGCGGAAAGTGGCAATTCGCGAGAGGTCAACGCGGGGCGAGCTACTCGATCAGCGCCGGGTACGTAGCCCGCGAGGAACGAAAGGGCGTATCGAGACCGCGCTCCTCCGCCAGCTCCGTGAGGCGGTTCAGGATGGCGCGAGCGACCTTGTCGTTCTCTCGGAACGAGATCGCGTTCGTGCGCGGGCGCGAGAACGCCCCTACGAACGGAGAGTTCGTGTACGGTCCGATCGCATACTGGCGCGAGGAGTGCTCGCCGCCCGCGCCGAGAATCCTGGTGTCGAGCTGCCGCACCGACAGCCTCCCCGTGCTGGCCGAGAAGGCCCCGTCGGTGACGACCTCCTCGAGTCCGGCGCCGCTCGTGACCAGCGACCTCAGCAACTCGTTGTCGCTGCGCGAGATCGCGGTCGCGGGCAGCCGCGCATCCACCAGGGCGCTCGCGGTGACGGTGACCGGCGTCGTCGCGCTGCCGGCGCGGAAGATTCCCTCCTCCTCGTCGGCTTCGACCCAGATGCCGGCCCCGAGGAACTGCACGATGCCGGCCTCCGAGAGAGCGACGAGCTCCTCGAGTCGGTGGGCGGGAGGCCCGCTCGCGATGAAACTGAAGTACCCGAGCCACCACCCGTGAATGTCGCGCACCCGTGATCGGGCGGTCCATTTGGGTGAGTCGATGATGTCGGAGAGGGTGAACAGGCTGGTGAGTAGGGCGACGAAGAGTCCGAGCGTCGCGCTGTGCTCGGGGCGTGTGCGCAGGGCGAGATCGGTGCGGATGTAGTCGCGCACGAGCTCTTGCAACTCGCCCGGGTCCGCGACTAGAGCGCCACCCAGAGGCCGATCGAGCTCGGGCAGAAACAGCCTGTCATCGGGGTAGGCCACGCTGCCCTCCACGAGGTCGACGAAGGCCCGCGCGTCGCGCGCGACGAGGTCATCGTCTCCAGCGAGCTCGTCTGGCGTCGGAACGGCGTGGCCGCGAGGCGCGCTGTCGTCGAAGTCGGTGTGCGGCGACGCGAGCAGCAGCGCGCGCGGATCGAGCCGATCGAAGGCGTAGGCGAACGCGTCCCAGCTGGACTCGACGCGGTCGGGATGCCCCGTGAACAACTCGCGGTAGTAGCCCCAGAGCATGTCCTTCGCAATAAGCGGCCACACGTCGACGCTGAGGTCGAGTGACGGCCGAGTCTCTTCGAGCGAGCGCGCGATCGCCGGGGTGAAGTACCGTGCCTCGGGCTTCTCGCCCGCGAGTGTCGATGAGATCTTCGAGTGATAGGGGACTCCGCGGCGCGATCCGACGTACAACCGGGGCTCGAGGCCGGATGCGGTGTACCGCAACACCCCGTCGTCGCCCCTGTCGAAGCGCCCGCCCCGGCCCTCCGTGAGCAGCACCGTGAGGTCGACCGCCGCCAGGCCCATGCCCCGCACGATGACCCGTTGGCCGGGCACGATCGGCCGGGTGTCGGCATCCGCCGTGAATGCCGGTGGCAGGTAGAACAGCTCGCGGCGGCGCGCGAAATCGATGAGGTCGGCGTGCTCGGGCTCGGCCTCCGCGCCGGTGTGACCGAGCGAGTACAGCACGACGTCGGCCGCGATCGAGACGCCGTCGTCGAGCAGGATGCGCTGGGTCGGCCCGTCGTCGACGGTCTCGACCGCGGATGCCCGGTGCACGACCACCGTGACGGTCTCGGGAAGGAGGCCCACGGCATCCGCGAAGAACCAGCTGAGGTAGAGGCTCTGCAGGCGTCTCGTCGGAAAGCTGGCGGGCGCGAGGTTCTCGATCTCCTGGCGCAGGCGAGCATCGACCCGGGGGATCGCGATCTCGCCAGCGCTCACGAGTCGAGCCCACTCGATGAGCGACGGTCCGGGGCGCACGGGGCCGTCGATGGTCGAGGACTCGTCGGTGAACATCGTCACGTCGGCCGCCATCGAGTTGAGCTTCAGCAGGGGCGACTGGTCGAAGCGCCAGATGCGCCCGGGGCCCGCCGGATGGGGGTCGATCACGTGGATGCGGATGCGTGCGTCGGATCGCCACAGCTCGGGCAGATTCGCCGCAATCCGTTCGAGAACGCCGGCTCCGCGGGGGCCGCCGCCGATGAGGGCGATCCGGAACTCGGGCGGGTCGATGAGGGAGGTGGGCGCGTGCGACATGACACAACCGTCGACGTTTCGTCCATCGAAATCGAGGTTTGTGACCCCCTGTGACGACGTGACGAATTGTGAACGAATCTGCTTGGCCCGCTTGCACGGCCCGACCTAACGTCTCACCAACGCGACACGGCCCGTGTCGAGACGCAAGACGTAAGGAGGCAGATATGCCCATCGAATTCCTCGGCATCGCCGGGCTCAACGACGGCGGCGAGACCCAGGCCCGCTCGGGTGCGAGTTTCGACAAGGACTACACGCTGCGGTTCGCACGAGCCCACGAAGACAACGGCTGGGATCGGATCCTCTTCGCCTACCACTCGGGCTCGCCCGACCCGGCGACAGCTGCGGCCTTCATCGCGTCGAAGCTCGACCACCTCAAGATCCTGCTCGCGCACCGGCCGAACGTGTCGTACCCCACCTATGCCGCGAAGGTCTTCGCGACCCTCGACCAGATCAGCGACGGGCGCCTCAACGTGCACGTCATCACGGGTGGTTCGACGGCAGACCAGGCGGCGGAGGGCGACTTCCTCACCAAGGACGAGCGCTACGCCCGCACCGGCGAATACATCCAGATCGTGAAGAAGGCGTGGACCAGCCGCGAGCCGTTCAGCTTCGACGGTGCGCACTACCGCTTCGAGAACTTCGTCAGCGACATCTGGCCCGCGCAGCAGCCTCGTCCGCAGATCTCGTTCGGCGGATCGAGCGAGGCGGCGTACCGGATCGGTGCTGCCGACGCCGACATCTACGCGTTGTGGGGCGAGCCGCTGGCGAACACCGCCGAGCAGATCGAGCGCATCACTGTGGAGGCGCACGCTGCGGGACGCGCAGAGCGCCCCCGCATCCAGGTCGCCTTCCGCCCGATCCTCGGCGCCACTGAGGAGCTGGCGTGGAAGAAGGCCGAGGAGATCCTCGGAAAGATCGAGGCGCGGCAGGCGCAGGCAGCTCCCTCGTCGTTCGTGGGAGACCTGAAGAACCCCGAGAACGCCGGCTCGCAGAGGCTGCTGTCGATCGCGAGCCAGGGCGACCGCTTCGACCGGGCTCTGTGGACGAGGCCGGCCGCGGCATCCGGCGGGCGGGGCAACTCGAACGCCCTCGTCGGCACGCCGGAGACGGTGGCTGCCGCCCTGCTCGACTACATCGATCTGGGAGTCGACATCATCTCGGCGCGCGGCTACGACTTCGTGAACGACACCATCGACTTCGGCCGTTACGTCATTCCGCTCGTGCGCGACGAGGTCGCGAAACGCGACGCGGCCGCCGCAGCCGCGTCATCGACGGCGCCGCAGTCAGCATCGACCCGGGCGGAGGCATCCCGTGACGCTGCTTGATCAGACGCCCAGAGGAACCGACAGGTTCGTGTACGTCTCGGCCGACGACCCGGTGGCCCAACCGCTGCTGCGGGAACTCGAGCAGGAGTACGACGCGCGCTACGGAGAGTTCTTCGGAGAGAAGGCATCCGCCGAGATCCGCCGCTATCCCGCGTCGGCGTTCTCTACCGAGGAGGGCGGCGCGTTCGTGCTGCTCCTGCGCGATGGCGTCGCCATAGCCGGAGGAGCATATAAGAGATTCGACGAGCACACGGCCGAGCTGAAGCGCATCTGGACCTCGTCGACTCATCGGCGGCAGGGGCTCGCCCGACGCGTCGTGAAGGAGCTCGAAGACGAGGCCGTGCGCCGCGGATACACGCGGGCATATCTCACGACCGGACCGCGTCAGCCCGAGGCGAAGCACCTGTACTTCCAGACCGGCTACACGCCCCTGTTCGACACCGCACTCGATCCCGAAGAGGTCGTCGTGCACGGGTTCGCCAAGAGCCTGGATGACGCGCCCCTCGACGTGGCCGGCATCACGACGGCGCATGACGCCAGTCTCGGTCTGCGCCGGTCGAGTAGCGGTCGCGAGGAACGAGCACCGCGTATCGAGACCACATCCGATGGTCTCGATACGGCCGCGGGCGGCCTACTCGACCAGCGCAGCAGTGTGAAAGTGGTGCCCACGCGGCACTGGTGGCGGTGGGTGCTCAGCGCGCTTGTCGCCTTCGTGGTGCTGCAGTTCGCGTGGTCACTCGTCACGAACAAGCAATACGAGTGGAACGTCTTCGCCGAGTACTTCTTCTCGCAGTCGGTGCTGAACAGCCTCGGTGTGACCCTCGGCCTCACGGTCGTGTCCGTCATCGGCGGGTTCGTCCTGGGGGCGGTGCTGGCGAACTTCCGGCTCTCGAAGTCTCCGCTGTTGAGCGGGGCGGCCTACGTCTACATCTGGTTCTTCCGCTCGGTGCCGCTGCTGGTTCAGATCCTCGTCTGGTACAACCTCGGCTACCTCTACCCGACATTGGGCCTCGGAACCCCGTTCACGACCGACTTCTGGCTGGTTGAGTTCTCGACCACCACGCTGATCACGGCATTCGCCGCGGCCACCATCGGGCTCACCCTGCACCAGGCCGCCTATTTCGCGGAGATCATTCGCGGCGGCATCCTGTCTGTCGATCAGGGCCAGCTCGAGGCGTCCGCCGCCCTGGGCCTGCCGCGCCGGGTGCGCTTCTTCCGCATCATCCTGCCGCAGGCCGCCCGCGCCATCCTGCCCAACTTCTTCAACGAGGTCATCGGCCTCGTGAAGGGCACCTCCGTGGTCTTCGTCGTGGCGCTGCCCGAGCTCTTCTACACCGTGCAGGTGATCTACAACCGCAACCAGCGGGTCATCCCGATGCTGCTGGTGGCCGTGGTCTGGTACGCGATCATCACCACGGTGCTCTCGATCATCCAGTTCTATGTCGAGCGGCACTACGCCCGCGGAGCGCATCGCGAGCTTCCGCCGACGCCCGTGCAGCGTGCGACGGCCTGGGTGAAGCAGCAGTGGGCACGTCTCGGCGACGAGACAGGCGACGACCCCCTTGCAGCAGAGAAGAACCGACGACACGACACCGTTCTGGGAAGTGGATCATGAGCACACCGACATTCATCCGTTCGTTCGACGAGCAGGCGATTCCCCTCCCAGTGAAGCCGGTCCGTGCCACCGTCGGCCTGGTCGAGATCTCCGACGTCTCGAAGAGCTACGGCGCCGTGCGGGTGCTGCGCGACGTGTCGCTGACGGTGCAGCCCGGCGAGGTCATCGCCCTGATCGGTCCGTCGGGATCGGGCAAATCCACGCTGCTGCGCACCATCAACCACCTCGAGACGGTCGACGCCGGATCGGTCACGGTCGACGGGCAGTACATCGGCTACGAGCTCCGCTCCGGCAGACTGCACGAGCTTCCGGAGAAGAACGTCCTCGAGCGTCGCACGCAGATCGGCATCGTCTTCCAGAACTTCAATCTCTTCCCGCACCTGACCGCTCTCGAGAACGTCGTCGAGGCGCCCGTCGCCCTGAAGCGAGCGAGCAAGGCAGAGGCCCGTGAGCAGGCGAAGGCTCTGCTCGCCAGGGTGGGGCTCGCAGACAAAGAGCACCACTACCCGCGGCAGCTCTCGGGCGGTCAGCAGCAGCGCGTGGCGATCGCGAGAGCGCTCGCGCTGAACCCGAAGGTGCTGCTGTTCGACGAGCCGACCAGCGCGCTCGACCCCGAGCTCGTCGGAGAGGTGCTCGACGTCATCCGGGAGCTCTCGAAGAGCGGCACCACGCTCATCATCGTGACGCACGAGATCGGGTTCGCTCGCGAGGTCGCCGACCGCGTGGTCTTCCTGGAGCAGGGCGAGATCCTCGAGGAGGGACCCCCCAGCCAGGTCCTGTCGAAGCCGCGCCATGCGCGCACGAAGGACTTCCTCCGCAAGGTGCTCTGAGCGCGACCGTCGCCCAGAACCACCGCGCCATTCCCACCGCACCACAACAGCATCCAAGAGAGGCACCACCATCATGGCAATCAACAAGAAGCAGATCGGGGCGATCGTCGGCGCAGTCGTCGTCGTCGCCCTGGCCGGAGGCGGAATCGCGCTCGCGGCCAACGCGAACGGCACGAGCTCCGCCGACGGCGCGCCCGCGGGCTCGACCGAGCAGCAGGTCGCGGCGGCCACCTCGTTCGACCTCACGACCAAGAACGCGGCCGACCGGCCCAGCATCGACCCCGTCGCCGACGCGGTCGCATCCCTCAAGGCCAGCGGGTTCCAGCCGATCGAAGCCGGCAAGCTCACCGTCGCCCAGACCGTGAAGAGCGGCGCCCCGCCTCTCGTCTTCGCGGCATCCGATGACAACACGACGCCCCTCGGGAGCGAGGCCGACTTCGCGGCTCTCGTCGCAGACGGCCTGGGTCTCGAGTACAACCCGGTCTCGGTCGACTGGGCGGACTGGCCGCTCGGCATTCAGTCGGGCAAGTACGACATCATCCTCAACAACGTGACCGTCACCGAAGAGCGCAAAGAGCTCTACGACTTCGCCAGCTACCGCGTCGATCTGCTCGGCTTCTACGTGAAGGCCGACAGTGACATCGCCTCGATCAAGGGCGCCGACGACATCTCGGGGCTGACGATCATCGTGGGATCGGGAACCAACCAGGAGAAGATCCTGCTCTCCTGGAATGAGGAGCTCGCCGCGGCAGGCAAGAAGCCGGCCGAGCTCGTCTACTACGACGACAACGCCGCGGCGAACCTCGCCATCCAGTCGGGGCGAGCCGACGCGTACTTCTACCCGAACGCGAGCGGCGCCTACGCCGCCGCCTCGACTGGCGACACCAAACAGGTGGGCACCGTGAGTGGCGGATGGCCGCAGACGGCCGACATCGCTGCGGCGACGAAGAAGGGCAACGGCCTCATCGACGCCGTGGGAATCGTGATCAACGCCACGATCGCGGGTGGCCAGTACCAGGAGGTGCTCGACCGCTGGGGACTCGACAGCGAATCGATCCCGACGAGCGAGATCAACCCTCCGGGGCTGCCGAAGACCGACTAGCTCGTTCGGTGTTTGTGCCCGAATACCTCCATTCCGCGTCCGTACCGCGGAACGAATGGAGGTGTTCGGGCACAGTCGGTTCGGTAACAGCTCTACAGCTCGAGCCCATACGCGTAGATGTCGACGAACTTGCCCGGCTCCACCTCGACGCGCTCCTCGCGCTCAGGCAGGCGCACGAAGCCGAGCCGCGTGTACAACCGCTGGGCGGCGAGCATGATGCTGCCCGTGTTCAACACGACGCGCTTCAGGCTCCGGATGCGGGCCAGGCCGACCACGTGCGACACGAGCGCTTCTCCGATTCCGCGCCCCCGAGCATCCGGGGCCACGGCCAGCAGCCTGAAGTCGAGCTCGTCGCCGAGCGCGACCGGCGAGATGCGCGCACCAGGCCGCGGAGTCCAGACGGTGCCGAGAATGTCGCCGGACGCCGTATCCTCGGCGACCCACACCTCGTCCGACTTGGCGCGTCCGTGCACGTCGGCGAGAGACAGCACGTAGCTCTCGGACAGGTCGTAGTCGTTCGTGTAGGCGTCGACCGTGAGACGGGCGACAGCCTCGAGCTCGTGGGCCCGCACGAGCCGGATGCGCACGGGTGCGACGTTCTCGAGCGGGTAGCGGTAGACCTGGGGAGTGCCGATTCCGGTCTCGGTACCGAGTTCGCGAGCGACGACCCGCTCGAAGCCGGCGCGGAGGTAGTTGCGCTGCGCCGTGTGGTTGAGCGGACCCGTGTCGAGCACGAGGGCAGGCGCGCCCCAGCTCGCGGCGAGCTCGATGGATGCCTGCACGAGCGCCTGCGCGACGCCGCGACCCCGGGCGGCCGGGTCGACGGCAACGAGGCGCAGCTCGGCTTCGCCGTCGCGCGCCTGCCGCGAGATCGGGTTCTCGGTGCGGGTGACCGTCGCGGTGCCGAGGAGTTTCTCCGTGCCCCCGTCGACTGCGACGAGCAGTCCGCCGTCGGTGGCGCGGGCGCCGGCATCGCGCTCGAGCGTCGCCCGCTCGGCGCTGCGTGGCAGGTGAGCGTAGGGGCCGGTGGCGAAGCCGAGCTCGGTGAGCTCGCCCACGGCGTCGTACTCGTCGGGTCGCGCGAGGCGAACCGTGAAAGCGGGGGCCGCGGCCGGGTCAGACGCGGTGTCGGAGGGGGAGTCGATCGGTTCGAGCATAGATCGAGCGTACGCGGCGCCCGTATCCAGGAAAAACCGGCCGCATCGGCGCTGTTCGCGCTCGACGGGCCGGTTCTTCCTGCAGAGAAGCGACTACTGTGCGCCCTTCGCCGCGTCGACCAGAGAGTCGAGGCGCGAGTCGGCCCCGAGCTCCACTCCCGTGACCGAGTTTTGCGTTCCGATCACGCTCGTCAACTCGTGAACCGGAATCTGGTAGTACTGGCTCGCGATACGCTTCTGGGCCTCGGCGAGCACAGCACTTCGTGCATCCGGGTCTCCCGTGGCAAGCTGCTTCTGCAGCAGAGCCTCGAGCGTCGGGTCGTCGAGGTGGAAGTAGTTGCTCGACGCGGTGGAGAACGTCGTGCGGAGGACATCACCGTCGGCGCGCGAAAGATTCTGCCACGAGATGTCGAAGGCGCCCGACTTCTGCAGTTCGAGGAACTTGGGCACGTCTCCGCCCTCCAGCGTCAGCTCGACACCGACGTCTTTGTATTGCTGCTGCAGCACCTCGAGCGAGGTCTGGTTGGGTCCGAAATTCGAGATCCACGCGACCACGAGCGAGAGGCGCTCACCGCCTTTCTCGCGGATGCCGTCGGAGCCCTTCTTCCAGCCCGCGGCATCGAGCAGCGAGGCGGCCTTCGTGGCATCGAAGGTGAAATTCGCACTCTCGTCGCTATACGACGGGGTGGTCTCGGTGAGGATGCTCGTGCCGACGTTGAACAGGTCGTTGAGCGAGGTGTCGCGGATCTCGGTGGCATCGGTGGCGTACGAGAGGGCCTCGCGCACGGCGATGTCGGCGACGAGCGGTCGTGCGACGTTGAAGTACACCCCGAAGCTCACCCCGGGGTTGCCTCGCGACACGATCGGAAGACCGCTGGCAGTGAGGGTGTCGACGTCGATGGGCTGCACGCCGCCGATCACGTCGACCTGATCCGAGGTGAGCGATCCGGTGCGCACGCTGGCCTCGGGAACGACCTGGAAGGTGACGCTGTCGAGGTGGGCTGCGCCCTGGTTCTCGCGTGATGCGGGACTCCAGGCGTAGTCGTCGCGTTTCGCGAGCACGGTCGAGGTGTCTTTCGTGTAGCTGTCGAGGGTGAACGGGCCGGTGCCGACGACCGATGCTCCGGTGGCGCGGTCGGCGAACGGCACGGCGAGGGTCGAGGGTGCCACGATGCCGAGTGCGACGGACGACACGGAGTTCGGGAAGGCCGCGTTGGGCGTCGAGAAGTCGACTTCGACCGTGTGCTCGTCGATGACCTTCGTCTCGCTGTAGCCGACGAACAGCGTGACCGCCTGGCTGAGTGCCCCGGCGGCGATGATGTCGTCGAAGGTGGCTTTCACGTCGTTTGCTGTGAGTGGCGTGCCGTCGGAGAAGGTCACGTCGTCGCGCAGTACGAACGTGGATGCTGTGGCGTCGTCGTTGGCCGTGTAACTCTGGGCGAGCCACGGTTCCAGCTCGCCCGTCTGGGGGTTCTGATAGAGCAGGGAGTCGACGAGCTGCCGGGTCACATAGAGTGTGTCGTTGCCCGATCCGATGCCCGCCGGATTGAGCGAGATGGGGTCGTTGGCTATGGCGAAGGTGAGGTCGCCGCCGTCGACCGGCGCTGCGGTCGTGGCCTTCGTGGAGGCCGGAGCGCCGGCGCAGGCGCTGAGAGAGAGCGCGACGACGAGTGCCGCCCCGAGCGCCGCGTTTCGGCGGCCGTAATTTCTGTAAGACATCATGAACTCCTTGTCGGTGGTGCGATTGCAGGTGCGAACTGTGGGTCAGCGGCCGATCACGGGTGCGCCCGAGGCGTGGGCCCCGGGGATCGCGTCGAGCAGCGCACGGGTGTACGGATGGGCGGACGCGCTGAAGACCTGCTCGACGTCGCCGGTCTCGACCAGCTCGCCCAACCGCATGACGCCGACGCGATGCGCGATCTGCCGAACCACAGCGAGGTCGTGCGAGATGAAGAGGTAGCTGAGGCCCAGCGACGATTGCAAGCTCGACAGCAGACCGAGGATCTGCGCCTGGATCGACACGTCGAGTGCCGAGACCGGTTCGTCGAGCACGAGCAGGTCGGGATTCAACGCCAGGGCTCGGGCGATGGCGACGCGTTGGCGCTGACCGCCCGAGAGCTCCGAGGCCCTGCGGCCGAGTGCTGTGCGAGGCAGCGCCACGACATCCACCAGTTCGGCGGCCCGCCGTCGTCGGTCGGCTCGCGAGCCGAGGCCGAAAGCCACGAGAGGGTCAGCCACTATCTGCTCGACGGTCAGGCGCGGGTTGAGCGAGGCGTAGGGGTTCTGGTGCACCAATTGGATGCGTCGGCGCAGCCCCCGTAGCTCGGCACCCGATGCTCGGGTGATGTCGCGTCCGTCGAGTTCGATGGTGCCGCTCGTGGCCTCTGCGAGTCGTAGTACGAGTCGCGCCGTCGTGGACTTGCCCGAGCCGGACTCGCCGACGAGCGCGAAGGTCTGGCCTCGCGGAATGTCGAAGCTCACGTCGTCGACGGCGCGCTGAGTGCCTCCACCGGATGCGCGAGGCAGCGCGAAATCCTTGACGAGGTTGCGCGCTGAGAGCACGGCGGGGGCCAGTGTCGCATCCGCGGCCCCGGGCAAGCGCGAGCGTGCCACGAACGGCTCGCCGGCGCGTCCGCCGAAGACGCGTGCCGCGACATCCGGATCGAGAACCTCGAGCACCCGCTCGACCTGACCTGCCGCATTGAGGCTGGGCGCTGCCGCGATCAGTGCGCGGGTGTAGGCGTGTGTGGGGGAGCCGAGCACCTCGGCGGGCGTGCCCTGCTCGACGATCTCGCCCTGGTTCATCACCACGATTCGGTCGGCCCGGTCTGCGGCGACTCCGAGGTCGTGGGTGATGAGCAGCACGCTGGTTCCGGTCTCGGCGGCCAGCAGGTCGATGTGATCGAGGATCTGCCGCTGCACGGTGACATCGAGGGCGCTTGTCGGCTCGTCCGCGATGATCAACTCGGGGCTCGCGATGATCGCGATCGCGATGAGCACTCGCTGCCGCATTCCGCCCGACAGTTCGTGCGGGTACTGCTGAGCCCGCAGCTCCGGCTCCGGAAGCCCCGCCTTCTCGAGCGCATCCACCGCTCTGTATGCGGCCGACTTACGGTCGGCGAGGCCGTGCACGATGAGGGTCTCGGCGACTTGCGCGCCGATCTTCTTGACCGGGTTGAGCGACACGATGGGGTCCTGCGGTACGAGCCCGATGCGCGCCCCGCGCACTCGGCGCAGCTGTGCCCGGCTGGCGGTGGCGAGGTCGATGCCGTCGAACAGGATGCTGTCCGCATGCGTCTCGGCGGCATTCGGCAGCAGGTGCACGATCGCGTGCGCAGTGGTGGACTTGCCCGATCCGGATTCGCCGACGATCGCCACCTTCTCGCCGCGGCCGATGGTGAGCGAGACGTCGCGCACGGCGTCGATGTGTCCGTCGTTCGTGCGATAGCGCACGGCGAGGTGCCGGATGTCGAGCAGCGGCTCGGCAGCGCGTGCGGCGGTCGCGGGGGTGTGGGCCAGGTCGATGCTCATCGGCTTCGCCGTCCTTCGTTGTCGAGTGCTCGGGAGAGTCGGTTGGCGCTGAGCACGGTCAGGGCGATCACGGCGCCGGGGAGAGCGGTGAGCCACCAGGCCGTGGCCATGAAGTCGCGGCCCGTCGACACGAGCGATCCCCACTCGGGAGCAGGGGGCTGCGCGCCGTAGCCGAGGAAGCTCAGCGCCGACACCGCGAGGATCGCGGTGCCGAATTCGAGAGCCGCGAGCACCAGCACCGGGCCGATCGAGTTCGGCAGCACGTGCCTGAACAGCACGCGCGACCACCGGTTTCCCGAGGCGAAGGCGGCTTCGACGAACACACCGCTGCGCACCCGGATGACCTCGCTGCGCATGATGCGGGCCACGGCGGCGACGCTCGAGAGGCCGACGGCGATCGCCACGTTGATCGTGCCGAAGCCCAACGCCGTGATGAGCGCGAGCGAGAGCAGCAGACTCGGAATCGCGAGCAGGACATCGGCGATGCGCATGATTACGTCGTCGACCCACGAGCCGATGAACCCGGCGAGCAGTCCGAGAAGAGATCCCACGACGAGGCCGATGGCCACCGCGATGACCGCCGCTTGCAGGGTCAGCGCGCTTCCGTGCACGACCCGCGTGAAGAGGTCTCGGCCCACCTGATCCGTGCCGAACCAGTGCGCGGCGCTCGGTGGCTGCATCTTGTCGGCGGGCACCCCATCGAGCGGATCCTGTCCGCTGAAGAGCGCGGGGGCGAACGCCGAGAGCAGGATCAGCGCAATCCACAGCGCGGCGAGCAGGGCTCCCGGATGGCGGGTCGCGATGCGGCGGAGCCGACGCAGCCCGCCCCTGGCAGAGCGCGACGGGTTCGCCCGGTTGCGCGAAGCATCCGCGAATCTGTCCGACGCGGTCGAGGCGAACGTCTCGTCTTCGTCGGAACGGGGCGGGCGCTCTGCTACGAGGGCTGCTGTTTCGGTCATGGGCGTGCTCCGGTCAATTCGGTTTTGGGAGTGATTCCTCGAGGCGTGAGGGGGCTACGCCCCACTCGGATGCGCGGGTCGAGCAGCGGATAGATGAGATCGACCAGCAGGTTGGCCAGCACAAAGACCACCGCCGCGAACACCACCACGCCCTGAACGACCGGGATGTCCTGGGCACCGACGGCGCTCGCGGTCACCCGCCCGATGCCGGGGCGCGAGAAGACGGTCTCCGTGACGACCGTTCCGGCGAGCAGCTGGCCGATAAGCAGGCCGGCCATCGTGAGGGCGGGCAATGCCGCATTGCGCAGCGCGTGGGCGAAGTGAATGCGAACCCTGCCCGCCCCCTTTGCCCATGCGGTGTCGATATACGGTTCGCGCAGGGTGGTGACGAGGCTCTTCGACAGCAGCTGAGCGATGGTGGCTCCCGTCGGAAGCGCGAGCGTTAGGGCCGGCAAGACGATCGATGTCGGCCCCTTATCTCCCATCGCCGGAAAGATCGGAATGGCGAACGAGAACCACTGCAGGAGCAGGAGCGCAAACCAGAACGCGGGGATCGCGACGCCCAGCGGGGGAAGTGCGAGTAGGAACTGTCCGAGTGCTCGGTGCCGCGTGTACGTGGCCGCGATCGCGAGTCCAGCGCCGAAGACGAGGGCGAGCGCGAGTCCGGTGGCAGCGATCTGTGCTGTCGGGCCGATCGCCTCTCCGATGATGTCGGTCACGGGACGCCCACTCGAGATCGAGGTTCCGAGATCGCCGCGCAGCAGGTGCAGCAGCTGATCGAAATACTGCACGATCAACGGTCGGTCGAGTCCGTACTGCGCCCTGATGGCATCCAGCTGTTCAGGGCTCACATCGGTGGCATCGGGGCCGGCGAGCAGGCTCGCCGGATCGCCCGGCAAGGCGTAGAGCACCAGGAACGAGACCGTGTAGGCGGCCCAGAGAACGCCGACGGCCTGCAGGAGGCGAAATGCGATGTAGCGGGTCATGCCCACACTCTGCGGCCGAGAGAGCGCTGTGAATATCCGGCCTGTAACGCCGCTCAACACGGTGACACATGTCGACACGTGGAGCCCGCGGCTTGCAATGCGCGCGCGGGCGAACTAGCGTCGCGCAGAGCCGGTGAAAAACCTGCATACGGTGAACAGAACGGGGCCGAAAATGGCGACAATTGTTCAGTACTCACGTGTCGGCGGGCCCGACGTTCTCGAGGTCGTCGAGGTTCCCCTGCCTTCCGTCACCGACGGTCACGTGCTCGTCGAGGTGCAGGCCATCGGGGTGAACCCCATCGACTCGAAGCTACGCTCCGGGCTTCGTGCGTCGACTCCACTCGATGGCCCGCGCGGCGTCGGTGCGGATGCCTCCGGCGTCATTCTCGAGGTCGGTTCCGGGGTCGAGGGTTGGGCCTCGGGCGATGAGGTCATCATCCAGGGCGCCAGCGGCGCGTACGCCAGCCACCTCGTGGTCGCGCCCTCGAACCTCACACGCAAGCCCTCTGTCTGGACCTGGTCGCAGGCGGCGGCCGTGGGCATCCCGGTCTCGACGGCTTATCAGGCGCTGAGCTCGCTCGGCGTCACCGAGGGAACCCGGCTGCTGATCCACGGAGGAACGGGCGGTGTCGGACAGGCGGCGGTGCAGTTCGCCGTGGCGTGGGGAGCCCGCGTGTTCGCCACCGCGAGCCCCGCGAATCACGAGCGACTGATCGAACTCGGCGCCGTTCCGTTGAGCTATGGAGAAGGACTCGTCGAGCGCGTGCGCGAGGCCTCGCCGGAGGGCATCGACGTGGTGCTCGACGGGGCGGGAACCGAGGAGGCCCTGCAGGCATCCTTCGAGTTGGTCGAGGACCGCTCTCGCATCGGAACGATCGTCGTGGGAGGCCGAGCCGCCGAGCTCGGCATCAGGGCGTGGATGGGCGGAAGCCCTGTGCCGCTCACCGACGAGGAGGTGCGGCTGCGGGCCGAGGGCGTTCCCGCCGCGATCGAGCTCGCCGCCCAGGGCACGTTCGACGTCGAGGTCTCGGAGCGCTTTCCGCTGGCCCGGGCCGCTGACGCCCAGCGCCTCAGCGAAGAGGGGCACACCAGAGGAAAGATCGTCCTGATCCCCTAGCGGTCAGCGGGTCGCAGCGAGCGAGAACAGCGCCGGCGCCCGGCCCTCGCCCTCGACGAGATCGGCGAGAATGCGGCCGATCGCCGGGGTGAACTTGAACCCGTGGCCCGAGAAGCCCGCGCCGATCACCAGAGGCCCCGCCGAGTCGACCACGAAGTTCGAGTCGGGGGTGCTCGTGTAGGTGCAGCTGATCTCCACGAACGACTCCGCGTCGACCCCCGGCAGCCACTCCCGGGCGTAGCGCTGCAGCGCGGCCAGCTGAGCCGGCTCCGCGACGAACGTGCGCGCATCCGGATCGATGACCGCGCCCGTGCCGTGCCATCCGGCCTTCACGCCCTGGCCGGGCGTGAACATGCCGTACACGGGCGAACGCCAGTAGTCGTACGACGGTTCGAGAGGGCTCGGCGCGTGGTTGAACCCGGGCCACTCGATCGTCGGGTCGCGCACCGCGAAGTGGGCCGGTTGCTCCTGCGTGACGACGAGTCGCGGCAGGGCGACCGTCGAGCCGAGGAGCTTCTGCGTCCACGCTCCGAGCGTCACGACGACTCGCCTCGCGTCGATCGTCTCGCGAGAACCCGTGGGCTCGCCGCTCACTGCGTCGACCGGCTGCACCTCGACGAGCACCGAGTCCGGTGATGCGACCCGGATGGCGACGACCCGAGAATGGTGCCGCATCACGGCGCCGCGCGCGGTCGCCGCTTGCTGCAGGGCCGACACCGCGGCATCCGCATTGAGCCTGCCGGCCTGCGGGGTGAACAGCACACGGGCGTCGAAGCGGATGCCTGGCCAGCGTTCGCCGGCCTCGTCCGGGGTCATGAACGCGGCCTCGAAACCGTATGTCGGCAACGCCGACGCCACCGCGTCGAAGGCCGGATTCGCGCCGTGGTTGGCGAGCCCGACCTGGTCGAGAACGGCGACGCCCGACTCGGCCTCGAGCTCGCGCCACAGAGGCAGCGCCTCGCGCAGCAACGAGAGGTAGGTGTCGTCGGCGTAGCTGAGATTGAAGTTGCGCGACGCCCCGTGGGATGCGCCCTGGGTGTGCCCGGGGCCGAAGCGCTCGAGCAGCGTCACGTCGCGGCCGCGCCGGGCGAGCTGCCAGGCGGCGGCGGAACCCATGGCTCCACCGCCGATCACGACGACGTCTGCTCGAGTGACCACTAGGCCGAGACCAACGCTGCGCCCGCCACCGTCGAGGTCGATCGCGCCGGCACCGGGGGCAGCCCGAGCGTCTCGTGCAGGGTGGCGTTCTCGTCGTAGTCGGTGCGGTACACGCCGCGCTCCTGCAGCTCGGGAATCACCCGGTCGACGAACTCGTCGAGTCCGGTCGGGTTGGTGTTGCCCACGATGACGAAACCGTCGGAGGCATCCTCCTGCACGTGCCGGTTGATCGTCTCCGCGACGAACGTGGGTGTGCCCACGAAGGTGTGCTTCGCGGCGAACGAGATCACGAGCTCGCGGATCGACCAGCCCTCCGCCGCGGCCTGCTCGCGCCACGCGTTGGCGGTGGCAACGGGGTCGGTGTGCACGTGGGCGCGGCCCTTGGCCCCGCCCTCCGCCGTGACGACGGGGTCGATCTCGGGCAGCGGGCCCTCGACGTCGTAGCCCGAGAGATCGGTGTTCCAGACCTGTTCGAGAAACGAGATCGCGGTCTGCGGGCTCACCTGCAGGCGCGAGATCTCGCGTGACCGTTCCAGTGCCTCGGCCTGCGTGTCGCCCAGGATAAAGGTCGCAGCGGGCAGGATCTTGAGCGAATCGCGGGGGCGGCCCACCGCATCCAATCGCCCTTTCACGTCGTCGTAGAACGCGCGACCGGCCTCGTAGTCGGCGTGCCTCGAGAAGATGACATCGGCCGAGCTGGTCGCGAAGTCGCGGCCGTCGGGCGAATCGCCCGCCTGCACGATCACCGGATGCTGCTGCGGGCTAGGCGGCAGGGTCGCGTAGCCGGTCACATCGAACTGCGGCCCGTGGTGGTCGACGAGCCCGAGACCGGAGGTGCGCACGAACTCGCCCGACTGCTTGTCGGCGACGATCGCGTCATCGGCCCAGCTGTCCCAGAGCTGCGACGAGACATCGAAGAACTCCTGCGCCCGACTGTAGCGGTCGGCGAGGTCGAGGAACTTTCCGCGGCGGAAGTTCGCCCCGTGAAACGCATCCGACGTCGTGACGATGTTCCAGCCGGCGCGCCCCCGGCTGAGGTGGTCGAGGGTGGCGAGCTGGCGGGCCAGCTCGTACGGCTCGTTGAAGGTCGAGCTCAGTGTTCCGACAAGCCCGATGTTGGAGGTGACCCCGGCGAGTGCGGCGAGGATCGCCAGCGTGTTCGGGCGCCCGACCACGTCGAGGTCGTGGATGAGGCCGCGCGTCTCGCGCAGCCGCAGCCCTTCGGCCAGGAACAGGAAGTCGAACTTGCCGCGCTCGGCGTTCTGCGCGAAGTGGCGGAACGACGAGAAGGCGATCTGGCTCTCGCTTCTCTCGTCGCTCCACACGGTGGTGTTGTTCACGCCAGGAAAGTGTGCGGCGAGGTGGATCTGCTTGGTGGGCTTCGACGAAGAAGACGTGGTCATCTGTTGGCGCTTTCGATCAGTTCGGCGGTCTCGGGGCGGGCGGTCGCGTAGCGGTTCGTAGCGGGGGCGAAGCCCAGGCGCTGGCGCAGGGTCGACGCGTCGCGGGGGCGCTCGAGCACTCCGGTCTCATCGAGCACGGGCACGACGCCGCGGGTAATGCGCTCGAGATCGAGCGGCAGGCGCGCGGGACGCAGCCGCACGCCTGTGACGCCGGCCTGCTGCCAGCGCAGCAACTGGGCGGCCACGTTCTCGGCCGTGTCGGCGAGAATCACGGCGTCGGATGCGTAGGTCCCGCGGTGCAACTCGTCGAGCGCCGCGAGAGCTTCCGCGGCCTTCTCTCTCGTGTCCTCGATGAGCACGACGGCCTCGGTCCAGATGCGAAGGGGATCGTTGACGCGGCGCTCGACACGCAGCTCGGTGTCGCCCAGTTCGCCCAGAATCCGCTCGAGGTGCTCGTCGGAGTGTGGCGTGATGCCGACGATGTCGGCCTGTGCGACGGCGAGCTCGTAGGGCACCTGTTGGTGGGCCAGCACGTACACGACGGGCTGGCCCTGTGGCGAGCGCGGCACGATCGATGGCCCCTTCACGCTGAAGCTCTCGCCCTCGAAGTCGACGTAGTGCAGGCGCTCGCGGTCGATGAAGCGGCCGGTCGCGACGTCGCGGATCACCGCGTCGTCCTCCCAGCTGTCCCAGAGCCGGTGGGCGACCTCGATCGCGTCGGCTGCCTCGCCGAACAGCTGACGGATGAGGGCGCTCTGCTCCTCGTCCGTGCCGACGGCGGCGGCAACCGGGTCGAGCGCGGGAATCGCGCGCCGACCGACGTGGGCGGCCTCGTGGGAGCGCGCGGAGACCTGCACCCGCCATCCGGCCCAGCCTTCTGAGACGTGGTCGAGGGTCTGGATGCCGGTGGCCGTGTGGAATGGCTCGGTGTGCGTGGTGGTCACGGTCGGCACGATGCCGATGCCGGGCACCTGCGCTGCGATCGTGTTGGCGAGCAGCAGGGCGTCGAGTCGACCACGCACCTCGTCGCGGCGCAGCTCGACGGCACCGAAGCCGCTCGTCTGCAGTCCTAAGGAGTCCTCGATGGTCACGAGATCGATGCCGGCTGACTGTGCCTCCACGACGAGCGAGACCCAGTAGTCGGCGTCGAACAGGGCCGCGGGGCGGGCGGCGTCGAGGCGCCAGGCGGCGGGATGCCAGCCGGCGCCGTCGAGGGCGATGCCGAGGTGGAAGGGTGTGCGGCTCATCGCGGCGCTCCTTCCGTTCCCGTGCTCGGATGCACGGGAGTCTTCTCGCCAGCTTCGACGGCGATGGGCAGCCGGTTCTCGGCCGGGGGCAGCGGGCAGGTCGCGAACTCGGTGTAGGCGCACGGAAGGTTCGTCGCCCGGTTGAAGTCGAGCGTCACCCGGCCGGAGGCATCCGGAGCGGGGATCTGCAGCGAGCGGTTGGCGGCATAGGTCGTTACTCCGCTGGTCGCATCGGTGAACAGCACGAACAGGGAGCCGGGAGTCGCGCCGTTGAACGCCGTGAGCGAGAAGCGCTCGCCTCTCACCTCGAACTCGACGACCCCGGGGGAGTCGTAGACGTGCTCGAGGCCCTCCGACACCGAGCCGACGGTCACCGGCTTCGGCTCGTTGAAGGGCACGAAGACGCCCTCGACGCTCCACTCGGGGCTCGGCGGGTAGACCGGGGTGCCCGTGTAGTCGACGAGCGTCGGATGCGATGGGTGCCGCGGGCGCAGGATGTCGACTCCTCCGCGTCTCGCGACCTCGAACTGTGCGTCTCCAGCGCTCGCGGTGACGCCGCCGCGCTCGGGGATCACGCCGAAGGCGTATCGGCCGATGACTGTTTGCCCGTCGATCACGAGCTCCTCGCCGGCGGCGAGAGTGACCGCGGGGCCGCCTGCCGAGGTCGACCACGAGCCCGGGGCATCCGGGTACCGTGTCGGGTTCTCGTCGAGCCAGTTGAGGCTCGTGACCGCGAGGAATCCGTGCGGGTCTGCCCGGCTCGTCTCGTGGGCGTCGTGCCACGCCTGCCATTCGGCGGCGAAGGCGGTGTCATCGACTGCTGCTTCTGATTCTGACTGCACTGTGCTCATTCCCACACGCTACGAACCCAGGCCGGTGGTGCCGGTCGTCGCCCGACATATGAAGTCACGAATGCAACGCGAGGTAACGCGACTTGACGCTGCCCGCGACGCCAGTAGTGCCCGGTGCGGTCAAGAGCGCCCGGTGTGCCGGTACCTCGTGTCCGTAGCGGGTACTAGTGACGGGCATCCACGAATCAGATCACCCAGTTCGGCGCGACCTCTGCCGCGACCGGAGCCTCGCGAACAGGTTTCGTGAGGTGCAGGTGACCCCGCAGGGTCTTCGCGTCGTAGCCCTCGTTCATCAGGCCGCGGTCGACCAGTTCGGGCACGACGAGGTGGGCGAACGCATCGAACTGCTCGTGCAGAAACGCGCTCTGAATCGCGAAGCCGTCGGCGGCGCCCGCTCGGAACCACGTCTCGAGGTGATCGGCGATGTCTGTCGGCGACCCCACGACGATGGGGGCCGGCACGGCCTGCGCCACGATCAGATGACGGAAGGTGACCGGTCGTGCACCTCCGAGCGTGCGACCCGATCTCGACTGCACGACCTCGAGCAGCCGCTGCCCGACCGTGTTGAAGCGCTCGGCGGTGGCGATCGAGACGGGCTCGTCGACCGAGCGCTCCAGCAGAGGGAGCCCCACCGAGCGCAAGAGGGACGCGGCAGAGCGGTTCGGCGGAAACCCGAGCGACGGGTCGCGCGCCGTTCCGTCGTCGAGCGGAACCAGCTCGACGAGCTCGTCGTAGAGCGCGAACGCCGCCTGTCGGGTCTCCCCGACGATGGGCAGGATGGGCGTGATGATCGTGACATCACCGGCCGCGCGGCCGGCCGCGACCGCGCGCTGCTGGGCCTGCCGATAGAACGTCACGGCGTCGCCGAGGCTCGACGGCGCGACCACATGGATGTCGGCGTGTGCCGCCGCGAACTCTCGGGCCCGCACCGAGACTCCCGCGTGCACCACCGGAATCTGGCCCTGCACCGGGCGCAGGGCGTTGAGCGGCCCGGCAACACTGAAGCGTCGGCCCTGATGCTCGACAGGGGCGATGAGCGAGTGGTCCACGAGGATCCCGCGCTTGGCGTCGGCCACGACCGCGCCGTCGTCCCAGCTGTCCCAGAGGCTCCGAAGCAGCTGCACGAACTCGACCCCGGTCTCGAAGCGGTTGTCGTCGGTGCCTCCGGCATCCGTTCTGCCGAAGTTGGCGCTCGCCCTCGGGTCGGTGCCGACGGTGAGGTTGAGCCCGAAGCGTCCTCCCGAAAGTCGGTCGATGGATGCCGCGGCCCGAGCGATCGCGTACGGCTCGGAATGCGCGGTGCTGGCCGTGGCGATGAGTCCGATGCGGTTCGTCACAGCGGCGAGGTACGCGGCCGAACTGAACGGGTCGACGCGCGCGAGCAGCGAGGGCTCCGTGTATTCGAGGTCGGAGCTCGACGAGAGCCAATCGCCCAGAAACAGAAAGTCGAGGCCGGCCTTCTCTGCCGTGCGCGCGAGTCGCTTGAGTGCGGCGGGGTCGTTCGCCGGATTCTTGTGGGCGCCCGGATAGCGCCAGCCAGACGGGAAGGCACCGAGTGTGCGCACCATCGCCCCCAGAACCAGGTGTCCATCGCGTTCGAACGTGCGCACGGGCGTGGGGGTGGTCATGCGACGACGATAGGCGGGCACTCGGGCGAAGCCGAGCCTCGATGACACATGACGTAAAGCAGAGGCGCGCCCTAGGGCGCAGTCCGTACGATCGCTGCATGACTCACGCCTTCGACCGCATCACCCGTGCCGAGCTGAGCATTCCCTCCAGTCGCAAGTGGAGTCTGCATCCCGGAACCATCGGGGCGTGGGTCGCCGAGATGGACTTCGGAACCGCGCCGCAGGTGACCAGGGCTCTGCACCAGGCCATCGACGACGGCAACCTCGGCTACCTCGCGCCCGCCACCTCGCACGAGATGGGCAAGGCAACGGCGGCGTGGCACCGCGACGAGTACGGGTGGGACTTTCGCTGGCAGAACGTGCACGCCGTCTCCGACGTGATGGCCGCGCTCGAAGTCGCGATCACCAAGTTCTCTCCGGCGGGCACCGGCGTCATCATTCCGACCCCGGCATATATGCCCTTTCTGAGCTTCGTTCCCACCCTCGGCCGCGAGGTCTTCGAGGTTCCGGGCGTGACCGACGCACGCACCGGCCGCTGGCAGCACGACCTCGCCGCCATCGAGGCGGCGTTCCACGCGGGAGCCCGCACCCTCATCCTCTGCAACCCGCAGAACCCCACGGGAACGGTGCTCACACGCGAGGAACTCGAGGCGATCGCTGCCATCGTCGACCGTCACAACGGTCGGGTCTTCGCCGACGAGATCCACGCGCCGCTGCGTTACGACGGTGTCGCGCACATCCCGTATGCGTCGCTGAACGAGACCACGGCGAGGCACACGATCACGTCGACCTCGGCATCCAAAGCGTGGAACCTGCCGGGCCTCAAGACCGCGCAACTCATCACCTCCAACGCCGCCGACGAAGAGCTCTACCAGACCTTCGGATTCGCGGTCATGCACGGGGCGGCGACCCCGGGCGTCATCGCCGCGACCGTGGCCTACACCGAGGGTCGGGAGTGGCTCGGTGAGGTCGTCGACTACCTCGACGGCAATCGGCGACTGCTCGCAGAGCTGCTCGCCGAGCACCTTCCCGAGGTGCGCTACACGGTTCCGGATGCGACGTACATCGCCTGGCTCGATTGTTCCGATCTCGGGATCGACGGCTCGGTCGCCGACTTCTTTCGGGTGGAGGCCGGCGTCACCCTCACCGACGGCGCGCTCTGCGGTCGCGGCTATGAGGGCTACGCCCGCATCATCTTCGCCATGCCGAGGCCGATTCTCGAGCAAGCGGTCATCGAGATGGCCGCCGCCGTTCGCCGATGTCTTTCCCGCCCAGCACCCCACCTCTACGCGACAGAGAGCAGCATCTCGTGACCGACGCCACCCATCCCTCGCCCGACGTCGCAGCACCGGAGTACGACTGGCAGGGCTACGGCTTCGACACCCGCCAGGTGCACGCCGGCGAGTACGACGATCTGAACGCGGGAGCCCGCGTCTCGCCCATCGCGATGACCGCCGGCTTCCGCTTCGACTCGTTCGACGATGCCCACAACCGGTTCGCGGGAGACGCCGACGGACTCATCTACTCCCGCCAGCGCAATCCGTCGGGCGCGGTGGCAGAGAAGCGCATCGCCTCGCTCGAAGGAGGCTCGGAGGCGATCGTCGTCTCGTCGGGCCAGGCAGCCATCACCTCGGCCCTGCTCGCGCTTGCGGAGAACGGCGAACGCATCGTCTCGACGGCGAGCATCTACAGCGGAACGCGCGTGCTCTTCGGGCGCAGCTTCGCCCGCTTCGGAGTCTCCGTCGACTACGTGTGGAACACGGCCGACGACGACGAGTGGGATCGGATCATCCAGCCCAACACGAAGGCGATCTTCACCGAGACCATTCCGAACCCCAAGAACGACATCGTCGACATCGAGCAGGTCGCCCGGGTCGCAGCCCGGCACGGCATCCCGCTCGTGGTCGACAACACCATCGCGTCGCCCTACGTGATCCGCCCCATCGAGTACGGCGCCGCGGTCGTCGTGCACTCGTCGACGAAGTTCCTCTCGGGGCACGGAGCAGGTCTCTCCGGCGCAATCGTCGACGGCGGCACGTTCGACTGGGCCGCATCCGAGCGGCGCTATCCGCTGCTGACAGAGCCTCAGGGCTCCGCGGCGAAATCTCTTCTCGAGCGCTACGGCCGAACCGGCTATGCACGCCTCGCCCGTGAGGCTGTGGTCAACGATATCGGGCCGGCTCTGTCACCGTTCAACTCGTTTCTGCTGCACCAGGGCATCGAGACCCTATCGCTTCGCATGGAGCGTCACCTCGACAGCTCGGTGGCCATCGCGCGCTGGCTCGAGCGGCATCCGAAGGTCGAGAGCGTCGATTTCGCCGGACTCGAATCGAACCCGGCGCACGAGCTGGCGCAACGACTGTACGGCGGTCGCACCGGATCCGTCTTCGCCGTGACCGTGCGCGGGGGAGCGGCCGGGGCTCGATCATTTCTCGACGGGCTGCGCGTCATCAGCCGCATGACCAACATCGGCGATGTCCGGTCGATGGCCCTGCACCCTGCGACCACCACGCACATCTCGTTCAGCGAAGAGTTGCGCGAGAAGCTCGGAATCGGCCAGGGGCTCATCAGGTTGTCGATCGGCATCGAAGATGTGAACGACCTCATCGCCGACCTCGATCAGGCGTTGGCCCGCGTCGCCTGATCAGGTGTACATGAGCGAGCCCGGCGTGGTGAGCTTCTCGCCGGTCTCGAGGTAGGTCTTGAGGCCGGAGAGGATCATCGGCCAGCCGCCGTAGAGCTCCTCGTTCGCGCCGTCGCGCAGCTCGTCATGGGTGACCACGAGGCGGCACGAGTCGCCGACCTGTTCGATCTCCCAGGTGATGCGCGTGGTGCCCTCGGCCTCGACCTCGTCGCTCCAGCGGGCGTGCATCGACTGCACCAGCTTGCGCGGAGGGTCGACCACCAGATTCACGCCGTCTCCGAGCGGCGCGTTGGCCTTCGGGTTGGTCTGGGTGTAGCTCGACCCTTCGGTGAAGTCCGACTCGATGCGGTTGCCGAAGCTGTAGATGCTGCGGATCTGCGTATCCGTGATCGCCTGCCAGAGGCGCTCGGGAGTCGTGCGGATGTAGATCTCGAATACCTTCTCCATGGTTCTCTCCAGTTCTGTCTTGAGGTCGCTCAGCGCGGCGACCCAGGGTTCTGCGTATTTGCTCGTCCACCGGTCGTGTACGAGCCGGATGGGCACGGGATTGAGAAAGTGCAGCTTCTCGCGGCCTCGTCGTCGAGTCGTCACGAGTCGGGCATCCTCCAGGATCCCGAGGTGCTTCATCACGCCGAAGCGACTCATCTCGAATCGTGTCTCGAGCGCACCCAGCGACTGGCCGTCCTCGAGAAAGAGCGCGTCGAGGATCGCTCTCCGCGTGGGGTCGGCCAGTGCCCGGAATACCTCGTCCATAGACAGAAATTAGGTGACCATATGGTCACTTGTCAAGGGGTCGAGAGCTCCCGGTCATTCGTCGTCAGCGCGTATGACGACGCGCGCTGAGGGCGGCGATCGCATCGGCCCTGTTCGACACGCCCAGCTTGCGATAGAGAGACCGCAGCTGTGACTTGACCGTATTTGGCGACACCACCAGCGCCGCGGCGATGTCTGAAGCCGATGAGAAGCGCATCAGCTGCTCAGCGACGGCCTCCTCTCGCGACGTCAACGGGATGCGCGTCGGCGCGAGGGGAATGAGCGACGGCGCGTCACCGAGCGAGGGTTCGATCGAGCTCATCTCCGTCAGCATGGAACGCTGATGCTCCGCGGGAAGGAGGGCGAACGCGAGAGCCTGGCGGCTGTGTCGAAGAAAGCGCGCAGCTCGGAGCGTGGCCGCGGATCCTTCTTCACGGCCCGCGGCGACGAGCGCTGCCGCGCGCAGAACGAGCATCTCGGCTTCGACGCGAGGAGTCTGGTCGTTCCCCGGCGGATTCCGCTCGAGCAGTTCGAGGGTCTCGTCGGGATTGCCGCGCGCCAGCGAGATCCGGGCCTGCGCGACCGTGTCGCGTCGACCCCGCTTGCCCTGCACGACCAATGCCTGCTCGGCGGCATCCGCGTCGCCGGCCGCCAGGTAGAGGAGCGATCGAGTCGCCCTGAGCCTGGCGGCGGTGAAGGGCCCGAGAGCCGATCGGTTCAGATGCGTGTCGACCTCACGCTCGAAGTCGAGCAGTGCTCGATCGACGTCGCCTCTGAAGAGGGCGATGAGCGCGTCGAGGTGCGCGAGAATCGGCCAGTGCTCGATGGTGGGCCTGTGCTTGTCAAGCGCACGCACGTGCAGATCGGCCGTGTCGGCGTCGAACCGCTCGAGGGCGATGAAGGCGTTGGCGATGCGATAGAAGCTTCCCGCGTATCCGCTGATCCAGCCGTCGGGCCACGATCGAGTGGCGGCGTACGCCGAGCGTTCTGCGGCGGTCACGAGGTCACCCGTGACGGCAGCGGCTCCCGCCTCGAGTGCCAAGCCCTCGAGGCCGGCCGGCAGATTCTCGGCCTCGCCGATGGACGCACTCCGACGGAAGCAGTCCATCGCCTTGTCCATGTGGCCGTTGTAGAAGAAGCTCGTGCCGATGTGGGTGAAGAGCACGGGCACGAGCCGACCCAGCAGAGCTCTGTGTTCGAGACTCATGACGGTGAGCGTCTCGTAAGCCACGTCTGCGGCCGCGAGTGACGCTTCGAACGAACCGAGAACTCTGAGTGAGGCACTCTCGATGGTGCGGAAGAGTGCCTGGTCGGGCGGATCGGCGCGAGCACCCTGAATGCGCGACGAGGCGATCGCGAGGCCGAAGAGCTCGATCGCGCGCAGCCGATGCTGTTTGCGGGCATTGAAGATGAGCGCCAACAGCATCGCGAGCAGTGGATGCTGTCGGAGCGCCAGCATCGGCGTCTTCGAGAACAGATCGATGACCTGCGAGGGATGATTGCGCAGCAGGAGAAAGGCCGAGTCGCGCACGATCGTCGACGCGAGCGAGAGGTCGCGGGCCTGCATGGCGAATTCGATGGCCTCGTAGGGGCGACCGTGGCGGTGCGACCACTGCGCCACCTGGCGGCGCAGCCCCTTGAGCGAGCCGGGGTCTGCTCGAGTCAACTCCGCGAGGAAGGACTCGCGGAGCAGGGGCGTCAGCATGAACACCCTGTCGCGAGTGTCTCCGTGCCACAGCCCCAACCCATCCTGCTCGGCACGCGTCAGAAGGTGTCCCGCGTCGGCCGATCCCGACAACTCCCGCGCCAGCGATTCGGTGAGAACATCGGCGACCGAGATCGCGAGCAAGAAAGAACGGTAGTCGTCGTCGCCCGTCGCGGACTCTGGCGAACCGGCGTTGGCCCACAGGTAGCTCTCGTAGGTGTCGACCGCGCGGGCGACTCGGGCTGAGGCATCGGATGCGCCGGGTGCCGACGCCGCCACGGCCCGCGTCAGCAGAGGCGAGCCTCCCCAGCGCAGGACCTCGTCGACGAGCTGCTCCGGCTCGTCAGGGCCGAGAGCGGCGCGCGCCTCCTCGCGGGAGAACATGAGCTCGCGCCATCCGATCACGGCCCGCTCCGCGGCGAGCACCGGGTCGGACGCATCGACGACGGCCCTTCGCCGAGCCGAGAGCACGAGGCGCAGACGGGGCACGCGGGCGAGCACCGCGAGAAGAGACGTGAGTGCCTCGGCGTTGAGGAGATCGGCACGGTCGACCACCAGAACGATGTCCTGTCCGAGCGACTGCAATCCGCGCCTGAGCAGGGACCACTCGTCTGTGCCACCGACCATGGCTGCGTCGGCGAGTCGCAGAGGGTTGCCCTCGGCGAGCATGCCGACGGCCGACAGCTCTGCCGCGATCAGCGAGACCGCGGCCGGCCCCGAGGTGTCGTTCGTCTCCATCTGCACCCAGACGCCGCACTGTGACGTCTGCGCTGCCCACTCGGCGAGAAGCGAGGTCTTGCCGGCGCCCGCCGGACCGTGCACGATCAGGAGAGGCACTGCTGATTCGATGATCGAGACGAGGCCGGGTCTCTGCACCAGGTTCGGCGGAAGCCGCGGAGCGCCCCACACCGTCATGTGTCTGTCCGCCCGCGGTATCGCCGCCGAACGCCGGATGTCGCGAGAGCCTTTTCGACGCGCACCGCGACGGCCGCGAGAAGCAGCACCGACAGCATCCGACCGGCGAAGGTGAAGACGACGACCCAGGGAGACATCGCGGCGGGGTCGATGACCGCCAGAGAGATGGCGAAGAGAACGAGTGCGAGGCCTGCAGAGGCCAGGTACCAGACCGTCTCGCGCGGTCGAGAGTAGAACCTGCTCGCGAGAAGAACGAGTTCTGCCGTCAGCGCGGGAAGGCCGAGGGCGACGACGATCAGGAAGCCGAGGGCGGTGAAGGGCAACGCGAGCAGGCTCGCGACGAGAGCCGTGAGCAGCAGAGAACCGGGTGCGCGGATCCAGCGCGCGGCCACCAGCGGTCCGAGTGACGAGACCGAGCCGACGAGTGAATAGACGACGGGAGAGAGGAGCGCGATCGAATGGGTCAGCGGGGCCAGCGCCACGATGAGCACGGCCGTTATCGCGCCAAAAGCCGCGCACTGCAGCAGCATCGACGTGCTCCACGCCGACACGGTTCTCGGTGCGCCCCCGGTTCTCGTCACGTCAGGAGAGCGGGGTCGATCGGTACGAATCCGAAAAGTCCCATATCGTCATGATGCCTTATTAAACACCCGTTGCTACACCGCGTGCCGCGATGCAGCGACCCCGTGCGCCGTCGCGACCAGCCGGTATCCTTTCGAGACAGCGTGAGACAGGAGTTCGTGTGACCCAGCTGAGTCAGCCACCCGCCTTCTCGTACCCGAATCAGCGCATCGTCAGACCTCCGCTGTCGAAGAACGAGCGCAAACGAGCTTTCCTGGCGGGAGCTATCTCGAACACGGTGCTGTCCGCCGGCCTCGGCATCGTCTCCTCAGCCGCGTTCGTCATCGCGTTCGGCGTCATCTGGCAACTCGTGCTCTTCTTCGTCAAGGCGTCCACGACGGCGGAATCGAGTTTCGAGAGTAGAGGGCCGGTCGAGTCGTTCCTCGATTGGCTCGGCTACGATCCCGCCGACGCGTGGATCTTCTGGGTCGTCATCGTGGTCGTTCTGATCGCCGGAGCCTTCGTCACCTGGGCGGGCATCTGGGTCGGCAAGGCCATCTTTGCGGAGTCTGGTGCGGCCAGGCCGTGGGGCGTCACATGGAGCGCGACGGGCATCCTGCTCGGACTCGGGCTCATCATGTCGACGGTCGTCTCGCCGCTTGCAGGGCCGCTCTTCTCGATCATGTTCGGCGCCGCCGCCGCGAGCGGCATGCCGACCGACGACGGCACGGCCAGCATGGGCGTGATCCTTGCCGTCTCGATCATCGGAGCGATCCTCTCGCTCGCGTTCTACGCCGTGGCCGGTTCTCTCCTGTGGTGGTGGATGGCGCACGCCATGCGCAGGTCCGCGTGACCCAGCCGCCGGCATCCGGGCGCGCCCCGAGCATTCGCGATGTCGCCCGCCTCGCGGGGGTGTCGCATCAGACCGTCTCGCGCGTGCTCAACGCGCACCCCAGCATCCGGCCGGAGACGCGCGAACGCGTGCTCGCCGTGATGGGCGAACTCAACTATCGCCCCAACCGGGCGGCGCGGGCGCTCGTCACCGCGCGGTCTGCGACCCTCGGAGTGCTCTCGGCGTCGAGTGCCCAGTACGGACCGGCATCGAGCATCCGAGCCATCGAGCGCGCGGCCCGGGCCGAGGGGTACTTCGTGAACACCGTCAACGTCGACGGCTCTGACGTCGACGAGATCGAGGCGGCCCTCACCCATCTGCTGGATCTTGGAATCGAGGGACTGGTCGTGATCGCGCCGCAGGTGCGGGTCTTCGACGCCCTGGTGGCACGCGGTCTCGACCTGCCGTTCGTGACCATGCAGTCGACGGGTCGGCAAGGAGACCACGCGCTCTCAGTCGACCAGATCACGGGGGCCAGGCGTGCGACGAGGCACCTCATCGAGCTCGGGCACACGCGCATCCAGCATCTGGCCGGCCCGCTCGACTGGATCGAGGCCGAAGCGCGCATCGTCGGATTCCACGCGGAACTCGAAGCCGCGGGCCTGCCGAGAGTCGAGCCGTTGGTGGGCGACTGGACACCGGAGTCCGGCTACCTCGCCGGTCAGAGGATCGCGCGTGAGGGCGAGCTGACCGCGGTGTTCTCTGCCAACGACCAGATGGCACTCGGGCTGCTGCACGCGCTGCGCGACGCGGGGCTCGATGTGCCGGGCGACGTCAGCGTCGTCGGGTTCGACGACATTCCGGAGGCCGCTCACTTCTGGCCGCCTCTCACCACCGTTCGACAGGACTTCGACGAGTTCGGGCGGCGCTGCATCGCCCTGCTGCTTGCCGCGATCCGCGGCACTCCTGTCGAGGAGCGGGCGCTGGTGCCCGACCTGATCGTGCGCTCGTCGACGGCTGCGCCCGGCGCGCGCTGAGCATTCGCGCCAGTTCGGCGCATCCGCCACCGGTCGGCCAGGCGCGGATGCACCGGATCGGCGCGGATGCCGTGCTTGACATCTCACGGCGGCGCTCGGGTAACATGAACACGGCAATGTGAACGGTCACATTAACCAGATCCGCCGCGTGAGAACGAACGAAGGAGTTCCCCCCGATGAGTACTGCCGACATGAACGACGACGAGCGCTACGTCGTCGGCATCGACTACGGAACACTCTCGGGTCGTGCCGTCGTGGTGCGCGTCAGCGATGGAGCCGAACTGGGTAGCGGCGTTCTCGAGTACCCGCACGCGGTCATGGATCGCACGCTCGCCGCATCCGGTGCCGCCCTGCCGCCCGAGTGGGCCCTGCAGGTGCCGAGCGACTACGTCGACGTGCTGAAGCACACGGTTCCGGCGGCGCTCGCCGAGGCGGGCATCGACCCCTCGAAGGTCATCGGAGTGGGCACCGACTTCACCGCCTGCACGATGGTTCCGACGATCGCAGACGGCACGCCGCTCAACGAGCTGCCCGAGTACGCAGACCGCCCGCACGCCTATGTGAAGCTCTGGAAGCACCACGCGGCGCAGCCTCAGGCAGACCGCATCAACCGTGTCGCGGAAGAGCGCGGCGAGTCCTGGCTTCCGCGCTACGGCGGACTGATCTCGAGCGAGTGGGAGTTCGCCAAGGGCCTGCAGCTGCTCGAAGAAGACCCCGAGCTCTACAACCGCATGGACCACTGGGTCGAGGCGGCCGACTGGATCGTCTGGCAGCTCACCGGAGAGTACGTGCGCAACGCCTGCACCGCCGGCTACAAGGGAATCTGGCAGGACGGCGAGTACCCGTCGTCCGACTTCCTCGCCGCGCTGAATCCCGACTTCGCCGACTTCGCCACCAGCAAGGTCGAGCACCGCATCGGTCAGCTGGGGGATGCCGCGGGTCGCCTTTCCGCGGAGGCCGCGGCATGGACCGGCCTACCCGAGGGCATCGCCGTGGCCGTCGGCAACGTCGACGCCCACGTGACCGCGCCCGCCGCCCGCGCCGTCAAGCCGGGACAGATGGTGGCCATCATGGGCACGTCCACCTGTCACGTGATGAACTCCGACATCCTCAAAGAGGTTCCGGGAATGTGCGGCGTCGTCGACGGCGGAATCGTCTCGGGCCTCTACGGCTACGAGGCCGGCCAGTCGGGCGTGGGAGACATCTTCGCCTGGTACGTCGAGAACCAGGTGCCCGCCCACTATCGCGAGGCGGCCGATGCACGCGGCATCAGCATCCACCAGTATCTGACCGAGCTCAGCGAGCACGAGCCGGTCGGCGGCCACGGCCTGCTCGCCCTCGACTGGAATAACGGCAACCGCTCGGTTCTCGTCGACACCGAGCTCTCGGGACTTCTCATCGGTCAGACGCTCGCGACCCGTGCCGAGGAGATCTATCGCGCACTGCTCGAGTCGACCGCCTTCGGCACGCGCAAGATCATCGAGACGTTCAACGCGTCGGGCGTCGAGGTGACCGAGTTCATCGCGGCCGGCGGTCTGATCAAGAACGCGTTCCTCATGCAGACCTACAGCGACATCCTGCGCATGCCGATCTCGGTGCTGGCCAGCTCTCAGGGCCCCGCGCTCGGCTCGGCCATCCACGCCGCCGTCGCGGCCGGCGCCTACCCCGATGTGCTCGCCGCCAGCGACGCGATGGGCCGCCTCGACGAGGCCGTCTACGTGCCCAACGAGGCGAACGCCGACGCCTACGACGCGCTCTACGCCGACTACTCCGAGCTGCACGACTACTTCGGTCGTGGCGCCAACGACGTGATGAAGCGGCTGAAGACCGCACGAAAGAAGGCCCTCGCGTGAGCGACTCAGCAATCGACTTCTCGCCCGAGGTCCAGGATGCCATCGCACGCGTTCGCGACGACGTCGCGCGACTGCATGGCGAGCTGGTGCGCTACGGCCTCGTCATCTGGACGGGTGGCAACATCTCGGGCCGCGTTCCGGGCGCCGACCTGTTCGTGATCAAGCCGTCGGGCGTCGACTACGACGACCTGAGCCCTGAGAACATGATCCTCTGCGACCTCGACGGCACCGTCATCCCCGGCACGCCCGGCTCCGATCGCTCTCCCTCGAGCGACACGGCCGCACACGCCTACGTCTACCGGCACATGCCCGAGGTCGGGGGAGTGGTGCACACGCACTCCACCTACGCCGTCGCCTGGGCCGCGCGTGCCGAGCCCATCCCGTGCGTCATCACGGCCATGGCCGACGAGTTCGGTGGAGAGATCCCTGTCGGCCCCTTCGCCATCATCGGCGACGACTCGATCGGTCGCGGCATCGTCGAGACTCTCAAGGGCCACCGCTCGCGTGCCGTGCTCATGAAGAGCCACGGGCCCTTCACGATCGGCAAGGACGCCCGTGACGCGGTGAAGGCCGCCGTCATGGTCGAAGACGTCGCCCGCACCGTGCACATCTCCCGCCAGCTCGGCGCACCGGTCGAGATTCCCGAGCCCGCGATCGACTCCCTCTTCGATCGCTACCAGAACGTCTACGGACAGAACCCCGAAGGATCCCTCGCATGAGCACACTCCGCACCTCTCTCGATGACTACGAGATCTGGTTCCTCACCGGCAGCCAGGGCCTCTATGGAGAGGAGACCCTCCGCCAGGTAGCCGAGCAGTCGAAGACGATCGCCGACACCCTCGAGGCCTCCACGGGCATCCCGGTGCGCATCGTGTGGAAGCCGGTGCTGACCGACTCCGACGCGATCCGTCGCATGGCTCTCGAGGTCAACGCGAACGACAAGGTCATCGGCGTCACCGCCTGGATGCACACCTTCTCGCCCGCCAAGATGTGGATCACCGGCCTCGACCTGCTGCGTAAGCCCTTGCTGCACCTGCACACGCAGGCCAACGTCGAGCTGCCCTGGGGCGAGATCGACTTCGACTTCATGAACCTCAACCAGGCCGCGCACGGCGACCGCGAGTTCGGCTACATCCAGGCTCGCCTGGGCGTCGCACGCAAGACGGTCGTCGGCCACGTCACCGACCCGAGCGTTCAGAAGCAGATCTCAGACTGGAGCCGCGCGGCTGCAGGCTGGGCGGCAACGCACGAGATGAAGCTCGCCCGCTTCGGTGACAACATGCGCTACGTCGCGGTCACCGAGGGCGACAAGACCGAGGCCGAGCTGCGGTTCGGCGTTCAGGTCAACACCTGGGGCGTCAACGAGCTGGTCGAGGCCGTGGATGCGCAGAGCGACGCCGATGTCGACGCTCTCGTGGCGGAGTACGAAGAGCTCTACGACGTCGTGCCGGAACTCCGCAAGGGCGGCGAGCGGCACGAGTCGCTGCGCGACGGCGCTCGCATCGAGCTGGGGCTGCGCTCCTTCCTCGAGGCCGGCGGCTTCTCGGCATTCACGACCAGCTTCGAAGACCTGGGCGGCCTCAAGCAGCTTCCAGGTCTCGCCGTTCAGCGCCTCATGGCCGAGGGCTACGGCTTCGGTGCCGAGGGCGACTGGAAGACGGCCGTTCTGGTGCGCGCAGCGAACGTGATGGGCGCGGGCCTGCCCGGCGGCGCCAGCCTCATGGAGGACTACACCTACGACATGACGCCCGGTGCGGAGCTCATCCTGGGCGCCCACATGCTCGAGGTCAGCCCGTCGCTCACCACGGCGAAGCCCACGCTCGAGATCCACGCGCTGGGCATCGGCGGAAAAGACGACCCGGTGCGCCTGGTCTTCACGGCCGACTCCGGCCCCGCCGTCGTCGTCGCGCTCTCCGACATGCGCGACCGCTTCCGCCTCGTCGCGAACGTGGTCGAGGTCGTGCAGCCCACCGCTCCGCTGCCGAAGCTTCCCGTCGGCCGCGCCGTGTGGAAGCCGGAGCCCAACTTCCAGACCTCGGCCGCTGCCTGGCTGACGGCTGGCGCGGCGCACCACACCGTCATGTCGACGGCCCTCGGACTCGAGGTCTTCCAGGACTTCGCCGAGATCGCCAAGACCGAGCTGCTCGTCATCGACGAGAACACCGAGCTGCGCGAGTTCGCCAAAGAGGTGCGCTGGAACGCGGCCTACTACCGCCTGGCGCAGGCGATCTAGCACAGACAGCAGGTACCGGCGCGGTCAGTATGACCCGGTGCGCCGGTACCTCTTGTCCGCAGCGGTACCCGCTACGACGACGTCGCGCGACTCAGACCGCGTGGGCCGCGTACTGCTCCCGGATGATCGGGCGGTAGTCGGGCGCGGGCGTCGCGATCGTGGCGACCTTCCATGACGGACGCGTCCCCGTGAGAACCCAGGCGGCCTGTGTCGCGGCGCCGTCGGCGACGTACTCACCGGGCGTCGGGATGCTCACGGGCAGTTCGAAGACCTGGGCGGCGATCGCCTGCACGGCCGGGTTCAGGGCTGCTCCGCCGATGATGAGCAGTCGCTCCGCCTGCACGCCGAGTGCCGTGACCGCGGCGACCCCGTCGGCCAGGCCGCAGAGCAGTCCCTCGATAGCCGCGCGCGCCAGGCCCTCTCGGGTGGTCGACGCGAGCGTCATGCCGAAGAGAGTCGCGGTGGCGTCGGGCAGATTGGGAGTGCGTTCGCCCTCGAAGTACGGCTGCAGCACGAGCCCCTTCGATCCGGGCTCAGCGGCGAGGGCGAGCGTGCCGAGCTCGTCGTGGGTGACGCCGAGAAGGCGAGCCGTCGCATCCAGGATGCGCGCAGCGTTGAGGGTCGCGACGAGCGGCAGCGACAGGCCGCTCGCGTCGGCGAAGCCGGCAACGGTGCCCGTGACGTCGTTGACGGGAGTCTCGGTCACGGCGAAGGCGGTGCCGCTCGTGCCGATCGACACGACGACGTCGCCGGCCCGCGCGCCCAGGCCGAGAGCGGCGCCCGCGTTGTCGCCGGCGCCCGCGCCCAGAACGACTCCCGAGGGGGTGGTGCCGGGTGACTCGGCTGGGCCGAGAACGCGGGGCAGGATGCAGTCGTGGCCGAGAGCGGCCACGAGGAGCTCGCGGTCGTACTCGCCAGAGACCGAATCGAAGTAGCCGGTTCCGCTGGCATCGGAGCGGTCGGTGGTGAGCTCGGAGAGTACAGGACCGAGCGGGCTGGTCTCATCGTCGGCGGGTCCGAAGCCGCGAAGCCGCCAGGTCAGCCAGTCATGGGGGAGGGCCACGGCGGCGACGCGCTCGGCGTTCTGCGGCTCGGCATCGCGCAGCCAGCGGAGTTTGGTGATGGTGAAGGATGCGACGGGGACGCTTCCCGTGCGTCGCGCGAGTTCGTCGGCGCCGAACTCCTCGATCAGTGCGGACGCGGCGGCTGCGGATCGCGTGTCGTTCCAGAGCAGAGCGTCGCGGATGACCCGGCCCTCGGCATCCAGAGCGACCATGCCGTGCTGCTGGCCGGCCACGGCCACCGCCGCCACGTCGTCGAGGCCGCCGGCCGCCGTGAGCGCCTGTCGCAGAGCCTGCCACCAGGCCGCCGGGTCGACCTCGGTGCCCTCCGGATGCGGCGCACGGCCCATGCGCGCGAGCGCACCGGTCTCGGCGTCGCGGATGACGACCTTGCAGCTCTGGGTGGACGAGTCGACGCCGGCGACGAGGGCCATGGGTGTGTTCCTTAAGGATGAAAACGGGTCGCTCCCTGAGCCTGTCGAAGGGGCCCTTCGACAGGCTCAGGGAACGTATAGGGGTGGCCGCGGGGGATACGGCTCAGGGTCTGCCGCGGGTTAGCGTGCGCCCAGCAGGTGCTCGAGCGCCAGCTGCTGCAGACGCACGAAGCCGAAGCCCTTGCCGTTGAAGTACGCGTCGGTGTCGAACTCTTCGTAGGCGCTGCGGTCGGCCAGCAGGTCGTCGTAGCTCTCGCCCTCGCCGAGCGTGTTCTGCGACAGCTCGAGAACGCGCGACGCGGCGAGCTGCTCCTGCACCTCGGGGTCTGCGCGGAACGCGGCAGCGCGCTCCTTCAGAAGCAGGTAGGTGCGCATGTTCGCGGCCGCCGAGTCCCAGACTCCGGTGATGTCCTCGGTGCGGGAGGGCTTGTAGTCGAAGTGGCGGGGGCCGTCATAGGCAGGTCCGCCGTTCAGGCCACCGTTCTCGAGCAGGTCGACGAGTGCGAAGGCGTTCTGCAGATCGCCGTGACCGAACACGAGGTCCTGGTCGTACTTGATGCCCCGCTGGCCGTTGAGGTCGATGTGGTAGAGCTTGCCCTGGTAGAGCGCCTGGGCGATGCCCGCAGCGAAGTTCAGGCCGGCCATCTGCTCGTGACCGACCTCGGGGTTCACGCCCACGAGCTCGGGGCGCTCGAGCGTGTTGATGAACGCGAGTGCGTGGCCGAGCGTCGGCAGCAGGATGTCGCCGCGCGGCTCGTTCGGCTTGGGCTCGATCGCGAAGCGGATGTCGTAACCCTTGTCGGTGACGTAGTCGCCGAGCATGTTGACGGCCTCGCGGTAGCGCTCGAGAGCCTGGCGGATGTCTTTGGCGGAGTCGTACTCGGCGCCCTCGCGGCCACCCCACATGACGAACGTCTTCGCACCGAGCTCGGCGGCGAGATCGATGTTGCGAAGCACCTTGCGCAGGGCGAAGCGGCGAACAGCGCGGTCGTTCGAGGTGAAGCCGCCGTCTTTGAAGACGGGAGCCGAGAACAGGTTGGTGGTGACCATCGGCACGATCACGCCCGTGTCTGCCAGCGCCTGCTTGAGCCGGTCGATCTGCGTCTGACGCTCTGCATCGGTGGAACCGAAGGCGAAGAGGTCGTCGTCGTGGAACGTGAGGCCGTAGGCGCCGAGCTCGTTGAGCTTGTGAACGGCCTCGACCACGTCGAGCGGAGCGCGGGTGGGACCGCCGAAGGGATCGGCTCCGTTGTAGCCGATGGTCCAGAGGCCGAAGGAGAACTTGTCGTCGCGTGTGGGCTCGAGAGCCATGTGGATACCCGTCTTTCAACGTCGTTGGTGAATTGTTGCTGTCGAAAACATATCAGTTTCGGCCGGAGTGGGCCAGATGCGTGCGGACGATTCCCTCCGAGATCGAATTGTTATTTCCGCAAACTAATACCCGTCGCCCCTGATTCTCGGCAGTGTGAACGGTCACATCTCGACGAAGCGTCATGTTCTCGAGATCGAGATCGCGGAATTGCGTAGACGGACTTCGATGTCGTGGGATATGTTCGCTCCGTCAACAAAGGTCGTGAAAACGACCGGGGCTATCACAGCGATGCCCCGTTACGAGGGAGTAACTGTCGACAGGCAGTCTTCCTCCGCTCTTGACGTCGGCCCCCATCGATCGGGCCGGACCCTGGCAGCATTCAGAGAGGAAAGCACCATGACCATGACAACCACGAAACGGCTTCTGGCCGTTCTCGCCACTTCCGCGGTGGCACTATCGCTCGCGGCGTGTTCGTCGAGCCCCGCGACGACCGACGGCGCGTCCGGCGACGGGATCAAGGACTGCAACGTCGGCATCTCGATGCCCACGCGTTCGCTCGAGCGTTGGATCAACGACGGCGAACAGCTGCAGAAGGCCCTCGAGGACGCCGGCTGCACCGTCGACCTGCAGTACGCAGACAACAAGACCGACCAGCAGATCAGCCAGATCCAGAACCAGGTCGCGGGCGGCTCGAAGATCCTCGTGATCGCGGCCATCGACGGCAAGGTCCTCGCACCCGTGCTCGACGAGGCCAAGAAGCAGGACGCCACCGTCATCGCCTACGACCGCCTCATCAACGGCACCGACAACGTCGACTACTACGCCACCTTCGACAACTACAAGGTCGGCACCCTGCAGGGCCAGTACATCGAAGAGCAGCTCGGACTGAAGGACGGCAAGGGTCCGTTCAACCTCGAGCCGTTCGCCGGCAGCCCCGACGACAACAACGCCAAGTTCTTCTTCTCGGGTGCGTGGGATGTTCTGCAGCCCTACGTGGAGAAAGGCCAGCTGGTCGTGCCGAGCGGCAAGGCTCCCAAGAGCGACGACGACTGGGCCTCCATCGGCATCCAGGGCTGGGCGAGCGACAAGGCCCAGGCCGAGATGGACAACCGCCTGTCGTCGTTCTACACCGGCGACCAGAAGGTCAACGTCGTTCTCTCCCCGAACGACAGCCTCGCGATCGGTATCGAGGCCTCGCTGAAGTCTGCCGGCTACGCGCCGGGCGCCTCCTACCCGATCATCACCGGACAGGACGCCGACAAGGCCAACGTCAAGGCGATCCTCGACGGTGAGCAGTCGATGACCGTGTGGAAGGACACGCGCGCCCTCGGCGACCGCGTCTTCCAGATGATCAAGTCGATCGCGGCCGGCGAAGAGGTCGAGGTCAACGACACCAAGACGTACGACAACGGCAACAAGGTCGTTCCCTCGTACCTGCTCGACCCCGAGGTCGTCGTCAAGGATGACGTGCAGTCGAAGCTGATCGACTCCGGCTTCCTCAAGGCGTCCGACGTCGGACTCTAAAGATCCATCCGGTCGGCCCCGCCACAGTGGCGGGGCCGACCTTCTCCGTCGGCCCGGCGCCGGCGAACTCATACAGATGTGAAATGGAGGGAGCCCGATGAGCATCCAGGACAGCGTGAGCGACGACGTGCAGCAGCACGACGTGATTCTGCGCATGAACGACATCGTCAAGGACTTCAGTGGAGTGAAGGCGCTCGACGGCGTCTCGATCACCGTGCGGCGCGGCGAGGTCCACGCGATCTGCGGCGAGAACGGCGCAGGCAAGTCGACCCTGATGAAGGTGCTCTCCGGGGTGTATCCCGCGGGCAGCTTCGGCGGCTCGATCGAGTTCGAGGGCCACGAGGTGGCCTTCAGAACTATCAACGACAGCGAGCACGAAGGCATCGTGATCATCCACCAGGAGCTCGCCCTGAGCCCCTATCTGTCGATCGCCGAGAACATCTTTCTGGGCAACGAACTCTCGAGCCGGGGTGTGATCGACTGGAACAAGACCAACCGTGAGGCCGCCCTGCTGCTGGCCCGGGTGGGCCTCGACGAGAACCCCGCGACCAAGATCCTCGAACTCGGCGTGGGTAAGCAGCAGCTCGTCGAGATCGCCAAGGCGCTGTCGAAGCGGGTGAAGCTGCTCATCCTCGATGAGCCCACCGCGGCGCTGAACGACGAGGACTCGGCCCATCTGCTCAGCCTGATCGACCACCTGCGCATGCAGGGCATCACATGCATCATCATCAGTCACAAGCTGAAGGAGATCAAGAGAATCGCAGACACCGTCACGGTGATCCGCGACGGCAAGACGATCGAGACCATTCCGATGGACGGGCCCGACGCGACCGAGGCGCACATCATCCGCGCCATGGTCGGCCGCGATCTCAACAGCCTGTTCCCGCCGCGCGACTCCAACATCGGAGAAGAGGTGCTCCGAGTCGAAGACTGGACCGTCTATCACCCGGTCGACACGTCGCGACTCGTGGTCGACGGGGCATCCTTCACTGTTCGCGCCGGAGAGATCGTGGGCTTCGCGGGCCTCATGGGCGCGGGTCGCACCGAGCTGGCCATGAGCATCTTCGGCCGCTCGTACGGAACCAACATCTCGGGGCGCATCTTCAAGAACGGCGTCGAGATCCAGAACCGCACCGTCGACGAGGCGATCCACAACGGATTCGCCTATGCCACGGAGGATCGCAAGAAGTACGGCCTCAACCTCATCGGCGACATCCAGGTGAACGTGTCGGCTGCCGCCCTCGGCAAGCTCGCCCAAGCGGGCGTCGTCGACTCCCACCGCGAGTACAAGGTGGCCGACTCCTATCGCGAGAAGATGAACATCAAGGCGCCCAGCGTGGCCTCGATCACGGGCAAGCTTTCGGGCGGAAACCAGCAGAAAGTCGTGCTGTCGAAGTGGATCTTCGCCGGCCCCGACGTGCTGATCCTCGACGAGCCCACCCGCGGCATTGACGTGGGCGCGAAGTACGAGATCTACGGCATCATCAACGAGCTTGCGGCCCAGGGCAAGGCCGTGGTCGTGATCTCGAGCGAGTTGCCCGAGCTTCTCGGACTGGCCGACCGAATCTACGCGATCTCGGAGGGAAAACTCACCGGTGAGGTTTCCCGCGAGAACGCGTCCCAAGAAACCCTCATGCAGTACATGACCGCGGGAAAGGACTGACCCCCGATGAGCACCACAACTCCCCCTCCCACCCTCACGCCGCAGGCGCCGGTCAAACGGCGCATACCCAAGCTCTCCATCAACTTCAGGCAGTACGGCATCCTGGCGGCCCTCGCGGTCATCGTCATCCTGTTCCAGATCATGACGAACGGCCGCCTCCTGCTGCCCGGCAACGTGAACAACCTGATCCAGCAGAACGCCTATGTCTTGATCCTCGCGATCGGCATGGTGATCGTGATCATCGCGGGCCACATCGACCTCTCGGTCGGTTCGGTCGTCGCGATGGTCGGCGCGGTCTCTGCGATCAGCATGAATTCGTGGGGCTTCCCGTGGTGGGCCGCCGTGATCCTCGCGCTGGTCGTGGGAGCGGTGGTCGGTGCTTGGCAGGGCTTCTGGGTCGCCTACGTGGGCATACCCGCCTTCATCGTGACTCTCGCGGGCATGCTCATCTTCCGAGGGCTCACCCTCGTGCTGCTCACGGGTGGAACGATCTCGGGTCTTCCCGCCGAATTCACCGCCATCGGTGCGGGATGGCTTCCCTCCTGGTTCGGCGAGGTCGCCGGCCGCGACGTGCTCACCCTCGTGCTCGGAGTCCTGACCGTCGTCGTGCTGCTGGCCCAGGGCCTGCGCTCGCGGGCCACGCTGCGCAAGCTCGACCTGCCCCGCGAGCCCATGGTGTCGTTCTGGATTAAGAACGGCATCGCCGCGATCGCGATCCTCGCCTTCACCTGGCTGCTCTCCGACTACAGCGGAACCCCGATCATCCTGATCATCCTCGCCGTGCTGATCCTGCTCTACACCTTCCTGCTCAACCGCTCGGTGTTCGGTCGTCACGTGTACGCCATGGGTGGCAACCTGTTCGCCGCCGTCATGAGCGGTGTCAAGACCAAGCGGGTCAACTTCCTCATCTTCGTGAACATGGGCATTCTCGCCGGCCTCGCCGGTGTCGTCTCGACCGCCCGCGCCGGCGGTGCCGTCGCCTCGGCGGGTCAGAACTACGAACTGGATGCCATCGCGGCCGTCTTCATCGGAGGCGCGGCGGTGCAGGGTGGCGTGGGAACTGTCGTGGGCGCCGTCATCGGTGGTCTCGTGATGGGTGTCCTCAACATGGGCCTGTCGATCCTGTCTGTCGATGCCGCCTGGCAGATGGCCATCAAGGGCTTCGTTCTGCTGTTGGCCGTCGCATTCGATATCTTCAACAAGCGGCGCGCGGGCGGCCGCTGATCCGGAGTCCGCATATCGAGACCACGAGGGGAGAGTGATGTCGATTGAGTACGGCATTACTCGCCCTCGGCAGTAGGGGAGGGTCGAGCAACGACCAGCTCAGGCGCTACAACCTGTCGATGGTCATGACGCTCATCCACCACTCGGGCGGTTGCTCGAGGGCAGAGATCACGCGGCGAATGGGGCTGAACCGCTCCACGGTGGGCGCTCTGGTAGCCGAGCTGGTCGAGCTCGGGCTCGCCTTCGAGGGCGAGCCCGAGTCGGTCTCCGGACGGGTCGGACGACCGAGCGTGCAGGTGTTCCCGAACCCCGCGATCGTGGCGCTCGCCGTCTATCCCGACGTCGATGCGATCACGGTCTGCATCGTGGGACTCGGCGGCGAGGTGATTCGTCGCATCCGGTACGACACCGTGCGAGTGCCGACGGTGCACGAGACGGTCAACGTCGTCAAGGCGATCGTCGACGGCATGCGCGGCGAGATCGAATCCAGCTTCAGAGTCGCCGGCGTGGGCGTGGCGGTTCCGGGCCTGGTGAACTCCAAAGACGGCCGGGTGCTCATCGCCCCGCACCTGGGATGGCGAGATGCCTCCCTCGCCGCTGCGCTCACCAAGGCATTGGACTACCCGGTCTTCGCCGGCAACGACGCGAGCCTCGGTGCCATCGCCGAGAGCCTGTTCGGCATCGCTCGAGGCATGGACGATCTCGTCTACCTCAACGGCAGCGCGAGCGGCATCGGCGGCGGGCTGATCATCGGCGGCTCGCCGCTGCGCGGAACGAGCGGCTACGCGGGCGAGCTCGGCCACACTCTGGTGAACAACATGGGCTCGCGCTGTCACTGTGGCCGCACCGGGTGTCTCGAGACCGAGGTGAGCCTCAGTCGGCTGCTCGCCGTGCTCAAGCTGGCCCGGGCGGACCAAGACGAGCTCGAGATAGCGCTCGGCGTCTCCCGAGACCCGAAGGTCATGCGTGAGGTGCAGCGTCAGATCGACATGCTCTCCGAGGCCATCTCGAACTTCGTGAATATGTTCGACCCCGAGATCGTGATCCTCGGCGGGTTCCTCGCGTCGCTGCTCAGCGTCGGGCGAGAAAGACTGGCGGATGCCGTTCGCCTGCGTTCCATGAGCAGCATGGGTCACAGCGTGGTCATCGAGAAGGCGAGCCTGCGGTCGCGCATCATCATGGTCGGCGCGGCCGAGCTCGCGTTCGCCGGTCTGCTCGACGACCCCGCCGGCTTCGCTCGCGGGGCCGCCGGGCGGGCAGGTCAGCCTCGCGGGTGAGTCAGAATAGACGAGACAGCAGCGCCCAGCCGCAGTCGGCGAAGGGGAGCACGTGAGCGTCGAGCAGCCCGCCCCGCTCAGCCGGGTCGGCAACAGCAATGACCAGGCGCGGCGGCACAACCTCTCGACCGTGCTCACGCTGCTGCACCACGGCGGTTCTCGCACCCGAGCAGAGCTCACCCGTGCAACGGGCCTGAATCGCTCGACGATCGCCGCGCTGGTGAGTGAGTTGGGTGATCTGGGCCTGGTCTACGAGACCCAGCAGACCGACCCGGGCACGGTCGGCAGGCCCAGCCCCTTCGTGCATCTCACCGATCGCCTCCTCGCCGTGGCGGTCAACCCCGACCTCGACGCCGTCACCATCGGCCTCGTGCAGTTGGGCGGGCGAGTGCTCACGCGCGTGCGCCATGAGACGACGCGGACACCGGGCCTCGACGAGACCGTCGCCATCGTGCAGCGCGAGGTGGCCGGTCTCGTCGCCGGTCTCGCCGACGACCAGCACATCGTGGGCGTGGGGATCGCTGTGCCCGGTCTGGTGCGCAGCTCCGACGGCGTCGTCACTCTGGCGCCCCACCTGCTCTGGAACGACCAGCCCCTGGCCGAGCCGATCGCCGAGGCTCTCGGCATCCCGGCTTTCGCGGCGAATGACGCCCAGCTCGGACTGGTGGCGGAGAGCCTGTTCGGTGCCGGACGCGGTGTCGAAGACATCGTCTATCTCAACGGCTCGACCTCGGGGATCGGCGGGAGCGTGCTGGTGGCGGGCAACGCCCTGCGCGGCGCTCAGGGCTACGCGGGCGAGCTCGGCCACACGCTCGTCAACAGCGACGGGGTCACCTGCTTCTGTGGAAAGAGCGGATGCCTCGAGACCGAGGTCAATCTGGCCCGGCTGCTCGAGGTGCTGGGCACCGCGCCCGTCGACGGCGAGGAGTTCGACCGCATGCTGATCGCTGCGGCCGACGACGCCGTGCGCGCCGAGATCGACCGTCAGCTCGATGTGCTGGGCACAGCGCTCGGCAACTTCGTGTCGATCTTCAACCCCTCGTCGATCATTCTCGGCGGGTTCCTCGGGTCGTTGTTCGCGGCGAATCCAGAGCGGTTGCAGGCGGGAATCCGCCGCGCATCGTTCGGGTCGCTCGGAGACGAGGTGACGGTGGAGCGTGCGCAGCTGCGCACTCGCCTCCTGATGGTCGGAGCGGCCGAACTCGCCTTCGCGCCCGTGCTCGCCGACCCCGCCGGGGTGCTCGGGTAGCGGGCCACCGGCTACCGTGGCGGGTATGACCGCGCCGTCGACGATCGTGTTCGCACCGGACTCCTTCAAGGGCTCGGCGACCGCGAGGCACGCCGCGTCTGCGATGGCCCGCGGCTGGGCCTCCGTTCGCCCACTCGACACGCTGGTGCTGAAGCCGATGGCCGATGGCGGCGAGGGTACGCTCGACGCCTTCGAGGCCGCGGTGCCGGGGTCGACACGTTTGCCAGTCAGCGTGATCGGGCCCGACGACCGGCCCGTCGACGCGAGCTGGCTGCTGCTCGCCGACGGCACGGGCGTGGTCGAGCTGGCGAACACCAGCGGCATCACGCTGCTGAGTGAGCGTCGCCCTCATGACGCGCATTCCCGCGGATTCGGCCAGGCGATCGTCGCCGCGCTCGATGCCGGGGTGCGCCGCCTGGTGCTCGCCATCGGCGGCAGCTCGTCGACCGACGGCGGCGTGGGTGTTCTCGACGAGCTCGGCGCCCGGTTTCTGGATGCGACGGGTCGGTCCGTGCGCGCCGGGAACCGTGGGCTGCATGACCTCGTGATCGCCGACCTCCACGCTCTGAGGCCGCTGCCTCCGGGCGGCGTCGACGTGCTGTGCGACGTGACGAATCCCCTGCTCGGAGCGAGCGGTGCGGCTGAGATCTACGGTCCGCAGAAGGGGGCGGCGACAGACGAGGCGGTGCACGTGCTCGAGGCGGGTCTCGCGACCCTTGATCGAGCGGTCTCGCGCTCAGCACCCGCCGCCCGCCGTGCGGTCGCCGACCCGACGCATCCGGGTGCCGGCGCCGCCGGCGGGGTGGGATTCGGTCTACTCGCGTGGGGTGCGCGGCTCGTACCCGGGTCGACCGGTGTGGCCGACGTCTGCGGACTGCCCGCGGCGATCGCGTCATGCGACGCCGTCGTCACAGGCGAGGGGAGCTTCGACTCACAATCGGCGGCGGGCAAGGCCGTGTCGGCGGTGCTGGCGGCGGCGAGCTCAGGAGCAGCGAGGGTCGAACTCGTCGCGGGCCGGATCTCGGCGCCCACCGAGCAGTTCGCAGACACGCTCTCGCTCACTGTGCTCGCAGGCTCCGCAGAAGCCGCCCAGGCCGAAGCGGAGTACTGGCTGCAGGTGGCCGGCGCCACCCTCGCCGAGCGCTACTGACGACACCGAATCGGCGGTCTCGTGCGGATCCGTGACGAATCCGAATCACGAGTCGAATCGATTCGGTAAGGTTGTTGTCATTCGTCCACTGCACCGATGTGCTCAAGGAATCCTGTGACCACCGACTCCATCACCGTCGTCCACGCGGGCGACTCGTTGTCGCGCCGCCAGCGCCTCGTCTATGTTCTGCTGCTCGGCGGGCTCACCGCGTTGGGGCCGCTCACGATCGACCTCTACCTGCCTGCGTTCCCCATCCTCGAAGAAGACCTGGGGGTGTCGGCGGGAGCGATCCAGTTGACCCTCACGGGTACGACGATCGGGTTCGCCCTCGGCCAGTTGGTCGTCGGCCCGTGGAGCGACAAGGTCGGGCGGCGGATTCCCTTGATCGTCGCGACGCTGCTGCATATCGTGGCCTGCGTCGGCGCCGCGCTCGCGCCAGAGATCGTGACGCTCGGCATCTTCCGTGTTCTGCAGGGTGCGGGTGCCGCGGCCGGCGGCGTCGTCGCCATGGCCATGGTGCGCGACCTGTTCGGCGGACGCCCCTTGGTTCGCATGCTGTCGCGCCTGGCGCTCATCACGACCCTCGCGCCCCTGCTCGCCCCGCTCATCGGATCGCAGATGCTGCGCTTCACCGACTGGCGAGGAATCTTCTGGGCGCTCGCCATCTACGGCGTGCTCGTGGTGGTCGCCGTGTGGCTCTGGATCGTCGAGACTCTGCCCAAGGATCGTCCGCGCGACGGCGGGCATTCGACGCTGCGCCAGCGCTACAAATCCGTTCTCACCGACCGCATCTTCATCGGTGTGGCAGTGATCGGTGGAATGACGTTCGCCGGCCTCTTCACCTACCTCTCGGCCTCGTCGTTCCTCTTCCAGCTCGTGTACAAACTCGACCCCCAACAGTACGGGCTGCTCTTCGCCATCAACTCCATCGGCATCGCCGCGGGCACGCAGGTGTCTGCCCGCCTCACGAAGTACGTGGCTCCCCAGTGGATCCTGGCCGGAACCACCATGGTCATGCTCGTCTGCGCCATCGCCATCGTTGTGCTCGATTCGGCGGGGGCGGGGTTGATCGGAATCCTCATCCCGCTCTGGTTCTTCATCGCCTCGTGCGGATTCGGGTTCCCGTGTGTTCAGGTGCTCGCCCTCGACGGGCACGGGCGTGAGGCGGGCACGGCGGCGTCGCTCCTCGGCGCCGTGAACTTCGGCCTCGCGGGGCTCATCTCTCCGATCGTCGGTTTTCTGGGCATCACGAGCGCTGTTCCGATGGGAGCGGTCATGGCGGTCACCGCGGCCGTCGCCGTCGCCGCGCTGTGGTTGATCGTTCGTCCGTCGACCGTTCCGGCACTGGGGGGCTGACACCGTTCGCAAGCCCTGCGCGGGTTTCCGGCGCAGCCGGTACGGTCGGGTGATGACGAACGACCCTCCCGCTGAGCGCCCGCAGCCGAGCACAGACCAGAAGACCCGCACTGTTCAGAGGTTCTGGCCGCTCGTGAGCGCGTTCGCCGTTCTGGTCGTCGCGGTGCTGATCGGCGCCGTTGTGATGCTGCGCGGCGCCGGCAACCCTCTGGGCTTCGATACCGAGTGGATGGACGAGATCCTCGAGCACCGATCGCCGGTGTGGGACGTGCCTTCGCTCGCGATGAACTACCTCGGGGGCGGCGTCATCGGGGTGTTCATCGTTCCGATCGCCATCATCGTCGCTCTCTGCCTCTTCCGACGGTTCTGGGCCGCGGTCTTCTTCGCCGCCGCGACGATCCTGTCTGCCGGCCTCGTTCAGCTTCTGAAGGGCATCTTCGGCCGGGCCCGGCCCGAGCAGATCCTGGTGCACGCCGACTTCGGGTCGTTTCCATCCGGACACGTCGCCAATGCCACGACGATGGCGGTGGTGCTCGCGATCGTTCTGCGTCGCACATGGGTGTGGGTCGCCGGCGTCGTCTATGTGATTCTGATGTTGCTGAGCCGAACGTACCTCGGAGCGCACTGGCTGAGCGATACCGTCGGCGGACTCCTCCTCGGTGCCGGTGTCGCGGTCATCGTGTGGGCTCCGATCGCCAATCGGTTGTACCGAGAGAACGAGCGTCGGCACCGTCGCGAGACCACTGCCCCCTGAGATGTCTCACATGGCGACCTGCGCCCACCGCGGAGCAGCCATCCGTGCCACCTCAGCGCAGGAACTACCCATCTACGGCACGCTCGCACCTCCTGAGATGTCACAAGCGGCGGCTTCCCCGCCCGCGGATGCCGCCATATGCGCCACCTCTGCGCGGGCTTCGTGCTCACCCGCGCTCGATAGTGCGCGTTTCTGCAACGTTGTAGTCTCAACCCGTGGCCATAACCCTGCATGATGTCGCCCGGTTGGCGGGCGTGTCGATCAAGACCGTCTCGAATGTCATCAACGACTACCCCCACATCAGGCCGGCCACGAGAGAAAAGGTCGAGGCCGCGATCGACGAGCTCGGCTATCAGCCCAATCTGTCGGCGCGCAGCCTGCGCTCGGGTCGCTCCGGCGTCATCAGCCTGCTCATCCCTGATCTGCGCAACGCCTATTTCGCCGAGCTGGCCGACGCGGTCATGAGAGCTGCGCGGGCCAAAGGGCTGTCGGTGATCATCGAGCAGATGCCGGGAGGCAAGAAGGAAGAGCTCGAAATCCTTCGCGGTCCTCGCATGCAGCTCGTCGACGGAATCCTCTACAGTGTGCTCGCACTGGGAGAGGAGGATGCGCATCACCTCGATAACTCCATGCCGATGGTGCTGCTCGGCGACCGCATCTTCCATGGCCCTAAAGACCACGTGACCATGCAGAATACCGAGGGCTCCCGGGCGGCGACCGAGCACCTGCTGTCGTTGGGCAGGAGGCGCGTCGCCGCCCTCGGAGCGCACCCCGGCGAGGTGGTGGGCTCGGCCGGGCTCAGGCTCGACGGGTACCGGCAGGCTCTTGCAGAGCGCGGGGTCGAGTACGACCCCGCGCTGGTCATTCCGGTCATGAGCTGGCACAGGCAAGACGGGGCGGAGGCCATGCGGGCCTTTCTCGCCGAGGGCGTTGCCTTCGATGGCCTCGTGGGCTTCAACGACTCCATGGCGTTGGGCGCGATGCGCGTGATGCAGGAGGCCGGCTTGCAGATTCCGGGCGACGTCGCCGTGATCGGCTTCGACGATATCGATGAGACCCGGTACTCGATCCCATCGCTCTCGACGATCGACCCCTCGAAAGATCAGATCGCCGAGACCGCGGTCGACCTGCTGCTCGAGCGCATCGAGAATCCCGATTCGGATGCTCCGGCCCGAGATCTCGCGACCGAGTTCCGCGTTGTGCAGCGAGAGTCGAGCGCCAACTGACAGGGCGCTGAGCGCGACGTGCGCGCCACCCGCACGCCCGATCGACGCGCTCTGTGTCAATTGAGGAACATCGGGAATTCCGTACTTGACACTCATCCGAGCGCAGTGCAGAATCACTTTTACAACGTTTACTTTACAACGTTGTAAATGACGGAAATTCGACGTGGTGGCACCCGCCATGATCGATTGCTCGAATCAAGGAGGATTCGTTGATGGTCACATGCCGCACCCTGTGGGCAGGCTCTCTCGCCGGACACTCCCACCCCTCTCCCGCTTCAGCGCCTGCATCGCAGCGCTAGGGATACGACGCACCCCACCCGAACTCGCGACAGCACCGTCGCGGTTCTTCTTTCGAAGGGAACCTTTCACAGTGAAGACCAAATCACTTCTGGCCGTGGTGAGCGCTGGCGCTCTCCTGGCCGCTCTCGCTGGCTGCTCGCCCGATGTCAGTGCAGGAGGCGGCAGCACAGACTCCGCCGGCGGCGGCGACGCAGGCTCGTGCAGCAACACGATCGTCAACAAAGACGCCCCTCAGGTGTCGGTGTGGGCGTGGTACCCGAACATCAACACGGTCGTGGACATGTTCAACAAGTCGCACGACGACGTGCAGGTCTGCTGGTCGAATGCGGGCCAGGGCGCCGACGAGTACGCCAAGTTCTCGACAGCGATCGCTGCAGGCACGGGTGCACCCGACGTCGTTATGCTCGAGGCCGAGGTCGTTCCCGGCTTCATCCTGCAGGACGCCCTCGTCGATCTGAGCGAGCACGGCGCCGACGATGTGAAGGCGAACTTCAGTGCAGGCGCGTGGAAAGACGTCTCGAGCGGCGACTCCGTCTACGCGATTCCGGTCGACGGCGGCCCTATGGCCATGATCTATCGCGCCGACATCTTCACGAAGTACGGCATCACTGTACCCACGACGTGGGACGAATACGCCGCTGCAGCGCAACAGCTCAAGGACGCGGGCGGCCCGTTCATGGGTGACTTCGGCAGCAACGTGCCGGCGTGGTTCACGGCTCTGATGACGCAGAACGGCCAGAAGGCCTGGGATTACGAGTCGGCCGACCCCCAGAAGATCGGCATCGATCTGAACGACGACGGCAGCAAGAAGGTCGCCGACTATTGGCAGGACCTCGTCAAGAAGGGCCTCGTCGACACGAAGGACCAGTTCAACACCGACTACATCGGCGGTCTGGCCAACGGCTCGTACGCCACGTACGTCTCTGCCGCGTGGGCTCCCGGATACCTGACGGGAGCCGGAGCCTCGACCGAGGGCGACGGCGCTCAGTGGCAGGCGGCCCCGCTTCCCCAGTGGGATCCGGCGAACCCCGTCTCCGTGAACTGGGGTGGATCCACATTCGCCGTGACCACGCAGGCCAAGGACAAAGATCTGGCGGCGACCGTCGCCAAGGAGCTGTACGCATCCGACGAGGAGCTGCAGGATGGCGTCGACACGCAGACGATCTTCCCTCTCAACCAGAAGATGCTCGCGTCTGACGCGTTCGCCACCACTCCCGTCAAGTTCTTCAACGGCCAGACGGCCAACAAGGACGTCTACATTCCGGCGGAGAACGCGTACGAGGGTTACACCTACAGCCCGTTCACGACGTACTACTACTCGGAGCTGACGAAGTCGATGGTCTCGATCATCGATGGCAGCAAGTCCGGCTCGCAGTCGCTCGATGATCTGCAGAAGACCATGACCGACTACGCCAAGGCACAGGGCTTCACCGTCAAATAACACGTCTGCACCCATCGACAGGCTCAGGGAACGACACCGTTCCCTGAGCCCGTCGAAGGGCCCCACTCTTCCCTCACAGTCGATCGAAGGACTGACATGACCAACCCCGCCGCCGTGCTGAGAGCACCGTCCCGGCGACGCAATCTGCGTCGCCCCTGGATAGGCTGGCTCTTCATCGCTCCGTTCGGAGTGATCTTCCTCGTCTTCCTCGTAGCGCCCCTCGTCTACGCGTTCTATCTCAGCCTCTTCTCCAAGGGCCTCGCCACCGGAACGACCTTCTCCGGAGCCGGCAACTACGTCAAGGCATTCACCGATCCAGAGTTCCTCTCCGGCATCTGGTTCGTGATCCGCTTCGCGGTCATCCTCATTCCCATCCAGATGGCCGTCTCACTCGCTGCGGCGCTCGTGCTCGACGCCCTCACCACGCGGCTCTCGCGCTTCGCCCGACTCGCCATCTTCGTGCCCTACGCCATCCCGGCCGTGGTCGGCACCCTCATGTGGGGCTTTCTTTACAGCCCGACTTTCGGGCCCCTCACCGACCTGTTCAAGGTGGTCAATCAGAGCGCACCCGAGATCCTGAGCTCGGGCAACATCTTCGGCGGGCTGCTCAACATCGTCGTCTGGCAGTGGGCCGGCTACTACATGATCATCATCTATGCGGCGCTGCGGGGCATCGACCCCAGCATCTACGAGGCAGCGCGGATCGACGGCGCCGGGCCACGTCAGATCGCATTCCGCATCAAGGTGCCCATGATCTCGAGCGCCATGGCGCTGATCCTGGTCTTCGCCCTCATCGGCACGCTGCAGTTCTTCACGGAGCCGCAGGTGCTGAGGCCGATCTCGAACGGCTCGATCACGTCGAGCTTCACCCCCAACATCTACGCCTTCGATCTCGCCTTCCGCTTCTCGCAGTTCAACTACGCGTCGACCATCTCGTTCTCGCTCGGCATCGTGGTCTTCATCGCGGTGTACATCTTCTTATTCGCCAGCCGCAAGCGCCGGGGAGGACTGTCATGACGACCATCACCAGAATTCCCACGGCGAAGAAGAGGCCGAACATCACGGCGCACGTGTTCCTCGTGGCCCTGATCATCTACTTCCTGCTTCCGCTGTGGTGGCTGTTCGTTGCCAGCACCAAAGACCCGCAAGGACTCTTCACGGGCACGGGCGGCGCCCTGTGGTTCGACAAGAACTTCAACCTGCTGGCCAACATCCAGGAGCTGATCACCTACAAGGGCGGCATCTACTTCCGCTGGCTGGGCAACTCGGCGCTCTATTCCCTGTTGGGCGGAGTGGGCGCGACGATCCTGGCGGTTCTCGCGGGCTACGGCTTCGCGAAGTTCCCATTCAGGGGGCGAGACTTCTCGTTCGCCGTTCTGCTCGGCTCGGTGATGGTGCCGCTCACAGCGCTGGTGATCCCGACGTTCATGCTCATGTCTCAACTGCACCTCACGAACACGATCTGGGCGGTCATCCTGCCGTCGCTGCTGAGCCCGTTCGGTGTGTACCTGATGCGGGTCTACGCGGCAGACGCCGTTCCCGATGAACTGCTCGACGCGGCTCGGGTCGACGGTTCGGGAGAGCTGCGCACTTTCCTCACGGTCGCGCTGCCGCTCATGCGCCCCGCTGTCGTCACCGTTCTGCTGCTCTCGGTCGTCGGAACGTGGAACAACTACTTCCTCCCTCTCGCGGTGCTCAGCGACCAGAATCTCTACCCCGTCACCGTCGGGCTGGGCGGATGGCAGGCACTCGCGGCATCCAATAACGGCGGTGGAACCTCGCTCTACACGCTCATCGTGGTCGGGTCGCTCATCTCGATCATTCCGCTCGTGATCGCGTTCCTCTCGCTGCAGAAGTACTGGCAGGGCGGCCTCTCGCTCGGTGCCCTCAAGTAATCGCCGATCTCTTCACACCAATCCTTTCTTCACCCCCTTCGACTCGGGAGACACCATGGTCACCGCACGCCTCATCCTCGATCCTCACTTCGCTGTCGGCGCGATCAACCGCCGCATCTTCGGCTCGTTCGTCGAACATCTCGGACGCTGCGTGTACGACGGCATCTACGAGCCCGGCCACCCGACGGCCGACGACGAGGGCTTCCGGGGCGACGTCATCGATCTGGTCAAGGAGCTCGGAACCACCACGATCCGCTACCCCGGCGGCAACTTCGTCTCGGGGTTCAAGTGGGAAGACAGCGTCGGCCCGCGAGAAGACCGACCTCGTCGCCTCGACCTGGCCTGGCACTCGACCGAGACCAACCAGATCGGGCTGCACGAGTTCTCGTCGTGGCTGAAGAAGGTCGACAGCGAGCTGATGCTGGCCATCAACCTGGGCACGCGCGGTGTCGAGGAGGCACTCGATCTGGTCGAGTACACGAACATCCGGTCGGGATCGACGCTGAGCGACCAGCGCATCGCCAACGGTCAGGTCGAGCCGTTCGGCGTCACGATGTGGTGCCTCGGCAACGAGATGGATGGCCCGTGGCAGCTCGGTCATCGCAACGCCGAGGACTACGGCAAGATCGCGAGCCAGACGGCGAAGGCCCTGCGCCAGCTCGACGAGCGCCTCGAGCTGGTCGTGTGCGGATCGTCGAGCGCGCAGATGCCCACCTTCGGATCGTGGGAGCGCACCGTACTTCAGCACAGCTACGAAGACGTCGACTACATCTCGTGCCACGCCTACTACGAGGAGCGCGGGGGAGACCTCACGAGCTTCCTCGCCTCCGGCGTCAACATGGATCACTTCATCGAGTCGGTCGTGGCGACGGCCGACAGCGTCAAGGCAGAGTTGCGGTCGTCGAAGCAGATCAACATCTCGTTCGACGAGTGGAACGTCTGGTACATCGACCGCTACCAGCAGGTCGACAGGATCACCGATGTCGAGGAATGGCCGGTCGCACCGCGCCTGCTCGAAGACGTGTATTCCGTGGCCGACGCGGTCGTGTTCGGCAGCCTGCTCATCTCTCTGCTCAAGCATGCCGATCGCGTGCAGTCGGCGTCGCTGGCACAGCTCGTCAACGTGATCGCTCCGATCATGACCGAGCCGGGAGGAGACTCCTGGCGCCAGACCACGTTCTTCCCCTTTGCGGCCACCTCGCGCCTCGCGCAGGGCACGGTTCTCGAGGTGCGGCTCGAGAGCGACACGCACGAGACGAAGGAGTACGGCACCGTCGCCACCGTCGATGCTGTCGCAACGGTCGATGCCGAAGCCGGAACAGCCGCCGTCTTCCTCGTGAATCGCAGCGAGACCGAGGAGGCCACGGTCACGATCGATATCTCCGCACTCGGAGACCTCGGCGTGCTCGAGGCATCCACCCTCGCCGATGACGACGTCTACGCGGCGAACACCCTGGCCGATCAGAATCGTGTCGGGCTCACCCCCAACACGTCTGCTGAGATCGTCGACGGCGTGATCACGATCACCCTGCCCGCAGTCTCGTGGAGCGCGGTGAGCCTGGGGTAGCGTTCACCCATGAGAATTCTCCTGGTCGGTGCCGGCGGCGTCGGTGACGCCATTGCCAAGATCGCAGCGCGGCGGTCGTTCTTCGAGCAGATCGTGGTGACCGACTACGACGTCTCGCGCGCCCAGCGCACCGTCGACTGGATCGCGTCGAAGCACGGCAGCGAGGTCGCCGGCCGATTCGCGGTCGACGCGATCGACGCATCCGACCCCGACAACGTCGCCGACGTCGCCACGAGGCACGGCGCCACCCACGTGATGAATGCTGTGGAGCCCAAGTTCGTGCCCACGATCTTCGCCGGTGCTCTCGCGGCCGGCGCCGACTACCTCGACATGGCGATGAGCCTCTCAGAGCCGCACCCCACCGACCCGCACTCCGAAACGGGTGTGAAGCTCGGCGACGACCAGTTCGCGCAGGCGGCCGACTGGGAGACGGCGGGCCGTCTGGCGCTGGTGGGCATCGGAGTAGAACCGGGGCTCAGCGACGTGTTCGCGCGCTATGCCGCCGATCACCTCTTCTCGGAGATCGACGAGCTCGGCACCCGCGACGGCGCCAACCTCGTGGTGCGCGACGAGGCCGGCAATGAGATCTTCGCGCCCAGCTTCTCGATCTGGACCACGATCGAGGAGTGCCTGAACCCTCCCGTGATCTGGGAGAAGGATCGGGGCTGGTTCACCACGCCGCCGTTCTCCGAGCCCGAGATCTTCACCTTTCCCGAGGGCATCGGCGATGTCGAGTGCGTCAACGTCGAGCACGAAGAAGTCCTGCTGATGCCGCGCTGGGTCGACGCCAAGCGCGTGACCTTCAAATACGGCCTCGGCAACGAGTTCATCGGCATTCTCAAGACACTGCACCAGCTCGGCCTCGACTCCACCGTTCCCGTGCGAGTGCGTTCGGCCGCCGGCCCCGTCGAGGTGGCGCCCCGCGACGTGGTCGCTGCCGGACTGCCCGACCCGGCGACCCTCGGCCCGCGCATGACGGGCAAGACCTGTGCCGGGCTGTGGGTCACGGGAACCGGCGTCGACGGTCGCCCGCGCGAGGTCTACCTCTACCACGTGGCCGACAACGAGTGGACGATGCGCGAGTACGAGGCGCAGTGCGTGGTGTGGCAGACGGCGCTGAACCCTGTGATCGGACTCGAGCTGCTCAGCACCGGCGCCTGGTCGGGTGTCGGTGTGCTCGGCCCGGAGGCGTTCGACGCCCGCGCCTTCCTCGAACTGATGCGGGCTCCCGAGTCCGACGGGGGCTACGGGCAGGCGTGGGGGCTCGAAGACCGCCTCGTTCCACTCATTTCGTGAGCGGGCCGCGCGCATGAAGATCGAGCGCGTCACCCTGCACCGCCTCGCCATGCCTCTCGTCAGGCCCTTCGAGACGAGCTTCGGAACGCAGACCGAACGCGATGTACTCCTCGTGCACGTCGTCACCTCCGACGGAGTCGAGGGGTGGGGCGAATGCGTGGCGGGAGCCGACCCCGTGTATTCGAGCGAGTACGTGTCGGGGTGCGAACACCTCATCGAAAACTACCTGGCTCCCGCGATTCTGGCCGAGCCCGACATCACGGCCGAGACACTGGATGCGCGGCTGCGCTTCGTGGTCGGCCACCGCATGGCGAAGGCCGCCGTCGAGGCGGCCGTTCTGGATGCCCAGCTGCGCGCATCCGGAGTCTCATTCGGGAGTTACCTCGGCGCCGTGCGCGACGAGGTCGACTGCGGTGTCTCGGTAGGCATCGCGCCGACTCTCGACGAGCTGCTCGACGAGGTCTCGGGCTATGTTGCGGAGGGATATCGGCGCATCAAGTTGAAGATCAGGCCCGGCTGGGACCTGGAGCCCGTGGGCGCCGTGCGTGCGCTGATCGGTGACGACGCCCTGCTGCAGGTCGACGCGAACACGGCGTACACGACCGACGACATCGACCACCTGCGCCAACTCGATCAGTTCGGGCTGCTGCTCATCGAGCAGCCCTTCGTCGAAGACGACATCGCGGCTCATGCGCTTCTCGCGGCTGCCATCGACACGCCGGTCTGCCTCGACGAGTCCATCACCTCGGCCGCCGTCGCGCGCGACGCGATCGAACGCGATGCGACATCGATCATCAACGTGAAGCCGGGCAGGGTCGGGGGATACCTCGAGTCGGTGCGCATCCACGATGTGTGCGCGGGGCGCGACATCGCCGCGTGGGTCGGCGGCATGCTCGAGACGGGATTGGGCAGAGCCGCCAATGTCGCTCTCGCCGCACTGCCCGGATTCACCCTGCCGGGAGACACCTCCGCGTCGCGCCGGTACTACGCGGAAGATCTCACGGAGCCTTTCGAGCTCGTCGACGGCCGCCTCCGGGTTCCCACGGGGCCGGGAACGGGAGTGACCGTGCGCCAGGAGCTCGTCGCCTCGTGGGCGACCCGCCCGCCGCTACTCCTCCGCTGAGCGGGCGCCGCCGTTTACTGAGCTGGGCCTTCGTACCCGGGCGGGGCCGTCGTTCCCTGAGCCTGTCGAAGGGCGGCCGCGAAAAGGTGCACTCCGGGCGCCAGCTCGTCGCTATACGACGAGGTGGCGCTGCAGCTGCACGAAATCGACAAAGCCGAGGCGCGCTGCGTGGGTAGAGTTTGGTCATGACGAACGCCGACGGTTCTGTTCAGGATGCTGCTGCCGCACTCGCGCAGGCGAGGGCTGCGGCCGCCGCGGCGCAGGCTGCTGCGGATGCGGCTCAGGCCGCTCTCGACGAGGCGACGCAGCGGGCGGCGTCCGCAGGGGCCGCGGCGGCTGCGGACGCCGATGACCCGGCGCCTTCCGGGTCTTCGGCGCCCACCCGGCCCGTCGCATCCGGGCCCCTCAGTGATGCAGCGGTCGAGGCCGTTCGCGCGGGCTACGACTTCGAAGGCGAGGCCCTGCAGATGGGGGCACTCGTCAACGGAGAGGCGCTCGCCGATGTGCAGGTGCGCATTCCCCTCGGCATGATCGCGCGGCACGGACTCGTCGCCGGCGCCACCGGAACAGGAAAGACGAAGACGCTGCAGGGCCTCGCCGAGCAGCTCTCCGCGGCGGGCGTGCCCGTGTTCGCGGCAGACATCAAGGGCGACCTGTCGGGCATCGCCACGGCGGGCGCGTCGAGCGACAAACTCGCGGTGCGCACCCGAGGGATCGGGCAGGACTGGAAGCCGACCGCGTTTCCCACCGAGTACTTCACGCTGGGCGGCCTCGGCACCGGAGTGCCGATCCGCGCCACGATCACCAGTTTCGGACCGCTGCTGCTGTCGAAAGTGCTCGGTCTCAACGAGACGCAGGAGTCGAGCCTCGGGCTCGTGTTCCACTACGCCGACTCGCAGGGTCTGCCTCTCGTCGACCTCTCCGACCTGCGCTCGGTTCTGAGCTACCTGCAGAGCGACGAGGGTAAGGGCGAGCTTAAGGAGCTCGGCGGCCTCGCGCCCGCCACGGTCGGCGTGATCCTGCGCGAGCTCATCACCTTCGCCGACCAGGGCGCCGATGTGTTCTTCGGTGAACCAGAAATCGACACAGCCGACTTCCTGCGGCTCGCATCCGACGGCCGGGGCATCGTCAGCCTGCTCGAGGTTCCCGGTGTGCAGGACAAGCCCGCGCTGTTCTCCACTTTCCTCATGTGGCTGCTGGCCGACCTCATGAACGACCTCCCCGAGGTCGGAGACATCGACAAGCCCAAGCTGGTCTTCTTCTTCGACGAGGCGCATCTCCTCTTCGCCGACGCTTCGAAGGATTTCCTCGCCGCCATCACCCAGACGGTGCGTCTCATCCGTTCGAAGGGCGTGGGCATCTTCTTCGTCACCCAGACCCCGAAGGACGTGCCGGGCGACGTGCTCGCGCAACTCGGCTCGAGAGTGCAGCACCAGCTTCGTGCGCACACTCCGGATGATGCCAAGGCTCTGCGGCAGACCGTTCAGACCTACCCGGTGAGTGAATACGACCTGGGCGAGGTCTTGCAGAGCCTGGCAATCGGCGAGGCGATCGTCACGGTGATGAACGAGAAGGGTGCTCCGACCCCGGTCGCGTGGACGCGGATGCGCGCCCCTCAGGGGTCGATGGATCCGACCCCGGCGGCCGACATGCAGGCCACGGTGCAGGCGTCGCCGCTGCTGGCCCGCTACGGAGTCGCGGTCGACCCGGACTCGGCCAAGGAGATGCTGGCGCGTCGGCTCGACGCCGCATCCGCCGCTGCAGCGCAGAAGGAGGCCGCCGAGGCCGCCGCGGAACAGGCGGCGAAGAGCGAGAAGGAGCGCTTGGCCGCTCAGAAGAAGATCGACGCCGAATACGACCGGATGGCCAGGCAGAGCCAGCCTCGCCGCACAACGCGGGGGTCGTCGTCTCGGAGAACATCGAAGACGCCGATAGAGCAGGTGCTCGGATCGCCCGTCGCGAAGACGATCCTCACCGAGGTGATGCGCGGAATCTTCGGCAACGCTCGTCGACGCTGACCAGCCGACGCTCTAGGATCGCCTCATGATCGAAGACGCTCCCATTATCGCCCCCTTCGAGATCGCCGGCTGGGAACAGCAGCCGTACGGCGATGAGGGGGAGCGCAACGAACTGGCCCAGGTGACGGTGACGAAGATCTTCACCGGAGACATCGAAGGGCAGAGCGTGGCTCGGCTTCTGATGGCGGGCAATCCTGCCGGCGCCGGGTACCTCGCATCCGAGATTTTCACGGGCGTCGTGGGAACCAGGTCGGGATCGTTCGTGGTGCAGCACGGCGGTCTGGTCGACGGAGCAGACGCCCACTCCTTCGGAAGCATCGTTCCCGGGTCAGGAACGGGCGAGTTGGCCGGCGTGAGAGGTGAGGCAATCTACGCGAACAACGAGGAAGGGCACACGCTGACGTTGACCCTGCGCTTCGTCGACGAGTCGGCCTAGCGCACCACGAGGTTCTCGGGGGACATGAGAAGGATGAGAACCAGCGACAGCGCCGCGATCGCGCCGGCCGAGACCGCTGCGCCGAGCCATGGCCAGCGCTCGAACCAGTAGAGGATCGATGAGAAGTCGCGGCGCAACTCCGCCCGCGTCAACGGCTCCTCGATGCGCTTGACGGGAACGTCGAACGCCGATGCCATGGCCTCGATGCTGGCGGATGACCAGAACTGCCCTCGCATTCGCAGGAGCGCTTCACCGTTCGTATCGAGAAGGAAGAGCTGCAGCACCGTGTCGAGCGATTGACCGCGGTAGGCGGTGATGATGAGCACGCTTTCGATGCGCTTGCTCGCGACTCTGTTGCTCGTGAAAAAGCCGCGCTCCGAGACGCAGTCGTGTGCGAGGCGAATCGACACGCGCGACAGGAGGAACGAGGCCGTGGCGTAGATCGCGGTCACGACGAGCAGGGCGACGAAGACCCGCGGCCACGTTCCCCGCGGGATGGAGAACCAGAAGACGGCGGCGAAAACCGGGATGAGCAGCGCGGCCGTGACGAGGCGGGTCTGCCCGTGCAACTGGTCTATGGGGCGAAGAACGCGGTCGGTGCGCGACTGGGGATTCTGTATCACCGCGACCTCGATCCTTCGATGCAGAGCCACGAGTGGGCACGCCTGCTTCGATCATCGTAGGTCGACGGGTGACGCACCCGACAGCCGCATTAATGAGGACATGCCTGTCGGCACGCGCTCCTAGCTGGCGGCGACGGTCTCGCTCGACCCGACCAGCTCGACGGCCACATCGGCGAGACGCTCGATCAGCTCGTCGGAGGCGGGCTTGTGCAACACGAGTTCGCTGAAGTAGACGGGGCCCACGAGCTCGGCAAACTGTTCGATCGACACCGGTCCGACCAACTCGCGCAGCTGCTCGAGGCGCTTGCCGCTCATGTCGTCCATCGACGCGACTGCCTTGTCCTCCTGGGTTGCGTGGTTGATCAATGAGGTCAGGGCGACTTTGGTGATCGGCTCGTGGATGCCGTCGCGCACGCTGGTCAGAAAGTGCACGACGCGTTCCCGCGTCGACAGACCCTCCGGGTCGAATCCGTCGGAGCCAGGAGCGAGGCTGACCGCCTCGCTGATGACCTGCTCGATCGTGCCCCAGTGCACGTACAGCGTGCGGCGGGAGACCTCAGCCTCTTTCGCGAGGCTGCTCAGCGTGATGGTCTCGCCGTTTCGCTCGGAGAGCATGCGGCGCGTCGTCTCGAGGACGTGCAGTCGGGTTCTTTTGATTCGAGGATCGGTCACGACAGTAATGATAGGCGGTACGTATCCTTTGCAGCATGAGCTTGACTCGACTCGCGACGCCCTGTAGGTCTTTTCCAAGAATTCACCAATACCGTCGGATCGGCGTGAACGGAAGAGCGCGCATCTCGAGAGATACATTTTTCACCTCATGAATCACCCCTGGAGCTCCGAATAATCAGAGTGAGGCACGATCAGCGACGCAGCGGAGACGCCACGACCGCCCTAGTCTTGCGATTCATATAATACAGTGTGTATATAAAACCGAAGGAGTCACCCATGACTGTCATTGGATCATCCGATCTCACCGTTTTTCCGCTCGCTCTGGGCGCAAACACCTTCGGGTGGACGAGTGACGAGGCGTCGTCGCACGAGGTGCTCGACGCGTTCGTCGCCGGCGGTGGCGACCTCATCGATACGGCAGATGTCTACTCGGCGTGGGTGCCCGGCAACACGGGCGGCGAATCGGAGTCGATCATCGGCCGGTGGATGGCGGACCGCGGCAACAGGTCGAACGTCGTCGTCTCGACCAAGGTGAGTCAGCACCCCGAGTTCAGTGGTCTCTCGGCCGCTAACGTCGCAGCGGCAGCTGATGCGAGCCTCGCCCGCCTGGCGACCGACTACATCGACCTCTACTACGCGCACTACGACGACGAGAACACGCCGCTCGAAGAAACGGTGGCCGCGTTCGACGCACTGGTCACTGCAGGAAAGATCCGCTACGTCGGCATCTCGAACTTCTCTGCCGAGCGCGTGTCGGAGTGGGTCGGCATCGCCAGGCGCAACGGCTTCGCGGCACCGGTGGCGCTTCAGCCTCATTACAACCTCGTGCACCGATCAGACTTCGAGGAGCACCTCGCGCCCGTCGCCGAACGCGCGCAGTTGGGCGTTCTTCCCTACTTCGGGCTGGCATCCGGCTTCCTGACCGGCAAGTACCGTACTGCCGCCGACCTCGACCAGAGCAGTCGAGGCGCTGGCGTGAAGGACTATCTGACTGACGAGGGTCTGGGCGTCGTCTCGGCCCTGGCGACGATTGCGGATGCGCGGGGCGTGGCCATCGCGAGTGTCGCGCTGGCATGGTTGTTGGCCCGCCCGACCGTCGTCGCACCCATCGCCAGCGCGCGAACGCGCGCGCAGCTGCCTGATCTACTCGAGGGCGCGCGTCTCGAGCTCACCGAGCAGGAGATCGCACTTCTCGACGACGCGTCTTCGGGTTTTTAGGCTTGAACCGATGCTGCGCCGGAGACGCGGCGCAGCTCGAGGCGCAACTCGAGTTCGCTCATGACCATCGCCGCGAGATCGCTCAGGGTCTGCAGATCGGACGAGGTCGTCTCGCGCGGTTCGAAGTCGAGCACGCAGAGCGTGCCAAGATTGTGGCCGTCACGACTGGTCAGCGGAACGCCTGCGTAGAACTTCAGCCCGAATTCTCCAGCCACGAGTGGATTCGCCATCGCGCGCGGATCGAACGTGGCATCATCCACGACCCACGGCTCGCCGCCGAGGATCGCGGACGCGCACAGACCCGCGTCACGACCGATCTCGGTGATCTCGAGCCCGTGATGCGATTTGAACCAGATGCGGTCGAAGTCGACGATGCTGACGATGGCGACGGGCACGTCGAACAGCCGGGCGGCCAAGGCGGTGATCCGGTCGAACGCGCCGTCGGGCGGGGTGTCCAGCACGTCGTATCTTCTGACCGCCGCGAGCCGTGTCGCTTCGTCGCTGGGCAGTACGCCCGCCTCGGGGGCGCTGTGCCGCCCGGAGTCGGTGAGAAAGGCGCGCCGGAAGAACAGGATGATCTCGCCCAAAGCGGGCCTGTCGGCGACCGAGCGCGACGTCATCCCCGTGAGCAGGATGCGCCAATCCACCGGCAGATCGTCGGGAACCTCGGGGTCGTCGATGAGGCGCGCCATTGCCGCCTGAAGCTTCGGCCCGGTGAAGGAGGGCACTCCGCTCAGACATTCGAGAAGAACGAGTCCGAGCGAATACACGTCGCTCGCCGGCCCGAGGGCCTCGCCCCGCGCCTGCTCCGGGCTGAGGTATGCGGCCGTTCCTGTGGCGGATCCTTCGCTGGCCGGCAGCCCGTTGCGCGACTGTGCGATGCCGAAGTCGGCGAGCTTGGCCCGGGTGCGAACGCCGTGCTCCGTGTACTCGGCCAGCAGGATGTTCGCAGGCTTGACGTCGCGGTGCACGACGCCGTGGTGGTGGGCGTACTCGAGTCCTTCGGCCAGGTCGTAGGCGAGCTGCGCGACCTGGCGTCTGACCATCGGGCCTTCGGCCAGGGCCTCTTTGAGGTTCTTGCCCTTGACGAGTTCCATGACCAGAAAGCGACGGGGGTTCGCGGGGTCGGTACGGTCGATCCCGGCGTCGTGCAGGGTGACGAGGCTCGGGTGGTTGAGGCTGGCCAGCACGGCCAGCTCGTGGTGCTGACGAGCGAGTTCCTCGGTGTTGGCCGGAGCCGGCTCGAAGAGCTTCACAGCCACGTCTCTGCCGAGCAATTGATCATGGGCTCGATAGACCGAGGCCATGCCGCCCTTGCCTACGAAAGAATCGATGCGGTACCGATTGTGCAGCACCGAGTAAGGATGTCGTGTCGCGGTCTCGCTCATCGTGCAGCCCCCATCCCCCGTGGATGCCGTTCACCCCTCTATGTGATCGTAGGTGCGGATCCGACGGAACCTCACCAATGACCTCGGGGGTTGACGAGCGGCGTATGCCGTGCTGCGACGGGCTCAACCGCTTCGTATGCACATGGTGCATCCCGCGACAGGTGCCGCACAAGGACAAAACGCCTATTTGTTTGCGAGGATTGTCTGATGCCCGAAATGATCGAACTCCAGATTCACCACGTCGCCTGGTCCGATCCACGAGCGATCGCGCTTCGCGACGTCATGGATGCGGAGATGCAGGTGCGGTACGGCTTGTCGAGCCCGGCCGACGCCGAGTTGTCGGAGGCGATCCACCGTGCGCTCGCGGTCGACGAGTCGACGGTCGTCGACACGGTACTGCTCGTCGACGATGGCGTGCCCGTCGCGCACGCCGGGCTTCGGATGCTGCAGACCGATTCGGGCGCGGAGTGGGAGGTCAAGAGGGTCATCGTCGACGGCACGCGACGCGGGCGAGGTCTCGGTCGCGCGCTGATGAACGAGATCATCGACATCGCGCGACAGGGTGGTGCCCGGCGCCTCATCCTGCAGGCGGGTGACCGTCAGCCCGAAGCCGTGGGTCTGTACTCCAGCCTCGGATTCACGCCGATCCCTGTCTATGCGCCCTATGCCGAACATATGCCGCAGTCGCTGTGCTTCGAGCTCATTCTTCACTGACCCGCCGAGCACTTTTCGATACTCTGGCGGCACACGCAGCGTGAGGAGTGATCGTGGACACGAAGACCGGCCCCGATGATCTGGATGCCGACCCGAACGACGGTCGCCGCGAGACACTGACCGAGAGGCTCGATCGCAACTGGGACGAGATTCTTCAGGAACTGCGGGTAATCCAGACCGGAACGCAGATTCTCACCGGATTTCTTCTCGCCGCTGTCTTTCAGAGCAGGTTCACCGACCTCGACGACTACCAGAAAGTCGTCTACGCCTCGCTCGTGGTCGTCACCATTCTCACGACCGTAATGGGGCTCGCCCCGGTGAGCCTGCACCGCATTCTCTTTCGACAGCACGCGAAGGCGACGATCGTGGGCGCGACAGACCGCTTCCTTCAGCTGACCATGACCGGTGTCGCCGTCACCCTGGCCGGAACGGCCATGCTCATCTTCGACTTCGTGTTCGGCCGCGCGGGTGGCATCGTCGCCGGCGTCGGCGTGCTGCTCCTCGTCACGCTGCTGTGGGTGGTTGTACCGCGTCGTCTGCGTTCGCGTGTCTCTGCGGCGGCGAGCGCGAGCGCGGGCGCAGCTCCCGATCGGCCGGGCGCTCAACTCGAAGCGAGCGACGACGGGATCTCGACCTCGAAGGAGCGACGCGAGTAGCGCCGCCCGTTGATCTGCAGTTCGATCACGTGGGTGCCCGGGTAGTGCACGCGGGTGGTCATCTGATGGATGGCGTGCCGCTTGCGCAGCACCAGAGTCTCGCCGGGTTGCACGTCTCTGGTGCTGAGTTTGAACACCTTCTCCGCCAGCGCGCCGGAGCTCTTGACGTACGAGACGACGTAGTCGATCGCGAGTCTCGCGGCGTCATCGCCCGCGTTGGTGATGCTGAACGAGAGGGCGAGTGACCCCGGCAGAGTCACCATCTCGTCGGCGAGCGCGATCGGCGAGACCCGCAGCGTGGCATCCGAGAAGCCCATCAGCGCCAACGCGCCGGGGTCGGCTTTCTTGATCAGAGTCCGGAGACCGTGCCGAACGACCCACGCCGTGTTCTCGTCGGGTTCGGCGAGCCAGCGCTCAGCCGTCTGCGCGACCAGCGCCGGGCTCTGTCGACTGAGGTCGTTCAGATGGTTGGCGACCGAGCGGCGCACATACTCACTCGGATCTGTGCGGAGGGCATCGAGAATCGGCACCGTCTTCTCGGGTGACGAGGTGAGTGAGGCGACGCGCACCGCCCACGGCAGGAACGGGCGGGTGCCCTCGGAGGCGAGGCGCCGCACATGCTCGTCGGGACTGCGCGTCCAGGGCAGGATGTTCGTCAACGCGCGATCGAGATCCGAGGCGAGGAATCGCCGGATGGCGAACTCTGCGGTGAGTCGTGGAGTCAACTCCGCCAGGAGGAGAAGCCCATCATCGAAGCGCTCCTGAGCCTCACGAGAGTCGTTCGAGTACCCGCGACGCGCGGCTGTTGTGACCGCCTCTGACACGGGCCAGATCATCCAGCCGGTGAAGCTGGCGGTCTCGAGCGCTCGTCGAATCGTTACGGCCAACCTGTCATACCCGGAGGCCTCGTCGTCGATCACGGTGTCGTTGTCGGACAGGATCGCCTGCGCGACGAGATCGCTGCGCGCACGCAACTGTAGGCCGTCGACCCGCTCGGCTGCCTTTTCGACAGCGAGCCACTCGCCATCGGCTCCGCTGAGGATTTTCGCGAGGCTGCGGACCGTGCCCTGATTGATCAGCTCGTTCATCGCACCCATGCCATCACGTTACTGGCGCGCTCGTCCGCGCACGGCGAAGGTGCTGACCGAAGCGCTACAGCTGCGTCAACAGCCGGGCGCGAGCGACGTCGTATTCGTTGCTGCTGATGGTGCCGGCCGCGCGCAACTGTTCGATCTTTTCGAGCCGCGCCTCGACGCTGGGCTGCGAACTCAGCATGTCGCTGTCGAGCAGCTTCGTCGCGATGTCGGTCTGCATCGTGAGCGGATTGTGCCCGGCGCGGCGTGCACGCATTACGTTGGCGATCACGCTGACGACCACAATGACGAAGACCAGGGCGATGATGCCGCCGACGATCCAGAAGAGGATCGGCATGAAGTCGGGGGTGGTGCTTCCAGGCATGGTGCTTCCCTTCTCTCGATCCCTCCATCCTGCCCGGGATCAGCCCCGAATGGGGGTCATGCGGAGGAAGCTCGGAGGTGGCTCAGGCGTCGATGATCGCGATGAAGCGTGTGCCGATGCCGTCGAGCTCACTGCGCTTGAGGCCGTCGGCCGGCAGCGGAATGTCGCCGATGCTGTGGTGATCGCAGGTGAGATAGGTGAACTCGGGCCACCACTTCTTCGGGCGAACCGACTCCTCGAAGCCGCAGACATCGCAGCGCAGCTGCACCCAGACGGCCTTCTTGCCCGTGCGATTCGCCCGCGACTGCGCCAACCACGGCGGAGGGTTGTCGTTCATCTCCGTGAGCTCGGTCTCGGAGATCTTGGCGGCGATGCCGTGTCTGCGCGCCATCTCCATCGAGATGTCGAGGCGGAGGGCGGCTTCTCGTCGAGTGATCATCGTCAAGCAAGGATAGTTCGTCCCGTCAGGGCATCCGTTCGATTAAGCTCGCAGGGTGCCCACACTTCAGACGCCCTACGAAGATCTGTTGCGCCATGTGCTTGAGACGGGGGCTGCCAAGTCCGACCGCACGGGCACAGGAACGACCAGCGTGTTCGGCGCGCAGCTCCGCTTCGATCTGAGCGAGGGCTTTCCTTTGATCACCACCAAGCGGGTGCATTTCAAGTCGATCGCCTACGAACTCCTCTGGTTCTTGCGCGGGGAGAGCAACGTGGGATGGCTGCGCGATAACGGCGTGACCATCTGGGACGAGTGGGCCGACGCCGACGGCGAGCTCGGCCCGGTCTATGGGGTGCAGTGGCGCTCTTGGCCCACCCCGTCGGGTGGTCACATCGATCAGATCGCGCAGGTGATCGAGACCCTGAAGAGCGACCCGGATTCGCGGCGCATCATCGTCTCGGCATGGAACGTCGCCGAGATCCCCGAGATGGCCCTCGCCCCCTGCCACGCCCTCTTCCAGTTCTACGTCGCCGACGGCAAGCTCTCGTGCCAGCTCTATCAGCGCAGCGCCGACCTGTTCCTCGGCGTGCCCTTCAACATCGCGAGCTACGCGTTGCTGACCCACATGGTGGCGCAGCAGGCGGGCCTCGAAGTCGGCGACTTCATCTGGACCGGCGGCGATTGTCACATCTACGACAACCATGTCGAACAGGTCACCGAGCAGCTCACCCGCGAGCCGTACGCGCTGCCGAAGCTGCGCATCACGCGCACTCCCGACAGCATCTTCGACTACCGGTACGACGACTTCGAGATCGTCGACTACGTGCACCACCCCGCCATCAAGGCGCCTGTCGCCGTATGACCATCGCGCTCATCTGGGCCGAGGCCCGTGGGGGAGTCATCGGCGACGCCGGCACGATCCCGTGGCACCTGCCCGAAGACCTCGCGCACTTCAAAGAGGTCACGCTCGGCGGCACGGTTGTGATGGGGCGGCGCACCTGGCAGTCCCTGCCTGAGCGGTTCCGACCTCTGCCGGGCCGTCGCAACGTCGTCGTGACCCGCGACGCCGCCTGGTCGGCAGACGGTGCCGAGATCGCGCATTCGCTCGACGAGATTCTGGATGCCGGCGGTTCCGACGACACATCGGCCCCGGTCTGGGTGATCGGAGGCGGCGAGATCTACGCGCAGTCGCTGGCGCGTGCATCCCGGCTCGAGGTCACCGAGGTCGACCTCGACGTCGCGGGCGACACGAGAGCGCCCACGATCGATCACGCTGTGTGGCAGGTCGCACACGAGACCGAGTGGGTCGAGTCGCGCACCGGCACCCGCTACCGTTTCCTGAGCTACGAGCGGCGCCGTTAGCGCTCTCCGCGCTGGTCACCTAGCCTGAGCCCGTCTGCGGACGCAGCGTTCCGAGACTGACATGGCACGAAGGGCGACCTCGCCCGACCCTGGACCACACTCTGCGACATCTCACCGAGCTGACACGCTCAGTTGTGATGCTGAGGTGGCGCATCTGACGAGTTTGCCCGGGTGACGAGCCGCCGTACGCGTCATCTCACCGCCGGGGGTCTTCGTCGCGGGCCGTGCGGTGCCAGTCGTCTTCGAGCATCCGGGGCCGTGCGACCACTCGGCCCGCGACAGCGATGACGACGAGGGTGAGCAGCAGGAACGCGAGGGGTGCGGTCCAGCCTCCGGAGAGCTCGTGCAGAACGCCGACGAGCAGCGGTCCCAGTGCCCCGAGCGCGTAGCCCACACCCTGCGTGAACCCGCTGAGCGCGACGGTTCCCTGCGGCGTGCGGCTCCGCAACCCGACGAGAACGAGCACGAGAGGAAACGTCAGCGGCCCGGCGCCGACGAGCGCCACCCATACCCAGGGAAGCGCGGCCGGCGCGAGCAGGAGGCCTGCGTACCCGGCCGCGAAGCAGACGATCCCGAGCGCGATCAGCGGCGCCACCGATCGCATCCGGCTCGCGAGAATCGGCACGGCGAGGGAGAACGGAATGCCCATACCGGCGTACAGCGAGAGCAGAACTCCCGCCTGAGCAGGTGACACCCCGGCGAGGTCCGTCAAGAGTTCGGGAAGCCACGCGAAGGCAGCGTAGACGTTGAGGCTCGTCATGCCGAAGAGCAAGCCCATCGACCAGGCCAGGGGCGAGCGCCACACCCGGCCGACGAGGGCGGGTGAGATCTCCGGCAGCGGCTCGGCGTCGAGGCGCGAATCGGATGCCGCCGGTGCGGCCGTCGCCGCCGCCCGGCGGTCGCGCATCCACAGACCGAGCCACGGAACGATCGCGACCACGGCGAGCGCCGCCCACATCGAGACACTGACGCGCCAGCCGATCGAGTCGGCCACGGGCACCGCGACGAGCGGCGGGATCAGACTGAACAGCGCCATGATCGTGACGTACATCGAGGTGAGCGGGCCGATCGAGGCGGGGAAGTACTTCTTGACGACCGGCGGAAGAACCACGTTCGCCACGCCCATGCCGGCGAAGGTGAGCACGCTCGCCAGGGCGAGAACGGCGTAATTCGGTGCGAGGCCGCGAGCCAGGTGCCCGATCAGGATGGCGCCCAGTGCGACGATCAACAGGGTCTCGAGGCGCAGGTGCCGCTTCAGAACGGGGGCCAGCAGTCCGAAGGCGGCGAAGCAGAGCGGAGGAAGCGTTCCGAGGAGGCCCACGCCCACGCTGTCGACGGGAACGTCGACGCTGATCTGGGAGAAGATCGGCGACAGTGCTGCCACGGCCGTGCGCAGATTCACGGCGACGAGAACGATGCCGACGAGAGCGAGCGCTCGGCCTCCTGCTCGCGAGGCCGGTGCCCCGCTCGCAAGATCTGGGCTGGTCGACACCGGCCAAGTCTAGGGGGATGGCAATATTCGATCTTTCCCTAGGGTGTGTATATGACCGTTCCCTCTGGTGAGCCCTCGGCTACTCCGTCTCTGCGTTCCTTGCTCACCGACAAGATGGGGGCTCTGGCCATTCGCAGTGGCCAGATCATCATCGTGCTGGCGCTGGCCGTGATCGTCGTGTTCGCGCTCGTGCAGCTCAAGCTCGTGGTGATTCCCGTGCTGATCGCGCTCATCATCGCGGCGGCGGCGTCTCCCATCATGCGGTTCCTCAAGAACCGAGGCATGTCGGCGATTCTCGCGACCTGGCTCACGCTGCTCGCGGGCATCCTCGTGATCGGCGGCCTCGTCACGCTCATCGTCTTCGCCGTGCGCGGCCAGTGGGACACGCTGGCGTCATCGGCCAAGGACGGCCTCGATCAGCTGCAGGACTTCATCACGAACGGGCCGATACCCGTCGATGCATCGCAGATCGAGTCGGGCAAGCAGGCGCTGATCGACTTCGCGACGAGCAGCCAGGCAGGATCGGGTGCGCTGGCCGGCGCGTCTGTCGTGGGTGAACTGGCCACGGGCGCCGCGCTGGCCGTCGTCATCCTGTTCTTCTTCCTCAAAGACGGACCCACGATCTGGGCCTTCTTCCTGCGCCCGTTCCGAGGTCACCGCAAGGCCCGCGGAGAGCGGATCGGCGCGACCGCAGTTCGCGTTCTGGGTGGCTATGTTCGTGGGACCGCCATCATCGCCTTCGTCGACGCGGCCGGCATCGGCATCGGCCTCGCGATTCTCGGCGTCCCCCTGGCCCTGCCGCTCGCCGTGATCGTGTTCGTCACCGCGTTCATCCCCATCGTGGGTGCGACCGCCGCGGGAATCCTCGCCGCACTCGTCGCCCTGGTGGCGAACGGCCCCGTAGTCGCCCTCATCGTGGTCATCATCGTGGTGGTCGTCAACCAGCTCGAGGGCAACTTCCTGCAGCCCGTGGTCATGGCGCAGTCGCTGAAACTGCACCCCCTCGTCATCCTGGTCGCCCTCACCGCAGGAACGATCCTCGGCGGCATCACGGGAGCGGTGCTCGCCGTACCGATCGCCGCCGTCGGATGGGCCATCGTCAAGACGTGGAACGACGACGCGCCGCACGCTCCAGCCCCGGCGGTTAGGCAGCCCGAAAAGCCGTGAATCCGGGCTTTTCGGCGCTCAGCGCGGAGGCCGGCTGGCATTCTTGAAGCCTCAACGACGAGCAGTACTTCTTGTTCGTCGTGAAAGGTCTCCCATCGCATGGCCCTCTGGTCTGTCTTCTTCGTTGCGCTCGGAGTCTCGGCCGACGCGTTCGCCATCGCTCTCGGCAAGGGCATGCACATGCGCCGATTCAACCTGCGCAATGCGCTCGTCATCGCCGCGGCGTTCGGCCTGTTCCAGGGCGTGATGCCGGTCATCGGGTGGTTGCTCGGCACGCAGTTCGCGTCGTACATCACGGGCATCGACCACTGGGTCGCCTTCGTGCTTCTCGGCCTCATCGGCGGAAAGATGTTGTGGGAGGCGTTCTCGAACCCTGAGGACAAAGAAGTCGACGATCGATTGAAGATTCGCGAACTCCTGGTGCTCTCGGTGGCCACGAGTGTCGACGCGCTCGCGGTGGGCCTGTCGTTCGCCTTCCTCGCGATCTCGATCACCGAGACGGCCGTTCTCATCGGAGTAACGACGTTCGTGCTCACTCTCGCTGGAATCGTGATCGGCCATAGGGCGGGCGTCAAATTCCGGCGCCCCGCTGAGATCGCGGGTGGGGTGATCCTCATCCTCATCGGCACCCGGATTCTCCTCGACCACCTCGGAATCCTCTGATACTCGCGCCGATTAGACGGCCGAGGCGGCTCAGGCTCCGTCGAGGCGCGCCGCGACGTCTGCCGGGAATCCTCCCGTGGAGACAGGGCTCCAGCGAGTGGGCGTGATGCGCAGCAGCGACTTGTTCTGGAGGGCCATGGCGGCGCGGTACTCCTGCCAGTCGGGGTGCTCGCCGGCGATGCTGCGGTAGTAGTCGACGAGCGCGTCGGACGCCTCTGGCATGTGCAGCACCTCGGCATCGCCGTCGACCTGGATCCAGGCGTCGTTCCAGTCGTCCGAGAGCACCAGTACCGAGACGTCCGAGCGGCGCTCGGCGTTGCGGGTCTTCGCGCGTGCGGGATACGTGGAGATCACGATCCGGCCCTCGTCGTCGACTCCGCCGGAGACCGGCGACATCTGGGGCCGGCCGTCTGCGCGCGTCGTGGCCACGAGCATCCGGTGTCGTGGGCGCACGAATTCGAGCATGCCCTCGCGGTCGACGGAGGTGTTGGTGGAGATCGTTCGTGCCATGCGACAAGGCTATCTGCGTGAGGCTAGGTGCTGTCGGCCGCGGCGCGCTCGCGAAACGCGATCATGTTCATGCGGTTGCCGCAGCGCACGCTGCAGAATCTCTTCGAACCATTGCGCGAGAGGTCGGCGAAGATGCCCTCGCAATCGGATGCCGCGCACGAGCGGAGCCGGGTCATCTCATCGGTGCGGATCACGTCGATGAAGGCCAGCGAGGCCTCGCTGAGGATGCGATCGGCCAGGGGTTCGTCGTCGTCGGACGCGTGCAGGTGCCAGTCGAAGGCATCGTGGCGAACGAGCTGGGGGAGCGCGCGGGTCTGCCGCAGCATCGCGTTGACTTCGACCGCGGCCGCGTCGCGTTCGAGGTTCCAGACGTGTCGGAGTTGCGTGCGGACGCGATGCACCTGCGCGAGTTCCCGCTCGTCGCGGTCGAAACGGCCCGTGTAGCCGTGCGCGTCGAGAAGCTCCGTGAGCTGCACCGGCGTGGCGATCTCGTCCGCGCCGGTCCGTGAGGCACCGGCGACCGTATTTCCGAGGGTGACGATGAAACCGAGGATGTCTTCTGTGTCAGGGGCAAAATGCAAATTGACTCCTTACTCACTGTGAGACTAGCGTCTGGATCAGAGCATCTCAACAGCCGGTGAAAGGGAATCGCATGCAACGGTCGTCAACTTCGGCGGGTCTGGTCATCGCCGTCATCGCCGCCGCCACATTCGGCACGTCCGGCGCCCTCGTGAAGCCCCTGCTCGAGGCAGGCTGGAGCCCGGCCGCCGCGGTCACCGTGCGCGCGCTGGTCGGTGCCGTGGTGCTCGCGCCCGTCACCATCCTCTTACTGCGCGGCCGCTGGTCGGCTCTGTGGCGTTCGCGGGGCCGCGTTCTCGCGATGGCGCTCATCGGCGTCGCAGGAACCCAGCTCCTCTACTTCGCTGCGATCCAACGAATCCCGGTGGGCACCGGCATCCTCATCGAGTACATGGCGCCGCTACTGCTCGTCGCCCTCGCGTGGGCGCGCACGCGCCGGATGCCGAAGGTCGTCGTTCTCGTCGGCTCGGTCGTCGCGCTCGCCGGCCTGGTGATGGTCGTGTCGCCCGGCGGAGCGGCGAGTCTCGACGTGCTCGGGCTGACGCTCGCCGTCGCCGCGATGGTGGGATGCGCCGTGTTCTACCTCGTCGCGGCGCGTCCCGACGACGGCCTTCCGCCGGTGGCGCTCGCGGCCGCCGGCCTTCTCATCGGAGGACTCGCACTCGGAGCCGTCGGCCTCACGGGGCTGGTTCCGTTCACTGCCTCGGTCGCCGACGTCGTGCTCTTCGGCAATGCGACACCCTGGTGGATTCCTCTGCTGCTGGTCGGGATCGTGTCGACAGGGGTCGCCTACGCGGCGAGTATCACGGCCACCGCAATACTCGGCTCGAGGCTCGCCTCGTTCGTGGGCCTGCTCGAAGTCGTCGCAGCCACGTTCTATGCGTGGCTTCTGCTGGGTGAGCAGCTCACTCTGCCTCAGCTGCTCGGCGGCGTGCTCATCCTGGTCGGAATCGGTTTCGTGCGCAGCGAGAAGACGGACGTGCCGATCGAGACGGCCTCACTAGCCGTGGATGAGTCGGCTGCGGCCGGTGGGTCGATGACGCCACCCGGGCGAACCGGGTAGTGTCCACTGCAGATCAGTACCGACGAGGAGTAGGTCCATGGCAGAACTCAGCATCACCCGATCATTCGCGGCGACGCCGCAAGCCGTCTTCGATGCGTGGACCGACCCCGAGAAGTTCGCGGTATGGTTCGGTACCGACGGCGTCGACGTGCCCGCCGAGACCCTGTCGATGGATGTCCGCCCCGGAGGTTCGTGGCAGGCGGTCATGAAGCTGCCCGACGACACATCGATCAGCTGGGTGGGCGAATACCTCGAGGTCGATGCCCCGAACCGCCTCGTCATGACGATCACCGACAATCCTGCGCTCGACGCCCGCGGCGTGATCACGGTCGACCTCGCGGAGGTCGGAGACGGCACCCAGATGGTCATGAAGCAGGAATCTCCCGGCTTCGACGAGGGACAGCTCGAGCAGACCGCGATCGGGTACAACGCGTTCTTCGATGTGATGGGCACCCTGGTCGCCGAGAGCGAGTAATGGAGGCGCAGCGCGCTGTCGAGGCCTGTGGGCTCATCGACGAGGCGTTGCAGTACGAGTCGTCGTGGCAGCGCGCCGAAGAGCATCGTGCGCTGCTCGGCGACGGCATCGGCTACTACGGCACGTCGGTGGGGGCGATCCGAGCCACCCTTCGCGACACGCTGCGCCGATTCGCGGTGCTCACGCACGACGAGGTCACGGCCTTGAGCTCGCTGCTCTGGGCGGTCGAGGTATACGAACGGCGACTCGCGGCGACCATCATTCTACAAACCCATCTCGACGTGCTCGTGGTGTCTGACCTCACGAGACTCGAGGGCTTCCTTCGATCGAGCGCCGTCGATGAACTCGCCCGCGTTCTCGCGCGCGACGTGATCAGTCCACTCCTCGGCGGTCTCGGAGACCGCGACCGGGTGCGCGCCGAGTCGGTTACAGCCCGGTGGGCAGAGAGCGAGGATGCCCGCCTTCGCCATGCCGCAGAGGTCGCGACGTTCGATTCCTGAGTGTTCGCCGACCGTGGAACATCCGACGAGGCCTGCCTGTTCTACCTGATAACCGCGGCAGCCAGCCGCGCACCCACAAGGAGACAACAGTGTCAGCCCAGTACGTCAAGAGCCCGGAGGCGATCGCCCGCCTCACCCGACAGCAGCGCCGAGTAACCCAAGACGACGCAACAGAGCCCGCCTTCCAGAACGAGTTCTGGGACAAGAAAGACGCCGGCCTCTACGTCGATATCGTGTCGGGGGAGCCCCTGTTCGCATCGACCGACAAGTACGACAGCCGTTCCGGCTGGCCCAGCTTCACCGTCCCGATCGATCCCGACAACATCGTGATCAAGACAGACAAGGCCTTCGGCATGGTGCGCACCGAGGTGCGTTCTGCCCAGGGAGACAGCCACCTCGGACACGTCTTCGACGACGGTCCTGTCGAGGCCGGGGGACTTCGCTACTGCATCAACTCCGCGTCGCTTCGCTTCATCGCAGAGGCAGACCTCGAGAAGGAGGGCTACGGTGATTACCGCGGCCTGTTCACCACATCCACACCCACCGCATCCACAAGCACCGAGGAGATCTCACGATGACCACGACCACTGAAACCGCCATTCTGGCCGGCGGATGCTTCTGGGGCGTCCAGGACCTGATCCGCAAGCGCCCGGGAGTCATCTCCAGCCGCACCGGATACTCCGGCGGCAACACCCCGAACGCCACCTACCGCAACCACGGCTCCCATGCCGAGGCCCTCGAGATCGTGTTCGATCCCTCGCAGATCAGCTACCGCGACCTGCTCGAGTTCTTCTTCCAGATTCACGACCCGTCGACGAAGAACCGCCAGGGAAACGACGTGGGCGAGAGCTACCGCTCGGCCATCTTCTACACCTCAGACGAGCAGAAGCAGGTCGCGCTCGACACGATCGCCGACGTCGACGCATCCGGTCTCTGGCCCGCGAAGGTCGTCACCGAGGTCGAGCCGGCGGGCGACTTCTGGGAGGCCGAGGAGGAGCACCAGGACTACCTCGAGAAGTACCCCAACGGGTACACGTGCCACTACGTGCGCCCGGGCTGGAAGCTGCCCCGCAGGGAGGAGTCGGTCGCCTAACGACTGAGTCTCGGCAAGAACCGCCGGGTTTACCGCGTCATGTTCGCGGTGAACCCGGCTTTTCTGTTCTGCGGCGGAGCGCTTTCGTCACGAACCCGTCGACGGCGAGAAGCAGAAGCGACCACGGCCCGATAGCGGGCACCAGCACGGCGAGCACCAGCGCGACGGTCAACGCGACGGATGCGACCACGCCACCGGTCAGGCGCGCCGTGCCTCGGCTCTCGGGACTCTGCAGAGACGGGGTGCGCTTGACGTGCCATTGCATCGTCAGTGCGGCCAGACAGGTGATGAGCATGTTGCCGATGTACACGCCGGTGGTGGCCGGGTCGCTGCTATCGGATGTTCCGATCAGGCCGGTCGTGAACGGCAGCAGGACGATCGACACCATCCACACCGCGTTCGCCCAGAACAGAGGCGCGTCGAATGTGACGAGGTTGCGCATGATGTCGTGATGATTGAGCCAGAATCGGCAGATCACGAAGAACCCGAGGAGCAGCAGCAGAATCTGACCGCCGCTTTCGCCGACGATCTCGCCGAGGGTGGGCGTTCCCCCGCGAGTGGCATTCTCGGCGAGGGGCAACACGAGCAAGGTCGCGGCGATCGCCACGACCGCGTCGCTGAACGTGACGAGCCGGGCGAGATCGCCGGGATTCTGGTCAGCCGCGGCGCCGCTCCCTTACGGGAGTCTTGCCGGTCGGTCGGATCACCATGACCAGCACTGTAGCGCGGGCTGGTCAGTATTCGAGTTCGAAATCCGGGTAGACGGCGCCATCACCCGAAATCGCGGTGATCGGTCGGTGCAACGACGCGATGCGCTCGCGCAGTTCGGTGACCTTGGATGAGTCGTCGAGCCCCTCGGCCGTCTGGGTTGCGGGCGTGCAGTAGATCTGCGTGGTCGGCCCCAACAGGATGTTCGACTCGTCGATCTGACCGTTCACCAGAATCGGCACGGTGATCAGGTCGGACCTGCCGACTCGTGCCAACGCCAGGGCGTAGTCGAACACAGCCGTGCAGACCTCTCGGCCGACGACCAGGGTTCCGCCCCCATAGTGAAGCTCTCTCATTTGACTACTCTCGTTCTCCCATCGCTTCGGGTGCAATGGGGTTGCACGTGCTGCTGCCCATGGCTATGGTCAGCCTAAATCGCTCGATCACAAGATGATCGACGCTCACTGTATCGAGGTTGTTGGTGGGTTCGTCGAAGATCATCAGGGCGGCGGAGGTCGAGCTCAGCGTCGTGAGCGCCGCGCACGGCGGCGCTCGCGCCATCCCATGGCTCTATAGGCGGCTTCCTCGCGTTCCCGAGCTTCCGTGTATTGCCGGTAACGCGCATCCCGCCGTTCGCGCCAACGTTGCACCTCGACGTCGACGTCGCGTGGGGACGTGACCACCGGCGGTCCGCCCTGCAGCTGCCGGCGCGCCTCGATGATGCGGGCGTTGAAGTCGTTCAGCATGCTGCGAACGGCGTCTTCCGAGGGGGCGCCATCGAGCCTCTCCTCGAGCTGAGCGTCCTCCGTGCGCAACGTCAAAGCGGGTGGACCGAGGCCGGTGAGTCGCTCGCGTTCGATCTTCTGCCTGATCCACCAATTGGGATCGTAGGCGTTCTGCAGTCCGGTCAGCGGTTTTCCGGCACCGGGAAGGTCGTCGAAGTCGCCCCGTCGCATGGCCTGCTGGATCGAGATCTCGACGATCTGCGCCCGCTGCTCCATCGTCGGCTGACCCGCGTCGCTCGTGTCGTCGCGTTCGCTCTCAGGGGTCAACTTGTCGACCTGGTAGCGAGCGACGTTCAGTCGCGAGTCACGAGGTTCCGTGGGGCCGCCCATGTATCAAGCCTACGAGTGCTCACCCGTGAGCGAGCAGTTCGAGACCCACGACCGCCGCGCCGACGGCGAACTCCGCGCCCAGCACGACGAGGCGTTGCCACCAGGCCATTTTCACCCGGCGCGCGGCGAGGAAGCCGATGGCGATCAGCGAGATGGTGAGCGCGATGGTGGATGCGCGCAGGGCCGCGTCGACGCTCCAGCGATCAAGAGCGGCGAACCCGATGAAGAGGAGAGGGAGCACAGCCGTAGCGAAGGCCCCGAAGCTCACCGCTGCCATCCGCCGGATCTCCGTGGCCGTCGGCACAGTCGCGTGCACCGCGAGATGCGAGACGACGTCGGCCACGAAGACCGCCAGCAGGGTGCCGAACACCGTGATGCTGAGGGTCGATGCCGCCTCGCCAGCGCTCAGCTCCTCAGCGGAGTGCGACTGCATCGCCAAGACGACCGCGAGGCTCGTGAAAGTGACGTAGACGCGCTCCTTCAACGCCTCCGCGCGGTGCTCCGCGGAGTCCGTCGCCGGATTTTTCCGCACTGTTGCTACTGGGTCGCGGCGGGCAGCGACTTCTCGATCACCTCGAGGATGGCGGGGTCGTCGGGCTCGGTGCGGGGGCTGAAGCGGTGCACCGCACCGTCAGGGGTCACCACGAACTTCTCGAAGTTCCAGCTGATGCGCCCGGTCTTGCCGTTGACGTCGGGCGTCTTCGTGAGCTCCTTGTAGAGCGGGTGCGCGTTGCGGCCGTTGACCCTGATCTTCTCGAAGATCGGGAACGTGACGCCCCACGTCATCGAGCAGTATTCCTGGATCGCCTCGTCGGTGGAGAGTTCTTGCAGGAACTGGTTGCTCGGGAAGCCGAGCACCGTGAAGCCCTTGTCGCCGTAAGTCTTCTGCAGCGTCTCGAGCTTCTCGTATTGCGGCGCGAGACCGCAGCGGCTCGCCACGTTGACGATCAATCTGACCCCGTCGAACGCGCCCAGCGTCGTCTCTTCGCCGGTGGTCGTGGTGATGGGAATGTCGTCGAGGTTCATACGTCGAAGTCTACGATCGGCGGGTGTGAATCACTCGGGAACCGCCGCGTCAAGTCCCACATGGCGCACGCCTCCGACGAACTACCGTTGCAGTCAGTTGGCGGCGTCGTTGCTCGGGACGAGCCTCACGTTCGATGAGGTCGCGCAGCGCCGCTGCCACGCCATTCCTTTGAGCGCGAAGCTCAGGTCATGTCGCCCGTCGCGGGCACCTCGCCCGTCGGCCGATAGCGCAGCAGGAGCGTCCCGTCCGGTGAGATCGTCGAGGACGAGGTCGGTTCTAGCCTGACGGCCGGGCCATCGGCCGGGAAGAGGCGTTTGCCGGAGCCGAGGACGATCGGGTAGACCCAGAGGTTCAACTGATCGTAGAGCGACTCCGCGATCAGGGTGCGAGCGAAGTCGACGCTGCCGATCACGTGGATCTCGCGATGGCGCTCGCGCAGCATCTCGATCTCGGATGCGATGTCGGGCCCGAGCAGGTGGGAATCGTTCCACGTCAGGGCAGGCTCCGAGCGTGAGGCGACGTACTTGGGGATCGCGTCGAACGCCGAGGCGATCTCGTTCTCGGCGCCGCCGGGGCCGTCGAGCTGCTTCGGCCAATACGCGGCGAAGATCTCGTAGGTGCGTCGGCCCAGCACAAGAGCGTCCATGCGCCGGATGCCGTCGATCACCTGATCGCCGACAGCCGGATCGTTCATCGGCGCCTGCCATCCGCCGAAGGTGAATCCGCCCGACGGGTCTTCCTCGGGGCCGCCCGGGGCCTGCATCACACCGTCGAGTGTGCTGAACAGATCGATTTCGATGCGACCGGCCATGGGCGGCTCTCCTGTTCTCCTAGTCGCGCAACTCGAGATACTTCGCGATGAGTGACTTGCTCGACGAGTCCTGGCTCTCGAGGGCCGCGGCATCGCCGGCTACCGCAGGCGTGATCTGCAGAGCGAGCTGCTTGCCGAGCTCCACCCCCCACTGATCGAACGAGTCGATTCCCCAGACCGTACCCTCGACGAAGACGATGTGCTCGTACAGCGCGATGAGCTGGCCCACCACGCTGGGGGTCAGAGCAGGAGCCAGAATCGACGTCGTCGGCTTGTTGCCCGCGAACTCCCGTGCGGGAACGACGGACTCCTTGGTGCCCTCGGCGCGCACCTCGTCGGCCGTCTTGCCGAAGGCGAGCGCCTTGGTCTGCGCGAAGAAGTTGGCCATGAACAGGGTGTGCACGTCTTGGCCAGGCTCGACGCCCGCGCCATCGCCCGTGGCGTCTTTCAGCGGATGCGCCGGGTTGGCCACCGCGATGAAATCGGCGGGGATGAGACGAGTGCCCTGGTGGATGAGCTGGTAGAACGCGTGCTGACCGTTCGTGCCGGGCTCACCCCAGAAGATCTCTCCGGTATCGCTGGTGACGGGCGAGCCGTCCCATCGCACGCTCTTGCCGTTCGACTCCATCGTGAGCTGCTGCAGGTAGGCGGCGAAGCGGTGCAGATACTGGGCATAGGGCAGAACGGCGTGGCTCTGTGCTCCGAGGAAGTTCGTGTACCAGACGTTCAGCAGACCCATCAGGACGGGCACGTTGGCTTCGAGCGGGGCGGTGCGCATGTGCTCGTCGACGGCGTGGAATCCGGCGAGGAACTCGCGCCAGTTGTCGGGCCCGATGGCGATCACGACGGAGGTGCCGATGGCGGAGTCGACCGAGTACCGGCCGCCCACCCAGTCCCAGAATCCGAAGGCGTTCTGCGGGTCGATGCCGAATGCCTCGACCTTGTCGAGGGCGGTCGAGACGGCGACGAAGTGCTTGGCGACGGCGCCCTTGCGGGCCTCGTCGGTATCGTCGAGAACGCCAGCGGCACTCAGCTCGGCCCACAGCCACTCGCGGGCGAGCCGGGCGTTGGTGAGCGTCTCGAGGGTGCCGAAGGTCTTCGACGCGACGATGAAGAGCGTGGTCTCCGGATCGAGACCCACCGTCTTCTCGTAGACATCGTTGGGGTCGATGTTCGAGACGAAGCGTGCCTCGATGCCGGCCTGCACGTAGGGCTTCAGCGCCTCGTAGACCATGACCGGACCCAGATCAGAGCCGCCGATACCGATGTTGACGACGGTCTCGATGCGCTTGCCGGTGACGCCGGTCCACTCACCGGAGCGGACCTTGTCGGCGAACGCGTAGACCTTGTCGAGGGTGGCGTGAACGTCTCCGTCGATGTCCTGCCCGTCGACGATGAAGCCCTTCGGCGGAACGAGGCCCTCTCCGTCTTTGGGGCGTCGGAGAGCCGTGTGCAGAACGGCGCGGTCTTCGGTGACGTTGATGTGTTCGCCCGCGATCATAGCCGCATAGCGACCCGAGACGTCGACGTCTTTCGCGAGCTGAAGGAGGTTGGCGAGGATCTCCTCGGTGACGAGCCCCTTCGACAGGTCGACCGTGAGGTCTGCCGCTTGAAAGGTGTAGCGCTCGGCGCGGAGGGCGTCATCGGCGAACCACGCGCGGAGATCGGGCGAGAAGCCATCGGCGATGGCAGCGAGCTTCTTCCAGGCCTCGGTGGTGGTGGGATCGACGGGAGCAGATTCGGTCAAGGGGGTCTCCAGAGTGCCGGCGGCGCGCAGCCCGCGACTCTCGCTGCGGTGCGAGGCGGGCCATCGACAAGCCTATTCCTGTGCGGACGACCTCGCGACGTCTGCTTGACGCGTCTGCATTCGACGCATACACGTCCGAATTGCGAGTCCCTCGCTTTGGGGGCATGAACGCGGCAATCCCCAGCTCACGGGTGGTCCGAACTATGCGTACACATATTGTTCGACACCTGGAGACAGCATGCTCGCCACCATCCCCACGACCCGCACACCGAATGCGGATGACGCGATGTTCCAGCAGATCGTGCACCGCCACTCGGCGATGCTCCGTTCGGTCGCACGCCGCACCCTGGGCGGCACAGCAGACGTCGACGACGTCGTGCAGGAGGCTTTTCTCGCCGCCTGGACACACGCGGAGAGTGTCGTCGACAGCGACACGATCGCCGGTTGGCTCGTGACGACCGTGCGTCGGCGCAGCTACGACCGCCTTCGCTCCGCGACGTCACGACGACGTGCCGACCTCGACGACGACATTCTCGTGCCTCTCCATGACGACCCCGCAGCGGTTGCTCATTGCCAGTCACTCGCATCCGAAGCCAGACGGATACTCGACTCGATGCCCGAGCTTCAGCGCCGATGCTGGGAGCTTCGACAACTCGATCAGCTGGGCTACGCGGCGATCGCGCTCGAGCTGACGATCCCCGTTACGACCGTGCGCGGCCTCCTTGTGCGCGCTCGCGGACGACTGGCCCGAGAGTTGGCCGACTGGCGCTGACGAATCGTATGTCGTGGTCGACCTACGCCTGCTCTGCGACCGTGCGCAACGGAACGGGTGCGGGCCGCTCGACGGTACTGGAGATCGCGATGGCCTCGTCCCGAGCGCTGGAGAGCTGGATGGCATCCATGATCTCGAGCACGTGCAGCCCGAGTCGACCCGAAGCGCGGTGAGGCAGGTCGTGCTCGATCGCTTCGGCGAGGTCGGCCAGGCCGACGCCGCGTCCCGTATCGATGTACCCCGCCGAATCGGGGAGGTGTTCCCACTCGCGGGTCTCGCTGCGCGCGAGTTCCACGGGCTCAGAGAACTGATTCGGATCGGGAACGGCGAGGGTTCCGGTCGAACCGTAGACCTCGAACAGAGGGGAGCGGGTTTTCCAGATCTCGAAACTCACGGTGATGGTCGACGAGACTCCGCCGGCGTGTTCGAGGAGGGCGGTGACGTGGGTGTCGACCGAGACGGGGATCTCAGTGCCCTCCAGCACGCCCGAACCGACCGTGCGCATCCGGTTCGAACGGCTGGTGAGACCGCTGACCCTCAGCACCGGCCCGAAGAAGTGAACGAGTGAGGTGAGGTAGTACGGACCCATGTCGAGCAGCGGCCCGCCGCCCTCCTGGTAGTAAAAGGCGGGAGCCGGATGCCAGGACTCGTGGCCGGGCGACGACCAGAAGGCCTGCGCCGCGATCGGCTCGCCGATCAGACCCGAGTCGATGGCGCGACGGGCTGTCTGGATGCCTGTGCCGAGCACAGTGTCGGGCGCGCTGCCGAATCTCAGGCCGAGTTCTTCGGCGAGGTCGAGCATGGGTGCCGCCTCCGCCGCGTTCAAACCCAGAGGCTTCTCTGCGAAGACGTGCTTGCCGGCCAGAAGGGCACGGGTACCGATCTCGACGTGGGCGGCGGGAATGGTGAGGTTCAGAACGGCATCGACCTCGGCGTCGTCGAGAAGCTCGTCGACCGTCAGCGCGCGAACGCCGTGTTGTTCGGCGACCTGTCGGGCCCTGGCCTCGTCGAGGTCGGCGACGGCCACGAGCCGAAGACTGGGAAAGCTTGGGAGATTCGCGAGATACTGCTCGCTGATCTTTCCGACGCCGATGATTCCGACGTTCAGCGGGATGCCCACAGGAGTCCCCTTTCGATGATGGTCTTGACGTTGGGGTTCTCGAGGATCTCGACCCGGTGGCCCGGCGTGGAGACGAAGATGCGCCCGGCGCCCCAGTTCCTGGTCCAGATGGCGGGTGATGTGATGGGCCGATTCCAGGGATCCCATTCCCGCACGGCCTGCGTGGTGGTCGCCAGCACGTCGTTGTAGTCGTCGTGCAGCACCCAGTACTGCTCTGTCACCAGCTCGAAGTCGCCGATGCCGTGTGTGATGGGGTGAGCTGCCGCGGCTTCGGTCATCTCGATCATGTGGGGAACGTAGTTGTCGGATTGCTCGCCCGTGCGCTCGCTCGGGTGCTTGCCGGGGTGCGAGGCGAACTGACCGCCGACCATCTGGAGGTAATCGGAGTTATTTCGGTAGGAGTCGGCGATGCCGCCGTGCCAGCCGGCGAAGCCTGCGCCCGCCTCGATCGCAGCCCTCAACCCGGTGAACTCTGCGGCTTCGATCGACGACATGGTGTTGAGCTGCACGATGAGGTCGACGGTGGGCAGGTATGCGTTGTCGGCGTAGATGGCCGGCGACTCCTCGACGCGCACGTCGTAGCCGTTCGCGGCCAGGAAGGGCAGAAACAGCTCTGTGGCCTCGACCGGCTGATGTCCGTCCCACCCTCCGCGCACCACGAGCGCTCTCTTCGCCGGAGCGGTCTGTTGTGTGTCAGTCATCATCGTCCTTGAGGTGCTGGGTCGCGCGTGGTGAAGCGAGCAGATGTTGCGCAAACTAGGTTCGTGCTCGCGTCGTTCGACGTCTAGTCTGACTCAGACCGCTGCGCCGGACAAGCCCTAAGTACCGAGTTTGTCGGCAAAAACTTGCGCAACTTATGTAGAGTCGACGCATGCCAACTCCGATCGACCCGCCGCGGTCGCCGACTCTCGCGCAGATCGCCGCGCTCGCGGGCATCAGCGTGCCCACCGTGTCGAAAGTGCTGAACGGGGGAACCGACGTGTCGGAGTCGACGCGCCGCCGCGTGATGGCGTCCGCTCAGGAGCTGGGATACCGGCGCAAGACGCGAGCGCGCCTCGGCGACGAGGGCCGAATCGCAGTTCCGCTCATCGACGTCGTTGTGAAGCACGTCGAAGGGAGCTGGATCAGCCGGGTGCTGGAAGGTGTCGAGGCTGCTGCCGCGGCCGACGGAATCGACGTCGTCCTCACCGTCGCCCGTTCCGACGACCACTGGATGCGTCGCCTGCTCAGAAGGCCGTCGCTGGGAGCGATCATCGTTCTCGTCGACACGACCGCGGCTCAGCTGAACATGCTGACGACCGCGAACATCCCCGTCGTGGTCATCGACCCGATCACCCGGCCCCCGGCAGACGTCGCCAGCATCGGGGCGACGAACTGGGACGGCGGGCGCCTGGCCGCGGAGCACCTGCTCGAGCTGGGGCATACACGGATCGGAGTCGTCGGCGGCAGGCGCTCCGAGCTGTCGAGCAGCGCGCGAATTGACGGCTTCGTCACGGCGCTCAGGGAGCAGGGGGTCACTGTTCCCGCGGAGTGGCTCGCCTACGGCGACTGGGATCGTGAGCAGGCGCACCGGATGGCGTCAGCCATGCTCTCGTCGGGCGCGGCCAGACCATCGGCGATCTTCGCGTGCTCCGACTTCATGGCGCTGGGCGTCTACGACGCCGCCCGCGATGCGTCCCTGTCGATCCCCGAACGCTTGAGCGTCGTCGGTTTCGACGACATCCAGGAGTCAGGCTGGGCGACGCCGCCGATGACGACCGTGCAACAGCCGATCGTCGAGATGGGCGCGGCCGCATACCGGATGCTCCGCGAAGCCGACCGCACCACGTCACCTCGGACGCCCGGCGGCTCGGCCATCCGGATGGAGCTGGAGACCCGACTGATCACGCGCCTCTCGACCGGGCGACCCGGTTAGAGCGTGCTCAGCCGCCGAATCCACGCTGTTCGGCTTCGCGGGCGAAGGTAAGGTAGCAGCTCGCCGTCCAGGTGTAGGCGCGGTCGCGCAGCCCTTCGCCCGTCAGAGCATCGAAGTTCTCGGCGAAGCCCGAGCGCTCGCAGAGGCGGCGGAAGCGTTCGCTGATCGCATCGGCGAGGTCGGTCTCGCCCGCCCGACGCAGTCCGTCTTCGATGATCGCCGTCGAGGGCGCCCAGATGGGCCCGCGCCAATAGCCGTCTGACTCGTACTCGTCGCTGTCGACCAGTTGAGTGGCGGGGCCGAATTCGGTGACGTGTTCAGAGATGCGCGCCGACAGTGTCTCGATGATGCCCTCGGGCAGGTGGGGGGCCGCGACGATGGGAAGCTTGTTGAGCAGCGAGCTCGTCTTGCTCTCGCGACCGTTCAGAGGGGCCTTCGCGACGAAGGCGTCGCCGTTCCACAGATCGAGGAGTGCGCTCCGCACGGCCTTCGCCTCGTCGTTCCAGGATGCCGCTTCGCCGGCCAGGTCCAATTCGGCCGCGAGCTCTGAGAGCACTTCGAGCTGCACCAGGAAGAAGGCGGCGAGATCGGGTGCCTCGATCACGCGGTCGTGATCGAAGGTCGTCGAATTGTCCCATCCGCTGTCGTTTCCGTGTTGGTAGTGCGGAAGCACGTGCCCTTCGACTCGTCTGCGCTCGAGCCAGAATCGCGTCCAGCGCACGAGCGAGTCGTAGACGTCGGCCACCGCCTGCCGCTCGAGGGGAGCCTCGAGTGTGGCGCGGAGCTTGCGGAAGGCCCAGCCGTGGATGGGCGGTTTCACGAAGTTGTAGAGCACCTCGGAGTGGGTGACCGAGTCGGGAAGGGCTCCGCTCGCATCCTGAAAATCGAAGACGATCTGGAACTGGTCGAGGGCTTCGCGGGGCAGGCCCGGTGCGAGCGCCAGAGCGTTGAAGCAGTGATCCCAGCTCCAGACCTTGTCCATCCAGTGCTTGGACATGAAGATCGACTCTCTTTCGAGAAAGCCGCTCGGTGAGACGGTCGCCGACCACAGCACGTAGCAGGCCGCTGCGACGCCTGGCGTGTGCTCGCTGCGCCAGGAGGCGATGCGCTCGACGTAGTCGTCGAACTCTCGAGCCACGAGCGCCGCGGCCTCGTCGAACGCCTGCGCCGCCCGATAGGGAGCGCGAGCAGCATCGAACTCCTCGATGGCGACCTCCCACTCGCTACCGGTCGTGTCGACAGAACGCTCGCCGGCGCCCAGCGCCTCCGATCCTGTAATCGCGAGGGAGCCAGAAACGGCGGTGATGCGATAGCGCCGCCCCGTCTCGTACGAGGTGAAGACGGCCGATCCGTCGATCGGGTCGGTGAAGAGGTAGGTGCCGCTGAACGGTGTCAACTCGGGCGTCGCATCCGCGATTCTCAGTTGCGCCGACCGCCCGCGCAGCCGAAGCACGCTGTCGCTCTCGAAGACAGCCTCGATCTCGCCCTCGGGTGTCGACCAACGCAGTGTCGTGGGCGTCGCATCCACGACCGCGTCGACGGCAACGCCGTTCTGCAGCGGCTCGAACACGAAGATGGCGTGCATGCCGGTCTTGTGTGAGACCAGGTGCAGCTTCTCGCGCACGGTGTGCAGCGCGACCACCGGGGAGATGTCGAGCCATGATCCTCTGCGGCTGAAAGGGATCTCGCGGATGTCGAACGGTGTTGCCGAGGGCGCTGTCACGGGGTGTTCTCCTAGAAATGGATGACCCGGGTCGCGCTCCGCAGACAGGCGAGGCGCAACCCGGGGCAGGTGGGTCAAACGAAGGTTGCCTTGGACTTCTGACGCAGCACCAGTGCGCCCGCGGCGAGCATCAGGAATCCGAGGAGAGCGATGAAGCTCCAGTCGCCACCGGTCGCTGCCAGTTTTGCCGCCGCCGGGGCCGCTCCGGTCGAGGCGTTGCCTCCCGGGCCCGACGGCGAGCCGGGGCTGGTCGTTCCCGAGCCGCCGGGCTCGCCGCTCCCGGTTCCCGGGTCGACTGCGGCGGGGGCCAGGGTCCAGAAGTGATCGGCCGTCTGGGCATCCGTCGACGTCGTTGTGGCGTTGGTGCCGTTGCCCGCGCTTTCGCCGTTCACGATCGTTCCATTCCTGGCTGCACCCGATGAGTCCGGAACGCTCGCGCCGGTGTTCTCGTCGAAACTGTACTTCACCACGTTGCCGGTGCCGGCGACGCCCGTGCTGAGGTTGAGGACCTCGTCGGCGCTGAGGGCGCGGTCATAGATGTTGAAGTCGTCGAGCAGACCGTTGAACGGGGGATCAGACGAGTACTGCGACTTGCCTAGATAGTTCTGGGTGCTCTGCCCGAAGTCCGAGGGGTGCACGGTCATGTTCTCGTTAGTGGCCACGAGCTGGCTGCCCACGTACAGCTTGCCCGTGGTTCCCGACAGAGTGACGGTCACCAGCGACCACTGGTTCAGCGGCAGGCTTCCCGAACTGCTCACGAGTCGCTGCTCACCGCCCGCTCCGCCGGTCGTGATGACGAAGCGAACCTTCGAGCCGTCGTTGACCGTCAAGAACATGCTCTTCTGACTTCCTGTGCCGATGTCGAACACGCGCTGCCAGGTGCCGCTCGAGGCGGGGTTTACCCAGGTCGAGACACTGAAGTCTCCGGTCAGGGTGCTCACAGCTCCGGTGGGAAGCGCCACGTACGCGCTGGTGCCGCAGAAGTTCACCGCGTCGCCGAGCTTGCCCGGCTGACGGGGGCCTGCCGCGGTGCAGCTCGACGAGGGGTTGCCGTCGAGCCACTGGACCACCTGGGCTCCGTCGTCCTTGCTCATTCCCTCGATGGCGAGTACGCGGCCCGTGGCGTAGTTGCCGAAGCGATACGCGCCCTTGCCATCCGGAATCGCCTGCCAGAGCTGATCATCGCTTCCACTATCGGCGGCGACAACGACCTTCGTGTTGTTGTTCGCATCGACGGCCTGCATGCCGAGGACGAGCCCACTCGTGGCGTTCACCATCTTGTAGAGACCCGATCCGGCAGCGACCAGCTTCCAGGTCTGGTCGGCCGTTGCCCCCGGCGTGCGCTGAGCGGCCAGGGCACCGGTCTCAGACTCGCCCTCGGCCGTGCCGAGAGCGAGTCCACTGTTCACGTTCGTGACCGTGTAGGAACCGGTGAGGTCCGTCGCTGCTCCGGCCGGAGTCACAACGATGTGGTAACCGTAGGCGGGGTTCATCGTGATGGGCACACTGATCGAACCGTCTGAACCGACCGCGTAGGTGGTGTTCGAGATCGTAACCGGTCCGTCGACCGCGACTGTGCGTCCGTAGCTCGGGGTGTATTCGAGCTTCACGTTCACGCTTCCGCTTGAACCGACCGCGAGCTGATCGAGTCCGTCGACCGTGATCGCGGTCGCCCCGCTGTTGCCGCCGGTGATGACCTCCACCTGGTTCTTGTCGCTCGTGACAGAGGCTGCTGCGTCGAAGTTGTTGTTCGCCGGCGGCGTGGTCGTGACCATATCGCCGGACATATCGGCGTACCAGGTGTACATCCAGTAGGCGCCGTTCGGAACGCCGTCGCGCTCGGTGAGCAGGTCGCCGAGGGTACCCGACTGATTCCAGAACGGAAGTTCGGCGTCGTGGATGCCGAGCCTCTCGAACTTGGCGACGTAGCCGATGAGGGACCCGGGGATTCCCGCCTCTGCTGGAGCCGCGTACTCTTCGATCGAGATCGGCCGCTCGGCGATGCCGAGATCGCTCAGAATGCCGCTGATCGTCTTCATATCGTCGACGATCTTCGATGAACGGATGAGCTCGTGCCACGCCAGAATGTCAGGCACGGTGTTGGTCGCCTTGGCCACGGTGAAGAACTGCCGCGCTTCCGAGATGTTGTCGGAGTAGCTCGGGCCCTGAATCGGCGTGTCAGGGTCGAGGCTGCGGATGAGGTTGTAGGTGTGCACCCAGAAGTCCTCGAACGAGCCGTTCTTCGCAGCATCCCAGGTTCCGGTCGATTCGTTCCACGGCGCCCAGGCAGCCAGGTTCGTCATGCCCGACTCCTTGGCCTGGCGCACCTGATCGGTGACCATCTGATCCCAGGTCGCCCAGTCGAACTGATAGGGCCAACCGGCGTAGTAGTCGGAGAGCCGGATCACGACGTTGGCACCGTGGTCGGCTGCCACCTTCCAGGTATCGCCGACGTCGCCGGTGGGCTGCTGCTTGCCGCCGAACGGCTTTTGGATGAAGGTGTGCGGCTTGATCGCCGAGATCAACTCGCTGGATGGCGAGTCGGCGTCGGCCAGGCCGTACAGGCTGCCCGACGCCATGTGGGTGACCGGCCTGAATGCCTGGTCGGCGTTCACTGTCACAGTGTTTGCGGCGCTGGGCGCGGCCTGAGCCGCCGGCGCGGCCACTGCCACTCCGGCGATCGCCACCGTGGCGGCAGCCAGAACCGACGCGACCCGGAGGGTTCGCCTTCTTCGCGTCGGTGGGGTCGATAAGGGTGTGATGCCCATATGGTCATGCTCCTTTGCGTGATGGTGCGTGCTGGATTGGCGGGGCGATTGTGGGCCGCGCCGGCGTTGTCAGCCGGTAACGGGGATGAAGATGCGCATGGCAGCAGGGCCACGCTCTGCCCACCGGTGGTAGGGCACAAGAGTGACGTCGACGGGTTTCGGATCCGAGACGATCGGCCTGACCCCGCCGAAGGGAAGGGGGCCCGAACTCTCTGCCGGGGCGCAGACGACGCCGTTGGCGCGCGCACCGTCCGCGTGCGCAAGCAGAGGGAGATCGGGATCGAGGCGCACGTCTTCGATGGGCGCATACGACGGCAGATCCGTCGATTCCAGGCACAGCACAAGAGGCCCCCGTTCGACGGCTACTGCGCCGCGCACGGCGTCGATGCGTGCGTCAGGCCAACTGAGTCGGGGCGCGAGGGGCAGTTCGAGGAGTACTTCGTCACCGGGCTCGAACATGCGACGCAAATCAGCCCATCCGGGAGCGACGTCGGTCGCCTCGCCCCCGTTCACGCTCAGCGTCGCAGAGTCGGTCCAGCCCGGGATGCGCAGTCGAATCCGTGATTCGTCGTCGGGCGCCGCGACGATCAGCACGCGCACGGTTCCCTCGTCGGGATAACGGGTCTGCACTCGCAGGACGAAGTCTCCGGCCCGGATCTCGCCCGCCGCGTACTGCAGCACCGCGATGCCCTCGTCATCGATGGAGGCTATGTAGGCGCCCAGCGACGCGACCGTGCGGGCGACGTTCGTGGGGCAGCACGAGACGTCGAACCACGGAGCCCGCACACCGCCCTCGGCCCTGTTGTTGACACCGTCGCTCGCGCTCGCGCCCGGCTCACGTACGTGCAGAGGATTGGCGTAGAAGAACGACCTGCCGTCTTTGCTGGGCGAGGTAGCTACGACGTTGAAGAGGGTCCGCTCGATGAGGTCCGGGTACCGGGCCTCGCCGGTCGCCAGGTACAGCCGCCAGGCGAGCATCACCGAGGCGACGCCCGCGCACGTCTCGCAGTAGGCGCGATCGGCCGGTAGTTCCCAGTCGTCGCCGAAGCCCTCATCCTGGTGCCGGGAGCCCATACCTCCCGTCAAGTAGGTACGGCGGGCGACCGTGTTGCGCCACTGGTCGGTGACCGCATCAGCGAGCTCGTCATCGCCGGTCTCGACCGCCACATCGAAAGCACCGGCCGAGAGATAGAGCGCCCGCACGGCGTGCCCGCGAAGAACGGAAGCCTCTCGCACGGGGATTTCGTCTTGGAAGTACTCCGCAGACAGAAGCGGCCGCACGGGCAGCGTGCCGCGTCCGCGCCGCTCGACGAACAAGCGCGCCTGTTCGAGATAGCGACGCTCGCCGAATGCGCGCCCCGCCTCGACAAGCGCCACCTCTATCTCGGGGTGACCACAGATCGCGTCGCGACCGTCCGCCCCGAATTCTTCACAGACCTGATCGGCAGCGCGTCGCGCGATCTGCACGAGTCGATCGTCGTTCCCGGTGCGCAGCCGCGCGACGGCGGCCTGCAGCAGGTGGCCCGTGTTGTACAGCTCGTGGCCCATCGCCATGTCTGAATACCGCGGCGGCAGACCTGGATGCCCGTGGGCCGTGTTCAGATAACCGTCGTCGTCTTGGGCCGCGCCCACCCGGTCGACCAGCGCATCGAACGAAGCCGCCAACGAGGCATCCGGGCGACGGCCGAGCTCCCAGGCCATCGCCTCCAGCAGCTTGTAGATCTCCGAATCCGAGAACTGCCATCCGGGCCGGTTCACGGTGGTCTCGCCGCGGGCCACGCGATCAAAGTTTCCGATCCAGCCCAGGTGCTCCATCCAGTCGAGGCAGTGTTGCAGAGTGGCCCCGGCATTGACGGCCTGACGGGTTCCCCAAAAGCCCGAGGGGTCGAGGTTCACGTCGGCGACGCCGAGGCCGCGCTGGGCCGATGTGACGGGCGCCACAGGGCCGGTGGCCGGACGGAGCTTCTCGTGCGCGGGCGCAGCAGACAGGGTCACTGGTCAGTCCTTTACTGCGCCGGCGGTGACACCGGCGGCAACGTAGCGCTGGGCCACGACGAGCAGGATCGCGGCCGGGATGGAGGCGACAACGGCGGTAGCCATGATGGCATTCCACTGGGTCGTGTTGTTGCCTATGTATGAGTAGATGCCGAGAGTCACCGGCTTGAGGGCCGAGTTGCGGGCGAGCGTCGAGGCGAAGACGAAGTCAGACCAGGCCCACAGAAAGGCGAAGAGCGCGACGGTGATCGCGGAGTTACGACTCAGCGGCATCACGACCGAGGTGAAGGTGCGCCATGCATTCGCGCCGTCAATGCGCGCCGCCTGCAGTAGTTCGCGGGGCAAGCCGCTCATGAATGCCGTGAAGAGCAGCACGCCGAACGGCACAGCGACGGTCGAGTCGGCGAGGATGAGTCCCCAGACGCTGTTGAGCATGCCCAGCCGGACATAGATCGCGTAGAAGCCCATGGCCATGACGACGCCGGGGATCATCTGAGCGACCAGCAGGACGAAGTTGAGGGTGCGGCCCCCGCGCAGATTCAGCAGCGAGATCGCGTAGGCGGCCGGAGCCGCGATGACCACCGTCAGGGCCACGGTCCCCAGGCCGATGAGCAGGCTGGTGCCGAGGTTGGGCAGCTGCTGACGCAGAACCTCCGCGTACCCGTCGAGCGTCGGGTCGAGGGGGAACAGGTGCGGCGGGCTCAGCCTCAGATCCGCGGTCTTCGTGAACGATACGTTGACCATCCAGTAGACCGGGAACAGCATAAGAGCGGTGAAGACGACTCCGAGAGCTGTCTTCCACCAGGGGCGGCGGGCGGTCATGATTGCTCCTGACGTCGCTGCATCCGCAGGTATATGAACCCGAAGATCAGCGCGATGACGATGAGGATGTTGCCGACGGCGGCAGCGGGGGAGAGGTCGGGCTGGCCCGTGCCGAAGGCTTCTCGGTACGACCAGATGGCGAGCGTGGTGGTCGAGTTCGCTGGTCCTCCACTGGTCATGATCCAGATGATGTCGACCACCTTGAGCGTGTAGACGAGGCCCAACAGCAGGGTGATCGCGGAGACCGGGCGGAGCAGCGGAAAAGTGATGCTCCAGAACTGGCGCCACGGGCCTGCGCCGTCGAGTGCTGCGGCCTCGTAGAGGTCGCCAGAGATGTTCTGCAAGCCGGAGTAGAGGATGACCAGGTTGAAGGGGATGCCCAGCCAGATGTTCGCGATGATCACCGCGAGCATCGAGGTGTCGGGTGAGGTGAGCCAGTTGATCTGGCCGATACCGAACGCTTGAAGGAACGAGTTGACGATGCCGTTGTCGCTGTTGAGCATCCAGGCCCAGGCCGACCCAGAGACGATCAGCGGCAGCAGCCACGGCACCAGGAACAGGGCTCGAAGGATTCCGCTCAGGCGGAAGTTGCCGCGGAAGAAGACGGCCAGGGCGAGACCAAGCACGTACTGGAAGATCAACGAGCCGAAGACGAAGACCACGGTGTTCCACGCGGCCTGCCCGAACAGGGGGGATGAGATGACGTCGATGTAGTTCTTGAGACCCACGAACTCGGCATTGCCTTGAACGAAGGCGCGCACGTTGTAGTCGTGGATGCTCAGGTCGATACTGCGGATCAGCGGATACGCGTAGAACGCGAGCAGGTAGGCCAGCAGCGGAGCCGCGAATGCCACTGCGACCCATCGAGAGCCGCCCGTTCCGCCGCCCTTGGCGCGCCTGGGGCGCGGAGCGCTGGGCTTGGGGTCGGGTGCCGGCCGTACAGCCGGCGCCGCAGAGATCGTCATCATGTGTCCTTCGTCAGGGGTTCCGGGGGCGGGCTCGGCGCCCGCCCCCGGCTGGGGGATTACTTGCCTTCGGTCGCCGAGGCGGCGGCCTTCTGGGCTGCGGCCAGCGCGTCCTTGGGCGAGGAGGCGCCCGAGAGGGAGCTCTGCACCGCTGTCCACAGCTGCTCGGAGATCAGCGGGTAGTTCGTTCCCAGGTTGTCGCTCGTGCGGCCCTTCGCGGCCTTGACGGCCGACACCCACGTGTCGAGGTCGGGGTGCTGCTCGAGCAGCTGGTCCTGGCCGTCGCTTGTCGGCGGGATGTAGTACGCGAAGGTGTTGGCCGTCTCGACGAATCCCTCGGGAGTCGTCATGCAGTCAACGATCTTCTTGGTGACGTCGTAGCGCGCGGTGTCCTTCTGCACGGGAGCGGTGATGAACTCTCCGCCGGTCGGAGCGGGGGCCACCCCGGAGTCGACGGCGGGCAGCTCGATCACGCCGGTCTTGAACGGCTGCTCGGCCGCGCTGTTGACCTGCCACGTGCCGTTCTCGGCGAAGGCGAAGTCACCCGTGATGAACTCCTCCCAACTCGTGTTCTGCGAGTTGCCGATCACCGACTGAGGCGCATAACCCTTGTTGACCCAGTCGGTCCAGAGCGTCAGAGCGCTGACAGCCTCGGGCGAGTCGAGCTTGGAGAGATCGGCGCCGGCTCCCCAGAACCAGGGCAGGAACTGGAAGGATCCCTCTTCGGTGTTGATACCGGCGAAGGTGATGCCCTTCTTGCCCGCGGCCGTGACCTTCGAGAGAGCGTCGGTCAACGCGGCCCAGCTCGTGATGCTGGCCGGGTCGACGCCCGCCGCGCTGAGGATATCGGCGTTGTAGTACAGGGCGAGGGTGTTGGCGCCCACCGGCACTCCGTAGTCCTTGCCGTCGAGTTCTCCCGCTGCCAGGAGGTTGGAGTCGACCTTGGAGGTGTCGAGCCCGAGCTCCTCTGTCGTGGTGAGCATTCCCGTGTCGGCGAGCGTCGAGACCGCCGGGTTATCGAGCAGGATGACGTCGGGAGACGTGCCTTCCTGCGCGGCGAGCAGCGCCTGATTCGTCAACGACGTCGTGTCGTACGCCGTGCGCTCGATGGTGACCCCGGCATCCGTGCCGCAGGCCTGCACGCGCTTCGCCCAGTCGGAGCCTTCTTCGTGCTGGGGGTACGGATCCCACCAGGTGTAGGTCCCTCCCGCGGCGTCGGTCGACCCGGCATCGCCCGAACTCGAGCAGCCCGCGAGGGCTCCGAGTGCGACGACGGTGACCGCTATGGCAAGCGGCTTCCGTAGCGTGGTGCTCAACATGTGTTCCTCCTTGAACGTGTCCGGCATACCGGACCTCTTGGTGTTTTTCAGTGACGGGCTGGCGGTACCGCGGTACTGCCGCGGTCATCGATCCGTGGTGTGATCAGATCGACGATCGGTGGTTCCGCATCCGAGGTGCTCTCGATGCGGGAGACGAGGCGTTCGACAGCCCGCCGACCGAGTTCGTCGGCGGCGCTGTCAATGGCCGTGTAGGGGAGCGAGAAGGTTCGGGCGAAATCGTCGGAGTAGCGGCCGATGACGGAGATGTCTTCGGGGGCTGTCAGACCGCGGTCTCTCAGTACGCTCGGTAGGGCTGCCGCGGCAGCCTCGTTGTTCAACAACAGGCCCGTCGCATCGGGGTGGGCGTCGAGCAGCCGCGCGAGCTCCGAGCCGATCTGGGGCTGGCTGGAGGGAGCGAAGTGGTGGTGCAGTTCGACACCGAGCTCACGAGCCCGATCCTGCGCCGCGTTGGCGAGCCGAGACACGTAGGCGCCGCCTCGCTCCAGCACGTGCTCGGGCTGCGAGACCAGGATCATGGTGCGGTGGCCGAGCTCGTGCAGCGTCTCCACCATCAGCCGGCCCGCCGCCACGAAATCGAGGTCGAACACGTCGATGCCGCTCGGGTCACCCGGCAGTCCGACCAGTGAGCCCGGCTGGGCCGCGGCGCGAAGGATGCCGAGGCGGTCGTCGTTCTCGGCCACGTTCAGCAGGATGAAGCCATCGACCATTCGCGAATCGGAGATGCGGCGGAGCGCCGAGACCCCGTCTTCGTCGGTCAGAAGCAGAGTGTCGTAACCGCGTTCGCGGGCGCGGTTCGTGACGCCGAGGATGTACTGCAGCATGGCGGGCGCGAACTCGTCTTCGAGAAAGCGAGCCAGCAGGCCGATCACTTTCGTCTGCGACGTGGCCAAGGCTCGGGCTCCGGCGTTCGGGGTGTAGTCGAGGCTGCGCACAGCCTGCTCGACCTTCGCCCGAACCTCGGCAGAGATCGATCGCTTGCCCGACAACGCGTATGACGCGGTGCTGCGCGACACGCCCGCGACACGGGCCACGTCTCCGATTGTTGCCATGAGGTCTCCATTGACGGTGTTTCGAACCGGTTCGATTCGAACCGGTTCGACGATAACAGAATCGTCTGCGATCTCGCAAGGGTGTTTTCGGCGCGCTGCTCAGGGCGCGAGGGCGGTGCTGGTCGAGCGCGAGTTGCGGGCGGTCTTCTCAGATGCCGAGGAGTTAGTCGCTGTCGTCCGCGTTGTGGAATCCTGTGGATTCCCGCGCGACGATACTGAAGCCCGCCTTGACGGTTCTCGCGGGCATCCGGTCGCCCTTCTCTTGGATTCGCTCGACGAGCAGATCGACCGCTGTTTCGGCGATCTCGAGGCGGCCCGGGTCGACCGTGGTCAACGACGGCAACGAGAATCGCCCCTCGTCGATGTTGTCGAATCCGATGACCGCGACGTCGTCGGGAATGCGTAAGCCTGCCTCGCCCAGGGCTCTGAGCGCGCCGAGCGCGAGGGTGTCGTTGAGGGCGAAGACGGCGTCGAACTCGATCCCGTCTCTCCGCAGGGAGCGGATCGCCGCAGCCCCGGTCTCGCGGCCCCAGTGGCCCTCCCGCACGATCAGTCGATCGTCGCTCGCGATGCCCGCCGCCTCCAGCGCGCGGAGGTATCCCTGCTCGCGGAGGCTGGCCGAGCTGGCGTTGTCTTCGGTCTCGACAGGGGCCCCGATCAGGGCGATCCGTGTTCTTCCGATGGAGAGTAGATGCTCCACGGCGGCACACGATGACGAGCTGTTGTGCATGGTGACGTGGTCGGTGGGTCCGCCGAAGATGCGTTCGCCGAGAAGCACGACGGGTCCTCGGGTGGCGAGGAGATCCACGTCTTTCTGGCCGAGCTGTGCAGGGCTGAAGAGCAGTCCATCGACGAAGCGCAGCTGCCCGCCCGAGAGGGCCTCGATCTCGAGTTCGCGGTCGCCGTTCGTCTGCTCGATCACGACGCGGAGACCTCGACGGGCGGCAGCACGGATGACCGAGTCCGCGAGTTCTGCGAAGTAGTTCTCGCGAAGAGAGGGTACGGCGAGGGCGATCATGCTGGTCTTGCCCGAGCGAAGGCCCCGTGCCGAGAGATTGGGGCGGTAGCCCAGTTCGTCGATCAGTCGCAGGATCCGTGCCCGGGTGTCGGGCCCGACCTTCGGGTTGTCGTTCAGCACGTTGGAGACGGTCTTGATCGAGACGCCGGCCGCGCGGGCGACATCGTGAATGGTCGGAACCGTACTCACGCCGGATGCCTCCCGCTCTGCGGCATCGCCTGGTGGGGCCGCTCATAAACCTTAGCTTCAGCGCTCTGACGACGACGTTTCGACTCGTCCTTGACGTTCGCGGATCGCGCTCCTACTATCTAGGTACAACGATGTACCACGCACAGTGCTGTGCACGACTTCTCCGAAGATCGAGCACACGCTGAGGCCCTTCCCGACGGAGACTTCATGCTGAACGCCCACCTCGACCTCGATCCGGCCTCCCTCGTCGGCCCCGTCAACCGACGCGTCTTCGGCTCCTTCGTGGAGCACCTGGGGCGATGCGTCTACGACGGCATCTACGAGCCGGGTCACCCGGCGGCGAACGCCGATGGCTTTCGCACCGACGTCGTCGATCTGGTGCGCGAACTCGGAGTCTCGACCGTTCGCTACCCCGGCGGCAACTTCGTCTCGGGCTACCGCTGGGAGGACGGCACGGGGCCCCGCGAGTCGAGGCCGAGCCGCCTCGACCTCGCCTGGCACTCCATCGAGAGCAATGAGATCGGCCTCGACGAATTCTCGCGCTGGCTCACGCTGGTCGACGGCGAACTGATGTACGCGGTCAATCTGGGCACGCGCGGGGTCCAAGAGGCGCTCGACGTTCTGGAGTATGCCAACATCCGCTCGGGAACCGAGCTGTCGAACCAGCGCATCGCCAACGGGTCGCCGCAACCCCACGGCATCCGGATCTGGTGTCTCGGCAACGAGATGGACGGCCCCTGGCAGCTCGGCCATTCGACGGCGGCGGAGTACGCGCAACGTGCCGCCCAGACCGCTCGCGCCATGCGTCAGGTCGACGCGACGCTCGAGCTCGTCGTCTGCGGCAGCTCGGGGGCAGGGATGCCGACCTTCGGCGAGTGGGAGCGCATCGTTCTCGAGAAGACCTACGACGAGGTCGACTTCATCTCATGCCACGCGTACTACGAGCCGGTGGAGGGAGACTTCGCCAGCTTTCTCGCATCCGCCGTCGACATGGACCGGTTCATCGAATCCGTCGTGGCGACCGCAGATCACGTGAAGGCCCTCCGCCGAAGCGAGAAGACGGTGAACGTCTCGTTCGACGAGTGGAACGTCTGGTACCAGTCGCGCTACAACGAGGTCGAGAAGATCACCGATGCCGACACCTGGCCTCAGGCGCCGCGCCTGCTCGAAGACTCCTACTCGGTCATGGACGCCGTCGTCTTCGGAGGCCTGCTGATCTCTCTGCTCCGTCATGCCGACCGGGTGACGGCGGCGAGCCTCGCCCAGCTCGTCAACGTGATCGCACCGATCATGACGGAGCCGGGCGGGCCGGCTTGGCGGCAGACCACGTTCTACCCGTTCTCCATCACCTCGAGACTCGCGAGGGGCGCGGCTCTGCGGGTCAGGCTCGATTCCCCCAGCACGCCCACGGATGCCTACGGCGACGTACAGATGGTCGATGCTGTGGCGACTCACGATGAGGCATCCGGCGCCACGTCGGTGTTCCTCGTGAACCGCAGTCTCACAGAGACCGTGACGGTCGACATCGCCGTCGACCGACTCGGTATCGAGAGCCTCGACAGCGTCGAGAGCATCTTCGACGACGACATCCACGCGGCGAACACCCTGACGCACCCCGATCGGGTGGTGCCCAAGACCAACACCACAGCGCGACTGCACGACGGCACGGTGACCATCAGCCTGCCGCCGGTCTCATGGACCGCACTCGCCATGCACTGAGCACGTCACACACCCACAGAAGAAGGAGCACGAAGTGAAAAAGAGAGTTCTTGCCGCCGCCGTGGCAACCGTGGCCACGCTGGTCGCGCTCACCGGATGCACAGGGAGCAGCGACGCTCCCTCGGGCGCCGGCGTCCCCACAGACAAGCCCATCACTCTGAAAGTGTGGAGCTGGGACGGCACCGTCAAAGAAGCCGTGCCCGGTTTCGAGAAGCTCTACCCCAACATCACGGTCGATGTGATCAACGCGGGTTCGTCGACCGATGAATACACGGCCCTCGACAACGCGATCCAGGCAGGATCGGGCGTGCCCGACATCGCCATGTTCGAATACTTCTCCCTGCCGCTCTTCGCGATCCCCGGCAAGCTCACCGATCTCTCCGAGTTCGGGGCCGAGGACATCGCATCCGACTATGTCGACGCCGCGTGGGGCAACGTCACGATCGACGGCAAGCCCTATGCCCTCCCGTCTGACTACGGGCCCGCCGCCCTGTTCTACAACCAAGCCGTTCTGACCGAGGCCGGAGTGACGGCGCCGCCTGCTACCTGGGACGAGTTCTACGAGGCCGCGAAGAAGGTGCGGGCGCTGGGAGGAGATCACTACATCACCAACGACTCGGCTGACATCTTCCTTCTCCTGTCGCTGATCTGGGAGGGCGGCGGACGGCCGTTCAAGGTCGACGGCTCGAACGTGACGATCGACTTCACCGATGAGGGAACCACCCGCGCGGTCGAGTTCTGGCAGAAGATGCTCGACGAAGACCTGGTCAACACCAAGGTCACCGGATGGTCTGACGACTGGAACCGCGGCCTGAACGAGGGCACCATCGCCACGCAGATCATCGGCAGCTGGTTCACCTCGACCCTCCCCGAGCGGGCTCCGGATGCCGCGGGCGACTTCCGCATCGCACCGCTGCCTCAGTGGGAGGCCGGCGAGACCTCGGGTTCGGAGAACGGCGGCAGCGCCATGGCGATTCCGGCCGATGCGAAGAACAAGGAGGCCGCGTACGCCTTCCTCGAGTACTTCACGCACGGCGACGGCCTGCAGTCGCGAATCGACGCCGGAGCCTTCGTGCCCAACCTCTCCAACCTCGACGACGAGAAGTTCCTCGGTACGACCAACGAGTTCTTCGGCGACCAGAAATACAACGAGGTGCTGGCCGAGGCATCGAAGAACGTAGCCACAGGCTGGCAGTACCCGCCGTTCTTCGGATGGGCGCGCACGAGCTATGAAGACGTGTCGGCACCGCTCTACAACAGCGGCAAGGGCACACTCGCCGACGTGCTGGAGACGTGGAAGCAGCGCAGCATCGAGTACGGCAACGAACAGGGATTCACGGTCAAGTAGATGTCGTCGGCCACCACGAACGCCATCAGGGTTCACAAACGCCCGAAGGTGGGCCTGCTCTTCATCGCCCCCTTCGCCGTGCTTTTCCTCTTCGTTCTCGTCATTCCGATCTGCTACTCCGCGTACATCAGCCTGTTCCAGAACAAGCTCATCGGTGGGAACGCGTTCGTGGGGCTCGACAACTACATCAAGCTCTTCAACGATCCGCAGTTCTACGACGGCGCGATCCGCGTTGTGGTCTTCACGGCGATCCAGGTGCCGATCATGCTCCTCAGCGCGATCGCGCTGGCCCTGGCGATCGACTCGCTCCGCCTGCACGGAACGAAGTTCTTCAGGGTCGTCGTCTTCCTCCCCTACGCGATCCCGGCGATCGTGTCGACGCTCATGTGGGGCTTTATGCTCGGCATCCGCTACGGGCTGATCGGCAGTCTGAACGAGGCGGCGGGAACCTCCTTCGATCCCTTCGCACCCGAGACGACGATGATCTCGATCGGGGTCATGGCCACGTGGGGTTTCACCGGCTACAACATGCTGATCTTCTATGCCGCGCTGCGGGCGGTGCCACGCGAGTTGTACGAGGCCGCGGCGATCGACGGCGCGAACGAGTTCCACATCGTGCGCTACATCAAATTGCCTGCACTTCGCGGGTCGCTGGTGGTCACGATCATCTTCTCGATCATCGGCACGTTCCAACTGTTCAACGAGCCCAACATCTTGGCGACGCTCGTCTCGAACAGCGGCATCACGTCGTACTACACGCCGAATCTGTATGCCTACAACCTGGCGTTCACAGGCTCGCAACAGGGGTACGCCGCGGCTCTGGCGATCGTCATGGCGCTCTTCACCATCGCCATCGCCTACGTCGTGCAGATCAAGGGAATGAAGAATGTCCTCAACAAGTAGCGCCCTCGCTCGAGGCAAGAAGCTCTATACGCTCTCGAATCCGCGCAAGAGCACGACGCTCACGCTCCTGACCGGGCTCTTCGCGCTGTACTGTCTGCTGCCGATGGTCTGGCTCGTGATCAACGCCACGAAGTCACAGCAGGATTTCGTGTCGTCGTTCGGACTCGCTTTCGGCGATCACTTCGCGCTGTGGGACAACGTGGTGCAGGTGTTCACCTTTCAAGAGGGCATCTTCGCTCGTTGGTTGCTGAACACCGTGCTCTACGTCGTCGTCGGAGCGCTGGTGTCGACGCTCCTCGCCGCCCTCGGCGGCTACGCGCTGGCCAAGCACGACTTCATCGGAAAGCGCGTCTTCCTCCTGGTCGTGCTGGGCTCCATCTCGGTGCCCGGAATCGCGCTCGCGATCCCGCAGTTCTTGCTGTTCGCGCAGCTGGGAATCACGAACACCCCGTGGGCCATCCTCATCCCGTCGTTCATCAACCCCTTCGGGCTGTACCTCATGTGGGTCTTCACGGCCCAGGCGGTACCCGACGGGCTCATCGAGGCCGCCCGCATCGACGGCGCGGGAGAGTTCCGCATCTTCAGGCAGATCGCGTTTCCGCTGCTCGCCCCCGCCACCGTCACGGTGCTGCTCTTCTCGTTCGTGTCGATCTGGAACAACTACTTCCTGCCGCTGATCATGTTGAAGGACCCGGCCTGGTATCCGCTCACCATCGGTATCAATCAGTGGAACAAGCTGGGCTCGACGGCGGGAAACGGAGAATTGATCCAGAACCTGGTGATCACCGCGTCGTTGCTGACGATCATCCCTCTCGTCATCGCGTTCCTGAGTCTTCAGCGCTATTGGCAGTCCGGCCTTGCGCTGGGCGCGATCAAAGACTGATGATGCACTTCACGCACGGCAATCGATCACGACGAGGTCAACGATGAGTCTCTCCCGAAACGACTGGCCCATCGCTGCCAGCATGCTCCCGTTCTCGGACGTGGCGCCCAGCGGTGTTCCGGTGCAGGATGCCGGGCCCGAGGAGTGGGCGCGGGTGCTCGGTGAGGTGGCGGACGCGGGTTTCGACTGCGTCGATTTCACCGACAACTGGGTGAAGGTCGGCGACCTGTCGCCTGCGCGACTCGACGATCTTGCCGCCGCGTCGGCCCAGGCGGGTCTTCGGCCCGCGTCGGTGTCGGCGATCAGGCGCAGCGTCATCGATGCGGAGAACGGAGCGGACAACCTCGCCTACAGTCACCGCACTCTCGAGGCGGCCGCGCGACTGGGCATCGAGGTCGTCTCGTTCGGGCTGCACCAGGCGCTCACCCGAGAGCAGCGCGAGCAGCTCTGGTTCTGGACCGTCGATGGACATCGCGACGATCCCGACGACGTCGAGGCCTGGATGCTCGCGGTGGCGCGACTTCGCGAGCTCGGCCGTCACGCCGAGGAACTCGGCCAGCTCGTCTCGCTGGAGCTCTACGAGGACACGTACCTCGGAACGGCGGATTCATCGGTGCGGCTCGTCGAGGAGATAGGCCTCGAGAATGTCGGTCTGAACCCCGACATCGGAAATCTGATCCGGTTGCATCGTCGGGTGGAGTCGTGGGAGGAAATCGTCGCGAAGACGGTGCCATACGCCAACTTCTGGCACGTCAAGAACTACGCTCGCGACGAGGACAGGGCGCGCGAGCAGTACTTCGCTGTGCCGGCTCCGATGGAGTCGGGCCTCATCAACTATCGAGCCGCCATCGCATCCGCGATCGCGGCGGGATTCCAGGGCATCCTGTGCACCGAGAATTACGGTGGCGACGGACTCAGCGTGTGCGCGGCCAATCGCGACTACCTGCGCAGACACGCTCTGCCCAAATCGGCCGATTACGTGCCCGGCCGCAGCCGCGTGCGCCAGGGCTCGTTGAGCGTCGAGCGATCGACCCCCTAGACCGAGATTCTTTATCCGGTTTCAGGTTTCTCACGCAGGTTTCTAGCAAAGGAGATGCAATGACGCGTCTATTCAACAATCCAGACGATTTCACGTCGGAGGCGCTGAAGGGCTTCGCTCGGGTGCACGCAGACGCCGTCGAACTCGTCGACGGCGGAGTGGTACGGCGCCACCGCCCGGACGGACCCCGGGTGGCGGTCGTGATCGGGGGCGGATCGGGGCACTATCCGGCGTTCGCCGGAGTGGTCGGGCCGGGGCTGGCGACCGCCGCCGTCTGCGGCCAGGTGTTCACCTCTCCCTCTGCCGGCCAGGCCTATCGGGTGGCGGCCGCCGCCGAGTCCGGAGCGGGAGTCCTCTTCAGCTTCGGCAACTATGCCGGCGACGTTCTGCACTTCGCCGCCGCAGAAGAGAAGCTGCGCGCCGAGGGCCACGATGTGCGCACCGTTCTCGTCACAGACGACATCGCGAGTGCTCCGCTCGGCGAGATGGAGAAGCGCCGCGGCATTGCCGGCGACTTCGCCGTGTTCAAGGTGGCCGGAGCGGCGGCAGAGCGAGGATTCTCGCTCGACGACGTGGAGCGCGTCGCCCGCGAGGCCAACCGTCGAACGCGCAGCCTCGGCGTGGCCTTCAGCGGCTGCACGTTTCCCGGGTCCGACAAGCCGCTGTTCACGGTTCCCGAGGGGCAGATGTCGATCGGCCTCGGCATCCACGGCGAACCGGGCATCGACGAGGTGCCGATGACGGGTGCCGCCGAGCTCGCGAAGCTCCTCGTTTCGCGTCTGCTCGACGACGCTCCAGACGACCGCGGTAGTCGAGTGGCCGTGATGGTCAACGGGCTCGGCACGGTGAAATACGAAGAGCTCTTCGTGCTGTATTCGGGCGTCGCCGACGAACTCGAGGCAGCGGGCCTGACCATCGTCGAGCCCGAATGCGGCGAACTCGTCACGAGCCTCGACATGGCCGGGGTGTCGGTGACGCTCGTGTGGCTCGATGACGAGATCGAGCAACTGTGGCGTGATCCGGCCTGGTCGCCCGCCTATCGCAAGGGCGACACGCGGTCGGCTGCGTTCTCGCGCGACGCGCCCCGGGCATCCACCGAGTCGCGCCCGTCGGAGGGCGCCGGTGCTGCCGTGGCGCCTGACGACGTGTCACCGGCCTCGGCGGCGCGAGCCGCACTCGCGCTGCGCCTGATGGTGGCAGTGCGTGAGACGCTGCACGAGAACCGCGACGAACTCGGCCGCATCGATGCGATCGCGGGCGACGGCGACCACGGGGCCGGCATGGTGCACGGCATCGATGCGGCCGTGCGCAGCGCCCGCGACGCACCCGGTGTCGGAGTCCGAGAGCTCTTGGCGAACGCGGGCGATGCCTGGAGCGACGAAGCGGGTGGCACATCCGGCGCTCTCTGGGCCGCTGCGCTCCAGGCCATGGGAGAGGCCGCGGAGAACGGTTCCGACTCAGATGAGGAGACGGCCGTCGCTGTGGCCCGAGCTGCGCTCGACGGCATCCAGCGTCTGGGCAAGGCTCAGCCGGGCGACAAGACCATGATCGACTCTCTCGTGCCCTACGTCGACACGCTCTCCGACGAGATCGCCGCCGGTGTCTCGCTTGACGCGGCTCTCCAGACGGCGGCCTCCGCTGCGACCCGGGCCGCCGTCGAGACCGCGCGGCTGCGGCCCGCGCTCGGCCGGGCGCGTCCGCTCGCAGAAAAGAGCCTCGGGCATCCGGATGCCGGCGCGACGTCGCTCGCGCTCATCGCCGAACGCATTGCGACCGAGATCTCGTGACCGAACCGACCCCCGAATCGAAGCACAGACACCGAGGAGAAACATCATGATCAGGACAGTCGCCGTCATCGGTTCGGGATACATGGGCGGTGGCATCGCGCAGGTACTGGCCCTCTCCGGAGCCTCGGTCCGCCTGGCGGACATCTCCGAGGAGATCGCCGCGAAGAACCTCGCGCGGGTGATCGCCGAGGCGACTCAGTTCGAGTCGGAGGGCCTCTTTCCCGAGTGCGCCGCGGCCACCATCGAGCGCAACATCTCGGCCGCCGCGTCGATCGAGGAGGCGGTCGTCGGCGTCGACTTCGTCGAAGAGGCCGTGCCGGAGATCCTCTCGGTCAAGCACGAGACGCTCGCGAGGATCAGCTCGGCCGCCGGCCCCGAGACCATCATCGGCAGCAATACCTCGACGATCTCGATCAACGCCCTGGCCGAGGCCGTGGTCGCACCCGAGCGTTTCCTCGGCATCCACTTCTCGAACCCGGCGCCGTTCATCCCGGGCGTCGAGTTGATTCCGCACGATGGCACGGATGCGGCGATCCTCCCTCCCGTCGAAGAGCTGCTCACAGCGGCAGGAAAGTCGAGTGCGCGCATCACAGATTCCACCGGGTTCGTACTCAACAGGCTGCAATACGCCCTCTTTCACGAGGCGACGCAGCTCGTCGAGGAGGGTGTGGCGACACCCGAGGACATCGACACGATCGTGCGCACGACCTTCGGATTCCGCCTGCCCTTCTTCGGGCCGTTCCTCATCGCCGATATGGCCGGGCTCGACGTGTACTCGTTCTGCTACACCTCCCTGCAGACGCGGTTCGACGAGAGGTTCGCCACACCGAAGATCCTGAGCGACCTGGTCGATGCCGGCAGACTGGGCACGAAGACGGGCGGCGGTTTCATCGACATCGCATCCGACAGAACGCCGGAGCTCATCGCCTACCGCAATAAGGCCTACGTGAAGATGCAGCAGCTGCTCGACGAGCTGGGTCCTGCTCCGACCGCCTGATCGATATCTGGCACCCACCACGAACCGGCGCGCGAGCAATGCGCGCTATCGGTTAGGATAGTCAGGTTCGTAAGAACAGAGGTGGCGTACTCAAGCGGCCGAAGAGGCACGCTTGGAAAGCGTGTATAGGGCAACCTATCGAGAGTTCGAATCTCTCCGCCACCGCCAACACCCCTGATCGAAGCCACTGCTTCGGTCAGGGGTTTGTGCGTTAAGGGTGCGCGCGGTTCTGGGTCTTCGCGGGCGAGAAGGCTCTAGTAGCGTGCCATGGTGAGAGCCTCGGCTACGGGGTCGTCGCCCTCGACCGCCTCGAACTGCGCGTGCAATCCGACTCCGTCGACGAGGCTGCAGAAGACGAGAGCGGCCACGTCAGCGCGGGGGATCGAGCCGCGGCCCGTGCTCTCTGCGAGACGCACGAGGCCGGTTCCGGGATCGTCGGTAAGGGCCCCGGGCCTGATGATCGTCCAGTCGAGGTCACGCTGGCGTAGGGCCGAGTCGGCTTCGCTCTTCGCCCGCAGGTACACCTGGAACACATCGTCGGAATCCGGCTCGAAAGAGTCGGCCGACATCGCCGAGATCATGACGTAACGACGGATGCCGGCGATCACGGCCGCATCGGCGAGGAGCACGGCCGCATCCCGATCGACGGTGAGCTTTCGATCCGCCCCCGAATCGGGACCGGCGCCGGCGGCGAACACCACGGCATCCACCCCGGCGAGATCGGCGGCGAGGGTCTCGGCCGAAACCTGCTCGAGATCGAGAACCACGGGGATGCCGCCGGCCACGAGCAGATCACCCGCCTGATCGGGTTTGCGGATGAGGCCGACGGCTTCGTGGCCTGCCTCACTGAGAAGCTTCTGGAGAATAAGGGCGATCTTGCCGTGACCTCCGGCGATTGCAATACGCATACCTCAAGTACACCTCAGGTCGCGATCAGCACACAACCTCGCGTAAAGTGGTTGACGGCTCCCCGCGTGGCGCCATCCAGGCCAACTCCCCCAGGACGGAAACGTAGCAAGGGTAACCGGGCTCTGGCGGGTGCGCGGGGGGTCTTTTCTTTTGTGCCCAGTACTACTGGGGCCCGAGACGGCGACTACTGGAATGTCGGCCTCTCTCTGCTGGACATTACGCATTCGTGATGTCCGCCGCTCTTTCTCGTTCCACCATGTCGGAATCAGGCCGTTCGTTACGGCAACCGATCCGGGGGACTCGAGGGGCACCGACATGAGCACATCAATCAGCGAGCGCGAGAAGACAGAGCACACGAGAAAGCGCACGGGGATGGTTCGCGCGATCCTGGCGGGCGGACTCGTGCTCGGTGTGGGGGCCGCGGTCACTCTCGCTGCATGGAACGACTCCGAGTTCGCCACCGGCACCTTCGGGGCCGGTTCGTTCAACCTCGAAGGCCAGCAGACGGCCGGCGGAGCGTTCGCCGATCATGCGGTCGCTCCGGGCGCTCCTCTGGCGTTCGTCGTCGAGCCGTTGAATCTGGCGCCGGCCGACGTGGTCTACGCGCCGTTCGCCGTTCGCCTCGATGCGGCCACCACGGCCGACGCCGTCGTCACTCTCAGCAGTGTCGGCGCCGGAGACAACGCGGCCAACCTCAGCTACGAGGTACTGACGACCACCGACTTCGAGTGCGACGCCGACACGACGGGCGATGTGCTCGTCGTCGCCGGAGCGCTGCCCACGACCGCAGACGCCGCCACGTTCGACCTGACCGAGGGGGCGGGCGCGGTTGCCGGGGCACCCGTGAATCTCTGCCTCATCGTGACCGCGGGCGCGGGCCTGATCGAGGGGGCGGGCGCGACGGTGACCTGGCAGTTCGCCGCCGAGTCGGTGTCGGACAACGACTGAGCATGACGCGTAGCTCGCACGCTCGCCGGGCCGAGGATCGCCCCCGCCGCTTCGCGCGCGTCAGGGCGATCCTTGCCGGGGGACTCGTGCTCGGCGTGGGAGGCTCGCTGACGATGGCGGCGTGGGCCGACAGCGAATTCGGCCAGGCCACGTTCACCGCGAGTCGCTTCACCACCGAATCGTCTATCAACTCCGGCACGAGCTGGGCAGACTCCACAGCCGCCGCCCCGCTGATATTCGCTTTTCCTGCGGGAGGCATGTCTCCGTCCACAGTCAAGTACGCGCCGTTCTGGGTTCGCACCAAGTCTCTGTCGCTCGATGGCACGCTCGCACTGCAGCCCGCCACGAACGACAACGCGACGCTCGCGGGAGCAATGCGCTATCGCGTTGTGCGCTACCCGGCGGGTGCGACGTGCGGAGCCGCGCTGTTTCAGGCTGGGGCGAGCCCCGCTCCGACGGCGTTCATCGTCGGCACCGCCGGCGCGGCGGGTTCGGCGACCACCAGCGTGGCTCTGACCAGCGGGGCTGTTCTGCCCACCACGGCGGTCACGGCGAATCAGGGAGCGGCGACGCAGTTCTGCTTCGAAGTGTCGATGAATTCCGACGCGGCGAACGAGCTGCAGGGCCAGAGTGTGACACCCACCTGGGAAGTGAAGGCGAGTTCGAGCTCATGATCGAATCCCCGATGGCCATCGAGCGCGAGGTCGGTCTCGGCACGGAGCCGGACTATCTCCTCGCGAAGCGGCAGGGCGCCGTTCGCGAACTTCTCCTGAATATCGCTTCCGTTCTCGGAGCGGTCTGCATCGTGCTCACTGTCGCCGCGCTCTTGTTCAACATCACGCTGATCATGTTCAAGACGGGCTCGATGTCGCCGACGATCCCGGCCGGTTCGCTTGCTCTGGTGCGCGAGATTCCGGCATCCGAGGTCCGTGTCGGCGACGTCGTGACTGTCGACCGCCCCGACCAACTGCCGGTCACGCACCGAGTGGTGGCGGCACAGCCCGGCGCCGACGGGCAGAGCGTCTTGACGTTACGGGGAGATGCCAACCCCGTCGACGACCCGGCGCCGTACACCGTCTCGACGGTGCGCATCGTGATGGCGTCGGTTCCCGGGCTCGCCTTCGCCGTGGTGGCGATGTCGAACCCCTGGGCGCTCGCGGCGGTTTCCGTCGTCGTCGCGTCATTCATCACCTGGTATTTCTGGCCGCGTTCGACACCGCGCGAACGACGAGCGAGAGGCCGACACCGAGCGCGTTCCTTCGGAGGAATCGTCGCCTGATGCGCCGAGTCAGCAGCATTGTGGCGATCGTGGTGGGCATGACCCTCGTCATGGGCTCTGGTGCTCGTCACATCGAACCTACTGAAGCCGCCTGGAGCGATCGGGAGACAGCCAAGGCGACTCTGGAGGCCACGACGATCCCGAAGCCCGTCGTCCAGAGCTGCGTGCTCACGACCGGCGCACTGGGCATCAACCCCGTCGTCACGGTGAAATGGAACTTTCCCGCCGGAACCGGCTATGTGGCGCCGGCGAACGTGAACTATGGGGTGTCGGAGGGGGCCGTGCTCTCGAACGTCACAGTGGCGTTGCTCGGCCAAGGCGTCACGACCAGCGGGCCGGTGTCGGGCACCTACACGACGGCATTCAGCGGATCCCTGCTCGCTGGACTTCTCGGCGGCAGCTACGGTCTTTACCTGCGAAGCGTCGATGCGAGCGGGTGGCGGTCGGCCTGGTCGGGATCGACGGCATCGATGGGGCTGCTCGGGGTGAACCCGGCCTGCGCCGCGGGCACGGTCTGAGGGGCTGCACGTCTTCTCGACATGCGCTCTCTCCCGAGTGAATGACAGGGCGAACGAATATGGTGAGGAGTGCCTAAGTAACCACGAGTTCGAAGGATCCTAAGTGTCGAGAAGCATCTACGTCGCCTCAGCCGAAGGCCACTCCGGAAAGTCCACGATCGCTTTGGGGGTGCTCGACACCCTGTGTCACTCGCTGCAGAGGGTCGGGGTCTTCCGGCCCATCGCGCGCTCCGTTGCCGAACGCGACTACGTTCTCGAGATGCTTCTGGCGCACGACGGCGTCGAGTTGAGCTACGAGCAGACCATCGGCGTCACCTACGACGACGTGCACAACGATCCGGATGCCGCCCTGTCGGTCATCGTCGAGCGTTACAAGGCGGTCGAGCGCGAGTGCGACGCCGTGGTCATTCTCGGCTCCGACTACACCGACGTCGGCAGCCCGAGCGAGCTCTCGTTCAACGCGCGCGTGGCGGCGAATCTCGGCGCTCCCGTGCTGCTGGTGCTGGGCGGTCGCAAAGGTCAGGGATCCTCCGAGACGCTCGGCTACTCGGAGGCACGAACACCCGACGACATGCGCCAGCTCACCGAGCTCGCCCAGGTCGAACTCAAACTGGCGCACGCCACGCTGCTCGGCATCGTGTCGAACCGCGCCGATCCCGACCGGCTCGACGAGATCCGGGATGCCATCGGTTCCGCCATCGACGGCCCCGCGTCGGTTCCCATCTGGGCCATCCCCGAAGACCGGGTGCTCGTCGCGCCGACCATGCAACACCTCGTGGAGGCCACCGCCGGCTCGCTGCTCTCGGGCGACCCGAGCCTGCTCAACCGAGAGGCGCTGGGCGTCGTCGTCGCCGGCATGTCGATGGTGAACGTTCTGCCGCGTCTCACAGAGAGCGCCGTCGTGGTGATCCCCGCAGATCGATCCGAGGTGCTGCTCGCGGTTCTCATGGCGAACGCCTCCGGAACCTTCCCCTCGCTCAGCGGCATCATCCTCAACGGTGGCTTCGAGCTGCCCGAGCCGATCACGCGTCTGATCGCGGGCCTCGACTCGACCCTGCCGATCGTCACCACCGACCTCGGAACGTACGACACCGCGCTGCGCATCACCTCGACCCGGGGGCGCCTTGCTGCGGACTCCCAGCGCAAGTACGACAGCGCGCTCGCCCTGTTCGAGCAGCATGTCGACGGAGCCAAGCTTCTCGAGCTGCTCGACGTGAGCTCGTCGACCGTCGTCACGCCGCTGATGTTCGAGTACGGGCTCATCGACCAGGCCCGCCATGTTCGCCGCCACATCGTTCTTCCCGAGGGCGACGACGACCGCGTGTTGAAGGCGGCGAGCACCGTGCTGGCCCGTGGAATTGCCGAGCTGACCATCGTCGGCGAGGAAGACGAGGTTCGCACACGGGCCGCTGGTCTGGGGCTCGACCTCGAGGGCGCACACATCGTCAGCGTGTTCGACGAGAAGTACCGTCAGCCGTTCGCCGAGGAGTACGCGCGGCTTCGTGCGCACAAGGGAATCACCGTCGAGCAGGCTCGCGACACCGTCACCGACGTGTCGTACTTCGGAACCATGATGGTAAAACTGGGCCTCGCCGACGGCATGGTCTCGGGTGCGGCGCACACCACGGCGCACACCATCCGCCCGGCGTTCGAGGTCATCAAGACCCAGCCCGGCGTATCCGTCGTCTCGAGCGTTTTTCTCATGGCTCTCGCCGACCGGGTGCTGGTCTATGGAGATTGCGCCGTCATCCCCGATCCGACAGCCGAGCAGCTGGCCGACATCGCCATCTCGTCGAGCGCGACGGCGACGCAGTTCGGCGTGGATCCACGCATCGCGATGCTGTCGTACTCGACCGGAACGTCGGGCTCGGGTGCGGAGGTCGAGAAGGTGCGCGCCGCGACCGGTCTCGTGCGCGAGCGGCGCCCGGATCTGCTGGTGGAGGGCCCCATCCAATACGACGCCGCAGCGGACGCCGCCGTGGCCGCCACGAAGATGCCCGAGAGCCAGGTGGCCGGTCGCGCCACCGTGTTCATCTTCCCCGACCTCAACACGGGCAACAACACCTATAAGGCCGTGCAGCGCAGTGCCGGAGCGGTGGCCATCGGACCCGTCCTCCAGGGGCTCAACAAGCCGATCAACGATCTGTCGCGCGGTGCGCTCGTGGCCGACATCGTGAACACCATCGCGATCACCGCGATCCAGGCGGCCGCTCAACCGGTCGACGCTGCCGCAGCAGAAGGAGTATCCGCATGAGCGCCATCCTCGTGGTGAACTCCGGTTCATCGTCATTCAAGTACCAGCTCATCGAGATGACCACCGAAGAGGTTCTGGCGTCGGGGCTCGTCGAGCGCATCGGCGACGAGACCGGGCACACCAAGCACACGACTACCGAAGGCTCGAGCGAGCTCGACCTGCCGATCCGCGATCACTCGCAGGGATTCCAGGTGATGCTCGACGCATTCCGGGCGAACGGACCATCGCTCGACGAGCATCCGCCCGTCGCCGTCGGCCACCGCGTCGTGCACGGCGGAAAGCGGTTCTTCGAGGCGACGATCGTCACCGACCTCGTGAAGATCAACATCGAAGATCTCGCCGACCTCGCCCCGCTGCACAACCCGGCGAATCTGCAAGGCATCGACGCGGCGCAGAAGGCGTTTCCCGACGTGCCACACGTGGCCGTCTTCGACACGGCGTTCCACTCGACGCTGTCGCCAGCGGCTTACACCTATGCCATCGACAAGGCCCTCGCCGAACAGCACCGCATCCGGCGCTATGGCTTTCACGGCACCTCACACAAGTTCGTCTCCGAGGCGGCGGCGAAGTTCCTCGGCCGCCCGCTCGATGACACCAAGACGATCGTGCTGCACCTCGGAAACGGTGCATCGGCCTGTGCCGTCTCCGACGGAAAGTCGGTGGAGACGTCGATGGGCATGACGCCTCTCGAGGGTCTCGTCATGGGCACCCGCTCGGGCGATCTCGACCCGGCCGTTCTGTTCCACCTGCATCGCAAGACGGGCCAGACGTTCGACGATCTCGACACCCTGCTGAATCGCGGCAGCGGCATCCTGGGGCTCTCCGGCCACGGAGACATGCGAGACATGATCGCGGCGGCGAACGCGGGCGACGCGGATTCGCAGGCCGCTCTCGACGTCTACCTGCACCGCCTCAAGCAATACGTGGGCGCCTACGCGGCGCATTTGGGTCGGCTCGACGCGATCGTCTTCACTGCGGGAGTCGGGGAGAACACGCCGCTCATCCGGGCGGGAGCACTCAAGGGGCTCGGCATCCTGGGCATCGAGATCGACGAGGAACGCAATGCCTCGCCCGAGCGCGGGCCGCGACTCATCTCGACGGAGGCGTCGCGCGTGGCCGTGCTCGTGATCCCGACGAACGAAGAGCTGGAGATCGCCAGGCAGACGCTCGCCGTGATCTGACGATCACGACTGCTGCGTCAGCCTCGCACGATCGATTTCAGTTCCGACCGGGGTATGGCGCCGAGTTTCGCTCGCGCCTGCAGGATGTGCGACTCGACGGTGCGCACGCTGAGATAAAGACGCGAGGCTATCTGTGCGTTGGTGAGTCCGTCGGCGGCGAGCGTGACGACCTCGAGCTCACGCGGAGTGAGCACGGCGAGCCGGGACTGTTCTCGTCCGGCAGTCTCGTTGGCGCAATCGTCCTCGGGTTCTGCATCGTCGTCGACCGGCTGAAGATCGGGAAGTCGGAGGCGAATCCCGTCCGCCCGGGCCAGGGCGGCTTCACGGCGTTCGTCGTCGAGCAAAGCGGCATGGATGGCTGCCGCCGTGGTGAATGAAAACACCGCCTCCCACCAGAATTCGAGTTCCGCCAGCTCGGCGCCGATGCGCTCGAGCTCGTCGGCATCGCCGTCGACCGACGCACGCAGGTGACCCTCGAGCAGCCGGGTGGACTCCCACATCTCCTGGTCTGGGAGTTTCTCGATGTCAGAGAGCAGCCGAGCGGGATCCTCCCCGAGCGCAGCCGCGACGTGCAGCGGTCGAACGGCGAAGAATCGCGAGTCGGACCGGGCCTCTGCGATCGCTCGGCACACGGCGGCGGATCCGGCCAGGTCGCCGTCGAGAGCCTTCATCCGCGCGCTGAGATGACTGGAGTACTGGGCGAGCCAAGGGGTGCTCTCGCGGGTGATCGGGGAGATCTCACGTTCCACGAGGAGTGCATCGTCGTAGCGGTGCAAGACGGCGAGAGCGTTCGAACGGAGGATTTGCATCCAGGTCGTCCACTTGGTCTGGGTGCTGTAGCCCACGCGCTCGAGGGCTCTGGACAGCTCGTTCTCTGCTCGCTCGGCCTGCCCCTGCTCCAGGGCGAGGTGACCCGAGGCGAGATTCGCCAGAGCCATGCCGTATTCGTCGGATGAGTCGACCGTCCGCAGGGCGAACGACTCCAGTTCGCGAGCGAGACCGGCCCGGTCGTGACCGATGGCTCCGCGCACCAACGCTGCCTGCATGACGAATTCGGTGATGACCCCGCTGCGGTCGCCACGTTTGATGCCGCTGCACGCGGCGAATGCCGGAGCGACTCTCGACCAGCCGAGACTGAGAACGCGTTCGAACTTCGACGTCTCGCCGCGATAGACGTAGCAGGGCATCAACTCGGTGATGGCTCGCAGAACGAACGGCCCAGACGAATCACGACTGTCGACGATGCGCTCCATCTCGTCGACGCCCTCGGCGTAGGAGCTGAGCATCATCCGCGAGCGCGCCCTCGAGAACGCCGTCCATTCGTCGAGAACGGAATCGACGGTGCCCCACGATCGAGCCTCCGCCTCCAGCCGATCGAGCCGCTCCGCCGACGTGCCCTGCCTGCCGAGGACCTGCATCCACCACGACAGGTAGAGGGCGTCCTCCTTCGGATCGCCGTGCGGAACTCGGACGCGCTCGATGACGTCGACCGCCTCCTGGAACTTGCCCTGCCTCACGAGACATCGTGAGAGCTGCTCGACCCCGTTGAGAGTCGGCTCGAGGCTGAGGGAACGGTGTGCGAACATCCGGGCGGAGCCCGGCATCCCGTTCTCGTTCGCATGGCGAGCTGCACGCGCCATGAGGTCGGCAGCCTTGGCCGGTGACATGTCGTCGAGCGGGTCGTGACTCGGATCGTTCAGCAGGTATTCGGCGACGAAGGCGCATTCTGCACCGGAGAGATCGATGCCGGCCGCCGCGTCCTTCAGGAGCGCCAGTTCGACGACATGGCGCGCCTCGAGCGGGTTTTCGCCGGTCTGGATGGCGAGAGCCGCCCGGGCATAGAGCGAGCGGCCGACGACGCAGTCCGGGGTGCCCGGGTCGTAGCTCACGAGGCCTCGGCGGAGGAGAGACCGGAGAGCCGTGCTGCCCACAAGTCTCGCCGCCCTGGCGAAGGGGGTCGACCCCAGCCGGGCGAGGGTCACGAGCGCGTACTCCTCTTCGGGGCCCAGCCCGCGCAGCAGGGGGCGAACGAAATCGATGATGCGTGGGGACATGTACGACGGCCCCAGCAGCATGTTCTGCTGGCGTGCCGAGTAGGTTCCGCGGTACAACTCCTCGCGTGTCAACTCCTCGAGCAGCTGCGGGTTGCCCTCGGCGAGCAGCACGATGCGCGCCCTGGTGACGACGTCGACGCGGTTCGGGCCGGCGACCGCCTCGACGATTCTGACGGCCTCGTCGTAGCCGACGCCGCTCAGGTCGACGCGCGGAATGCCTCTCTCCGTCCAGAGGAGCGTCAGCTCGCGGCGGCTCTGCTCCGTATCGGCCGAAGTGCAGGAGGAGACACCGGAGTCGAGGGTGATGAGCACACTGCTGTCTGGATCGGCCGCGAGATCGGCGAGCCGGTGGATGTCGTCGATTCCGAGAAGGTGCGCGTCTTTGATGATCAGCATGCCCGCATGAGGGGTCATGTGATCGAGCAGCTGATCGTCTCGCAGGCGCAGGCACGTCACTGTCTCGACCGTGCGACCTCGGCCTCTCACGGCCGCAGCCAAGGCGCGAGCTGCCCAGCTCTTGCCCATGCCGGCAGGGGCGGCCACGATGACCGAGCCACCCTCGAGGACGATCTCCGAGGCTCGGGCTATCTCGGCCTCGCGGTGCTCTCCGACCGTCTCGGCGAAGGTGCGCAACTCGGACTTGTAGGCCACATATCTGTGATCTGCCCTTCGGCTCATTTACGCACCCCCATGCATGATCCCCAACGACCCGTTTTCGTGCATGATCCCCAACGACCCGTTTTCGTTTTGTTGAGCCTACGTCGAGATCGCTCTCAGAGTCACGGCACGTACTACTGAGTTGTGAGACACGGTGTCTCAGTAGTGGGCGCCTCAGTAGTGAATCCGAGGGTCGAGGCCTCGTCAGTCGGCGATGAGGCGCTTTCCGTAACTGACGGCCGCATCCTCGGTGTACCCCAGGTGCTCGTAGAACGCGCGCACCTCTGCGTTGTCGCTCCTGATTTGAAGATTGAGTTTCGGGCAGCCGAGTTCGACGAGCAGCCTCTCCGCCTCCTCCATCATGCGTCGGCCGTACTCGAGCCCTCGTGAACCGGGCGACACGGCCAGGTAGTTGACCCAGCCTCGGTGGCCGTCGTACCCCACCATCGCCGCCGCGATCACGACACCGTCCGCCTCGCCGACGAGGAACAATTCCGGCTGCACGGTCAGCTTTCGCTCGATGTCTTTGCGGGGGTCGTTCCAGGGCCGCACGAGTCCTGCGGAGGTCCACAGCTCGATCACGACATCGGTGTCTTCGAGGGAGAAAGGGCGAATCTGCATCGCACCATTCTCCCCGACGCCGTTCCGCTCACAGGCGCCGGATGCGACGGGCACGGTGTCGGCGGCGACCGTTACGATTGCTGCATGGTCACCGCTCTCTACCGCCGCTATCGACCTGAGGCGTTCTCCGAGATGATCGGCCAGTCGCAGGTGACCGATCCGCTTATGACAGCGCTCCGCACCAACAGGGTCAACCACGCTTACCTCTTCTCCGGCCCGCGCGGCTGCGGCAAGACCACCTCGGCCCGCATCCTCGCTCGCTGCCTCAACTGCGCCGAGGGTCCGACCGATACGCCGTGTGGCGTGTGCCCCAGCTGCGTCGAGCTCGGGCGCGATGGCGGGGGTTCGCTCGACGTGGTCGAGATCGACGCCGCGAGCCACAACGGCGTCGACGACGCGCGCGACATCCGTGAGCGGGCGGTCTTCGCGCCCGCCCGCGACCGCTTCAAGATCTTCATCCTCGACGAGGCGCACATGGTCACCCCGCAGGGCTTCAACGCACTGCTCAAGATCGTCGAAGAGCCGCCGGAGCACGTGAAGTTCATCTTCGCCACCACCGAGCCCGACAAGGTCATCGGCACCATCCGATCGCGTACCCATCACTACCCGTTCCGGCTGGTGCCTCCGGCCCAGTTGCTCGAATACGTGCAGCAGTTGTGCGACAGCGAGGGCATGCAGGTCGCGCCGGGAGTGCTGCCGCTCGTTGTGCGTGCCGGCGGCGGATCGCCCCGCGACACCCTCTCGCTTCTCGATCAACTCATGGCGGGCTCCGAGAACAACACGGTCGAATACGAGCGCGCCGTGGCGCTGCTCGGTTATACCCACTCCGCTCTGCTCGGCGAGGTGATCGATGCCATCGGCGTGCGCGATGCGGCGGCGGCGTTCGGCGCCGTAGACCGCGTCATCCAGACCGGCCAAGACCCCCGCCGCTTCGTCGAAGACCTGCTCGAGCGCCTGCGAGACATCATCATCGTCAGTGCGACGACGAGTATCGAGGCCGCCGGAGCAGTGTTGCGGGGCGTCCCCACCGACGAGCTGCAGGCCATGCACCACCAGGCGCAGCAGTTCGGCCACGCCGAACTGTCGCGCACGGCCGACATCGTCAATGCGGCCCTCACCGAGATGACCGGTGCCACCAGCCCTCGTCTGCACCTCGAGCTGATGGTCGCCAGAGTTCTCGTGCCTGCCAGCGACGACACAGAACGTGGATCGCTGGCTCGTATCGAGCGACTCGAGCGCCGAGTCGGGGTCGAGACGACCGACGCGCCGCGTGCTCCGGCTCCCGCTTCGCGAGCCACTCCTGTCGTCGCAGAACCAGCAACCGCACCCGCAGCTGCGCCCGTTGCAGAGCGCGCTGCTACCGCCACCTCCGCTCCTGAGGCAGCACCCGCGCCGTCGACTGACGCCGCCGGCGGGTCGGTGCGGCCGGCAGAACCGCAGCGGGCCGAACCGCAGCAGGTTGAAGCCCAGCAGGCCGAACCGCAGAAGACTGAGCCTGTCGCTCCGGTGCGGCCCGTCGCCCCGGCCGGTTCCGTTACGCTGCAGCAGGTTCGAGACACATGGCCCGAGATCCTCGAAGCAGTGCAGAAGGCCAAGCGCAGCGCGTGGCTCGTCGTGTTCACTGCGACGGTTCGCGCCTTCGAGAACGACGTGCTCACCCTCGCCTTCCCCAGTGAGAACGACGTCAACCAGTTCAAGCAGCAGCAGGCGCCCGGGCAGGGCGTCAGTGAGATCCTGCGTCAGGCAATCCTCGACCTGCTCGGCGTGCGCGTCAAGTACATCGCTCGCGTAGAGCAGCCAGGCGCTGCCGCCGCACCTCAGGCCAACGCGGCCCGGTCGCCGGAGCGCGCACCCGCGGCGGCACCGGCATCCGCACCAGACGCGGTGCGCGCGCCAGAGGTGCGCCCCGAGGTGACGGGCGCGCCGCAGAAGCCCGCTGCGGTCACCAGCTCGTGGGCCGTCGTGGCCATCCCGCAGTCCGAGCCCACACCCGATGCCGCAGGCGAGCCTGTGCCCGAAGAAGATCGCGAACCCGAGCCCGACTTCCGTGAACCGGCGTTCAGGCCCGCGCCATCGACGGCCGCGCCGATGTCACCGCCGTCCACTGCGCAGAGGCCGGGCCCCGCTGACGAGACGCCCGCTGTTCCCACCTTCACCCGTGGGCGCCCGGAGACGCCGCCGGCCCGCCCGGCACCCGTGGCGACGACAGACTCCGGTCGCCAGCGCTACGGCGAGGCAGTCGTGCGCGAGATCCTGGGCGCCAATTTCATCGAGGAGCAGCCTGTAGCTCCTCGCAACCCGCAGAGAAGCGACGGCTAAGTGTACGAAGGCATCGTCCAAGAGCTCATCGACGAGTTGGGCAGGCTTCCGGGCATCGGTCCGAAGTCGGCGCAGCGCATCGCATTCCACATTCTGCAGACCGAGTCGTTCGACGTGACCCGTCTCGCAGAGGTGCTCATCGAAGTGCGCGACAAGGTGCACTTCTGCTCGATCTGCGGAAACGTGTCGGAGCAGGAGACCTGCTCGATCTGCCGCGATCCTCGCCGCCAGCAGACCGTCATCTGTGTCGTCGAGGAGGCCAAAGACGTCGTCGCCATCGAGCGCACCAGAGAATTCCGGGGCCTCTATCACGTGCTCGGCGGGGCTATCAGCCCGATCGACGGCATCGGCCCCGACAATCTCCGCATCCGCGAACTCATGCAGCGTCTGGCCGACGTCAATATCACCGAGGTCATCATCGCGACCGACCCCAACCTCGAGGGCGAGGCGACGGCCACCTACCTCTCGCGCCTGCTGAACACGCTGCAGATCCGGGTCACCCGCCTCGCGTCCGGGCTCCCGGTCGGCGGCGATCTCGAGTACGCCGACGAAGTCACCCTCGGCCGTGCCTTCGAGGGGCGCCGGCTCGTCGAGAGCTGACCGTGCACATCGCGGTCAGTGCTCATACGGGAGGTGCGGCTCTCGGCGCTGACGCAGATGGTGCCGTAACACTCACCGAGCTCGACGAGGCGGGCAGGCTTCTCGGCCCGCCATTCACAGTGTCGCGCGACGACTTTCCGCAGGCCGTCGTGCAGCGCGAGAAGCACTCGCCGCGCTGGGTCTGGGACGACACTCGGCGGTGGTACCCGGTTCTGCTCGAAGCAGAGGTCGAGGTCGAACGCTGTGTCGACCTGCGGCTGTGCCACACCATTCTGCGCAACGCGGCGGCCACGGCGGAGTCAGAACTCGCCCGTGCCGCGCCGTCGTCGTGGGACGCCCCAAGCGCCTGGGCCGAGCAGGGTGAGACCGACACCCTCTTCGATCTCGGCTTGCAGCGCGGCCATGACGACGAAGCGCAAGCCGATCCCGTAGAGGAGTTCCGGCTGCAGCGCGCGGCGGTTGCCGGCTCGGCCGACCCCAACCGCCTGTCGCTGTTGCTCGCGGCGGAGTCGGCCGGAAGCCTCGTAGCGATCGAGATGCAGTTCGCGGGACTGCCGTGGGATGCCTCTCGGCACAACGAGCTGCTCGTGGAACTTCTGGGAGAACGCCCGCCGCTGGGCCAGCGACCCGCCCGCATGCACGAGTTGCTCCTCGAGATCCGCGCCGCGCTCGACGACCCGGCCGCGAATCCCGATTCGCCCGTCGAGCTGGTCAAGTCGCTGCGCCGGGCGGGAATCGATGTCTCGAGCACGAACCGATGGGAACTCGCGCGCCACGAGCATCCGGCCATCGAGCCCCTCCTGACCTATAAGAAGTTGTCTCGACTGCTCACCGCCAACGGCTGGAACTGGATCGACACGTGGGTCGACGGCGGCCGGTTCCGCCCCGTGTATGTGCCGGGCGGCGTGGTCACCGGCCGCTGGGCCGCAGACGGCGGGGGAGCGCTGCAACTGCCCCACCAGGTTCGAGGCGCGGTCATCGCCGACCCGGGGTGGACGTTCGTAGTCGCCGATGCCGCGCAACTCGAGCCGCGCATCCTCACGGCCATGTCGGGCGATCGAGCAATGGCCGCAGCCGGCCGCGACCGTGACCTCTACGACGGCATCGTCGCATCCGGCGCCGTCGATACGCGCGCGCACGCCAAGGTCGGCATGCTCGGCGCGATGTACGGCGGAACGACGGGCGAGAGCGGTCGCATGCTTCCCCGGCTGGCGCGGGCCTACCCCGACGCCATCCGATTCGTCGAGGAGGCCGCGAGGCTGGGCGAGAGCGGCGCCGTCGTCTCGACTCATCTCGGTCGCACGTCTCCCAGGCCCTCGGGCGAGTGGCTCGAACTGCAGGATGACGCGCGACAAGAGGGTGCTTCCGAGGTGCTGCGCACTCGGGCGAAGACGGCGCGGCGAAGCTGGGGACGCTTCACGCGCAACTTCGTCGTGCAGGGCACGGCCGCCGAATGGGCCCTGGCCTGGATGGCGGGTCTTCGTCGACGGCTCGCGCTTCTCGGACCCGAGCTGCCTCTTCGCGAACGACCACATCTCGTCTTCTTCCTGCACGACGAGATCGTGGTGCACACGCCGGTCGGGCTGGCCGACGCGGTGGCGGCCGAGGTGCGCACGGCGGCAGACGAAGCCGGCACGATCCTGTTCGGAGCAGTGCCGGTTCAGTTTCCCGTGAGCGTCGCGATCGTCGACAGCTATGACAAGGCAAAAGGCTGAGCCTGCGCGCCCGCTAGAATTGCACGCTGGACCCATCCTCGTCATTTCAGGAGTGTTTACGTGAGCTTGATCGTGCAGAAGTACGGCGGATCATCGGTTTCCGATGCCGAGAGCATCAAGCGCGTCGCCAAGCGCATCGTCGAGACCCGCAAGGCGGGCAACGATGTCGTCGTGGCGGTTTCGGCCATGGGAGACACCACCGACGAGCTGCTCGACCTGGCTCACGCGGTCACGCCGATGCCGGCGCCCCGAGAGCTCGACATGCTTCTGAGCGCGGGCGAGCGAATCTCCATGGCGCTCCTTGCCATGGCCATCAAGAGCCTGGGCCACGAGGCGCGCTCGTTCACCGGCAGCCAGGCCGGCATGATCACGGATGCCCGACACGGCTCCGCCCGCATCGTCGACGTCACGCCGGTGCGGCTTCGTGAGGCTCTCGACGAGGGCGCGATCGCGATCGTCGCCGGGTTCCAGGGCTTCAACCGCGACACCAAAGACATCACGACACTCGGTCGCGGCGGCTCCGACACGACCGCCGTCGCGCTCGCCGCGGCCCTCGACGCCGACGTCTGCGAGATCTACACCGACGTCGACGGTATCTTCACCGCCGACCCCCGCGTGGTTCCGAAGGCGAAGAAGATCGACCGCATCACCAGCGAAGAGATGCTCGAGCTGGCTGCCAACGGAGCCAAGGTCCTCTATATTCGAGCGGTCGAATACGCCCGCCGCCACGGCGTCACCCTTCACGTGCGCTCCTCGTTCAACAACAACGAGGGCACCATCGTCTACAACCCATCGGAGAACCCTCGCGAGGGCCTCCCCACAGAGAGCGAGAATGTCGTGGAAGAGCCACTCATCGCCGGAGTCGCGACAGACCTGGGCGAAGCCAAGATCACCGTCGTCGGAGTTCCCGATATCCCGGGCAAGGCCGCGCAGATCTTCAACCTCGTCGCGAAGACGGGTGCCAACATCGACATGATCGTGCAGAACGTGTCGGCGGCGTCGACGGGCCTCACCGACATCTCGTTCACGCTCCCCAAGACCGAGGGGCAGACGGTTCTTACCGCGCTGCGCGCCGACCAGAACGACGTGGGCTTCGTCGGCCTGCAGTACGACGACCAGATCGGCAAGCTCGCGCTCGTCGGCGCCGGCATGCGAACCAACGCCGGTGTCTCGGCACGCCTGTTCACCGCCCTCTACGAGGCGGGCATCAACATCGAGATGATCTCCACGAGTGAGATCCGCATTTCGGTGGTGACCCGCGCCGACACCATCAACGACGCGCTGCGTGTCGTGCACACCGCCTTCGGCCTCGACAGCGACACCGAGGCGATCGTCCACGGCGGAACGGGCCGCTAGCCGCCGCCACCGCTCGTTCTTTCCGGGGCACCGGAGACGACGCTCTGCTTCATGCACAGAGAAACGGCCCGTTCCCCACAGGGGAAACGGGCCGTTTCTCTTGTTCTAGTGCGTGTGACTACGCGTTGCGGCGGCGACGGTTGACCGCCGTGATGGCGAATGCGGCGAAGCCCATCAGCAGCAGACCGAGACCGGCCGAAGCGAACATCGGTGCGTCGCTGATTCCGGTGTTGGCGAGCTTCGGCTGCGGCTTCGGAGCGTCTGCAACAACAGCAGCGTTCGCGACGGTGATGGTGGCGGTCTGCACGGCGGTGACCGTGCCGGTGACGCTGAAGGTGTAGACACCGAGCTGCGGCGCACCGCTGCCCGTGAGAACCAGGTTCGGCAGAACCAGGCTTCCATCAGCACCGACCGTGAACACGTTGGCGCCATCGGCGAATCCGACGACCGTGCCATCGGGCAGAGTAAGACCAACGGTGATCTCTTCGTTCGGCTGGAAGCCGACGATGTTCACGGTGAAGCCCTTCGTGGTGTCGACGAAGTCAGCGGGGGTGATCGTCGTCGGCGTGATGGTCACGCTCGGGGCGACCGGCGGCGCCACCGGGGCGGCGAACTGGTAGGTGTCGCCGTTGAGCGAGAAGGAGCTGACGACCGCGGCCGTTCCCGCGGTGGTCAGAACTCCGGCGCCCAGCACATCGAAGGTGCTGAGGGCCGCGTCGAGCTGTGCGACGGTGAGGGTCGACGTGCCGGCGGGGTAGGCGCTGGCGTCGTCTCCGACGATCGCGCTCGTCGTGGTCCAGGTGTCGAGGCTGCCGGCGACGGTCGGATAGAGCGTCGTGTAACCGGTGCGGGTGCCGGGCGTGTTGAAGAGAGGGATCTGCAGGAAGACGTCGTCGCCGGTCTTGGTGACGGATGCGCCCGCGATGACGCTGCTGAAGGTCGTCGCGGTCCGGGCAGTGTCGTAGCCCTTGAGGATCTGGGAGACTCCGGAGATGTGCAGGCCATCGGCCTCGACCGTCTGCGGAAGAGCAGGAGCCGTCGTGTAACCCTGGTGCCAGGTGTTGTAGTTGTAGCCGGGCTCGCCAGCGAGGGCCGGCGACTCTGCCGGGAAAGTCTGGCCCTGCGGCACGGTGATGGTGTCAGCGGAAGCGGCGCCTCCGACAAGGAGAGCGGAGCCGGCCACAAGGGCCGTGGCGACCGCGATGGCCGCGCCACGTACGAGGGTGCTACTGGATTTCACGGTGGTACTCATTTCTGCTCAGGTACCGCCAGAGCGACGGTGCTCAAAACCTTGGGATTACCTGAGCATAGGCACGCCTCTCAGAGGAATACCAGCCCTTTCGTGAAGGAATGTCACGATCGGCACGTCGCCACTTCTGGTCCGGGTCGGCCTCCTGCCCTCTGCATGCCTTGGTAACATTGGGCAGCGTGGCATTCGGCCGCGTTATGCGCGCGTGTGCCGCCCCTCTTATTGGGGGTGCCACGCGGCTGAGATACCTCAAGGACAAGTTGTGGCTGCACAGGCATTGAACGTTGGCGTTGTCGGAGCGACCGGACAGGTCGGCACAGTCATGCGCCGTCTGCTCGAGGAACGCGACTTTCCGATTGCGAGCATCCGGTTCTTCGCCACGGCCCGGTCGGCGGGCACGACGCTCGAGTTCCGTGGAGAGCCGATCGTCGTCGAAGACATCGAGACTGCTGATCCGACCGGCCTCGACATCGCCCTCTTCTCTGCCGGGGCCACCGGATCTCGTGCCCAGGCGCCGCGCTTCGCCGCCGCCGGCGTTCTCGTGATCGACAACTCCAGCGCGTGGCGCATGGATCCTGACGTGCCGCTCGTCGTCAGCGAGGTCAACCCGCACGCCATCGCGGAGGCGCGCAAGGGCATCATCGCCAACCCGAACTGCACCACGATGGCCGCCATGCCCGTGCTGAAGGTCCTGCACGCCGAGGCCGGCCTCACACGACTCATCGTCTCGACTTACCAGGCGGTATCGGGCAGTGGGCTCAAGGGAGCAGAAGAACTGGCGGGCCAGGCGCGCGCCGCCGTCGCCGACCCCGACCTCCTGCAGCTCGTGCACCGCGGAGATGCTGTCTCGATGCCCGAGCCCCAGACCTACGTGCGTCCTATCGCGTTCGATGTCATCCCGCTCGCCGGCTCGATCGTCGACGACGGTCTCAACGAGACCGACGAAGAGAAGAAGCTGCGCAACGAGAGCCGCAAGATCCTCGAGCTGCCCGAGCTGCTCGTCAGCGGTACGTGCGTGCGCGTTCCCGTGTTCACGGGGCACTCGCTCTCGATCAACGCTGAATTCGCCGAGGCCCTGAGCCCGGAACGAGCGATCGAGCTTCTGTCGAACGCTCCCGGCGTCGAACTCTCCGACGTTCCGACACCTCTGCAGGCCGCGGGCAACGACCCCAGTTACGTGGGGCGCATCCGCGCCGACGAGGGAGCCCCGGCGGGTCGCGGCCTCGCCCTCTTCATCAGCAACGACAACCTCCGCAAGGGTGCTGCTCTCAACGCCGTGCAGATCGCCGAGTTCATCGCTTCGGAGCGTTCGGTCGCCGTCTCGGCTTAGGGCCGCGCTGCGCCGCGCATCCGTTGTTCGAGGGATGCGCGCACCGGCGCGGGTTGAGACAATGGCGGTATGAGCATTCCGGACTACTCGGGCAACCCCACCTACCGCCTCAGCACGGCCGAGCGTGACCGCGCGGTGACGGAGCTGCGCCAACACGTGGCCGAGGGGCGACTGACAGAGGCCGAGTTCACGGAGCGAAGCAAAGCCGCGCGCAACGCGGTGACGCGGGGTGACCTCGCGCCGCTCTTCGACGACCTGCCGGCCACGACGTTCCCCGCCTCTGTCGGCGAGGCGGCGCGCCCGGCGCGCACGTCGTCGCCCGCCCCCGCATCCGCGCCGACGATCTTCGCCGACGAGGGGGCCGAGCACCCCGTCACGGACCGGCTCGCCGACGATGTGCCCGTCTATGGCGCCCCTGAGATCGAGCGAGTCGCACCGCAGGCCCAGACGCCGGCGGCGCAGCAGTCTCCCGCGAGGGCCACCGAAGGCTGGAAGGATCCGCAGTCGAAGGAGCCGAGCCGGATCGGGACTACGGTCATGGCCATCGTTCCGTTCGTCTCGCTCGCCCTGTTCTTCGTGACCGGAAGCGGATTCGGCTGGAGCTACAGCTGGTTGTGGTTCGCGCTCATCCCGGTCACCGGCATCATCGTCTACGGCCCGAACGGCAAGCCAGACCGCAAGCGGAGGCGCTGAGCATCAGCGGGCAATCCGTAGGCGGGACCCGCTGCGAATAGACGCCATGAGTTCACGACGAGCCTCGGTCATCATCGTTGCCCTTGCCGTGCTCGCGGTCATCATCGGAGGAGCAGTCGTGCGTGCATCCATGGGGCCCGGAGCCCTGACCGAGTCATCGGACGACACCCGCATCCCCGGAGCGCCGGTGGTCGCCTTCTACGGGGACTCCTACACCTTGGGCACGGGAGCGAGCGATCCGAGCAAACGGTGGTCGAGCATCATCGCCGCCGAGCGAGGATGGAACGAGGTGAACCCGAGCGTCAACGGGCTGGGCTTCGTGAACAATCGCGACCGGCTGCCGGAGGGCGGCGACCTCGTCGACGCCGTCATCGCATCCGACCCCGACATTCTCTTCGTCACGATGGGTCTCAACGACAACTTCTCGATGCCCGAGAAATCAGACGAGGTGCATTCCGCTATCGTCTCCGACTTCGCGAAGCTGCGAAGCGCTCTGCCCGAGACGCGCATCATCGTGGTCGAGCCGTTCTGGTACACCGACGAGCGGCCGCAGAGCCTGGCGACGATCAGCGGATGGGTCGCCGCCGAAGCGCGGGTCATCGGGGCGGAGTACATCGAGGGCGCCTCTCATTGGATCGAGGGGCACCCGGAGTGGATGGCGGACGACGGCCTCCACCCGAATGACGAGGGGTACGCCCAGATGGCTCGGCGCATGGACGACGAATTGAACAGCCGAGGGCTGTGAGCGCGCAAACGCCGCCCCGCGCGGGGCTCGTCGAGCGAGTAGTGTGAGGTGACAGTGCGCCTCTGGGGGGAGTTTGCGTGTGCGCAAAAGCCTATTCAAGGGGAGAACGTGGAAGTGCAGTCGACCGTGCTGTCATGCAGAGTCGGAATCGTCGACGACCACGAGCTCCTGCTCGATGGCCTCACCACGTACATGCTCAGCAACGCGTCAGATCTCGATGTCGTCATCAGCGTCACGGGATGGTTCGAGATGATCCGGCACCCCGCTTTCGCGCCCGACGTCGTGGTGATGGATCTGCAGCTGCAGGAACCGATCTCGATCGAGACCCGGGTGAGAACGTGCCTTGCCGCAGGCGCCCTCGTCGTCGTGGTCAGCGCGATCGACACCGACGAGATCCGCGAGCGTTCGTTGGCCGCGGGTGCCTCGGTATTCGTGTCCAAGTCGTCGCCGGCAGATGCGGTGCTCGATGCTGTGCGAACGGCCTGGTCGGAGAAGAAGGGCAAAGCGGCCTTAGTCGACACCGCGCTCGACACGCTCCGCCTCTACGCCGATGGTCTGAGTCCCGTCGACATCGGGCTGCAGCTCGGCATCTCCTTCGAAGCGGTCAAGAACGACCTGTCGCGCATTCGCGACCACTATGCGGCCACGGGGCGTCCCGCTCGGTCCAAGCAGGATCTCATCCGCCGGGCTGCGGAAGACGGGCTCGTGTCCTGACCGCCCTGTTGCTCGGCACAGACGCTGAAGGGGTTTTCACGAGCCGCGCCCTCAGCCATGCGAGCGTCTGGCTATCGTCGATCCTGCTTGCCGCCGCCGCGGCGATCGTCCTCGTCCTCTCGGTCAGAGTTCCGGTCGCCGAGGGCGAGGTGGGCGTCGCCCGGGCGCTCGTTCCCGTTCTGTCTCTTGCCGTGTTGGGCGCCGGCGCCTACGTCCTCCAGCGGCGACACGGTGCACTCGAGACCGTCATCGCACTGCTGGTCGTCTGCGGCGCCGGATTCGCTTACGCCCTCAGCGTCGACCCGTTGCTCGCGTCGAGTCAGAAGTCCGACAGCATCGTTCTCAGTCTTCCCGTGGTCGCAGCGACGGTATCCGGCGTAGGGCGACGCTCGCTCGCATCCTGTCTCCTCGTGTGCGGCCTCGGCTATGCGGCCACGTCTACCGCGTCTGTGCTCGGCACCGAGCTCGGGCAACGTCAGATCGTCGTCGACTTCACCGCCCTCGGGTCGGTCATCGCCGTCTTCGTCCTGTTGATCGTCCTGTGGCTTGCTCGACGAAACGCTGTGCAGGAGGCGCCGGCCCTCGATCGTGCAGCGAAGGAACAGCAGAGCATTGACGAGGAAGCCCGCCTGCTCGGACACGCGTCGAGTCTTCTCCACGACACCGTCCTGGGCGATCTGCACGCCATCGCCATGCTAGAGCCGGGCCCGATCCCCGAGAGACATCTCGCCGTCATCCGCCGAGATCTAGACCTTCTCGCGCGGAGCGATGAGCTTCTCCGTGCCCCGGGAAGCGCTGCGATACCCGGCTTGATCGAGTCGACGAGCGAGAGCAGACTCACGAGCGCGCTGGCCCGGGTCGGATCGCGCGGGCTCCGCGTGGTCGTGTCGGGCGATGTCCACGAGCTCGAGACCCTCGACGCCGCGGCCCACGAAGCCATCGTCGCCGCCATCGAGCAGTGTCTCGTCAACGTCGTCGTCCACGCGGGTGTGTCGCTGGCCGAGCTCGCCATCGTGGCGTCCGGCGGCGACGTCACCGCAACCGTCGCCGACGCAGGCCGGGGTTTCTCCGTTTCCGCGACGCCCTCCGACAGGCTCGGCCTGCGCCTCTCCGTGCACGATCGGATGCTCGGGGTCGGGGGATCCGCGACCGTCTGGTCGACGCGGGGCGCGGGCACGTCCGTACTTCTCACGGTGCCGAAAGGCGGCTCATGACGTCGTCGTCGCATCCGACCGCCGCCGAGCTCGACCCGGTATCGCGGGTGACGGCGCGCATGTTCGTCGTCGCGATGGGCGCGGTCAGCGTGGCTCTCTCGATTGCGCTGTCTCTCACTCCGACCGGGCGCGAGCAGATCTCTCTGCCGGTCGTGGGCTTCCTCGCCCCCGTCGTGCTCGCAGCCACGTACGTGTACTTCATTCGTGCGGCCGACCCGTTCGGGCATGTCGTGTCGTTCGCGAGGTTCCAGGTCTTCCTGGGCGGCGTGATGCTGGCGAGCCTACTCAATTCACTCAGCCAGCTCGGAACGAACACGCTCATCCGCGACGATTGGGGAGCCGTCTGTTTGGGGCTGGCTCTCCTTCTGGCAGGACCATACAGGCGTTCCTCCGAGATCCTCTGGTTCACCGTGCAGGCCGTCTCGGTCACGTTCGGCCTGGCCTTCCTGCAGAACATGAGTACTGAGGGCGCGGGGACACTCGGCCTCCTGGCCTTGGTCGCTGCCGCCCCGAGCATCGCCATCGGACTCGCGTCGGCGGCGTACTCGCGCAGTCTCGTCGCGAGTCTCGAAGAAGCAAGACAGGAGGCGCAGGCGCAGCGGATGCGGCACGAGAGCGCTGTGCTGCAGCGCCTCGCCGAGACGGATGCCATGGGCGAGCTCGGCGCGCTGCGTCGCGATGTGGTGCCATTCCTCGCCCGCCTCGCTGAGTCGGCGTCCCTGAAGTCGGGAGATGCCGTCCGCGCGACCGAACTCGCATCCGAATTGCGCCGGGCGATCGTCGAACGCATCTCGCGCGGCACACTCGCAGATCTGGTCGATCGATACAGCGACGAACAGGGCGTGGCGGCGCACCTCGACGAGCGCCAGATCGCAGCCCTACGAGCACTCATCGGGGCGGTAGACGAACACGACGGCGGCTTCGGGGAGAGAAGCCTCACGCTCGAGCGCCGGGGTACGGATGCCTGGGGGCGGATCGAATTCGTCCGTCCAACGGGAGTGCCGGTACTCACCGCCTTGGCGCCCTTTCTGCGCATGGTGCGCCTCGTGTTCCAGGAGGCCGACGCGCGCACCGTCGACGACGCACTGGTCGTGACCTTCCGCTTCGAGTCACCAGACGAGCAGGCGGCCGTATCATGGGAGGTGTGAGCGCAGCAGGAAAACCCGTAGACGTTGTTCTGATCGGTGGCGGAATCATGAGCGCCACGCTCGGCACTTTCCTTTCGATCCTTCAGCCCGACTGGACGATCAGGATCTTCGAACGACTGGGCGACGTGGCGGGTGAGAGCTCCAACCCCTGGAACAACGCGGGAACGGGCCACGCGGCGCTCTGCGAACTCAACTACATGCCCGAGAACCCCGACGGCACGGTAGAGGCGTCGAAGGCCGTCGCCATCAACGAGCAGTTTCAGGTCAGCCGACAGTTCTGGTCGTTCCTCGTCGAGAACGGCGACATCCCCGATCCGTCGACGTTCATCAACTCCACGCCGCACATGACGTTCGTTCGGGGCGAGAAGAACGTCGAGTACCTGCGAAAGCGGTTCGACGTGCTGCGCGACGAACCGCTCTTCGAGGGCATCGAGTACAGCGAAGACCCCGCGGTCATCTACGAGTGGGCTCCGACTCTCATGCGTGGGCGCAAAAAAGACGAGGCGGTCGCCGCGACTCGCATCACGGCCGGCACAGACGTCGATTTCGGTGCCCTGTCACGCCATCTCTTCGACTTCCTCACCAGTCGAGGCGCCAGCCTCAAGACCGAGCACTCGGTGTCGAACCTCCGCCGTCAGAAAGACGGCACCTGGAACGTCTCTGTCAAAGAGCTTGTCGGATCGACCCCCACGACGGTGAACGCCCGCTTCGTCTTCGTCGGCGCTGGGGGCGGTGCGCTGCACCTGCTCCAGAAGTCCGGCATCCCGGAGATCCGCGGCTTCGGCGGATTCCCGATCAGTGGCCAGTTCTACCGGACCGACAACCCGGCCGTCGTGGCGGAGCATCGAGCGAAGGTCTACGGCAAGGCCGCTGTGGGGGCACCGCCGATGAGCGTGCCGCACCTCGACACCCGCGTCGTCGACGGAGAGGCATCGTTGCTCTTCGGTCCGTACGCAGGGTTCAGCCCCAAATTCTTGAAGAAGGGTTCGTGGTTCGATCTGCCCGGGTCCATCCGCGCACACAATCTCGGCCCCATGCTCGCTGTCGCGCGCGACAACATCGATCTGGTGAAGTACCTCGTCGGCGAGCTGCTCGCGGGCAAGAAGAAGAAGTTCGCGGCGTTGCAGGAATTCATGCCCACGGCGAATCCTGACGACTGGTACCTCATCACCGCGGGCCAGCGCGTGCAGGTCATGAAGAAGGATTCGAAGCGGGGCGGTGTTCTGCAGTTCGGCACGGAGGTCATCGCTTCGGCAGACGGCTCGATAGCCGGTCTGCTCGGCGCGTCGCCGGGCGCCTCAACCGCCGTTCCGATCATGCTCGACATCCTCGAGCGCTGTTTCCCCGACGACTATGTGCGCTGGTTGCCCCAGATCCGCTCGATGATCCCCTCTCTCGGCACGCGATTGACCGACTCGCCGGCGACGGCCCGAAAGGTGCTGAAGAGCACCGCGCAGGCACTGCACCTCGCTTCCTGAGGGGCAGGGCGCCTCGATCGAGGAGACCCGTGCTGATGGTCAACCGCTTCAAGCTGTCACTGTTCGACCGTATTTTCGCTTCGCCGTTCGTGGTTCTCGCCGTCGCCGCTCTCGTCTACGCGATTGTCGGGGTCGTCGTGGGTTCGCCCTACTCGTGGACCGAAGAGCTGGTCACGGTGTTGGGGTGCATCATGTGTGCGCACCTGCGTATGCCGTCAGGGCGAATCGGGGGACTGCCCATGCTCGGGGTCGCTGCGGCGCTCCTGTCCATCCCGCAGGCGCGACCCGATTATCTTCTCACCGTGGCCGTCTGGGCGGTCGGCATCATGATCTCGCAGCTGATCGTGCTGCGAAACGTGGTCGTCGCCCTATACGTCGTCGGGATCAGCGTCGTCAGCGGCCTGGCCTTCGTCGTCGTCCATAACGAGCTGGCGCGCGCCGGAGTCTGGTCGGTGGTGGCGTACACCCTGGCGACGCTCGCATACTTCGTGATCGCGTTGGTCCTCGAGTTCGTCCGCAATCGCGGCCGCTGGAACGTCGACCACTCGTTCGGTGTGTCGGCGCTGAGCCCGATGCGCATCGCCGGCAGCGTCGTTCTCGTGGCGGCCGTTTCGACGGCGATGAACGCGGTCGACTCCACGGTGATCCCGTGGCTCGAGCGAGATAGCGAGGCGCGGCTCAGCCCCCTCGTGTTGCTTCTGGCGGCGACACTCTTTCTCGTCATAGCGCAGAGGACGAAGTTCCGCAGAGTGCATCAGTTGCTCGGTGGAGTCGTCACCGCCGCGGTGGACCTGCCCTGGGCAACGGAGGTGGGGTTGCGCAAGGCACTCGAGCTTCGCGCAAAGATGGTTCTCCGGGCGAGCGAGACGGAGGTGCGCACCGCACCCCCCGGGCCTGGCGAGATGGGTTCTCGGGTGCGCCTCGAATCCGGTCTCGACGAGTACATCGTCGCCTCCCGTCGCCTGGGCGCGCCGCCTCTGGGCGGGGAGGAGCAGCAAGCGCTGACCGCCCTCGCACATATGGCGAGCGAGACCGTGCGCATCCAGAACGATGTCGACAGCCTCGAGCGCCGGGCGAACAGCGATCCGATGACGGGACTGCCCAACTACGGCGCTTTTCAGTCTGCTCTGGTCGAAGCGAACGAGAACAGGTCGTATCACTCGGGTATCGCGGTTCTCTTCATCGACCTCGACAATTTCAAGAAGCTCAACGATTCGCGTGGACACCACACGGGCGATGAGCTCCTGAAGGCCGTCGCGGCCCGTCTGCGGAACTCGGTCGGCGTCAGAGATTTCGTGTCACGCATCGGCGGAGACGAATTCGTCGTCATCCTCACGGAGCTCCAGACCGTCGACCAGAGCAAGGACATCGCAGACACGATCATCCGAGAGATCAACATGCCCTTGATGCTCGACGGTCAGGAATTCCGACCTGTTGTGAGCGCCGGCCTCGCCTTCTCGGGGCATCGCGAGATCGATGCCCAGCTCCTCGTGGTCGACGCGGACCGAAGCATGCTGCAGGTCAAACGATCCCGGCGGCACGGGGGAACGCTCGACGGCAGCAGCGTGAGCGTCGCCTCGCACAGATCGACGAGAACCAACGACATCATCGCTCGTGCCATCACCGAAAACCGTCTGACGCTGGCATTCCAGCCCATCGTCAGCATCGACCAGGGCCGCATCTGGGCCTTCGAGGCGCTTGTCCGTTACATCGACCCCGAACTGGGCCCCATCTCGCCGTCGTCGCTCGTCGCTCGGGCCAAGAGCCTCGGGTTGATGGACGAGCTGACGAGGCAGGTCGTCGTCAAAGCAATGGATGCCGCCGAGAAGTTCCACGCCGTGGAACCGAGCATCGCGTGTATGACCGTGAACCTCGACCTGGGCCAGATCAGCGAGGATCATCTCGGGCCGTTCATCAGGGCGGTCGCTGGATCGCATCCGAACGTCTCGATGTGCATCGAGTTGAACGAGAGATCGTTGCGCTCGGTCACCGACGACCTTCGGCGCGAGGCTGAGGCGATGCAGGATGCCGGAGTCATCATCGCCCTCGACGACTACGGTTCGGACGACTCGTCGGTCGGCGCGCTGGTTCGGTTCCCTATGGATATCCTCAAGATCGACAAGAGCCTGATCGACGATCTCGGCGACGTGAGGCAACGCGAGGTGATCAAGGCGCTCCAAGGCTTTGGAGACAATCTCGACTACACGATGATCGTCGAGGGAATCGAGAGCCCCGATATGGTCGATGTGATGGTCGAACTCGGAGTGAGAAGCGCCCAGGGATACTACTTCGGCAGGCCGCAGTCGTTCCGGCAGACGATGGACCGCATCCGGAAGTTCGGCACGGCGGCAGTGATCTCGTGACGGACGGCACCTCCAGACGCACGATCGCTCTCGTCGATGATCACGTCCTCATCGTCGATGGTCTCGCCCAGTGGCTCGAGACCAACGCTCCGGACTTCGATGTGATCGCCGTGTCGGGCTCGTGGACGGGCTTGGTCGAGCACGAATCCTTTCCGCCCGATGTCGTCATCATGGCGCGCCAGATGGACTCCACGCCGACCCTGCGGAGGCGCGTCCGTGAGTGCAAAGACGCGGGCGCGGCCGTCGTCGTGATGAGCACAGACGGGAGTCGAGAGGCTGAGACGGAGACCCTCGCGGCTGGTGCTGACGCCTTCGTGCCGAAATCGCGACCGGCAGAAGCGGTTCTCGACGCCGTGAAGCGTGTTCTGGGCGATACCGAGGCCGCCGCGTCCAGCCCATCCCCGCGAGTGGCGTCACCGATCGCTGAGCCCGACGACTGGCAGAAACGCGTGCTTCGCCTCTACTCCGCGGGACAGAGCACGGTCGATATCGCTCTCATCGAAGGCGTGCGCTTCGAGAAGATCAGAACAGCGCTCAAGGCGATTCGGGCGAGCTACGACCAGCAGGGTCGGCGTGCAGACACACGCGATGAGCTGCTGCGTCGAGCCGCCGAAGACGGATACCTCACCGACCCGGACGCGCGCTAATAGCCCTGCGGGTTCTCGGCCGGGCTCGGAGTGACATCGACGCCGCCACTGAGGCGGGAGATTGCTTCCTCGGGCTCGTAGTCCGGGTCGAACTCGACGAAGGCCTCGATCACGCCGACGAATGCGAGCGACACGAGCGACCAGGAGTTGCCCTCGCTCTCACCCGAGCGCGAGAAGTGCGAGTCGACGACCTCGGGCACGGTCGTGCGCGAGATGCCGAGTCCTTCGACGACCGCAGCGGTCGCGACGACGAACGGGTGATAGTCGTTGTGGAACTCTTCTTTGAGTCGGTAGCCGACCGTCGCCATGATGTTGCGGTAGAACATCTCCATCGTGTCGATGAACGCGAGCTCGCTGTTGCGCAGGGCCTGAAGAACCGCAGAGCGACCCGCGCTGTCTGGCCGCGACAAAATCGTCAGGGAGAGGCTCGCGTAACTCCGCCACGCCGCTGACGTGGCGACTTCTTCGAGGTTCTGCTCCGCTGCCGTGCGCACGACGTCGAGCATGATGCTGCGACGCCCCTCGGGCGTACGGAGGTCGTTGAGTCGCGAACCCAGGAATCCCCATGTCGCGACGAGGGTCTCGGTGTCTGTCAGGTCGCGTCGCGTCTGTTGCGCGATTTCAGTGAACAGGTCGTAGACGAAATCTTCGTGTCGAGGCCAGATACGCGTCGCGACACGCGAGGAAACCTCAGCTTCGCGAATAATTTCATCGAGAATCGCTTGCTCGAAGCCGACGTCGAGACCAGACGTACTGACTCGCTGGATCGCGATAGACAGGACGCGCGATCGCTCCTCCGAGTGGGAGCCACTCGTGCGCGCAAGCGAAAAAGCCGGTGTGTCTCCAGCTGGCATGGCGTCCCCTCGGGTCACTGTTATTCGCTGATCAGACTACCAAGTTTGCAGGCCCGCGAAGAGTCGCTGGCGGGTTGCGCCACCCATCGGTCGATAAACGTCGGCGAGCCTGCAATAGGATCGGACGTGAACGGGACAAAGGGGGCGCGGTTGCACGAAAGTCCGCTCTGTGCCACGGAACTCATGAAGTAGGGGCGGTATGTCGCACGTTGATCAGACCGTCACAAATGACGCAGTGATTCCGGTGGTGTCATCCACCGTTTTCGATTCCTCTCCGAATTCACGTCTGGCGCTCGGTGTTCTTGCCATCGATGGGGTTGCTGTCCCCGGCCTCGAAGCCGAATACATGGCTCACTTCCATCTCCGAAGACGCGTCTATGTCGACCAGACCGGCCAGCTCTCCGAGAAGGACCTGTTGCCGGACGGCACCGACCGAGACGCCGACGATTCTCGTTCCATCACCTTCTGCGTGCTCGAGAACCATCCCGACGGCACCCGCGTGGTCGGGGTATCTCGACTCATCGTGCGGGGAGAGCCACGCCCCGGGGATTCGCTCCATGGAACTCCTCTGCCCGTCGAGGAGTTCTGTCGGGACGCCTTCGCCGACGGACCGCTGCCGTGGAACGCGGTGGAGGTCTCTAGAGTGATCGCCCGTCATCAGAAGGCTGCCGTTCAGGACACCATCCAGTGGTATCTCTTCGCCCTGATGCTCGCGTACGTCACCAACCACGGCCTCGGTCGCGCGTTCGCCATCATCGAGCCATGGCTCGAGAGACGCCTCAGAAGCATCATCACGATCGACCGCATCGGAGACGTGAGGTTCATCGAGCATTACCTCGACTACAACGTACCGATCGAGATCGACGTCGCCTCGTCGACGGCGACCGTCACCGGTCGCACGAGTGACCTCGTCGAACACTTGCTTGAGTCGGAACCCTCGCTTGTCTTCGTCGGGCGTATCCCGAGTGCCAGGACGAGCGCCGCATAGTGGCTCGCACATTCCTTTCTCCTGAGTTCGCTCGCAACTACGGTTTCTGGAGCGAGGACGAGCAGAAGGCTCTGATCCGATCGACGGTGGCCATCTGTGGCGCAGGCGGGGGAGGGTTCCAGTTCGGCCTCAAGCTCGCCCGCATGGGTGTGTCGGGGTTCAACGTCGCCGATCCAGAGACATTCGAGCCTCAGAACGCGAACCGTGTCGACGGAGCCGCAGTATCCACCTATGGGCGCAATAAGGCTGAGGTGTTCCGCGATCGAGTGCTCGACATCAATCCCGAGGCCAGAGTCGCAGTCTTCACCGAGGGGGTCACTCCGGAATCGGTAGACGAATTCATGGCCGGCGCCGATCTCGTGGTCGACGAGTCCGAGTCGACCCAGCCCGAGATCGGTGTCCTGGTCGCGCGAGCTGCCAGGGCGCGAAGCATCCCCGATCTCATGGCGATGAACGTCGGCTTCGCGGCGCAGGTCACGTCGTTCGCTCCTGCCGGCCCGTGGACGTTCGAACGATTCATGGGCCTCGACGAGCGCATGCCGCTCGACGAGGTCGCTGGCCACAGCATGGATCTTGCCAGGAGCCTGCCCTACGTGCCGCCGTACTCCGACCTCCGGGCGCTCGCTGCGGTGCAGGGCACGGACGGCGCCGGGGAATCGGTGTCGCTGCCCTCGCTGGCCATCGGCATAGACCTGTTGTCGTCGATCGCCTCGACGCAGGCGTTCCTCCATCTCACTCGCGGAGTATCGGCCCGCCGCCCGCAGCCCATCTGGGCTCCCCGCATGGCGTATATGGATGCGTATCGCTTCCGCGCGCGCGTTCTGAGGGCAGGGCGGGGCAGTCATCTTCGTCACCTCATGATTGCTGCGCTCCGACAGAAGCTGGGTCGCAATCCTTCTGCTGCCTACGCGATCGCAGACATCGATCGTCGAAGGGCTCGGGCGACGTCGACACCGTAGCCGGTTGACTCTGTTTCGAATGTATGTTCGACTTCATGCATGCGGTGGAGCGGTCAAGCGTTATCAAGTACGGAACCCTCGGCACTGCCGGGCTTGGCGAAGCTCAACAACCTCGTCCGCTCGGTGCAAACACCGGAGTTCGCAGGCGTGACGTTTCACGAGATCCTCGCGAAATCCGCTCTCAACAAGATTCCAGGGCCGAGCGCGGTGCTGCCCTATGGCTGGACGATCAACCCGTACCGAGGCTGTAGTCACGCCTGCGTCTATTGTTTCGCTCGACAGACTCACACCTATCTCGACCTCGACGCCGGTGCGGATTTCGATGCCCAGCTCATCGTCAAACTCAACGTTGCCGAGGTGCTCGAGAAAGAACTCCGGCGACCCGCCTGGCAGCACAGTCCGGTGGCGCTTGGTACCAACACCGACCCCTATCAGCGGGCTGAGGGCAGGTACGCGCTGATGCCGGGCATCATCGAGGCCCTGACGCAGTCGCACACGCCGTTCTCGATCCTGACGAAGGGCACTCTGCTGCGGCGGGACCTGCCGCTTCTGGTCGAGGCGAGCGCCCAGGTGCCGGTCGACCTGGCCATGTCGATCGCGATCTACGACGACGAGCTGCAGCAGTCGATCGAGCCAGGCACTCCCTCGACCAGGGCACGCCTGGCGACCGTCACGGCGGTGCGCGAGGCCGGCCTCGACTGCAGCGTGTTCCTCATGCCGATCCTGCCTTACCTCACAGACACCAAGGCGCATCTCGACGACGCTCTTCGTCAGATCAAGGCCGCTGGCGCGAGCACGGTTCTCTACACGGCGCTGCATCTGCGACCGGGAGTCAAGACCTGGTTCTTCAGGTGGCTCGAGTCTGCGCATCCCGAACTCGTCGAGCAGTACGGGCGCATGTACTACGGCACCAACAGCTATGCGCCGAAAGAGTACAGAAAGTGGTTGGCGGCGCGCATCCAGCCGCTCATACGGGCGCACGGCCTGCAGCGCGGCATCGAAGACGCCGCATCCGGCGGCATCCGCAGTTCGGCTATCGGGCAGGGCGACCGACGGTCGACGCGGCGGCCGTCGCCGTCGCCCGGGTCGATCATCCCGGAAGAGATCGATCAGGGGCAGCCGACGCTTTTCTGAGCACCGCGGTGCCCGCAAGGGCGCTTGCGGCTATCGGGTCTCGTCGGATGCCCGAGCAACTACCCTGGGATGCGTGGCGAAACTCTACTTCCGGTTCGGGGCGATGAACAGCGGCAAGAGCACGGCGATGCTCCAGGCCGCCTACAACTACGAGGAGCGCCACCAGAACGTGCTCATCGCCAAGCCCTCGGTCGACACGAAGGGTGACACCCGCATCGTCTCGCGCCTCGGTGTGACGCGCGAGGTCGACTTTCTCGTGACTCCGTCATCGAATCTCAGGGCCGACTTCCTGCAGCGCCGCAACCAGTCCATCGCGAATGGCTCCGGCGAGATCTCGTGCCTTCTGATCGACGAGGCTCAGTTCCTCTCACCCGAGCAGGTCGACGATGCTCTGCGCATTGCGATCCTCGACGATGTGCCCGTGTTGGCCTACGGTATTCGCACCGACTTCCAGACGTCGGCGTTTCCCGGCAGTGCGCGGCTCATGGAGATCGCGCACAGCCTCGAAGAGCTCAAGACCATCTGCCGTTGCGGGCGCAAGGCGATTTTCAACTCGCGCAAGATCGACGACGTATTCGTCTTCGACGGCGCCCAGGTCGCGATCGATGGCGAGCACGTGACCTACGAATCGCTGTGCGGCGTCTGCTACCTCGAGGAAAGCGGCGGTGTGCTCGGCAGCACGTCTTAGGCCGAGCGGGTAGGCAGAAGCAGACGCAGCACCGGCGCCAGATACTTGGCCATCTCGGCATGGCCTACATCGGTCGGGTGCACGCCGTCGGATCCAACCTGGCCGGTGGGCCCGGCAACCAGCCACTTGTCGGTGATCGTGTCGACGAAGGCGTTGCCGTCTTGCAGGGCTGCGTCCCGTACGGCGTCTCGCGCCGTCACCACGCCTTTGGGCGTCGGCGTCTGGCCCCATGGCGACGCCACAGCGAGAATGACAGCGCCGGGCGCCTGATTGTGGATGCGGGCGTAGGTCTCGGCCGCTCCTGACCGGATGTCTGCCGCTGTCTTGTCTGCGTCATCGTCGCTGCCGAGTACGACGACGACCGCCGCGTTCTCGGGTACTTTCTTGGCGAGGGCGAGGAAGGTGCGGGATTGGTCACCGGCGGACGCGTAGCCAGCACCGTCGGCGGTCAGGGTCATGTAGGGGAATTTGAGTTCCGCCGAGAGCAGCGACGGAAAGCGAGCGATGCCACCGGAGTCCATCGCCGACCCGCCGGTGAAAGAGTTTCCGATGAAGACGACCAACGGCGGCTTGGCCTCGACGACCTCGGCGGCCGCCGCGGGCTGCGCAGACGCGAAGACCCCGCCGAACAGAAGAACGGTCACTGAGGCCACGGCGGTCAGAAGAGTCATGATGCCATTCCGTCGCGGGCTGCGGCGAGCGAGTGTGTTCACTCTCGAAACCTAGCGGAGTAAGCCGAGTGTCGACTCGGAGCGTGATGACTCCGTGACATGTACATTCCGTAAACCTGTACATCTCTTAAACACAGAAGACCCCCTCTCGTATGAGAGGGGGTCTTCTGTGTTGGTCGGGGTAACAGGATTTGAACCTGCGACCTCGTCGTCCCGAACGACGCGCGCTACCAAGCTGCGCCATACCCCGATCAGCCCGAAGGCCTCAATCATCCTAGCCGATTTCGGAAGGGGCCGCGTGCACCGGTCAGCGCGACGAGGTGAGCGTCAGCAGCGTCGCCTCTGGTAGGCACGAGAAGCGGAACGGGGCGTAGATCGACGTGCCGAGACCTGCGGAGACATTGAGGTACGCCGCGCGCAACCCGTGTCGCCACACACTCAAGCCTTTGACCTGATCTCTCGGAATGTCGCAATTCGTGATGAGGGCGCCGAAGCCAGGCACGCACACCTGGCCTCCGTGCGTGTGGCCGGCGAAGATCACGTCGGCTCCGTGCGTCACGAAGGAGTTGAGCACACGCTGGTACGGGGCGTGAGACACGCCGATCGTGAGGTCGGCCGCGTAGTCGTCGTCTTGGTCCTCGCGCAACTCGTCGAGTGCCCCGGGAATGCGGTCGAGCCGGTCGTAGTGGCGATGCGGATCGTCGACGCCGAAGAACTCGATGCGGGTGCCGTTGACCACCAGGTTTGTAGCTCGATTATTGAGGTTCTGCCAACCGAGATCGGCGAACGTGCCTTCGAGCCGTGCGGTATCGAGTCGCGTCGGGTCGCGATGCATCTTCGAGGGTCCCATGAAGTAGCGCAGGGGGCTCTTGAACGTGGGACCGAAGTAGTCATTCGACCCGTTGACGAAGACGCCCGGCACACCTCGGAAGGGCTCGAGCGCGTACGCGATCGCCTCGTAGGAGGCGGTGTGGCCCAGATTGTCGCCGGTATCGACCACGAGATCGGGTTCCAGCAAGGCGAGTCTCCTCACCCACTCCTGCTTGTCGTGCTGCCACGGAGCCATGTGCAGATCTGAGATGTGCAAGACACGGATGTCCGTCGCACCGGCCGGGAGCACGGGTGCGGAGACGCGACGAAGGGTGTAGAGCCGACGCTCGACGAGCGAGCCCCAGGCGAAGGCCGCGGCTCCGGCCGCCGCGGTCAGCCCGAGGGCTGTCGCGGCGACCTTCGCCTGGCGGGACATCTCCACCTCGCTAGGGCTTCTTGCAGATGATGAGGGCTACGCTCGCGGTCGCGGGATTCGCCAAGGAGCCAGCGGCGGGGGTGGAGCCGAGGGCGACTTTGTTGTTGCAATTCGCGTCGGTCTGCTGCACCTGTGTGGCCGGCGAGAACTTGAATCCGGCTGCCTGGATCGCTTGTGCTGCCGCTCCCAACTCCATTCCGGACACATCAGGAACGGGCTTCAGCTGTCCATTGCTTGTCAGCACCGACAGCTGTGAGCCCTTCGGGGCACTGTTGCCCGCGCCCGGATCGGTTCCAGCCGCGAGGCCTGCTGGCACGTCGCTATCGATTGCACCTCCGTCGAGGAAGGTGAATCCGGCGGCCTCGACGATGGACTTGGCCTCGGTGATGGACTTGCCTCGCACGTCAGGAATGGTCACCTGCGGCGCATTCAGGAGTGAGCTGGTCGGTTTCGGGAAGTCATCACCGCCGTACTTCTGATTGGCCTGGGTCATGTACTGCTTGAACACGCTGAAACGCAGGTTGCTCGCGCCGGTGCCGTTGACGCTCGTGTTGCGGAGCGAGGTCTTGCCCTCGATATTGCCCGTCCATACGGCCGTGGCGAGTTTGGTAGTCGCGCCCGCAAACCACAACTGAACTTCGCCGTCGGTCGTTCCGGTCTTACCGATCAGAGCGTGGCCATCGAAGGGATTACCTCCCGAGCCCGTTCCGCCGCCCGCGGTCACGGCCTGCATCGCTACGGCCATGGCCGCGGCTACGTTCGGGTCGACGGCCTGCTTGCACACCGTGGTGGGGTGCGGCTGCTCGTTGCCGGCCGCGTCGGTGATGCGGTCGATCGCGACGGGCGTGCAGAAGTTTCCTCCTGCCGCGATGCCGGCGTACGACGCGGCAACGGTGAGGGGCGACACCTCGTTGGTGCCGAGCACGCCGGCCACGTTCTGCATCATCGGCTGCCCGTCGGCGCGGTGCATGCCGAAGGCCTCTGCCGTCTGGGTGATGTCGCACATGTCGAGCTTCTGTGCCATTGCGAGGAACGCATTGTTGACGGAGGCTGCGGTCGCTGCCGTAACCGTCATATTGCCCGGAGTCTGGTTGCTGTCGTTGTTTGCGGTGTATGACCCGCCGGAAGCTCCCTCGCAGTGGTTACGGAAGGTCGACAGGTTGAACGTCTGACGATTGCCGTTGACGATCTCACCGAGTGCGTGGCCCTGCTTCAGCCACTCGGCGAGGGTGAAAACCTTGTACGTGGAGCCCTGCTGGAAGCCGCTCGATCCGCCGTAGGCGTAGTCCGTACTGAAGTTGATCGATGTCTGGTTGGGCTGGGTGGTCTCGGGGTCGGCGTTGTAGTCCTTGTTCTGCACCATGGCCAGAACGCGGCCGGTGCCCGGCTGCACCGTCACGACCGACGATCCGATCTTGAAGGCCCCCTGATCCGTATCAGGCACGTTGGCCTTCATGGCCTCCCAAGCCTGCGACTGGAGGTCGACATCGAGGGTCGTGTAGATGCGGTAGCCGCCGGTCTTGAACTTCTCCCAGCGCGCCTCTTCTGTGTCGCCGAAGGTCGGGTCGTTCTTGATGACATACGAGACGTAGTCGCAGAAGAACGCGGATCCCGTGGCGTTCGCGGTCTGGCAGCCGGTCGACGGCTGCATGATGTTCGGCGTGACCGGCGTGGCGACGGCCTCGTCGAACTGCGCCTGCGTGATCTTGTGCTCCCTCAGCATCGCAGGGAGGATGTTGACGTCGCGTCGGGCCTGGTTCTCAGTGATCTTCTCGGGCTGATCCGGCTGGTCGATGCGCAGGCCGTTGGGCTCGTTGACCATGGCGACGAGACTCGCTGCCTGGGCCACTGAGACGTTGGCAGCCGATACGCCGTAGTAGTACTGAGCCGCGGCTTCGATTCCGTAGACGGTGCCGCCGAAGTTCGAGATATTCAGGTAGCCCAGAAGGATCTGGTCTTTCGAGTACTCCTTCTCGAGACCGATCGCCAGCTTCATCTCTTTGAGCTTGCGGTCGACGCTCGTCTTCGTGGCGTCTTCGAACGCCTTGTCGCGCTTGGCCTCGTCGGTGATCTCTTGAGTCTTCTGGATGAGGATGTTGCGCACATACTGCATCGAGATGGTCGAGGCGCCGGGGCCATCGCCGCCGATCGCGTTCTGGGCCGCGGCACGAGCGGAAGAGATGATGTCCACGCCACCGTGTGAATAGAACCGGGGATCCTCCACAGACACCACGGCGTCCTTGACGAACGGCGAGATCTGATCCCAGCCGACCTCTAGCCTGTTCTGGTCGAAGGCGGCGGCGAGCAGCACAGGGTTGCCGTCGGCACCCTTGGCGTAGATCTCCGAACGCTGTGAGAGGACGTCGGGCTTGATGTACTCCGGCAGGTTCTCGAACATGCCGATGGAGTTGTTCGTTGCGATACCGGTGACTGCGAGCGCGGGGGCGACCATGGCCGTGACGAGAACGCCAGCAATGGCGCTCATCCCCGCGAGTCCAAGGATCGCTCCGATGACGCCGCTAACCTTAGATTTCTGGGCAGACATATGCTCGAGAGTAATCGATGATGCTGGCAAATGCCCAGAAAGGAACGCGGATGCCCACTTGGGAGTACGTCACAACACCGCTCATGATCCACAACACGACGGGGATCCTCAACACCTGGGGCGCCAAGGGTTGGGAACTCGTGCAGATCGTCACGGGCCCCGAAGGCGGGCTCGTCGCCTACCTCAAGCGTCCTGTCGCCGCAGCGGGGGAGGCCTCCTGATGAGCGTGATCGCGGCTCGCCTCGCTGAGCTCGGAGTCACCATCCCCACGGTCGTACCCCCGGTCGCGGCGTACATCCCCGCGGTGATCTCGGGCAATCTCGTCTTCACAGCCGGACAGCTTCCGTTCGTCGACGGAAGCCTCGAATACACGGGCAAGGTTGGCGACGGACACGAACTGGTCTCTCCGTCGATCGCGAAGTCGCTCGCGCAGACATCCATTCTCAACGCGCTGGCCGCGGTCGAGAACGTGATCGGCTCGCTCGACCGTGTGACGCGGGTCGTCAAGGTGACCGGATTCGTCGCATCCGACCCGTCGTTCACGGGGCAGCCCGGAGTCATCAACGGCGCGTCCGAATTCCTCGTCGACCTGTTCGGCGATCGTGGCATTCACGCGCGTTCGGCCGTGGGCGTCGCCGCCCTTCCTCTCGACGCTCCCGTCGAGATCGAGGTGATCGTCGAGTTCGCCTAGGCGCGCCGACCGATCACTTCAGCCTGTCGGTGATGATCTGCATCACCTGCGTGTCTGCGAGGGTCGTGGTGTCTCCGACCTCACGGCCCTCGGCCACATCTCTCAGCAGCCGCCGCATGATCTTGCCCGATCGTGTCTTGGGCAGCTCCGCAACAAGAAAGACGGTGCGCGGTTTCGCGATCGCGCCGATCTGCTCGGCCACGTGGGCGCGAAGCAGAGCGGATGCCTCGTCGGCCGTCGCAACGTCGGCCTGGCTCGTGCGCACGATCACGAAGGCGACGACCGCCTGGCCGGTCGCCTCGTCTTCGGCTCCGACCACGGCGGCCTCGGCGACCATGGGATGCGACACGAGCGCCGACTCGATTTCTGCCGTCGAGAGCCTGTGCCCCGAGACGTTCATCACGTCGTCGACGCGTCCGAGCAGCCACAGGTCGCCATCGCGATCTCGGCGAGCGCCGTCTCCGGCAAAGTACACGGGGGGATTTCGCACTGTGCCGAACTTGTCCCAGTAGGTCTCTTTGTACCTCTCGGGGTCGCCCCAGATTCCGCGCAGCATCGATGGCCACGGCTCGCTGACCACCAGCAGGCCGCCGGAGTCGAGTCCGACATCGTGCCCCTCGTCGTCGAGAACCTCGATCTGGATGCCGGGAATCGCGACCTGCGCCGAACCCGGTTTGAGCGTGGTCACCCCGGGCAGGGCCGACACCATGATCGCGCCCGTCTCCGTCTGCCACCATGTGTCGACGATCGGGGTCTCGCCGCCGCCGATCACATCGCGATACCAGATCCATGCCTCGGGGTTGATCGGTTCGCCCACCGAGCCGAGCAGGCGCAGACTCGAGAGATCGAACTGCTGTGGAATCTGCCGGCCGGCCTTCATGAACGAGCGGATGGCCGTGGGCGCGGTGTAGAAGATCGAGACACCGTACTTCTGGATGATCTCCCACCAACGGCCGGGGTGGGGCGAGTCGGGCGTTCCCTCGTAGAGCACCTGCGTGGCGCCGTTGGCGAGCGGGCCGTAGACCACATAGCTGTGGCCCGTGATCCAGCCCACGTCGGCGGTGCACCAGTAGACGTCGGACTCCGCGTGCAGGTCGAAGACAGACCGGTGGGTGAAGGCCGTCTGAGTTAGGTAGCCGCCGGAGGTGTGCAGGATGCCCTTCGGCTTTCCCGTCGTTCCCGACGTGTAGAGGATGAATAGGGGGTTCTCGGCGGGGAACGCCTTCGCGACGTGCTCGTCGTCGACGGCGACCATCTCGTCGTGCCACCAGAGGTCGCGGCCCTCCACCCATTCCACGTCGTTGCCGCCGCGCTTGACGACGAGCACGTGCGAGACGGTGCTGTCGCCGTCTGCCGCCAGGGCGGCATCCACGGCGTGTTTGAGCGGGAACACGGACCCCTTGCGATACCCGCCGTCGGCGGTGATGACCAGTTTGGCGCTCGCGTCGTCGATGCGGCTGCGCAGGCTCTCGGCGCTGAAGCCGCCGAACACCACGGAGTGCACGGCGCCGATGCGGGCGACAGCCAGCATGGAGATGACGGCCTCGGGGATCATCGGCAGATAGATCGCCACGCGGTCGCCTTGGCGGATGCCGAGGCTCGTCAGCAGATTCGCGGCGCGTTTGACCTCGCTGGTGAGCTCGGCGTAGGTGTAGCTGCGCGAGTCTCCGGGCTCACCCTCCCAGTGCAGCGCGACGCGGTCGCCATTGCCGGCGAGCACGTGGCGGTCGAGGCAGTTGTAGGCCACGTTCAGGGCGCCGTCGTCGAACCACTTCGCGAAGGGCGGGTTCGTCCAGTCGAGAGTGCGGGTGAACGGAGTGTGCCAGTGCAGCAGTTCACGCGCCCGGTCTGCCCAGAATCGCAAGCGGTCATTCTGCGCCGCTTCATAGAGCTCTGGACCCGCGACCGCGTTCGCCGCGAACTCCTCAGTGGGCGGAAAACGGCGGGCCTCGTGGAGAAGATTGTCGATGCGATTGCTCATGGTTTCAGTGCGCTCCTTTGCGACGGCTGATGCCAGCTTAGCCAGCCCCGGAGGGCCCGAAAGAAAGGCGATGTTGCATCGCGTTGCCCCCGGAAAATGTGCCTCTGCTGGGGTCCGCTGAGAAAAAGCTGAGGGAAGTTGCGGTTATGTTTCCGGCGAGTAAACTCGATCCCACTGGACCTCGTTTCCAGATGCAACGCACATACGGATTCCCCCAATCCAGCGTTGCTACGGCGGCACCTTTTCCCCCCATTAGGTGCCGCCCCTTCTCTTTTAACGGCTCTCGTCGGCGCGAGCCGGAAGACGCATCTCGTCCTCCCCATCGGTACGTAGAGAGAACCGTCCACAATCTCGCCGTCGACCCACATCGGCACGTCAGCTGCTTCTACCGTCGTGGACATGGCGAGCAGACAGTACACGGAAGACAGGCCCGACGAGGCAGCGCACTTGCGCGAACCCTTCGTCGCAGCTCCCGTGCTGAGCGCGCCTCGACCCGTGCCCGCGCCGCCATCCCCCACCGAAGGCGCGGGCACGGAGCCTCGTGAAGCACGCCGCCCGATGCCTGAGCCGCGCAGCCGGGTCGGCGCATCCGACTTCGGGCCGCTCGCGAGGTACGTGAGCGATCCCGATGTGACCGATGTCTTCGTCAACGGCCCAGACGACCTCTGGGTCGACAGGGGAGCGGGACTCGTGCGGCAGTCGACCTGGTCGTGCCCCAGTGAGGCGAAGCTCCGTGACCTCGCCGTCGCGATCGTCGCCCGTGGCGGCAGGCATATCGACGAGGCCACTCCGTGTGCCGATGTGCGACTCCACGACGGCATCCGGGTGCACGCCGCTCTTCCTCCGATCGCCCCGCGCGGCACCCTCCTCTCCATCCGCATTCCGCCGCTCGACCGCCCTCGGCTCGACTCGCTGGCGGCCTCCGGACTCTTCGGCGAGGGGGCCGAGGCCGAGGGGGCCCGCGCGTTCATCGACGGCGCCGTGCGCAACCGGGCGAATCTCCTGATCACAGGCGCCGGGGGCAGCGGCAAGACCACGTTTCTCTCCGCGCTTCTGGCGGCGGCCGACCCCGCAGACCGCATCATCGCAGTCGAGGACGTCGCGGAACTCCGCGTGGAGCATCCCCACTTCATTGCGCTCGAGACGCGTCAGCCGAACCTCGAGGGAGCCGGCGGCGTGGGGCTCGATCGGCTGCTGCGCGAAGCGCTTCGCATGCGGCCCGACAGGCTCGTTCTCGGCGAGTGCCGGGGCGGCGAGATCCGCGAACTGCTGTCAGCACTCAACACCGGGCATGACGGCGGCGCCGGCACGCTGCACGCGAACTCGCTCGACGACGTGCCGGCGCGACTCGAGGCACTCGGTTCGCTCGCGGCGATGAGCCCGCAGACGGTGGCCAGGCAGGCGGTGAGCGCCATCGGCCTTGTGCTTCACCTCGAACGCCGCGGGGTGCGCCGGGTTCTGGATGCCGTGGGCAGGTTCGGCATCGATGCCGCCGGTCGGCTGCAGGTCGAGGCGGTCGAATGATGGCGGCGGATGCGCTCTCTGTCGAGGCGGTCGCCTCGGTGGTGCAACGGCTCGCGGTGATGCTCGGCGCAGGGGTGGCGCCCGCGAATGCCTGGCGCTATCTGAGCGACGTGGGTGAATCCGACACGGCGGTCGAGGAGGTCGCCCGTACGGTCACGGCCGGCGCCTCGATCCCGGCGGCGATCATGAGCGCGGCATCATCGACCGAAGCAGCTCAGGCAGGTTCGGCGTGGAGAGCCGTCGCCGCCTCCTGGTTCGTCGCGCACGAGAGCGGGGCTCCGCTCGCGTCGAGCCTGCGCGAGACCGCCGACACTCTTCGCCAGCTCGGTCAGCTGCACCGAGACGTCGATGCTGCTCTCGCCGGCCCTCGAGCCACAGCTCGATTCGTCGGTGTTATGCCCGTGCTCGGCCTACTCTTCGGAACCCTTCTGGGTTTCGACACGATCGGGGTGCTGTTCGGTACGCCTCTGGGTATCGGCTGTCTCTTCGCCGGCGCGGTGCTAACGGTCGCCGCTGCGCGGTGGACATCCCGACTCGTGGCCAGGGCGAGGCCGAGCGAGTCGTCACCGGGGCTGACCGCGCAACTGGTGGCCATCGGTCTTTCTGGCGGCGGGTCGCTCGCACGCGCTCGCGAGCTGGCGACCGAGGCCCTCCGGCTGCACGAGCTCGGTGAATCCGACGATCCGCGACGCATCGACCGGGTGCTCGCGCTGTCACGAGCCGCGGGGGTGCCGGCGGCCGAACTGCTGCAGAGCGAGGCGAGACAGATCGGCCGCGAGGCGACGAGTCGGGCGCAGTCGCGCGCTGCGGCCCTGGGCACGACACTCATGATCCCTCTCGGGGTGTGCGTGCTCCCGGCATTCATGCTGCTCGGCGTCGCGCCGATGATGATCTCCATCTTCTCCTCCACCGTGGTCGGACTCTCATGAGCCCGCACAGATCGAGCTCGACCGCTGACCGCGCGCACCCCCGCGTCGAGGCTTGGAGCACCCACCTCACTCGTGCCGAAACCGAAGAGAGCGAGAAATGATGAGAGACCTGAACACGACCTCCCGCAGAACGGCGAGGTCGACCGAGAGTGCCGTGCACGCGCTCGGTGACGACGAGGGAGCCGCGACTGCGGAGTACGTGGTCGCCACGATGGCGGCCGTGAGCCTAGCGGGCCTCCTGGTGATGCTCCTCCGCGGCGACGCGGTCAAAGAGATCCTCATGGACCTCGTGCGCACGGCGCTGAGCTTCGCCGGATAGCAGGGCGGCACGATGCAGCAGATCCCCGTTCCCGGAGCCACCCGCACGTTCCGGGCGTTCCGGGCGTTCCGAGCGTTCCGGGCACTCCGTGCCGACGGCGGCAGCGTCACCATGGAGTTCGTCACCGTGTTGCCGGCGGTGCTCGTCATCGTTGCGGCCGTGCTCGGAGGATTTCAGCTCATCGTGCAGCAGATGCGGGTCGCCGATGCAGCATCATCGGCGGCCCGACTGCTCGGTCGAGGCGACGACGCCGGTGCGACCGAGACCGTGACGAGACTCTTGGGTGACGGCGCGGTTCTCTCCTCGAACGCCGAAGGCCGCTTCGTCTGCGCGACGGTCACCGTGTCGGCGACGGCCGGTCCGTTCGCGCTCGCCGCCATGCCCGTGGCGTCGACCACGTGCGCGTTGGGCGGCGGCCAATGACCGTTCGGCGCCGCGTCATCGATGACCGGGGCGCGGGAGGAATGCTGGCGCTGACGATAGCCGCGGGAACGATGGCCTTCTCGCTGCTGGCTCTGTCGCTCTTCTCTGTCATGCCGGCCAAGGCGTCAGCGAATGCGGCAGCGGACTCCGCGGCCATCGCGGCTGCCGAGACGGCGTCATCGAGCTCGACCGCTCAGGCCTGCGATAGTGCGGCGGAGGTGGCGACGCTCAACCAGGCGACGCTGGTGAGCTGCGACGTGCACGGCGAGGAGGCCACGGTGACCGTCGGCCGCGACATCTTCGCGACGACGTACTCCGTGACCGCACGGGCTGCGGTACCGCGACCGACCCATCAGACGTCGGGCGCAAATGGGGCGATCCCGCTTGAGAACCTGATGGTGGTCTCGTATCCGGGCGTTCGCGCCGACCCGCCCGTCTATCTGCGCCCCGACGCGGCATCCGCACTCGTGCAGATGCTCGACGCGTACCACTCGCAGACGGGCGACTACCTTCCGGTCGACGAGGGGTATCGCGATCTCGCCGGCCAACAGCAGGCGTTCGACGAGTACGGCTGGCCGCGGGCGGCGATTCCCGGCACCTCGAATCACGGCCAGGCCATTGCCGTCGACTTCGTCAACCCGCCCGTTGTTCGAGGGGCGGCCCAGCACGCCTGGCTCGTCGAGAACGCCGCACAGTTCGGATTCGAACCGCTCACCGATCCCGACGAGCCATGGCACTGGGACTACGCGGGGTGATGCGCCGCTGCTCAGCCCAGCCGAGACTCGATGAAGCGATAGTCCACGGCCGACGGCAACGCGGCGTTCTCGCCCTCACCGTTGTACTCCACGCCGCTGCCACGCAGATAGACGTAGCGTTTCGCGGCTCCCGCCGGGATCTCGAGTTGTGCGAGGGGCTCGCCCGCCTGAGAGAACTCCGTTCGAACGGTGCGCCCTTCCAAGGGGCCGTCCGTGAGTTTCGCGGTGTAACTTCCGAATTCTGTCGTTGTCATTTCGCATCCTCTCCTATGAGGTCGCTTTCCATCTTCCTCACCCGGGCGATCTGCGCAAGGGGTTACCCGCGCTTCCTCGCCGCTTAGGTAATTAGGCAATCAGGGTAAAGAGGTGTGTATGGTGTGGCAGATGGGCCATCAGTGCCCGCCGAACCCCGTCGAAGACGCTTACCCGAGATTATCGCGAGTGGTTCGATTCTCTTTATTCCTCCTGAGGAGCACAGTGCCAGGCCCGAAAAAGCTCGTGATCGTCGAGTCCCCGACCAAGGTCAAGTCCATCGCCCAATACCTCGGCGACGGTTTCGAGGTGCAGGCGTCCGTCGGTCACATCCGTGACCTCATCGAGCCCAAGAATCTTCCCGCCGAACTCAAGACCGGGTCGCTTGGCAAGTTCTCGGTCGACGTCGAGAAGGGCTTCGCCCCGTACTACGTCGTGAGCGATGCCAAGAAGAAGACGGTCGCCGAGCTGAAGAAAGCGCTGGCCGGTGCCAGCGAGCTCTACCTCGCAACTGATGAAGACCGCGAGGGAGAGGCCATCGCGTGGCACCTGCTCGAGGTGCTGAAGCCCAAGGTTCCCGTACACCGCATGGTGTTCCACGAGATCACTCGTGAGGCCATCGAGAAGGCGCGCGACAACACCCGCCAGATCGACGGCGCGCTCGTCGACGCCCAAGAGACTCGGCGCATCCTCGACCGTCTCTATGGTTACGAGGTCTCGCCGGTGCTGTGGCGCAAGATCGGCCCGGGGCTGTCGGCAGGTCGCGTGCAGTCCGCCGCGACGAGACTCGTCGTCGAGCGTGAGCGTGAGCGTCTCGCCTTCACCGCCGCCGGCTACTGGGACCTCACCGCTCACCTCTCCCCAGAGCTCGAAGCGTTGTCGAAGTCCGAGGGCTTCGAGTCGAGACTGGCTCGGATCAACGGCGAACGCGTTGCCTCCGGCCGTGATTTCGACGAGAACGGCAAGCTCAAGTCGAAGGCGACCGCACTCGACGAGGCCGGCGCCAAGGCGCTCGCCGCGGCGCTAGCCGCTCCCGGAGTGAACATCGCGGTCTCGTCTGTCGACTCGAAGCCGTACACCCGTCGGCCCGCGGCCCCATTCACCACCTCGACCCTGCAGCAGGAGGCGTCGCGCAAGCTCCGCTTCTCGGCACGACAGACCATGAGCGTCGCCCAGTCTCTCTACGAGAACGGGTACATCACCTATATGCGAACCGACTCGCCGTCGCTCTCGCAGCAGGCACTCAACGCCGCGCGCTCGCAGGCGAAGTCCCTGTACGGAGCGGAGACCGTTCCCGACAAGCCCCGCCTCTATGCCGGCAAGAGCAAGAACGCGCAGGAGGCGCACGAGGCGATCCGCCCCGCGGGAGAGACGTTCCGCACGCCGACGCAGCTCGCCTCCACGCTGCGCGGAAACGACTTCAAGCTCTACGACCTGATCTGGAAGCGCACCGTCGCGTCGCAGATGGCCGACGCGAAAGGTGTCACGGCATCCGTCACCATCGCCGCCGGCCCCACAGCCGTCGAGGGCATGACCGAGCCCGCACTCGCCGAGTTCACGGCGAGCGGAACCGTGATCACCTTCCGTGGATTCCTGCACGCCTACGAAGAAGGCCAGGACGAAGACCGCAACGGTCCCGCCGAGCCGGCCGAGGCCAAGCTTCCGCCCCTCACAGAGGGCCAGTTGTTGCGCGCCGTGTCGGTGGATGCTGCGGGTCACGAGACCTCGCCGCCGCCCCGCTACACAGAGGCGAGCCTGGTGAAGACGCTCGACGAGCTCGGCATCGGCCGCCCGTCGACCTACGCGTCGATCATCTCGACCATCATCGACCGCGGGTATGTCTCGCCTCGAGGTCAGGCGCTCGTGCCGAGCTGGATCGCGTTCTCGGTCGTGCGGCTTCTCGAGGACTACTTCGGCGACCTGGTCAACTACGACTTCACCGCGACGCTCGAGAACGATCTCGACCGCATCGCCGGGGGAGACCAGGACCGTGTCGACTGGCTCAACGGGTTCTACTTCGGCAATGAGGGCCACCGAGGCCTTCGCAACGTCATCGACAACCTCGGCGACATCGACGCTCGCACCGTCAACTCCGTCGTCATCGCGCCGGACATCACTCTGCGCATCGGCAAATACGGCCCGTACCTCGAGGTGCGCGAAGACGGCGCGGCAGACGACGCCGTGCCGCGCAGGGTGAACATTCCTGCCGATCTCGCTCCCGACGAGCTCACCGAGGCGAAGGCTCGCGAGTTGATCGACGCTCCCGTGGTCGTCGACCGCGTCATCGGAGTGAACCCGGAGACGGGCAAGAACGTCGTCGCCAAGGACGGCCGATTCGGCCCCTACGTCACCGAGGTCGACCCGGAGCCGGAGACGCCCGCCGAGGTAGCCGCTGCCGTCGTGGAGGCGGCGCCTGCTGTCGTCGCCGAGGGAACGGCGAAGAAGGCCCCTGCTCGCAAGCCCGCAGCCAAGAAGAGCACGGCCCCGAAGCCACGCACGGCCTCTCTGTTCAAGTCGATGGATCTGGCGACGATCGACATCGAGACTGCCCTCCGTCTGCTCGACCTCCCCCGCGTCGTCGGCGACGACCCGGAATCGGGAGAGCCGATCACGGCCCAGAACGGCAAGTTCGGACCGTACCTCAAGAAGGGCACCGACACCCGGTCGATCACCAGCGAAGACATGATCTTCGAGATCGACCTGCCCGGCGCCCTCGAACTGTTCGCCCAGCCGAAATACGGGGCGCGGCGTGCATCGTCTGCGCTGAAGGAGTTCGAGGCCGATCCCGAGAGCGGCAAGCCCATCCGCATCAAAGATGGCCGGTTCGGCGCCTATGTCACCGACGGAGTGACGAACGCCACCATCCCCAAGGGCGAGACCGTCGAAGAGGTCGACTTCGAGAGGGCAGTGCAGCTGCTGGCCGACAAGCGCGCGAAGGGGCCGGCGGCTCCCCGCAAGACGGCGGCCAAGAAGGCCCCAGCCAAGAAGCCGGCTGCAAAGAAGCCGGCGGCTAAGAAGCCGGCGGCTAAGAAGGCTCCCGTCAAGAAGGCCGCTGCGTCGAAGACTGCCGCGACGACCGATGGTGCGACCACCGCCAGCAAACCGGCGGCGCGCAAGACCACAGCGGCCAAGACCACCGCGACGAAAGCTGCTGCGACGAAGGCTGCGCCCACGACGTGACCGCACCCGGACTCTTCATCACTCTCGAGGGCGGCGACGGCTCGGGTAAATCCACCCAGGCAGCGCTCCTCGAGCAGTGGCTCGATGTCAAGCACCGCACCGTCGTACGCACCCGCGAGCCCGGCGGAACCGACTTCGGAACAGAGGTACGCGAGATCGTGCTGCACAGTCGCGGGCACATCAGCCCGCGAGCCGAAGCGCTCCTCTACGCGGCCGACAGGGCGCATCACATCAGCACGAAGGTGCGGCCGGCGCTCGAGCGAGGCGACGTGGTCATCCAAGACCGGTACCTCGACTCGTCGGTGGCGTACCAGGGTGCGGGCCGCGTGCTCGACTCAGCCGAGATCAGGAGCCTGTCTCTGTGGGCGGCCGAGGGGCTTCTGCCCGACCTCACGATCCTCCTCGATCTCGATGAACACCAGGCGCGCGCACGACTCGATGGATCGCGTACCCGCTTCGATCGACTCGAGAACGAGAAGAGTGAGTTCCACGGCCGAGTGCGGGCCGCGTTTCTCGCCCTTGCCCGGGCGGAGCCTGAGCGTTTCCTCGTGCTCGACGCGGCGCAGCCGCCCGAGTCGCTCGCGGCACAGATCCGCGCCGCGGTAGAGCCGCTCCTCGGAGACGAGTCGTCGGGAACGGACGTATCCTGAGCCTCCTGTCGTCGGCTCCAGGTAGGTTGTCTCTATGACCGTGTGGAGCGACTTGACCGGCCAAGACGATGCGATCGCCATCTTCCGCGCCGCAGCAGACCCTGCGAACTCGGGCGATTCGATGACGCACTCCTGGCTCATCACCGGTCCTCCCGGTTCGGGGCGCTCGAACCTCGCGTACGCGTTCGCCGCGGCCCTGCTCAGCAGGCACGGCGCCGACGGCGACCCGGCCACCACGCGTCAGGTCGAAGCCCGCACTCACCCCGATCTCGCCGTGCTCACCACCGAGAGAGTCATCATCTCGATCGAGGAGGTGCGCAAACTCGTGTCGAGTTCGCAGTTCTCGCCGTCGGTCGGCCGCTACCGCGTGATGGTCATCGAAGACGCCGACCGCATGGTCGAGCGCACCAGCAATGTGCTGCTGAAGGCGCTCGAAGAACCACCGGAGCGCACCGTCTGGATCCTCTGTGCGCCCAGCGAGGCGGATCTCATTCCGACGATCCGCTCGCGCGTCCGTTCGGTTCGCCTGCGGGTGCCCCGGGTCGACGAGGTCGCCGCGCTCATCGAGAAACGCGACAGAGTCGATCCGCAGGTCGCAGAGCGAGCCGCCCGCGAGGCGCAGAGCCACATCGGCATGGCGCACCGCCTGGCCACGAACGACGAAGCGCGCGCCCGACGTGACGAGACCTTGAGCCTCGCCCTGGGCATCCAGAACGTGCCGCAGGCCGTCGTCGCGGCCTCGCGCCTCATGGAGATCGCGGGCGACGATGCCAAAGCGATCACGCTCGAGCGCGACGCCGAAGAGCGCGAGAGCGCGTTGCGCTCGATGGGCGTCGAGGCGGGGCAGGCCGTGCCACCCGCTCTCCGTTCGCAGATCAAGACCCTCGAAGACGATCAGAAGCGTCGGGCAACGCGCAGCCTTCGCGATGGACTCGACCGCATTCTCGTCGACCTCATGTCGCTGTACCGTGACATCCTTCTCGTGCAGTTGGGCTCGGGGCTGCCGACGATCAATTCCGCCATTCAACCGCGGCTCGACGAGGTCGCGTCGGGCAGCGATCCCGCAGACACGCTCGCGGTGCTCGATGCACTCGCCGTCGCCCGTCGTCGAATCGCCGCCAACGTCGCGCCCGCCCTCGCGCTCGAGGCAGCACTCATCACCGCCACTCGCCAACGAAGGACCATCCCGTGACAGTCACCTCTCCGCGCCGCAAGCGACGGTTCGTCTCTCTCGCCGTCGCCGCTGTTGCGGTCACCGTTCTCGTCTCGGGCTGCTCGACGTGGTTCGTCGATCGCTCCTCCTCGGGCGGCAGCGACAGGCCGGTAGCCGAGTCGACCCCGGACGCCGAAGACGTCGACGCAGATCTTCGCCCGTTTTACGATCAGGTGCTCACCTGGACCGACTGTGGTGGTGGGCTTCAGTGCGCCGAGGCGAAGGCCCCGCTCGACTGGCAGGATCCCTCCGCGTCCGACGTCTCCCTGGCGCTGGTCAAGCATCCCGCCAGTGGGCCAGGCGCCCGTCTGGGGTCGCTGCTCGTCAACCCGGGAGGGCCCGGAGGCTCCGGCTACGACTTCGTCAAAGACAGCCTCGACTTCGCGGTGAGCGATGCTCTGCAGGCGCAGTACGACGTGGTCGGTTTCGACCCGCGAGGCGTCGGCCGTTCGTCTGCCGTCAGCTGCCTCAGCGACAAAGAGATGGACTCGTACCTCTACGACATCCTTCCCGGGGCGCGCGGGTCGCAGCAGTGGCTCGACGCGTACACGGCGTCGGCGGCTCAGTTCGCGACCTCGTGCGAGAAGAACAGTGCCGATCTCCTGGGGCACGTCGACACCGTCAGCGCGGCGCGCGATCTCGACCTGCTGCGCGCCACGCTGGGCGACAGCAAGCTCAACTACCTCGGATACTCCTACGGAACGTTCCTGGGGTCGACCTATGCCGATCTGTATCCAGAGAAGGTCGGCAGGCTCGTGCTCGACGGCGCCCTCGACCCGACCTCGAGCAACTTCGACGTCAGCGTCGGTCAGGCCGTCGGCTTCGAGAACGCGTTGAAGGCCTACCTCAAGGACTGCCTCACGAAGTCGTCGTGCCCCTTCGAGGGCAGCGTCGACGACGGCATGGCCAAGATCGGCGATCTGATCGCGCAGGTCGACGCCAGCCCGATCCGGGCATCGGATGGGCGTGAGCTCGGTTCGTCGACGATGCTCACGGCGATCATCTACCCGCTCTACAACGCAGACAACTGGAGCTATCTGAGCGACATGTTCTCTGATGTCTTCGCCGGCAACGCCGACTACGCCATGCAGTTCGCAGACGGCTACAACGGTCGCGACGCCGACGGCAGCTACAAAGACAACTCGACAGAGGCCTTCATGGCGATCAACTGCCTCGACTACGCGTACACGAACGACCCGGCCACGGTGCAGAAGCAGAACGCCGACCTCGTTGCCGCCGCGCCTACAGTCGGACCGTGGTGGAGCTATGGCGACATCTCGTGCGACGCGTGGCCCGACAAGACCACGCGCACGCCCCACGCCGTGACCGCGCAGGGAGCGGCGCCGATTCTCGTGGTCGGCACCACCGGCGACCCGGCCACGCCCTATTCCTGGGCAGAGGGACTCGCCGGCCAGCTCTCCAGCGGTCATCTGATCACCTTCGTCGGAGAAGGCCACACGGCCTACGGCTCGTCGAGCTGCGTCAAGCAGACCGTGGACGACTACTTCCTCAACGGCACGGTGCCGGCATCCGATCCGCGGTGCACGAGCTGACGATGACCTCTGTAGTTCTCGACGAGAGCGTCGGGCTCCGTGAGCGAAAGCGGCGCGCCACGAGCCGCACCATCCAGTTCACCGTGCTCGAACTCGCGGCGGAGCGTGGACTCGAGCAGGTGACGGTCGATGAGATCAGTCGGGTCGCCAACATCTCGCCGCGCACCTTCTTCAACTATTTCCCCTCGAAAGAATCCGCGATGGTGGGTGAGAATCCCCTCGCGGTGCAGTCCGAGCTCATCGAGAGCTTCGTCGACGACGACTCCGACCGCGATATCTTCGATGGCCTCCTCGAACTCATGCAGCACATGGCCATGCTCGGCACGGCAGATCGAGAACTGCATCAGCTGCGTCGGCAGGTCCTGCGTGACTACCCCGAGCTGTTCGTGCTCAAGATCTCTGGCATGCGAGGGTTCGAGTCCGCACTGGCCGAGGCGATCGAGCGTCGCCTGATAGCCCGGGGCGCGACAACCGCACCAGCGGATGCCGGCGGGCCGCTCGAAGCGCGGGCGCGGCTCACCGCTCTGGTCGCCATGGCAGCCATGCGTCACGCCTTCACACTGTGGGCAGACGGCGAAGACGAGGAGTCCCTCGCGGAGAAGCTCGTGGAGTCGTTTGCCCTGCTCAGGCATGTGCTCTGATCCAGTGTCAGCGAACCCCGCCAACATCGGCTAGGATTTGTTGCTGTGCCATTCGCTGTGAAATGCGATGGCCAGGCCGCCTTAGCTCAGTCGGTAGAGCGATTCACTCGTAATGAATAGGTCATCAGTTCGATTCTGATAGGCGGCCCCACCACGAGAAAGCCCGGTTTATCCGGGCTTTCTTTCGTTGGGTGTCCGACTTCGAAGGAGAATCGTGTCCACTCCATTGCGCTGGGGAATCCTCGGCACCGGCGGAATCGCCGAGACATTCGTCACGGATCTACGCGCCACGGGCATCGAGGTCGTGGCAGTCGGATCTCGCAGCCAGGAGTCGGCCGATGCGTTCGGCTCCCGCTTCGACATCGCTGCTCGGCATCCGACGTACGAGGCTCTCGTCGCCGACCCGGAGGTCGATGCGGTCTACGTGGCCACGCCGCATCCGATGCACGCCGAGAACGCTCTTCTCGCCATCGACGCAGGCAAGCATGTACTGGTCGAGAAGCCCTTCACCCTGAATGCGGCTGAGGCGACAGAGGTCGCTGAGGCTGCGCGCCGCGCGGGTGTCGTCGTGCTCGAGGCCATGTGGACCAGATTCCTGCCGTCGATGGTGCGCATTCGCGAGATCATCGCTGCAGGAACGCTCGGCGAGGTACGCACCCTCCTGGCCGACCATGACCAGCTGCTGCCGTCCGACCCGCAGCACCGCATAAACAACCCCGAGTTGGGCGGCGGTGCGCTGCTCGACCTCGGCGTCTATCCGGTGTCGTTCGCCGTCGATCTGTTCGGCGCACCAAGCTCGGTCACGGCCAGAGGCGACAAGACGGTGACAGGCGTCGACCGGCAGGTGGCGCTGATCCTCGAACACGACGGCGGGGCGCTCTCTGTTCTGCACACCGCGCTCGATACCCGGGGTGCAAACACGGCCACCATCGTCGGCACCGAGGGGCGAATCGAGATCGACTCGGTCTGGTACAACCAGACGAGCTTCACCGTCTATTCGGGCGAGAGCGGCGAGGTGCTCGAGCGGTACGACGAGAAGGTCGTCTCACGGGGCATGCAATTTCAAGCGTGGGAGCTCGAGCGGGTCGTGCGAGACGGCGGTCGCGAGAGCCCGCTGCTTCCCCTCGACGAGAGCATCGCGATCATGGCCGTGCTCGACGAGGCTCGTCGCCAGGTCGGCGTCGTCTACCCCGGCGAATAGGGGTCACCGGGGCGGATTCTCGGGGCGGGTTAGCATGGAGCGATGTCCGAGACACCCGAATCGACGCCGCGGCCCGCGCTGCTGAGCGGAATCGCGCGACGCGCCCGAGCGCATCCACGAGCCTTCGCGGCGACTGCCGCGGCCGCCGCCCTCGTCGTTCTCGGCGGCGGAGGACTGCTCGCGGGAGCCGCCGTGGGGACGCCTGACCCCGGGAACGTCGCCCGCGTCTCTGCGTCGCCGAGCGCGTCAGCATCGGCGACGCCTACTCCCACACCGACCCCTGAGGCGCGTCCGGTACCGGCCGCCGTGGCGCCAGCCCAGGCCGTGCGGACCTGCTCGATCGCCGAGGCGGCATCCGATTCGCGACTCGGCACCTTCTCCGGCAGCGTGCGCAACGCGACGACCGGGGAGATCCTCTACGACCACGGCGGCGGAACGTACTCCCGCACGGCGAGCGTGATGAAGGTTCTCACCAGCGCGGCGGCGTTGGCCGTTCTCGGCCCCGACTATCGAGCGAGCACCACGGTCGTCGCCGGAACGCAGCCCGGGCAGGTCGTGTTGGTGGGTGGGGGAGACATCACCCTGGCCAGTGGTTCCTCCAACATCTATCCCGGTTCGGCCAGCATGCTCGATCTGGCTGCACAGGTGAATTCCTCTCTCGGAGGCGCCCCCGTGACGTCGATCGTGCTCGACTCCTCGGCGTTCGCCGGCGACGCGTGGCAGCCCTCGTGGAACCGCAAGGAGCTGTTCGACGGATGGTCGTCGGAAGTGACGGCGCTGCAGGTAGACGGCGACCGTGCCGACCCGTCGAGCAGCCAATCGGCCCGCAGCGAAGACCCGATCGGTCGCGCCGGCGAGGCATTCGCGAGTGCGCTCGGCGCGACCGGGGCATCGATCACCCAGGGTACTGCTCCGGCGGGCGCGGCGACCCTCGGTCAGGTGCAGTCGGCGCCCGTGTCGACGATGGTGCAAGACGCGCTCCTGCGCTCCGACAACACCGAGGCGGAGATGCTGGCGCGCCTCACGGCGATCGCGCAGGGCTCGGGCAACACGTTCTCGGCGCTCGGCGCATCCACCCCGGCAGCCCTCGCTACGTACGGCCTCGACACGACAGGACTCGTGATCGTCGACGGCTCCGGACTGTCTGACGACAATGGCGTCTCGCCGAATTTCCTCACGGCCCTCTTCGCGAAGATCGAAGCGCGCGAGGGCAATCTCGGCGTCATCGCCGACGGTCTGCCGGTGGCAGGCGAGAGCGGCACGCTGGGCGGTCGGTTCACCGGCTCGAATTCGGATGCCGCCGGCCACGTGATCGCCAAGACCGGATGGATAGATACGGGCTACACCCTGTCGGGCATCATCGACGCCGCCGACGGATCCGTTCTCACCTTCGCGTTCTTCGCCCTCGACGACGTCTCGGACAGTTCGAAGCAGGCGCTCGACACCATCACCGCCGCCGCCTATCGTTGCGGAAACAATCTGTCGAATCAGTGACCGTCTTGCTCTAGGATCGATTAGTAAGCTGGCTGACTAATTCGGTCGCTGACATCGGATCGACGGCGCACCGTCGACGGGCAAGAGAGAGTGAGACGGCATGGGCCGGGCGCTGTTCATCATCGACGTACAGAACGACTTCACCGAAGGCGGCGCCCTGGGTGTCGACGGCGGCGAAGCCGTGGCCGCGGGCGTCTCTGCTCTCCTCGCCGAGCATCGCGGCGCCTACGATCTGGTCTTCGCCTCGCGCGACTGGCACGACGCAGACAACGACAACGGCGGCCACTTCGCCCTCGACACAGCCCCGGACTTCGTCGACACCTGGCCGGTGCACTGCGTAGCGGGCACGTTCGGCGCCGAGTACCACGACGATCTGACGACGCGGTCGATCGATTTCCACATCCGCAAGGGCCAGGGTAAGCCCGCCTACTCGATCTTCGAGGGAACGGCCGAGGAGGGCGGCACTGTCGTCGAACTCCTCGATTCGCACGGAATCACCGACATCGACATCGCCGGACTCGCGACTGACTACTGCGTGCGCGCGTCGGCCCTGGATGCTCTGCAGCGCGGCCGCGACGTGCGTGTCATCACTGACCTCGTCGCCGGAGTGGCCCCGGAGTCGAGCCGCGAGGCTCTCGCCGAGATGGCGCGCGCCGGCGCTGATCTGGTGCTCGCCGACCAGGTCGAAGGCTAGAGATGCGCGTTCCGCGGTGGTTGAGGATCCTCCTTCCCGCCGCCTTGATCCTCGTGTGGTTGACCGCGGCCTCGATAGGTGGCCCGTACTTCGGCCGGATCGACGAGGTGTCGAGCAACGACCAGACCACCTACCTGCCCTCCAGCGCCGATGCCACCCGGGTCAGCGCCCTGCAGAAGAAGTTCACCGACTCCGACGCGATCCCCGCAATCGTCGTCTTCCGCACCGACGACGGAGCCGCGCTCACCGACGAGCAGCGTGCCGGCATCCAGACCCAGGTCGACGGGCTCTCGACGATCACGGGCGTCGCCGACGACATCTCGCCGGCGATTCCCTCGCAAGACGAGCAGGCGGTCGAGGTGTTCGTGCCGATCGACGCCTCAGGGGAAGTGCGCGACACGGTGGAGTCGATGCGCTCCTACCTGCTTCGGGAAGGCTCGGTCGACGGAGTGACCGGCTTTGTCACAGGCCCGGCCGGCTTCACCGCCGACATCGGAGACGCATTCGCGGGCATCGACGGCATCCTGCTGCTGACCGCCCTGGGCGCCGTGTTCCTGATTCTGTTCATCGTCTACCGCTCGCCGCTTCTTCCATTCCTCGTGCTCGGAACGTCGCTCTTCGCACTGACGACCAGCCTGCTCGTCGTCTGGTGGCTCGCCAAGGCCGGGGTCTTCACCCTGAACGGGCAGGTGCAGGGCATCCTGTTCATCCTCGTGATCGGCGCGGCCACCGACTACTCGCTGCTCTACGTCTCTCGCTACAAAGAGGCGCTGCGCACACATGAGAAGCGGTGGGACGCGACGTGGGCGGCGCTGCGGGTGTCGCTCGAGCCGATCGTAGCCTCGGGCGGCACGGTCATCGCCGGACTCCTCTGCCTGCTCCTCTCCGATCTCAATTCGAACAAGGCTCTCGGCCCGGTGTCCGCGGTGGGAGTAGCCTTCAGCGTGCTCGCGTCGCTCACTCTGCTGCCAGCGCTCCTGCTCGCCTGCGGCCGCGCGTCGTTCTGGCCGCTGCGACCGAAGTACGCTGCGCCGGATGGGGTGGCCGCGCGCGTCGACGCCGAGCCCGCCCGTCACGGTTTCGCAGAGCATAAGGCCGCACACGGCGCGCCGAAGGGCTTCTGGGCGCGGCTGGAGTCCTTCATCGCCTGGCGTCCCCGCACGATCTGGATCGTGACCACCGTGGTGCTTCTCGCCGCCGGAACGGGAGTGCTGCAGCTGCAGGCCAACGGCGTTCCGCAGAGCGATTTGATCCTCGGCGAGTCCGAGGCGCGAGACGGCCAGGTCGCGCTGGGCGAGCACTTTCCCGGCGGGTCGGGAAGCCCGGCCCTGATCGTCGCGCCCGAGGCCGATCTCGGCGATGTCGCATCCACCGTGCTGTCGACCGACGGGGTGACCTCGCTCACGGTGACGAGCGCGAACTCGCCCTCGGGCTCGGCCGACGTCGACAGCGATGGTGCGCTTTCCGCGCCTGGCGGAGCGCAGACGCTCATCGCGGTCGAGCCCACCGTCGTCGACGGCGACGTCCTATTGCAGGCCACTCTCTCGGCCGCAGCAGATTCGGATGCCGCCAAAGACTCGGTGCGCGCGTTGCGCTCGGCTCTGGCTGACGGATCGAGCGGAGCGCTGGTCGGCGGAGTGACCGCCACGGCCATCGACTCCGACACGGCAGGTGTGCACGACCGCAACACGATCATCCCGATCGTGCTGGTCGTCATCCTGCTCATTCTGATGCTGCTCCTGCGGTCGATTCTCGCGCCGGTGCTGCTGATCCTCAGCGTCGTCGTGTCGTTCGCAGCTGCTCTGGGCGTCTCAGCGTTGGTCTTCAACCACCTCTTCCAGTTCCCCGGGGCCGATCCGTCGGTGCCGCTCTACGGCTTCGTCTTCCTCGTGGCGCTCGGCATCGACTACAACATCTTCTTGATGACGCGTGTGCGCGAGGAATCGATCGCGCACGGGACGCGCGCGGGCGTCCTGCGCGGCCTCACCGTGACCGGAGGCGTGATCACGTCTGCGGGAATCGTGTTGGCGGCGACTTTCTCAGCGCTCGGGGTGATTCCCGTGCTCTTCCTGGCACAGATCGCCTTCATCGTGGCATTCGGCGTGCTGCTCGACACGCTCCTTGTGAGATCGCTCCTGGTGCCCGCGTTGGCCTACGACCTGGGCCGGGTCGTGTGGTGGCCGAGTAAACTGGCGAAGGCGCCCGAGGGTGCCGGCAAGCAATCTCGTTAGCGCTCAGCAGTACGGAGAATCATGACAACGACGTCCGAATCCACGCTTCTCGAATCGGTGCCGAACCAGCTCTACATCGGCGGGCGATGGATCGACGCCGAGGGTGGCCGCACCATCGAGGTCGACGACCCGGCCACGGGTCTTTCCATCCGTACGATCGCCGATGCCAGCCCGGCCGACGGCATCCGAGCTCTGGATGCCGCTGTCGCGGCTCAGGCCGAGTGGGCAGCGACCGCTCCGCGCGTGCGGGGCGAAATTCTGCGCCGGGCGTTCGACATGCTTCAGGAGCGCAAGCAGGAGTTCGCTCTGCTGATGACGCTCGAGATGGGCAAGCCGTTGGCCGAGGCGGCCGGCGAGGTCGCCTACGGAGGCGAGTTCCTTCGCTGGTTCAGCGAAGAGGCGGTTCGCATCTCCGGTCGTTACGGCCAGAACCCCGAAGGCACGGGAACGATGGTCGTCTCGCAGCGGCCCGTCGGTCCGTGCTTCCTGATCACCCCGTGGAACTTTCCCCTCGCCATGGCCACACGAAAGATCGCGCCCGCGCTCGCGGCCGGCTGCACCGTGGTCGTCAAGCCTGCCGAGCTCACCCCGCTGACGACGCTGTTCTTCGCGAAGCTGCTCGAAGACGCCGGACTGCCCGGCGGCGTGCTCAACGTCATCACCACATCCGAGTCTGGAGCGGTGTCGGAGCCGATCATCTCAGACCCCCGCTTGCGCAAGCTCAGCTTCACCGGCTCGACCGCGGTCGGTCAGAAGCTCATCGCCCAATCGGCCGCCAACGTGCTGCGCACCTCGATGGAGTTGGGCGGCAACGCGCCGTTCGTCGTGTTCGACGACGCCGACCTCGACAAGGCCGTCGATGGAGCCATGCTCGCCAAGTTCCGCAACATCGGTCAGGCGTGCACGGCCGCGAACCGCTTCATCGTGCACGAGTCGGTGGCCGGGGAGTTCGCGCGTCGCATCGCCGAGCGGGTCAAGGGCCTGACGATCGGCCGCGGCACCGAGCAGGGCGTCGACATCGGCCCCCTGATCAACGCCAAGGCCGTCGACAAGGCCGATGATCTGGTTCAGGATGCCGTGTCGCGCGGTGCCCAGCTGGTCACCGGCGGCAAGCGGGTCGATGGCCCCGGCAGCTTCTACGAGCCCACCGTGGTGTCGGGAGTCGCCGCGGGCAGCGAGATCCTGCGCGAGGAGATCTTCGGCCCTGTCGTATCGATCGTGACGTTCGCCGACGAAGACGAGGGCGTGCGCCTTGCCAACGACACACAATACGGTCTGGTGAGCTACGTGTTCACAGCAGACCTGGCTCGCGGCCAGCGCATGATCGAGCGTCTCGAGACGGGAATGATGGGCCTCAACGTCGGTGTCGTCTCCAATGCGGCAGCACCGTTCGGCGGCGTCAAGCAGTCGGGGCTCGGCCGAGAGGGCGGCCTCGAGGGCATTCACGAGTACCTCTCGACGAAATACACGCTCATCCCGAACTCGTAGCGCTCGAGCGGATGCGTTGGTCTCGTAGCCAGAGGCCGCTCGCGGCCGAAGCGTGTCGAGACCACTCCGGATATCATCTCGATACGCGGTGCTCGTTCCTCACGACCGCTACTCGATCAGCGCTTGCGAGGTCACACCAGAAGCTGGTGCTTCGCGAGGTCTTTGTAGAGCGGTGTCGACACCACGAGTTCCGAGTGAGTGCCGACGCCGACCACGCGGCCGTGTTCGAGCACCACGATCTGGTCGGAGTCGACCACGGTCGAGAGGCGGTGCGCGATCACGATGAGGGTGCGGTTCTCCGCCACTGCGTCGATGGCCTCGCGCAGCATCTGCTCGTTCAGGCCGTCGAGACTCGAGGTCGACTCGTCGAGCAGCAGGATGGGCGGGGCTGCGAGCAGTGCGCGGGCGATGGCCAGCCGCTGGCGTTCGCCGCCCGACAGCATCACGCCGTCTTCGCCGACGGCGGCGTCGAGCCCGGCGTCGTTGCGGTCGAGCACCTCGCCGAGGTTGACCGCGTGCAGTACCTCGATGCACTGCGCGTCGGTCGCCTCGGGCGAGGCGAGCAGCAGATTCTGCCTAATGGTTCCGGCGAGCACGGGCGCGTCCTGCTCCACGTAGCCGATCTGTGACCGCAGCGTCTCGCGGTCGATGGCTTTGAGGTCGGTGCCGCCGAGACGCACGGTTCCCGACGTGGGGTCGTAGAACCGCTCGATGAGAGCGAGCATGGTGCTCTTGCCGGCGCCCGAGGGGCCGACCAGCGCGGTGCGCTGGCCCTGTCGAGCAGCGAAGCTCACGCCGTGCAGGACTCCCGATGCCATCGGGCCGCCTGCGGGAACGTCGGCATCGTCGACGGGCGTGCCGGCATACGCGAAGTGCACGTCGTCGAACTCGAGGGCGATGCCGTCGGCGGCGACCGCGGGTGCCGCCGTGCGCGCGATGTCGGCATCGAACTGCGTCTCGACCGGAAGATCGATGATCTCCTGGATGCGACCGAGGGCGCCGAGCGCCTGATTGACCGAGTTCAGGGCGCCGAACGCCTGGCCCAGCGGCATGATCATCATGAAGAGAAAGAGGATGAACGAGATCAGGTTGGCGATGGTGATCGAGCCGTCGGCGACCCGGAACCCGCCGACTCCCAGAACGACGAGCAGCGAGACCTGCAGCGCGATTCCGGCGATGGGCACGACGAGGGCCGAGATCTTCGCGACCCGCACGCCCATGTCGAACGCGCCCCGCGCATCCAGCTCGATCGCCTCGATTTCACGGTCGGTCGCGTTCGAGGCTCGCACGGTGCGGATCGCCCCGAGCGAGCGCTCGACGGATGCCGCGAGGTCGCCGACCTTCTCCTGCTGCTTGCGGCTCGCCGTGCGCACGCGGCCCGAGATGAGAACGACCGTGACGACCGAGACCGCGATGACGGCGACCGTGAGTCCGAGAAGGACCGGATCGATGATGAGCATGGCGATCAGTGCGCCGAAGAACACGAGTGAACCGCCGATCGCGTCGACGAGCCCCTGGGTGATGACGGCGTAGAGAAGGGTGGTGTCACTGCCGACCCGGCTCACCAGATCACCGGTTCGGCGCACGTCGAACTCTCGGATGGGCAGCCGCAGCATGCGGCGCACGAGCTGGCGTCGTGCCGAGAGCACGACCGCCGTACCGGTGCGTTGAAGTAGGTAGTGCTGGAACCCGCTGATCAGGCCGGAGACGACCACGAGCACCACGAGCGCGCCGACGAGGGTGCCGAGGGGATCGTCGGCCTGAACCACTGTGATGACCTGACTCACGAGCAGCGGCTGGGCCAGGCTCGCGGCCGCTCCGAGGATGCTCAGAACGATGACCACGGCCAGAATCGGTCGGTGCTCGGCAAGGTAGGGCAGCAGCTGACCGAAGCGGGCGCGAGGGCCGTCTTCCGGCTTCGGGGATCGGCCCATCCGGCGTCGTGGTTGCGTGCTCGTGCTCATTCGAAACTTTCTGGTGCGGGGAGAGGGAAGTGCAAGGGGCCGCGCGGCCGGACGAGCGGAGTGCGCGGGCCTCTAGCAATTGTGCACGGCGTCTGAGAGCCGCGGCTCACCGGGTGGTGACGACGAGCGTCGGAGCGTCGTGCGACGGAGTCGAGACCGGGGGAGCGAGGAGAAGGGCTGCGAGCATCAGGCCGCCGAGACCGGATGCGACGAGCCAGGCCAGAACGGCCCGATGCGGCCGGTTGCCACGCCACGAGCCGGCGTGGTGCCACGGCGTACCCGGATGAAACGACATGCCCGAACCATACGCCTCGAGCCTGCGAACTGCCGGAAAAATCGGCTGTTCGCAGGCTCGAGGATGCGCGGTATTGCGGGGTTAGGAGACGTTCGCCTCGTAGTCGACGTCTTTCGTCTCCTTGCTCAAGAGCAGAGCGACGAGCGTGATCACCGCGGCGGCGCTGAGGTAGATGCCGACGAGCCACGTGCTGCCGCCCGCGAGCGTCCAGAGGTAGACGGCGATGAACGGCGCGACCGCGGCACCGAGGATGCTGGCGACGTTATAGCTGATCGCCGATCCCGTGTAGCGCACATTGGTCGGGAACAGCTCGGGAAGCACCGAACCCATGGGCCCGAAGGTGAGGCCCATGAGGGTGAAGCCGATGATGAGCAGCGCCATCACGCCGGCGAATCCGCCGCCGAAGAGGGGAACGAAGAGCAGACCGAACACGATGATGCCGACGGTCACCCAGATCAGCGTGGTGCGGCGCCCGAACTTCTCGGCGAGGGGGCCCGCGACCAACGTGAAGATTCCGAAGAACACGACGCCGATGATGAGCATCACGAGGAAGTCGTTGCGCGGATAGCCGAGACCGGCGACGAACGCGTCGGGGGAGAAGGACTTGCCGGCCTTCTCTGCGGCGGCCTTGCCCGCCTCCACGGTCGAGGGCGTCGTTCCGAAGGTGAGCGTGAATGTCGTCATCAGGTAGAACAGCACGTAGGTGGCCAGCATGATGAACGTGCCGAGAATGAGCGGTCGCCAGCTGGTCTTGAACACGCGCGCGAGGGGAAGCTTCGCGACCTCGCCCTTCTCCACGACCTTCTGGAAGGCGGGCGTCTCGATGAGTTTGAATCGCACGTAGAGACCGACCGCGACGAGCAGCGCACTGCCGAGGAACGGGATCCGCCAGCCCCACGCCGCGAAGTCCTCCGGGCTCAGGCCCAGCGAGAGCCACAGGAACACGCCGTTGGCGACGATGAATCCGATGGGGGCTCCCAGCTGCGGAAATGTTCCGTAGATGGCGCGCTTGCCCTTGGGGGCGTTCTCGGTCGCCAGCAGGGCTGCGCCGCTCCACTCGCCGCCGAGGCCGAGGCCCTGGCAGAAGCGAAGAACGACCAGGAAGGTCGGTGCGAGCACGATCCAGCCGTCGACGCTCGCTGTCGGCAGACATCCGATCAGCACCGTGGCGATACCCATGGTGAGCAGCGAGGCCACGAGGGTGCCCTTGCGCCCGATCCTGTCGCCGAAGTGGCCGAAGATGATCGATCCGATCGGGCGGGCGACGAACGCCGCACCGAATGCGGCGAACGAGCTCAGCAGCGCGGTGGTGTCGTCGGCGTTCGGAAAGAAGAGCTTGGGGAAGACCAGAACCGCGGCCGTCGCATAGACGTAGAAGTCGTAGAACTCGATCGACGTGCCGATGAGGCTGGCGAGAACGACGCGTGAGCGGGGATTGGTCTTGGGCGCGGGCGCGGTTGCGGCCGGGGCTGCGGATGACATGGCGGGCTTTCGGTGAATGCGTCGAGGCTCGACGAGAGGGGGGCATCGGGGCGCTGTTCGAAAGACCGGCGTTGTTCGCCGCGTCTCGCGAGACGCCATCGATGCGAAAAAATGGGGGCGCGGGTTCCGCGCCCCCATCATTTTAGGGCTTCTCTTCAGAGAACCGGGCCCGCCATCGTGCCGGAAAGCTGCAATTCAGTCATCCGAGTGGCGAACGGCGGCTCGCCTAGGATTGTGCCGGGTGCGCCGCCGAAGGCGACCCAGGATGGATCGACAATGCCCCGCGTCTACGTCGTCGGCTCGCTGAACATCGACTCGGTCGTCGAAGTTGAGCGGCATCCACAGCCTGGAGAGACGCTGATGGGGGGTGACGTGGCCACCTACTTCGGAGGCAAGGGCGCGAACCAGGCGGTCGCGGCCGCGGCAGCCGGCGCCGACGTGTCGTTCATCGGACGTGTGGGCGACGATTCGGGCGGGCACGACTACGTCGCGCGGCTCCGCGCCCGCGGCATCGACGCCAGCGGGGTCACCGTGACACCCGATTCGACTACCGGGCACGCGATGATCGCGGTGGACGCGCGAGCTGAGAACACCATCATCGTGTCTCCCGGGGCGAACGCACGTCTCGGGCTGGCCGATCTCACACCGCTCGAGGGCATGCAGCCGGGCGATGTGCTGCTCGCGCCCCTGGAATCCGACCTCAACGTGATCGCCGAGGCTGCTCGAATGGCGCGAGCGCGCAATGCCCGGGTCGTGCTGAACCTCGCGCCGTTCGCCGAGTTGCCCGCCGCGGTCCTCGCTTTGGCCGACCCCGTGGTCGTCAATGAGCACGAGGTCGAGCAGCTCGAGCGCTCGGGGGTCTCGCCGCAGTCGCTGCTCGTGACCCTCGGGTCTGCGGGTTCCCGCTGGGGATCGATCGAGGTATCGGCCGCGCGGGTCGAGCGGGTCGTCGACACCACCGGCGCGGGCGACAGCTATTGCGGCACGCTCGCCGCCGGTCTGGCCGCGGGGCTGGATGCGCGGGCCGCTATGCAGGCGGCCAGCGATGCAGCGGGTCGCGCCGTCGCCTGGGTCGGCGCGCAACAGGACTGACCGGACTCGCCGGCATGAGACTGCCGCAGAGGCCTCAGCGGCGCAACTTCATGATCGTCTGAATTGCACGCACGGTGGCGATCGCGGCCTCGGCGGCCTCCGCTCCCTTGTCCTCCTTCGAACCCGGCAGGCCAGCGCGGTCGAGCCCCTGCTGCTCGTCGTCGAGCGTGAGAACGCCGAATCCGATGGGCTTGCCGGTACGAATGCTCACCTGCGTGAGGCCGGAGGTCGCGGCATCCGACACGTATTCGAAGTGGGGCGTGCCGCCGCGGATGATCACGCCGAGCGCGACCACCGCGTCGGCTCCCGCCTCGAGTGCGGTGTTGGCGACGACGGGCAACTCGAAGCTGCCCGGAACGCGGATCTCGGTGACCTCCGCGCCTGCGGCCTCGAGTACGCGGTGCGCCCCGGCGAGCAGTCCGTTGGTGATCGTCTCGTGCCACATGCCGGCCACGATCGTGATCTTGAGGCCGGTGCCGTCGGTGTTGAGTGTGGGGGATCCTGCACCGCTCATGATGAGGGCCTTTCGTCGGGGGTGGTGGGGGTGATCGGGCTATCGGTGACCCAGGTGGGGATGACGTGGCCCATCCGCGCGGCTTTCGCCGACAGGTAACCGGCGTTCGCGGCGTCGACGCCGACGATGAGGGGCACGCGTTCAGAGACAGTCACACCGTGCTGCTCGAGTTGGCTGACCTTGTCGGGATTGTTCGTGAGGAGCCGAACCGACCTCACGTCGAGGTCTTCGAGGATCGCGACCGCGGCTCCGTAGTCGCGCGCGTCGGCCGGAAGGCCCAGGGCGAGGTTCGCGTCGAGGGTGTCGAGACCGTCCTCCTGGAGCCGGTACGCCCGTAGCTTGTTGAGGAGACCGATGCCTCGCCCCTCGTGGCCGCGCAGGTAGATGACTGCTCCGCCCGTGGCGTGTACCTGGTCGAGAGCCTCCTGCAGCTGCGGGCCGCACTCGCACTTCAACGAACCGAAGGCCTCTCCCGTGAGGCATTCGGAGTGGATGCGTACGACCGCCGACTCCGCCTTCGTGTCGCCGGAGATCAGGGCCAGATGCTCGTAGCCCGTGGTCGTGTCGTGGTAGGCCCTGATGCGGAAATCGCCGTGAACGGTGGGAACGGTCGTCTCGACCTCGAAGGTGACGCGCAGGGGCTCGGCGGCGGCTTCGGGCGCGGCCACGATGGCCTCGGATGGCGTGCCGACCAGCCGGGCCGCGGCATCCACACCGTCGAGGTAATCGATCAGCGCGGCGATCGTCGTGACAGGAAGTCCGGACTCGGCACCCAGCGCGAGGAGCTCGGGGAGCCTCATCATCTCTCCGTCGTCGGCGACGATCTCTCCGATGACGCCCACTGGAGTGAGGCCCGCGAGCGTGAGCAGATCGACGGTGGCCTCTGTGTGGCCCGGACGCACTCGGACGCCGCCGGAGACAGCTCGCACCGGCAGAACGTGGCCGGGTCGGATGAAGCTCTGCGGTGTCGACTCCGGGTCGGCGAGGCGTCGGAACGTCTTCGCCCTGTCGGATGCGCTGATTCCCGTGGTGATGCCGGAGGACGCATCGACCGTGACCGTGTAGTCGGTGCGCAGCGAATCCTCGTTGCGCTCGACCATGCCGGGAAGCCCGAGCCTGTCGCTCGTCTCGCGGGTCATGGGCGCGCACAGAAAGCCGGAGGTGTGCCGCACCATCCAGGCGATCCACTCGGGGCTCGCGAGCTCCGCCGCGAGAATCGCGTCGCCCTCGTTCTCTCGGTTCTCGGCGTCGGCGACGATGACGGGGCGCCCCGACCTAAGAGCGTCGAGTACATCTGCCATCGGCGAGAGGCCGGTTGCGACGGCTGACGTTGCGGCGCTCATGAGCGTGATCCGAACGCGAGGAGCCGCTCCACATGTCGGGCGAGGATGTCGGTCTCGATATTCACCCGGTCGCCGGGCGCGAGCGATCCGAGGGTGGTGGCCGCGAGCGTCTCGGGAATGAGCGAGACCTCGAACCACTCGCCCTCGTCGTCACGACCGACGGCAGACACCGTCAACGAGACGCCCGAGACGGCGATCGACCCCTTGTCGACGACGAGGCGCGCGAGGTCGTCGGCCAGTCTGAAGCGCAGCACGCTCCACGCTTCGCCGGGCGAGACCGAGATGACAGTGGCCGTGCCGTCGATGTGACCCTGCACGATGTGGCCGCCGAGTCTGTCACCCACCAGCGCCGCGCGCTCGAGATTGACCTCCGACCCGGAGACGAGTGTGCCGATGGTCGACATCGAGAGTGTCTGTGCCATCACATCGGCGGTGAACGTGTCCTCGGAGCGGTCGACGACCGTGAGGCACACCCCGCTCACCGAGATGGAGTCCCCGTGCCGGGCATCCGACACCGACAGCGGGCCGCGAACGGTCAGCCGAAGCGCGTCGTGTGAGGGAACGACCTCGACGACAGTTCCGCGCTCTTCGATGATTCCGGTGAACATGTCAGTCGTCTTCTTTCGTGGGCAGGTCGTTGGTGGTGAGGGGTCGGGCGACCAGCAGAACGTCGTCGCCCAGGAGTTCGATGTGGTCGAAGCGCATGCGGGCCTGCTCCGAGATGGTGCGGACGCCGACATCGGTGATCGCGGTCACCGGCCCGCCCAGCACGGTGGGGGCGAGGTAGACGAGTACCTCGTCGGCCAGGCCCGCGGCGAGAAAGGCGCTCGCCACGGTAGGTCCTCCCTCGACGAACACGTGGCGCACGTCGCGCTCGGCGAGCATCGTCAGGAGTCCTGATAGATCGCGGCTCGGGTACTCGATCGCCCCGGCCGGATGCGCGAACACGCGCGAATCGCGTGGCACGGAGCGGCGGCCCACGATCACGGCAATCGGCTGCTCCGAGAGCTCGCGGCCGTCGGAGTCGCGCGCCGTGAGACTGGGATCGTCGGCGAGTACCGTGCCCGTGCCCGCGACGATGGCTCCGGCCTCGGCGCGGCGGCGATGCACGTCGGCTCGAGAGCTGGGCCCGGTGATCCAGCGGCTGCTGCCATCGGCCGCCGCGGCTCGCCCGTCGAGGCTGGATGCCCACTTGACGGTCACGAAGGGAACGCCGCGTCGTATCGACGTGAGCCACGGACGGATGTTCTCCTCCGCCTCGTCGCCGAGGACTCCTTCCTCGACGTCGACGCCGGCCATTCGAAGCCGCTCTCCGCCTCCGGAGGACGAGGCCCCTGGATCGGCCACGGCGTACACGACGCGACCGACGCCGGCGTCGATGAGTGCCTCGCTGCACGGCCCTGTGGCGCCCGTGTGGTTGCAGGGCTCGAGTGTGACGACGGCGGTGGCACCCTGGGCGAGCGCGCGATCCGCGAGAGCGCCCAACGCGGCGACCTCGGCGTGAGCCGTGCCCCGGCCGCGGTGCCAACCTTCGGCGATGACGCGACCCTCGGCATCCAGAATCACGCAGCCGACCCGCGGATTAGCGCCGTTGGCCGGACCGCGTCGGGACAACTCGATGGCACGACGCATGGCGTCGGTCTCGTGTCTCTGGCTGGTCATCCGGTCTCCGTCTGGTCGACGCATTCCGGGGCCCCGTCGTTCGACGAGTTCGCAGGACGCAGCCGCGCGAGGGCGCAGAACTGCGGTGCGCGTGCATCCTCTCATCCGGACTTTGGAAGCGAAGGATCTCGCCTCGTTACCGTCGGTCCTGGAGTTTCACCAGGTCAACCGAAGAGTGTTCGTTCTCGAGGAGAACGCGTCGTCTGCGGCTCGCGGACTATAACCGCCGGTTCGGAATTCCACCGACCCCGGAGCACGTACTGCAACAATCTCGACCCGCCTTGCGGCGAGGTCACTTACTACTTATACCCCCAACGCCGGGGCGTCGCGAATATTCCAAGGCGCCGCGTGACGATCCGAAGCGGTCGGCGAGGCCCCAGGAGGTCACTTTGAGGAGGGCCTCGGCGACGATTCCGGAGCTCATCTTGGAAGCCCCCTCTACCCGCTCGACGAACGTGATCGGAAACTCGCGCACGTCTCCGCCGGTCTTCTCGACGAGCCAGGCCATCTCGATCTGGAAGCAGTAGCCCTGGCTGGCGACGCTGTCGAAGTCGATCTTCCTCAGGGTGTCGACGCGGAATCCGCGGAATCCAGAGGTGATGTCGTGCAACCGCGACCGAAGGAGGATGCGCGCGTACAGTGTGCCGCCCTGCGAGATGAGGCGTCGATACAGGGGCCAGTTTCGGGTCTTGCCTCCCGGAATCCAGCGGGCTCCGATCGACAGGTCTGCGCCCTGCTCGAGCTGCGCGATCATCAGGGGCAGCTCTTCGGGCTGGTGAGATCCGTCAGCGTCCATCTCGATGATGAAGTCGACATCGTGGTCTTCTGCCCAGCGGAATCCGGCGATGTAGGCGGCTCCGAGACCGTTCTTCTCGGAGCGGTGCATCACGGTCACACGGTCGTCGCGGGCGGCGATCTCATCGGCGAGGCGACCTGTGCCGTCGGGGCTGTTGTCGTCGACGACGAGGATGCGCGTGGTCGGCACGGCCTGCAGTGTGCGCTCGATCGCGGCAGGCAGCGCGTTCAGCTCGTTGTACGTCGGAATGACGACAAGGGTGGATGACATGGGGTGCCTCTCTGACAAAACCGTACGGCAGCCGATCGCGGCCGGAGCAGTGGTCACTCTAAAGGGCGGCACCGGCGAGATCGCTGGACGTTCCCTGATGTTCTGTTGAGTGTCCTGGGGCGAACCGTCCACGAGGTGTCGTAGAGGTGGATTCTGCGTGAACGCAGAGTCAAGCCTGGGCCGGTTCTCAGTATTGGTCGGGCCGTCGTTGCTAGCCTCGAAAGAGACTCGACAGCGCTGTTGATCCACCCCATATTCCTTTTGCGTTTGGAACACTCATGGCTTCGATCGACCTGCTCGGCTTCGTGCCTTCGCGCTACCGCAAAATCGTGCTCGAACTCGTGCAGTTCGGCATGGTCGGTGGCATCGGCTTCGTCGTTCAGGTGTCGGTGTTCAATGCTCTGCGCTCCACGGTCTTCTCGCCCACGGTCATCCACGCCGGACCTATTCTCGCGATGCTGATCTCGACGCTCCTGGCCATCGTCGTCAACTGGCTCGGTAACCGCTACTGGACCTTCCGCTCGAAACGACAGACGAAGATCGTGCGTGAGAGCGTCGAGTTCTTCGCGGTCAGCGTCGTCGGCATGATGATCGGCCTCGGCTGCCTGTGGTTCTCGCACTACGTGCTCGGGTACCGCAGTGTGCTGGCAGACAACATCTCCGGCAACGTCATCGGCCTGGTGCTCGGCGCTGCGTTCCGCTTCGTGCTGTATCGCTTCTGGGTCTTCAATGCCTCACGCTCGCTCGACGCCGTCTCGGTCACGTCTCCTGTAGCCGTCGTCTCCGAGGCTGCGCGTCGCTCCAACTGACCTCACGCCTGACCGGTCTCGCTCCAGCGCAATAGGCTGGAGATCGTGACGAGACCACGTTCGGCCGAGGCTTCCGAGCGTGGCGCGTTCGCTCGCCGGATGGTCGAAGCCGGGCTCGCTCCAGCGCGTTACGCGCGGGTGCTGCAGTCGGATGACAGGGCGCCCCTGCTGCAGATCGTGAAGACAGGGGTCGCCGCATCCCTCGCGTGGATCGTCTGCCTGGCCATTCTGCCGGAGCAAGTGCCCGTTTTCGGTGCCATCGCCGCGATCATCGTGGTTCAGCCGAGTGTGAACCAGTCGTTCGCCAAAGCGCTCGAGCGAACCGTCGGCGTGATTGTCGGCGTGATCATCGCCTATCTTGTCGGGCTGGTGTTCGGCTCGTCGACGTGGATCGTTCTGCTCGCGATCATTCTCGCGCTTCTCACTGGTTGGGCGCTTCGCCTGAGCCAGTCGACGACCGTGCAACTGCCGATCAGCGCCATGCTCGTTCTCACGATCGGCGCTCAGACGCCGGGATACGCGGCGGGCCGCATCGTCGAGACAGCGCTGGGGGCCGTGGTCGCCGTCGTGATCAATCTCGTGATCGTGCCGCCGGTGAGGCTTCAGCCGGCCCACGACGCCGTGGCGGCTCTCGGACGGGAGACGGCCGCGTGCCTCGACGGCCTCGCTCGGCTGCTCACGGAGCCGTCGGCCGCGGCCGACCGCAACCGCGCGCTCGTCGAGGTGCGCCTGCTGGCTCCGATGCTGACAAAGGCGCGTGCGGCCGTCACGGGGGCCGAGGAGAGCTTGCGATTCAACCCGCGCAGGCGAGCCAATTCCGAGGCGCTGGAGCTCGACGACGACCTGCTCGCCATGCTGAGCGTCATCGTGAGTCGCGTGCCCGGCATGGTGCGCGGCCTTGCCGACAACTACGACGAATCCCTGCACACCGAGAGCACGGTCGCGGGCCTCGCCGATGAGATGAAAAAGGCGGCCCACGACCTGCGCCTCGTGATGCAGGAGTCCGATCTCCAGACGGTGGAGCCGCTACCACGCACCGCTGAGCTGCCGGCACTGACGGCGCCCTTTCAGGTCGTCACCCCGAGCCCCACCCACTGGATTCTCATCGGCTCGCTCATCGAGGATCTGCGACGAGTACACGAGGTCGTCGTCGAGGCGGGTCAGAGCGTGCGGCGCTGAGCGCGCCACGTGCTCTGAGTCAGCTCGAGCGCGGCAGGAACCCGACCTTGTCGTACACCTCGGCGAGGGTGGCCGAGGCCACCTCGTTCGCGCGATCGGCATTGGCGGCGAGAATGCGATCGAGCTCAGCCGGGTCGGCCAGCAGCTCGAGGGTGCGCTCGCGAACGGGCCCGAGGGTCGACTCGACGACCTCGACCAGTGCCTTCTTGAGATCTCCGTAGCCGCGACCGGCGAACTCCGCCTCGAGGGCGGCGACCGGTACATCGCCCAGCACCGAGAAGATCGTCAGCAGATTGGCGACCCCGGGCTTCGCGTCACGGTCGAAGATGATCTCGCCGTCGGCATCCGTCACCGCTCGCATGATCTTCTTCGCCGTGGTCTTGGCGTCGTCGAGCAACCACACGATGCCAGCCGGCGACTCCGACGACTTCGACATCTTCGACTGCGGATTCTGCAGATCGAAGATCTTGGCCGTCTCTTTGAGAATGTAAGGCTCGGGGATGCGGAAGGTCTCGCCGAAGCGCGAATTGAACCGGGTCGCGAGGTCGCGGGTGAGCTCGATGTGCTGACGCTGATCTTCGCCCACCGGTACCTCGGCGGCCTGGTAGAGCAGGATGTCGCCGGCCTGCAGGATCGGGTACGTGAAGAGGCCGACCGACGCGGCGTCGGACCCCTGCTTGGCGGCCTTGTCTTTGAACTGCGTCATGCGGCTCGCCTCGCCGAACCCGGTGAGAGAGTTCAGCACCCACGCGAGTTGGGCGTGGGCGGGAACCTGCGACTGCACGAACAACGTCGATTTCGACGGATCGATGCCGGCGGCGATGTACTGCGCCGCGGTGAGACGGGTGTTATCGCGCAACGTCGTCGGGTCTTGAGGCACGGTGATGGCGTGCAGGTCTGCGATGAAGAAGAACGCGTCGTGCGTTTCCTGCAGAGTCTTCCAGCTCATCAGCGCGCCGATGTAGTTGCCGAGATGAAGCGATGCGGCCGAGGGCTGCATGCCGGAGAGGAGACGGGGCTTGCTGGTCATGGTGGATGCGTTCCTGAGCTTGGTGTTCGTTCCCCGGGCCTGTCTGGAGGCCGGGATCTAGATCGAGTAGTCGACGACCACCGGAGCATGATCGCTCCAGCGCTCGGCGTAGCTTGCAGCGCGATCGACCGTGTAGTCGGTGACCTTCGCTGCCAGTTCGGGCGTGGCCAGCTGGTAGTCGATGCGCCAACCGGTGTTGTTGTCGAAAGCCTGTCCGCGAGCAGACCACCAGGTGTACGGCCCCTCGACCTCACCTGCCGCGCGGCGCCCGATGTCGACGAAGCCGAAGCCCGCACCCGCGTTGTAGTCGGGGTCGCCCTCGGCTCCGAGGAAACGGTCGAAGTAGGCACGCTCCTCGGGCAGGAAGCCGGCGCGCTTCACGTTGCCCTTCCAGTTCTTGATGTCGAGGGTGCGGTGCCCGACGTTGAGGTCACCGACGACCACCGAGAGGGGATTGTGCTCCATCAGCCGGGGGAGCCGCTCGACCATGGCGTCGAGGAACTTGTACTTCTCGACCTGCTTCGGTGTTCCGGCCTCACCGGAGTGCACGTAGGTCGAGACGACGGTCACGACTTTGCCACCCACCTCGTAGTCGGCTTCGAGCCATCGACCGGCGCTGTCGAAGTCGTCGGCGCCGAGCGTGACACGGTGGATCGACGCTTTGTTGCGGCTCGCGAGAGCCACACCGGCCCTGCCCTTCGCCGTGGCCGCGTCGTGCAAAATGTCCCACTCGTCTCCGAGCAGATTCTCGAGGTCGCTCGTGGCTGCCCGCACCTCTTGTAGAGCGAGGATGTCGACCTCGCGCTTGTCGAGCCAGGCGCCCATGCCGTTGCGGAAAGCGGCGCGCACGCCGTTGACGTTGACGGAAGCGACGCGGAGGGATGTGCCAGAGTTCGACGAAGACATCCCCCTAGTTTAGTGAGGCGCGGGGGTCTCATCCTTCAAACGCGACTCCTCGCGGACGGCCGCCCTGAGCTTGCGAGAGAGACCCCGGCGGCGCAGGCCGCGGGCCTCGCGGAGCTCGTCTTCGAGACGCGCTCGCTCGGCCGCGGCGATGACCACTCGAGCCTCAGCCTGCTTCAGCTGCGCCTCTGCGTCGAGTTGCTCGGGCGAGAGGCCGCGCACATCGAGCCCCACATCGGCGACTCCGACGGAGATCCACGCGGCCACGATCAGAATGACCTGACAGATGAGGTTGAAGAAGATCAGCAGACCGGCGATCACCGCGAACGAGGCGATGAGCGGGTTGTTGCTGGCACCACCGAGCAGCAGGCCACCGAGCGCCTTCAGTATGCCCAGCGCCGCCGCACCGATGAGAGCGCCGCTGATCACGCGCCGGAACGGAATCTTGATGCCGGTCAGTACTCGGTAGAAGACCAACAGCACGAGGGTGTCGAGCGCGAACGCGATCAGGAGCCCGACGATGCGCGCCACCACCAGCGCGAACACCGAGGTGTTGTCGACGCCGATCAGGTCGAAGGCAAGGCCGATGAGCGTCGTGCTGCCGATGCTGATGCCGGCCGAGACGACGAGCACGATGCCGAAGCCGATGGCGAGCCCGGCATCCTTGAGTTTGAGGAGCAGAAAGAACGTCGTGTCGGGGCCGACCGAGAAGATGCGCCGGATGGCATCCCGGGCGGATGCGAGCCACCCGAGCGCCGTGAAGACGAGTCCGACCAGGGCGATGGCCCCCGACCAGCTGAGGGCCGGCGTGTTGAGTAGCGCATCCGCGTCGACTGCGCCTCCCTCGCCGATGAGGCCTGGAACCGCGCTGCCGATGATCGTGATCAGCTCCTCGAGCAGTTGTCTGTTCGAGGCGAGTACGAGCCCTGCTATCGAGAACCCTGCCCAGAGGGCGGCGAAGACCGCGAACAGGGCCTGATACGACATGCCGGCCGCCATCAGCGGTCCGCCGTTCGCCGCGTAGTGCTGGAACACCCGGACGGGCTTGAGCTTCATCACCTTCTGTACGAGGGCAGGGATGCCGGTGGCCGGTTTGTCGGAGTCGTCGCTGCTGTTGGTCACCCCCCAACCCTACGCAGCAGTCGTGATTCTCCCCGCCCGCTTGACGCGCGCCCTTCGTCGCCCGAGCGAAGCGCCGAGTGTGCAGAAACGGCCCGTGCGTTTTCACGCGACGGGCCGTTTCTGCACACTCGGGAGAGCCGCTAGGGCTTGCCTCGCATGATGGCCTGCTTGACCTCGGCGATGGCCTGGGTCACCTGGATTCCGCGAGGGCACGCCTCGGAGCAGTTGAACGTCGTGCGGCAGCGCCAGACGCCCTCTTTGTCGTTGAGGATGTCGAGGCGCACGTTGGCTCCCTCGTCGCGGCTGTCGAAGATGAAGCGGTGAGCGTTGACGATCGCGGCCGGTCCGAAGTACTGGCCGTCGGTCCAGAAGACCGGGCAGCTCGACGTGCACGCTGCGCAGAGGATGCACTTCGTGGTGTCGTCGAAGCGCGCGCGCTCCGTCGCCGACTGCAGGCGCTCCTTCTCGGGCTTCGACGAGGAGATGAGGAACGGCTGCACCTCGCGGAACGACGCGAAGAACGGCTCCATATCGACGACGAGGTCCTTCTCGAGCGGCAGGCCCTTGATGGCCTCCACGTAGATGGGCTTCGTGATGTCGAGGTCTTTGATGAGCGTCTTGCAGGCCAGGCGGTTGCGGCCGTTGATGCGCATGGCGTCGGATCCGCAGATGCCGTGCGCGCACGAGCGACGGAACGTCAACGAGCCGTCCTGCTCCCACTTGATCTTGTGCAGTGCGTCGAGCACGCGGTCGGTGGGATACATCTCGACATCGAAGTCCTGCCACGTGGGCTCCTCATCGGTGTCGGGGTTGAACCGACGAATGATGAGCGTGACAGTGAAGGTGGGGATGACGTCGTCAGCGGGGGCCGGCGGAGAATCCAGGGTTGCTGTACTCATTAGTACTTCCTCTCCATGGGCTGGTAACGGGTCACGACGACCGGCTTCCAGTCGAGTCTGATGTGGTCTCCCGCGTCGGCCGACATGGGGTCGCCCGAGAGGTAGGCCATCGTGTGCTGCATGTGGTTCACGTCGTCGCGCGTCGGGAAGTCCTCGCGCATGTGTGCGCCGCGGCTCTCCTTGCGGTTGCGTGCCGAGTACACCACGACCTCCGCGAGGTCGAGCAGGAAGCCCAGCTCGACGGCCTCGAGCAGGTCGGTGTTGAATCGCTTGCCCTTGTCTTGAACGAGGATGTTCTTGTAGCGCTCGCGCAGGTTGTGGATGACTTCGGTCACCTCGGTGAGGCTCTCCTCGGTTCTGAAGACCTGGGCGTTGCGGTCCATCGACTCCTGAAGCTCTCGACGGATGACCGCGATGCGCTCGGTGCCGTTGGAGTTGCGGGCGTTCTCGATGAGTTCGCGCACGCCTGCAGCCGGATCGTCGGGCAGCTCGACCCACGGAGCGGTCTGCACATACTCGGCCGCCGCGTTGCCGGCGCGCTTGCCGAAGACGTTGATGTCGAGCAGCGAGTTCGTGCCCAGACGATTGGAGCCGTGCACAGAGACGCAGGCGCACTCGCCGGCCGCGTACAGGCCGGGAACCACGGTGGTGTTGTCGGAGAGCACCTCGGCCTGGATGTTCGTCGGGATGCCGCCCATCGCGTAGTGCGCGGTGGGAAGAACGGGAACCGGCTCGGTGTACGGCTCGACACCGAGGTAGGTGCGCGCGAACTCCGTGATGTCGGGCAACTTGGCGTCGATGACGGCGGGGTCGAGGTGCGTGATGTCGAGGTAGACGTAGTCCTTGTGCGGTCCGGCACCGCGACCCTCACGGATCTCGAGGGCCATGCAGCGGGCCACGATGTCGCGGGGCGCGAGGTCTTTGATCGTGGGCGCGTAGCGCTCCATGAACCGCTCACCCTCGCTGTTGCGCAGGATCGCTCCCTCGCCGCGCGCGGCCTCGGAGAGCAGGATGCCCAAGCCTGCGAGACCGGTCGGGTGGAACTGGAAGAACTCCATGTCTTCGAGCGGCAAGCCCTTGCGCCAGATGATTCCGACGCCGTCGCCCGTGAGGGTGTGAGCGTTTGAGGTCGTCTTGTAGATCTTGCCGAATCCACCGGTCGCGAAGATCACTGCCTTCGACTGGAAGACGTGGATCTCACCCGTGGCGAGCTCGAAGGCCACGACACCGGCGGGCTTCTGGCCGCCGAATCCGTCGCTGACCATCACCAGGTCGAGCACGTAGTACTCGTTGAAGAAGTTGATGCCGAACTTGACGCAGTTCTGATAGAGCGTCTGCAGGATCATGTGGCCCGTGCGGTCGGCGGCATAGCAGGCACGGCGAACCGGTGCCTTGCCGTGATCGCGCGTGTGGCCGCCGAAGCGCCGCTGATCGATCTTGCCCTCGGGTGTGCGGTTGAACGGGAGGCCCATGTTCTCGAGGTCGATGACCGCGTCGATGGCCTCCTTCGCGAGGATCTCCGCGGCATCCTGGTCGACGAGGTAGTCGCCGCCCTTGACGGTGTCGAAGGTGTGCCACTCCCAGCTGTCTTCCTCGACGTTCGCGAGCGCGGCGGCCATGCCGCCCTGCGCGGCACCGGTGTGGCTGCGGGTCGGGTAGAGCTTGGAGATGACTGCCGTCTTCGCCTTCGGCCCGGCCTCGATGGCCGCCCTCATTCCGGCGCCACCGGCGCCCACGATGACGATGTCGAACTGGTGGTAGTGAACGCCGTCTACGACGGATCCGTCTGCGTACTCGGTCATATCGGTCGCCGTCAGCTCGCCGAGCAGAACGAGGCGAGGAGATCGGCGGGAGCGCCGGCGGGGCAGGGGTCGAACGTGAAGATCACAAGAGTTCCGAGCGTTATGAGGACGATGACTGAGAAGAGCAGGGCGCCCTTGAGGATGCCCCGGGTGGTGCGGTGCGATGCGTAGTCGTTGACGAGGGTGCGCATGCCGTTCGCGCCGTGGATCATGGCGAGCCACAGCATCAGGCAGTCCCACACCTGCCAGAACGGGTTCGACCACTTGCCGCCGACGAAGGCGAAGTCGATGGCCTTGATGCCGTCGCCGAGAACGAGGTTCACGATGAGGTGGCCGAAGATGAGCACGACCAGCACGAGGCCGGAGGCGCGCATGTACATCCAGCCCCACTTCTCCCAGTTGATGCCGCGCGACCGCGGGGCACGGGAGTAGGGGCTGCGGGGGGCTTCGATCGTGGTAGCCATGATCAACCCACCTCGCTGAAGACGTGCATGAGGTGGCGGGGAACGAAGCCGGCCATCGTGACGACCCAGAGGCCGATGACCACGTAGAACATCACCTTCTGGTACTTCGGACCCTTGGTCCAGAAGTCGATGAGGATGATGCGGATGCCGTTGTAGGCGTGGAACGCGATGGCGCCGACGAGAGCGGTCTCGCCGAGCCCCATGATCGGGTTCTTGTACGTGCTCATCACGGCGTTGTACGCCTCGGGCGCGACACGCACCAGTGCGGTGTCGAGGATGTGCACGAGAAGGAAGAAGAAGATGGCGATGCCGGTGATGCGGTGAAGTACCCACGACCACATTCCTTCGCGGCCGCGGTACAGAGTGCCCTGCGGCCTCTTACCCGTGGGCGCAAGGGAACCCGGCGCATGGGTTCCTGTCTCGGTTCTGGACACGAACAACCCTCCTTGGTTGAGAAAGCCCTGATCTCGAAAGTTCAGATCATCGGTGGAGATGGCTCGTCGCGGTCGTGCCGGTCTTCTCGTGCAGGTTCATCAGGATCGGGCGAAGGCGAAGATGGTATCCAGTTTATAAGTTCTGGCAGCCCATGCTTGTTAGGTACCCCTTATTCGGGAAGACGCTTAGACTGCCTCGACGACGGGAACGGGCCGTCGGGCGGCGATCACATGCGTGTAGTGGCCGAGCAGCTCGGTGCAGACGGAGTTCCACGTGGTTGCACGCACGGCGCGTCGCCCGGACTCGCCCATGCGCAGCCGTAGATCTCTCGACACGACAAGGTCTTCGACCAGCGTGCGCATGCTGGAATCTCCGGTCAACGCATCCGGATCGAAGAGATACCCGTCGCCACCGTCGTGCACGAGGTCGACGGGGCCTCCGGCGCGGGGCGCCACGACTGGCAGGCCTGCAGCGTGCGCCTCCTGGATGGTCTGGCCGAACGTCTCCTCGGTTCCGGTGTGGACGAACACGTCGAAGCTCGCGTACGCGATGGCGAGGGCCTGCCCGCCCATCCGGCCGAGCCAGGTCACGGGCATCCCGCGCAGCAGTCGGCCGACGGAGGCGGTCGACGGCCCGTCGCCGACGAGGGCCAACGAGATACCGTCGATTCCGCGCAACTGGTCGAAGCGCTCGAGCTGCTTCTCCGGCGCGACGCGGCCGACGTAGCCGAGCACGACCTCGCCGTTCGGTGCGAGCCGTGCGCGCAGATCGACGGCATCCGGATGCGCACGCAACCGCGGGTGGTATCGCTCGGTGTCGACGCCCCGGCCCCACCGCGCCAGGCGGGTGACGCCCGCGGCGACGAGGTCGCGCTCCGAGCTCGACGACGGAACGAGGGTGAGGTCGGCGGCCTCGTGGATCCAGCGGACGAAGCGCCACGCAAGGGCCGCCGCCTTGCCGAGGTGATTGCGCTTGGCGTACCCCGCCACATCCGTCTGGAAGATGGCGACGCTCGGCACGCCGATGCGGTTCGCCGCCGCGATCGCCTGCGCTCCGAGAAGAAAAGGTGACGCGGCGTGCAGGACGTCGGGTGCGAAGGCGGCGAGTACGCGCTGGACCTGGGGGTGGGGGAGCCCGACGGGGAACTGTCGATACGCGACGGCGGGCACCGCGTGCACGGCGAACCCGCGGTAGCTCGTGGGCGTGTTCCGGGCAGCGGGTGCGATGAGAATCGCCTCGTGTCCCGAGTCGGCAAGAAAGTCGAGCACCTTGCAGACGCTGTTCGTGACTCCATTGACTGTGGGCAGAAAGCTCTCCGTGACGACGGCGACTCTCATGGGCTGCTCCCGTCGGCCCGGGGATGCACCGGGCACGTTTCGAACGCTACGAGCGACGGGTGGCGCAGGGGTTAATAGACGGTGGCGGTGAGGTGAGCATTGGTTCAATCGACACAACGCTGGGGTGGGTATGGTGGGGCCATGGCTGAGAACTCTGCGATGGACCGTTTCTACAGCGTCATTCCCGCCGGAGGGATCGGCTCGAGACTCTGGCCCCTCTCCCGCGCAGACGCGCCCAAGTTCCTGCACGACCTGAGCGGCTCGGGCCGCAGTCTGCTTCGCGACACGTGGGAGCGTCTCGCTCCCATCTCCGGGGAGCAGCGCGTGATGGTCGTCACCGGGCGCGCTCACCGCGCCGCCGTCGAGCAGCAGATCCCCGAACTGGCCGACATGAACGTGGTGCTCGAGAGCGAGCCGCGCGAATCGTCGGCCGCCATCGGACTGGCCGCCGCCATCCTGCAGCACCGCGAGCCCGGTGTCATCATCGGCTCGTTCGCCGCCGACCACGTCATCACGCAGACCGAGGCGTTCCGCGACACGGTGGTGCAGGCCGTGAACGCTGCCGACGCCGGCTACATCGTGACCATCGGCATCACGCCGACGGAACCATCGGTGGGCTTCGGCTACATCCTGACCGGCGACGCTCTCGGCATTCCCGGCGCATCGACCGCGATGGTCGCCAAGCGTTTCGTCGAGAAGCCAGACCTCGAGACCGCCAAGAAGTACCTCAAGAGCAAGAAGTACCTGTGGAACGGCGGCATGTTCATCGCGCGTGCCGACAAGCTGCTCGAGCAGCTCGGCAAGGCCGAACCCGAACTGCTCGCCGGTCTGCTCGAACTGGCAGAAGCGTGGGACACCCCGCGACGCGGCGCTGTCGTCGATCAGGTCTGGCCCAAGCTCAAGAAGATCGCCATCGACTACACGGTGGCCGAGCCCGCCGCCCTCGACGGCACGCTCGCGGTCGTCCCCGGTGACTTCAGCTGGGACGACGTCGGCGACTTCGCCTCGATCGCGAAGCTGCACTCCACGGGTCGAGGCTCCGAGCTCGCCATCCTGGGCAAGAACGCCCGCGTGCTCTCCGACTCGTCGAGCGGGGTCGTGGTGTCGCAGAGCGGCCGCGTGATCAGCCTCATCGGCGTCAAAGACATCGTGGTCGTCGATACTCCGGATGCGCTGCTCGTCACCACGAGCGAGCATGCCCAGCGAGTCAAGTCGGTCGTCGACGCCCTGCGCCTCGGCGGTTCGGGCGACGTTCTCTGACCTCTCGGCCGCGCGACCGAGCCGCTAGTCTTTTCGCCATGTCGACATCTTCCCTCCTGCGCTCCGTTGTCGTTGTAGCCGCTTCGGCGCTCGTGCTGGCCGGATGCGCGCCGGCGCCCGAGACCACCGAGAAGGCCAGCGACTACTGCGCGCGAATGGTCACCAATTCGGGCGGCCTCGAGGACCGTTCGTTCAACCAGTCGAGCTGGGAGGGCCTCGAGAAGGCCAAGTCCGATCTGTCGATCGATGCCGAGGTGATCGTGTCGACCAACGAGACCGACCTGGCGCCCAACGTCACGCAGGCTGTCGACAGCGGATGCCAGTTCGTGCTGACGGTCGGATACGAGCTGGCCGACGCGACCACGGCGGCGGCGAAGGCGAACCCCGACGTGCACTTCGCGATCGTCGACGAGCAGGTCGACGGAGAGAACATCAAGCCGATCGTCTTCGACACCGCTCAGGCCGCATACCTGGCCGGCTACCTCGCCGCGGGAACGAGCGCGACCGGCAAGGTCGCGACGTTCGGCGGCGGAAATCAGCCTCCCGTGACCTTGTTCATGGACGGGTTCGTCGACGGCGTCGCCAAGTACAACGAGGTGCACGGAACCGCGGTGCAGGCCCTCGGCTGGAACAAAGACGCCCAGGACGGCGTCTTCACGGGCGACTTCGAAGACATCAACAAGGGCAAGGTCACGACCCAGGCGTTCATCGACCAGGGTGCCGACGTCATCCTTCCCGTCGCGGGTCAGGTCGGAGAGGGCGCGGCCGCGGCGGCCCTCGAGAATGCGAACGTGTCGATCATCTGGGTCGACAACGACGGATACGACACGCTGCCGGCCACCTACAAGCCCATCGTCCTCACGAGTGTGCTGAAGAACACCGGCGATGCCGTGGTGCAGATCGTCGGCGACGACGTCGACGGCTCGTTCGACAACACGCCCTTCGTCGGCACTCTCGAGAACGGGGGAGTGGCTCTGGCTCCCTACCACGACAAGGCTGCCGCGGTCACGCCCGCGCTGCAGGCCGAACTCGACGGGCTGAAGGCCGACATCGTGTCGGGTGCACTCACGGTCTCGAGTCCGAGCACGCCATAATCGTTCGGATCGGCGCCGAACGGCGCGACGCATCCGGTGTCTTTTCAGGCTTTTCGACACTGAACATTTCGGGGTTGTTTCGGCGCGAACGCGTCTTTGTAACGACTGGGCGGCGATGCCGTCTGGTGGCCGCTCGATCCGCGTCACATTAGGTAACGTGAGAGACCACACAGCCCTGCGCTCCGCTTTCATCGCGGGGCAATCCTTGGAGGACATCTTGAGCAAGACCATTCGCCGTGCTGCCATGGGCGGCATCGCCACCCTCGGCTTCGCCGCACTCCTCGCCGGTTGCGCGTCCGCGCCGGCCGAAACCGGTTCGTCCGACGCCGCCGCCTCGAACGCGCTTCCCTGCATGGTTTCCGACGCCGGTGGATTCGACGACAAGTCCTTCAACCAGGCCGGCTTCGAGGGGCTCAACGACGCCGCCAAGAAGCTGGGCGTCGAGCCCGTCACCGTTCAGTCCGATTCCGAGACCGCGTTCGCTCCGAACATCTCGAGCCTCGTCGACCAGAACTGCACGCTGATCGTCACCGTGGGCTTCGCGCTCGCCGACGCCACCAAGGCAGCCGCCGAGGCGAACTCAGACATCGAGTTCGCGATCATCGACGACGCGTCCATCACGGCCGACAACGTCAAGCCGATCACGTTCGACACCGCCGGTGCCGCATTCCTCGCGGGCTACGCGGCTGCCGACTACTCGAAGTCGGGCATCGTCGCCACCTGGGGCGGCATGAACTTCCCCACCGTCACCATCTTCATGGACGGCTTCGCGCAGGGCGTCAAGTACTACAACGAGCAGAAGTCGAAAGACGTCAAGGTTCTGGGTTACGACCTCGACAACCCCGACTCCGCTACCTTCACCGGTGGCTTCGAGGCCAACGACGTCGCCAAGACCACCGCTCAGAACTTCATCGACCAGGGCGCAGACGTTCTGCTCCCCGTCGGCGGACCGATTTACCAGAGCGCGGGCGTTGCAATCCAGGAGTCCGGCAAGGACATCGCCATGGTCGGTGTCGACTCCGACCTCTATGAGAGCGACCCCACCTACAAGGACCTCTACCTGACGTCCATCCTCAAGGGCATCAAGACGGCCACCGACACGGTCGTCACCGACGCCGCTGCCGGCGACTTCTCGAGCGAGCCCTACGTCGGAACTCTCGAGAACGATGGAGTCGGCATGGCGCCGTTCCACGACTTCGAGTCGAAGGTGAACTCCTCGCTGCAGGGCGAGATCGACGACCTCAAGGCGAAGATCGTCTCGGGCGACGTCAAGGTCTCTTCGTACCTGAACAAGTAGTCGCACACACCGTTCCACCCGCGTGAAATCGGGGGACCAGCCACGGCTGGTCCCCCGATCGCGTTAAGCGCGCTCTTCACGCATCGAACTGATGGGTAGATTGTCTCTATGAAGCTCGAACTCCGTGGCATTACGAAGCGTTTCGGCGCTCTCACGGCCAACGATCACATCGACCTCACGATCGAGCCGGGAGAGATCCACTGTCTCCTCGGCGAGAACGGCGCAGGCAAGTCGACATTGATGAATGTGCTCTACGGCCTCTACAAGGCCGAAGAGGGAGACATCCTTCTCGACGACGTGGTGCAGCACTTCGCTGGCCCGGGCGACGCCATGGCAGCGGGAATCGGCATGGTGCACCAGCACTTCATGCTCATCCCCGTGTTCACCGTCGCCGAGAACGTGATGCTCGGCCACGAGCAGACGAATGCGGCCGGTGTGCTCGACCTCGGCGCGGCGCGCGAGAAGGTGCGTGAGATCAGCGAGCGGTTCGGCTTCCACGTCGATCCGGATGCGCTGGTCGACGACCTGCCCGTCGGCGTGCAGCAGCGGGTCGAGATCATCAAGGCGCTGTCTCGCGACGCGAAGGTGCTCGTGTTCGATGAGCCCACCGCTGTGCTCACGCCGCAGGAGACCGACGAACTCATGGTCATCATGAGACAGCTGAAGGCCGCCGGCACATCCATCGTCTTCATCACCCACAAGCTCCGCGAGGTGCGCGAGGTGGCCGACCGCATCACGGTCATCCGCCTCGGCAAGGTCGTCGGCGAGGCCTCGCCCACGGCGACCAACGCAGAACTAGCCTCGCTCATGGTCGGTCGTGCCGTCGAGTTGACCGTGCACAAAGACCCGGCCACCCCCGGGGCAGACGCGTTCGTCGTCTCGAACCTCTCTGTCGTCGACCCCCACGGGCAGCTGGTCGTCAACGACGTGAGCTTCGATGTGCGTGCGGGCGAGATCCTCGCGATCGCGGGCGTTCAGGGCAACGGTCAGACCGAGCTCACCGAGGCCATCATGGGTCTGCAGCAGCGCGTGCGGGGTGAGATCACCCTCGATGGCAAGTCGATCAGAGGGCTGTCCGTGAAGCAGGTGCTCGCGGCCGGAATCGGCTTCGTGCCGGAAGACCGAAAAGAAGACGGTCTCGTCGGCGAGTTCACCATCGCCGAGAACCTGATGCTCGACCGCAGCGACGGGCCGCCGTTCGTCAAGGCGGGAACCCTTCAGCTGAACTACCTCAAGGAATTCGCCGAGCAGAAGTCGAAGGAGTTCGACGTTCGCAGCCAGGGCATCACCACGCCGGTCGGCCGGCTCTCCGGCGGAAACCAGCAGAAGGTCGTGCTCGCCCGTGAGCTCAGTCGCGAGCTGCGCCTCTTCATGGCGGCCCAGCCCACCCGCGGCATCGACGTGGGGTCGATCGAGTTCGTGCACAAGCGCATCGTCGCGACGCGCGACTCCGGCATTCCGGTGATCGTCGTCTCGACCGAGCTCGACGAGGTCGTCGCGCTCGCCGACCGTATCGCCGTGATGTACCGCGGAACGATCGTCGGTATCGTGCCGGGCGACACGCCCCGCGATGTGCTCGGCCTCATGATGGCCGGCGAAGTACCTGATTCCGTCACCTCCCCACCCGAAGGAGCGGCCGCGTGAGCCAGCCCACAGTCCCACCCGTCGAATCCGGCCCACCCGCCGCGTCCACGCCCGGGTCCAACGACGCATCCGTCGCCGAGCCGCGCTGGCACGGCGTCATGCGAGAGATCGTCGGCGGCAGCGCGATGATCTCGGTCCTCGCTGTCGTCTTGGCGATGCTCGCCGGAGGCATCCTGATCGCCCTCACCGACGACAAGGTCACGGCGGCGGCGGGATACTTCTTCGCCCGCCCCGGCGACCTGATCAAGGCGGTGTGGGACTCCGTCTCGGGCGCCTACACCTCGCTGTTCCAGGGTGCGGTGTACAACTTCCGTCGTCCCGGCTTCATCGCCGGCATCAAGCCGCTCACCGAGACACTCACCTTCGCCACGCCGCTGATCGCTGCCGGCCTCGGCGTGGGCCTCGCCTTCCGCGTCGGCCTCTTCAACATCGGTGGACGCGGCCAGATGCTCATCGCCGCCGCGTGCGCCGGCTGGGTCAGCTGGTCGTTCGAGCTGCCCTACGGACTCCACCTGATCCTCGCCGTCGCAGCGGGCATCATCGGCGGTGCCGTCTGGGGCGGAATCGTCGGATTGCTCAAGGCGAGAACCGGAGCCCACGAGGTGATCGTCACGATCATGCTCAACTTCGTGGCGCTCTACCTGATCTCGTTCATGCTGAAGACCCCGGGCCTGCTCCAGGCTCCCGGCTCGAACAACCCCAAGACGCCCGCAGCCCTCCCGACGGCGGTCTTCCCCGATCTCCTCGGCCCGCAGTTCAATCTGCACTGGGGATTCATCTTCGTGATCGCGGCCACCGTGTATGTCTGGTACCTGCTGAATCGGTCGAACCTCGGCTTCCAGTTCCGCGCCGTGGGCGAGAACCCCAACGCAGCACGCGTGGCCGGCATCAGCGTCAACAAGATGTACATCTACGCGATGCTCCTCTCGGGCGGCCTCGTCGGTCTCGCCGGCGTCGCACAGGTGCTGGGCACGGTGACCACGGGCTTCAGCTCGGGCATCGACGCGGGCATCGGCTTCGACGCCATCACGGTCGCACTGCTCGGCCGCTCCAAGCCCTGGGGCATCTTCTTCGCCGGCATCCTGTTCGGCGCGTTCAAGGCCGGCGGATTCGCCATGCAGGCATCGGAGGGAATCCCCATCGACATCGTGGTCGTGATCCAGTCGCTGATCGTGCTCTTCATCGCCGCGCCGCCGCTTGTGCGCGCGGTGTTCCACCTGCCGAAGCCCAGCGGCGTCCGTCTCAGACGGCCGCGCACCCAGACTGCGGCGGTGACCAAGTGAGCATTCAAGACGCGCCTCTGCAGCACAACCACCCGGATTCGCTGCCTCCCGCACTCGAGAAGACCATCGTCAAGAGCTGGAAGGCGCCGATCGCCTACGGCATCTTCTCGATCATCGCCATCCTGCTCTTCGTGGCCTTCGGTCGCGAGGGGGTCAGCGGATTCCGTCTGTCGACCGATTCCGACTTCGTGCAGATCCCCACGATCGAGGCGCCGACGAGAGCTACGGGCATCGTGCTCACCGTTCTTCTGCTGGCCCTGGCCGCCTACAGCGCGTTCCTCGTGTCCCGCAATCGTCCCGTGCGGCTCTGGATCACCGTCGTCTTCGCGATCCTGTTCCTCGTCGCGTTCCTCACCTGGGCCGCGGCCGGAGCCACGATTCCCGTTCCCGGACTGCTGGTCGGGGCCGTCGGGCTGAGCGTTCCGCTCGTGTTCGGTGCCCTCGGTGGCGTGATCTCGGAGCGCGTCGGCGTGGTGAACGTGGCCATCGAGGGGCAGCTGCTCGCCGGCGCATTCGTGTCGGCCGTCGTCGCCTCGGTCACCGGGCAGGCCGTGCTCGGGCTCATCTCGGCCATGGCCGCCGGTGTGCTCGTGTCGTTCGTGCTCGCAGCGTTCTCGATCAAGTACTTCGTCGACCAGGTCATCGTGGGTGTCGTTCTCAACGTGCTCGTCACCGGGCTCACGAGCTTCCTCTATTCGCAGGTTCTGACGAAGAACACCGATCTGCTCAACAACAGCGCCACCATCCGCCTGCCCCGGCTCCCCATTCCCGGGCTCAGCGAGATCCCGATTCTCGGCCCGGTGCTGTTCAGGCAGACGATCATCGTCTACATCCTCTACATCGCCGTCGCGGTGGTCTTCTTCGCGCTCTTCAAGACGCGGTGGGGTCTGCGCCTGCGCGCCGTGGGCGAGCACCCGCAGGCCGCCGACACCGTGGGCATCAACGTGGCCCGCACGCGGTTCTGGAACGTCTCTCTCGCGGGAGCGATCGCCGGTCTCGGTGGTGCGTACTTCACCATGGGCTCGGTCGGTTCGTTCAACAAGGAGATGACAGCGGGTGCCGGATTCATCGCCCTGGCCGCCGTCATCTTCGGTCGGTGGGACCCGATCAGGGCAACGCTCGCCGCGCTTCTGTTCGGCTTCGCATCGAACCTGCAGAGCGTGCTGAGCATCATCGGTTCGCCCGTGCCCAGCGAGTTCATGCTGATGCTGCCCTACCTCGTCACGATCTTCGCGGTCGCGGGGGTGGTCGGCCGTGTCCGAGGGCCTGCCGCAGCCGGTAAACCGTACATAAAGTCCTAGGAGAGCCGATATGACCGAGATCGACCAGGCATCCGGCATCGACTGGGACGCGCTTCGTGCTGAGGCTCTCGTGGCCATGACGAAGGCCTATGTGCCGTACTCGAGGTTCCCGGTCGGGGTGGCCGCGCTCGTCGACGACGGACGCGTGATCTCCGGCTGCAACGTCGAGAACGCGAGCTACGGCCTAACCCTGTGCGCCGAGTGCGCCCTCGTCTCGTCGCTGCATATGACGGGTGGCGGGCATCTGGTCGGCTTCGTCTGCGTCGATGGCGACGGCAACGCACTGATGCCCTGCGGTCGATGCCGTCAACTGCTCTACGAGCACTCCGCGCCCGGCATGCTGCTGCAGACCGTCTCCGGCATCCGAACCATCGACGAGGTGTTGCCGGATGCCTTCGGCCCGCGCACCCTGCAGGCCTACGTCGAGACGCACTAACCCCCCCCTCGTTCCCTGAGCTTGTCGAGGGGAACACCCCAGAAAGGCTCCACCCGTGTCAGAATCCTTCGACGTCGTCGACCTCATCCGTACCAAGCGTGATCACGGAAACCTCAGCACCGCCGAGATCGACTGGCTGGTCGATGCCTACACGCGCGGCTATGTGGGCAACGAGCAGATGGCGGCGATGGCGATGGCCATCCTGCTGAACGGTATGGAGCGGCAGGAGATCCGCGATCTGACGCTCGCCATGATCGCGTCGGGCGAACGCATGAGCTTCGACGGGCTCGGCAAGGTGACCGTCGACAAACACTCCACGGGCGGCGTCGGCGACAAGATCACGCTGCCGCTCATGCCGCTCGTCGCGTCGTTCGGCGTCGCGGTTCCTCAACTGTCGGGTCGGGGACTCGGCCACACCGGTGGAACCCTCGACAAGCTCGAGAGCATCCCGGGATGGCGCGCAGACCTCACGAACGACGAGATGTTCGCCCAACTGCGCGACGTCGGGGGCGTGATCTGCGCCGCGGGCTCCGGACTCGCGCCGGCCGACAAGAAGCTCTACGCGCTGCGCGACATCACCGGAACGGTCGAGGCCATCCCGCTGATCGCGTCCAGCATCATGTCGAAGAAGATCGCCGAAGGAACCGATTCGCTCGTTCTCGACGTCAAGTTCGGCTCTGGCGCGTTCATGGTCGACATCGAGAAATCGCGCGAGCTCGCCCGCACGATGGTCGACCTCGGCAACGACGCCGGTGTCTCGACGACGGCCCTCCTGACCGATATGAATGTGCCGCTCGGGCTTGCCATCGGCAACGCCAACGAGGTGCGCGAGTCGGTCGAGGTTCTCGCGGGCGGAGGCCCTGCCGACGTGGTCGAGCTCACGATCGCGCTGGCGAAGGAGATGCTGCGCCTCGCCGGGCAGCCCGACGCCGACGTCGAGAAGGCTCTGGCCGACGGTCGCGCCATGGACACATGGCGCCGCGTCATCGAGGCTCAGGGCGGCGACCCGGATGCCGCGCTGCCGGTCGCGCGTGAGACTCACGTCGTGAAGGCCGAGCGTGACGGTGTTCTGCTCACGCAGGAGGCCCTGCCTTTCGGCATCGCCGCGTGGCGACTCGGGGCCGGACGGGCCCGAGCTCAGGACCCGGTGCAGCACGCCGCCGGCATCGATCTGCACGCCAAGCCCGGCGACACGGTCAAGGCCGGCCAGCCGCTGTTCACTCTCTCGGCCGACGAGCCGGAGCGCTTCGAGCGCGCGCTCGAGGCCGTCGAGGGCGCGTGGAGCATTGGCGACGCCGCCGAGTGGACGCCGCGCGGCCCGCTGGTCGCGGAGCGCATCGAGTAGCCAGGAACGAACCGACTATCGAGACCACCTCAGGGTGGTCTCGATACGCCGGCTCGTCCCTCGCGCGGCTACGCGATCAGCGCAGGCAGGGGACCTACGAGGCAACGCACTTGTTGCCTCGGCGAAACGTCGCTGTTACACGGGCGGGCTAATCTCGACCACATGACCGAGATCGCCGCGAGCCGCAGCTTCATGCCGTGGTTCTGCCTGCGTCGCCGAAGCGGCGCGCACAACGTCTCCGTCTACTGCCTGGGCTCATAGCCGCCTCCGTTTCGAGGGAGAGCTCCGTCTCGCACCGGCCGTCTGCCGCCGGTTGAGGCCTGCGCAGCCGCACCCCTCGCATCCGGTCGCCCGCGCGACGATCGCACCGGCGACACCATCGACCCGATCGCTCCGGGCCGTCTGAAAGCACCTCCGTCGTAGAGGTCTTCGGCGTGCCCGGAATCACTGGAGACCCATGAAACCCCTGCCCATGAAGACCCTCTGGCGCAATGCGACGCTCATCGCGATGGACGATGCGAACCGCTCCCGACCGTTCCGCGGAGACCTGCTGATCGACGGCGCCCTCATCGCTGCCGTCGGCCCCGATCTCGAGGTGCCGCCGGATGCCCGGGTCGTCGACGCGCAGACCCTTCTCATCACGCCCGGATTCGTGAACGCCCACATGCACTCGTGGGAGTCGCTCTTCAGGGGAACGAGCGAGCGCCTGCCGCTCGAGCTGTGGAGTCTCGAGACCTATCCGGTCGTCGACGCGGTGCCTGTTCCCGACAGGCTCGTCCACCTGCGCACGCTGGTGGCGGGCATGGATGCGCTGCGCGGCGGCACCACGAGCCTGCTCGACGACGTCGGCGAACTGCCCGTGCAGTCGGCGGAGTCCCTGGCCGCCGTCTTCGACGCGTACGCCGAGCTCGGGATCAGGGCGACCTGCACGGGCGGCATCGCCGACGTCGCGCCGGTCGACCGGCTTCCCTTCGTGGATCGACTGCTGGCGCCCGAGCAGCTGACCGAGGCCCGCGAGGCCGCGTCGACGGGGCCGTACGTGGTGGAGAGATTCCTGCGATTCTGCCGCACCGCCTTCGACCGGCACCACGGGCGGGAATACGGACGCCTGCGCTTCGCGGTCGCCCCCAGTGCGCCGCAGCGCTCCTCCGACGAACTCATGACCGGGTCGGCCGAGCTCGCGCAGGAGTTCGGCGCGGTTCTGCATATGCACCTGCTCGAGACGAAGCTGCAGGCGATCGTGGGACAGCAGCGCTACGACGCCACCATCGTCGAGCACCTGGCCGAGCTGGGCATCCTCGACACCCCGAACCTCACGCTCGCGCACGGCATCTGGCTCACGGAGAACGACATCGAGCTGCTCGGAGCGTCGTCGGCCTCGATCGTGCACAACCCCCTCTCGAACCTCAAACTCGGTTCGGGGGTGCTGCCCTGGCGTCACCTGCACACGGAGGACGCGACCGTCGCCCTCGGCACCGACGGCACCGCGAGCAACGATTCGCTGCGCATGCTCGAGGTCGTGAAACAGGCGGCGCTGCTGCACACCCTCACGGATCCCGACCCCACCACCTGGCCGTCGAGCGACGAGGTCCTCTGGGCTGCGACGCGCGGAGGTGCCCGGGCCACGGGACTTCCCGACACGGTCGGCGCGCTCGAGCCCGGTCGCGTCGCAGACCTCGTGGTGTTCGACCTCGAGGCGACCACGAGTTTCACCCCAGCGGGCGACACCGCACGGCAGCTTGTCTTCTCGGAGAACGGATCGTCGATCGCCGAGGTCTGGGTCGACGGCGAGCTCGTGGTGCAGGGCGGCCGGATGACCCGGGTCGACGAGGCCGCGATCCTCACCGAGTTCCGCACGCTGGCCGCGGACTACCGCAGAGAGGGCGAGCGGATGCGCGAGGCCAACGCCTGGCTGGTTCCGCTCGTCTCCGAGGTGCATCGTCGGGCATCACAGACGCCGTGGCCACTGGAGCACTCCGAGGTTCCTGCTCCAGGCCCCACTGCCTCCACCATTCCCACTCAGCACAGCGACTGGAGCACGCCATGAGAATCGACGACGCATGCCTCGTGATCAGCGATGTCGACGCGAGCGACGCCTACTACTCGGGGCTCGGCCTCGAGCGGCGTATGCGCAACGTGCGCTTCGCCGACTTCGTGCTCGGCACCGGCCCACGCCTCGCCATGTGGACGAGGCCGAGCATCGCCGAGACGGTCGGCCCGAGCTATCCGGCGGCACCCGGTCAGCCCTTCTCCCTCACCCTCGACCTCGAGTCCGAGGCCCTGGATCGTGCCGACGCGCGACGCGTGCTCGTCGACCCCGACGGCTTCGTTCTGCGCCTGCGCGACTCGGCCGACGGCATCCGGCGCCTGAGCGAGATCGACCTCACCGTGACGGACCTCGACGCGACCACGGAGTTCCTGCTGCTGCTCGGCTTCGAGGTGACCGACCGGGCCGAGGGTGCCCGCGTCTTCTCCGCGGGCGAGGTCACCCTCACGCTCTACGAGGGCGGCACGCACCTGCAGTCGCCGCTCGCCCAGGCGTCGGAGCTCGACCTCGCGCCGTCGACCGGGCACCTGATGCTCGCGATCGAACTCTCCACAGGAGAGCAGGTCGACGAGCTCTACCGCGCGCTGCTCGAGCGGGGCCTCGAGGCGAGCGGTCCGCCGGCGGTGTTCCAGTGGGGCGCGCGATCGACGTACTTCCTCGATGCCGACGGCTACATCTGGGAGATCTACGCCTGGGTGGAGACTCCGCGATGATCGGGCAGCCCGGCGGGGATCGCGGTCGCGGGCCGCCGCCACGCCCCGACCCCCGCGACGCGACCCGTCGCATCCACAAGCCTCACCCGCCGCATCCGGCTCCCGTTTCGCACCATCCGACACACCGCATTCCTGGAGGATCACCCATGGCTTCATTCACCACCCGTCGCGGCCGCGCCGCCGCCGGTGCAGCCGCCCTCGCGCTCGGCTCGCTGCTTCTCGTCAGCTGCTCGTCGGCCCCCGCCGAATCCGATTCGACGGATGCGGCGGCCGGCGACTTCCTGCCCTGCATCGTCTCCGACGAGGGCGGCTTCGACGACAAGTCGTTCAACGCGCTCGGCCTGCGGGGCGTGACCGACGCCGCCGACGCGCTCGGCACCGACCACATCAAGGTCGAGTCCGCCTCCGAGGGCGACTACGCTCCGAACATCCAGAACCTGGTCGACCAGGGCTGCACCGTGGTCGTCGCGGCGGGGTACCTGCTGGCCGCGGCCACGGAGGAGTCGGCGAAGGCCAACCCCGATGTCGACTTCATCATCATCGACGACAACTCGATCGACCTGCCGAACGTGAAGGGGGTCCTCTTCGACACCTCCCAGTCGGGCTACCTCGTGGGCTACGCGGCCGCGAGCTACTCGAAGTCGGGCATGGTCGGCACGTTCGGCGGAGCCCAGATCCCGCCGGTGACGCTGTACATGGACGGATTCGCGCTGGGCGTGGCCCGCTACAACGAGGACAAGGGCACCGACGTGAAGGTGCTGGGCTGGGACTTCGACACGCAGGAGGGGTCGTTCACGGGCAACTTCTCCGACATCAATGCCGCCAAGGTCCTCTCCGAAGGCCTCATCCAGCAGGGTGCCGATGTGATCCTGCCCGTGGGCGGCCCGATCTACCAGGGAACGGCCGAGGCCATCCGCGACTCTTCGGCGCCGGTCGCCTTGCTGGGCGTCGACACCGACATGTACACCAGCGCGCCGGAGTACTCCGACCTGTTCCTCACCTCGATCGCCCGTGACATGCCGCTGTCGATCGCGACCGTGATCGAGGACACCGAGGCCGGTGACTTCTCGAAGGAGACGTACATCGGAACGCTGGCCAACGGGGGAGTGGCGATCTCGCCGTTCCACGATTACGAGGCGAAGGTCGACCCGGCGCTCGCCGACGAGATCGAGGCCCTGCGGGTGCAGATCGTCGATGGCGGCATCACCGTCGACAGCCCGTCGGTTCCGTAACGCGCCGTCTCCGTTCCCTGAGCCTGTCGAAGAGGGCAGGCTCAGGGAACGCCACCCATCCCGCCTGTCCCGCCGAAAGGACCAGTCCCATGAGGCCGACCATCATCATCACCGATCCCGGCCAGGAGCAGGCCGCGGCCCTCATGGCGATCCTCGCGGCGCCCGAGGAGTTCGACGTGCTCGGAATCGTCGCTGGCGCGGGCAATACGACGCTCGACCACACGGTGCGCAACATCCTGCAGGTGGTCGAGCTCACCGGGCGCACGGGCATCCGGGTCTACCGCGGGGCGCCGCGCCCCCTCGTGCGCGAGCTCGTCACGGCGGCGCACGTGCACGGGGCCACAGGCATGGACGGCTACGAACTGCCCCGGCCACGTCTCGAGGCCGAAGATGAAGCGGGTGTCGCGGCGATCATCCGGATGCTGCGGGCCGCTCCGCCCGAATCGGTGACGGTCCTGCAGATGTGCAACATGACGACGCTCGCGGTGGCCCTGATCGAGGCGCCCGACATCGCCGCGTCGATCAAGCAGATCGTTATGATGGCGGGCGCCTACTTCGAGGTCGGCAACATCACGCCCACTGCGGAGTTCAACATCTACGTCGACCCGCACGCGGCCGATGTCGTGCTCTCCTCGGGCATCCCCATCGCCATGCTGCCGCTCGACGTCACGCATCAGCTGCGCAACACCCGCGAGAGGCTCGACCGCTTCGCGGCTCTCGGGAACCGCTGCGGCCAGGTCATCGAGCGCCTGCTCACGTTCTCGGAGACCTTCGATCTCGACAAGTACGGCTGGGAGGGGGCGCCACTGCACGGGCCGGTCGTTCCGCTGTACTGCCTGTACCCGGAACTCTTCTCGGGACGCCTCATCAATGCGCGGGTGGAGATCTCGAGCGAGCTCACCATGGGCATGCTCGCGGCCGACTGGTGGCAGATCACCGAGCTGCCGCGCAACATCACCTACCTGCGCGACGTCGACGCAGACGCGTTCTACGACCGTCTGCTGGCCCTCATCGCGCGCCTTCCGTAGCAACCCCGCGCTGATCGAGTAGCCGCACGACGAAGGAGTTGGCGTATCGAGGTCACCACCCGACGCAGGTGGTCTCGATACGGTCGCGAGCAACCTACTCGACCGGCGCAGTGTGGACGGGCGTGGGCTCTCCGATGCGGCGGAGGGCGTCTTCGATGAGGGCCCAGAACTTCTCGGTGTCGAGGTCGACCGCCACCTGCGTCGTGCAGTCATCCGGCGCTGGAAAGCGGAAGTCGGCCACGGTCATGCCGAGAGTCAGAGTGCCCGTGAGCTCGACGTCGAGCGGCGTCTTTCTCACGGTCATGACGCTGGGGTCGATGACGTAGGCCACCGCACACGGGTCGTGTACCGGTGGATGCGTGAAGCCCTGCGCTTCGAGATAGGTGCTGGCGAAGAAGTCGAGCAGCTCGCCGACGAAGCGCGACGGTGTGGTGTCGATTGCTGCGATTCGTGCGCGCACGTCGGGGGTGGCGAGCGCCTGATGGGTCAGATCGAGGCCCACCATGGTGAGCGGCCACGACTCGTTGAAGACGATGTGGGCGGCCTCGGGGTCGATGATGATGTTGAATTCTGCGGTCGCCGACCAGTTTCCGACGTGAAAGCCGCCGCCCATCAGAACGACCTCTCTTACGCGCGAGACGATGCGTGGTTCCTTGCGCGCGGCCAGAGCGATGTTCGTGAGCCCTCCCGTGGGCACCAGCGTGATCTCGCCGGGCTCGCTCGCCATGATGGTGTCGATGATCAGATCGACCGCGTGGCGACCGTCGAGTTCTCGGGTCGAATCGGGAAGCGCGGGGCCGTCCATACCGGATTCGCCGTGGATGTCGGGCGCCACCTCGATGTTGCGTACGAGCGGTCTCGGGCATCCGGCGGCGAACGGAACACCGACGATGCCGGCGATCTCGGCCACTGCCAGGGCGTTCCTCGTGACCTTCTCAAGCGTCTGGTTGCCCACCACGGTGGTCACGGCCAGCAGGTCGATCTCTGGGTTGCCGTGTGCCAGCAGAATGGCGATGGCATCGTCGTGACCGGGGTCGCAGTCGAGAATGATCTTGCGCGGCATGGGTGCTCCTGACGTCGTGAGAAAAGCATATATGAAAGTGACATTCATATATGCAACACTGAAGTCATGACAGCACTCATCGATTCAGCCGCCGCCCGCGTCGAGTGGATCAGGTCTCGCATGCGACTCCTCGCTGCGGTTCGGGAGACGTTCGCCGCGACCAGACCCTTCGAGGGCCACCGCATCGGTATGTCGCTGCACATCGAGCCCAAGACCGCTGTGCTGCTCGAGACCCTTGCCGCCGGTGGCGCCGAGATCGTCGGAACCGGAAACCACGGATCGACGCAAGACGACGTCGTCGCCTACCTGCGCAACCAGGGCATGACGCTGTTCGGACGTCGCGACGACTCCCTCGACGAGCATCACACGAACGTGGCCGCCGTGCTCGACGCGACCCCGGACATCCTGCTCGACAACGGCGCCGACCTCGCGGCCGGCATCGTGAGTCGGGGCGCGGGGCAGACGCTGATCGGTGGAACCGAGGAGACGACGTCGGGCGGCGACAGATTGCGGTCCGAGCTTCTGGGTCAGGTGCCGTTCCCGGTGATTGTGATCAACGACAGCCTGCTGAAGCAGCTCGGCGAGAACAAGCACGCCGTGGGTCAGTCGGTCGTCGAGAGCTTCATGCGCATCACGAACCTCATGATTCCCGGTCGCCGCTTCGTGGTTGTCGGATACGGGTGGTGCGGCCGCGGCGTCGCACAGTACCTGCGCGCGCTCGGCGGCAAGGTGGCCGTGGCCGAGGTCGACGAACTGAAAGCGTTTGAGGCGGCCCTCGACGGATTCCGCGTCGATACCGCCGACGGACTGGCCGAATGGGGCGAGGTATTCATCACCGCCACGGGCCGCGCGAACGTGCTCACCATGTCGGCGATCGAGCGCATGGGCGCCGGCGCGATTCTCGCCAACTGCGGACACTTCCCGTGGGAGATCGACACGGCGTCACTGCGTACGGCTGCGACCTCGACCCGGGCCATCGACGACACGATCGAGCGCATCGATCTGCCGAACGGGCGCCATGTGATCCTCCTCGCCGGCGGCCGCATGTTCAACCTCGCGGGCACGGCACCGAAGGGCAACTCCCTCGACTCCATGGATCTCGGCTTCCTGTTGCAGGTGCTCTCGCTCGAGAGAGTGGCGACGGGGGCGAGCACGCTGGTCGCCGGAGCCCAGCCCGTTCCCGACGACCTCGAGCGCGAGATCGCTCGACGTATGGTCGCCGCCATGGGAGCGAGTCTCTAGTCGTGACAGAACCACGAGTGTCGACCGCCTCGACGCGGGCTGCCTCGGCCGATACCGAGTACGCCGCCCCCGCGCTCGACAAGGGGCTCGACATTCTCGAGCTCCTCTCGGCGACGAGCGGGGGACTGAGTCAGGCCCAGATCGCATCCGGTGTGGGGCGAAGCGTCAGTCAGATCTTCCGTGTGCTGAGCACGCTCGAGCGGCGCGGCTACGTGCACCGAGACTCTCAGACGGGGCTCTATGTCCTGTCGTTGCGGCTGTTCGATCTTGCCCACCGTCACGATCCTCTGCGAGGCCTGCTCCAGGCATCCGCCGGGCCGATGCGCGCGCTGGCCGACGCGGCCGAGCAGTCGTGCAGCCTCAGCGTCGAAGACGCCGGCCTCTCTCGCGTCGTCGCGCAGGTCGAGAGCCCCGGCGACTTCGGGTTCCGGGTGCGGGTGGGTGCGCTGTTTCCTCTCGACGACAGCGCGACGGGCGAGGTGCTGCGCGCGTTCCGCTCGAGTGACCCGGATGCGCACGAGCCCGCCCTGCGGACGGTTCGCGACGCGGGGTACGTCGAGCGCGGCGACGCGATTCACGCCGGCGTGATCGACATCGTCTTTCCTGTGTTGCGTGCCGACGGCACGGCAGTCGCCGCGTTGACCGTTCCCTATGTCAAGACGCGGAGGAGCGTGCTCAGCGCCGACGAGGTTCTCCGGCTCGCCCGGCACACGGCCTCGCAGATCTCGGGCAGCCTGTTCCCTGCATCGACGCCGTAGGCTGATGCCATGAACGATTCACGAGAGCAGTACACGCTCGCCAATGGCCGAACGAGCATCAACGCTCTCCCCAAAGTCTCCCTTCACGACCACCTCGACGGCGGCCTCCGCCCCTCGACCATCCTCGAGCTGGCCGACGCGATCGGCTTCGAGGTGCCCGCCTCCGACGCAGCCTCGCTGGGCGAATGGTTCGAGGATTCGGCCGACTCCGGTTCGCTCGTCGACTACCTGGCCACCTTCGACATCACCGTAGGCGTGATGCAGACGACAGAGGGTCTCACTCGGGTCGCACGTGAGTTCGTGCAGGATCTCGCCGCCGACGGTGTCGTCTACGGCGAGGTGCGCTGGGCGCCCGAACAGCACGTGGCCAAGGGGCTCACCCTCGACCAGACCGTCGAGGCCGTGCAGCACGGCATCGAGCAGGGCATCGACGACGCCAGGAACGACGGCAAGACACTTCGCGTCGGCCAGCTGGTCACGGCTATGCGCCACGCCGATCGCGGCCTCGAGATCGCCGAGCTCGCCGTGCGCCACCGCGAACGCGGCGTGGTCGGATTCGACATCGCCGGCGCCGAACTCGGTTTTCCTGCGGGCAACCAGCGCGCGGCATTCGACTACCTCGCTCAGAACTTCTTTCCCGTCACGGTGCACGCGGGTGAGGCCGACGGACTCGACAGCATCAGGGGTGCGCTCTTCGACGGGCGTGCTCTGCGACTCGGCCACGGCGTGCGCCTCGCCGAAGACATCCGCATCGAGTCGAGCGACGACGAGAACACGTTCGTCTCAATCGGTAGCCTCGCGCAGTGGGTCAAGGATCGCGAGATCGCGCTCGAGCTCTCGCCGTCGTCGAACATGCAGACCGGAGCGATCGCGGCCTGGGGCGACGACCTGCAGGATCACCCGTTCGATCTGCTCTATCAGCTCGGTTTCACGGTGACGGTCAACACCGACAACCGGCTGATGAGCAACACCTCGCTCAGCCGCGAGCTCTCGCTGCTGTCGGACGCGTTCGGCTACGACCTCGAGGACTTCGAGGTCTTCCAGCTCAATGCGGCGAACGCCTCCTTCCTGCCGCTCGATGAGCGCCAGGACCTGGCAGACACGATCATCGCGGGCTTCCAGAGCGCCTAGCCCATGCGGTTGCACGAACTACCAGACGACGTCTTCGTTCTGGGGGCGCACGCCGCCGACTGGCGGAGTGCCGTTCGCATCGCCGGTGAGGCGCTCGTCGCCGGCGGGGTCACGACGGATGCCTATGCGGAGCGCATGGTGCAGGTCGTCGACGAGTTCGGTGCGTACATCGTGATCGCTCCCGGTCTCGCGCTCGCCCACGCCCGCCCCGGACCCGATGTGCTGCACGATGGGCTCGCGGTCGTGACGCTCGACGAACCGGTCGTGTTCGGGCATCCGCACAACGACCCCGTCGAGGTCGTCCTCGCGCTCGCGGTGACCAGCAACGAGGGGCACGTGACCGTGCTGGCCGAACTGGCGAACGTTTTCAACGACCCGACGGCCACCACCGCTATTGCTCATGCGACGACGGTCGGAGCGGTGAGGGCTGTGCTGGACCGGGTTCAGCCTGACGTATGACCGTCGCCCACTATCGTTGACCCTATGAAGATCATCGCCTTCTGCGGAGCAGGCATCGGCACGTCGGCCATTCTCAAAGTGAATGCCGAACGTGCCCTCGCCCGACTGGGCATCGAGGCCGATATCGAGGCGACCGACATCGCCGGTCTCGCCGTCGCAGCGGAAGACGCGCAGGTGATTCTGGCGTCTCCCGAACTCGTGAAGTTCATCGGCAAGACCTACGCCGATGTCGTCGTGATCGAGAACTACTTCGACCTCGACGAACTCACGCGAAAGCTCGAGATCGCCCTCGGCTGAGCCGCTACTCCGCGATCAGCGCGCGCACGCCCTCTTCGAGGCGCACAAGCGCGTCGGTGGCCGACGCTCGGCGTTCTTCGAGCGTTCCGTCGCTCGACGAGGTATCGAGATACACCTTGAGCTTCGGCTCCGTTCCGCTGGGGCGCACCATCACGCGTGAGCCGTCGTCGAGGTGGATGCGCAGAACATCCGACGAGGGCAATACGCCGCCGGTGTCGAGCAGATCGTCGATGCTCGACACGCGAATGCCACCGATCTCGGCGGGCGGTTCGGCTCTGAGCCTCGCCATCGCCCGCGTGATCTGCGACAGGTCGGTGACGCGCACCGATACCTGGCCCGATGCGAAGTGTCCGAAGCGCATGCTGAAGGCGTCGAGCTGGTCGTCGAGGGTGAGACCGCGAGCGGCGAGTCCGCTGGCCAGATCGAGCAGGGCGAGAGCAGCCGAGATGCCGTCTTTGTCGCGCACCGTCGACGGATTGACCAGATAACCGAGCGCCTCTTCGAACCCGAAGGCGAGCTCGGGCGTGCGCGAGACCCATTTGAAGCCGGTGAGGGTTTCGGTGAACTCGATTCCGTATTCCGCAGCGACCGCTCGCAAGGCCGGCGACGACACGATCGAGCAGGCCAGGGTGCCCGAGGCGGTCTGCTCGTCGTGAGCAGCAGCATCCAGAAGCTCGGCGGCACGCCAGCCGAGCAGAGCGCCGACCTCGTTGCCGGTCAGCGCACGAAACGTCGCCGGTGACGACGAATCCCGGATGGCGATGGCCAGCCGGTCGGCGTCGGGGTCGTTCGCGATCACGAGATCGGCGTCGACCTCGCGCGCGGTCTGGAAGGCGAGGTCGAGCGCGCCCGGCTCCTCGGGATTGGGGAAGGACACGGTGGGGAAGGCGGAGTCGGGATCGATCTGCTGGCGAACCACCGTGGGCTCATCGAATCCAGCAGCCTCGAGCACCGCTCGGAAGGTCTGCCAGCCGACGCCGTGCATCGCCGTGTAGACCACCTTCGGCTGAACAGTCGGTCGGGAGGCGAGCTCGGCCGTCTGTGCGACGTACGCATCCACCACGGACTCCGGCGCGATCTCGTAAGCATCTGAGCGAGGCAGCTCGAGAACGTTCTGCTCTGCCGCGATCCGCAGAATGTGCGCGGCAATCTCCGCGTCGGCGGGGGAGACGATCTGCGAGCCCTGGTCGACGCCGCCCAAGTAGACCTTGTAGCCGTTGTCGTTCGGCGGGTTGTGCGATGCCGTCACCATCACGCCGGCGCTCACATCGAGGTGCCGCACGGCGAACGCCACGAGCGGTGTCGGCAGCAGGCGGGGCAACAGAATGGCCCGGATGCCGGCGCCCGCCATGATCTCGGCGGTGTCGGTCGCGAAGACGGCCGAGTTCTTACGCCCGTCGTAGCCGATCACGATGCTCGTGCTGGCACCGTCGGCCGCACGCTCGAGCAAGTAGGCGGCGAGACCCGCGGCGGCCTGTGAGACCAGCACGCGATTCATGCGGTTGGGTCCGGCGGCTATTTCGCCTCGGAGCCCGGCTGTGCCGAAGGCGAGCCGCGACTCGAAGCGATCGCGCAGATCGTCGAGGGCCGACGCGTCACCCGCGGTGGCGGCGTCGATCAGTGCCGACAGCTCGGCGCGCGTCTCGTCGTCGGGGTCCTGCGCGATCCACGCGCGGGCAGCCTCGAAGAGCTCGGAATCGCTCACAGCTCGCCCACGATTCGTGCGAGCAGCGATCCGATCCTGCCTTCTGCGTTGCGACCGGCCTCGATGACCTCTTCGTGGCTCAGCGGGGTCTTCTGGATTCCCGCGGCCAGGTTCGTGATGAGCGACATGCCGAGGATCTCCATGCCGGCCTGTCGGGCGGCGATGGCCTCGAGCGCGGTCGACATGCCCACGATGTGGCCGCCGATCGCCTTCGCCATCTGCACCTCGGCCGGAGTCTCGTAGTGCGGGCCACGGAACTGCACGTACACACCCTCGTCGAGGTCGGCGTCGACCGTGCGGGCGATGTCGCGCAGACGTGTCGAGTACAGATCGGTGAGGTCGATGAACGTGGCGCCCTCGAGGGGCGAATCCGCCGTGAGGTTGATGTGGTCGCTGATGAGAACGGGCGTTCCTGGGGTCCAGGTCTCGCGGATGCCGCCGGCGCCGTTCGTGAGGATCATCGTCGTCGCGCCCGTGGCCGCGGCGGTGCGCACGCTGTGCACGACGCGGCGCACGCCGTGGTTCTCGTAGTAGTGGGTGCGCGCGCCGATGACGAGCGCGTGCTTTCCGTTGGGCAGCGCGATCGAGCGGAGCGTGCCGCCGTGCCCGGGAACGGCCGAGGCCGAGAAGCCGACGATCTCCGTCGCATCCACGGTGGCGACCGTCTCGCCGATGAGGTCTGCGGCCTTGCCCCAGCCGCTGCCGAGGGTCAAGGCGATGTCGTGATGCGCGACCCCTGTCTTCTCTGCGATCTGAGCTGCCGCCTCGCGGGCGATCTCGAAGGGATCGGCGTCGGAGGAATCGAGGGGATTGGCTGTCGTGGTGAGCATTGAACCACCTTAGATTAACGCGGTGTTCACCGGCAGATGGCGGATGCGCGGGGCGTGGGTTTGGCGGTGGCCCGCGCGACACGGGAGAATGGCCGTCATGGTCTATGAGTTCGAGCGCAAGCAGAGAATCGCCGTCCTCGGCGGCGGTCCGGGCGGTTATGACGCCGCTATTGCGGGGGCTCAGCTCGGTGCAGACGTCACCCTGATCGAGCGAGTCGGCGTGGGCGGCTCCGCCGTGCTGACCGACGTCGTGCCATCGAAGACCCTGATCGCCACGGCCGAGGCCACGAACGCCATCGGCGAGGCCGCCGATCTCGGCGTGCAGTTCTTCACCCGCGGCGGCACGGGCAAGCCGGTGCGCCCCGAGATCGCCGTCAATCTCGCCGCAGTGAACAAGCGTCTGCTGGGCCTCGCGCGGCAGCAGTCCGAAGACATGAAGTCCAGCCTGATCCGGTCGGGCGTGCGAGTCGTCACCGGAGAGGGCCGTCTCGATGGCCCCAACTCGGTGATCGTCTCGACCTCGAAGGGCGAAGAGGGCACCGACTTCGACGAGATCGAAGCCGACACCATCGTCGTCTCGGTCGGTGCCAGCCCCCGCATTCTCTCGTCGGCGGTGCCCGACGGCGAACGCATCTTCACCTGGACCCAGCTCTACACGCTCAAGACTGTTCCGGAGCACCTCATCGTGGTCGGATCCGGTGTCACCGGAGCGGAGTTCGCGTCGGCCTACACGGCCCTCGGTTCGAAGGTCACGCTCATCTCGAGCCGCGACCAGGTTCTGCCCGGCGAAGACGCCGACGCAGCCGCCGTGATCGAGAACGTGTTCAAGCGCAACGGCATGACCGTGCTCTCGAAGTCGCGCGCCGACTCCGTGGTGCGCACCGACAAGGGCGTCATCGCGACCCTCTCGGATGGCCGCACCGTCGAGGGCAGTCACTGCCTGATGGCCGTCGGCTCGATCCCGAACACCGAGGGCATCGGGCTGGCCGAGGCCGGCGTGCAGCTCACGGAGTCCGGACACATCCGCGTCAACAGGGTCGCGCGCACGTCGATGCCGTCGATCTACGCGGCCGGCGATTGCACGACCTTCCTGCCGCTGGCATCCGTCGCCTCGATGCAGGGTCGCACCGCCGTGTTTCACGCGATGGGAGACGCGGTCAACCCGACCGAGCTGCGCAATGTGTCGTCGAACATCTTCACCCAGCCGCAGATCGCCACGGTCGGCTGGACCCAGCAGCAGATCGAAGAGGGCATCGCCCAGGGCGACATCTACAAGCTTCCCCTGTCGGAGAATCCTCGCGCCAAGATGATGGGCATCAAGGAGGGCTTCGTGAAGCTCTTCGCCCGCACCGGATCGGGCACCGTCATCGGCGGTGTCATCGTGGCTCCGAACGCCTCGGAGCTCATCTTCCCCATCGCGCTCGCCGTGGAGCACCGACTCACGGTCGACGCCGTCTCGCGCGCGTTCAGCGTGTACCCGTCGCTCTCGGGCAGCATCTCAGACGCGGCCCGCGCGATGCACATCGTCCTCTAGCAGCTCTGCGCTGGTCGAGTAGCCGCTCCTACTGCGGAGCTGGCGTATCGAGATCACCGCACAGTGGTCTCGATACGGCCGCGGGCGGGCTACTCGACCGGCGAACTACCTGCTAGTCGGCGATGTCGAGCAGCACGGTGCCCGACGACACCGTGGAGCCGACGTCGGCCGCGATGTTCGCGATCGTGCCGTCTTTGTGAGCGGCGATGGGCTGCTCCATCTTCATGGCCTCGAGCACCAGCACGAGGTCACCCTTGACGACCGCATCGCCTTCGGCGACCGCGATCTTCACGATGGTGGCCTGCATGGGTGCCTTGACCGAGTTGCCGGTCGCTGACGAGAACCCTGCCGCCGAACCGCGACGTTTCGGCGCCGACCCGGAGGTCGCCGCACGCGCGGTGGAAGAACCGCCGCCGAAGGACGCGGGCATCGCGACGGTGACGCGCTTGCCGTCGACCTCGAGAACCACCGTCGTGCGCTCTGCAGCCGGAGCGGACTCCTCGATCTCACCCGACCAGGGCTCGATGTCGTTCACGTACTCCGTCTCGATCCACCGGGTGAAGATGGTGAACGGCTGGCCATTGGCCGGGGCGAAAGCGGGGTCGCGCACGATCGACCGGTGGAAGGGCAGCACGGTCGGGAGGCCGTGCACCTCGAACTCGTCGAGTGCGCGACGCGAACGCTCGAGCGCGTCTTCACGCGAGCTGCCGGTGACGATGAGCTTGGCCAGCAGCGAGTCGAACGATCCCGAGATGACGTCGCCAGCCCTGATGCCCGTGTCGATGCGCACGCCGGGGCCGCCCGGGGCATTGAACGTGTGGATAGGGCCGGGGCTCGGTAGGAATCCGCGGCCGGCGTCTTCACCGTTGATGCGGAACTCGAAGGAGTGGCCGCGGGGCGTGGGGTCGTCGTAGTCGAGAACTCCACCCTCGGCGAGGCGGAACTGCTCGCGCACGAGGTCGATGCCCGTGACCTCTTCTGAGACCGGGTGCTCGACCTGCAGGCGAGTGTTCACCTCGAGGAACGACACCGTTCCGTCGGCCGCCACGAGGAACTCGCAGGTGCCGGCGCCGACATAGCCGACCTCTTTGAGAATGGCTTTGGATGCGCGATACAGCTCGGCGTTCTGGGCGTCGGTGAGGAACGGGGCCGGGGCCTCCTCGACGAGCTTCTGGTGGCGACGCTGCAGGGAGCAGTCGCGGGTCGAGACGACCACGACGTTGCCGTGCGCGTCGGCGAGGCACTGGGTCTCGACGTGCCGGGGTTTGTCGAGGTACTTCTCGACGAAGCACTCGCCGCGACCGAAGGCGGTGATGGCCTCGCGGGTGGCCGACTCGAACTGCTCGACGATCTCGTCTTCGGCGTAGGCGATCTTGAGACCGCGACCGCCGCCGCCGAAGGCCGCCTTGATGGCGACCGGGAGACCGTGCTCAGCGACGAACGCGAGCACCTCGTCGGCGCCGCTGACGGGGTCGAGCGTTCCGGGCGCGAGAGGCGCCCCGACCTTCTCGGCGACGTGGCGTGCGGAGACCTTGTCGCCGAGCTTCTCGATGGCGGCGGGCGAGGGGCCGATCCAGACGAGGCCCGCATCGATGACCGCCTGCGCGAACTCTGCGTTCTCGGCGAGGAACCCGTAGCCGGGGTGCACGGCATCCGCGCCGCTTCGCCGTGCGATCGAGAGGATCTTCGGAATGACGAGATACGTCTCGGCGCTCGTGGTGCCCTCGAGGGCGTACGCCTCGTCGGCGAGCTGGGCGTGCAGAGCGTCTCGGTCTTGATCGGCGTAGACCGCGACCGATCCGATTCCGGAGTCTTTGGCGGCCCGGATGACCCGGACTGCGATTTCGCCTCTGTTGGCTATGAGTACCTTGGTGATGCGCGGCATAATCCACCCAGCCTATTGGGCCGCGCTAGCCGACCTTTGGCAGACACGGACAAAAATGCCGTGCAGACCCTGTGGGAACCTCCATTCTGCGCTGGTCGAGTAGCTGCGCGAGGAACGAGCCGGCGTATCGAGACCGGGACGTTGTGGCCTCGATACGGCAGCTTCGCGGCCTACTCGACCCGCGAAGAACTAGGCCCGAAGCGACATCATGTCGATGTCGATCTCGGCGAGCATGGTGCGCAGCGTGGGCAGAGACATGCCGATCACGGTAGACGGGGCCCCCGTAACCGAGCGGATGAACGGTGCCGCGAGCCCGTCGACCGTGAACGCTCCGGCGACCTGGAGAGGTTCGCCGCTCGCGACGTACGCGTCGATCTCCTGCTCGGTGATGTCGGCGGCGAACTCCACCGAAGCGTGGGCCGTGGCGCCGAGCGCCCTGGCTGGCTCGCCGTTCTTCACCTCGATGATCCAGTGCCCCGAGTGCAACGTGCCGGTCTTGCCCCGCTGTTCGAGCCATCGGTCGCGGGCGACCTGGGGCTCGTGAGGCTTGCCGTAGATGATGCCGTCGAGCTCGAAGGCCGAGTCGCCGCCGAGAATCACCCCGTCGATCGGCTCGCCATCCGGCTGTTGCCCGAGAATCGCTTCGGCCTTCAACCGGGCCAGCAGAGTGACCATCGCCGAGGCATCCAGTTCGCCGTTCGAGTCGGTCGCGAGCCGCACCGCGGCCTCCTCGTCGACGTTCGACGGTACGACGACGGGTTCGATGCCGACCTGCCTGAGCAGGGCGAGGCGAGCCGGCGAGGTGGATGCGAGATAGAGGCGCACGGAGAGCACCGCCCTTTCGTATGGGATGCTCGAACCATGGCTGACGCGCAGGGAACACAGGTCGAGCTGGAGATTACCAACGTAGCCCACGGCGGAATATCGGTCGCACGACTCGATGGCCGTGTGGTGTTCGTCACGGATACTCTGCCCGGCGAACGAGTGATCGCACGCATCGCCGACGACGAGCACGCCTCGTTCTGGCGGGCAGAGACCGTTCGTGTGCTCGAGGCGTCTCCTCACCGCGTGCCGCATGTCTGGCAGGCCGCGTCTATCGATCGTGATCCCGATAACAGGGCAGGCGGAGCCGAGTTCGGCCACATCGACCTGCCGTGGCAGCGCGAGCTGAAGCGTCAGGTCATCGTCGACTCGCTCAAGCGGTTCGCCGGGCTCGAGCGCGAGGTCGAGGTAGAGGCGGTCGACGGCGACGACGAGCGTGGCGGGCTCGGCTGGCGAACGCGGGTGAGGCTGCACGTGGATGCCGATGGGCGCGTTGGTCCGTTCGCGGCCCGTTCGCATCGGGTCATCGCTGTCGACGATCTTCCGCTGGCGACGCCCGCGCTCGAGCACGAGGCTCCTCTGGGCGATCGAGTCGACGGCTCGGACTTTCCGGCCGATGGGTACATCGATCTGGTTGCGCCGTCGCAGGGCGCGCCTCGCTTCGTCACGTCGACGGAAACCCCGGAGCCTGGTCGAGGCAAACGCACCGCTGCGCGGCGTGGGCGCAGTATCACCGAGGTGGTCGACGGGCGCGAGTTCCTGCTCGACGAGCAGGGGTTCTGGCAGGTTCACCGCGGAGCCGCGTCGACGCTGTCTCGGGCCATCCGCAGCGAGGTACTCGACGATCTTCTCGATCCCGCCGCGTTCAACCTCGACCTTTACGGCGGCGTCGGGCTTCTCGCCGCCGCGCTGGGGGAGAAGGTCGGCTCGGGTCTCCGCATCACCAGCGTGGAAGGAAACGAACTGGCGACGGACTACGCGGCCGAGAACCTCAGCGAGTGGATCGGCGCGAACGCCGAGACCAACCGGGTCGACCGTTATCTGCGCCAACTCGAGAAGAGTGCGCAGGCCTCGGAGCGCGAGCGGCTGTCTCGCGCCACGGTGATTCTGGATCCGCCCCGCGCGGGGGCGGGCAAGCAGGTCGTCAACTCCCTGATCTCGCTCGATGTCGCCCAGGTCGTCTACGTCGCCTGCGATCCCGTCGCATTCGCCCGCGACGCGGGGCAGTTCGAGCGCGGCGGCTACCACGTGCGCTCGATGCGCGCCTTCGATCTCTTTCCCCACACGCACCACGTCGAATCCGTGGCAGTCCTCACCAAAGACTGACGTCCCACCGCGCGATGCAAGCCGTCCGTTACCATCGGAGTGACCACCAGGGGGAGGCCGCCATGATTCCCGCAGACGAGACCGCTACGGCAGATCGTCTCTCCGAGGCGACGGTGCGAGTTGCGATCGTCGACGATCACGAGTCGGTTCTTCTCGGCCTCAAGGCCGCGTGCCTCGAGGCCGGCTACGAGGTCGTCGCCGTCGGATTGACCGTTCCTGATCTCCTTCGCGCCCTCGGCACACGGCCGTCTGACGTCGTCGTGCTCGACCTCAGCATCGGGGACGGGCTCAGCGTCACGCACAACGTCGAGGCCGCGCTGCACAGCGGCGCATCGGTTCTGGTGCACAGCATCGCCGACCGCACCGCCAGCGTTCGTGAGGCGCTCGCTGCGGGAGCCGCGGGCGTCATCCCGAAGTCCGCAGCCACCAGCACCGTGATCGCGGCCATAGCCACCGTCGCCGCCGGCGGGGTGCTCAATAATCTCGAGTGGGCGAGTGCCATCGACGCGGACGCCGAGTTCTCCCGGGCCAAACTCACGGCACGCGAGCGCGACGTGCTGCATCTGTATGCGGCCGGACTGCCTCTCAAACTCGTCGCCGCCGAGCTGGGCATCGCCACTCCGACCGCGCGGGAATACCTCGACCGGGTGCGAGCCAAGTACGTGCAGGTGGGGCGCCCCGCTCCGACCAAGGTCGATCTCCTGAAGCGGGCCGTCGAAGACGGCATCCTGGCTCTCGGCGAGAACACCAGCGGCAGGTGAGCGCGTGTCTGTACCAGCTCGACCAGCGAGCAACGAGACCCGAGTGGCATCGGCGCCCCCCAGCATCCTGAATCGCACCCGTGGCTCGATCTCGCGAGCGCGAATCGAAACGGTGATGAGCCGAACCGCGGGAATCTTCGGAATCGTCTTCGCGCTGCAGGCGCTGCCCAACCTCCTGGCGTCGGGCGAGTACCTCTCGCCCGGGTGGGCGATCGCGATGCCGGTGGTCTTGTTCGCCGGCATGTTCGCGGTGCTCATCACCAGCATCATCGCGCGGGGAGTCGCCGCCGCCGCGGGGGTGATGGCGACCGTGTTCGTCTTGTCGCTCGTGCTCTGGCCGGCAGCGGTGGTGCAGCCGAACGAGACCGCGCCCACGAGCCGTGGCTGTGGTACCTCGTGACGGTGGCGACCGCCTATGCCGCGATCTCCTTCAACGTCTGGCTCGCCGGGCTCTACGTCGTGGTCGTGCCGATCATGTACGCGATCCTGCGCGCCCTGCCCTCCGGCGGAGGGGCGGACGCCGGCCTCGCTGCCCTCGACGCGCTGTATGTCTTCATTTTGGGCGCCTTCATCCTCATCCTGCTCACGACGCTGCGCAATGCCGCGGATCGGGTCGACCAGGCTCAGCAGGCGGCCATGCTGCGGTACTCGGTGGCCGTGAAGCAGGATGCGATGGAGGCGGAGCGTCTGCACGTCGATGCGCTGGTGCACGATCGCGTGCTCACGACTCTGCTGTCCGCATCCAAGAGCAACAGCGCCATGGAGCGCGACCTCGTCGTGGAGATGGCGCGGGACGCGCTCCGAGCCCTCCACTCGTCGGGCGAACCCGGCAATCCCGGATTCGAGACCACCCTCGGTGAACTGGCCGAGCGCCTCGCCAACGCGGCCCACGTACTCTCGCCCGGGTTCGACTACGCCCACGGATCGATCCCGCAGCGCACCGTGCCCGGCGACGTCGCCGAGGCGGTCTTCTCGGCTTCTGTGCAGGCGATGGTCAACAGCCTCCAACACGCCGACGATCCCACGGCCGACAAGGTCGCGATCGAGCGCACGCTCTCGGTGCATGCAGACAAGGGGGAGGGCTTCACCGTGCAGGTGTCGGACACCGGGGTGGGCTTCGATCCCGCTCAGGTTCCGCAAGAGAGGCTCGGGCTACGCGTCAGCATCCGTGAACGCGTTGCGACCGTGGGTGGAGCCGTGCAGATCAAATCAGTTCCCGGAGGCGGCGCCTCGATCGTGATCGTGTGGCCCGACCCCAACGGCGAGAGCACGGCCGAGCACATACGACGCGCCTTCGATCTCGGCGAGCAGGCATCATGATCTCGTCGCCCAGATTCCTCGTCATCGGTCTCGCGGCCCTGTTCTCCGCGTACCACCTCGTTCTCGCGCTCTCATCGATCTCGGTTCCGCGCGATCCGGCGCCTGTCGTCGTCGCCATGGTCCTGTACGCGGCTGCCACCGCAGTGAGCCTCTGGGCGCCCACGGCGAAACCGATGCCGGGCTGGAATGCGGCACTCAACGTGGCGGTCGGCCCTGTCCTCTCGATCCTCGTTCTGTCGCAGCTCGACCCGCACGCCGCGAACGGGTACGCGACCTGGTTCGTGGCCGGCGTCTTCACCCTGCTCGTGATCACGATGGTGCGCGGACAGCCGGTGTTCGCGTGGCTCGGCGTCGGCGTCACCGTGGTCGCGATCGTGGTGTGGGCGGATCCCCTGGCGTTGATCCTGACCGGTGTCTTCGGAGGCGCCATGTGGGTCGCGATCGCGCACGCCCTGTCGATCGCGCTGGTGCGTGCAGAGCAGGATGCCGCCCAGTACGCGCGCGCCGGCATCAAGGCGGCCGAATGGCAGGCCAATCAGGAGGCGCTTCTGTACGAGCGCAGGCACCGCCTCGAGCAGATGGACAAGCTGGCAGCTCCGATGCTGCGCCGCATCGTCGCATCCGGGGGAGATCTGGGAGTCGACGAGCGCCGCGAGTGCCTCCACCTCGAGGCCGCTATCCGCGACGAGATCCGAGGCCGGCTGCTGCTCACCGACGATGTTCGCGCCGAGGTGATGGCCGCTCGTCGACGGGGAGTTCACGTCACGATGCTCGACGACGGAGGGCTCGACGCACTGCCCGAGATGGACAGGCTCGCAGCGCTCGCCGAACTCGTCGATGTGGTCGGCGGAATCGATGCCGATCGGCTGATCATCAGAACCGGCACGGAGAACTCGGACACGGCCGTGTCGGTCGTGGGACTTCGCGAGACCGGCGACGACGGAACGGCGGCCGCTCTCGGCGACGACGACGGCGACGACGAGGTCACTCTGTGGCACGAGATCCGGAGGCCGTGAGTTCGTCATAGGAGCTACGCCTCGTACGCGGCTGAACGTAAAAGTGGGGCCGACGGTAATCCATCGGCCCCACAGTTACGAATCCGAGTCAGAGCACTAACCCGAATAGTGCTCTGACTCGCCCCCAGTTCACTGCCCGCTTACCCTAGATGGCAGTGGACTGGCGATGTTCATCCTGTAAGGAGAACACCTAGCAAAGTCATCATGACTCGACTCGGCTAGACGACACCAGTCGGCATAAATGAGGACACGCTTTCGAAAAGCGCTGAATCCCAGTAACGGCGCGGATTCACCCTCACAACCGCTACCTCGCGCGGCGCCATTCGCCTGCGCCGGGGTGGATGGGCGTGCGCAGGTCGCGGCGCGACTTCTCCCAGCCGCTCGCCGCGGGCGCGACCGCCTCTTTCGACGCCTCGGACGAGTTCGCGATGGCCGCCTGGAGTACGGCCGTGACGGCTGCGATCTGCTCGGGCTCGAGGTTCGGCGTGGTGATCGTGAACTCGATCGGCTCGGGGGCTGCTGCGTGGCGCGGTGTCGATTCAGTCACGCAGTCGAGGCTACATTAGGAGCACGACCTGGGGGAGGGGCGGATGTCTGCGACGCTCGGATTCATCGCGCGGTACCTGCGAACCATTCCGCTGAGCGTCGGGTTCGCCGTGCTCCTCGTCGTGACGTCGGTCGTGAGCGGCACGATCGCCGACTTCGTGTACCTCGATGCGCCCGAAGAGACCTGGGGCGCAGGTGTGACGACGGCGTCGAACGGCCAGTGGTGGACGTTCGTGACGGCTCTCGCCATTCCAGGTGACCCTGCTCAGCTGGTCGCCGGGGTGCTTCTCTCGCTCGTGCTTCTCGGAACGGCCGAGCGCGCGATGGGTGCGCGGCGTCTGGTCGTATCGTTCCTCGTCACGGGCGTTCTCGGGCTCGTCGTCGGCGTCTTCTTTCAGTGGATCGGCAGTCTCGCCGGCGAATGGTGGGCTGTCGGCACATCTCTCGACCTGACCCTCGACCCGCTGACGCCGATCGTCGGGAGCCTGCTCACGGCATCCGCGTTTCTGTCGGCGCTGTGGCGGCGGCGCATACGCGTCGTGAGCTTCTCGATTCTGCTGATGTTCGTGCTCTACGACGGCGACTCGTCGAACTCGTACCGGCTGTCGGCGGCAGTGATCGGGCTTCTTCTCGGGCGGCTGCTGGCACGCCGCGGCGAGCCCGTGGCGCCGCAGCGGAGCTCGCACGGCGAGGTACGCGTGCTGCTCGCAACGATCGTGGCGGTCACCGCTGTCGGCCCCGTGATCGCGCTCATCAACCCCGACGGGTTCGGTCCCTTCGCGGCGGCCAGCGAGCTGTTCCGCACTTTTCCCGATGCTGCGTCGACGACGTCTGAGTGCGCCGGAGCGACGAGTTCCAGCTGCGTGCACCAGCTGGCTCTGCTGAGTCTTGCCGGCCCCGGGCCGGTGCTGCTCACCTTCATTCCGCTGGTGTTGCTGCTCGTCGCCGCGTGGGGTCTTCGCAAGGGTCGTCGATTCGCCCTGTGGCTCGCCGTGCTGGTGAATATCGCATTCGCACTGCTCGCGTGGTTCTCGCTCGATGTCATGCAGACCCTGCAGACAGAGGGTGCAGGAGGGCCATCGCTCGATGTCGTCGACTACGTGGTCTGGCTCGGCAGTGCCGTCGTCGTGCCGATCGTGATCTCGGCCGTGCTCGTTGCCCGTCGGGTCCACTTCGACATCAGAGCGCCGCGCGAAGCGCTCATCCGGTTCACGTTGGTGTCGCTGGTGTCGCTCGTCGCGCTCTCTGTTCTGTATTTGGTCGTCGGATGGCTGACGCTCGGCAGCTACGTGCCGGATGCCACGCTGCCGCAACTCACCGCAGACGTGTTCCGGCGCTTCATACCGGTGAACTTCCTCGGCACCACGGGCCACGTGATGGTGCCGCGTGACGAGTTGACCCGCGTGATCTTCCACTGGGTGGGACCGGTGTTCTGGGCGATCGTGGTGGCGGGAATCCTGAGGGTGTTCTCGGCAACGGATCAGATCGTGCGGGTGGGCGATCCGCAGAGGTTCAGAGCGCTGCTCAAGCGCGGTGGCGGCGGCACCATGGGATGGATGGGAACCTGGCCCGGCAATGTCTACTGGTTCAGCGCCGACGGCGAGGCGGCCGTGGCATACCGCGTGATCAACGACATCGCGATCACGATGAGCGACCCGGTCTGCAGAGATGAGCGGGCGACCGAGACGATCCGTGAGTTCTCGGAGTTCTGCGACGCCAACAGCTGGACTCCGGTCTTCTACAGCGTGCACCCGCACTTTCTGCCCTCGTTCGACACCCTGGGGTGGCAGTACATGTCCGTCGGCGAGGAGACGCTCATGCATCCGGTCACCCTCGATATGGCGGGCAAACCGTGGCAGAAGGTGCGGCAGGCACTGAACCGCGGAATCAAGGAGGGACTCACCACCCAGTGGCTGAGCTATGACGAGCTCACTCTCTCGCAGTCGAATCAGATCAACGCGATCTCCGAGGCCTGGGTCTCTGAGAAGGAGCTGCCCGAGATGGGCTTCACTCTCGGGGCCCTCGAGGAGATCAAAGACCCCGATGTGAAGCTGATGCTCGCACTCGACCCGGAGGGCGCCATCCAGGCCGTGACGAGCTGGTTGCCCATGTACCGTGACGGGGTGCCGGTGGGCTACACGATCGACTTCATGCGTCGTGCAGATGGGAGCATGAACGGAACGATGGAGTTCCTCATTGCATCCGCCGCACTCTCCATGCAGAAAGACGGTATCGAGGTGCTGAGCCTGTCGGGTGCGCCTCTCGCCTCCAAGCCGCTGACCGCGGGCGAGGAACCGCCCGCTCCGACGGTGATGACGGGTCTTCTCGAGTTCCTCGCCAAGACGCTGGAACCCGCCTACGGATTCTCGACGCTCTTCCGCTTCAAGGCGAAGTTCAATCCCACGTACGAGACGATCTACATGGCGTACGCCGATCCGCTGGAGCTGCCCGCCATCGGAGCTGCCGTGGGCAAGGCCTACCTGCCGACGGTGTCGGCGAAAGAGGCGGTCTCGCTGGTGCGCACCCTCGCCGCGAAGAAGTAGCGCGCTCGGCGCCACCCTCGCAGACCCCCGAGCGCGCCGTTAGCGGGCGAACGCGCCGTTCGGGAGCGAGCGTTCGCCCGCTGAAGGCGCGCTCACTGCCGCTTCTCGCCGTCTAGCGGCCGAACGCGGAATGCGTCCGGGTGGTTCGGAGGCACCTGGATCACCCCCATCTCCAGAAGGCGTTGAGTGAGTCTTCGTGGGGATACGGCGATCGACCAGTCCCACCGGCCGAATCCATCGCTCTGCAGACGGAGCCAGTCCTCTCGGAGCTTCTCGTCCCAGAGCGCCTGTTCCGGCGTTCTACCCCTCAGAAACACGGGATCTTCATACTTGGCGCGGCCATCCACTTCACCGATGGTCTTCGCGCCGCGAAACCAATAGTCCACGAAGGCATGTTCTCCGTTCGGGCCCCAGAACTCCTTCTGGAGCTCGGGCTGCGGAAACCGGCAGCGCGCCATCGTGACTCGACCCGCCGATTCGGCTACCGACTCCGCAAGGGGGCTTGCGAACTCGACGACACGGGCGGCTCGCGACGAACCCCGGAATCGTCCTAGCGCCGAGAGAACCGCCCGAAGTTCGTCGCGGCTCGTCATCTCGTTGTGCAGTGCGTAATCGGCGGCGGCCACAGCTGACATGAAGGGCGCAGACGAGGCCAGATCGATGACGGTGCGCGCCGCACCGGTCACGCGTACTCCATCGAGAAGCGTGAGTTCTGCATGCTCGAAGCCGAGCGCATGCCGTCGAATGCGATCGTGCGATCGACCGCCACGTGCTTTCTCGGCGAGTAGATGCACCTCGTCGAGCCAAGCCCCGATCACCGGCAGGCGCCACAACGCCGCAGCGGAGTAACCCCACAGCACGACATCCGCTCGCCGGCTGTTGGCCACGCCGAAGACACGAGCACGGTACCGCTCGGCCGCGTTCCAGGCGTTCCATTCCTGTTCAGGAGCGTAGACACCGTGGCTGATACGCAGGAGTTCACCCCGCGCCGCTCGACCCCGAAGTGAGGAGTCGTCACCGACAAGTAACGAGCGCTCACGCACGTACAAGAGCCTGTCTTCGGGGTTCTTCTGGGGCATGGCGACAGCTTGCCCTCGGATTCGGGCTCCGACCTGCCGCGCTCTCGTTTCCGTGAACGGTTCACCTCGGTCGTCGTCGGTGGAGGAGCGGACGACGAACCGATACGGCTCCCAAGCGCGCCATCAGCGGGCGAACGCGCCGTCGTGGTCGGCGCGTTCACCCGTCAAGGGCGCGCTCGCGTCCCGGTGGCGTCGTCGGGCGTGCTCGGCGCCGGTCTTCGCTTGCGTCAAGCCCTGCCGCCAGCGCCGGTGGTCGCCGTAGCGTCGTAGCCATGAGTACATCGAACTTCTCTCCCCGTCGCGCCATCGTCACCGGATCGAACTCAGGGATCGGACGGGCCACGGCCCTCGCTCTCGCCGAGGCGGGCCTGGATGTCGGCATCACGTTCCACTCCGATTCCGACGGTGCCGAGGAAACGGCCGAGATGGTGCGCTCGCTCGGCCGTGACGCCCACATCGCCCAGCTCGACACCGGCGAGCTCGACTCCGTTCCCGGAACGATCACTTCTCTCATCGAGAAGCTCGGCGGCCTCGACGTGTTCGTCAACAATGCCGGGGTCATGGATGTCGCACCATTTCTCGAGGTGGATCTGGAGACCTGGCGTCACACGATCGCCGCCGATCTCGACGGTGCTTTCCTCGCCATCCAGACGGCGGCGAAGACCATGGTCGAGCAGGGCGCGGGCGGACGCATCATCGGGGTGACGAGCGTGCACGAACACCAGCCGAGAGTGGGGTCGAGTGCCTACGACGCAGCGAAGCACGGATTAGGCGGACTTCTGAAGACAGCGGCGCTCGAGCTGGGGCAGCACGACATCACCGTCAACGCGGTGGCTCCCGGCGAGATCGCCACACCCATGAACGACATGACCGACGAGGATGCGTTCACGACGCACCGGCCCGGCATCCCGCTCGGACGCTCCGGCATCGCGGGCGAGATCGCGTCGGTGATCGCGTTTCTGGCGTCACCCGCGTCGAGTTACGTCACCGGCGCATCCTGGGCCGTCGACGGCGGCATGCTGCAGATGGGGCCGCAGGGCGGGTCGCACCTCACGACCGACGACTGGCGCGGCGCAGCGAGCGAGTAGCGCCGTGCGCTGATCGAGTAGGCGCGCGACGGAGGAGCCGGTGTATCGAGATCGCCTTCGGTGGTCTCGATACGCTTCGGCCGCGGGCGGCCTCGGCTACTCGACCGGCGCGGAGAGCCGCGGGCGGCCTCGGCTACTCGACCGGCGAGGAGAGCCGCGGGCGGCCTCGGCTACTCGACCGGCGAGGAGAGCCGCGGGCGGCCTCGGCTACTCGACCGGCGCAGGCGCTTACAGCGGGATGTTGCCGTGCTTCTTCGTGGGGAGGCTCGCGCGCTTGGTGCGAAGCGCTCGGAGCGCCTTGACGACCGCGACGCGGGTGGCTGCGGGCTCGATCACACCGTCGAGTTCGCCGCGTTCTGCCGCGAGGAACGGCGACGCCACGTTGTACGTGTACTCGTTGGCCAGCCTCGTGCGCACGGCGGCCACGTCTTCGCCGGCCTCTTCTGCCCGCTTGATCTCGCCGCGGTAGAGGATGTTGACCGCACCCTGGCCGCCCATGACCGCGATCTCGGCGGTGGGCCACGCGAGGTTGATGTCGGCACCGAGCTGCTTGGAGCCCATCACGATGTACGCGCCGCCGTAAGCCTTGCGGGTGATCACGGTGATGAGGGGAACGGTGGCCTCCGCGTAGGCGTAGAGCAGCTTCGCGCCGCGGCGGATGACGCCGGTCCACTCCTGGTCGGTTCCCGGAAGGTAGCCGGGCACGTCGACGAGAGTCAGGATCGGGATGGAGAACGCGTCGCAGAAGCGCACGAACCGCGCCGCCTTCTCACCGGCCTCGATGTTGAGCGTTCCGGCCATGGCGTTGGGCTGGTTGGCCACGATTCCCACTGAGCGACCCTCGACGCGGGCGAAGCCCACCACGATGTTGGGTGCGTAGAGCGGCTGGGTCTCGAGGAACTCGCCGTTGTCGACGATGTGCTCGATCACCGTGTGCACGTCGTAGGGCTGGTTGGGCGAATCCGGGATGAGCGTGTTGAGCTTGCGGTCGGCATCCGTGATCTCGAGCTCGACCTCGCTGTCGTACACCGGAGCATCCGACAGGTTGTTGTCGGGCAGGTAGCTGATCAGTCCTCGCGCGAAGTCGAGCGCGTCTTCCTCGTCGCTCGCAAGGTAGTGCGAGACGCCTGACACGGTGTTGTGGGTGAGAGCTCCGCCGAGCTCCTCCATGCCCACGTCTTCGCCGGTGACCGTCTTGATGACATCGGGGCCGGTCACGAACATCTGGCTGGTCTTGTCGACCATGATCACGAAGTCGGTGAGGGCGGGGGAGTAGACCGCGCCACCCGCCGCCGGGCCCATGATGATCGAGATCTGCGGGATGACTCCCGAGGCCTGCGTGTTGCGGCGGAAGATCTCGCCGTACTTGCCGAGAGCGACGACGCCCTCCTGGATGCGGGCTCCGCCGGAGTCGAGCATGCCGATGATCGGCACGCCGGTCTTCAGGGCGAGGTCCATGACCTTGATGATCTTCTCGCCGGCTACCTCGCCGAGCGAGCCGCCGAAGATCGTGAAGTCCTGTGAGTACACGGCGACCTGGCGCCCGTGGATCGTGCCGGTGCCGGTGACGACCGCGTCGCCATAGGGGCGCGACTTCTCCATGCCGAAGGCCACCGTGCGGTGACGCACGAATTCGTCGATCTCGACGAACGATCCCGCGTCGAGCAGTTCTTCGATGCGTTCGCGGGCGGTCTTCTTGCCCCGGGCGTGCTGCTTGGCGATTGCCGCCTCACCGCTCGCGGTCACGGCCTCGTGGTACCTGTTCTTCAGGTCGACCAGCTTGCCCGCTGTGGTGTACATGTCCGGCGCCTGTGCAGTTACGTCTTCGCTCACCGGTTCACTCTACCGGCCAGCCATCGCCGCCAACCGTTGGTTGATTGCTACAAATTTGCCGCGCATCCGTTGGTTCGAGTCCGTGCGCCGCACCGCCGAGGGGCAGGCGCTGCGCCTAGGGTGATGCCTATGAAACTGCCCCTCAGTTCCGCCGTCGCCGAGCGTCTCGACTGGCTTCCGAGCGTCGGATCGACGAACGACGCGCTGCGCGAGCGTGCCACAGGGCCGGATGCCTCGGCCTGGCCCGATCTCTCGGTGGTCGCAACCGACACCCAGACCGAGGGCAGGGGCAGACTCGGCCGAACCTGGACCGCGCCCGCCGGCAAATGTCTTGCCGTGTCGGTTCTGCTGCGGCAGCCGATCGGCTCGTCGGTTCTGCCGCCCGACAGCCTCGGATGGCTGCCGCTGATGGCGGGCGCCGCCATGACCCAGGTCGTGCGTTCCCTCATCGAGGGAGAGGTGGGTCATGCGTCGAGCGTGCATCACCGCCCGGTCGCCTCGCTCAAATGGCCGAACGATGTGCTGATCGATGGGGCCAAGGTCAGCGGAATCCTCAGCGAACTCGTGCCCTCGACCGGCGTCATCGTCGGGGCGGGTCTGAACGTCTCTCTCACTCAGAGCGAGCTGCCCGTCTCCACGGCCACCTCGCTGCTGCTCGCCGGCGTGCAGCACGCGTCTCTCGATGCGGCGCTCGCGGGCTACGTCATCAATCTGTCGCGGCTCTATCGCGACTTCGTGCGATTCGAGGGCGACGCCGTGCAGAGCGGACTCCACGCCCTCGTCACGGCGCTGTGCGGCACGCTCGGCAGCCCCGTTCTGGCCGAGCTGCCCGGGGGCGAGGTCGTCTCGGGCATCGCCCGCGAGATCGATGAGTTGGGCCGCATCGGCATCGATCGCGACTCGGATGGCTGGAGAGTCGTCGTGGCCGCAGGGGATATCACCCACCTGAAGGTTTAATAGCCCCATGTCCGCTCCGAAGCACCCGCGTCCGAGCTTCGGCGCGCTCATCCACGGCCCGGATGCGCAGACAGAGGTCTTCGCGGACGGGCGGCCGGCGGCGCCCCGCCCGGCCCCCGCGCCGAGCGCATACGACGAGACCGTGGTGACCGAACGCATCCGGCCCCTCGGCCAGCCGCCCCGCCAGTCTGCCTACGGCGCCCCGGATGCGACGGGCCCGGCCCCCGAGGCAGCCGAACCCGAGCGCGTGGTCGCCAAGTTCCGTTCGCACGGGCGTCGGCTGTTCTTTCCCACGATTTTTCTGATCGTCATTGCCGGTGCGACCGGGTACTTCTCGGGATGGTTCGCCGAGGAGTGGCAGAACTGGTCCGTGCTCGCCGCGGGCGCGCTGCTCGCCGTTCTGTTCTTCGTCGTTCCTGCCGTGAAGTGGTTGAGCATCCGCTACGTGCTCACCACCCGGCGCGTCATCCTGCGCCGAGGGCTGCTGGTGAACACGCGCAGCGAGGTGATGCTCGCGCGAGCGGGCGATCTGACCGTGCGCAAGTCGGTGCTGCAGGCGATGTTCCGCACGGGAGACGTTCGCATCGGCACTGCACCAGGCGAGTACGCCGTTCTGCGCGATGTGCATCGGGCAGACCTGGTGTCCGAGGTGATCGGGGACCTCATCGAAGCGCAACACGTTCCGGCTCATGCCGTGAGGTTTCGGAGACCCGAGTCGGAGAATTCGTGGTGGGACGAACAGCAGCCCCATCGAGCGGAGTAGCCTCTCACCATGTTGGAATTCAAAGGCGAGAAACTCGAGCAGGTCTGGGTCGGCAACGAGCACGTTGCGAACATTCGAGAGGCCTCCGGTCACGGCGAGGGGCCGTTCATCATCGAGACGGTCGACGGCGTCGAGATCCACCAGGCGGCCGACCTGCACCTCGCGGAGCTCTGGGTCGCGCAGCACTCCGACAGCATCCTGGGCCGCCCGAACTAAGCTGTACGCGTGGAATATCGCGTAGGTGTCATCGGTGGCGGTCAACTGGCTCGAATGATGATCCCGGCGGCGGTGAATCTCGGCATCGATCTCAAGGTGCTCGCTGAGAACGCCGACTCGTCGGCCGCGCTGGCCGCGACCGAGGTGGGCGACTATCTCGATCTCGACACGGTGATGGCTTTCGCCCAGACCGTCGACGTGATCACCTTCGACCACGAGCACGTGCCGCAGGCCATCCTGCACGCGCTCGTCGAGGCGGGTCACGATGTGCGGCCAGGGCCGGATGCGCTGCTGTACGCGCAAGACAAGATCCTGATGCGCGAGAAGCTCGAGCAGCTCGGTGTGCCGGTTCCCATCTGGGCCGCGGTGTCGAATGCCGACGAGCTCGCGGCGTTCATCGCCGATAACGGTGGTCATGCCGTTGTGAAGACCCCGCGCGGTGGATACGACGGCAAGGGCGTGCGCGTCGTGTCGCACGCCGACGAGGCCGCCGACTGGTTTCTCGCGCTCGCCGAAGACGGCAACGGGGGAGCCCTGCTCGCCGAAGAGCGGGTCGATTTCTCCCGGGAGCTCGCTCAGATGGTCGCGCGCCGACCGTCAGGCGACATGCAGCTGTGGCCCGTGGTCGAGTCGATTCAGCGAGACGGGGTCTGCGCCGAGGTCATCGCCCCCGCGCCGCGGAGTGCCGGCCGCGTGGCCGACGTGGCCGCCGACATCGCCACGACCATTGCGGAGGGCCTCGGCGTGACCGGAGTCTTCGCCGTCGAACTCTTCGAGACCACCGACGAGCGTCTGCTCGTGAACGAGCTGGCGATGCGCCCGCACAACACCGGCCACTGGTCGATCGACGGCTCCACCACGAGCCAGTTCGAGCAGCACTTGCGAGCCGTCCTCGACCTTCCGTTGGGTGCGACCGGATGCCGCGACACCTGGTCGGTGATGGTCAACGTGCTCGGCGGGCCCACCGAGGGAACGCTGGCCGACCGCTATCCCGCAGCTTTCGCCGATCAGCCCACGGTCAAGTTCCACAACTACGGCAAGGCCCCGCGCCCCGGCCGCAAGGTCGGGCACGTGACCGCCGGCGGCGAGGACCTCGACCAGGTCGTGTTCGAGGCCCGCGCCGCCGCGGCTTTCTTTCAGAACTGAGGTTCGGGTCAGCCGACCGATCGCAGGGTGAAGCCGTCGAAGTAGACCAGGTGGCCGCCGGCGTACATCCACCAGAATGCGTCGGTGGGGATGCTCCAGAGAACCTCTCCGGTCTTGGCGTCATACGCTGTTCCGGTTCCATCAGCAATCGAGTAGTTGTAGAGAGTGCCGTAGGCGACCCTCTGCATCCTCGGCTGGGTGAAATCCGTCAGACGCGCGCCCGTGGCCTGGTCGAAGCGGCACGGCTGGTCGGCCAGAGTGTCGAGAAGGAGAGCGTCGTTATCGGCGGAGATGCGGACGACATAGGACGCATCCGCTGAGGCCCTGATGCCGCATCCCGTAGCATCGGCCGTCCAGATCGTGTCGCCCGTCTTCCCATCGACCAGGGAGATGTTCGTGGGAGAACCGACGACGAATTGTCCGTTGCCGACTTGGGGGCCGACGTCGGCAAGGTCGCCCAGCTTCACCGCGGGGGTCAGAACCTCGTTCACTGTCGATCCCGCATCTTCCGTCCTGGTCCACAACTGCTCGCCGTTGTCATCGAGGCCGGTGAGGATGACGGGGATCTGAGGATCGGTGAGGTTCGACGGGCGGATCGTGTATCCCGTGAAGAACCTGTAGTCGAGGAAGCCATCTCTGTATGACACCGCGCCGGTGGTGAGGTCGAGAACCGCCGATGAGACTCGTGGCTGCCCCGGTCGGGTGTACGTCAGCGCGGTGAATCCGAGGCCGTTCGTCACCTCCTTGATACCGACGGCGGTTCCCTCGACGCGGGTGCTCCAGACGGGATTCTGCGCGTTGCGGGGGTCGAGGCGTTTCACTGTGCCGTAGGCAGCCTCTTGACCGTTCGCGTCGAGCTCTCGGAAGCTCGCGTACACGTCGCCGGAATCGCCGGGTACCGGACTGACCTCCGACACGTGTTGCCCGCCGCTGCTGGGCTCGAAAGCGGCCACGGTCTGACCCGTAGCGAGGTCGAGGACCTCGCTGGGCCCCGCGCGGTCTCGGACGGAGTCGACGAGGACTCGGCCCGAAGTGCCGAGCACGGTTGTGTCCACCTCGGCAGAGCCCTGACCTTCGGATTCCGTGTCCCAGTGCCAGTCTCGACTCCACAGCAGTTTTCCCGATGACGTGTCGACGAGGCTCAAAGTCATTCCGTCGTTCGTGCGAAGACAATTGACATTGTCATCGGTGCGGATAGGCCCGACTTGCACGAGTGCGAACCCGTCCGAGACCGTGTATGCCTGCCTGATCTGACATGGTTCATCCGAATGAGGCAAGTCGAGCGACCAGCCCGTGCCGCTCGGGGCGGAGGGGACGTCGTGAGGGAGGATCGGAGCCTCGCTGACGGTGACGGCAGGTGGCGGCAGCGTGACGGTCGTCGGGGAAGGCGTGGGAGTCGTCGTCGGGGGAGTAGCGGTAGTGGTGGTCGGGACGGCACTCGGGGCGGGTGAACCGAACAGGGAGTCACGGTTCAGAGCGAGTGCCGTGGAACCCGATGCGACGATGCCGGTGATGATGAGTCCGGCCAGAAATGCTCGAAGATGACTGGTCCGACGTCGCGGCTCGGCTTCGACGTTCTCGATGAGAAGTTGCCGAATGGCGGCACTGCGCTTCGGACTGAATTTCGGGTTGTCAGTCATTTCGCACCTCCCGAGGTGATTGCTGTTCGGTCCATGGCCTCGGTGGTGAGGGTGGAAAGTCTTTGTTTGGCGCGTGAGAGACGCGATTTCACCGTGCCGACGGGAATACGAAGTGCCGACGCTGCCTCGGCGAGGCTGAACTCCTCGAGCACGCACAGGGTGATGATGTTCTGGTCGTTCGACGACAGCTGCGCGAAGGCGCTGTTGACGCCGCGACCTCGAGCCGACGAGTCCATCTGCTCGTCGATCCGGTCGAATTCCTCATCCCCCTCGAGCTCCGCCGGAGGGATGCGATCGATGACGGCTCTGTAGCGTCGCATGCTGCGCACGAAGTTATGGGCTACGTAGTTGGTCGTGACGAGGAGCCACCCGATCATGGTCTCGTTGACCAACGTGACCGTCTTGCGCCGCCGCCAGAGCTCGAGGAAGACGACCGCTGTCACATCCTCGGCGTCATGCGTCGTCCTCATCAGGCGCAGTGCCTGACCGAAGACGCGGTCGCGGTGCCTGTCATAGAGCATCGCGAACGCCCCGGAATCGCCTCCACGAGCCAGCTCCCATAGGGCCGGCTCGTTCACTAGTTCTGTGCCCATACCTCATAGTGTCCGGTCGGCCGGAAAAGGTTCCACCGGTGCTGCGTGCCGCAGCGGCTTTCTTCCAGAACTGACGCTTACCATGGGCCAATGCCCGCAAACACGCCTCTCGTCGGTGTCATCATGGGGTCAGACTCTGACTTCTCGGTGATGGCCGACGCCGTCGCAGTCCTCAACGACTTCGGTATCTCCCACGAGGTGCAGGTCGTCTCGGCTCACCGCACCCCCGAGAAGATGATCGATTACGGGCGCTCCGCTCGAGATCGCGGGCTCAAGGTCATCATCGCCGGCGCCGGGGGCGCCGCTCACCTGCCCGGCATGATCGCCGCGGTCACGACCCTTCCGGTCGTCGGTGTTCCGGTTCCGCTCGCCCGTCTCGACGGTCTCGACTCGCTCCTGTCGATCGTGCAGATGCCCGCCGGCATCCCGGTCGCCACCGTCTCGATCGGCGGCGCGAAGAACGCCGGCCTCATCGCCGTGAGTATTCTCTCCACCTTCGATGACACGCTCGCGGGAAAGCTCGGCGACTACCGCGAAGAGCTCACCGCCCTTGTCGAGCAGAAGAACCAGGACCTGCAAGCACGCCTATGACTACAGTCAACGCTCCCATCCGCTATCCGGATGTGGCCTCCCCGAAAGTGATGACCGCCCGCGCCTGGGTTCTGGTCGTGCTCAACTTCGTGCTTCCCGGATCTGCACAGGTACTCGCGGGCAGTCGGCGTCTGGGGCGCTTCGGCCTCGGCTGCACGCTCGCGCTCGTCGGACTCGCCATCGTGGCAGGCGTGGTCTATCTCATCTGGCCCCAGATGATCTTCTCGGTCTTCACCAACGAGTGGAGTCTCTGGGCCGTTCAGATCATCCTCATGGCCTACGCCGTTCTGTGGGTGGTCCTCGCGCTCGACACGCTTCGCCTGGTGCGGCTCGTTCGCACGCGCCCCAAGGCTCGCGGCTGGATCGCGGGCTTCACCACCGTGCTTCTGGTGTTGTTCGCGGGCGGCGCCGGTTACGGCGCCTACCTCGTGAACGTGACGCGTGACACGGTCGCATCGATCTTCGCGGTGCAGGCGAATGCCGCGCCGCCCGTCAACGGCCGCTACAACATCCTGCTCCTCGGTGGAGACGCGGGGGCGGATCGTGACGGACTCCGCCCCGACAGCATGACTGTCGTCAGTATCGAGGCCGACACGGGCCGGGCCACCATGATCGGTGTGCCGCGCGACCTGCAGCAGGTGCCGTTCCCCAAGGGCTCGCCGCTCATCGGCTCCGACTACGACGAGAACGGCACGGGCGTCTACGACTGCGGCTCCGATTGCCAGATCAGCTTCCTCTACCCGCGCGTCGAGGCGTACGACCAAGACCTCTACCCGAACGCCGAGGCTGAAGGATCGAATGCGGGTATCGAGGCGACCAAGGATGCGATCGAGGGTGCGCTCGACATCTCTATCCAGTACTACGTGCTGATCGACATGCAGGGCTTCGCTCAACTCATCGACGCTCTAGGCGGCGTCGACATCAACGTCACCGAGCGGCTTCCGATCGGAGGCGACGAGAACCTCAACGAGGTCGAGGGCTGGATCGAGCCGGGCCAACAGCATATGGATGGGACGACAGCCCTTTGGTACGCCCGGTCCCGCCATACGACGAGCGACTACGACCGCATGGGCCGCCAACGTGAGCTGCAGACGGCGATCCTGACGCAGTTCCAGCCGGCCAACGTGCTGAGCAAGTTCCAGGGCATCGCCCAGGCGGGTGCCGACGTGGTGAAGACCGACGTTCCGCAATCCACGCTCGCCTACTTCCTCGACCTCGCGCTCAAGACCAAGAATCTCCCGGTCGACAGCGTCGAGCTCGTGCCGCCGAATGTCGATCCCGAAGATCCCGATTGGGATGCCGTGAGGCAGTCCGTCAATGACGCGCTCGTGCTGAGCTCGTCGAAGACGACGAACCAGTAGGCGCGAGCCAACCGGCATTCGGGTGCGCGTTTCCGCCGGTCGGCTACCCTGTACTGGGCGACGAAAAGGCGGATGATCCACCATCACTCAACTACCCTCACTGAGTTGCACGGTCATCGTGGTCAACTACAACGGCGGCGAGCTCGTCGCGGAATGCCTCGATTCGCTGATCGCCGCCGATCGGACAGGACTGGACGTCGAGATCGTCGTGGTCGACAACGCGTCGGCCGACGGTTCGGATCGGATGATCCAGCAGCGGTATCCGTCGGTTCGGCTCGTGCGCTCGGCCGTGAACCTCGGTTTCGGGGGCGGAGTGAATCTGGGCATCCGGCAGTCGCGAGGCGATCTCGTGGTTCTGGTCAATAGCGATGCGCGTGTCCAGACTAATTTCCTCCGAGCGATCGCCGAGCCCTTCAACGCGGACGAGCCACGCCTCGGCGCCGTGACGGCACGCATCCAACTCACCGGGCGCTTTCGCGAGACGCCGCTCGCGGGTGCCGAGTTCGTGAGTGCAGACGGACGCGGCTGGGAACGGGTTCTGGAGACGGACATCGACGGCGTCGAACTCATGAACAGCACCGGCGGGCAGATCTCCAGCTCGGGCAATGGAAGCGACCGTTCATGGCTTCAGCCCGTGGAGGAGGTCTCACCCGACGCCACGGTCTTCGGATTCTGTGGAGGAGGAGCCGCGATCCGACGGAGCACGCTCGACGACGTCGGCCTCTTCGACGAAAGACTGTTCATGTACTACGAGGACACGGACCTCTCCTGGCGGATGCGCCGCGCGGGCTGGGACATCCGATACGCCGACGCTGCTCGAACAGTGCATCATCACGCGGCATCGAGCGGAACGTCGTCGCAGCTCTTTCTCGTGAACAACATCCGCAATCGCGTGCTGGTCTCGGCACGAAACGCACCGATGCGTATGGTCGCCCTCGCGGGTCTCCGGACGGTTCTCGGACTCATCCGTCTGATCGTGCGTGCATACGGTCCGACTCGCGACGCGGCGGCGCGTCGGAGAGCGCGGGCTACGGTGACTGCTCTGGGGCAAGTGGCGGCACGATTGCCGCGCTATCTGAGCGATCGACGACGTATAGACCGATCCGCCGCGGTGCCACGCGACTTCATCGCCCTGTGGACGATTGCCGACTAGAGGTCGGCGTGCAACTGCCACACCTTCTCGGCTGAATCTCTCCAGCTGAATGCGTGTGACCTGTCGTATCCGGCTACGGAGAGCCGCTCGTACAGCTCGGTGTCTCCCAGCGCCGTGGTCATGGCCTGGGCGAGCCGCTCCGGATAGCCTGCAGCGTCGTCCCTGGCCACGGCCAGTCCGGCGCCTGCAGTGACTTCGAGCAGGGCCGGCGCGTCGGAGTGCACGACGGGGGTGCCGAAGTGCATCGCCTCGACCACGGGAAGCCCGAATCCCTCTGCCAGGCTGGGGAAGACGAAGAGCGACGCACGATCGAGCACGAGTGCGAGGTCAGAATCGCTCAGAAATCCCATCACTCGTACCCGGTCGGGTTCGAGGCCGGCTTCGGAGACCAGTTTGGCGACGTCGAGGTCGCCCCACCCAGGGGGGCCGACGATGAGGAGCGGAAACGACGGTGCGTCGGGGTGCGCCATCGCCTTGATGAGGGGGCCGAGGCCCTTTCTCGGCTCCAGCGTACCCACTGTCACAATGAAGTCGTCGGGGAGCTCGAGCGCGGCCGCGCGTACCTCGGCGTCGGTCGGGAGCACAAGCCGCGATCCGGCTGCGCCTCCGATGACCCTGATGCGGTCGCCGAAGTTCATGATCTCGGACAACTCCGACGCAACCGTGTGCGTAGGCACGACGATGGCGTCAGCGTATCGTCGCGCCCGTCGAGCGAGTGCCTTGTGCCAGGCGACACCGTGAGGGGTCAGAGTCTCGGGATGCGTCCACGGAACGACGTCGTGGATCGTCACCGCAACCTGTTCACCCAGCGAGTTCGTTCGATCGATCCGCCGGAGTGGGGCGAGGAGACTGGTCGCGTGGATCATGCCGCGCCCACGCGCACCGGTGGCCAGCCCCACCTGCCACGCACGGGACAACTCGCGACGCGGCAAGCCCAAGGTTGTGAGTCGTGCCAGGCCCGGCAGGCGAGACGTGACGGAGTCGGCCATCTCGCGAGGGACCTTCGAAACGATTCCTTCGACGTCGCATCCTCGTGGTGCCGTCGCGATGAGCTCGCGCGTGAGCTCCTCGGCGTAGCGTCCAATTCCCCCCGGAACGGTTCCGACCATTTGATCAATGATCACCCTGAGGGTTGTCATCAGTCTCCAAATACTCCCGATTGCGCTGCATCGTGCAGCACGGCAAATCAGTCCCGCCGGGCTCGAACAACGCTCGGGACCATGATGCGCACACGTACCGGGTACGGACGCCTATGGGCGGGTCGAACAAACGATGAACTGCTTGTGGCCACGACCCTACCAGGGTGTTTTCCGAGTTCCATGATCATCTGCCGGTGGCTCCGACCCCTCGTTTTCTGTTCGCCGCCGCGTGATCCCGCACATTTTAGGCCTCGACAGTAGACTGTTCAGGTCGGATCGACGGGTGCTCCCGGATATTCGCACATCACTCGACTCGAAGGTTTATTCAGATCATGCGCGGAATCATTCTCGCCGGTGGCTCAGGAACACGGCTGTGGCCCATCACCAAAGGCATCAGCAAGCAGCTCATGCCCATCTACGACAAGCCGATGATCTACTACCCCCTTTCGACGCTGATGATGGCGGGAATCAATGAGATTCTGATCATCACGACCCCCGAGTACAACGAGCAGTTCCGCTCGCTGCTCGGGGATGGCTCCGATCTCGGCATTCGCTTGGAGTATGCGGTGCAGCCGTCGCCCGACGGTCTTGCCCAGGCGTTCATCATCGGCGAGGAGTTCATCGGCGATGAAAGCGTCGCCCTGGTCCTCGGCGACAACATCTTCCACGGAACAGGTCTGGGATCTAACCTGCGGTCGAAGACGGACTTCGACGGCGCGCTTATCTTCGCCTACCACGTGGCCAACCCTCGGTCCTACGGCGTGGTCGAGTTCGACGATGACAACGTGGCCGTGTCGATCGAAGAGAAGCCGGAGAAGCCCAAGAGTAACTACGCGGTTCCGGGCCTCTATTTCTACGACAACTCCGTCGTCGAGATCGCGAAGACGATCGAGCCGAGCGCCCGTGGTGAGCTCGAGATCTCGACGGTGAACGAGCGTTACCTTCAGCAGGGAAACCTTCGCGTGCAGGTTCTCGATCGCGGAACGGCCTGGCTCGATACGGGAACATTCGAGTCGATGGTGCAGGCTACCGAGTTCGTGCGGGTCGTAGAAGACCGTCAGGGATTCAAGATCGGGTGCATCGAGGAGATCGCCTGGCGTGCGGGCTGGATCGACGATGCGCAGCTGGCCGAGCTCGCCGCCCCGCTCGTCAAGAGTGGGTACGGCGCGTATCTCAACGGACTTCTGGCCTCGAGCCGCTCCGAGTGAAAACGACATCGGCGCTGGTCGGCGACGAGGGCAGTGCGATTCCCGCGCCTGCTGTCGCGCCTTCTCCGTCGACGCTGTCCATCGGTGAAGCGCTCGCCGGGCATCGGAACTCGCTCGGCATCATCCGTCTGGTTCTCGCGATCGCGGTGATCTTCGACCACACCTTCGTCATCGGCGGCTATTTCGATGGCAACCCGATCGCATCCCTGACTCGCAATCAGGCCACCCTGGGGTCCCTCGCCGTTGGCGGATTCTTCGGGATCAGCGGATATCTGATTGCGAAGAGCGGCATGAGTGCCGACGTCGTGCAGTTCATCTGGCGGCGATTTCTTCGTATTTTTCCCGCGTATTGGACGGCGCTTCTCGTTACGGCGCTGGTGGCCGCACCTATTGTCTGGGTGACATCCGGTCGCGCATTGTCGAGCTTCTTCACCACGAGTATGAATGGCCCGCTCGGGTACCTCTGGGGAAATTGGTTGCTCGAGGTGCGCAACTACGGCATCTACGACATCTTCGAGGGAACGACTCCGTACGGGCAACTGGTGGGCTACAGCGTCTTCAACGGGTCTATTTGGACGCTGTATTACGAGTGGCTCTGCTACATGATCATCGCCCTTCTGGTGTTGTTCGGCGTGCTCATGCGGGCGCGGTTCCTGCTTCCCATGGCGACACTCCTCTTCATCGCGCTCGAGGTCGTCAACCTGGCTTCGCCGGGAGCGGCCACCAACGTCGTGCCCTTCCTCGGCGACCCGCTGCTCATCAAACTGGCCTACACGTTCCTGTGCGGTTCGACCATCGCGGTCTACAGCAAACAGGTTCCGTTCGACACGAGGATCGCGGTCTTCGCCCTCGTGCTGGGCCTCGTGACCCTGAAGTTCGGAGGGTTCGACATCTTCGGCCCCCCGACGATGACGTACTTCTTCCTGTGGCTGGCCGCCTGGCTGCCTAAGTCGTTCCAGAAGATCGGCAGCCCTAACGACTACTCGTATGGCGTCTACGTGTATGGCTTTCTCGTTCAACAGCTATTGGCCTATGTCGGCGTGTACCGACTCGGCTATCTGCCGTTCGCTCTCATCGCTGTCGTCATCTCCATGGCTTTGGCCTGGCTCAGTTGGCACCTCATCGAGAAGCGAGCCATGCGCTTGAAGGATTGGGGTCCGGGGCGCGGGATGCGGTACTGGTACGAGCGCGTCCGGCCGCCCCGCAACCGTCCTCACGAGGCCTGAAGTCTTTCGTCTTGTACGATCTATCCGACCATCCGCTCTTCCATATCAAAGGCTCCTTCCGTGACTAATTCACCATTCGGCTCCGTTCTCGTCTCGGGAGGCGCCGGTTTCATCGGTTCTGCGCTCTCGCAGAAGTTGGCCGCTCTCGCGGATCGATGGGTCGTGGTCGACTCCCTTCACCCGCAGGTGCACCCCACGCAGGAGCGTCCGGCGGATCTGCACGAGGCCGCGGAGCTGGTCGTCGGAGACGTGACGGTTCCCGAGGTATGGGATGCGGTGTTGGCCGACTTCTCGCCCGACGTCGTCATCCACCTCGCCGCCGAGACGGGAACCGCTCAGTCTCTCGATGAGGCGTCGAGGCACGCGAGGGTCAACGTGGTCGGCACCACCGAGATGCTCGACGCGCTCGGGCGCCACGGAATCGTGCCGGGCCACTTCATCCTGTCGTCTAGCCGGGCGGTCTACGGAGAGGGTGACTGGGAGCGCGACGGAGTCGTCTTCCAGCCGGGACAGCGCTCCCATGCCCAGTTCGAAGCCGGGCAGTGGGACTTCCCCGACGCGGTCGCCCTGCCGAGCACCCAGGCACGCACAGTTCCCGCGCCGACAAGCGTCTACGGTGCGACCAAGCTCGCACAAGAGAACATTCTCGGGGCATGGACGAGCGCCCGCGGCTCGGCGCTGACGGTGCTTCGGCTGCAGAACGTCTACGGCCCGGGGCAGTCCCTCATCAACTCCTACACGGGCATCGTCTCCCTGTTCTCGCAGCTGGCCCGCGATGGAAAGGTGATCCCTGTCTACGAGGACGGCCTCATCACGCGCGACTTCGTCTATATCGACGATGTGGCTGAAGGATTCGTGGCTGCGATCGGTCGAGTCCCCGAGAGCGGCTTCGCCCGTTACGACATCGGATCCGGCGTCGACACGACCATCCTCGACCTCGCCGGACGCATCGCTCGCTACCATGGCGCGCCAGAGCCGCGGATCTCGGGCGCCTACCGCGACGGCGATGTACGGCACGCCGCATGTCGTGTCGAAGCGACGCTCGAGGGTCTGGGCTGGCAGCCCCACTGGTCGGTCGACCAGGGCATCGCTGCCTTGCAGGAATGGATCGAGAGCCAGCGACACGACCGCTGACCCAGAGCTTCGGTCGTGGCCGTGGGGCGCATAATGGCCTAATGCGCCACTCCGACGACGTCGTGTTCTCACGGCCGTTCCTCTCCCCTGCGGAGATCCCCAATCTGACAGCCGTGTCGATGTCCTCCCATGCGCACGGTGACGGTCCGTTCACCGCGTCTGCGACGGCACGTCTGACGGCGCTCACCGGGGCACCGAACGTGCTTCTCACGTCGTCGGGAACGCACGCGCTCGAGATGGCCAGTCGGCTGTTGGATCTCGGTCCCGGCGACGAGGTCATTCTGCCCAGCTTCACCTTTCCGTCCGCGGCCACTGCCGTGGCGACGACGGGCGCGACCTGCGTATTCGTCGACATCGATCCGGCATCCGGCAACATCGACGTGGCGCAGGTCGACGAGGCCATCGGCCCGCGTACCCGGGCGATCTCGGTGATGAGCTATGGGGGAGTGGCGGTCGATTTCGACGCACTGCACGAGATCACCCGTCGAACCGGCCTGAGCCTGATCGAGGACAACGCGCACGGACTGGGTGGCTATCTCCGGGACCGTCCACTCGGCAGCTTCGGTCGCCTCGCCATGCAGAGTTTCCACGACACGAAGAATGTGCATTCCGGCGAAGGCGGCGCGCTCCTGGTCAATGACGCCGAGCTGTTCCAGCGTGCCGAGATCATCAGAGAAAAGGGCACAAACCGCTCTCGTTTCCTGCGCGGAGAAGTCGACAAGTACACGTGGGTCGACGAAGGCTCGAGCTACTTGATGAGCGAGTATGGTGCCGCCGTGCTGGACTCGCAGTTGCAATCGTTCGCCGAGATTCAGACCCGACGTTTCGCGGTGTGGAACGCCTATGCAGAGCATCTGGCGGACTGGGCGGATGCTCAGGGCGTCACGCTGATGCGGGTGCCGGATGACCGCACGCACACCGCGCACCTCTTCTACCTGCGGATGCCCACGCACGGTGAGCAGGTTCGCATGCTGTCTCATCTGCGCAGTCTGGGGGTCGTCGGAACGTTCCACTACGTGCCGCTCGACACGGCGCCGGCCGGTCTCCGTTTCGGGCGCACCCTTCGTCCGCTTACGCAGAGCAAGGCCTTCTCCGAAGAGATAGTGCGCCTTCCGCTGTGGGCAGGAATGACCGACGGGCAGGTCGAACGCGTGCTGGCCGCTGTGCAGTCGTTCGTCGTCGAACCGCAGAGTCTTCTAACTGCGGTGGAAAACCCTCGTGACGAGGTACGCGCGGGCTGACAGGCCTATCTTCACGGCCAGTCTCACGGGCGCCAGATACCATCCGGAGTATTTGCTCGACATGAAGCGGTACGCGCTCTGGTGATGCACCAGGACCATCCGCCTGCTGTCGCCGTCGGTCGAGTGCGCTCCCGAGTGCCGCACGAGGGCGGAGGGAGCGTAGCGGTTGCGCCATCCGGAACGACTCAACCGGTATCCGAGGTCGACGTCTTCGAAGTACATGAAGTACTTGTCGTCGAAGCCGCCGACAGCATCGAACGCCGCTCTGCGAACCAGTAGGCACGAACCGGAGAGCCATCCTGCATCGCGCTCACGAGGAGGATTCTCCGAGTCGTTGTGGTAACGCCTGCTCCACGGGTTCTCGGGCCAGAGATTCGCGAACAGAGCATGACCGGCTCCCGTTCGCAGCGACGGGATCGACCGAGCAGACGGGTACACCGCACCATCCGTCTCGACCAAGGGACCGACCGCACCGATCTGGGGATCCGATTCGCCAACGCGGACGAGTTCATCGACGCATCCCGGGGTCAATTCGATGTCCGGATTGCTCACGAGAATCCACGTGACGTCAGGTGGCAGGCTCTCGATCGCGGCATTCACTGCACCGCCATAGCCCGCGTTTCGATTCATCGGCAGGTAGCGTGCACCATGCGACTCGGCCTGCCGCTGCACTATGGCCCCGGCCTCGGGCTTGTTGTCGGCCACCACGACGAGCAGGGGGTTGACGCTGGCGGCATGCAGCGAGTCGAAGAATCCCTCGAGCACCTCCTCCGAACCGTAGCTGACGGTGACGACCGCGACCCGACTCGTCACGAGCGTGTGCTTTCGGCCGAGCGCCAGGCTTCGCAATAGCGTCTGGCGCACTCGCTCCACGTGAACAGGGCGCTGCGCTCGATGCCCGCTGCGGCCAGTTCGGCGCGACGGTCGGGGTCGTCGAGGAGCGCGCGCAGGGCCGTGGCGAGCGCGCCCGCATCGGGTTCGGAGTAGGCGACCGCGTCGCCGCCCACCTCGGGGATGGACAGTCGACGCGTGGTGAGCACCGCAGCGCCGCTGGCCATCGCTTCGAGCACGGGCAAACCGAATCCCTCGCCGAGGCTCGGATACACGACCGCGGCCGAGTCACCGAGAAAGGCCGACAGCAGCTCGAGGGGCAGATACCCGGCCTCGATCACCGGACGCTGGGGGAGTGGAATCGTGGAGAGCTCGTCGAGGATCTCGGCTGCACGCTCGTCCCAGCCGCGGGCACCCGAGAGCACCAGCACGGGGGTCGTCGGGTCGGATTGCCTGAGGGTGGCGTGTGCCGCGAGGAGCGCGGGGACGTTCTTGCGCGGCTCGAGTGTGCCGAGGAACGCGAGATACGGCGCATCGGGCTGCAGGCCGATCCGGGCGCGCACGGCGGCCACCGCGTCGGCTGTCGGCGGTGAGAAGACGCGCTCGTCGACGCCGAGGTGCGCGACCTGGATGCCGGCGGCCGGTATTCGCACGAAACGTGCGAGATCGGAGGCCGTGGCCTGGCTCACCGCCACCAGGCTCGTCGCCATCCGGGCGGCCAGCCGGATCCACGTGCGGAAGAAGATGCCCTTGACTCTGCCGTGGACATCGGGCGAGCTGAAGAAGGTGGCGTCGTGCACGGTGACGACATGAGCCGCCGCGCCGAGGATCGGAAACGTGTAGTGCGGCGAGTGGATGACGAGGGCGCCCCGGCGGCGTGCGAGCGCGGGCAGGCCGAGCTGCTCCCAGACGAGGCGCAGAGGGCGCCGGTTCGTCAGTGGCGGAGCGACGATGTAGTTGTGCGACGGCGCGACGGCCGCGAACGCCGGGATGTCGGCGCGTTTGGCGACCACATCGATGGTCTCTCCGAGCTCATCGAGCCCTTGCAGCAGGCCGCCGATGAATCGGGCGACCCCACCCTGGGTCGGAGGCACGCTCGTGGCGTCGAGGAGTACACGGAGCCGTGCGGTCACGAATCCGCACCGGATGAGGTGTCCACGCCGATGGCGGGCGGCATCCGGCGTACGACCTCTTCCAGTTCGCGCAGGCGCATCTCCTGCAGAGCGTTTTCTTCGGCCAACACCCGGGTCTGGGTCTCGAGGGCGGTGAGCTCACTCGAGTGCTGGATGCAGACGAAGAACAGCACGAAGATGCTCACGAAGAACACCAGGTTCGTGGGCACAGCGATGCCTACGAGTCCTGCAGCGAAGACGAGCAGCTGAGGGAAGATGCCGAAGATCAGCGAGATCGTGCCCGCCACCAGCCAATAGATCGCGTGGCGTTCCCTGAGTCGTCGACGACGCAGCAGCTCGATAACGATGAAGAGGGTGATCAGGGCGGTGACGATGCCGAAGAGATAACTGGCGAGATTCATACGACGGCCACTCCAGGCTCTGGATCGGGCAGTCTCGGTCGAAGCAGGGCGATCGTCAGCGCCATGGTGGCCCGGCCCAGATAGGTAGCGGCCTTCCACGGGTTGTGCGACGGGGTGCCGCCGGCGCGCGGGCGCATCGACACCGCGACCTGCTGGATGCGCAGACCCGATCGGGCGGCGATCACCAGCGACTCGATGGTGTCACCGAGATACTCCGCCGGATAGTGCTCCGCGAAGAGTCGCACGGCGCGAGGGCCGCTCGCGCGGAAACCCGACGTCGTATCTGTGAGCTTCACGCCTGCCACCCACGAGATCGTCACCGAAAGCACCCGCATGGCCCATTTGCGGGGGCCGCGCACCGTGTAGTCGCCTTCTCCTGCGAAGCGAGCTCCGATTGCCAGGTCAGTGACTTCGAGCGCCTCGAGGAGCTTGATGACGCCGCTGGGGTCGTGCTGACCATCGGAGTCGATCTGTATGACGTTGTCGTAGCCATTGTTGACGGCGTACTTGAATCCGACCCTCATGGCGCCGCCCACGCCGAGATTGAACGGCAGCCTGGCGACGTCTGCACCGGCCGATCTCGCCTCGGCGATCGTGTTGTCGGTGGAGCCGTCGTCTACCACCAGGCACTTGACGCCGGGCAGCTTTTCGTAGACCTCGCGAACGACATCGGCCACAGATGCCTCTTCGTTCAGCGCGGGCATCACGATCAGTGTTCGATCGAGGGCGGCATGCATGGGCTCAATCCTACCCAGTCGGGACAGGTCGTCGTCGGCGTTGCCTGTGCCTGTCATGAGGACTTCGAGTAGGGACGTCCGAGGACGTGCTGAAGAAGAGTGCGTCGGCCCACGACGTTGCGTGCCCGGATCGCGCCGGGCAGCTCGCTCAGTGCGTTGAGCCGTGACGTGATGTGGTGCCTCGCCGCCCTCGCAGCGCGGGGCCACCCGAGCGCATCCGCTGCGTCTGCCGACTCGTAGAACAGGGTTCGCTCCTGCCGGAACTTCGAGCCGTCGGGGCCGGTCACCGCCGAGACGCTCGCCGAGTGGCGACGGTAGTGGAAGACGATCGTGTCGTCGAGCACCAGCGATCCGCCGGCCTTGGTGATCTCGAGCAGCATCGCCAGGTCCTGGACCACGTCGAGATCCACTCGGAATCCGTGCCGCTTCAGCTCCGACACGCGCCAGACGAGAGAGGGGAAGTAGGTCCAGTTGCCGCGCAGCAGGCTCGTTGCGAGCGTCTCGCCCGAGTACTGGCGGGCACCGGTTCCACGGAACCGATAGAGAGCCTTGACCCGGTCGGCCAGGGGCTTGGAGTCGGCGCCGTCGGTGTCGATGACGCTGACGCCGGGCTGGATGATCGAGGCATCGGGGAACTGCGCGATCAGCTGCTTCACCCGCGCCACGTATCCGGGCAGCATCACATCGTCGCATCCCATGAGCACGCTGAACTCGCTCTGCATGAGGCCGACGCATTTGATGTAGTTGCGACTCGGCCTGAGGTTGACCTCGTTGCGGATGTAGGTGATGCGCTCGTCACCCAGGGACTGCGCCCATTCGCCCGGTGCGAGGTCGGGGTACACGTCGTCAACGATGGTGAGGCGCCAGTCGGGGTCGGACTGCGCCAAGACGCTCTGAACCGCCTCGCGAAAGTGGTCGAAGCGGCCGTAGAAAGGCATCATGATATCGAGTGTCACCACGGTACGCTAGCAAACCTTCATCGACGGATGCGTCGGGCGAGTGCCTCGACGCCCGCCGGGATCCGGCCGCCGCGGCCTCGAACACCGTCGCCGAGACCCGCCAGGATCACGCGTGCGCGGAGCACGCGTGACGGACCGAGCGCGAGCGCGATGAGAAAGTGCCGCAGGTCGAGCAGGGTCTCCTTCGCCGCCCACGCCGGATGAGCCCGACCGAACAGCCTGTTCATCGCGCAGCGGTTGCGTGCCAGATAGTAATAACGGAAGGGGGCGCTCAGAGTGATGCTGGCGGGTCTGCCCTTGACGACGACGGCTCGCCCGAGAACAGACACGGCGGTCTTGGTGCCGAGCGCGTGTCCCAGCGAGGTCTCTCGAGCGACGACCGTCTCCAGTCCGTTCGATCGAGCGCGCATGTAGTACTCGGTGTCGACGCAGTCGATGAACAAACTCTCGAGAAAGGGGCCGAGGCGGCTCAGTGCACTCTCGGGCAGTAGGAGCCCGGACTGAATCGGTTCGGCGCCGAGCGCCACACCTCTGAGCTCGCCGCGCCTGGTCTGCGGCACGCCCTCGACACGTTCGGGTGCGACCATCCCCACGGGTAGGCCGGCGGCGACCGCGTCGTCGGCGGCGTCGACGAGTGCGTCGATATAGCCGGATGCGACGATCGAGTCCTGGTCGAAGGTCACGATCGAGCCCGGTTCGGGTGTCATCGACCGCGCTGCGGTCACGCCGCGGTTGAGCGCCGCGGCGATGCCGCGATTGTGCCCGGTGCGCACGACCACACAGCCCAGCGCCTCGCACTCCGACAGGATCGTGTCGACAGCGGTTCCACCCGTGCTTCCGTCATCGACGACGACGACCCCATCGGTCTGTTCGAGCAGGCCCTCGCACAGAGTCACGAGCGCTACCGACGGGTTGAAGGCGGTGACGACTGCCAGCACGGGTCGATTCGACGAGACGGCGTCGGGATTCGGGTCTGTCACGACAACTCCGGTTTCGATGGGAGCCCTGAGGGGCGGGCGCCGGGGAGACGGTGCCGTGATTACTATGCTTGCATGTGCTCGATCAGCAGCCGTTCGATCGGGCGCAAGCCGAGTGGAGCAGCGTGACGAGAAGCCGAACAACGTCGGGGATGGTCAGCGTCTGCATGGCCAGCTACCGCGGCGAGAAGTACATTGCCGAACAGGTCACGTCGATCCTGCGGCAACTCGACGCCGACGATGAACTCGTGATCGTCGACGACGCATCGCCCGACGCGACGGTCGACGTGGTACAGGCGATCGGGGACCCCCGGATCAGGATCGAACGCAATGCCGTGAACCAGGGGTACGTGCGAGGGTTCGAGCGTGCCGTCGGCCTCGCCCGCGGGGAGTTCGTGTTGCTCGCCGACCAGGATGACGTGTGGACATCCGGTCGAGTCGATGCCATGGTGACCGCGCTCGCGGACGCCAAAGTCGTTGCGGGAAACTACTCGGTATTGGGCGAGAACGGCCGAATCCCGGCGCGGTGGCCGCTGACAGCCGAGCAATCGCACCGCGAGTTGGCGAACGAGTTCGGGATCCTCGTCGGTTATCGTCCGTACTTCGGCTGCGCGATGGGCATGCGTCGAGACGCCGTCGACGATTTCCTGCCCGTTCCCGCCTATTTCACCGAATCGCACGACCTGTGGCTTGCGATCGTCGGAAACGCGACCCGGAGCATCCGGCACCTGCCCCGCGTCGTCGTCGAGAGGCGGCTGCACGATGCGAACGCCACTCCGCTGCGCTGGCGCGGAATCGGTCAGATCCTGCGCGCTCGCATCATGATCGCTCGCGGGCTCATCGAGGCGAGACGACGAAAACGGAGCTGAGCTCGATCCGGGGAGGGACGCTATCATTCGGGTGGTCGACCGACCATCCTCGTATTCGAGGTCGCCACCACCCCAAGGAGTGTCGTCGTGAGCTTGATGTCGCGAGCTGTCGCATCCCTGACCACCGAGGGTCCGCGCCAAGCAGCGTCGCGGGTCTTCAATCGTCTCTCGATTCAACTGCAGACCAATCGCCTCGGCGACTCGCTCGTGCGTCCGGAGGATGCCGTCGCCGTCGATTGGACGGTCCCTCCGCTTTTCGCGACCGACCCGCCGAAGCCGAAGACCGAGAACGTCAAGACGGCCTGGATCATCTCGCCTCCCGGACGGACGAGCGGCGGCCACCAGAATGCTTTCCGCTTCATGGACTTCCTCGAGAAGGCGGGGCATTCGGTCACGGTGTACTTCTATACGACGGAGTCGAAGCCGATCGACCTCGTCGCCATACGTGAGATGCTCCGGTCCACCAGCGCGTATCCCGATCTGCGGGGGCAGCTCCGCATCTACGACCTGGAGAAGGGGCTCGATCTCGACACCGACGCCGTCTTCGCCACGGGGTGGGAGACGGCCTATCCGGCCTACCTGCATCCCACGAACGCCCGACGTTTCTACTTCACTCAGGACTTCGAGCCGGCGTTCTATCCCTCTGGCAGCGACTACGTCCTCGCCGAGAACACGTACCGCTTCGGATTCCACGGCATATCGGCCGGGCGCTGGCTCGCGTCGAAACTCACCGCCGAGTACGGCATGCCCGGCGACCACTACGACTACGCCGTAGACAAAGACCACTACTCGCTGATCAACTCGAATCGTCGCACGGAGGTCCTCTTCTACGCTCGTCCGCCGACAGCACGACGTGCGTTCGAGTTCGGGCGCCTCGTATTGACGGAGCTGCACAGGCTTCGGCCCGACATCGTCATCAACATGGTCGGATGGGACATCTCGCCGTACCCGGTTCCCTTCCCCTACGTAAACCACACGGCTCTCGACATCTCTCAACTCAACGAGGTCTACAACAGGTGCGCAGGCGCCTTGATCCTGTCGTTGACGAACATGTCGCTGCTGCCCATGGAAGTCATGGCCAGCGGCGTGGTTCCCGTTGTGAACGATGCGCCGAACACGCGCGAGATCTTCGACAGTCCGTACATCGACTACCAGCCGCTGTCTCCGGGAGCGATGGCCGCGCGCCTCATCGCGATCGTCGACGATGAGAATCAGGTGTCGCACGCCACGTCCATGGCCGCGTCGGTCGCGTCGACCGACTGGATCGACCCGGGCGAGACCTTCATCCGAGACTTCACCGCCGCCATGGCCGGGGCTGCAGACGGGGCGTCCGCGCATTGACGGGTACCCTGAGCAGGTGAGTTTAATCAAGAAGGCATGGCTCGTGTTGCGCTCGGATGGCCCCAAGTCGGTCGTATCGAAGGCAATCCATCGGTGGAGCCGGTCCATCCCGCCCGAGGCCGGAACGATCAAGCTCGGATTCCTCGTGAAGACCACCGACGCGAGCGAGGTCGACTGGAGCGTGCCGCATCCTGCCGTGGTGAACCCGATCCGTGTCGACGGCAAGACCGTCGTCGCGTGGATCATGTCGCCCCCCGGGGAGTCGAGCGGAGGGCACCAGAACATCTTCCGTTTCATCAACTTCCTCGAAGAGGCCGGACATACGGTTCGTGTCTACCTCTACAGCGCGCACACGCCATACAGCGTTGCCCTCGTGAAGGAGATGGTCAAGAATTCGCCGTCGTATCCCGATGTCAAAGCGTCGTTCGAGGACTACACCGACGAGGGCGTAGCCGCCGACGTCACCGCGATCTTCGCCACGGGGTGGGAGACTGCTTATCCCTCTTTCCGCGACCGCTCGCCCGCACGCCGCTTCTACTTCGTGCAGGACTTCGAACCGTATTTCTACGCGGTCGGGTCAGACACCGTGCTGGCCGAGAACACCTATCACTTCGGCTTCGAGGCCATCACGGCCGGTGGCTTCCTGGCTCACAAGCTCTCGACCGAATACGGCATGAAGGCGTCGTCGTTCGACTTCGGCGCCAACCGAGAGCTGTACTCGGTCACCAATACCGAGCGCCGCAAAGAGGTCTTCTTCTACGCGCGGCCCGTCACGGCACGGCGGGGCTTCGAGCTCGGGATACTCGCTCTCGAGCATTTCGCTCGGGCCAGGCCGGACTACATCATCAACCTGGCCGGATGGGATGTCAGTGCCTACGACATCCCGTTCGACTACGTGAACCTCAAGGACCTCAAGATCGACGAGCTCAACGAGGTCTACAACCGGTGCGCAACGGGCCTTGTCATCTCTCTCACCAACATGTCGCTGCTTCCGTTGGAATTGCTGAGCGCGGGCGTCATCCCCGTGGTCAACGAGGGGCCGAACAACCGCCTTGTCAGTGACAATCCGTTCCTGGCCTACTCGGCCGCCTCGCCGCACGCGCTCGCGAACAAGATGATCGAGATCGTCGACAGGCAAGACCTGCCCGAGTATGCGGTCGCTGCCTCCGAGAGTGTGCGCGGCAGCGACTGGGAGACCTCGGGCCGTGCGTTCGTGGAGATCTTCGAGAGCTCGCTCCGTGGCTAGAGTCGTCGTCATCGGCGCGAACGGGTTCATCGGCTCCCACCTCGTCGACGAGCTGGCCGACCGAGGTCATGAGGTCAGGGCGTTCGACCGGTTCTCGAGCGACTACGTCGCCTTCACCGCCCCATCGGTCGAGAAGGTCGCCGGCGATTTCATGAATCAGGCCGACATCGCCGATGCGGTGCGCGATCAGGAGTACGTCTTCCACTTCCTGTCGACGACGACCCCGGCGACGGCCGAGAACGACCCGACGGTCGACATCCGCACGAACCTCGCTTCGACTGTCGAACTCTTGCAGCAGTCGGTCGATGCGGGCGTTCGCAAAGTGTTCTTCGCCTCGACGGGCGGCGCGATCTACGGTCACCAGGCCGATCTCGACCTGTCGGAATCACTGCAGCCCTTGCCAGTCTCTCCCTACGCGATCGGCAAGCTCGCCATCGAGGGCTACCTGCGTTATTTCACGACGAAGTTCGGCATCGAGACCGTCTCCTTCCGCATCTCGAACCCGTATGGCACTCGACAGCGGCCCAACAAGAGACAGGGCGTCATTCCGATCTTCCTGCACCGGATCGCTCAAGGGCTTCCCCTGACCGTTCTGGGAGACGGCTCGATGACACGCGACTACGTCTTCGTCAAGGACGTCGTCGAGATGGTCGCAGAGACCGTCGACCGCCCCACAGCCAGTTCCGTCTACAACATCGGCAGTGGCCGCGGCGCGACGATCAACGAACTCGTCGAGGTCATGTCGCGGGTCACGGGACGGGTGCCCGAACTCGAGTACCGGCGCTCACCGGCGACATACCTCGAGCGTGCTGTGCTCGATACCAGCCTCTACCGAGCCGAATTCGGCCACGACGACTTCGTGAGCCTCGAAGACGGTATCGCGCAGACGTGGCGACAGATTTCCGAGGAGAACCGATGACGAACGATCTCGATCGCGTCGATGTGACCGTAGCCGTTCTCACCTACAACGGTGAGGACTATCTCGAGGACATCCTGTCTGCTCTGGAGCGCCAGCGATTCGATGGCAGCTACGAGATCCTGGTCATCGACTCCGGATCGACGGACAGCACGCTCGAGATCGTGGCGCGTCACCCCCGTGTCCGACTGCATCAGATTCCGAACTCCGAGTTCGGCCATGGAAAGACGCGCAACCTCGCAGCCCGACTCGCCAAGGGCACGGTGATTGCCTACCTGACCCATGACGCGATTCCGAAGACCGTGCACTGGCTGCGCGAGATCAGCGCCCCTCTGCTCGCGCCGAACACCGGTATCAAAGCGGTCATGGGAAAGCAGGTTCCGAGGCCTGCCTGCTTCCCTCTGCTGAAGTACGAGATCGAGATGGTCTTCCGCAACTTCGGCCCCGACTTCGGAACGACCGTCTTCTACGATTACGGCGTCGACGGCGACCAGGGAATGATCGACGCCTTGGGCTTCTACTCCGACGTCAACTCGGCGACGCTCGTCGAGTTCCTGCTCGAGGTCATCCCGTACCGGGACGTGCGGTACTCGGAGGACATGATCTTCGGGCACGACCTGATCGAGGCGGGCTATCGCAAGGCATATGCGCCTCGCGCCTCTGTCATCCACTCGAACGACCTGACACTGGCGGAGTACAGACGCCGCATCTTCGATGAGACGGTCGGGCTGCGACAGATCGGCAAGGTGATCGAGCCGCCGACGGTCCTCGGCACGACGCGACTGATCGTGCGCGGTATCCTCGCAGACTCCGTGCGCCTCATCCGTGATAGGCGTAGTCCTCACGAGGGCGGCTACACGGTCGCTCGACGCATCTACTGGCTGTTCGTCAATCCGCGGTATCACATCGCGAAGTGGCGTAGCTTCCGACGCTCTGCGATGGTCGATTTGACTGACGAGGCGGCGATCCGGGCGGGCTCGCTCGAGCACAGCCGCAAGGCCTGACGCCCGCCCGAGCTGTCAGCTCGCGCGTACGATCGGGTCGAGTCGGATGATGCCGCGGTACCCATGTGCATCAGCCGGCATCTCGAATGACGCGCCCGCCAGCATGAGGTCGTAGTTCACGCCGTTCGAACCGCCGAGCCCCGCGTTCACGAGGTACTGACCGCCGCCCAAGCCTGCGTTAGGGATGCGGAAATTGATCGTGTGACGGCCGACCGTGTTGGGCAGCGGCGGCAGATCGAACGTCGTCATGTCGAAGAGCTGCATGCCGAGCGGATTCGAGATCGAGAATCCGATTCCCCAATCGGGCTGAGGGTTCACGACGTCGACCACGATCTCGGCCTCGATGTCGGTGCCTCCGTCGACGGACACGGCGCGCGCGTCCATGCTCACGATCGAATAGGTGTCTGACCGGAGCGCCAACAGGCGCTCCTCGTCGAGCTGCTTCTGACGGTCGGCATCGTAGCCGTCGCGAAGCACCTGGATGCCCTTGGCCGGATCGCCGTCGTGGACGACGACGCCCTTTTTGAGCACCAGAACGCGGTCGCAGAGGCTGCCCACCTGATCCGACGAGTGACTCACCAGAACGATGGTGCGGCCCTCCCGCTGGAACTGAACGATCTTGCTCATGCACTTGCGCTGGAACGGTTCGTCTCCGACGGCCAAGACTTCGTCGACGAGCAGGATGTCGGGATCTACGTGCACGGCGACGGAGAACGCGAGTCGCACGTACATACCCGAGCTGTAGAACTTCACCTGGGTGTTGATGAAGGCCTCGATGCCGGCGAAGTCGACGATGGAGTCGAAGTGGCGATCGGTCTCGCTTCGGCTGAGCCCGAGAATGGCGGCGTTCAGGTAGACGTTCTCTTTGCCCGTCAGATCGGGGTGGAAGCCTGCGCCGAGCTCGAGAAGCGCGGCGACCCGGCCGCGTCGGGAGACCGACCCACGGGTGGGCTCGATGATTCCACCGACGATCTTCAGAAGCGTGCTCTTCCCGGAGCCGTTGTGACCGACGAGACCCAGCGTCGAGCCCATGGTCACGTCGAAGTCGACATCTCGAAGCGCCCAGAAGTCTTTGCGATTCTTGCGGCCCTGGGGCAGGTTGACCAGTCGTTCTTTGATCGACTTATCGGTGTGCATGACGAATCTTTTGGAGACGTCACGAACCTCGAGGACCGAGGGGAGAGCCGTCATGCCTGCTGTGCCTTGCTCGGGAGCGTGCACGGGTGCGAGTGAGTATTCATACTGCTCTCGATTCTACTGGGGGGTGTGCTGAGGGGATGCCGGGCGCCCGAAGACGCGTCGCCAGGCGCGGGCCGCCCTGGTCGCCGCGCGTACCCACCAGGTCGCGGTGAGGCGCTCGTGCTGCCGTAGGAGTTCGTCGTAGCGGGCAGTGGTGTCGGCGACCTCCGTGCGCAGCTCGTCGACGACGGCATCGAGCTGAGCGACGTGCCGAGTCCGCTCGGCGAGTTCGCCGAGCGCGAGGTGCCGACGGGCTTCCGAGAGCGCGAGCGCGTGGTCACGGTCGCCGATCACCTTCTCGGCCTGATCGAGCAGAATGCTGCTGCGTCGCTCGAGCGAAACCGCTCGCTCGTCGGACGTCTGGATCGGTGGAGGAGCGTTTCGAGAGTGCAGGAATTCGGCGTAGTCATCGAAGGCCTCGACGACAGCCGCCCGATCCCGTGCGATCGACTCGCTGAAGTCGAACTTCTCGTGCGCGAGGCGCCGCGCTAGCTCCTCGAGCTCGTCGCCCGTGGAGACGACGTGTGCGGCCAGGTCGCGGTCCGCGAAGTAGTACTCGACCTTCTTCTGATGGATGGAGGCGAAGGGGACGTTCTGCGAAAACGCGAAGATCGAGGCGTGCAGTGACGACACGACGGCGTAGTCCAATTGTCCGATGACCGAGTGCAGCTCCAGCGGAGACAGACGCCCCAAGACGATGGCGTCGTCGCGATCGAAGGGCAACGCGGACATGAACGAGTAGTCCGCGTTGTAGTGGGTGAAGGGCAGAAAGACTTTGCGGCCCGGTATGGCATTGATGATCGATACGAGATCGGGGATGAGCCCGAGAGCATGGGGCACGAGATGGATGCCCACCAGCGGCTCGTTCGGGCGAGCGCCGGGGATCTCGAAGCGAGGACTCTCGAGGAGAGTAGTGGAGCAGGGGAGCACCCGTGCATCGGGGCGAGCCTGCCTCAGAACGTCTGCTTCTATCGTGGATCTCGCGGACACGTATTGGTAGCTGTCGAGGTAGTCCAGGTGGTCCGCGTCAGTCCAGACACCCGCAGCATGCAGAATATGCCTGCCCTCGGGGCGGAAGGCGTCGTAGAACGCGTCGCCGCGAGGGCGGATCAGTTCCCCTCCGCCCACGAGCAGAGACGGTTCACCGTGCTCGGCGAAGGGGTCGACGACGGTCGAATCGATACCTCGCTGCTGCAGGAGCTGCGCATTGGCGATTCCAATGGCGAGGTCGCCCGTGTTCGTGCTGATCGAGTCGAAGAGGAGTCGTGACGTCACCCGGTGCCGCCCGACTACAGCTCCTGGGCGAAGTTGCCCTGGAGCCGCGAGAAGACCCTCTGAGCCAGGAACACGAGGACCACGCTGACCGCCAACGCCACGACAAGCCGGATGTCGAGGTCGGCCGGCCAGTGCACGGTGCCGACGTCGTTCTGTCCGGCGACCCACAGGCCGCGCTGCATGGAGAGGACAGAGAGGGTGATCGGGTTCGCGAGGTAGATCTGCTCGAGGAGATTTCCCTGCAGAGCTTTGTGTACGAAGCTGAACGAATACACGATGGGGGAGGCCCAGAACAGCACCAGGATGATCACGTCGACGAGGTGCTGGATGTCGCGGAGGTACACGTTGATAGCCGACAACAACAGCGCCAGCGCGGTGCTGAAGACGATGAGCACCACCATGCCCATCAGGGCATAGAGAACGGTCCAGCTCAGGGGGACCTCGCCCAGAATGACCATGGCCGCGAACAAGATAATGAACTGCACCGCGAAGTTGAAGAGAGCGCCGCCGACGGTGCTCAGGGGGAAGATCTCGCGCGGTAGATAGACCTTCTTGACCAGCCCCGCATTGCCCACGATCGACGACGTGCCGTTGCCGACCACTTCGGTGAACAGACCCCACGCGGTCAGGCCGATGAAGACGAAGATGGCGAAGCTCGGAACGCTGCGTGCCGCACCGAGGATCTGGCCGATCGCGAAATAGTAGATGAGCAGCTGGGCGAGCGGCTTGACAAGGCTCCAGACGACACCGAGCGAGCTGTCTTTGTATCGGGACTTGAGCTCGCGTCGGGTCAGGAGACCGAGCAACTCCCGGTGGCTCCAGATGTCGAGGATCGATGAGCGCGTTCCGCGAAAGAAGGTCGTGGTCTGACCGATCGATTCGAAGGGGAGTGACGCGATCCGCTCGGCTCTCGCCTGTACTTCAGCCGCTGACATAAGCTACTTTCGATGATTCGTCGGGATCAAACCTCGAGTCTAGGCGAGATTCTCGGCGCGGTTGCTGAGTGCAACCAGACGATTGCCCGCTATCTTAACAACGTGAGTATCGATTCGGGTGAATCGAACACGATTGGGGTGGGGTTCGCGTGCGAGGATATCGTCGGTTCGCGCTCGGGGCCGTAGCGGTCTCGCTGGCTGTAGCGCTGGCGGGCTGTGTGGCGCCCTCCGACGCCCCGGTGACGCCCACGGCGGTGGCTCCATCCACGGGCTCTCCTCTGCCCGACGACCCGTCGACGATCCCGCCCAAGCCGACAGCATCCGGAATCGTGCCGGCTGTGACGGTGGCCGGCGTCGATGTCGACGGCCTGACCGTGTCTGCGTCGGGCTTCGTCGCCGGCGTCTCCGAAGACGGCGGCACCTGCTCGTTCGGCTTCACCTCGGATGCGGGGCAGACGGCGTCGGTGAGCAGCACGGGGATCGTCAATGTCGACACGACCTCGTGCGGACTCGTGCAACTCCCGATCTCCGACTTCTCGCGAGGGTCGTGGACCGTCGTACTCACCTATACGTCTCTCGCCGCGGGCGACTACGTCTCTGAACCGATCGAACTGGACATCCCATGAAACTCAGAAGCCTCGTCGGGGCACTCGCTATCGTCGCGCTGTCCGCGAGCGGGCTCGTCTTCGCTGCCCCCGTCACGGCTCCCGTCGTTGCGGCAGAGGCGTCTCAGTTCGATCCCGGAAACATCATCAGCGACGCACAGTTCTTCGACGGCGCGGCAATGGGGCCGAACGAGGTGCAGAACTTTCTGATGAGTCAGGTGCCGGTGTGCCGGAGCAACTACGCCTGTCTCACCACCTATCGGCAGAACACGCCGACGATGCCTGCCTCCTCGGGTCGATGCGATACCTATCAGGGACGATCCAACGAGACCGCGGCCGACATCATCGCTCGAGTCGGCGCGGCGTGCGGCATCAGCCAGAAGGTCATGCTGGTTCTCCTCGAGAAGGAGCAGAGCCTCGTCACGTCTGCCACCTCGAGCCAGGGGCGCTTCACCTCGGCCACCGGCATGGGATGCCCCGACACGGCCGCGTGCGATCCTTCCGTCGCCGGGTTCTTCTACCAGGTCTATTTCGCAGCCCGGCAGTTCAAGATCTATTCGACGTCGCCGAACTCGTTCAACCACGTGGCCGGCCGGGTCAACAATGTGCGGTTCCACCCGAACGCGGACTGCGGATCGAGCGCGGTGTACATCGCGAATCAGGCGACCGCTGGCCTCTACAACTACACCCCCTACCAGCCGAACGCCGCTGCGTTGGCGAATATGTATGGCACAGGCGACGGATGCAGCGCATACGGAAACCGCAACTTCTGGCGGATCTTCACGGATTGGTTCGGTTCACCGACCGCTGGCTCTGCGCTTCTGCGCACCCTCGCGAACCCGCAGGTGTATCTGATCAGCGGAAACCGTAAGTACCCGGTGAACTCCGCCTCGTTCCTCCGTATCTACGCTCCCTTGGGTGCCGTGGACTACGTGCAGCAGTCAGTGCTCGATCGGTACTCGACCGCTCAGCCGGCCAACCGTATCTTCCGTGACGAGGGCGGCAGGCTCTTCTTCACCGACGCTGGCATGAAGCTGCCGTTCTCCACCTGTGGCGATGTCATCGACTACGGAGGCAAATGCGATCCGTCGGGCTTCGTGCAGCTGACGAGTGCGCAGGCAGCGGCGTTTGCCACAGGACCGACGATCGGACCGGTTCTCGGTACCCGGAGTGGCGGTCGGTACTACATCACCCTCAATACGAAGCGTGAGATCTCGGATGAACGCGCCCAGGTTGAGGCCTCCATCCCGGCCGGAATGAACGTGTTGACGGACGACGCCGTGTCGGACATGAGCCTGGGCGCCCCTATCACCCGGGACTCCATCTTCGTGAACCAGCGCGGGGGCGGAAACTACTTCTTCATCTCGGCAGGACAGAAGATGAACATCCTCGGAAGGAGCGATGCTCTGGTCGGGCCGGCCGCGATCACGGCCTCTTCGCTGTCATACGAGAGCATCCAGCGGCTTCCCACGTCTTCGACACCCTTCACAGGCATCGTCCGGGGCGTCGGAATCTCCGTGAGTTCGGTCTTGTCGCCATCGGGCCGGTACGACCTCGTGAACGGTGCGGTGGGATCGACCACTCCCACCACGCCGGTGACCACGGACATGCTGTCGGCCTACCCGTACCGTGGCTCCATCTCGCCCGGCTCGTTCGTCACGACGGCGACGGGTGGAGTGGTCTACGCCGTGACGCCGACGGCGGTTCGCGCGGTTCCCGACTGGGCGACTCTCCTCACGGTGGCACCGTCTGGCAGCCCGACTATTCTGACCGTGACATCCGGATTCGTCGAAGGATCACCGAGTGCGCCTCCGATTCTGCAGTCGGGCGCGTTGGTCAACTCTCCTTCCACCCCCAACGTCTATCTCGTCAACGGGCTGAACGAGAAGATCGTTCTCGACAGCTTCGACACGGCGGCGGAAGCCGGCATCAGGGGCTCCGCGGTCGTCGGTGATGGTCAGCTCGCCGCCTATAAAGAGACCGCGGGAGTTCTGGGTTACCGACTGACCTGTGGGAGTAAGTCCTACATCTCGGCCGGCGGTTCCATCCACGAGTTGACGGGGGCGCTTCCGGCGGCATACGGCGGTAGTTCTCTGGCGCTGGATCCGCTGCTCTGCCAGAGGCTTACTGTCGGCTCGCCGGCGACGCAGTTCATCCACACGAACGAGGGAGCGATCTACCTCGTGTCGAATGGACAGAAGCGGCACATCCTGAACTACGACACTTACCTCTCGCTCGGAGGCGCGGTCGGATTCCAACACGTGTCAGACGGGTTCAGCGCCACGCTCCCGACCGGAGCGGATATCTAGAACCGGGAGTGACAAAGACCTCCGGTCGAGGAGGGAGCGGCGCTCCCATTCCTCGGCCGGAGGTCTTTTGTGTATGACTACTGCGATGTCCTCGAGATCGGCGTGATCGGCCTCCTCTCGGACGCCCGTCAGATCGTGAGTGACAACAGAAAGCTGAAGACACCGATCACGATGATGAGCATGGAGACATGTCGCTTCGTGGACGCGAGCCAGGCGGTACAGAGCAGCATGATCGGCAGCAGGGGAATCGCGTAGCGAGGCGGCAGCGCGAAGTACGACCCAGTGAACGTGGCGACAAAAGCGAGGGCCGGGCCCAGGAGCAACACCGAAGCGAGTGCCGCCAAGGCGATGGCACGAATACGCGAACGGTTCTTTGCCACGAGAATGACGCCGAGCACACCCGTCACGGTCAGCCACGCGACGATGTGCGAGACGGCGATTGTTCCCGCGCCCATCGGCGTGATGCTCGGATCGTACGATGCCTCGCCGAAGAATTTGAACGTCTCTCGGAAGATCGCCCCGAGGGTCAGCGGCATCGGCTCCCCGTTCGACCCGCCTACGCCGAGGTCGAGTGCGTTGCGTACGACCAGCCAGGCGGCCTGGAGGAAGACCGGCAAGGCGAGCATCATTGCCGCGGTCCACAAGCGCCGATCCATCAGGATGCTTCGGATGAGACCCTTCTCTCGCCGGCGTTCCCAGAAGTTCTCGCCGACGATGCAGAGCATGAACAGCGCTGCCACGCCGACGGCGGCGATGTTCTGGAACTTGATGAGAGCGACGGTGGCGGAGGCTATGACGAGGCCCCAGCCGATATTCGATCTGCTCCCGTAATTCACCGCCAGATAGAGAAGTAACGCTCCAGCGGCCAGGGAGGTGCTGTCGGTGCCGATATAGGTGTTGGCCCAATACGCCTGGACGCTGCCCACCATGAGAAGGGTTACTGCGAAGCCGACCGGATCCGGGATTCTCATGCGTCGCATGGTCAGGAACAGCAAGACGGCTGCACAAGCCAGCCACAGGGCTCCTACGAATCGCCCGGCGCTGACGAGGTCGACACCGACCCAGGTCAGGGGCTGCGCGAGGGTCCAGGTGGCTATGAAGTAGAAGGGCGTGTAGATGTCGGCCGAGGTGAAGCCCTCGATCGGATAGTGCTTGTCGAACGCGTGCTCAGAACGATCGCAGAAGTACCGGAGAGGGTCACCCTGCTGCACGACTCCGTGGCAGGAGTAGTAGTTGCGCGCGAACCAGCCCGTCTCCTCGCCGTGTCTCACGAGGCCCTGCTGAGGCACCTTTGCCAGATAGTCGATGTAGACGAACTCGTCGATCGGTGAGATGCGATCGTGCTGGGGAACATGCACGATTCCCACGATCAGGCTCGCCAGCACCAGGAGCACGGGCGCGATCCACGCGCGCCGACGACTCAGGAATGGCGGAAGACGGGGCGCTCGTCTCTGCAGGAACGTGGGCAGGAGAGCAGACGACACGGGAGCCTTTCGCGGAGAATGAGCGCGCATACGGGGATCTTCGACGCTCGACGCGCGGACGTCGATCATTTTAGCGGCTCTGTGGAGGCGCTCGACTTACGTGCCGCTCTCGCCACGGGATGCGGCTGCTCCACGAGGTCGTCGTCGCGGAGTGCGAGTCGCAGAATCAGAAGGCCGACGAGGGCGATGGATAGGACAGCCACGGTCATCACGGCGATCGATCCGAACGGGGGGCTCCACGCCGGGTGGAGGAAGATCGCCGTGTACGAGCCGGACTCACCGACGGCATACCTGCGCAGGGCCTGAAGAAAGGCAGCGACCTGGTTCACCGACCACAGGACGAAAACGACCACCGCGAGGCGTCGAAGCATGTAGCGCAAGGGGAATGTGACGGTCTCATTCACGACGATGGCCACGCCCACGCAGAAGCAGATGAACACCGGAAGGGTGTATCTCGCCTGCCAGATGAACCCACCCTGGGTGATGTAGGCCGCCTGAACGACGGCAGGTCCCACGATGAAGGCCACAAGCAGAAGCGCGGCGAAAACCGCTCGTCGCCCGCGAAGCACGCAGACCGCGACAATGGCCAGCGCCCCCAACAGCGACGCCCAGACGAGGTAGGTTCCGATCGGCAAGACGGTGTCGTACCACCCCATCCGCCCGATGATGTCTTGGATGAAGTCGAACGTGAGCCCCACCATCTTCACGAAACCGAAGACCGGACTCGATCCGATGTTGTCGTAGTCGGTGTCTGTGGAGGTCGCCCCTGTCGGCGCCGCGACCGCGCCCTGCGAAAGCGACGGAGCGAGAACTGTCCACAGGACCGATACCAGCGCCGACACCGCGACGACGGCTCCCGAGATCAGCACGGGACGTCGACGAAGAAGCTCGCGTCGAGTGACGCGGGGCATGAGGACGAGTGGCGCGAGCACCGCGATGGCCACCCACAGGGGCGAGATGCCGCGCATATTCGATGCCACCGCGGCCGCCCCAGCGAGGATGACAGCGCGCTCCGTGAGCAGGCGGGAGTCGGGGCGGAGGATGACCGACAGGATCGCCACAAGAACAGCCGCGGTCGCCGTGATCTCGAGAGAGTTGGGATTCAGGACCCCGCCGAGGTAACCGACCATCGGAGTGATCGCGATCATGAGTCCCAGCACGGGCAGGGAACGACGTGTCCAGGTGCTCAACATCATGAACGCGAGAGCCAGGAACCCCGAGACCAGAATGCCACTCACGATGCGCATCGCGTAGAGGCCCGAAGCATCGTGAAGCAGCAGAGTGGGCCAGCCGACAGCGGCGTAGTAGAGCGGGTTGTACGTTCCGGCTGTCGTCGTTCCGTCGACCAGGCGCGACGAATCGGCAGGAATGGAGGGCGCGCAGTCCGCCGTCGTCTTCGGTTCGAATGCGCTGCAGAGCTGACCGTGGCTGAGCGCTACGTACTCCGGGACCTGCACGACATAACCGGCATCACTCCGGGGGCCCGCCAGCTCTCCCCGCGCGACGGAGGCAGCCTTGACGAAGTGTTCGGGTTCGTCCGGCCCGCTCGCCAGGGGCATCGCGACGGCCCACGCGGCGGCCATGAGTGAGAGCGCAAGCCACAACGCAGCAAAGACAGCCCATCGACGCGGACTCGGCTTGGTGCGTGCTGGGGAGTCACTCACGAGGCAGGGCGTGGACGATCGGTGCTTGTTTGAGGCATAGGTGGGATATTACCTCGCGGCGGAGCCATGGCCAGGCCCTGACGCCAGCTGAGGGAATGGGCTGCCTTCACCAGGCACATCACGAACAGGAACCAGCCGTACTCCGCGAGCAACACGCTTTCGGTCGTGCTCGTGACGATGAGAACCACCAGGATCAGCGCGGGCCAGAGGTAGGTCACGCTCTTGCGTGAGGTGGCGAGGATCCACGAGCGCACGAAAGCGAGACCCACCATGCCGATGAAGATCGCCAGGCCGATGAGTCCGAGTTGGAAATAGACGTCGATGAACGAATTGAGCGCCGACGTGTGCGAACGATTGCCGACGAAGTCGAGAGCGAAGAACGGTGACACGCTGGGCCTCCACAGGCCGACCCACCCCCACCCCTCGAGCTGGTTGTAGTCGATGAGGTCGTTGAGCTGGCTCCAGATCTCGAGCCGATAGTTGAACTCGCTGCGAGCCCCGATGACGGCCAGGATGCGAGTGCGCAGGAAGTAGGCCGTGATCGTTCCCACGACGAGGATCGTCAGCATTCCCACCTGCAGCGCTCGTCGGAGCTCCGGCCTCGCTCGCCTCAGCGCGAGCATCGCCAACGCCGCGACCAGCACCACGACAGCGATGCCCATCGAGATCGGAGATCGGGAGCCGATCAGGAGGACGAGGGAGAGCACGATCGAATACAGACTCAGCCCGGTCGGGAGCGACCTCATGCTTCGTTCGATGAAGAACGTCACCAGGGCGATCAGCGCGATGAAGCCGAGCATGTTGCGCGATCCGAACAGGCCCTGGAGCGGACCGGCCGACGCCAGATTTCCCTCGATTCGCAGGAATGCGATGGGAAGGTCGAGCAGGAGCCCCGACAGGATCTCGAGGGCCAGCGACGCGGTCAACAGAACGCGGAGCACATCTCCGACCGCTCGGACGATCTGGATCAGATCTCGCACCAGCGCCACGTAGACGGCGAGGAACGCGAAGATCAGCTGATACAGCACCCCGGTGATCGACGAGGCCTGGTAGTTGCTCCAGACGATCGTGACAGCACACCAGCCGATGTAGGCGAGCAGCGAGATCGGAAGCACGCCGTGCCAGTCGAGGTCGTGACGCAGCGCGATCAACGAGCCGGCGGAGAGTACGACCGCGGTGCAGAGGATGCCGAGGAGTCCGCCCCAGCCCATCGTCGACCTGATGAGATTCACCGAGAGCGCGGACCCGACGATGGCGAGCGTGAGCGCCGCGGTGAAGCCAGGGGACGCCACGAGAGTGCGGAGCGGTGTCAGCACGGACTTCGCAGGAATGCTCACGTCACCCGGCCAACGGGGCGACAGCGGCAGGGGTCATGGCTCAAGCCTACCGAGCGCCAGTCTCCCGTAGACTCGGGAGCGCTTTCCGAGAAGTCACGACCTGAGGCGACCATGAAGACCGTTCTGCTGCGCCTGACAGGCTTTGCGGCCCTTCCTCTCCTGTCGCTTGTCATTCCTCTGGTTCTGCTTCCGCTGGTCTCGAGCGTGGTCGGCGGGGCCGGCGTGTCGAGCATCGTCTCCGGCCAGTCGATCGGCACGTTCGCCGCGACGGTGCTGATGTGGGGATGGAATGTCGAGGGGCCCGTGGCGGTGGCGCGTTCCACCAGCGCTTCGGAGAGAGGAGCCATCTACGCAGCGAGCATTCGGACCCGGTTGCTCCTCGTCGTACCCGTCGTGCCCATCGTGGTGATCGTCGCAGCGCTCGTCGCCGTTCCAGAGTATCGGCTCGAGTCGATATGGATGGCCTTGGCGTCGGCCACCGCAGGGATGTCGCCCGCCTGGTTCTGCATCGGGCTCGGTCGACCGAAACTTCTCGCCCTGTACGACACGCTGCCCCGCTTCGTCGCCACTGTCGTCGCTGCACCGATTCTTCTCCTCAGCCAGCAGGTATGGACATACACGCTCATCCTCGCTGTTGCCACGACTGTCGCGATCTGGAGCTTCCAGAGAAGGTTCTCCGCTGGAGAACCCTGGCTTCCCCGGCCTGTGCGAGGCACGCTGCGGCAGTTGCGGGCGCAACGTCACACCGCCGGTATCAACGCGGCAGGCAGTGCCTACGCTTTCACGCCAGCGCCGATCGCCACCGTGACGCTCTCACCCGGTGCATCCGGCAGCCTGTCGAGCGCCGATACCCTCTATCGTTTCGGCATCTTCACGGTCATCGCGTTGGGAAACGCGTTCCAGAGCTGGGTGATCGAGCCCGGTGTATCGAACCGTCGGCAGCGGCACGCGGCCGCGATGGTCGGCCACATCGTGCTGGGCGTCGCGGGTGCGGCGATACTCACGATCTGGGGCCCCTGGGTGAGCACGATCCTGTTCGCCGGTGAAGCGCGTGCGACGACAGCCATGTGCTTCTGGTACGGGGTCGCGTTCTTCTTTCTCTCTGCCAGCACGCCCTTCATCCGCAATCTTCTGATTCCGGCAGGCCGCCAGTCCCTGGTGTTCGCCTGCACTCTCGTCTCGGCGGTGGTCGGCGTGGGCATGATGCTCTGGTTCGGTTCGGCGGGAATCGCGGATGGCGTCGCTCTGGCGGTCGCCGCGACCGAAGGATTGATCTGGGCGGTACTTCTCGTACCGGCGATCGCGGAGTGGCGCCGAGAGTCGCTCACGACCGCCTCGGACTAGTCGCGAGACGACGAGGGGGCAATGGTTATGCTGGATCGTCGTGCCACGTTCAGAGGACACGGCGATGATGACGGACGGATCCGATGACACCCCTCAAGAAAATCTCTGTCGCATGTGCCGCGATCGCCGTTGTCGCGATGCTCGCGGGCTGCTCGGTGACCCCGACGGGGCCAGATCTGCAGAATGCTCCGGCACCGACGTTCCCCGAGAAGTCGACCATGGCGAAGCTCGAGGAGCGTGGCTCGATCACCATCGGCACGTCGTTCGACAAGCCGCTCTTCGGATTCGACGACGGATCCGGCACTCCGGAGGGCTTCGACGTAGAGATCGGCAAGATCATCGCGTCGTCCCTCGGAATTCCCGAGGACAAGATCGTGTGGAAAGCCGTCGAGCCCGAGAACCGTGAGTCGGCGATCAAGCTCCAGAAGGTCGACCTCGTCGTGTCGACCTACTCGATCACCGACGCGCGAAAGCTCGAGGTCGGATTTTCGGGCCCCTATTACACCGCAGCCCAGTCGATCATGATCCGCAATGACGAAACCGCCATCAAGAGCCGGTACGACTTGTCGGGCCGTCCCGTCTGTTCCGTCACCGCGACGACATCGACCGACAGGATCGCGTCGTATGGAGCGAAGCTCGTGGCCAAGGACACGATGGCTGAGTGCGTAGATCTCCTCAGACTCGGCGACGTCGTCGCGGTCGCCGCAGACAACGTGATTATCGCGGGAGTGCAGAGCCAGAACCCAGACGAGTTCACGACGGCCGGCGATGTCTTCGGTAGAGACGATTACGGCATCGGACTCCCTCGTAGAGACGGCGAGTTCCGCGATTTCATCAACGTCGTGCTCGAAGAGTCCTTCGCCGACGGTTCGTATGAAGCGGCGTGGGATCGGTCGGCCGGCACGGTGCTCGGCTACAACCAACCGCCCGCGATCAAACGCTACTGACGGCCCTCGACCCGACCGGACCACCGTCGGGCACCGTGAGATCGATGGCGGTTGCTCCGACATCGCGCCTCGTCTTCAGCGCCATGAGCGCAAGCAGAGCGAACCCGCCCTCGACGAGCATGCGCGATTCGACGAACGACTGGGCGACGAGCAGGGTGAGAATGAGAGCCGGGAACAGGGTGACCGGAACGAAGGGGACCGGCGTGCCCCGGGCATCCAATTGCGGATCGACAGCGAACCACCAGGAGCGCCAGCACGCACCGACGACGGCGCCGATGAACAGCACCAGGCCCACGATGCCGAGCTGCAGCCACACGTCGAGCCACGCGTTGTGCGCCTGGAGATAGGTCACACCCTTGCGCTCGGCCAGGTGGGTGAACGGCTCGACCCACGGCACCCAATAGCTGACCCATCCCCACCCGAAAACGGGGCGTTGCTGTGCGAGGGCTGTCACGGCATCCCAAATGTCGAAGCGGCCCGTGAGGTCGGAGCTCTTGCCGAAGAGCTTGAGGATCTGTGACGAGAACACCCCGACCAGAATCGCTACAGCGACGACGCCGACGGTACTCGACGCAAGAACCACTCGGCGCTGCCTCGCGTTCGAACGCCGCATCAAGACCAGGATGCCCGCGGCTGCGGCCACGACGACGAGTACGGCGATGGCCGTGGTCGACCGAGTGAGCGCGAGGGTCAGCACAGCCACTGCGATCCACGCGTACGCACGCCGACGACCGAGCGATCTCGACGTGAGTTCGAGCACGAGGCAGACCAGCGCGATCACGGCGATGAACGCCAGCAGGTTGCGATTGCCGACGATGCCTTGAATGGGAGCGCCGGTGAAGAGATCGGCCTGGCTCCAGAAGAACGCGTCCGGCAACCTGCCATCGCCGTAGTCGACCCAGAACGGAATGATCGGACGGCGCACGAAGACGCCGACGATGAACTCGAAGAGCAGCGAGAGTCCGAGAATCCATCGGGTGGCACGCCCCAGAGCTGTGATGATGCGGGGCCAGGTCATCGAGGTGGCGAGGAAGATCGCGGCGACGACTGGCCCCGACTGCGCGATCAGCCCGAGCAGCGTCGCACCGGGGTAGAACGACCACGCGATGGACACGACGGCGAGGCCGAGGAACGCCGCCAGTGCGAGGGGTATGCGCCGGGGAGTGAGCTGGCGCCATCCCTTATCGCGAGTGATCAGGACGGCCAGCGTGATGACGACGGCGAGTGCGAGGGCGGCGAAGCCATACCAGCCGATCAGGTTGCGCCAGAAGTCTCCGGCGAAGAGGGTGAAGAACGTGAGCACGGCCAGTGCGGCGCGGCCGGTGCTGGTCACGGAGTTCATAGAGGCAAGACTACCGAGAGCGCCCGGTATTGGCTTTCCGCACCGGTTGCCTTGCAATGCCTGTGATGATGCTCCGCCGGCTCAATCGATGCCGATCGACCCAATAACCTTGCTGAGGTCGTCAGATCCTCACCCGCGCCACTGCGTGCGGCAGCGCACATCAGCAACAGATCGAGAAAAAACATGTCAGATCCGCTCAACGCCGACTCGCACGTAGGCGCCGGGTGCCTCGTTATCGTTCCCACCTACAACGAGGCAGAGAACCTGATGTGGATCGTCGGTCGGGTCTTCGACTCGATGCCCGCAGCGAATGTGCTCGTCGTCGACGACAACAGCGTCGACGGCACGGCGACGATCGCCGACGAGGCGAGCGCTGCCGATAGCCGAATTCACGTGCGTCATCGCGCGGGCAAGCTCGGCCTCGGATCGGCCTACGTCGAGGGCTTCGGTTGGGGGCTCGAGCGCGGCTACGACTACCTGATCGAGATGGATGCCGATGGCTCGCATCCCCCCGAGAGGCTGCCGGCCCTCGTGGAGAGTCTGTCGTCGACCGGCGACTCCCGCAGGCAGCTCGCCATCGGATCCCGCTGGGTCGACGGAGGATCCGTCGTGAACTGGCCCCTCAGCAGACAGCTGCTGAGTCGAGCGGGCAACGTCTATGCGCGAATCATGCTCGGAATCGCGGTGCACGATGTCACGGCAGGATTCCGGGTGTACCGGGCGGAGAGCATTGCGAGTATGGACCTGCGCTCGGTCGACTCGAAGGGGTACTGCTTTCAGGTGGATATGACCCTGCGGGTTCTCGACGGTGGCGGTTCGGTGGTCGAACTGCCGATCGAGTTCCGCGAACGTGAGCGCGGTGAATCGAAGATGAGCCGGGCCATCGTGATCGAGGCGATGCTCCGCGTGACCCAGTGGGGCATCCAGCGGCGCTGGCCGTTCCGTCGTCGCTCGATCGGAACGGCCGCGCGCCGTTAGACGAACGCGGCGAAGCCCGTGAGGGCGCGCCCGACGATGAGCGTGTTCATCTCGCGGGTGCCCTCGTAGGAGTACAGCGCTTCGGCGTCGGCGAAGTGCCGGGCCACGTCGTAGTCGAGCACGATACCGTTGCCGCCGAGCGCCTCGCGGCACCACGCGACCGTCTCGCGCATCCGGGCCGTCGTGTAGGCCTTCGCGAGGGCCGAGTGCTCGTCGCGCTGGACGCCCTGATCGAGCATCTGCGAGACCCGCACGACCATGCCGAGGCTGGCGGTGATGTTGCCGATCGACTTCACGAGAAGATCCTGGATCAGCTGGTGCGAGGCGATCGGCTTGCCGAACTGCACCCGCTCCTTCGTATAGCGCAGGGCTGCCTCGTACGCGCCGATGGAGTTGCCGACCGCGGCCCACGCGACCTCGGCGCGGGTGAGGCGCAGCACCTTGGCGGTGTCGCGGAACGAGTTCGCGTTCTGCAGTCGCAGCGACTCGGGGATGCGCACGTCGGTAAGCGTGATGTCGGCGTTCTGCACGATACGCAGGCTCTGCTTGTTCTCGATCTTCGTGGCCCGATACCCGGCCGTCTCGGTGGGAACGATGAAGCCCTTGACCTGATTGTCGGCCGTGTCTTTTGCCCAGATCACGGTGATGTCACTGAAGGTGGCGTGCCCGATCCAGCGCTTCTCTCCGTTCAGCACCCACTCGTCGCCGTCGCGGGTGGCCGTGGTCTTGAGCCCCTGCGCGGAGTCGGAGCCCGACGTGGGCTCGGTCAAGCCGAATGCGCCGACGATCTCGCCGGCGGCCATCCGGGGCAGCCATTCTGCGCGCTGCTCGTCCGAACCGGTGACGCTGATCGCACCCATCGCGAGGCCGTTCTGCACGCCGACGTGAGTGGCGACGGACGCATCGATTCGGCCGAGCTCGAGGGCCACGAATCCGCGGAAGACAGCGGAGTTGTCGAAGGGTTTCGTCTCGTCCCAGCCGAAGCGGTAGACGTCGAGGTCGGCGAGCCCCTTCACGATCTCGTGGGGGAACGTCGCCTTCTCCCAATGGCCGTTCACGACCGGCTTGACCTCGTTCTCGAGGTACGTGCGGATCGCCGCGAGGGCGGTCTTCTCCTGGTCGGTCAGCATCGACTCGTAACCGTAGAAGTCGCTGGCGAGGGGTTCCAAAGACATGTGTGCTCCGTTGCTCAGGGGGTGTTCGCGTGCAACTCAACCAGCGCGCAGGTCTGGCCTCCAACCGATTGGTAGTTTGGGCTAAGACTCGGCAGAGCGCGCCGGGCGACGTTGTAGGTCGCTCATAAACGCGCCCCGTGCTGGTCGACTCATCGACGACTGCTCAGAAGGGCCCCGACGTGTTCGTTGGCATCACCAATACTCCACGCGACTATTCGTGGGGTTCGGCCACCGCGATCTCCGAACTCCTCGGGACCCCGGCATCCGGAGCGCCGCAGGCCGAGCTCTGGCTCGGCGCGCACCCGGGCTCGCCCTCGAGGATCGTCGACGGCTTGACCCCTCACGGCGCCCAGAACCTCGCCGAGTGGATCTCGAACGACCCGCACGGCTCGCTCGGAGGGTACACGCAGCTTCCTTTCCTGCTGAAGATCCTCGCGGCCGACGCACCCCTGTCTCTGCAGGCGCACCCCACGCTCGAGCGGGCGCGGCAGGGCTTCGAGGCGGAGAACGCTGCCGGCATCGCGCTCGACGCTCCGAACCGCAACTACAAAGACGCGCTGCACAAGCCCGAGGTCATCGTCGCGTTGAGCGACACCTTCGACGCGCTCTGCGGGTTCCGCCCGCTCGCCGAGGTGCGAGAGATCGCGGCGCTGCTCGAAGACTGGCAGACAGACTCGGATGCCGCTGGCTCGGCCGTTCTCGCCCCGTTCGTCTCACGGGCGCTCGCCGGCGGCGATGACGCCGCGGTGCTTCGCGGGCTCGTGGAGTGGCTCCTCGGGGGTTCGGAGGAGACGACTGCGCTCGTGCGCAAGGTCTCCGAGCTCGCTTCGACGCATGAGCCATCGACGGCCGGGCGGTACTCCGCATCCCTCCAGACCGTTCGGGAGCTCGCCACCGCGTACCCCGGCGACGCGGGCATCGTGATGTCGCTGCTCCTCAACCGGGTGACCCTCTCGGCCGGTGAGGCGCTGTATCTGCCAGCCGGCAACATCCATGCGTATCTGAAGGGCTTGGGCGTCGAACTGATGGCGGCCTCCGACAACGTGCTGCGTGGGGGACTCACTGCGAAGTACATCGACGTTCCCGAGCTGCTGTCGGTGCTCGACTTCGACCCGCTGCCCGTTCCCTACATTCGCCCGACGTTCCCCTCCGATGGTGTCGAGGAGTTCAGGCCGGGCGTTCCGGACTTCGTGCTGGTCCGCATCCACACCGAGCTGAACGAGCGCGCGGCCTACAGGCCGGACGGCCCCGCGATCGCGATCTGCATCGAGGGATCGTTCGAGATCCACGGCGAGCGCAGCGACATCACGCTGGAGCGCGGCCAGTCGGTGTTCATCACTCCCGAGGAAGGCGCGATCACGTTCACGGGCGTGGGAACGGTCTTCGTGGCCGCGCCGGGCGCCCCGGCGGAGAACGCGTCGCGCTAAGTCAGGACATTCTTCGCTAGGCGCACCGGCCTCCTTGATCTGACGAGACGTAGGTGCGGTCGCCGGTCGATTTGTCCTCAGTTAGCGTGGCCGCATTCGACGGAAATCACGGAGTTCTTTGGCTTCAAAGACAGTGCGGCTGATGATCGCCAGAGTTCTTGGCCAGGATTCGTAGATATGTCGGGGCAGGATGCGCAGGCTTGGCAGCCCCGCAGCGAATGAGCAAAGGGTCTTGTCGAAATCCCACGAAATCTGTCCATCGTCGCCGTGCCACCGTTTACTGTCGACGTCGAGGGTCACGACGCCGTCTATGAGAAGGTCGAACTTGCTGGTACCGGGGATCGGAAACTGTGTCTCGACTACGAAGCCCGCCCTTCGAAGTCGGACGCGCACGACCGTCTCGTTGCCTGAATCCGCGGTCGCGTCGATCTCGGCGCGAAGATGTCGAAGTCGTGCGGGTAACTGGGTGAAGAGCCGGTCGATCTGTGCTTCCGTCACGAACCGCGTACGCAACGCGGAGTCGATGCTGGCGATCGCGTGCTCTTCGTTCTGGCAGACGACGGCCTGCCGCAGTGATATCAGAGGGGGCATGAGCCAATCGCCCTGATACGACGGGCTTTCCAATTCGCGAAGTTCCGATCGCTGCCAATGTACGCGGGGAGCGCCCCGGTCGGCGATGAAATTGGTGTCGGAGCGTTGAATCGTTGCCGGAGCGCCCACTCGTGCAGCTTCGTCGATATGTAGGTCGTGAGCACTCCGTCTTACACAGACGTGGAGCCGAGTGTCGGTCCCGGCCCAGATTCGATGCCTGCGTAGCGCCGATAAACAGGCCACCTTGCCGCCGAGCCGAACCGCGCGCCTCTGATCAAGGTCAGCCTCGGCGCTCGCGTAGATTCCCCGTCGAACCGACTGAAGAATCTGAGCGGATCGCGCACGATCGATCATGCGCGCCGTCGCACCGAGCGACAGCAGGGTACTTCGGGACGCGACTCCGCCTGAGACCATCATCAGTTGGTGGATTCGAGAGACGTCGTCTGCCATGCATCGATTGTGGAGACCGTCGGGGAGCCAGATCACGTGACGGGAACGTCGGTGAAATATGCAGACCATAGGACGGCTGTGGGGGAGTGGCCCACGCGCGAACTGGCCCAGCTAACTGAGGACATTCTTCGCGCGCCGCGCTTCCAGACGAGGATCCAACGAGCTGGTCCCGTCGTCGCGATGGAAATGTCCTCACTTAGGGTGGTCAGGCGCACGAAACGGGGCTCAGCTCGCGAGTTCTCTCACGGAGAAGGTGCGGCGGTAGTTCGCCGGTGTCGTCTGCAGCGTCTTCACGAAGTGGTGCCGCATGACGGCGGCCGAGCCGAACCCCGTCTCCGAGGCGATCGCCTCGAGGCCGAGACTGGTCTCTTCCAACAGGTGCTGTGCGCGCATGAGTCGCTGCTTGTTGAGCCAGGCGGCGGGCGTCGTTCCGAGGTCTGCGCGAAATCGCCGAGCGAAGGTGCGGGAGGACATCAGGGCCTTGCGTGCAAGCTCGTCGACACTGAGATCGCGGTCGAGATTCTCGAGCATCCATTCTGTGACGCCCGCGAACGAGTCGCTCGGCTCTGCGGGCATGGGGGCGGCGATGAACTGCGCCTGGCCGCCCGCGCGTTGCGGGGGCACTACCATGCGGCGAGCGATGACGTTCGCGGCGGCAGCACCCAGCTCGGTGCGCACGAGGTGGAGTGCGGCGTCGATTCCTGCTGCGGTGCCGGCGCCCGTGATGATGTTGCCGTCTTGAACGAAGAGAACGTCGGGGTCGACCTCGATCTCGGGAAAGTCCCGAGCGAGTCGGTCGGCGTGCATCCAGTGTGTCGCGGCGCGCTTGCCGTTCAGCAGACCGGATTTCGCCAAGGTGAACGCGCCGCTGCAGACGGTGAGAATCCATGCGCCGCGATCGTTCGCCTCGTGAAGCACGCGCAGTACCTCGGGGTGAACGTCTCCGTCGATCATGTGCGCCGGGATCGCGATGAGATCTGCGTCTACCGCGGTGCTGAGATCGTTCATGATCATCATGACGTAGCCCATGCTCGTCGGAATGGGACCTGGCTCGGCTGCGGCGATGGTGAAGTCGAAGGTCGGACCGCCCATGTCGGCGCGATCGATGCCGAAGACCTCGCAGATGACGCCGAACTCGAACGGGGCGACATGGGGGAGTGCGATCAGGACGACCTTCTTCAGCATGGGATTCTCTCGATAGGTGAAGCGTGGCAGTAAAACATGGAGCGTTGACATTCTTCCATCTGGTGGCTGCTTATCGCAATTCATAGCGTTACTGCCATGATGATTTTTCTTGTGGTCATGGGTGTTCTCGCGGCAATTTCCATCGGCTGGACGGTGCGAGACTTGATCCGCGATGGGTACCGTCGCGTTCCGCTGGGTAAAGGAGTCGACGAATGGCGTGGTTGGTAACGGGAGGCGCGGGATACATCGGGTCGCACGTGGTGAGAGCGTTCATCGAGCAGGGCATCGACGTGGTCGTGATCGACGATCTCTCGAGCGGGCACCGCGCCTTCGTCGATGAGGGAATCCCGTTCATCGACGGCAGCATCCTCGACGCCGACCTGCTGCGCGAGATCTTCGAAGACCATGCCATCTCGGGAGTCGTCCACGTCGCGGGCTACAAGTACGCCGGCGTCTCGGTGACGCGCCCGCTGCACACCTATGAACAGAACGTGACGGGAACGCAGGTGCTGCTCGGCGCCATGAGCGATGCCGGGGTCGACCGCATCGTCTTCTCGTCGAGCGCTGCCGTCTATGGAACCCCCGACACCGAGCTGGTGACGGAGTCGACGCCCAAGAGCCCTGAGTCGCCCTACGGCGAGTCGAAGCTGATCGGCGAGTGGTTGCTGCGCGACCAGGGAGTCGCCGCGGGTCTCGCGCACACCTCCCTCCGTTACTTCAACGTCGTCGGCTCCGGCTACCCCGATCTGTACGACACGAGCCCGCACAATCTCTTCCCTCTCGTCTTCGAGGCGCTCCTCGACGGTCGTGTTCCCCGCATCAACGGCGACGACTACGACACCCCCGACGGCACGTGCGTCCGCGACTACATCCATGTCTCCGACCTCGCCCTGTCGCATGTGGCCGCGGCGCGGCGTCTGGATGCCGGCGAGCCGGTCGAGCCGGCCTACAACCTCGGAAGCGGCGACGGCGCATCCGTCGGCCAGATCATGACCGCCATGGCCGAGGGAACGGGAATCCCGTTCGAACCCGAGATCGCACCGCGCCGGCCCGGCGATCCGGCTCGCATCGTCGCGTCAGGCGAATTGGCCGCACGCGACCTCGATTGGCGGATGCGCCACACGCTCGACGAGATGGTGCGCAGCGCATGGGCGGCGCGCCGGGGCGCCTAGCTGATTTGGCGTGTCGCGGCGGCGTCGTTTAGTGCGACACGGTGTTGCGGCAAACCCTCTAGAAGCACTTGAGGGTTTACGATCCGCGACTTGACTCTCGCGAACTACACGGGTGTAATTAGCGGGAGGGGTTCGGCAGGTCGAATGCAGATCAGAAGGTAGAGCGTGGTATGGCTATGGAATACCGCTCAGGCGTCCCAGAGGACTGGTTCGTCGATCCCGTCAATCTCGGTGTTCCTGGCGTACGTCAACAGGCACCGGTAGACGACGAGAATCCTCTCGCCTGGCAGACCGATTCGCTCTGCGCGCAGACCGATCCCGAAGCGTTCTTCCCTGAAAAGGGCGGATCGACTCGCGACGCCAAGCGCATCTGCACATCGTGCGAGGTCAAGGCGCAGTGCCTCGAGTACGCGCTCAAGAACGACGAGCGTTTCGGCATCTGGGGCGGCCTCTCCGAGCGCGAGCGTCGCAAGCTGCGCAAACAGGCCTAGCCGTTCCACGAACGCAGGCCTCGATCTGACAGCTGTGCCGATATCTCGGCACGCCGGGGGCTGACCGGCCGCTAGCTCGCGCGGCGCTTAGGGTCTAAGTGATATGCGCGCCCGAGTCACAGTAGTCCTAGTCGCCTCCAACGGAGCGGACTTCCTTCCGCGCACCCTCGACGCCGTGAAGGCGCAGACGAGGCAGCCCGACAGTCTCATCGTCGTCGACGTCGGCTCCACCGACTCGACACCCGCGCTGCTGTCCGGCGCCCTGCCGACCCACTTCATCCAGGCATCCGGTCGCCTCAGCTTCGGCACGGCCGTCGCGCACGCCCTCGGCGTCGTTCCGCCGCCCGTCGACGAGAACGAGTGGCTGTGGCTCCTCGCTCACGACACAGCACCGGAACCCGACGCGCTCGCAGCCCTGCTCGCCGCAGTCGAGGTCAATCCGTCTGTGGCGGCCGCAGGTCCTAAGCAGATGGACTGGGAGCACTCCGACTACATCAGCGAGTTCGGCGAGACGATCACGCGATTCGGCGCCACATACTCGATGGCCGAGACCGAGCTCGACCAGGCTCAGCACGATCGCATGAGCGACGTGCTCGGCGTCGGAGCGGCCGGCATGCTCGTTCGTCACACCGTGTGGAACGACCTCTCCGGTTTCGACGATGCCCTCCCGACCGCTGACAACGGCCTCGACTTCAGCGTGCGCGTGCGTCTGGCCGGGCACCGCGTCATGGGGGTTCCGGCGGCGCGAATCGCCTCAGCCGGCGTCGGACTCGCAGGCCCGGGTCGCAGTGAGAAAGGACGCGCGAGGCGCAAGCGTCAGGCCGATCGCCGAGCTGCGCAGCTGCACCGGCGTCTCGTCTATGCGCCCGCCTTCGCCGTGGTCTTCCACTGGCTCTCGCTCGTTCCGCTCGCGGTCGTGCGCAGCCTCGCCCAGTTGGTGCGCAAGCAGCCCGGCGCCATCGGCGGAGAGCTATCGGCTGCCTTCCGTACGGCCTTCGGATCGCGCGTCACCGAGGCGCGTCGAAACCTGCGCGCCGCAAAGCGGGTGGGCTGGAACACGATTGCGCCGCTCCGTATACCGGGCGACGAGGTGCGACGTCGGCGTTCTCTGCAACGCGAAATCGCCCTCACGCATCTCCGTGGCGAGAAGGATCGCATCCAGTTCATCGCCACCGGCGGCGTCACGACGGTTCTGATCTTCGCCGTTCTCGGCCTCATCATGTTCGTTCCCCTCATCGGAGCGATCGCCCTCACGGGCGGTTCTCTGCTACCGGTGAGCGCCACTTTGGGTGAGCTGTGGAGCCACGTCGGGTATGGCTGGCGCGACATCGGCCTGGGCTTCGTCGGAGCAGCCGACCCGTTCACGAGTGTGCTCGCCGTTCTCGGGTCGATCACGTTCTGGTCTCCGTCTCTAGCGATCGTGGGCCTCTATCTCGCTGCACTGCCGCTCGCGGCTCTGGCCGCGTGGTTCCTCGCGGCTCGTCTGACGGACAAGCCTTGGCTGCGCGCTGTCGCCGCCGTGCTCTGGACGCTGGCGCCCACCTTCCTGTCCTCGCTCGATCAGGGCGCCATCGGAGCGGTCATCGCGCATCTGCTCCTTCCCTGGGTCGTGCTCGCGGGCCTCGCGGCGCGCAAATCGTGGTCGGCCTCTGCCATGGCGGCCATTCTGTTCGCTGTCACGCTGGCCGGCGCCCCGTCGCTGTGGCCGGCTCTGCTCATCGTCTGGGCCGTCTCCGTCGCCACGGCGGGTCGCAACGTCGCGCGCTACATCGGCATCCCGATTCCCGCCCTCGCCCTCTTCCTGCCCTTGGCCTGGGATCAGTTCCGTGCGGGCAACCCTCTCGGACTCCTTGCTGACCCGGGCGTTCCCGCGGTGCGCGAACCAGGGTCGATCCTGGCCCTGCTGAGTGGCATCCCCGATTCGGCACAGAGCGGATGGACCGGCCTGGCATCTATGGTCGGCATCGATTCGTCGGTGCTGCAGATCGTGCTGGCGATCGCCGTCGTTCCCTTGGCACTCGCGGCCCTACTCGCGCTGGTCCTGCCCGGTCCGAGCGTGACGCGGGCGATCGTCGCCGTCGTCGGTTCCATCCTCGGACTCGCCACGGCGATCGCATCGACGCGCATCTCGCTCGACGCCGTCGGAGCAGATCCGGTCATGCTCTGGGCCGGTCCGGGTCTGAGCCTCTATTGGCTCGGACTCATCTGCGCAGCTGTCGTGGGTCTGCACGCGCTCAAGCGGTTCTCCCTCGCTCCCGGGTTCCTGGCCGCGACCACGGTCGTCGTCGTCGCCGTGCCGCTCGTCGCGTCGACACTCCTCGGCTCTTCGGCCATTCAGACGACCGACGCCCGCCTGCTGCCCGCCTTCGTCACGGCCGAGGCGGCATCCACACCTCGAGTGGGCACGCTCGTGCTCACGCCGCAACGTGATGGCGGTATCAAGTCGGCCATCGTCACCGGAACCGGTGTGACGCTCGATGACCAGTCGACTCTCGCGGCGACGAACCGGGACGCGACACGCGACGCCGAACTTGCAGACCTGATCGGCAACCTGGCTTCTCAGAGCGGAAGCGACAGCACGCCTCGACTTGCCGAACTCGGCGTGGAGTTCGTGCTGCTCGCCAACCCGCCTGCAGAGGCCGATCCGGCGCTGACGACGACGACGACCCGGTCGACGGCGGCGTTCGATGCCAACGCGTCTCTGACGACCGTGGGCAAGACCTTCGCCGGAAAGCTGTGGCAGATCACGGGCACCGACGGCATCTCGACTCTGCCCGAGCCCACGCCCAGCAACCTCGGGTCGGCGACCGGAGTGCTCGTGCTCGTCGCGCAGGGAATCGTCTTCCTCCTCATGCTTCTCCTCGCTCTTCCCGCCGGGCGCCTGCAGCCCCACGGCACGCGCGCAGTGAGCGGGCTCGAGCCGGCCGGCGCATCCATGCCCGACGAGGTCGAGGGCGACGACGACGATGACGATGAAGACGACGACGAGAATGCGAAGGCACCGGATGGGCCGGCCGCCGGGGAAGCGGGCACACGAGGCCCCGCCGCCTCGCTGCGTCGCCTGATCTCCAAGCGCAAGCCGCGCCCGGATGCCGCGGCCGAGGCTGCTGCCGCGGCGGCAGCCGCGAGTTCGGTGGCCGTTGCGTCCGCTCCCGACGGTGTCTCGTCTCCCGAGGCTGACCTGTCTCGTGACGTCGCCACCGAGCAGCCGGTCACCGACCCAGGGGCCGTCTCGACGACGTCGGCGGAAGAGACCGAGCGGTCGTCTGGCGCAGAAGAACTCGTATCGTCGGAGTCCGGCGACGGCGTAGCCTCGCCCAGGCCCGACGAGTCGACGACGGCACAGGCGGCAACTGCAGAGCCGGCAGCTCCTGCTGCCGATGCTCAGCTGGCGGAGTCGACGCCTCGTGACGATGGAGCTGCCACCCTCATCCACCCGGGCGAGGACTTCGATCTCATCGGAGCGCCGGAGCCGGAAGCTGCTCACGTTGACGAGACGCCCTCGCTCGCCGACCTCGTCGAAGCTCCAGCGTCGACGGAACTGCCGCCGGTCGAGGCCGAGCCGACAGGGGAGTTCGTGGAGTCGCCGGAGGCTGTTCAAGAGTCCCAGCCGGTGGGCGAGGATGTGGCGCCTGAACCTTCGCCCGAACCCGAACTTTCTCCCGCGCCCGCGCCCGCGCCCGAACCCGAGCCGGAGCCATCAGCCCAGCCGGTCTCCGACGATTCCTTCGTCTACACGCCGCCTCCGACGGCATCCTCGTCGCAGCCCGAAGCCGAGGCCGACCCCGAGCCGGCGTTCTCGCATCCGCGTGCGATGCCCGATGACATCGACGAGGGGTACGACCCCGACGCGGAGACCGTGATGCGAGTGAAACCGATCGATCTGAGCCATGAGGAGGACGAGCACGATGGCCGCTAAGCGCACTGTGATCGCCACCAGCGCCCGCGCGTTGGGCGCCGTCTTGACCCTCGGGGCCGGCGCGACGCTCGTGGCGGGAGCCGTACTCATCCCTCTGCCGTCTCACACCGTCTCGGTTCCGTCTGTCGAGGTTGCGCCGACGCCGTTGCCCCAGAGCCTCGTCTGTGCCGGATCGCTTTTTCAGCTGTCGAATGGTGCCGGCGTGGACGCGACGACGGCATCTGGCGTCGGCACACCGCAGCTGACGAGCGGTTCCGACGACTCCGATGTAGACATCGAACGATCGCCGCTGGCCGCTCCAGACAACTCCACGGTCGTCGACGCGACAGCGCCCACGGCAGTGACCGCTCCGGATGCCGATCCCGGTGTCCTGATCGCCGCGGCACAGTCCGTCGCGGTTTCGCAGGAGGACATCTCCGGCCTGGCGTCGACGAACTGCGCTGAGGCGCAGGCCGACAGCTGGCTCGTCGGTGGCGCCACCACGGTAGGCCGCACCAGCTTCGTGCTACTGAGCAACCCGACCGAGGTCACTGCCGACGTTGACCTGACCTTGTTCGCCGAAAACGGACGACTCGATGCGCCCGGTTCGACCGGCATCACGGTTCCTGCCAAGTCGCAGCGCGTGTTCTCGCTCGCAGGTTTCGCTCCGAACGCGAAGTACCCCGTGGTCCACGTTGTCAGTACGGGCGGCTACGTCGCGGCGAGTCTGCAGCAGACGGTCATCCGTGGTCTCGAACCCGGCGGCGTGGAACTGAGCGGCCCCACGACAGCCCCGTCGACCGAGGCGGTCTTCGCCGGCGTGAAGATCACCGGAACGTCTGCGATCGCCGAACGCCTGTCGGCCGACGGCTATGCCGATCTTCAAGCTGCCGTGCGCGTCTACGTGCCGGGCGATGCGGATGCCACGATCACCGTTTCCGTCGCCAGCGAGAGTTCCGGATCGGCCGATGGCTCGTACACGCTGAGTGCTCCCGGCGGCGTCGTCAGTGAGCTCCCTCTGAAAGATCTTCCCGACGGAAGCTACTCGGTGACTCTCGACTCGACCCAGCCCATCGTCGCCTCGGCCCGCACCTCGGTGCTGGCATCCGGCGCCGTCGATTTCGCCTGGAATCAGGCGGCCACGCCACTCGATGCCGACACGCTTGTGCCGATCGCGCCCGGCCCGTCGCCGCGCATCCATCTCGCGAATTCGGGCGATACCGAGGCGAACGTCACTCTGCGAACGGCGACCGGCAACGCGGTCACGATCGCCGTTCCCGCCGGCGGAACGAAAGGCCTCGATGCCGAGCCGAACGCTGTCTACACGGCGACGATGTCGTCGGCGGTGAGCATCAGCGTGGGGTACAGCAGTGACGGTCAGCTCTCGGGCTACACGATTGCTCCGCCCAGCGAGCTGGCAGCCCCGATCGTCGTCTACCCGTAGCCGACGGCTCTGTCAGAAGTGACGGAAGCCCTCGGGCGCGAGATCCCACGGATCTTTGCCGAGGTACTCGGCCACGGCTCGGAAGACGCAGCTCTCGATGAGCATGCGCCGGTGCGCCTCGTCGTCGCGATGCAGATGGGCGAGGCGCTCGATCGGCACGCGGTACAGAATGATGCGGTCGCCGAGAACTCGCCAGCGCTCCACGCCCGTGTCTGCGGTACACGGCTTGCCGTTCGCGCCGTACGGCAGGGCGCCGATCTCGAAGACGGCATCGGCGAGTTCGTTCGGCCAGATGCTGCGAAGGTATTCGGCAGTCGAGGCGACTGTTGTGTCGAAGAAGTCGATACGAGTGTTCATCATCGGCAGGTGAGGGCCGGTCACTGCCGAGCGGAGGCCCCTGCCGTGGCGGTTGCGACCCGTTCCTCGAGAAGAGGCCGGTGCGATGCGACGTGAGCGAGCCATGGCCAGAGTCTATTCTCTGGGGCATCGAGCGGCGGAACCCGCCGGGGCGGCGTTCAGCGCACGACACACGACGGAGCCTCACGTCAGGCTGGGGGAGGCGGGCGTACGGTGAAGGGTGATGACGAATCGACCGTGTTCCCGAGTAGCGTGCCCCGACGAGGCAGTGGCTACTCTGACCTACGTGTACGCCGATTCGCTCGCGGTTCTCGGCCCGCTGAGCCTCAGCCACGAGCCGCACAGCTACGATCTCTGCACGCGCCACTCTGATCGCCTCAAGGCCCCGCAGGGGTGGCAGGTCATGCGTCACGTGCAATTCACGCAGTAGGCGTTCTCGCGGCGGCACGTCTTTACAATGGGAGCATGACTTCTGTTGCTGCTCCGGTGACCACCCTGCCCTTCAAGGTCGCCGACCTGACACTCGCCGAGGCGGGCCGTCACCAGATTCGCCTCGCCGAGAACGAGATGCCGGGGCTCATGTCGCTGCGCGAAGAGTTCGCCGCATCTCAGCCGCTCGCCGGGGCGCGCATCATGGGATCGCTGCACATGACGGTGCAGACGGCAGTACTGATCGAGACGCTGACCGCCCTCGGCGCCCGCGTGCGCTGGGTCAGTTGCAACATCTTCTCCACTCAAGACGAGGCGGCGGCCGCCATCGTGGTCGGCGCCACGGGAACCGCAGACGCCCCCGCCGGTGTTCCGGTGTTCGCCTGGAAGGGAGAGACCCTCGAGGAATACTGGTGGTGCACCGAGCAGGCCTTCGACTGGTCCGCTGAGGCCGCAGCCGACGGCGCCGACTTCACCGGCCCCAACATGATTCTCGACGACGGCGGAGACGCCACGATGCTCGTGCACAAGGGGCGTCAGTTCGAGCTCGACGGAGCCGTGCCCGACACGCAGTCGTCCGACAGCGACGAGTACGGCGTCGTTCTCGACCTTCTGCGTCGCTCGCTGGCGTCGTCGACCGACCGCTGGACCCGCATCGCCGCCGACATCCAGGGCGTGTCTGAAGAGACGACCACGGGCGTGCACCGCCTCTACGAACTTGCTTCCGCCAGCGAACTGTTGTTCCCCGCGATCAACGTCAACGACTCGGTCACGAAGAGCAAGTTCGATAACAAGTATGGCATCCGACACTCGCTACCGGATGGCCTGAACCGCGCGACAGACGTGCTCATCGGCGGCAAGGTCGTGTTCGTGGTCGGCTACGGCGATGTGGGCAAGGGTGCCGCAGAGGCCATGCGAGGCCAGGGCGCGCGTGTCATCGTCAGCGAGGTCGATCCGATCTGTGCGTTGCAGGCCGCGATGGACGGGTACCAGGTAGCCCGACTCGAGAGTGTGATCGGCGAGGTCGACATCATCGTGACCGGAACCGGCAACGAGAACGTGGTCACGGTCGAGCACATCATGGGCCTCAAGCACCTGGCGATCATCGCCAACGTCGGCCACTTCGACAACGAGATCGACATGGCGGGGCTCGAGAAGCTCGAGGGTGCCGTCAAGGTCGAGATCAAGCCGCAGGTGCACGAGTGGCGCTTGCCCACGGGCCGCAGCGTTCTCGTGCTGTCGGAAGGGCGTCTCATGAACTTGGGCAACGCCACCGGCCACCCCAGCTTCGTCATGAGCAACTCCTTCACCAATCAGGTGCTCGCCCAGATCGAGCTCTACGCGTTCACCGAGCGCTACCCGATCGGCGTGTACGTGCTGCCGAAGTATCTCGACGAGAAGGTTGCTCGCCTGCACCTCGATGCTCTGGGTGTCGAACTCACGGAGTTGACTCCTCGCCAGGCGGCATACATCGGCGTGCCGGTCGAGGGACCGTACAAGGTCGATCACTACCGCTACTGAGGCAGGGAGACGGGTCGGTGACGCCCGACGAGACCGTCGTTCGGGTGACCGAGAATGCACCATGGCTTCCACCCGTTGGACGCGCTGAAGCATTCCGCGGCGCGGTCGTGCCCCGCCCCATGAGCGTTGTGCGACTTCTGCTCACGCGAGGCGACCACGTGTTCTGCATCGCACGAGCGGAGACGGGCCTCCTCGATCTGCCCATGCGCGTCACTCTCAACGACGACCCGCACGGCGCCGAGACGATGGCCCGACTGGCATACGAGGTGATCGGTGCTCGGTGCGCGCTCACGTTCGTCGGCGCGGTTCGCAACGTCGTCGAGGCCGCGACTGACGGCTACGCCTGGCCCACGCCTCTGGCACATTTCGGTCTCTGGACCGCGGCGGCCGACCCGTCGATCGACGGGGTCTGGCTGCCGGTCGGCGGTGACGAATCACCCCTCCGCGAAAAGCACTGGTACCCGATCGTCTCGGGCCTGACGCTCGCCTAGCGCCGAGGAAAACCGTGCGGCAGGCTCTGCAAGATCGGATCGAGTCGGTTGAGTGCTGCTTTCTGAAGCTCGAGCGCCGCGTATTCCCGATCGCGGCGCACAGCGGCGACGCCCGAGAGGAACAGCGCGGGGTGCACCTGAGGAATCGGCGACACGAACGGCGTGACCTCTGCGGCGAGTTCTGCGGCGATGCGCTCTCTGGTCGCCGGTGCCATGCTCGACGCCTGCACGAGAAACTGGGCGACACGGTTGCCGAGCCTGTCGGGCATGCGTGCGACATCGGCGACATCGGCCCACGCTTGGAGCATGACGGGAACACCGCGCGCATGGCTGACAGGGAGAGGTACTCGCTCGTGTTGGCTGTAGGTGCCGGCGAGAAGGTCGCCGAGCCTCTTCGACTTGCCGTTGAGAAGAGCTGTGACGATCGCGATCGCTCCCAGCGTGATGTAGATCTCGAGAGCGCCGACGAGCCCGCGAATCACGGAGTGTCTGATTCCAATGGCGCCGCCGTCGTCGCGCACGATACGTGCGCCGACAGCGAGCTTGCCGACCGAGCGGCCCTTCAGAAGAACCTCGAGAGTCGTCGGCACGACGACGAAACAGAGAACGAGCGCCGACACGCTCATGGCAGCGAGCAGCGCCTCGTCGATGACGCCGCTCTGGCCGAGTGCGCCGATACCCAGCATGAGCGCGATCAGGATGGCGATCGAGATGACGACGTCGATCGCGCCACCTCCAGCGCGGAGGATGAAACCGGCAGGGCGCACGTCGATCGCCACCGCCTCACCGATCAGCAGCTCGTCGTCGACGTAAGCGTCGGCAAGCGGGTCGGCGAATCCTACGGCCGGTGAGGCGACACGGGGGTCCGTCATGAATACAATTCAAGCAGATGGATCTCGATGCCTACACTGCTGCCCACCGCGACGAGTGGGCCACACTCGACGCTCTGAGCAGGCGCCGAGAGCTTTCGGGCACCGACGCGGATGAGCTGATCGAGCGCTACCAGGCCGGTGCGTCCGACCTGTCGGCTATCAAGACCACCGTGGGCTCGACCGCTCAGGGCGCTCAGCTATCCCTTTTCCTGTCGCGAGCTCGACTCCGGTTCACCGGCGCCGGAACGAACATCCTGCGGCAGACTCCCGCTTTCTTCGTGTTTCAGCTGCCGGCCGCGCTCTATCGCATCCGGTGGCTCACCCTCGCGCTCGCGGTCGTCACGGTCGTGGTCGCCGGGCTGTACGCGCTCTGGGTGTCGAACGATCCGCAGGTGCTCGCCAATCTGGGCTCTGACGCAGAACTCAAGAAGCTCGCCGACGAGGATTTCATCAACTACTACTCCGAGAACCCTGCAGCGTCATTCGCGGGGCAGGTGTGGACCAACAACGCCTGGATTGCAGCGCAGTGCATCGCCTTCGGCATCACGGGCTTCTTCGTGCCCACGGTCATCATGACGAACGCCCAGAACCTGGGAATCAATGCGGCGGTGCTGTTCCACTACGGCCAGGGCGACGCCTTCTTTCTCTACATCCTGCCGCACGGCCTCCTCGAGCTCACCGCGATCTTCGTCGCCGGTGCGGGTGGACTCCGCATCTTCTGGGCGTGGATCGCGCCCGGAGCGCGCACGCGGGCGCAGGCGCTGGCCGAAGACGGCCGCGCGCTCTTCACGGTGGCGCTCGGACTCGTGATCGTGCTCTTCGTCTCCGGCATCATCGAAGGATTCGTGACCCCGCAGCCCTGGCCTTGGGCGGTGAAGATCGGCATCGGAGCCCTCGCATTGGCGGCCTTCCTCGCGTACATGCTCATCATGGGGCGAGCTGCAGTGCGGTCGGGTCACACGGGTGACCTCGACGAGTTCGAGTCCGGTGCGAAGCAGCTCGTAGCGGGCTGACCGGCGCGTGCGCCGGCATCCATATCGCGATTGATGCTGTCTGAGGCGGACATGTGAGCATCTTCTGCGGAATCGATGGACGATGACCGGAATTGCACGGGCTTAGGGCGTCCATCCGCGCTTACGGAGCGCTCGTGACACTCTCTCGACCGCTTCTGTGCCTTCGAAGGAGAGTGCCTTCTTGCGTATCCGAACCACCTGCCATCCGGCATGGCTCAGTTCTTCGATCTTCAGTTCGTCACGCTCGTACGGACTGTCGCTTGTGCGGTGCTGTTGCCCGTCGTACTCGGCAATTGTCTTCCACTGGCGAAAGACCTGGTCGGCTCGTCCGATCCAAGAACCGTCATCCCTGAAAATGTCGGCGTTGAGTTCGGGTTCAGGGAGTCCGGCCCGGAGCAGGACAAGGCGCAGCAGGGTCTCTCGCCGAGATTCTGCTCCGTCTCTTACATGGCGCAGCGCCGCTCGTGCCGCGCGTGCACCGGGCCCATGGTACTGATCGGCTCTCTGCTGCAGTTCTCCGATCGTCACGAACGGCCTGCGATTACTCCGATCGGGCACGGCAGGTGTCAGCACGAGGTAGTCGGCCGCCGCGACGAGGTCATCTTCGTTCAATAGTGACGCGAGATGGCACCACGTTGTTGCGGCGTCCACGACAGGTACGCCATCTCGCAGGACCGCGCGCGCATGAGGGTCGGAAATCCGATGGCCGGTGACGTTGAATCCGCTGGGAGGTGTGTGGGGCGCTCGCACGCTGACATGGACCCCCTCGGCCTGGGTGAAGTCTTGCGGGAGCGGTATTCCCCAAATCCGAGCAGCCGTCACGTGCGAGAAGGCCTGCCCTCGCGAGCGCTTGGTCAGGTACGCGGCACGCACAGAGCTCTCGTTCACCTCGACATCGATCGGCAGTCTCACTCCGCGGAACACAGGAAGAAGGTCAGCGGCCCGTATTCGCCCGCGTCCGACCCCGGCAGCGTCGCTGTCGTGCACACTGAACGCCCTATGACGAAGGTGAGGTGGCAGCGGCTGGTGCGGCGACATCGTGAAATTGTGCCCTGCATCCTCCTATGGCTGCCGAATCTATCCACAGTCCGGAGCGAGTCCGAATCGATTCCGCTCGCAATGCTCTTCTTGGGGCTTTAGAGAGCAGTTAGTCACGAATCGATGGGCGCGCGGCTCCTGCTACAGGCGGCCCGCCGCCTTCAGCGCCAAGTAGCGGTCGGCGAGCATCGGGGGAAGGGCGGAGGGTGAGCCTGTGACGACGTCGCCGCCGAGCCGGGTGATCGCGGCCGTGACCCGCGCCATATCGAGCAGGGAGCGCTCCGCAGAGGCCGCCCGGTACGTCTCGTCACGATCGCCGCGTTCTGACACAGCCCGAAGAACCTCGGGGTCAGACACGGCGGCCACGAGAACGGTGTGGCGTTGCGCCAGTTGGGGGAGCACGCTCAACAGGCCGCTCGACGACGCAGGAGTGTCGATGGTCGTCAGAAGCACGACGAGCGCGCGCTGGTTGGTGACCGCCCGCACCTGCGCGGCCACTGACGACCAGTCGGTCTCGAGAAGCTCCGGGTCGACGGTGGCCATCGTGTCGACCATGCGATTCAGCAGCTCGCCTCCGCTCGCTCCCGTGACACGTCCCCGGATGCGGCGGTCCCACGCGATCAGGTCGACACGGTCACCGGCCCGCGTCGCGAGGGCCGCCAGCAGCAGGGATGCCTCGATCGATGTGTCGATGCGCGGCTCGTCGTCGATTCGTGCGGCCTGGGTCCGACCTGTATCGATCACGATCACGATGCGTCGATCGCGCTCCGGCCGCCACGTGCGAACCATGAGTTTCTGTTCGTGCCCGGCCCGCGCATCCCCCTGCCGAGCTGTCGCCCGCCAGTCGATCGAGCGCACGTCGTCGCCGCGCACGTATTCGCGCAGACTGTCGAACTCGGTGCCCTGGCCCCTGATCTGCACGCTCGTCGCGCCGTCGAGCTCTCGCAGCCGAGCCAGGCGCGAGGGCAGGTGTTTGCGGGAGTTGAAGGGCGGAAGAACGCGGATCCGGCCGGGGCTCGCCAGCGTCGCCTGCCGCGCCCAGAGGCCGAGCGGGCCGAAGCTCCTGACGGTGATGCCGGCCGTGCGGCGGTCACCGCGACGGAACGGGGTGAGTGTCGTGCGAAGCATCCGTCGTTCTGAAGCGGGCACGACGACCGACTGACGCGTGACGGCGGCTCCGGCCGACGGCTGCCAGGCATCGCGGACGAGGCCGCGCAGTGCTCGGCGGTTCTCGTTCGTGATGAAGAGCTCGCTCGAGGTCGTTTCGCCGAGACGTACGCGATTCGGCAGCACTCTCTCGACGACGAGGCGTCGCGGCGACGCGGCGAGTGTGAGGTCGACGATGCCGATCACCACCGTCAGCAGCAGCCAGAGGGCGAGAGTGAGCTCCGCCTGTCGGTAGGCCTCGCCGATGAGAACCACGGGGATGACGCCGAGGGCGACGAGCAGTACGAAGCGACCCGAGACTGCCATCAGCGGAGGTGCTTTCGTCGGTGCATCAGATGGGAACCTGCACCTGACTGAGGATCGAGCGCAGGATCGAGTCGACCGAGACGCCCTCGAGTTCGGCCTCGGGACGAAGCTGGATGCGGTGGCGCAGCACGGGCAGCACCATCGCCTGCACGTGGTCGGGCGTGATGGCGGGGGAGCCGTTCAACCAGGCCCAGGCCTTCGCAGAGGCAAGAAGCGCTGTGCTCCCGCGCGGACTGACGCCGAGCTTGACCGACGGGCTCTGCCGCGTCGCGCGCGCCAGGTCGACGACGTAGGCGAGCACGTCCGGACTGGCGCCGACGGCCGCGGCCGATGCCTGGGCCTGGCGGAGTTCGGATGCCCCGAGCACCGCGGTCATGCCGGCCCCGGTCAGGTCTCGCGGATTGAACCCGGCGGCGTGCCTCTGCAGCACGGCGATCTCGGTGTCGCGCGGGGGGAGATCGAGCACGAGTTTGAGCATAAAACGGTCGAGCTGCGCTTCGGGAAGCGTGTACGTTCCCTCGTACTCGATGGGATTCATGGTCGCGGCCACGAGGAACGGGTCGGGCAGGGCACGACTGAGACCGTCGACGCTGACCTGTCGCTCCTCCATCGCCTCGAGCAGGGCGGACTGCGTCTTGGGAGGGGTGCGGTTGATCTCGTCTGCGAGCAGGATGTTCGTGAACACCGGGCCTTCGCGGAACTCGAAATCGCCCGACTTCGCGTCGTAGACGAGCGAACCCGTCACATCTCCGGGCATGAGGTCGGGAGTGAACTGCACCCTCGTCGTGTCGAGCGACAGCGCGTGGCTCAGCGAACGAACGAGCAGTGTCTTTGCGACGCCGGGCACGCCCTCCAGAAGCACGTGCCCCTTCGCGAGCAGCGCGACCATGAGACCCGTCACCGCTCCGTCTTGGCCGACGACCGCCTTTGCCACCTCGGTGCGCACCCGTCCCAGCGCCTCTCGGAGCTGGTCGGGAGTCTGTTCTGGCTGGTCTGTCATGGTCGGCCTTTCGGTGGGGACACGGGCAGGAGGGAAAGGGACAGAGTCACGGGCGTACCGCCCGGGTCACGGCGTCTTCGAGTTCGAGCAGACGGTCGGAGTACGAGACGAGGTCGGCCTCATTCGCGGGCGTGGCCGCGACCAGAACCGCTTGGATGTCGCCCAGCGGCCTGGCAGGAAGAACGGCGGCGATCGAGGAGATCACCTCGTCGACCGTGGCATTGCGAGCGAGCCCGAGCACCTTCGACAGTCGGGTGATGGTGCCGATGCGCAACGAGTCGAGTGCGTGCGTGCGTGCGCCGGCCCGAGCGTAGAGGCGGGCCCGCCCCTCCATGGTCTCTCGGGAGCGCACAGTGACGGGCAGATTCTCCACGACGAGTGCCCCGAGCCGGCGTCCTCGCCAGACTGCTGCGGCGATGAAAGTGAAGACGACGAGCACGAGCACGGGGGTGACCCAGTCGGGCGTGAGCGAGGTGATGTCGGCCGGGCCGTCGGCCTCGACGTCGTCCGCCGTCGGCACGTACCAGACGAGCGTGTCGGCTTCGCCCAGCAGCCCGAGCGCGAGCGCCGCGTTTCCTGCTCCGGTGATGCCGTCGTTGCTCAGCACATCCGCCGCGCCGAGAACGGTGACCGTGCCGTTCGGTGTGTCGTCCTGCACGAGATAGAACGCATCATCGGAGGCGCGGAAGCAGAGTTCGGTGTCGCCGCCCGCGGGGGCGCGGTACGAGCGTCCGCCGCCGATGATGCTTCCGGCGCGCTGAGCAGCGGGCACGGAGCACTCGGCCTCGACGCCGTCTGTGTCGCGGGGCGCTCCAGCCGAGGAGACGTCTGGCGCGAAGGCGCGCAACTCGTCGAAGGCCGGGAGGAAGAGCACGACCCGATCGGAGAGCTCCGCAGCCTCGGCGAGTCGTTTGTCGCTCAGAAGCCCGTATGGGTCGGCGAAGGCCAGCGTTGCTCCGGGAGCCGCGTCCATCGCCGCTCGCGCCTCGCGGAGAGTGTCTGCCTGCACCACGTCGACGCCCTGCTGACGAAGCACTTCGGCCAGGGCTTTACTGCCCTCGGGCGCGGCGTTCGTGATCGAGTACGGCGCACCAGTGCCCCCGCCTGTTCCGGATGCGAGGGCCACGATGAGCAGTCCGATCACCGCAATCGCGGCGAGGATAAGCCAGAACCGCCAGCGTTTGGCCATGGCGCGGAGCGTAGGCGTCGTGGCCTCGGCGCGAGCGGATGCTCCGACCTCTGTCGTCGACGTGCTCACAGCGACGCTCCGTGCGCTGAGACCGGGTCGAGTCGGGCGGGCTTCGCCGTGCCGATGTCACGCTCGAGTGCGGCGATCTCGGTGAAGGCCTCTCTGGTGCCCGGTTCGTCGAGGTAGCGCACACCGTCGAACGTGCGTGCCCCCCGCAGCAGGCGATCGATGTGCTCGGGGAACGCACGGCCGGCCCGAACAGCAAACTCCTGGGCGGTCGTTCCCGGCGTGACGGAGACCACCGTGCGTTCCGCAAGCTGTCGTGCGACCGCGCGGAACATCTCCTCGATAGCCACCACGAAATCGCCCGCGTCCGCTGCCCTCTGGGCAGACGCTCGCAGCTCAGCCGCGCTTCGCGTGTCGTCGGAGTCGGAGAAGAGAGCGCCTGATGCACGGCTCTTACGCTGCAGACGGGGGCGACCGAAGATGACGAACGCGGCGACGATGAGTCCCACGATGAGCAGGGTGACGAGCAGCGGAAAGAAGTTGGGGACGGAACCGTCCTCCGGCGCGCGGAATGACTGCAGCCAGTCCTGGATGGCCTGCGCGATGCGGTCGATCAGCGTAGGCCTGGCGGCCGCGTAGTCGGGTTTCGCGAGCTCGTCCAACAGGAGCTTCCGTGCGTCGGGAGCGTCGGGGTCGACGGGAACGTCGGTGACGAGCAGCACGGGCAGAGCGAGGATCGACAGCATAGGAATAGGAGGATCAGCCGTTTCTCTGAGACGACACGAGATAGGGATCCGGTACGGCGTGTGCGCCTCCTGCGTGCCGTGCCTCGACGTAGCGCATGAGGTCGAGATCGAGACCTTCGCGGCGCATCCTGAGATCGATGTAGACGACGGCGACGGCTGACGATTGCACGACGGCAGCGATGGACCCGAGCACGAGGCTGATCACGAGGGTGAGCGCGTAGGTCACGACGAACACCGCGACGAAAGAGGCCGAGTCCGCTGACGCGCCGGTCGGGAACAGAAAGCTTGTCACGAGCCCGCCGATGAACGACACCGGCGTGGTGATGATCTGCGTCGCCGCATAGAGGATCACGCCGATGAGGGCGAGAACCCCGAAGGTCTTCCAGAACGAGTTCTTCGTGAGACCCCACGAGCGACGGATCGACGAGAGCATTCCCCGCCGCTCGAGCACGATGATCGAGGGCACGAGCGCCGTCTTCGTTCCCAACCAGATGCCGGATGCGGTCAGCGCGAGCGCGCCCAGCACTCCCACGCCGATCGCGACGCCGATCGCAGCGTCGCCGATGGCCGTGCTTCCGACGACGCCGATGAGCACGGCGAGGCCGATGACCGCTCCGACGGCGATGACGATCAGACCCAGCAGAACGGCGAACCAGGCTACGAGCGGCCAGAGGCGACGTCCGGCCGCTTTCCACAGCACGCCCATGCGATTCTTCTCGCCCAGGGTGCCGCGCGCGACCTCGACGACGAGCACGCCCTGCAGTAGCGCCGAGCCGAGGATCGACAGGGCCAGCGGTATAAGGCTGGCGAGGATCACCGTCGCCCAGGCCCCCGCGGTGACCGCGTCGCGATCTTCGGGCAGGGCGCTGTCGATTCGGCCGAATGCCAGAAAACCGACCCCTCCGATGACGACGACGGAGACGATCGACGTGACGAGCTGTGTGATCAACGCACTGCCGAACGTGGCCGCCGGATTGCGTCGGAGCACCTGGAACGGCGCACCGAGGAGCGTGCCGAAGCTGAGCGGGCGCAACGGTAGCAAGCCCGGTCGGGGAGGAGGCGCCCAGGCGGCGGGGGCAGGAGGAGGTAGCTGGCGGTAGTCGGCCGAGGGCGGGCCGAACGCGGCCTGCGGGATACCCCCGTATGGTGTCTGGCTGTCGCTCACCGGTAATCCTTCATCGTCGTATCGGTGTTTCCCCGGCATGTCACGTGCTCCCATGCTTCCATACACCGAGTCGGCCTGCAGGCGGCTGTGAGGCAATGTGCTCGGCCTCGACTAATCTTTAGCGCATGGATGCTCGCATACTGGTCGTCGACGATGACACCGCCCTCGCAGAGATGATCGGCATCGTGCTGCGTGCCGAAGGCTTCGAGCCGGTGTTCTGCGCAGACGGTGCAGAGGCACTCGGCGTCTTCCGCGAGTCCAAGCCAGATCTGGTGCTCCTCGATCTGATGCTGCCGGGCCTCGACGGCATCGAGGTCTGTCGCTTGATCCGTGCAGAGTCGGGCACTCCCGTGATCATGCTCACTGCGAAGGCCGACACCACCGATGTCGTGAAGGGCCTCGAGGCGGGCGCCGACGACTACGTCGTCAAGCCGTTCAATCCCAAAGAACTCGTGGCGCGCATCCGAACCCGCCTGCGACCCAGCGCCGCCGGCTCGCCGGAGCTGCTCCAGGTGGGCGACCTCGAACTCGACGTCGCCGGGCACGAGGTGCGACGGGGCGATGCCCGCATCGGTCTGACTCCGCTCGAATTCGATCTTCTGCACGCTCTCGCAGCCAAGCCTCAGCAGGTCTTCACACGCGAGATGTTGCTCGAGCAGGTGTGGGGCTATCACTACAAGGCAGATACCCGACTGGTGAACGTGCACGTGCAGAGGCTCCGCGCCAAGGTCGAGGAAGATCCCGACAACCCGCGCATCGTGATGACCGTTCGTGGCGTCGGCTACCGGGCGGGTCAGGTCTCGTAGCAGGCTGTGTCGACCGACAGCATCGCCACCGTCGAGGGGCGCCGCACGAGCCGAATCGGCCCCACGATCATGCGTGAATGGCGCACCTGGCCGCGGCAGATCGCGCGCGGCTGGCGCCGCTCACTGCAGTTCCGCACGATCGTCATCACGGTGGCCCTATCGGCGGTGGCGCTGTCGGCGACGGGCGCCTTCGTGTCGACGAGCATCAGCAATGACCTCTTCAACTCGCGGCTCGACCAGGTGCTCATCGAGTCGAAGCGTGCCGCGACGGCCGCTCAGGCCATCTTCGACTCGTCTGACGTCACGGGGCAGGCGGCGAGTCTGTCGCTGCAGAACTCGGTGAACAACGCCATCACTGCATCGACATCGTCTCGGCTCGTCGCGCTGTACGTGACACCGGGCAGGGAGACGGGCCCCAACTCGGCCATCTCGTTCAGCGCCCTCAAGCTGGTCGACGTCATCACTCCCGAACTGCGAAAGCAGGTGTCATCGGGCAGCGACGACCAGAGCCAGTACTGGCAATCGGTCTCTCTGCGCGATGGGCAGAGTGCAGTGCCGGGAATCGTGGTGGGAACGCCGCTCTTCGTTCCCGGGGCCGGCGAGTACGAGCTCTACCTCGGCTACGACCTCGCCGAGGCCGATCGCACGCTCGTCTTCGTCCAGCAGACCCTCCTGCTCGCGGCTCTCGCTCTGAGCCTCCTGATCGGAGTGATCGCCTGGGTCGTGGTCAGACTCGTCGTCGAGCCCATCCGCGTGGCCGCGGAGACCAGCGCGAAGCTGGCTGCGGGCGAGCTCGAGGTGCGCATCCCGGAGAAGGGCGATGACGTGATCACCACCTTGGCGAGATCCTTCAACGGCATGGCCGACAGCATCCAATCGCAGATCACCCAGCTCGCCGACCTCTCGCGGGTGCAGCAGCGGTTCGTGTCGGATGTCTCGCACGAGTTGCGGACGCCGCTCACCACGATCCGGCTGGCCGGCGACGTGCTGTTCGATCAGAGAGAGTCGTTCCCGCCGGCGACGTCTCGCACCGCCGAGCTGCTGCACACGCAGACGGAACGCTTCGAGTTGCTGCTCAGCGACCTGCTCGAGATCAGCCGGTTCGATGCCGGGTCGGCCGAGCTCGAGACCGAACCCGCGAGTCTCGTGCACCTCGTCGAGGACTCCATCGACGAGATGAGTCAGCTGGCCTTGCAGGCGGGAAGCGAGCTGCGTCTCGTGGCGCTGGGCGGCTACTTCGAGGCCGACATCGACGCCCGGCGCATCCGACGCATCGTGCGCAACCTCCTGGGCAACGCGATCGAGCACGGGGAGGGACGCCCGATCGTCGTGTCCATCGACAGCACGGCCACGGCCGTCGCGCTCGCGGTACGCGACTACGGAATCGGTATGACCCCCGAGGCGGCCTCGCGGGTGTTCGACCGCTTCTGGCGCGCTGATCCCTCTCGCAAACGAACCATCGGCGGCACCGGCCTCGGTCTGGCCATCTCTCTCGAGGATGCGGCCCTGCATGGAGGGGAGTTGGAGCTGTGGAGCGAGCCCGGCGCCGGTTCCTGCTTCCGTCTCACCCTGCCTCGTATAAAAGGACGACCCATCGGCGTATCGCCGCTCCCGCTTCCTCCCCTCGACGCAGACGGAGAAGCACAGACGCACAACGCCTTCGGTCAGCAGGCCCTCAACGGAGACAAGACATGATGCGCTTTCGATCACGAGCCGCCATCGGTGCAGTGGCGTCGCTGGCCGTGTTACTGCTCGCCGGCTGCGTCGGCATCCCCAACTCCGGGCCCGTGGAGAAAGGGGATGCCCTCGCGACATCGGACGAGATCGACATCATCTTCCAGCCCTCCGGCCCGGGAATCGACGAGAGCCAGGAGGACATCCTCAACGGATTCATCCGAGCCGCGTTGAACCCGCTCAACAACTTCGATGTGGCGAGGTCGTTCCTCAGCAAGAACTTCGCCGACCAGTGGAAGCCCGACGCGGGCGTCACGATCGATCAGAGCGGGCGCAGCACGCAAGTCGTCTCAGAGACCTCGATCGACCTGGAGATCAGCCCGATCGCCACGGTCGACGCCAACGGCGAGTACAGCGCCGTTCCGTCGGCCGACCCGGTGACTCGCGGTTACACGTTCGTTCAGGAGGACGGTCAGTGGCGCATCAACACGGCGCCCGACGGTGTGGTGATGCTCTCGAGCGAATTCGCCGAGGTCTACAACTCCTACCCTCTCTACTTCTTCGATCCGAGTTACCAACGCCTGGTTCCCGACGTTCGCTGGTTTCCGCGCGTCTCATCCAATACGGGCACGCGCATCGCTCGGGCGCTCGTCACAGGGCCGTCCGCGTGGCTGGGCGGCGCCGTCGTCACAGCGTTCCCCGAGGGAACGGGCGTCACGAGCGTCCCCGTCGACGCGGGCGTCGCATCCGTCGACCTGTCGGGGCCGGTACTGGATTCGACCGAGGCCACTCTCAGTCGAATGCAGGTGCAGCTGCGCTCGAGCCTGCTCGCACTCAGCGGAGTGTCGACGGTGAGGATGACAGTCGACTCGACCGAGGTTCCCCTCGCCACGACGGGTGACACGGGGCCGATCACGACGCCGAGGGTCGACAGCCGAGCCCTCGTGCTGCGTTCCGGGCAGTTCGGATTCTTCACCGGCAGCTCGCTGACGCCGATCGAGGGCATCAGCGACGATGTGGCGTCGTTGGCTGCGACGTCGGTCGCCTTCTCCGATTCCGTGCCGGGGTTGCAGCTGGCCGCCGTCGGCACGTCCGCTGGGGTGTATGCGGTGGCACCCGCATCCACCCCCGGCATCGTCGACGACCGGGCCGGGCTCATCGAGCCGAGCGTCGATCCCGACGGATTCGTGTGGACCGTTCCCCGGGATGCGCCCGGCGACATCCGTGTGTCGGCGGCCGGCCGCACGCCGTCGAGCTTCACCGCCACGTGGGATGGCGCAAGCCAGATCGTCTCGCTCGATGTGTCGCGTGACGGCCAGAGAGTGCTCGCGTTCCTCACGATGGATGGCGAGCCTAGGCTCGTGGTCGCGTCGGTCCTCCGCGACAAAGACGGCACACCCACGGGGCTCGGTGAGCCTGTCGACCTGGCCGAGGGCACGGGCACGGCGGTGGACGCGACGTGGGTCGACTCGTTGTCTGTCGCGTCGGTCACGCTCACCCCGTCTGGGAGTAATTCGATCGTGCAGCAGCAGATCGGTGGCACGACCACGCAGCTCGCCGATTCCACGAAGGTGGTCTCGATAGTGGGCTCGAACGACGTGGTCGCCCTTCGGGTGCTGACCTCCGACGGCAACATCCTGCAGCAGAGCGCCAATACGTGGCAGGTCCGGGCCGCTGGCGTCGCAGTCCTGGCGACCCAGTACTAGTCCTCGTCTCGGCGCCAGCCCGTTGGGTTCTGCACAGGATCGGTTGACGGCGGGTACGTCCGCGTTCGGGCAGAGCATGATCGAGCGATGGATGCCCGTGGTCTCGTCTCCGAGGCGATCCTCGATGCTCTCGCGGTCCTGTTCCCTGTGGAATGCGCTGGGTGCGGCGCCGCAGACCGTGGCATCTGCGCCGCCTGCCGCGGGGCGCTCACGCTTCCAGACCGCGCCGGCCGGCATCTGCTCAGGGCGCCCGGCGCGAAGAGTGGAGGTGACGGTCTGCCACTCTGGTTCGCCGTCGCCTACGACGGTGTGCCCAAACAGATTCTGCACGCGCTCAAAGAGGCTGGTCGGCTCGATGGCGCCCGGCCTCTCGGTCGGCTCCTCGGGGTGGCGGTGGCGGATGCCGTAGAGGCGATCGAGCCTCGCCTCCCCACCGGGGCGCGGCTCGAAACACTCGTCGTGCCGTCGTCACGCTCGGCGTTCAGGCTCCGCGGCTACAACCCCGTCGAGTCTCTCCTGCGCTGGGCAGGTCTGCAGCCTCGCCGAGCTACCGGGCTGCGTTACCGTCGAACGCCGCGCGACCAGGCGACCCTCGGTGCCGACGAGCGGTGGGCCAATCTTTCCGGTTCGATCGAGGCCGTCTCGGGTCGACTCGAGGGGCGGCATCTGCTGCTCATCGACGACGTGGTGACGACGGGCGCGACCCTGCTCGAGTGCCGACGAGCAGCGGAGGCAGGGGGCGCTTCCGTGTGGGGTGCGGCGGCTCTGGCCCATACAGCAAAAGTCAAGCGAACAAACAGTGAATTGCACGGTGACTTAGTCAGCCCGCAGGTCTACGGTGGGGGAAAAGGCGCGGAATCCAATCGCCCTCGACTCGGGCGCCGCGTCTTGGACTAGGAGAGATCGCCTTGGAAATCAACATCACCGGACGAAACCTAGGAATCACCGATCGATTTCGGGATTACGCGACAGAGAAGGCCGAGAAGGTCGAGCATCTCGCCGACAAGGCACTCGCGCTCGAGGTCAAACTCTGCAGGCACAACTCGGCCACCGGGTCTCCCGGAGACGACCGGGTCGAACTGACCTTGATCGGTCCTGGACCAATTGTTCGTGCCGAGAGCGCCGCGAGTGACAAGTATGCGGCGTTCGACCTCGCCCTGGCCAAACTGATGGAGCGGGTGCGCCGCGCCAAGGATCGCAAGAAGGTGCATCGGGGAAAGCACCGCCCGGTCTCGCTGCGCGAGGCCTCGACGGGTGGCTTCTCCGTCATCGACATCACGCCCGCCGATGCCGAAGTCCTGAACAGCGTCGACAGCACAGGTGCCGTCACGCAGAGGGCCGAGGAGCCGGACACACCGAGCTACTCCGAAGACGACGACTACACCGAGTACTCGCCGGTCGTCATCCGCGAGAAGGTGTTCCCCGCCTCGCCCATGACGGTCGACGACGCTCTCTACTTCATGGAGCTCGTGGGTCATGATTTCTATCTGTTCATCGATGCCGAGAGTCACCGACCCAGCGTCGTCTACCGTCGCAAGGGCTGGGAGTACGGAGTGATCGGGCTCGACGACAACCCGGCCGAGGTCGCGAGTGCCGTTGCGGCGACGGCCGCGGGCGCATCCGCACGATGAGTCGCCCGGAGTAACGTACGCCGACGAGGCCCGACCCTGCACAGGGTCGGGCCTTCGTCGTGTTGAGTGCAGATTCAGGCGCGATTCCGGTGGCGCTCAGGCAAGGCAGGCTAGAATTGCTGGGATTGTCGGCCAAATGCGCCGCAATATCAGCAGTAGGAGACTCTCGGTGGCTTCAGTTCTTGAAAAGGTTCTTCGTGTCGGTGAAGGTCGCATTCTTCGCAGGCTCGAGGGCTACGCGAAGGCGATCAACGCACTCGAAGACGGGTTCAAAGACCTCACTGACGAGGAATTGAAAGAAGAGACGCCCGCGCTGCGCAAGCGCTATGAAGACGGCGAAAGTCTCGACCACCTGCTGCCTGAGGCGTTCGCGGCCGTTCGAGAAGCCGCCCGCCGCACACTCGGACTGCGCCACTTCGATGTTCAGCTCATGGGTGGTGCTGCCCTTCACCTGGGCAATATCGCCGAGATGAAGACCGGTGAAGGAAAGACCCTCGTGGCGACCCTGCCGGCGTATCTCAACGCGCTCACCAGCAAGGGTGTGCACGTCGTCACGGTCAACGACTACCTCGCGAGCTACCAGTCAGAACTCATGGGCCGCGTCTTCCGCGCCCTGGGCATGACCACCGGCGTCATCCTGTCGGGGCAGACCCCGGCCGAACGCCGCGTGCAGTACGAAGCCGACGTCACCTACGGAACGAACAACGAGTTCGGCTTCGACTACCTGCGCGACAACATGGCGTGGCAGGCAAGCGACATGGTTCAGCGCGGCCACAACTTCGCCGTGGTCGACGAGGTCGACTCGATCCTCATCGACGAGGCTCGTACCCCGCTCATCATCTCCGGCCCCGCCTCCGGAGAGGCGAACCGCTGGTTCACCGAGTTCGCGGGCATCTCGACGCGCCTCGTCATCGATGAGGACTACGAGGTCGACGAGAAGAAGCGCACGGTCGGAATTCTCGAGCCGGGCATCGAGAAGGTCGAGGACTACCTCGGCATCGACAACCTCTACGAGTCGGCCAACACGCCGCTGATCTCGTTCCTCAACAACGCGATCAAGGCCCGCGCGCTGTTCAAGAAAGACAAAGACTATGTGGTGCTGAACGGCGAGGTTCTCATCGTCGACGAGCACACCGGCCGTATTCTCGCCGGGCGACGCTACAACGAGGGAATCCACCAGGCGATCGAGGCCAAAGAGGGCGTCGCGGTCAAGGCCGAGAACCAGACGCTGGCAACGGTCACTCTGCAGAACTACTTCCGGCTCTACGACAAGCTGTCGGGCATGACCGGTACAGCCGAGACCGAGGCGGCCGAGTTCATGTCGACCTACAAGCTCGGCGTCGTCGCCATCCCCACGAACCGCAAGATGCAGCGCATCGACCAGTCCGACCTCGTCTACAAGAACGAGCAGGCGAAGTTCGACCAGGTCGTCGAAGACATCGCCGTTCGCCACGAGAAGGGCCAGCCTGTTCTGGTCGGAACCACAAGCGTCGAGAAGAGCGAGTACCTCTCGCGTCTGCTCGCCAAGAAGGGCATCCGGCACGAAGTGCTGAACGCCAAGAACCACGCGCGTGAGGCCGCCATCGTGGCTCAGGCGGGTCGGCTGGGTGCGGTGACCGTCGCGACGAACATGGCCGGTCGTGGAACAGACGTCATGCTCGGTGGAAACGCCGAGTTCCTCGCGGTCGCAGAGATGAACTCGCGCGGTCTCAGCCCGGTCGACACTCCTGACGAGTACGAGGCCGAGTGGGACGCGGTGTTCGCCAAGGTCAAGGCAGACGTGCAGGAGGAGGCCGACAAGGTCGTCGAGGCCGGTGGCCTCTACGTTCTCGGAACCGAGCGCCACGAATCACGCCGAATCGACAACCAGCTCCGTGGTCGCTCCGGTCGCCAGGGAGACCCGGGCGAGAGCCGTTTCTACCTGTCGCTCACCGACGATCTCATGCGCCTGTTCAACGCGGGTGCGGCAGAGAGCCTCATGGGTCGCAGCAACGTTCCCGACGATCTCGCCATCGAGTCGAAGGTGGTCTCCCGAGCCATCCGCAGTGCTCAGTCTCAGGTCGAGGGCCGCAACGCCGAGATCCGTAAGAACGTGCTGAAGTACGACGACGTGTTGAACCGCCAGCGCGAGGCCATCTACTCCGACCGTCGCCACATTCTCGAGGGCGAAGACCTCGAGGAGCGGGCGCAGAAGTTCCTGGTCGACGTCGTCGATGACGTCATCGACACTCACGCGGGCTCCGGCACCGGCGACGACTGGGATTTCGACGCGCTCTGGACCGAGCTCAAGACGCTGTACCCCGTGTCGATCACCATCGACGAGGTCGTGGCAGAGGCCGGCGGAAGCAAGGGTCGTATCGACCGCACCTTCGTGCGCCGCGAGATCCTCTCCGACGCGCAGCTCGCCTATAAGAAGCGTGAAGAGACGCTGGGCGAGACCGCGATGCGCGAGCTCGAACGCCGCGTCGTTCTGTCGGTCATCGACCGACGCTGGCGCGACCACCTCTATGAGATGGACTACCTGAAAGACGGCATCGGCCTGCGTGCAATGGCTCAGCGCGACCCGCTCGTCGAGTACCAGCGCGAGGGATTCGCACTGTTCCAGTCGATGATGGGCCAGATCCGCGAAGAGACCGTGGGCTTCCTCTTCAACCTCGACGTGCAGGTCAACACTCCCGCCGGCGAAGTCGACGCTCCCGTGGTTCAGGCCAAGGGCCTCGAGGACTCGACGGTCACCGAGAAGCTCAGCTACTCCGCCCCGAGCGATTCCGGTGGAGTCGAGGTGCGCAACGAGAAGGGCCAGATCGAGCAGGCCGCTACGGCTCGCGCGGCGAAGAAGGCCGAAGAGGAGTCCGCTCCTGTCGCTTCGGCGTTCTCGCGGGGAGCCTCGACTCCGGCTGCCACTCCGGCATCCGGCCAGCAGGGCGCGAAGCGGCCCGCCTCGGGTCCGCAGGCCAAGCGACCGAGCAACGCGCCCGCGGCCAACAACCGCGCCGACCGTCGCAAGCAGGGCAAGAAGAAGTAGCACCCATCGTTCCCTGAGCGTGTCGAAGGGGCATGACGAAGGGTGTTTGCTCGACCAGTGCCACGTCGGCGCTGGTCGAGTAGTTGCTCCGACTGCGGAGCCGACGTATCGAGACCAGGCTCAGAGCACGTTGATGGCGCTTGCGCGCCAGCGCTTGTCGAGGCCCTCGAGACGTATTGCCACGGCCCTCGTGCGCGCTTTGCCATGCACGATGACCACGCCTTCGACGACGCCGTCGGCGGGTTCGCACGTGATCGTGTTGCCGATGCGAAACGACGGCCGACCGACGGGCGCCCTTCGCGCCTGACGCGCTCGAGCCGAGAGGACAACTCGCTTGAGCAGATGGCGGTAGACGTCGTCGGCCACCCACCTCGAGAGTTGATCGAGATCGCGCGCTCCGGCGAGGACCTCGAGGACGCATCGAGCGAGGTTCTCCATCAGTGGGATGGGGTTCGGGAGAGAAGACGTCGACGTGGGCTGGGCTTCGAAGTACTCGAGATGCTCCGACTCTGTCGGCTTTGCTGCCTCGGACGGCATCTGCGGCACGGCGTGCAGCGTGGCTCGGGTCGGGGATGCGCTGCGTTCGGTGGTCGCGTGTGCGGTGAGGTGACTGTGCATAATGTCTTCTCTGGCGATACAGGCGGACGAGAGAAAAAGAGCTGCGTGAGCAGGGTGCTGCGGCAAGCGCAGGGCGCGCCGCAGTGACCTCGGTGAATCGGTCGTCCCGTTCATCCCCCAGTTGGACTCGCGATGCACTGTCAGTGACAACAGTGGTGTTCGTACCCCCACTTGGGGGATATTTGGATACTAAACCAGCTTTCAACTCATGGTGTCTACAAGCGTTTCTGCCCTGTGGATAGATCTCGCGGGGGGCCGCCAAGACCGGTTACCGTGCCTTCTATGCGCTGGGACAACCTGTTCTCTGATCTCGAGAGCCAACTCGAGTACGGCCTGAACGCCGAGGAGAACGATCTTCACGAAGAGGAAGAGCGGCTTCGGCTGGGCCGACTGTCGCTGCGTGACAGGCTCTGTCAGCTCGCGGCCGTCTCCGATCGGGGAGCGAACTACTCGATCGCATTCGTTCTGGTGGGCGGGGTGACTCTCTCGGCGCGGGTGAAGACCATCGGCAAAGACTGGTTCGCGGCCGACATCGCCGTCGTGGCAGGGGCAGAGCGCGCACGGAGGCAGACGCAGTGCATCGTGCCTCTCGCAGCTGTCCACGGGCTCTCCCTGACAAGACGACAGATCCGTCACTCGCTCGAGCCAGCGGCCGAGGAGGAGCGCCGTGCCCTCACCGACAGGCTGGGGCTCGCGTTCCTTTTGCGCGATCTCTGCCGCCGGCGTGCGACGGTCGACGTGATGTTGCCGACAGAGTCTCTTTTCGGAACGATCGACCGGGTGGGGCGCGACCACTTCGACCTCGCGATACACGAGGCGGCATCGCCGCGGAGGGATGCCGAGGTCGTGGGCTACCGCGTGATCTCTTTCGACTGCCTCGTGATGCTCAGAGTGTGATTCGCACACCTCTCGCATCGGCCATGGGCCTCACCGCCTGATGATGCGCCCGTCGGACAGCTCGGGCAGGGGAGCCGCGTCGGATTGATTCCAGAGCGAGAGGCGTCGGCTTTCTTCGTACATCGCCTCGATATAGGACTCGAGAACGTCTCGCTCGATGCGCCAATGCCCGCTTGCCCCCACCTTGATCGCCGGCAGTTCGCCCGACCGAACGAGGGAGTACACCTGCCGCGCCGACACGTTCAACACGTCGGCCGTATCGGCGAGAGTGAGGAAGCGACCGAGTCGATCAGGAGAATCGGGTTCGTTCATTCCACAATTATGAAACCGCCTCGAGGCCCCCGACGGGGCTGTGGATAACTTTCCCGCCATCCGTCGAACATTGGCACGATGTGCGTATGGACCGATCAGCTCCCCGTGTCAGGGCTCACCGCTCGTTCGTTTTCGATCCCCGGTTCATCATCGGGTTGGTTCTCGTCGTCGTCTCTGCGCTCGGCGTCACCTGGCTGGTGGCGACGGTCGATCAGACCGCCGACGTCTACGTGGCGTCATCCACCCTCAATACCGGAGAGCGTTTCACCACGGACGATCTCGCCGTCGCGCATGTACGACTCGGGACGGCGGTCGATCGCTATCTCGAGCCGGCCGATATTCCCGCCGACGGCGTCGTCGCCGTGAGACCGATCGAAAAGGGTGAACTCGTGCCGAGGAGTTCTGTGGGCGAGGTTCGTGCGGGCGACGAGGCTCAGGTTGTCGTCACAGTGTCCGGTCCTATACCCTCGGTCGTCGATCGATCCTCCCGGGTCACGCTCTGGTCCTCGGCGGCCTCCGACTCGGGCACGACGTTCGAGGCTCCGGTCGTCTTGGTTGCCGATGCCGAGGTGATCTCGGTCATCGAGCCGACCGGCATCGTCGCATCCGGCAGCGAGATGCGAGTCGAACTCAGGGTTCCGCGAGGGTCCGTGGCATCCGTGCTCGAGGCCATGGCGAACGGGGCGGCCCTCGCGATCGTTCCCGACGACGAACCGTTGGCAGCACGGTGACCGGGATGCTGTCGGTCGTGACCTGCCTCGCCGACACCGCAGGCGACCGGCTCGTGCGAGAGATTCGTTCTGCCGACCACGACATCGTCGCCCGCGTCGACTCGGCCCATGAAGTGATCGACGCGATCCGGGGCCATTCGGTCGACGGCGTCATCGTCTCGGCGACTCGGCGGCACCTGACGCTCGACGTTCTTGCAGAGGCCGATGAGGCGGGCGTGCGCATCGTTGCCGTCGCCGACGACGATGCAGCACGGCGGTATGCGCTCTCGCTCGGACTGTTCGAGGTCGTCGACGTGCACAGCCCCTGGAATGACATCGAGGTGCTGCTGAGAGGAGGAGTCGCCGTCCCCCTCGGCGCGGCTCCGCACTCCCGCCGCGGCACCGTGATCGCCGTCTGGGGGCCGGCCGGTGCGCCGGGGCGCACGACGGTCGCTATCCAGCTCGCCTCCGAGCTCGCGTTTCGCGGCAGAACCGTCGCATTGGTCGACGCCGACACCTATGGGGGAGCGGTGGCGCCGAGCCTCGGCATGCTCGACGAGTCTCCGTCGTTCGCCGCAGCGTGCCGTCTTGCGTCACGCGACAGCCTCACACTCGCAGAGTTGGAGCGGGTCGCTTCGCGCTACACCTCTCCACGGTCGGAGTTCTGGATCCTGAGCGGCATAGGCCGTGCGTCGCGCTGGCCCGAACTCGGGGCAGATCGGGTGACCAGCGTGCTCAGCACGTGTCGGCAGTGGGTCGACTACGTCGTCGTCGATACCGGGTTCAATCTCGAAACAGACGAGGAGATCGCGAGCGACATGTTCGCGCCGCGCCGAAATGCGGCGACGCTGGCGGCGCTGCGGCAGGCCGATCACGTCGTTGCTGTCGGAGCTGCCGATCCGATCGGCCTCTCACGCTTTCTGCGCGCTCACGTCGACCTGCTCGAACAGGTCGAGACGGCTCAGATCTCGGTGGTCATCAACCGTCTGCGCGCGAGCTCGGTCGGCAGCAATGCCCAGCACCAGGTGCAGCAGACTCTGAGGCGATTCGGCGGTCTCGACAATGCCGTCTTCGTACCCCTCGATGTGCCGGGTGTCGACTCGGCAGTTCTCGCGGGCAAGACCATCCACGACGCCGCGCCCCGTTCTCCGGTTCGGTCGGCCATCGCCCACCTGGTCGATGTCAACATCCTCCCTCCGGCGGCACAGGGCACGTCGAGAAAACAGGCCAGACGAGCTGCTCGACAGGAGTCGAAGACCGGGCCGCTGCAGACGCTGCGCGCACGTCGCCTAGGCTAGGCAGGTGTCGACGCTCAGTGATCTCGTACTTGCCCAGGGCCGCTCCTCCGAAGCCGATGTCGAATGGCTGCATCTGCTGGTCAGCGACTGGCAGCTACTGGCCGACCTCGCCTTCGCAGACATCGTGCTCTGGGTTCCGACCGCAGATGATTCGTTCCTCGCCGTCGCCCACGCGCGCCCGTCGAGCTCGGCGACTCTCTTCTATCGCGACTTCGTCGGTCAGAAGATCAAGCCCGAGTGGAACACCCAGGTCACCGAGGCATTCCGCAACTCGGTCATCGTCGACACGGCCGCGCCCGACTGGTACGAGGAGACTCCCACGCGAGTGCGCGCCGTTCCCGTGCTGCGACGTCTCGTGCCGAATGATCGGCAGACCACCGAGAACCCCATCGCGGTCATCACCCGCCACACGAATCTCAGCGAGACGCGCACTCCCAGCCGGCAGGAACTGACGTTCAACGAGTGCGCCAACGACCTCTTCGCCATGATCGGCACGGGCGACTTTCCCGACCTGGGCGCACCGACCGGGCCGCGCCGAGGCGCGCCCCGCGCATCCGACGGTTTGATCAGGCTCGACGCCGACGGAATCGTCACCTTCGCCAGCCCCAATGGCCTGTCGGCGTTCAACCGCATGGGCTTTCCCGAGGAGCTCGAGGGGCAGTCGCTGGCCGAGGTCACGACGACACTTCTCGGTGGCCGGCTCGAGGTCGACGAATCCCTGCCTCTCGTGGTGACGGGACGGGCGCCGTGGCGAACCGACATCGAAGCCAAGGGTGTCACCGTGTCGCTTCGCGCGATCCCGTTGCGTCTGCAGGGCACTCGCTTCGGCGCGATCGTGCTGTGCCGCGACGTGACAGAACTGAGGCACACCGAGCGCGAGCTCATCACAAAAGACGCGACGATCCGCGAGATCCACCATCGGGTCAAGAACAACCTGCAGACGGTCGCGTCGCTCCTGCGCATCCAGGCCCGTCGAACCCACTCTGAAGACGCGAAAGACGCCCTGACCCAGGCCATGCGCCGGGTCGCGGCGATCGCGGTCGTGCACGACACCCTGAGCGAGGGGCTCAACCAGCGCGTCGACTTCGACGAGGTATTCGACCGAGTGCTGCTGCTGGTGGCCGAGGTCGCCTCGGCCCACAACACCACCGTGCATCCGAAGTCGAGCGGCAGCTTCGGCGTTCTTCCCAGTGAGTACGCCACCCCGCTCGCGCTGGCCCTCACCGAGCTCGTCACGAACGCCGTCGAGCACGGACTCGCCGGTCAGGAGGGTCAGGTCGAGATCGTCGCGACGCGTTCGGAAGAGAACCTGACCGTCGAGGTGCGCGACAACGGAACCGGCCTGCCGGAGGGCAAGGTCGGCTCAGGGCTCGGCACGCAGATCGTGCGCACCCTCATTCAGGGCGAGCTCGGCGGCACGATCGACTGGCACACGATGGTGGGCTCGGGCACGGTCGTCACGATCGAGATCCCGTTCCGCTGGCTGACGAAGCCGTAGGCGAACGGGCAAGCCGAAGGCAAACACGAACGAGCCGCGATTTCGTGAACTGTCGCGGGTAAGTACGACAGCCCGCGATCTCGCGGCTCGTGTGTGCTGTAGCGGCTAGGAAGCGCGGCGCGCTCGTGCGGCGCGACGCTTGAGAGCGCGGCGCTCGTCTTCGCTGAGTCCACCCCACACGCCCGAGTCCTGACCGGTCTCGAGGGCGTACTGCAGGCAGATCTCGGTGACCGTGCAACGTGCGCACACGGTCTTGGCCTTGTCGATCTGGTCGACAGCGGGGCCGGTGTTGCCGACGGGGAAGAACAGCTCGGGGTCTGCGGTGAGGCAGGCTGCTTTGTCGCGCCAATCCATGGGGGTGCTCCTTATAGTGCGGAAGCTTGGGCTGCCCTACGGTTGTAGAAAAAGGCTCGGCCTAAGATTCGGGTGAAGGTCAATGGCACAGGGACTGCTGCAGAGAAAAATCTGCATCCACCCACGTCACTGTGAGCAACATTGACCTCAAATATGGTCGCATACTGGTAATTGCAAATCAAGACTTTTCTAGGGGTAACGGCTGTGAGTGAACCGCTGAATTCGAAGCCAAATCCGGGTGAACAAGTATCGGATCAGTCGTCGCGACGACCGATTCTGTTGATCGCGCTCTCCGTGGTCATCGCAGCCGAGGCCGCTCTCGCGACGGGCGTCACCGTCTGGCTCGTCGTCGAACTGCTCACCGCGACCCCCGATTCGTTCGCATCGGCCGTGGTCATCCTGCTTCTCGCCGCGGGGCTCGCGTGCGCCCTGTGGGCGATGGTCGTCGGCCTGCTGCGCACGCAGAGCTGGGTGCGCGGTGCGGCCCTGACGTGGCAACTCCTGCAGATCGCCGTCGCGATCGGATGCTTTCAGGGCGTTTTCGCCGTTCCGTCGCTCGGGTGGGCGCTGCTGGCTCCGGCGGTCGTGGCCATCCTCCTGCTCCTGAGTCCTCCCGTGGTGGCGGCGACGCGCAGGCTCTCCTAGCCATCTCCCGCAGCACTCGTCAGGAGCGCAGGATGGAGGTCATCTTCTTTCCTCGTCCGACTTCGTCGACCAACTTGTCCATGTAGCGGATCTTCTGCATGAGGGGATCGTCGATCTCTTCGACGCGGATTCCGCAGATGACGCCGGTGATGAGCGAGGCGTTGGGGTTGAATGCCGGGGCGTCGTCGAAAAACTGCTCGAGGGTCACCTCGTCGGCAATGATCTTCTCGAGTTCGACCTGGCTGTAGCCCGTCAGCCAGCGGATCACCAGGTCGACATCAGCCGGGTTCTGGCCCTTGCGCTCGGCTTTGGCCACGTAGTGCGGGTAGATGCTCGCGAAACTCGTGGTGAAGATGCGATGCCGCTCCATGGCTCGGCTCCCTTCTGCTCAGCTGTCGATGCCCAGCTTCTTGCGAAGCGAGGCGACGTGACCGGTCGCCTTGACGTTGTAGAGGGCGAGGGTGATGACGCCGTTCTCGTCGAGCACGAAGGTCGAGCGGATGACGCCGGTGACGGTCTTGCCGTAGAGGGACTTCTCGCCCCAGGTGGCGTACGCCTCGTGCACTGTCTTGTCGGGGTCGGAGAGCAGAGGGAAGGTGAGATTCTGGCTCTCTTTGAACGCCGCGAGCTTGGCGGGCTTGTCTCGTGAGACACCGAGTACCTGGTAGCCGGCGCTCGCGAGCGAGTTGAGGTTGTCGCGGAAGTCGCACGCCTGCGTGGTGCATCCGGGGGTGTCGGCCTCGGGGTAGAAGTAGACGATCGTCTTCTTGCCGCGGTAGTCGCTGAGTGACACTTCGGCGCCATCCTGGTCGAGGAGGGTGAACTCGGGGGCAGGTGTACCCGCGGTCAGGCGCGAAACGGTGTCGGTCATGGTTCTCCTCAGTATCGAAGCGTCGCACGACGCTCATATCTCATGGTAGTGTTTTCCCTCGGCGCCGCAGTTTCGCGCCAAGGCACCTCTAGCTCAATTGGCAGAGCAACTGACTCTTAATCAGTGGGTTCCGGGTTCAAGTCCCGGGGGGTGCACCGAGGGCCCGGAATCGTGATGATTACCGGGCCATTCTTCTTTTTCCAGACGCTCAGGCGCTCGTGCGCTCGTGCGCTCAGATCTCCGGCCACGAAAAAGCCCGAGGCCGCGGAGGCCTCGGGCTTTCTCGTCGTGATGCCGGCGCGTGCGCCGTCTAGGTCAGTCCCACTTCACGACCGGGTTGTCAGACGCCATGTCGACGGAGGGCTTTCCGAGTGACGGGGCGAAGTAGATCGAGCAGCGCCCGGTCGCTCCATCTTTCGTGCAGTCGGCCGTGACAGACGGCGAACCGATGTACTCGCCCTCGACCAGCGTGGGATTGTCGTAGCTAGGCGTGGCCTTCATCGAGTCGATCGTGGCGTTCGCGTCAGCGCTGAGGCTTCGAGTGATCGTGCCATCGGTCAGCTGCGTGCCATCGCTGATTGTGGAGGGGATGTCGATGCCACAGCCTGCCGTCAAGGTCGTCGACGCGATGCAGGCGTCGACCGCTGCCCGCACGAGGCTGTGGAACTGCTGCAGCGCCTCGTCGGTCAGAGCGGGCTTGATCTCGGTCGTGTCGGCCGACGAGTACGACTCCGTGATGGTCACCGTGGTCGGCCCCGTGAGCGTGAAGTTCTTTAGCGTCGTGGCCAGCTCGTAAGTTCCGGGAAAGACGTCGACCTGTTCGGCATCGACGGCCACGCCGTTGATCGTCAGACCGAGCCCGTCGAACGAGCGTGTGTAGATCGAGCCCGTGCCGCCGCTGATCTCCCACTTTCCGTCGCGGTCGTAGTCGGACGCGCTGAACGTCGTTGTGACTGGCTCGCCATTCAAGAGATACGACGCCGTCACGTCGTCCGAGCTGCTCTTGCCGTCTGACTTGGGAACCTTGATCTTGGTGATCGGGCCGAGCTTGTTCGACGCTTCGAGGGCTTCGTCGGTGAGCAGGGTGGAGTCGCTGGGCGGCGAGCTGAGGTAGCTGAGCGCGGTCTTGGCATCGCTCTCGGAGATGGCGGTGAGGTACCCCTTCACCGCGTCCGACGCCGAGGAGGCTTCGGCCGCAGGCCCCTTGTCGCCGCCCCCGCCTCCGGGCGTACCTCCGATGCGGGAGACACCGAAGCCGACAGCGATGACGAGGAGTACGACAAGCACGATCGCACCGCCGACGATGCCGATGATTGCGCCGGTTCCGAGCTTGCCCTTCGGCTTGTTCGGAGGCGTGTACCCCCCGGCGGGCTGGGGCTGTGAGCCGTACTGCGGCGACCCATAGGGCGCACCTCCAGGCTGAGGAGCCGCGGCATACTGAGGCGGCTGCGGCGAGGCCGAGGGCTGAGGCGCGTACGGCGCGGCCGGTGCTTGGGGAGCATACGGCGCCTGGGATGCGGGCGGTGCCGGGGGCGCAGGCGGTGCCGGCGGTGCGGAGGGCGCCTGGGGAACAGACGGCGCCTGTGGCACAGACGGCGCCTGTGGCTCAGAGGGCATCCGCGGTGCGGGAGGCATCTGCGGTGCGGGAGGCTGCTCCGACGCGGGCGGAGTCTGCGGGGTCACCGGTGCGTCTGGCTCGGCTGCGGCACCGGGGAAGGCGGGCAACGGCTTCGAGCCGTGCTGGTCTGGTGCCTTGTCGTCGTTGTCGCTCATGGGGTCCTTCTCGTTCGGGGGGTATCGGCTCTACCCAGTGTGGCGTGTCACGAAGTCGATTGCGACGCTCAGCGCGGCAAGTCCTTCGGGTCGGTCGAGGTCGAATTGGTATTCGTGCGGCAGCGCGGGTGTGAGATCGCGGGGCCAGAACAGCCGCGTCACATCGACGCCGAGAGACTCGAGGCGATCAGCGAACGGTTTCGCTTGGGCATCGGTGAGCGGATCGCCGTTGCCTCCGCTGATGAGGGTAGGAGGATAGGCCGACGTCGCCCGGTGCATCGTCGACATCTCCGCCAGAACGGGCGACGTGGCGAAGCCCGGACCACCCACGTATGCGCGCAGTGCCGTGCGGTTGCCCCATCCGATGATGCCCGTCGAGTGCAGAAGGCCAGCCATCTCGTAGATGCCGCAATGAAGAATCACACCGCGCAGTCTGCTGGCCTCCAGGCCGGGCCGGATGCCGAGCTCTGCCGCGTACGCCGGGTCGGTGATCGCCGCCGCCAGCTGGCTGGAGAGCTGGGCGCCCGCGGAATCACCGGCGAGCACGATGCGATCCGCGTCGATGTGCAGCTCAGCGGCGTGAGCGACGATATAGGCGTGCGCATCGTTCAACTGGTGAAGCGCCCCCGGGTACCGGCTGGCAGGCCCGCGCGTGTAGTCGAGGCTCACGACAGTGAACCCCGCTGCGGCCAGCAACTCGAAATACGGCGCCGCGTTCGCCCGACCGCCGGAGATCCACGCGCCGCCGTGGGTCCAGATCACGGTCGGACGGGGCGCCGTCGTGCCGGCCTGCCAGTAGGCATCCAGCATCGCGTGCGGGTCATGGGGGCGATACCGGATGCCGGTGGCCCGGTCGACGCCGCTGGGCGCGTGGGCCTGGAGAGCCTTCAGAACGCGCGCTCCGTCTTTCTCGAACACGTATCGCACGATCAGCGCCGATGGCCAGGGGCTCCACCTCCACGCGGCGATCGCGGCTGCCGCGACAGCGCCGATCACGACCGCCGCCGTGCCGAGGCGGGCCCCTGTGGGTCGACGAGTCATCGCAGGGCCTTCGTGATCGTGTCGGTGATGATGTCGCGCATGTCGGAGTCGTCGATCGAGGACTCACCGTCGCCCGCCTGCGGCCCGTAGTCGCCGAACGCGGCGTGATTCGCGCCCTCGATCTCGGCGAAGGTCGTGTCGGCGGGAAGGGACGCCTTGTTCGCGTCGATCTTCTCGGGTGTGCTGAGCCCGTCGTCGCTTCCGGATAGAGAGACGACCGTCAGAGCGGAGCCGGACAGGTCGTTCGCGCAGTACGACCCGAAGAGAACGAGCCCCTTCACCTCGGGCGAGTCTGCGTACATGCACGCCTTCACGCCGCCGAGGGAGTGCCCTCCCACGAACCAGTCGGAGACGTCGGGCGCGAGTGAGGTGAAGGCCGATAGCGGTCGCGTCTCGAACAGCCCGAAATTGAGGAACGGGCGCACGATCACGACGGTGTATCCGGCCTCGACGAGGCCCGACAGTTTGTAGGCGTAGGCGACGGGCTCGATCTTTGCGCCCGCGATGAACACCAGGCCCTCGCCGTTCGCTTCGGAGACGGGGGTCATGACGACCGAGTCCCGCGAGTAGTCGAGAGAGATCGCCGGGTCGTCGGCGACCTCGGACAGAGGTTCGCGCTCGGCGGCGGAGGTGACGTTGGCGTACACGAGAAAGCCGCTCGCGCCCACCACGAGGGTGGTGACGACGAGCGCGGCGACGGTGCGCAGCACCGCGCGTCGTCGAGAAGTCATGAGGTCAATTGTGGCCGATCGTGACACGCTTGCACCATGGATCTCGAGGTAGCGCCCGGCCTCACCATTCCAGCCGCCGAGCTCGAGTGGCGATTCTCGCGCTCATCAGGGCCGGGTGGCCAGCACGTCAACACCTCCGACAGCAGAGTGCAGCTGACCTGGAACGTCGGAGATTCCGCTGTGCTCGACGACTCCCAGCGGGAACGACTCACGAGCAGGCTGGGTCGGCGCCTCGTCGCCGGACGGATCACGATCACCGTCTCTGCGCAGCGTTCGCAGCTACGCAATCGCGAGACCGCCCTCGAGCATCTCGGCGAACTCCTGCGCGACGCGCTGGCTCCTCTGGCGCCGCTTCGCAGAGCGACCAAGCCCACGAGAGGCTCGGCGAGACGCCACCTCGCGGGCAAGAAGCGTCGTTCTGAGACCAAGCAGCAGCGTCAGCGGCCCTCAGCAGAGTAGGCGAGCCACTCGGGTCTGGCGCTCAGTTCTCCTCGGTGGTCGGCGGTGAGAAGCGGGCGATGGCATCTGCCGCGCGCACCAGAGCGAGGTGCGAGAGGGCCTGGGGCGTGTTGCCCATCTGTCGGCCAGCGGCAGGATCGTATTCCTCCGACAACAGCCCGACGTCGTTCGTGAACGAGACCAGCCTGTCCATGAGGGTCACCGCATCGGCCAGTCGACCCGTTCCGGCCCATTGCTCTGCCAGCCAGAACGAGCAGGCGAGGAACGGATGCTCGCCGGCCGGCAGCCCGTCGACGTCGCTCTCGGTGCGGTAGCGCATCACCAGCCCGTCGTTCAGGAGGTCGCTCTCGATCGCCTTCACCGTTCCGAGCATGCGCGCATCCGTCGGCGTGCAGAAGCCGGTCTGGGGCAGCAGCAGCAGCGATGCGTCGACCTCGGTGCTGCCGTAGTACTGCGTGTAGGTGCCGCGTTCCGCATCCCACCCGTTCTCTTCGATCTCGGCACGCACGTCGTCGCGCAGCTTCTCCCACCGGTCTGCGGGGCCGTCGAGCCCGAACTCGCGCACACCGCGCACCGCTCGATCGAGAGCCACCCAGATCATCACGCGCGAGTGTGTGAAGTGCTGCAGTTCGCCCCTGATCTCCCAGATGCCGTTGTCGGGCCGAGTCCAGTTCTCTTCGACGAAGCTCATGAGGGCCCTCTGCAGCGGCCAGCTGAACTCGGTCTCCTCCGCGCCCGCGAGGCGTGCCTCGTGCAGCGCCATCATCACCTCGCCGATCACGTCGGCCTGGTACTGCAGTGCCGCCCCGTTTCCGATGCGCACGGGCGATGCACCCTGGTAGCCGGGCAGGCTCGTGATCTCTCGCTCGGGTAGGTCCCGTTCGCCGGCGAGGCCGTACATGATCTGGATGTCTGCGGGGTCGCCCGCGATGGCCCGCAGCAGCCAGTCACGCCAGTTCACGGCCTCTTCTGCGAAGCCGTGCGAGATGAGCACCTGCAGTGTGAGTGAGGCGTCGCGCAGCCAGACGTAGCGGTAGTCCCAGTTGCGTACGCCGCCCTGCGCCTCGGGCAGCGAGGTGGTGGCGGCGGCGACGATGCCGCCGGTGTCCTCGTGGCTGAGGGCTCGCAGAACGAGAAGCGACCGGATGACCTCCGGCCCGTACGGTCCGCCGTGGACGAGCGACTTCGACCAGTCCGCCCACCATGCCTTCGTGGCGACCAGACGCTCATCGACGTCGAGCCGCTGCGGCGGCTGCCTATGTGACGGGTACCAGGTGAGTGAGATGTCGACGTGGCTTCCCTCCCGAACGGCGAACCGGCCCTGATGCCGAGTGTCGACGGCGGTGAGCCGAGGGCCTCGGCGCACCAGGGCATCCGGGCCTGCGATCGCCACGAGCATCGGATGGCCGTTCTCGCTCGACTGCCGCACCCACGGCACGGCCGTCGCGTAACCGAAACGGATCACCAGCTCCTCGAGCATCTCGACGTGCCCCGAGACGCAGCGGACCCGACGGAGAACATCGGCCCGTCGGTCGCCGTGCGGCATGAGATCGGTGACCTCGACGACACCGGTCGGGGTCGTCCAGGTCGTGATCAGAACGAAGGAGTCGCCGTCGTAGACGCGGGTGGCCGTTGCGTCGGGCGAGGTGGGAGCGAGCAGCCAGCGGCCGTGATCCTCATCGCCGAGGAGAGCGCCGAATGTCGAGGGGGAGTCGTAGCGGGGGAGGCACAGCCAATCGATGCTTCCGTCGCGACCGACGAGGGCTGCCGTGTGGCAATCGCTGATCAGGGCATAATCTTCGATGGCCAGGCTCATGACCCCATCCTGGCACCATCAAGCTGTGAGCAGCGCCGACGACTAGCCTGTCTACCATGTCGAAGAAACTGTCATCGTTGATCATTCTCGGGGCGTCGGGAGACCTCACGTCTCGACTGCTTCTGCCCGGTCTGGGCCAGCTGCTCGGCGAGCAGAACGAGCGTCATCTGCAGCTGATCGGAGTGGGAGGCGCCGACTGGAGCGACGACGATTTCAGGAAGGTCGTCGACACGGCTTTCTCTGCCGTCGACTGCACCGGGCCGTCGGGTGAGCACACTCGAACGACGGCCACCTACCTCAAGGCCGACGTCACCGACCCCGCCGTCCTGCAACAGCTCATCGATTTGTGCGAGGTCGCTCCGGCGATCTACTTCGCCCTTCCGCCCGCCGTCGCCGTCGCGGCGTGTGAGGCTCTCGAGAAGGTGAAGCGTCCGGCGGGTCTGACCCTGGCCCTCGAGAAGCCGTTCGGCACCGACGTCGCGAGTGCCGAGGCGTTGAATGCCCAACTCGCCCGCCTGGTGCCCGAGAACCAGATCCACCGCGTCGACCACTTCCTCGGACGCTCGACCGTGTTCAACCTCCTCGGCCTGCGGTTCGCGAACCGCATGTTCGAACCGATCTGGAACGCGGAGCACATCGAGAAGATCGACATCGTCTACGACGAGCAGCTCGGGCTCGAGGGCAGGGCCGGCTACTACGACACCGCCGGTGCGCTCATCGACATGATCCAGAGCCACCTGCTGCAGGTGATGGCCGTTGTCGCGATGGAGCCGCCGTCGACCCTGGGCGCCGACGATTTACGCGACGCGAAAGAGATCGTTCTTCGAGCGACGAGTCTGAACGGCGATGACGCGTCGGCCTCGTCGAGGCGAGCCCGCTATACCGCCGGCGACGTCGACGGCCGCGAGATGCCCGCCTACTCGAAGGAACCCGGGGTCGTCGCGTCACGCAAGACCGAGACGCTCGCCGAGATCACGGTGCAGATCGACACCTGGCGCTGGGTGGGCGTGCCGTTCACTCTCCGCAGCGGCAAGGCGCTCGCGGAGCGCCGCCGCGAGATCGCCGTCACCTTCAAGAAGGCCAACCGCGTGCCGACCGGGCTCACCGGCACCGAGCATCCGAACGTTCTGCGCATCTTTCTCGCGCCCGACAAGATGTCGCTCGAACTCAACGTCAACGGGCCGGGAGACCCGTACGAGCTGGAGAAGACGCAGCTCGAGGCGATGTTCGGCGACGGCCAGCTGCTGGCCTACCGCGAGGTACTCGCCGGCATCCTCGACGGCGACCCGTCGCTCTCGGTCCGCGGCGACTCGGCCGTCGAAGGCTGGCGCATCGTGGCTCCCGTGCTCGATGCGTGGCGTGCCGACGAGGTGCCGCTCGACAGCTACAAGGCGGGCTCCGAGGGCCCGTCGAAGTGGACGCGCATCGGCTAGCGACGGCTCTCTACGCGAGCGACACGTAGCGGCGAGGCTTGCCCTCGCCGAGATCCGCCACCCTCTCGCGGCGTTCGACAGTGACAGGCCGACCGAGCAGCGCCTCGAGCGCTGCGGAGACTCGGCCCGCGTCGCCGCGCGCGATGACGGCCTCGACCCCACCCGTCGCATCCTGTTTCACCGACCAGCCATGAGCGCCGGCGGCCTGCAGCTGCTGCGTGAGATCGACGCAGGCGACACGGGAGCCGTCGTTCGCCAGAAACGTCGTGGCCTCTCGACCCTCGAGCTCGGCGATCGCGAGCCGCCCGTCGACCTCGACGAGCATGCCGAAGTCGCGTGTTCGGTACCGTACGAGCGGCAGCAGGGGGTTCTCACCCGCCGTCACCACGATCTCGCCTCGTTCGCCTTGGGAAACGGGTCGGCCCCGATCGTCGACGATCTCAACGTGTACCCGGCGGTCGAGAATCACGAAGGGTCCGCCGTCGGCGCTGGATGCGATGGGCCGGGTCTCGTGCAGACCGTAGACGTCGATCACGGGGCATCCGTAAGACGCAACGAGGTCGGCCCTCAGGGCCCCGCTGAGGCCCATCGCGCCGGAGAAGATGACGAGCGGATGCAGCACCGCAACGAGCGAGGGGTCGAGCAGTTCAGCGAGGCTGGTGGGGCTGCCGCTGATGGCCTGGGGATTCTGCGCCTCGAGGAACCGCGCTCTCGTCAAACGATCGGGCCACTGCGCGTCGATCAGGTTGAGGCGCGCCATGGTTGCCTGCTCGAACGAACTGATCACCGACGCGTAGGTGAACGCCTGCCTCTGGTGCACCACGTGAGCGAGCGCCATGCGCTCGGGGTCCGGCGTCCACTCGACTCCCTGCTCTGCGGCGAGAGTAACGAGCAGATGGAAGGTTCGCGCTGTGTCCTCGATGTCGTCGGGAATGAGAAGTGCCCGCCCGGTGCTTCCGGAGCTCGACCCGTGCACGGCCTGCTCGAGATCGGCGTCGAGCGGAACGAAGGCCGAGACGTCGTCGACGAGATCGTCGCGGCCGATGAGCGGAAAGTCTTCGAGAGCGACGAGCTCGCCGGCGCGTCGTCGGTAGGCGGGAAGGCGCCGGGCTACATCGAGATGCCGATCGAGCCAGCCGTCGAGGGGCAGCGGAGTGCGCACCCGACGGGCGGCGTCGGCGCTCAGCCTGTCGCCGGTCGCGTGCACCCAGGGCGGGGCGAACGGATGCGTGCGCAACGCCTCGAGGCGCCTGGCGCCCGGCGGTGTCAGGCTCGGCCAGCGCTCGCTGTCGTCGAGCGCTGTCTGGCCACCAGGGGTGTATTCGGCGATAGCGAGCGGATCGTCTGGGCCTTGACTGGCCTGCGCTACGTCGCTCATTCGTGCGTGTACCGCGCGGCGGCCTCCCGAGCGCGCGCCTCCTGTAGTTTGCGCGTGACCTCGAGTCGGTGGGCATGTTCCTCGGCGGCCGCGGCGAGGGCGCCGTTGCGCTGAAGGGAGTCTCTCATCGTCAACAGCGACGAAGCGGTCTCGCGATCCTCGCCCGCCGGTAGCTGGCCCGACCAGAACAAGAACGTGCGCGCGGCCTCGTCGCGTCGCTCTGCGTCGCTGACCCACTCTGCCGGGTCGACCACCGACGCGAGTCGGAAAGCCATCGCGGCCAGCGCTCGAGCCGCATGCTCGCGCGCCAGAGGGGGAGCCAGCGGACCGAGTTCCTCGTCGCCGGCCCACAGCCACAGTGCGATCGCGGCACCGCGCCGAGCGGCCGACGACCCGGTCGCGGCCACCTCGTCGAGCACCGTCACGACGTCTGTCGACTCCTGGCCGCGCCCACGGTCGGATTCGAGAACATCTCCGGCCAGAGCGACGACCCGAACGCGATCGTCGAGGAACGTCTTCGGCACGGCGCCGATCCGACTCGCGACGGCATCGGCTGACGGCCCGGGAACCATCCCCGCCCAGACGGCATCGATGCTCTCGTTCCTTGCCAACCAGCGCTGCAAGAGCGCCTCGGCAGCGGAAGGCGCCGGTGCGGAGGCCGGCCCAGACGTTCCGTGTTGTGCCTTCGATCGATCAGCCACGACGTCCTCCCGGGGTGAGACGCCTGGATGCGCGGGGTTCGGCCAGGCGCCGGGCAAGACGCGCGCAGGCGGCCGGCGCGTCGTCCATGGTGTCGATGTATTCCACGTCGTAACCGGCCGCGGCAGCGGGTTCGGCCATCTGGTGTCTGCGGTCCTCGACGATCAGCGTGCCGCTGTCGAGTACCCGGCGCACCTCGAGGGCTGTTCGGGCGTACTCCTCCTGGCCCGTGCCGAACATCGAGCGCAGCCCGTCGTCGGAGAGCACGACGACGTGCCTCCGGGTGACGGCGCCGTGGCTGCCCTTGTCGCCCCTCGTGTCGCGATAGCGGACGCCGAAGACATCGAGCGGGAAGGTCGTTCCTCCGCCGAAGTAGAAGGTGAGATCCCGCAGCGCCTCGGCGCGATCGCGGGTGAAGCGAGCCCCGCCGGCCACCTGCCCCGGTCCGGAGAAAGAGGTCACCCGCACGCGTCCGCCGCCGCGCAGCACACTCAGGATCAGGATCGTTCCGGCGAGCACGGCGGGGGAGCCGGCTCGTGGCGCCCGCATGGATCCGGAGGAGTCGATGTAGATGTCGAGCCGCACGCTCTCGCGTTGTTCTGGCGGCGCATCCGGCAGTACGGCGCGCAGCCGGGTCGTGACGCCGGGAATGACGGTGGGATTCGTCGACAGCGTCGCCGACCAGTCGAGCGACGCGATCTCGTCATCGATGCTCCACTGCTCGAGGGCTCCGGGAATCGTCTCATCGACAGAGTTCGGGCGTGACGCCGGCTGGGTCAACGGTTTCACCCAGCGCTTGGCGGCGGTGATGTACCAGGCCGCAATCACCTCGTTCGGGTCGGCTGCCGAGTAGAGCTCGAGCGTCTCGGCCACGCCGTAGCCCTGGCCCATGGCGTCAGCGCCCGCGCGAGGAGCGGACGGCTGCATGCCGTTCTCCGCCGGCGGGGCCGCCATGCCGCCCGCCCCGCGGGCCTTGATGACCGCCGGGTGCTCAGGCACCTCGCGCAACCGCGGATCACCGAGCACCTCCTCGAGCTCGCCCGCCGACGGCGGCGCTCCATCCTCCTGACCGGCGCATCCACCGTCGATCGCGCGCCCGGCGCCGCCTGACTGACCGGTCGAGCCGGCCGCTGCTGTGAGATAGGGAGCCAGCAGCATGCCGAAACGCAGGGCGCCGCTCACCGGGTCGTCGCCGAAGGTTCTCACGGTCTCGGCGAGCAGGCCCGCATCGACATCGGGGTTCGTCACCACGAATTCCGCCCACTGCGCCTCGGCGGCTATGCGTGCATCGACCGCGGCTGCGGCTGCCACAGCCTTGGCTCGCTGCGCGTCGGTGTCCGCCGCCTGAGGGGTGGTGGGTGCGGCGCGCTCGACCCGTTTCACCGGCCTGGGCGGCGGTGAGACGGGGCAGAGGAATCCCGCCGGCTTGCTCCACAGAATCTCGTAGGAGCGGAGTACGACCCACCACAGCTGCCCGGTCGGCGGCACCGACGAGAGCACGCCCCACATGCGGATCATCTCGGGGTCGACCCCCGGCATCCCGTCGCGCTGGCGCTGCATGGCCGCGACGCGGACATTGATCAGCATGTCGGACCAGAGGTTCGACAGCATCTGAGCCTTCGCGTCCGGCTCGGGAATGAGGTCGCGTCCGGTCGCAGCGATTGCCCGGGCCATCTGCTGGGCGAGGGCGAACGAGGTGACGCGCGTGCTGGGCGACAGCACGTGATGGCCGATCTCGTGCGCGAAGATCGACTCGTAGAAGGCGCCCACCCCGTTGCGCTCCGCCTCGCTCGGATCGACGACCACCTGAGGGGGAAAGGAGAACCAGGCGAAAGACGGCATGTGCGCCCCGGGTTTCAACTCGGGATCGTGCAGATGAACGCCCCAGAGTGCCTGCGCACTCTCCCAGGCCATACGCTGCCGGTCGTCGAGAGGGTGCTCGCGGCTGCCGAAGAGGGGTGTCATGCGGCCTGCCCCAGAACGAGCCAGGCGAGGTAGGACGTGTCGAAGACGGCGAGTCTGGTCGGCCATGCTCCGGATGCCGGGGGCACCACGGGCCGCGCGGTCTCGCGGTCGGTGCTGGTCTCGGCCCGGCTCAGCCTGGTGCCGAAGATGTCGGCCTCGAGGCGCCAGACTCCTCCGTCGGCGAGGGTGATCAGATAGTCGCCGTCCGACGACATCGGCTCGGCGCTCGCAGGGGGAGCGGTCCAGGGTCCGCCGAGTCCTCGAAAGCCGCCCACGCGAGCGACGACGACCTCTCCAGAGCCACGCGCGGGCCACCCGAACGGGCTCTCGGCCTGGCAGCGCACGAAGTCCGCCAGCTCGCCCGCTTGCAGGCCGAGGGCGCTCGCGAGCACGGCGTCGGCGACGGACCCGCTCTCTAGCGACTCGGTGAGCCGGCCCAGCGCATCCTGTCTCAGATCGAGCACGCCCGAGCGCCACGCGGCCAACGCGGCGAGCGTGAGTACCGTGTGCGGCAGGGGCTGTTCGGTCGTCGATCGGCTGCGGTCGAGGGCGATCGAGGTCGCGAAGAAACGGCTGTACAAGTCGGGGTCGCCGCCCCACGACACGACGTTGTCTGTCGCGAGTCGAGTGTCGAATCCGTCGAGGGCGGCGAGCGGGGGCACCACCGCCGGGCCGAGGGTGTCGTTGACCGCGAGACCCGCGCGTCGGATCATCGTGGTCGGCTCTCGAGCCAGCGCAGGTAGTTGGTGTAGCGCTGGTGCAGATATTTCAACGCGACGAGGTCGTCGAAGTGCCGACCGTAGAGCTTCTTCTGGCGCGAGATCACCTGAATCTGCGACTCGATCGCAGTCAGCCTGCGCGATCCCTCCACCTGGCTCACCCCGTCGAGGCCCTGCGCGAAGGTGGCGAGGAGATCGCCGACGGGGTCGGTCTTGGCGAGCCCGAGTGACGCGAATTGACGACAGGACTGCTCGAAGAGGTCGGCGAGCCAGCTGACCTGGTCGGTGGCGAGCTCGCGGTCGGCTCCGGTCTCGAAACGGGGATGGAGCTCGTTCGGCAACAGTTTGCCGCGAAGCGAGAAAGGCAGCACGGCCGCGACGTCATCGAGGCCGACGGCCGGAACGCCTCGGAAGTAGGCCATCGCCTTGGCATAGGTGATGAGGGACTGCAGGGCGCGGGCCGACAGACTGTTCGTCGTCTGCGCTCCTATGTCGACCTGCAGATCGGCGCCCGTGTTGCTGTCGATCACCTCACCGACCTGGCCACCTCCGGTCATCACGGTGTCTTTGGTGCGGTACTCGAAGCGTCGACCGCCGTGCTGGACGAACTCGAATTGGCTCGCGAAGAACTCGAGCTGTCGACGAACCGTCTGCGGAACGGGGACGGCCCGAATGGCCGCAGCCAGCGCCTGCTGCTCGGCGGGCGCGAAGACGAGTTCAGAAGGGACGTTCTCTTCGGGCTTCTCGCCCGCCTCGACCCGGGTGACGAGCTCATCGAAGAAGCGGCTGTTGAAGCCGAGAGCCGCCACGGTCACGTCGACCCGGTCTTTGAGAGCTTGGATGACGGGGAACGTTCCGCCGCCGGCATCGTCGTTGGCCGTGAAGAACCAGCTCTCGACGCCGGATTCCGGTGCCGTCGAGAGCATCTGGTCGTAGCTCTCGACGTAGCCTTCCGCCACCATGGTGAGGAGGGCCGACTGGGTCTTGGTCGGAATCCGGTTGTATTCGTCGATGATCTTGACGGGTCTGGTGAGCCAGCCGCGCCAGGCGATCTCGATCTCGGGAAGGCTGGCGGCGTTCACGAGGTCGCGGGGGAGCGGCATCCCCACGAGATCGCTGACGGTGAGCTGCGGCTGGCCCTGCTGCACGCTGCGGCGAACGTCTTGCGGCGTGCTGCCCGCGATCACTCCCATCAGCACCGCGAGTGTCGTCTTGCCGCGCCCCGGGCCGCCTACCAGCAGGCACTTGCCGCCCAGGGCGAACGTGAGCAGAGGCAGCAGAACGTTCGACGAATACGACTGGTCGGTCGGCAGATGCAGTTCGGCGCCTGCGTCGCCCAGCGGAAAGCTCAACGGAGCGTCGAAGGAGAACTCGATGTCGTAGAACGGCGAGATGACGGCCGTGTTGACCAGCCAGTAGTAGACCTGGCGCAGCTTCTCGTCGAGCGCGACGCTCGATTGCGGCGCCTGCTGCCTGAACAGGTCTTCTGCGGTGAGCCCCGGGAGAGAAACCCCTGCGCCGGTTCGCGTGGGAGAGGCCGAGATCTTGTTCCAGCGATTGGGCATGATCTCAGTCTAGGAACGCGTCCGCAGCAGGAGTGGTACCTGGGGCCCATGTCTGCGTGGCGGAGATGGCTCTTTCTGAGGACGCTCCGGCAGGCGGCGGGCTGCCATGGTGTGGAGGTTCGTACCTCTGACGCGAGAAAGACCACCCCCACATGATGCTGCTTACCCGCCTGAGCCTCGCCAATCGCGCGATCGTCGCTCTCCTCAGCCTGTTGATCGTCGGAGTCGGATTGTGGGCGACATCGACGATGAAGCAGGAGCTGCTGCCGGCGATCGAGCAGCCCACAGCGGTCGTCGTCGTCACCAAGGCCGGGGCCTCGCCGGCGACGCTCGACAAGCAGGTCGTCGTTCCCCTCGCACAGGCGCTGGAGGCCGTGAGCGGAGTCGACGACGTCACATCGACGACGTCGAATGGATCGGCACAGGTCACGGTGACCTGGGCGTTCGGAGGCGACGGCAGCAAGATCATCGCCGACGTGGACGCGGTCACCAAGACGGCGCTCGCCTCCGCTCCGAGCGGCGTGACCTCCACCGTCATCGACGGCAGCACCGGTGACATCCCCGTGCTCGCGCTCGGTCTCACGAGTGACGACAGCATCGAGACCTTCGCGGAGCGCGTCGATTCGATTCTCGTTCCCGCGATCAAGAAGGTGCCCGGCGTGCGCGGCGTCGAGGTGGCTGGCCGCACCCAGGAGCGCGTTCTGGTCACCCTCGATCCCGCGGCACTCGTCGCCTTCAAGATCGATCAGGCCACCGTCGGCGCTCTTCTTCGAACGGCGGGCACCGTCGTGCCGGCCGGCACCAGCGTGGAGGGCGAGCAATCGCTCGCGATCGAGGTGGGTCAGGAGAACGCGACGCTCGCCGATATCGCGTCGATGCCCATCCCTGCGCTCGCGGGCCCCGTGCTGCTGTCGCAAGTGGCCGCGGTCGCGCTGGTTCCGGTAGATCAGAGCTCGCTCTCGCGCGTGGATGGCCGGCCCTCTATCGGACTGACCATAACGAAGACGCCCGACGCGAATGCCGTGCAGGTCTCCCACGCGGTGGCCGCCGTCGTTGCGGCTCAGGTCGCCGACCTCGGAACCGCCAGCGCCAGCCACACGATCTTCGATCAGTCGACCATGGTCGAGAAGTCGATCCACGATCTCTCTGTCGAGGGCGGTCTCGGACTGCTCTTCGCCATCCTCATCATTCTCGTCTTCCTGCTGTCGCCGCGGGCCACGATCATCACGGCGATCTCCATTCCCCTGTCTCTGCTCATCGCGATCATCGGTCTGCGCCTCGGAGGCTTGTCTCTCAACATCTTCACCCTTGCCGCTCTCACGGTTGCGGTGGGTCGCGTGGTCGACGACTCGATCGTCGTGATCGAGAACATCGTTCGGCGACGAGGCGACACCGGCCTCACTCCGGATGGCGTGCGCGCCTCTGTGGCCCAGGTCGCGGGCGCGGTCACGGCGTCGACGCTCACGACGGTGGCGGTGTTCCTGCCAGTCGCGTTCGTCGGCGGCATAGCCGGCGAACTGTTCCGACCGTTCGCTGTGACCGTCGCGGTAGCGCTCCTCGCCTCGCTCATCGTGTCGCTCACCATCGTTCCGGTGCTCGCGTACTGGTTCTTGCGTAAACCGAAGGCGTCGGCGCAGCGTGACGAGCATGCGGCGCCCGCGCCGGTGGCCGAACACGTCGAAGCGACGACCCGGATGCAGCGCGCCTATCTGCCGGCGCTCGCCTTCGCGCTGCGCCGCCCCATCTTGATGGTGGTCGTCGCCGTGCTGGTCTTCGGGGGCAGTCTCGTGGGCGCCGGCTCGCTCAAGACCGACCTGCTCGGGGGATTCTCGGATGCTCGGGCGGTGCAGGTGCAGCAGAAGATGCCTGTGACAGCGACTCTCGCCTCGGGCGACGTCGTTGCGGCCGGCCTCGAGAAGTCGATCTCGTCTGTGTCTGAGGTGGAGTCGTACCAGACGACCGTGGGCATGCAGGGCGCCCCGGTGCGGCTCGATCTCGTACTCACGGCGGACGCGGACCCCGAGGCGGCGATGCGCGCGATCCGCAAGGCCGTCGACGACCTTCCCCGTGCCGAGGACATCACGGTTCAGGCACAGGCGACCCAGACCACGAGTTCCACGATCGACGTGCTCGTGAAGGGAAACAACGAGGTCGACCTGGCGGCCGCGGCCACGTCTATCTCCGAGCGTCTGGGCACGCTCGACAAAGTGAGTGCGGTGACCACCGATCTGGCGGGCGATCAGCCGCTGCTCAAGGTGGCCGTCGACCAGAGTGCCGCAGCGGCACAGGGCTTCACCACGGCCGAGGTCGGGGCGGCGATCGCAGCCGCGGTCGAAGGCGAACGATTGGGCACGGTCAGCGTCGATGGTGTGACACACGACCTCGTGCTTCGCTCCCAACAGACCGACACGACCCCCGCTGCCATAGGTGCTCTCCCTCTGCCGGTTTCGGCGGTCCAGCAGCAGCGTGCGCAGAAGACCGCCACAGACGCTGCCACTCAGGAGCAGGAGAACGCCGCGGCCGCCGCGCGGGCGGAAGCAAATCGACAGGCAGCCAATCAGGTGTCCGAGCTCGTCGCATCCAGGGCGAAGGCGGTCGCGGACGTGGCGGCCTTGCGCGGGCAACTGGCGAGCCTCATCGCCAACCCGCCGCCGGCAGACCCGGCGCCGGTGACAGCGGGCGAGCTGGCGGCTGTTCCCTATGAGCAGCTCGTGGTGCAACTCAGTGCGGCCATCGACGGTGCCGCCTCCGGCATCGACGGTCTCGACGAGCAGATCAAGACCGCGCGAAAGGCCATCGCCGACGGCCAGGTGCAGCAGGCCGAGACGGAACGCCTGGCGCAGCTGCAGCGCGACATCGAGAATGTGCGCGCGACACCGCTCCTGGTGAGCGACCTCGCGGCGGTCGAGGTCGTCAACGCTCCCTCGACCATCACGCGAAGCAATGGCGAGCGCGTCGTGACCGTCTCCGTCACGCCGAAGGCGGGAGACCTCGGGGGTGCTACAGAAGCGATCAACGCTGCCGTCGCGACGATCGACCTGCCCGATGGTGTGAGCCTCGACCAGGGCGGCGCAGCAGAGGATCAATCCGCGTCGTTCATGCAGCTCGGGCTGGCCATGGTGGTCGCCCTCGCTCTGGTCTACATCGTGCTGGTCGCAACATTCCGTTCGCTGCTGCAGCCCCTGCTGCTGCTCGTATCGGTTCCCCTCGCGGCGACGGGCGCCATCGTCGGCCTGCTCGTCACGGGAACACCCCTCGGTATTCCGGCTCTGATAGGCATGCTGATGCTCATCGGAATCGTGGTCACCAACGCCATCGTGCTCATCGACCTGATCAACGAATACCGGCGTGAGGGCGCGAGTATCGACGATTCGGTAACGCACGGATCGCGGCTCCGGCTGCGCCCGATCATCATGACGGCATGCGCCACGGTGTTCGCGTTGCTGCCGATGGCTCTCGGGCTCACAGGCGGCGGCGCTTTCATCTCGAAATCTCTCGCCATCGTGGTGATCGGCGGACTCCTCTCGTCGACCGTGCTGACTCTGCTCGTCGTTCCGGCGATCTACGTTCTGCAGCACCGTGGGGCGGAGCGCCGGAAGGCCAGACGCGACCACACGTCGGAGCGGGTCGCGACCGATCAGGCCGCCGTTCTCGCCGGGGAGGCGACGGTCGAGAAGGAGCCGGCCGGCGAAGGTGATCGTGGGAGAATGACGACGTGACCCTGCCCATGAGCGAGGCCGATCGCGACGGTTCGGCGGCCCGTCGGCGCCGGGTGCGTACGCGCCCGGTCGACGTGCTCATCGCCCTGAGCTGGGTGCTGCTGGCTTGTTTCAGTGTGGCGGTGAGCTCGACCATGCAGGTCGTCGCCCCCGCGGTCCTGGTGCTTCTGGTCGCTGCGGGGCTCGTCTTCTTCCGCCGAAGCCGCCCCGTTCTGTCGTTCGCCATCAGCTTTCTCGCGACCCTCCCGCTCGCCCTCTTCGACCCGACGCTGGGAACCCTCGCCGTCGGGTACTCCGTATACGCCATCTCTGTGTACGACGCACCGCGTCGGGCTTGGGCCTGCGCGTCGCTGTCGGCCGGGGTGATTCTGGCCGTGGCGGTTCTCTCGCCGTTCGACATCCTGCCCGGAACCGATCCAGCGCTCGGCACAGGCCTCGCGGGCGTTGTCGCGTATGTGGTGACGGGCTTCCTCATCCTCCTCGTCGCGCTGCTCTGGGGTCAGAACTCGGGCTCCAGAAAGCGTTACGTCGATGGCCTCCTCGAGCGCGCGCATCATCTCGAGCGCGAGCACGATCAGCAGGTGCAGCTCGCGGCGCTCGCCGAACGCTCGCGCATCGCCAGAGACGTTCACGACATCGTTGCTCATTCGCTCTCGGTGATCGTACGTCTGGGCGACGGAGCCAGCGCTGTAGTCGAACAGGAACCGCGGCGCGCCCGAGAGGCGATCGATCAGGTGGGAGGGGTGGCTCGATCGGCGCTCGGAGAGATGCGGAGGGTGATCAGCGTTCTCGAATCGTCGCCGCAGAGCGCCTCGTTGTCGGTGGGTGCGAGCCGTGAAGACCTGGAACGCCTCGTCGAGGTGTACCGCGGGGTCGGCGTTCCCGTGAGCCTCACGGTTCGTGGAGAGACTCCCGCACAGTCGGGAGTGCAGATGACCGTGTTCCGCGTCGTGCAGGAGGCGTTGACAAACGTCTTGCGGCACACGGAGAGCCCGTCGCTGGCCAGCGTCGTCGTGGAGACAGGCCGCGATGTCGTCGTGACGGTGAGAAACGACGGGCGAATCCACCACGAGCAACGCAGCGACTCGGTGGGCCGAGGTCTGGTCGGGATGCGCGAGCGAGCCGCACTGTACGGAGGCACCCTGACGGCGGGCCCCGATGGTGACGGCTCGTGGCTGGTGAGGCTCGTTCTGCCCGGTGCCGGCGCATGAGCCGCATCCGGGTGCTCATCGCCGACGACCAGCCTCTGATCCGCAAGGGGCTCGCAATGGTGCTGGGAGCGACCGACGACATCGAGGTGGTCGGAGAGGCGAGCCACGGTGGCGAGGCGGTGTCGCTGGCGGCGACGACGGTTCCCGATATCGTGCTGATGGATGTTCAGATGCCCCGCATGGACGGCATCGAGGCGACGCGCCGCATCACGTCGGCCGGGCCTGCGACCCGCGTCATCGTGCTCACGACATTCGATGTGGACGCGTACGCCTTCGGCGGGCTGGATGCGGGCGCAAGCGGATTCCTCCTGAAGGACTCGTCGAGCGAAGACATCCTCGCCGCCGTGCGGGCGGTCGCGATCGGTGACGCCGTGCTCTCGCCGCGAATAACGGCGGAACTCGTGCGGCGTTACGAGGCCCTGAGCTCTCGTGCCGGAGACGCCACGACGCTTCTCGCAGAGAACACACGGCAGGCTGCGCTCGATCGACTGAGTGCACTCACCGATCGAGAACGTGACATTTTCGACGCCGTCGTGCGCGGCCTTTCTAACGCGGAGATCGCCCAGGAGCTCTGGCTGTCCGAGTCGACCGTGAAGACCCACGTCGGCCGGGTGCTGCAGAAGCTGGAACTCCGTGATCGTGTGCAGGCGGTCGTGTTCGCGTTTCGAAACGAGGTTGCCTCGTAGCGCCTCGCGTGAACGGTCGAGCTACGCCGCGCGCACCGGTCCGACCAGCGTCGTGGTGCGCGGCGCGGCATCCGTGACGGCCTTGGCGAGCTCGGCGGGAACGTCGACGGTGTTGATGGGGGCGAGAGGCGTGCGCGACGCCGGGGTCTCTGCGACGCGGAAGACTCCATGGCTCGTCAGAGTCGAGACGATGTCGCGGGCTACCGACGCGGCGAGCACGGTGTGGAAGATGTCGTCGGTGTCGGTCGAACTGCGCCGCGTGATGGCGAACGAACCGTACGGTCCGAAGTTCTCCATGAGGGTCTGGTTCACCAGCTCGGAGAGGCGCTGCTGGTTCGCCTCGTCTTGCCGTTCTGCCTTTGCGCGTCGTCGCCATCCGAGCATTTGTCACACCTTCCACCACGGTCGTAAGAGCAGTGTGCGCCGTGCCGCTTCAGATGGTCTGCAGACACGCCGCGATCCCGCCCAATAGGCGGGATCGCGGGTGATTCTCGGGCGTGTCGAAGTCGCTCGGCTACGCCTTCGGTCGACCTGTCGGGTCGAGGTCGTCCGTTCGGATCTCCTCGGCGACGGCGCCCCCGTAGCCGTCCTTCTCCGGGTCGCCGTGCAGGCCGCCCGAGAGCGCGTATTCCTCTTCCGGCGACAGCACGAGCTGCTTGCGTCCCCAGACCGCGAATCCGACGAGGATCAACGCATAGACGATCACGATCGCGATGATCGCAGGCTGGAACGTGACGTTGAGGAGGAACCCGAGGAAGATGAGGGCCGAGATGACCCCCGCGATCACCGCGCCCGGGATGCCCCACGGGCTTACGTAGGGGCGCTTCGCATTCGGGAACTTCTTGCGCAGGATGACGAACGAGATCATCTGCAGGAGGTAGGCGACGACCGCGCCCCAGACGGCGATGTTCAAGATGATGGCGCCGGCCACCGCTCCCGCGCCGTCTTCGTCGACCTTCGACAGCACGTCGAGCACGATGAGGGCGATGAATCCGATGACCGCGCCCACGGTGAGGGCGACCCATGGCGTCTGCCGCTTGCCCGTGAGCGAGAAGAACTTCGGGTAGTAGCCGGCCCGTGAAAGGGAGTACATGTTGCGTCCGTAGGCGAACATGATGCCCTGCAGCGAGGCGAGCAGACCGATCAGGGCGAAGAGCGCCAGAGCGGCCGCGGCCTGGTCGCCGACGATGGCGCGGAAGCCGTCGAGCAGAGGCTCCGCCGAGACGCCCATCTTCTCTGCGCCGATCACGCCGGTGTTGAGGAAGAGGATGAGCAGTCCCGTGACGATGAGTGTTCCCCGAGCCCAGAATCCGGCCTTGGGGATGTCGCGTACGGGGTCGTGCGCCTCTTCGGCCGCGAGGGGCAGCTCTTCGATGCCGAGGAAGAACCACATGGCGAACGGCAGAGCGAAGAGGATCGGCACCACGCCGTGCGGCAGGAAGGACGACTGGCCGGCATCCGGCTCGATGTTGAAGAGGCTGTCCCAGCTGAACAGGCCGGAGAAGGCGGCCATGGCAGAGAAGACGAGCAGGATCGCGATGGAGATGATCGAGACGACGATGGCGAACTTGAACGAGATGGCGGCTCCGGCCGAGTTCAGGGCGATGAAGACCACGTAGAGCACGAGCCACCAGATCCACATGTTGTCCGAGAGATCGAAGTTCAGCAGCTCCGTGGTGATGCTGTTCGCATACTGCGCCGAGAAGAACACGATCACGCCGGTGGTCGCGACGTATTCGATGGTCTCTGCCAGGCCCGTCACGAGTCCGCCCCAGGGCCCCATCGCCGAGCGTGCGAACGAGTACGCGCCTCCGGTGTGCGGCATGGCGGCCGCCATCTCGCCGATCGAGAAGATCATGCCGTAGTACATGACGATGAGCAGAGCGAAGGCGATGAGCATGCCGCCGAAGCCGGCGAAGTCGATGCCGAAGTTCCAGCCCGAGAAGTCGCCCGAGATCACGGCCGCGACGGCCAGCCCCCAGAGGCCCCAGATTCCGGCCGACCTCTTGAGGGTGCGTTTCTCGAAGTAGCCGTCTGCGGCCTTGCTGTAGGTGACGCCCGATCGGCGGGTCTTGCTGTCAGTCACGTGGATCCTCCGGTAGCTCGTTGTCTCGGCAGTGCACAGCGGAACGCCATCGGCTCCCTCGCACGAATTGACCACACACTAGCGTTCTATTGGTTGGTTGGCACCACCTTTGTGTGTAAATTGCGTGTTACGAATGCTGCAAAGAAAGTAGCAAGACCCGGCCGGGCCGTGTGGTGTAATGGTCGGGTCGGCGGGGTTCTGCAGCGCAGGAATCGCCCGTGGCGACCATCGATGAAGGAGCACACCGTGGCATCCACCGCAGGAAATCTCACGCTCGACGCGCTGACCGCTCAGGTCTCGGCCGGCGAGATCGACACCGTGATCGTCGCCTTCACCGACATGCAGGGTCGGCTCGTCGGCAAGCGCCTCTCGGCCCGGCTCTTCGTCGAAGACGCGGCGTCGCACGGAGCCGAGTGCTGCAACTACCTGCTCGCCGTCGACGTCGAGATGAACACCGTCGACGGCTACGACATGTCGAGCTGGGAGCACGGTTACGGCGACATGGCGATGATGCCCGACATGTCGACGCTCCGCACGATCCCGTGGCTTCCGGGCACCGCTATGGTCACCGCCGACCTGCACTGGCTCGACGAGACGCCCGTCGAGCCCTCTCCGCGACAGATTCTGGCCGCCCAGATGAAGCGCCTGAAAGACCGCGGCCTCGAGGCATTCGTCGCCACCGAACTCGAGTTCATCGTCTTCGAAGACAACTACCGCTCGGCCTGGTCCAAGGGCTACCGCGATCTGACCCCGGCCAGCGACTACAACATCGACTACGCGCTGCTGGCATCGACGCGCATGGAGCCGCTGCTCCGCGACATTCGCGTGTCCATGGACGGCGCGGGCATGTACTGCGAGGGCGTCAAGGGCGAGTGCAACCTGGGCCAGCAGGAGATCGGCTTCCGGTACGACGACGCGATGGTCACGTGCGACAACCATTCGATCTACAAGAACGGGGCGAAAGAGATCGCCGACCGGCACGGCAAATCGCTCACCTTCATGGCCAAGTTCAATGAGCGCGAGGGCAACTCGTGCCACGTGCACATCAGCCTCAGGGGCACCGACGGCACGGCCGTCTTCAGCGACCCGGATGCCGAGAACGGCATGTCGACGATGTTCCGTCACTTCATGGCCGGGCAGCTCAAGACCCTGCGCGAGTTGACGCTCTTCTTCGCGCCGAACATCAACTCCTACAAGCGCTACGTCGACGGGTCGTTCGCTCCCACCGCCGTCGCGTGGGGCCTCGACAACCGCACCTGCGCCCTCCGCGTGGTGGGCAAAGGCCTCGGAATGCGCGTCGAGAACCGGGTTCCCGGCGGAGACGTGAACCAGTACCTGGCGACCGCGGCACTCATCGCGGGCGGCCTCTACGGCATCGAGAACGAGCTCGAGCTCGAGGACGCCACGGTGGGCAACGCCTACACCTCCGGCGCACCGCGGGTTCCCACGAACCTGCGCGACGCGGCGGAGCTCTTCGGATCGAGCGAGATCGCGCGCGCGGCCTTCGGAGACGAGGTCGTCGACCACTACGTCAACAACGCCCGCATCGAGCTCAAGGCCTTCGACTCGGCCGTCACCGACTGGGAGAGGGTCCGCGGTTTTGAGCGCCTCTGATCGACTGCCCGTCATCGGCCTCACCACGTATCTCGAGCGCGCGAAGACAGGAGTCTGGGATGTTCCCGCCTCGTTTCTGCCGAAGGTCTACTTCGACGCGGTCGAGAAGGCTGGCGGCATCGCCGTGCTGCTTCCTCCGCAGGCCATCAGCGAAGCGATCGCCGACCGCCTGCTCGACTCGCTCGACGGACTGATCCTCACCGGTGGCAAAGACATCGAGCCGTCGCGCTACGGGCAGGATGCGCATCCCGAGACCGACGAGCCGCGTCCCGATCGCGACGCCTGGGAGGACACGCTCCTGCGCCGGGCGATCGAGCGTGAGATCCCGTTCCTGGGCATCTGTCGCGGGGCGCAGATGCTGAACGTCGCTCGAGGGGGAACGCTGCACCAGCACCTGCCCGACGTCGTCGGCGATCGTCGATATCAAGCAGGCCAGGGCATCTTCAACCACGTCGAGGTGAGCGTCGCCGAGGATTCGCGTCTGGCGGGCCTCCTCTCGGACACGATCGACGTTCCCGTCTACCACCACCAGGCCATCGACCAGCTGGGCGACGGGCTCGTCGTCACTGCCCGAACATCCGACGGGGTTATCGAGGCGGTCGAGCTCGACTCGGTGCCGTTCGGGGTGGCCGTGCAGTGGCATCCCGAAGAGTCGCGCGACGACATCCGACTGTTCGCGGGCCTCGTCGAGGCCGCGAGAGAGTACCGAGCACAGGAACAGGACAGCCCGAGCGCATGAGCAGTTACACCGTGATCAACCCCGCGACCGAGGAGGTCGTCACCGCCGTCGAACTCTTCGACGTCGAGGGCACCGACGACGCCATCGCGAGAGCATCGGATGCGCAGAGAGCGTGGGCGCGCCGGGCTCCGGCCGAGCGGGCACAGACCCTGCGCGACTTCGCGGCGGCCGTCGACGCGAACGTCGAGGCCCTCGCCCAGCTGGAGACCCTGAATTCGGGCCATCCGATCGGCCAGGCCCGCTGGGAGGCGGGCCACGTGCGCGACGTGCTCACCTACTACTCGGCCGCGCCCGAGCGCCTGTTCGGCAAACAGATCCCGGTGGCCGGCGGGCTCGACGTGACCTTCCACGAGCCACTCGGAGTCGTCGGCGTCATCACCCCCTGGAACTTTCCGATGACCATCGCCGCGTGGGGGTTCGCCCCGGCGCTCGCGGCTGGCAACGCCGTTGTGCTGAAGCCCGCCGAGTGGACGCCGCTGACCTCGATGCGCCTCGCGGAGATCGGGCGCGAGGCAGGGCTGCCCGACGGGCTCTTCCAGGTGCTGCCCGGCCACGGCTCTGTGGTCGGCGAACGCTTCGTCACGAACCAGACCGTGCGAAAGGTGGTCTTCACCGGATCGACCGCGGTCGGCAAGAAGATCATGGCGGGCAGCGCCGATCAGGTGAAGCGCGTGACTCTCGAGCTCGGCGGCAAGAGCGCCAACATCGTGTTCGCCGACTCCGACCTCGAGAAGGCGGCCGCGTCTGCGCCGGCGGGAGTCTTCGACAACGCCGGCCAGGACTGCTGCGCCCGCAGTCGGATTCTCGTCGAGCGAAGTGTCTACGACCGCTTCATGGAACTGCTCGAGCCCGCGGTGAACCAGGTCGTCGTCGGCGACCCGAACGACGAGGCCACCGAGATGGGCCCGCTCGTCTCGGCGAAGCACCACGCGTCGGTGAGCTCGTATGTTCCCGACGACAGCCAGGTCGCCTTCCGGGGATCCGCGCCGCAGGGCCCGGGCTACTGGTTCCCGCCGACCGTGCTTACCCCCGGGCGCAACGACCGCACCGCGACGGAGGAGATCTTCGGACCCGTCGTCACCGTGCTCCCGTTCGACGACGAAGCCGACGCGGTCTCGCTGGCGAACGCCACCGAGTACGGCCTCTCGGGTTCGATCTGGACCCGAGATGTCGGTCGCGCGCTGCGCGTCTCCCGCGCCGTCGAAGCGGGCAACCTCTCGGTGAACTCGCACTCCTCCGTTCGCTACACGACGCCCTTCGGCGGCTTCAAGCAGTCGGGCCTCGGCCGCGAGCTCGGCCCCGACGCACCCCTCAGTTTCACCGACACCAAGAACGTCTTCATCGCCGTAGAGGAGCTCTCATGACCGACCTGCCCACCATCGACCTCACGAAGCGGCTCGCAGGCAAAGTGGCGGTGATCACCGGGGGAGCCAGTGGAATCGGCTTCGCCACCGCGCGGCGCTTCGCCGCCGAGGGCGCCACCGTCGTCATCGGCGACATGGATGCCGCATCGGGCGAGCGCGCGGCCGAGGCCGTCGGTGGCCTCTTCGTGCAGGTGAACGTCACCGACGAGGCCCAGGTCGACAACCTGTTCAAGGTTGCATTCGACACCTACGGGTCCGTCGACGTGGCCTTCAACAACGCGGGCATCTCGCCCCCCGACGACGACTCCATCGAGACCACCGAGCTTCCGGCGTGGGAGAAGGTGCAGGACGTGAACCTCAAGTCGGTGTACCTGTGCTCGCGTGCGGCGTTGCGCTACATGGTTCCGCAGAAGCGCGGATCGATCATCAACACGGCGTCCTTCGTGGCCGTGATGGGATCGGCCACCTCGCAGATCTCGTACACGGCGTCGAAGGGCGGCGTTCTCGCCATGTCGCGCGAGCTGGGAGTGCAATTCGCCCGCCAGGGCATCCGGGTCAACGCCCTCTGCCCGGGGCCGGTGAACACCCCTCTGCTGCAGGAGCTCTTCGCCAAAGACCCGGCGCGGGCTCAGCGCCGTCTGGTGCACATTCCCCTCGGCCGTTTCGCCGAGCCCGAGGAACTGGCCGCCTCCGTCGCCTTCCTCGCGAGCGACGACTCCTCGTTCATCACCGGCTCGACCTTCCTCGTCGACGGAGGCATCAGCTCTGCCTACGTGACTCCCGAGTAGTGGGCGGCTCAGCGATGACCGATTCCGCGGGCGGGCCGCATCCGGATGCGGCGGGTCTGGCCGGCGACGCTCTGTTGCGCCGGGTGCGCACCGGCAACGCGTTCGAAGACACCGTCTCCAGGCTCCTGCAGACGATCCGCCTCGGAGTGGTCTCGCCGGGGGACGCCCTTCCCAGTGAGCGCGATCTCGCGCTGCGTTTCGGGGTGAGCCGAGACACGGTGCGAGACGCCATCAAGGCGCTCGCGGATGCGGGCTTTCTCGTCTCACGACGCGGGCGCTACGGCGGAACCTTCGTGAGTGATCGGGTTCCCCTCGTCGGGCTGAGCAGCGTGCTCGACGACACCGCGCCGCAGCCGGAACAGGTCTCGCAGGAGGATCTCGACGACGTGCTCGGCCTGCGTGACATCCTCGAGGTCGGTGCCGCGCGAGCAGCGGCCGACCGCTCGCTGACCAAGGCGCAGCGCGAGCTCCTGTGGGCGAGCATGCGAGAGACCGCAGAGGCCGAGGTCGACGATTACCGCAGACTGGACTCCCGCCTGCACCTCGCGATCGGCGAGCTGGTCGGCGTTCCGTCGTTGATGGCTCTGCTGGCCGACAACCGCATGCGTGTCAACGAATTCCTCGACCACATCCCGCTGCTCGAGCGCAACATCGCGCACTCGAATGAGCAGCACGAACAGATCGTGCTCGCGATCCTCACGGGCGATTCAGAGAAGGCGGCCGTTGCGATGCGCGAGCACCTCGAGGGCTCGGAGGCGCTGCTGCGCGGCTTCCTCGCCTGACTACTTCGCGTCGAGTTCGCGCGCGTCGTCGTCTGCCTGCATCACGCTGCCGATGGCGAGGGCGACGGTGATGCCCCAGCTCACCCACATCAGCGCTAGGCGCCAATCGCGCGGACCCTGCCTCGTGGTCTGCAGTACAGACCAGGCGCCCACGACGGCACCGATCACACTCGAGTTGAAAATGAATTTGCGCATGCGAGCCTCCGGGGTCAGGTCTTCAGGCTATCCGTTCCGCTCGTCTGACAGCACGGGGTTTCGGATGCTCGGGGTCGTCTTGTATGGCGCATGCTCGGCTACTCGGCGGGCTAACGCGGGCGGCTGGTAGCCTGATCACTGGTCTACACGGTCGACGCCTTCGTCGGCCGCAAACGAGGAGTTCACCATTTCCACGGACGAGGCCGCACCGCGGCCGAACACCCCTGTCGGTACCTACGATCTCGTGGTCGTGTCTAACCGGCTCCCTGTAGACAAGGTGACCCACCCCGACTGCAGTGTCGAGTGGCGCACGTCTCCCGGCGGTCTCGTCACCGCGCTCGAACCCGTCATGAAGCGGGCAGACGGCGCCTGGGTCGGGTGGGCCGGAGTGGCCGACGACGAGTCGGAACCCTTCGAGCACGACGACATCTCGATCGTTCCCGTCACCCTCAGCGCCGCCGACATCGAGGAGTACTACGAGGGCTTCTCGAACGACACGCTGTGGCCGCTGTATCACGACGTGATCGCCCCGCCCACCTACCACCGGGAGTGGTGGGAGTCGTACGTTCGGGTCAACCAGCGCTTCGCCGAGAAGGCAGCCTCGGTCACCGCGACCGACGGCACGGTATGGGTTCAGGACTACCAGCTTCAGCTCGTGCCCAAGATGTTGCGAGAACTGCGCCCCGACCTCACGATCGGCTTCTTCAACCACATCCCATTTCCCGCATACGGCATCTTCTCGCAGTTGCCATGGCGGGCCCAGATCATCGAGGGGCTCCTCGGAGCCGACCTCATCGGCTTCCAGCGCGCGGCCGACGCGGGCAACTTCACGCGCGCCGTGCGTCGGCTGCTCAGCTTCACGACGAAGGGCACGGCGATCGATGTGCCGATCGACGAGGAGATCTCGGAGGCGATCGAGCCGGCCCGGGTCTCGACCTCGAGAAGGGGAAGCCTGGTGCGCACCGTGCACGCGCGCCATTTCCCAATCTCGATCGACACACAGAGTTTCGAAGACCTGGCCCGCCGCCCCGACATTCAGGCCAGGGCGAAGGAGATCCGCGCAGGACTCGGAAACCCCAAGGTCGTTATGCTCGGCGTCGACCGGCTCGACTACACCAAGGGAATCGGCCACCGGCTGAAGGCGTTCGGCGAGCTCCTCGCCGACGGCGCGGTCACGGTCGAAGATGTCACGCTCGTGCAGGTCGCCAGTCCGAGCCGCGAACGCGTCGCCGCGTACCAGCAGTTGCGCGACGAGGTCGAGCTCACCGTGGGCCGCATCAACGGCGACTATTCGAGCATCAGCCACACCGCGATCAGCTACCTGCACCAGGGGTATCCGCGAGAAGAGATGGTGGCGCTGTATCTCGCCAGCGACGTGATGCTGGTCACTGCTCTCCGCGACGGCATGAATCTCGTGGCCAAGGAATACGTGGCCAGCCGCTTCGACGACGACGGTGTTCTGGTTCTCAGTGAGTTCGCCGGCGCTGCAGACGAACTCAAGAGTGCGCTCCTTGTGAACCCGCACGACATCGACGGCCTCAAGGAGTCGATCCTCGAGGCGATTCAGATGACGAAGAGCGAGCGGAGCAAGCGGATGCGCGCGCTGCGCAAGCGGGTGCGCGACTACGACGTGTCGCGCTGGTCCACCGCGTTCCTGTCGACCTTGACCGATCCGAGCGGCACGCCATCGTATGTCGCGACCAAATGGGGAGCATCCGACCGATGAGCACTTCGTCAACCGCGGCTGGTCACATCGCCGAGGCCGGCATCCAGCCCGACGAGACCGATGAACTGATCGTCCGCCTGCGCGAACTCGCTCGCACCGAGCGACTGCTCGTCGCGCTCGACTTCGATGGCACGCTCGCGCCCGAGGTCGATGTTCCGAGTCACGCACGCGCCCTTCCCGAGGCGAGGCGCGCTCTGCTCGACCTGCTCAAGCTCGATTCGACGCGCGTCGCGCTCATCTCGGGCCGGGCGATGGAGAGCCTGGAACACGTGAGCGACCTTCCCGACGATGTGCTCCTCGTCGGCTCGCACGGCGTGGAGATTCGGCTCGACAGCCCCACCCGGCTCACTCTCGACACGCAGGAGCTCGCCCAGGTCGACGTGCTGAGCGAGGTGCTCGAAGAGGTCGCAGACCGCGTCGACGATGTCTGGATCGAGTCGAAGCCCGCGGGCTTCGCCCTTCATACCCGTCTCGCGTCAGAAGAGGGCAGCAGGCAGGCCCACCTCATGGCGCTGGCCGAGACGAAGTCGGAGATCGAGGGTCTCACCGTGCGCGAGGGAAAGAACGTGCTCGAGTTCTCGATCAGGTCGACGACCAAGGGCGAGGCGCTGTTGCACCTCAAGGAGTACACGAAGGCCACGGCCGTGTTCTACGCGGGCGACGACGTCACAGACGAAGACGCGTTCGCCGTGTTGCGCAGCGGCGACTTCGGACTGAAGAGCGGTTCGGGAAAGACGATCGCGGAGTTCCGCGTGAGTGACGAAGCCGAAGTCGCCCAGGTGCTGGCTCTGCTCGGCCAATTCCGAGCAGAGGCGCGCATGTCTGCTGGCTGAGTGGTTCTAAACTCGTAACATGCCCGAAATAGACATGAAGCCGCGCAGTCGCGTCGTCACCGATGGAATCGAAGCAACCACCTCGCGCGGAATGCTTCGAGCCGTCGGCATGGGAGACGCCGACTGGGAGAAGCCGCAGATCGGCATCGCGAGCTCGTGGAACGAGATCACGCCCTGCAACCTGTCGCTCGACCGCCTCGCCCAGGGAGCCAAAGAAGGCGTGCACTCGGGCGGCGGCTACCCGCTTCAGTTCGGCACCATTTCCGTCTCCGACGGTATCTCGATGGGCCACGAGGGTATGCACTTCTCGCTGGTGTCGCGCGAGGTCATCGCCGACAGCGTCGAGGTCGTTATGCAGGCCGAGCGCCTCGACGGCTCGGTTCTGCTGGCCGGATGCGACAAGTCGCTGCCCGGCATGCTCATGGCGGCTGCTCGGCTCGACCTCGCGAGCGTCTTCCTCTACGCCGGATCGATCGCGCCCGGCTGGGTGAAGCTCTCCGACGGCACCGAGAAAGACATCACGATCATCGACTCGTTCGAGGCGGTCGGTGGAGTGAAGGCCGGCACCATGAGCGAGGCCGACGCCAAGCGCATCGAGTGTGCGTTCGCCCCCGGCGAGGGTGCCTGTGGCGGCATGTACACCGCCAACACCATGGCCAGCGTCGCCGAGGCCCTGGGCATGAGCCTGCCGGGCTCCGCCTCTCCCGCGTCAGCCGACCGTCGCCGCGACTACTACGCGCACCGCAGTGGCGAGGCCGTCGTGAACATGCTGCGCCTCGGTATCACGACCCGCGACATCCTGACCAAGCCCGCGTTCGAGAACGCCATCGCCGTGGCGATGGCCCTCGGAGGGTCGACCAACGTCATCCTGCACCTTCTCGCGATCGCCTACGAGGCCGAGGTCGACCTCACGATCGACGACTTCAACCGCATCGGCGACACCATTCCGCACCTCGCCGACATGAAGCCGTTCGGCCGGTACGTCATGAACGACATGGATCGCCACGGCGGTCTGCCGGTGCTCATGAAGGCTCTCCTCGACGCGGGTCTGCTGCACGGCGACGTGCTCACCGTCACGGGCAAGACTCTGGCCGAGAACCTGGCCGAGCTCGACCTCCCTGGGCTCGACGGCAAGGTCCTTCGCACGCTCGACAACCCCATCCACCCGACGGGCGGCCTGACGGTTCTCAAGGGTTCGTTGGCCCCCGAGGGCGCCGTCGTCAAGACGGCCGGATTCGACGCCGCGGTCTTCGAGGGCCCTGCCAAGGTCTTCGAGCGTGAACGCGCTGCAATGGACGCGCTGACCGAAGGTCTGATCGAACACGGCGACGTCGTGGTGATCCGCTACGAAGGCCCGAAGGGCGGCCCCGGAATGCGCGAGATGCTCGCCATCACGGCCGCCATCAAGGGAGCAGGCCTCGGAAAAGATGTACTACTATTGACGGACGGCAGATTCTCAGGCGGCACAACCGGACTGTGTATCGGCCACATAGCACCCGAAGCGGTGGACGCAGGTCCAATCGCCTTCGTGCGCGATGGTGATCTAATACGGGTCGATATCGCCGCTCGCTCCCTCGAGTTACTCGTCGAGGCCGATGAGCTTGCAGCCCGCCGAGACGGCTGGGCCCCTCTTCCCCCGCGCTATACCCGTGGCGTTCTGGCAAAGTACTCGAAGCTCGTGAAGTCCGCCGCGACCGGCGCCATCACGGGGTAGTACCGCGCTCCACCCTCATCACCGTTCGTCTGCTGCAGTGCAAAGGCGACAAGCTGTGCAGGCACCAAGCTAGGAAAACAACATGCCCGTGGATCCATCTCCCGTGCCAAGCTCTCCGGCGTTCCCCAAGCCGGCCTCCTCTCCCGCTGGAGCGAACACCCCTGAAATCCTGACGGGCTCTGGCGCGATCCTGCGCTCACTCGAGCACCTCGGTGTGAAAGACGTCTTCGGGCTTCCCGGCGGGGCCATCATTCCGTTCTACGACGAGCTCATGGCGTCGACCGCCATCAGGCACATCCTCGTTCGACACGAGCAGGGCGCCGGCCACGCGGCCGAAGGCTACGCCTCGTCGACGAACAAGGTGGGCGTCGCCATCGCGACGTCTGGCCCCGGCGCGACCAACCTGGTGACGGCCATTGCCGATGCCTACATGGACTCGGTTCCCGTGCTCATCATCACCGGACAGGTCTTCTCGACCCTGATGGGCACCGACGCGTTCCAGGAGGTCGACATCGTGGGTATCACGATGCCGATCACGAAGCACTCCTTCCTGGTCACCAAGCCGGAGGACGTGCCCGCTACCCTCGCTGCCGCGTACCACATCGCATCCACCGGCCGGCCGGGCCCCGTGCTCGTCGACATCACCAAGGATGCGCAGCAGAATTCGGCCCCGTTCGTGTGGAACCCGAAGGTCGACCTCGCGGGATACCGCCCGGTGACCAAGGCGCACGGCAAGCAGATCCAGGCCGCCGCTCAGCTCATCCTCGAGGCGAAGAAGCCGGTGTTCTACGTCGGAGGCGGAGTGATCCGGGCCGAGGCGTCGGCCGAGCTCGCCGTGCTGGCCGAGACGACCGGCACACCCGTCGTCACCACGCTGATGGCGCGCGGCGCGTTCCCCGACTCGCACGAGCAGAACCTGGGTATGCCGGGTATGCACGGAACGGTGCCCGCCGTTCTCGCGCTGCAGGAGAGCGACCTCATCGTCGCCCTCGGAGCTCGATTCGACGACCGCGTCACAGGCAAGGTCAGCGAGTTCGCCCCCAACGCGAAGATCGTGCATGTCGACGTCGACCCCGCCGAGATCGGCAAGATCCGCGCGGCCGACGTTCCGATCGTGGGCGACGCGAAAGACGTGATCGCCGATCTGACGAAGGCATTCGTGGCCACGGCTGCCGCCACCGAGACACGGCCCGACATCGCCGAATGGTGGGAGTACCTCCGCGGCCTGCAAGACGAGTTCCCGCTCGGCTATGCGGAGCCCACCGACGGCCTGCTCTCGCCTCAGTACGTGATCAAGCGCATCGGCGAGCTGTCCGGACCCGAGGCGATCTACGCATCCGGCGTCGGCCAGCACCAGATGTGGGCGGCCCAGTTCATCAAGTACGAGCGGCCCAACTCGTGGCTCAACTCCGGCGGAGCCGGCACGATGGGCTATTCGGTTCCCGCCGCCATGGGCGCGAAGGTCGCCGAGCCCGATCGACTCGTGTGGGCGATCGACGGCGACGGATGCTTCCAGATGACCAATCAGGAACTCGCCACCTGCACCATCAACAAGATCCCGATCAAGGTCGCGATCATCAACAACTCATCGCTCGGCATGGTGCGTCAGTGGCAGAGCCTGTTCTACGACGGACGGCACTCGTTCACCGACCTCAACACCGGTCACGGCACGGCGATGGTTCCCGACTTCGTGAAGCTCGCCGACGCGTACGGGGCTCTCGGCATCAGGGTCACCAAGGTCGAGGAGATCGACGCGGCGATCAAGCTCGCGATCGAGACCAACGACCGCCCGGTCGTGATCGATTTCATCGTGAGCCGCGACGCCATGGTGTGGCCGATGGTTCCGCAGGGGGTCAGCAACTCGCTGATCGAACACGCACAGCAGATCGCCCCAGAGTGGGATGAGGAGTAGACCATGAGCCACCACGTTCTCTCCCTGCTCGTCGAAGACAAGCCCGGTCTGCTCACGCGGGTCGCCGGTCTCTTCGCCCGCCGCGGATTCAACATCGAGAGCCTCGCCGTGGGCGCATCCGAGATCGAAGGACTCTCGCGCATCACGGTCGCCGTCGATGTCGAGGAGTTGCCCCTCGAGCAGGTCACCAAGCAGCTGAACAAGCTCATCAACGTGATCAAGATCGTCGAACTCGAGCCCGACCAGTCGGTTCAGCGCGAGCACATGCTCGTGAAGGTACGCGTCGACAACTCGACTCGGTCGCACGTGCTCGAGGCTGTGAATCTGTTCAGAGCTCGCGTCGTCGACGTCTCAACAGATGCTCTGGTCATCGAGATCACAGGCGACTCCGGTAAAACGAATGCGTTCCTGCGCGTCGTCGAGCCATACGGAATCAAGGAGCTGGCCCAGTCGGGTCTGCTCGCCATCGGCCGCGGGTCCAAGAGCATCACGGAACGTGTCTTCAAGAACTAAGTACCACTGCGCTGGTCGAGTAGGCCGCTTGCGGCCGTATCGACACCACCCGCGACACCACTGAATACCCACATAACAAGGAGCAGTAATAACGTGACCGAAATCTTCTACGACAAAGATGCAGACCTGTCGCTCATCCAGGGCAAGAAGGTGGCCGTCGTCGGCTATGGCTCGCAGGGCCACGCCCACGCGCTCAACCTGCGCGACTCGGGCGTCGATGTCGTCATCGGACTGAAAGAGGGATCGAAGTCGATCGCCAAGGCTCAGGAGGCCGGCTTCACCGTGCTGAGCGTCGCCGAGGCGACCGCCCAGTCCGACGTGATCGTGCTGCTCGCTCCCGACCAGTTCCAGCGTCACATCTACCGCGACGACATCGCTCCCAGCCTCAAGCAGGGCGCGACCCTCGTCTTCGGTCACGGCTTCAACATCCGCTACGACTACATCCAGGCTCCCGATGGCGTCGATGTGATCCTCGTCGCCCCCAAGGGTCCCGGACACACGGTTCGCCGTGAGTACGAGGCAGGCCGTGGCGTTCCCGTCATCGTCGCCGTCGAGAAGGATGCCTCGGGCTCGGCTTGGGACCTCGCCTGGTCGTACTCGCGTGCGATCGGCGGCCTGCGCGCCGGCGGCATCAAGACCACGTTCACCGAAGAGACCGAGACCGACCTGTTCGGTGAGCAGGCCGTTCTCTGCGGTGGTGTCTCGCAGCTCGTCCAGTACGGCTTCGAGACGCTCACCGAGGCCGGCTACCAGCCGCAGATCGCGTACTTCGAGGTGCTGCACGAGCTGAAGCTCATCGTCGACCTCATGTGGGAGGGCGGCATCGCCAAGCAGCGCTGGAGCGTCTCTGACACGGCCGAGTACGGAGACTACGTCTCGGGACCCCGCGTCATCACGCCCGACGTCAAGGCCAACATGCAGGCCGTTCTCGCCGACATCCAGAACGGCGCGTTCGCGAAGCGCTTCATCGATGACCAGGATGCCGGAGCTCCCGAGTTCCTCGCACTCCGCGAGAAGGGTGCCCAGCACCCCATCGAGGCCACGGGCAAGGAGCTGCGCGCTCTGTTCGCCTGGAAGCAGCAGGACGCCGACTACACCGACGGCTCCGCCGCCCGGTAGTCTCCTGACTCACGACACGACGGCCGCTCCGACTCTGTCGGGGCGGCCGTCGCCATTTCTCGGCATCGCGGCCACGGCAGGCATGGCGCTCGTCGGCGCTTACGTCGCAATCGACGTGGTGCTGCAGCTGCTGCCACCCCACTACAGCCCGGTAGCCGACGCCGAGAGCAATCTCGCGGTCGGACCGTTCGGCTGGGTGATGAACCTGAACTTTCTCGCCAGAGCGGCCATGACGTTCTGCGTGCTGGTCGTCGTCGCTCACATCGGGCGAAGCACCAAAACGCGGCGGCTGGGTTCCCCGCTTCTTGCGCTGGCCGGTCTGTGCTCTGCCGCGCTGGTCTTCTTTCCGACCGATGTGAACGCGCCCGGTGAGTTCGGCATCGCGCCGACCACGATGGTCGGCGCCGTGCACGTGGCCTTCGCCACGACCGGCTTCCTCCTCGCATTGGCCGCCATGACTCTTCTGACGATCTGGATGCGCGGCGCCCCATCATTGGCTCGGGTCCGGCGCGCGGCCGCGGTCATGCTCGGCGTCGCCGTGGCTGGACTCGTCTCACTCGCGGTGTCGATCGCGTGGGTTCCGTCGGTGCTCGGCCTCACAGAGCGGCTCTGTCTTCTCGGAATCCTCGGTTGGGCGTTCGTCGTGTGCTTCGGCGGCCGCGAGCGGCCTGAAGCACCGCTCTAACTCAGGAGAAACGACGAGAAGACGCCCTTTTCGCACGTAGCACCTCCGCTTTTCCTGCGGTGCCGCGCCGCTGTCAGGGAATCGCACGCACGAGCTACGAGTTGAGAGGATCATGGACGCTGTGAACAACACCTCTACCTCAGCCGCCGAAGCCGACTTCCTGCGCTTTCGCCAGACTCGCCACCGCTACGTCACCTCGCCGCAGGGGCCTTTGGCTCTGGTGAGCACGACGGAGATCGACTCCGAGCGCAGCATCGAGGGCGTGCCCGGTCTCTGGGCTCCTAACCCGGCCGGCGGCGGCGTGCGCGTCACGGCGGCCGCGACCGACGGCATCCGTGTGGATGGCGAACTGGTCGACGGCACAGTCGACATCGCCGGATCTGACACGGTCGTTCCATCGACCCTCGCCTTCGGCGGGGGAGTGACCGGCACCGTCTACCCCGGCGTCGAGGGGCATTACATCGTGCGCGTCTGGGATCCGGCCAACCCCAAGGCCGAGAAGTTCGACCGCATCTCCGCCTACGAGTTCAAGGCCGAGTGGGTTCTCGAGGGAACGTTCACGCCGACCGAGAAGCGCGCCATCGGTATCGAGCACATCAAAGACGAGGGGAGGCTGCGCGACGAGGTGCTTCCCGGCGACATCGACGTGGTGATCGGCGGGCAATCGCGCACACTCGCGGCCTTCGAAGACGAGGGAAAACTGCTGCTCGTCTTCCAAGACCTGACCACCGGTGACGAGACCTACGACGTCGGACGCTTCCTCGCCGTGCGTCCTCGCCGCGACGGCACCGTCGAACTCGACTTCAACCGCGCATACATTCCGCCGTGCGGCTTCTCCGACTGGTTCAACTGCCCGATGCCGCCGCAGCAGAATCGCTTCGTGTTCCCTGTCGATGCGGGGGAGAAGCGCGTTCTGTCGGTTTAGCCTCTCGTACGAGCGGCTAACCTTGCCTACATGACGAGCCGCAACGACGACGCCCTGAGCTGGGCCGGCGACGACGACCCCACGCTGACTCCGCCGATGCAGGCGGGCTCGTCCGGTGTTGCCGACCCGACCGGCGTCGAGACGCCCGAGCGGGCAGAGGTGCCGACCGTTCTCGAGCAGGCCGAGCTGGTCGAAGACGCCAAGGTCGAGGCCGAACTCGCAGCCGCCGAGAAGGCATCCGCGCAGATGAGTTCTGCGGCCCTGATCACGCTCGGCATCCTCGGTGGCGTCTACCTGCTCTACACGATCGGCTGGGGCATCGTCGTCGCCCGAACCACCGTCACCTTCTTTCCGCTCGACAGCCTCTTTCTCGAGATCTGCTTCCGTATCGGCCAGTTCCTGTCGATCGCCGCAGCGCCCCTGTGGTTCGTATCGACCCTGCTGCTGACACAGAAGAGAACGTGGCGTTCGCGCCTCGGTTGGCTGCTGCTCGGAGTCTTCGTGCTCGTGCCCTGGCCGTTTATTCAGGGAGCGTAGGACCACGCCATGACTAAGAACACTGCCGCAGCATCGAACACCGTCTCCCAGCGATCGACCTTTCGTGAACTCAGTTTCTCGAAGAAAGTCGGCTGGGCCATCGCGCTGCTCTTCGCACTGATCTCAGCCGTCTGGGTCTGGGTCGGGGTCGCCAACCTGTTCGAGGCGATCGCCACCTTCGGCCTCGACCTCACGGGTCTTTCGTGGCTCGTGTTCATAGGCTCGATCGCCGCTCCGATCGTCACCTACGGGTTCGGCTTCCTCGTCGGCTGGCGCATGCCGGCCTGGGCGAAGGCGGTCGTCTTTCTCGTCGCCCTCGCGGTGGCGATGGTCATCAAGGCCGATCTCGAGTCGCTGCTCCTCGGCGGGCTCTAGGCCGCGACGCCCACCCACACGATCAGCGCGGCCAAGACGATCTGGGCCGCCAGTCGAGGCCAGAACGGGATGGCGACGGCACCGAAACGCTCGCGATTCGCAGCCGCGTACGCGTTCGCGGGAAAGACGGCGGCAAGGAAGACGACGAGCGCGATGGCCGCCGTTAGCCGTGTCTGCGGCACGAGCAGGCCGATTCCGCCCGCGATCTCACAGGCTCCTGTGAGGTAGACGAGGTTCATCGGCGCGAAGACGCCCTCTCGGCGGAGCGCCGGTGGGATCATCTTCGCCATCATCCGCGCCGCCTTCGGCACGAAGTGGTTGATGCCCATGGCGATGAAGACCACCGCGATCGCGATGCGAACGATCGTCACTATTACGGTCAGCGTCGCATCGGTCATGTGCTCATTGTGCCTGCCCCTAATATGGTTCTGGCCGCGCAATCCCGCGGAAATCCTCTTTACAGAGCCAAACCGAAGGATCCGATCCGTGTCGAAACCGGTCGTCTTGATCGCCGAAGAACTCTCGCCCGCTACCGTCGAGGCGCTTGGCCCCGACTTCGAGGTGGTGAACGTCGATGGAACGGATCGGCCCGCGCTGCTCTCGGCACTCGCCGACGCAGACGCGATTCTCGTGCGTTCCGCTACCAAGGTCGACGCTGAGGCGATCGCTGCCGCGCCCAGGCTCAAGGTCGTCGCCCGAGCCGGCGTCGGTCTCGACAACGTCGACATCAAGGCGGCCACGGCAGCCGGCGTCATGGTGGTCAACGCGCCCACCTCGAACATCATCTCCGCCGCAGAGCTCACCGTCGGCCACATCCTGAGCCTCGCCCGCCACATCCCGGCCGCCCACTCGGCTCTAGCCGAAGGCAAGTGGAAGCGCAGTGCGTACACCGGCGTCGAGCTCTACGAGAAGACGATCGGAATCATCGGACTCGGTCGCATCGGGGCCCTGATCACGGCTCGCATGCAGTCCTTCGGCACGAACGTCGTCGCCTACGACCCCTACGTAACGTCGGCCCGCGCGCAGCAGCTGGGCGTCACCCTGCTGAGCCTCGACGAGCTGCTCGCACAGAGCGACTTCATCACCATTCACATGCCGAAGACGCCTGAGACCACGGGGATGATCAGCGACGAGCAGTTGGCGCTGATGAAGCCCACGTCGTTCATCGTCAACGTGGCCCGCGGCGGACTCATCGACGAAGACGCGCTCTACCGGGCACTCACCGCCGGCACCATCGCGGGAGCCGGACTCGACGTGTTCGTCAGCGAGCCGCCCACGGATTCGCCGTTGCTCGCCCTGCCCAACGTCGTGGTCACACCCCACCTGGGCGCATCCACCGACGAAGCGCAGGAGAAGGCCGGTGTCTCGGTGGCCAAGTCGGTTCGCCTGGCCCTGTCGGGCGAGTTGGTTCCGGATGCCGTGAACGTCGCCGGCGGAGTCATCGATCCCACGGTGCGTCCCGGTATTCCCCTTGTCGAGAAGCTCGGACAGGTCTTCTCCGGCCTTGCCCACAGCCCGCTCACCAGCGTCGACGTCATCGTGCGCGGCGAGATCGTCGACTTCGACGTGAGCGTGCTCAAGCTCGCCGCCCTCAAGGGCATCTTCACGAACGTCGTCAGCGAGACGGTCTCGTACGTCAACGCACCTCTGCTCGCCGAGCAGCGCGGTGTGACGACACGCCTCATTACCGAGGCCGTGTCGGAGGAGTACCGCAACCTGATCACGCTCGAGGGCGCGCTCAGCGACGGCTCGCAGATCTCGGTGTCGGGCACGCTGACCGGCACGAAGCAGATCGAGAAGATCGTCGAGATCAACGGCTACGACGTCGAGGTTCCCTTCGCAGAGCACCTCATCGTGATGACCTACGACGACCGCCCCGGCATCGTCGCGATCTACGGCAAGGAGTTCGGCGACGCAAACATCAACATCGCCGGCATGCAGATCGCGCGCCACGTGGCCGGCGGCAAGGCGCTCAGCGTGCTGACCGTCGACTCGCCCGCCCCCGAGGAGCTACTCGAGAAGCTGCGCACCGCCATTGATGCCGACTCGCTGCAGGAGATCGACCTCACGGAGTAGGACTGCGCTGGTCGAGTAGGCCGCGAAGCTGCCGTATCGAGGCCACCGCCGAAGGTGATCTCGATACGCTCGTTCCTCGCTACTCGATCAGCGCAGGGCTCGTTCCTCGCTACTCGATCAGCGCAGGGCTCGTTCCTCGCTACTCGATCAGCGCAGGGGTCGTTTCTCGCTACTCGATCAGCGCACTGCTCAGTGGCCCGCGCGCTGCGCCGTCACCTCGGTGATCAGGTCGACGAGGTCGTCGATGTCTGACGCCGAGAGCTCGGCCGTCTCCGGAGTCGACGACCCGGGCAGAAAAGCCGAGCCGTAGGCGAGCCCGTCGCTGATGAGCATGATCGCGCGCGAGAGCACCGGGTCACCCGTGCTCTCGAGCACGATGCCGTACCAGGCGTCGTTCGCGGCCCGGAGGGCGTCGCGGGCCGTCGAGTTCGATGCCTGAGCCAGGCGCGACGTGGCGACGAGCGCTTTGTCGAGCGCGCTGCCCGTGGCCATGGATGTGCGGATCAGGTGGGCCACCGGCCCCGACGGCGACGACCGGATGGCCGCGACATCGCGCTCCACGAGCGTGGCCAGGCGCTCCAGGACGCCCTCGACCAGGGCCTCTTTCGAGCCGAAGTGGTAGAGCAGGCCACCCTTGGACACGCCCGCAGCAGCGGCCACAGCATCGAGCGTCGCGGCTCGTTCGCCGTTCTCGCCGAGCAATTCGGCGAAAGCGTCGATTATTCGGTCGCGCGTGGATGCCGAGGCGGGCGCGGCGGCGTCGATCGGCGGGTTCTCTGGGGTGTCGGGCATCGCTTCGATGGTAGCCGCCCCGGCAGCCCGGGGTATCACCCCGCACGATTTCCTTACGCTTTCGGGAATGACGGTAGGGGTCCATCCGTTGAGAACATAGCTACTGTACCGACTGGACGGTATAGTGAATATGCACCACTTCTCGAATCGAAACGAAGAACTCAGATCATGGCCCTTCTCACCACACCCACAGCCGCCCTGCGCACCGATGACGCGCGGCCGCCCCGCGCATCCGTTCGCAATTGGTTCGCGTTGGCCGTTCTTATGCTGCCCGTGCTCATCTCGAGCGTCGACAACACCGTGCTGAGCTTCGCCCTGCCCGTCATCTCCGAGTCGCTCCGCCCGTCTGCCGCGGCCCAACTCTGGATCATCGATGCTTACCCGCTGGTGCTCGCCGGTCTTCTCGTCGCGATGGGAAATCTCGGCGACCGCTGGGGTCGCCGTCGGCTGCTGCTGATCGGTGCCACGGGCTTCGCTCTCGTGTCGATCGTGGCCGCCTTTGCGCCCACGGCCGAACTCCTGATCCTTGCCCGGGTAGGCCTGGGCTTCTTCGGCGCCATGCTCATGCCGTCGACGCTCTCTCTGCTGCGCAGCATCTTCCTCGACCGCGAGCAGCGTCGCTTGGCGATCGCCATCTGGGCCGCCGGCTTCGCCGCAGGATCGGCCCTGGGCCCGATCGTGGGCGGAATCCTGCTCGAGCACTTCTGGTGGGGCTCTGTCTTCCTCATCGCGGTGCCCGTGCTCATCCCGCTTCTCGTGTTCGCGCCGCTGCTGGTGCCCGAGTCGCGCGATCCGAACCCGGGTCGGATCGACCTCGTCAGCATCGGTCTCACGATGGTCACGCTCGTGCCGATCGTCTTCGCGATCAAGGAGTTCGCGACGCACGGCTTCGAGTGGTCGCAGATGCTGCTCGTGCTCGTCGGCCTGACGGCGGGAATCCTGTTCGTGCGGAGGCAGCTCTCCAGAGAGAATCCGATGCTCGACATGAGACTGTTCCGTCGTGGAGCCTTCACCGGCGCCGTGCTGATCAACCTCGTGAGTGTCTTCTCGCTGGTGGGCTTTCTCTTCTTCGTCTCGCAGCACCTGCAGCTTGTCCTCCGGCTGAGCCCGCTCGACGCCGCCTTCGCCCTGGTGCCCGGACTCATCGTTATGATCGTCGCCGGCCTCGTGGTCGTGCCGATCGTGCGCCTGGTCAGGCCGAGCTTCGTGGTCGCCACGGGGCTCGCACTGGCCGGTGCGGCATACGCCATCATCATGGTCACCGGTCAAGAGGCGACCGAGACCACGCTGGCGATCGCCTTCGCGGTGCTCGGCCTCGGAATCGGCGCGGCAGAGACGATCTCGAACGATCTGATCATCTCGTCGGTGCCCGCCGACAAGGCCGGCGCGGCGTCGGGAGTGTCTGAGACCTCGTACGAGCTGGGAGCCGTGCTCGGTACGGCCGTGCTCGGCAGCATCCTGACCGCCGCCTACCGGGCCGGCGTCACCCTGCCCGCCGGACTGACCGACGAGAATGCGGCGACCGCGCGCGAGACACTCGGCGGCGCGGTCTCGGTGGCGGAGTCGATCGGTGGGCCCGCAGGCTACCGGCTGCTCGAGTCGGCCCGCGAGTCGTTCGACAGCGGCGTGGTGCTCACCTCGGGGATCGGCGTCGGGCTCATGGCACTGGCCATCGTGCTGGCGCTCGTGTCACTGCGCCGGGTGCGCTCCGAGGGCTGAGAGCCGCGACTCGACGGCCTGATTCAGGGCCGCTCGATCGCTGTCGTCCAGCCAGGCCGCATTCACCGCGTTCCGGGTGAAACGGGCGAACTCGGGCAGGCCGTAGCCGAGGGCGCGGGCCAGCGCTCGGAAGTCGTTGACGGCGTCGGTGCCGAACATCGGTGGGTCGTCGGAGTCGATGGTGATGTTCAGGCCAGCGTCGACCATCTGCGCGATTCGTCGGTGCGAGCCGTCGCCGCTTCCGGAGTACCGACCGATGTCCGAGCTCACGGGAGTGCACGTGAAGGTGATGCCCTCATCGACGCACCGCGCGGTGATCCGGTCGTCGTCGACGACGTGGTAACCGTGGTCGATGCGCTCCCCACCGAGCTCGTCGAGGATGACCTCGATATTCGCGGGCGGGCCGCTCTCCGAGTGGGCCGTGCGGTGAAGCCCCGAGCGGCGGGCCAGCCGGAATGCCTCGACGAAGCGCGCCGGAGGTCCGATCAGCTCCGAATAGTCGAGTCCGATGCCCACGACCTCGTCGATGCGGTACTCGACCACCTGTTCGACCAGCTCGACGGCCGCCGCCGCGGAGTCGTTGCGGTTGAGGCCGATCACCATTCGGCTGGTGATGCCGGTCTCCGCCTCGGCTTCGCGCATGCCTTCCAGCACGCCGTCGATGATCGTGCGGTACGCCACGCCCGGATGCCCCGGTGGGCTGAGGAAGATCTCTCGGTGCACAACACCGAGCGCCGCCCCGCCGTCAGTCAGTGTCTCGAAGGCGACTCGACGGAAGTCGTCGGCGTCGCGCATGACGGAGCCTGCGACGTCGAGGACGCGCAGGAATTCGTCGAGGTCCTCGTAGGAATCGTGGTCGTACAGTGACTCCGCATCGCGACCGCCGTCGAGGACGACGTCGTGCTTGCGGGCGAGATCGAGCACGGTCCGGGCCGATACGGCGCCGATGAGGTGGTTGTGCAGAGAGACCTTGGGCAGCGCGAGGAGAAGCGCCTCTGCGGCGCCGTCGAGAGGATCGTCCATCGCCTCAGACGCCGCTCTGGGCGCCGCGGACGGCGCGGGCAGGGTGCCACTCGGGCACGTCGGGCTCTCCGGTCAGCATGCTGCGGAGGGTGCCTGAGCGGGCGACGTCGGGCAGAAGCCCCCGCTCTCGCAGAACGGGCATCAGCTGTTCGACGAAGTCGCGGTAGCCCTCGTATCCGCCGTACCAGTTCTCGACGAGGAAACCGTCGATGTCGGTCTCCTCCACGAGAGCCGCTATTTCGATCGCGATCGACTCGGGAGTTCCGGTGAAGCGCATCCCGCCGAAAGTCGATGCGAGCGAGTCGAGGATCTCGCCGACGGTCGGACTCGTGCCGTTCGGATTGCGCCACATCTCGATCATCGTGTGGCCCACCTCGGTCGAGACGGAGTCGAGTGTGGCCTCGGGGTCGAGGGCGCCGAGGTCGACTCCTGACCAGCCGAGGAACAGCGCCGCGGTCGCCTCCCTGGTGGGGGTGGCGTTGAGTTCCGCCCGCAGACGCTGCGCCTCCTCTACTGTCTCGGCGATGACGAAGCTCGCCCCATTGATGATCTTGACGGAGTCGGCCGGACGGCCTGCCGCGACGGCCTGGGCTCGCAGGCGGGCGACGGTCGCCGCGAGTCGCGCGGCTTCCCTGTCCTGAGTGAACACGCATTCGGCGTAGCGCGCGGCGAAGGCGGTGCCGGCCGCTGAGGTGCCGGCCTGGAAGAGGGTGGGGGTGCGCTGCGGCGACGGAGTGGCAGGGAAGTAGCCGTCGAACCGGAAGTACGTGCCCTCGTGCTCGATGCGGTGGACCTTGGCGGGATCGGAGAACGTGCGTGTCGCCTTGTCTGCGAGGACCGCCCCCTCGTCCCAGGCCTCCTCCCAGAGCCTCAGCGAGAGGTCGACGAATTCGGTCGCGCGAGCGTAGCGCTCATCGTGCGGCGTCACATCCGTCTGGCCCAGGAGGCGCACCAGCGCCTGCTGGTTGTCGCTCGTGACGATGTTCCAGCCCATCCGTCCACCGGTGAGGTGGTCGAGGGTGGTGAAGGTGCGGGCGTTGAGCAGCGGGTGCTGGGCCGTCGTCGATGCTGTTGCGACGAAGCCGATGCGCGGGGCGGCGGTCGCGAGTCCGGAGATCAGCGCGAGCGGATCGTGAACGGGAAACTGGACGGCATCGCGGATGACGGCCTCGGGCACCTGCCCCGCGTCGTTCATCGGATAGCCGATGGCCTCTGCCAGAAAGAAGAAGTCGAATCCGGCCGTGTCCAAGCGGGCCGCCAGGTCCTGCCAGAACTCCAGCGTGGCGAATGCACTGGTGTCTCCTCGCTCGTGGTGCCACGCGTTGGCGATGAAGTTCGGGGTGAACTCCTCGAACGCCCCGAGGACGAGTTGTTTCGTCATGCCTCCTCGCCGATGTCCTCGTTCCACAGTGCCGGATTCGCCTCGATGAACGCAGCCATCATCGTGATGAGCTCAGGATCGTTGACCACGGTGACCTCGCAGCCGTGTTCCGCGGCCCAGTCCTGGCCGCCCAAGAAGTTCTGGTCGTCTCCGACCACGACGCGGCCGATTCCGAACTGGCGCACGAGGCCCGAGCAGTACCAGCAGGGCGAGAGCGTGGTGACCATCACGGTCTCGCGATAGCTGCGCTGCCGCCCGGCGTTGTGGAATGCGTTCGTCTCGGCGTGCATCGCCGCGTCGCCGTCTTGTACACGGCGGTTGTGGCCGCTGCCGAGCAACACCCCCGCGCTGGTGAATAGGGCGGCGCCGATCGGGATGCCGCCTTCCGCGGCTCCCTTTCTCGCCTCGTCGCGAGCGACGGACAACTTGTCTGCGTCGGTCTCGTAGATCACGCGGAGGCCTCCACTCGCTCGGCTGGCATCGTGGTCGTCTCGGCCGACAGGGGAGGTCCGAGCACCGGCCGGATCATGCGGAAGACGACGACGTACAGCAGCCCGGCGACGACGAAGCCGACCAGCGCTGTGAGATCGCCGATCTCAGGCGAGACCCGCACGAGCAGGCCTACGTAGACGGCCTGGTTGGAGAACAGCCCGATCGAGACCACCGCGGCGACGACGAACGCGACGATGCCTGCGGGGTTGCGGTACTTGTTCTTCTCGTCGACGACGAGTGCCAGCACGGCTGTCCCGCGCCGCAACCAGCGATCGGCGAGAACGATACCGAGCCAGGGTGCGATCCAGTAGGCGATCACGAGCAGGAAGTTCTCGTAGCTCGCGCCGGCGTCAGGCAGGGCGAGCAGGGCGATGACGAAGCCCAGCACGCCGAAACCGAGCGCCACGATGGCCCGGCGCCGTTCGAAGGGAATCTTGATGCCGATCGCGAGGAACGACATCGACCCGGAGTAGATGTTCAGCGCGTTCGCCGAGATGGCGCCTACGGCGATGGCCAGCAGCGTGATCGCCGAGATCCAGCCGGGCATGCCCGCGGTGAACGAGTCGGTGGGGCTGGCGTCCTCGGCCAGACCGGTGTGCACGATCGTGGCGGATGCCGCACCCACGATCATGAGAAAGCTGGTCGACACGAAATTGCCCAGACCGGATGCGACGGCGATGGTTCTGCGGTTCGTGCCGGCGGGTAGGTAGCGGGTGTAGTCCGAGGCGTACGGGTTCCAGCCGGCCGTGTATCCGAACGCGGCGCCGGCCGCGAGCATGAAGCCCGCGAAGCCGCCGAATCCGCCGGAGCCGTCTCCGCCCGCGGGGGCCGATGTGTCGGCGTTCGCCAGGATGAAGATGCCGGCGACCAGGAAGATCGCGCCCAGCACGAACATGGCGTACCGCTCGAAGAGCTGCACGATGTCGTGGCCGACGAACGCGACCGTCACCTCGACGACAACCACGATGGCGAGCGTGAGCACCGGACTCCAGCCCGTAAGGGTGGCCAACGCGAAGGCACCGCTGATGGAATTGACGGCGAACCAGCCGAGCCCGGCCATGGCCGTGTTGAGGCCGGCGGGAATGATGTTGCCCCAGAACCCGAATGCCGTGCGACCGAGCAGCATCTGGGCGAGACCTTCGCGCGGCCCCCAGGTCGACAGGAACCCCTGGCTCAGGCTTCCCAGGAAGTTGCCCAGCAATACCGCGGCCACCGCCTGCCAGAAGCTCAGGCCGAAGTAGAGAACGGCGATGACTCCCACGAAGATCGTGGCGAACTCGAGGTTGGGTGAGGTCCAGGTCGCGAACAACTGCCACGGTGACCCGTGGCGCCTGTTCGACGAGATCGGCTCGATGCCTCCGGGTTCGACGAGTTGCGTTTTCGGGGGTGCGGTCACTGTCATGATCGGAGCCTAGAACCGCTGAACTCGCAGGGGTCTGCGTTGCGACAACGCGTTACAGGCCATTTACACGATCGAAACGAAAGCGCTCTGTCGAACCCGGGCCATCTCAGCCGAGTCGAGTGTTGACGATTCCACCATCGATGTCCATGACGGTGCCGTGCATGAACAACGCCTCGTCCGACGCGAGGTAGCGAACGGCGAAGGCGATGTCGACCGGCCGAACCGGGCCACCGGCGGCGGTCGCTGCGGTCATGATTGCGAGGATCTCCGCGCTGTCGGCGTTGCCCGGGGTGCTCGTCGCTCCCGGCGCGACAGTGTTCACGTTGACTCCCTGCGGCCCGAACTCGGCGGCCCAGGTGCGCGTCATCTGTTCGAGGGCGGCCTTCGAGGCCGTGTAGATTGCGCCGAACGGAACACCCACACGGGACATCCACGAGCCGATATTGATGATCGACCCTGTGCCGCGCTCGGCCATCGCGGGGGCGAATTCGGCAACGAGCACGTGGGGTGCACGCACGTTGATGGCCAGCACCGCGTCGAGGTCCGCGTCGGAGAGGTCCGCTGTCGGCGGCGCCGGATAGATTCCGGCGTTGTTGACGAGGATGTCAACGCGTCCGCCGAGCGCTTCCGTGGCCAGTCTGGCGAAGGTGCGTAGATCGTCGTAGCTGCCGGCCAGGTCCGCTGTCACGACGTGGGCCGAACCCCCCGCATCGATGATCGAGTTCGCAACCTCCTGGGAGCGGGCTTCGTCGCGGCCGTTGACGACGACGGTGGCACCGGATGCGGCGAGCACTCGGGCGATGGCCTCGCCGATTCCGCTGCTGGAGCCGGTGACGACGGCGGTGCGCCCTGCCAGGCGGGTATCTGTGGGAAATGACTGGAGAATTTCGTGATTGGACTTCATGGTCCATTCTTAGCATTAACTGGACCTTGCGGTCCAATGCGTTAAGCTGAACAGATGGATTCGTCGAAGATCACCGAGCGAGGGCGCCTGACGCGCCAGCGGATCATCGAGGCCACGGGGGAGCAGATCCTCGCGTCGGGAATCGGCGGCACCACACTCGACACAGTGCGAGCGGCCACCCTCACCAGTAAGAGCCAGCTGTTCCACTACTTTCCTGGCGGTAAAGCGGAGCTGGTTCGTGAGGTCGCCGCGTGGGAAGGACGACAGCTTCTCGAAGCGCAGGAGCCCGAGATTCATGATCTCGGGTCGTGGGAGTCCTGGGAGCGCTGGCGGCGAATGCTCGTCGAGTACTACATCGCCCGGGGCCGGTGGGCATGTCCGATCGGCTCGCTCGCGACGCAGGCCGCGACGACCGATTCCGAGCTGGCGAGTGCCATCGCGACGACGATGCGCGACTGGCGTGAGCAGCTTGCCGACGGGGTTCGGCGTATGAAGGCGGCGGGATCGGTCGACAGCTCGGCCGATTCGCAAAGGATCGCCACCGTCATTCTCGCGGCGATCCAGGGCGGTCTAGTGCTCAGTCAACCCGAGCGGTCCGCGTGGCCGCTAGAAGCCGCGCTCGACAACGCTCTGGCGCCGCTTCACCACGTCGCAACCACCCGGTAGGTGTGGACAAGTAACCTTGCACGTATCGATTCCGCACCGATCCAACGCAGGAGCACTATGTCGCGCACCATCAGACTCGCCGTTATTCCCGGAGACGGTATCGGCCCCGAGGTCGTCGCCGAGGCAGTGAAGGTGCTCGACGCCGTGGCGCCGTCCGCCGGCCTCACCGTCGAGAAGACCGAGTTCTCGCTGGGGGCCGCCCGTTTTCTCGACACCGGCGACGTGCTGACCGACGACGATCTCGCATCCATCTCGTCGCACGACGCCATTCTGCTCGGCGCCGTCGGGGGAGTGCCGGGAGACCCGCGCCTCGCGAATGCCAACATCGAGCGGGGCCTGCTGCTGAAGCTGCGCTTCACACTCGATCACTACGTGAATCTGCGACCCACCACGATCTACCCCGGCGTCGACAGTCCGCTGTCGAACCCGGGCGAGGTCGACTTCGTCGTCGTGCGCGAGGGCACCGAGGGGCCCTATGTGGGCAACGGCGGAGCGATCCGCGTCGGCACACCCCACGAGATCGCGAACGAGGTGTCGATCAACACGGCGTACGGGGTCGAGCGAGTGGTGCGCTTTGCCTTCGAGCTGGCTCAGTCGCGCCTCGCCAAGAAGCTGACCCTGGTGCACAAGACCAACGTGCTGACCTTCGCCGGGGGCATCTGGCGTCGACTCGTCGACACGGTCGGCGCCGAGTACCCCGAGGTCGCGGTCGACTACCTGCACGTCGACGCCGCAACGATCTTCCTCGTCACCGATCCTGCTAGATTTGACGTCATCGTCACAGACAACCTCTTCGGCGATATCCTCACCGATCTGGCCGGCGCAATCAGCGGCGGAATCGGCCTGGCAGCCTCGGGCAACATCAACCCCGACGGAGCCTTCCCCAGCATGTTCGAGCCGGTCCACGGATCCGCGCCCGACATCGCCGGCAAGCAGATCGCCGACCCCACGGCCGCGATCCTGTCGGTGGCACTGCTCCTCGATCACCTCGGGGTTCCGGATGCCGCGGGCACGGTCCGCGACGCCGTGACGGCCGACATCGCGACCAGGCAGGCAGACCGCCCGCGCACGACGAGTGCCGTGGGCGACGCCATCCGCGACGCGGTCGCCGTATCGCTCGCCCGCTGACACCGAACCTTTTCGACTAAGGAACCCGCAATGACCGATCTCGACAGCACCTTCCCGCTCACGTTCACCCTCACGCCCTCCGAGGCGGTGCGCGCCGAGGGTGAGCGCGAAGCGATCCTCGCGGATCCCGGCTTCGGCAAGCACTTCACCGACCACATGGTGAAGATCGACTGGACCCTGGCCGACGGCTGGCACGACGCGGCCGTCGTTCCGTACGGTCCGCTGCTGCTCGACCCCGCGGCAAGCGTTCTGCACTACGCCCAGGAGATCTTCGAGGGGCTCAAGGCCTACCGTCACGCTGACGGGTCGATCTGGACATTCCGTCCGGAGAAGAACGCCGAGCGCCTGCAGCGCTCCGCGCGCCGACTGGCCCTGCCCGAACTCTCGACCGACGACTTCGTCGAGTCGCTCAAGCAGCTGATCGCGGCCGACGGCGCGTGGGTGCCCGAGGGCGGCGAGACGAGCCTCTACATCCGGCCGTTCATGTTCGCCAACGAGAGCTTCCTCGGTGTGCGCAGCGCCCAGAAGGTCGGGTACTACGTGATCGCGAGTCCCGCTGGCGCGTACTTCCCCGGCGGAGTCACGCCGGTATCGATCTGGCTGTCGACCGACTACGCGCGTGCCGGTCGCGGCGGCACGGGCGCTGCGAAGACGGGCGGCAACTATGCCTCGTCACTGCTTCCTCAAGAGGAGGCCTACGCCAACGGCTGTGCGCAGGTGCTGTTCCTCGACTCGTCAGAAGGAAAGTACCTCGAGGAGCTCGGCGGCATGAACGTCTTCCTCGTGAAGAAGGACGGCACGCTGGTGACTCCCGAGTCGTCGAGCATCCTCGACGGCGTCACGCGTGACAGCATCATCGAACTGGCGAAGGCCCGCGGCCACAAGGTGGAGCACCGCAAGGTGACCCTCGACGAGTGGCGCGACGGAGTCGCATCCGGCGATGTGGTCGAGGTCTTCGCCTGCGGTACCGCCGCCGTCGTCACTCCGATCGCCGCGCTGAAGGGCGACGGCTTCGTGGTCGGCGACCCGGATGCCCCGGCCGGCGAACTCACGATGTCGCTGCGTCAGGAGCTCACCGACATCCAGTACGGTCGCATCCCCGATGTCAACGGCTGGCTGACCCGCCTCGACGCGTAGGGCCACCGCGCTGGTCGAGTAGCGAGGAACGAGCGTATCGAGACCACCGTCGGGTGATCTCGATACGGCCGCAAGCGGCCTACTCGATCAGCGCACAGTCTTACGGCCGCGGGCGGCCTACTCGATCAGCGCACAGTCTTACGGCCGCGGGCGGCCTACTCGATCAGCGCAAGGGGCTACTCGCGCTCGCGGTCGTCGGCCATCTCGAGGTAGCCGCTGAGCGCCGCGATGAATTCGTGGCTCGGAACGTGGCTCGGGTCTGCCTGGACCTTGACGTATTCGGCCTGCAACTCGTCGATGGCCTGGTCGATCTCGAGCACGGCGAGGGCGTTGCGCTGCTCGTTGTCGAGGCTCACGAGGAATCCGATCGCGCGGTCGATGTCGGCCGCTCCGCCGAAGGAATAGTCGGACATGGTTGTGCTCCTCGAGGCTTGCTCCGTGATGGGCGAGGAGTTGCTCGCCCCTCGATAGCGTAGCGTTCGGACTAGGCTCGGAAGCGTGAAAATTGCGCGCTTTACGGTCAGCGGGGGAGAGCCCCGGTTCGGAATCGTCGATGAGACGGAGATCGTCGTTCTCGTCGGCGATCCCATGTTCGTGGGCTACGAGACCACCGAGGAGCGTGTACCGCTCGATGCGAACGTCAAGCTGCTCGCGCCGGTCATCCCGCGCTCGAAGGTCGTCGCCGTGGGCAAGAACTACGCCGAGCACGCGGCCGAGATGGGCGGCGAGGCGCCGACCACACCCCTCATCTTCCTGAAACCGAACACCTCCGTGATCGGCCCGGGCGACGCCATCCAGTTGCCGCGCGAGAGTTCGCAGGTCGAACACGAGGGCGAGCTCGCCATCGTGATCGGCAGCATCGCCCGCGATGTGAAGAAAGAGGACTACGCCGACGTGGTCTTCGGGTACACGATCGCGAACGACGTGACGGCGCGCGACATCCAGAAGGCCGATGGCCAGTGGGCCCGCGCCAAGGGCTACGACACGTTCTGCCCGCTCGGCCCGGTCATTGAGACCGAGTTCGACTTCTCGGATGCCGCGATCGAGGTGCGCGTCGACGGCGAGCTGCGTCAGAGCGGCAACACGAACCAGATGATCCACTCGATTCCCGAGATCATCGCCTTCGCGTCGAGCGTCTGGACCCTGCTGCCGGGCGACGTAATTCTCACGGGAACGCCAGCGGGAGTCGGTCCGTTCGTCGACGGTCAGAAGGTCGAGGTCTCGATCGCGGGTCTGGGTCTCTTGAGCAACCCGGCGAAGAACCGAGCCTGATCGTCGCATCCCTCTTCGCGGATGAGGAAACTCTCGCAACACGCCGGTTACGTGACCGAGCCATACGGGGTGTCGCAGGTTTTTCCTCATCCGCGAAGGAGCGGGCATGATCGGTAGGATTGAGGAGGTATGTCGAATCCCTCCTTGCACCCTGTGTCCACCGCCTCTGGCGCCGACGTTCGCGTTCGGTTCTGCCCGTCGCCCACCGGTACGCCGCACGTCGGCCTGATCCGCACCGCCCTGTTCAACTGGGCGTACGCCAGGCACACCGGCGGCAAGCTCGTCTTCCGCATCGAAGACACCGACGCGGCGCGCGACTCGGAGGAGAGCTACGGCCAGCTGCTCGACGCGCTGCGCTGGCTTCGCCTCGACTGGGACGAGGGCATCGACGTCGGCGGCCCCGACGCGCCCTACCGTCAGTCGGAGCGCACGGACATCTACCTCGAGGTCATCGAGAAGCTCAAGGCCTCTGGCCACCTCTACGAGAGCTTCTCGACCGCCGAAGAGATCGACGCGCGCAACGAGGCCGCAGGCCGCGCCAAGCAGCTCGGATACGACAACTTCGACCGCACGCTCACCGACGAGCAGCGCGCCGCGTTCAAGGCCGAGGGGCGCCAGCCCGCACTGCGCCTGCGCGTTCCCGACACCGAGCTGAGCTTCACCGACCTGGTTCGTGGAGACATCACGTTCCCCGAGGGCTCGTTCACCGACTTCGTGGTCGTGCGGCCCAACGGCGCACCCCTCTACACGCTGGTGAACCCGGTCGACGACGCGCTGATGCACATCACGCACGTTCTTCGCGGAGAAGACCTGCTCTCGTCGACACCCCGGCAGATCGCGCTCTATCACGCGCTCATCGACATCGGCGTGGCCGAGTGGGTGCCGCAGTTCGGCCATCTGCCCTACGTCATGGGCGACGGAAACAAGAAGCTGTCTAAGCGCGACCCCGAGTCCAATCTGTTCCACCACCGTGATCGCGGCTTCATTCCCGAGGGCCTGGTCAACTACCTCGCGCTGCTCGGCTGGTCGCTCACCCACGACCGCGATGTCTTCTCGATCGACGAGATGGTCGCGGCGTTCGACGTGAAAGACGTCAATCCGAACCCCGCGCGCTTCGACCTGAAGAAGGCGGAGTCGATCAACGGCGACCACATCCGCATGCTCGCCAGCGTCGATTTCGCGGCCCGCACGATTCCTTATCTCGTGCGCGACGGCATCCTGACCGAGCCTCTCGACGATGACCAGGAGCAGCTGCTGCTGAAGGCCGCGCCGCTGGTTCAGGAGCGCATGGCGCTGCTCGGTGAAGCGCCGGCCATGCTCGGCTTCCTGTTCCGTCCGGGCACCGAGCTCGAATACCAGCCGGATGCCCTGGCCAGCCTTCCCGAGAACACCGGGCTCGTGCTGAGTGCGGCGCTGAACGCTCTCGAACTGGTCGAGGAGAGCAACTGGAACGCCGCCGAGATCCAGGCTGCACTGCAGGCGGCGCTGATCGACGGCCTCTCGCTCAAGCCGCGCGTGGCCTACGGGCCCCTTCGTGTCGCCGCCTCGGGACGCAAGATCTCGCCGCCCCTTTTCGAATCGTTCGAGCTGCTCGGCAAGGCCGAGTCGATCGCGCGCATAGACCGCCTCTCGAGTCGGCTGGCCTAGCCCATGATCGAGATCTCGCGGCCTAAAGCTGTAGCGCCTGTCGAAGGGCACATCGACTGCGTGATCATCGGAGCGGGACCGGCGGGTATGTCAGCCGGGCTCAACCTCGTGCGCGCACGCCGCACGGTTCTGCTCATCGACAGCAATCGACCCCGTCACTCGGCGACCCTCAAGAGCCACGGTTTTCTCACGCGCGACGGCGTCTCGCCGCTCGAGCTGCGCAAGACGGGCCGGGCCGAGTTCGAGTCCTACCCCATGGCGTCGTTCCAGCAGGCGCTGGTCACGAGCGTCGCGGTGTCGGATGCGGCGGGCACGCCCGCGGAAGAGTTGAGAGGCCGACCCGAGTACCGGGTGCAGGCGTCTGCGATCCGAGGGGGCGGATCGGTCGACGTCACCGCGTCGGCCGTGCTGATCGCCTCCGGTCTCAGCGAGACGCTTCCTGCGCTGCCCAGCGTTCGCGCCTATTACGGATCGAGCCTGCACAGCTGCGTGGAGTGCGACGGCTTCGAGAAGAGCGACGAGCCGCTCGCTCTGATCGGCGAGAGCGACGATCTGGCCGAGCGTGCGCTGCTGATCTCGCAGTGGTCGAGCGATCTCATCGTGTTCACCAACGGAGTCGGAACCGTCTCTGAAGCCGACGAGGCGGCCCTGGCCGCGCGCGGCATCCGGGTGGAGCGGCGCGTCATCGCCGACGTCGTGGGCGACCGTAACGGGCTCACGGGGGTGCAGCTGGCCGACGGCGAGGTGATTCCGCGCACGGGCGGCTTCATCCGGCCTCTGTGGGAGACGAAGCTGGAGTACGCGTCGACGCTGCAGATTCCTGAGACGGCCGACGGGTGGATCGAGGCCGACGCCGACGGACGCACTGCTGTGGCCGGGATCTACGCGGCGGGCGACGTGGTTCCTCCGGGGCCGCACCAGCTGATCGTGGCGGCCGGCGAGGGCGCGCGCGCCGCGGCCGTGATCAACCGCTACCTGATCGGATCGCTGTAGGGCGGCTCGTTCCCTGAGCTCGTCGAAGGGTATCCGTGTCGACAAGCTCGACGAACGAATCGGCTCGGTTTGAGTGCTGCCCCTGCGTAGGCTAGTGTTGACTCTCGGTCAGGGCTTCGGTTCTGATGCGGTGGGGTATGGTGTAATTGGCAACACGGAAGATTCTGATTCTTTTGTTCTTGGTTCGAGTCCAGGTACCCCAGCAGTAGAGGCCCGCAGTTCACACGAACTGGTCGGGCCTTTTTTGTTGGACTCGTTGCCTCGACGTGCGAGAGACGGATACACGACGTGGACGGGTACGCGAGGCCGAAGCTCCTGACATCAGCTCCTTCTGACGTCGTCGACTACGTTTGCGAGACCGTGGGCGGTCGCATCCTTCGCGAAGAGCCCGCGTCTGACGGCTTCACACCGAGCGTGGCGTCGGTCGTCGTCGCCGACGGTGACCGGCAGGTCTTCGTGAAAGCCGGGCCTGCGTCCGATGATGGCGGGCAGGCCGTTCGCACCGGCGCCGAACTCTCCGAAGTCATCACGGACCTCGCTCCGGCACTCATCGGCTGGGCCGAGCGCGGGGGATGGTACGTCGCGGTCTACGAGCGGCTCGCCGGAGCTGCCGTGGAGCACTGGGAGAGCGGCGACCTCGCGGAGCTGGCTTCGCTTGCCGCCACCATGCGCGAGCGGCTGAACCCGAGTCCGATCGTCGACACCGAACCCTTCGCCGATGCGTTCGCGCCGCTCCTGGGTGCGTGGAGAGCGTTGGTCGAGCCGGGCGATTCCAGGCGTGAGACGGTCGAGCATGTGCGTACGCGAAAGGTGCCGTATGGACTGCGAGCCGAGACGCTTGCAGAGCTCGAGTCCGATTGGTTCCGGTCTCTGCGTGCGGGCTCCGCTCTGCAGCACGGCGACATCCGACGCGACAACGTTATGCGTGAGCCATCCGGTCGGTTGCGACTCGTCGACTGGACCCACCGCTGGACGGCGCCGGGATGGGCCGACTGGGTGAGACTCGTGCCCGATCTCGCCGCCGATGGTCTCGACCCGCAGCTCGCTTTCGAGGCAATCGCGGGGAGTGACGCGAACGAGCACGAGGTGAACGTCATGCTCGCCGGTCTGGCCGGGCGCTGTTGGAGAGACGGGTATCTCGATGCAGTACCAGGATTGCCCCAGCTGCGACCCATGCAGCGACTCCAAGGCGACATGACGCTGAGGTGGCTGGCCCAGCGGGGCGTGCAGTAGTCGCCGTCGGCGTCGCCTGCTCAGTCGATCCAGAGCACGATGCCGGTTGTGCCCGAGAGTACGGCGGCGGTGCCGGCCCGGATGGCGTCGGCGCAGCGCTCCGGGCTGAACGAACTCTCGTCGAAGACCGTGGCAGAGCCGAGGCCCTCTCCCCGAAAGCCGGCTCCCGACCATTCGACCGCGGTGACGTTGTAAGTGGGCTCCGCGAGTTCGGCGCCGAGCACCAGGAACGGCACATCGAGGTGGTTCGGGGTCACGGTCGAGAGGGGATCGATGAGATCCTCACCGGCGGTGACGATCAATTCGGGGTTCATCTCCATGGCCTCGACGATTCCGTCGATCGGGTCGGAGCCTGCCTCGACCCGGCGCAGGTCGACATCCGATGCCTGAGCCCACTCGGTGACTGCTGTGGAGAGCCTCTGTGTCGTGAGGTCGTCGCCGGAGGTGAGGAGCACCACGCGGTATCCGGGTGAGGGCCGCACATCAGCCCACGACCCGACTTCCGGGTTCACCGTCGCCTCGGGCGAGGGTGTGATGTCGGGCATGAACCCGGCCCCCGGGGTGCCGATCGGCGTGGTCGCCGGCAGCGGGGATTTCCAGTCCGCGCTCGCGCATCCTGCGAGGCCCAAGACGAGCGATGCCGCTGCGGCAACGGCGAGAAGGTGGGCTCGAGGCGGCACGGGGTTCCTTGTGAACGAGGGAAAGGTCGACTGAAGCATGCCTCAGCGTGGTGTCGAGGTGGTTGCGAACGAGCCCCTTTTTGGCAAACGTTGCGCAGTCCCGGGGCTCGGGTCCGGCGCCGTCGCCTCGATAGCACAGGGTGTTTGCCTGAGTGACAGGACTCAGAACACCGGCTGTTAAGCCAGAGGAAATCTTCAGCCTCGACAGTTCTCGTTGGGCCCATCTGTCATGGCCTCGCACCGCCCCCTCTTTCTACATTCCTACAGAACGGAAGACTCATGCTTCTGGCAGTCCCCACCCGGCCGAGCGGCCGAGCAGCCCTGTGGCTCTCCGCCGCAGCGGTCAGCGCGGCTCTGGTCCTCGGCGGTTCCCTCGCCGGCCCGACCGTCGCGTATGCGGCCGACACCGCCTCCTACACCGGGATCGTGCTCGGCGTCGGCTCGGACGAGGCGCAGCGCAATATCAGCTGGTACTCCACGGCCGACACCGCCCAGCTCGTGCAGCTCGCTCCGAGCTCAGCTCTGGTCAACGGCGACTTCGTCACCTCGGTCACCACGTTCGCCGCATCCGGAGCCGCGAACACGACCACCACCGGCTTCAACCGCCACGCCACTCTGTCCGGGCTCGCGGAGAACACGCAGTACTCCTACCGCGTCGGCTCCGACGGCAACTGGTCGACCACCTACTCGTTCAAGACGCAGTCCTTCGAGGGCGACTTCGACTTCCTGTTCTTCGGCGACCCGCAGATCGGATCGTCGGGCAACGTGGCGAAGGATCAGGCGGGCTGGGTCGACACCATGAACGTCGCTCTCTCCGCGAACCCGAACGCCGAACTGCTCGTATCGGGCGGCGACCAGGTCGAGACCGCGAACACCGAGCCGCAGTGGGACGCCTTCATGGCTCCCGATCAGCTGCGCCAGTACCCCTGGGCTGCAACGATCGGCAACCACGACGTGGGCGGCAAGGCCTACGAGCAGCACTTCTACACGCCCAACACCGACCGCTCCGCGGCGTACTACCGCAACGGCAACACGGCGACTGATTCGGGCGGCGACTACTGGTACATCTACAAGGATGTGCTCTTCATCGACCTGAACAGCAACAGCTACAACTCGGCCACCGGTGGCGGAGACGCGGCGCACGTGCAGTACGTCACCGACGTCGTCAACGCCCACGGCGCCGACGCGAAGTACACCGTGCTCACCTACCACCACTCGATCTACTCTGCCGCCGACCACGCGAAGGATGCCGACAACAAGGTGCGCCGCGTCGACTTCCCCAGCACCTTCTCGAAGCTGGGCGTCGACCTCGTTCTGCAGGGACACGACCATGTCTACACCCGCAGCTACGAGATCGCGAACGGCGAGAAGGCCAACCCCGACGAGCAGCCTGGTCAGAACGACGTGTTCGTGGGTGAGGGCGGCGTCATCTACATGACTGCGAACTCGGCCTCCGGTTCGAAGTACTATGACATCACTGCACCCGACAACAGCGGCACCAGTGGGGCCGGCAACGGCGCAGACCCTCTGAACCCGAGCAACTACTGGTACAACTCCGTCGAGAACCAGGAGCACGTGCGCAGCTACGTCAAGGTGCAGGTCAAGGCCGACGCGCTCGTGGTCGAGGGTATCCGCGCGGGAACGTGTGACGCGCCCAACGCGGCGGTCGAGCTCGGCAAGGTGGGCTGGTGTGGCACGGCGGGCAGCAACACACCCATCGACGGCGTCGGCTCGCTCATCGACTCGGTGACCATCCACCCGTACCACGGTGACGGTGAAGACATCCAGGTCGCTGTTCCGGCCGCTGCTCCCGGCGAGTTCGGCTGGACGATCAACGGCCAGAACGGCCTCGTCGATCTTGGCACCGCGCAGGAGAAGAACGGCGCGTTCGAGGCGGCCGGCGAGATCAACCCGATCAAGGTGGCCGACACCCGCTCGTCGCTGTCTCCATGGTCGCTGACCGCTGTGCTCGGCGACTTCACCGACGGCGACAAGACCTTCTCCGGCAGCTACATGGGCTGGGCTCCGAAAGTCGTCACCGACGGGGCGGGCGCAGTCGCAGGCACCTCTGTGGCATCGGGCTTCGACGGTGGCAAAGGTTTGTCGGTCGACCGAGTGCTCGGCTCCGGCGCCCAGAACCACCCCAAGGGCGAGGGAATTCTCGGGGCGGATCTCGACCTGAAGCTCCCTGCCGACACCGCCAAGGGTAACTACCGCGCCACCCTGACCCTCACCGCTCTGGCTGGCTGACGCTGAGCTGAGTACACCACGTCCGTGGGGGGAAGGACCTGTTCTTTCTCCCCGCGGACATACCGCTTTTCGCCCTATCATCACCCTCACACCGAAGGCCTCCTGTGAACCCACGCTCCGTCTCCGCCCGCCCACGGCCCCGCATCCGCGCGGTGTCCACCGCGGCGCTTGCTGCGCTCCTCGTCTTGTCGCCCCTAGCCGCACCCGCGATGGCGGCTGATACCGACCCCGTGACCTGGACGGTGCGAACCGCGTCCAATGAGTACGGCTCGGAGAGAACCAACTACAGCTACACGATCGATCCCGGAGGCACCATCTACGACTCGATCGTGATCGCCAACCACGGAGTCGACCCCGTGGAGCTGGGGGTTTACGCGTCCGACGGTTCGACGTCGGAAGACGGGCAGCTTTCGCTGCTGGTCGCCGGAGAGGAGTCGCACGGCGTGGGCGCCTGGATCACCACGGAGAACCCGTCGGTCACGGTCGCGGCCGGCGAGACCGCGACGGTGCCGTTTACGGTCGCCGTTCCGGCCGACGCGACTCCCGGTGACTACGCGGGCGGCGTGGTCACCTCACTGACCGTGCCTGACGCCGACGCGGGCGTCAATGTCGACCGTCGGCTCGGCATCCGGGTGAATCTGCGGGTGGGCGGCGAGATCGCGCCGGCGCTGGCAGTGGAGGACATGGCCGTCTCCTGGGGTGGCGGTCTCAATCCATTCGCCGGTGGCGACGCCACGGTGACGTACACCCTGCACAACTCGGGCAACGCGGCCATTTCGGCCCAGCCGGCAACGCATCTCAGCGGGCCCTTCGGCATGTTCGGCACGGATGCGCCCGCCGTCGACGAGGTACCCGAATTGCTGCCCGGCGAGTCGTGGACGCAGACGGTGACGCTGCCCGGGGTGGCTCCGCTGTTCGCGCTTCTCGCGTCGACCACGGTCACGCCGTTGGTTCTGGATGCCTCCGGTTCCACGTCGCCGATCGCCGATGTCTCTGGCGCCGCGGGCGGCCCAGCGATCCCGTGGACACTGCTCGTGATCGTGCTGCTGGTGGCCGCCGTCGTGTTCTTCGTGTTCCGTACACGCGGCGTGCGCAAGAAGTCGGCCGAGAAGCGCCGGGAGGCCGAGGTCGACGCGGCCGTCGCGAAGGCGCTCGAGCAGGAGCGAGCGAAGGCCGGCGCCGCAGCCGAGTAGCCGTAAGCGAAGAAGGGCCCCGCCGGTCGTGATCGGCGGGGCCCTTCTGCGTCAGAGGACGAACTCCATCGATCGGGGATCAGCTCGCGCGCTGACGGGTTCGACGGTGGCGTGCCGCGATCAACACGGTGCCCGCGACGGACATGCCCAGTGCCAGCAGGGTACCGGGCCACAGTGACGACCAGTCGACACCGGTGTCGGGGAGTTCGCCGGTGGCACCGCCGTGGTGGAGGGCTGGAGCGGGTGCCGGAGTCGGCGCCTCGGTCGGAGTAGCAGTGGGGGAGCTCGTCGGAGGACTTTCCGAGTGATCAGGGATGCTCACTCCGATTTCTTCGGACTGGGAGGATGCCGGGTCGTCGTCGGTGAACGCGAATACCGTCGCGGCGGGCGCGAGGAGTGCGACCGCCAGCACGAGGGCTCCGATTCCGCGCAGCGGGGCTGCGATGCGCTGACGGAGCCGTCTCATCATCGGATTTGCTGACGGGGAGTTCACGGCTGAAGCACCCCCGTGCGCGTATCCTCCGTGCGCGCGTTTTCGGGGCGCCGAGTGCGCGCGAAATACCACAACCCCACCACGATCACGACGAGCGCGAGGTAGAAGGCGATCGGGAAGCGGGCTATCTGGTCGAACAGGGGCTGCAACGCCGAGTTCTGATCCGTGCTGATGCCGACGATCCACGCGGCGGCGGCGATGATCGCGATCCCCGCGACGACCGTGCGGAATCCGCCGAAGACGCGTGCGTGAGAAAGGAGAATGAGCAGCGGAAGCACGAGAACCGCGGCGATGAGCTGCGCCAGCTCCACGCCGATGTTGAACCCGAGGATCGCCAGGATCTTCTCGCCGAAGCCGAGGTTCAGGTCGAGGATCGTCGTTGCGAACGCGGTGCCGTGCACTAGACCGAACAGCCCTGCGATGAGAAGCTCCCCTCGCGGCGCGATCGGACGGATGGCGTGGATTGCGGCGACGATGATCGACACGGCCACCAGGATCTCCACGAGCTTCGTCGGAAACGAGATCAGGCCCAGTGAGACGAGCGCCAGCGTCACGAGGTGACCCACCGTGAAGCAGCTGATGATGAGGGCTGCGCGGCCGATGGACTTCTTCAGCGCTATCGGCTGGTTCCACCGGTATCCCCGTTTCGCACGAATCGCGAGTGAGGGCGCGACGACGAGGAGCGTCGACAGGAAGAGCAGATGGTCGGTGCCCTCCGCGATGTGCAACATGCCGAGCCAGATGACGGAGAAGAAGCCGTTCGCCGGTGCGGGGGAGCTGCGGTCGAGCGTGACTTCGGTGACCCCGCCACCGAGCACGGCGACCACCTTCGGGTCGCCCTCGGCGATCTGCCCGTCGTTCCAGTCGCTCACCAGGGTGACGTAAACCTGATGTGCCGGGACGACGTCGAGGATGAAGGAGTAGTCGAGAGTGATCGCACCCTCGATGCTGCGGCCCGCGTCGGCAAATCGCACCGTCGTGGCGATTGCGTTCTCCCCATTGACGGGCAGGAGTTTGGGGCTCGCGGTCACGGTCGGAGTGAGGGTGGAGACGCTATCAGACACGTGCACGCGGTGAAGGATGAATGTCATGAGGTTGCCTGCCACCGCGTCGAGCGCAGCCTGATCCGTGACCTCGTACCCCGTGGCCGCCGTCAGTCCGGCCTGCTGGATCTGCATCGTGATCTCGACCGCATCCGACTGCACCGTGACCATGACGCCCGTTGTGCCAGCCGGGTGCGCGGATGCGCTCTGTGAAGGAACGAATACGAGCATCAGCGCCGCCGCGGTCAGGGACACGATCATCCATAACCGGATGCGTCTCAGGGGAATTAGGGTCACGGTGGCACCGTAGTTGCCGGGGATTGACCGTCGGTACCTGCCGAGCGAACGACAGGAGAACGTCGTCCGACGGGCGGATTGCGCGCCATTCAGGGTCCGGTTCCTCGCAGGTCACCTCGCGTTCATGTGACGCCGCCAGTGTTGTCGGGTGCCGAAACTTCTGTCGCGTCCCCTCACCGCCGTTGTCGGATCCGCCGTGCTTCTCGCAGGTCTCTTCGCAGCGCCCGCCGCCGCCACAGCAGAGGTCGTGTCGTCAGGAACGGAGCCGAGTGCGGCAAGTGCTCTCCGCATCAACGAGATCGAGACCAACGGCAGCCCCGACTGGGTCGAACTCATGAACACGGCGACCGAGCCGCTCGACGCATCCGGATTCGTGCTGAACGGCCGCGAGAACGGAGTGACGCTGACTCTGCCGAGCAACACGGTGATCGCGGCCGGAGCGGTCTATGTCGCCGAGAGCTCGACCTTCAAGCTCAAGAAGGGTGACAAGGTCAGCCTGTTCGCTGCCGACAGCACGACGTCACTCGACTCCTATGAGTGGGGCGACTTTCACCTCGACACGTATGGACGCGTTCCCAACGGCACCGGCGACTTCGTCCAGCAGGCGGCTTCATCGAAGGGCGCGCTCAATCCTGCTCCTACCGACCCGGGCGAGGGCGGGGGAGACGGCGGCGACGACTCCGGATGGCAGTCCGTGAAAATCAACGAGGTCACCTCGGCGAACGACGATCCCACGCACGACGCCTACGAACTAGTGAACACGGGCGACGTCGATGTCGACGTCTCCGCCTGGCTGCAGTCCGACAGCACCAGCCTGCCCGCCGCGGTCAGCGCACCGAACGGCACCGTCGTGCCCGCCCGCGGCTACCTCGTGCTGCTCTCGAACCAGGGCCTGAGCTCCGACGGCGACTCCGTGAAGGTCTATCGCGCCGACGGCTCCACCATCGTCGACTCAGTCGGCTGGGGAGCGAATGACGCGCAGCCCGGTTCGTGGTCGCGTTGCGCCGACGCGACGGGCGCGTGGGCGCACACAGCGGCATCCAGTTTTGGAGCATCGAACGTCACGGCGTGTGCCGGCACCATCATCGCGCCGAGCGCGCCGCCCGGCGGCGGTGTCTCGTGCCAGACGGAGGCGGCCTCGGGTAGCGGACCCGCCATCGCCGGCGGAATCGCCTGGCCGGGAAGCCAGAGCGCCGTCGTCTCCGACAACGAGTGCCAGTTCGTCACCTCGCTGTCGGGCCAGGATGTCTCCGGCCTCGACATCGATCCGAGCGCTCCGACCGTCATGTGGGCAGTGAAGAACAAGAGCCACGTCTACCGCCTCGTCAAGAGTGGCAACCTCTGGGTTCCCGACACGGCGAATGGTTGGTCCGCCGGCAAGGACATCGTCTTCCCGAGCGGCGGGGGACAGCCCGACTCCGAGGGCATCACGGTCGGCCCCGACGGCTTTCTGTACATCACGACCGAACGCGACAATGCGGCGAGCGGCGTTCCCCTCGACAGCGTGCTGCGCTTCGACCCGAACGAGTCCGGCACGACGCTGCATCCGACCGTGCAGTGGGATCTGACCGCCGATCTCGCCGGCGTGATCGACCCGGTCAAGGCCGACTCCAACCTCGGCTTCGAGGGCATCACGTGGGTGCCCGACTCCTACCTCACGACGAACGCGTTCATCGACCAGAGCACGGGCAAGACCTACGACCCGTCGATCTACGAGGGTCACGGCACAGGCCTCTACTTCGGCGCATTGGAGAAGAACGGGCACCTCTACGCCTACGCGTTGAACGCCGACGGCACCTTCCACCGTGTCGCCTCGATCGCGACCGGACTTCCGATGATTCAAGAGACTCAGTGGGATGCCGATGCGCAGCGCATCTGGGCGGTGGCCGACAACTCGTCGGCCGGCTCGTCGACGCTGCTCAAGATCGACGCCACTGGTGCGTTCGTCGTCGACCGCATCTATGACCGACCCACGGGGCTGCCGAACAACAACAACGAGGGTTTTGCCATCGCCCCGAGCTCCACTTGTGTCAACGGAGTCAAGGAGGTCATCCGTGCCGACGACGGCAACAACGGCGGCCACTCCCTGTGGTCGGGCACCATCTCGTGCGATCTCGCCCTCGGTCCGCAGGGCCCGAACCCGCCAGCCTCGTCGCCGACGGTCGCAGCGACCCCGTCGACCGTGCAGGCCGGTGGCGTCACGACGATCGTCGCCGGTGGTCTCGTGCCGGATGCGGAGTACACGATCGTGCTGCACTCCGACCCGGTGACACTGGGCAGCGTGGTCGCCGACTCGACGGGCGCGCTGACGCTGCGCGACGTGCGCATCCCGGCCGACACGACAGCCGGGGCTCACACGATTACGGTTGCTGCGGCATCCGACCCCTCCACGGTGGTGGCCAGTATTCCGTTCACGGTGACGGCCGCAGTCGGAGGTTCGGCGGGAACCGCGCCGACGCCAGCGGGCGGAGCAGCCAAACCGGCCAGCCTCGCATCCACCGGCGCTCAGCCGATGTCGGCAATCGCGATCGGTACGCTCTTGCTTATGCTGGGCGCTGGATTCGTGGTTGTGCGTCGTCGCTTTGCTTCGGCTGAGTAGGCCGTCGGCAGTCGGTCAGCGGAAGTAGGGCCGACCGGCGCGTTGCTGCCCGGCCGGGATCGGTGTGCCCCGCGGGTTCTGCCAGTCGGGCAGCCTGATGTGCGGTTTTCCTCGGATCATCTCGAGAGTCCACGCCGAGGTGTGGATAGTGGCGTGATGAAACGGACACAGCAGAGCCAGATTGCCGAGATCTGTTCGACCGGCTGTGAAGGAGGCGCTGACCCACGGGATGACGTGGTGCGCCTGACACCGCGCTGGTGGAACGGCGCAGCCGGGGATGACGCAGCCGCCATCGCGCGCTGCGAGGGCCCGCCGTTGTGCGCGAGTGGCCAGCCGTTGCGTCTTGCCCTGGTGCAATACCTGCCCGTCATCGCCGAACACGGTGACGATCGTGTCGGCGTCGCACTGGAGCATGTTCACGGTGCTCATGGGCACGGGTTCGCTACTGCCGTCGATCCAGCCGACCCCATGGCGCTCCTCGAGGTCTTTCAGCGTGACATGCACGTTCACGGTGGGTGCGGCGCCGTTGAGCCGCGATGCGGCGGGGGATGCCGCGGCCATGTCGATGAGGGTCATGACCGCGTCGAGGAGCTTCTGCTGTGAGCTGCGCAGATCTGACGGAACGCACTCTGCTGCCTCGGAGTCGGAGATGCCCTCGTCGCCGCCTGGCTGTGGCGTCCCCGGGTTTGCCGTGCGGGGGCTGAGGATGGAGTCGACCGCGGTGAGAAAGATGCCGAGCTGAAGCGGCGGCAGCGCGTATGTGCCTCGAGCCATGCCGTCTGCGCCGACTCTTGGATAACTGAATCCGCGTAACGCCTGTTTGACGGCGTCGCGCGGCTCGGCGCCGTCGGGGTCGAGATGTTCGCGGATGCGGTTCGCGAGTCGGCCGATCTCGTCGACGGTGTATCGCCGCGTGTGACCGGCATCGTCGACTGTTGCCGTCGCGGCGTTGACGAGATGCAGCTCGGCCTCGTCGACGGCCTCAGAGCGGAGTGTGCGCGGAACGACCTCGATGAGGGTTCGGCAGATGACGGACGCGGCGTCGATACCGATGCTGCCGGAGTAGAGAGCATTCTCGACAACCGGAAAGTTGCTCGGCATCGGAAGGCCGGTTATCGACAGCGACGATCGGAGCTGTCTGCCGAGGGCCATGCGCGAGCCGGCCGTGCGCTCAGACACCGTCGCGGTTGCAGCGATCAGTTTCTTGGCGGTCGAAAAGCCGTGCCGGTAGGCGAGCCCCGCGGTGTCGAGCTCGCGGCGGGACTCGTTCTCGATTTCGGCCGCAACCCAGATGCGTGCGGCATCGGTTGCTCGGCCGGCCACCTCCCAGTCGTGCGCCGACGTCAGAAGTTCGTCGCCGACCGCGAGTTTTCGGTCTGACGCGAGAAGCTCGTGGAGGCGTTCGGCGATGTCGCCGAGGGTCGCGTCCTTGAGTTCCATACGTGAATTCAAGCAGGAGCCACCGACATTGACTCTCGCGGTACATTCGACACTTGATCAGGAGATAAAGCTATGGATAACTGCCGAAATTGAGGCTACTGGCACCAGTCCGGCATCCACCCGTCGACCGACTTCGTCGTCTCGAGCGACGAGAGGTCGACGAACGACGTCGTCATCGGCACATATGACGGCACGTTGGGGTATTTGTCGTTCTGCTTGTCTTCGGCGAACGTCTCGACCGCGGCGACCCTGCCGTTCGGTGACAGACAGATGTTCCGGATGCGGGTGCCCTCGTCCGGTCGAAAGATCTGCCGGGTTCCGCTCTCGTCGATGAGCATGAGCACCGACGTGGAGTACTGGTGCTGCGCGTCTGGTACGTCGAATTCCTGCACGAAGCTGCCCTGCCCATCGAGATACAAGCGCTTACCCGGGTAGTAGCTCGGGTCAGCCTGCGCAGTGAGGGAATCGAATGTTTCCGTCTTAGCCGCCTGAAGATCGATGCGGGTGACGTCCTGAAGATCGGAGACCACGAGTTGCGCCGTGCCGGGGATGAAACCATGCACCTCGGCGTGACGGCCGAGCGGACTCGGCACCGAGTCTGTCGTGACGTCGATCAGGAAGAGCTGCTGGTCGTAGTCCTGGATCACAGCCGACGTCGTTCCCTGAACGAACGTCCAGGCGACCGCCGGCAGCTGCGCGCCGTCGAATCCCTTGACCTGCCGGGCGGTGACGCCGTCACTGGCCGGGTCGTATACGTAGAGCGTGGTCGGGGAGGTGGAGCCGTCGGGGGCCGACTCGCCGGTGACCGTGAAGCCGAAGAGCCCGGATGCGCCGGACGACTTGAGATAGCGCATCGCCCCGGTCGCGGCGTCGGTTGCGACCTTCGTATCGACGCCCGTCGAGAGATCGCGCACGACGAGCGAGGTCTTGTTCTGATCGTCGAGCACGATCGCAGCAAGCCTCGAACCGCTGACCGCGTACTCCTGGATGCGTGGGGCGGTGAATACGTCTTCGGCCGGGGCGTCGTCGGAGAGAGACGCGCGAACCACCCTGTCGGGCTCGTCGCCAGCCACGCTGCCCGTGTCGCGGATGAGCGTGTAGATCGGGATGTCCGGGGTGGTGAATGAATAGTCGAGCGAGGCGGCCGCTCCGGAGTAGAGGCTCTTGGCCGCGACCGTGACGGTGTAGTCGGTCTCGTAGTCGAGCATGCCGTCGAGTGTGAGAGTGAGGTCGCTGCCCGAGGTCGTGGCCGTGAAGGGAATAGAGGGGGTGACGGTCACCTGCGATGCATCGACGTGCGCGATCGGCTGATTGGCGTGCAGAACGAGCCGCTGTCCAGGCCGTCCCACGGCGCCCTGTCCATTGATCTCGCCCGAGGTGAGTCGCGGCCCCTGCATGGTGTTCGCTGCTCCGAGTACACCGCCGAGCAGGGCGAGGCTCGCGACGACGACGATCGTGAGTCTCCGATACCTCTGGGCCGCACGCCGTCCGGAGCGTCCCTCGGCCGAGCCGCGACCTTCGGCGGGCGTGCGCTCGTCAGTAGGCATACGGCTGGGCCGGCTGGTCGATGGCCGACACGGTGGGGTTCGCCATCACGACGCTCTCGCTGCTCTTCCCGCTCGGATTGAGCGCGAAGGTTCCTTTCGTCTCGACCCAGCTGTCGACGGCATACGTCGACGACCAGCCGGGGGAGTAGACGGGAACGCCGATCGGCTGCGCGTCGACCGCACAGCAGGTGATGACGAACCGCGTGAGGTAGAAGACGTTCTCCGGGTCGCTCGAGTCTGCGGTGACGAAGCCCGAGAGGGTCGTGGTCTTGCCGACCACAAAATCGCTGCCGGAGCCGTCCCGCAGCAGAGAGACCCAGTCCCTCAGGCTCAGAGACGACACGTCGGAACCGGCGAGTTCGACGTGGGAGCTGGTGTCCGACTCCACTCCGGTTGCCGAGCTGTTCAACTCGCGGTTCTCGACGGTCGCTGTGGTGAGCGTCGAGGGCGGAACGATCACGAGCGCGACGAAGGCCAGAGCGATGGCCCCAATCCCGGCGAGGGGCAACACCACGCGCCACCGACCGCGCGGCGCCGCGGGTTCGAGTTGCTCGGACTCATGTTCGTGATCATCCTTCTCCGGAGTGACGGCGAAGGCCGCGAGCGTCAGCAGTCCGCCGAGGATGGCCATGACGACGGTGAAGACGAAGTAGCGAGGGTGGATGTACAGCCCGAGCTGGCCGCTCAGCGCGAGCCACGAGATCGAGACGATGCCGATCAGGCTCAAGGCGAGCCCCTGCCAGCGCGCGAGAATTCGTTCAAGCAATGAGATTCACTCCCAATCCGAGTACCAGTGCGGCCAGGGCGACGACGAGGGTGAGTCGAGTCAACGTCGACGTGGTGAACGTCGTTCGAAGAAGCGCCAGCATCTTCACGTCGACCATGGCGCCGAAGACCAGGAAGGCCACGATGGCTCCCGGCATGAAGGTCGAACCGAACGACAGAATGAAGAAGGCGTCGACGTTCGAGCAGATGGCGATCACGAACGCCAGGGCCATCAGGGCGAGCACCGACCAGACCGGATTGCTGCCGAGCGCGATGAGAACATCCCTGCTGACTCCGACCTGAATCAGTCCGGCGATCGCCGAGCCGATGAACAGGGCGGGCAGCATGGCGCTCGCCTCACTCGAGAAGGCGACGACGCTGCGTTGCAGCCGAGGTGCGTGCGAGGCGTGGTCGTGGCCGACACGACAGGTGGCTTCGAATCCGCGGGTCAGCAGCTCCTCGGGCCTCGGATGCTTGCTGAACAGCCAGCCGATGAGGTTGGCGATGAGAAAGCCACCGATGATTCGGGCCGCGAGTATCCCGTTGTCCCAGCCGAACGCCTGATACGTCGTGATGATCGTCACGGGGTTGAGGATCGGTGCTGCCAGCAGGAACGTCATCGACTCCGCGACGGTGAGGCCCTTCACCATCATTCCCCGCGTCAGCGGAACATTGCCGCACTCGCAGACGGGAAGCAGCACCCCGAGCAGCGACATCACGGCACGCCTGAGCACCGGCCTCGTGGGGAGAACGCGTTGCATCAGCGATTCGGGGAGCCAGATCTGCACCACGATCGACAGGATGATGCCCAGAAAGACGAACGGGATCGACTCGACGATCACGCTGATCGAGAGCGTCAGAAAATCGCGGGCGACGTTCGGCAGTTGATCCGCCGTCGACGACGGTGCGAGCACACGCGTGGCGAAGACGGCTGCGGTCAGCGCGAGGCCGACACCGACCCCGATGACGCCGCGCCGATGCCGACTCGTCGCGCGTGCCTGAGCGACGGGCAGAGGCGGCGAGGAGATCATCGGGTCAAGCATAGGCATGGCCGCTGAGACCGACCGCGGCCGCAGAGCCGCAGCATGCGGTGGAAACTACATCACCGCGCCGATATAGGAGTACTTCACGAAGACCTCGGACGCGATGCCGGCCTCCTCGAGAACGCCCTGCACGGCCGTGAGCATGTAGCGCGAGTCCCAGCCCATATAGAGGAAGTGCTCGTCGTCGAGCGTGTCCCAGTGCCCGTTCCACGACTGCGCGTCGTAGATGGGTCCTCCTCGGCGGGCACTGAACGCCACGACGTCGGAGCGTGAGTCCGCCCAGAGCCTCTTGAAGATGCGGTTGAAGAGGTACTTGATGTCATAGACCTCCCAGTGCTCGCCGCGGTACTCCACGTACTCGAACTCGCGTTGCCACCCCTGCGGCCAGCCGCGTCGCTTCTGGGCGTCGAGGATGGGCGTGAGCCCGTCGTCGTCGATCATCACGACGGCCGGTCGCTTCCAGACCTGCAAGAACTTCTCGGTGAGACGCACGGTGCGGGCTGCGATCGCTCGCGTGCCCCAGGCTTCCGTGCCGGCCAGTTCGCTCGTCAACGCGATCGAGCTCTTCGCGTAGGAGCGGTCGCGCTTCTCGACAAAGGACTTGTCAGCAGCGCGCTCGGCCAGGTGCTCCTCGAGCAGAGCGAGGTTGCCGATCGTCTTGGCGAGAGCACGGTGGCTGTTCTGCTCGTCGTCGGAGTAGTCGACCCATTCGCGCTCGCCGTCTCCGCTCCACGAATCTCCGGGGGCGAGCGGAACGATGTGCTCGACATCGAGGTCGACCGTCGAGTCGACCTCGCTGAGCCGACCCAGCACATACGCCGGGTGGGCCAATTCGGCGTATTTCAGGGCCACACGCACACGTTCGTCGCTGGGGGTGATGCGGGAGATCGCGCGAACCAGCGCATCCGGGCCGTCGGCACGTGCCCTGCTCAGGCGCGCGACCAGGCGGTCGTTGCTCACGCCGACAAGCGTGCGGCGCAACAACAGCGATTGGATGTTCTCGAGCAGCTCGACGAGAGACGCCCGGTCGAGCGTCTGCCGCGAATAGTCGAGGTAGGCACGCATGACGAGCGGGTACATGCCGCGGCCGAACGTGTTGAGATAGCCGAGCTGGCGCGACACCTCGGGGTCGGATTCGAGGCCCGGCTCGAGAAGAACGCGATACGCGGCGGAGTACGAGCGCCACTCGGCGGCGTGCGCGCGAAGCGTCTCGACATCGAGCCGCGGGAACTGCTGCTGGAACGCGTCGTACACGCCCCGCTGGCCGACCACGGTGACCTCGCGGCCGGTCGTCATGACCAGGTAGTGCCGCCAGAACGAGGCGATCTGCTCACCGGTGTTCTGCTCGATCGGCAGCCAGAAGGAGTCTTCGATCTCGCTCTGCTCGAGGTGCGTGAGACCCATGAGTACGTAGTTGTGGATGAGCTCGTGGTCGCGCAGCGGCTCGCCCGTGGAGTTGAGGCTCTCGAAGATCTGCTGCGCGTTGGCATCGGCGCCGAGAGTGATGGCCACGTGCTCGAGCTTTTGCAGGCCGCGCCAGATGCGCGGCACCTCCTCGAGGCGGACCTGGCTACGGAAGAAGGCGTAGTTGTCGTCGAAGCGCGAGTCGCGCAGCTCGTCGCCGGCTCCGAGCCGATCGAGCACGACGCTTTCGAAGACCTGGGCCCAGGCGCGATGAGGGCGCAGTTTCGTTCGGCTGGGATCGGCGGCGCGCACGAGCACTCTCTGCAGCTCTGCGGCGAGAGCCGGATCGCTGTGCTCGACCGTGTGGTGCAGGGCGGCGATCAGCAGCATCAGCGTGGTGATGCGCTGCTGTCCATCGATGAGCACGAGCTCGGAATCGTCGGCGTCGTCTGTGCTCTTCGATGACAGGATCGACCCGATGAAGTGAGTGTGCCGATCTTCTGTCTGCGAGACGGCTCGGATGTCGGTGAGCAGCTTCTCGCACGCGCCGATGTCCCAGCGGTACTGCCGTTGGTAGACCGGAACGACGATCGTGGTGTCGTCTGCGGAGAGCCACGCGACCGTGTTGACGGCGGTCGCATCGATGTTCGTGGCAGTGACCATGTCTTTGTTGAACCCGTCTCGTTTCGCACGTCTCGGTGGGCGGCGTGTTGCGGTGCCGTGCAGCCGTCGAGTCTAGTAGATCGGGTTTAAGGCACTTCTTCTACAACGGATAGAGGCTCGATGTTAGCCTTGCCTAAGTTGGGCCTGTTAAAACGTGCTGGCCCCCAACGAAAGGACATGATTTCTAATCATGGGTTACATCAAATCTGCCGCTCTGGAAGAGACCGGCTATGTCGTACTCGATCGCTACAACAAAGAGATCGACCCCAAAGAATGGCTCGACATCGAGTACGTCGACTGGAAGTCGTCGGGCGACACCCGCTTCGCTCCTCTCGCAAGCGCCTTCGGTGACATCGAGTGCAACGGCTTCTGGAACCACAAGCCGCCGCGCACCGACAAGGATGGCGTGTTTATCCCGTCGCAGACCGAGAAGGCCCCGACTCTCACCGCCCGCGCCCAGGAGCCCGGCGCGAACGTCGGTCGCTGCCGCGTCATCGAGCTGCAGCCGAACTCCTACGCCGACTGCCTCTACAACCTTCACCAGGACGACAACAACCGCCTCAACCCCGACGGCACCGGCTGGGTCGTTCGCGGTTTCTTCAACCTCACCGACGACACGGAGAGCTTCTTCGTTCTGCGCGAGAACCGCACCGACCCGAGCGTCGAGTACCGCATCGCTCTTCCGGCCGGCGCACAGCTGATCATCGACACCCAGCGTCTGTGGCACGCGGCCACGCACCTCGGCAGCGACCCGCGCTACTGCCTCATCACGTCGTGGGAGTCGGGCCCCGAGCTCGACGCCTATATCGAGAAGTACAACGGAGTGAAGCACGTTCCGAACTTCGAGGTCGACCAGGAGGTGCTCGACGCCGGACAGGCCGAGCAGACCCGTCGCCTCGCAGCTCGCGCTGCCGCACTCGCCGCTCGCGGCCAGGCCGAGAAGCTCGTCATGAGCGAGGCCTAAGCTTCACCGCTTCAGCGTCATACGAGAGAGGCTCTCGCCCACGGGCGGGGGCCTCTTTTGGGCATTGCGGCCAAAACGTCGCTCCTGCAGAATATTCCTACTAGGAATGCCCGCGTTCCACCGAAGGAGACCCAGATGCCATCGATCCTCACCCCCTACCTCGGTTTTCGCGACAACGCCAAAGAGGCGATGGAGTTCTACCACTCGGTGTTCGGCGGCGAGCTCACCATGAGTCGTTACGCCGACTTCGGTATGAACGAAGATCCGTCAGAGGCCGACAAGATCATGCACGCGCAGCTGGTCGCGCCGGGTGGACTCATTTTCATGGCGGCCGATACCCCGAACAGCATGCCGTTCACCCCGGGCGACAACTACTCGGTCTCGCTCAGCGGTCGAGACGTCGACGAACTCACGGACTTCTGGAACAAGCTCAGCGAGGGCGCGACCATCTTCGTGCCGCTCGAGATGGCGCCGTGGGGCGACAGCTTCGGTCAGCTCCGCGATCGCTTCGGCGTGAGCTGGATGGTCAACATCGGCGGTTCGCCTGAGGAACCAACGACTCAGTCGTGAGTCGCGTGTGAGTCAGCGTCGGCGCGCATAGCGCGTCAGGAGCAGCCCGTCCGATTCGAGCACGTGCACGAGGCGCATCCGGCGGGCGGCGTCGCTCTCGCCGTGTGAGATCCGGATACCGGCTCCGCCTTCCAGAAGCGGGCTGACGGTCAGGCACAGCTCGTCGACGAGGTCGGCCGCGATGAACGTGCCGAACAGGCTCGGGCCGCCCTCGCACAGAATCTGTGTGAGCCCACGCTCGACGAGCACGTCGACGATGCGCTGCGGTTCGACCTGAGCTTCGCCGCACGAGATCACGTCGGCAACGCGCTCGAGCGCCTCGCGTGCGCCTGTGGGCGCCGAGTCGGAGGTCAGAACCAGCGGCCTAACCGGTGCCTTCGCGAAGATATCGCTCGTCGGGTCGAGGTCGAGCCGACCGGAGACCAGCGCGAAAGCCGGCTGCGCGGCCAGGCCGTGAGCCTCTCGCCACGTTGCATCGGCATCCGAGAGCCGCATGGCGCCGTACCCCTCGCTGCGCACGGTGCCCGCGCCGACGAGAACGACGTCGCTCAGGCGACGGAGAGTGTCGAACACCAGCTTGTCGGCAGGGCCGCCGAGGTCGCCAGAGAGCCCTTTGACTGTCGCTGAGCCGTCAAGGCTCGTGATGAAGTTCACGCGCAGGGTCGGAACGCCCCGATCGGCGACGGAGTACGCCGTGGCGAGGGCGGCTGCGTCGAGCGGGGCGGCGCCGGCGGAGAGCAGAGCGATTCGGGTGTCTGTCACGTCAGCAGCCTTCTCGTCGGTCATTCGTTCTGATCGGTCATGTTGTGCCGCAGGTACTCGGGCTCACGCAGGCCGAGGATCGTCTCCGTCATGCGCATCGCCTGCACCGACCGCGCAACGTCGTGCATTCTCACGATCCGAGCGCCGAGCAGGGCGCAGGCGGTGGCTGCCGCCAGGGATCCGTCGACTCTGTCGTCTCGTTCGGCGCCCAGCGATTCGCCGACGAAGTCCTTGTTCGACACGGCTGCGATCGCCGGAAGGCCGATGCGGGCGATCTCATCGAAGCGGCGCGTGATCTCGAGAGAGTGCAGCGTGTTCTTGTTGAGATCGTGGCCCGGGTCGATGATGATCTGTGACTCGTCGAGGCCCAGATCCGTGGCCAGCTCGACGCGCTCGCGAAGAAAGTCCGCGACGTTCTGCACGACATCGTCATAGCGCGGTGCCGCATAGGCGGTGCGAGGTTGGGCGAGGCTGTGCGTGATGACGAGGGTGGCGCCGGTGGATGCGGCCAGCTCCGCGAGCGCCGGGTTCTGCAACCCGGTCGTATCGTTGACGACCGAGGCGCCCGCGGCGATACACGCCTCGGCGACCTCGATCCGGAACGTATCGACCGAGATGACGACGTCTGACTGTGCCGCCACGGCCTGGACGACGGGGAGCACGCGGTCGAGTTCTTCAGAGGCAGAGACCTCGGGGCCAGGGGCGAACTTGACCCCGCCGATGTCGACCCAGTCGGCGCCGGCTGTCGCTGCGGCGAGAGCCGCGTCGACGGCGCGGTCGAGGGCGAAGGTTCTGCCGCAATCGAAGAAGCTGTCGGGCGTTCTGTTGACGATCGCCATGACGGCGATGCGAGCGGAGAAGTCGATGGTGCGTGCGCCGATGGTGCGCACGGGGCTCGAAAGAGGGGGGAGCGGAAACCCGGAGGTCGCCGTGGGCGTCGTCATGACTCCATCATGCCTCTCGCGACGGCGCGCAGCCTGTGCGAGCGAGCTGTTCACTCTCGCTGCAGGCGAATCACGAGAATGCCGCGCTCGTCCAGATGTGGATCAGTGCATACGAGCGCAGGGGCCGCCACGGCTCGGCAATCCGTTCGGCCTCGCCGGCCGTGCTCACTCCGAGCGCTCGGCGCAGAACGAGATCGCCCGCGGGATACGCATCCCGGTCGCCGAGCGCACGAACGGCGAGGTAATCGGCCGTCCACGGACCGACTCCGACGATGGAGAGGAGCGAGGCTCTCGTCTCGACGAGGTCGACAGTCGGCGTGAGTGTGAGGCCCTCAGCGCATGCCCGGGCCACCGCCTGCAGTGTTCGAGTGCGGGCGCCCGTCAGACCGATGGCCCGCTGCAGTTCATCGGTCGAAACCGATGCAAGCACGTTGGGTCGGGGGAAGAGCAGCAGAGAATCCGGGCCCGGCTCTCCGAAGGCGGCGACGAGCCGCCCCGAGAAGGTGCGGGCGGAAAGCAGGGAGACTTGCTGACCCAGAACCGTGGTGATCGCCGCCTCGTATCCGTCGGGATGACCGATCACCCGCAGCCCGGGCCGGGCCGTGACCATCGGGCCGAGTATCGGATCGCGGCCGAAGGCATCCGTGATCGTCGAGGGGTCGAGATCGAGGTCGAGCCACGCGCGAACGAGGGATGCGACGGCCTCGACGTCGCTCGGCTCGCCGCTCGAGATGGTCGTCGTCACCGACCGGGTGCCTAGCTCGACGCGAACGGCCACGGGCCCACTCGGAGCGCCCATGATGCGCGTGACGGACAAGCCCTGCAGGTCGACCCGCTCGGAACCGGGAACAGCGTGCGCCGCGATCAGTGCTATCGCTTTCTCGCGCTCGTAGGGCGGAGAGAAAGGAAGCTCGATCGTGGTCGAGGCGGTCATCGCGGCGGTGTCAGAGCGCGCGGGCGAGTGGCTCGAGTCGGCCGAGCGGATCGTCTCCGGCGGGAATGAACACCACGCTGGTTGCGCCGCTGGCGTGGAGCTCGGCGATGCGCGCGCGCACTCGATCGGGGGTTCCGGCCAATGCGAGGGCGTCGACCCACTCATCCGGAAGCGCGTCGACGAACTCCGCGCGCGTCGCGGATCGTGCCCGCAGCGCCGCGAACTCCTCGGCGAAGGGCAGCGGCTCGATGTGCGGTGCCCAATCCGGCTCGCCGATCCACTCGAGGGCCGGCCGGACGATCTCACGCGCCACCGAGGCATCGTCGTCGACCGCGGCAACGTTGTAGGCCACGACCTCATGGGGCCCCGACGCATCGATGTTCGCGAGCGCCGCGACCACGTATTCCGGGGTGACCGGCTCGGCCAGGATCGTGCCGTCGGCGGAGCGCCCGGCGATCGCGAGCGACTTGGGACCGCGCACCCCGGCGAGAACCGGGGGAGCGGTCGAAGCGGGAGTCTCGAGCTGGGCGCCATGGATCTGCACATAGCGCCCGTCGACCTCGAGAGCGTCACCGGCCAGCAGCGTGCGGACCGCCGTGAGCTGCTCGTCGAGCATGGTCAGGATGCTCGCCGGCTTGTCGCCGACCTGGCGCATCCAGGCGGGCATGCCGTGACCGATGCCGACAATGAGGCGGCCGGGATAGATCTCTGCGAGCGTGTTGGCCTCGAGCGCGGTGAAGGCGGCGTTCCTTACGGGCGCGGGCAGGATGCCGATCCCCACCCGGATGCGCTGGGTCGAGGCCAGCGCGACGGCGGCTTGCGCGAACCCGCCGCGAAAGAAGCAGTCTTCGACGACCCAGAGTTCGTCGAAGCCGAGATGCTCGGCCTTCTGAACGAAGGGAACGATCTGGTGGGCGGGGAGGTCGCGGGGCAGCATGATGCCGACGGTGGCAGTGGTCACGCCCGCAAGCCTATAAGTCCCGTCGAGCGCCACCAAGACAGACAAAACCGGCCGCGCCCACCGCGAGGTGAGAGCGACCGGTCGATGGTCGACGCCGATTAGGCGGCTTTGGCGAACCCATCCGCCGGCGATTGCCGACGGCGCTCGCTCCACCCGAGGTCTTCGACTACGCGGGTGTCGCGTTCGACCCGGGTCTGGTCACCGATGCGTACGTCGGCCTCGATGCGGGAGTTGCTTCCGAGTCGAGCTCCTCGACCCACGAGTACTCCGCGACCGATGTGCACGTTGGCGCCGACGAAGACGCCGTCTGAAATCACCGCGCCGCGGTCGACCCAGCTACCCGCGCCGATCCAGGTGTTCTGCCCGACCTGGGCATCCGACTCGACGTAGGCCGACGACTCGATGAATGCGCTCGGGTGAACCTTGGCTTTCGACGCCACGCGCCCGCGTCCGTTCAGGTGTCGCCGGTACTTCGTGACGACGCCGGTCTCGTCTTCAATCTCTTCTATTGGTCTGGTCACTGTGCCTCCATCTACAGCCGTTCTCACGACTCGCTAGAGATAACACACAAGGGTCCATGAGGATTCCCAACTGTGCGCTCTCATATCTCGGCTTTTTCAAGCCCTATCGGCACCGCTCGAGCGGGCGTAACGTCGCCGCCATGAATGCATCAGATCCCTCCACCAGCCCGCAGAACGACGATGCCGCACGCCAGGAGCCGAACCGCAGTGCTCTCGACGAGGTCGCGCACCCGTTCGACCAGACCAACGGCATCGTCGAAGACGTCGACCGTCGTCACGGCGAGACGCATCACAACGACGAGCAGCTCGATGCCGACCCCGATGTCGACCCCGACCTCGACTCGACGCCCGAAGACGAGGAGCCGGGCCGAGAGTCTCCCGACGACCGCCGCCCGCTGGTCAACACCGAGCTGATTGCAGAAGAGGTCTTCGGAGACGACGAGAGGCGCAAGCCCCGCTTCGACTGAGGCGTCTGCCGCGTCGACTGAGGCGTCTGCCGCTAAACGTCGAGTGAGTCGCCCGGCTCGAGTGCGAAGTACTCTCCGCCGTTCTGCTCGGTGGCCCACTTGATGCGGTCACCGGTCATGGCTTTTCCCGCCTTCGAGAGAGTCATCTCGTGGATGGGAAAGCTGCGTCGAGGTGTGACGGCGAGCACGTAGTCCATCGCCTCGCTGATCTTCAGCCACGGTGCTCCGATGGGGGCGGCGAGAACGTCGACTGCGACGCCCTCGGGCACCGTGTACGAGTCGCCGCCGTAGTAGACCGAGCCGTTGATGAGCACACCGACGTTGTCGACGACCGGGATCGACTCGTGGATCACCGCGTGCTTCTCTCCGAAGAATTGCAGCGTGAACGGCGCGACCGAGACCTCGTCGCCCGCCTTCACGACGGTCACCGGGAACCCGCCGGCGGCGTCCGCGACGCCCTGCGGGCCGAAGATCTGGATGTCGGGGGCCCTGTCGACGAGGCGAGTCAGCTGTTCTGGCGTCCAGTGGTCGGCGTGCTCGTGGGTGATGACGACGGCAACGGCGCCGGCCGCCTCGGTGATCGCGGTGGTGAACGAGCCCGGATCGACGAACAGCTTCTTTCCCGACTGCTCGATGATCAACGCGGCATGCTCGAGTTTGGTGAGTCTCATGGCATCAGCGTAGAACGCATCGAACGATCCTCGTTGGGCATTGCCTGTAGGCCATAATCAACACATCATGCCCAGCTCGCCTCAGCGGATCGTCGTCGCGATCAACCCCTCTGCATCGTTCGGTTCGCGCAGCGCGACGGGCCCGAGAGTCGTCAACGCGCTGGCCGCAGACGGCCACGACGTCACAGCCGTCACGCAGCCCGATTTCGCGTCTCTCACCTCAGCCGTTCGTCAGGCTCTGGATGCCGGTGGCCCGGCCGCCGCCGATGCGCTCGTCGTCGTCGGCGGAGACGGAATGGTGAGCCTAGCCGTCAATGCGACCGCCGGCACGGGCATTCCGTTCGGCATCATCCCGTCGGGCACGGGGAATGACATGGCGCGCGGCCTCGGCATTCCGCTGGACTCGCTCGACGACGCCCTGGCGGTTCTGCGCACGGCGCTGTCTGCGGGCGCACGCACAATCGACGCCGGGCGCGTGCATCACGCGGGCGGCTCGACCTGGTTCGGTGGTGTGCTGTCGGCGGGCTTCGACGCCCTCGTGAATGAGCGGGCGAACCGCATGAAGCGGCCTCGCGGAGCGAGCCGCTACGTGATCGCGCTGCTGGCCGAACTCGTCACCCTGCGCGCTCGCAGCTACGAGCTCACCGTGGACGGCAAGCAGCTCACCGTCAGCGCCTCCTTGATCGCGGTCGCAAACAATCGCTCGTTGGGCGGCGGCATGACGGTCACGCCCAATGCCGTGCTCGATGACGGGCTGCTCGATCTGTTCCGGGTGGGCGCCCTGTCGCGGGTGCGTTTTCTGCGGCTCTTTCCCAAAGTCTTCTCCGGCAGCCACACAGGGCTCGACATCGTCGACATCTCGAGGGTGTCTCGCGTTCGCATTGACGCCGACGACGTGATCGCGTACGCAGACGGCGAGCGGGTGGGGCCGCTGCCGGTCGAGGTCGAGGTCGTGCCGGGGGCGCTCCGCATCCTCGCCTGAGCCGATTCGCATTGAAGGCTGATCGTATGGCATACTCGTTGAGTTGCAGACGGCCCCATCGTTTAGCGGCCTAGGACACCGCCCTCTCACGGCGGCAGCACCGGTTCGAATCCGGTTGGGGTCACAGATAGCCCGGTTCCCTTCTTGCAGAGGGGCGCCGGGCTTTTTCGTTGCGCAGAATGACGGCATTGCATGCCGCGGTGCGGCCGGGTGGGCGTGCGTCGGTACTGTGAAGGCATGAGCACAGACAGCCCGCGCGACCTCAAGAGTCTCGGATTTCTGACCATCGGCTTCTTTGACGAGTCCGACCCATTCGGAGGTCACGAGAGCACGCTGCAGATCATCGAGCTGGGGGAGCGGCTGGGCTTCGACAGTGCCTGGCTGCGCGACCGGCACCTGCAGCACGGAATCTCGTCGCCCGTCGCGGTGCTCGCGGCTGCCAGTCAGCGTACGAGTCGCATCGAGCTCGGGACCGCCGTGATTCCGATCGGGCTCGAGAACCCGTTCCGGCTGGCCGAAGACCTCGCGACGGTCGACGTGCTCAGCCGTGGACGGCTGAATCCCGGCGTCAGCGTGGGGGTTCCGACGCACTTCGACGACATCAAGGCGCACCTCTATCCGGACTCCTGGCGGACCGAGAACTTCACGACCGAGCGGGTCGACCGTCTTCTTCATAATCTGCGCGGCGGCGACGTGAGCACGTTCGAAGGCACCGAGGGTATCGAGGCGTATTCAACACGGGTTCAGCCCTACTCTCCCGGGCTGGCGGACAGGGTCTGGTACGGCGCCGCCGGTCTCTCGTCGGCCGCATGGGCGGGGGAGCGGGGACTCAACCTGCTGAGCAGCAGCGTTGTCCGCGCCGAAGAAGACGACGACTTCGCTCGAATCCAGCGTGCTCAGATCGACCTGTTCCGCGACCGTCATCCGCTGGGGCAGGCCGCTCGCGCGTCACAGGGACTCGTCGTCATTCCGACCGATACGGCTACGCCCGAGCAGGCGGCCAAGTACCGTGCCTTCGCGGAGCGGAGGTTCGCGCGCACGACGGCGCCGCAGGGTCCGCAACGCATGCTCTTTGCGCCCGACCTCGTGGGGTCATCGGCAGAGATCGCGGACAAGCTGCGCGCGCACGCAGGCTATCAGGCGGTCGACGAGGTGGTGTTCGCTCTGCCGTTCACGCTCGAGCACGACGACTACGTGCAGATCCTCACCGATATCGCGGGCATTCTCGCACCTCTGCTGGGGTGGAAGGCTGAGAAGTAGCCTGACGAATGTGCCCAATGTCAACCCCTGTGCCCCAAATAGGGCACGACCGCTAGTGTCTTGGCTGCAGTAGTCGAAATCCGTCTATTGCACTACACAGCGCATTGGAGAGACAGTCATGAGCTTTCTCGGTTTTCTTCTTCTCGGACTCATCGCCGGAGCTATCGCCAAGGCGATCCTCCCGGGCAAGCAGGGCGGTGGATGGGTTGTAACCCTTATCCTCGGTGTTGTGGGTGCCCTTGTCGGCGGCTGGATCGGTGGAGCGGTCTTCGGCGTCGGCTACGACGGGTTCTTCAGCATCGAGTCGTGGCTCATCGCCATCGTCGGCTCGATCGTCGTGCTTCTGGTCTACGGCCTCATCGTGGGTCGCGGAAGCCGCAGCCGCGCATAACGCGCCACACAACGTTCGAAGCGCCCCGACCCCCTGTGGGTCGGGGCGCTTCGTCGTTAAGCCAGCCAACGGCATCCGATTCGCGATATAGCTTGACTCTGCGCGAATACACGATATATCGTGAATTCAAGCAACGCGATATATCGCGTCAACGACATCAAGGAGATATTCATGGCCATCGAGAAGTGGCTCGTCACGGGGCCGAAGGTCATCGACCTCGAACTCGTTCGCTCGGTCAAGATCGGCCTCATCGGCGGAAAGATCGACGTCATCGCCCACGACGAGCCCGGCGCACGCGTCGAGGTCCACTCGGTCTCGGGCAAAGACCTGAAAGTCTCGATCGATGGCGACGTACTCGAGATCGATCACCCGCAACTGCGGTGGGACAACTTCATCGACGTCTTCAAGTCGTTCAAGGGAACAGCGAAGGCCGACATCAGCATCATGATCCCGCGCGATGCGAAGCTCAAGTTCGGCGTGGTCAACTCCAGCGCCCTCATCTCGGGGCTGCGCACCGATGCGCGGATCAACTCCGTATCAGGCGACATCGTGATCGACGACATCATCGGCGACCTCGACATCAACACGGTCAGCGGTGAGATCTCGGTCAGCGATCAGCAGGGAGTGCTGAACGCTCACACCGTCACCGGCGACATCACGGTCACGGGTGCGCTGCGCAAGTTCTCGGCCGATGGAGTCTCCGGGGCCGTGTTCCTCGATCTCACGGGCGTTCCTGAAGAGATCAGCAACAACACGGTGAGCGGCGACCTCACCATTCGACTCGATCACGATGTGGCGGCACGCTTCACGCTCAACAGCGTCAGTGGCACCCTGCAGGTCGACTCGACCACCACGCGAGGCACGCGTGGCCGGGGCTTCAATCACACGGCGGGCACGCTCGACGGCAAGTGGGTCGAGGTTCGGGCCAACTCCGTGTCGGGTGACATCACCTCGGTGCGGCGCGCCACTGTCGGAGCATCGACCGCATCGAGCACGGGTGTCTACGACGCTCCCGTCTCTGACGCTGCCCCGTACGACGCTCCGGAGGGAGAGTCCCTGTGACCCCCGTCTTCGGCCACGGCCATCTGCGGCTCTACCTGCTCAAGCTTCTCGACGAGTCGCCGAAGCACGGCTACGAATTGATCCAGGCGCTCAGCGAGCGTTTCGGCGGAACGTATGCCCCCAGTGCGGGCACGATCTACCCGCGCCTCGCGAAGCTCGAAGACGAGGGGCTCGTCACGAAGACGGCAGACGGACGCAAGACCGTCTACGAGATCACCGAGGCGGGGCGGGCCGAGCTCGACTCCCGCGAGAGTGAACTGACCTCGATCGAGAACGATCTCACCGACAGTGTGCGTCGGCTCGCCGACGAGGTGCGCTCCGGAGTGGGCGAGGCCATGAAGAGTCTGCGCGCCGATCTTGCCTCCGCCGCCCGACAGGCTCGCGAGGCGACCGACGCCACCAGCCAGTCGTACTCCTCGTGGTTCGCGTTCGACCCCACGCAAGACGCGACCACTCAGGATGCGAGGGACCAGGCGCGCTCGGCCGACGAGACTCCCGCGGCTGACGAGACGCCCGCATCCGGCCGTGCGTCATGGGATGCGAGTCGGGACGAGATCCGCGACGTCGACATCGCGCTGGCCGAGTTCCGACAGTCGGTGCGCACGGCGCTTCGAGCGAGTGGAGCGCGCGGCGCTGTGCCTGCGGGAACCGCCGCTACCTTCGCGCGCCGTCTCGACGAGGTGCGCGCATCCCTTCTCGCCGATCTCGGCAAGTAGTAGCCCGATTGATCGATCGTCGACGTCGGGTTCGTCGAGCAGCTAGCGCTGCTCGACGAACTTGCCGTCGATGATGTAGCCCGACACCGCGACGGCGCCGTCTGGAACCGGCGACGGGGCTGCAGACAGGGAGGACTGCGACGAGGGGCTGTCCGAGATGCCTCTCGAGACGCCGTGTTTCTGCGACATGCGGTCGATGAGTGCGAGCGCGATGGCAGACAGAATGAACACCACGTGGATCATGACCTGCCAGAAGACGCCTTCGGCTGTATAGCGATCCTCATCGCCCGTTTCGGACTTGGCGTTGGGGGCGCCGAGATCGTTGACCTCGATGAAGGTCTTGAGCAGGTGGATCGACGAGATGCCGATGATGGCCATGGCCAGTTTGACCTTGAGCACATTCGCGTTGACGTGCGAGAGCCACTCGGGCTGGTCGGGGTGCCCCTCGATGTCGATCTTCGAGACGAAGGTCTCGTAGCCGCCGATGATGACCATGATCAGAAGATTGGCGATCATGACCACATCGATGAGGCCGAGCACCGAGAGCATGATCACCGATTCCTCGATGTGCAGGGGGTCCTCCATGACCTTCTCGATGAGATGCACGAGTTCGATGACGAAGACCACGACGTACACGAGCTGCGCAATGATGAGGCCCAAGTACAGCGGCGCCTGAAGCCAGCGGCTGAAGAAGATGAGGTAGCCGACCGACTTGACCCATGCGGTCTGTGGCCGGTACTGGCGAGTGTGGGACGGGTTCACGGTGGTCTGCGGGCTGCTGGCCAAGGGGGTCTCCTGAAAGTCGGTCTGGGCCGAATCCTAGCGCCCGCATCCTGTAACATCGCTTGCAGAAGGGGAGTATCCCACCTTCATCGCAGTCGTCAATACGATCCCCATCGCCGCGGGTCCGTTGCGGTGGCGTGACCGACAGGTTCGAGTTCGCGCGGGAGAGACTTTCGGTCGCTCGGCGTACCCGCCATCCCGAAAGGTCTCACCCCTCACATGCCCGAAGCTCTCAACCTGCCCATCTGGTTCGAAGTCTCGTCTCTCGTCATTCTGACGCTGATCCTTGTCGTCGATCTGCTGCTGGTGCTGAAGCGCCCGCACATTCCGTCGGCAAAGGAATCGACTCTGTGGGTCGTGTTCTACATCGGCCTCGCATTGGTATTCGCGCTGCTGATGCTGATCTTCGCCGACGGGGAGCACGCGGGGCAGTTCTTGGCCGGTTGGCTCACGGAGTACAGCCTCTCGATCGACAACCTCTTCGTCTTCATCATCATCATGGCCCGCTTCAAGGTGCCGAAGCAGCTGCAGCAGGAGGCGCTGATGGTGGGCATCCTCATCGCGCTAGTGCTGCGCGGCATCTTCATTCTTCTCGGTGCCCAGCTCATCGAGAACTTCAGCTGGATCTTCTACATCTTCGGCGCCTTCCTGCTGTACACGGCGTGGCAGCAGGCGTTCTCGAAGCACGACGATGCCGACGCGGGCGAGAGCAGACTTATTCGCTACCTGCGTCGCCACATCAGCATCTCGAACGACTTCGACGGCGCGAAGGTGCGCACGCGCATCGACGGCAAGAAGATCTTCACGCCGATGCTGATCGTCTTCATCGCTCTCGGTTCTACCGATCTGCTGTTCGCCCTCGACTCGATCCCCGCGATCTTCGGCATCACGACCAGCCCGTTCATCGTCTTCACCGCCAACGTCTTCGCGCTCATGGGACTGCGGCAGTTGTTCTTCCTGCTGGGCGGTCTGCTCGAGAAGCTGGTCTACCTGCACTACGGCATCGCGTTCATCCTGGCGTTCATCGGGTTCAAGCTCGTGTCGCACGCGCTGCACGAGAACGAGCTGCCGTTCATCAACGGCGGCAAGCACATCGAGTGGGCGCCCGATATCTCCACGTGGACCTCTCTGGCTGTGATCGTCGGCTCCATGGCCGTCGCGACGATCGCGAGTCTCATCGCCATGCGCCGCGAGAGTGGTCGACAGGATGCCGCTCCGACCGGCGCCCCCTTGGCGGGTTCCGCGGTAGACAGGCCCGCAGATGCTCCGCTCGCGGATGAGGAAACCGTCGACGAGTCCGGCGAGTCGCGCGGCTGATACCGGCGTGTGGCCGATTCTTCCTCATCCGTGAGGGGGAGCGGGTTCGGGAATGCTCGGGATGATCGCGGGTGTTACCCTAGACGGATGCTGTCTGGTCGACTCCTTCTTGGTTGCCGCGACGAGTCCTCGTTCTAAGGCCTCACCTCGTCGCGGAGTGTGTCATGGGCTCTCGCAAGCAGATTCATAAGAGAAGGCATCACTAATGACGATTTCAGATTCCCCGGTGCATCGCGGCAAGACCCTGGCCGAGAAGGTCTGGGAAGACCATCTCGTGGTCAAGGGTGAAGACGGCACGCCCGACCTCATCTACATCGACCTGCACCTGGTGCACGAGGTCACGAGTCCGCAGGCCTTCGACGGCCTCCGCGTGGCCGGCCGGCCCGTGCGTCGTCCCGACCTCACCATCGCGACCGAAGACCACAACACCCCGACGGCCGCGATCGACAAGCCCATCGCCGACCTGACGAGCCGCACGCAGATCGACACCCTTCGTCGCAATGCCAAGGAATTCGGCATCCGGCTGCACTCGCTCGGCGACGTCGAGCAGGGAATCGTGCACGTGGTGGGCCCGCAGCTCGGCCTCACCATGCCCGGCATCACCGTCGTCTGCGGAGATTCGCACACCAGCACGCACGGAGCGTTCGGCGCCATGGCATTCGGCATCGGCACCAGCGAGGTCGAGCACGTCATGGCCACGCAGACCCTGCCGCTCAAGGCGTTCAAGACCATGGCCATCACCGTCGAGGGCGAGCTGCGCCCCGGCGTCACCGCCAAAGACATCATCCTGGCCGTGATCGCCAAGATCTCGACGGGAGGCGGCCAGGGCTATGTGCTCGAGTACCGCGGCTCGGCGATCCGCTCGCTCTCGATGGAGGGCCGCATGACGATCTGCAACATGTCGATCGAGGCGGGTGCCCGCGCGGGCATGGTCGCTCCAGACGAGATCACCTTCGAGTACCTCAAGGGCCGGCCGCATGCCCCCGAAGGCGAAGACTGGGACGCGGCCGTCGAGTACTGGAAGACGCTGCGCACCGACGACGACGCCGTCTTCGACGCTGAGGTGTTCCTCGACGCGAATGAGCTCGAGCCCTTCGTCACCTGGGGAACCAACCCCGGCCAGGGTGTGTCTCTGTCGCAGCCGGTGCCCGACCCCTCGGTGATCATCGATCCCAACGAGCGGGCAGCTGCTGAGCGGGCGCTCGAGTACATGGCTCTCGAAGCGGGAACCCCGATGAAGGACATCGCGGTCGACACCGTCTTCATCGGGTCGTGCACGAACTCGCGCATCGAAGACCTGCGGGCCGCCGCCGACATCGTTCGCGGCCGCACCAAGGCCGAGAACGTGCGCGTGATGGTCGTTCCCGGCTCGGCCCGGGTTCGCATCGAGGCCGAGGCCGAGGGTCTCGACAAGGTGTTCAAAGACTTCGGCGCCGACTGGCGCTTCGCGGGATGCTCGATGTGCCTCGGCATGAACCCCGACCAACTCGAACCCGGCGAGCGGTGTGCATCGACCTCGAACCGCAACTTCGAGGGCCGCCAGGGCAAGGGCGGTCGTACGCACCTCGTCTCGCCCCTGGTCGCCGCGGCGACTGCGGTGCGTGGAACCCTGTCGAGTCCGTGGGATCTCGCCATCGACGATGCTCGCCTCGTCGACGCAGGCCCATCGACGGGCTCAGGGAACGCGGCCTCAGTGAATGGGAGTGTCCTGTAATGGAAAAGGTTTCTGTCATCACCGGCGTCGCCGTACCGCTCGAGCGGTCGAACATCGACACCGACCAGATCATCCCCGCCGTCTTCCTCAAGCGGGTCACCAAGACCGGCTTCGACGACGCGCTCTTCTACGGATGGCGTCAAGACCCCGAGTTCGTGCTGAACAAGGAGCCGTTCAAGGCCGGGTCCGTGCTCGTGGCAGGTCCCGACTTCGGAACCGGCTCGTCGCGCGAGCACGCCGTCTGGGCTCTCCGCGACTACGGATTCAAGGCCGTGCTCAGCGCTCGGTTCGGCGACATCTTCCGAGGCAACTCGGGCAAGCAGGGTCTCCTCGCGGCCCAGGTTGCAGAAGCAGACATCGAGAAGATCTGGGCGCTCATCGACGCGCAGCCCGGGCTCGAAGTCACGGTCGATCTTCCGGCCAAGACGGTGACGGCAGGGGCCCTCACCGTGCCTTTCGAGATCGATGACTACACTCGGTGGAGGCTTCTCGAAGGCCTCGACGACATCGGGCTCACCCTGCGCGACGAAGCGCGAATCACGGAGTTCGAGGGCCGCCGCGAGAGCTGGCGCCCCAAGACTCTTCCCGTTAAATAAGAAGCAGTACAGGCGGTTATATCTAGTGAATTCCCTCGTTCAGGATGCTCAGAAAGCGGCACGCAGAGTGGGTCTACCCAGCGACACGATCATCATCAACGGCGGTCGTCCGCTTCGCGGCACCATCGACGTGCGCGGGGCCAAGAACCTCGTCACCAAGGCCATGGTCGCCTCCCTTCTCGGCGACACCAAGAGCATCCTGCGTGACGTGCCCGACATCTCCGACGTCAGCGTCGTCGCCAGCCTGCTCGAAGCTCACGGCGTCACGATCTCGGGAAGCGCCGAGACGGGCATCCTGATCTTCGACCCGACCAATGTCGCCAGCGCGAACAGCGCCGAGATCGACGCACTCTCGGGGTCGAGCCGCATTCCGATCCTGTTCTGCGGGCCGCTTCTGCACCGCCTGGGTCACGCCTTCATCCCCGACCTCGGTGGCTGCCGTATCGGTGACCGTCCGATCGACTTCCACCTCGACGCACTCAGGCAGTTCGGCGCGATCGTCGACAAGCTGCCCAGCGGCATCGACATCTCTGCACCCAACGGTCTGCACGGGGCGAACATCGAGTTCGCATACCCGAGCGTCGGAGCTACCGAGCAGGTGCTACTGACCGCCGTTCGGGTCAAGGGCACCACGGAGCTCAAGAACGCCGCGATCGAGCCCGAGATCATGGACCTCATCGCCGTGCTGCAGAAGATGGGCGCGATCATCTCGGTCGAGCCCAACCGCGTGATCCTCATCGAGGGCGTCGACAGCCTCAAGGGCTACGACCACCGGGCGCTGTTCGATCGCAACGAGGCCGCAAGCTGGGCATCGGCCGCGCTCGCCACGGGCGGCGACATCACCTGCAAGGGTGCCAAGCAGCAAGACATGATGACGTTCCTCAACGTCTTCCGCAAGATCGGCGGAGCGTTCGACATCGAGGAAGACGGCATCCGCTTCTACCACCCGGGCGGCGACCTCAAGCCCGTGACCATCGAGACCGATGTGCACCCCGGCTTCATGACCGACTGGCAGCAGCCGCTCATCATCGCGCTGACTCAGGCGATCGGAACCTCGGTCGTTCACGAGACCGTCTACGAAGACCGCTTCGGCTTCACGGATGCGCTGGTCGAGATGGGCGCGAACATCCAGGTGCACAAGAACGGACTCGAGGGCGGAGAACGACGCGTTCCGCGTCGCCCGCTCGAGCAGGCTGCCGTCATCACCGGGCCCACCAAACTGCACGGAAGCGAGATCGTCGTTCCCGATCTGCGCGGCGGCTTCAGCCACCTCATCGCCGCATTGACGGCCGAGGGCCGCTCGACCGTCAGCAACGTCGGACTCATCGGTCGCGGCTACGGAGACTTCGTAGCCAAGCTCGAGAAGCTCGGAGCTGACTTCTCCTTCGAGGTTTAGAAGGTGGCGAACCAGGCGGCCGAGAAGACCGTCGGATTCCGAATTCTCGCGGCCGTGCTGGTGCCCATTCTGTCGGTCATCGCCAGAATCGAGTTCACCGATGCGCAGAAGCTTCCCAAGACGGGTGCTTTCGTTCTGTCGCCGAACCACTACAGCAACATCGATCCGGTGATCATGGGCTGGTCGATCTGGAAGCTCGGTCGAGCACCGAGATTTCTGGCCAAGGCCTCGTTGTTCCGGGTGCCGGTCGTGGGCGCTGTCCTTCGTGGCACGGGGCAGATCCCGGTTGAGCGTGCCGGTTCCGTTCGCGGCAGCGAGCCGCTGAAGGCCGCGAACGAACTGGTCGACAAGGGCAATGCCGTCATCATCTACCCCGAGGGCACGCTCACTCGAGACCCGCAGATCTGGCCGATGAAGGGCAAGACCGGAGCGGTGCGGATGGCCCTCGAGCAGAATCTTCCGATCATTCCTGCCGCTCACTGGGGAACTCAGGCCGTGATGGCCCGCTACTCCAACAAGATCAGCTTCTTCCCTCGCAAGACCATCAAGGTCGCTTTCGGTGACCCGGTCGATCTCACCGAATTCCGCGGCAAGCCGATCAATGCTGCACTGCTGACCGCCGCCACCGAACTGGTCATGGCCGACATCACCGCACTCCTCGAAGGGCTGCGGGGCGAAACCGCACCGGTCGAACGATGGAACCCGGCTGCGCACAACCAGAAGGAGACCGGTCGTTTTGAGTAGGACCAGGCCCGTGGCCGTCGTTCCACCTCGCCGTCGTGTCACCGTGCTCGGAGCGGGAAGTTGGGGAACGACGTTCGCCAAGATCCTCGCCGACGGCGGAAGTGACGTGACCCTGTGGGCACGACGCCCCGAACTGGCTCGCGAGATCAGCGAGGCCAAGCGCAACAGCGACTACCTTCCCGGAATCAACCTTCCGCTGACCGTGACGGCCACCTCGAGTCTCGCTGAGGCGTTGGCCGGGGCCGAGATGGTCTTCGTCTCTATTCCGAGTCAGAGCCTGCGAGAGAACCTCGCGGCCATCAAGCCTCTCCTGCCGGCGGAGGCACTCGTGATTAGCCTGATGAAGGGCGTCGAGAAGAAGTCCGGCCTGCGCATGAGCGAGGTGATCGAGCTGGGGCTCGAGATCGATCGCGATCGCATCGCCGTCGCATCCGGCCCGAACCTCGCGCTCGAGATCGCCAAGGAGCAGCCGACGGCAGCCGTGATCTCGTCGCAGAGCCTCGAGACCGCGCAGCGCGTGGCCATGGTGGCGAGCAACCGCTACTTCCGTTCGTTCGTGAACGTCGACGTCATCGGCACGGAGTTCGGCGGCGTGCTCAAGAATCTCATCGCGGTCGCCATCGGCATCGTCGACGGCGTTGGCTACGGCGAGAACACGAAGGCATCGATCATCACACGGGGCCTGGCCGAGATGACCGATTTCGCCGTGGCCTACGGCGCACAGGCCGATACGCTCGCGGGCCTGGCGGGCCTCGGCGACCTCATCGCCACGAGCAGCTCGTCGCTGTCTCGCAACAACACGGCCGGCCGTCTGCTGGGCCAGGGCTACAGCTTCGCCGACGTCGTCAAGAGCATGCAGCAGACCGCGGAGGGCCTCGCCTCGGTGGCCCCGATCCTCGAGCTGGCCGCGGCCAAAGGCGTGGACATGCCCATCGTCAAGCAGGTCAGCGAGGTGCTGGCCGGTACGCTGAACCCTCGGGACATAGCTCCCCACCTGACGACGGACTCCGACGAGCCGCAGGGCGAAAGGACAATCGATGGCCGGAAAAACACTGGTGGCTCTGCTTTTTGGAGGCCGTTCAAGCGAGCACTCAATCAGCTGCGCGACGGCGGGCGGAGTTCTTCACGCGATTGATCGGGAACGCTTCGACGTCATTCCGATCGGCATCACCGGCGAGGGATCGTTCGTTCTCGAAGACGACGACCCCGCCAAATTCGCCATCGACGCCGACGCGATGCCCCGTGTAGTCGACAACGGCACCCGCATTCGCTGGCCTGACAAGGCGGGCGACCGCACGCTGACCGTCGATCTTGCCGACGGCACCTCGCGCATCCTGGGCGAGGTGGATGTCGTGTTCCCGATTCTGCACGGACGTTTCGGCGAAGACGGCACGGTTCAGGGCATGCTCGAACTGCTCGGCCTTCCGTTTGTGGGATCGGGCGTTCTCGCATCCGCTCTCGGCATGGACAAGCACTTCACGAAGACCGTGCTGCTGCAGGCGGGCATCGAGGTTGCTCCCTGGACCACGGTCACGGCCAGACAGTGGCGACAGTCGCCCACGCTCGTCGCCGAACGCGCCTCCTCGCTCGGACTGCCGGCGTTCGTGAAGCCCGCTCGCGCCGGCTCGTCAGTGGGCGTGAGCCGCATCACCGAGTGGTCTCAGCTCGTCGAGGCGATGGACGTCGCTCTCGCCGAGGACGACAAGGTTCTCATCGAAGAGGGCATCGTGGGCCGCGAGGTCGAGTGCGGAGTGCTCGAGGGCCGCGACGGCGCGCCCACCCGGGTATCGGTAGCGGGCGAGGTCGTTATGACCGACAGGGCGTTCTACGACTTCGACGCGAAGTACCTCGATGCGCCCGGAATCGAGCTCGTGTGCCCCGCACCGATGAGTGACGAGCAACTCGCGACCATGCAGAGCATCGCGGCCACCGCGTTCGATGCCATCGGCGGCGCCGGGCTCGCCCGCGTCGATTTCTTTCTCACCGAGAACGGCTTCGTGGTGAACGAACTCAACACGATGCCGGGCTTCACGCCGATCTCGATGTTCCCGGCCTGCTGGATCGCGTCGGGGCTCAGCTACCCGCAACTCATCGACGAACTGATCGACCTGGCGCTGCAGAACGCCGCGCTGGTCGAGTAGCGAGGAACGAGCGTATCGAGACCACCATCGCGAGTGATCTCGATACGACGCCTCGTTCCTCGCGCGGCTACTCGATCAGCGCTAGAGGGTGCGCTGGTCGAGTAGGCCGCCCGCGACCGTGTCGAGACGCTTCCGTCTACGCTTCGCCGGGCAGCGCCTTGCGAATGACGAGACGGGTCCAGGCGCCCACGAAGATGCGATCGCCATCGTGCACCTCCCGGCGTTGCCCCGGCTGAATGGGTACGGTCGGCAACTCCTCGCCGGCGGCGCCCACGAAGGTGCCGTTCGACGATTGGAGGTCTTCGACCCACCAGCGCTGCCCGTCGGTGTTGAGCTGGCAGTGCCGTCTCGAGACGCCGCTGTCGGTTCCGCACTCGATCTGCGGGTGAATGTCGCGAGACAAAGAAGTGCGGCCGACGAGCAGGCTGCTCTGCTTGAGTACGACGATCTCAGGCAGCCCCCCGGAGGGCAGCGGATCGTCGGACTTCTGTGCTTCGTACCACTCCGGGTCGACCCAGACCTCGGCGACCCACGTGCTGTCGCCCTCGATCGCCGGTGCAGCGGGGGAGGAGACCACCGGGCCCGTCGGGGCCTCCGGCTCTGCGGGCTCAGCCGGCCCGGCAGGCTCGACTGTCGGCTGGCCCTCGATGGCCGGAGCCTCGACGTAACCGGGGTCGCCGGCAGCCTCGTGCTTTCCGAGGTCGCCTTCCTCGATGTCGAGACTCGACACGGGCGCGACGACGGGAACGACGGCGGGAGCGTTGGGCACGGGAGCCGGCGCCGTGAGCGGAGAGGCGAATCCGTGAGCATCGGGGTCGGGTTCGGGAAGTGACCCGGTAGTGAAGTCGTATCCGCAGTTCTCGCAGAACAGCGCATCCGGCAGGTTAGGGAACGAGCAGTTCGGGCACGTGATCGGCTCGCTCGAACCCGACGTCGTCGGGATCGCCACGGTCGGGGCCGGCGCAACAGGCGCAGCCGCGACCATCGGGGTTCCGCAGACATCGCAGTAGTCGGTCGATGCCGACGAGTGTCCGTTGGGGCAGAGGGTCATTTGCGCACCCGCGTGGTCTTGGTCGATGCCGTGTCGAGCGCCATCTCGTCGAGCTTCGCCACGTCGCGACGGAGCCGCACGGTGCCCTCGTTGGCGTCGTCGATCTCGACGACCTTGCGGAGCTTAGCGGTGGCCTCGTCGTTGCCGGTCGCGGCGGCGAGCTGAACGGCACGGCCCAGTTTGACCGTGGCCGTCGCGGCGTCACCGGCGGCCTTGGCGGCCAGGCCGTCCTGGATGGCGGAGGCGAGCTCGGTCTGGCCCGTGTAGTGCGCCACGGCCGGGTCGATGCGCGCGGTGAGGGCGTCGTCGTTCGACCAGCGCGCCTTCACCAGACCGGATGCGACAACCTCGTCACGCACGGTCAGCTGTACACGGGCGGCGAGCTGCTCCGAGCCCACGGGCTTGGATGCGACGCGCACGGCAACGTGGTAATCGCGCGACTCGTCGCCCCACGATCCAGTGGGGTAGGACCCGGTGAGCGGGTTGACCATGGTCTTGCGGGTGGTGAGGTCTTCGACCGTGGGAGCGACCTGTCGCACGAACAGCACCTCGGAGCCCTGGGGCGCCCAGACGCGCAGCTCGGCCGACGCCACGCCTCGACCCATCGACTGCTTGATGATGCTCTCGAAGTCGGCTGCCATGTCGGCGGGCTTGGCGATGAGGTCGACCGTGCCCAGCAGAGCGGTGGCGATCTGGCGCAACTCGTCGACCTGCCAGCGCGAACCGACGCCGCGGGCGTCGCACTGGAACACGCCTGTGGCGTTGTAGATGGCCTGGCTCAGCGCCTGGGCCGATTCGTGCTCGTTCTTGCCGTCGGTGAGCAGGATCGCGTGCCGCTGCGTGGCCTGCGGAGTGGCCTGGAAGAGTTCACGGGCAAGGGTGAGCCACGTGCCCATCGCCGTTCCACCGGACGGCTGGAACGAGGCGATTGCCTGCTTTGCGGCGGCACGGGCACCCGGTTCCATCTGCACCATGGGAAGCCGCGCGTTCGGGTACGGGAACGCACGAGCTGCCGTGTCGGTGCCGGAGATCACGGCGAACCACGTGCCGTCGAGAATCTGGTCGACGGCAACGGATGCCGCGTGCTTGGCGGCGCCGAGGTTCTCGCCGGTCATCGATCCCGACGTGTCGACGATGATGATCTCGCCGGCAGCCATGCCCTGGCCTTGGCCCGCCTGACCCGCACCCGCGACCGTGACGGTCACGATGGCGTGAACATCTGTGGCCCCGTCTGAGAGGAATTCATTCTGGAAAACGCTGGCGGTGAACTCTGCCATGGGAGACTCCTCTATCTGTCATAGATCAGGCCGGCTGGGCCGGTGTAGGTACAACGCTATCGAATCGAGCGAGCGCGGCGGTGATGTTGTCTTGACCGCCCTGCTCATTGGCCCAGTCGACGAGAGACGAAGAGACCTGAACGGGGTTGCTTCCCACCATCCCCACGACCCGGTGCACGAGCTCGGCCAGATCGTCGGCGTCGGAGCAGTAGTTCCAGAGCCCGTCCGAGCACACCAGAATCCATCCGGCGCCGGTGGGATAGGTCGGCACGACGTGCGGAGCCTCGTCGGGCGAGTCTGCGCCGAGCCATCGCGTGATGGAGTGTGCCTGCGGGGCGTTCTCGGCCTGCTGGCGCGACATGCCGTGGGACATCATCTCCTGCGACCACGAGTCATCGGTGGTGAGCTGACGGGATTTGCCGCTGTCGGCGATCCAATAGACGCGGCTGTCTCCCACACCGCCGACGACCACGAGGGGGCCGTCGATGACCGCTGCGGCGAAGGTGCACGAGGGCGGATTGGTTCGTGCCGCCAGGTCGCCGATCGCCTCGTAGATCGCGGCGCTCGCGCGTTCGCCGGCTTCGAGCATCCGGTCTGACCATCGCGCCTGCGCGAGTTCGTCGTCGTTGCCTTCGGTCACGTCGAGCTGACGCCCGGCGGCGAGGTGAGCTGTTGCAGCACGAGCGGCCGCGAGGCTGGCCTTGTCGGATCCCGGCGTCGACGAGACCCCGTCGCAGACGACCAGCACGGCGAACTCGCCCGCCTGAGGGTCTGCGGCGAGGGCCATGGCGTCTTCGTTGATGTCGTGCCGGATGCCCCGGTCGCACACGCCGCCGACCCACGCGGCGGGCGCCTCCTGCCAGTGGTCGCGCTCGCTCTGAGCGGGCTTGCCGCAGAGTTCGCAGTATCCGTCGTCGGCGATGGTGCCGCCGCAGTAGACGCAGGCGCGTCGCGGGGCAGAGGTCGACGAGGTGGCCTCATTCGGTTCGGCCTCGGCTTGAGCCTCGCCGGCGTTGCGATCGGAGCTCACCGCGACGAGCTCGCCCAGCTGGGTTCCGCACTCCTCGCAGTACTTCGCGTCGGGGTCGTTGACCGTTCCGCAGGCGGGACACAGCACCGGCACAGCCTCGACAACAGCCTCGGCCACGGCCTCGACCGCGGGCTCCGACACTGTCTCGGCGGCGGGTGCCGCCTCTGTCTCGACAGCAGGCTCGGGCACGGCCTCGACGGCGGGTTCGATGACAGGTTCGACCTGAGCCCCGCCGGGGCCCTCGATCCGCGGGTCGCTCACGAGAGTGTCCATCGTCGAACGCGGTTGGCCTCGTCGACCAAATGGATGCGTTCGGCGGGGTTCTCCGTGAGACCTGCCAGCTCGCGATACGCGCGCTCGAGGCCGTCACGAAGCGGCCCCTCCTGCGCTGGTATGCCGCCGACCACCGCGTCGGTGGACGGTCCGGAATCGCGCACCACCGCCAGGGCGGATGCCAAGACGCTGGCGGTGAGCTCTACTCGCGACTTCGAATCGATCGACACCGTCGAGACGCTGTCGAGGGCGGCGGCGAGCGAGGCGAGTCCGCGCTGGGAGGTGGCAAGCAGCTCGGCGCGCCGACGGCGGGCGTCGACATAAGAGCTGCGGGTGGGCGTGACGAGGTCGAGGGCCGACAGAGCGCCGTCGAGGTCGCCTCTCTGCTCGCGGATCCGTGCAAGGCCGAAGGCGGCTGCGGCCGTGTAGTTCGCGTCAGAACGGGCGCAGATGATGTAGAGGCTCTCGGCGATCTCGGGTTCGCCGCTCGCCTCGCAGGCCGCTGCGAGGGCCAGCTTCGGGGCGAGCTCTCCGGGCACTTGACCGTAGACGGTGTTGAACGACGCGCGGGCGCTGCGCGCGTCTCCCTTGGCGAGCTCGGCGAGGCCGGCGAGCCAGACGGCCCGCCATTCCCACGGGTCGTCGGTGAGGATCTCGCTCATCACGGCGTCGACGGCCTGGAAATTGCCCGACTCGATGGCCGCTCGTGCACGCGCAAGGCGGATCTCGACGGTGACGTTCGGAGCGGATTCGAGGGCGATCAGGCGTGCCGCCGGGTCTTCCATGTTCACACCGGCGAGCCAGCTCCGTGCCGGGTCGGACTCGTCGACCTTGAGGCCGGGCAGCGCATCCCAGGGCAGCGGCCGATCGACGACATCGGCGACGGGCGCCTCGAACAGAACGGATGCCGCGGAGTGCAGCGCGGGGTGACCCGGCCCGCGGTCGGTGGCCACGACCTCCCGCAGCACTCCCAGCAGCTGGGCGCGCAGCTCGTCGACCGACGCGAAGCGGTCTGACGGGTCGAAGGCGCACGCCTTGGCGAGCAGCCGGTAGAACGAGTCGTACGTCTGGAACACGGGAGTGTCGGCCACATCGGGCAGCGACGACACGAAGGTCGTCTGGTTGCCGCGGAAGTCGAGCACAAGAGTGGCCAGGGTGCGGCCGATCGTGTAGATGTCGGCGGCGACGGATGGACCGACATCCGGAACCTCGGGAGCCTGGAACCCGACGGTGCCGAAGATGGCCGAGGTCTGGTCGTCGATGCGCCGCACGCCGCCCAGGTCGATCAGCTTCACCGTGTCGCCGACCTGGATCATGTTGTCGGGCTTGAAGTCGCAGAACAGCAGGTTGATGTCGTGCAGGTACTGGAACGCCGGCAGGATCTCGAGCACATAGGCGAGCGCCTGATCGACGGGCAACGGGTCGACGACACCGTTGTTCGCCTTCATGCGCTCTTTGAGGATCACCTTGAGCGAGGGTCCGCCCACGTACTCCATGACGATGTAGCCGGCACCGTTGAACATCACGAAGTTGTAGATCTCGACGATCAGGGGGTGCTCGACCTCGGCGAGGAACTGGCGCTCCGTGATCGCCGCGGCATAGGCATCCGGGTCGCCCGAGTTGAGCAGGCCCTTGAGAACCACCCAGCGGCCCGAGACGTTCTGGTCACGGGCGAGGTAGATCCATCCGAGACCACCAAACGCGAGGCATCCGACGACCTCGTACTGGCTACCCACGACGTCGCCGGGCTTCAGCTGCGGGGTGAAGGAGAAGGGCGTGCGGCAGTTCGGGCAGAATCCCTCGGTGCGACCGGGCTTGTCGTCGCGACCGCGACCCACCGGCTTGCCGCAGTTGGAGCAGAAACGCTTCGCCTCGGGGAGCTCGGCTACCGCCATGACCGCTTTCAGCGGATCGGCCGGCGGCTCGGTGGGAACGGTCGTGAGGCCGGCGCCGAGGCGCGGGCCGCGAAGACGCGTGGAGGTGGTTCCGAACCGTCGGGTGGCCTTCGAACCGGTCGCCGCAGTGCGCGCCGATCCCAGAGCCGCCGTGGCGAGTCGCGCCGACGAGGTGCGGCCTGTGCGCGTCGAACCCGCCTGCGCGAAGTCGGGATCCACACCGCTGCCGGTCTGCGGGCCGGCCGAGAAGCCTGTGCCCAGCTTGGCCGAGGGCGACGCCGCCGCGGCGGTGCCGGTGCCCGAGGCGGGGGGAAGGGGGCTGGGTGACGCCGGCGATCCGCAGACGTTGCAGTAGCCGTCTTCGATCACACCCGTGCAGCCGGGCTGCTGGCAGTGCTGGACATCGGTCATGACGTGTAGCGTCCTTCCTGACCTTGACGCGGCGAGGATGCCGGCGGCAGGTCACGGGTGAGAAATTGGTATTGCTCGACGTAGAAGCGGGCGAGGCGCAGATCGCACGGAGTGGCGTCGACGGCCTCCTTGGCCTCGAGGTACCCGGCCGCGACAGTGGGCGAGGCCGAACGGCCAGAGCTCTCGGCCTTCGCGTGGTAGCCCGACAGGCGGTAGCGCAGCTCGGCGCGTTCTCGAAGCTGGCCGGCGTAGGCGTCTTCGACGGCCTCGAAGGCGCGGTTCACGAGGGCGAGGCGAGCGATCCAGGAGTCGAGTGCCGCGCGTGACTGGGGAACGGGTCCGAGCTTCGACACATCGGGGATAGCCAGCTTCGGAGGGTCGACGATCTCGCGCCTGCAGCGCTCGGCCAGCGCCCGCAGCACCGGCTCACGTCGCTCGGCGGCCGCGGCGTCGTCTGCCGCCTTGCGCGCATCCCGGGCCAGGTCGCGCTTCTGGGAGCTCGCGACGATGAGGTCTCGTTCGAGGCGCGCTGAGTCTTGCACCAGCTGGCCGAGAGGGCCGGTCACGTCGGCGCCTCGGCCCGCCTTCTCGGCGAGTGCCTCGAGCCGGTTGCGCAGGGTCGACACCCGCTGCGCGCTGTCGGCGTCGGATGCTGCCAGGTCTCGTGAGCGCTCGAGTTCGGCGCGCAGCCCGACGATGCGCGCGGTGGTTCCGGCTGCGCGAGGGTCGAGGCTGAGCCGAGTCGTCAGTTGCGAGACGAGAGCGTCGGCAAGCCGGACGGCCTCGACCAGGGAGACGAGCTCGGCCCCGCCGCCGGAGTCGAGTCGGCCCCAGATCAGCTGTGACATCTTCTGTCGTGCGACGGTGTCGACCCGACCCGAATCCCAGACGCTCTCGAGGCTCTCGCGTCGTTTGCGGGTGGCCTCCCACAGCGTCTCGGCGAGAACGATGTCGGAGGTGTAGGAATCGGGCTCCTGTGACGCGAGGGCAGCAGCGCCCAGGCGATCGAGTTCTTTTCGTTGCCGATCGACCCACTCGCCGAGGCCGGTGAGATAGGTGAGCAGCTCGCCCGGGTCGATCGCCTCTCCGAGGCGCCCGGGAGCGACGGGCGTGCTTCCGCTGGCCGTCATGGTCATCGCTGCTCCTCTCGGCGGATCGGGGTGTCGGGTGTCGGGTGCTCTGCTCTGCGGATCAGCGTCCGTAGACGGGCACGGGCGGAGCGGGTGCCGGGCCGAGAACACCGAGCCACTTCGTGTAGAGACTCGTCCAGGTGCCGTCGCTGCGCATGCGATCGAGCACCCCGTTCACGACCTGCACGAGCTCGACCTTGTCTGCCGGCATTCCCAGACCGTAGGGCTCTGCGCTGATCGGCTCGCCCACAACCTTTGCGTATGGGTCTTGCGCGGCGAATCCGGCCAGGATCGTGTCGTCGCCGGTGATGGCATCCACCTTGCCCTGCTGAAACAGCACGAGGCACTCGGTGTGCGTTGCGGCCGACACGGCCTCGACGTTGGGGAACTCGTCTTGAAGCCGTGTGAGCGTGGTTGTGCTGGCCGGGGCGCACACCTTCTTGCCATCGAGGTCGGCTATCGACGTGGCGTCGGAGTCGGCACCGACGAGAACCTTCTGGCCGGCGTCGTAGTACTCCGTCGAGAACGCGATGGTTTCCCAACGGGCGCAGTTGATGGTCATGGTGCGGGCCACGATGTCGACCTGCGTCTTGCCGTCGGCATCGGGAGTGAGTACATCGAGACGCTGGGCCGACGTGATGACCTTGAACTGCAACTTGTTCGGGTCGCCGAAGATCGCACGGGAGATCTCGTGCAGAACGTCGATGTCGAAGCCCTCGATCTGACCCGTGAGCGGGTTGCGGGCGCCCATCAGGAGAGTGTCAGCCGAGACGCCGACTCGGAGCACACCCTGCTGTCTGATCGTTTCTATCGCACCATCCGACGGAATCGAGTCGGGCGAGATGGGGGAGTACGACGGCTGCACTTCGCCTTCGACGTTCTTGCAGGTCGACGCGGGCGCCGGGTTGCTCGGGGCGCTCTCGGTCGGCGTCGGGGTCGGAGTGAGACCGAGGTCGTCGCTGCCCGAGCGCGGTGCGCATGCCGTGAGCGCGAGCGTGCCGATCAGCGTCGCGATGAGTGCGACGCGGGCCGTGCGTGAACGGATGGCGCTCATCGGTACTCCTTGAGTCGAAGGGAGACGCCGCGCCAGGAGAGCACGGCGGCGGCGAGACCGGCCACGAGGAAGAGCCAGCCGAGGAGCGCGGACTGCGTGCCGCCCGTGTCGAGCGCGTCTTTCGTGGTGGCGGAACTCGATGCGATGTCGTCTTGCGCCGCGGTGCTGAACGAGGTGAAGGCCGCGTTGGCGCTGCCGGGCTCCTGGCTGATCGCCTGCGCTACGGCGCCGTCCCAGTTGCCGGTGTCATCGGCCTCGCGGATCTCCTTGTGCTTCTCGACCCAGGAGTTGAAGCTGTTCTTGAGGTCATCGCTGATGAGGTACTTCTTGCCGCTCGAGTCGAGACGCGTCTGAGCGTCGGAGATGGCCGTCTGCACGTCGGCCTCGAGAGTCTGCCCCGAGCCGCGCTTGATGAGCGTGAAGCTCTCGAGAGACTTGGCCTCGGTGGCGGAGGTGTAGGCCTGCGAGAGGGCGAGGGTCTTAGCATACGAGTTCTGTCGAGCCTCGATTGCCGCCCCCGTGGTGTTCGAGAAGGTGATCACGCCGATCACGCCCACGATGAGCATCGCGCCGGCGGCGATGAGCAGAGGCCAGTTGAGGTAGCGGTGCGAGCGCCGGGTGATCCAGAGATGCACCCAGACCAGGGCGATCAGGGCTGCCAGGGCGATGATGAGCCACACCAGCGACACGGTCGAGGCCGTGAAGCTACCGGCAGCTCTGTCGGCGCTCGCGAGCACCAGCGCCTCGAGCTGGGGAAGAGTGCTGTCGTTCAGCAGGGCCGAGGCCTGCGAGAGATAGGCGGCGCCGACGGGAAAGCCCTGGCGGTTGTTCGCACGCGCCTGCTCGATGAGACCGGTATAGATCGCGACCTCGGCGTTGACCTTGGCGAAGTCGGTGTCTCCGGCCTTGTCGTCGGCGGCGAGACGGGTGATCTCGCGGGTGGCGTCGTCGATCGCGGTGTCGTACTCGGCACGCTGATCGGCGGGTTCCAGACCGCCGACGAGGAACGCGTTGGCGGCGATCGCGTCGGCGCGCACCAGGTCGTTGCGCACAGACTGGATGCCGATCAGCTGGGCGGCCTCGGCGCTCGCGTCGGCCGTGGACCCGGCCTGCGACGATCCCGTTTGAAAGCCCGCAGCGCCGAACGCGAGGCTGGCGAGCACGGAGACGGCGAGCAGCAGGCGGAGAGTGGCGGGAGTGGAGCGCGTCTTCTTCGCGGGAGTGGCGACCGGAGCATTCTGGGGCTGCACAGCGGTGACCGACGGAGCGTTCTGCTGAGGGGATGCCTGGGGTACCGGCGGCGGGGGCGCGGCTGCGGTCGTGCTCATTCGGTGTCCTTCGACGTGGTCGGTTCTGCGGGATCGTCTGAGGGTGGATCGGCGGAGGGCGCGGCATCGGCCGAGTCGGCTTCGAGCGCGTCCGTCTCACCAGTCTGCGGCACATCGACGAGAATGGGCGCGCCAGTCGTCTCGTCGTCACCGTCACGGACCTCGCCGTCATTCGAGTCGTTGAGGTCTTCGGCGAGCAGCAGGCGCAGGTCGTCGAGCGTCGGCTCGGCGACGTCGCGCAGGCGCCACGCGTGCCGGGCAATCGCCTTGTCGAGCAGGTTTCGGGCGTAGCGGCCGTTGCCGAACCCCTCGCCTCGGGGCTCGATCGAAACGATCTGCTCGAACCGCTCCAGCGCATCGGGGGTCGGCTCGAAGTCGGATGATTGGGCCAGGCGCACGAAGATATCGCGCAGCTCGGTGTCGGTGTAGTCCTGGAACGTGATGGAGGTCGAGAACCGGCTGGCGAGCCCGGGGTTCGTCTCCATGAAGCCGCGCATCGGCTCGGGATAGCCCGCCACGATCACCACGAGGTCGTCACGGTGATCCTCCATGTCTTTGACGATGGTGGTGATGGCCTCGGCGCCGTACTGGTCGAGCGCCAGACCGTAGGCCTCGTCGATGAAGAGAACGCCGCCGATGGCTCCGGCGACGACCTCGCTCGTCTTGGTCGCGGTCTGGCCGAGGTAGCCACCCACCAGCTCTGAGCGATCGACCTCGACGAGGTGGCCCTTCGAGAGGATGCCGAGGGCCGCGTAGATGCCGGCGACGAGACGGGCGACCGTGGTCTTGCCCGTGCCCGGGTTGCCGAGAAAGACGAGGTGCCTCGTGAGTGTCGGCGTCGTGAGGCCCGCCGCCGTTCGCAGCTGGTCTATGCGCAGCAACTGGGTCTGCCGGTGGATCTCTCTCTTCACCCGGTCGAGCCCGATCAGGCTGTCGAGCTCGGCGAGCAGTTCTTCGACGGACTTCTTCGGCTTCTCGTCTTCTGCCGCCACGGGCGCATCGGCGGGGGCCGACTGAACTGCGGTCGGCGCCACTGTTTCTGGAGCAGACGGGGTGAGGCCGGCTCGGCGGGCGAGTTCGGCCATGGTCGCGTCGCCGGGTCGGGCGAACTCGGGCTGCTGAGCGTCGAACTGATCGGCGCTGAACGGCTGGCCCACACCAGGCCCTGACGACAGCGTGGTCGAGGGAAACAGCGTGGATGCGGTGCGCGAGAGAGGAGGGATCGACGGAGCTTGGCGGGCCCCGGCCAGTTGAGCGGCCGCCGTGGCCGATGCCGCCCCGAGCACGCCGATCGAGGGCTCGCCCAGTTCGCTTGCCGCGGCGACGACGCCGGTGAGCGCCTTCGCGTAGACGCCGGCGTGCTGCGGAGCGTCGGCGGCCAGAGTGCTCAGTAGATCGGTGGGCGATGCACGCCAGCGCCTCGCGCTCGACGCCGCTTCGAAGAACTCGTCGGCGCTCGCCGCGCCGGTCTGGGCGAGCCATTCGACGGATGCGCCGATCGCGGATTCGGCGACGGCGGCGGCGATGCGCACGCCCTCGTCTCGGGCGGCGGCAGAGTCGAGGCCGGCGGTTTCTGCCGCCGCAACCAGGGCATCGAGAGCCCGGGTCAGTTCATGCGAATCAGAGGATGTCATGGTGTCTTCGCTCAGCTCAGGGGTTCGGACGGGAGAGTCAGGCTCGATGAGGGCTGGAACTTCTCTGCGAGGAATTGGCCGTGCGCGACGAGAGCCGCTGCGTCGGCGCGAGACACGGCATCCGAGATCTTGTCGAGCGTCGCACCCAGCAGGTCGAGCTGGTCGCAGAGCAGCATAAGCGAGGTCTTGCCTTTGTAGACGGCTCGTCGATCGGCGAACTCGCGGGGCAGTCGGAGGTATCCGCCCACAGCCTCGGGCAGGTAACTCGTGGCGGTCGAGACGACGGTGTGCGCCTGGGCGCTGCCTCCTCCGAGCTGATCGAGCCGCGGGACCATCACCGCCACCGTGTTCGCGATGCGGTTGATGCGGGCGGTCACGATCGGCGGAACCTTGCCGGTCGTGTCGGCCTGCACATCGGCGATCGACGACAGGATGTCGGCGCTGGTCGGAGCCGGCGGCAGCTCGAATTCGTATTCGCGCTCAGCAGACCGCCCCGTCACCGAGTCGCGGAGGTTCTGCCAGAATCCCATTGCGTGTCGTGCTCGACCCGTCGACTCAGCGCTTGTCGAGGTCGAGCGTGCTTGCGACCTCGGTCGTCTCGCTGCGACGGGCACGCTCGATGTAGGGCTTGGCCTTCTCGGTCTCGGTCTCGAGAACACCGATGGTCTGAGCCATGCTGTCGAGGGCCTGCACCTTGAACTCGGAGATCGAATCCATGGTCGCGTAGATGTTGGCGAAGGCGGCCTGGAGCTGGGGAAGACCGACCGTGGCCGAGGCAGCCTGAGACTGGATCGACGCGGACTGGTCGGCCAACATCTTCGAGGTGGCCTCGATCATGTTCGACGTGGTGGTGTTCAACGCGGTGATCTGATCGAGCACGAGCTTCTGATTGGCCAGAGCCTGCGCCACGATCACGGCCGTGCGGAGAGCCGACACCGTGGTCGTGGTCGCCCGGTCGACGCCCTTGATGAGCTCGAGGTTGTTCTTGATGATCACGTCGATCGCCAGGTAGCCCTGGATCGAGACGGCCAGCTGGGTCAGCAGGTCTTGGTGCTTTTGACGCACGTAGAAGAGCACGTCTTCGCGCAGGGCCTTCGCCTTGTCGGGGTCGGTCGTGTCGAACTCGGCGATCTTGGCCGAGAGCTTCACATCGAGGCGCTCGGCCACGTAGATGTACTCGTTCAGCCGCTGCATGGTCTCCCACAGATGCTGCTTCTCGAGGTTCAGAGCGGCGTTGTCTTTGCGCAGTTCGTCTTGACCGTCGTAGAGCGCCTTGATGATGGCGTTGAGGTGCGACTGAGCGCTCTCGTACTTGCGGAAGTAGTCGGCGATCTTGCGGCCGAAGGGGATGAAGCCGAGGATCTTGCGCTCGATGCTCTGCTCGCTGGGGTCGAGGTCTTCGACCGTGCGTCGCAGTTCGAGAAGGGTGGAGCCGATCTTCGAGCTCTCGGAGAGGCCTCCGGATTGGAGCGCCTTGACGGGGGTGGCGAGGAGCCTGTTCGACGAATCCGCGGCGCGACGGATGTCGACGTCGCCCATGGTGCGCACGTCGTTGGCCTTGGCCGCGAAGGCGGGGGAGCGGGTGTCGGTGGTGACGAGCGTGTCGAGGTATGTGTCGACCTTGGCATCGAGCCCGGGCAACGCCGCGGGGTCTACTTTCGGCGCCATCGCGGGAGCCGACGTGGCCGCGACCGGCTTTACGGGCTCGGGTGCGGTCAGCGTGAGAACGCTGTCGGAAGGGGCCTGCAGGGGAGCGGCGTCGGTCATCATGTCCTCACAACGGGGGCGGAGCCTTCAGAGTTCAACGGAATCGCTTCACTATATCGTCTAGCCCGCCGCGCCTCAGGGTGCTTGTCAGAGCCACCCCTTGCGGCGGAACACGCTATAGAGCACACCGCCCATGGCGACCATGGCCGCGACGGCGAGGGGGTAGCCGAAGGTCCAATGCAGCTCGGGCATGTTGTCGAAGTTCATGCCATAGATGGTTCCGACGAGCGTCGGGGCGAACAGGATCGCGGCCCACGACGAGATCTTCTTGACCTGGTCGTTCTGGTCTTGACCGACGAGGGTGAGGTGAGTGGTGAGGGCGTTGTCGAGCAGCGCCCGGTAGGCGTTGACCCGATCGACGATGCGGTGAGTGTGGTCGAGCACGTCGCGGAATCCGCGCGACACCTCGAGGTCGACGGCGTGGTCACCGACATGTTGTTTGAGTTCGCCGACGACGTCGAGCAGCGGATGCGTCGCCCGCTGGAACATCATGACCTCGCGGGAGAGCTCGTAGATGCGCCGGGAGAGCTCCGTGGCGCCTCCTTCGAAGAGCTCGTCTTCGATCTCGTCGATGTCGTTCTCGAGCCCTGCAGCCACGGGCGCGTAGTCGTCGACGACGCGGTCGAGAACGGCGTACAGCACCGCTTGCGGCCCTCTCGCGAGCAGATCTGGTGCCGCCTCGAGACGCTCTCGTACGACGGCGAGATCGGGTCGCGCCGCCCGGCGAACTGTGACCACGAAGGTGCTGCCGACGAACAGGTGCACCTCGCCGAACTCCACCTTCTCGATGTCGTCGCGGTAGAAGGCGGGACGCAGAACGACGAATTGGCTGTCTCCGTAGCGCTCGAGCTTCGCGCGCTGATGCCCGGCCAACGCATCCTCGATCGCGAGGGGGTGCAGCTCGAATTCGTCGGCGACCGCCTGCAGCTCTTCCGGGCTCGGCCGGTCGAGATCGATCCAGGCGAAGCCGCGGCGCTCGGTGAGCAGCTCGAACGTCTCGTCGAGAGTCTCCGGGTTGTCGGTGCGCACCCCGTCGACGTAGATGGCGTTGTCGATCACGGTCATGCGGTGCTCTCGTCTGTGGAGGGTCAGCCGGCCGACGGAGCGTCGGTGGGGATGTTCAGCGTGTCCTCGGCCCCGAGGCACTTGTTGGTCTGAGGGATCTTGGAGATCGACGGGCCGAGGTCGACGAGCGTCGAGGTGCCCGAGACTGCCTGCGAGTCGATGATCACCTCGGTCGTGGGAACCCTGCCGTAGGTCACGTACCGGTAGCTGGGCTTGTTCGAGTCGTCTTCGACCCAGTCGATGCCGTTGATGGTGATGCACGGGAGAGTCGTGGGCCCCTGCGGCGGAATGCCGCAGCGCAGCAGGATGCTCGCGGGCGAGCCCCAGGCCGCCGTCGCCTGAGCGTCTGTCTGCCGGATGTCTTGGTTCTCGGCGTCGCTCGGCAGCACCACCGGCAGGCTCACGATGATGTCGGCGCAGGCAGGATCGGCCGCGGACTCGGCCGGTTCGAGCGACACGGTCTGGGCGCAGGCGCTGAGCGCGACGACGACGAATCCCATCGCGAGGACTGCGGCTGTGCGGGCGGCGGCTCGTCGCGCGAAAGGTGGTCGTGACATCCCTCACAGGCTACCGTTTGCAGGTGACAGAAACCTCCGCGCAGCCCGATGGTCGGCCCTCCTCTGCCCTGCCCGTCTCCGCCCCGGGCGAGACGGTGACGGCGCTCGGCGAGCGGGAGACGCTGCGCCGTATTGTGCGCCGTCTACCCCGGACCAACGCCGAACTTCTCGGGCCTGGTGACGACGCGGCCGTGGTCGCCGCCCCCGACGGGCGAACGGTTCTGACCACCGACATGATGGTGCAGGGCCCCGACTTCAGGCTCGCCTGGTCGACGCCCTACGAGCTCGGCTGGAAGGCAGCCGTCTCGAACCTCGCCGACGTGGCAGCTATGGGCGCCGTTCCGACCGCACTGCTCGTCGCCCTCGCCGTGCCGCCCGAGACTTCCGTGGCCGTGCTCGAGCACTTCGCCGACGGCATGCGCGATGCGTGCGCCGAACTCGCCCCGGGCTGTGGTGTCGTCGGAGGAGACCTGTCGACGGCCGGCGCGTTGACCATCGCCGTGACGGCGATCGGCGATCTCGAGGGGCGCGATCCTGTCGTGCGCTCGGGTGCCGGGGTCGGCGACGAGCTGGCCGTCGCCGGGTCGCTCGGACTCGCGGGCGCCGGGGTCTGGCTCCTGTACCGAGACGGCTCCACAGACGCGGATGCCGAGGGCGGGCGGGAACCCGATGCGCGACGGGCGCGCCTCGTGCGCCACGAGCATCCGGAACTTGTGCGCGAACAGGTCGCGCCTCGATCGCCGATCGCGTTGGGAGTCGCCGCATCCGACGCCGGGGCGACGGCGATGCTGGATGTCTCCGACGGGCTCGTGCTTGACGCGTCACGCATCGCGGATGCGAGCGACGTGACGATCGAGCTGCACGCCGACGCGATCGACGAGGCTGCGGCGGTTCTGACAGCGATCGACCCCGTGGTCGGGCGCCGGGCGCGGGATTTCGTCTTGGCCGGGGGAGAGGACCACTCTCTCTTGGCGACGTTCCCCGCCGGTCGCACTCCGGAGGGATTCCGGGTCATCGGAACCGTTCGGCAGCGGGGGCCGCATCCGGTCACCGTCGGAGGCGCGGCCTACGAGCGTCCCGGCGGATGGGACCCGTACGCCGACTGGGACGGCGCGGCGGGCTGATTGGTCGGGCGAGGATCGAGCGGTATGAAAGAGGCGATGTTTGTTGCGGCGACTCTGTCGGGTCTCGTCGACCGATTTATCAAATCAGCGCCCGCCGGCGTCCGTGAACCATCGTTTATGGACGGTGCCACTACGGGATGTCGGTGAGGGTCTTCTCAATCGCATCGAGGCGAGAGTTGATGCTCCCGAGCGTGTCGAGCAGCGCGCGATTCGACGAGGCTTGATCGTCGAGCGCCTGCACGAGTCGCCTGCGCCCGCCTATTTCTCGGGCGATAGAGATCGCTCCCCAACAGATGATTCCGGCGATCGCGATCCAGGCGAACCAGGGGATGTATTCCATGTCAGTTCTCTTCTCAGTCTGTTTCGTCGGTGGATGAAATCGGCGACAGGGCCACCGCTGCGCTGATGGTCGGCAGGTCGATCGTGAGCACGAACGGCGTCGCCTCGAAGTACTTCAGTGCCTTGCCGTCCGCGCTCAGCTCCAGCCGGCCGACGACGAAACCGGCGGCCTCGAGCTTGGTGAGGTGCATGTAAAGCAGTGCGCGGCTCATGTCCACGCGTCGAGCCAACGCGCTGACGTGCAGTCTGTTATCGGCAAGCGTCGCGAGGATCCGTAGCCGCTGCGGACTCGCGATCGCTGCCAGCGTCGCGGCTAACTGCTCGATATTCACTCATGCCTCTCGTATGAACCTGTAATAAAAACATTACACATGCAAAGTCTTGGAGATCAAGAGCGTCTGGGTGACCGGTGCCTTTCCCACCGAAGTTGGCACGAGTTTGTCGAATGTCTCTAAGGGTCGACGAGCTGCCGTCGTCGATCGTTTCTGAGTCGGGGCCGGCGACCTTCGTCGATGTCGATTGTGAGCAGGTTCGTTCGGTGTCATCCTTTTCGCACCGGTCCGTGTCGCGATCGCGTGCCGGAAGCCGATCGGCTATCGAGACGGTCTCGCAGCACCATTTCGGGATGATCTACTCCTTCTCCGTTCCGACTGCGATGGACTTCAAGGCGCTGTATGACGCGACTGGTTGGGCGGACTGGATCCTCGACCATTTCGAGCGCGCTCTGTCGGGGAGCTGGGTGGTCTGCACCGTCCGCGATGACGCTGACTGGTAGCCGCGGCACGTCGCCGCGATGTCGACGACGTTCAGCTCTTTGCGGCCCGAGGTCGGGCCGCGTTCTTCGAGCGTCACGGCTTCGAGCCCCGGCCCGCGGGCGAGCGACCTTGAACGTCGCTGGGCGGCTACTACCCGCGTTTTGACTCCGACATCATGGTTCGTGTGATCGACGCTGTCGCGGTTCCCCGGTGGATTGAGTGGGAAAGCGTTGTCGCTCCAACGCCTGCGGTCTCTTGAGGGGTGGGACTACGCCAACTGAGGACATTTCTCGGGTGCGTCGAGTGCGTAGCGCGCCGTTATACGTCTGCCACCTGTGTGAGTCGAGGTGTGTCCTCAGTTAGCCCCGACCGGTCAGGCGAGGGAGATCCACCACAGGGTCGTCTCGCCGTAGTCCTTGCGGCGGTCGAGCTCGAGGCCTTCGGGCAGCGTGGGCTGTGGAGAGCGTGAGCTGCGCTCGACGACCACGACCGCGTCGGGGGAGAGCTGGCCGACGAGGGCATCGAGATTCTGCGTCAGTTCGTCGTCGCCCAGCTCGTAGGGCGGGTCGATGAAGACGATGTCGACGATGCCGCGGTCGGGCGACGCCGCCAGGTAGCTCGATACCGAGCTCGCCTGCACATCGATGCGGGGCGCCGGCTTGGGCGCCCCCTGCTGCAGCAGGCGAGCGTTCTCGCGGCAGACCTTGGCCGCCGCCGGATTCTTTTCCACGAGGATGACCGTGGCGGCCCCGCGGCTGGCGGCCTCGAGCCCCAGCGCGCCCGATCCGGCATAGAGGTCGAGCACGGTCGAGCCGGGAAGTACATCGCGCGCCTCGAGAGCGGAGAACACGGCCTCGCGCACGCGGTCGCTGGTCGGTCGAGTTCCCGAGCGGGGAACGGCGATGCGCCTCGACCCGGCGTATCCGGCGATGATGCGGGTCATGCGAACACACCCTGACAGCGAGCGGAGACGCACGAACGGATCATGCCTGCATGTTATCCGTGTCGGCGGTCGCACTTAGAATCGCGGTATGACCGCGCCGGATACTGTCTCGCCGCACGGCGGCAGCATCCTCGACGCCAAGCTCACCTCCGGCAGCCTGGGCGGCAAGACGGCCACTCCGCTCGCGAAGACGCTCGGCATCGTCACCGTCGGCGATCTGCTGAGCCACTACCCCCGCCGCTACGTGAAGCGCGGCGAGCTCACGGCGCTCGATCAGTTGCCTCTCGGCGAGAACGTCACGATCGTCGCCGAGGTGCGCACCGTCAAGAAGCGAACGATGAAGTCGCGCAACGGCTCGATCCTCGAGGTGAGCATCTCCGACGGCCAGGGCTTTCTCACCCTTACCTTTTTCAACCAGGCGTGGCGCGAAGCCCAACTGCCCGTCGGCGCTCGCGGAATCTTCACGGGCAAGGTGTCCGACTATCGCGGCGCCCTGCAGCTCGCGCATCCCGACTACGAGATGTTCGACGACATCCAACTCAAAGACGGCGCGGCCGCCACGTCGAAGTGGCTCGAGCAGCCGATTCCCATCTACCCGGCGAGTTCGAGCATTTCGAGTTGGCAGATCGCGAAGACGGTCGAGCTCATCCTCGACGGGCTCGGCGACGTCCCCGATCCCGTGCCCGCAGACGTCGCCGACGAACGAGGCCTGCTCTCCTATCGGCAGGCGCTCGAGCTCGTTCACCGGCCCACCAAGACCTCTGACTGGCAGCGGGCGCGCGATGCCCTGCGCTTTCACGAGGCCTTCGTTCTGCAGGCCGCTTTGCTCGAGCAACGCCGCCTCGCCCACGAGCACGAGGCCGTTCCGCGCGTTCCCAAGCCGGGTGGCTTCCTCGAACGCTTCGACAAACAGCTGGCCTTCACCCTCACAGGCGACCAGCAGTTGGTGGGGCGAGAGATCGCCGACGACATGGCGCGCAACGAGCCCATGAACAGGCTCGTGCAGGGCGAGGTCGGTTCGGGTAAGACCATCGTGGCTCTCAGGGCCATGCTCGCCACCGCCGATTCGGGCGGCCAGTCGGCACTGCTCGCGCCGACCGAGGTTCTGGCGTCTCAGCACCTGCGCTCGATCGTGCGCGCGCTCGGCCCCGATCTCGCGGCAGAGCTCGTGCCCACCCTGCACACGGGGCAGATGCCCACGGCCGACCGACGCAAAGCCTTGCTGCGCATGGTCTCGGGTCAGGCCCGCATCGTCGTGGGCACGCACGCCCTTCTCGGCGACAAGGTCACCTTCTACGACCTCGGCCTGGTCGTCGTCGACGAGCAGCACCGCTTCGGCGTCGATCAGCGCGACGATCTGCGCCGCAAGGGCGCGACCCCGCCGCATGTGCTGGTGCTCACGGCCACGCCGATTCCCCGCACCGTGGCCATGACAGTCTTCGGCGACCTCGATGTGTCGACCATCGCCGAACTCCCCGCCGGGCGACAGGGCATCGAGACGTTCGTCGTTCCTCTCGCCGAGAAGCCCACATGGAGCGCCCGCATCTGGACCCGCATGGCCGAAGAGCTCGCCCTCGGGCGTCAGGCGTTCGTCGTGTGTCCGGCCATCGACGCGGCAGCCAGTGAAGACCCGGCGGGCGACGAGCCGGTCGACGAACCAGCCGAGGCCGCCGGCCCAGCCCGTCCCGTCGCATCCGTCGAGGCCATCACGGCGCTCGTCAAGGCGAACCCGGCGCTCGCCGGCGCCCGGGTGGCGCCGCTGCACGGCCGTATGCCGAGCGACGAGAAAGAGGCGGTGATGCGCGCCTTCGCCGACGGCTCGCTCGACATCATCGTGGCGACCACCGTGATCGAGGTCGGCGTCGACGTGCCGAATGCCTCGACGATGGTCGTGATGGATGCCGAGCGGTTCGGCGTCTCGCAACTGCATCAGCTGCGGGGCCGCGTCGGGCGCGGCGGGGTGCCGGGCCTGTGCCTGCTGGTCACGAACGCCGAGCTCGAGAGCGTGGCCCGGCAGAGGGTCGACGCAGTCGCCTCGACGCTCGACGGCTTCGAGCTCGCCCAGGTCGACCTCGAGCTGCGCCGCGAGGGCAACGTGCTGGGCCGCAACCAGTCGGGCGGCAAGTCGAGCCTGCGCCTGCTTCGGGTCACGAGCGACGGCGACCTGATCACCGATGCGCGTATGGCGGCGTCGCTCATCATCGACGAAGACCCCGGCTTCGGGGCGCATCCGGCGCTGCGCCAGGCGCTCGACAGGAGACTGCGCGAGGTCGAGGCGGAGTTCCTCGTCAAGAGCTGAGCGCACGGCGACCGGCGATCTCAGTGTGGCGGCACGCGGTTGACGGACTCGCACTCGCGACTGTCGAGTTCTCTGTAGCCTTCTGCCATGTCCAGTGCCTTCGTCATCCGGTCGGCCTCGCAGTCGGATGCCGCAAGCATGGCCCTCGTGCACGTGACGTCCTGGCGCGAGACCTATCGGGGTACTCTCGTGCCGGACGCGGTGCTCGATGCGCCCGACTTCTTGTCGAGTCGAGAGCGTTTCTGGGCCGGCGCGTTGACCGATCTGTGATGGGCCGAGAACCGCATAAGCGTTGCCGAGGTCGATGGTCGACTGGTCGGAATCGCCATGTCGGGGCCGGTCGTCGATCAGGAATGGACGCAGCACGTGCATGTGCTGTACGTCCTCGCGCAGCATCACGGAGCCGGGGTGGGTGCGGCGCTCTTGGGTTCGATCCTCGACGATGCGCAGCATGCTGCGCTTTGGGTGGGAGATCCCGTGCCGCGAGCTCAAGCCTTCTACCGGAAGAACGGATTCGTTCCCGACGGGACGGTGAAGATCGACGAGGGCATCCGAGCATTACGTATGCGTCGCACGGCCCATCGGCGGGATTCGCCTTCTCAACTTCCGTCTGACACAGGCATCAGCGTTCGTCCTGCCTCGGCACCTCACCCATCGTCACCTCAGGTCTGATCCCGGCCGATAAGGGGAGCCAGGTGAGGAATGTCACGCCCTCATCGGTCGCATCGAAGCGGGTGATCGTCTCGTCGCCTGGCTCGTAGAAGGTATCGCCCGCTCGAAGCACGCGTTCGGGCTCGGATCCCACCGTGAAGAACACAGATCCGGCCTCGATGACCCCGAAGACGGGTCCGTTGTGCTAATGCGCCCCGGGATGGACGCTGGCCGCAATCGTGATGCGTTGCACTTCGACGGCGGCGAAGCTCGGAGCCCCAGGGAGCTCGTAGGAGGCCAGAGTCTTTCGCTCAATCGAGTATTCGCTCACGCTTCGATGATCCCAGTTCAGGGGCAGTTCCACGCCAGGTCGTTATGGCCACTCGCGTCGAAGCTTCGACGTTCGATGTACTGAACCACGAATCGAGGTCCAGGTTTGCGTACATATCGCGGAACGCCGACTCCGCCGTATGCCCGAAGCGCCCGAGGACCTCTTGCCGTCCTTCGACTTCGAAGGATCGTTCGTGCAGAGCTATCATGGCGTTCGCGTTCGCGAAAGAGCCTAGATAGTCCGCTACTGCAGCGTCTTCGGTCACATCAAGGGCGCGCAACAGGACGGTGGCGACGAGCCCGGTACGGTCCCATCCCGCCGAGCAGTGAAAGAGAATCGCCCCATCATCAGCGGCGGCGATCGCATCCAGTACAAGGGCAAGCCGGTGTGGAAGGGAGTGGAGATGGGCGAGATAGTAGAGCGGAGTGCCCCACCGTCCGTCTCGCTCATACTCCGCCCAGAACTCGGTCTCGTCGTCGCCGTCGAGATCTACGTGAACGTGCTTGATCGAGGCAGGGATCTGGCCCGTGCGCTCGTCTGGCCTACGTAGATCGATGACGGTGCGCACTCCGTATGCGGTAAGTGCCGTCCACCCCTCGGTGTCGACCAGGTCCAGTCGTTCCGAGCGCACGAAGACGCCCTCGGGTGACATGGTTCCATCCTCGCGATCTAGACCGCCGAGATCGCGCACGTTCGCGAGGCCATTGATGTGGATCGTGCGTTTCATGGGTACCAGTCTGTCGACATGCCGGGCCCTATCGGGACCGCGCCCGCGCGCTCTACGGATGACACGGTCCTGAGCACACGGGGTTCTCGTCCGAGTCGGCCGGTCAGTTTGCACCTGCCGCAGCGTCATGTGATCTGCTGGAAGCATGTCCCCGTCCTACTCCGAGAGGTCCTCCATGCACGCGTTCCCGGCCCCACCCCGACAGGTGCTCATCGGCGATGCCGCGGCATTCGTCGGCGTCACTCCGCGCACGATCCGCCACTACCACCAGGTCGGGCTGTTGCCCGAGCGGGAGCGGGGCGGTGACGGCCGACGCCGGTATGGCTACGAGGAGATCATCCGCCTGCTCTGGATTCGCCGCATGGCCGACGCCGGGATCGCGCTCGACGACATCCGCGACGCCTTCGACGGCGCCGCCCCGAACGTTGCGGACGACGAAGACGAGGTCGCAGGCGTACTCAAGCGCTTGGACGACGCTCTCGCTGCACAGGAAGCCGAGCTGCAGCGAAAGCGCGCCTCGGTGCAGCGGATGCGGGAACGCGGTAGTCGGCTGGGGCTGCTCGACGATCTCGTTTCGAACCGCCTCGAGAGCGCCCCCGAAGGCTCGCTGCGTCAGGACGACCTCGACACCCTGCTGGTCACCGAACGCATCTTCGGTCCGCTCGGCGCCGCCGTGCAGGCCGGCCGTTTTCTCGCCCTCGCGCTCGATCCTGCACTGCGAGCGGAGTCCGACAGCGTCGACGCCACGGAGGAAACCTTGGACGACACGGTCGCCGTCGACAGCCCCCGGGTGGCCGAGGTCGCAAACGAACGACACGCGTTCGAAACCAAGCTGATGCGCGTCATAGAGGAGTCCGGTCAGGCGGCGGAGGACGATGCTCTCTTCGACGCCTGGGACGAACTGCACCCGATTGAGAACGCCGACCCGGCGCCCGACACGACGAGAAATTCTCGTGCGAAGAACGCGGCGGAGATCATTCGGAGCATGCCCTACGACTTCTCCCCGGCCCGCCTACGCTCCATGGAGCTGGCGGTCGAACTCGGTGCATCGGATGCGTCGGCGCTGTAGACGGTGCTGAACGCAGAAGGGCGTTATTGGCATTGCCATCGCGAGTGCGAGGGGACGAATGTCTCGGTCGAGTTGGCCTCAAGCTGCGCGGCGAGAGAAACGTGTTGGGTCGCAACCAGTCCGGCGGCAAGTCGAGCCTGCGCTTGCTTCGGGTCACCACCGACGGCGACCTCATCGTCGACGCGCGTATGGCGGCCTCGCTCATCATCGACGACGACCCCGGTTTCGAGCAGCACCCGGCCATACGCGAGGCGCTCGACAGGCGGCTGTACGAGGTCGAGGCAGAGTTCCTCGTCAAGAGCTGACTCGACTTCGGAGCTGACTTGAGGGCTGTCTCATAACTAATGTCTAGTACCAGACATCAGCGATCGATTTTCGAGACATAGTTATGAGAATCGCGGCGTAGCGGCAGGGAGCAGGAACTGCCCCGAAAGCTGCAATTTTCGCGCCATTGCTGTGGTGAGGCGGATGCGACGTCTCTTATCCCTAGGGTTGCAAGACACTTTGCTGACGTTCCGACATCGAAACGGTCAAGGCGCACCTGACTCCCCGCCACACCCTCTGGCGGATCTCTTGCGAAGCACCAAAGACGGCGGCGGCGACCAGGCCGACAAGTCTTGATCGCTTAGGGCGACGCCGAGTCTCAGATAGGGATCGTCCAAGCCAGATCGTGCGTTGTACTACATCTTAGAGATGCTGTGGATCATGATGATGGATACTACGGCCGAGTACGCAGCACTGAGGATCGTGAACCAGTTACCAGCCGTTCCGCCCCACAGCCGCAACGTCTCAGGGCTCATCCCGAGCAGTCCGGCGGCATGACGAATCGCGCGCATCATCGTCGGGTGGTCAGGCCTGGACTCCGCGAGCATCCGCGATGCCCGTTCACGCATCTCGGGCGAATACTTCCTGTTCATCGTGTTCCACCCTTATTTGAAGAACGGAACGAAAGTCAGGCCGATCCAAAGTGTACGAACGATGGATGGGGAGGGGTCGAACGTGGCAGTCAGCGGCGACCTGCGACAACTCTGGTACGCCCTGAGAAGCGGAATGTCCGTAGTTTTCAGTACGCTGGGAAAGGGTGATTGGGGACCGGGGGTAACCGCCATGACAGACAGCTTGCTGGCATCACTGCGCAACCACATGTTGGATGAGAACGAGCCTCTTGCGGGGCTTCTACGCAAGTGCTTAATGCTTGGTGCGGAGACCGGGTCCAACTCGCTAAGGCAGTGGGCCCGGAAGGAGCTCAACGGCTACAGCAGTGATGACAAGTTACCGAGCTACAGGAAGCTCCCCTCACCGCCTCTCTCCGCGGACACGATGAGCGGGAACATGTGGGCCAAGAACATGACCTACAGCGTCTTACAGCTGCCGACAAAGGCACGCGAGGTTCTCGGCGACGAATTCCCGTTATATCAGCCTGTTGAGGAACTGGAGCAGTTCTCGACCCAGAAGTCGTTGTCGTTCACCAACAACGGCCTGACTTATGCACAGCACCTATGGAACGAGGGTCTGGGACCGTTCCAGCAAGTCATGAACCTTCGATTCACCGCCTCCGGCTCGATGTTCGCTGGCGTGCTCGGACAGATTCGTACACAGCTCGTTGATCTCATCGCGGACCTGACGACCAACACTCCTCTCGAAGAACTACCTCGAAAGGAGGCTGTAGACGCGGCTGTCAGTACGCACATCGGCGTGCAGTACAACACCACCATTCAAAGCACCAGCGGTCCTACTGCCGTCGGTAACAACGCGACGGCGAAGGCGGAGGGACTCAGCGTCAATGACGCGATTCGGCTGCTCGACGCCGTTCGCGATTCGACTCGAGAGGTCACAGACGAAGGCGCCAGAGCCGAGATCCTGGGCGTGCTGAACGACCTCCAAGATGAACTGCGCGCGACCGCACCGTCGACGACGGAAGTCGTCGGGAAACTCAGCAGACTCAAGGAGGTCGCCTCGCGAATCGGAGGTGCAGGTTTGACTGCCGCTGTTTCCGGGGCTGTGGAGGGACTTACGACCATGGTCATGTCCGGGGCCTTCGGCTAGAGGTTCGACATGGCGAACAAGCCCAATCTCAGCCCGGCCGCGCGCGACCTGCTGAAGTCTATAAAGCAGCGTTATCTGAAGTCGCGCGACTTCAACGGCCTGCATATCCGCGCCAGCAGCACGTCGGCGGAGGTGATACAGGCCGCAGTCGAACTGGTCGAAGCTGGCCTCGTCCAGGTTGTGGGTCCGGCCGACTATATGAACATCCATATCCGCCCTTGGCCCTCCCGTAGGACCCCGGAGCTGCAGATCAAGGAACTGTGCGATCTGTCGACCGACGACTATGGCGTGGCACTGTACCCCATGGCGAAGGCAATGGAGAGCGTGAAGCTGCCTGCGCGGTATGACGACGCCCCCTTCTCGAGGGCGATGGCGCGCGGCCGCTCGACACTGGAAGTCGCTTTCTTCAGCCCCGATGTGCTCGAGGGCTACCGCAACGACGCCCGATTCGAGTTTCGCATGAGCGACTTCGGCATCAACTTCTGGTTGACCGACGACGCACACGACCAAGACGACCATTTGGGAAAGGACAGCGTCTCGCTCATCCACCTCGGGTTCGCCTACGACATGAGCATGCACTCCCCGAATGACCCCGAGTCGGTGATCTTGCGCCGCGTCGCAGCGTTTTACGGCGACTTAGACGATCTCACCCCCGAGCACCAGCAACGATGGTCAAGCTATCAGGTCGCCTCCAGCGGAGTCGACCCACATCCGGTCTGGTTCGCATCGCAGATGGGCAACTGGCCCGACGGCATCGGCCCGTTCCAGCGATTCACGCAGGAACTGGAAAACATCGGGGACCTGTTCGAGAACGTATGGGGTGTGAGGCTGTTCAAGACTCATACGGCGCCAGATGACTTCGGCTGGATTCTCCGCGCCGACCAGCGCGAGTGGGACCACTTCATCCACTCACTCGACAAGCTTTTGTCCGACAATATCGACGCGTCCGCTCTCGACAAGGCCAGCGTGGTGAAAAAGAATGCCGCCGGGCAACAGCTGGGTACACTGGCACGACTCGAGCTGTTCATGACGATAAATGGCGTCGAACCGGACATGGCCAAGTGGGCGCTGGCGCCGCTGAAAGAGGTTCGGAAGGCTCGCCAGAAGCCCGCGCACGCCTTAAGGACAAACGTCACCGACCGGACATTCGTGCACAAGCAAAAGCAGCTTATGCACGACATCGACGAAGTGTTGATCAACATCCGTGACTGGCTGGCGAGCCATCCACGAAACCGCGGCTGGGTCGATCCGATGTCAGGACTGAAGGACTACCCGATCTAAGTCCGACGGTGTCTAGGACACAGAGTCTTTGACGCCGTGGGCTGCTGCAAGGATCGGTGACAATTGGTAGTCACTTCGCCAGCGCGACCCCCTTCGAGTGTTTCGTAACCAAAGTGTCTCGAAACCCATGGGATCCAAGACAGTTCTGACTTTCACCCCGCCACCTAGGGACCGCAGCACACCGCCACTTACCGATCAAGTCCACACTTAGAGCTCTCCGCCCGCCGAGCACTCGGCTACAGGGCGGGAGGCTGCGAGTCGATTGTGAAGGGGAGGCCTAGCTGTGCTCGCAGTTTCGAGGCGTAGCGCGCTCGCTTTTCTGCGCAGACCCATGACGCTTCGGCGTCCCGGCGATACAGCTCATCCCCGCTCCAGCGAGGAAACACGTGCACGTGCAGGTGCCACACATCCTGGCCGTCAGCCGGTTCGTTGTGCTGCCGGACTGAGGTTCCTTCGCACCCGTAGGCGGCCCGGAGCCCAATGGCGGTCTGCTGAGTGAGCTCCCAGACGGCTCGGCTGTCTTCGGCCGCGGTCGTAAAGATTTTCTACGTGCACGCGAGGGATGATCAGCGCGGCGCCGGGATTGTGCGGCCACCAATTGGGGGCGATGCGGACGATCGCTCGGTCAGTGACCGCTACCACGTCCGAAGCCAGGTTCCACTCATCGAACTCGCCACGGAGAAGCGCACAGAACGGACACCGATAGCCTGACGGCTCATGACTCGCGGTAACCACACTCGATCATCCCATCGGAGCTCGATAACCGATCGGCTAACGGGCACCTGCTGGGCACCCCCCGGAAGTCCGTGTGTCTCGTAATCTATCTGGCTCATAACCCAGGGGATACGAGACCGTGCTTGCTCGAGTCGCCGGAAAGTCGCACATGAGATGTGTCGTATCCCCGTGGCGAACTCGACTGGTCAGGGCAACACTTTGACGGTAGCTGGGCCTAGATATCGGTGTGGCGTAGGGCAGAGGCCCGCGACTACACCCGCTTCAGCGCTTCCGGCAGCACTATCACAAGCGTCGCCATGGCCAGCAGCGAACTGAGCACGAGCGAGACCACAGGCATTGACGACGCCAGACTGGCACTCCTGTTGCGGCGAATGATGATGACGGAACCCACCGCGAGGGCGAGACCGAATCCGATCTGCACGATCGTCAAGAAGACTGCCGTCTCGGCTGAGTCCCCACCGTTCAGAGGCAGAAGCAGGAGGTAAAGCGCGCTGGGAGCGAATCCAATCACGCCGATGATCGAGAGCGCGAGCAACCATCGACTGGGAACGCTGTGCGGGGCCACCCGTTCAGGATAAGCGCGCCGGCACTCGCTCTGGCCGAATCCGTGGTGGGCTCTTCGGCGGAGGTAGGTGACATCTGAGTCCGCGGCATCGCGTGAGCTACAGGTCGCTTAATCTCCAGTCGTCACTTAGCGTCGAGAGAGCCGGCTGATAGTCCAGAGCCGAATGAGTGACGAAAAGGGGATCCGCACCGATGCGCTTTACCGGATTCCTCCCGGAGGATGCACCCGACCCTCGTCTTGCGCAAGCCGAGAAAGTCAAGCTCATGCCGGTTCCGGTGCTGGGACTCGTGCCGCAACCGTCTCTCGACGACATCCACATGGAGAGCACCGCGACCTCCAGCGGCGACAGCGGAATGTCGCAGATGTCGGTGAGCATCAACTACACGCTCTGGCGCAATCCGCTCGATCATTCCGACCCCGTGAACCTCGCCGAACTCGACGAATCGACACGCCGGGCCCTCGACGAACCGGCACCGCACCCTCGGCCCGCGTGGCTCATCGAGCAGGTAGCTCGGATGCGTTACCCGATGCTGTGGGAAGCGGTGCGAACCTCGTGGCATCGCGACCCTACCGACTTCTCAACACCGTCATATCTTCTCGTCGAGCATGCCAACTACATCCTGATAAATCGATTCCGCGCAGAGCTGGGCCTCGGAGACATCCATACCGACCGCTTCGCGGCGCGACTCACAGAACGCGCAGTCAACCCGCGGGCCACTGCGATCGTCGACGGCATTCCGATGCCAGCGATCGAGATCGATACCGATCCGTTCGTGTACGCAATCGGGGTAGAACTCGCCCCAGGCTCTGTGCTCACGGCCGTGATCCCTCGTGACGAGATGCAACACGTGCGCATTGAGTTCGTAAGACGCGTATCGCCGGCTGAAACCACCTCCCTTAGCGAAGGCTCTCGCTGACCGCCCAACTCGCCTGCGGCCCGCGCTCCTGACACCATGGAGTCATGACCGCAACACTCGTGGCCAAGGGCCTGGCCGGCGGCCACGGCCACCGCACACTCTTCTCTTCTCTCGACCTCACCGTCGCGCCCGGCGACATCGTGGGCGTTGTGGGCGCCAACGGCGCCGGCAAGTCCACGCTGCTGCGCATCCTCGCAGGGCTCGACGCGCCGCTCGAGGGCACGGTCACGCTCGCGCCCGGCGACGCCTTCGTGGGCTGGCTACCGCAAGAGCACGAGCGGGTCGCTGGCGAGACGGTCGCCGAATACGTCGGGCGGCGCACCGGCACGACGGTTGCGACGAGCGAGATGGATGCCGCGGCCGCGGCTCTCGGAGATACCGCGGGCGTCGCACCGGGCGAACCCGATCCGGCCGACGTCTATTCAGCCGCGCTGGAACGCTGGCTGGTCAGCGGAGCCGCCGATCTCGACGACCGCCTGCCCGTCGTTCTGGCCGAGCTCGGGCTTGCTCTGTCGTCCGACGCGCTGATGACGTCCCTCTCGGGAGGTCAGGCCGCGCGGGTCGGCCTCGCCGCCCTGTTGCTCTCGCGCTTCGACGTCGTGCTGCTCGACGAGCCGACCAACGACCTCGACCTGGACGGGCTGGAGCGGCTCGAGAATTTCATCCGGGGTCTGCGAGGGGGAGTCGTGCTCGTGAGCCACGACCGGGCTTTTCTGGCGTCGAGCGTCACCCGCGTGGTCGAGCTCGACCTCGCTCAGGGCACGAATCGTGTGTACGGCGGAGGCTACGACTCGTTCCTCGAGGAGCGCGAAACGGCGAAGCGGCACGCCCGCGAAGAGTACGACGAGTTCGCCGAGAAGAAGGCCGACCTTGTGGGCAGAGCCCGCACCCAGCGCGAGTGGTCGAGTCAGGGCGTGCGCAACGCCATGAAGAAGTCGCCCGACAACGACAAGATCCGGCGCAAGGCCTCGGTGGAGTCGAGCGAGAAGCAGGCCCAGAAGGTCCGCCAGATGGAGAGCCGCATCGCCCGCCTCGACGAGGTCGAGGAGCCGCGCAAGGAGTGGCAGCTTCAGTTCACCATCGGGTCGGCGCCCCGGTCGAGTTCGGTCGTGTCCACGCTCTCGGCGGCTGTCGTGCGCCAGGGTGACTTCACGCTCGGGCCCGTCTCTCTGCAGGTCGACGCGGGTGATCGCATCGGCATCACAGGGCCGAATGGCGCCGGTAAGTCCACTCTGCTTCGGCTCCTGCTGGGGCGCACGGTTCCCGACGAGGGCATGGCGAGCCTCGGCGCGAGCGTGGCGATCGGCGAGATCGACCAGGCCAGGGCCGTGCTTGCGGGCTCGGCCACTCTGGCGTCGAGTTTCGAAGCGCAGGTGCCCGAGTGGCCGGTCGCCGAGATCCGCACCCTGCTGGCGAAGTTCGGATTGAAGGCCGACCACGTCTCGCGCCCGGTCGACGAGCTCTCACCGGGCGAACGCACGCGGGCCGGGCTCGCGCTGCTGCAGGCCACGGGCGTCAACCTGCTTGTTCTCGACGAGCCCACGAACCACCTCGATCTCGTGGCGATCGAACAACTCGAACAGGCCATCGAGTCGTACGACGGCACGCTCCTGCTGGTCACGCACGACCGCCGCATGCTCGAGACAGTGCGTCTCAACCGCCAGTGGCAGGTCACTGACGGCACAGTGATCGAACGATAGGGTCGAACAATGAGCAGTGTCGCCGTCGTCCCCGGGTCTTTCGACCCCGTCACCCTCGGGCATCTCGATGTCATCTCGCGAGCCGCGGGCCTCTTCGACGAGGTGCACGTTCTGGTGGTGCACAATCCCGCGAAGACCGCGCTCCTGCCCATCTCGCAGCGGGTGCGCCTGATCGAGCAGGCCATTCTCGATGAGGGTCTGCCGTCGAACATCGTCGTCAACTCGTGGAGCGTTGGCCTGCTCGTCGACTACTGCACCGATGTCGGAGCGCGAGCGCTCGTCAAGGGAATCCGATCCCAGGTCGACGTGGCCTACGAGACGCCGATGGCCATCGTGAATCGCAACCTGGCCGGCGTCGAGACGGTGTTCCTGCTTCCCGACCCCGCGCACGCGCACGTCTCGAGTTCTCTCGTGCGGCAGGTGTCGTCGCTGGGCGGAGACGTGGCGCCGTATGTGCCGGCCGCCGTGGCTGCCTTCCTGAACAGTCAATAGCGCTCAACAGTCAATAGGGCTCATCTTCGAAACCTGATCTTCACACGCGAGTGGGAGGATGGAAGCATGTCTGATCTCTCCATCGGCTATGCCGCCATGCTCGAGCAGTTCCACCCCACCGAGGCCGTCGCTCTGTCGGCACTCGCCGAACAGCACGGCTTCACGGGCGTGATGGCTGCGGATCATTTCCAACCCTGGGTTCCTCAGCAGGGCCAGAGCGCATTCGTCTGGGAGGTTCTCGCGGCCCTGGGCGAGCGCACCACCGGCGACTTCGGGCCGGGCGTCACGGCCCCGACGTTCCGCTGGCATCCCGCGATGGTGGCCCAAGCATCCGCAACCCTCGGTGCCATGTACCCGGGCCGGCACTGGCTCGGACTCGGCTCGGGTGAGGCCCTGAACGAGCACATCGTGGGCGGCTACTGGCCTGAGGCGCCCGAGCGCATCAACCGCATGTTCGAGGCCATCGAGATCATCAACAAGCTCTTCACGGCATCGATCGCCGGAAAAGATGTGAAGCACTCGGGGCAGTTCTACAAGCTCGAGTCGACCCGCCTGTGGACGATGCCTCCCGTGGCTCCCGAGATCCTCGTCGCCACGGCAGGCCCTGTCACCGCGAAGCGGGCGGGTCGCCACGTCGACGGGCTCATCACGGTCGGAGCCCCTCTGGCCAAGATCGAGGGTCTCTTCGCCAAGTTCGAAGAGGGCGCGCGCGAGGCGGGCAAAGATCCGTCGACGATGCCGCGCGTGCTCCAGCTGCACATGTCGTGGGCAGAGACCGACGAGATCGCTCTCGTCAACGCCATGACCGAGTGGCCGAACGGTGGCATGAAATTCCCCAAGGGCGACATCCGTTCACCGTTCGAGTTGGAGCAGATGGCCAAACTCGTGCGCCCCGAAGACTTCGAGGGCCGCCTGGTGATCTCGAGCGATCCCGACGTGCACCGCGCCTACATCCAGAGCTTCATCGACCTGGGCTTCGACCGCGTCTACCTGCACAACGTCGGCCGCAACCAGAAGGAGTGGATCGAGGTCTTCGGTCGCGACGTGCTGCCGAAGCTGCACCGCTAGTGTCCCGATCCCACGCCGCGGAGATCCGGCTGATCGGCATCGAGGGCATTCCCGAGGTCTCTCCCGGAGACGACCTGGCGACGCTCATCGAGGCCGCTCTCGCCGCGCAGGAGCTGACCCTCGAAGACGGTGACATTCTCGTGGTCACGTCGAAGATCGTCTCCAAGGCAGAGGGACGGGTCATCGCAGCGACCGACCGTGAAGACGCGATCACCCGCGAGACGGTTCGCCTCGTCGCGTCGCGTGCGCACCCGGGAGGGGTCACCCGCATCGTCGAGAACCGACAGGGGCTTGTGCAGGCTGCGGCGGGGGTCGACGCGAGCAACACGCCCGACGGCACCGTCCTTCTGCTTCCCGAAGACCCGGATGCCTCGGCGCGAGCCCTGTGCTCGGCCCTGCGTCAGGCATCCGGTGCGCTCGTGGGCATCGTGATCTCTGACACCCTCGGCCGCGCGTGGCGCGAGGGCCAGGTCGATGCGGCGATCGGGGCTGCGGGCGTGATCGTCATCGACGATCTGAGAGGCAGCACCGACACGTTCGGACAGACGCTGTCGGTGACCCAGGCGGCAACCGGCGACGAGCTCGCGTCGGCCACCGATCTGGTCAAAGGCAAGGCGACGGGCATGCCGGTGGCTCTCGTGCGCGGGCTGCCCCGCCTCGTGGTCGAGACGCTCGATACTCCCGCTCGCGCACTGGTGCGACGGCCGGAGGGCGACATGTTCCGGCTCGGCACTGACGAGGCGCTTGCCCAGGGCTTCGCCGAGGGCTACGGCCGAGGGTTGGCGGATGCGCGACGCGGCCATCGCGCGGCCGCCCGGCCTTCGCGCGTTCGGCTCCGTGCGCGCTCGAGTCGGAGTGCGCGATGAGCGCCACGGGGGAGTGGGTCGTCGTGATGCCCGTCAAGGGCACGGCGGGGGCGAAGAGTCGGCTGCTCGGCGGGCTCGCCGAGTCAGAGATCCCGGAAGCGCGTCGCGCCGAGTTCGCATTGGCCCTCGCGCTCGACGCGGTGGATGCTGTGCGCACGGCCATGCCTGTCGTGCGGGTCATCGTGGTGACGAGCACCGAGGTCTCCGAGCGCTTCGAAGCGTTGGGTGCGCTCGTTCGCCGCGACCCGGGGACGGGCCTCAATGCGGCCTTCACCCGCGGCATCCGGGCTGCCATGGAACTCAACCCGGGCCGCCCTGTCGCTGCCCTGATGAGTGATCTGGCATCGATCAGGCCCCGAGATGTGACCGCTGCGCTCGAGCTGGCGTCGGCGGTGCCACTCGGCATGCTCACCGACAAAGACGGAACGGGGACGACGATGCTCACCGCCCTGTCTCCGCGAGAGCTCGTGCCGCGGTTCGGGCTGGGGTCTGCGCGTCGGCATCGCGAAGCGGGGCACCTCGAGCTCGACATCGCCAGGGGCGACCGGATGCGCCTCGACATCGACACGGCCGACGACCTCGCGGCTGCCCGCGCACTGGGCCTGGGGCCTCGAGCACGAGCGGTACTCGGGCACTAGCGCAATGGCTTCCGTCGCCCGGGTGCACCTGGCAGGGTCGAGGAATGGAGCCTCCCGAAGATGGACCAGGACGTCGAATCAACCCGTTCGAGATCGCGTTGTGGGTGTTCGGTGTTGTTGCCGTCACGTCTGCGATCTGGGGTGCCGAGTGGGCCAACGGCACCCAGTCGCTCGCGAACGGCGGCTACTACTGCGACGCGGCCGGTAACTGCACGGAGCGCTACGACTACGTTCAGGTGCACACCGTTCTAACGCTGGCGCCGTCGGTGATGACGGCCGGCCTCATCGCCATCGTGGTCGTGCTCGCCCTCAGGGCGTGGCCTGCTGTGCGCTCGGCGCATGGAAGAGTGGGCATATGAATCACCCAACCCGTGTGAACCCATTCGAGATCGCGCTCTGGGCCCTGGCCGTCGTCCTCACTGTTGGCGGCGGGGCGGCACTCGCCTGGTCAGTCAGTCGCCTCGGTACGGGTGGAGGGCCCTATTCAGATGGATTCGTGGCGACTCAGATGATCTTCTCGCTCGCGCCTGTCGCTGTCACCGCGGGCCTGTTCTCTCTGGTGGCGGCGCTGGCTTTTCGCGCGGCACTTCTCGTCGTCGCCCGGCGAGCGGCTGCGTCAGCCCGTGAGGCTCGCCTCGCGGAGGCGTCCTCGACCTCGGCGACGACCGCGACGACCGCGACAGGAGAGATCCCCCGGGCTGCATCCCCTACGGGTGTTGCGCCGGAGGAAGCCTCTGTGACCTCCGAGCAGCCGAGATTCAGACAGCGTCAGCGCGCGCTCGATCACTCCGCGTTCAAGAGGCCCGGAACGGAATAGCCGCCTGTCAAGTACCCGACCTTGTGGTCGGTCGGCATATAGGCTGAGCCCGTCGAAGAATCAGAGCGGAGTCGACTCATGGGCGCAAAACTGGGCCAGAACAACGTCAAGGGTGAGCAGACCAAGAACGCCATCCTCGCTGCGGCCGAGCAGTTGTTCGCGGAATCCGGATACCGAGGCGCGTCGCTGGCGAACATCGCCGAGCGCGCCGGAGTGACCCAATCGGGGCTGCTTCATCACTTCAATTCGAAAGACGAACTCCTGGTCGCGGTGCTCGAGCAGCACAACCGTGACGACGATGCTCTGCTGATCGGGCCGCTCAGCATGGGTGGCGTCGACGTCATCACCGGCCTGCGCGAGTTGATCGTGCAGAACTCCGAGAACCGAGTGTCTGTCAGGCTTTTCGCCGTCCTCGTCGCAGAGAGTACGTCGGTCGACCACCCGGGTCACGACTACATGAAGGCGCGCTATGACCGGCTGCGCAACAGGTTGGTCGGCGCGTTGTCTATCGGCATCCAGCGGGGAGAGATCCGTGCCGACGCCGATCTCGAGGTGCTGGCCTCGGCGCTGATCGCCTTGATGGACGGCATCCAGCTGCAGTGGATCTACAACTCGCAGGTCGACATGGGGGCGGCCTTCGACCTGGTGGCGAGCGCCCTCGTGCAGTCGATGACGGGCGGCGCCACGGCCGCCTGATCTCGAGCGAAAAGGCCGTCCTGAGGGGCGGTCATTTTTTCGATTGATTTACCGACCGAGTACACGGTATGTTAATCACCGGACGCGGTGATCAGTCTTCGCCTTGCGCCATTTCACTCAACGAAGAGAGACAGACATGAAGAGATCGATTCTCGGGCTCGGGGCGCTTGTCGTCGCAGCGAGTCTTATGCTCGCCGGATGCTCCGCGGGATCCCCGGCCTCCACCGATTCCGCCGCCGCCACGGGGGGAACGCTCACTCTTGGCGCAACCGTGGATGCCACGTCGTGGGACACGGCAGATGCCGAGTTCGGAAACCGTCTGCAGTACATGCAGCCCGTCTACGACTCCCTCCTGCACATCGATTCGAAGCTCGAGATCACACCGTGGCTCGCATCGGCTTTCAGCTACAACGACGACAACACGCGCCTCACCCTGACCCTGCGCGACGACGTCACATTCACCGACGGCGAGGCGTTCAACGCCGACGCCGTGAAGGCCAACCTCGACCACTTCGCCACCGGAACCGGACAGAATTCGATCACGCTCGCGTCGGTCTCCTCCGTCGAGGTGACCAGCCCGACCGAGGTGGTGCTGGTGCTCAAGGCTCCGGACCCGGCGCTTCTGCGCAACCTGGCGCTCGTCTCAGGAATGATGGCGTCGCCGGCACAACTGACCACCGGTTCGCTCAAGACCACGCCGGTGGGTAGCGGCCCCTACGTACTCGACGCGGCGGCGACGGTGACGGGAAGCCAGTACACCTACAAGCGCAACGCCGACTACTGGAATGTCGATGCGTTCCCCTACGACAGCATCGTCATCAAGCCGCTCTCAGACCTCACCGCTCGACTCAACGCCTTGAAGGCGGGCGAGATCGACGCCGCGAGCGCCGACGCGAAGAGCATGGCCGAGGCTCAGGCGAGTGGCCTGACCGTCGGCAAGATGCTCGGCGACTGGCAGGGGCTCTTCATCGTCGACCGTGCGGGAGCCAAGGTTCCCGCGCTGGCCGACGAGCGAGTGCGCCAGGCGCTGAACTACGCGATCGACGGCGACGCGATCCTCAAGTCGATCCGTCTGGGCGAGGGGGAGTCGACGACGCAGATCTTCAACCCGAGCAGCCAGGCGTACGACAAATCTCTCGACGACGCCTACCCGTACGATCCGGCGAAGGCCAAGAAGCTCCTCGCCGAGGCGGGCTACGCCGACGGCTTCGACCTCGTGCTCCCTGATCTCGCCGGATTCTCGGATGTGACCACGATCACGGTGCAGTCCCTGAAAGACGTCGGCATCCGAGTCACCACTGAGCCCGTATCCGCCGACCAGACGATCTCCCGCCTGATCAGCGGAGAGTTCCCCGTGTTCGTCTTCTCGTGGGGTTCGTCCAACTCGTGGCAAGACACGATCAAGCTCCTCACGCCGACGGCTCCCTGGAACATGATGAAGAACCAGGACCCGGAACTCGACTCCCTGATCGCTGCGGCGCAGAGCTCCTCCGGTGCTGACGCCGACACGGCCTTCCAGAAGCTGAGCGCGTTCGTCGTCGACAAGGCGTGGTTCGCCCCGTGGTACGTGCAGAACAACATCTACCTGAGCTCCGCGAAGACCTCGGTCACCATGCAGCCGCAGAACGTCGTTCCGTACATCTGGAACTACGCGCCCGCCAGCTGAGCACATCGGGTGGCGTCGGAGAATCCGACGCCACCCGCCCCCATCACCTTCGAGGAAGAAGAGAGACCATGGCGATTTTCCTGCTTCGCCGGCTCGGCGCGGCCGTTGTACTCGTGTTCGTGATCGCGACCATGACGTTTCTGCTCATGAGCATGACCGGCGGCGACCCCGCCCGAAACATCCTGGGCGACGGGGCGACCGTCGAGCAGGTCGCAGCGAAGTCTGCCGAGCTCGGGCTCGATCAGCCTCTCGCGGTGCGCTACGTCGACTGGCTCGGCGCCGCGATCACAGGCGACTTCGGCAGATCCTGGTTCACCAATGAGCCCGTGATGACGTCTCTCGCCAACAAGTTCCCCGTCTCGCTCTCGGTCGTGGTCACGGCGATTCTGGTGACCGCGCTCCTGAGCGCCGTTCTGGGTGTGACGGCGGCTGTGAAGCGAGGCTGGATCGACCGCTTCGTTCAGATGTTCGCCGTGCTCGGCTTCGCACTGCCCAACTTCTGGGTGGCGCTGATCCTCGTGACCGTGTTCGCGGTCAATCTGAAGATCCTCCCGGCCACAGGGTTCGTTCCCTTCGCCACCGACCCCGTTCGCTGGCTCCTCGGGCTGATCCTCCCGGTGGGAGCTCTCGTCGTCGGTACCATCGCCTCAACGGCGCAACAGGTGCGAGGCGCCACCATCGACGTGCTGCGGCAGGACTATGTACGCACGCTCCGCAGTCGGGGAATCAGCCACCGTTCCCTGCTCTTCAGGCACGTCCTGCGCAACGCCGCACCTCCTGCGCTCACTGTTCTGTCTCTGCAGTTCGTCGGACTGCTGGGCGGCGCCATCATCATCGAGAAGATCTTCGCGCTGCCGGGCATCGGCAGCCTGGCCGTCAACGCGACGCTGCAGGGAGATCTGCCTCAGATTCTCGGGTTGGTCGTCGTCATGGTCGTTCTCGTCGTCATCGTCAACCTGGTCATCGACTTGCTGACCGGGTGGCTCAATCCAAAGGCGCGTGTCTCATGAGTGAAGCATTGATTCCGGCAGGCGCGGTCGTCGCCGTTGCCGCCACGGGCCGTCAAAAGCTGTACCGACGCGTCTTGAAGAATCCCATGGCGGTCGTCTCTCTCGTCATCCTCGCCTTGGTCGTGCTGAGCGCCGTATTCGCCGGCCAGATCACCGGCTGGGATCCGGGCCGGGCCGACCTCAACGACGCCTTGGCGCCGCCGTTCGGCGAGCATCTGCTCGGTGCGGATGCGTCGGGGCGCGACGTTCTCGCCCGTCTCTTCTTCGGCGCCCGGGTGAGTCTCATCGGCGCGCTCATCGCTCTCGCGACCGCACTGGCTATCGGAATCCCCACGGGGCTGATCGCCGGATACTTCCAGGGCTGGTTCGATTCGCTCTCGAGCTGGTTCGCGAGCCTCCTGATGGCGATGCCCGGACTCATCGTCGTTCTCGCGCTGATCTCGGTGATCGGCCCGGGCATGGTCGGGGTCATGGTGACCTTCGGAGCGCTTCTCTCGCCCGGTGTCTTCCGGCTGACCCGCTCCGGCGTCGTCTCGGTGCGCCGCGAGCTCTACATCGATGCGGCCAAGGTCTCGGGGCTCAGCGACTACCGGATCATCTCGCGCCACGTCCTCGGCGTGATCCGCGCGCCCCTGGTGATCCAGGCATCCATGATCGCGGGAATCGCCATCGTGCTTCAGGCCGGTCTCGAGTTTCTCGGTGTGGGCGACTCGTCGACCGCGAGTTGGGGTCAGATGCTGAGCGAGGCGTTCTCGAACATCTACGTCGCTCCCACCATGATTCTCTGGCCAGGCCTGATCATCGGCCTCACCGTCGGATCGCTCGCGATCTTCGGCGCGGCGCTGCGCGACACCGTGCAGGGCGCGGAACCCGTCAGGAGAGTTCGACGCCGCAAGCCGTCGAGCGTGGAGGACACCGCGACGCGCCGCCTCGACCTGAGTACGGCTGCGACCGCGGCCGTCGTCTCGCCCCGAAACGGAGGTCAGGAGGACCTCGAGCCGAACGACGCGCTACTCGTGGTGCGCGATCTCCAGGTCGGGTATCCGCAGCCCGATGGAAGCACGACCATCGTCGTCGACGGAGTCTCTCTGCACGTCGATCGCGGCGAGGTGCTCGGACTGGTCGGCGAGTCAGGCTCGGGTAAGTCGCAGACCGCCTTCTCGATCCTCGGCCTCCTGCCCGATACGGGGGCGATTATCGGCGGATCCATCTCGTTCGCCGGGCGCACCATCGCATCGGCCGACGGGGCGGCGCACGGAGCCGCCGCGCTCAGAGGTCGTCAGTTCGGGTACATCCCTCAAGAACCCATGTCGAACCTCGATCCGAGCTTCACCCTCGGATTCCAGCTCGTGGAGCCGATGAGGCAGATCCTCGGACTGAGCCGCCCCGCGGCGAAGGCCAAGGCCCTCGAACTGCTCGATCGCGTCGGCATCGCCGATCCTCGTCGAACATTCGACGCCTACCCGCACGAGGTCTCGGGCGGAATGGCGCAGCGGGTGCTCATCGCCGGCGCCGTCGCCTGCGATCCCGAACTGCTGATCGCCGACGAGCCCACGACCGCTCTCGATGTGACCGTGCAGGCCGAGGTTCTCGACCTTCTGCGCGGACTGCAGCGCGAGCGCAGCATGGGAATGATCATGGTGACGCACAACTTCGGTGTCTTGGCCGATATCTGCGACCGAGTGGCTGTGATGCAGGCCGGGCGGCTGGTCGAGCAGGCCGACGCGCTCGAGCTGTTCGACGATCCGCACAACCCCTATACCCGGATGCTGCTCTCCTCGACTCTCGAGAACACCGAGCCGCGATCCGCGCGCAGCGCCCAACCCGTTTCATCGAGAGGAACAGCACGATGACCGACGTCGCGAGTGTCGCGGAGCAGCCGCTTCTGACCATCAGCGGGCTCGAGGTCGAGTTCCCTGTCAAAGGGTGGCGCCGTGCGCCGTTCAAGGCTCTCAAGGGTGTCTCGCTCGACATCCTTCCCGGAGAGACCATGGGCCTCGTGGGCGAGTCGGGCTCGGGCAAGACGACCATCGGCCGCGCGGTGCTCGGGCTCGCACCGATCACGGGCGGCTCGATCACCTTCGACGGGCGAGACACCACTCGCCTGTCTCGTGCGGCTCGGAGGGCACTGAGCGCAGACATCCAGGTCGTATTCCAAGACCCGTATACATCGCTCAACCCGGCGATGACCATCGGCGACATTCTCGCCGAACCTCTTCTCACGTCGGGAATCGCTCGAGTCGCAGCCCGAGACCGTATTCGCGAGCTCCTCGACTTGGTCAACCTGCCGTCGGATGCCGCGGATCGTCTGCCGCGCGAGTTCTCTGGCGGCCAACGGCAGCGCGTCGCGATCGCCAGGGCTCTCGCGCTGCGCCCTCGTCTCGTCGTCTGCGACGAGCCTGTCTCGGCGCTCGACCTGTCGACGCAGGCTCGGGTGCTCGACCTGTTCATCGACATCCAGGAGAAGACCGGCGTGGCGTACCTCTTCGTCTCGCACGACCTGAGCGTCGTTCGGCACATCAGCCACCGCGTCGCGGTGATGTATCGCGGCGAGATCGTCGAGACGGGTGACGCCGCCACCGTGACGGGTGCGCCCGAACATCCCTACACCCAGCGACTTCTGATGGCCGCTCCGGTTCCCCACCCGACCCGGCAGGCGGCGCGCCGCTCCGAGCGTCATGCTCTTCTCGCATCCCAGCAGGTATCGGATGCGGCCCGAGAGACCGTTCGATGAGGCTGGTTCTCGCGTCGGGCGTGGTTCAGGGTTCGACGTCGCTCACCAAGCGCGCCGATGTCCAGTGCTACCTCGGTATCCCGTTCGCCGCGTCGCCCGTCGGAGAGTTGCGCTTCCGGCCTCCGCAGCCCGTGGCGCCGTGGGACGGCGAGCTCGAAGCGAAGAAATTCGGGCCGGCTGCACCGCAGAATCCTGACCCGTTCATGACGGCGAACGACTACTTTCAGCCGCTGAGCTCAGAGGAGGACTGCCTCAATCTCAATGTATGGACTCCGCGGGCTGATGCCCGGGCGCGCCCTGTCATGGTCTGGATCCACGGCGGTGGCTACATCGGCGGCTCCAACTCGAGCGGCCTCAACAACGGAGCAGAGCTCGCTGCCACCTTCGACGTCGTCGTGGTCTCGATCAACTACAGGCTGGGTGCGCTGGGCTACTTGCAGCTGGGACACCTGCTCGGCGAGGAGTACGCCGATGCCGGCAACCTCGGGGTTCTCGATCAGATCGCGGCCCTCGAATGGGTGCGCGACAACATCGCCGCCTTCGGTGGCGATCCGCAGTGCGTGACCGTCTTCGGCGAATCGGCCGGCGGCGCAGCCGTCGCGACACTGCTCGGCACGCCCCGGGCGGAAGGCCTCTTCCACCGCGCGATCGTGCAGAGCGGAACGGCCGAGCGCGCTCGCAGTCTGCCGGAGTCGGAGGCGATAACGGCGGCCTTCCTCGATGCGGCGGGCATGACCGAGCAGACCGCGTCGCGACTCCTCGACATGCCACTGGAAGAGGTGCTCGTCGCCCAACAGCGATTCGCCGACTCCTTCGCCCGCGGCGTCGTCGGCCTCGCCCTGCCGTTCCAACCGACGATCGACGGCAGAGTGCTGACTGAACTGCCCCTGGATGCCGTGGCCCGCGGCGTCAACGGCGGCGTGCCCCTGCTGGTGGGCACGAACCGCAACGAGACCTCGTTCTTCACCGAACCGATGTCGGGCGATGGGGACTCTGCTGAAGCGACGGAATCGAAGCTCGCGGCGGTCTTCGCCGAGGAGCTCTCGGCGGAGACCGGGGACCGTGCCGACTATGAGGCGGTTCTCACCGACGAGCTCGGCCGTGAACCGCGCGACCGGCAGGTGCTCGAGTCGCTCCTGACCGACAGGCTCTACCGTCAGCCGACGAACCGCCTTCTCGCCGCGCGCGCGTCGAGCACCGCCGAGACGTATGCGTATCTGTTCACGTGGGAGACCCCTCTGTTCGACGGTCGGCTCGGCGCCTGTCACGTTCTCGACGTTCCTTTCGTCTTTCGCCAGCTCCACAGAATCGAGGCGGTATCGCTCGTCGGTGAGCATCCGCCGCAGCAGCTCTCAGACTGGATGAGCGCGATCTGGGTGCGCTTCGCGGATACGGGTGTGCCGACTTCGGCAGCTCTGCCCGAGTGGGCGCCGTACGAGCCGGATGCGCGGTCGACCATGGAGCTGAACACTCGGCCGAGGCTGCTGAGCGACCCTCTTGCCGGCCTACGCCGATTCTGGCTGGAGATGGCGGAGGTGAGTGCCTCATGACTCTCGAGAACGTGGCGGACGAGGAGGATGAATCGACCGGTGCTCTCGCGGGCACCCTCGTCGTCGACCTCAGCAGAGCGCTGGCCGGTCCGCACGCGGGCATGATGCTCGGCGATCTCGGTGCGCGGGTGGTCAAGATCGAGGCTGTGGGCTCGGGAGACGAGACCCGGCGTTGGGGTCCGCCCTTCGTGGGACCGGAGACCGATCTGCAGTCGAGCTACTTTCTGTCGTGCAATCGCAACAAGGAGTCGCTCGCGCTCGACCTGAAGTCGGCGGCCGACATCCAGATTCTCACGGCGCTTCTCGAGCGCGCCGACGTGGTGATCGAGAACTTCCGCACCGGGGTGATGGACAGGCTCGGCCTCTCGATGACCCGGCTGCACGAGATCAATCCCCGGCTGGTCATCCTCTCGATCACCGGGTTCGGCCACGACGGTCCCGAGGCGGGCCGCGCGGGCTACGACCAGATCGTCCAGGGCGAAGCCGGCCTCATGTCGATCACCGGATCCGGCCCCGACGATCCCCAGCGAGTGGGTGTTCCGATCGCAGATCTGCTGTCGGGAATGTACGGCGCCTACGGGGTCGTCGCTGCGCTGCTGGAGCGCACCGTCACCGGCGTCGGCACCGTCGTGCGCACCTCCCTGCTCTCCGCCGTCGTCGGCGTGCACGCCTTTCAAGGCACGCGGGTGACGGTCGCCGACGAGGTTCCCGAGGCCCAGGGCAATCACCACCCGTCGATCGCGCCCTACGGGCTGTTCGGATGCGCAGACGGCGCCGTGCAGATCAGCGTCGGCAACGAGTCGCTCTGGCGCCGTCTCTGCGAGCGGTTCGGTATCGACAGCGCCGACCCGCTCTTGGCGGACAACGCCCAACGCGTGCGTCACCGTCGACACACGATCGAGGTGGTCGAACGGGCGTTCGCGGGTTTCGATGCGGCCGAGCTGCTGACGGCGCTCGCAGAAGCAGGCATCCCCGCGGGCACTGTGCGCAGCCTCGACGAGGTCTATCGGTGGGATCAGGCGATCTCGCAGGGGCTGCTGCTCGAGGTCGATCATCCGACGCTCGGACCTATCGAGCTTCCCGGGCCACCCATCCGCTTCTTCGCGACCGACGGTCAGAGCGAGCGCGAGACGACCAAGCGCCGGCACCGACCGCCGCCTTTGCTCGACGAGCACGGTGCGTCTATTCGAGAATGGCTGGGGGAGGGCACACAGAGATGACCGCACCACGCACGAGCGCGACCGCGCTGATCTCTCTTCTGACGGATGCGGGCAGTTTTCGCTCGTGGGACGTGGCGCCGATCGATGTGACACCCGACGAGACGTATCGAGCCGAGCTGGCCCGGGCGCGGGAACGCTCCGGCGTCGACGAGTCGGTCCTCACCGGCGAAGGGCGGATCCGCGGACGCCGGGTCGCGATCGTCGCGTGCGAGTTCGGCTTTCTCGGCGGCTCGATCGGGTTGGCCGCCGCCGAGCGGCTCGTTCTCGCCATCGAGCGCGCCACACTCGAAGGGCTGCCCATACTCGCGGGCCCCGCCTCGGGCGGAACCCGCATGCAGGAGGGAACCCTCGCGTTCCTGTCGATGGTGAAGATCTCGGCTGCCGTCTCCCGACACAAGGCCGCGGGTCTGCCCTACCTCGTCTACCTGCGGCATCCCACCACGGGCGGGGTGTTCGCCTCGTGGGGTTCGCTCGGCAATGTCACGATCGCCGAGCCGAACGCGCTGATCGGGTTTCTCGGCCCTCGCGTGTACGAGGCCATCTACGGCGAGGCCTTTCCCGAGGGCGTGCAGACCTCGGAGAACCTCTACCGCAACGGGCTCATCGACGGGATCGCGAGCCCCGCGCAGCTGCCCGAACTCGTCGCGCGGGTGCTCACCGTGCTCGACCGCTCCGCGTCTGCCTCAGTGCCGGAGCCGGAGCGCTGGGACGGCGTGGACGGCGACACGTGGGACTCGGTCCTGCTGTCGCGGCGTATCGAGCGTCCCGGCATCCGAGCGCTGCTGCACCACGGCGCTCGGCATGTGGTGCCCCTGAACGGCACCGGTCAGGGCGAGCGCGACCTCGGGCTGGTGCTCGCTCTGGCGAAGTTCGGGTCGAGGTCGTGCGTGGTCATGGGGCAGGACAGGCAGGCGCAGCGGGCTCGAACGCCGCTCGGCCCGGCGGCGCTGCGCGAGGCGCGGCGAGGCATGCGGCTGGCGACGGATCTGCGGCTTCCACTGGTCACGGTCATCGACACCCCGGGCGCCGCCCTCTCGACCGAGGCCGAGGAGGGCGGTCTGGCGGGCGAGATCGCGCGTTGCCTGGCCGAACTCGTGATGCATCCCGGGCAGACCATCTCTGTGATCCTCGGCGAGGGAACGGGCGGCGGTGCCCTCGCTCTTCTGCCGGCCGACCGCACGCTCGCCGGTCGGCACGCGTGGCTCTCGCCACTTCCGCCCGAGGGAGCCAGCGCGATCGTTCATCGCGACATCACCCACGCGCCACAGATGGCTGCGGCCCAGGGCATCGGCGCAGCCGCGTTGCTCGCGGACGGCATCGTCGACTGGGTCGTTCCCGAGCTGCCGGATGCCGCGGACGAGCCCGCGAAATTCTGCGCGCGAGTCTCGTCGACTCTCGAGTACTTTTTGGCGGAGCTCCACGAGCAGAGTTCTGGCCCACGTCTCGAGGCCAGGCTCACTCGATATCGGCGCCTCGGGCTCTCCTAGACTCCGAGCTCGCGTGCCGTCTTCAGGGCCGCAGCGGCGAGCACTCCGCTGACCTCGTCGTCGTGCATCCAGAGCGGCACGGGTCGCGAGCGGATTCCCGCTCCGTGCAGGGCAGGAACGGCCCCGGCATCGGTCGAGTCGACGAGCCACGCGTCGAGGATGCCGCCGTTGGTGCGCGCGCCGTAGTGCAGCCCGACGGCCTCGGCGGTGACTCCGACGCCGATCGCTGTAAGGCAGGCGGCGGCCATGCCTCGGACGGCGGAGCCATCGATGATGGGGGAGACGCCGACGACGGGTGCTCGTGTCGCGGCGATGGCCTCTCGAACGCCGGGGATATCGAGGGTCGTGCCGATCGAGACGACCGGGTTCGACGGTGCGATCAGCACCACGTCTGCGTCGAGGATGGCGGCACGCGCCTCGGGCGTGATGTTCGCCTCCTCGACGCCGCGCTGCACGAAGCCCCGCGTCGGCAGATTGGCGCGATGCTTCACCCACCACTCCTCGAAGTGGATCTCGGTATCGACGCCGTCGTCGGTGACCGACACGAAAGTGGGCACGTCGGCGTCGGTCACCGGCAGCAGCCGCACGCCGATCGACGGCCACCGAGACTGGATGCGCTCGGTCGCCTCGGTCAGTCGAAGCCCCTCGCGCAGAAAGTGCGAGCGGGCGATGTGCGTGCCGAGGTCGAGGTCACCCAGGGTGAACCAGGGCCACCCCACGCCGAAAGCGGTGAGCTCGGCGCTCACACGCTCGGATTCGCCAGCCCTGCCCCAGCCACGCGCCTCGTCGTTCGCGCCGGCGAGCGAGTACATGATGGAGTCGAGGTCGGGGCACACCTTCAAACCGGCGAGCCAGACGTCGTCGCCGGTGTTGACGATCGCGCTCACCTCGTCGGTGTGGCCACCCTCGCCGTCGGGATGAATGATGGACAGATGATGGCGGAGTCCCCGCAGGAACTTGGCCCCGCCGACACCTCCCGCGAGTACGGCGATCTTCACCCGTCGAGTTTATCGCCGCCGCAGCCGCGTTCGAAGCCCATCACATGGCGAGGGCGGCAGCGGCAAGGAGGGCGCCGATCTGGTCGAAGTCGTCGCGGATGCGACCCGCCGTGATGCGGATGAACTGCTCACTCTCGAGGGGAACCGCGTAGAACGAGCTTCCGGCGGCCACCTTGATTCCCGATGCGGCGAGCGACAGGATCGCCGCCTTCTCGTCACGCACCCGGAGCCACGTGTTGATGCCATCCGAGGGCGAATGCGCGGCGCCCGCGCGAACGAGCGCCTCCGAGAGGGCGCGCTGCCGGGCGTGATACACCCGCCTGGCCTCGGAGATCTGGGTGACGCTCGGCGATGCGGTGAGCAATTGGTAGAGGATCGTCTGCAGCATGCGAGAGGTCCACCCGGGGCCGACCATGCGCCTCGCGACCACCCGATCGATGATGGCGGTCGGTCCGCCCAGCGCTCCGATGCGCAGATCGGGGCCGTGCGACTTCGCGAAGCTGCGCACATGCAGCGTGCGGTGCGGAAACCACTGACCGAGGCTGAAGGCAGGCCCCGTCGTGATCTCGCCCGAGTGATCGTCTTCGATGATTACGGGGTCAGAGACGTGCGACTTGGCCCGAATGACGCGCGCGAGTTCTCGCGTCCGTTCTTCGGTCAGCGAAACGCCGGTGGGGTTCTGCGCTCGCGGCTGGATGATGATGGCAGCCGGATTGAGATCGAGTGCCGCGGAGAGCAGCTCGGGCCTCATGCCCTCGGAGTCGATGGCCACGGGGATCGCCTCGACCCCGAGCTGTTCGAGCAGATCGAAGAAGGCGGGGAATCCAGGGCTCTCGACGACGACCCTGTCTCCGTAACGCACGATCGCCTCGAGCGACCGGCTGATCGCATCCAGGGCCCCGTCGAGAATCGTGAGGCTCGCGGGCACGAAGGGCCAGGATGCGCGCAGCTGCTTCTCGAGGTCGGGCAGCACACGCATGTCGAGGTAGCTCGCCGTGTCTGCTCGGGTGGGGACATGACCGAGCGCGAGCGCGAGATCGGGAAGCAGCAGCGGGTCGGGCGTTCCCGTCGACAGGTCGAGCCTCGCCACGACGTGCGAGCCGGCCAGCTCGCCGAAATGCGGTGGCATCCAGGCTGTCGAGGCCTCGAGCACGTAACTGCCGGCCCGTCCGCGCGAGGTGATGAGGCCCACCTTAGAGAGAGCCTGCCACGCGTTGCTCACCGTTGCCGGGCTCACGCCGAGCGCCGCCGCCACGTCACGCACCGTCGGTAGGCGTTCTCCCGATCGCAGTGCGCCGCCTCGAATCAGACGAGAGATGGCTGAGGCTATTCCCTCGGGCGTCTTCGTCTCGACGGCGTCGGTGATGGTGTCGAGCACTCCGGCCGTCCTTTCGTGGTGCGGTCGGCTCTTGACTTATTTACGCCGACGTCACAATCTGAAATCTAAGAGAAATGTTCAACCCCGACAATAACAAAACGGGGTTCGAGCGGAAATGCTCAGCGAGAGGACGATGCAATGACGGTAGTACGCGCAGCACTCACTCAGGCGACTTGGACCGGCGACAAGGAGTCGATGATCGCCAAGCACGAGCAGTTCGCGCGAGACGCGGCGGCTCAAGGCGCACAGATCATCTGCTTTCAGGAGCTGTTCTACGGTCCCTACTTCGGGATCATCCAGGATGCGAAGTACTACGACTACGCCGAAGCGGCCGACGGCCCGATCGTGCAGAGGTTCCAGGCGCTGGCCAAGGAGCTCTCGATGGTCATGGTGCTGCCCATCTACGAAGAGGAGCAGCCCGGCGTTCTCTACAACACCGCGGTCGTCGTCGACGCCGACGGCACCGTGCGCGGCAAGTACCGCAAGCACCACATCCCCAACCTGCAGCAGTTCTGGGAGAAGTTCTACTTCCGCCCCGGCAACCTGGGCTACCCGGTGTTCGACACCGCCGTCGGCAAGGTCGGCGTCTACATCTGCTACGACCGCCACTTCCCCGAGGGCTGGCGCGAACTCGGCCTGAACGGCGCACAGATCGTCTTCAACCCGTCGGCCACGAAGCCCGGCCTCTCGAACCGCCTCTGGGAGCTCGAGCAGCCCGCGGCCGCGGCGGCGAACCAGTACTACATCGGCGCGAACAATCGCATCGGCACCGAGACCGAGGAGTTCGGCGACGACGCCGTCACCTTCTACGGCAGCTCGTACTTCGTCGACCCGCGTGGCAACTACGTCGGCGACGTCGCCTCCACCGACACCGAGGAGATCGTCGTGCGCGACCTCGACCTCGAGGTCTTGCGCGAGGTGCGCAACTCGTGGCAGTTCTATCGTGATCGCCGCCCCGACTCCTACGTGGCGACGGTCGCGCCGTAACGGGAAGGGCGACAGACATGGCAACGACGCTGATCACCGGCGGAACGGTCGTCTCCTCGACCGGCCGCGCCCGCGCAGATGTGCTCATCGACGGCGAGACGATCGCCGCGGTCCTCGAGCCCGGCTCCGTGCTTCTCGGCACCGACCTCACGTCGGCCGTCGACACGGTCATCGACGCCACGGGCAAGTACGTGATTCCGGGCGGCATCGACGCCCACACCCATATGCAGATGCCGTTCGGCGGAACCGAGGCATCCGACACGTTCGAGACCGGAACCCGGGCAGCGGCTTGGGGCGGAACGACCACGATCGTCGACTTCGCGATCCAGTCGTACGGCGAGAAGGTCCAGGATGGCCTGGTGGCGTGGCACGAGAAGGCGGCCGGCAACTGCGCCATCGACTACGGCTTCCACCAGATCATCGGCGATGTCAACGAGGAGTCCTTGCGGGCGATGGACGGCCTCCTCGACGAGGGCGTCTCGAGCTTCAAGCTCTTCATGGCCTACCCCGGCGTCTTTCTCAGCAACGACGGTCAGATCCTTCAGGCCATGCAGAAGTCGGCGGCCACCGGGCTCATGACGATGATGCACGCCGAGAACGGATCGGCCATCGATGTTTTCGCGCAGCAGCTGGTGAAAGACGGCTACACCGAGCCCTACTACCACGGCGTCTCGCGACCGTGGCAGATGGAGGAGGAGGCCACGCACCGCGCGATCATGCTGGCGAACCTCACGGGTGCGCCGCTCTACGTGGTGCACGTCTCCGCGAAGCAGGCGGTCGGCCAGATCGCCACGGCCCGCGACAACGGCCAGAACGTCTACGGCGAGACCTGCCCGCAGTACCTCTATCTCTCGCTCGAAGACAATCTGGGCGCGGAGGGGTTCGAGGGCGCCAAGTGGGTGTGCTCGACGCCGCTGCGCTCCAAGCACGAGCACCACCAGGATCAGCTCTGGCAGGCGCTCCGCACCAATGACATCCAGATGGTCTCGACCGACCACTGCCCCTTCTGCATGAAGGGCCAGAAGGAGCTGGGCGTGGGCAACTTCACCAAGATCCCCAACGGAATCGGCTCGGTCGAGCACCGCATGGATCTGCTCTATCAAGGTGTCGTCAACGGCCACATCTCGCTGGAGCGCTGGGTCGAGATCACCTCGACCACACCCGCCCGCATGTTCGGCATGTACGGCAAGAAGGGCGTCATCCAGCCCGGAGCGGACGCCGACATCCTCGTCTACGACCCGAACGGCCACACGTCGATCGGCTACGAGAAGACGCACCACATGAACCTCGACTACTCCGCCTACGAGGGCTACGAGATCGACGGTCACGTCGACACCGTCCTCTCGCGAGGAAAAGTCGTGGTCGACGACAATCAGTACCTCGGCGCCAAGGGCGACGGCAGGTTCATCAAGCGCGGCCTCTCGCAGTACCTCATCTAAGGGACCCAATGGAATTCGGCGCAGTACTTCAGACCAACCCGCCCGCCTCTCGCACGGTGCATCTCGCGAAGCTGGCCGAGCAGCACGGCTTCGAATACGTGTGGACATTCGACTCGCACCTGCTCTGGCAGGAGCCCTACGTGATCTACAGCCAGATCTTGAACGAGACCCACCGGGTCAAGGTCGGTCCGATGGTCACAAATCCGGCTACGCGCGACTGGACAGTCACGGCATCGCTCTACGCCACGCTCAACGAGATGTACGGCAACCGCACCATCATGGGCATCGGCCGGGGCGACTCGGCGGTGCGCGTCACCAACGGTGCTCCGACCACCCTCAAGGCGCTGCGCGAGTCCATCCATGTCATCCGTGAGCTGGCCAATTCCCGGCCCGTGGAATACAACGGCGCGGAGCTGCGGTTTCCGTGGAGCGTCGGCAGCGAGCTGGATGTCTGGGTCGCCGCATACGGTCCGCTCGCCTTGAAACTCACGGGCGAGGTCGGCGACGGCTTCATCCTGCAGCTGGCCGATCTCGACATCGCCGAGTGGATGATCAAGACCGTCCGTGCGGCGGCGGAGAACGTCGGCCGCGATCCCGACGAGATCGCGTTCTGCGTCGCGGCTCCGATGTACATCGGCGACGACTGGCAGCACATGCGCGACCAGTGCCGATGGTTCGGCGGCATGGTGGGCAATCACGTGGCCGACATCGTGTCGAAATACGGCTCCGACTCGTCTGTGCCCGCGGCCCTCACCGACTACATCAAAGACCGGGAGGGCTACGACTACAACGAGCACGGCCGTGCGGGCAACAGCCACACGGCCTTCGTGCCCGACGAGATCGTCGACCGGTTCTGCCTGCTGGGCACCGCCGACGACCACATCGAGAAGCTCAAGAAGTTGAAGGACATCGGCGTCACCCAGTTCGCGGGCTACCTGCAGCACGACAACAAAGAGGAGACCCTCCGCGTGTACGGCGAGACCGTGATCCCCGCGCTCAAAGAGCACATCACGGCCAAGGCATGACCCGAACCGGCTCCCCGCTCGGCCGCCGAGTGCTCTTCGGAGTACTCGGGGTCGTCGTGCTGGCGGCTGTCTGGGAGCTATACAAGGCGCTCGGCCCGGCGACCGGAGTGGTGCTGGGTGACCTCACCGTGCTTCCGCGTACGAGCGACTTGGCGATGCCCCATGTCTGGGACATGGTCGCCCGGCTGTTCCGGCCCGTTCGCTCGTCTGGCGACGACGAGATGATGTGGCAGGCCGTGCTGCAGGCGTCGTTCTTCAGCCTCGGCGTCGCCGCCGTCGGCTGGCTCGTCGGCGTCGTAGTGGGCATGCTGCTCGCCATCCTCATGCAACGGTTCCGCACAGCCGAATCGGCGCTTCTCCCGTGGATCGTCCTCAGCCAGACGGTTCCGCTCATCGCCATCGCACCGCTGGTCAAGCGATGGGGATCGCAGATCGAGATCGGATCGTTCAGCTGGGAGAACTGGATGTCGGTAGCCCTGATCGCCTCGTATCTCGCCTTCTTCCCCGTCTCGATCGGCGCCCTGCGCGGCCTCGAATCTCCCGATGTGAATCACGTCGAGCTGATGCGCACCTACTCCGTCGGGTGGAGGGCGACTCTCATCAGGCTCCGCCTGCCGGCGAGCGTGCCCTATCTGCTCCCCGCGTTGCGCCTCGCGGCCGCCAACGCCGTGATCGGCACCGTCGTGGCAGAGGTCTCGATCGGACTGCGCGGCGGCATCGGACGCATGATCGTCGAGTACGCCGCGGCAGCCGGAGGAGATCCGGCCAAACCGTGGGCGCCCATCTTCGGAGCCGTCGTCGTCGGCCTCCTGGCCGCGGGCGTCGTCGCCCTGATCGGCCTCGCCCTCACCCGCTACCGTCGAGGAGAGACCCCCGCATGAGCACCGCACCGTCTGAACAGGGCCAGCCCGTCGCATCCACCGGCACTGCGGCCGTCTCGGTGGCCGGGGTCAGCAAGGTGTTCGCCTCACGCAAGGGCGCGGATGTGACGGCGCTCGAAGCCGTCGACCTCACGATCGCGCCGGGCGAGTTCGTCTCACTCATCGGCCCGTCCGGATGCGGAAAGTCGACGCTGCTGCGACTCATCGCCGACCTCGACTCGCCGACGAGCGGCTCGATAGAGGTGTTCGGCAAGACGGCGAGGCAGGCGCGCATCGACCAGGCCTACGGCATCGCCTTTCAGCAGGCGGGTCTGCTGCCCTGGAGGACGGTGCGCTCGAACATCGAGCTGCCGCTCGAACTGCACAGGGTCGGCAAACCAGCCCGCGCGGCACGCTCGTCGGAGTTGCTCGCGCTCGTCGGACTCTCCGACTTCGCCGACAAGTACCCCGACCAGCTCTCCGGCGGCATGCAGCAGCGGGTCGCGATCGCCCGTTCCCTCGCCGAGAGCCCCGGCCTGCTGCTCATGGACGAGCCGTTCGGTGCGCTCGATGAGATGACACGTGAGCGCATGCAGACCGAGCTCGTGCGTATCTGCGCAGAGACCGGCGCCGCCGTGGTCTTCGTCACCCACTCGATTCCCGAAGCCGTCTTCCTCTCGAACAGGGTGGTCGTGATGTCGCCCCGGCCCGGACGCATCCGAGACGTGATCGCTGTCGACCTCGGCCGAGCCGAGGGCCGAGGCGAAGGCCTGCGCGAGGCCGACAGCTTCTTCGAGGCCGTGGTGGCCGTGCGTGAGAGCCTGCACGGAGAACCCGCCGGTGCGCCCGCCGCACGAGGGGTCGATCAACGATGAAGCAGACCGCGTCGCTGCCACGCACGATCCTCGCGCCGGTCCTTCTCGGTGTGCTCGCGGTCGCGCTCTGGCAGCTGGCCGTGGTTGTCCTCGAGATCAAGCCGTTCGTTCTGCCCTCCCCGGTCTCGATCGCTACGGAGTTCTCATCGAGCGTCTCGAGCGTCTGGACGGCGAGCCTCGTGACGGGGGCGAACGCCCTGATCGGTCTGTTGATCGGTGCGATCGTGGGCATCATCGCGGCGATCATCGCCACCGTGCTGCCCATCACAGACGAGCTGAGTGCGCCACTCGTGGCAGCCGCGTCGGTGATTCCCATCGTGGCTCTGGCCCCCGTCTTCTACACGATGTTCGGAGCAGACAAAGAGACGGCGAGGCAGCTCGTCGCCGCGCTCGCCGTCTTCATCCCGGTGTACCTCAACACCCTGCGCGGGTTGCGTCAGGCCAGACCCGTGCACCGCGATCTGATGAGGGCGTACGGTGCCTCGGCCTGGCAAGCGACGCGTGCGGTGACCCTGCCCGGTGCCGTTCCGTTCCTGTTCATCGGGCTGCGCATCGCGTCGAGCCTGGCCGTGATCTCCGCCCTCATCGGAGAGTACTTCGGAGGCCCGATCGGCGGACTCGGCAAGTCGATCACCTCTGCCGCGGCCTCGAGCAACTACTCGCTCGCCTACGCCTACGTGCTCGGCGCGATCCTTCTCGGGCTCGTCTTCTACGTCGTGACGCTCGGCGTCGAAAAGCTCGTCTCTCCGCACCGCGCCTCTGCCTCGGCCCCCTAGAACGTCCGCCTCTTTCCGGCGGCCCTGCACCACCCAGCGCACCATCACAGGAGGAACAATGAAACACAGCAAACGCCTCATTGTCACCGGCGCCATCGCGGCAGTCTCGGCGCTCGCACTCGCGGGCTGCAGTTCGAGCGGCTCCGACGACTCCACAGATTCCGCGAGCGGAGACCTCACGCCGGTGACTCTGCAGCTGCAGTGGTTCGCCCAAGCGCAGTTCGCGGGCTACTACGCGGCGCTCGACCAGGGGTACTACAAAGACGAGGGTCTCGACGTGACGATCCTCGAGGGCGGCGCAGACATCGTGCCGCAGGACGTGCTGTCGGGCGGAGACGCCGACTACGCGATCTCGTGGGTGCCCAAGGTGCTGGGCTCGATCGAGCAGGGCGCGGAGATCACCGACGTGGCGCAGATCTTCGAGCGCAGCGCCACCACGCAGATCTCGATGAAAGACAAGAACATCACGACGGCCGCCGATCTGAAGGGAAAGAAGGTCGGCAGCTGGGGCTACGGCAACGAGTGGGAGCTCTTCGCCGGCATGCAGAAAGCCGACGTCGCGCCCGATGACATCTCGCTCGTGCAGCAGGCATTCGATATGAACGGCTTCCTCGCCGGTGATATCGACGCCGCTCAGGCCATGACCTACAACGAGTACGCGCAGGTTCTCGAGTCTGAGAACCCGGCGACGGGAAAGCTCTTCACCCCCGACGACCTCAACGTGATCGACTGGAACAAGGAGGGCACGGCGATGCTCCAGGACGCGATCTGGGCCGACTCGGCCAAGCTCGCCGATGACGACGCCTACGCCGACCAGACCGTCAAGTTCATCAAGGCGTCGATCAAGGGATGGATCTACGCGAAGGACAACCCGGAGAAGGCTGCGGCCATCGTGACCGCCGCGGGCTCCACGCTCGGTGAGAGCCACCAGCTGTGGATGACCAACGAGGTCAACAAGCTGATCTGGCCGTCGACCTCGGGCGGCATCGGCATGATCGACGAGGATGCCTGGAAGCAGACCGTCGACATCGCCATGGGAACCAAGAATGAGACCGGCGCAACCGTTATCTCGGCCGAGCCGCCGGCATCCGCTCACACCAACGAGTACGTCGAAAAGGCGCTGGCCGAGTTGAAAGACGAGGGCGTCGACACCGAAGGTGCCGACTTCACACCCATCGACGTCACCTTGAAAGCCGGCGGCGAGTAACGCGCATTCAACATCACGGACTGCTTCGCTGATCGAGTAGCCCGCGCGACGAAGGAGCCGGGCGTATCGAGATCAACACGATCTCGATACGCTCGTTCCTCGCTACTCGATCAGCGCACCTTCCATAGAAAGAACAGGCACCACCGTGATTCCCACCTCTGACGACGGCAAGCGCGCGTACGACCTCGACCGGGCCTACGTCTTCCACTCATGGTCGGCGCAGGCCGCCCTCGACCCCATGGTCATCGCCGGCGGATCCGGCACCCGAGTCTGGGATCACGACGGCAACGAATTCCTAGACTTCTCGAGTCAACTCGTCAACGTGAACATCGGCCACCAGCATCCCGCGGTGCGCGACGCGATCAAGGCGCAGGCCGACGTGCTGACCACCGTCGCGCCCGCCCACGCCAACCTGGCACGCGGCGAGGCGGCCCGTCGCATCCTGGATCGTGCGGGGGCGGGCTTCAGCAAGGTCTTCTTCACGAACGGCGGCGCGGACGCGAATGAGAACGCGATCCGCATGGCCCGGCTCTACACCGGGCGCGACAAGGTGCTGTCGATGTACCGCTCGTATCACGGCAACACCGGTGCTGCTGTGGTGGCGACGGGGGACTGGCGCCGCGTGCCGAACGAATACGCCCGGGGGCATGTGCACTTCTTCGGGCCGTTCTCGTATCGCTCGGAGTTCTGGAGCAGCAGCCCGGCCGAGGAGAGCGAGCGGGCCCTGCACCACCTGCGCCGTGTCATCCAGAGCGAGGGTGCTGCGTCGATCGCCGCCATTCTGATCGAGACGATCCCGGGAACGGCGGGTGTGCTCGTGCCGCCGCCCGGATATCTCGCGGGGGTGAGGGCGCTCGCCGACGAGTTCGGCATCGTGCTGATCTTCGACGAGGTCATGGCGGGCTTCGGTCGCACCGGTGACTGGTTCGCGTTCCAGTCGCTGGCGGAGGACGGCGCCACTGTCGTGCCCGACCTCATCACCTTCGCCAAGGGAGTCAACTCGGGGTACGTGCCGGTCGGCGGCGTGATCATCTCGCCGGCGATCGCGGCCGCGTTCGACGAGACGGTTTTCCCCGGCGGGCTCACCTATTCAGGGCATCCGCTCGCCATGGCCTCGATCGTGGGGGCGCTCGACGCCATGGAGACCGAGGGCATCGTCGCGAACGCCAAGCGTGTGGGGGCCGATGTCATCGGACCGGGGCTGCGCGCGCTGCAGGCCAAGCATCCGTCGATCATCGGCGAGGTGCGCGGCCTCGGCGTCTTCTGGGCGCTCGACCTCGTCGCCGATCCCGAGACGCGCGAGCCGGTGGCGCCGTCGGTGATCGGCGCGCTCAAGAAGGCTCTGTTGTCGCTCGGGCTGCTGCCGTTCTTCGCCGACAACAGGCTGCACGTGGTGCCGCCCTGCGTGGTGACCGACGAGGAGGTGGCTCGGGCGCTCGATCTCTACGACCAGGCGTTCTCGAGCCTCTGACGACGAACCGTGTACCGTACGTGAAGAGTTCGGGCCTTACTCCTTAGTTCGGCTTCTAGACTGTCGAACTATGGACGTCGGACGACTCAATCTGCTGCGCGAACTCGCAGAGCGCGGCAGCATCACCGAGGTGGCGAAGGCCACCCACCGCACCGCGTCGGGCATCTCGCAGCAGCTGCGCAAGCTCGAGTCGGAGGCGGGGCTTCCTCTGACCGAGAAGGTGGGCCGTGGCATTGCTCTGACCGACGCGGGCAGGGCCCTGGCGCGCAGTGCGACCGACGTGGCCATCGCGCTCGAGAAGGCCGAAGCCGTGTGGGACGAGTTCCGCAACGACCCCACGGGCACGGTGTCGCTCGCGACGTTCCCGACGGCGGGGCAGATGCTGCTGCCGGGAATGCTCAAGCGCGTGGCAGAGACCGGCGGGCTCACTGTCCACTGCTCCGACCGAGACCCGGAGTCTGAGGGTTTTCCTTCGCTCACGAGCGATTTCGACATCGTGCTCGCGCACTCGCCGAAGCCGGCGGCCTTCTGGAACGACAAGAACCTGCTCGCCGTGCCGTTGATGACGGAGCCGCTCGATATCGCGCTTCCGCCGGGGCATCGGCTCGCCGACAAGGACTTCCTGGTGCCTTCCGATCTCATCGGCGAGCAGTGGATCGGGGTGCCCTGGGGCTACCCCTTCGAGCGCACACTCAACGACATCTTCGAGGCGGCCGGAGTGCCGGTGAGCTTCTTTCAGCGCTTCGGCGACACCCGGGTGACCGAGGCGCTGGTCGCCGCGGGCCTCGGCGTCGCGGTTCTTCCCTGCTACACGGCGGCAGGCGCCTACCGCGACCGCATCGTGCTCAAGAACCTGCAGGGCGTCGTCGCCGAGCGGCACATCGCTATCCTGATGCGGCCCGACCGAGCCGAACGCCTGGCCGTGCGCACCGTGGTCGATGCGCTGCGCGCCGAAGCGGCCGCCGTGGTCGAGGCGAACAAGCACCGCAACCCGCCGGCCGCTTAGCTGCGGCTGTGTGGCCTCCCGTCAGTTCTTCGGCGTGGCCCTGCGCAGAATGAAGTAGCCCGTGATGGCGGCGATGACCGTGGGCACGAGGCTCCAGGCGATCACACCCGACGGACCGTTCGAGTCGAACCAGGCACCCACGGAGGGCCAGCTGTTCGTGAACGACACCAGCGCGATGCCGGCGATCATCACGAGACCGAGTGTTCCGAAGACCACGAGCATTCCGTTGTTACGCCACCGCTGGTAGATGGTCGCGATCGTGGCTCCGACGAAATAGAAGAACAGATACGAGGCGAAGTAGAGCCCGAATCGCTCGATCCATGACGCGTCCGCGCCGCCGAAGTAGAAGCTGGCGAACATGGTGCCGCCCAGCCCCCATCCGTGGGTGGCGACTTCGATCGAGGCCAGAACGGTCAGGCACGCGCTGAAGAATGCCGAGAGCGCGATAAAGGTGAGCGCGCTGCCCAGCCAGAAGTCGCGCCTTGTCACGCTGAATCCGAGAGCGAAGGGGAACGTGTAGGCCACGGACTGGATGCCCAGCACGAGCATGTAGACGAAGATGTAGAAGAGGGCGCCGGAGTACTCGAGGCCATCTCTCGCGTCCATCCTGTCGGCCTCGTTGGAGACCGACGCGAAGATGATCCACCAGATCGCGACGTTCACCACGAAGATGCCCGCCATGATCATCCACGGCACAGCGAAGACGCTGTAGCGATTCACGAGGTGCAGCCGAACGACGGCGAGGATGTTCGAGGCTCTGCCGGGCCGGTCGATTCGCGCCTCGTCGAGGGCCGGTTGAGTGAGGTTGCTCATGCGCTCTGCTCCAATACTGTCTGGCTGCTGCTTGTCCGGCTGCTTCCGGTCAGGCGCACGACGAGTTGCTGCAGCGACACGGGCGACAGCTCGAGGCCCATCTCGGTGGCGCGTGCGCGATCTTGCGGTGTGAGGCGTCCGACGGTCACCGAGGCGAGGCCGCCGATGCCCTCTCGATGCAGCACCTCGCGGCCGACGACGAACGAGTCGACGCCCTGCCTCGTGCCGACCACGGTCGTTGCTGACCCGCGCAGGGTCTCCGCGTCTTGGTCGATGAGCAGCTTGCCCTCGTCGATCACGAGAACATGCTCGAGAAGGTTGCTCACCTCGTCGATGAGGTGCGTCGAGAGGATGACGGTGCGTGGATGCTCGCCGAAGTCCTCGAGGAGGCGATCGTAGAAGGTCTGCCGAGCCACGGCATCCAGACCCAGATACGGCTCGTCGAAGAACGTCAGCGGGGCGCGGGATGCCAGCCCCACGATGACGCCGATGGCTGACAGTTGGCCGCGCGACAGCTTCTTGATGCGGCGGTTCAGTGGCAGCCGGAAGTCGGCGATGAGGCGGTCGGCGAGGTCGGCGTCCCAGTTGGGGAAGAACCAGGGCGCGCTGGTGAACACGTGCCGGGGCTTGAAGTCGTCGGGGTAGCGCTGACTCTCTTTGATGAAGCACACGTTCTTCAGCACACCCGAGTTCTCGACCGGGTGCTCGCCGAAAATGCGGATCTCGCCGCGGGTGGCGAAGTCCTGACCGGTCAGCAGCTGCATGAGCGTGGTCTTGCCCGCGCCGTTGCGGCCGAGCAGGCCGTGGATCGTGTTCTTCTGCACGCTGAAGCTCACGTCGTCGACGGCGGTCGTGTCGCCGAAGCGGCGGGTGAGGTGCGATACCTCTACTACTGCACTCATGCTGTGCCTTCCTTTCTGATCATGTCGATCAACTGCGTTTCGCCGATGCCGAGTTTCTCTGCCTCGACCATCAGCGGTGCGATGAATTCGTTCTGGAACTGGTCTCGGCGCTTGGCCACCAGTCGGTCTCGGGCGCCGGATGCGACGAACATGCCGATGCCGCGCTTCTTGTAGAGGATGCCGTCGTCGACGAGCACATTGACTCCCTTGCCTGCGGTTGCGGGGTTGATGCGATGGAATGCGGCGAACTCGTTCGTCGATGGAACCTGCGACTCTTCGGGAAGGGCGCCGGCGATGATGTCGTTCTCGATCAGTTCGGCGATCTGCACGAAGATCGGTCGAGAGTCATCCACGACGCGTCCCCTTCGTTGGTTCATTACTCATGTAACTAACCAACCAGGCGGCACGGATTCTGTCAACACTTTCTTTTCCATGCCCGACTGGGTCGACATCAGCCTCGCCGGTCGAGTAGGCCGCCTGCGGCCGTATCGAGACCACGCCGAGGCGATCTCGATACGCCGACTCGTTCCTCGCGCGGCTACTCGATCAGCGCGCAGCCGGGACGCCGAGCGGCTACGGGCGGTAGACTCGAATGTTGTGAACAAATTCAAGAAGACTCCCTACACCGTGGGGGTGCACGACCTCATCCACCGGCCCGGCGAGATGCGCGAGCACGAACTCGAGATCGTTGTTCCCGAGAAGCTCGGCGAGGGCCTCGTGGCCGTTCAGGCCGACTCGATCCTCGACGTCGACGTGCGTCTCGAGGGTCTGCACGACGGCATTCTGGCCTCGGTTCACGTCTCCGGAACGGCCGACGGCGTCTGCGGGCGCTGCCTCACCGACATCCATCTGCCGGTAGAAGTCGAATTCCAAGACGTTTTCGCGTATTCTCTTGACGAAGCTTTTGATTACTCGGTTCTCGACGATCACGTCGACCTCGAACCGATGATCAGGGATGCGGTGGTACTTTCACTGCCGTTCCAACCGGTCTGTCGGCCGGATTGCCCAGGACTAGACCCGGAGACGGGTGAGAAGCTGGCCGATCAGCCGCGTGACGAACCCCAGCAGATCACCGATCCGCGCTGGGCTGCGCTCGCAGGCTTTGAAGCTTCCACCCAGACTGACCAAGCAGACACCGACGCCTCCGCGCGACCCGAGTGACCTGAACGATAGAGAAAAGAGAAGATCATGGCTGTTCCGAAGAGAAAGATGTCGCGGGCTTCCACCCGCATGCGTCGCGCTCAGTGGAAGGCTACGGCCCCCACCCTCGTCAAGACGATCGAGAACGGCAAGACTGTCTACAGCCTGCCGCACCGCGCCAAGATCGTCGAAGACTCCGCAGGCACCCCCCTGTTCATGGAGTACAAGGGCCGCAAGGTCGCAGACATCTAAGACTCCTGCTGTCGGCAACGACAACAGATGCGTCACCAAGGAGCGCCTCGATGGTTTCTGAACACGAAACCGACGGGTCGCTCCTTTTGGCGACTCTGCAGATCGATCTTCCCGACGACCTGCTCGAGCTCGCACTGACTCACCGCTCGTACTCCTACGAGCACGGCGGCATTCCCACTAACGAGCGCCTCGAGTTCCTCGGCGACTCGATTCTGGGCCAGGCCGTCACGGTCATGCTCTACCGCCGCTTTCCCGATCTCGAAGAGGGCGAACTGGCCAAGCGCCGCGCCAGCCTCGTGTCGACGGTCGCTCTGGCGGAGATCGCCCGAGGCATCGAACTGGGCCGTTTCGTTCGACTGGGCCGCGGCGAAGAGCTCACGGGAGGGCGCGACAAGCCGTCGATTCTCGCCGACACGATGGAGGCCGTCATCGGCGCCAGCTATCTGGGCGCGGGCCCAGATGCGGCGACCGCGCTCGTGCTTCGTCTCGTAGCCCCCCTCGCCACTGCTCCCGGTCACTTCCGCATCTCGATGGACCCCAAGACGTCGCTGCAGGAGGCCGCCGGCCAGAAGGGTCTGGCCGCTCCCGTGTATGAACTGAGCGAATCCGGCCCCGACCACCAGAAGGTGTTCGTCGCCACCGTGCGCGTGTCGACCACGGCCGGAGCCGTCGTGGTGCAGGCCACGGGCGAGGGGCCGTCGAAGAAGCAGGCCGAGGCATCCGCTGCCCGTGATGCCGTGGCCATGCTGGCGGCGCAGCCGACAGAATCGGCATCGGCCTAGAGTGCCCGAACTCCCCGAAGTCGAGGTCGTGCGGGCGGGCCTCGAGCGGGCCGTCTCGGGCGCGCACGTCACCGCCGTCGAGGTCTTCGACCAGCGCTCGCTCAAACGACACAGCCCTGCGGCGGGCGCCTTCGTCGACCTGCTCGAGGGGCGCCGGATGCTGTCGGCTGTGCGCCGAGGCAAGTTCCTGTGGTTCCCACTCGACGACGCGACGGATGTCGGCGGTCGGGCTCTGGTGACCCACCTCGGCATGAGTGGACAGGTTCTGCTGCGAACGCCGGGCGTCGAGGAGGACGGCCTGCTGCGCATCCGGCTGCACATCGAGCATCCCGAGCACGGCGAGTTCTGGGTGAACTTCGTCGACCAGCGCATCTTCGGCTCGATGGCCGTCGACTCCCTTCAGTCGACGGTCGACGGACGTGCCGCGGGGCGGGGGAGCGAGCTCGCATCGATTCCTAGCCAGGTGTCGCACATCGCTCGTGACCCGCTTGATCCCGCATTCAGCGACGCGGCCTTCTTCGCGTCGCTTGCTCGCAAGAACACCGGCATCAAGAGGGCGATGCTCGACCAGAACCTCATCAGCGGCATCGGCAATATCTACGCCGACGAGTCGCTGTGGGCGGCGCGCATCCACTACGCCCAGCCCGCGTCGTCGCTGTCGCGCGCCAAGGCGAAGCTGCTGCTGGCCGAGGTGCGATTCGTGCTCGAGAAGGCCCTCGCCGAGGGAGGAACGAGCTTCGACGCGCAGTACGTGAATGTGAACGGCGCATCCGGATATTTCTCGCACAGCCTCAACGCCTACGGGCGGCAGGGCCAGCCGTGTCCGCGCTGTGGACGCCCGATCGTGCGCGAGAACTTCATGAATCGCGGGTCGCATTTCTGCGCCCACTGCCAGCGGCTACGGAGTGTTCCGCAGGGCTGATTGAGAGGATGCTCACCGGATGCTCAGGGTCGGTGCGTGCATACTTGCCGCTGATCATTCGAACAGGAAGGACTCGGCGTGAGCGAAAACGACGCATCGAGTGGGCCCCAGTTGGAGCCCTGGTTCAGCGAGACCCCGAAACCGCGCCGACGCCCTGAGGCGGAGACGGTGCCGATCGAGGCGCTGTCCGGCGTCGACTTCTCGAATGACACTTCGCCGATGATTACAGCGCCCACCGAGCAGCTCTCGGTGGAGCAGCAGGAGCAGCCGTGGTTCGAGCGCGACATTGACGCCCAGTCGGAGGCATCCGGCACGGAGGGTGAAGCCGCCGTGGCCGCATCAGCCGAGCCTGCGGAAAGACCGAACGCCCGCCGTCGCCGTCTGCGCCGCACCAGCCTCGCCGTGCTCGGAGGAGCCCGTCCCGACGCCATCGAGGGTGCGCCCGGCGACCGCCAGGCGTACTCATCGATGGCACTCATCCTGATGTTCACCGCCACGGTCGCGGCGTTGTCGATGGCCTTCGCTCTCGGCATGGTGTTCCACGCCGACTGGTTCTGGTTCATTCCCGTGGGTATCTTCTGGGGTGCGGGGATCTTCGCCATCGACAGGGCTCTCACCATCCAGCTGTCGAATACGAAAGGTGCGTGGAAGACCACCTTCGCCGTCGTTCCGCGTGTGCTGCTCGCCGCCATTCTCGGCACGGTCATCTCGACGCCGGTCACCCTGCAGATCTTCGCGCCCGAGATCAGCGCCCAGATTCTGGTGATGGAAGCCGAGGCGCGCACCTCGTTCGCGAACCAGCTCGCCAGCGATCCGATTCTCTCGACCGAAGACTCAGTGCGCGCCGCGATCGCGAGCAACCAGGCGATCATCGACAAGAGCGATGCGGTCGACCCGATGACCGACCCCACCTACGCCGCCGCGAAGAAGGCCGAGGATGCGGCGCTCGCCGATCTCAACGCCAAGACCGCCGCGTGGCAGTCCGAGGCCAACGGCACCGGGGGCACGGGCCAGTTCGGTGCGGGCGCCGTCACGGCGGTGGCGAAGGAGGCCGTCGATGCGGCCCAGACCGTCTACGACCAGGCGCAGAAAGCAACCGCTGCGGCACTCGCGACCGCGCAGCCCGCCCTGACATCGCAGTTGAAGGATTCGAAGACCACGGCCGAGGCCGCGCTCACCAAGGCGCAGGCAGACCTGGCCACGATCGAGCAGCGCAAGTCCGACTTCCAGGCGCAGAACGATGCTGCCGTGTCATCGAGCGACGGCATCAGCAACCGCCTCACCGCGCTCGACCGGCTGAGCAAAGAGAGCCCGTCCGCGGGACTCGCCCACGTCATGGTGTTCCTGCTGTTCTTCGCGATCGAGCTGCTTCCGGTGATCATCAAGCTGCTGCGCAACCTCGGCAACAAAGAGTCAGTGCACGACGAGACCGCGCGCGAGCACGACCGCACCGAGATCGCGCGGGTGCGCCAGCAGTTCGCGCTCGAGCGCGACCAAGCGCTTCTGGATGCTCAGATCACCTCGGGCAGGCTGGCCACGCTGAGGCAGCTGGCCGAGCACGAGGAAGAACTCGCTCTCGCCACGGGCAAGGAGCGCAACGTCGGACTCGACGACCGGGTTCGCAGCAAGAGCCAGGACTTCTTCGACGAATGGGATCGCGAGCAGACCGCTCAGCGCCGCCGCTGATCAGGCGGTGACATCTACCTCAGCCGGCTCGACAGGAGCGTGGTGGGGGCGACCGGTGAGGTGGCCCGTCAGGGCGACCAGAAGAGTGATGAAGGCGGCCAGGGCCACGCCCCAGCCGATGTGGATGGTGAGCAGGAGAGCTCCGACGGCGGCGCCTCCGCCGATGAGCAGGATGGCGCCGGCGCGACGGAACCACGGCTGACCCGAGCCGCCGGCCAGTCGCGAGTCGGCAGCGAGACCCGTGATGGTCGACGTCACCACAACCGTGGTGACGTCTTTGACCGCGATGTGCCGCGCTGTCGCAGCCTGAACGCCCATGACCAGGGCGAAGCATCCGGTGAAGATGTATTCGTAGGGGGGTGGGGGAGGCCCGTCGAAGACGAAGAGGGCGATGGTCAGGCCGACCATGACCGTTCCCACGATGCTGAACAGCACGGTGCTGTGCGTGGTCCAGCCGACCTTGACGGGTCGCAGGACCCGACCGCCGATCGCGGCTCCCAGCATGAAGGCGAACAATGCGACGAGTGGGCCGATGACGGGCAGGCCGTCGGCGCCGGCGATCGCCATGCCGAGGATCACGACGTTGCCGGTCATGTTCGCGGTGAACACCCTGTCGAGTCCGAGGTAGCCCACCGCGTCGGCGATGCCGGTCGAGAACGTGAGAGCGAGCATCAGGCCCAGATGAAGATTGGCGGGCTTGCTGCGGAGTCTTCGGAGCACGGGGCACCTGATCTTTCGATGTCTCTGGGCGTGGCGGGGCTGTCGACTGGCGCACGATACTCTCGAAGCGACCCTCCCATCTTTCCAGACTTCGGAAGGCGCGCATTCGGATGCCGTTCACCGCACCGCTCCAGCCCGGACAGGGATTCATCCAGTCCGCTCACTACCTGCCTGCGACTGTCGAGAACGTGCTCTGGGGGCGACTTCCCTGCGCCGCCGACGCAGCTGTCCTCACCATCGACTCCGGCGACGAAGCCACGATCGACACGCTCAGTCACGAGGGCGTGCTCGAAGACCAGGGCCGCGATCCGGCCGCGTACTTCGCGGGCCACGGCGTGAGTCGCGAGAACGTGCTCGACGACGCGGTAGCGCTCGCGGCATCCGGCTACCAGCGCGACCCCAGGGTCGACGGCCCGCACGTCGTGACCGGGCCCATTCGCATCCGGGGCGCGAAGCCGGGCGATCTGCTGAAGATGACGGTGCTCGAGGCGACCCCGCGCGTTCCCTACGGCGTGATCTCGAACAGGCACGGCAGGGGAGCGCTTCCCGGCGAGTTTCCGCTTGTAGCGGGTGCCGTGAGCATCTTCGCCGCGGTCGACGACGACCCCGACGGCAGCCAGGTCGGCACCCTTCCACTCGTCGCCGGGGGAGAGCACTCGGTGCGATTCCCGCTGCGCCCGTTCCTCGGAATCATGGGCGTGGCCGTTGCCGGATCGACGCGTCCGCACTCGGTTCCGCCCGGCCCGCACGGGGGGAATATCGACATCAACCTGCTCACCGAAGGCAGCTCGCTCTACCTCCCCGTTCAGGTCGACGGCGCGCTGGCCTACGTCGGAGACCCGCACTTCGCGCAGGGTGACGGTGAGGTGGCGCTGACCGCTATGGAGGCGTCGCTGAGGGTGACCGTGCGCTTCGAGGTCGTTCCGCAGAGCGATGCTCTCGCGGCATTCGGCGCCCTCGTCGGACCTCTTGCCGAGACCCAGGAGTTCCTCGTTCCGACAGGAATGGACGAAGACCTCGATGAGGCGGCGCGAAAGTGCGTGCGTGCTGCGATCTCGCTGCTGCATGCCCGATACGGCATGGATGAAGACCTCGCCTACGCCTACCTCAGCGCGGCCACCGACTTCAATATCTCCCAGGTCGTCGACCTGGTCACCGGCGTGCACGCCCGCGTTCGCGTCTCGGACTTCGAAGGACCCCATGCCTGAGCGAATCTCTCCTACGTCGGTCACGGGCGACCTGCCAGAGGGGCTCCTCGACGCCTTCTGGGCGTATGAGAACGCCCTCCTCGACAACGACCTCGATGCGCTCGATGCGGCCTTCGCCCCGGGCGATGCGACATTGCGCGGCGACGCGGGCGGCCTCCTGGTCGGCCACGATCGCATCAGCTCGTTCCGCGGTGCCCGAGGCGGCGTGCCCGCCCGCACCGTCACGTCGCTGCACGTGCGTGTGCTCTCTGACACTCATGCCCTCATCGTCAGCGAGAACCGGCCCAGCTCGGGCGGGCGCGGTCTCATCACCCAGCTGTGGGTGACGCATCCGGATGCCGACGGCTGGGTCATCGAGTCGGCCCAGGTCGCCGGTGCCCCCGCGGCCATGAACACGGCGGTCTGGCGCGTGCTCGGCAACCCGCTTGTGACCTCGACGGCCTCGAGGGGCGGCGCGCTCGAGGGCGAGACCGTTGCGGTGAAAGATCTCTTCGACGTGCGCGGCTTCGCTGTCGGTGCAGGCATTCCCGAATATCTCGCGGAGGCGGATGCTGCCGAGGCCCACGCGCCCGCCCTCGCCGCCTTACTCGCGGCCGGCGCATCCGTTCGAGGCATCGCCCAGACCGACGAGTTCGCCTACTCGATCGCGGGCAAGAACGTGCACTACGGCACTCCGCCGAACCCAGCGGTTCCCGGCGCGATCCCCGGCGGCTCTTCGAGCGGGCCCGCATCCGCGGTGGCCATGGGACACGCGAGCATCGGGCTCGCCACAGACACCGCCGGGTCGATCCGAGTGCCGGCGTCGTATCAAGGGCTCTGGGGACTGCGCACCACCCACGGTGCCGTCGACTCGGGCGGGCTGCTGCCGCTGGCTGCGTCGTTCGACACGATCGGATGGCTCACGCGGTCGGGCTCGGTGCTGCGCGCCGCAGCCGCCAGCACGCTCGCTGCAGAGTCGCAGCAGCCTGTCGAGCCGCAGTTCGTGATCTCGACAGAGCTGCTCTTCGCCGCCGACCCCGCGATGCAGGGCGCGCTGGTGGATGCCGTGGGACGGCTCGAGACCGTCGGCCTGATCGCCGAGGTGGCCGTGGTCGACCTCGGCGACACGTCCGGCTTCTTCGAGGCGTTCCGCACCGTTCAGGGTGCCGAGGCATGGCGCCAGCACGGCGAGTGGATCACCGCGCATCCGGGAGTGCTCGCGAGCGACGTCGCCTCGAGATTCGAGGTGGCGTCGGCCATTACCGAAAATCAGGAGTCCTCGGCGCGCGCGGTGCTCGCGGCCGCTCGAACTCAGCTCGACGAGGCCCTGGCCGGGCGCATCCTGTTGCTGCCGTCGACGGCGTCGACCGCGCCGTCGTTGACCGCCGACCCCGCCGAGATCGACGCTGCCAGGGCGGCCACGCTCGCGCTCACCTGCTTCGCGGGCATCGGCGGATACCCCGCGCTGTCTGTGCCGCTGCTTCAGGTGAACGGGGCTCCGGCCGGCCTCTGTCTCGTCGGCCCCCGCGGCACCGACCTCGCACTCGTCGACATCGCGGCCACGTTCCTCCCCTGAGCCCTCGCTCCCTGAGCTGTAACCCGCGTGAAACACGCGTTCCGTAGAATCGAATCCTGAAACAGGTGATTCATTCTCAGCGAAAGCGGTCAGCTCATCTCACTCTCGTCTCTGCCCCAGCCCATCAACCCGCCGCAGCGACTCCTCATGGGGCCGGGCCCGATCAATGCCGATCCTCGGGTGCTGCGAGCCATGTCTGCGCAGCTCGTGGGCCAGTACGACCCCGCGATGACCGAGTACATGAACGAGACGATGGAGCTCTATCGCGGCGTCTTCAAGACCTCGAATGAGCAGACGCTGCTCATCGACGGCACATCGCGAGCAGGCATCGAGGCGGCCCTCGTCTCGTTGATCGAGCCGGGCGACCGCGTGCTTGTTCCTATCTTCGGCCGCTTTGGTCACCTCCTGCGCGAGATCGCCGAACGCTGCGGCGCCGAGGTGCACGTCATCGAGGTTCCCTGGGGTCAGGTGTTCACGCCGGAGGCGATCGAGGCGGCCATCGTCGAGGTGCAGCCCGTGCTGCTCGCCGTGGTGCATGGCGACACGTCCACCACCGTGGCCCAGCCGCTCGACGAGCTCGGCGCCATCTGCGCGCAGCACGGCGTGCTCTTCTACACCGACGTCACCGCATCGCTCGGCGGCAACACCATCGAGACGGATGCCTGGGGCATTGACGTCGTGACAGCCGGCCTCCAGAAATGCCTGGCCGGCCCGTCGGGCTCCGCTCCCTCCACGTTCTCGGCGGCCGCGGTGGAACGCATCGTCGCGCGCAAGAGCATCGAAGCGGGCATTCGCGAGGCCGGCGACGCGGTGGCCGCGCATCCGATTCGCTCGAACTACTTCGACCTCGCGATGATCTTCGACTACTGGGGCCCCAAGCGGCTCAACCACCACACCGAAGCCACCACGATGCTCTATGGCGCACGCGAGTGCGCGCGCCTGCTCATCGACGAGGGCATCGAGAACGCTGTCGAGCGGCACCGGCTTCACGGCTCCGCCATGCTCGCCGGCGTTCAGGGGCTGGGGCTCGCGGTGTTCGGTGATCTCGCGCACAAGATGAACAATGTCGTCGCCGTCATGATCCCCGAGGGAGTAAACGGCGATGCCGTTCGCGGAGAACTCTTGAACGATTTCGGAATCGAGATCGGCACGTCGTTCGGCCCGCTGCACGGCAAAGTGTGGCGCATCGGAACGATGGGCTACAACGCCCGCCGCGATACCGTGCTCACGACGCTCGCCGCTCTCGAGGCCGTGTTACGCCGGGCCGGCGCATCCGTGACGCCCGGCGGAGGCGTCGGCGCGGCATACGAGATCTACGCCGATGCCGACCGGGCCGGAGCCCGAGCGTGACGCAGCCGGCCTCGACCACGGCACACGCCATTCTCGAGCGCTGCGACGAACTCGCCACCTACTCGTCGATGGACGACGGGCTCATCGAGCGCGTCTACCTCTCGCCCCAGCACGCGGCCGTCAACGCCCTCGCCGGCCGGTGGATGACCGAGGCGGGCATGACCACGTGGCAGGATGCCGCCGGCAACCAGTGCGGCAGGCTCGAAGGCGCGACTCCCGGTCTGCCGGCGCTGCTGCTCGGCTCGCACCTCGACACGGTCCCCTCGGCGGGACGGTACGACGGAATCCTCGGAGTGCTCTCCGCCATCGCGGTCGTCGATCGCATCCGGTCGTCCGGACGCCAACTGCCCTTCGCTCTCGAGGTCGTCGCGTTCGGCGACGAGGAGGGCACCCGCTTCGGCCGCGCTCTTCTCGGCAGCCGCGCGCTCGCGGGCACCTGGCTCGAGGAGTGGTGGCAGCTCGAAGACGAAGACGGCGTCTCGTTGCGCGACGCGTATGTGCACTTCGGCCTCGATCCGGATGCCGTGGGCGAGGCCGCGCGGTCGCGCGGCGACTTCGTGGGGTACCTCGAAACCCACATCGAACAGGGCCCGTACCTCGAAGACGAGAACAAGGCGCTCGGCGTCGTGTCGTCGATCGCCGGCGCGTGCCGCTTTCTGCTCACGATCACCGGGCAGGCAGGCCACTCGGGAACTCCGTACGAACGCCGACGCGATGCCCTCGCCGGCGCGGCCGAAGCGATCACGACGATCGAGCGCATCGCCCGATCTGCGCAGCTCATCGCCACGGTCGGCCACCTCGAGGTGTTTCCCGACGCGGTCAACGTGATTCCCGGCAAGGTCGAGTTCAGCCTCGACCTGCGAGGCGAATACGACACCGAGCGTGACAAGGTGTGGCTGCAGATCGAAGAAGCCATTCTCGAGATCTGCCAGCGACGACGGCTGCGACTCACGAGCATCCAGACGCACTCGGCCAAGGCGGCCGTCTGCGCGCGACGGCTGCGCGACGCGATCGCCGACGGCATCCGGTCTACGGGTGACACCCGACCGATGTCTCTGTTCTCGCGCGCGGGGCACGATGCGATGGCCATAGCCGAGATCGCCGACATCGGCATGATCTTCGTGCGCTGCAAGGGCGGCGTGAGCCACAACCCCGAGGAACATGTCACCGAAGCCGACGTGGCGAAGGCGCTCGACGCGTTCGAGGCCACCGTTCTGCGGCTCGCCGACGGATACGAGGAGTAGCAGGTGATCACCGCGCCGCCCACCATCGGGCAGCGGATCGACAGCCAATACGGCGCCCTATCTCCCCAGGAGCAGCGCGCGGCCGACTTCATTCTCGATCATCTGGGCGACCTCGCCGTATACAACGCCACCGAGCTCGCAAAGCTGAGCGGGGTATCGAAGGCCACGGTGTCGCGGCTGTTTCGCCGTCTCGGATTCTCCGACTCGGCCGAGGTGCGTGAGCACGCCCGCAGCCTGCGCAGTCAGGGCTCTCCCCTCGGCGGAGTCGGGGCTGCGGCCGGCACTCCCTCGGCGCTCGCCGCGCACGCGCGCCAAGAGAGTGAGAATCTGCAGAAGATGCTCGCCGGGCTCGACGATGGGCGACTGGATGCCGCCGCTCGGCTCATCGCGGGTGCCGGCGAGGTCGTGCTGATCGGCCTGCGCAACAGCTATCCGTTGGCGCTGCATCTGCGACAGCAGCTGGCGCAGGCCCGCGACCGGGTGCGGCTCGCGCCCGTTCCCGGGCAGTCGCTGGGGGAGGACATCGCGGCCCTGGGCTCGCGCGACGTCGTCGTGCTCGTGGGCTTTCGACGTCGGCCGGCGGGTTTCGCGCTGATCGTGCGCACGCTGCGTGAGCGGGGGGTGCCCGTGGTCCTCATCTCTGACTCGTCTGCACGGCGGCATGCTGACGGCTCTGCCTACTGGCTGGAATGCCCGGTCGACAGCGTCTCGGCGTTCGACAGCTACGCGGCCGCCATGAGCCTGATGAATCTGTTGGCGAGCGGCGTGCTCGGCGTGAATGTGCGCGAGGGTCGGACGAGAATCGCTACGATCACGAGCGTTTATGACGCCCTCGACGAGCTCGAAGCGCCTACTTCTCCTTACTGACCGCCACCTGGCAATTCCGGTCAATCACCGAATTTAATGCGACACTTGAATAAGTAAGTTTTCCTCGGTTAATATAAGGCCGTGATTTACATGCAGGCCATCGTCCTCCTGCATTTGCCGGCATCCTCGGCATCTCAAGCGCCACCTTCGACGGCACTCTGACTCCTCACACCGAGGATCGATTGCGTCGAGCCCGCCTGTACAACAGCGCGGAGATAGGTGTTCCACGGACTCATACTGTCGACCCCACAAGGGTGACGCGAAAGGTTACTCCCATGAACAAGATCCTCAAAGGCACCATCGCAGGCGCAGCCGGAATCACGCTCCTTCTGGGCGGGGCCAGCACCTTTGCGCTGTGGAACTCCAGTGCCAGTGCGAGCGGTGGAACCATCGTGGCGGGTGACCTCGCGGTCAATGCAGGCTCGACCGCGGCGACGTGGAGCATCAACGGTGGCAGCCCTCGTGCCGACCTGACCGGATTCGTCGCGGTTCCGGGCGATGTCATCACCTACACGAAGGTCATGAGCATCACGGCCAAGGGCGACGATCTCCGTGCCAACCTGACGGTCGACCCGGCCTCGATCAAGCCGGTCTCGTCGAAGGCTCCGGCCGATGTGGCACTCGCGACCTATCTCACGTCGAATGCCGTTCTCACGGCCACCGGTACCGGCATCTCCTCAGGATCGGCGCCGTACACGATCACCGCGGGTGCGGCCGGCGTTGCGCAGGATGTCACCGTCTCGGTGACCATCACGTTCCCGAAGAGCACGACACCGGGCTTCGAGAACAACACCCAGCTCGGATCCGTGAACCTCGAGGCGCTCGCCGTCACGCTCACCCAGATCTAGTCCGGAAGACGTGTCGGCGCGGCGACCGCCGCGCCGACACTCTTTCGTGCGATTTCCACTCCCACCACAGAAAGGCGACAACCATGCGCGGAGGTACTCCCCGGCGGGGTTCTGCACGTCATGGTCGCGCCACAGTGTCGCGAACAGCCGCATTGCGTCCGAGTCTTCCCATCACGATTGCGAGTGCACTCGTTCTTCTCCTCTGCGTCGCTGGAACCGCGGGCACTCAGGCGACCCTGCGAGCCACCGCCTCCACCTCCGACCGCAGCCTTGTCATCTCTGCCGGGTCGGCCGGCCTGAGCCTCTCGACGCTCTCTCTCGATACGACGTCTCTGTATCCGGGACTCACACTCGTCGGCCCTGTAACGGTGACGAACACGGGAAATGTTCCCCTGCGTCTTGGTGTCGCCGGCCTGACCATGCCGTCTGGCGCCGCCGCGAATGCCCTCTCTGACGCACTCGTCGTCGGAGTCCGGACGGTGCCGTCGTTGGCGTCGTGCACTGCGGCCAACGCCTCGCCCGTATGGTCGGGGTCAGCCGCATCCGCGGCCGCAGGATCAATCGGTTCGACGCTGCCGACGTCTACCTCGCAGGTATTGTGCGTCTCGGTCACCTTGCCCATCAACGCACCCGCGGCCAGCCAGGGTCAATCGGCCTCGGGCATCCGGTTGCGCATCAGCGGAACGCAAGCCTGACGCCATGACACCATCACTGTCAGCGCGACTGTCCGCGCACGAACGGCGCCGCGTCGCACGTGCGCCGATGAAGATCGTCGCCGCGATGATCGCCGCCGTGCTCCTCACGCTCTCCGGCGGCGGTCCCGCCCAGGCGTCGTGGGATGCCCCGGAGCGATCGGTGACGACGGCGGTATCGTCGGGGACCCTGGCGATCACACAATCGGGCTTTTCGTCGCTGGCCACCTCGTACTCGTCGAACGCACTCTCCGCGACTGGCCCCGTGACGTTGACGAACACCGGCACGATTCCTGCCCCCTACGCCCTCATCCTCAGTGCGCAGACGGCGACGGCGTTGAGCAGCTCGGCATCGGTGCGGGCGTGGCCGGTCTCTTCTGCGAGCGCCTGCACAGCGGCAAGCACAGCCTCAGGAGCCACGGGTGCGACATGGGCGACAGTCGCCCCGCTGTCTGGAACTCTCGCGCCGAAGGCAACTGTTGTCTACTGCGTTCGAAGCTCTGTCACTCAGGCGCAGCGTTTCGCGCTGGCCGGAGCGACGATGGTGGCCACGGCCACGGCCACGGCGTCACAGGGCAAGTGGGCCAGCACGAGCACGGTAACGGCAGCCCAGTCCGTCGGTAACAGCGTGACACCCGGCGACCCGACGAAGGTCAGTGAAACAGATAGCCGCATCTCGCTGTCGTGGACTGCGCCGGCGGACACCGCCGCTGTCACGGGCTATCAGATCTATCGTGACGGCGCACTGGTCGCGACAGTGCCGGCCTCTCAGCTGACGTTCACCGATTCGGGTCTCGACGCCTTGAGGTACTACTACTACTTCGTGCGCGCCATCCATGCGGCGAACCCGGTCGATGTATCTCCTCCGTCCGCCACAGTGGGGCACGCCACCGCCTGGTGGAATAACAGCAGCTGGTATTCCGTGCGCAACGCGAGCACTCAGCTCTGCGTTGGCGGCGCCGACGGTGGCACCGTTGACAAGTCGGCGCTCCTGAGCAGCGCGTGCGGAACTCAGGCTAGCCAGGCCTTGAAGTTCGTGCCCTCGGGTGACGGCAGCTACGTCAACGTGGCCCCGAAGAGTTCCACGTCGTTGTTCTGGGAAGACCCCAGCGACGACAACATGGTTCTGCGAGGCGCCAACGACATCAGCGGTCAGAAGTGGCAACTTCTTCCCATCGGCTCCGGCACGGGAACCTTCACGTTACGGAACAAGAACATGGCGTGCCTCGACATTGCCGGAAACGTGCAGGCGGGCGGCACACAGCTTCGTGTCGCGAGCTGCGACGGCTCCGCCAATCAGCAGTTCGCCCTTCGGAACGTGGGTTGATCATGGCGGCACACGCACACACTGACGACAGCGTCTGGCGCTTTCTCGGAAGAGTACTGAGCTGGTCACTTCTCGCGGTCATTCTCGCCCTCGGCGTGGTGGTCATCGCGGTCCCCAAGATCGCGGGCGCCATGCCTCTGACCGTGCTGACCAGCTCGATGAAGCCGGGTCTTCCGCCGGGCACTCTGCTGGTCGTGAGGCCGGTTGCGACCGAGGACATCAAGATCGGTGACGTCATCACCTACCAGATCCACTCCGGCGTGCCCGGGGTGATCAGCCACCGGGTCACCGGCATCACCCTCGGCCCCGATGGCACCCGCACCTTCGTGCTGAAAGGTGACAACAACAGTGCGGCCGATGCCGAGCCGGTCATCAGCGCGCAGGTGCAGGGCAGGCTGTGGTATTCCGTTCCCTATCTGGGCTACGCGAACACGCTGGCGACGGGAACGGATCGCGAGTGGATCGTTCGCGGCGGAGGCGTGTTGCTGCTCGGCTACGCCTTGACCCTCATCGCGAAGGACATCCTTGCCCGCCGACGTCAGTCATCGGGTCACCGCACAGCGCACGCCGAATAGCGCGAGACGGACTACCCTCCGGTCCACGCTGAGACTGCGACCTCGGCTCCTTCTGCTGCGCACGCCGCCGTGAACGCGGCGGTCGCCGCGTCCCACCCGAGTACTCCTGCTGGCTCGTCGATGCTCTTGTGCCAGCGGGACAGCGAAACGGGAGGAGATTCGCGCATCCGAGCCGCATAGAGCGGCGGATGCTCGAATCTCCTCCCGTTCGGAGGCCAGAGGCTGTGATCAGCGGGTCGCGGCGGCCAGCATGTCGGTGATCTCCGCAACGGTTCCACGCGGTCCGTAGGCGGGGGTGCCGGGCTCGACGCGCCAGCTGTTTGCGAGGGACCCGTCGTCGACGACATCGAAGCCGAAGCCGTCGATGAGGCTGGTCACGATGGTCTTTGCGTCGCCGTTGTCACCCGAGATCACGAGCGCGCGGCGATTCTCGGTTCCGCGTGCCTGTGCCTCCGAGGTGAGCTTCGCTGCCTCGATGTGGTTGAACGCCTTGACGACCTTCGAGGTGGGCAAGTGCTTCTGCAACAGTGCAGCCGAGGTGGTCGACGTGGAGTCGAGTTCGGCGATGTTGCCGTCGCGCTCCGGGTAGTAGTTGTTCGTATCGATGACGATCTTGCCGGCCAGGGGCTCGACGGGAACGGACTCGTATGCCTTCAGCGGGATCGTCACGATGACGAGGTCTCCGGCGGTAGCAGCCTCTTCGGCCGTGGCGGCGCGAGCCTTCGGTCCGAGTTCGTCGACGAGATCGCTCAGCGTCTCCGGCCCGCGGGAGTTGCTGATGACCACGTCGTAACCGCTGGCGACGCTGAGTCGCGCGAGCTGGCTGCCGATGTGTCCGGCTCCGATGAGGCCGATGGTCGTGATTCCTGGAATAGTCATGCTGGCTCCAACGTGCAGACCCGGCCGTCGATTCCCGTTGTCAGGCGAAGCTCAGCAGCCGGTCCATCAGCAGGGGAGCGTACGGGCGGTCGACCGCGAGCACGACGCGCACGTGCGCTCCACTCTGCGGCGGGTAGCCGTTGTAGAGGCCGCGCATGTCGCAGATCGTCTGTCCGCGCCCTGGCCCGTCTGTCGCATCCACCGTCACCCGCACGAGCGGGGCGAGGGTCGGAACGACCTCGCCCGTGCTGATCGCCACGGCCAGTGGATCGTGGAGCGCGGAGCAGGGACGCCCGAAGACCGAGACGTAGAAGTCGAAGTAGATGCCGAGCATCTCGGCGAGCATCGGCGCGACTGTGCTGGGCGCCGAGCGCAGCCGCTCGAGATCGCCAGCCTCGATGAGCTGCTCCATGGTGGCGTCGAGTCCGACCATTGTGATGGTCCAGGGCGCGTCGAATACGAGCTCGGCGGCGTGCGGGTCGTTGATGATGTTCGCCTCGGCGACGGGGGAGGCGTTTCCGGGCACTAGCGCGGCGCCACCCATGATCGTGAGATCCCCGATGAGCTCGGGGAGCCGCGGCTCGAGTTCGAGCGCGAGTGCCAGATTGGTCAACGGGCCGATGGCGATCAGCCGCAGCTCGCCCGGATACTTATGCGCCATGCGCACGATGAACTCGGCACCGGATTCGGCGAGCGGGTCGACGTGCGACGCGGGCAACTCGACGCCGCCGATGCCGTTGTCGCCGTGGATGTGCGGCACTCCGCCGTCGTACTCCGCCATGCGGAAGTGATGCGCGCCGATGGCGACGGGCACGTCGGTGCGTCCGGCAGCGGCGAGCAACCGCAGTGTGTTGTCGGCTGCCTGCGCGGCCGAGGTATTGCCCGACACGGTCGAGACGCCCACGAGGTTCACCTCGTCATCGCTCAGCAGGTGGAACAGCGCGAGTGCATCATCGACCCCGGTGTCGCAGTCGAGCAGGTAGGGGCGTGCGGGCATGGCGGTCCTCCGTGGAGTCGAGCAGGGGTTCACTCGATTATGGCGCGCCCGGTACGAGTCTCAGACAGCGAACTGACCCTCACGGTTGCAGAATGACGGGATGGGAAAACTCATTCGTGACCGTGTTCCTGACATCGTGCGCGAGGGGGGCCATCACATCGCGGTGCGGGAGTTGGCGGCGGACGAGTATGCGGCCGCACTGCGCGCGAAGCTCCTCGAGGAAGCGCGCGAGGCGCACGATGCCGCCGGTCGAGCCGCGCTGCTCGAGGAGCTGGCAGATCTCGCCGAGGTGGCTCTCGCGCTGGCCCAACACGAGGGCATCACCGAGGCGGAGATCCTGAACCAGCGAGCGGCCAAGAACCGCAGTCACGGCACTTTCGACGGCAGGCTGTTCTCCACGTCCTACCGCTCGTGAGTGTCGTCGCGCGAGTCGACGTCCCTGCCGTCGCCGAAGTCTGAGCAGTCGATCAGCCGAGCCCTGTGCTGCACGAGGTACGGGCGGGCACCGATGTCGCCGGTCACGCTCTCGGACAGCGCGTTCCAGTGTGCGCGGCCGATGACCACCGGATGCCCAGGGCGACCCGAGAATGTGGCTTGGCGCAGGGTGTCGCGACCCACGGCATCCGGCTCGGGCGCGATCAGACGCCGTACCTCGGCCGAGCCGAGCGACGGCACGTCGACCGTCACGATAGCGACGGCGTCGGCCTCGTGCGCGAGGGCCTCGGCGGCGGCCAACCCACTGCGGAGTGATGCCGCCATACCCGAGCGCCAACCGTCGGCACGCACGACCTGCACGGTGTCTGCGTCTGGGAAGGAGCGCCGGAGCAGGGCTTCGGCTTCGTCGGCGCGTGCACCGAGAACGACGAGCACGGGCGAGCAGCCACCGCCGAGCAAGGCGCGCACGGCATTGGCGAGCCACGACGTGTCGTCGGCCGATTCGACGAGAGCCTTCGGTGTGCCGAATCGGCTACCGGCACCCGCCGCGAGGACGACCCCGGCAACCGATGCGTGGGCTGTAGACATGGCCTCATCGTAGGCCCGGCTGACGGTGCCTCCGAATAGAATCGGGGTGTCGCCCGCGCACCACGGCGGGGGCGAACAGTGCCCGAAAGGCCGGTCATGAACGATCACTCTGCCGACCACCTGCGCGTCGACCTGCGCGCCTGCCTCGCGGTTCCGCGCTGGATCGACGAGGTCGCCAATCAGGCGCCCTTCGCGTCAGTCGACGACCTGCTCGAGGCCGGTCGTGCCGCCGCGAATCCGCTGACCCGCGATGAAGTCGAGCAGGCGCTCGCCGATCACCCGCGCATCGGCGACAAGCCCGTCGGCGAGGGTGCAGCGCAGACCTTCTCTCGCTCGGAGCAGGAGTCGCTGGGCGACGACGACGCCGAGACAGCGGCGGCCATCGCCGAGGGCAACGCGATCTACGAGAAGAGATTCGACCGGGTCTTCCTCATCCGCGCCGCGGGGCGTAGCCGAGCCGAGATCCTCGCCGAGCTGAACCGACGCATCCGCCTCGACGACGACGAGGAGTTCGCCATCGTCGAGCAGCAGCTGAGGGAGATCGCCCTTCTCCGCCTCGAGAAGACGTTCACCGAGCGTGGCATCGAGCCTGCCGAATGAGCGGCCGCAGCCACATCACCAGCCACGTTCTCGACGCGGCGACGGGAACGCCCGCGGCCGGAGTGCCGGTCATCCTGTCGCAGCTCGACGGTGACGTGTGGCGAGTGCTCGCCGAAGCGGTGACGGATGCCGATGGCCGCGTCTCGCAGTTCGGCCCCGAGAGCGTACCGGTCGGCCGCTACAGGGTCACCTTCGATACACAGGCGTACTTCGCCTCGATCGGGCAGTCGGCGTTCTACCCCGAGGTGCAGGTGGTGTTCGAACTGGCAGATGGCGAGGCGCACTATCACGTGCCCCTTCTGCTGAGCCCGTTCGCCTATTCGACGTACCGGGGCAGCTGACGTCTGGGCCGAGCGCGCCGTTATCGGGTGAACGCGCGCTCCCTGACGGCGCTCTCGCCCGGTAAAGGCGCGCTCGGCGAGAGGCTGCGCTGACAGCGGGCGAACTACTCGGGCGCCACCACTCGCTTGCCCTGCACGTAGACGCCCGCGATCGCCGGCTCGCGCAGTCCCATGAGCAGCGCGAACAGTTCGCGCTCGGTGTCTGCCCGCTCATCCTCTGAGCGCACGCGCCCCTCGAGCAGCATCGACAGCGGCTCCCAGCGCTCGGGGTCGATCAGCAAGAAGTCCGCGTCCTTGCCCACGTCGAGGTTGCCGAAGCGCTCCTCCATGTCGAGCGCCCGAGCCCCGGCGAGGGTGCCGGTGAACAGCAGCTCTGCCGAATGGAGCGACACGCTCGCGTCGTCGGGCTCGCTGATGTGCACCTTGAACGCGTCGTTCAGCACCCGCGAGATGAGCCACTCATCACCCGCGCCCACGTCGCTTCCGAGCGCGACTGTTACGCCAGAGTCCGTCGTGCGCTTCCACGGCATCGTGCCCGATCCGAGAAACTGCTGCGACGTCGGGCAGTGTGCGATCGACGATCCGGTCTCCGCGAGCCGAGACAGCTCGGCGGACGTGCAGTGCACCGCGTGCGCGAAGATGCTGCGCCGACCGAGCAGTGACGAACCGCCCACCTCGGACCCTCGCAGAAACCGCCCGTCGTACGTGTCGAGGTAGCTCGTCGTCTCATAGACCGCCTTCACCGCGGCGATCTCTCCGCCCACGACGCTGTCGTTCTCGCTGAGGTGGCTGTGGAAGTACACGCCAGAGGAACGCACCTCGTCGTACAGCTCGCCGAGCGCGCGCAGGGTCTCCCGCGTCACCGACAGGCTGAACCGGGGCACGATCGCGACCTGGATGCGCGCTGTCGCTGCGTCGCCGGTGTCGACGGCGTGCCACCGCTCGATCTCGTCACGCACCAGAGCGAGCGCCTCGGCCTCGCCGGTGATCAAGGCACTCGCCGACTCCGGTCCCACGGTCTGGATGCCGCGGCCCGACACGACGCGCAGCCCGGCATCCCGCGTGGTGCGGAAGAGGGCATCCTGAGCGTGCGGAAACGCGGAGCCGAAGACCATGGCGGCTGTCGTTCCGACGGCGACGCGGCGACGGGTGAAGTCGCGCGCGATGCGCTCGGCGAAGTCGGGGTCGGCGAGCCGCGATTCGGCCGGAAAGATGCAGTTGTCGAGCCACTCCAGTAGCTGGCCGCCGCCGTAGGAGTCGGTGGAGTACGTCTGCGGAAAGTGCAGGTGCGCGTCGACGAAGCCCGGCACGATGTATCCGCCCCGGTTGTCGACGACGGATGCGCCATCGAACGTCGGCGGCAGGTCTCGGGCCGCGCCGATCCATTCGATCGTGCCGGCGTCGGATACGACCAGCGCGCCGTCGGGAAGCGACGCGAGGTGCTCGCGCGCATCGGCAACGGTGGGGGAGCCTGCGACGTGAAAGATGTGGCCGAGGTAGGTGGTGCTCACGGGGTGTCTACGCGAGGTTCGCCGCGGGCGTCCACGCGGGGCCGGCATCCGGTGCGTCGTCGCGCATGACGGTGGCCTGGATGAGCCCGTAGGGGCGGTCGTCGGCGTGGAAGACCTCGTTGTTGTTCTCGACCCCGAAGGTCTCGAGGTTGTAGAGGAAGTGATGTTTGTTGGGCGCCGAGAACTTGATCTCGGCGATGAACGCATACTCCTCGAGCACAGCCTTGCCCATCTCATAGAGCGTCTGCTGCAGGGCCAGCGACTGGATGGTCGCGAACTTCTTGATGAGGATGCGCTTCACTCCGGCGTAGACGTCGTTCCAGTCGATGTCCTCCCACGCGACTCCGGTCCCGGCGAAGCGCCACTGCGCGACGAGGGCGGTGGCCATCACACGATCGGTGGTGGGCTCGAGCAAGGTGTACTCGTCTTTGAGGAAGCCGTGGAACTCGCTGCCCGTCGACTTGAGGATGACCAGGTCTTTGAGGCCGCCGATGACCCAGGTCTTCTGCTCGGCTCCCTTTCCCTCGACCGTGATGGAGGCGGTGCGCACCTCCTGCCCCAGGCGCACGAAGGTGTGCTCGTGCTCCTCGCCGTCGACGACGGCGTGCTCCCAGGCATACTCCTCGATCTCGACGCGCGCGCCCTCGACCGGAACGACATCGTCGACGAAGTGCCGAGCCAGCTCGAGGCCGTATGCCTCGATCGAGGAGACACCCTTCTCTTTGGCATAGGAGTACGCGGTCTGCTTCTGCGTGTCGGTGGGCAGCACCTGTGACTGGTCGCCCACGAGGTGGGCCGCAGAGAAATCTCCGCGCAGGGCCGTCGACACGTTCAGGTCGCGGATCTCATGGCGTGCGGAGTCGCGCGTGATGCGCACCACGCGGTTCTCTGCCTTGCCGTACTGATTGGGTCCGAGAACGATGGCCATGGTGTGCTCCTGCGGTCGAAAAGGGTGAGTAGAGGTCGGTTGTCGCGTCAGACGCGCGCGAGCAGCCGGCCGGTGGGTGTGGATGCGGACGCCTCGGCGACCGCGCCGCTCGTGTAGACCGGCACGCCGGCCAGCCACGTGACGGCGACCAGGCCGGTCAGCTCGGATCCGTCGAAGGCCGAGACCTTGTTCTTGTGCAGCAGTGTGTCGGCGCTCGCGGTGAACGTGGCGTCGGGCGCGAAGGCCACGAGGTCGGCGGCGGCGCCCACCTCGATGCGGCCCTTCTGCGGGAGCCCGGCGAAGCGGGCCGTCTTGGTAGACATCCAATCGACGACCGTCTCGAGCGGGATGCCGCGCGCGCGGGCGCCCGTCCACACGGCGCTGAAGCTGAGCTGGAGGCCCGAGATGCCGCCCCAGGCGAGTTCGAAGTCGCCGCCGTGGGCGAACTTGAGCTCCTTGGTCGAGGGGGAGTGGTCGGAGGCGACGATGTCGATGAGCCCCGACTCGAGCGCCTGCCAGAGCAGCTCGCGGTTGCCCGCGTCGCGGATCGGAGGGCAGCACTTGAATTGCGTGCCTCCGTCGGGAATGCCCTCGGCCGAGAAGCTCAGGTAGTGCGGGCAGGTCTCGACCGTGATCGGAAGCCCCTCGGCCTTGGCCGCCTCGATCTGCGGAAGCGCGCGGGCGCTCGAGAGATGCAGAATGTGGGCTCGCACTCCGGTGACGCGCACCGCCTCGATCACATGCGCGATCGCGTCTTCCTCGGCGAGGTCGGGGCGACTGGCCACGAAGTCGAGGTATCCGGTGCCGCCGTGGCTATCGCTCTTGTCGAGCACGGCGGGATCTTCGGCGTGAACGATGAGCAGACCGCCGAACTCCGAGATCTCGAGGGCGGCGGCGAAGAGCTGCTCGGTCTCGAGGTGGGGGAACTCGTCGACGCCGGAGGGCGACAGGAACGCTTTGAAGCCGAACGCTCCGGCGTCGTGCACCTGCTTCAGCGATCCGAGACTCGACGGGATCGCGCCGCCCCAGAACCCTACGTCGACCGTGGCCTGCGGGCCAGCCGCCTGGCGCTTGAGCTCCAGCGCCTCGACCGTGGTGGTCGGCGGGATGCTGTTCAGAGGCATGTCGATGATGGTGGTCACTCCGCCCGCGGCAGCCGCGCGGGTTGCGCTGGCGAAGCCCTCCCAGTCTGTGCGGCCGGGTTCGTTCACGTGCACGTGGGTGTCGACGATGCCCGGAATGAGAACCTGGTCGCCGGGCAGCGTGACGGTCTCTGCGGCGTCGAACGACGCATCCAGGTCTGCGATTGCGACGATCACGCCGCCAGCCGTGGCGACCGACGCGGAGCGGAACTCGCCATCGATCAGTACCCTCTCGGCCTTCACGACCAGGTCGTAGCTGTCTGGCATGGCGTCGTCGTCTCCTTGGTTCTTCGGCGGTCGTATCGACGAATCAAGCCTAGTGATGGGGTGTCCACCGCCGAGGCAGGTTCGGAAACACCCGTGTTACACGCCGGAGCTAACATGAAATATTCGCATCACCGCTGATGAAACATCTGCAGTGTGCGACCGGTCGGAAGGACCTTCGTGGAATCGCTTCTCAGCCCTGCGGCCGCGCACGCCGGATGCCCGAAAAGCATGGAGTACGGGCCGTGCGGCGGAGTCGGATTCGACGGGAGCTGCGAAGTCGGAGATTTCCGCTGCGTCTTCCTCGACGACCCTCTCGTGACATGGCACGGCGGCGCTTCGGCCGAGCCCGAGGTCGTGCCGCGCTCATCCGGCGCCGTCGAGATGATGGCGTTGATGAAGGCCAGGCCGATCGTCGTGGCCGACTTTCCGGCCAAGGCTATGGATGCCGAGTCGTTGGCAGAGTGCGCGGCCCTGCTCGCCGGCCCCGTCGATGCTGCGCTGGCCGGCGACGTCGGTCATGCGCGGGTGCAGTTCTCGCCGAGCTACCGGGCGTCGCTCATCCGCGCTGCGGGCCTGCAGGTCTGGACGGGTATCAACTGCCGCGACCGCAATCGCGTCGCGATCGAGGGCGAGCTCGCGGGGCTCGCGCACATCGGAGTCGCCGGGGTGCACTGCGTGACCGGCGACCACACGCTGCTCGGCGGGCGCCCCGATGCGGCACCTGTCTTCGATCTCGACTCGACTCAGGTCGCAGCGTTGGCGCGTGCCGCGGGCCACTTGGTATCGGTGGGGGAGTCGCCGACGACGCCGCCCGTCGAGTTGCGCGCCGCCCGGCTGCTCGAGAAGACCCGCGCGGGTGCCGATGTCTGTTTCGTGAATCACTGTGGTGGCGTGGATGCCGTGGGCCGGTTCGTGCGCGAATCGCACGACGTCGGAGTCACGGCCGGGTTCATCCCGTGTGTGCCGATGGTGACGGATCATTCGAGCGCGCGGCTGCTGCAGTCGTTCCCGTCGCTCGTGCTGCCCGAGGGATATCTGGAGCGCATCCTGTCGGCTGCGGATCCGCGCGAGGAGGGCATCAGCGCGTCAGTCGAGTTGAGCCTGCAGCTGCTCGAGATCGAGGGAGTCGCCGGGGTGAATCTGTCGGGCGGGGCGGGCGTCGGCCGCGAGGCGGAGTTCGCGATCGCGCTCGCGGAGACGGCCCAGCGCCTGGCTCTCTGACGTGCGGTGGCGTTTGTGCCCGTGCCTCGTGCCGATCGTTTCAGTTGTCCATGTGCGCCGCTGTTCGGCCCACGTAACGCGACTCGGGCCGCAGCCGGAGTGGCGGTTCGGCGTACTCGGCAACGATGTGCGCAATCCACCCCACGGTCCGTCCGAGGGCGAAGATCGCCTGCCCGGAATCCGGGCGGAGACCGCGCGAGACGGCGAGCGCAGCCAGGGCGAGGTCGATGTTCGCGATCCGGGTCGTGCGGGCGCGCACCACGCTGATCACCTGACGTGCAGCGTCGACTCCTGCGCTGTACGACGGTTCAGCATCCATCAGCGCGAACAAGTGCTGGGCGCGCGGATCGCGCTGCGAGTAGAGCACGTGGCCGAAGCCCGGGATGCCGGTCGTGCTCGACATCTGCCGGCGCAGGGCTGCCTCGGGGGAGTGATGGAGGAGAACGTCAGAGAGCAGATCGACGGCGAGGATGCTCGCGCCTCCGTGCAGGACACTGTTGAACGCGCCCAGGGCAGCACCGATTGCGGAGTAGGGATCCGCCCTCGCCGAGGCTGCGACCCGTGCCGCGAACGTCGACGCCGCCAGGTCGTGGTCGAGCGACAAGACGAGGGCCGCGTTCACGATGCGCAGGTCTGCTGGTGTCGCCGGCTCCGCCGAGAGCTTCGACCACAGCCGTGTCGCGAGGGGCGAATTCCGTTGCGGCTCGGTGCCGAGGCTGGGCAGACAGTCGACCATCGCGGCGAGAATCCGCCGGCCGGCAGAGAGCACGGTGTGGGGAGCGAGATCGTCGCGCAGGGGATCCTCAGATCCGGCGACCGTCACTGCGAGCGCCATTCGATCGATGAGTCGTGCGTGCGACCCCAGAACCTCTGCCGTCTGCACGAGCCGTCGGTGAAGCTCGTCTCCTACGGCGTAGTCGTTGGTGGTCTGCGTCAGGTTGCCGCCCCAGAAGAGCTCCGCCGCCTCCTCCAGGGAAAAGCGTCGGGCAAGGTCGGTTGCTCGGCGCCCTCGAAAGAACAACTCGTCGTTCTCGATCAAGGTGAGGTCGGAGTCGAGCACCATCAGCGGCCGGCCTGCCATGGTCGAGCTATCGGCTCGGTCGCTCGATGGTCGACGCGATCTCGCGGCTGCGAGCGCCTCGACCTCGAGTGCATCGAAGACCGATCCGCCCGTCTCGCTGCGCACGCTCGAGAGCAAGCCGCGAGAGACGTAGGCGTAGACAGTCGCTCTCTTGACCCCTAACCGTGCGGAAGCCTGCGCTGCCGTCAGCCCGGGAAGGGTCTCCATGGTTCGCTTTCGTGACGGGTTGATCGGATCAACATTGACTTGTCGAAAATCAATGTTGCTGGTGATGTGAACGTATCAACGACACGAGACGAAGGGAACAGCCATGCAATCGGCCTCTCGAATGGACAGCTCCCTCATCGATGTGCCCCGGGGACTGACAAACGTCGTCGTCGCCGAGACGACTCTCAGCGATGTGCGCGGCACGGAGGGCTTCTATCACTACCGGCAGTATTCGGCGACGGAGCTCGCCACGACACGGTCGGTAGAAGATGTGTGGCGGCTGCTGCTCGACGGACAGTTGCCCACTCGCGACGAGAGCCTGCAATTCGCGCAGGAAGTGCATGACGCGGCGCAGATCTCGTCCCATCTGCACGACGTGATTCGTGTCGCCGGTCGAGGGTCTCTCACCGATCCGCTTGCGACACTGCGAATGGCGCTGACCGCCGAGGGTCTCGACCGCGGCGTGCGGCCACTCTTCGATCTCTCTCCGGCGGACCGCCGTCGTGACCTCATCGCGCTGGCGGCGAAGACGCCGGTCATCATCGCCGCGATCAGCCGGATGGCTGCGGGAGAGCTGCCGCTCGACCCGAGGCCGGAGCTGGGGTATGTGGCCAATTACCTCTACATGATCCGCGGCAGCGAGGCATCGCCTCTGCAGGTGTCCGCACTCTCCTCCTATCTCGTCGCCGCCATCGATCACGGATTCAACGCATCGACGTTCACGGCCCGCGTCATCGCATCCACGGGGGCAGATGCCGCTGCCTGCCTCGTCGGAGCCCTCGGCGCATTGTCCGGACCGCTGCACGGTGGTGCGCCGAGCCGTGCTCTCGACGCGCTCGACGCCATCGGAACGGTGGAGAACGTCGATGCGTGGGTGGCCGAAAGGATCGCGGCGAACGAACGAATCATGGGATTCGGGCATCCTGTCTACCGAACCGAGGATCCGCGCTCCGCGATGCTGAAAGAGGTGGCATGCCGCTTCGGCGGTGCCCGGGTAGAACTGGCCATCCGTGTCGAGGAGCGCATCCCGGTGCTGCTCGAACAGCTGAAGCCGGGCAGACAGCTGCACACGAATCTCGAATGGTTCGCCGCGATAGTGATGGAGCTGTGTGAGCTGCCTCGGGAACTCTTCACCTCGACCTTCGCGGCCGCGCGAGTGCTCGGCTGGACCGCGAACGTGCTGGAGCAGTCTGCCGACTCGAAGATCATCCGCCCATCTGCCCGCTACGTGGGACCCGAGGCGCCGGTTCCGGTTCCTGCACCCTGAGAGAGGCTCTTCACGACGCCGACGCTACCCGGGCAAAATTTGCCTGGCCCAGCTTTCGTCGTCGGTCAGCATGTACTCGGTCCGACGGCTGGCTGCTCGCGGGTTTCCCTCCCAGAAGGTGAGCCGCGTGGGCTCGATCACGAACCCGAGCCACGTATCCGGGGCAGTCAGGGTGCCGTCCGGGTGAGCGGCCTCGAAGGCCGCCCACTTCTCTTCCTGCTCGCGCGTGGGCAGCAGCGCGAACTCGGGGGTATTGAGCCATGCGAGCAGCTGCAGATACCGAGACCGTCGAGCGTAGGCGGAGGCTTCCTCGTCGGGCGAGGCGCGTCGAGCGACACCCTGCACGGTCAACTGCCGCAGGTCAGCCGGCCATGCGATCGAGAACGCCACCTCGGGGTGAGCCTCCACATCGGCAACCTTGCGCGAACGTGAATCCGTGTGCACGAAGAACCCGCTTCGATCGAAATCGCTGAGCAACACGCTGCGCGCATCCGGTCGCCCGTCGGTGTCGACGGTGGCCAGCGAGATGAGTGGTCGCGCGTGGTCGTCATTGGCCGGAAGCCAGCCCGTCAAGACCGCGAACGCCTCGTCGGGGATGAGCGCCCCAGAGCGGGGAACACTCACGCCGACGGCCCCGCCGGGTCGAAGCGTGCGATCTCGGCGAACGCGGCAGCGGCCTGCTCCACGGAGTGCTCGAAGAGTTCTGCCCCGTACGCCGCGTTGGCCGCGGTCGGGTCACCGAGAACGCCGTCGGTTCCGAAGTCGTTCGACAGCCAGCCGAACGACACGGGCTTCTTGAACCCGATGTGCTCGTAGTCGGCCAGGTGCTCGGGAACACTGCGCTGAGCCAGTGAGAGATCGACGAGGTCGGGTCGGATGTGCATGATCAGCGACGTCTCGCTGTGGCCGCCGTGGATGCCGAGTCCCAGCTCGTCGGGTCCGTCGCCCGTGCCGTCTGCCATCGGCGGCACGATAGGCCCGAGCAGAAAGGTCTGCAACCCGAAGCGGCGGCGCAGCTCGCGGCATGCGACCTGCAGCAACGCGAGGTTTCCTCCGTGGCCGTTGAAGAACGCCACCTTGTTCGCGGGGGTGGCGGCGATCGAGTTGCCCAGGTCGACGATGGTGTTCATCATCGTCTCCCAGGTGAGCCACATGGTTCCGGATGCCCAGTGGTGCTCGTCGCTCTTGGTGTACGCCAGGGTCGGCAGAATCCACGCGTCGACACCCTGCGATGCGGCGCGCTCGACGGCGGCGTTCGCGATCGCATCCGCCAGCAGGTAGTCGGTCATCAGAGGAAGGTGCGACCCGTGGTGCTCGATCGCCCCCGTAGGAATGACGACGACGGAGTCGGCGTCGAGCGCCGCGGTCGCGGCCGGCCCAGACAGCTCGACGAGTTTGCGCGTTCCGAGGTCGTTCACGACGGGATCGCCCGCGTGGGCGCCACTCATGAACCTGCTCCGGCAGCAGTCTTTCCCTGCAGCTTGCCGGGATTCAGCAGCCCGCGCGGATCGGTGCTCTCGGCGAGAGCGAGAGTGCGCTCGACCTCGTGGTCGACGAACCAGACGTGCGGGTTGTGTACGCCGACGCCGATCGCAGCGAGCTTGTCGAAGCCCTCGTAGACTTTCTCGGCACTCTCGTAGATGCCCGCCAGCATGCCGATCGGGCGGTTCTTCTGAGCCTCGATGTGCAGCATGCCGCCGGGGTACACGGCGTGCACCTCGTCGATGCGGTCGACGAGCGCGTCGCCGGCGACCTCGATGTGAAAGTACTTGCCCGGGTCGCTCTTCTGCAGCCACTCGATGGGGTGGTTGTACGAGATCATGCTCAGCTTCATGGCGGTCTGCGGGCCCTCGCGCACCTCTTCTACGCGGCCTCCCGCGGCTTCGATGAGGGCTGTCGCGGCGGGGACGGCCGCGATGTCGATGATGGCGCGAAGGCTCGCGCGGTCTTTGGGGATGCCCGGGTCGGCGGGCAGCGCATTGGCGAGTACCGGCAGATCGGCAGAGACAAGGCGCGGAGTCGGCTCGAGTTGCCCGATCTCGCGAATGACGGAGATGGCCTCGGAGAAGGTGTCGAAGCTGGCGAACAGACCCCGCCAGTCCTGCAGAGGCTCGAGCGCGATGGTCGCCTGGGCGATGATGCCCGCCGTGCCGTAGGTGTGCACATACGGCTGCGCGTCGTCGCCGTCGACGTGCACGAGCCGCGCATCCGGGGTGGCGTGAACGACGTCGAGAGCGAGAACGAAGCCCTCGTGGTTGGAGCCGTGGGCGATCGATCCGGTGCCGCCCGAGCCACCCGAGAGGAAGCCGCCGATGGAGGACTGTGCCGTCGAGGGGTACATGAGGATCTGCTGGCCCGACTCGCGGGCGGCCTGTTCGATCGTGACGATCGGGGTGCCGGCCAACGCTGTGAGGAACCCGTCGCCGACCTCGACGACGCCCCGCAGCTTCGACAGGTCGAGCACGAGACCGTTCTCGATCGGAATGGCCTGGCCGTAATTGCCGGTTCCCTTGCCGCGAGGAGTGATTCCCACGCCGTGACGAACGGCCGCGGCGACCACCTCGGCCACCTGTTCCGCCGTCGTCGGGAACGCCACGATGTCGGCGAGACCAAGCGGAAGCTGCTCGGTGATGATCGGCGACAGGTACGAGCCGTCGGCCGAGGCCTTCTCACGGGCGCGGAGTTCGGTGGTCACGCCGCGCTCACCCAGAATCGCGCTGAGTTCTGTAGCGAGGGATGCGATGGGCTCGGTCAGGTCGGTCATGGTGCGGGTCCTTAGATGGTGCCGAATGATGATGGCCCATCATCGGCCGCCTGTCGCTCACTCGAGGTATGCGCCAGGCGACCGATGAAGGGCCGACGGTTTTGCAGCTACGTGTTACTTCAGGCCGATGGTCTGATCGATGAACTCGTTGGTGAAGAGGTCGGAGGTCTTCAGACCCTCAGCCGGGGGAGTGCCGAGCTTGGTGAAGATCGGCGTATCGATGTCGAGGACCTTCTGAACGCGAGCCTCGTCGAAGTCGCCGATGTAGGCGTTGTCTCCGTTGCTGACCAGGCCGAGCTTCTTCATCGTGTCGACCGAGTAGTCGGCCACGCCCTCGTCGTAGACCCATCCGGTATCGAACTGGTCGACGAGGTCGAGGATGAGCTTGTTCGTCGCGGCGGGGTCGGCGAAGTAGTCGACCTCTGCCTGCTGCAGAACGGGCACGAGCTTGGTGAGGCAGGGCGAGAGCTTCTCGAGATCAGCGGAGCGCACCGAGACGGCCGCTGCGTAGATCGGGTAGCCGGCGTCGTGGATCAGCTGGTACGCGACCGGCTTCTTCCATGCGTCGACCTCGTTCTCGTAGATGTAGGGTTCGGCGCTCGCGAAGCCCTGCTGCGCGTCTTTGCCCTGCGCGGTCACGAAGTTGGCGGGCGTTCCGTCGTAACCGCCGTCTGCCTGGGCTTCGGGAACGATTCCCGCGCCCTTGAGGTACTCCATATAGGCCGCTCCGCCGAAGTACTTGATGATGGCGCCGGCCTTCGCGAGATCGGCGATGGTCTTCACGTCGGGGTACGTCTTCGGATCCCACATGATCATCTGCGGGTTGATCTCGAGCGGAGCGAAGACGGCCGTGGTGGGCATGTCGGCCGAGAGCTGGATCGCCTCGTCGGTGTTCGCGTAGCCGAGGGTGATGCTGTCGTCGGTGTACATCTGCGAGGTCACGGTCTGAAAGCCGATCGCGGGGCCGCCGGAGCGCACTTCGAGGTTCACTCCCGTGTATTCGCCCTTCGAGTAGAGGGGCCCCGAGACGCTCTTGTTGCCTGCGTCGACCACGGCATCGTCACCGAACATGGAGTACAGGTGGCCGTGCTCCGCCTCCGGGTTCCAGTCGGTCTGGATCGTGATGGTCGCGGGGCATCCGGCAGCAGCGAGGTCGACCGAGCCGATCTTGAGATCTTTGGCTGCGTCGGTTGCGGTGTCGGTTCCGCCGGCCGAGCAGCCGGTGAGGACGAGTGCCGTTGAGGCGAGAAGGCCCGCGGCCATGAGTGACCTCGATCGAGTGATGCGCATTTCATCTCCTTGTGTGATGTGCAGGGTGCGAAGCGGTTCCGTGCGGTGAAGGGTGCTGCTGTGAAACGGATGGGTCGGGTATCGCCGACCACCGGTGACCTACTTGCTGTAGTCGTACCAGCGGCCCACGGCGAGCTTGCCCAGCCAGCCGAAGACGAGAAAGACCACGACGCCGAAGAGCGAGGCGACGATGATGGCGGCGAACAGTTCGGGGCCCTGCACTCGGGACTGGTAGTTGCTGATCAGCGACCCGAGGCCGGGCTCGCCACGGCGGAAGAAGAAGTCGCCCACGATGGCGCCGACGACCGCGAGTCCGGCCGAGATGCGCATTCCGGCGAAGATCGCCGGGAGTGCGGCGGGAAACTCGAGCTTCTGAAGGACGGTCCAGCGACTGGCCTTCTGCAGCTGGAACAGCTCCCGCTGGCCCTTGTCGACCGACTGCAACCCGAAGAGCGTGTTCGACACGATCGGGAACAGCGAGATCATGACGCAGACGATCACGCGGGCGGGAAAGTCGAAGCCGAACCAGAAACCGATGAGCGGCACGAGCGCCAGAATCGGAATGCACTGAAGGATGACGGCGTACGGAAAGAGGGATCGCTCTATCCAGCGGGCCTGACTCATGGCGACAGCCCAGACGAAGCCGATGACGATCGCGATCGCGAGCCCGGTGAGGGCGACTCCCGCCGAACGTCCCAGCGCCCCCATGATGTCGCCCAAGACCTTCGGGTCGAGGAACGCCTCTTCGATGATCACGTGGGGTGCGGGAACCAGGAACGAGCGAGCCGGGTCGAGCAGCACATAGCTGACGAAGTACCAGATCGCGAGGATCACGATGAAGACGATCACGGGCGGCACCCACGAGGGGAATCGGCCGCCGCGTCGCTTCGGCATATCGGATGCGCGGGACATGGTGCGGATCTTGGGGTTCGTGGCGACCGGCCCGGTCGGTGGAGCGGTCGTGGTCACGAGTGTCCCTTTCTGAGCGCGTGCGAGACCTCGCCGGCGAGTTCGGCGAACTCGGGGGTGAAACGGATCTCGGGATCGCGCGGGTACGCGAAGGGAACGTCGAAGGTCTCGACAATCTTGCCCGGGCGGCCCGACATCACGACGACTCTGGTCGAGAGGTAGACGGCCTCCGACACCGAGTGGGTGATGAAGAGCCCGGCGAACTGCTGCTCGGTGAAGAGCTTGATCAGCTCGTCGTTGAGGCGCTCGCGTGTGATCTCGTCGAGGGCGCCGAACGGCTCGTCGAAGAGAAAGAGCTCGGGGTCGAGTGTCAGCGACCGCGCCAGGGAAGCGCGCATGCGCATTCCACCCGAGAGCGTCCTGGGCAGTTGCTTCTCGAAGCCGGCGAGTCCCACGAGTTCGATGGCCTTCGCTGCCTCGGCGACTCGTTTTTTCTTGGGGATGCCGTTCAGCTCGGCGAGCAGCTCGACATTGGCCTGCACGGTTCGCCACGGCAGGAGCGTCGCGTCTTGGAAGACGTAGCCGATGCGCTTGGTGGCGACATTCGTCTCGCCCGCCGTCGCTGGAGTGAGCCCGGAGGCGATGCGCAGAAGCGTGGACTTGCCGCATCCTGACGGCCCGACGACGGTGACGAATTCGCCCTTCTTCACCGTGAGATCGACGCCGGAGAGCGCTGTCGTGCCGTTGGGGAACGTCATGGCGACGTCGGAGAAATGGAGAAGCTCGGTCGTCGTCGTCTCGGCAGGAGGTTCTGTCGTCAGGGTCATCGGGCTCATCACCTCTTTTCGAGAAGGAGTTCGGCCGGCTCGATGGACCGAGTCGGAAGGGCAATGTGGTGCGTGACCTCGCTGAAGGCGACGAGGCGCCCCGCGTGGATCACGTACCGGTCGGCGGGCGCGTTCGCGACCACATCCGCGAGATTTGCGCCGCGAACGGCGAGCAGCTCGGCCTTCGCGCCGACGGATACGCCGGCGGGCTCGAGATTCATGACCGAGCGGGCCCCCTCGCTGACCGCGGCATAGGCCTCGGGCACAGTGAGATGCCCGGCGGTCACGAGCAGAGATGCGGTTTCGAGGGCATCGCTGCGGCCCACCGGGTTGAACGGGTCACGCACATTGTCGGCGCCCGCACCCAACCGAACCCCGGCATCCAGAAGCCTGCGAACGGCCGTGAGGCCGCGCGGCGTCGATACCGGATGCTGCCAGCCCTGCAGATAGAGATTGGTGATGGGCAGCGTCACGATGCCGATGTCGCTGGCGAGAACCTCGTCGATGATGCGATCGAGTTCGTCGAGGTCGAGAGTTCCGAGGCGCACGCAGTGACCGGCCGTGACCGGCATCGACTCGGGCCAGTCACGCACGGTGCGAGCCAGCTCGGCGAGCGTGTACCCGCCCGTGAGACTCTCGTCGGTGTGGATGTCGACGCCCATGCCGCGACGCGCAGCAATGGCGAGCAGGCGCTGCAGATCGGCGCTCTGATCGTCGGCGAGGTGGGGTGCGCCACCCACGAGGTCGACTCCGAGATCGAGTGCCGCTTCGACATCGGCGCTGGGGATGGCCGGCCCGGCGAGGGCGGCGAGTTCGATGTGCATCAGGTCGCGCAGCTCGTCGCGTACCTGAACCAGCGCCTGGACACCGCGCAACGGAGAGTCGCCCGAGAGGACGTCGACGTGGCAGCGAATGGCGGTCGTGCCATTCTGCAGAAGCATGAGCGCGGCGCGACGAGCGCGGTCTGCGATGGACTCGACCGTCATCGTGGCCGAGTAGTCCTTCCACGATTCGATGGCCAGGCCGAGGTCGCCCATGGGCGGATCGATCAGGTCCCACGACAGCGCCTTGTCGAGGTGTGCGTGTGGTTCGGCGGGCGCGGTGAGCAGAACGAAGCCGGTGAGATCGAGGGTCTCGGATGCGGCTGCGGAACTCGCGCTGCCCGCTGGCCTCACACTGGCGACGGTGTCGCCCGTGATCTCGACATCGACGACGGAGCCATCGTCGAGAGTCGCGGAGCGGAGGAGAGAGACGGCCCTCGGCAATGCGCTCATTGTGTGCCCTCCGATGAACTTCTTGGGGCCCACGCCGGCCGGTTACGTGTCCACTCTAAGCAGTGGATATTTCGGACACGTAACACGAACATTTCCTCGCATGACGATCCGAGGAATGCTCGACGTCAGTGATCGAAGTGTGTCTTCGTCAAGGGTACTGTCACAGTGAACGAAGCAGCATCTTCTCACTGAAAGCCACCATCCCCATGACCCTCCACCTCTCTGAGATCGACGCCGTCGTGAGTCGCATCACCGATGTCGCCGACGGTGTGAAGACGATCGAGTTCCGCGCCGTCGACGGATCGGAACTTCCCTCGTGGACTCCGGGCGCGCACCTCGACGTGGTCGTGCGCGAGGGAGTCGAGCGGCAGTACTCCCTCTGTGGAGACCCGGCCTACAGGCGCTCGTATCGCATCGGGGTGCTGCTCGACGACAACGGGCGCGGCGGCTCACGCGCGATGCATACGGAGCTCTCCGTCGGAAGCAGGGTGCGTCTGCGCGGACCGCTCAACCACTTCGAGCTCGTGCCCGCCGAGAGCTACCTCTTCATCGCCGGGGGCATCGGAATCACGCCGTTGATCCCCATGATCCACTCCGCCGACGAAGCGGGAGCCTCCTGGTCTCTCGCCTATGCTGGTCGGTCGCGGCGCACGATGGCCTTCCTCGGTGAGTTAGAGGCTCTGTTCGGCGGTCGGGTGCGCGCGTTCGCGGCCGATTCCGACGAGGGCGAGGTGAGTCGAATGGATGTCGCGGCGCTCGTCGCAGAGGCCGCCGACGGAACCCTCGTCTACTGTTGCGGCCCGGCCCGCCTTCTCGCCGCCGTCGAAGACGCATGCGCCTCGCTGCCGCACGGCAGCCTGCACCTCGAGCGATTCGAGGCCCGAGACGCGGGAGCGCCCGTGCTCGACGACTCGTTCGAAGTCGAACTCACGCTGTCGGGGGAGACCCTCACGGTGCCACCCGACAGATCGATCCTCGATGTCGTCGAAGGGTCCGGAGTGCTCGTTCTCTCGTCGTGTCGGGAGGGAACGTGCGGAACCTGCGAGACGCCCGTCGTCTCGGGCGAGGTGGATCATCGCGATTCGGTGCTGACCCCCGACGAGCAGGCCGACAACGAGGTCATGATGATCTGCGTGTCTCGGGCGGCCTGCCCGCGCCTGGTGCTCGAGCTCTGACACCGACTCAGACGGTTCTCGCGGCGAGAAGCGTCGTGAGCGCTGCGGCCAGGTCTCGCTGGTCGTGGCCGACGAGCTCGTAGTCGCGCACGACCACGCGTCCGCCCACGACGACGTGCTTCGGGCGGCGACCGGGGCTGGCCCACAGCAAGCCCGCGACGGGATCCGCGACACCGGCATCGGCCACGCCGGAGACGTCCCAGACGCACAGATCTGCTGCGGCGCCGTGGCGCAGATGCCCCAGCTCTTCGCGCCCGAGTCCGAGCGCCGAACCCTCGCTCGCCATGCCGAGAACCTCGCGTGCGGCGAGAGGGCGCCCGACCAGAGGGGCGACCTGCATGGCGAGACGCGCGTCGGCCAGCAGATGGCCCGCATCATTGCTGCCTCCCCCACTCGTGCCGAGCCCGACGGAGATACCGGCCTCGCGGAGCGCGGCGACAGGGGCGATTCCCCACCCCATCGGCAGATCGCAGCCGGGCGCGTGAGTCGCGGTGATACCGGCGGATGCGAGCCGCGCGATCTCCTCGGGCGTGACGGCACAGAGATGGGCGATGGTGACATCGGGTGCGAGCCACCCCCACTCATCGAGCAGGTCGATCGGGCGCCGGCCGTACTTCTCGAGCGCGATCGCCACGTCGACCTGCTCGTTGGCCTGGGTTCGCCGGCGCAGTCCGTGCCGGTCGGCCACCTCGGCGAGCAATCGGAACGTCTGCTCGCTGTCGCTGTGCACTCCGGCCGGTCCGACGGCCAGCTGCAGCATCCCGTCGTTCGAGATGCCGGCGTCGCCGTGCGGCACGAGCGCGCTGACGATGCGCTCCGCTGACAGCGCGGCTTCCTCGGGGTCGTCGCGAGCCGAGCCACGTACGAAGACGAGTCTGCCGCCCAGTTCCGCGGCGGCCGACGCCGTGGCGCGCGCGATGCCCATATCGTCACAGCCCGCGGGCCACGTGAGGTGGTGGTCTGCGACGGTCGTGACCCCCGAGAGCAGACCCTCGGCGACGCCGACGAGCGCGGCAGCGCGTGCCAGCTCAGGATCGATTCCGACGCGGGCGTATGCCGCCGCCATCGTCGGCAGCCAGTCGCTCATAGCGACCCCGCGTGTGCCGGGCAGTGTTCGGAACGCGCTCTGCAGCAGGTGGTGGTGAGCGTTCACGAGACCCGGCGTCACGACGCAGCCGGACGCATCCAGAACGTCGACCTCATCGCTCTCGCCGGTTGCCGCCACGGCCCCGGAGACCACGACTCCGTCGGCCAGGGCGAGATCGTTTGCGCTCTCGTTGGTCTCGTCGATCATCGTTGTGACGGCATTGTTGATGAGGAGCATTGACCAGTTCTAGCACCTCCGTGTGTCAGGATTGTGTCAGTCGAGGTGAGGCTTTATCGCCGTTCTCGAAGTCGAAAGTGACGTTCCCATGCTCGATATCGCGGCAGACCTGCTCGAGGCCCTCGGCGCGGGTCGGCGTATCGCAGTCGCGACCGTCACGACCGTGGATGGCTCGGCCCCGCGAGCTCTTGGCACCTCGATGGCGGTCGACGATCAGGGGCGCGTGCTCGGCAGCATCTCGGGCGGATGCGTCGAGGGGGCCGTCTACCAGGCTGCCGAGGGGGTGCTCGAGACGGGCGTTCCCGTTCTCGCGGAGTTCGGCTTCACCGAAGGCGACGCCTTCGAGGCGGGGCTGAGCTGCGGCGGGCGTATCGAGGTCTTCGTGCACGAGGTCACGATGGGCGGCGCCCGCGGCGCGCTCGACGCGCGAGTGGTGCACGAACTCGAGGCGACGCGCGATGGCCGCCCGGCCGGTGTCGCCATAGTCGTCGCCGGTCGGGCCGCGGGCACGGTGATCGCGGCGACGGCGTCGGCGCCCGAGGTCGAACGCGACGGGCTCGATTCCGCCGCCGTGCAGCGCATCCTGCACGAACTGACGGCGCGGGTGTCGTCGGGGGTGTCGGGCACGCTCGATGTCGACTGTGACGACGAGGCGCTGCGAGTGCTGTTCGTCGTGGCCGCCACGGCCCCACGCATGATCATCTTCGGGGCGGTCGACTTCTCTGCGGCGCTTGCCGATGCCAGCCATCTGCTCGGTTACCACGTGACCGTGTGCGACGCGCGGCCTCTGTTCGCCACGCCTCAGCGCTTTCCTTCCGCCGATGAGGTCGTCGTCGCCTGGCCGAGCGAGTATCTCCGCTCTACCCTCACCGATTCGCGCACCGTGATCTGTGTGCTCACTCACGACGAGAAGTTCGATGTTCCTCTGCTCGAGCTGGCGCTGCGCCTGCCGGTCGCCTTCGTCGGGGCGATGGCGTCGCGCAGCACCCACGAGCGGCGCATCAACGCTCTCGAGAAGGCGGGTCTCGGCGCAGAGGAGCTCGCCAGACTGCACTCGCCGATCGGGCTCGACCTCGGCGGAAGCACCCCGCAGGAGACGGCGGTGTCGATCCTCGCCGAGGTCATCGCGACGCGCACCGGGGCGGGCGGGGCGTCGCTGCGGTCGCTGTCGGGCCCCATTCACCGCAAGGCGGCGATTCGAGTCGCAGGCTCGTAGCCTCGAGCGCGGGAGTTCGCGCGCAACGCGGTGGTCGTGCCACCGCGCTCGGCGAGAACTCCCGCGCTTGCCGAGCGACTAGTCCTGCAGCAACCGCCAGATGCGGTCGCGCGACATCGGCAGCTCCATCGGGCGGCGGCCGATCGCGTCGGTGATCGCGTTCGCGAGGGCAGGGGCGACCGGGTTGTAGGGCGCCTCGCTCATCGACTTGGCGCCGAACGGCCCGAGTGGATCGTGGGTGTCGGCGAAGTACACCTCGGTGACCGGCAGATCGGAGAGCTGGGGGATGTGGTAATTGCGCAGAACGGTGGTGAGCACCGTGCCTTCGCCGTCGTTGATGATCTCCTCGTAGAGCGCCGTGCCGATCGCCTGGGCTACGCCGCCCTCGATCTGACCCCGCAGTTGAGCCGGGTTCAAGACGAATCCGGCGTCGGCTGTCTGAATCGACTGAAGGATGAGCACCTCGCCCGTGAGCGTGTTCACTGCGACGCGGAACGCGTGCACGTTGAACGCGATCGAGCGCCGAGCGCCGTCTTCGTTCGCCGTGACGGTCAGCCCCTCGGCGCCCACGAGTTCGGCGACCGACAGCCGGTGCTCTGCCGAGACGAGTGTGCCGTCGTCGAGCGTCCACGCATCCGGCGCTGTCTGTGTGCGCTCTGCGGCGAGTTGTCGCAACTCGCGCGCGAGTGACTCCGCGGCGGCGAGCACAGCCTTGCCGGCGACGACCGTGCCGGCAGAGCCGAACGCGCCGGTGTCGTAGCGCGCGGAATCGGTGTCGCTCTGCTTGACCCGGATGCGCGCGGGGGTCGTCGACAGCGCGCTCGCGGCGAGCTGGGTATGCACCGTGGTGGTGCCGTTGCCGAACTCCGCGGTGCCGACACCGACCGTGTAGCCACCGTCGGCATCCGCCGTGACGGTGACCTCGGAGAAGTGGCCGCGCGGAGGCATCGTGGCGATCATGGACGAGGCCATGCCCTCGCCAACCCGCCACTCGGAGCCGCTCGGAGCAACCGCGGAGTTGCCCCTCGCCAGAGCCTGTTCGGCCAGATCGATGCATTGGTCGAGTCCGTAGCCGCCGAGAATCAGATCGTCGCCCTCGACATGGGTGACGATCAGGGGATCGGAGGGCCCGACAGAATTGAGCCTGCGCAGCTCGAACGGATCGATGCCGATGAGGCGCGCCAGGTCGTCGAGCGCCGATTCGATGGCGAAGATCACCTGCCCGAGTCCGTACCCGCGGAAGGCGCCCGACGGAAGGTTGTTCGTGTAGACGCAGCGGGCATCCACCCGCTTGTTCGGCACGTTGTACAGGCTCACCGATTCTGAGCACGAGTGGTACATGGTTCCCGGGCCGTGGTTTCCGTAGGCGCCGGTATCGGAGAGCAGCTCGACCTTCAGCGCGGTCAGCAGGCCGCCCGCGTCTGCGCCGAGCGTGACCTGCACCTCCATCGGGTGCCTCGTGGGCGACAGGGTGAACTCGTCTTCGCGAGTGAACTCGTATTGCACCGGCCGACCGGTCGTGAGAACGGCGAGGCTCACGATGTCCTCGGTCAGAATCTCCTGTTTACCGCCGAAGCCTCCGCCGACTCGCGCTGTGAACACGCGCACGGTCGAGGGGTCGCGATCGAAGAGACGGCAGATCTCGGTCTGCACCAGGAACGGAACCTGCGAACTCGTGCGCAGCACCAGCCGCTCGTCCTCGTCCATCCAGCCGATCGTGGCGTGGGTTTCGAGGTGCGTGTGGGCCACGCGCTGGGTCTGCCACGTGCCGGTGACCGTGTGCGCTGCCTCAGAGAGGCCCGCGGCCACGTCGCCATACTCTCCGTGCAGCTCGGCGACCAGGTTGTGCGTGGGGTCGACGATGCGAGAGGTGGTGCCGTTCTTGTCTCCGTGGATGCTCGGGGCGCCGTCGAGCGTCGCCAGGTGCGGGTCGAACACGGCCGGCAACACCTCGTAGTCGACCTCGATGAGTCGCGCGGCAGCCTCCGCGGTGCCGACCGACTCGGCCACGACAGCGGCGACGCGTTGTCCGCGGAAGCGCACCACGCTGTCGAGCACCAGCGTGTCATCCGGGTCGTCGAGCCGGGACTCGTGCCGGGCGGTCGAGAACAGGGTGTCGGGGGAGTGCTCGTGAGTGAGCACGGCGTGCACCCCGGGCAGGGCGGATGCGCGACGCGTGTCGATGGCCGTGATTCGTGCGTGCGCGTGCGGCGAGGTCAGCACGACGAGATGCAGAAGCCCAGCTACCGCGACGTCGAGCGTGAACGGTTCTTGGCCGCTGACCACCCGCTCGGCGGCCGGCGCCGAGACCGAGGTTCCGATGGATGCGCGCGGCCCGGTCTTGATCACCGGCGTCGTGCGCGGTTCCGGCGCCGCGACGCCCGGCTCGAGCTCGACGCCGCACGCGTCGGTGTGCACGTGGTCGATGGCCTCGTGGATCGCGCGGTATCCGGTGCACCGGCAGAGATTGCCCTTCAACAGGCGCGGCAGTTCGGCCAGATCGTCGTCATCGAAGGTCGATGCGGTGACGACCATGCCCGCTGTGCAGAAGCCGCACTGGAATGCGGCGTGATCGACGAATCTCTGCTGCACGGGTGAGAGGTCACCCGGCATGCCGAGCCCCGCGGCGGTCGTCACGTCTTTTCCTTCGGCACGGAAGGCCGGATACACGCACGAGTGCACGGGAGTGCCGTCGACGAGCACGGAGCAGGCACCGCAGTCTCCGGTGTCGCATCCTTTCTTGACCTCGAAGTGCTGCTGGTCGCGAATGAAGGTGCGCAAGCTCTGGCCGGCACGGGGCTCCGAGTCGAACTCTTCGCCGTTGATCGAGAACGTCATCGAGATGCCTCCGTGAGCTCGAGCCGGATCTCCTCGCCCAGCAATGCGCTGACCGCGCGCCGCCAGTCGGCCGCGCCATGCGCATCCGTGAACCAGGTGTCGATACCTTCGATCGCGCTGCGCAGGTCGGATGCCGTGGGCAGGCCGGCGAAGCGCAGCTGCTCTGGGCGCACGGTCGCGGCCGACACCGTGAGCACGAAGCTGCCGTCGACGGGGTCGAGCCGGCCGATGACGACAGCTCCGCTTCGACCGATGGCCGAGAGGGCGATCTTTCGGTATGCCGTTGCGGAGCCGAGTGATCGGGGGGAGACGTGGAGTGAACGCAGCACGTCGCCGGAGCCGAGAGAGGTGGTCGTATTGCCCGTGACGAGCTCGCTCACGGGCAGCCGCAGCTCGCTGCCGTCGGCTCTCCAGATCAGCGCCTCGGCATCGAGCGCACTGAACAACGAGGTCATGGGCCCGGCCGGCAGCGCGGTGCAGATGTTGCCGCCCACGGTGGCGACGTTCCAGACCTTGAACGAGCCGAACAGGGCGGTGCAGCACTGATAGAAGAGGGGGTGGGCACGCCATGCGTGGTCGTCGGGCAGTCGGGAGAGCTCGGTCAACGTGGTCGTCGCGGCTACCGTGAGCCCTTCGTCTGTGACCTCGAACGGCGCCCAGCCGAAGGTCTGCAGGTCGACGAGAGTGTGGATGCGGGGGTCGGGCTCCGCGAACAGCACCGTTCCGCCGGCCAAGGGCACGGCACCCTCGCCGAGCTCTCGGAGGTCTGCCCGGCTTCTGGCCGGAACGACCCGGTTCACGGTGTTGAGGTCCATGTACGTCTCCTCGTACCGAATGATTGCGGTGGTGCTGGGTTCCAGTACACCTCACCCATGTGTCGAGCGTGTAACTCACCGCGCCGGACACGCTGTGGTGTGTCGCCGGCGGCGGTCGCTCAGGTTTCGCGGCGGGTGGGAAAGCGTCGTCGTTGCCATGCATCGATGATGTGCGAACGCATCGCCTGCTCCGCTCCTGCGACGTCGCCCGTAGCGATCGCTTCGTAGACGCGGCGATGTTCGTCGAGCGTGATCTGATGCGCGTCCGACGTCTGATGTCCGAGGAACCGGGCTGACTGACGCGCCCGTGTGAACAGAATTTTCGTGATGTTGCTGGCGAGTTCGTTGCGCGAGAGCGTCATGACGAGAAAGTGGAACCGCAGATCGGCGTCGGGAAACTCGTCGAGGTCGTCGACGGTGCGCTCCATTTCTTCGAGGGACGACAGCACTTGAGCGATCTCGTCGTCGGAGTGATGCGATGCCGTAGCGGCGGCCATCGCCCCCTCGAGCGCTCCGCGGATCACCGCGAGGTCGTCGAGGACACCCAGCGAGTCGTCGTTCTCGAGCATGACAGACAGGACGACGCTGTCGAGGATGTTCCACGACGTGGTCGGCTCGACGATCGTGCCTCGACCGGGGGTGGAGGTGATCAGCCCTTTCTCTTCGAGACGCTTGACCGACTCGCGGATGACGGTACGGCTCACCCCGAAGTGCTGCGCCAGACGTTCCTCCGTCGGCAACGCCTCACCCGGAGCGACTTCGCCGGTGACGATCTCCGTCACGAGGTCGTGAACGACAGCCACTCCCAGTCGGGCGGCGGGCACGCGGGGCGCAGAGCTGCGCAGTGCCGGAGACGCCGGCGCGGGGTCCACGGTCATGCTGTCAGCCTAAACCTGCCACACACGCTTCCCCTGCACGCCGGTGGCGTGCGGTGACGAGCACGAAGGATCCCTCGCTCGGGACTCGAGCGAGGGATTCTTCGTGAGCGATCAGTTCAGTGTGAACGTCACCGTCTCGGTATTGCCGGCCACGTCGTAGACGACCAACGTGTTCTCACCGGACTTCGCGCCGAAGACGCCGGGGGTCACGAAGTTCACATCTGACCACGCGTTGTTCGACAGATCCTTGACGACGCCATTGAGCTCGACCCTGTCGATCAGTCCCGTATCGAAGAGCTTGAAACTGACTTTGTCGTAGCTCGACCCGGTGGCCACGGTGAACTCCGGACCGTCTTTCACTGTCGCCTTCGGCTTCGTCGCGTCGATTGTGAAGGCGAACTCGCCCGTCTGTGAGACATTGCCGGCGAGGTCGTGTGCGTTGTACTTCACGGTGTAGGCGCCGTCGGGCAACTCGACCGTTGCAGAGTGGCTTGCCGTTGTGTCACCTGCGATCGCCGACTGCGTGCTCTTCACGAGCGTTCCGTCTTTGTAGACGTTGGCGACGATCTGAGCGAGCCCGCGGTCATCGGTCGCATCGACCTGAACTGCAAGCGTTCCGAACGGCCCCGCCGAGGTCGGCGAGACGAGCGTCACCTCAGGCTTGACCGTGTCGGTCTCGACCGTCAGATCGCTGAACACATTGATCGCCGACTGGGCGGCATCGTGAGACGTCGAGAAGATCCCGGCGTCCTCCACGGCCTCGGCACCGGTGAGAGTCACCGCGGTGCCCACCTGTGCGTAGTTGGCTCCGTCGTACGAATAGAACGCGCTCACAGCGTCACCCAGACGTTCGAGTTTCACCCAGATGGGACGGAAGGTGTTGACGCTCGCCGTCGACGAGTTGTCGAGGTATCCGTCGCCATCGGCGTCCCAGTGGAAGACGACGCCGTTACGTGGCGTCACCGCGACAACGGCGTAACCCGCTGACGCACCGGGAGCCGCCATGTCGTTCCGCATCATGACGCCGGACTTGGCCCATCCATTCGCGTCGCCGACGGTGTCGATTCGCGCCGAGACGTTCGAGGCCGCCGTGATGGCGTCGGCCTGGTAGATGGCCCCGTACTGGTCGTCGCGCTGACCTCCGCCTCCCCAGACATCGGTACCGGTCGCACGAATCGCGAACTGCTCTCCGGATTGGGCGAAGAACGAGTCCTGTGCCGAGGATCCGCTCGTCGAGTAGGGTGCCGCGACGGGCTCACCCGAGCTGCCGCAGTCCGGGTTTTCAGAGAACAGGTTGCCGTTGAGCGCCGTGCGGCGCTCGGGATCCACACCCGCGGCGCAGATGACCTCGTGCGCTGCCGTCGGCCAGTTCGTTCCCGAGACCTGCTCGTTGTCGACGATCACGTTGCGGTTGGCCTCGGCGTTCGGTATCTGAGCGCCGCCGGAGTTGTACCAGTTCTGCGTGATCTGGTTGTCGCTGGTATTCGTCGCGTTGTAGGCGTTCGTGAACAACCAGGGGTTCGTTCCTTGCAGCACGTTCTGCCGATAGGTCGTCGACCGTGTTCCCTCGTCGAGGTACAGCCCGACCCCCGACACGTTGTACAGGTAGTTCTTCTCGGTGACCGAGCCCGGGCTCGCAGACAGGTTGTAGATCGACCCGCCGTCGGCGAACTGCGACTTGGTGTTGTGCACGAGGTTGCCCGCGACCACGTTGTCCTTCAATGTCGTGGGTGTTTCGTAGCGGGTGTTCCAGTTGTAGTAACCGCGCTTCGTGTACTCGCCGGATCCGCCTGCATCGTTCATGCCCCAGCCGTAGCCCGTGTCGATGCCGTCGTAGGCGACGTTGGCGACCTCGTTGTTCTGGATGTGGGCGTTGGTGACGTAGGTGCTGAGGATGCCCGAGTTGTCTTTGTATTCCACGGCCGCGCGAGAGACGGTGTTGTCTTCCACGGTGACGTCGTGATTGAGCATGCGCGGGTCGCTCGGGTGGTGCGCGTCAGCGCGGTTTCCACCGACGAAGACGCCATGACCGCCCACCTCGGCGAAGCGGTTGCCGATGACGTCGATGTTGCTGACGCCGAGGCCCACACCGCTGATGGTCGCGTTCTCGTCGTTGCCGACGCCAAGAGCAGACGAGCCGAGGTTGGTGAAGAAGTTGCCCTCGAACCGCACGTTCGACGCCGCGGAGACCTGCACCGCCGCGGGCTGCTGGTACCAGCCTGTGCGCGCACGCTCGAACTGCTCGCATCCACGCGAACAGCTGGTGAACGCGACAGCGGGTCGGTAGTCGTAGGTGCCCTTCATGAACGACCCGTTCTGCTGGGTCGCGTAGCCGTCTTCGTTGGGACCGAGCCACGAAGTGCCGGTGAAGGTGATGCCCTCGAACGTCAGGTTCTCGAGCGGCTTGTCGTAGGTTCCTCCGATGCTCATCAGTGCCTCGACTCGGGGCAGCTCGACATCGAGCCCGTTCGGGTCGACGCCTGCTCCGGGCTTGTAGTACAGCTGGCCGGCCGAAGGATCGACGTACCACTCGTTCATCTCGTCGAGGAAGGAGAGAGAGTTCGAGAGCCAGTAGGTCGATCCGCCCAACAGTGCGTACTGAGGCGTGTCCCAGCCCCACGTGTTGTTGTCCCAGGCCGGTTGCTTCATCGTGACCTTGTTGCCGGCGATCGACTCGACGGGGGAGTACCGATAGGTGAAGTCGCCCTTCGCCTCGAAGTCGATTCGATCCTGCTGCGGCACGTCGTTCAAGAACGCGAGGTTCTCGTTCGTCAACGTGATGCCCGACGCATCCATCGCGATGTCTGCGCCAGGGATCTGTCGCGATGCCCTCTGCGCGAAGACCCCGTTCACGTAGAGCTGTCGGGTATCGACGCCCTGCGGGGTGTCGGCCACCCAGATGCCTGCGTCGGCGTCATGCACGCGCCAGTTCGTGACAGGTTGGGCGCCAGAGATGATGGGATGAGCTCCCGCCGCCGCCGCCCAGCGCACCGAACCGTCGGTACCGCCGGCGTCCTCGGCCCGGAACTCGAGCGGGTCTCCGACGCGGTAGACGCCGTCGGCGAGTTCGACGGTGATGTCTGTTCCGCTCGCGGCGACGAGATTTCGCACCGTGTCCTTTGCCGTAGGGAGCGCGCACGGTTGCGCAGATGAACACGCGTCGCCCGAACCGTCGGGGGAGGCGTAGATGGTGTTGGTGCTTGCCGAAGCGGGACTGGCGACAGCGAGCGATGTCGCGAGAACACCGATCACCGTCAGGGCAGCACCGCGAAGAGAGCCGATCGTCATTGGTGACTCCTAATCAGGAGGGCCCGTCTACGCCGCGTCGTCCGAACACGGCACTGTGCAACGGGACACACCCGAAAGGGGGGTGCGCTCAAACATCATACAAATGATGTTTGCGGAACGGCAAGGGTGTTGTGCGGACCCGGGTGAAGAATGGAGAGATGGAAACGCAGGATCCTATTGCCGCGCTGGTTATTCTCGGCTGGTTGTCCGCCGGCCTTCTGGCGTTGATCGCCGTGATCTGCCTGGCTGCCAAGCGCGGGTCGCTCACCGTCAATCCGATGGTGGGACTCCGTCTTCCTTCGCTCATGCGCGACGAGGAGTCGTGGCGAGTCGGCCACGCGGCTGCCCTGATGCCGGCCCTTGTCGCGCTCGTGCTCGCCGTGACGTCCGATCTGATCGGGCTCGTGGCGTTGCCGGCCTACTGGGTCGCGATCGCCACGTTCGTCGCCGGTCTCGTGGCCATCGTCATCCGAGCATCGAGGGCGGCCGGACTCTCCTCCGGCGTGTAGAGACGCACCCCAGCAGCACCTCAGCCGAGCGCGGCCACCCACTCCGTGGAACCGTCGGTGAAGCCCTGCTCTTTCCAGATCGGCACGCGCGCCTTGATCTCGTCGACGAGCGCGGCGCACGCGGCGAAGGCAGTGCCGCGGTGCGCCGATGCGACGGCGCACGCCAGTGCCACATCGGTGATCGCGAGATCTCCGACGCGGTGCGCCGCGGCGATCGTCGTGCCCGGGTAGGCGAGGGCCGTCTCGGCGACGATCTCGCGCAACACGGCGTCGGCCGTCGGATGCGCCGAGTACCTCAGCCAAGTCACGCCCTTGCCCTCATCGTGATCGCGCACCACCCCCGCGAACGTCACGACCGCTCCGGCGTGGTCGTTCTCGACGGCAGCGACGCACTCGTCGACGGTGACCACCGCATCCGTTACTCGCGCGAAGGCGACCACGGCGGGTGCAGACTCGCCGAAGTCGCTGCCCGACTCGGGTGTGGAGTGCGTCGGTGAGGAGCGGATGTCAGCGCTCATGGTCGCCTCCGTGCAGTTGATCGATGACATGGTCGAGAAGCTCCTCGAGCACGGCGAGTCCGTCTCTTACTCCTCCGGTCGAGCCCGGAAGGTTCACCACGAAGGTTCGGCCGCCCGCGATTCCCGCGTGCCCTCGGGTGAGAGAGGCGAGCGGCGTCGATTCGGCCCCGCGTCGGCGGATCGCCTCGATCACTCCCGGCAACTCCCGCTCGAGCAGTGGCAGCGTCGCCTCCGGCGTGCGGTCGGTGGGATTGACCCCGGTGCCGCCCGTCGTCACGACGAGGTCAGCGCCCGACCCGACGGCATCCTGAAGTGCGGCGACGACCTCGTCGCCATCCGGAACCACCTGCACGACCGGATCTGCCCACCCGCGCCGTCGCAGCCAGTCGGCGATCACCGGGCCGGTGCGATCGTCGTAGACGCCGGTGGCGGCCCGGGTCGACGCAACGATGACGCGGGCTCTGCGCTCGCGGGGTTCGGCGGCACTGCTCGTCATTCGACGGTCCAGTCGCCCGACTTGCCGCCTGATTTGGCCGTGACCCGGATGTCGGTGATCACCACGTGCTTGTCGACCGCCTTGATCATGTCGTACAGGGTGAGCGCGGCGACGGACGCCGCGGTCAGCGCCTCCATCTCGACGCCGGTGACTCCTCGAGTCTTCACCGTGGCGGTGATCACGATGCGGTCGTCGCCGGGTTCGAAGTCGATCGTCGCTCCCGAGAGGGGCAACGGATGGCACAGCGGGATGAGCGACGATGTCTGCTTGGCCGCCATGATTCCGGCGACCCGCGATACGGCGAGGGCTTCGCCCTTCGGCAGCTTGCCGGCAAGGAGGAGCTCGAGCACGTCGGGGCGGGTGACGACCGTGGCCACCGCGCTCGCGCGCCTCGACGTCTCCGCCTTATCCGTCACATCGACCATCAGCACCGCGCCGTCGGCGCGCACGTGGGTGAGGGCGGGTTCGTCAGTCATCGATTCTCCAGACGTCGACCGGGTCGCCTGCGTCGGCGTGGCCGAGCCCGACCGGAAGGTGAACAAGGGCGGTCGAAGCCGCGTAGGAATGCAAGAGGTGAGAGCTCGGCCCGCCGACGAGTCGCACGCGACCGTCGGTGTCGATGGATGCGCGGCGCACCTGATGCTTGTCGACGGGCGAATCGACGGACTCGGCCAGGGGGAGGCGCAGCACCTCGCGTTCGACACGGGTAGACCCGGCAAGGCGCCGAAGCGCGGGGCGCACGAACATCTCGAATGAGATGAGCGCACTCACCGGGTTGCCGGGGAAGGTCACGACGGGGATTCCGCTCGGATGCCCGGCCGCCTCGACGAGCCCCAGCCCCTGGGGTCCGCCCGGCTGCATGGCCACATGCGAGAACTCGACGCCGAGCGGGCCGAGCGCGTCGCGCACCACCTCGCGCGCGCCGGCGCTGACTCCTCCGACGGTGATTACGAGATCGGCCGTCGGCGCACCCTTCTCGATGATGTGCAGCAGATCGGCCGCATCGTCGGAGCGGCACGGCCAGGCGACGACCGTGCAGCCCGCATCGATGAGCGCCTGGCTCAAGACCGCGCTGTTCGAGTCGTAGATCTGGCCCGGTTGCAGGGCCGTGCCCGGTTCGCGGATCTCGTGGCCGGTGGCGATGAGCAGAACCCGGATGCGGCGCAGCACGTCGACCTTCGTCAATCCTGACGCCGCGATCACTCCCAGCTGGGCCGGGCCGAGCATGGAACCCTCCGGCAGGAGCAGCTCGCCCCGCGCGACGTCGCTTCCACGGCGCCGAACGAACTCGTCTGCACCGGGAGCCGACGTGAATTCGACGGTCAGTGGCGAGCCGCCGTCGGTCTCTGTGGCCGAACGGAAATGCGAGGGGATAGCGCGCTCGATCGGAACGACGGCGTCTGCGCCGGCGGGCAGGGGAGCCCCCGTCATGATCGGTGCAGCGGTTCCGGGCTCAATCGCGGAGATCGTGTCTCCCGCGTTGATCTGGGTCTCGACGCGAAGCCGCACCCCGGCATCCGGGGTCGCCCCCGACAGCTCGGCCGCCCGAACGGCGTAGCCATCCATCTGCGAGTTGTCGAACGGCGGAAGGTCGCCAGGCGACACGACATCGTGGGCGAGTGTGCGTTGCCTATAGGCGTCGGGCGCCGCGGCGATGCGGGAGGCGGAGAGGGAGATCGTCTCGACGGCACGATCGTGACCGAGGGGCGCCAGCAGCTGCCGCACGGCGGCGGCGTGCTGGTCGAGCGAGCGTGAGGCCATGCACTCATTCTCGCTCATCGGCCCCGCAGCGGGCGCGGGCGGGCGACCGAAAATCTGGAGCACGCCCCGAAGGTGGGGGTGACCGGCCGCACGACTGGCCCCTAGGGTCGACACGACGGCGTCGCCCGGTCTTCTCGACTCGCTTGCCGGTCCGGAGCCAACGAGGAGTAACGAATGTCATCTACCGCATCTGCATCGACGCAGTCTCTATCGAATCCGTTGAGGGTGGTGACCATCGTCTTCACCGTGCTCGCCTCGATCGGGCTGGTCGCGGCGGTGGTTCTCGTCGTCGCGACGATCGTGGCGCTGGGCGACGCGAGCGACGACGCGGCGTGGTACCTCGGATTCTCCGTGATCGCGTCGGTGCTGAACCTGGTGGCAGCGATCGTCGCGCTGATACTCGGCATCGTCGGACTCCGGCGAGTCAGAAACCGGATCTCGTTGATCGCGCTCGTGGTGGGTGTGGCGGTTCTCGTGGTGCTGGTGGCGCAGCTGATCATCGCGGCCGCGCCCTAATCGTGCGCTCCATCCGCTAATGAGTCACTAAACTCGCTTTTGTGACGCAAATTCGGATCAGAGACGCCGCGCTCTTTCTCGGTATCAGCGATGACACCGTTCGGCGCTGGATAGAGAAGGGCGTGCTCGACTCGTCGCTCGACGAGGCCGGGCGCAAAGTAGTCGACGGTGTCGACCTGGCGCGTCTGGCGCAAGAGAACTCGGCTCATTCGGTCGACCCGTCCGATATGAAGAGCTCGGCGCGCAATCGTTTCGTCGGCCTGGTCACCCGCGTGACGAGCGACCGGGTGATGAGCCAGGTCGAGCTGCAGTGCGGACCCCATCGCGTCGTGTCGCTCATGAGCACCGAGGCGGTTCGCGACCTCGACTTGAAGCCCGGCTCGGTCGCCGTTGCCGTGATCAAATCCACCAACGTCATCGTCGAGGCATCCAGGAGTACGTCGTGAGAAAGGTCGTCCTCTCGGCTCTCGCCGTCGTCGGTGCCGTGAGTCTTCTCGCGGGGTGCGCGTCCCCTTCGACAGGCTCAGGGAACGAGGCATGGTCAGGGAACGAGACAGGCTCAGGGAACGGGTCGAGTGAGACCCCGGTCGTCGACCAGACGCTTACGGTCTTCGCCGCGGCGTCGCTCAAAAGCACCTTCACCGAGCTCGCGTCCGAGTTCGAGAAGTCGCACCCCGGAGTGACCGTCTCGTTGACCTTCGCAGGCTCGGCAGATCTGGTCTCCCAGATCATCGAGGGAGCGCCGGCCGACGTCGTCGCATTCGCTGACGAGAAGAACATGGCGAAGCTGAGCGACGCGAAGCTGATCCGAGGCACACCGCAGCTCTTCGCGAGCAACACCCTCGAGATCGCGGTACCTCGAGGCAACCCGGCTGACATCACCTCCTTCCAGGATCTGACCAAACCCGACGCGAAGGTGGTCATCTGCGCCGAGCAGGTTCCCTGCGGCTCGGCGACGACGAAGATCGAACAGGCCACCGGCATCACGCTCAGCCCCGTGAGCGAGGAGTCCGCCGTGACCGACGTGCTCGGCAAGGTCTCGTCGGGCGAGGCGGATGCCGGACTCGTGTACGTGACCGACGTCGAGGCTGCCGGCGACGCGGTCGAGGGCATCACTTTTCCCGAGGCGGCCGGGGCCGTGAACAAATATCCGGTCGGAGTCACGGTGGGGGCCGCGCAGCCCGAGCTCGCAGCAGAATTCGCGACCCTCATCGCCGGGGCTGAAGGTCAGACGATCCTCGCCTCCGCGGGCTTCGCCAAGCCGTAATGTCCGAACGCGTGCGGCAGCGCTCCACTCTCGGCGGCATCCCTGCGTGGGTTGCCGTTGTCGCTGCTGTCGGGGCACTGCTCATCGTCGTTCCGATCGTGAGTCTCGCCACCCGCGTCGACTGGCCGAACTTCGCGGTGCTCGTCACCAGCCCCTCATCTCTGGCTGCGCTTGCGCTGAGCCTGCGCACGTCGGTCGCGAGTACCGCGCTGTGCGTTCTGCTCGGCGTTCCTCTGGCGCTCGTTCTCGCGCGAACGAGCTTCCCCGGCAAGCGCATTCTCCGCGCGCTGATCCTTCTACCTCTCGTTCTTCCGCCGGTCGTCGGAGGCATCGCGCTGCTTGCGGCCTTCGGGCGACGAGGGCTTCTCGGCTCCTCGCTCGAGACGATGGGCGTGAGCATCGCCTTCTCGACCGTCGCCGTGGTGCTCGCGCAGACTTTCGTCGCGCTGCCCTTCTTGGTGCTGAGCCTGGAGGCGGCCCTGCGTGCGGCCGGATCGCGGTACGAGGCCGTCGCATCCACACTGGGTGCATCGCCCAGCAGCGTATTTCGCCGGGTGACCCTGCCCCTGGTGCTGCCCGGCCTGGTCACCGGGGCGGTGCTCGCCTTCGCCCGGGCGCTCGGCGAGTTCGGTGCAACTCTGACTTTCGCGGGCAGCCTCGAGGGCGTCACGCGAACCTTGCCGCTCGAGATCTACCTGCAGCGCGAGACCGATCCCGATGCGGCCGTGGCCCTGGCCCTGGTGCTCGTCGTCGTGGCGGTCGTCGTGATGATCGTCACCTACGGGCGCAGGGAGATTCGATGAGCCTCGATGTGCACGCGGTCGTGGAGTCCGACCGGCTCGATGTGCGCTTCTCGCTCGACGAGGGCGAGACGCTTGCTGTTCTCGGGCCGAACGGTGCCGGAAAGTCGACCCTCCTCGACGTTCTCGCCGGTCTTCTGAGGCCGGACTCGGCGCACGTTCGCCTGGGCGAGAAGACGCTGGTCTCGACCGGCCATGACGCTCGCGACGTCTGGGTGTCGCCGCACTCCCGCGGTGTCGCGCTGCTCGCGCAGGAGGCTCTCCTCTTCCCCCACCTCACCGTGCGTGACAACGTCGCATTCGGCCCTCGCAGCGCGGGCCGTGACCGGGCCGAAGCCCGGCGCATCGCCGAGCATTGGCTCGAGCGAGTGGATGCTACGGGGCTGGCCGATCGGCGCCCTCGTCGGCTCTCGGGCGGCCAGGCCCAACGCGTCGCGGTGGCCAGGGCGCTGGCGACCGAGCCGAAACTGCTGCTGCTCGATGAACCGTTCGGCGCCCTGGACGCGGCTGTGGCTCCGGCGATGCGACGGCTTCTGTCTGAAGTGCTCGCCGAGCGCACGGTGGTGATGGTCACCCACGATCCGCTCGATGCCCTCGCGCTCGCAGACAGGGTAATCGTTCTCGACGGTGGGCGGATCGTCGAGCAGGGCGCCGCACGAGAGGTGCTTCTGAATCCCCAGACCGAGTTCACTCGTCTCTTGACGTTCGGACTCGGCGCAGTCTGACTCCTCCATTTTCCGACAAACGTCGGGAGCCGAGGCACGGGCCTGACGCCGAAGGACGACGTAGGCTGGGTGAATGAGCATCACGCTCGGCATGCCGACGATCCCGATCCGCGGCACGACTGTGACGTCTGGCCAGCCGCAGGCATCCGATCGCCCTGCCGTGCCCGGCCTGCTCGACCGCTTCGGTCGCACGGCCACCGATCTGCGCATCTCGTTGACAGACAAGTGCAACCTGCGCTGCACCTACTGCATGCCCGCCGAGGGCCTGCCGTTCCTGGCTGGGCCCAAGCTCCTGACCCGCGAGGAGATCGCGCGTCTCGCCCGCATCGCCGTACGCGAACTCGGAGTGCGTCAGATCCGCTTCACGGGCGGCGAGCCGTTGCTGCGCAAAGACCTCGTCGAGATCATCGAAGACTGCGCGGCCCTCGAGCCTCGTCCCGAGATCTCTCTCACAACCAACGCGATCGGACTGAAGAGTCGCGCGGAGGCGCTCGCCGCTGCGGGACTCGACCGCGTCAACGTGTCGCTCGATTCGATCTGCGCCGAGACCTTCGCCACGATCACCCGGCGTCCGTTCCTCAACCGCGTGCTCGAGGGCATCGATGAGTTGCGCACCGTGGGCCTCGAGCGCACCAAGATCAATGCCGTGCTGATGCCGGGCATCAACGACGACCAGGGCGTCGAGCTGCTCGAGTGGGCTCTGGCAGGCGGCCATCAGTTGCGCTTCATCGAGCAGATGCCTCTGGATGCCGACCACTCGTGGACGCGCGACGGCATGATCACCGCCGCCCAGATCCGCGAGAAGCTCGAGGTGCGCTACGTGCTCACGCCCGATGAGGCTCCGCGCGACGGTGCCCCGGCCGAGCTGTACCAGGTGCGCGAGAAGTCCGACCCGACCGGTGAGGTGCTCGGCATGGTGGGAATCATCGCGAGCGTCACCGAGAATTTCTGCGACGACTGCCGCCGCACGCGCATCACCGCCGAGGGCGGGGTTCGCAGCTGCCTCTTCTCCGAGGGAGAGACCGACCTGCTCGCGCTGCTCCGCGGAGGAGCGACCGACGAGGAGATCGCCGACCTCTGGCGTGCGGCCATGTGGGCGAAGCCATCCGGGCACGGCATCAACGCCTCCGGCTTCGAGCAGCCGGCCCGCTCCATGAGTGCGATCGGCGGCTGAGATGCAGGTTCAGGTGAGGTACTTCGCCGCGGCCAAGGCTGCAACGGGTGTAGCCGAAGAGACGCGTCCGATCGGCGACAGCCACACGATCGGCGCTCTGCTCGACGAGCTCGGCGACAACCCTCGGGCCGTCTTCGCGCGCTGCTCGTTCATCCTCAACGAGGTCTCCACCACCGATCGCGACATCGTGCTGAAAGACGGCGACCGCCTCGACGTGCTGCCCCCGTTCGCCGGCGGCTGACCTTCTCCTCACGAGTAGTAGTACCCCGCGCGGACTGGTGGTGCAGGTGTGCCTGTACCCACTGTCCGTAGCGGTACCTGCTGGTGGCCGGAGCTACGCGCGGCGGGCCTCAGCCTCGATCAACGCGCGGTAGGCCGCCCACTCCTCGACCGAGCGCGCGGGAACGTTCGGGTCTGCAGCCCGCAGGCCCACCTCACCATCGATGCCCTCGCGAAGGATATCCGCGTGGCCCGCGTGCCGGGCTGTCTCCGCGATCACGTGCACGAGGATCTGGTGCAGCGTCACGTGGCGCTTCTCCGGTTGCCACCACGGCACCTCGCCCACCGCGTCGAGGGCGAGCGCATCGATCGTGGCGTCGCTGTGCGCCGCCGAGTAATGGTGGAACTCGATGATCTCGGAACGCGACTCGGCGGCGGGCACCCACATGTCGGCGTCGTCTGCCGCATCCTCGGCCAGCCAGGGAACCGCGCGATCGGCCGGACGAGCGAACGTCACGCCGAAGTAGTCGAGCTGAACGCTCGCCACGTGCTTGATCAGACCGAGAAGGTTCGTGCCCGTGGGCGTCAGCGGTCGGCGGGTGTCGTAGTCGCTGAGCCCCTCGACCTTGAGGAGCAGGCTGTCGCGTCCGCGCCGCAGGTAGTCGTGCAGAATCTCTTTGTCGTTCATGTCACTGGAAGACGCTGCGGACGATGAGAGTGCGACCATCCGCGGCCAGATGCACGGTGCTCCGGAACGTGTCTTGTGAGAACGCAGCGTCGAGAGCAGGCGAAGCGAGGTACGGGCCTTCTGGCACTTTTTCGTCTAGAGGCGACTCGACCGTGGGCGTGGTCGTCGTCTGCGTCACCTCGTATTCCCCGACGATCTTCTGCGCGTCGGCCTCGGGGAGGGTGACGATCGCGTCGATCCAGTAGATCGACGGCCCGGGCACAGAATCATCGCCCAAAGTCCCGGAAAGCCAGGTGGCCGACTCTGCGCCCGTCAGTAAGTCAAAGCGTGAGGTGAGAGGTTCGAGGTCGGTGCGGAGTTCTCCGGTGCCGCCGCGCTTCATGGTCGTCTCGGTCATTGTCGGGGTCTCCGGGGTTCGCGAATTGGCGTGAGGGGGAGCGATGGCACAACCGCCGAGCGCGAGGCTCAAGACTGTCACCAGCGCGGCGGCCGCGATAAACGCGGATGCGCGTGGCCACTGCATTCTCTGAGCGTCAACGTTCACTTGGCTTCTCCGGTTCCGAGATCTGGCCCGAGGTCGGATCCCCGACAGTCCAGGTGACTGTTCGAGTCACCGAGCCCGAGCTGTCGAATGGCTTCGCCCAGCCGAGCTCCGTGAACCTGCCGTTCGCGTCATCGGGTTGACCGGAAGCGATATCACTTTGTCCGGCATTGAAGTTGTATCGATCTTCGGCGTGAACCGTCACCGTCATCGTCACCTTATCTCCATCGACGGCGACATCCGCGCTGCTCCACTGCTGGTAGGCGCCGATGGTCTTGGTCCAGTTTTCGGTGGTGGGGTATGCCGAAGACGCCGTGGGTGCGCCGGTGAACTCGAAGATGCTCTGTCCGGATTTGATCAACTCCTCGGCCGCCGCCTGCGCCCTGGTGATCTCCCCGTCGACGTTGTCGGCGACATGGGAATCCTCCCTGACCGCCTCCTCGTAGTCGAACTCGAAGGGGTCGCCGTTGTTGTCCCAATAGTGTCCGTACGCGTCCATCGCATCGTCGAGGTCAGGCCTTAAAACGCCCGCTCCCGCGAGCCTTGCCTTCCAGGCGGCCGCAGAAGCGTAGTCTCCCGGCCCTGGATCCTTGGAGTCGTATTCGAAGTCTTCGTCCCACGCGATATCCGGTCGTGAGGGCGGCCCGATCGTGTACTGGCCGTCGGACGTCGTTGTCGGCGAGTCGCCCGAACCGGATCCCGTGCCGAACGACGCCGGCGTCGCGTTGCTCGATGAGCTCGAACCGGATCCGTCCTGGCTGGCCTGATCCTGCTCGTCAGCATTGCGCTTCAGAGTCTCGGTGGCAGTGGCAAGCCGTTCGCTTGCTCTCTGGAGTCCCGGCGCGAGTCTGCTGTGCCACGCGGCGGTGAAGTCGGCCCCATCGGGCCCGTCCCACGCCGACTGACCGATGCTCTGCGACAGTAACGCTCGAATAGCCGCGAGCTGCTCGCTGCCGCCCTCGACAGTACGCGCGAGGCTCCGAAGTTCGGCGACGTCCGCTCCAAAGAATCCAGACACATCGGCCCCTTTCCGCCCCCACTTTCGTGCGACTCTACTCAGGCCGCGGGGTGTGGTCTATGGGCACAACTCCCCATGCCGCCGTCTCGATCATGCCCTCAGACGACATGACGACTGCGCCTGCGCAGATCATCGACGCACGACAGCGGCGCCTCAGTACCGGGCCTTGTCGGGCTCGATCTCGGTGACCCAGGCGTCGACTCCACCACCGAGGTCTGAGATGTTCGACCAGCCGTTCTGCGCCATATAGTCGCGGGCCTGGCCGGAGCGGCCGTCGTGGTGGCAGTAGAGGATCACCCGGTCGTCCTGGGGCATCTTCTCGCGCGCCTCGTCACTGAGCAGCTGGCTCATCGGAATCAGCTCCGAGCCCTCGATCGCCACGATGTCGCGCTCCCACGGCTCGCGCACGTCGACCAGTACGAAGTTCTGCTCGCCTCGTTCGCGGGCGTCGAGCAGGGCCTTCAGCTGGGCGGGGGTCAGCCGGTCGGCAGACGGCTCGGGCTGGGCGGTGGATGCGTCGGGCTGGGTCACGGGGGTGCCTTTCGTTTGCGGGGTGTCTGTTGCGGGGGAGGATGAGCTGGCCGCGCGCTCACGCGGAGCCGCGCCGCGAGCGGCCGGGCCGAAGCGGATCTCGCGCCACGTCGCATCCAGGCCGTCGTGCACGAGCAGCCGGCCGAGCAGCAGCTCGCCAAAGCCCAGCAGTAGTTTGATGGTCTCGGTCGCCATGACCGAGCCGATCGAGGCGCAGATCGAGCCCAGGACGCCGGCGGTCGCGCACGTCTCGCCCTCGTCGGCCTCGGGTTCCTCGGCGAAGAGGTCTCGCACGGTGACGCCCTGGCCGAGGGAGGCCGGGGGCGCAGCCCAGAAAACGGTCGCCTGGCCGTCGAAGCGCAGCACCGAGCCCCAGACGTAGGGCTTGCCCAGGAGTTTGGCCGCGTCGTGGGCGAGGTACCTGGTCTCGAAGTTGTCGGTGCCGTCGACGATCACGTCGTAGTCGGCCACAAGGGCGAGCACGTTCGCCGACGTCAGGCGCGTCACCAGAGGAACGACGTCGATCAGCGGATTGAGCTCGGCCAAGGCATCGGCCGCCGCGACGGCCTTCTGCCTGCCGACGTCGGCGGTGCTGAAGAGCGTCTGGCGCTGCAGATTGGAAGGCTCGACGGTGTCGGAGTCGACGATTCCGATCGTTCCGACGCCCGCTGCGACCAGCGAGGTGAGAATGGGCGAGCCCAGCCCGCCCGCGCCGAGCACGAGAACGCGCGAAGCCTTGAGCCGCCGCTGTCCGTCCATGCCGATCTGAGGCAGGGTGAGCTGGCGCGAATACCGGCTCAACTCTGCCGGGGTCAGCGCGGCTCCGGGGGAGACGATCGGGGGATGAGTCATTCCTTTTGGAGTGTCCAATCATTCGGGGAGGCCGCGCCAGCACGGATACGAGGCGGCGGATCAAGCGTACGCCGCCTAGCATGAGCGCTATGCGGAGCTTCGACAAGACAGTGCTGACGGCGATCGTCGCAAGTGTTGCACTCGTCGGTCTCCTCTCGGCCTGTTCTGCTGAATCGGAGCCAGACGCTGTTCCCGACCCAGCAGGTAGTGGGTACCTTGTCGCGACATCCGACGCCGTCACGTTTCCCCCATTCGGCCAGCCCGCCGACTATCAGCTCGGCGGCAGCTACGACGTCGATGACGCGGTGAAGATGGTCGCGCGAGACAGCACCTCCGAGCCCGCGAAGGGCGTGTACTCCATCTGCTACGTCAACGGGTTCCAGTCCCAGCCCGGCGACGACGAGCGGTGGAGCGTGGACAACCCCGACCTCGTGCTGCGGGATGACGACGGGCAGGCCATCATCGACCCGAACTGGCCCGACGAATTCATTCTCGACACCTCGAGCCCTGAGAAGAGACAGCGCATCTCGCGCATGATCGGCGCCTCGATCGAGACCTGCGCCGACAAGGGATTCGACGCCGTCGAGATCGACAACCTCGACACGTACTCGCGCAGCGACGGGCGCCTCGGCGTCGACGACAACCTGGCGCTCGCGAAGCTCTTCGCCGACCGCGCTCACGGTCACCTCATGGCGATCGGGCAGAAGAACTCGGCCGAATTGGGTGGGCGAGGACGCGCGGAGGCAGGCTTCGACTTCGCCGTCACGGAGGAGTGCGTGCGGTTCGAGGAGTGCGGCGCGTACGCCGACGTCTACGGCGATGCGGTCGTGGACATCGAATACACAGACGACCTCTCGGCCCCGTTCGACGAGATCTGCGCATCCGACGACCGGCCCGCCACCACGATTCTGCGCGACCGCAACCTCGTGGCGAAGGGCGAAGCCGACTATGCGTTCGAGCATTGCTGACGAGCCTCGCCCCCGGTTCCGCGCGGGTTCGGTACCGTAGAGCAATCACGGGCAGTCAGAACGAAGCGGAGGGTCTCGGGTGTATCTCAAGAGCCTGACCCTCAAGGGCTTCAAGTCGTTCGCTCACCCCACCACCTTCGCCTTCGAGACGGGTGTCACCTGCGTCGTCGGACCGAATGGATCGGGCAAGAGCAACGTCGTCGACGCCCTCGCCTGGGTCATGGGCGAGCAGGGAGCTAAGACCCTGCGCGGCGGCAAGATGGAAGACGTCATCTTCGCCGGCACGGCCACCAAGGGCCCGCTGGGCCGGGCCGAGGTCATCCTCACCATCGACAACTCCGATGGGGCCCTGCCGATCGACTATTCCGAGGTCACGATCAGCCGCACGCTCTTCCGCAACGGGGGCAGCGAGTACGCGATCAACGGTGAGGGCTGCCGACTCCTCGACGTGCAAGAACTGCTGAGCGACTCGGGTCTCGGGCGCGAGATGCACGTGATCGTCGGTCAGGGCCAGCTCGACGCCGTGCTGCACGCGACCCCCGAAGGGCGTCGCGGGTTCATCGAAGAGGCCGCCGGAATTCTCAAGCACCGTCGCCGCAAAGAGAAGACGCAGCGCAAGCTCGAGGCGATGCAGGCCAACCTGACGCGACTCAGCGACCTGGCCGGCGAGATCCGTCGTCAGCTCAAACCTCTGGGCCGCCAGGCCGAGGTCGCCAAAGAAGCGCAGTCGATCGCCATGGTCGTTCGTGACGCCCGAGCCCGACTTCTCGCAGACGAGGTCGTGACGCTGCGCACCGCGCTCTCAGACCACGGACGCACAGAGAACGAGCGACGCACCGAGCGCATCGTGCTGCAGGAGCGACTCGAACAGAACCAGCTTCGGGTGGCACGAATCGAGAGCGCTCAGGTCGGCGACGCCGTCGACATCGCACGGCGAACCAGCTTCGGCCTCGAGTCGGTGCAGGAGCGCCTGCGTGGGCTCTTCACCCTGGCGAACCAGCGGCTCGCGCTGCTGGGTTCGGATGCCGAGGGCACGGCCGCCGGGCCCACCGTCACCCCGCAGATGGTCGCCGATGCGGCGGACGAGATCGTTCGGCTTCGCGGCGAGGTCGCCGCGGCCGAGCTGGCTCTCACCGCAGCGCAGGCCGGCTCCGTGACCGCGCGCTCGGCGCTCGACTCGGTCGATGAGGAGATCGCGGCGCAGAGCGCCCTCGTCTCGAGGCATGACCTCGAGATCTCTAAGCTGCAGGGTCAAGTCGATACGGCGAACTCACGACTCGCGGCCGTTCGGGGCGAGGTGCTGCGCCAGACCAACGCCCTCGAGGCCGCGATAGCGCGGCGCGAGTCGGCGCAGGCCGAATTCGCCCTGCTCGAGGCCGAGGCCGCCGTCTCGGGCACATCGGAGACCGATCTCGACGAGGCCTACGAATTCGCCCAGGCCCGACTGTTCGAGGCCGAAGCCGAGATCGAGGTCTTGCGCGAGACGCTGCACGGCCACGAGCGCGAACGAGACGCGCTCGCGGCCAGAACGAGCGCTCTGACGCTCGCCCTCGATCAAAAAGACGGCACCACCGACCTGATTGCGGCGAAAGTTCCGGGCGTTCTCGGTCTGGTGGCCGACAACGTCACCGCCAAGCCCGGCTTCGAAGCTGCGATCGCGGCGGCCCTCGGCACCTTGGCCGACGCGGTTCTGGCCGAGACACCGGATGCCGCGCGCACGGCTATCGATCTGGCGCACAGTGACGAGCTCGGCCGGGTCGAGATCGTCGTGGCCGACCCGTCCGAATCCGCTGCCGCAGGCGACGGCGCCCCCTCGCCCATCGCATCCGATGCCACCGGGGTCGTCGCGGCCGTCGACGTGATCACGGCGCCCGCCGGAGTGCGTGGTCTGCTTGCCCGAACGCTGATCGTCGACGACCTCGCAACGGCCCGCGAGGTCTGGCCGACGGTGTCGACGCACGCGGGAGCCACTCTCATCACGCGATCGGGCGATGTGCTGACCGAGTACGTGCTGCGCGGAGGATCCGGCGCCAAGCGCAGTCGCATCGAGTTGCGTGCCGAACGCGACACCGCGTCGGTGAGCCTCGACGAGACGCGCTCGTTGATCGAGCGGGCCAAGTTCGCCCTCGCCGAGCAGCGTGCAATCGTGCAGGTCGCGAAGGAGCAGTCGGCGAATGCCCTCACAGCGCTGCGCGAGTTCGACTCTGCGCTCGCTGCTCAGACCGAGAAACTCGCCCGGCTCAAGGCTCAGCTCGACGCATCCACCGGCGAGTTCGATCGGCTCAGCACGGCGCTCTCGGCGTCTGAGGAGACCGTCGCGCAGGCCGAGCGGGCTGCGGCGACGGCGAAGGAGGAGCTCGAGACGGCGCAGTCACGCCCTCGGCCCATGCTCGACGTGAGTCAGCGCGATGCCTTGTATGCCGAGCTCGAAGGTGCCCGGGAGCGGGAGATCGGGGCGCGGCTCCAGCTGGAAACCGCCCGCGAGCGGGTACGCGCCGAGGAGGCTCGTCGATCGGCGCTCGAGAAGCAGGTCGAAGCAGACCGTGCCGCGGCCGAGGAGGCTGCGCGGAGAGCCGTGATTCGTCGTCGTCAGGTCGAGGCCGCGACCGATGTCGTCGAATCCCTGCCTGCCGTGCTCAGCTCGGTAGAGGCGTCGGTCGCCGAGGCGCGGCTCGAACAGGGCCGGGCCGAGGCGGAGCGTGCGGAACAGAATCAGGAACTACTCGCCCTGCGCCGCGACGAGGCGGCACTGCGTGAGCGTCTGCAGGCGATCACCGAGAACGTGCACGGTCTCGAACTGCAGATCTACGAGAAGAAGCTGCACCTGTCGAGCGTGCTCGAGCGCGTCGGCAGCGAGCTGGGTCTCGTCGAAGATGTTCTCGTCTCCGAGTACGGCCCCGACCAGCTGATCCCCTCGGATGCACCGCTCCCTGAGCCTGTCGAAGGTTCGCTCCCTGAGTCTGTCGAAGGGCAGCCCGCGGGCATCCCCTTCGACCGCGCGCAGCAGCAGGCCCGACTGGCGAAGGCTGAACGCAAGCTCGCGGAGCTCGGCCGGGTGAACCCTCTCGCGCTCGAGGAGTTCGACGCGCTCGAGCAGCGGCACAAGTTCCTCACCGAGCAGCTGACCGATCTCACGAAGACTCGCACCGACCTGCTCACGATCATCGATGAGATCGACGTGAAGATGCAGGTGATCTTCGACGAGGCATTCACCGACACCAAGGCTGCCTTCCAGGAGGTGTTCCCGATCCTCTTCCCGGGTGGAACGGGCAGCATCAGTCTCACCGATCCGACGAATCTGCTCACCACCGGCATCGAGGTCTCGGTCAAACCCGCCGGCAAGAAGATCGAGCGGCTCTCGCTGCTGTCGGGCGGCGAGCGATCGTTGGCCGCTGTCGCGCTGCTGATCGCGATCTTCAAGGCCAGGCCCAGCCCGTTCTACATCATGGACGAGGTCGAGGCGGCCCTCGACGACGCCAACCTCGGCCGGCTGCTCACCATCTTCGAAGACCTGCGAAAGACGAGTCAGCTCATCGTGATCACGCACCAGAAGCGCACGATGGAGATCGCCGACGCCCTCTACGGCGTGTCGATGAGGCAAGACGGAGTGTCTGCGGTCGTCGGCCAGCGCGTCGGCGACAACCAGCCGGCATGATGCGGTCGGAGCCGGTGGAGCCCGCCGCCGTTCTGCTGAGACAGACGGTCGTGCTTCTGGTTGTGACCGTGGTGCTCGCCTCCGTCTCCCGAGCGCTGGACGGCAGCTTCGTGGGCGGTCTCGACTCCGGAACATTCGTGGCCGTCGTGCTGCCGCTGATTCTTCTCCAGGTCGTCTTGGCGGTCGTGCCGGTTACGGCGGTACTGCGTTCGTGGTCTTGGGGGCGATGGCCTCAGCGACTCCACCCCGCGTGGCCGCTTCTCGGAGTGCTCGTCGGTAGCGCACTTTTCATGTGTGCGTATCTGCCCACGATCTCCGAGGTGGCACACGGCCTGTCGGCGGCTCCCACCGACATCCGTTCTCCTCTGCGCGCGTTGGTTGTGCCCGGTTTTCTTCTGGCCGCGTTCTCGGCGATCAATGTCACTCCTCGACGGTGGCGTGAGATCGATCTCGGCGTCGAGCGACGTCGGCGTCAGCGCAACGAATCGGAACACGAGGAGATGCCGCCGCTGATCCTTCTGCAGTTCGGCGTCATGGTCGCGGCTATCGTCCCCTATTTCTTCATCGTCGATTTGGCCAGCGACGGTCAGCTCGGGGCGACGAATTGGATCACGTTCGTGCTCATCGGCGCCGTAGCCAGCGTGCTGGCGGGCGGGTTGGGTGCCTTCGTCGTGGGACTTCCCCTCAGGCTTCTGCGTCCCGCGCGTCGATGGTGGTTTCGCCACGCGCCGGTCTTTCCCGCGATCGCGGCCGTGGGATTCGGCGTTCTCGCGGTGTCTCTCCTTCCCGGATTCTCGCGCGGCGAGATGGGCGAGGAGCCGCATGTCTGGTTGTGGCTGCCTGCGACCTCGTTGCCCGAAGTCGGATTCGCCCTGGTTTCTTTCGGCGCTCTGCACACGATTCCACCTCGTCTTCGACGACGGAATGGCGCGTCCGATGCTATTAATTGGACTGCGTCTATTAAATAGCTAGACTGCCCGAATGACTGAGGTTCTTCTCGCCGGATTCGGCGACGACGCGGTGGAATACTCCGACGGGTGGGCGCTTCAACGTCGCCTCCACGACCATGTCGTCGCCGGCGCTGGGCCGGAGACCCTCGTGCTGCTGGAGCACCAGTCGGTCTTCACCGCTGGGCGCAGAACGGATGCGTCGGAGCGGCCCACCGACGGAACTCCGGTCGTCGACGTCGACCGAGGTGGAAAGATCACCTGGCACGGGCCCGGCCAGCTGGTCGGTTACCCGATTCTGCGACTGGCCGAGCCTGTCGATGTCGTCGGTTATGTGCGCCGTCTCGAGGGCGTTCTCATCGAGGTGCTCGACGAGCTCGGCGTGGAGTGCGGGCGCGTCGAGGGGCGCTCGGGGGTCTGGATTTCGAGAAACGGAACCGATCTCAAGATCGCGGCCATCGGCATCCGGATCGCCCACGGCGTGACGATGCACGGATTCGCCCTGAATTGCAGCAACAGCCTCGCGCCCTATTCGCGGATCGTGGCGTGCGGTATCCGCGACGCGGGGGTGACGACGATCAGCGAATGTCTCAGTCACATCGTCACACCGAGCGATGTCGCGCCGCTCATCGCCGAGCGCTTCGCCGATTCGTCGGCGATCGCTGGGTTCTCGGCTTCAGCCGCGGAGGTCGCCGCGTGAGCGCCGTGCCCGAAGGACGCAAACTTCTGCGTCTCGAGATCAGAAATGCCGAGACTCCGATCGAGAAGAAGCCGGAGTGGATCAAGACGAAGGCGCGCTTCGGCCCCGAGTACCGTGCTCTGCAGAGTCTCGTGAAAGACGAGGGGCTGCACACCGTCTGCCAGGAGGCCGGTTGCCCGAACATCTTCGAGTGCTGGGAGGATCGCGAAGCGACGTTCCTCATCGGCGGGTCTCAGTGCACCCGCCGATGCGACTTCTGCCAGATCGACACCGGCAAGCCCGCCGACTACGACACCGACGAGCCGAGGCGCGTCGCCGAATCGGTCGAGAAGATGAACCTGCGCTACGCGACCGTCACCGGAGTCGCCCGCGACGACCTCCCCGACGAGGGCGCCTGGCTGCACGCTGAGACCGTGCGCGAGATCCACCGCAGAAATCCCGGCACGGGTGTCGAGATCCTGGCCACCGATTTCTCGGGAAACAGCGATCTGCTTGCCGAGGTGTTCTCGTCGAGACCCGAGGTCTTCGCCCACAACGTCGAGACGGTGCCGCGCATCTTCAAGCGCATCCGCCCCGCGTTCAGATACGAGCGTTCGCTCGACGTTCTGACGCAGGCCCGAGACGCAGGCTTGATCACGAAGTCGAATCTGATCCTCGGCATGGGCGAGGAGCCCGGCGAAGTGAGTCAGGCGCTGCGCGATCTGCACGACGCCGGCACCGACATCATCACGCTGACGCAGTACCTGCGTCCGACCCCTCGCCACCTTCCGGTGTCGCGCTGGGTGAAGCCGGAGGAGTTCGTGGCATTCAAGCAGGAGGCGGAGGAGATCGGATTCCTCGGCGTTCTGGCGGGGCCGCTCGTGCGCTCGAGCTACAGGGCGGGACGCCTCTGGGCGCAGTCCATGTCACGCAAGGGAATCGAGCTGCCCGAGCGCCTCGCCCATCTCGCGGCCGAGGCCGAGCGCTCCGACGGTTTCGTGCAGGCCGTGGGCTGAACGCGCGCCGCTAGTCTTGTCGTATGGCTGAACGCACCCCCTGGTCTCTCTCTGGCGCCCTCCGGGGCATGTTCACCAAGCCCACGATCGACGCCAATACGTGGGAGGACCTCGAAGACGCGCTGCTGAAGGCCGACTTCGGGCCCGACGTCACCGACTCCGTCGTGAGCGACCTGCGGGCCAAGGTCGACCGCTTCAAGACGACCGACCCCAAAGACCTGCAGCGCATGCTCCGCGAGACCATGGAGGAGCGGCTCTCCAGGCTCGACACGACCCTGCACCTCTCCGAGCGCCCGGCCGTCGTGCTGGTCGTCGGCGTCAACGGCGTTGGAAAGACCACAACGATCGGCAAGTTCGCGAAGTTCCTCGCCACCTACGGACGTACGGTGGTCATCGGGGCGGCCGACACCTTCCGTGCTGCCGCGGTCGAGCAGGTCGCCACGTGGGCCGAGCGCGCCGGCGCTGCCATCGTGCGGCCGCAGCACGAGGGCCAGGATCCGGCATCCGTCGCCTTTCAGACCATCGAGTTCGCGAAGCTGCACGGCACCGAGATCGTCGTCATCGACACCGCCGGCCGCCTGCAGACCAAGGGTGGGCTCATGGACGAGCTCGGCAAGATCCGCCGCGTGATCGAGAAGCAGGCGCCCGTGGCCGAGGTGCTTCTCGTGCTCGACGCGACCACGGGTCAGAACGGACTTGCTCAGGCCGAGGCATTCATTCAGCACGCAGGGGTGACGGGCCTCGTGCTCACTAAGCTCGACGGTTCGGCGAAGGCCGGCTTCGTGCTGGCCGTGCAGGAGAAGACGGGCATTCCGATCAAGCTCATCGGCCAGGGCGAGGGAATCAACGACCTCACCGGTTTCACCCCGCACGTGTTCGCTCAGAACCTGGTCGGCTAGAACCGCTCAGAACCCCGAGGAACCGCTCAGAACCGCGAGGCGACCTCGTAGAGCACTTCTTCGTCTCCCGCATAGATGCCTTCTGGCCTCGGCCAGTGCGAGATGACGTCGGTGAACCCGAGCTCGGCCGCACGCCCGACCATGTCGTCGAAGGCGCCCACGCTCTCGAGCGAGAACTGGCCGCCCGAGTCGAGCGACAGATACCGGTCGATGGATGCCGGGTCGCGACCCGCCGCATTCGCCGCGTCATCGAGACGGCCGGCGAGGGTGGCCACCGCAGTCCACCACTCCCCGCCAGTGGCGCCGTCTTTGCCCGTGGTGACCCACCCCTGACCCTGCTGCGCGACCAGCGCGAGGCCCCTCGGCCCGTTCGCGGCGAGCACGAAGGGTGCGCGTGGCTGCTGCGCCGGAACGCCGACCATGCGTGCGTCGACCGCCTCGTACCATTCGCCGTCGAAAGAGATGCCGCGCTCGCTGTCGCCCTCGTGTCGAAGCAGCTCGTCGAGCAGAGTCACGAACTCGGCGAAGCGCGCGTGCCGCTGAGCCGGTGTGTATTCGGGCTGACCGAGCACGAAGGCGTCGAAGCCCGTTCCTCCAGACCCGATGCCGAGCAGAAATCGGCCGCCCGAGATGTCATCGACCGTGGCCACCTCTTTCGCGAAGGGCACCGGATGCCTGAAGTTCGGCGATGAGACGAAGGTGCCGATCCGGATGGTCTCCGTGACGACAGCCGCTGCCGTGAGGGTGGGAACCGTCGCGTTCCACGGCTGGTCCGCGAGCGAACGCCACGAGAGGTGATCGTAGGTCCAGGCGTGCTCGAAGCCGAGCCCCTCGGCGGACTGCCACTTTCGGCGAGCGACAGACCAGGGGTCTTGGGGCAGGATGACGATTCCGTGGCGCATGCCCCCGAGTCTAGGGACTGACGCCGACAGCGATCATGGCCGGTATCGTCGGAGGCGTTCCCCGCGAGAAAGAGTCCCATGCGCGCTGTCGTATTCACCGAGTTCGGCGGAGCGCCCGAGCTCCGCGATGTGCCCGATCCCGTTCCCTCGGCCGCCGGCGTGGTCGTCGAGGTCGAAACGACGGGAGTCTGCCGCAGCGATGCCCACGGATGGCTCGGCCATGACGACGGCATCGCCCTCCCGCATGTTCCGGGTCACGAACTCGTCGGACGCATCGCCGCCGTCGGTCCGGAGGTCACCACGTTCCGGGTGGGCGAGCGGGTGACCGTTCCGTTCGTCTCGGCCTGCGGAAGCTGCCCGGAATGCGCCGACGGAAACGGCCAGGTCTGCCGCAATCAGACGCAGCCCGGATTCACCCACTGGGGCTCGTTCGCCGAGCTCGTGGCTCTGCACAATGCCGACGTCAACCTCATTCGGGTTCCTGACGAGCTCGACTCGGGTGCCGCTGCCCTTCTCGGCTGTCGATTCGCGACCGCCTATCGAGGTCTCGTGCACCGGGCGAGACTGCAGCGCGGCGAGCGACTGCTCGTCGTCGGCTGCGGCGGGGTGGGGCTGAGCGCCGCGATGATCGGAGTCGCCCTCGGTGCCGAGGTGATCGCCGTCGATATCGACCCCGACGCACTCGAGCGGGCCTCGTCATTGGGAGTGGCACACACCATCGACTCATCCGACCTCTCTGAGCCGGAGATCCTCGAGGCGATCGCGTCCGTGGCCCCATCCGGAGTTCAGGTCTCGGTCGAGGCCCTGGGCAGGCAGGCGACGATGCGGCTCAGTGTGCTCGCTCTCGCGCCCCTCGGTCGCCAGGTGCAGATCGGCCTGTTCTCAGAGGAGCCGGCGGTGCCGCTCCCGGCGATCATCGCCAAGGAGCTCTCGCTGCACGGCAGCCACGGAATGCCGGCGTCGGACTATCTCGCGCTCCTCGACCTCGTTCTGAGTGGCGCCCTCGACCCGGCCCGTCTCATCGAGCACCGAATCGCGCTGGCCGATGCTCCCGCGGCACTCGAAGCCATAGCGGCGGGGGATCGGTCGTCGGGAGTGACCGTCGTCGACATCGCCTGACGCCGGTCGCGCGGCGATCAGCGCTCACGATCTCCGCGCATCCGCCTCATCGAGCGCGAGATCCTCTTCGAGCTCCACTGTCGTCTCGGGGTCGCTGCTGCGCTCGTAGGGTCGACCGTCGTGGCTCAGGACGAAGTGAGGATGTGCCGCGCGGTCAAAGTGCAACCGCAGATGCCGGAACACGATGAGCCAGCCGAGACCGATCGCAGCGGCGACGAGCCCTGACGCGGCGGCCACCCCGATCGCCCATCGAGGGCCGAAGCTGTTCGCCACCCAGCCCACGACGGGCGCACCGAGCGGAGTACCTCCCATAAAGACCGCCATGTAGAGGGCCATCACGCGCCCACGCATCTCGGGCGCGGTCGTCGTCTGCACCGTGCCGTTCGCCGTCGTCATCAACGTCTGAGCAGAGAGCCCCACGAAGATGAGCACGATGGCGAATTCCCAGTAGCTCGGCATGATGGCGGCAGCGAGACAGCTCACACCGAACGCGGCCGCCGCGACGAACGTGAGTCGGAGCCGCGGTCGGTCGCGTCGAGCCGACATCAGCGCTCCCGTCACCGATCCCACCGCCATGACCGACGAGAGCAGGCCGAATGCCTCGGGTCCGCGCCCGAATTCCACGCTCGCCATGGTCGAGGTGAAGATGGCGAAATTCATGCCGAACGTGCCGATGATGAACACGATCACGAAGATCACAAGCAGATCCGGCCGACTTCGTACATAACGGAACCCCTCGAGCAGCTGTCCCTTGCCCTGCGGCGCCCGCTTGCTCTGACGCAGCTGATCCACCCTGATGAAGGCGAGTGAGGCCAGTACCGCACCGAACGTCACCGCGTTCAGCAGGAAGACCCACCCTGCGCCGATCACCGCGACGAGAAGGCCCGCGACGGCGGGGCCGATCATGCGGGCAGCGTTGAACGAGGCCGAGTTCAGCGCCACGGCGTTCGACAGATTCGAGCCGCCGACGAGTTCGGAGACGAATGTCTGCCGCACGGGTGCGTCGATCGCGGAGGCGATGCCCAGCAGTAGGGCGAAGAGGTAGACATGCCAGAGCTGGGCGACGCCCGTCACGACGATGAGGCCGAGTCCCAGCCCCAGGGCGCCCATGGATGCCTGGGTCACCATCAGGGTGCGTCGCCGATCGAGACGGTCGGCTATCAGGCCCGACCACGGCACGAGGAGAAGTTGCGGGCCGAGCTGGAGCGCCATGACGATGCCCACGGCCGCCGCGTCGTGGTTGGTCAGCTCGGTGAGCACGATCCAGTCCTGGGCCGTGCGCTGCATCCACGTGCCCACATTCGACACCAGCGCTCCGGCGAACCAGATGCGGTAGTTGACGCTCGAGAGCGAGCGGAACATCGCGCTCACGGAGCCACCATCGTTCTCAGAATGACCGTCGCCTCCTCGAGTGTTCGACGTTCCTCGGCTGTGAGTGCTGAGAGCCTCGAGTGCAGCCACGCGTCGCGCTTGCGCCGCGTCTCCTTGACGACCGCGAAGCCGTTCTCGGTGGCCGTGACGAAGACTTTGCGGCCGTCCGACGCATCCGGTGTTCGCGCGACGAGACCGGCGGTTTCGAGCGCGTTGATGGTGCGGTTCATCGATGGGGGAGTGACGTGCTCCCACACGCTCAGCTCGTTCGGCGTGTGCGCTCCGGTGCGAACGAGATAGGCCAGCACGCTGAACTGGGAGTCGCTGAGGTCGATGTCGGCTCGTTCGTTGCGGAGCCTGCGAGAGAGGTGCATCGTCACTCCACGCAGCTCGGAGCTGAGGGCGGGCAGCGAGAGAGGTGTCATGTAGTTAGCGTAACTCATTAGCTTGGCTAATGATCCCCGAAGTGTTCCGTTCGTCGAGCTTGTCGAGACGCGATCGTCGGCGGCCAGGTAAACTTGTCGAACCATGGCTACTTTCGGAAACCTGTCTGACCGGCTCGCAGAGACATTCAAGAACCTTCGCACCAAGGGCAAGCTGAGCCCTGCCGATGTGGACGCGACCGTCCGTGAGATCCGCCGTGCGCTGCTCGACGCCGACGTCGCGCTCGAGGTGGTCAAGGACTTCACCGGCAAGGTGCGCGAGCGCGCGCTGGGCGACGAGGTCAACAAGGCGCTCAACCCGGCACAGCAGGTCGTGCAGATCGTCAACGAGGAGCTCGTGGCGATCCTCGGTGGCGAGGCCCGTCGCATCCAGTTCGCCAAGAAGCCGCCGACCGTGATCATGCTCGCCGGCCTCCAGGGTGCAGGTAAGACGACCCTCGCGGGAAAGCTCGCCAAGTGGCTGGCCAAAGACAACCACACGCCTCTGCTGGTCGCCGCCGACCTCCAGCGCCCCAACGCCGTCAACCAGCTGCAGGTCGTCGCCGGCCAGGCCGGAGTCGCCGTCTTCGCACCCGAGCCGGGCAACGGAACCGGCAACCCGGTGAAGGTCGCGAAAGACTCGATCAAGTTCGCCATCGACAAGCAGTACGACGTGGTCATCGTCGACACGGCGGGTCGCCTCGGTGTCGACGCCGACATGATGAAGCAGGCGTCAGACATCCGCAAGGCAGTCGACCCCGATGAGGTGCTCTTCGTCATCGACGCCATGATCGGTCAAGACGCCGTCGCCACGGCCAAGGCCTTCCAAGACGGAGTCGACTTCACCGGCGTCGTGCTGACCAAGCTCGATGGTGACGCCCGCGGTGGAGCGGCGCTCTCGGTGGCTTCTGTCACCGGTCGACCGATCATCTTCGCCTCGACGGGTGAGTCGCTCGACGACTTCGAGCCCTTCTACCCCGACCGCATGGCGAGTCGAATCCTCGACCTCGGTGACATCCTGACCCTCATCGAGCAGGCCCAGTCGGCCTTCGACGAGGGCGAGGCCATGAAGATGGCCGAGAAGTTCGCCACCGACACGTTCACCCTCGAAGACTTCCTGTCTCAGATGCAGCAGCTGCGCGGCGCAGGCTCCATCAAGAAGATGATGGGCATGCTCCCCGGCATGGGAGGCATGAAGCAGCAGCTCGAGAACTTCGACGAGCGCGAGATCGTGCGCACCGAGGCCATCATCCAGTCGATGACGAAGGCCGAGCGGCAGAACTCGAAGCTCCTCAACGGTTCGCGTCGACTGCGCATCGCCAAGGGCTCGGGAATGACCGTCACCGACGTGAACCAGCTCGTGCAGCGCTTCGAGCAGGCGGCCAAGATGATGAAGACCGTCGCCAAGGGTGGCATGCCTAACATCCCCGGAATGGGTCCGGTTCCCGGCGCCCACGGCGGCCGCAAGCAGGTCGCCAAGAAGAAGGGCTCGAAGTCGGGCAACCCGGCCAAGCGGGCGGCCGAAGACGCCGCACGCGCGGCGGGTATCAAGCCGGATGCCGCGCCCGTCACCGCGGGCGGCTCGGGCTTCGGTCTGGGGCTCGGTAAGGGCAAGTCGGCCCCGGGCGCTCCGAGCGAAGAAGAGCTGGCCTCGCTGCAGAAGTTCCTGGGCCGCTAGCGGCGTTCCTCCGTTCCCCGAGCCTGTCGAAGGGCGAGCTTGTCGAAGGGCGAGCCTGTCGAAGGGCTCGTCTCGACTGGCTCGACGAACCAGCCCCGTTCCCTGAGCTTGTCGAAGGGACGCGCCAGGGAGCCGAACGCCTAGTAGCTGGCGTTCGCCGTCAGGTACGGAATCGGATCGAACCGCACGCCGTCGGCGAAGAACAGCTCGAAGTGGCAGTGCTCGACGCTGGCGTTGCCCGTGTCGCCGGTGAGGCCGATCACGGTGCCCGCGGTGACTTCCTGGCCGACCGTCACAGTCACCGATCCGTCTTGGAAGTGCATGTACATGCTGCAGAGACGCTGGCCGCCGACCATGGTCGCGATGGCCACGTAGTTGCCCGCGGAGCCGTTGTAGCCCGAGGCGGTGACCACGCCATCGCCGATCGCCTGGACCGGTGTTCCGTTGCCGGCGAGCATGTCGACTCCGTCGTGCATGCCCTCGGCGCGTGGGCCGAAGCCGTCACCGATCTTGACGGGGTGATCGTATGGCCACGTGAGACGCGTCGTCTCGGCGGGGGCGTCTCGCTGGCAGCCCCATCCTCCCGGGCTTCCACCCGTCGATGCGGGCGCGGCCTTGACCACAGGCGTCGGGGTGGGTGTCGGAGTCGGAGTGTTGACGGTGTAGCCGTCGCGCAGAACGCTGGCGTCGGCGGCGGAGGCGTCGACCGAGAGCAGCTGATCCTGCGACTGCGGACCACCCGTCGCTCCGGTCAGACCGAACGAGGAGCCCGGCCCGAAAGCCGCGGCGGGAAGCGACGTGGCCACGGCGAGAGCACCGACGAAGAGCAGTGCGGCCGGGGGGAGGAACCGGGAGGCGATGTTGCGACGGGGCCGCTGAGGGCGCACGTTCGCAGACTTCGGCTCTATCGACTTCACCTGTTCATTGTGAGGTGCGACGCCGGATGCCGCAAGGTGAGTTCTCGAACAGGCGTGATAAGTAGGCTCGCATCATGACCACAAACACCTCGCGCCCCGTGCGCATCGGCATCCAGATCGCGCCCCAGCACTCCGACTACACGACGATCCGCGACACTCTTCGCCAGCTCGAGGAACTGGGCGTCGATATCGCCTTCAACTGGGATCACTTCTACCCGCTGTCGGGTGACCCTGAGGGCCTTCATTTCGAGGGCTGGAGCATGCTCGCCGCCTGGGCCGAGCAGACGTCGACGATCGAGTTCGGTCCGCTCGTCACCTGCAACAGCTACAGAAACCCCGACCTGCTCGCCGACATGGCGCGCACCGTCGATCACATCAGCGCCAAGACTCCGGGAGCCGAGGGGCGGCTCGTCTTCGGTATCGGCTCGGGCTGGTTCGAGCGCGACTACGACGAGTACGGCTACGAGTTCGGCACGGTCGGGCAGAGACTGGATGCACTGGGCGAGGCGCTCCCGCGGATCGAGGCGCGCTGGGGCGTTCTCAACCCGGCTCCCACCCGCAAGATCCCGGTGCTGATCGGCGGAGGCGGCGAGAAGAAGACTCTGAAGCTCGTCGCGAAGCACGCCACGATCTGGCACAGCTTCTCCGACGTACCTACTCTCCGGCACAAGCTCGAGGTTCTGCGCGGACACGCATCGGACGTCGGCCGCGACGTCTCGGAGATCGAGATCTCGAACGACGTCAAGCTCGCGGGCGCCTTCGGCTCGGCCGATGCCGCGGTGCTCGATGAGAAGGCCGAGGCGGGTGTCACGCTGTTCACCCTCGGAATCACCGGGCCGTCGATCGATCTCGGTCCGGTCAAGGATCTGCTCGCCTGGCGCGACGAGAAGAACGCCTAGCCCGTTCCCTGAGCTTGCCGTTCCCTGAGCTTGCCGTTCCCTGAGCTTGTCGAAGGGCGTCCCTTCGACAAGCTCAGGGCGCGACCGTGCCGAGGCCGTGGCGCAGTTCGCGAGTGAGCGACGCGACCACGGCCTTGAGGCTTCCACCGTTCTCTTCCGCGACACGCAACTGACGCTGGTAGCTGGCGCCGTGCTCGAGGATCAGGTTCACCTTGGCCAGTTCATCGACGCAGTCGAGCCGCTCGGCGACCGGCGCGAGTGTGACCAGCAGTTCTCGCACGTCGTCGGTGACCAATTTCTCTGAGCCCTGCGCATCCACGATGATCTCGGCGTCGAGACCGTAGCGCGCAGCGCGCCATTTGTTCTCGCGCACGTACCAGGGCTGCAGCGTCGGCAGGGTCTCGCCCGCGTCGAGCCGGTCTGACATGTGCTCGACGAGGCATTGGATGAGGGCCGCGACCGCGCCGATCTCCTCGGGGCTCGAGAGGCCGTCGCAGGCGCGCATCTCGAGCGTGCCCCACTGGGGCGACGGCCGGATGTCCCAGCGAACCTCGGTGTGGTCGTCGACGATGCCCGTGACCTTCATGTCGTCGACGTACGACTCGTACTGACTCCACTCGTCGAATTGGTAGGGGAGGCCCGCGGTCGGAAGTTGCTGGAACATGAGCGCACGGTTCGAGGCGTAGCCCGTCTTCTCGCCGGCCCAGAACGGGCTCGATGCAGAGAGAGCCTGCAGGTGCGGGTAGTAGTTGAGCAGGCCGTTGAGGAGAGGAAGAACCTTGTCGCGGCTCTCGACGCCGACGTGCACGTGGATGCCCCAGATCATCATGTTGCGGCCCCACCACTGGGTGCGGTCGATGAGCTTGTGGTACCGCTCCTTGTCGGTGATCTGCTGGTCGAACCACTGGGCGAACGGATGGGTTCCCGCGCACATGAGCTCGACGTCGAGCGGATCGGTGATGGCGCGCACCTCGGCGAGCTGTCCCTGGAGGTCGTCGACCGCATCCGATACCCGTGTGTGCACGGCGGTGACGAGCTCGACGGTGTTCAGCAGCAGCTCTTCGGTGATGCGCGGATGATCCTGGCCGTCTGGTCCACGCAGAGACTGCAGCACATCGCCGGCGACGTTGACCAGGTCGCCTGAGCTCTGTTCGACGAGCGCGATCTCCCACTCGATACCGAGCGTGGAGCGTTCGGAGGGAGCGAACGAGATCTGCATGTGCGGCTCCGATCGATAGCAGCGGGTCGCCTCATCCTGACAGACTCGACGGATAGCGCTCAGGAATTACGCGCACGAGGCGAATATCTGACAGAATGATCTGTCGAGTCTGCCCGCCCGACCCTCTAATCAGGTTGTGGCAGAACCCTCGAGAACTTTTTACGCCGAGTGTGCACCCCACGCTCACGGCTGCCAGTTCACCCACATTTAGGCCCATCAGGGCCGAGAGAAAAACCTAGGAAGAATTGTGGCTGTAAAGATCCGTTTGAAGCGCATGGGCAAGATCCGTGCACCGTACTACCGCATCGTCGTCGCCGACTCGCGCACCAAGCGCGACGGTCGTGTCATCGAGGAGATCGGCCAGTACCACCCCACCGAAGAGCCTTCGGTCATCAAGATCGAGTCCGAGCGTGCGCTGTACTGGCTCGGCGTCGGCGCTCAGCCGACCGAGCAGGTCGCCGCGCTGCTGAAGCTCACCGGTGACTGGGGCAAGTTCAAGGGCGACAAAGACGCGGTTTCGACCGTGCGCGTCAAGGAGCCCAAGGAGCCGTTCGTCGCCGACGAGAAGAAGAAGCCGGTTCTGAAACCCAAGGCTGAGGTCAAGGTCGAGGCTCCCGCAGCTCCCGCCGAAGAGGCACCGGCTGCCGACGAGGCTCCCGAGGCTGAAGCAGAGAAGGCCTAGCCTTGCTCGCTCCTGCTCTCGAGCACCTGGTCAAGGGCATCGTCGACAAACCTGCCGACGTGCATGTCGTTGCGAAGAGCTCACCGCGCGGAGAGGTTCTCGAGGTGCGCGTGCACCCCGACGACCTCGGCCGCGTGATCGGTCGTGCGGGTCGCACGGCCAAGGCTCTCCGCACACTCGTCGCCGCGCTCGCTGATGGCAAGCGCGTTCGTGTAGACGTGGTGGATACCGATTTCTAAGAACGAGAAGCAGCAACTCCGGGTTGGTCGCCTCCTGAAAGCCCACGGGCTCAAGGGGGCGATCAAGCTGGAACTCTTCACCGATGACCCCGCACGACGCTTCGTGCCGGGCGCGGTGTTCACCCTCCAAGTGCCCACATCATCTCCGTGGCACGGCAAGACGCTCGAACTCATCGAGCTCAAGTGGTTCAACAGCCACGCCGTCGGATTCTTCAAGGGCGTGCCCGACCGCACCGCCGCCGAAGGCCTGGTCAAGGCGATCCTCTGGATCGACCAGGACTCCGACGAGCAGTCCGCCGAAGAAGACGCCTGGTTCGACCACCAGCTCGTCGGACTCGACGTGATCCGCGACGGCGAGAAGATCGGCGTCGTGCGCCAGGTCAACCACATGCCCGCTCAAGATCTGCTGGTCATCGAACAGGCATCCGGCGAGGTGCTGGTCCCGTTCGTCAAGGCGATCATTCCGGCGGTCGACATCGCGGCGGGAACGATGACCATCACGCCGCCTCCGGGCCTTCTCGAGGAGCTGCCGGAGTCGGACGACGACGAGGAGGCTCCCACAGAGGAGCCCTCGCCTGAGGACACCCCGGCCGAGTAGCCGCTTCATCCGAACGGGCGGAGATTACGCACCACCGGCGCCCAGAGGCGTTTGGAGGGTGGAAATCTCCGCCCGTTCGTGTTTTCCACAGATAGCTTCGGCCGCCGTTTCCGGACTTCGGAAGCGGCGAGCATGTGTTGATGCAAGCACTTCTCGATGTCATCGGTGGCTATGGCGGTGTCGCCTCGCGCAGCGCTTTATCCGCTCACGGCTTCGCGGCTTCCGATTTGGCGAACGCAGTGAAGTCTGGCTTTCTCACGAACCCCCGACGCGGTTGGTATGCGGCCTCAGACGCCGACCCGGAACTGGTCGCGGCGGTTCGAGTGGGCGGGCATCTAACATGCGTGTCAGCGCTGAGGCGCAAAGGTGTCTGGTGCGTCGATGACCGGCTTCTGCATGTGTCCGTTGACGCACATGCAAGCCATCTCTCGGCGCCGCACGATAGAGCTGTCCGCCTGTCGAAACCGGCGAGCTATGGCGTTCGGCTGCATCGCGGCGCCGCCGTTCTGCAGGCTGGAGAGTTGGACCTGGCAGTCGACAGCGTTCCCGCGGCGCTGAGGCACCTCATCATCTGCCAGCCTCGAGAAGAGGTGATCGTCGCCCTCGACTCGGCGCTCAACAATCGCCTCGTCGGCATCTACCAGGTTCGGCGGATCATCGAATCGCTTCCCAAGAAATACCGTCGCTATCTTGAGCTCATCGATGCGACCGCGCAATCCGGGCTCGAGACCAAGGCGCGACTGCGTCTACGAGCATTGGGCATTCCGCACCGCACACAAGTGCGCATCGGAACGGTTGGACGCGTCGACCTCCTCATCGGGGATCGATTCGTGGTCGAGCTGGATAGCAAGACCTGGCACACGAGCGCTCAGGCCTACGCTGAGGACCGCCGTCGTGACCTCGAGTTGATCGAACGGGGATATGTCGTCCTTCGCGTCACCTATGGCCAGGTCATGAATGAGTGGCCCTCCGTCGAACGGGCGATTCGCGCCGTTGTGCGGCGCAATGAGCACCGTTGGGCTGCCCGGCATCGAGTTGCCGGACTCATTCCATCCGACGACTAATTCTCGGGCGGAGATTTCGAGGGATCGTCCGTCATACGCCGACGATCCATCGAAATCTCCGTCCGATACGCGGCTGACGCGCACTGCGCGACCCGGGCGCCCGCCGCAGCTAGGCTTTCAGGATGCGTATCGACATCGTCTCGATCTTTCCGAGCTTCTTCGACGCGCTCGACATCTCCCTTCTCGGCAAGGCGCGGCAGTCCGGCCTCATCCAGCTCGGTGTGCACGATCTGCGCGACCACACTCACGACAGGCACCGCAAGGTCGACGACACCCCGTTCGGCGGCGGAGCGGGAATGGTCATGAAGCCCGAGCCGTGGGGCGAGGCGCTCGACGCGATCCTCGACGCCGAACCCGCCGCATCCGAGGCCCCGCTGGTGATCTTTCCCTCGCCGGCGGGCGAGGTGTTCACCCAGAAGATGGCGCGCGAGCTCTCGACGCGCGAGCACCTGGTGTTCGGATGCGGGCGGTACGAGGGCATCGATCAGCGCGTGTTCGACGACACGGCCGAGAGGGCCGAGGTTCGGCTGGTGAGCCTGGGCGACTACGTGCTGAACGGCGGTGAGGTCGCGGTCATGGCGATGATCGAGGCGATCGGCCGGCTCATTCCGGGCGTGGTCGGAAACCCCGAGAGTCTGGTCGAGGAGTCCCACGAAGACGGCCTTCTCGAGTACCCGAGTTACACGAAGCCGGCGGAGTGGCGTGGCCGTGCGGTGCCGCCCGTGCTGCTCAGCGGCAACCACCGCCTCATCGCCGAGTGGCGTCGCGAGCAGCAGCTCGAACGCACCGCGCGGGTCAGGCCAGATCTTCTACGAGTGAACGATCAGCCAGACGGCGACGCAGGACTCGCCTGACCGATTGCTGAGCCGGTGGGGCCTCGTCGCGGGAAACGTGATCGAGTCTCCGGCAGACAGGGTCACGTCTTCGCCCTCGAAGGTGATGGTGAGCGTGCCCGAGCTGATGCTGCCGATCTCGAAGCCGTCATGCCGGATCAGGTCGCCGTGGGCGCTACCGGTCGAGCCCGCGGGGTAGGTCGATTCGAAGATCTCGAGGCCGGGCACGGGGCCGGGGGAGAGTCTGCGGTAGACCACGCCCGACTCGAGGTTCATGTCGGGCACGCGGCCGGCGCGTGAGATGACGTAGCCGTCACCCTCGACGGGCTCGTCGGCAAGGCCGGCGAGCCGGTCGCCGAGCGTCGCGGTGGTGGATGCCGCCGCCGATTCTGCGCCCGGGGCCTCGAAGGCGGCCGACAGGGGCACGCCGAGGGCGGTCACGATCGCGATCAGTCGGTTCACCGAGGGGACCATCACGCCGGTCTCGATCTGCGACACGGCGCTGGCCGAGATGTCGAGCGAGCGGGCGAGTGCTCGAAGCGAGAGTCCCGATTGCATCCGGAGTTCGCGGAGCCTGCGCCCGAGGGACTCGTTCGCGCTGAGCGCCGCAGCGTCTCCGGACTCGAGCACGTTCTCCACTCGTCAATTGTCACATGCCTGTAACAGGCACGAAATCGTGCAAGACGTGTTAAGCAATAGCTTTATGAGCACTGACGGAGCCCTGGGGAGCTGCCGGTTAGGGAACGTGGATCGAATCGAACAATCCACCGACCACCACCCTCCAACCACACTGTCGCACCACTGATCAGAAACCGGAGAATTCCATGACCGAGGTCATCAACCCCCACGGGGAGAAGCCCGGCGACGTGCTCGAGGCTGCCGGGCTGCCCACGGGCAGCGGCGTCGTCGAAGCGTTCCACGATCCACGCCTCAGCAATGAGGATCTCGCGCCGCTCAAGAAGCAGACCTGGAGCGCCTACAACTTCTTCGCCTTCTGGATGTCCGACGTGCACAGCGTCGGAGGCTACGTCACCGCGGGCAGCCTCTTCGCGCTCGGGCTCGCGAGCTGGCAGGTGCTCGTCTCTCTGCTCGTGGGGATCACCATCGTCTACTTCCTCTGCAACCTCGTCGCCAAGCCGAGTCAGCAGTCGGGCGTGCCCTATCCGGTGATCTCGCGCACCGTGTTCGGCGTCCTCGGCGCCAACATCCCCGCGATCATCCGCGGCCTGATCGCGGTGGCCTGGTACGGCATCCAGACCTATCTGGCCTCGGCCGCACTCGTCGTCGTCGCCCTCAAGCTCTGGCCCGACCTGGCAAGCATTGCGGATGCCGACACCGTCGGTTTCGCAGGCCTGTCGCTGCTGGGCTGGGTCGCGTTCCTCATTCTCTGGGTCGCTCAGGCCTTCGTGTTCTGGCGAGGAATGGAGTCGATCCGCAAGTTCATCGACTTCTGCGGCCCGGCGGTCTACGTCGTGATGATCATCCTCGCCATCTACCTCGTGTCGCAGGCGGGCTGGGAGAACATCGACCTGAACCTCGGTTCCGTGAAGTTCCAGGGCTGGGACGCCGTTCCCGTCATGCTCGGCGCCATCGCGCTGGTGGTGTCGTACTTCTCCGGCCCCATGTTGAACTTCGGCGACTTCTCGCGCTACGGCAAGTCGTTCAAGGCGGTCAAGCGTGGAAACCTCCTCGGCCTGCCGCTGAACTTCCTCGTGTTCTCGCTGCTCGTCGTGATCTGCGCGTCTGCAACGGTTCCGGTGTTCGGCACGTTGATCACCGACCCGATCGAGACCGTCGCCCGCATCGACAACGTCTACGCCATCATCCTCGGCGCTCTGACCTTCGCGATCGCGACGGTAGGAATCAACATCGTGGCGAACTTCGTCTCACCGGCCTTCGACTTCTCGAACGTCGCTCCTCAGAAGATCTCCTGGCGCATGGGCGGCATGATCGCCGCCGTCGGAAGCGTTCTGATCACGCCGTGGAACCTGTACTCGAGCCCGGAGATCATCCACTACACGCTCGACACACTGGGTGCGTTCATCGGCCCGCTGTTCGGCGTATTGATCTGCGACTTCTACATCGTGCGCAAGCAGACGGTCTACGTCGACGACCTCTACACGATGAGCGAGAAAGGGCGCTACTGGTACAAGAGGGGCTTCAACCCGAACGCGGTCATCGCGACGTCAGTCGGAGCGGTTCTCGCGGCCAGCACGGTGTTCATCCCCGTTCTGCAGGGCGCGGCCTCGTATGCCTGGTTCATCGGCTGCGGAATCGGACTCGTCGTCTACTGGCTGGCCGAGAAGATCAGCCCCCAGGCGGCCCGCAGCATGCAGGCGGCCGAGGAGCATGAGACAGCCTCGGTCATCCAGTAACTCCCTTCACCGCACCATCGAACGGACACGCACTCGTGCACATCACCGTGATCAACCCGAACACCACCCGGGCCATGACCGACATGATCGGATCGTGTGCCCGGGGGGTGGCCGGGCCCGGAACGCGCATCAGCGCCGTGAACCCGTCGATGGGCCCGGCGTCGATCGAGAGTCACTACGACGAGGCGCTCTCGGTTCCTGGTCTGCTTCACGAGATCGCCGAGGGTGAGCGCGCGGGGTCTGACGGGTATGTCATCGCCTGCTTCGGCGACCCGGGGCTGGATGCCGCTCGCGAGCTCGCGGGCGGCCCGGTCGTCGGGATCGCTGAAGCGGCGATGCACGCCGCCACGCTGGTGGGTCGGAGCTTCAGCGTCGTCACGTCGCTGTCGCGAACGGTGGGGCGAGCCCAGGATCTGGTTCGCCACTACGGCTTCGCTGATCGCTGCGTGGGCGTCTACGCCTGCGACATCCCCGTGCTCGCTCTCGACGACCCCGCGACCGGTGCCGCGCAGGTGATCATCGATCTGTGCAGGCAGACCGTCGAGCGAGACAAGGCCGATTCGATCGTGCTCGGATGCGCGGGGATGGCCGATCTGTGCAGCTATATCTCGGGCGAGGTCGGCGTTCCCGTCATCGACGGGGTGAGCGCGGCCACCAAGCTCGTGGAGTCGCTCGTCACGCTCGGCTACTCCACCTCCAGACGCGACGAATTCGCTCGTCCGCTTCCGAAGTCGTACGTCGGAGGGCTCGCGGCTTTCGAACTCGTCGACTAAGCAGACGTGGGCGGCTAGGAGCGAGCGGTCAGAATGAGCGGGCCGTCTTCCGTGATGGCGACAGTGTGCTCGGAGTGCGCGCCCCGTGATCCGTCGGCGCTGCGGAGGGTCCAGCCGTCTTTGTCGGTGACGATCTTGTCGGTCGACTCGAGGAACCACGGCTCGATCGCGATGACCAGGCCGGCGCGCAGGGGAAGACCACGATTGGGTCGACCGCTGTTCGGAACGTGTGGGTCGCCGTGCATCGTGCGGCCCACTCCGTGACCGCCGAAGTCGGTGTTCACGAGATATCCGGCTTCCGCAGCGATCTGTCCGATCGCCGCGGAGATGTCGCCGAGCCGTCCTCCCGGCCGGGCAGCCGCGATGCCGGCTTCCAGCGCTCGTTCTGTCGTCTCGATGACCCGCAGATCTTCGGCGCGAGGCGTTCCCACCACGATCGACACCGCCGAGTCGGCCACCCAGCCGTCGACGGATGCCGCAAAGTCGAGACTCAGCAGGTCGCCGTCGCGGAGCACGTAGTCATGGGGGAGGCCGTGCAGCACGGCGTCATTGACTGATGTGCAGAGCACCTTGCCGAAGGGGCTGGCGCCGAACGACGGGTGGTAGTCGATGTAGCACGACTCGGCTCCACGCGACCGGATCATCTCGTGCGCGATCGCATCGAGCTTCAACAGGTTCATGCCGACGGCGGCCCTGGACTTCAGCTCGGTGAGCACGTCGGCGACGAAGCGCCCCGCAGCCCGCATCTCGTCGATTTCTGTGGGCGTGCGCAACTCGATCATGTCTCTATTCTGCCCGCTCTCGTGTTCGCCCGAGGCGCACATGATCCCAGCCAATTCCCGAGCTGCCGCGCCTAGCCTGAAGAGGTGATGATTCGTCGGGCTTTCTACTCGGTTCTGTTCCCCGCAGCAGTCGTTCTGCCGGCGTGGTTGCTAGTCGGCAGCGCTGTCTTCGGCGGAGGCGCCTGGGAAACCCTCGGTGTTCTCCTCGCCGCCATCGTGCTGTTCGTGGCGCTGGCCGCCATCGCCGGAATCGTCTATGCGCGGCCGGGTGTCCGCGCATCCAAACTCGTCTCGTGGATCGACGTGGCCGTTCTCACCGTCATTTCGGCTGCGGCGATCACTCTGGGCCTCAATACGGCCGCCTCGACGATCGCATCCGTTGTGCTCATCGTGGCTGTGATCGGCGGGTTCTGGGCCGCGGTGTGGCAGTTCTTCGTCGAGGCCCGCAAGAGAGTTCAGGATGCGTTCGCCTCGTTCGAGGTTCCGCCGACCGCTCCGGGTGCCGGATTCCGCCCCAATCAGGTGCCCGCGGGCATCCGGAACGACGGCGAGTACATCGTGATCGAGACGAGCCGCGACACCCACTGATTGTGGCGCGGGCGCCGCGTGTGGCAGAATAAACGATTGTGCCTCGGCCCGACTCTGCCACAGGGGAGTCTGCGATAAACGATGGCACCGAAACTCACACTTCTTTTACCCCGTAGTCGACCTGTGGCGGTTGCAGAGAGCGAATCATCATCATGAGCCACATTCTCGATTTCGTCGACGCGGCATCGCTGCGTAGCGACATTCCCGAGTTCCGCGCCGGCGACAACGTCAAGGTGCACGTCAACATCGTTGAGGGTACGCGTTCGCGTATCCAGGTCTTCCAGGGCGTCGTCATCGGCCGCTCGGGCGAGGGCGTTCGCGAGACGTTCTGCGTGCGCAAGGTCAGCTTCCAGGTCGGCGTCGAGCGTACCTTCCCGGTTCACTCCCCGGTCATCGACCACATCGAGGTCGTCACCCGCGGTGACGTTCGCCGCGCGAAGCTCTACTACCTGCGTGCCCTTCGCGGCAAGAAGGCCAAGATCAAAGAGAAGCGCGACGCGTAACTTTCGCCTTCGAATCAACTGACAGCCGAAACGCGTCGGTCCTTCGATTCACATCCCTGAGCTCCTTGCCCATAAAATGGCAGGGAGCTCAGGCGGTTAAATGACAGAAACGACCATGCCATCGCGTACGTCACGCCGGCACAAGAATTCGCGCAGGCAGCGCAGCACACTGCTGTTCCTTCGCGACATCCTCATCATCTTCCTCGTCGCCGTTCTGGCGTCGGTGCTGATCAAGACGTTCCTCGTGCGGTCGTTCTACATCCCCTCGGGGTCGATGGAGAACACGCTTCAGGTCAATGACCGCATTCTGGTCAATCAGCTCGAGCCCGGCCTGATGCCGATCGAGCGCGGCGATGTCGTCGTGTTCGCCGATCCGGGCGGCTGGCTTCCCGCCACTGTCGAGCCCGAGAAGGCGCCCGTCGCAGCAGCCCTCGACTGGGTGCTCGAGACGGTGGGCCTCGCGGCGAGCGACGCGAACGACCACCTCATCAAGCGGGTCATCGGCCTGCCGGGCGATCACGTGACCTGCTGCAACGCACTCGGTCAGATGTCGGTCAATGGCGTTCCCCTCGATGAGCCATACATCAAGCTGCCCGAGGGGCAGACGGCCGCCTCCGCCGTGGCGTTCGACGTGACCGTACCCGAGGGCTCCCTGTGGGTCATGGGCGACAACCGCTACAACTCCAAGGACTCGCGGTTCAACCAGGACCAGCCTGGCAAGGGCTTCGTGCCGATCGACAATGTCGTGGGGCGCGCTCTGTGGATCACATGGCCGACCGACCGCTGGACGTTCCTCGACAACTACTCCGATGTGTTCGCGGGTGTCGAGAGCGAGGGATCGAAATAGCTGTCTCCGACCCGACCCTCACCGTTGAGCGCGGACTGGAACGCAAGGGTGCGAGCCTCGTCATCGGAATCGACGAGGTCGGCCGGGGAGCACTCGCCGGCCCCGTCGCCGTGGGCCTCTGCGTGATCCGTGCCAGCAGGCGTGCGCCGATTCCGGCAGGACTGCGCGACTCGAAGATGCTCTCCGAGGCGGCGCGCGAGCGCATCGCTCCTCTCGCTGCCGACTGGGCTCTCGACAGCGCCGTGGGGCTCGCGAGCCCGCAGGAGGTCGACGAGCTCGGCATCATCGCGTGTCTCGGTCTCGCCGCCAAACGCGGGCTCGGCCTGCTCTATGGCCGAGGGGTGGATGTCGCCGGTTCCGTCATCCTGCTCGACGGCTCCCACGATTGGCTGGCCCCCGCCCTCTCCACACCCCTGAACGTCGTGACCCGCGTCAAAGCCGACCGTGACTGCGCGTCGGTCGCCGCGGCATCCGTTGTGGCCAAGGTGCACCGCGACCGCCTCATGATCGACCGCCACGCCGACACGCCTCATTACGGCTGGGACAGCAACAAGGGCTACGGCAGCAGCGTGCACATGGAGGCCATCGCCACTCACGGCGCCAGCGACTTCCATCGCCGCAGCTGGCTCAAGGAACCCGCCCTCGTTTCGACGCCGTAGACTGGGCGCACCATGGAAGATGATGAGATCGAGGACTACGACCGCGAAGTCGAACTGGCCCTCTACCGCGAATACCGCGACGTGGTCTCGCAGTTCAAGTACGTGATCGAGACCGAGCGCCGGTTCTATCTGGCGAACGACGTCGAACTGGTTCGCCGCGACACCGAGCACGACTTCTACTTCGAGCTCGTGATGAACGACGTGTGGGTGTGGGATGTCTACCGCTCCGACCGCTTCGTCAAGAGTGTGCGCGTGCTGACATTCAAAGACGTCAACGTCGAAGAGCTGTCGACGAAGGACTTCGAGCTTCCGAAAGAACTCGCGCTCGACGAGTAGGCGTCTTCTCCTCGGCTTGCCCTGTGGAGAGTGGGTTTCGCCCGTTCTCTCGGAGTGACGTCTGGCGGAATTCACGCGCTGCCATCCTCGATGGCGGAGGCGCGAATGAAAGCAAAAGATGCCCTGGGTCGCCAGGGCGAAGACGTGGCCGCGAGCTACCTCGCAGACCAGGGCTTCACCGTTCTCGAACGCAATTGGCGATGCGAGCAGGGTGAGATAGACCTGGTCGGCGTCGACGGCCGCGACACCGTGTTCGTCGAGGTCAAGACCAGATCGTCGACCGCCTTCGGGCATCCGTTCGAGGCGATCACCGATGCGAAGCTGGCACGGCTGCGACGGCTTGCTATCGCCTGGTGTGACGCGCAGCGAGGCCCGCGTCCCGGCGTCATCCGAATCGATGCGGTGTCCGTACTCATCCGCGAGGGCGGCGTGCCCTTCGTCGAGCATCTCCGCGGGGTCTTTCGATGATCGGCACGACGACCGCCGTGGCGCTGCTGGGCCTCACCGGTCAGATGGTCGAGGTCGAGGCCGACATCACTCCGGGGCTTCCCTCGTTCACGATCATCGGTCTGCCCGACACGGCGCTCTCGAATGCTCGTGAGCGGGTGCGGCATGCGACCAGCAATGCCGGATGCCCCTTGCCGGCGAGGCGCATCACGGTGAATCTGTCACCGGCCGCTCTGCCGAAGTTCGGGCCGGTCTTCGACCTCGCCATCGCCATGGCGTTGCTCGCAGCAGCGCGCAGCATCAGCGCCGAGTCGATCGGCAGGGTCGTGCATCTCGGAGAGCTGGGCCTCGACGGGCGGCTCAGGCCGACCAGCGGCATCCTGCCCGCTGTGGCCGCCGCAGCTCGGCTGGGGTTCACCCGGTTCATGGTGCCCACGGGTAACGCCGACGAGGCCGCGCTCGTGCCCGGCATCACGGTCATTCCTGTCGCCTCTGTCCGTGACGCAGCGATCTTTCACGGCAGCAGCCTCCAGCCTCAGCCCGTCGAGCCGATCCTGCTCGCGAGAGAGAGCGCCACCGAGACGCCCGTGCTCGAGCTGGCCGACGTGGTCGGCAATCGCGACGCGACGCAGGCGCTCGTCGTCGCGGCCGCGGGCGGTCACCACCTCTTCATGCTGGGCCCACCCGGTGCCGGCAAGACCATGCTCGCCGCTCGGCTACCCGGGTTGCTTCCCGATCTCGGCGCGCTCGAATCCCTCGAGGTCAGTTCGCTTCGCTCGCTCAGCGGCGAGGTCGTCGGCTCGCAGCTCATCACGCGGCCTCCGCTCGAGAGCCCGCACCACACGGCGACGGCGGCGGCGCTGGTGGGCGGGGGCTCGCGGCAGATCAGACCGGGGGCAGCCGCCCGCGCCTCGCACGGAGTCCTCTTCATCGACGAGGCCCCCGAATTCAATTCGTCGGTGCTCGATGCTCTGAGGCAGCCGATCGAGACGGGCGTCATCAGCATCCACCGTGCGAACGCCGTCGCCTCGTTTCCTGCGACGTTCCAGCTCGTACTCGCGGCGAATCCGTGTCCGTGCGGCCAGTACGGTGCGCGCGATTCCGAGTGCACCTGCACCCCTCATGCTCGCCGCCGATACCTCGGCCGGATCTCGGGCCCCTTGATGGACCGCATCGACATCCAGCTGCGGGTGCAGCGCATCACGGCGGCTGAGCTCCGCATGGCCGACGGCGCCGAGCGACTCGACACGGCCACTGCACGGGCGACCGTCATCGAGGCGCGGGCCCGTTCAGCATCCCGACTCGCCAAGACGCCGTGGAGGGTGAACTCGCAGGTTCCCGGCTCGTGGCTACGCACCGGCCCACGTCGGCTTCACCGGGCCACGACAGCCTCGCTCGACAGGGCGCTCGAACGAGGTGGCCTCACCATGCGCGGCTACGACCGGGTGCTGCGCTTGGCGTGGACGGTCGCCGACCTCGACGCCGTGGAATCGCCGACGGCGGAACACGTCGGGCGCGCGCTGTATCTGCGAAAGTCGTTGCAGTCGTGACCGTCTTCGGGCTGGACTCGAGGCAGGTGATGGGTCTCGCCGCTGCGGTGTCGGCTGTCACCGGGGCAGAGGTCGACGAGGCAACCGCAGCGGAGATCTTCGCCAGGGCCTCGTGGACAGGCATTGCCGAGCCGGGCGATTCGATTGCGGGAGCACTTGTCGCGTCGGTGGGCGCGGTGACGGCCCTGACATCGCTCGTCGATTCGTGGACCATCGATCGGGTCGCAGCGGAGATCAGCAGATCAGGGGTCGAGGCTGTCGCACCGCACGACCTCGCGCTCGCTTTCGAGCGGTGGCGGCCGCGTCTTGTCTCGAGTTCCGTCATCACGGCACTTCGGCAGGCGGCGAGGGTCTCGGCCCGACTCATTCTTCCGACAGACGGCGTCTGGCCTTCGGCGGTCGACGACCTCGGCGCGCACGGCCCGATCGCGCTGTGGGTACGGGGTGTCGATGCGGCGCTGGCGTCGCTTCCGTCGTCCGTCGCCCTGGTCGGCGCGCGGGCAGCAACCGGTTACGGGGAGCACATGGCGATGGAACTCGGCGCGGGGCTGAGCGACAGGGGAGTGGCCGTGGTGTCGGGCGCGGCGTATGGAATAGACGGCATGGTTCATCGGTCCGTGCTCGCGAGTGGCGGGCTCACGGTAGCCTTCCTTGCCGGAGGCGTCGATCGCTTCTACCCCAGCGGTCACGATGCCCTGCTGGGCCGCATCGCCACAGTCGGCGCCGTCGTCTCGGAGCTGCCCTGCGGCTCGCCGCCGACGAAGTGGCGCTTTCTGCAGCGCAACAGATTGATTGCGGCGTCGAGTGTCGCCACCGTCGTCGTCGAAGCCGGGCGCCGCTCGGGCTCGCTCAACACGGCAGCCCATGCGGCATCCGTGGGCCGACCTCTCGGCGCTGTTCCTGGCCCCGTCACGTCACCGTCGTCAGCGGGCTGCCATCGTCTGATCCGGGAGTTCGATGCAACTTGTGTGACGAGTGTCGACGAGGTGCTCGAGCTCGCAACGGGCATGGCGGGCGATGCGTCGCAGCCCGAGCTCGACCTCGGCCTCGACGCGGCATCGGATCGGCGGCCGCCAGATCAGGTGCGTGTACTCGACGCGCTGAGCGCTCGATCGGCCCGCATGACGACCGATGTGGCACGGCGCACAGGCATGTCGATGGGGGCGACGGAGGGTGTGCTGGGTCTGCTGGCCCTCGACGGATTGGCCGTAGAGGGTGAGGCCGGCTGGAAGAAGCAGAAACGGTAGCGTGAAGACATGAATCTTGCAGAGTCACACTCGAACAGCGCCCCCGCGCTCGCGGTCACCGGATCGACAGGTCATCTCGGAGGACGGGTCGCCAGGGCTCTGGCCGACCTCGGACGCGAGCAGACTCTGGTGGTGCGCGACTCGAGCCGAGCACCTCAGCTCGCCGGTGCGCGGGTGCGTCAGGCGTCTTACCGCGACGGCGCCGCGAGCCGGGCCGCGCTCGAGGGTACTCAAACCCTGTTCATGGTGTCGGGCTCCGAGAGCGTCGACCGTGTCGACGAGCATCGCTCGTTCATCGATGCCGCTGCGGCCGCCGGCATCACCCACATCGTCTACACGTCGTTCTTCGGCGCGCACCCGGAGGCGGTCTTCACTCTGGCGCGCGACCACTTCGCGACGGAGCAGCACATCCGAGAGTCCGGAATGGACTTCACTTTTCTGCGCAACAACTTCTACATGGACTTCTTTGCACTGTTGGCGGGAGAAGACGGAGTGATTCGCGGGCCGGCCGGCAGCGGTCGTGTCTCGGCTGTCAGCAGGGCCGACCTCGCCGACGCCGCGCTCGCGGTCTTGCGCGACCCGGGAGCGCACCGCGGCGCCGCCTACGACTTGACGGGTCGCGAGGCGCTGAGTCTCGACGACGTCGCCCGCATCATCACGCAGAAGACGGGGCGCACGGTGTCATTCCACGACGAGACGCTGCCCGAGGCTTACGAGTCTCGTGCCAGTTACGGCGCGCCGTCGTGGCAGGTCGACGCCTGGGTATCGACCTACACGGCGATGGCTGCCGGGGAGCAGGCGCGCATCACCGACGATGTTCTGTTGCTGACGGGTCATCAGCCAGAGACCCTGGGGGAGTTCCTCGACAGAGCGTGAGCGGGGCCACCGCCCACGACGGCGGCGGCCTCAGGCCGAGTCGCGCCAGACGATGGCCGTCTCGAGGAACGTGCCCGCGGTATCCACCGTCTCGCCCCTGAGCTGAGCCAGCACGCTTTCGGCCGCCCGTCGACCGAGCTGCCCGGCCGGCTGGTGAACCGTCGACAGCGGCGGCTGCGCTCGCGTCGCCCACGCGCTGTCGTCGAATCCCACGACGCCCACGTCGCCGGGAACAGACCGTCCGACCTCGCGAAGAACATCGAGCACGCCTGCGGCCATGGCGTCCGAGGCCGCGAAGACGCCGTCGACGTCGGGCGCCCGGTCGAGCAGCAGACGCATTCCGTCGATGCCGCTCGTGTGCGCGTACAGCGGCGTCGTGACCACCAGCTCGGGGTCGAAGGCGTCGCCGAGCGCCGCACGGAAGCCCGCCATGCGATCCTGCCCGGAGTCGCGATCGAGTCCTGCGGCGATCATGCCGATGCGTCGCCGTCCGGTCTCTTTCAACCGCGTCGTGATGGCCTTGGCGGCGCTGAAGTTGTCGATGCCGACATAGGGAATGCCTTCGACGTCGACGGGATGGCCGACGAAGGCCGCAGCGATGCCGAGCTCGGCGACCACCTTGGCGATGGGATCGTGGGCGCGTGCCGACACGATGATCACGCCGTCGACGAAGCCGCCACTCAGGTACTCGGCCACCCGGTGGCTGTCGCGTTCGGAGTCGATGACGAGTGAGACGAGCTGGTAGTCGGCGTCGGAGAGCGCGGAGTTGATGCCGAGCAGAATGCTGCCGATGTTCGGGTCTTCGAGAAAGAGCGAGTGGGGCTCGTGCACGACGAGGCCCACGGCGTGCGACTGCCGCGTCGCCAGGTTGCGTGCCGCGCTGTTACGAACGTAACCGACCTTCGAGATCGCATCCATGACAGCGGAGCGGGCCGCCTCCGAGACATACGCTTCGGCGTTCAAGACCCGGGACACCGTGCCCCGCGAGACGCCGGCGACCGCCGCGACATCGTTGATGGTCGCGCGTGCAGCTGCGGCTCGGCGGGCGGTCATATGCCCACTGTACTGGGCTGAAAGTCTGCTGGGTGCGACCGATCGGGTGCTCCGGAATTGACACGTCGATGACGGTGTGTTTATTCTGGGAGCGTTCCCAGAAGTGCCCTCGATCTTTCGAGTAAGCAGAACTGGGAGCGTTCCCAGATGGCGACGCCGCGGGATCGAGCATGAGCAGACAATGGAGCCCGTACCGTGAGCGAGACCGCAGTAGCCACCCTGATCGATGGCGACGTCTCCGCGTTCACTTTCGGTTGCGACTACAACCCCGAGCAGTGGAGTCGAGAGACCTGGCTCGAGGACGCCCGCCTGATGAACGAGGCCGGCGTGACGCTCGTGGCGCTGAACATCTTCGGTTGGGCGCAGCTCGAACCCGTGCGGGGCAGCTACGACTTCGATGCGCTCGACGCGATCATCGAGATCCTTCACGAGCACGGCATCGGCATCAACCTCGGCACCGCGACGGCGAGCCCGCCGCCGTGGTTCAGCGCCGACTACCCCGAATCGTTGCCGATGATGGCCGACGGCACGACGCGCGAGTTCGGTGGACGACAGGCGTTCTGCCCGAGTTCGCCTGCCTATCGAGAGCACGCGCTCGCACTCGTCGAGAAGATCGCCGAGCGCTACGGCGCGCATCCCGCCGTGCGCCTCTGGCACGTCTCCAACGAGATCGGATGTCACAACGCGCACTGCTACTGCGACATCTCGTCCCACGCCTTCCGTGGCTGGCTCGAGGAGCGCTACGGCAGCATCGACGAGCTGAATGCCGCCTGGGGCACCTCGTTCTGGAGCCAGCGCTACGCGTCATGGGAGCACATCCGCACGCCGAGGCTCACTGTGTCGACAGGCAACCCGGGACAGGCGCTCGACTTCATGCGGTTCAGCTCGGACGAGCTGCTCGCGCACTACAAGGCGGAGCAGGCGATCCTCCGCAGACACAGCTCCGCACCCGTCACGACGAACTTCATGGTCACCGCGCACATCCGCAATCAGGACTACTGGGCGTGGGCGCCACACATGGACGTCGTCGCCAACGACCACTACCTCGACCACCGCCTGGGCGACCCGCGATCCGAACTGTCGTTCGCGGCGGATGCGACGCGCGGCCTGGCCGGCGGCCGCCCCTGGATGCTCATGGAGCAGGCGACCTCGGCGGTCAACTGGCAGCCGCTCAACATCGCCAAAGCACCGGGCGAGATGATCCGCAACACTCTCAGTCACGTCGCTCGTGGCGCAGACGGCATCAGCTTCTTCCAGTGGAGGGCGTCGCTGCAGGGGAGCGAGAAGTTCCACTCGGCGATGCTGCCGCACGCGGGAACGGACTCGGGCGTCTGGCGCGAGGTCGTCGAGCTCGGAGACATCCTCACCCGTCTTGCCGAGGTCACCGGCAGCGTCGTCGACGCCGAGGTGGCCATCGTCTTCGACTGGCAGGCGTGGTGGGCCACCGACCTCGACTCGCATCCGTCGGTCGAGGTGCGCTACCTGGCACAGGTGCACGCGGCGTACAACGCTCTCCTCGGCGCCGGTGTCACGGTCGACATTGTGGCGCCGGGCGCTTCGCTCGCCGCCTACAAGCTCGTCGTCGTTCCGAGCCTCTACAGCGTCACGGATGCCGCGGCCCAGACTCTGGCCGACTATGTGGCGGCCGGCGGGCACACCGTGGTGACGTTCTTCAGCGGAATCGTGGACGAGCACGACCGGGTACGCCCAGGCGGTTATCCCGGAGCCTTCCGCGAGCTCCTCGGCGTGAGGAGCGAGGAATTCGTTCCCCTGCACGCATCCACGGTTCTCGAGCTGAGCGACGGGCAGAGCGCTCGTCTGTGGTCGGAGCGCCTGCGGCTCGAGGGCGCAGAGGCGATCTCCGTCTTCGACAACGGCCCTGTCCCCGGAGTCCCTGCCGTCACGCGCAACTCGGTCGGCGGTGGAGTGGCGTGGTATCTCGCCACGGCCCTCGACGAGGCATCGCTCGCGGAGACGCTCATGCGTGCCGCCACCGAGGCGGGCGTTGCGGTACCCGTGGCGCACCCTGTCGGCGTGGAGATCGTGCGCCGGGTCGGAGCATCCGACAGCTGGGTGTTCATCATCAACCACACGGATGCCGCGTTCGAGTATCGAACGCGTGGCACCGAGATTGTCACGGGCGCCGAGATCGGCACGCCCGCATCAGCTACGAACGAGACCGCGCAGAACGGCACGCTCGACGTGCCGGCCGGCGCGGTGCGCGTCGTGAGAGAGAGCAGGAACTAAGAAGTGACGACCACCTCGGTGCCGCGGCTGAAAGCCCGCCGCACACCCGTCAAACACAAGAGGGCGATTGCGATCTTCCTCGCTCCCTTTGCTGTGCTGTTCGCTGCCTTCTACCTCTTGCCGATCGGCTGGGCGATTGGGCAGTCCCTGCTCGTCGTCGAGCGCGACGGCACCTTCGGCAAGCCGGTCGAGGTCTTCGGCGGGCTGACCCAGTACATCCTGGTGTTCCAGAACGAGGCGTTCTGGGCATCCGTCGGCCGGGTCGCGCTGTTCGGCGTGGTGCAGGTGCCGGTGATGCTCGGCTTCGCGCTCGTTCTCGCTCTGCTGCTCGACTCGCCGCTCGTGAAGGGCAAGAAGTTCTTCCGACTGGCCTTCTTCGTGCCCTACGCCGTGCCCGGCGTCATCGCCGCCATCATGTGGGGCTACCTGTATTCGCCGAACCTCTCTCCGTTCGCCGCTTTCACCTCTGGATTCGACCTGCTGGCGCCCGAGACGGTGCTCTGGTCGATCGCGAACGTGGTCACCTGGGTCTACGTCGGCTACAACATGCTCATCATCTACTCGGCGCTGCTCGCTCTGCCGAGCGAGATCTTCGAGGCGGCCAGACTCGACGGCGCCAACCAGCTGCAGATCGCGCTGTCGATCAAGATCCCGCTCGTGATGCCGGCGATCGTGCTCACCGCGATCTTCTCGATCATCGGAACGCTGCAGCTGCTCGCCGAGCCGCAGGTGTTCCGCAGCTTCACCTCGTCGGTGTCGAGCACGTTCACGCCCAACATCGCCGTCTACACGACCTCGGCCGTTCCGAACGTGAGCCTTGCCGCAGCCATGTCGGTCGTGCTGGCGCTCGCCACCTTCATCATGTCGTTCGTCTTTCTCAAATTCACCCAGCGTAAGGGCGACCAGTGACCCAGATATCTGCCGGAGCTCCCAAAGAGAAGCTCGCCTCCCGCACCGCGGCGATGATCGTGATGGGCATCTCGACGCTCTACTTCCTGGTGCCCATCTGGTGGCTCTTCATCGGCTCGACCAAGTCGCGCGAGCAGTTCTCGAGCACGGCCGGCCTGTGGTTCGCCGACTTCAATCTGTTCACCAACATCGGCGACCTCTTCGCCTACAACGACGGCGTGTACCTGAAGTGGATGCTGAACAGCATCATCTACGCGAGCTTCGGCGCGCTGCTCGGAACGCTCTTCGCGGCGATGTGCGGCTATGCCCTGGCGAAGTACCGCTTTCCGGGTCGTGAACTGATCTTCAACACCGTTCTCGGTGGTGTCCTGGTTCCGGCCACCGCGCTCGCGCTGCCGCTGTTCCTCATCTTCAGCCAGTTCAACGCGACCAACACGTTCTGGTCGGTGTTCCTGCCGAGCATCGTGAGCCCGTTCGGCGTCTACCTGGCTCGCATCTTCGCCGCGGCGAGCGTGCCGGACGAACTCCTCGAGGCCGCGCGTCTCGACGGCGCTGGCGAGGTGCGCACCTTCTTCTCGGTCTCACGCCGACTGATGACGCCGGCGCTGGTCACGATCTTCCTCTTCCAGTTCGTGGCCATCTGGAACAACTTCTTCCTGCCGCTCATCATGCTGCGCGACCAGACGCTGTTCCCCGTGACCCTCGGCCTCTACACCTGGAACTCGCAGGTCAACCAGATTCCCGAGATCCGCACCTTCGTCATCATCGGGGCATTCCTGTCGATCATCCCGCTGATCATCGCCTTCCTCAGCCTCCAGCGCTTCTGGCGCGGAGGTCTGGGGGCCGGCAGCGTCAAGTAGTCGCTGTCACCCGCACGACCCCTCACCACAGAACCGCACAGTCAAAGGAAGAGAAAATGCATATCAAAAACAGCAAGCGCATCGTGGCGCTCGGTGTTCTCGCGGCTATCAGCCTCACGGGATGCGCCGCAGGCGGCAGCGGTGGAAGCGCCAGCGGCGACGCCGCCGCATGTGCTCCCAGCGACGGCAAGGTCGACCTGACCTACACGTCGTGGATCCCCGGAATCGATAAGGTCGTCGACATCTGGAACAAGGAGAACCCCGACGTTCAGGTCACCGTTCAGACCGGCCCGAACGGCAACGGCGGCACCTACAAGAACTTCTTCAACCAGCTGAGCGCCGGCAACGCGCCCGACCTCGGCCAGATCGAGTACGACGCCCTGCCGAACTTCCGCGTGCAGGACGGCCTCACCAACATCGCCTCGTGCAAGAACGTCACCGAGAGCAAGGACGACTTCATCGACTGGACCTGGAACCAGGTGACATTCGGCGAGAAGGACTCGGTCTACGCGATTCCGCAGGACACCGGCCCCATGGCCATGTACTACCGCAAGGACCTGTTCGAGAAGGCCGGCATCCCCGTGCCGACCACCTGGGACGAGTACGCAGCGGCAGCCAAGACCATCCGTTCGCAGGGCGGATACATCACCAACTTCCCGCAGAACGACGTGAACTGGTTCGCCGGTCTCGTCTGGCAGGCAGACGGTCGGTGGTTCTCGAACGAGGGCGACAAGTGGGACGTCACTCTGACGTCGCCCGAGTCCGAAAAGGTCGCCGACTACTGGCAGGGACTCATCTCGACCGACCTCGTCTCCAAGGTTCCGGCCTGGACCGACGAGTGGAACAATGCCTACAACACGGGCAGCGACTGGACCTGGATCTCAGCCGTCTGGGGAGCCAACTCGATCTCGAGCGGCGCCCCCGACACATCCGGCAACTGGGCCGTTGCGCCGATGCCGCAGTGGAAGGCTGGCGAGAACAAGGCCGGCAACTGGGGCGGTTCCTCGACCGCCGTGCTCAAGGGATCGAAGCACCCCTACGAGGCGGCGCAGTTCGCTCTCTGGCTCAACACCAGCGACGAGGCCCTCACGGCTCTGAACAAGGAAGCCAACCTGTACCCCGCGACGAAGGCCGGACTCAAGCTGCCCGTGCTCAGCGAGGGCGTCGACTTCTACGGCGGACAGAAGATCTACGACACGTTCGCGACCGCCGCGAACGAGACCAACTCGGACTTCGTCTGGGGCCCGACGATGACGCAGACCTACGGTGACGTCGCAGACGGCTTCGGCGAGGTGCTGGGTGGTAGCGGCACGCTGACCGACGCGCTGAAGACGGGTCAGAAGAAGACCATCGACGCACTCGACGCGGCTGCGATCCCCGTCAACAAGTGAGCATGATCTACAGGTGAACATGATTTACCACCTCCGTGCCGCGGGTACCAGCTTCGTGCTGGACGCCCGCGGCACGGCCGTGCCCGCCGTCATCCATTTCGGAGCCGATCTGGGCGAGCTCGACGATCGCGCCCTCGAGAATCTCGTCGAGGCGCAACAGCGTGCCGTCGGTCCGAGCTCCATCGACTCACCCCTGATCCAGAGGGTCGTGCCTCTCATGGCCGACGGTTGGTCGGGCAGACCCGGGCTCGCGGGCTATCACGAGGGCACGCAGATCTCAGCCCTCGGCGTGCAGCACACGGCCGCGCTCCGTATCAGGCAGGCCGAGCGCACCGACCAGAGCGTCACCCTCGTTCTCGAGAGCATCCCGCCCGCTCACGGCGAGGCGGATGCGACGGGGCTCGTCGTCGAGATCGACATCGAGTTGTCGACAGACGGGGTCTTGAGACAGCGGCTCAGCGTGCGCAACGAGGGATCGAGCGTCTACTCGCTGGCATCTCTCGACGCCACTCTTCCGGTGCCCCCGCGGGCACGAGAGCTGCTCGACTTCACCGGCCGCTGGCCGCGCGAACGCCAGCCGCAGCGCCACGATCTGGGGCTGGGAACCTGGACGAGGGACAGCAGACACGGCAGACCGGGTCACGACGCGGCTTTCCTCATGGTGGCGGGCACCCCGAACTTCGGTTTCCGGCACGGAGAGGTGTGGGGATCTCATCTCGCCTGGAGCGGCGACCAGCGCCTATGGGCTGAGGCATCTGCGACAGGACACTCTCTCGTCGGTGCGGGGGAGCTGCTCGAACCGGGCGAGGTGCGCCTGGCGACGGGCGAGATCTATCACTCGCCGTGGCTCGTCTCGGCCTGGTCGAACAGCGGCCTCGACGGTCTGACGCGACGCCTGCACGGCTTCGTGCGCGCCCGACGCCAGCTCGGCGAACGCAAAGTCATGCTGAATACCTGGGAGGCCGTGTACTTCGACCACGACCTCGCGAAACTCACGAGGCTGGCCGAGACTGCGGCCAGTGTGGGTGTCGAGCGCTTCGTGCTCGACGACGGCTGGATGAAGGGCCGCACCGACGACCGGCGCGCGCTCGGAGACTGGGTCGTCGACGCATCCAAGTGGCCCGACGGCCTGCACCCCCTGATCGACAGGGTGCATGGCCTCGGAATGGACTTCGGTCTCTGGGTCGAGCCCGAGATGGTGAGCCTCGACTCGGATGTATTCCGGACCCACCCCGACTGGGTGCTCTCAGCGGGCAACGCCGAGCTGCCCCAGCCGTGGCGCTTTCAGCAGGCGCTCGACCTGTCGAACCCGGATGCGTTCGCCCACGTGTATGGACAGCTCGCGGCCTTGCTCGACGAGTACCCGATCGCTTATCTCAAGTGGGATCAGAACCGCGATCTGCTCGGCGGCTCGGCACACCGTCAGACGCTCGCCTGCTACCGGCTCATGGACGCTCTCCGGCAGCAGTTTCCGACCGTGGAGATCGAATCGTGCTCGTCTGGTGGCGGCCGCGTCGACCTCGGAGTGCTGGAACGCACCGATCGGGTCTGGCCGAGCGACACCAACGATTCGCTCGAGCGCCAGTCGATCTACCGCTACACGGCGGGCCTCGTGCCGCCCGAGTTCCTGGGCGTGCACCTCGGGGCACCGACCGCGCACACCACGGGCCGCAGCCATGAGTTGAGTTTCCGCCTCGCGACGGCGCTGTTCGGCCACGCCGGCATCGAGTGGGACATCACCACGGCGAGCGAGCCGGAGCTCGACGCGATCCGCGCCTGGACCTCGTTCTACCGGGAGCAGCGGGCGCTCCTGCACTCGGGAGTCCTCGTGCGGGCCGATGACGTCGACCCGGCTCGTCAGGTGCACGCCATCGTCGCTCCGGATGCCTCGGCCGCGATCTTCGCGGTCGTCACGGTTGCCGCGACCCGCGATTCGGGTGTGGCGCCGGTGACCTTCCCCGGGCTCGATCCACAGCTCGTGTACCGCGTTCGTGCCGTGAAGCTCGGGGAGTGGCCCCGTGTCTTGCAGGATGCTCCGCCCGCGTGGTGGACTCACGGCGAGATCACCCTGCCCGGCCGCGTGCTCTCAGAACTCGGACTCACCATGCCGCTCCTGTTGCCCGAGCAGGCGCTCGTGCTGCATCTGGTGGCTGTCTGAGCGTGCAGCTCGCGTCGGAGGGCGGGCCTGCCAGCGAATCAGCGCCGAACGCGGCATGCTGAAGGCATGCAGCTCGCACGCGCGATAGACGACTTCGTGTCGTTCCTCGTCGGCGAGCGTGGCTACTCGCCGCACACGGTCCGGGCGTATCGCTCGGACCTCGCGGCGTTGGCCTCCTTCGCGGAGCAGAGAGCCATCGACGAAAGCGACGAAGTGACGCTCGAGGTGTACCGGGACTGGCTGTGGGCGGCCTCGCAGTCAGGGCTTTCGAAGGCCACGTTGGCGAGACGATCGGCGACGGCGAAGAGCTTCTCGGCCTGGCTCTCGCGGGGGAACGAGCAGACCGTAGACGCGGCAGCGCGGTTGCGGGCGCCCAAGCCCGATCGCAGCCTCCCGCGCGTTCTGTCGCGAGACGCGATGGACGGCGTGCTCGATTCCTTGGTGGCTCGAACCCTCGATGGCGAACCGGTCGCGCTTCGCGACCTGGCCATCGTCGAGCTGCTCTACGCGTCGGCCCTGCGCGTCTCGGAACTCGTGGGCATCGATACGGGCGACCTCGACCTCGACCGACGCACCGTGCGTGTGCTGGGGAAAGGCAATAAGGAGAGGGTCGTTCCGTTCGGTCAGCCTGCCCATCTGGCGCTGGTCGACTATCTGCAGCGCGGGCGGCCAGCGTTGGCGGCGCGGGCGAGCGGCGGCTCTCATTCGTCGGCCGTCTATCTGGGCGCGCGCGGCGCGCGGCTCGGCACCCGGTCGGTCTATGCGCTCGTCTCGAAGCTGCTCCTGGATGTTCCGGGCTCGGGACCCGAGGGACCTCACGCCTTCAGGCACACCGCGGCCACCCATCTTCTCGACGGCGGCGCAGACCTGCGCGCGGTGCAGGAGATGCTCGGTCACGCGAGCCTGGGAACGACCCAGATCTATACCCACGTGACGACCGAGAGGTTGCGTGAGACCTACCGTCAGGCGCACCCGCGGGCCTGACCCGGCGCATCCGTCGCTCGACCCCGACCGCACCCCCGACGACGCCGAAGCCAGCGCCAGAGGTCGGCAGCAGGATCGCCCGTGGACGTGCCTCGAGCAGCAGAACAGGCGAGATGTAACGACCCGCGTGTCGAACGCCCAAATGCAGGCACGATTCGGCGCAGTGACCAGACGACGAGACGGTGCCGATCTGCTGACCGCGTGTCACGTGATCACCCTTCTTCAGCGTGGTGTCGATGGGTTCGTAGCTCGAGATGAGATCACCGGGGTGCATGATCGACAGCACCGAACGATCGACCACGCGCCCGGCGAAGTGCACGGTTCCCGACTCGGGCGCGACGACGGCGTCGCCCGCCGACGCCCGGATGTCGATGCCTCGATGACCGGGGGAGTAGGTATCGACGGGCTGCTGCCACTCGCGGACGATGACGTGAGGCTCGCCTATGGGCCATGCCCACGCCGATTGAGCGGAGACCGTCAGCGGCATGCCGACACTCGAGACGACGAGAAGCGGCGCCAGGTGAAGGGCGATCCGCCCGACCGACAAGTGGATACCGGAGCGATGCATAGACGCCAGCCTGTCAAGGGGGAGGGCAGGGACAGGCAGGATGCCCCGAATGGGGGAGAGTTCGTGCCAAGATCGAAGTGTTAGGGACAGCGTCGTGATGCGCGCACTGTCGGTCACAAGAGGGAGCAGATCATGGCAACCAGTGGGGTCGCAGGACAAGCAGACACCGACGTGAAAACCGATAAGAAGCTCAGGCGCAAGGTCATCGCGCTCGCGGCGGCGGGAGCAATCGGAGGCTTCCTCTTCGGATTCGACTCCTCGGTGGTCAACGGCGCGGTCGATGCGATTCAAGACGACTTCAGCCTGACCGCGGCATTCACCGGCTTCGCCGTCGCCTCCGCTCTTCTCGGCTGTGCGGTCGGCGCCTATCTGGCCGGCCGACTGGCCGACCGTCTCGGACGCATCCCGGTGATGCTCATCGGCGCCGTCCTCTTCCTCGTCAGCTCCCTCGGTTCCGGATTCGCCTTCGCCGCGTGGGACCTGACCGTGTGGCGCCTCATCGGCGGCCTCGGCATCGGTATCGCCTCTGTCATCGCCCCCGCCTACATCTCCGAGATCGCCCCCAAGGCGATCCGGGGCAGCCTGGCCTCGCTGCAGCAGCTCGCGATCACCGTCGGTATCTTCACGGCACTGTTGTCCGATGCGGTTCTGGCGAACGTCGCCGGCGGCGCGAACGAGGTCTTCTTCCTCGGCCTCGACGCCTGGCGGTGGATGTTCCTCGTGTGCGCCGTGCCCGCGATCGTCTACGGTCTCGTCGCTCTTCGGCTGCCGGAGTCGCCCCGCTTCCTTCTGATGACCGACAAGAAAGAGAAGGCCACGAAGGTTCTGGCCTCGATCACGCCCGCCAACCAGCTCGACAAGGCCGTCGCAGACATCGAGGCCGGTATTCGCGAAGACGCGGCCAACGCCGACAAGAGCTCCCTGCGAGGAAAGCGGTTCGGTCTGCTGCCCATCGTGTGGGTCGGAATCATCCTCTCCATGCTGCAGCAGCTCGTGGGCATCAACGTGATCTTCTACTACTCGACCACCCTCTGGTCGAGTGTGGGCTTCAAAGAGAGCGACTCTCTCACGATCTCGGTCATCACCTCGGTGACCAATGTCGCGGTCACCTTCGTCGCGATCTTCCTCGTCGACAAGGTCGGTCGTCGACCCATCCTGTTGTTCGGCTCGGTCGGCATGGCGGTGGCTCTCGGTTCGATGACGCTGGCGTTCAGCCAGGCGCAGCTCGTCGATGGCAAGCCCAGCCTCGAGGGTGCGTGGGGAATCATCGCGCTGATCGGCGCCAACCTCTTCGTGGTCGCCTTCGGCGCCTCCTGGGGCCCGCTCGTCTGGGTGCTGCTCGGCGAGATCTTCCCGACCCGTATCCGAGGTCGCGCCCTCGGCGTCGCGGCTGCTGCACAGTGGCTCACGAACTTCGCCGTCACCATGACGTTCCCGATCATCTCTCAGGACGTCTCGCTGACGCTGGCCTACGGACTCTACGCGGCCTTCGCCGTGCTGTCGTTCTTCTTCGTCTTCTTCAAGATTCCCGAGACGAAGGGCGTGGCGCTGGAGGAGACCGGCAGCCTCAGCGTCGTGCGTGGTCGCCGCCGCGAAAAAGACGGAGTCGGCGGCGCCAAATAAGCTGCACCTATGCAGCTCGGTCAATACCCTCCAGCCGACCACGTGCTGGCGCACATCAGCGACACCCACTTTCTCGGCGGGCGTCGGCCCCTCTACGGCAGCATCGACACCGATTCGAACCTCGAAGCGGCGATGAGCGCGCTCGAGGCGTCTCGAATCGACATCGACGCGCTGGTCTTCACCGGTGACATCGCAGACCTGGGCGAACCGGATGCCTATGGCCGGGTTCGCGACATCGTCGAGCCGGCCGCCGCTCGCATGGGCGCCGAGATCCTGTGGGTCATGGGAAACCACGACGACCGATCCGCGTTCCGGGCAGGACTACTCGGCGAGGTCGGCCACGACTCTGACAGCGACGCAGCCCCCATCGACAGGGTGGTCTCGCTCGACGGGCTGAGAGTCATCACGCTCGACACCTCCGTGCCCGGCTACCACCACGGCGAGCTGACAGCAGAACAGCTCGAATGGCTGCGCGAGCAGCTGGCCACCAGTGCTTCTCACGGCTCGATCCTCGCGTTGCACCACCCTCCGATTCCGAGCCCTGTCGCCTACATGCAGGTGCTCGAATTGCAGCGACAGAACGAACTCGCCGATGTCATCCGGGGCAGCGATATCCGCGCGATCCTGGGTGGTCATCTCCACTACTCCACCCACGGTCTGTTCGCGGGCATTCCCGTGTCGGTCGCCGCGGCCACCTGCTACACGATGGATGTCTCGGCACCGGAGTCGACGCTGGTCGGGCGCAACGGCGGTCAGTCGATCACGCTCGTGCACGTGTACGACGATCAGGTGGTCCATTCGATCGTGCCGCTCGGCGACTTTCCCATCGTCGCCCGCTTCGACAGCGACTTCACGCGTCGACTCGAGGCTGCCGATCCGGCCGAGCTACGCGAGTACTACGCCAAGCAACAGGGGTGATATAGTTTCCGGAGCACCTCGATCCGTCGGGGTGACTACGCGTGCCCGCTGACTTTCGTCACGACTCCACTCGGTCCTCCCCTCTCCCTCCTGTTCTGCAGGAGTGTGTGATCGGTGGTCGGAGGCGTGCTGGGCACCAGGAACCGTCGCCAACAGGTCGACGGTAAGAAACCGATTGACGTGTGCCTGTGGCGCGAACAGTTCGTGATGAACTGCGACGTGCGCAGCCGCCGTCGAAGAACAGGAGACGGCTCATGGCCGTTGTAACCATTCGCCAGCTGCTCGACAGCGGCGTTCACTTTGGACACCAGACCCGTCGTTGGAACCCGAAGATGAAGCGATTCATCCTCACGGAGCGCTCGGGCAGCCACATCATCGACCTGCAGCAGTCGCTGGTTCACATCGACAAGACGTACGACTACGTCAAGGAGACCGTCGCCCACGGCGGAACGGTCCTCTTCGTCGGAACGAAGAAGCAGGCCCAGGGCTCCATCGCCGAGCAGGCTCAGCGCGTCGGCCAGCCCTACGTCAACCAGCGGTGGCTCGGTGGCCTCCTCACCAACTTCCAGACGGTCTCCAAGCGTCTTGCGCGCATGAAGGAGCTCGAAGAGGTCGACTTCGACGACACCACTCGCGGCTACACCAAGAAAGAGCTTCTGATTCAGAAGCGCGAGCTCGTCAAGCTGCAGAAGAGCCTCGGCGGTATCCGCAACCTCACGAAGACGCCGTCTGCGATCTGGATCGTCGACACCAAGAAGGAGCACCTCGCCATCGACGAGGCGCACAAGCTCGGCATCCCCGTCATCGCGATCCTCGACACCAACTGCGACCCCGACGACGTTCAGTACCCGATCCCGGGCAACGACGACGCGATCCGTTCCGTGGGCCTGCTCACGCGCATCATCGCCGACGCTGCCGCCGAGGGCCTGATCCAGCGTCACCAGAAGCCCGAAGAAGCCGGAAACGTCTCGGCCGTCGAGCCCCTGGCCGAGTGGGAGCGCGAGCTTCTCCAGGCATCCGAGAACCCGTCGACCGAGGCTGAGAAGATCGAGGCCGTCGACGGTCTCGTCGAGAACGCCGTCGAGTCCGACTCCGCCAAGGCTGCCGTCGCCGACGTCATCGCCGCGGAGACCCCCACCGAAGAGAACGACGCAGACGCCGTTGTCGCCGAGCACGAGGCCGCGGCAGACGCGTCGATCGTTCCCGAGCACGCCGTCGAGTCCGACGCTGCGACCGAGGCCCGCCTCGAGGCCGAGGCCACCGACGCCGAGAAGACCCCCGCGAAGTAGTTCGCGCCTTCCTCGATATCTCACCTCTTTAGTCAAGTAAGGAAGCACACCATGGCAGATTTCAGCCTGGCTGACCTCAAGACCCTGCGCGAGCGCCTCGGCACCGGCATGGTCGACAGCAAGAACGCGCTCGTCGAAGCCGGCGGAGACCTCGAAAAGGCGACGGAGATCCTTCGCCTCAAGGGTGCCAAGTCGAACGCCAAGCGCGCCGACCGCTCCACCAGCGAAGGCCTCGTCGCGGCCAAGGAGAGCGGCAACACCGCAACCCTGATCGAGCTCGCCAGCGAGACCGACTTCGTGGCGAAGAACGACAAGTTCGTCGCTCTGGCCGACGCCGTGCTCGACGCGGCCGTCGCTGCCGGCGCGACCTCGGTCGAGGAGGCCCTCGCGGCCCCCGCGACCGGTGGAACCGTCGCCGATCTGATCAGCAACGAGGCGGCGATCCTCGGCGAGAAGATCGAGCTCCGTCGTCTGGCCGTCGTCACGGGCGACGCCTTCGCCATCTACCTGCACAAGACCTCGAAGGACCTGCCCCCGCAGGTCGGCGTGGTCGTGGGCTACACGGGTTCGGATGCCGACACGGCGCGCTCGATCGCTCAGCACATCTCGTTCGCCAACCCGGAATTCCTCGCTCGCGAGGACGTGCCGGTAGAGGCCGTCGAGAACGAGCGTCGCATCGTCGAAGAGATCTCGCGTGGCGAGGGCAAGCCCGAGGCCGCCCTCCCGAAGATCATCGAGGGTCGCCTCGGTGCCTACTACAAGCAGGTCGCCCTGCTCGAGCAGGACTACGCGAAGGACAACAAGCAGCAGGTCAAGAAGGTGCTCGCCGATGCCGGCATCACCGTCTCGGGCTTCGCTCGCTTCAAGGTCGGCGCATAGCACCACGAGCTACGCACTAGTCGAAGGCCCATCCCGCGTGCGGGGTGGGCCTTCTGCTATTAAGTAGGATCAATCGTGGCCGCTCTGTCGGGTGAGCCCCCAGCCCCAAGGAGACTCGCCTGTGAAGACGACCGCATCGCCTGTGCGCCATGGCCGTATGCCCCTGCGCGGAGCCTGGGTGCGCATCCTTCGTCTTGTGGCGATCGTGGCGGCTGTCGCGCTGGTGAGCACGGGCGGAATCGCGGCCGTCAGCGCGTGGACCTTCACCTCGAAGCTCGAGGCCAACTCTGTCGATATTCATCCGGAGCAGGAAGACGACCAGGCGCCGCCGGCGATCGGAGCTCACGAGGGCGGCTTCAACGTGCTGATCGTGGCCGCCGACAACGATGCGAACCAGAGTGAAGATCTCTACGGCGATCGCGAGGGAGCGACGCTGAATGACGTGAACATGCTGCTTCACGTGTCGCAAGATCATAAGACGGCCGTCGCCGTGAGCTTTCCGCGCGATCTGATCATCGCGCATCCGGAGTGCGAAAAGGGCGACGCCATGAGCGCTGCGCCCATCAACGAGGCGTGGGGCAGAGGGGGTCTTCCCTGCGTAGCGTCGACCGTCAAAGAACTCACGGGCCTTCCCATCGACTACGCCGTGTCGATGACGTTCGACGCCGTCATCGCGCTCACCGACTCCATCGGGGGCGTTCCGATTTGTCTCACCGGACCGGTGAAGGACGAGTACATCGTCTATCCCGACGAGAACGGGGTGCTGCAGCACCTCGATCTTCCGGCCGGCGTCACCAATGTCAAGGGCGGTCTCGCGGCCGGATTCCTTCGCTCTCGTCACGGCGTGGGCGACGGCGGCGACCTCAGCCGCATCTCATCGCAGCAGCAGTATCTCTCGTCGCTCGTGCGCCAGTTGAAGAGCAACGACACCCTGAGTGACTTCGGCAAGCTCTATTCGTTGGCGAACGTGGTCTCTGAGAAGAAGTACTTCACGCTCTCATCGGAACTCGCGAGGGTCGACACGATGGTGTCGTTGGCCCAGTCGCTGCGAACGATCGATCTCAACAACATCACGTTCGTTCAGTACCCGGGAACGACGGATGACCCCGACTATCCGGGCAAGGTCGTGCCCACCCAAGACGCGGCCGACACACTCTTCGCGTTGATCAAGGCCGACCAGCCGTTCACTCTGGGCGCCGACTCGCAACCGATCGGAACCACGACAGCGCCCACCGCTCCGGTGGATCCCGCGGCTCCCGTGGATCCGGCCGCCCCTGTCGATCCGGCGGCTCCCGCAGACCCGGCGACACCGGATGCCGCAGCGCCTCCCGTGCTCGACGGCGTCACGGGTTCCACCGCCCAACAGGAGACCTGCGCGATCCCGGCTGAGGGTTAGCCCGGCCAGCCCACTAAAATTTGCAGGACGAGATCGAAAGGGATCCACACACATGACTTCATCAGAACCCCGGCGCCGGGTACTCCTCAAACTCTCTGGTGAGGCCTTCGGTGGAGGCTCCCTCGGAGTCAATCCCGACGTGGTCAGCGAATTGGCGAGGGAGATCGCGGCTGCGGCTAAGCAGGTCGAGATCGCGATCGTCGTCGGCGGCGGAAACTTCTTCAGGGGTGCCGAGCTCTCTCAGCGAGGCATGGACCGCGGCCGGGCCGACTACATGGGCATGCTGGGCACGGTCATGAATGCGCTCGCCCTCCAGGACTTCCTCGAGCAGGCGGGTGCTGCCACGCGTGTGCAGTCCGCCATCTCCATGACGCAGGTCGCCGAACCGTACATTCCGCTGCGGGCAGAGCGTCACCTCGAAAAGGGTCGCGTGGTCATCTTCGGCGCGGGAGCCGGGCTGCCTTACTTCTCGACCGACACCGTCGCGGCGCAGCGCGCGCTCGAGATCGGCGCGAACGTCGTCCTCGTGGCGAAGAACGGGGTCGACGGCGTCTACGATTCCGACCCGCGCACCAACCCCGACGCGAAGAAGATCGACAGGCTCACGTATCTCGACGCGCTGCAGCGCGAGCTCAAGGTCGTCGACTCCACCGCGTTCAGCCTCTGCATGGACAACAAGATGCCGATGATGGTCTTCGGTATGCAGCCGCAGGGCAATGTGACCCGGGCGATTCTCGGCGAGCGCATCGGCACCCTGGTCAGCACGTCGCACGACTGACCGAGCACGTCGCCCTAAACTACTGAAGAACCAAAAGAAGGAGTTGCCGTGATCGCGGATGTACTGGCCGGCGCAACAGAGCGCATGAAGAAGGCCGTCGACAACACGAAGGAAGACTTCTCGAGCATTCGTACCGGGCGCGCGAACCCGGGTCTCTTCCAGAAGATCCTGGTCGACTACTACGGCACACCGACCCCGCTCAGCCAGCTGGCCGGCCTGCAGAACCCCGAAGCTCGCACGATGCTCATCACCCCCTATGACAAGGGCGCGCTGCGTGACATCGAGCAGGCGATCCGCGACACTCCCAACCTCGGCGCCAACCCGTCGAACGACGGCAATGTCATCCGCGTCACGCTGCCGGAGCTCACGGAGGAGCGCCGCAAGGAGTACGTGAAGATCGTGCGGACGAAGGCCGAAGACGGCAAGGTGTCTCTCCGAAACATCCGACGCAAGGCCAAAGACGAACTCGACGCACTGAAGAGCGAGGTCGGCGACGACGAGGTGGCACGCGCCGAGAAAGAGCTGGAGCAGATCACGAAGTCGCACGTCGACGGCATCGACGACGCGCTGAAGCGCAAGGAAGTCGAACTCCTCGAGATCTAGGCGACCCGCATGACGAACGATCCCGACACTCCCGCATCCGAAGCGGACTCGGCGCGCAAGCATCCCGGCATGACCCGCGCCGAGTTCGAGGCGAAGGTGCGCGAGCGGCGCGACCAATTCGATCGGGCGAACGACAAGATCACCGCCCGTTCCGGGCGCAATCTCGTCAGCGCGATCGGCATCGGCCTGGCGTTGGGACTCGTCATGGTCTTCAGCCTGCTCTTCATCAAGGACATCTTCGTCGTCTTCGCCACGGTGCTCGTGGCATTCACCGTGTTCGAACTCGCCACGGCCCTGCGGCATGCCGGGCGCGACGTGCCTCGTATTCCGAGCGTTCTCGCTGCCGTCGTCGTCGTGCCCGTGTCGTTCTACTTCGGCGAAGAGTGGCAGTGGATCTCGATGATCGGCGGCGTGCTGCTGGTGGTCCTGTGGAGATTGGCCGAGCTCGCGATACCCCGGCACCGCGCATCCATGCGGAGCGTGTCGCTAGACATGTCGGGCGGGGTGTTCATTCAGGTCTACGTAACATTCCTCGGCAGCATCGCGGCCCTGCTCCTCCGCAACGACGACGGCCAATGGTGGGTGATGACCTTCCTCATCGTGGTGGTCTCGGTCGACGTGGGCGCGTATGCCACGGGACTGAATTTTGGAAAGCATCCGATGGCGCCGACCATCAGCCCGAAGAAGACCTGGGAGGGTTTCGCAGGTTCGTGGATCTTCGGCGTCGCGTCGAGTGTGCTGCTCTCGATCTTCCTGCTCGACATGCCGTGGTGGTTCGGCCTCATCCTCGGAACGGTCCTGGTGTTGAGTGCCACCGCGGGCGATCTGTCCGAGTCTCTATTGAAGCGCGACCTCGGCATCAAGGACATGAGCACGTGGCTGCCTGGGCACGGCGGCTTCCTCGACCGGCTCGATTCGATCCTGCCTTCCGCCGCGGCGGCCTACGTGCTGTTCATCGTCTTCGCGTAGGCGTCGATCGACAACTGTTGACAGAATGGTGACCGTGAGTCAAACGTTTCCCCGAGCGCGGTCTTCCAGGCCGGGTTACAAGATCGACGAGGTCGAGAAGTTCCTGGCCGCCGCTCGTATCGCGTACAGCGCCGAGCCCGGTGACACCGGCACGATCATCACAGCGGAAGGCATCCGGCACATGGCCTTCGGGCTCGAAAAGGGGGGATACTCGACTCTCGCGGTCGATGCCGCTCTCGAGCGCCTCGAAGAGGCATTCGCTGCCCGTGAGCGGGAAAAGATCTCGTCGTCTGTCGGCGACGAGGCTTGGTTCGCCGATGCACGAGACAAGGCCAGAGAGATTCTGGCTCGACTCGAGAGGCCGGCGAAGCAGCGGTTCCGAGGCAGCGGCCCATTCAAATTGGGATATGACAAGCGCGACGTCGACGCCTTTGCCGAGCGGCTCATCGGCTACTTCAGAGAAGGCACTCCGGTCTCTGTCGACGATGTGCGTCAGGTTTCGTTCCGGTCGCGCACGCGCGGATACTCCGAAGCTCAGGTCGATCTCGTGCTCGACGCCGTGATCGATGTGATGCTGTCGGTGCGCTGAGATCTTCCCCTCCGTCTGCAATTCGGCCAGAAGTTCGCTAAAGTCGAATAATCGTGGGTAGAAATCGTGAACGTGACGCATCCGCGGGGGTCTCTCTGAAGCCCCGCGTGAGTTCATTGCCCGTTCAGGCGAACGGCGTGGCCCCGATCCGGGTTCTCGATCCCGTCACTCCGCGCCCGGCGCGCATCGCCTCGCGGCCCGGTCGGCTCGCCCTTCAGCTTCTGGGTGTCGCCGCCGTCGGCGCATCCGTTCTCGTCAATGTCGTCGACCCGTACTCTGGCGTCGCCGCCTCGGAGTACTTCACCGTCGCTCTCGAGCCGGGCTCGAACCTTCCGTCGCAGAGTGTCACCTCGTCGAGCCAGGCCGCGTCGATCGTTCGCGACGGGTTCACCGTGACCGAGCCGCCGAAGCCCACGCCGACCCCGACTCCCACGCCGGCTCCCGCCGAGACGCCGGCGAAGACCGGTGGAGGCGGGGGAGGGTATGCGCCGCCCGCGGCTGCACCTGACCCGGGAAGTGCGCAGGCCATCGCCGCTCAGATGGTGGCCGACCGCGGATGGCCGAGCACCGAATACGACTGCCTGTATTCACTCTGGTCGAAAGAGTCGGGCTGGCGCTACAACGCGTACAACGCGGGTAGCGGCGCTTACGGCATTCCGCAGTCGCTGCCGGGCAGCAAGATGGCATCGGCCGGCGCCGACTGGGAGACGAACCCTGCAACGCAGATCACCTGGGGGCTCGGCTATATCACCGGCCGCTACGAGACTCCCTGTGGAGCATGGGGACACTCGCAGAGTTCGGGCTGGTACTGATTCAGCGGTGCTGATTCAATAGGCTGACCCCATGGGGTTGGCTTTGATCGCGGTTCTTGGTGTCGTCGTCATCGTCGCGGTGTCGCTGCTCGCTCCGAAGGTCAAGGTCGCCGCTCCTCTCATCCTCGCCGTTCTCGGCATCGGGATCTCGGTTCTTCCCGGCATGCCACCCGTTCACGTCGCGAGTGCGGTCATCCTCTCGGGTGTCCTGCCGCCCCTCCTCTATGCCTCGTCGATCAGCCTGCCTCTCGCAGATCTGCGCTCGAATATCGGCAGCATCTCCGCCCTTGCGGTCGTGCTGGTGGTCGTCAGCGCGTTCGGCACGGGCTTTCTATTGTTCACGCTCTTTCCCGACCTCAACCTGGCGTCGGCCATCGCGTTGGGGGCGGTGATCAGCCCGACGGATGCCGTGGCCGCGACGTCGATCGGCAAGCGCCTCGGCCTTCCGCCTCGACTTCTCGCTGTTCTCGAAGGCGAGAGCCTCGTCAATGACGCCTCCGCCCTCGTGCTGCTCAGAACGGCGATCGCAGCGACGGCCGGAGCAATCAGTGCGTGGCAGATTCTGGGCTCCTTCGCCTACTCCGTCGTGCTCGGGGTCGGCCTCGGCGTCGCGGTCGGATATCTCACCGTCTTCGTTCGGGCGCGAGTGCCCGATCCCGTGCTCGCCACCGCGATCTCGTTCGTGGTGCCGTTCGCCGCGTACATTCCCGCCGAGACGATCGGCGCATCCGGCATGCTCAGCGTGGTGGCCGCGGGGCTCATCACCGGCCACCTCGGAGCCACGAGTTTCTCGGCTCCGGCACGGCTGAGCGAGCGCGTGAATTGGCGCACGTTCCAGTTCTTGCTCGAGAACGGCGTGTTCCTGCTCATGGGCCTCGAACTCAAGACGATCGTCGAGGGAATGCGGCACCATCGGCTCGACGTTCCCCAGGCGGTGCTCTTCGGTCTGCTCGCCACGGTCGTGCTCATAGGCATCCGCTTCATCGTCGTGGCGGCGATGACGGCGGTCGGTCGCCTTCGGAGAAGACATCCCGATCCTGATGCGCTCGGTGCGAGGGAGGGAGTGGTGCTCTCGTGGAGTGGAATGCGGGGTGTCGTTACGGTCGCCGCGGCCCAGTCCCTGCCCGAGGACATCCCTTATCGAGAGCAGCTCGTGCTCATCGCGTACACCGTCGCCATCGTGACGCTCGTCGCGCAGGGCGCGAGTCTGCCCGCGGTGATCCGCCTCGCCGGCGTCAAGGGCCCGGCCCGCGACAAGCAGCGAGAGGAATTCGCGCAACTCGTCGATCACATCCGCCTCAAGGGCTCGGAGCGTCTCGCTGACCCTTCGCTGGCAGAGGTGGCCGGGGGAGCGCTCGACCCTGCCGTCATCGAACGCGTGCGGGTCGAGTCGTCGAGGCGCAGCGACTACGCCTGGGAGCAACTCTCGGGGCCGCACGGGAATGGTCCGGCGGCGAACGAACAGTATGCGCTCGTCAGGCGCGACATCCTGCTGCACGAACGCGCCGCGCTGGTCGCGGCCCGTAACCGTGGCGGCTACTCGTCGATAGCCCTGATGCGCGCACAGGAGATGCTCGATCTCGAAGAAGCCGGTCTCGACCACTCGCGCGACGACGACGCGTCGGGGCACTGACCTAGGATTGATGCATGCCCCGCAGCAACCGACCTCGTCGACGCGGGGCCGGCGATGACGACGAGCCAGAGATCGATCTCAGCCGCATCCTCACCGGCGGTCGTCGAATCGAGCATCGCCGCAGCGGTTCGTGGAACGTGCAATCGGTGTCGCCCGCGCAGGCTGTCAAAGACTACGTCTGCCCCGGATGCTCGTTGCCGGTTGTCGCAGGCACGGCACACATCGTCGCATGGCGTGCGGACGGTCTGATGGGCGAGGCGAGCGATCTCGCCGGACGCCGACATTGGCACAGCCACTGCTGGAAGATCGGAAACTGAACGTGAGCATCGTAGACATCCGCAGCACCACCGTGCTTCCCGCCATTCGAGAAGACATCGTGCTGCACACCGACGACGGGTTCGAGTTGGTGGGAGAACTGGCGCTCCCGGAATCGGGAGACCCGGTCGCCACCCTCGTCACTCTCCATCCGCTTCCGACGGGCGGCGGATTCATGGACTCCCACATTCTGCGCAAAGCGGCGAACCGTCTCCCGGCTCTGGCCGATCTGGCCGTGCTCCGCTTCAACACCCGCGGCACCTCGTCGCCCCGTGGAACGAGCCAGGGCGTATACGACCACGGCGTCGCGGAGCGCTGGGACGTGAAGGCGGCCATGGCGTTCGTCGCCGAGCGCGCGCTCCCTCACCCCTGGCTTGTCGGCTGGTCGTTCGGAACCGAGTTGGCCCTCAAGTACGGCATCGAGCACACCGTCGACGGAGTCATCCTGCTCTCGCCGCCCCTGCATCGAACCTCCGAGGCGGAACTGGCGGCGTGGAACGAAGTGGATGTGCCGGTCACAGCGCTCATTCCCGAGCTCGACGACTACCTTCGCCCTCCCGAGGCGGCCGCTCGCTTCGCGGCGATGCCGCATATCGAGCTCGTCGCCGTGGAGGGCGGCAAGCACCTCTGGGTAGGCGAATCGCAGACGCGCAGGGTGCTCAGCGAGATCGTGGCCCGGGTGAACCCGGCCGTGCTTCCGCTGCCCGAGCGCTACGAGAGCTGAGTCTGCGTCACCGTTCGTTCTGAATGGGGATGACCACCTGTTTGATGATCAGCAGCAGTGACGCTGCGACCGGGATCGCGATGAGGGCGCCCAGAATGCCGAGCAGCGTGCCGCCGGCGAGAGCCGCGATCACCACGACGGCCCCGGGAACGGAGACGGCTCGATTCATGATGTTCGGGCTCAGCAGGTAGGCCTCGACCTGCATGTAGATCAAGTAGTAGATGGCTGCTGCGATGAACGTCGGCAGCGACCCCAGCCCGGGAATGAGGCAGACGAGCGCGATGATGATCGAGCCCGAGAGCGTTCCGACGAGGGGGATGAGCGACAGCATGCCGGCGAGGAACGCGAGCACGGCGGGGAACGGGGCCTGGATGATCGACAGAAACACGTAGCTGAGCACGAAGTTGATGGCTCCGAGCGAGAGTTGCCCGACGACGTAGCGACCCACGGCGTCGGTGATCTGCTCGCTGAGGTCGGCGAAGCGTTCGCGCCGTGAGGCCGGAACGAGGCGATACGTGGCCCGCTTGATCGAATTGAGCGACGCCGTGAAGTACAGGGTCAGAATGAGCACGATGACGGTGCCGAACACGCCATTCGCGATACTCGCGCCCACGGCCAGGGCGCCGCTCGCGATGATCGAGTAATTGCCGACGTCGGTGAGGTACTTGGTGGCCTGGTCGATCACGGCCTGCACGTCGAACCCGCCGAGTTGATTCGAGAGATCGGACACCCATGTGCCCTGTTGCGCCCTGCTCACCAGAACGGGCACGATGTCGAACAGCTGGCCGAGCTGGTCGACGATGATCGGAACGACGGCGAACACGAGACCCGCGATGATTCCGGCCACCGCGACGAAGACCACGATGATGGCCAGCCAGCGAGGAAGCTTCTTCTTCTCGAACCACGAGATCACGGGATCGAGGCCGAGGGCGATGAAGATGGCCGCACCGATGTAGGTGAGGATCGTGGCGAGCGACTCGATCGACGTGAGAATCAGGATGCCGACGCCGACACCCAGCGTGCCGACAAGTCCCAGGGTGAATGCGTTGTGGATCTTCACGAAAACCTGCCCTGCCCGAAGCTGTCGGATATCGCTGATGGAGTGTCCCGAATTCTATCGAGTAGAAGGACCCGAGCCTGGCAGGTCGTCACAGCCGCGCCACAGCGAGTCTCGAGCCTGCGCTCATCGACCGGCCCCACCCTATAGCTCGTGCACTCCTCTCACACTGACAGCCTTCCTCGATGGTGGGGTCAACCGTGGCGATTCCGAACCGGACTCGTCGTCATCCTGCTCGTCTCGGCCGCCCTTCTGCTGTGGAATCTGGCTAAGGGAGGCGATGCAGCGTTCTACGAGGCCTCAGCGCGCTCGATGTCGGAGTCCTGGCACGCGATGCTGTTCGGGGCGTTCGATCCCGCCGCCACTGTGACGCTCGACAAGCTCAGCGGGTTCGCGGTGCCGCAGGCGCTGAGCATCCGGCTGTTCGGCATGTCGACCTCGGCGCTCGCTCTGCCGCAGGTTCTCGAAGGGCTCGTCACCGTGTGGTGCTGCTCGGTGATCGGCCTGAGATGGGCGGGGCCTGGAGCGGGCCTCGTGGCCGCAGCCGCTGCGGCGACCACCCCGATCTTCGTATCGATGTTCGCGCATCCGATGGAGGACGGGCTCGTCACCATGGCTCTCACGGCGGCGCTGCTCTTCTTTCAGCGGGCTCTGCTCACCGCGCGGCTATGGCCCCTCCTGGTCTCGGCCGTCTTCGTGGGCGTGGGGTTCCAGGCCAAGATGATGCAGGCGTGGTTCATCCTGCCCGCCTTCGTCATCGGCTGTCTCCTGTCGACGCAGGGCCGCTGGTCGCGCCGTCTCTGGCGATCCGCGGTCGTGTCGGTCACGGCCATCGCCGCCTCGCTCGTGTGGGTGCTCGTACTGCAACTCACTCCCGACACCGAGCGCCCGTACATCGACGGTTCGACGAGCAACAATGCCTTCGCCATGGTCTTCGGCTACAACGGGATCGACCGGCTGCTGCCGCACGCCGTGCCCGGTGCTGTGGGAGGTTCCGGTCCACATGGCATGTCAGCGCCCGTCCTCTTCGCGGCGCCCTCGGATCCGTCGGCGGCGGGAGCCTCCCTGACCAAGCTGATCGACCCGCTGTACGTCACGCAAGTGGGATGGCTGTACCCCATAGCGATCGCCGCGATCGTGTTCGGGCTGATCCAGTGGTGGCCGCGCCGGGCCAGCGCGCCGTCTGCTTCGTTCGCCATGCTCGGCGTTGTGTCCGTCTGGCTGATCACCGCCACGGCTGTTCTCTCGGTGGCGCACACCCCGCATACGGCCTATGTCGCCGCCATCGGCACTCAGCTCGCGTTGCTGGCCGCCGTCGGATGGAAGCAGGTCCTTCGGCTGCTGCGCGCGCCGACCCGCAGAATACGGGTTGCGGTGTGCCTCGTTCTGGCGGTGCAAGCCGCATGGTCGGTGTTCCTCGCACTCGAGGGTTCTCTCCCGGCGGTTCTCGCGATCCCCATGGCGACGGTGTGCGTTGCCTCCTGGATCGTGCTCACGGTGACAGGATGGCGTGGCCGCTCGCTTCTCTCCGTCGCGGCGCAGCGCCGCACTCGCCTCGGGGCTGCGGTTCCCCTTCTCGCCGCCGCGCTGATACTCAGTGGGCCGGCAGCCTTCTCGCTGCAGGTCATCGACCCTGCCAGGAACGGCACCGGAGGAGACGCATACGTCGGAATCAAGCCGCTCAGAAACGAGGCGGCTCTGGCTTCGTTCCGACCGTCCCCGCCCCAACTGTGGGGAGGATCCGCGACACTCTCGCCGAAAGTGGGCGACCTCGTGACGGCGGCGCGCAAGGCGGGCGGCGGAGCCGATGGTCGACCGGATTTCGTCACGGACTCGTGGGCACTCGCCGCTCAGGTGATCAACGCGACCGGAGACAGTGTGCTGACCGATGGGGGCTACTCGGGAACCGTGCCCGTGTTCACGAAAGTGCAACTCGAGCAGATGATCTCGTCGGGCTCCGACCACCTCTTCGCTGTGAAGCAGGATGCACCGGCTACCGACCCGGTCGCAGAGACGGTGCAGAACGCGCACTGCACCCGGCTCGGGACTTTCACCACGGGCATCGCGGTGGTGAGTCCGAAATCCACGTCCGTCGTGCTCTGGGACTGCACCTGAGACCAGACGTCGAACGCGCGCTGGGCGTAGTCTGAGTGCAGCGCCAGGCTTGATCGGCTATCTTTTAATGTCTTTGTCTGGAGTAATCTGTGCGCTTTGTATTCGCGATCATCGCCTTCGTCGTTGCGACGGCTCTCATCGGTGTCGGTGTTGCCCAACGCACCTTCCTCCTGCCGCCGGGAAGTGTGAGCGCTGAGACCTCTCGTCCGACAGATGAGGCCTACGTTCTGCTCGACTCCGACACGCTGCGGGCTAACCCTGGTTCGCAGACGGTCTCGCTCAGCGGTGACTCCACCGTCTTCGTCGCCTACGGACGTGACGCCGATGTGAAGGCGTGGTTGAACGGCTCGAGCTACTCGCAGCTCGCGGTAGACAGCGAATCCAACAAGTTGACCGAAGCGGTCGTTCCGGCAGACCCCGCCGGCGCCAAGAATGTCGCCAGCGGCTCGGCGGATCCGGCAGGCAGCGACCTCTGGCTCGAGCAGTACACAGGCGAAAAGTCGCTCACGCGCACGATCAACGTGCCCAAGGGATACTCCGCCATCGTCGCGTCCAACGGCACCGACCCGGCGCCCGCAGACATCACCGTGGCGTGGCCTATCGACAACTCAACGCCGTGGGCTGTGCCGCTTCTCCTCTCAGGGGCCTTCGTCCTGCTCATCGGTCTGGCTCTTCTTCTCTGGGGTCTCTGGCACATGCGACGCCAGCAAGGGCCGCGACGCAAGCCGCCCGCCGGCACCCCCCGTCGTCGGTTCTCGCCGGCCCGAACCAATGCGATTGAGTCTGGAATGTCGAAACGGCGCAAGGCCATCACCCGCTCGATGACGGCTGCGCTGCCGGTCGTTCTCGTCGTGGCGTTGGGCGCGGGCGCGCCCATGGCGGCTACAGCCGACACCGTCACCCCCACGCCTCGCCCCACGTCGACAGTGGGGCCCGATTCGGATTCGACGACCAAGCCGTCGGACATGCAGACCGAGACGCCGACCCCCACGCCCACGAGCACTGCTCCGGCTTCAGAGGCCGTCGTGCCGGCAGTGACCGAGAAACAGGTGCAGGCGATCATCGAGCGCGTTATCGCCGTGGAAGGCGCAGCCAATGCGTCATTCGACGCCACCGGTCTCGACGCGCGGTTCACCGGCCCGGCTCTCGAGCTGCGCAAGGCGTCGTATGCGATCCACGCTGCTCTACCGGAGTATGTGCTCCCGGCGGCCATCCCTTCTGGAGCCGCATCCGTGGTCCTTCCTCAGGCCACCACGGTCTGGCCGAAGACGGTGTTCACCATCATCGAGAACGAAGACAAGACGGTTGCCCCTCTCGCCGTCACCCTCGTTCAAGAATCCGCGCGTGCCAACTACAAGGTCGAATACGCGATCTCTCTCGAGCCCGACACGACGCTCCCGCCGGTGTCGGCGGCCAGCGTCGGTGCGTCGCGGCTTGCTCCAGACTCGAAGCTGCTGTCGATGACCCCCGACGCCGTCGAGGCGGCCTACGCCGACATCCTTGCGCAGGGATCGGCCAGTCCGTCGTTCGGACTGATCGACACCGATGGCGACACCTTGATCACGAGCGTCGGCTCCGACTACAAAGCGGCCAAGAAGGCGAAGATCGAAGAGACGGGCACAGCGACGATCGAGTATTCGAAGGTTCCGGCCATCTCTGATGGAATCGCGCTGGCGACCAACGACTCGGGTGCCATCCTGTCGTTCAACCTCCGCGAGTCCGAGGTCGTCAAGCCCACGCAGACGGGCGCCACTGTCACACCGGAGGGCGCCGTCAAGGCGCTGTCGGGTCTGGGGCCCACAGGCAAGGGCATCGAGTCGACCTACGACTACCAGCTGCTGTTCTACATCCCGTCCGCGGGTGAGACGGGCAAACCGAAGCTGCTCGGCTTCACCCAGGGCCTCGTTCAATCCAAGGAGCTTCCATGAGTTCTGTCCCCCCATCCGCAGCCAGCCTCCGCGGCGCTGTCGATCTCTCCTCGCTCGTCAACCGGCCCGCACCGGGTGCCGCCGCCGCTCAGCCGGGTGCAGCGCCGGCAGCAGCGGGTACACCGGTGCCGCTGCCCAGTCTCGTGATCGAGGGAACTGACGCCGCCTTCAGTGCGTTCATCGAGCTGTCGAATACGGTTCCCGTCGTTGTGGTCGTAGGCGCTTCGTACAACGAGCCGAGCACCCAGCTCGACACCATCTTGCGCGCTCTCACCACCGAGTACGCGGGCCGATTCGTTCTCGTCACGGTCGAGGCGGACGCAAACCCTCAGCTGTCGCAGGCGTTCCAGGCCCAGACCCTTCCCACCGTCGCTGCCGTTGTCGGCGGTCGACCGATCGGCCTCTTCGCCGGTGTCCACCCGGTGGAGCAGGTGCGCGACGTCATCGAACAGGTCCTCGAGCTGGCTGCCCAGCAGGGGGTCACGGGAACAGCAGTCGTCGATGGGGCGCCCGAAGCAGAGCAGTCGGCGCCCGTGGAGGCACCGCTGCCACCACACCACGCCGAGGCCTACGACGCCATCGCTCGCGGAGACTTCGACGAGGCGATCCGCGAATACGAGACGGCCATCAAGCAAGACCCGCGTGACAGCCTCGCGGTAGCCGGTCTCGCCCAGGTGAGCCTGCTCGCGCGGCTGAAAGACAAGACCCAGGCCGAGATCCGCAACGACGCCGCAGCACGACCGACCGAGCTCGAGCCCCAGCTCCTGGTGGCCGACCTCGACCTGTCGGGCGGGCACGTTGAGGATGCGTTCGATCGCCTTCTGACGCTCTTCCCCACGCTCGACCAAGACGGCAAGAACACCGTTCGTGCCCGCCTCATCGAGCTGTTCGAGGTCGCCGGAATCGATGACCCGCGGGTCGTCAAGGCGCGAGCCCGACTCACGGGCCTGCTGTACTGAGCGCGACGAAGCCGGTCGAGTAGTCCGCTCGTTCCTCGCGGACTACTCGATCGGCGCAGTAACGCCTATCGCCGCGGCTTGAGGTACAGCGCCGCCAGCGGCGGCAGCGTGAGTTCGACCGAGGCCTGGCGTCCCGACCAGGGCACGTCTTCCGCCTCGACGGAACCGAAGTTGCCCACGCCCGATCCTCCGAACTCCACGGCGTCGGTGTTGATCAGCTCATCCCAGGTGCCGCCGAAGGGTAGGCCGACCCTGTAAGGCCCGACCGGAGCGCCGGAGAAGTTCATCAGAACGGCGATCGGGTTGCCCTCGTCGTCCCAGCGGAGGAACGACACGAGGTTCTGGTTCGACGATCCGCCGTCGATGAACTCGAAGCCCGAGGCATCGTGATCGCGCTGCCAGAGCGCGGGGTTGTCGGCGTAGACCCGGTTGAGCTGCGAGACGAGTCCGAGAAGCGCGCGGTGCACGGGCTGATCGAGAATCCACCAGTCGAGTCCGCGTTCCTCCGACCACTCCGACGGCTGCCCGAACTCCTGGCCCATGAACAGCAACTGCTTGCCGGGGTGCGCCCACATGAACGCGAGATACGCCCGAAGGTTCGCGAGCTTCTGCCAGTGGTCGCCGGGCATCTTGTTCAGTAGCGATCCCTTGCCGTGCACGACCTCGTCGTGGCTGATCGGCAGGATGAAGTTCTCGCTGAAGGCGTAGACGAACGAGAACGTGATCTCGCCATGATGGTACGAGCGGTAGAGCGGATCGGTCTCCATGTACTGCAGGGAGTCGTGCATCCAGCCCATGTTCCACTTGAGCCCGAAGCCGAGCCCGCCCTGGTTCGTGGCGTGCGTGACTCCAGGCCAGCTCGTCGACTCTTCAGCGATCATGATGATGCCCGGGTACAGCTTGTACGCCGTCGCCGTGGCCTCCTGCAAGAAGCTGATGGCCTCGAGGTTCTCGCGCCCACCGTACTGGTTGGGCAGCCACTCGCCCTCTTTGCGGGAGTAGTCGAGATAGAGCATGCTCGCCACGGCGTCGACCCGCAGGCCGTCGACGTGGAACTGCTCGAGCCAGTAGAGCGCGTTCGCGACCAGGAAGTTGCGCACCTGCGAGTCGCCGAAGTTGAACACGAGCGTGCCCCAGTCGGGCTGCTCGCCTCGACGAGGGTCAGGATGCTCGTACAGCGGCTGGCCGTCGAAATTGGCCAGGGCGAACTCGTCTTTGGGGAAGTGCCCGGGAACCCAATCGACGAGCACTCCGATGCCGGCCTGGTGCAGGCGGTCGATCAGGTAGCGCAGGTCGTCGGGGTGGCCGAAGCGCGAGGTGGGAGCGTAGTACGAGGTGACCTGGTAGCCCCATGAGCCGCCGAACGGGTGCTCGGCCAGGGGCATGAACTCCACGTGGGTGAAGCCGAGTTCCTGTACGTAGTCGATGAGGTGGTCGGCGAGCTCTCGGTACGAGAGTCCGGGGCGCCAGGATCCGACGTGCATCTCGTAGACGCTCATGGGACCGGAATGCGGGTCGCTCGACGCGCGCCGCGACATCCACTCGTCGTCGCCCCAGGTGTGGGCCGACTGGCCGATGACGGATGCGGTCAGCGGCGGGATCTCCGTGTAGCGGGCCATCGGGTCGGCGCGCCGGACCCACTGGCCGGACTGCGCCAGGATCTCGAACTTGTAGTTGCTGCCGGGCTCGAGGCCGGGCACGAACAGCTCCCAGACGCCCGAGCTGCCGAGGCTGCGCAGAGAGTGCTTCAGTCCGTCCCACGAGTTGAAATCGCCGATCACGCGCACGGCTTGAGCGTGCGGTGCCCAGACCGCGAACGACGTGCCGGCGACCTGCTCGTCGACGCCGTGCCACGAGCGGTAGTGCGAGCCCAGCACGTCCCACAGGCGCTCGTGTCGGCCCTCGCCGAGAAGGTGGATGTCGACGTCTCCCAGCGTGGGGGAGAAGCGGTAGGGGTCGTCGCTGGTCCAGACGGTGTCGTCGTCGTAGCGGGCCTCGATCGTGTAGTCGCTGAGGCCGGTCAGCGTGTAGCCCTGCCAGATGCCGCCGTGCAGGTGGGTGAGCTCGGTGCGGGCGCCGGATGCGAGCACCGCGACTACCGATTTGGCGAGGGGCCGCAGGGCTCGGATGACGGTCACACCGTCGGCCCCCGCGCCCTCGATCGGGTGCTGCCCGAGCACGCTGTGGGGGTTGTAGTAGGAGCCCGCCGCGACCTTGTCGAGCACGTCGGAGGGAACGTCGGGAATGGAGAGCACGGATGCTCCGTCGAGGGTGGACATCAGTGAGCCGCCTTGTCTGCACCGCTGGGGTGCGTTTCGGGCCAGGTCCCATCGACCGGCTCCACGTGCAGAATGTGTACGGGTTCGGTGAACGCGTCGAGGCGCACGAAGTTGTGGCTGACGCCCCAGATCCATGATGCGCCCGTGATGAGGTCGGTGACCCTGAACTGCTCGGCCCCGGCGAGGCCGAGCTTCGAGACGTCGAAGTGAACGCTGGTCTCGCGCGCCGAGTGGGGATCGACGTTCGCTACGACGATGACGGCGTCCGGCGTTCCCGTGCCGCTGAACTCCGCGGCGATGTACTTGGAGTAGACGAGGATCGCGTCGTCGTCGCTCCAGTGCAGTTCGAGGTTGCGCAGCTGGCGCAGGGCCGGGTGGTCGCGGCGGATCTCGTTGAGCCTCGTGATGTACGGCGCGATCGATTGCCCGGTCTTCTCCGCCAGCGCGAAGTCGCGCGGGCGGTACTCGTACTTCTCGTTGTCGATGTTCTCTTCGGCGCCGGGGCGTGCCACGTTCTCGATGAGCTCGTAACCGGAGTACACGGCCCACGTGGGCGCTGCGGTCGCGGCGATGGCAGCGCGGATCTTGTAGGCCGCGCGCCCCCCGAACTGCAGATACTGCGTGAGGATGTCGGGGGTGTTGACCCAGAGATTCGGCCGGAAGAAGGCGTCGGTCTCGTGCGACAGGCCCTGAAGGAACTCCTCGAGCTCTTCTTTCGTGTTGCGCCACGTGAAGTAGGTGTACGACTGCTGGTAACCGACCTTCGCCAGCCCCTGCATGATCGCCGGGCGCGTGAAAGCCTCGGCGAGGAAGACGACCTCGGGGTACTCCGCGTTGATCGTATGGATCACGTACTCCCAGAAGTCGAGCGGCTTCGTGTGGGGGTTGTCGACACGGAAGATGCGCACGCCGAGTTTGATCCAGTAGCGCAGCAGGCGCAGGGTCTCACGCCGGATGCCCTTCGGGTCGTTGTCGAAGTTGATCGGATAGATGTCCTGGTACTTCTTCGGCGGGTTCTCGGCGTAGGCGATAGAGCCGTCGGGCAGCGTGGTGAACCACTCCGGATGCTCGGTGACCCAGGGGTGGTCGGGCGAGGCCTGGAGCGCGAAGTCGAGGGCGACCTCCAGCCCGGCTTTGGCCGCCTGCTTCAGGAAGAAGCTGAAATCGGCGACCGTTCCGAGGTCGGGGTGGATGGCGTCGTGTCCGCCTGCCGGGCCGCCGATGGCCCAGGGCGACCCGGGGTCGTGCGGGCCGGCATCCAACGAGTTGTTCGGGCCCTTGCGGAATGAGCGGCCGATCGGGTGGATGGGCGGCATGTACAGCACATCGAACCCCATGGCCGCGACCTCTGGCAGGCGCTTGGCAGCCGTGCGGAATGTGCCGCTCGTCCAGCTGCCGTCGGTGTTCTGCTTGGCGCCGATGGAGCGCGGGAAGAATTCGTACCAGGAGCCCGATCCGGCGCGCTCGCGCTCGACCGTGATCTCCCTCCACTCGGAGAAGGTGGTGAGGCTCTCGAAGGGACGCTCGGCGATGGCGTCGAGAACGGCGGGGCTCGTGGCCGCGGCGAAGCGCTCCATCGGATCGATCGTCGCATCGCCCAGGGTGTTGGCTACCTTGCCGAAGAGCACGCGCTGAGCGTCGGATCGGGTCGCATCGACCCGGCCCGCCTCGAACAGCTCTCGCCCGATGGCCAAGGTCACGTCGACATCGAGACCGGCAGGCAGCTTGATCGATGCGGTGTGCTGCCAGGTGGCGAAGTCGTCGGAGTAGGCGCGGATGCGGAACCGCCAGAGGCCTTCTTCTGCCAGCTGCTCGAGGGCGCCGTAGCGGTCGGTGCCGGGTTCGAGCGGCGTCAGGACGCGTTCGCTGCGCTGACCGGACGGGCCGGCGACCTCGAGACGGGAGCCGACGGCGTCGTGTCCCTCACGGAACACCACCGCGCCGAAGGGCACGACCTCGCCGGCGAAAGCCTTGGGGAGCCATCGTTGGCCGGGAACGCTGGGGAAGATGTCGAGGATCGGGATGCGCCCGAGTCCGGAATCGGAGAGGGTCGGTTGCTTGGGTGCTTGCGTCTTTGCCACGGTTCGACCGTACCAAGAAAGGCGAAACGTTCGCGGGGGATTATGGAAACGGTTCCCGGTCGTTTATGCGGGCCGCGCGCCGCTGTCCTAGGCTGGGCAACGCCTGGCCCACGGTGTCCACCGCGGGGTTCGAGACGAGTGGTGGTGGCGCGCCGATGTGGAGAATTTCTCGTGAAGGCGATCAGAAGATTCACCGTTCGATCCGTGCTGCCGGAGCGTCTGCGCGCGGTCGGTGAGCTGGCATCCAATCTTCGTTGGTCGTGGCACGAGCCCACCCGGGCGCTCTTCGCGCGCATCTCACCGGACGACTGGCAGCAGACTGGGGGAGACCCGATCGCGCTGCTCGGCGCGGTGAGGCCGGAACGCCTCGAGGAGCTGTCGCACGACGAGGGATTCGTCGCCTGGGCGAACAGCCTTCGAGACGACCTCAACCGCTATCTCGCCGAGCCGCGCTGGTACCAGCAGCTCGAGGGCGAGAAGCCCACCGGCATCGCCTACTTCTCGGCCGAGTTCGGCATCGCCGCCGCCCTTCCCCAGTACTCGGGAGGACTCGGCATTCTCGCCGGCGATCACCTGAAGGCCGCGAGCGACCTCGGTCTTCCCCTCACGGGAGTGGGCCTCTTCTATCGCGCCGGCTACTTCAGCCAAGCCATCTCTCGCGACGGCTGGCAGCAGGAGAGCTACCCGGTGCTCGACCCCGACGGACTTCCGCTCACTGTCTTGCGCCTCGCCGACGGCTCTGCTGCCCACATCGCTCTGGCGCTTCCCGATGGCCGCGCCCTCTTCGCCCGGGTCTGGCAGGCCCAGGTCGGTCGCGTACGGCTTCTGCTGCTCGACACCGACATCCCTGAGAACGCCGAGGATCTTCGCGGCATCACAGACCGTCTGTACGGCGGCGGCGGCGAGCACCGTCTTCTTCAGGAGCTCCTGCTCGGCATCGGGGGAGTCCGCGCTCTCAAGCTCGCGGCCGAGTTACGCGACGTGCCCGAGCCCGAAGTCTTCCACGCCAACGAAGGCCACGCCGGATTCCAGGGCCTCGAGCGCATCTCCCGACTCATCGGAGACGGCCTGTCGTTCGACGCCGCTCTCCAGGTCGTGCGGGCGGGCACCGTCTTCACCACACACACGCCCGTTCCGGCGGGCATCGATCGCTTCGAGCGCACGCTCGTCGAGCGCTACTTCAGCGGTGACCTGCTTCCCGGTCTCGAGGTCGACGACATCCTGCGCCTCGGGGCGGAGGACTACGAGGGCGGTTCGTCCGAGGTCTTCAACATGGCCGTCATGGGTCTGCGTCTCGCCCAGCGCGCGAACGGGGTCTCGCAGCTCCACGGCGCTGTGAGCCGCGGCATGTTCCAGGGCCTCTGGAAGGGATTCGACGTCGACGACGTTCCGATCACCTCGGTGACGAACGGCGTGCACGCCGCGACCTGGACCGACCCTCTGCTGCAGGAGCTCGCGAGCTCGAAGCTCGGCACCTCCGACACCACGAACGCCGACTGGAACAGCTCCGACGTGAGCGACAGCGACCTCTGGGCTGTGCGCGGCGACATGCGACGTCAGCTCGTGCACGACGCCCGCCGCCGAGTGACCGAGGCCTTCACCTTGCAGAACCCGGGCTCGATCGCGCCGGCCTGGTACCAGACGCTCCTCGATCCCACCGTGCTGACGATCGGCTTCGCTCGCCGGGTGCCGACCTACAAGCGCCTCACCCTGATGCTGCACGACCCCGCGCGCCTCAAGTCGATTCTGCTCAACCCTCAGCGCCCCATCCAGCTCGTGATCGCGGGCAAGTCGCATCCTGCCGACGAAGAGGGCAAGCGGCTCATCCAGCGCCTCGTGCAGTTCGCCTCCGACCCCGAGGTCCGTCACCGCATCGTGTTCCTTCCGAACTACGACATCGGCATGGCTCAGCTTCTCTACCCCGGCACCGACGTGTGGCTCAACAACCCGCTGCGTCCGCTCGAGGCGTGCGGAACATCCGGTATGAAGGCCTCGCTGAACGGCGGACTCAACCTGTCGATCCTCGACGGCTGGTGGAACGAGTACTACGACGGCGAGAACGGATGGGCGATCCCGACCGCCGACGGCGCGAGCACGCCCGAGGAACGCGACTCCATCGAGGCGGGGGCGCTCTACGACCTGCTCGAACATCAGGTGGCCACCCGGTTCTACGACCGCAACGCCGACGGAATCCCCGAGCGGTGGATGGCATCGGTGCGGCACACGCTGTCGACTCTGTCGCCCAGCCTCTCGGCCGAGCGGATGGTGCGCGAGTACACCGAGCGCCTCTACACGAAGGCGGCCGCGGCCGAGCGGGTGATGTCGGCGAGAGACCACGAGGCGGCGCGCGAGCTGTCGGCCTTCAAGCAGCGCATGACCGCGCACTGGCCCGCCGTGCAGGTCGTGCACGTCGAGTCCGGTGGACTCGACGACACTCCTCAGGTGGGCGACTCTCTGCATCTGCGTGCCCAGGTGCAGCTCGATGGCATCAGTCCAGCCGACGTCTCGGTCGAGGTCGTCTACGGTCAGGCGGGAACGGGCGACGAGCTGCGCGATGTGGCCACATTCGCTCTGTCTCCGTCGACCACGTCAGCGACCGAGGCCGCCGGAGTGGTGCTCTTCGAGGGGACCCTCGCGCTCTCGAGTGCCGGAGCGTTCGGTTACACGGTGCGCGTCGTGCCGAAGCACGCCCACCTCGCGTCGCCGGCGGAACTGGGCCTCATCGCCACGGCCCACTGACACACCCTTAGCCACCTTCCGCTGGCCCCCCTTTCGCGGATGAGGAAACGCTGCCGACACGCCGAGTCATGCTCCCTTCTGAGCGGAGTGTCGCGCGTTTTTCCTCATCCGCGAAGGGGTGCCTGGTCGCGGTAGCCAGTCCTCCCCAGGGCGTCAGCGTTCCTTTTTTGTTGCCGATGAGGTGATCCGCCCGCTGAGTCATGCCTCTTCAGGGAATGCTGGCCGGCATGAATGGCGATGCATACGGTTTTCTTCTGACCCACGGCGGTGTTGCACGGCGCCGAGATCTCGAGCGGTGTGGCGTCTCTGGCATGTCCATCGCCCGCATGGTGCAGCTCGGCATGCTGATCCGGCCCCGAGTCGGCTGGTATTGCCTTCCGGATGTCGACCGTCGCGTAATCGAGGCCGTGCGGGTGGGCGGGGTCCTCACCTGCGTCTCGGCCGCTGCAGTCGATGGGCTGTGGGTGCTCGACGAGGAGAAACTCCATGTGTGTGTGAGGGGCAACGGTTCAGTCTTTCGAAGCAGGACTGACGCGACGCGTTATCGGGCACACGATGAACGTGGCGATGTCGTTCTCCACTGGGATGATCAGGCGTGGTCGACCTCTGGAGGGTACGCGCTTTCGCGGGTTGCCTATCTCCGGCATCTGGTGTCGTGCCAGTCCCATCGAAGCGTCGTCTCGACGCTCGACTCCGCATTGCACCGCGGCGTGCTGTCAGACCGCGACTTGGGGGAGTTGCGTGGGTCGGTTCCTGCTGTCCACCGCTCGATCATCGATCTGGTGGACGGCCGAGCGGAGAGCGGAGTCGAATCGGCTGCACGGTTGGGGTTTCTCGCCGCGGGCCTACCCTTCGAGGTTCAGGTTGTCGTATCCGAGGGGCTGCGGGTCGATTTCGTGATCGACGGGGTCATCGTCGTCGAGGTTGACGGCTCGGAGTTCCACTCAGGCCACGAGGCATTTGTTGCCGACCGGAAGCGCGACGCATTCTTGAATGCCCTCGGCTACCGCGTGCTGCATTTCACCTATGCGATGGTTTTGTTCGACTGGGAGACCGTTCTTTCGACGATCATCATCGTTCTGCGGCGAGAACGAGCAGTTCGCGCGGGTCTTTCACCCCTCCCGCCCTTCCGCCGATGAGGAAATCCCTGCGACCCGCCGCACCTACTCGTCAGGTGCACGGCGCGTCGACGATGGTTCCTCATCCGCGCACGGGAGGGGGGCGGGGAAGAGGCGGATGCGTGTTCCGCGGGTCAGTTCGCGCGGAACAGGCGCAGCGACGACGGCGCCATCTCGATGACTGTTCCCGGCTCGTAGGTCGGGCCCTCTTCGGGGTTCGGGGCGTCGTTGCCCGAGTCCCAGAGCTCGGTGTACGAGGCTACGCCCAGGTGCACGGGCAGCGTCACGGCGACCGGTGCCTCGATGCCGTGGATCACGAGCAGGATGCGGTTGAACTCCTCGTGCTCGGGCGTCGAGGCCGCCATGTACTGCAGGGTCCGGTTCTCTGCGGAGTTCCAGTCGTAGACAGACATCGACGAGCCGTTTGCGTCGTACCAGTCCATCTGGCTGGCGCTCGGTGTGGTCTCGCCGAAGATGCCGAATCTGACCGGACGCAGGGCGGGGTTCTCGCGCCTCAGCTTCAAGAGGTGCTGCGTGGTCTTCCAATGGTCTTTCTGCCAGCGCCGCCTGTCCCAGCTCAGCCAGGTGAGTTCGCTGTCGTGACAGTAGGCGTTGTTGTTGCCCTTCTGGCTGCGACCGAACTCGTCGCCGGCGGTGATGAGAGGAACTCCCGCCGAGAGCAGCAGGGTGCCCATGAGATTGCGCATCGCCTGGCGCCGCGACGCCTCGATCGGCCGCGACGACGTGGGCCCCTCGACGCCGTGGTTGAACGACATGTTGTTGTCGGTGCCGTCGCGATTCGACTCGCCGTTGCCCACGTTGTGCTTCGAGTCGTATGCGGTGAGGTCGGCCATCGTGAAGCCGTCGTGGGCCGTGATGAAGTTGATCGACGACAGCGGTCCGCGATGCTGCGCGAAGGTGTTCGACGATCCCGCCAGCCGCGTCGCGAGCATGCCCACGCCGTCGCCCGGGTTGCCGTGCTCGCGGATCGATCGGATGTCACGCAGCCAGAACTTGCGCATCCGGTCGCGGTAGCGGTCGTTCCACTCCGACCAGCCATCGGGAAAATTGCCGGTCTGCCATCCGCCCATGCCGACATCCCACGGCTCGGCGATCATCTTGACGTTCTGCAGCAGCGGATCGGACACGATCTGAGTGAGAAGCGGATGCTGCGGGTCGTAGTAGTGGTCGGCGTTGCGTCCCAGGGTCGCTGCGAGATCGAAGCGGAATCCGTCGACCTGCACCTCGTTCGCCCAGAACCGCAACGAATCGAGGATCATGCGTGAGACCGCCGGGGTGGCGGTGTTGATGCTGTTGCCGCATCCGGTGACGTCGATGTAGGTGCCGCCCGCTGTCTGGCGGTAGTAGCTGGCGTTGTCGATGCCGCGGAAGCTGGTGGTCGGACCCCCGGGGCCCTCCTCGGCCGTGTGGTTGTAGACCACATCCATGAGCACCTCGATGCCGGCCTCGTGCAGAAGCTTGACCATGCCTTTGAACTCGCGCAGATTCGCACTGGGTCCCTGCGCCTGCGCCGCCTTCGACGCGTACAGCGCGTGCGGGCTGAAGAATCCGAGGGTGTTGTAGCCCCAGTAGTTGCGGAGGCCCTGCTTGATGAGCCGCTGCTCTGAGACGAACGACTGCACGGGCAGCAGCTGCACGGCCGTGACGCCGAGATTCTTCAAGTACCCGATGGTCGTCTCATGCGCGAGGCCGGCATAGGTTCCCCGAAGCTCTTCGGGGATGCGCGGGTTGAGTTCGGAGAGACCCTTGAGATGCGCCTCGTAGATCACGGTGTGGTCGAGCGGCGTGTTGGGCTTCGCGACGCCGGCCCAATCGAACGACTGATCGACGACGACCGAGCGCTGCGATCCCGAACTCAGCCGCTGGATGCCCTTGCCGTAGGGATCGAGGAGAAGCCGCGAGGGGTCGAAGCGGTGGGTCGGCCCGTGCGGCCCTGAGACGCGGAGGTTGTAGCGGCGACCGGGGACCAGCTCCCTCGTGCGGCCGAACCACACCCCGTGCCGATCCCGCGCGAGATCGACGGTCTTGTAGATCCAGTTGGCGTCCTTGTCGTCGAACAGGCAGAGTTCGACCTTGTCGGCGTGCTCCGACCAGACGCGGATCTCGCCTCCGTGGGCGGTGAGGCGAACGCCCATGTTCGCGAGGGGATCGGCGGCAGTCATGCGTCTTAGAGTAGTGATTCATACGTTTCGAACAGATCACGGAAAGGGTCGTCGTGCCCGTCTACCTCGACCATGCGGCCACCACCCCGATGCTCCCCGATGCGAGAGACGCTTACATCGAGGCGCTCGGCGTCGTCGGCAACCCCGCGTCGATCCACAGCCAGGGGCAGCAGGCCAAGCGGATGCTCGAAGAAGCCCGCGAGAATGTCGCCGCCAGCGTGTCGGCGGATTCCGTCGAGGTCGTCTTCACCTCCGGCGGCACGGAAGCCGTCAACCTCGGCATCAAGGGCCTGTTCTGGAAGAGGCAAGAGGATCGGCCGAGGCGTCGCATCCTCATTCCCGGCGGCGAGCACCACGCGACCATCGATGCCGTCGAGTGGCTCGCGGGCCATGACGGGGCCGAGCTCGAGTGGCTGCCGATCGATTCGCTCGGTCGGCTGCACCCGCACACCCTGCGCGAGGCGATCGAACGCGATCCAGACGGCGTCGCCCTGCTCTCCGTTCTCTGGGCGAACAACGAGGTCGGTACGATCCAGCCGGTCGCCGAGCTCGCAGAGGTCGCGGCGGAGTTCGGAATCCCGACCCACGTCGACGCCATCTCCGCATTCGGATATCTGCCACTCGACTTCCATGCCTCGGGTGCCGCCGCTATGAGCATCTCGGCGCACAAGATCGGGGGACCGGTCGGGGTGGGGGCACTTCTGCTGTCTCGCTCCGCCGAGGTGGTGCCCCTCTTTCACGGCGGCAGCCAGCAGCGCGGCCGCAGCGGAACGCAGGACGTCGCCGGCGCCGTCTCGTTCGGTGTCGCCGCTCTCCGCGCATCCGCCGAGGTCGATGCCCACGCGGCCGAGCTTCGGGCTCTTCGTGACCGGCTCGTCGAGAACGTGCGACGGGCCGTACCCGAGGCGGTGCTTCACGGCGATCCGGATGCCGCGGGCCGGCTCCCGGGCAACGCCCACTTCACTTTCCCTGGCTGCGAGGGCGACTCGCTTCTCTTCCTGCTCGATGTGGCAGGGCTATCCGTGTCGACGGGATCGGCGTGTCAGGCGGGCGTGCCCGAGGCGTCGCACGTGCTCACCGCCATGGGTCTGAGCGAGGCCGACGCGAGGGGGGCGCTGCGCATCACGCTCGGGCATGGAACGACAGAGGACGACGTCGACGCGCTCGTGGCCGCTCTTCCCGGTGCCTTCGCTCAGGCGTCGAAGGCCGGGCTGAGCGACCGGGTGGTGCCGCTCGGGCACGCTCGCTAGAGGTTGACCGTGGCCACGATCGCCAGATGGTCGCTCTTGCCCGCCGGGATGACGGTGTTGCTCGTGACCTCGAGACCGCGCTGGAGAAAGTGGTCGAGTCGCGTGACGGCGAAGGGCGAGGACGGCCAGGTGAAGCCGAAGATCCCATCGCTCTGATTCGGCTCCGACAGCTGCGACAGAATCGGCTTGAACGCCCTGTCTGTCGAGGCCGCGTTGAAGTCGCCGACTGCGATGACGCGATCATTCTCGTCGTTCGGAAGCACGTCGGAGAGGTTCTTGAGCATCTCGTCGCGGTCGCCGTGATCGCCCATGCGGGCCGACGCCGCATGGATCACATAGATGCTCACGAGACCCTCGGGTGTCTCGAGATCGGCAGCGAGCGCGCGCTGCCACCCCAGCCCGAGATCCCAGGGCTGGGCGTTCAGAATGGGATAGCTGCTCCAGAGACCGACCGTGCCCACCTGATAGGAGTACTCGTAGGCTCCGTCGAGAACCGATGAGATCTCGGTGCGCGACGCGTCGTCGATCTCCTGTATGGCGACCACCTGGGCGCCGGTTGCGACGAGATCCGTGGCCGACGCCGCACCCGTTCCCGAATTCGCCTCGACGTTCTGGCTCGCGACCGTGAGCGTCGTCGCGCTCGCGGGAGGCGCGGTCCACTTCAGAGGAACGATCGACGGTCCGAACACCAGGACCCAGGCCACGAGCGGCACGAGAGCGGCGATCCACGGGCGGCCACGGCGAGCGAATGCGGCGAGAACGAGAAGGATCGGAATGCCGACCCCGAGCCAGGGTGCAGCAGAGTCGATCACGAGGCCGAGTCCGGCCACGTCGGGCACGACAGTGTGCAGCACGATGATGGCGGCGAGCACGAGGGATGCGATCACGACGACGGCGTTGAGAGCGCGTCGACCCGCAGAGGGCCGGCGCCGCGCAGAAGGGGACGCTCGGGGCGTCTCGTGAAGGAGAGACATCGTGCCCAAGTCTGCCGCAGCAGACTGAGCAAATACTCAGGCTGCTCGGCCGCCGTGCGTGACGACGGAGCCGTCGCACGAATCCTCATGTTTTGAGTCATTCAAAATACGGCTAGGGTGGGTGCATGACGACAGACGTGACGGAGGCCGCGGCCCTGGCCGACAGCATCCGCTCGGTCGGCCTCAAGGTGACGGAACCGCGCTTGGCAGTGCTCGACGTGATCGAACGCGAGCCGCACATCGATGCGGAGCGCATCTTTCGATCGATACGGATCTCGTTGCCCGGAACCAGCGTGCAGGCCGTGCACGGAGTTCTGGCGGCGTTTTCTCAGGCCGGGCTTGTGCGGCGCATCGAACCCGCTCACTCGCCCGCTCTCTACGAGCGGCGCGTCGATGACAATCATCACCACATCGTCTGTTCCGCCTGCGGAGCGGTCGAAGACGTCGACTGCGCGGTCGGGCACAGCCCGTGTCTCATTCCGTCGTCGGTGTCCGGTTTTCAGATCCAGAGCGCCGAAGTGAACTTCTGGGGTCTCTGCCCGAATTGCCAGACTGCCTAGCAGCGCCAGACCGTATTCTCGTCCTGTCGACCGATCCTCTACCCAAGGAGAACTATGTCCACCGATGCTTTTACCACCACCAACTCGGGCGCACCCGTCGCCAGTGACGAGCACTCGCAGACCGTCGGAGCCGACGGTCCCATCACACTGCATGACCATTACCTGGTCGAGAAGCTGGCGCAGTTCAACCGCGAGAAGGTTCCGGAGCGCATCGTGCACGCCAAGGGCGGCGGCGCATTCGGAACGTTCGTCACCACCCACGATGTGTCGGCCTACACCCGGGCCAGCCTCTTCCAGCCGGGCGCATCCGTCGACGTGCTCGCTCGGTTCTCGACCGTCGCCGGCGAGCAGGGAAGCCCCGACACGTGGCGCGACCCTCGCGGATTCGCCCTCAAGTTCTACACCGACGAGGGCAACTACGACCTCGTCGGCAACAACACGCCGGTCTTCTTCATTCGTGACGGCATCAAGTTCCCCGACTTCATCCACTCGCAGAAGCGTCTGCCCGGCACACACCTGCGCGATCACGACATGCAGTGGGACTTCTGGACCCTGTCGCCGGAGACGGCCCACCAGGTGACGTGGCTCATGGGCGACCGCGGTCTGCCGGCCTCGTGGCGACACATGGACGGCTTCGGTTCGCACACGTACCAGTGGATCAACGCCGAGGGCGAGCGCTTCTGGGTCAAGTACCACTTCAAGACCCACCAGGGCATCGAGATCCTGAGCCAGACCGACGCGGACCGCATCGCCGGTGAGGATGCGGACTTCCACATCCGCGACCTCTCCGAGGCGATCAAGCGTGGCGACTACCCCAGCTGGACCCTCTCGGTGCAGATCATGCCCTACGCCGACGCGGCGAACTACCGCTTCAACCCGTTCGACCTCACCAAGGTCTGGCCGCACGCCGACTACCCGCTGCACGAGGTCGGAACGATGACCCTGACGCGCAACCCCGAGAACTACTTCGCTCAGATCGAGCAGGCGACCTTCGCTCCCTCGAACTTCGTTCCAGGAATCGCGGCCAGCCCCGACAAGATGCTGCTCGCCCGCATCTTCAGCTATGCCGACGCGCACCGTTACCGCGTGGGAACGAACCACGCCCAGCTGCCCGTGAACGCAGCGGTCTCGCCGGTCAACTCCTACTCGAAAGACGGCGCGATGCGTCACGGCTTCAACTCGGAGGAAACCCCCGTCTACGCGCCGAACTCGCACGGCGGCCCTCACGCCGACCCTGCGCGTCACGGCAACGACGCGGGCTGGGAGAGCGACGGCGAGCTCGTGCGCGCCGCCGCGACTCTGCACGCTGACGACGACGACTTCGGCCAGGCCGGCACGCTCGTTCGCGAGGTGCTGGATGACGCGGCTCGCGACCGGCTCGTCGCGAACATCGCGGGTCACGTCTCGAAGGTGACCGATGCCGGCCTCCGCCAGCGCGTGTACCAGTACTGGACGAACGTCGACGCGACGCTCGGCGCTCGCGTGGCCGCAGCGGTGGAGCCGAGCGCTCCTGGTTCCAACGAGCAGCCCGAGGTCGTGGGCATCGGCGCGTAGTAGTGCATCGTCCCCGGCCCGCCCTCGGGCGGGCCGGGGAATGAAGCGCAACCCCGTTTCGTTGTACGGGTCGTGCGGGTAGCGTTTCGCGAACCGCACGACCATCAACCGACACGCTTCACGAGGAGGCCCGTTTTGCCTACCGTTACCGTCACCGCCGATTCCCTCGACAAGACCATCACCGACAACGAGATCGTTCTTCTCGACTTCTGGGCCGACTGGTGCGGACCCTGTAAGCAGTTCGCTCCCGTCTTCGAGAAGTCCAGCAACGACAACACCGATGTCGTCTACGGAAAGATCGACACCGAAGACCAGCAGCAGCTCGCGGCCGCGGCGCAGATCACGTCGATCCCCACGCTCATGGCGTTCAAGAACGGCGTGCCCGTGTTCCGCCAGGCTGGATCGCTTCCCGCGCCCGCACTCGCCGACCTCGTCGCACAGCTCAAGGCGCTCGACGTCGAAGCTGCGATGAAGGCCCAGGCCGAGGCAGACGCCGCGGCTACGACACCGGCCGAGTAAGCACCACCCCGGCCCCGCCGTCGTACCCCTCACGTAAGCTCGTTCCGTGAAGGTTTTAGCAGCGATGAGTGGCGGGGTCGACTCCGCGGTGGCCGCGGCGCGCGCGGTCGAGGCCGGGCACGATGTGGTCGGGGTGCATCTCGCCCTCTCCAGAATGCCCGGCACTCTCCGCACGGGCGCGCGCGGATGCTGCACCATCGAAGACTCGATGGATGCGCAGCGTGTGGCCAACAAGATCGGCATCCCCTACTACGTATGGGATTTCTCCGAGCGGTTCAAGGCCGACGTGGTCGACGACTTCGTCGCCGAGTACACAGCGGGGCGCACTCCCAACCCGTGCATGCGCTGCAATGAGCGCATCAAGTTCGCCGCCCTTCTCGAGAAGGCCGTCGACCTCGGGTTCGACGCCGTGGCGACGGGCCACTACGCCAACATCGTCACCGATGCCCAGGGCAATCGCGAACTGCACAGGGCCGCGACCTGGGCCAAAGACCAGAGCTACGTTCTGGGCGTCCTCACCAGCGAGCAGCTCGCGCACAGCATGTTCCCACTCGGCGCAACGCCGTCCAAGGCCGAGGTTCGCGCTGAGGCTGCTGAGCGCGGTTTCTCCGTGGCGAAGAAGCCCGACAGTCACGACATCTGCTTCATTCCCGACGGCGACACCAAGGGGTGGCTCGCCGAGCGCGTCGGTGCCGAGACCGGCCAGGTCATCGAACGCGACGGCAGCGTCGTGGGCAGCCATGACGGAGCCCACTCGTTCACGGTCGGCCAGCGCCGAGGCTTGCACCTCGGCATGCCGGCGCCCGACGGCAAGCCGCGCTTCGTTCTCGAGGTGCGGCCCATCAGCAACCAGGTGGTCGTCGGTCCGAAAGAGGCGCTCGACATCTCGGAGATCGCGGGCGCCCGCTTCACCTGGGCGGGCCTTCCTCCCGAGCATCCCGAGGTCGCCTTCGAGTGCGAGGTGCAGATCAGGGCCCACGCAGACCCTGTCGCGGCGACCGCCGTCGTACGCCCCCTCGAGGTTCCCGTGCCTGTCGAAGGCCAGCGACCGGCATCCGATCACGAGCTCGTGATCACGCCGCACACGCCGCTCAATGGTGTCGCCCCCGGGCAGACTGCCGTGGTGTATATCGGAACACGCGTTCTCGGCCAGTGCACGATCGACCGCACGGTGAGCGCTGTCTCGTTCGCTTCCGATTCCAGCCCGGCCGTGGCCTGATGTCCGAGATCCTTCCCGACGAGGCCACGCCCGACCTTGCCGAGGCCAAGGTCGAGGCCGAGCAGCTCACGTCGCGCATCCTCGAGCTGCGCGATCAGTACTACGAGAAGAACGCGTCGACGGTGTCCGACGCCGAATACGACGCCCTCGTACGCCGACTCGACGCACTCGAGCGTGCTCATCCCGAACTCCAGAGCGCCGACAGCCCCACCCAGACCGTGGGTGGCCGCGCAGAGACCACGATGTTCACCCCGGTCACCCACGCCGAGCGCATGCTCAGCCTCGACAACGTCTTCAGCGAAGACGAACTGCGCGAGTGGGCTTCGAAGATCGAGCGCGACGCCGGACGCAGTGCGGTGCGCTACCTCTCCGAGCTCAAGATCGACGGCCTCGCCATCAACCTGCGCTACGAGAACGGCGTTCTCGTCACAGCCGCCACACGGGGCGACGGGGTGGTCGGCGAAGATGTCACCGACAACGTGCTTCAGATCAAACAGATCCCGCCTCGCCTCAAAGGAACAGGTCATCCCCCTCTCGTCGAGGTTCGGGGTGAGATCTTCTTTCCCGTCGCATCCTTCGACGAGCTGAATGCCGCTCAAGAGGCGGCGGGGGAGCGCGTGTTCGCGAATCCTCGCAACGCGGCCGCGGGTTCGCTTCGTCAGAAGACCGAGGGCAAGAACGACAAGCAGCTCGCCCTGGTCGAGAACCGGTTGTCTCGCCTGCGCATGCTCGTGCACGGCATCGGCGCCTGGCCCAACCCTCCCGTCGCGGCGCAGAGCGAGGTGTACGGCCTGCTCTCCGAGTGGGGGCTCCCCATCTCCACCCACTTCAAGGTCTTCGACGACATCGACGACGTGGTCGAGTTCGTCCGCTACAACGGCATCCATCGCGCCAGTGTCGAGCACCAGATCGACGGAATCGTCATCAAGGTCGACAATCTCGCCCTGCACGACGAGCTGGGTGCCACGAGCCGCGCCCCGCGCTGGGCGACCGCCTACAAGTACCCGCCCGAAGAGGTCAACACTCGACTGCTCGACATTGTCGTGAGCGTGGGGCGTACAGGCCGAGCCACGCCCTTCGCCGTCATGGAGAAAGTCGAGGTCGCGGGGTCGGAAGTGCGTCAGGCCACCCTGCACAACCAAGACGTGGTCAAAGCCAAGGGCGTGCTCATCGGCGACATCGTGGTTCTGCGCAAGGCCGGCGACGTCATTCCCGAGGTGCTCGGCCCGGTCGTCGAACTGCGCACCGGCGATGAGCGCGCGTTCGTGATGCCCGAGAACTGCCCGGAGTGCGGCACCCGTCTCGCCCCGGCGAAAGAGGGCGACAAAGATCTGCGCTGCCCGAATGCCCGCAGCTGCCCCGCGCAGGTACGCGGGCGCGTCGAACACGTGGGATCTCGCGGCGGACTGGACATCGAGGTGCTGGGCGAGGTCTCGGCGGCGGCACTGACCCAACCGCTCGAACCGGCCGAACCGCCGCTCGAGACTGAGGCGGGGCTCTTCGCCCTCCGCATGCAAGACATCTTCCCGATCACCGTCGTCGTGCGCGACAACGAGACGGGCATGGTCAAACTCACCGACGACGGCGAGCCGAAGCGGGTCACGCCGTTCCAACGCAAGCGTCAGAAGCGCGATGGAGCCTACGATCCCGAAGCACTCGAGTTCGCGGGTGACGAGTTCTCCGTGCCCTCGACCAACGCGGTGAAGCTCCTCGCCGAGATCGAGAAGGCCAAGACCAAGCCGCTGTGGCGCATTCTCGTGTCGCTGTCGATTCGCCATGTCGGCCCGGTCGCGGCACGCGCACTCGCCGACTACTTCGGCTCGCTCGATGCCATCCGCGCCGCAAGCCGCGACGAACTCGCCGCGGTCGACGGCGTCGGACCGATCATCGCCGATGCCCTGATCGACTGGTTCGCTGTCGACTGGCACGTCGAGATCGTCGAGGCGTGGGCCGCGGCCGGCGTGCAGTTCACGACCCCGGGGCATCCGGGTCCGGGAGCCGCGGTCGTCGAGGGCGGAGTCCTCTCGGGCATCACGGTGGTCGCCACCGGATCTCTCGAGGGGTTCAGTCGCGAGGGAGCCCTCGAAGCGATCATGAACGCGGGAGGCAAGGCCGCGTCGAGCGTCAGCAAGAAGACCGACTTCGTGGCGGCGGGCCCCGGTGCGGGTTCCAAACTCACGAAGGCCGAGGCCCTGGGCCTGCGCATCATCGACGCCGAGCAGTTCGCGATCCTCGTCACCGAGGGCCCGGATGCGCTGGGTCCCGCCCCCGAGGCAGAAGTAGACGAGGGGTCTAAGCAGTAGTGGTCTCGATCCGGCCGCGGGCGGCCTACTCGACCAACGCGGCAGGGCTGCGCCGAGATCACCGCGACCGCCTCCGGTAGAATCGGTGGGTTCGTCCGAACTCCCCCCGAATGAAGACACGGAGCAGCATGTCCGAAATCACGCAGGAGCAGGTCACTCACCTCGCCAACCTCGCCCGCATCGCCCTGACGCCCGAAGAGATCGTGTCGCTCACCAGCGAACTCGGGTCGATCATGGACCACGTGGCCACGGTCGCCGAGGTCGCGACACCTGACGTGCCGGCGACGAGCCACCCGATTCCGCTGCAGAACGTCTTCCGCGACGACGTCGTGGGGCAGACCCTCACCGCCGAAGAGGCGCTGGCAGGGGCACCCGACCACGACGGCTCCCGGTTCCGCGTCACAGCGATCCTGGGGGAGGAGCAGTAATGACATCCGATCTGACCCGGCTCACCGCCGACGCCCTCGCATCTAAGCTCGCCTCGAAAGAGGTGAGCTCGGTCGAAGCGACCCAGGCTCACCTCGACCGCATCGCTGCGGTCGAAGGCGCGGTGCACGCGTTCCTTCACGTCGCATCCGACAGCGCTCTCGCCGAGGCGGCCGACATCGACCGTCGCCGTGCGGCGGGCGAGCAGCTGCACCCGCTGGCCGGCGTGCCCATCGCCATCAAAGACGTCATCGTCACCAAGGGCATGCCGACGACCAGCGGCTCCAAGATCCTCGAGGGCTGGGTTCCGCCCTACGACGCGACGGTCATGACCAAGCTGCGGGCCGCTGGCCTCGTCTCGCTCGGCAAGACCAACATGGACGAGTTCGCCATGGGCTCGTCGACGGAGCACTCCGCCTACGGCCCCACACACAACCCGTGGGATCTCGAGCGCATCCCGGGAGGATCCGGCGGCGGCTCCGCCGCTGCGGTCGCGGCCTTCGAAGCGCCCTTCGCGCTCGGCAGCGACACTGGCGGATCTATCCGCCAGCCCGCCCACGTCACCGGCACGGTCGGTCTCAAGCCCACCTACGGCGGGGTGAGCCGCTATGGAGCCATCGCGCTCGCTTCCAGCCTCGACCAGATCGGCCCGGTCTCCCGCACCGTTCTCGACTCGGCCTTGCTGCACGACGTGATCGGCGGGCACGACCCCCGCGACTCCACCTCTCTCACCGACGTGTGGCCCTCGTTCGCCGAGGCCGTGCGCAACGCCGACGTTGCGGGTCTGCGCATCGGTGTCATCAAAGAGCTCCAGGGCGACGGCTTCCAGCCCGGTGTTATGGAGCGCTTCCGCGAAGCACTGGCTCTTCTCGAGGCAGCGGGCGCCATCATCACCGAGGTCGAGCTTCCGAGCGTCGAGCACGCCATCGCCGCGTACTACCTGATCATGCCCGCCGAGGCCTCCAGCAACCTCGCCAAGTTCGACTCCGTGCGCTTCGGTCTGCGGGTCAACCCGAAGGGCGGCGGAACCGTCGAAGACGTGATGAGTGCCACCCGCGAGCAGGGCTTCGGAGCAGAGACGAAGCGACGCATCATCCTCGGCACCTACGCGCTCTCCGCCGGCTACTACGACGCCTACTACGGCAGTGCTCAGAAGGTGCGCACGCTCGTGCAGCGCGACTTCGCCGCCGCCTTCGCGAACGCCGATGTCCTGGTGTCGCCGACGGCGCCCACCACGGCGTTCAAACTCGGCGAGAAGACCGGCAATCCGCTGTCGATGTATCTCAACGACATCGCCACGATCCCGGCGAACCTCGCCGGCATCCCCGGAATCTCGGTGCCCGCCGGCCTGGCCGCGGAAGACGGCCTGCCCGTCGGCATCCAGTTCTTGGCACCGGCCCGTGAAGACGCCCGCCTTTACGGCGTCGCGGCGGCGCTCGAGGCGCTGCTCGAGCAGAAGTGGGGCCACACGCTCCTGAGCCAGGCGCCCGACCTGTCCTCCAGTGAAATGAACGCGACCGACGAGGGAGCCGTCTGATGGCGAAATTGATGGACTACGACCGCGCGCTCGAATTGTTCGAGCCGGTTCTCGGCTTCGAGGTGCACATCGAGCTCAGCACCAAGACCAAGATGTTCTCTGACGCGCCCAACTACTTCGGCGGCGAGCCCAACACCAACATCACTCCGGTCGACCTCGGTCTGCCGGGATCGCTTCCCGTCGTCAACGGACAGGCCGTTCGCTACGCGATCAGCCTGGGCCTGGCCCTCGGCTGCTCCATCGCACCGACGAGCCGGTTCGCCCGCAAGAACTACTTCTACCCCGACCTGGCCAAGAACTACCAGATCTCGCAGAGCGACGAGCCCATCGCCTTCGAGGGCTCCGTCGAGGTGGAGCTTCCGAACGGGCGCATGTTCACCGTTCCCATCGAGCGGGCGCACATGGAGGAGGACGCCGGAAAGCTCACCCATGTGGGTGGCGCGACCGGTCGCATCCAGGGCGCCGAGTACTCGCTGGTCGACTACAACCGCGCCGGTGTGCCGCTCGTCGAGATCGTCACCGACATCATCTACGGCGCCGAGGCCGACGCACCCGAGTTGGCCAAGGCCTACGTGTCGACGATCCGCGACATCGTCGTGGGCCTCGGCATCTCGGAGGCGCGCATGGAGCGCGGAAACCTGCGCTGCGACGCCAACATCTCGCTGCGTCGGCGCACGCCCGAGGGTGAGCCCCCCGCGCCGCTCGGAACCCGCACCGAGACGAAGAACGTCAACTCGCTGCGCAGCGTCGAGCGAGCGATCCGCTACGAGATCCAGCGCCAGGCCGCCATCCTCGACGACGGCGGAACCATCACGCAGGAGACCAGGCACTGGCACGAAGACACGGGCGAGACCTCTGCGGGGCGCCCGAAGTCCGACGCCGACGACTACCGCTACTTCCCTGAGCCGGATCTGCTGCCCGTCGTTCCCTCGGCAGAGCTCATCGAGGAACTGCGCGCGGCCCTGCCCGAGGCGCCCGCGGCGCGCCGCCGCCGCCTCAAGGCCGAGTGGAACTTCACCGACCTCGAGTTCCAAGACCTGACGAACTCCGGCCTGGTCAACGAGGTCATCGACACCGTGGCCGCGGGTGCTTCGCCAGCAGCCGCGCGCAAGTGGTGGACCGGCGAGATCGCCCGAACGGCCAACGCGCAGGGCGTCGACGCAACGACACTCGTGACGCCGCTGCAGGTCGCGCAGCTCGTCGCGCTCGTTGATGACGGCACCCTCACCGACCGCCTCGCGCGGCAGGTTCTCGAGGGCGTGATCGCCGGCGAGGGCACCCCGCAGCAGGTCGTGGATGCGCGCGGCCTCGCCGTCGTGTCAGACGACGGCGCGCTGATCGCCGCCATCGACGAGGCCCTGCAGAGCCAGCCCGACGTGCTCGCCAAGATCCGCGACGGCAAGGTCCAGGCCGCCGGCGCCGTGATCGGAGCAGTGATGAAGGCGATGAAGGGTCAGGCCGACGCCGCACGCGTTCGCGAACTCGTTCTCGAGCGAGCCACAGCTCTTCCCGAGTAGTCGGCCCGCTGCCCTTCGATAGGCTCGGGTGACGAGCCTGTCGAGGGGCTAGAGGTCGATGCCGGTCAGGTCCTCCGACGCGGTCCACAGCCGCAGGGCGTCCCTCTGATCGAGGGCTCGTCGGCTCTGCTTCGCGCGGCCGGGAGGGCCCGTGAGACCGAACGCCCCGGTGGGCCCGACGTAGTCACCGCCCGAGACGCTCGCCCAGGTCGCGGCGAAGAGCTCGGGCTCTGCGCCCTGCTCTGCACTCTGCGACAGCCCGGGCGACTGCATGAAGCGCTCGACGAACGCGTTGGCCGGCTTGTCGCGACCCAGTTGCGGGCCCGCGCTCTGCAGATTCGTGCGGCTCGAACCGGGATGCGCCGCGGCGCTCAGCAGGCCCCATCCGGCGGCATCGCTTCGGCGCTGCAACTCGTGGGCGAAGAGCAGATTCGCCAGCTTCGACTGGCCGTAGGCGAGCCACGCGTTGTACTTCTTCTCGGCGTTGAGGTCTCCGAATCGCATGCGACCGATCCAGTGCATCACGCTCGACAGGGTGACGACACGGGGCGCCTCAGCGGCGGTCAGTGTCGGGAGCAGACGTGCGGTGAGGGCGAAGTGACCGAGGTGGTTCGTGCCGAACTGCAACTCGAAGCCGTCTTCTGTCGTGCGCCTCGAGGGCACCGCCATGACGCCGGCGTTGTTGATCAGGATGTCGGTGGGCACCTTCTCGGCGATCATGCGGTCGGCGAACGCCTCCACACTCGCCAGGGACGCGAGGTCGAGGCTCTCCAGCTGGAGCGAGGCATCCGGAACGCTCTTCTGGATCGTCTCGGCGGCGTGAGCGTTCTTCTCGGCCGTGCGCGCGGCCATGACCACGTGGGCACCGGCTGCCGCCAGACGGCGTGCGGCCTCGAGTCCGAGACCGCTGTTGGCGCCGGTGATGATCACACGCTTGCCGTGCTGGTCGGGAATGGACAGCGCTGCTGGGGTCGACATGAGGCTCCTCGTTGCGGGGCGGCGTCTCGGGTTCGCCGCCTAGACCTCAGGTTATTGCGCCTTCATGTCGATGCATACATCGGCGGCTACGCGGAGAGCGGAAGCCTGTCGTCACGTCCCGTCAGAGCGAGCAGCTTCGACTGCAGCGACGCATGCTCGGGAACGGGAACGGGCGAGCTGAACAGGCCTGACGCTTCGAGCGTCTCTTTCTGCGGCTCGAAGACGCTCCAGACTGCGGCGATCAGCTCTTCGTCGATGGTCTCCGCCGACCGGGTCGCACGAGCGAGGTCCCAGGTGTGGATCGTGACATCGGAGACCTGCTCACGCAGGTACTCGGTGACCGTCACGGTGTCGTACGAGAGCTGCACCTGAGCATCCGGCGCCGCCGACCGCCACGCGTCGGTCGCGGCCTTCGAATACTGCGCCCACTCTGCCGCGAGATCGCTCGACAGGGGCCGCTTGAGCGATCGAGCGTGGCGCAGGCTGCGGCCCTCGAGCAGCAGAGGCACCCACTGCTGTTCTTCGATCACGTGGGTCACGAGTTGACGGGTGTTCCAGTCGGTGTCGGGCGTGGGCGCGTTCCAATCGGTCACCGCGTTCAGACGCGCGGTGAACTCGGCGTGGGCGGTGTACTGCAGTGTCAGCCAGTCGATGGTCACGATGGGGCTCCTGTCGGCGGTGCTCGTCATAGTCCTGGGTATAAGTCCATCATGGCGGTGCGCATTCCGCCGAGCCGGTGCGGTTAGGCTCTCGGGGTGACCTTGACGACCCGAGACATCGACGCTACCGATCTGACTCCGCTTCTCGCGATGAACAACGGGGCGATACCGGCGGTCAACCTGCTCGACGAGAAAGAACTGCTCGATCTCGTGTCGATGGCGCACTCTGCGGTGATCGTGGTCGACGACGCGTCGCCCAGAGAGCCGCTGGGACTCGTCATCACGCTGACGGCCGGCAACGACTACGACAGCGAGAACTACCGCTGGTTCGAAGAGCGCGGCGGTGACTTTCTCTACGTCGACCGCATCGTCGTGCACCAGGGCATGCGCGGCCGGGGTCTCGGACAGATTCTCTACGAGCGGGTCTTCGCCGAGGCAGAGCTGGCCGGACTCGTCGAAGTCACGTGCGAGGTCAACCTCGATCCGCCGAACCCGGGGTCTCTGGCGTTCCACGATCGGCTCGGCTTCGTGCAGCTGGGCGAGCAGGTCACGAAGGGCGGATCCGTGAAGGTCGCGCTGCTGTCTGCCCCCGTCTTACCCGCCTCGTCTCTGCCCGAGGCGTCTTAGCTCCTGGCTCAGACCAGGTCAGCCGCGGTCGGCAAGCAGCTGCTCCCTGACCGCCCGGCGCAGGACCTTGCCGATCAGGGACTTCGGAAGCTCGTCGATGACTACGATCCTCTTTGGCACCTTGTACGCGGTGAGCTGGTCGCGGCACCAGTCGCGGAACGTCTTCTCGTCGAAGTCGGCCTTGGACGACAACACGACCGCCGCCACGACGTCTTCTCCGCCGCCGCCGCTGGGCATGCCGACCACGGCGACATCGGCGACTCCGGGGTGTTGCCTGAGCGCGTCCTCGACCTCCGAGGGCGCGACGTTGAAGCCGCCCGTGATGATGAGTTCTTTGATGCGGTCGACGATCGTGACGAAGCCATCGGCATCCTGAGTGCAGATGTCGCCCGTGCGGAACCACCCGCCCTCGAGTAGGACCGCCTGGGTCTCGTCGGACTTCTGCCAGTAGCCCTGGAACACCTGCGGTCCGCGGATCAGCAGTTCGCCCTCTTCTCCCGGGGCACGGTCGATGGAGGTGTCGTCGGGATCGACGACGCGGATCTCCGTGCTGGGAAACGGCACGCCGACAGTGCCGGGCCGACGGCTCGGGCCGATCGGGTTGCCCAGGGCGACGGGAGAGGTCTCGGTGAGTCCGTAGCCCTCGACCAGGTAGCCGCCGGTCGCCTTCTCCCACAACTCGACCGTGGAGACAGGCAGATTCATGGCCCCCGAGATCGCGAACCGGATGCCTGTGAGATCGACCTTTCGCTTCTCGGCGCCCAGGGCGAGCCGCTCGTAGATGGGAGGCACGGCCGGTAGGAATGTGGGCGGATGCGACTTGGCCGCGTCGAGAACGAGGTCGACGTCGAACTTGGGCAACAGCACGAGCCGCGCGCCGCTGTTCATCGCGAAGGTGAGGCAGAGCGTGAGGCCGTATGCGTGGAACATGGGTAGCACGGCGTAGATGACCTCCTTGCCGGCCACCATCCCGGGCACCCACGCTCGTCCCTGCAGTGCATTGGCGTGCAGGTTGAGATGGCTGAGCTTCGCACCCTTCGGCGTTCCGGTGGTGCCGCTGGTGTACTGGATCACGGCGAGGTCGTCGACCGACGGCCGCGGCACGGAGCGCCGGATCGGCCGATGATTGACGAGCCTCTCCCATGGCGTGCTGCGCTTCGACTCGGCAGTGAGCGCCTTGCGTGCCTCGCGCGCTTTCGGCACGGGCAGGCGCAGCGCGAGTCGCTTGGAGAACGGCATGGCGCGCGTCACGTCGACCGCTATGACGGTGTCGAATGCGACATCGGCGGGCATCGAGTGGATGCGTTCGCCCACCTTGTCCCACACGATCGCGACCTTCGCGCCGTGGTCTTCGAACTGGTGTCGCATTTCGCGATCGGCGTAGAGCGGGTTGTGCTCCACGACGATCGCGCCCAACCGAAGCACCGCGTAGAAGGCGATGACATGCTGCGGGCAGTTGGGCAGCACGAGGGCCACCCGGTCGCCGTGACCCACCCCTGCTCGACGCAACCCCTCCGCCGCGCGCGCGACGAGCATGCCGAGTTCTGCATATGTCGTGGTCGAGCCGAAGAAGTCGAGGGCGACGTTGGATCTGAACGCGCGCACAGAGTCGTCGAACATGTCGACGAGCGAGCCGGTCGGCAGCTCGATCGTCGCAGGCACACCGTCTGCATACTGAGAAATCCAGGGCCGGTCGGTCTCGATGGTCATTCGGTGCCCTTCGCGTCGTCGTCGAGTCATTATCGCGCAGGTGAATCGACATCCCATGGGCATCGATGGCGGTGCGCCCTCCGTGCTAGCGTGCGAGCGTGTCGAGAATCGTCGGGCTATCCGCCGCACTTCCACGGAACTCGTATGCCCAGACCGAGATCACGGCGGCCATCGCTCCTATGATCACTGAGGACCCGACGAAGCGAGCCCTCCTGCGGCGCCTTCACGCAGGAAGCCGGGTGGAGCGGCGTCACCTGGTGCAGCCCATCGAGCGCTATCTGGAGGGGCAGAACTTCACGACCACGAACGGCATCTTCATCGAGGCTGCGACCGATCTGGCCGAGGAGGCCCTCGCGGGGGCTTTGTCGCAGGCAGGAATCGCAGCGGACGAAGTCGATTTCGTTCTCTTCACCTCGGTGACCGGCGTCTCGGCTCCCTCCATCGACGCGCTGCTCGTTCCCCGGCTAGGGCTAAGACCCGACGTGAAGCGGGTGCCCATGTTCGGGCTCGGATGCGTCGCGGGTGCGGCAGGGATCGCCCGCGTCGACGACTACCTCGTCGGCCATCCGAGCGGCGTGGCTGTTCTGATCTCGGTCGAGCTGTGCTCGCTGACCGTGCAGCGCGGCGACGACTCGATGGCCAATCTGGTCGCATCCGGGCTCTTCGGCGATGGCGCTGCCGCGGTCGTCATGGTGGGGGCCGAACGCGCGGCCGACCGAGCAGATCAGGGATTCGACGTCGTGGCGGCGCGCAGCGCGCTGTACCCGGACACCCGTCACGTGCTCGGTTTCAATCCCGGTGAGACGGGGTTCAGGATCGTGCTGACCGCCGGTGTCGCGGATGTGGTCGACGAGCACTTCGGCAGGGACATGACGCAGTTCCTCGCCGACCACGGATCGACCGTGGGCGGCATCGGGCGTTGGATCGCGCATCCGGGTGGCCCGCGTGTGCTCGACGCGTTCAGCGACGCTCTGCAGCTGCCGCCGGGGTCGCTCGACGCCAGCTGGCGCTCGCTGGCTCGGGTCGGCAATCTCTCGTCGGCCTCGGTGCTGCACGTGCTGGCCGACAGCATCCGAGACGCCCCGCCGACCGGCGGCGAGCTGTGTGCCCTCTTCGCGCTCGGCCCCGGGGTCTCCGCCGAACTCGTTCTACTTCGCTGGTCTGGAGATCCGACATGACGCTGTCCGTGCTGCTGTACGTGATTCTGATCCTGCTCACCGGTGGCGAGCGCATCGTCGAGCTCGTCGTCTCCACACGCAACGCGGCGTGGGCATTCGCCCGCGGCGGCATGGAGTTCGGCCGTCGCCACTTCGGACCGATGGTCGCCCTTCACACGGGTCTGCTCCTGGCTTGCCTCGTCGAAACGCTTCTCGCCGACAGGCCGTTCATCCCGTTGCTGGGCTGGCCCATGCTCGTGATCGCGCTGGCGAGTCAGGCCCTGCGCTGGTGGTGCATCGCGTCGTTGGGGCGTCGCTGGAACACCCGGGTGATCGTAGTCCCCGGCCTGCCGCTCGTTCTGGGCGGGCCGTACCGGTGGCTCCGCCACCCCAACTACATCGTCGTGATCGCCGAAGGCATCGCGCTGCCCCTGGTGCACACGAACTGGGTGACGGCCCTCGCCTTCACCGTGCTCAACGCGGTGCTCCTGTTCGGGTTCCGTATCCCGGTCGAGGAGCGCGCGCTCGAAGCTGCTCTCGGCGAGAAGCCCGTCGTGCCGAGATGACCCCAATCGAGGTCGATGTCGCCATCGTGGGGGCTGGCCCCGTCGGCCTCGCCGCGGCGATCGAGGCTCGGCTCGCCGGTCTGTCGGTCGGCGTCATCGAGCCACGGTCCTTTCCGATCGATAAGGCCTGCGGCGAAGGGCTGATGCCGGGCGCTGTCGACGCCCTCGCGCGACTCGGCATCCATCCACCGGGCATTCCGATCGCGGGATTCCGATACACGGATGCCATCAGATCTGCCGAGCACCGCTTCGCCGGAGGCTCAGGGCTCGGCGTGCGACGCACGGCCCTGCACGACGCTCTCGCGGCTCGCGCCGACGAGCTGGGCGTCACGCGCGTGGATACCCGAGTCTCCGATGTTGTGCAGAACGCCGGTGGCGTGACGGTCGGCGACGTGCGTGCGTCGTGGTTGTTCGCGTGCGACGGCCTGCATTCGACGGTGAGAAGGCTGTCGGGACTCGAGCGGCCGCCGAGGGCGCGCGTCGATCGCCGCCGATTCGGCCTGCGCAAGCACTACACGATCGAACCGTGGACCGACCTGGTCGAGGTGCACTGGGTCGCGGATGCCGAGGCCTACGTGACGCCGCTGGCCGGGGGCCTCGTCGGCGTCGCCGTTCTGGGCCCGCCGCGCACCGATTTCGACGAGGTGCTGGGGCGCATCCCTGAGCTGAATGCTCGGCTGCGAGACGCCGGCGCCGAGGAGGGGCTGCGCGGAGCGGGGCCTCTGCGGCAACGCAGCTCGGCCCGCAGCGTCGGACGAGTGTTGCTCCTGGGAGACGCATCGGGCTACGTCGATGCGCTGACGGGGGAGGGCATCCGGGTCGGACTCGCCCACGCGCGCGCCGCCGTCGAGTCGATCGTCGGTCAGCCCGCGCGTCAAGCCAAGGCCTACGATCGGGAGTGGTCTCGGGTCAGCCGGGATTTTCGGGTGATCACCTCGGGTCTGCTCGCCGCGGCGCAGTCTCCGCTCCGGCCGCTCATCGTGCCGGCGGCGCGCGCGATGCCGGCGCTCTTCGGCGCCGCAGTGGAGCGCCTCGCGCGATAGGAACAGGGACGTGACGACGCGGGTACGCGCTGCTACGGTCGAGACATGTCCCCGGAACGACTCGCCGCGCTGGTGCAGCTGCGCCGGGCGCGCGACCTGATCGACAGAGAGTTCGCGCGTCCGCTCGACGTGCCTGCGATGGCGCGCCACGCGCTCATGTCGCCGGCGCACTTCTCCCGGCAGTTCCGCGAAGCGTACGGTGAGACGCCCTACGGGTACCTCATGACTCGGCGCATCGAGCGCGCCATGGCGCTGCTCCGAACGGGGGCCTCGGTGACCGATGCCTGCATGGCGGTCGGCTGCACATCGCTCGGCTCCTTCAGCTCTCGTTTCAGCCTGCTGGTCGGTGAGACGCCCAGCCAGTACCGCAGTCGGGAACACGGTGCCGTGCAGCTGATGCCGTCGTGTGTGGCGAGCGGGTACACGCGGCCGCGCACCGCAGACTCGGCGACCGCCGAATCGAGCAGGATTCGAGAAGTCGCGATGTCGCTGTCGGCCTAGCGTGGCATCCATGACCATTTCACTTCAGTACGCAGGAATCACCGTCACCGATGTCGATGAGGCGCTCGGCTTCTACCGCGACGCTCTCGGATTCGAGGTTCAGAACGACGTGGCCAACGGAGGCTTTCGCTGGGTCACGCTCGGCAGCCCCGACCAGCCCGACCTGTCGATCGTGCTCTCGGAGCCTCACGCCGGTCGCTCGCAAGCCGACGGCGACGCGTTGCAGGAGTTGCTCGTCAAGGGTGTGCTGCAGACTCTCGTCTTCCGCAGCGACGACCTCGACGCGAGCTTCGAGAGGATCCGCGCATCCGGGGCAGAGGTGCTGCAAGAGCCGATCGAGCAGCCGTGGGGGCCACGCGACTGCGCGTTCCGCGACCCGTCGGGCAACACGGTACGCGTGTCGCAGGCGTAGGCGCAGCGGGGCGCGTCGTCAATGCCGGGCAGCCCCCAGGTCGGCGCGCGCAGACTGGGTGAGTGAAACTCGTTCCCGGCGCCCTGCGCGATCGCATCCGCCTCGTCCTGAGCGGCTCCAGCGACGAGCCGCCCGAGTGGTCCGTTCGTCTGGACGAGGGCGAGGACGGCGGGTTCTTCGCGCCGGGCTCTGCCACGTGGAGCGTGCACGGAGGCATGTCGACGATCGTCGCGGGGATCCGTGCGCTGCTGATCCAGGCGCTGCACCCGGGTGCGATGGCCGGAGTGCACGATCACTCCCGCTACAAGGAGGATCCGCTCGGTCGATTGGCCGGCACTATCCGATGGATCTTCACCGTGAGCTACGGTGACACCCGAACGGCGATAGGCACCTCGAACTGGGTGCTGAAGATGCACGAGCGCGTCGTCGGCAGCTATCTCGATGCGCGCGGTGTCGAGCGCCCCTACGCGGCGAACGATCCCGAGTTGCTGAGCTGGGTGCACCTCGCGTTCACGGATTCGTTTCTCGCGACGGCCAAGCTGTACGGAAGGCCGATCCCAGGCGGACCGGACGCCTACGTTCGCGAGTGGGCGAAGGCCGGCGAGCTGATGGGCGTGCCGAATCCTCCGCGATCCGAAGCAGAGCTGTCCGAGCATGTGCGCCAGTACCTCGATCGAGGGCAGCTGGTCTACAACGACCGCGTGGCCGATGCCGTGTCGTTCATCCGCCGACCGCCACTCGGCCGGTCTCTGATGCCGGGCTACGCCCTCCTCTTCGCGGGGGCGGTCGCGTCGATCCCCGAGCCCTATCGCGGCATGTTGCGGCTGCGCATCCCATCGCTCGGGCCCATCCGGCTGCCAGTGGCCGCGTTCACGCGACTGACGCTTCGAGTGATCGCGGGAACGCTCGAGAAAGATCCGCCGAGCGAGCTTGCGGCACGCCGCAGGCTCGCTCGGCTCGGCATCGACGGGCCGGCCATCACCCCGCGATGACGTCGATCAGACGGGGCGCTTCTCGGGAGAGACGGTGTGCTTGGGGTCGCGCACGACGACCGACCCGAGGGCCTCGTCGATGCGGGCGAGGATGCCCTCGTCGAGAGTCACTCCGGCGGCCTTGACGTTCGACTCGACCTGCTCGGGCCGCGATGCTCCCATGAGTGCTGAGGCCACGTTCGGGTTCTGCAGAACCCACGCGATCGCGAGCTGAGCCATGGTCAGGCCGAGGTCGTGGGCGATGGGCTGCAGCAGCTGAACCCGGGTCAGCACGTCGTCGTTCAGGAAGCGCTTGACCATGTCGGCGCCGCCCTTCTCATCGGTGGCGCGGCTTCCCGGCGGCAGCTCCGCGCCCGGCTTGTACTTGCCGGTGAGCACGCCCTGGGCGACGGGAGACCAGACGATCTGCGACAGACCCAGCTCGGCTGAGGTCGGCACGACCTGGTCTTCGATCACGCGCCACAGCATCGAATACTGGGGCTGGTTCGAGATGAGCTGGAAGCCGAGCTCCTTCGACAGGGCGTGGCCCGCGCGGATCTGCTCTGCATTCCACTCGCTGACGCCGATGTAGAGAGCCTTTCCCTGGCGCACGATGTCGGCGAACGCCTGCATCGTCTCCTCGAGGGGAGTCTCGACGTCGTAGCGGTGAGCCTGATAGAGATCGACGTAGTCGGTCTTCAGACGGCGCAGCGATCCGTCGATGGATTCCATGATGTGCTTGCGCGAGAGTCCGACGTCGTTGGGGCCCTTGGGGCCGGTGGGCCAGTAGACCTTGGTGAAGATCTCGAGCGATTCGCGGCGCTGGTGCTTGAGCGCCTTTCCGAGCACCTTCTCCGCAGCCGTGTTCGCATAGGCGTCTGCCGTGTCGAAGGTCGTGATGCCGGCGGTCAACGCCGCCTCCACACACTGCGCAGCGATGTCGTTCTCGACCTGCGATCCGTGAGTGAGCCAGTTGCCGTACGTGATTTCCGAGACTTTGAGCCCGGACTTGCCGAGGTACCTGAATTCCATGATGCCAACGCTACTCCTCGTGCTGGACGGCGGCTGGGGGTAGCGTGGGAGCCCTCCGGATGACAGGACAGGTGACGGTGACGACCTATGTGGCACTGGTGCGGGGCATCAACGTGGGAACGAGCACTCTTGTGGCGATGCCCGACTTCCAGCGTGTGCTCGAGGAGAGCGGCTTCACCGATGTGAAGACTCATCTGCGCAGCGGCAACGCCGTCTTCGAGTCCGATGTAGATCTGTCGCCTGGCGATATCGCAGCTCTCGAGAGTCGCTTCTCCGACGCGACCGGGATCTCCGCGCCGTTCGTCGTGATCGAGGGCCGCGAGTTCGTGAACGTGGTCGAGGAGAATCCTCTCGTCGGCGAGTCCGACAATCCGTCACGGCTGGTGATCTCCTTCCTTCCCGGTCCGGTCCCGTCGGGCGTCACGATTCCGGATGCCGCGACGCTGCTTCCCGAGGCCGTTCGCGTCGGATCGCGGGCCGTCTACGCCTGGTGTCCCCACGGGGTATCCACGTCGTCGATCCCGGCGTCGTTCTGGAGGCAGTTCGGCCCGGCGGCGACGGCGCGCGACGCGAATACGGCGAACAAGCTGGTGTCACTGGTGCTGCCTAGACTCGAAGGATGACGGTGAGTGCGGGGGTAGATGACTCGACCGCCACCATGCTGCACATCGACATGGACGCCTTCTTCGCCTCGGTCGAGCTCCTCGACCATCCCGAGCTGCGCGGTCAACCGGTCATCATCGGCCACGCCGGGGGCCGAGGCGTCGTCACGAGCGCCACCTATGAGGCTCGTCGGCTCGGGGTGCACTCGGCCATGCCGGTCTCCGTCGCCATGCGGCTCGCCCCGAAGGCGCACGTCCTGCCTCCGCACCACAAGCTGTACCAGCACTACTCGTCCGAGGTGATGCGCATCTTCCGAGACGTCACCCCGTTGGTCGAGCCGCTCAGCATCGACGAGGCCTTCCTCGACGTGTCGGGCGCCCGACGGCTTCTGGGCAGTCCGAGCGTCATCGGCGCTCAGGTTCGCGCACGTGTCCTCGCAGAGACCGGCCTCACCTGTTCTGTCGGCGCATCGTCGACCAAGTTCGTCGCCAAGATGGCGTCGCAGAGGGCGAAGCCCGACGGCATGCTGATCGTTCCCGAGTCCGAGATCCTCAACTTCTTGCATCCGTTGCCCATCAAAGCGCTGTGGGGCGTGGGCGCGAGCACCGAAGCGGCACTGGCGCGCATCGGCATCAAGACCGTGCGCGAACTCTCCGAGATGCCGCTGCCGGCACTCACCAGGGCGGTGGGCGAGGCCTCGGGCCAGAAACTGCACGCGCTGGCACTCGGCATCGATCCCCGGGGCATCGTTCTCGAGCGTCAAGAGAAGAGCATCGGGCACGAGAACACCTTCGAGTTCGATGTCTCAGACCGACGGGTCCTTCATCGAGAACTCTTGAAACAGGCGAATCAGGTCGCCGTCCGTCTGCGCAAGGCAGGTCTCGAGGGGCGCACGGTCGCCCTCAAACTCCGATTCAGCGATTTCACGACCATCACACGGTCGCGCACGCTCGCCGAGCCCAGCGACCTCGGCAAGCAGATCTACGACGAGGCCAAGGCCATCTTCGACGCGCTCGACCTGCGCGACGATCAGCGGGTGCGCCTCATCGGCGTGCGTGTGGAGCAGCTGGCCGAATCGGGGTCGGTGGTGCACCAGCCCTCGCTCTGGATCGACGAGGCCGAATCCCAGACCGACGGATGGCGCGACGCCGAGCGCACGATCGACAAGCTCTCGGCGCGCTTCGGTTCAGGAGCCGTCGGCCCCGCATCGCTCATGCGCAAGAAGAGCCCGCCCGCCTCGGAATAGGAGGACCTGCGCCGGTCGAGTAGCGAGGGACGAGCGTATCGAGACCACCGCGGGTGACCTCGATACGCCAGCTCGTTCCTCGCGCGGCTACTCGATCAGCGCGTAGCGTCAGATGCTGGGGCGATAGACCGTCACCGAGTGTCCGGCGACACGGGCGATGTCGCCGCGCGGGCTCGACTCGAGGAGCACGCCGCTCGACGAGAGCAGGCCGCTCGGGGCATCCAACGGCTCGCCCGAGAGGTTGACCAGCACCCGCACGTCGCCGCGCGTCAGTTCGAGCCAGCGATCCTGCTCGGAGAATTCCACCGAGAGGTGCGGCCAGCGCGGGTCGGTGAAGGCCGGCACGGTTCGGCGCAACGTCGTGAGCGCCGTGTAGAACTCCAGCAATCGCGCGTGAGCCGACGTGTCGTCGGCAGGCTCTGACCAGTCGAGCTTCGAGTTGGTGAACGTCGAGACGTCCTGCGGGTTCGGAACGACCGACTCGTCCCACCCCATGCGCTCGAACTCGGCGATGCGGCCTTCTGCTGTGGCCTTGCCGAGTTCTGGTTCCGGGTGCGAGGTGAAGAACTGGAAGGGCGTCGAGGCGCCCCACTCCTCGCCCATGAACAGCATGGGGGTGTACGGGCCGAGAAGAGTCAGTGCTGCGGCGATGGCGAGCTGACCTTCGTCGAGCGACGCGGTGAGTCGATCGCCGATCGCCCTGTTGCCGATCTGGTCGTGGTTCTGATTGGCCACGACGAGGCGCCAGGTGAGCACGTTCGCCGTGTCGATGCGTTTGCCGTGGTGGCGGCCCCGGAAGCTCGACCAGGTTCCGTCGTGGAAGAAGCCGGACGTCAGGGCCTTGGCCAAGGCGCTGAGCGGCTCGAAGTCGGCGTAGTAGCCCGACGTCTCGCGCGTGAGGGCGACGTGCACGGCGTGGTGGAAGTCGTCGCTCCACTGGCCCGCGAGACCGTAGCCGTTCTGGTCACGCGCGGTGAACATGACCGGGTCGTTGAGGTCGGACTCCGCGATGAGACTGAGCGGCCGACCGACGAACGCCGACCAGGCATCCGTCTCGGCCGCGAGCTCGCTCAGCAGGTGACGCGAACTCTCGTCGTGCAGAGCGTGCACCGCGTCGAGGCGCAGGCCGTCGACGTGATACTCCTCGAACCACATGCGGGCGTTGTCGAGAATGAAACGCCGTACCTCCGTCGAGCCGTGGCCGTCGAGGTTGATCGCCTTGCCCCAGGTCGTTCCGGCGGCCTCGTGCTCGTAGGGTCCGTAGACCCCCAGATAGTTACCGCTCGGGCCCAGGTGGTTGTAGACCACGTCTTGGATGACGGCGAGGCCGCGGAGGTGACACGCGTCGACGAACCGGCGGTAGGCATCCGGCCCGCCGTAGGTCTCTTGCACGGCGAACCAGAGCACACCGTCGTAGCCCCAGTTGTGCGTGCCGTTGAAGGCGTTCACCGGCATCACCTCGACGAAGTCGATGCCCAACGAGACGAGGTGATCGAGACGATCGATCGCCGAGTCGAGGGTGCCCTCGGGCGTGAAGGTGCCGATGTGCAACTCGTAGATCGAGCCTCCGGCGAGCTGCCTGCCCGCCCAGTCGTCGTCATTCCAGACGTACGCCGCATCGTCGACGGTGCGCGAGAGTCCGTGCACTCCCTCGGGCTGGCGCCGGGAACGCGGATCGGGCAGAGGCCCGACCGTCTGTCCGTTCGCGTCGTCGACCAGATAGCCGTAGTCGACCTCGCCCTCGGGCGCCGACGGGCCGGCGGTCCACCAGTCGCCGTCTTCGCGGGTCATCTCGATCGTCTGCTCGGCGACGACGAGGCGCATGCGTCGGGCGTGAGGCGCCCAGACATCGAAACGGGTACGGACGGTCATTCTGAAGGATCCTCTCGGACGGCGGCAAGAAGGGCGACGGGAAGGTCTGCGAGCAACTCAGATACGGCCACCGGCCCGGCCTCGATCCGGCGTCCGGTGAGAACGTCGACGCTGTCGCGGTCGATGGTGATCTGGGTCGAACCCCAGCCGTCTGCCTGGGCGAGCGACCAGGGAAGGCGGGTCGCGATCGTGACCGCACCGCCCCTGTCGAAGCCGATCACGTGACTGGCCGCGTCACCGTGCGCCTCGACGGGGGTGTATCCCGTGAAGAGCTCGGGATGCTCGTGCCGGAGCCGGAGCGCGCGCGACGTGACGAGCAGCTTCGCGGCGCCGGTCTCATCGACCGTCGGAAGCTCACCCGTGTCGAGGATCTCGAGCAGTCGGCGCCGTTCGTCGAAGTCGACGGGGCGGCGATTGTCGGGGTCGACGAGAGAGTTGTCCCACAGCTCGGTGCCCTGGTAGACATCGGGCACGCCCACCATGGTGAGCTGGATCAGTTTCGCGGCGAGCGAGTTCGACCAGCCCGCGGGCCGGATGCGCAGGGCGAGCGACTCCACGAGCTCGTGGGTGCGCGGGTCATCGTAGGCGGCGTCGACCGCGGCATGCAGGGCCTTCTCGAACTGCTCGTCCGGTGCGTTCCACGTCGTAGACGCGCCGGCTTCGCGAGACGCTTTCTCGGCGTAGGCGTGCAAGCGCTCACGCTCGATCGGCCACGCGCCGATCGCGGTCTGCCAGAGCAGCGAATCGAAGGTCTCGTCGCCGATCGGATCGGATTCGCGGAGCCCCGCGAGCGTATCGAGCCAGGTGTGCGGCAGCTCGCTCAACACGTCGATGCGGGCGCGCACGTCTTCGCCCCGCTTCGTGTCGTGAGTCGAGAGCGTCGTCATGGTGCGAGGGAACGACGCCATGCGCTGCCACTGGCGCGCGTGGAATTCGGCGGCATCGATCGCGAACTCGGCCGGCTCGCCGCCGACCTCGTTGAGCGACACCAGCCGGTTCCAGCGGTAGAACGCGGTGTCCTCGACGCCCTTGGCCATGACCATGCCCGATGTCTGCTGAAAGCGAATTGCGGCGGCGTTGCTCGGGTGCGACAGCGCCGCGGTGACGACGTCGAGTTCTGCGGCGAGGTCGGGCCTGGCCGCGAGGGCGAGACGATGAGCCTCCTCGAGCTTCTCTCTTCCCGACGGCAGGTACGAGCGATAGACGGGGAAGCAGGTGAGCAATTCGGCTATGGCATCCGCGATCGCGGGGGAGCCGCGCCAGCTCGACTCCGCCAGCGCGTCTTCGCGGTCGAGGTCGCGCTGAATTCGCAGAACCTCCGAGCGCAGGATGCCGTCGGCAATGGCACGTTTGGTGTCGTGGATCAAGGCGATCCAGTTGTCGTGAGCGCTCTCGCCCTCGCCGAGACCGAGTGCGACGTTCAGGAACGGTTCGCCCGAGGCATCCACCAGAACCCTGTCGATGTCGCCGAGCGAGTCGTAGCCGGTCGTGCCGGCCGTCTTCCAGGTGCCGGGCAGCCGTTCGCCACCCTCGAGAATCTTCTCGACGAGCACATAGGCGCCCCCGGTCAGCTCCGCGAGATGCTCGAGGTAGTCCTCGGGGTCGGCGAGTCCGTCGGGGTGGTCGACCCTAAGGCCGTCGGCGAGCCCGTCGGCGAACCAGCGACCGATCTCGGCGTGGGACTCGTCGAACACCCACGGCACCTCGACCTTGACGCCGGCCAGCGTCGTCACGGCGAAGAACCGTCGGTAGTTCAGCTCTGCATCGGCGCGGCGCCAGTTCATGAGCTCGTAGTGCTGGCGCGAGTGCACCGTGATCGCATCGGCGCCGTCGTCGGCCGTGCCCGGAGCCACCGGGAATCGGTTGTCGTAGTAGCGCAGTTCAGGCTTTCCATCGGGCCCGGTGGCGAGCTCGAGTGCATCGAGCGAATCGTCACCGAGTACCGGTAGTCGCACCTTGCCGTGGCCGAACTCCCAATCCACATCGAACGCCTCGGCATGGCGCGAGTCGCGTCCGTGCGTCAGCAGCTCCCACCACCAGACACTGAGCGGAGGCGTCGCCACGCCCACGTGATTGGGCACGATGTCGACGAGAACGCCAAGCCCCCGGGCGTGCGCCGCCTCAGCGAGTCTCTCCAGGGCATCCGGCCCACCGCGCTCGGGGTCGACACGGCTGTGATCGATCACGTCGTAGCCGTGATTGCTGCCCGGTTCGGCCTCGAGAATCGGCGACAGGTAGACCCAGTCGGCGCCGAGGTCGGCGAGGTAGTCGATCAGCTCCGCCGCGGCGTCGAGAGTGAACGACGACGAGATCTGGAGTCGGTAGGTGGAGAGGGGTTCGCGCATGGGTCCTCGCTAGCCGTTGGACGGCTTGGTCAGGGGAATGGTCTCGATGGTGCCGGTCATGGCAGTGAGGGATGCGGCCACCGAGTGGTCGGCCTCGGTCACGGCCTCTTGGTGCGCGCGGAGCACGACGAGCGACTTCGCCAGCACCTTGACCTTCTCGTTCGCGCTGCGAAGCGGTCCGTCCGCAGCCTGGCCGGCCGAGTCGATCACCACGTCCCACGACTGCGAGTATTCGCCGGGAGGAAGAACGAAGTCAACGTCTTGCGGTTCGGCGTTGAAATAGACAAGGAAGTTCACGTCGGTGATGCGCTGACCTCGCTGGTCGCGCCCGCGGATGCCCTGCCCGTTGAGGAAGACGCCCACCGATCGGCTGAGCGGCGCGTCCCATTCCTCGGGTTCCATCTCACGGGCATCGGAGTTGAGCCAGACGATGTCGGGCAGGGGCTCGCCCTTGCCGCGCCTGACCGGTCGGCCGTCGAAGAAACGGCTGCGACGGAACGTGGGGTGTTCCTTACGCAGTCGGGAGACTGCGGCGGTGAACTCGTTCAGAGGCACATCGGCGTGGTCCCAGTGGATCCAGCTGATCTCCGAGTCCTGGGCGTAGGTGTTGTTGTTGCCCTGCTGGGTTCGACCGATCTCGTCGCCGTGCAGCAGCATGGGAACGCCCTGCGAAAGCAGGAGGGTGGCGAGGAAGTTGCGCTGCTGGCGGGCGCGCAGCTCGAGGATCACCGGGTCGTTCGTGGGGCCTTCGACTCCGGAGTTCCAGGAGCGGTTGTGCGATTCGCCGTCGTTGTTGTTCTCGCCGTTGGCCTCGTTGTGCTTCTCGTTGTACGACACGAGGTCGCGAATGGTGAAGCCGTCGTGAGCCGTGACGAAGTTGATGGATGCGACGGGTCGGCGACCCGAGTGCTCGTACAGGTCTGCAGACCCCGTGAACCTCGATGCGAACTCACCCAGCGTCGCGGGCTCGCCGCGCCAGAAGTCGCGCACCGTGTCGCGGTACTTTCCGTTCCACTCGGTCCACTGGGCCGGGAAGTTTCCGACCTGGTAGCCGCCGGGACCGACGTCCCACGGCTCGGCGATGAGCTTGACCTGCGAGATCACCGGGTCTTGCTGCACGAGCTCGAAGAAGGTCGAGAGCTTGTCGACGTCGTAGAACTCGCGGGCCAGCGCCGAGGCGAGGTCGAAGCGGAAGCCGTCGACGTGCATCTCGGTCGCCCAGTAGCGCAGCGAGTCCATGATCAGCTGCAGGGAGTGGGGGTGGCGCACGTTCAGGGTGTTGCCCGTGCCCGTGTAGTCCATGTAATAACGCTTGTCGTCGTCCATCAGGCGGTAGTACGCGGCGTTGTCGATGCCTCGGAACGAGATGGTGGGGCCGAGATGGTTGCCCTCGGCGGTGTGGTTGTAGACCACATCGAGGATCACTTCGATGCCGGCCGCATGCAACGACTTGACCATGCCCTTGAACTCCTGCACCTGCTGGCCGCGCTCACCCGCCGAGGAGTAGCTCGACTGCGGCGCGAAGAAGCCGATGGTGTTGTAGCCCCAGTAGTTCGACAGACCCTTCTCGAGCAGCGTGCTGTCTTGAACGAACTGGTGCACCGGCATCAGCTCGATGGCGGTGACGCCGAGCTTCTTGAGATGTTCGATGACGGCCGGATGCGCGACACCCGCGTAGGTTCCTCGCTGGTCGCGCGGAACCTCCGGGTGCAGCTCGGTGAGGCCCTTCACATGCGCCTCGTAGATGACGGTCTCGTTGTAGGGGATGTCGAGGACCCGGTCGCCCGACCAGTCGAAGAACGGGTTGATGACGACGCCGGTCATCATGTGCTTGGCGGAGTCCTCGTCGTTGCGCGAGTCGGGGTCGCCGAAGTTGTAGGAGAACAGCGACTGATCCCAGTCGATGGTTCCACTCGTCGCCTTGGCGTAGGGGTCGAGCAGCAGCTTGTTCGGGTTGAACCGACAGCCGTTCTCCGGGTCGTAGGGTCCGTAGACGCGATAGCCGTAGCGCTGGCCGGGCTGCACCTGTGGCAGGTAGCAGTGCCAGACGTACGCGTCGACCTCGGTGAGTTCGATGCGGGTCTCCGCGCCCTTCTCGCCGAAGAGGCAGAGGACGACGCGCTCAGCAGCCTCGCTGAAGATCGCGAAGTTCGTGCCGCTGCCGTCGAAGGTCGCGCCGAGCGGGTAGGCCGATCCGGGCCAGCTTTCCATTTAAAAGTCTCCTGTGAGTCGTGATTCGGGTCGAGCAGAAGTGCCTGGGCGGGAAAGCTCAGTCGAGCTGGGACATGACCTCGGCCGCGATGAGTTCGAGGTGATCGAGGTCGTGAATGTCGAGAATCTGAAGATAGAGGCGTTCGACGCCGTCTTGGCGGAGGGCGCCGATGCGATCGACGACCTCGGCGGGGGAGCCGGCGAGACCGTGCTCACGGAGCTCCGCGGGCTCGCGGCCGATGGCCGCAGCCCTGCGTTCGAAGTCGGCGGCGTTCGATCCGACGGCGGCGACGAGGGCGGCCGAGTAGACCAACTCCGACGGCTCGCGGCCGATCGTCTCGCACGCCTCGCGCACGGCGCGGAAACGAAGGGGGATATCGGCGAACTCGGCGAAAGGAACGTTGAACTCCGTCGCGAACCGCGCTGCGATCTTCGGTGTGCGGGTGGGACCTGAACCGCCGACGATGACGGGGAACGGATGCTGCACGGGCTTCGGCAGGGCGGGGGAGTCTACGAGCGTGTAGTGCTCGCCCTCGAAAGAGTAGGTCTCGCCCAGCGGAGTGCCCCAGAGTCCGGTGATGATCTCGAGCTGCTCTTCGAGCATGCCGAAGCGCTTGGCGGGGAAAGGGATGCCGTATGCCAGATGCTCTCTCTCGAACCAGCCTGTACCGAGGCCGAGCTCGACCCGGCCACCCGACATCGCGTCGACCTGTGCGACCTGGATAGCCAGGATTCCTGGGTGGCGGTAGGTCACGCTGGAGACGAGGGTTCCGAGCTTGATGCGCGACGTCTCGCGGGCGAGTCCAGCCAGCGACGTCCACGCATCCGTCGGACCAGGCACGCCCTCGAAGGGGTCATCGCCCATGCGCAGGTAATGGTCGGATCGGAAGAAGGCGTCGAAGCCGAGCCTCTCGGTGGCTGTTGCGATGGTCAGGAGGTCGCCGTAGCTCGCGCCCTGCTGCGGTTCTGTGAAGATACGTAGGTCCACACCCCCCAGAGTGTCACACCCCAGGGGACCCTGGCGGCACAGATGTGCGCCGGGTAGCGTGACCTCATGACAAACATCGCCGTGAAGCTCGCAGAGACCGTTCGATCGTTCGGAGTGGGAGCCGTCTACGGCGATCCCGTGGAGATCGAGGGCCAGACTCTCGTGCCCGTCGCCATCGCCTGGTTCGGGTTCGGAGGCAGCGGCTCGGATGAGACGACCTCCGGCATCGCGGGCGGCGGCGGGGGCGGCGCTGCCATTCCCGTGGGCGCGTACGTCACCCAGGAGAACGGTCGCGTCGCGTTCGAGCCGAACCTCGTCTCTCTCCTCGCCGTATCCGTTCCGGCGGTGTGGGTCACAGGTAAGGCGCTCGCTCGCGTGATCCGTGCGCTGAAGAAGTAGCGACCGCCCTATACTTGGTCGCAACACGGGAGTCCGGTGAGCCGGGCTGAGAGGAAGGTTCTCCAACCTTCGACCGTCGAACCTGATCTGGATCATGCCAGCGCAGGGAGGACATCTCACGGTGTCGTTCGTAGAACATCTGCGACGGCCCCACCCGTGCCCTGACATTCGCATACGACGAAAGGGCACGTTCAGTGCGCACTTCAACCACTTCACCTGAATCAGGCACCACCACGACTCTCGGCGTGAGCCGCGGCAATCGCTTCCGCTGGAGGGTCGTCGACATCGTCGTCGCCAGCGTCATCGGCGTCGCCGCTGGACTCGTCTTCTGGCTCTGGGGGCAGGCCTACAACCCGCTCTCCGCTCCGCTCGAGGCCGCGCTGCCCGGGCTTCAGGCTCTCCTCGGCGGAGGATGGCTCTTCGCCGGCGTTCTCGGCGGCCTCATCATCCGCAAGCCCGGCGCAGCTCTCTTCACCGAGGTCGTCGCCGCCGTGGTCTCCGCGATCGTCGGAACACAGTGGGCCGCGCTCACCCTCGTCTCCGGTCTCGTCCAGGGTCTCGGTGCCGAGATCGTGTTCGCACTCTTCCTCTACGCGAACTGGCGCGCGTACGTCGCCGTGCTGTCGGGAATGGGTGCAGGTCTGGCACTTGCGATCAACGACCTGGTGCTCTGGTACCCGGGCGCCAAGGTCGAGTTCGCCGTGATCTACACCGTATCGTCGCTGATCTCCGGAGCTGTGCTTGCGGGGCTCCTGTCGTGGGTGGCAGCACGTGGCCTCGCGCGAACGGGCGCTCTCAGCCGATTCGCCTCGGGTCGAGAGGTATCGGCGCGGGTCTGACGGGCATCCGGAAGATCGCGACTGTGGCGCACGACCGCCAGCCGCCGGCCGCCGTTTCGGCGCGCGGCTGGGGCTGGCGGCACGCATCGCGCAAGGCATGGGCCGTCGACGGCCTCGACCTCGATATCGAGCCGGGTCAGCGTGTATTGCTTCTCGGTGCTTCGGGTGCGGGTAAAAGCACCCTGATGCACGCTCTCGCTGGCGTCATCGGCGGCGACGACGAGGGCGAGCAGCGAGGCGAGCTGCGGGTGGCGGGGCGCGATGCCACGAATGCGCGCGGCGTCGCCGGGCTCGTTCTGCAGGACCCGGATTCCCAGGTGATTCTCGCCCGAGTGGGCGACGACGTGGCCTTCGGGTGCGAGAACCTGGGGGTGCCCCGCGATGAGATCTGGCGTCGTGTCGCGGAGGCTCTCGACGCGGTTCGGCTCGATCTTCCCCTCGACCATCCGACCTCCGCGCTCTCGGGCGGCCAGAAGCAGCGGCTCGCGCTCGCGGGTGTGTTGGCGATGCAACCGGGCCTCATCCTGCTCGACGAGCCCACGGCGAACCTCGACCCCGAGGGCGTGGCGGAGGTTCGAGATGCCGTTGCGCGGGTGGCCCGAACAACAGGGGCCACGCTGATCGTCATCGAGCACCGCGTCGAGGTGTGGCGCGACATCGTCGACCGGGTGGTCGTGCTCGCGCCGGGCGGGGGCGTGATGGCGGATGGCGACCCCGACGCCGTGCTGCGTGCCCGAGGCGCCGAGCTCAGCGCATCCGGTGTGTGGATCCCCGAGTTTCCCCCGCCGGTCGCCCAGCGGCGGGTCGCGGGGTCGGGCGAACGGCTTTTGGATGCCACGGGGCTCGGCATCGCGCGAGTGCGCGGCACCCGCATCGCGGCCGGCATCGACATCGGCCTCGACGAGGGAAGGGCCACAGCGATCGTCGGGCCAAACGGTGCCGGCAAGTCGACACTCGCGCTGACCTTGGCGGGCCTCCTGCGTCCCGCGGAGGGTGTCGTCGCCGCCACGGCCGTCCTGGCGCGGAAGCTGAAGTCGAGCTCGCCGATCGAGTGGCGATCGAAGGACCTACTCACTCGCATTGGCACGGTGTTCCAAGACCCCGAGCATCAGTTTCTCGCATCGACCGTGCGCGACGAGCTGGCGGTCGGCCCTCGTGCGCTCGAGCTGAGCGACCGGGAGATCGGCACGCGTGTCGATGGGCTGCTGGAGCGCTTGAGGCTCGACCACCTGGCTCTCGCGAATCCATTCACACTGTCGGGTGGGGAGAAGCGGAGGCTCTCGGTGGCCACCGTGCTCGCCACGAAGCCGCAGCTCCTCGTGCTCGACGAACCGACCTTCGGCCAGGACTCGCGAACCTGGAGCGAACTCGTCTCGCTGCTCGCCGGCCTGCTCGACGAGGGGCAGGCGATACTGGCGGTCACCCATGACGCCGACTTCGTGGCGGCCCTCGCCGACGACGAGGTGAGGCTCTCGTGAGTATCCTCACCCCCACCAAGGGCGCTCAGGCGATCTATCGGATCAACCCCGTCGCCAAGCTCGCGACGGCCTTTCTGTTGAGCTTCGCGCTCATTCTCACGATCGACTGGCTCTCGGCGGCTACGGCCCTCGTACTCGAGAGCCTTCTGCTGGCCTGGGCCGGACTGTCGGCGCGGCAATTCTTCCTCCGCACCATCCCGGTGTGGATCGCCGCCCCCACGGCGGGGTTCACCACGCTCCTCTACGGGCAGGCGTCGGGGCAGAGCCACTTCGAATTCGGCCTCATCCACGTCACAGACGGATCGATCTCGCTCGCCATCGCCACCGCGCTCCGGGTGCTCGCCATCGGGTTGCCCGCGATCGTGCTCTTCGTGACGATCGACCCCACCGACCTCGCCGATGGACTCGCGCAGGTGTGGCATCTGCCCAGCCGCTTCGTACTCGGCGCGCTCGCAGGCCTGCGACTGGTGGGTCTGTTCCTCGACGACTGGCGCTCGCTCGAACTCGCCCGACGAGCGCGGGGAGTAGGTGACCGGGGGCGCATCCGCCGCATTCTGTCTCAGGCCTTCGCTCTTCTCGTGCTCTCCATCAGGCGCGGCAGCAAGCTCGCGACGGCGATGGAGGCTCGGGGCTTCGGGGGAGACACGAAGCGCACGTGGGCGCGCGAGTCGCTTTTCGGGTGGCGCGAGTTCGTGCTCATCGGCATCGGTGCCGCGATCGCCGCGGCCTCGATCGCGACTGCGGTGGCGTTCGGAACATGGAACTTCATCGTCGGATGAGCTCTCGAAACATCATCCTGCTCGACGGGCCGAGCGGCGCGGGCAAGAGCACGCTTGCCGACCGCATCGTCGGCGGCTGGCCCGGCAGCGTCGTGCCGCAGCTCGTCAGGCTCGACGACATCTACCCGGGATGGGGAGGTCTACGCGCGGCGGGGGAGCATGTGCAGCGTTTCGTTCTCGAGCCGCTCGCTGAGGGCAGCCCGGCTCGGTGGCAGCGGTTCGACTGGAATGTCGATGCCCCGGCCGAATGGCATGACGTCGACCCTGATCGACCGCTCGTCATAGAGGGATGCGGCGTGCTCACGCGGGCGAACGCGAAGCTCGCCGATGTTCGCATCTGGCTGGACGCCCCGGACGAGGTGCGCAAGCAACGGGCGCTCGACCGCGACGGCGAGACCTATGCTCCGCACTGGGACAGATGGCAGCGGCAATGGGAGGAGTTCGTGGAGCGCGAGCATCCCTCCGCGTTGGCCGATCTCACGCTCGACGGGGCTTAACTGAGCGCTGAACGCAGCCTGACGGTTTACGGTGGAGCAATGACTGAGAAAACCTACACAGCCCTGTACCTCGACGGACCTCTCGAAGGCCAGACCGAAGACCGCGCCTTCATCGACGGCCAGTTCGACAGCCGCTTTCCCGCGCTCGGAGCAGTCGGAGGCCTCGAGTCGACGTTCTGGTACGAGGCGGGAGACACCGAAGAGGTCGACGGCCACCTGACCGTCAAGTACTCCTTCGACGCAGCAGACTCCGACCCGACCGTTCAAACGGGCGACATCGGCGACGACCACTAGTCGACACGCCTATTTATCGGTTCGAGACTCGATGAATGCGTCGATCACGGGAGCCGGATGCGTCATGCGCCAGATCGGCCCCGGATCGGCGATTCGTCGATCGAGCTCGAGCAGCACGGTGACGTCTCCCGTGGGCGTCGTGAACGTCACCTGACCAACGCGTGTGCCCTTGGCCCCCGTGGTTACGGGGTCGACGGTGATGGTCTTCTTCACCGGGGTCGTCAACCAGATGAGCTGCGATCTGGTCGCCACCGCGACGCCGTGAGCCTCATCGCCCCAGGGCGTGGTGTACGTCACCACCCGCTCACCCTCCGATACCAGCACCGTCTGGGTCAGGGTCGCGGCCGCGGTCGAGATGAGCGTCGAGAGGTCGCCATCCAGGCTCTCGTAATCGGGCTCGCGCAGAAACGCGCCATAGAGCGGAACTGCATCCTTGCCGGTTCCGACCGTGAGGCGGAACAGGAAGCACAGACCCGCCGAGTCGGTGAAGCTGCGTGAGAGACCGGTGATGCCGTCGTCGCCGCGGTAGGCCGCAACATTGTCGACCTTGCGATTTCCCGCCACAACGACGCTGTCGTGGCTCATGATGTCGGCGAGAACGGGGTCCGCGAACGCACGCGCCGACAGGGCCGCGAGTTCGGATGCCGTGCCCTGCGATCCCTCGGCCAGTCCGGTCGCGTCGACCACGGTCGTGCCCGCATACCCGTTCTTCGCCAGCCACGCGTTGGCGGCGACGACGTAGGAATCGACCGACCCGAAAGCCCATCGCGCCAATGCATCGGCGTGGGTATTGCTCGAGCCGAGCAGCATCGACTGCAGGTATTGCTGTTCGCTCCAGGTCTCGCCGGCGATCAACGAGATCGACCGCGCAGACTCGGAGATGTACTTCACGTAACCCGCGTAGTCCTCGTCTGTGACCACGATCGACGGGCCCGGCTTGCCCGCTTCGATCGGCTTCGCGTCGAGCACCACGAGCGCGGTGATCACCTTCGTCACGCCACCCAGGGGAACGGGCGCTGCGTCGCCACCGGATGCGAGGATCGATCCGTCTGCGGTCGAGATGGCGCTTGCACCGTTCTGCGAGACCGTCGGAGCTCCGAGCGTCGGAAGGATGTCCGAGGCGTCGTCGATCACGGCCTTCGTGCTCGGGAGCGGGCCGACGAGAGTGGCCGGACCGTAGACGCCGATGGCGAGAATCAGAACGGCCCCGAGGGTGATGCCCAGAGCCCGGTTGATGCGTGATGCGGTTGACCTGGCCATGGGGCAAGGCTAACTGCGTCGGGCTGAGTAACCGGTCAGCCCCAGCCGAGTTCGTGAAGTCTGCTGTCGTCGATTCCGTAGAAGTGAGCGATCTCGTGCACCAGGGTCACGTGGATCTGATCCTTCAGCTCGTCGAGGTCCTCGACGAGTCCCAGGAGCGGTTCGCGGTAGAGCACGATCCGGTCGGGCATCTCTCCGAACCCGTACTGCCCGCGCTCGGTGAGTGCGACGCCGTCGTAGAGTCCCAGCAGATCGAGAGAGCCGTCCTCCGGCCTGTCTTCGACGACGAAGACCACGTTGTCGAGACCGTCGATCATGTCGTCGGGCAAGAGATCGAGCTCGGCGACGACGAGCGCCTCGAACTCCTCGGCATCGATGTCGTGCACCTCGCGCCCTTCGTGTCTCGTGGGGAACTCTGTGAAAGAAGAAAGGCCCGGGTCGTATATGACCCGGGCCTTTCTCACGTGGGGTGAATAACGGGGCTCGAACCCGCGACATCCGGCTCCACAAGCCAGCGCTCTACCAACTGAGCTATATCCACCATGTGCCACTCGATGAGGTACTCATCGAAGCGACAGAAGAAAACTCTACTACAGACCGGCGGCGAACTCGCGCACAATCGTGGATGAGAGCTCCTTCAGGTCTTCCGTGGCCGGTCCGGGCTCCGCAACGAAGGCGCCCTTGCGGTAATAACCGAGCTCTCTGATGGATTCGAGGATATCGGCGAGGGCGCGGTGGCCCCCGTCTTTCTTGGGTGCGTTGTAGTACACCCGGGGGAACCAGCGGTGCACGAGTTCTTTGATGCTCGACACGTCGACGCTGCGATAGTGCAGGTGACCGTCGACGCGAGGCATGTACTTGGCCAGGAACGCGCGGTCGGTACCGATCGTGTTTCCGGCAAGGGGCGCCTGCTGTCCGGTGGGCACGAACTTGAGGATGTACTCCAGCACCTGGAACTCTGCCTCGGCCAAGCTCACGCCGTGAGGGATCTCCTGATCGAGTCCGCTCGACGCGTGCATGTTGCGCACGAAGTCGTTCATGTTCTGCATGGCCGAATCGTCGGGCTTGATGACGATGGCGAAGCCCGGATCGAGGATGTTGAGGTCGAAGTCGGTGATGACCACCGCGACCTCGACGAGTTCGTCGACGCTGAGATCGAGTCCCGTCATTTCGCAGTCGATCCAGACGAGACGATCCGTGAGTGAAGCCATGTGGGCAATCCTATCCGTGCGCATGAATCGTAGGATGGACGCGATGATCATCACGCTCGCCATCCTGCTTCTCGTCAACGCGCTGTGGAACGCCCTCGTCTGGCCGCGCTTCTACAAGCGCATCAGCAAAGACCCTCGTGCGCGCGACGCATCGGGCAAAGCCACGACGTTCCTCATCGTGCACGCTGTGCTCATCGGCGTCTCGCTGCTTCTCGCCGCCGTGTCGCTTGTGGTGGCGGTCATCGCGCTCGTCTCTCTCTGACGCGCTATCGTAGAAACGCCTCGCGATGAGCGTGGCGCAACGCCTCCGTAGCTCAGTGGATAGAGCAAGAGCCTTCTAATCTCTTGGTCGTAGGTTCGATTCCTACCGGGGGCACTTCATTACGCTTCGTGTCGAATGACGATGAGAAGCCCTCAATAGTTGTCGCTTCAACTATTCTCAGTGTTTCCACAGTTCCTCCCAAGTAGTTGCAGCAGTGCCGCCCCTATGGTCGTAGGCGTACGAACTTGCCAGTACGAATCCCGACTGATGGAGAGAACCATGATCACCCGCCACCAGAAAACCGCCGTCACCGCCCTCGCCGGACTCTCGCTCCTCGGAGTCGTGACCGGCTGCTCCACCGGAGCAGACGCTTCGGATGCCGCCAGCACCCCTGCGGCCTCGTCCAAGAGCACCAGCGATGCGGCTCCCTCTACGTCGGCGCCCGCTGGATCGTCTGAATACAAAGACGGCGAGTACAAGGCGGAGGGCGAGTACACCTCGCCCGGTGGCAAGGAGACGGTCGGCGTCTCGCTGACCCTGGCCGGCGACAAGGTCACGGCCGTCACCGTCACGCCCGAATCGACGAACCCCAACGGCAAGAAGTACCAGGGCGAGTTCGCCGATGGCATCGCCGCCGAGGTCGTGGGCAAGAGTCTCAACGAGCTCAAGGTCTCGAAGGTCGCCGGTTCGTCGCTCACCAGCGGCGGCTTCAACGACGCCGTCGACAAGATCAAGGCCGATGCCGGCGTCTAGTTTCCGTTTCACCGGAATCGGCACGACGTGGCAGATCGATACCGGTGACGAGCTCCCCGAGGTCGTCACCGCTCGAGTACGAGGTCGTGTCGAGGAGTTCGATCGCGCGTACTCTCGATTCCGATCGGACTCACTGGTGGCGTCCCTGGCCGCCGAACCGGGTTCGGTCGACTTTCCGCCCGACGCGGTCGACCTTTTCGATCTCTACGACAAGCTCGATGAGATCAGCGGGGGAGCGGTGACACCATTGGTGGGCCGCTCCCTCGAGCATCTCGGCTACGACAGCCAGTACAGCCTCACGGCCGGGCAGGGTCGGATCGTGCCGAGCAGATGGACCGAGGCGGTGAGCCGCAGCGGCTCGAGAATCACGACGACCTCGCCGACCGTCATCGACGTGGGTGCAGCCGGAAAGGGCTACCTCGTCGACCTGGTGGCGGAGGTGCTCGTGGAAGCGGGGATCACCGAGTTCGTCATCGACGCCAGCGGCGATCTGCTGACCAGTGGAGAGCCCCTGAGAGTGGGCCTCGAGCATCCGTTCGACCCCAGCAAAGCGATCGGCGTCGTGACGATCGAGAACGAGTCGCTCTGCGCATCCGGATCGAATCGACGGGTGTGGGGATCTGGTCTGCACCACATTCTCGACGGTCGCACGGGGGCGCCGACCTCCGACATCATCGCTACCTGGGCGATCGCGGCCAACGGCCTGCTGGCCGATGGGCTCGCCACCGCCCTGTTCTTCGTGCAGCCCGAGCGGCTCGCGGAGCATTTCGAATTCGATTGGGTGCGCATGCGCTCCTCCGGCATAGCCGAACGATCCCGCACGCTGCGGGGAGAGGTGTTTTCCTGATGGCTCGACTGGATGCCCTGCTGGGCAAGCTTCAGATGTACCGACTGGTCAGCCTCGTGCTGGCGGCGATCGCTCTCGTCGCGATCGTCGAGAGCCTCGTCGGCGTGCTCGGTTTTCCGCCTCTCGCGCTGCTCGCGACGTTGACCACCGTGGTGGTGTCGTGCGTCGTGGCCAATCGTGTCATGGCCCTGCTCTTCCGTGTGCGGCCGCACACGGAGTCGTCGGTCATCACCGCGCTCCTGCTGTTCTTCCTGTTCTTTCCGACGACAGACGGCAACGACCTCGTGTCGGTCGCCCTCGTCTCTGCCATCGCCGTGGCCTCGAAGTACGTGCTCGCCTGGAGGCGTCGCCACATCTTCAACCCGGCCGCGGTCGGCGCCGTGATCATCACGCTCACCGGTCTCAACGCATCCGTCTGGTGGGTCGGCACGCCGGTACTTCTGCCCGTCGTCGCGATCGGCGCGCTGCTCGTTCTCTACCGAACCCGTCAGCTGCCCATGGGGCTCACGTTCATCGTGCTCTCCACGGTCGTCGTCACCATCGTGCAGTCGTCGTTCGGTCTGACCGTGCCCGATGCACTCGTCTATGCGCTCGGATCGACGCCATTGATCTTCCTCGCCGGTTTTATGCTGAGCGAGCCGCTCACCCTGCCGCCGCGCCTCTGGCAGCGAATCGCGCTCGCCGCCGTCGTGGCGTTGCTCTTCTCGATCCCCTTCTCGATCGGTCCACTGCACGGAAGCCCGGAGCTCGCTCTCGTCGTGGGCAACCTCCTGGCATTCCTCGTCGGCCAGCGTCGTGGTCTGTCGCTCTCGTTCGAGCGCTCGGTCGCACTCACGCCATCGATGACGGAGTTCGTTTTCTCGACGAAGCACCCGGTCTCATTCCGTGCCGGACAGTACATGGAACTGTCGATTCCGCATTCCGGCGCCGACTCCTCGGGAACTCGCCGAGTCTTCAGCATCGCGTCGGCGCCGAGCAACCCGCACGAGGTGCGCTTCGGCGTGCGCATGGGCGAGTCGACCTCGAGCTTCAAGCGGGCTCTCGCCTCGCTCAAACCCTCGCAGTCGGTGAGGGCGAACCTCGTGGCGGGGGACTTCCTGCTTCCGTCAGACCCGAACAAGCCTGTACTGCTCGTCGCGGGGGGAATCGGGATCACGCCCTTCATCAGCCAGCTCCAGCACGACGCGGCTGCGGGCGAGCAACGCGACCTGGTTCTCGTCTACGCCATTCGAGGCCACGAAGAGTTCGCCTACGCTGACGAGTTGAAGAGGCTGGGAATCCGCGTCGTGCTTCTCGCACCCTCAGAACCGGAGAATCTGCCCGAGGGGTGGAGCTACGCGGGGTCGGGTCGTCTGACCGGTGACGTCATCGAGCGTCATGTCCCCGATGCGCGACAGAGGACGGCCTTCGTCTCAGGACCGCCGCGCCTGGTCGGGGCAGCGCGCTCGGAGCTGAAGCGCCTGCGCGTTCGCCGGGTCGTCACCGACGCCTTCTCGGGATACTGATCGGGGCTGCGCCCTGCGGCGTCAGTCGTTGTCGGATGCCCGACGCGGCGGGAACGCGTTGATCGGGGGCGGGGTCTCGCCGCCGTCGGGCGACTCGCGGTGCCGTTCCACAGCGTTCACATTCTCGAGGACGCGCTTGGTCTCTTCGCGAGCCGCGCGCTGTTCCGGCGTTTCGACGGTCGCCGATGCGGCGGGTGGCGTCGAAGGAGCCTGAGGCGTGACGGGAGTGATGACGGTCGTCGCCTCGATCTCGGGGGTGCTGTGCTGCTCATGGTGCTGCTGGGCGACCCACTCTTCTTGCTGCCGTGCGAGGTGCTTCTCGGCATCCTCGTCTTCGACGCTCCAGCGCTCGAGGTCTGACTGGAAGGTCTTGCGGCTGCGGCCCGGTCGTTCCTGCCACTCGATGAGGCGATCGCGGAATTCGATGACCGCAGGCTCGACCTGATAACCGAAGGTGGCGGAGTTGCGGCGCATGTCGGCGAGTGAGTGCGCAGCCCAGTCTGCCGCGACGGCGGAGCCCTTGATGGGAAGCATGCGGATCTGGATATCAGCCTGGCCGACGGCGCGGTCGGACATGATCTGCTCCTGCGGCGTCAACGAGTTCCACACGGACGCCTGCTGAGCGGCGTCGATCAGAGACGCGATCGCGGCCACCTTGAGCTCGCGATCGTGCTTCGCCAGAAGTCTCTTGATCGAGGCACTCGCGATCCAGGCGCCGACTATCGCGGCAACGATGATCGCTGCTGCGGGGAGCACGATGCCGGACACCACGAAGCGTCCGTTGCTCGAAAAGAACCAATCTGCGAGGTCGTTCCACCATTCCATGAGGCGAAGACTACGTCGTCGTCTGCAGGCATGACGGCGCGACGAGCCGAGGAGAGATCGATTCGTGATCGACGGATTATGCGAAGCACGCTCTCGCGCTGTCGAACGAGGCGAAGTCGCCGATGTCGACGAGTCGAGTCGTGTTGGAGACGAGACGGCGGGCAGCGAAATGGTGTGCCCCGGCGGCCCGTGCCTCTTCGATGTAGCCCAGCACATGCCCGGCCGGATGGACCACGCGCCAGAAGCCGGGACGCAGAGCGACGAACGATGCAGCGGAGGTCGTGGATGTGATGGTCATTGCAACTCCTGTCTTCGCGCCGGCCCGGGCTCGTGGTGATGAAGAAAGGTTAGGAGCAGCCACCGACAGTGAGTGTCAGAGCCCGGTGCCGTGCACCGCGTGCGGTTCGATCAGTGAGAGTTCGGCCTCGGAGAGGGGCTCTGCCTGCAGCGCATCGAGATTCTGATCGAGCTGTTCGACACTGGATGCGCCGATGATCGCGCTGGTCACCTGCGGCTGGCGAAGGACCCAGGTGAGTGCGAGTTGGGCCAGCGTCTGGCCCCTGTCTTTCGCGATGGCGTCGAGAGCACGGGCGCGCGCGAGGTAGCCCTCGTCGATTCGCGACTCGGGCAGGAACCGGCTCGTCGCGGCACGCGACCCATCCGGAACCGTGCCGGTGAGGTAGCGGTCGGTCAGGAGGCCCTGTGCAAGCGGAGAGAAGACGATGCCGCCCACGCCGAGTTCGTCGAGGACAGGGAAGAGGCCTTCCTTTTCGATGTGCCTGTCGAACATGGAGTAACGCGGCTGGTGGATGAGCAGCGGGACGCGATGCTCGGCCAGCGCAGCGTGCATGCGCCGGGTGTCGTCGGGCCCGTAGTTGGACACCCCGACATAGAGAGCCTTGCCCTGGGATACCGCGCTGGCGAGCGCAGCCGCCGTCTCTTCGATCGGCGTTTCCGGGTCGGGGCGGTGGTGGTAGAAGATGTCCACGTAGTCGAGCCCCAGTCGCCCGAGACTCTGATCGAGCGACGAGAGCAGGTACTTGCGCGAGCCGAAGTCTCCATAAGGCCCAGGCCACATGTCGTAGCCGGCCTTCGACGAGATGACCAACTCGTCGCGGTAGGCGCCGAAGTCGTCAGCGAGGATGCGCCCGAAGTTGGTCTCTGCCGAACCGTAGGGCGGTCCGTAGTTGTTGGCGAGATCGAAATGGGTGACTCCGCGATCGAAAGCGCGATGCACGATATCGCGCTGCGCCTGCAGAGGCTTCGTGTCTCCGAAGTTGTGCCAGAGACCCAACGAGAGGGCGGGCAGCTTGAGCCCGCTCCGCCCTGTCCTGTTGTACTGCATCGACTCGTATCGGCTGTCATCGGCTCTGTAGATCACGCAACAACCGTATTGCACGGGATCGAATCCACAAGCGCGATAGTGCGGGTGAGTAAGGGAGCCGACCTCTCCTCCTCCGCCCGGGATCGCGCGGAGCTGTGCACAGATCGCACGATGGCGACTCCACACAGCGCGCCCGACCGCGATTCTGGTGCAACCGGCGCGAGAACGGAATCAACTGGCACGAGTGCCGCTCTCGCGTCGGCCAACTGACCGATCGTAAGGAGAATGACGTGACAGACATCGTGACGCTCGCAGGCGTCGTAGCAACCAAACCCGAGAACGTTCGAACCAGCACGGGCCTGACGGTCGCCAATTTCCGTCTCGCATCGAGCCAGCGACGATTCGACCGAGCGACGTCGACCTGGGTCGACGGCGACACCAACTGGTACACGATCAACGCATACCGATGGATGGCCAACAACGTGGCCAATTCGCTCGAGATCGGCAACCACGTGGTTCTCACGGGTCGCCTGCGGGTGCGCAACTGGACCAGTGGAGACAAGCGCGGCACCGCAGTCGAAGTCGACGTCGATTCCATCGGTCATGACCTCGCGTTCGGGGTGTCGCACTTCACGCGACTCAAGGCGGCCGTTCCGGCCGAGCAGCAGGGCGCCGCATCCGGTGACGAGGCTCCTGAACCCGATCCGCTGGATTCCGGCTCGCACGACCCGGCAGCGAACGACATCTGGTCTACCCCGGTCACCGGCGCCGGCCTCTCGCATGACGCCGACGGGCCGGCAGAGGTGGAGAGCGAGGACGTATCGGACACGGAGAAGGTGCCTTTCTGACCGACGCCACGAACCGGTGAATCTGCCGAGCCGTTGCGGCGCCCCCGAGGCCCTCACCTAGAATCGGTGAGGGCACACGGGGGACACAGCGAAAGAGGGCATAGTGACGCGCACGGCGACGGGCAGCACCGGCACACGACGACGTCGAGCGTCACTGGCGGCGGTCGTGGCGGCAGCCACGTTCGCGCTCATTCTGACCGGCTGCGTTGCGGAGTCCGAGCCCAAGCCCGCCGAGACATCGGCCGAGCCGACCGTGTCCGAGACGCCGACACCGACGCCATCCGACGCGCCCCCACCCGCCCTTGTTCCGAACGGCACCGCCGCCGAGAACAAGCCGTTCTTCGACTACCTCAACAACCAGGCCATCACGGCAGCCGGCGGTCAGCCCGACGGCCCCACATTCATCAACTCTCTCCGCGCCGGCGGCTTCGCCGTCGAGACCATGGAGCTGACGCCCGACATCACCACGGTGGGCGTCAAGGCCGACTCCGTGCAGTTCTCGGTGCACGCCCCCGATGCCTGTCTGATCGGGCAGTGGGGCGCGGTCGGGGGATACACCAGCATCATCGCGGCGCCGCTCGCGACCGGCAAGTGCTTCGTCGGCCAGACGCGTCCCATCGACTTCTGAGCCGAGGAAGACTAAGGCGAAGAGACCATAGACTGGTCGAATGGCCGAATATATCTACTCGATGGTCCGCGCCCGCAAGGCCGTGGGAGACAAGCTCATCCTCGACGACGTCACGATGGCGTTCCTTCCGGGGGCGAAGATCGGTGTCGTCGGCCCTAACGGAGCCGGAAAGTCCACGATCCTCAAGATCATGGCGGGGCTCGACACGCCGTCGAACGGCGAAGCCCGGCTTACCCCCGGCTTCAGCGTCGGAATCCTCATGCAGGAGCCGGAGCTCGACGAGTCGAAGACCGTGCTCGAGAACGTGCAGGAGGGTGTCGGCCCGATCAAACAGAAGGTCGACCGCTTCAACGAGATCGGCCTCGCGATGGCCGAGCCTGATGCGGACTTCGACGCGCTCCTCGCCGAGATGGGAACCCTGCAGGAGGAGATCGACGCCGCCGATGCGTGGGACCTCGACTCGCAGCTCGAGCAGGCAATGGATGCGCTCCGCACCCCGCCCGGCGACTACAGCGTCGCCAACCTGTCCGGGGGTGAGAAGCGTCGCGTCGCCCTCACCAAGCTTCTCCTCCAGAAGCCCGACCTGCTGCTCCTCGACGAGCCCACCAACCACCTCGATGCCGAGAGTGTCCTCTGGCTCGAGCAGCACCTCGCCAAGTACCCCGGCGCCGTCCTCGCCGTCACTCACGACAGGTACTTCCTCGACCACGTGGCCGAGTGGATCGCCGAGGTCGACCGCGGCAAGCTCTACCCCTACGAGGGCAACTACTCGACGTACCTCGAGAAGAAGCAGGAACGTCTGCAGGTTCAGGGCAAGAAAGACGCCAAGCTAGCGAAGCGACTCTCGAGCGAGCTCGAGTGGGTGCGCTCGAACGCCAAGGGCCGCCAGGTCAAGTCGAAGGCGCGCCTCGCCCGCTACGAGGAGATGGCAGCCGAGGCCGAGAAGACGCGCAAACTCGACTTCGAGGAGCTCGTCATTCCCGTCGGGCCGCGACTGGGCTCGCAAGTCATCGACGCGAAGGACCTCAAGAAGGGCTTCGGCGACCGTGTTCTGATCGACGGACTCAGCTTCACCCTCCCGCGCAACGGCATCGTCGGCGTCATCGGCCCGAACGGTGTCGGTAAGTCCACGCTCTTCAAGACGATCACCGGAATCGAGCCGCTCGACTCGGGCAACCTGAAGATCGGCGAGACAGTCGACATCTCGTACGTCGACCAAGACCGCGGCGGCATCGACCCGCAGAAGACGCTCTGGGAGGTCGTGTCCGACGGGCAGGACTACATCCAGGTCGGCAAGACAGAGATCCCATCGCGCGGCTACGTCTCGCAGTTCGGATTCAAGGGCCCCGACCAGCAGAAGAAGGCGGGTGTGCTCTCCGGTGGTGAGCGCAATCGCCTGAACCTCGCGCTCACGCTCAAGCAGGGCGGCAACCTGCTGCTGCTCGACGAACCGACGAACGACCTCGACGTCGAGACGCTGTCCAGCCTCGAGAACGCTCTCCTCGAGTTCCCCGGATGCGCCGTGGTCATCACACACGACCGGTGGTTCCTCGACCGCATCGCCACGCACATCCTCGCCTACGAGGGCACCGAAGAGGCTCCGTCGAACTGGCACTGGTTCGAGGGCAACTTCGAGTCGTACGAGCAGAACAAGATCGAGCGACTGGGTCCGGATGCGGCCAAGCCGAACCGTTCGGCGTACCGCAAGCTCACGCGCGACTAGTCGAGGTCGCGATGCGCCTGCACGTTCCCATCCGCCTGCGCTGGTCGGATCTCGACGCCTACGGTCACGTCAATAACGCCGAGATGCTGCGCCTCCTCGAGGAGGCGCGCATCGAAGCGTTCTGGATGCCCGATCCGGGAGCGGCGGAGTCTGCGGCCGGGGCATCCACGGCGGTGCTCGACGGGCGCCCTGGCTCCGACACGCTGACGCTGATCGCTCGGCAGGAGATCGAGTACCTCGCTCCCGTGCCGTACATGAGGCAGCCGGTCGACATCCAGCTCTGGCTCGGACGACTCGGCGGGGCGAGTCTCGAGGTCTGCTACGAGGTGCGGAGCCCCGTCGGCGTCGAACCGAACGTGCTGTTCACTCGGGCGACGACGACGATCGTGCTGGTCGACGCGGCTACGCAGAGGCCGCGCCGCATCAACGACATCGAGCGCGCAGCGTGGGAGCCCTACCTCGACGCGTCGGTCGAGTTCACGAAACGCGCTCGCTAGGCGGAACCCGCACCATTCCCTCCTGGGCCACGCTCGCGAGAAGCACTCCGTCGCGCGAGTAGATGCGACCCAGAGACAACCCACGGCCCCCGTGACCGCTCGGCGATTCCTGAACGTAGAGCATCCATTCGTCGACTCTGCCGAACCGGTGCCACCACATGGCGTGGTCGAGGCTGGCCGTCTTCAGTCCCGGTGTCACCCATGCGATGCCGTGCCGGCGATAGATCGGCTCGAGGATCGTGTAGTCACTCGCGTAGGCCAGTGCCGCGCGATGCAGATTCGGGTCGTCGGGCAAGGTGCCGAAGGCTTTCATCCACACCGCCTGATGCCCCACGGGCGGGCCCTCGACAGAGAGGTAGATCGGCGAGTCGACGTGGCGCATGTCGAAAGGTCGCTCGGTCGCCCAGAATCGGGCGACGGGGTGGTCGATTCCCTGCAGCCGTTCCGCCGTGCTCGGGATGTCCTCGGGTTGCGGGATCCCTTCCGGCATATCGATCTGGTGCTCGAGTCCCTCGTCCTCCGTCTGGAACGAGGCGATGAGCGACAGAATCGGAGTTCCATCCTGGTATGCCTGGGTGCGCCGCGTGGCGAACGAGCGGCCGTCGTGGATGCGATCCACGGCGAACGTGATGGGTTTGTCGACGTTGCCGGGCCTCAAGAAGTAGCCGTGCATCGAGTGCACGATCCTGTTCTCGTCGACCGTGCGCATCGCGGCCGTGATCGACTGCGCGAGCACCTGTCCGCCGAAGACGCGACCCTGCGGCATCCACTGCGACGGGCCCGTGAAGATGTCCTCGTTCGTGCGCGCGCCCGTATCGGTCAGGTCCAGCGCTGTGAGGAGCCCTTCCAATGGCGTAGCACGGATCTTCTCGGTCATGCTGCCTCCCATATTGGCGTTCCCAGTGAAGTAGTTTAGACAGCGAGATGGTTCAGTCATTCGCCCTTGTCGATTCGCCCTCGCTCGGCGACCTCAAAGTGTTCCTCGGTCGCTCCGCTCGCCTCGACCAGGGCGGCGTGCGACTCATCGGGGGATCAGGCGTGCTCGCCGTGTATGCCCCCGTGCTGCACCCGCGGGGCCTCCTCGACAATGCGCCCACCGTGCTCGGACTCCGCACGTTCGCGCTGGCCGAGAGCGCCTCGTTCGACGTCGTCGTCTCCGCTCGCCAACTGCTCGATCGGCTGGCCCTGCTCTCGGTCACCGTCAATCTCGACGATGGTCCTATCGGGGTGCTCATCCCGCCGCCCGAGTCGTCGCCGGCCTGGGTGGGGATCTCGCCGCCCCGCGGCGGCTGGACAGCTGCTGGTGAGGTCGCCGCCCCGGTACTCGAGGCCGCCGCCCGCAGCGGTGTGGCCGAGGTCGCTGCGGCGCTGCCGACAGACGCGGGCGAGCAGCTCGTGCACAAGGTGCGTGCCGAGGTCTGGGGTCGCGCGATTCCGGATGTCGTGCCGCCGATTCCCGCGGGCGTCGGTCTGGCCGCCGACAGCCTGGGCTTCCTGCGTACCGATGAGCCTGCGCGCATCCTCGTGTCGGGAGCCTGGACCCGCGTCTCGACCAAGCGGGGCCACGTTCTCACTCGCTGAGCAGTCTCGCTCGTCACAGCTGGGCTGCGGCCGCGCGGCCGGCCTCGCGACCAGAGAAGAGGCATCCGCCGAGAAACGTTCCTTCGAGCGACCGGTAGCCGTGCATGCCTCCACCGCCGAATCCGCTCGCCTCGCCCGCAGCGTAGAGGCCGGGAATCACCCGGCCCTGCGCATCCATCGCCTGACCGAGCAGATTCGTCTCGATGCCGCCCAGGCTCTTTCGAGTGAGAACGTGCAACTTCACGGCGATGAGCGGCCCCGCCTTCGCGTCGAGCAGGCGGTGCGGGCTGGCCACTCGGATGAGTTTGTCGCCCCGATAGCGCCGGGCTCCACGGATCGCGGTGAGTTGCGCATCCTTCGTGAAGTCGTTCGCGACCTCGCGATCGCGCGCGAGAACCTCTCGTTCGACGAGTCCGCCGTCGAGCACACCGTTCGGCGACAGCGCCTGCATCGACTCGATCAGCTCGCCGAGCGTGGAAGCGACCGCGAAGTCGACGCCTTTCTGCTTGAATGCCTCGACCGGTCCCGGGGCGCCGGGAGCCACACGCTTCGCGAGCAGCCGAAGATCCTTGCCTGTGAGGTCGGGGTTCTGCTCGCTTCCCGACAGCGCGAACTCCTTCTCGATGATCTTCTGGGTGAGCACGAACCAGCTGTGGTCGTATCCGGTCGTACGCAGGTGCTCGAGTGTTCCGAGCGTGTCGAATCCAGGGAACAGGGGGACGGGGAGACGGCGCCCGGTCGCGTCGAGCCAGAGAGACGACGGGCCGGGCAGAATCCGGATGCCGTGTGACGGCCAGACCGGATCCCAGTTCGTGATTCCCTCGGTGTAGTGCCACATGCGGTCGCCGTTGATGAGGTGAGCCCCGGCTGATTCTGTGATCGCGAGCATGCGGCCGTCGACGTGGGCCGGCACGCCCGAGAGCATCGTGGCCGGGGGAGCGCCGAGGCGCGCGGGCCAGTTCTTGCGTACGAGATCGTGGTTGCCGCCGATGCCGCCGCTCGTCACGATGACTGCCTGGGCCTCCAGCTCGAAGTCGCCGACCACGTCGCGCGAGCTGGATGCTCCCCGCACCGCGTCGTCGTCGGCCAGGATTGCGCCGCGAACCCCGACGACCGAGCCGTCTCGCGTGAGGAGCTCGTCGACGCGGTGCCGGTGCAGCATCGTGACCAGTCCCTGGGCGATCCCCTCATGGAGTATGCGCACGAAGGGGGCGAGCACGCCCGGGCCCGTGCCCCAGACGATGTGAAAGCGGGGCACGCTGTTGCCGTGACCGTTGGCCGTGTAGCCGCCGCGCTCCGCCCAGCCCACCACGGGAAAGAACCGCACGCCCAGGCCGTGAAGCCAGGCGCGCTTCTCGCCGCCGGCGAAGTCGAGATAGGCCTCGGCCCAGCGCCTCGGCCAGGCGTCTCCTTCTCTGTCGAAGCCGGCGCTGCCGAACCAGTCCTGGTGCGCCAACTCGGAGGAATCGTGCACGCCGAGTCGGCGCTGCTCAGGGGTGTCGACGAGGAACAGGCCTCCGAACGACCACCAGGCCTGTCCGCCGAGGGATGCCGCGGGCTCCTGCTCGACGATCGTGACCCGGCGCCCCGAGCGGATGAGCTCGGATGCGGCGACAAGGCCCGCCAGGCCCGCGCCCACGATGATCGCTCCGGTGCTTGTCGATGACATCAAGACTCCTTCGTCTCTTCTGCGCGTTCAGCGAATGATCGCTCGGCTACTCCTCGAAGGTGTTCACCATGGCGTGCGCCGCCCTGTCGAGGTATCCCCAGAGCGTAGCGTCCTGCAGCGGGGCAAGCTCAAGAGTGTCGACAGCGGCGCGCATATGCGTGAGCCAACGGTCTCGAGCATCGGGGTTCACCTTGAACGGCATGTGCCGCATCCGAAGCCTCGGGTGACCGCGTTCTTCGCTGTAGGTGCCGGGGCCGCCCCAGTACTGCTCGAGAAAGCCGGTGAGGCGCTGAATCGCGCCCTCGTGATCTTCCTCCGGGTACATCTCCACGAGGACGGGGTCTGTCGCGACGCCGTCGTAGAACGCGCGCACGAGCTTCTCGAACGTGGCTCGACCTCCGACCTCGTCGTAGAACGAGCGGGAGAGGGCCGAGTCTCCGTTCTGCGAGACGCGGAGGGTGATGGGCGACGGCTCTGAGGGAATCGACATGTCAGCTATCCGTCTTCTTGGGAGCCCGAGGAGGACGTGTGCCCGTCTCCCCGGACTTGGTGGTGTTCTCGTCGACGCTGGTTGTGAGGGGAACCGGCTTGGTCTTCGGGGTGCGGGCGCCAGAGACGCTTGCCGCGCCCTCGAAGCCCGAGAGGACGATGCTGTTAAGGGCCGGCAGCCGCACATCCATCTCGTCGAGCGCTCGCTTCAGGCGCATCCGCAATTCTCGAGCGACCGTGTCTTTCGATGAGGTGCGGGTCTTGACCACGAGCCGGATGACGAGGGCCTCAGCCGAGATCGACTCCAGTCCCCAGATCTCGGGCTTCTCCATGATCAGACTGCGGTACTTGGGGTTGGAGGCGAGGGCGGTGGCGGTCTCGAGCATCTTCTTCTGCACCTCGTCGACGTCGGTGTCGTAGGGGACGGCGAGGTCGATGATGACTCGCGCCCAGCCCTGCGACATATTGCCCACGCGCAGGATCTCGCCGTTACGCACGAACCAGAGAGTGCCGTTCACGTCGCGCACCTGGGTGACTCGGATGCCCACGGCCTCGACGACACCGGTGGCAGGCCCGAGGTCGACGACGTCACCGACGCCGAGTTGATCCTCCATCACCATGAAGAGACCGTTCAAGACGTCTTTCACGATGTTCTGGGCGCCGAAACCCAGACCGGCGCCGAGTGCCGCCGTGAGGATCGCGAGGGAACCGATGATCTTCTCGTCGATCGTGGTGACGACGAGGATCAGCGTGACCACGACCACGGTCACATTGACGATGTTCGTCAGCACCGTTCCCAGCGTGCGTGTGCGCTGCACGACGCGCACCGCGGCCAGGGGCGACGCGATGAGGGCCTGCGTGTCTTGAACGTTCTGCTTCTTCTTGACGCCGGAGACGACCTGCTGCACGACGCGTTTGATCACGAAGATCAGTAGCGCGCGGATCGCGAATGCGAGCGCGATGATGATGACGATGTTGATGGGCTTGCCCCACACGAGCATGAACTCGTTGAAGCCGGTCCAGAAAGCGTTCCAATCCATATTCACGTCACTCTATCGATGGCGTCTCAGTGGCGGCTGAAGGGCACCCCGCTCGAGGTGCCCTCCAGTGCTCAGTCCGCGTCGCGCGCCTGCGCCGCGATCGCGCGGTCGACGCCGGCCAGGTTCTCGACGACGAGGCGGCGCAGCGCCGGGGGCTGCTCGGCGTTGGCATCGAGCCATGCCTGAGTCGCGTCACGCAGCTGCTGGTTCGCCAGCGCAGCGGGGTACAGACCGGTGATCAGCGACGACGAGATTCCGTAGCTTCGCGTCTCCCAGATGGTGACGAGGGCGTCGAAGTACTTGGTCACGAACGGCTCGAGGAGCGCCGTGTCGTGGGCGCGCTGGAACCCGAGGGCCGTGGCGCGCACGATGGCGTTCGGAGCTTCGTCGGTGTCGATGAGCGACGACCAGGCGGCGTTCTTGCCTTCGGTCGTCGGAATCGCCGCCGCGGCGTGCGCGGCCGATTGAGCGCCGGATGCCGTGTTGTCGTTCTCGAGCGCCTGATCGATCTCGGGCTGGCCGGCTTTGCCTCCGGCGACGAGGGCGATCAGCAGCTCCCAGCGCAGATCGGTGTCGATCTCGAGGCCGTCGAGTGCAACCTCACCGTTGCGCAGCGCTGCCACGGTCGCCAGCTGCTCGTCTGTCGAAGCCAGGGCGGCGAAGAAGCGCACGAACTGGAACTGCGCGTCGCTGCCCGCCTCGGCGGACTGGGCAAGCGACCACAGCTCGTCGGCTGCGACCTCGATGACCTCGCCGCGGGCATCCGGAGCGATGTAGCTCGTGCTGGTGAGCACGAGCTGGTTCAGGGCGGTGCGGAGCGTCGTGCTCTCGGTCTCGGTGGCCACGTTGCCCAGCACCAGGCGCACGAAGTCGCGTCCGCGCGTCTCGGCATCGCGGGTCGAGTCCCAGGCGGAGCCCCACAGGATGGCGCGCGCGAGAGGGCTCGTCACAGCGGCGAGGCTCTCTGCCGCGACAGCGAGTGACGCGTCGTCGAGACGCACCTTGGCATAGGCCAGGTCGTCGTCGTTCAGCAGAACGAGGTCGGGGCGACGCTCGCCGACCAGTTCGCCGACCTCCGTGCGCTCGCCGTCGACATCGAGCTCGACGCGCTTCGTGCGCACCAGAGCGTCGCCGTCGAAGGAGTAGAAGCCGATCGCGAGACGGTGCGGGCGAATGGTGGGATACTCGTCGATCGCCGTCTGCAGCACGGCGAACGACGTGATCGTGCGGTTCTCGTCGGTCGCGATCTCGGGGCGCAGCGTGTTGACGCCGGCCGTCTCGAGCCACAGCTTCGACCATTCGCCGAGGTCGCGGCCGCTGGTGGTCTCGAGCTCGGTCAGCAGGTCGACGAGCTCGGTGTTGCCGAAGGCGTGCGCGTCGAAGTAGCGGGCGACGCCGGCCATGAACTCGGTCTGGCCGACCCAGGCCACGAGCTGCTTCAGCACCGATGCGCCCTTGGCGTACGTGATGCCGTCGAAGTTGACCTGCACGTCTTCGAGGTCGTTTATGGTCGCGACGATGGGGTGGGTCGAAGGCAGCTGGTCTTGGCGGTACGCCCAGCTCTTCTCGGTCGAGGCGAAGGTGGCCCAGGCCTCGGTCCACTCCGTCGCGTCGGCCGTGGCGAGGGTGGACATGTACTCGGCGAACGACTCGTTCAGCCACAGGTCGTTCCACCAGCGCATGGTGACCAGGTCGCCGAACCACATGTGGGCGAGCTCGTGCAGCACGGTCACCACACGGCGCTCGCGCACCGCGTCGGTGACCTTCGAGCGGAAGACGTAGGTCTCGGTGAACGTGACGGCGCCCGCGTTCTCCATGGCTCCGGCATTGAACTCGGGCACGAAGAGCTGGTCGTACTTGTCGAAGGGGTAGGGGTAGGAGAACTGGGTCTCGTAGAACTCGAAGCCCTGGCGGGTCTTCTCGAAGATGTAGTCGGCGTCCATGTACTGCGACAGCGACGCGCGCGAGAAGACGCCGAGGGGGATGGTGCGCCCGTCGCTCGAGGTGAGCTCGCTGCGCTCGACGACGTAGGGGCCGGCAATGAGCGCGGTGATGTACGACGAGATGCGCGGGGTGGGCTCGAAGCTCCACGTGGCGCTCTCGGTGCCCTCCACGGCCACCGGCTCTGGCGTCGGCTGGTTCGAGACGACCTGCCAGTAGGCGGGTGCCGTGACGGTGAACGAGAACGTCGCCTTAAGATCCGGCTGCTCGAACACGGCGAACATGCGGCGCGAGTCGGGAACCTCGAACTGGCTGTAGAGGTAGACCTCGCCGTCGACGGGATCGACGAAGCGGTGCAGGCCCTCACCGGTGTTCGTGTACTCGGCATCGGCGTCGACGACGAGCACGTTCTCGTCGGCCAGATCGTCGAGCTGGATGCGCACACCGTCGTTCACGGCAGAGACGTCGAGCGACCGGTCGTTCAGCGTGACCGAGTGCACGGAGCGGGTGATGGAGTCGATGAACGTCGACGCGCCTGCGGCGGCGGTGAACCGAACGGTCGTCGTCGACCGGAACGTCTCCGCTCCCTGGGTGAGATCGAGGACCACGTCGTAGCTCGAGACGCTGACGATGGCGGCGCGCTCCTGCGCTTCGACGCGGGTGAGGTTTTCTCCAGGCACTGGTGACTTCTTTCGTACTCGTATGAGTTCTGGGCGCGCGAGTTCGTGACCCGCCGCGCGTGACCGTACCAGCCTATCTGCGCGACCGGCCGGCCTCAGTAAACTCATCCCATGCGCATCCATATCGCCACGGATCATGCCGGGCTCGATTTCTCCCAGACCATCCAGGAGCACCTCGCATCCCTCGGGCACGACGTGATCGATCACGGACCGACGAGCTACGACCCCATCGACGACTACCCGTCGTTCTGCATCAATGCGGCCCAGGCCGTGGTGCGCGATCAGCGAGCCGGCGTCGAGGCTCTCGGTGTCGTCTTCGGTGGCTCGGGCAACGGCGAGCAGATCGCGGCGAACAAGGTCACGGGCGTGCGCGCGGCGCTGGTCTGGAACCACTCGACCGCCGTACTCGCTCGCCAGCACAACGACGCCAACGTCATCTCGATCGGTGCCCGCCAGCACACCGTCGACGAGGCCATGGGCCTGATCGACGCCTTCGTGGCCGAGCCCTTCTCGCTCGAGGAGAGGCACGTGCGCCGCATCGCGCAGCTCGCGGAGTACGAGGCCACGGGAGCCATCGCGGGCCACGTCGTCGACCCGGCCTGAGTCATGCCCGAGGGACACTCCGTACATCGCATCACCCGTCAGTTCGCCCGCAATTTCGTCGGTCGCCGCATCGAATCGTGGTCCCCGCAGGGTCGCTTCGCCGAGGGCGCCGCGATCCTCGACGGACGCACGATGACCGATACCAAGGCCGTCGGAAAGCAGATGTTCCTCGAGTTCGACGGCGAGGTCTGGCTGCGCGTGCACCTCGGCATCTACGGTGCCTGGGACTTCGCCGGCGACATCACCCGTGACGACACCATCGCCGCAGCGAACGGCCGCATGGGCCAGACGAATCAGCGGGGAACCATCGTCGACGAAGACGGGGAAGACTCCATCTCGAGCATCGGCGCGCCGCGGCGCGCCCGGCTGCGCATGTCCGAACAGGAACAGCTCGGCGAGGAGATCACCGAATGGCCGCCGGCCCCAGTCGGGGCGGTGCGCGTGCGCCTGTTGACCGACACCGCGGTCGCCGACCTGCGCGGCCCGACCGCGTGCGAGATCCTGGATGCGGCCCAAGTCGCCGTGGTGATCGCGAAAGCCGGGCCGGATCCGCTTCTCGAGACCACACCGAAGGCCCGCCGCGAAGCCGAGGACCGCTTCACGAAGGCCGTGCGCAAGAAGCAGACACCCATCGGCCTGCTGCTCATGGACCAGTCGATCGTCAGTGGCATCGGCAACGTCTATCGCGCCGAGTTGCTGTTCCGTGCCCGACTCAACCCGCACACCCCGGGAAAGCTCGTGCCGGAGGACACGGTTCGCGCGCTCTGGAAGGACTGGACGAAGCTGCTGACCATCGGCGTCGAGACCGGCCAGATGATGACCATGGACAAGCTCTCCAAGGCCGACTACGAGAAGGCGCTCGCGAAACGCGACGACCGGCACTGGGTGTACAAGCGAGACGGACTGCCCTGTCGCGTGTGCGGCACGAACATCGTGCTCGAGATCATGGGCGGCCGAAAACTGTACTGGTGCCCGAAAGATCAGGCGTGACGTGAGAAAGGCCTGACATGAGAAAAACACCCGCCTTCGTGCTCAGCGATGAAGCAGAGTTGCGACGACTCATCGAACTGAATCCCTGGATCACCCTCGTCAGCCACACCTCGAAGGGGCTCGTCGCGTCGCACTACGCTGTGCTGCTCGACGACAGCCGCGACGAGCTCGCCATCGTCGGGCATGTCGGCCGACCCGACGAGAGGCTCCACGAACTCGGCCAACACGAGGTGATGGTCATCGTGCAGGGGCCTCACGGCTACATCTCGCCGTCGTGGTACGACGCCGAGACGGCGGTACCCACCTGGAACTTCACGTCTGCCCACCTCTCGGGCGTTCCGGAGATCCTCGACGCCGACGAGAACCTGCGCGTGCTCGACAGACTCGTCGAGCACTTCGAGAAGCACGTCGACGAACCGCGGCTCATGCGCGGAACAGTTGAGAACTCGGATTTCGCCGACGCGATCAGCGCGGGCACCGTGGGTTTCCGGCTCGTTCCGACGCGCATCGAGGCGAAGACGAAACTGAGTCAGAACAAGCCGGAGGCGACGGTCGATCGCATCATCTCCGAGCTCGAGGGTGACGGGCCGTATGCGAGCGAAGCGCTCGCGGCCGAGATGCGACGAGTACGAGGAGAGAAATGACCGAATCGGTGCTGTTGACGGGAGCCCGGCTGCCCGGGGGAGCGAGGGCCGACCTGCTTCTTGTCGACGGTCGCATCGATTCGGTGGGGGAGCCCGACGGCATCGTGCGTGGTGCGTCATCGAGCCACGACGACGCGTCGACGCAGATCATCGATCTCGATGGCCGCTACGTGATTCCAGGCCTCTGGGACAAGCACGTGCACGCCACCCAGTGGGCGCTCGTCTCGCGCCGTCTCGACCTGTCGTCAGCCGAATCGGCGGCCGATGCTGTCGCTATCGTCGGCCAGCGACTCAGGCAGGCTGGTGAAGCGGATGCCGGGCCGCTGGTCGGTTACGGGTTCCGCGACGGACTCTGGCCCGACGCTCCGCACCGCGGCCTGCTCGATGCCGTGACAGGTGCACGACCCGTCATCCTCGTGAGTGCCGATCTCCACTGCTGCTGGCTGAACTCCGCCGCGCTCGCAGAGCACGGCCGGGCGGAGCATCCCACAGGGCTGCTCCGCGAAGACGACTGCTTTGTCGTGACCCGCACCCTCGGCGACGTCGAGACCGAGACCCTCGATAGCTGGGTGCGCGACACCGCTCGCGCCGCCGCGGCCCGGGGTGTCGTCGGTGTCGTCGACCTCGAGATGTCGTGGAACGTCGACGACTGGACCCGTCGCATCCGGTCTGGCGCGACAGAGCTGCGGGTGCGATTCGGTATCTACCCGCAGCACCTCGACCGGGCCATCGATGCGGGGCTCGCGACCGGCGCGCTGATCGCGGGCACGCACGGACTGCTGCAGGTGGGGCCGTTCAAGGTGATCACCGATGGGTCACTCAACACGCGAACCGCGTACTGCTTCGACGAGTACCCCGGCCTCGAAGGGCTGGCCCACTCTCGCGGGCTGCTCAACGTTCCGTACGACGAGCTCGTACCGATGCTTCGCCGTGCGAGCCAAGCGGGCCTCGTTCCGGCCGTTCACGCCATCGGCGACCACGCCAACAAGCTCGCTCTCGATGCGTTCGAACGACTCGGCGTGGGCGGAAGCATCGAGCACGCCCAGCTCGTCGCCGAGTCCGACTTCGAGCGCTTCGCCCGTCTCGGGGTCACCGCCGGTGTGCAGCCCGAGCACGCCATGGATGATCGCGACGTCGCCGACAAGTACTGGCCGGGGCGCACAGGCCGTGCGTTCGCGCTCGCGTCACTGCTCGAGGCCGGAGCCGATCTCGCCCTCGGATCCGACGCTCCGGTCGCCCCGCTCGACCCCTGGATCACCATCGCCGCCGCCGTGGTGCGCACGGGTGACGATCGTGCGCCCTGGCATCCCGAGCAGTCCATCTCGGTCGCCGACGCTCTGTTCGCCTCAGCCGACGGACGTCGTGCCCTCGAGCCGGGCGGGCCAGCCGACATCGCCGTTCTCGACGTCGATCCACTATCAGCCAGCACCGACGAACTGCGCCGGATGCCCGTGGCCGCGACGCTGCTCGCGGGGCGCTTCACGCACAACGCGCTCTGACTCGGCGCGAGACACTGCCAGTCGGTGCTTCGGGCGCGGGTGCGTGTTTCCTGCTCACCCCAGCACATTTCGCGGCTCACCGAAAGGTCGGCTGCGCACAGGAGATCGCCGCTGCGCACTCGGGAGCTCGCAGAAGATCGGCGATCGGCTCCCGGAGCAGGGCGACCTCAGAGGCGGGGCTCCGCGTCGCGTCGGGTGCTTTCCCGCTAGCCCGACCCGCGATCTGCCGGAGCGTCGCTTTGATGACCGAATTCTGCAGCGTCGTCTTGATGGCCTGTATCGCGTTGCTCGATTGGGGATGGGGTCGTGAAGTCTCCTTCGGTCTTCAAACGTTGGCGTTGAGTGTGATTCGTCAGCCGGGACTTTCTAGCTCGGAACTCTCTAGAAGGGGCAGTCCGCGAGATCCTCCTCCGGTCCTGTCCCTCTCTTTGCGACTGCTTGCCCGGCCACGGTGGCGGCTTCTGAGCTGACGACGGCACTCAATGCTGCTGTGGATGCATGGATGAGTCGTTTCGGTGCGGGTTGCATCCTGCCTTCCGGCCGGACCGTGTACTCGTAGCCCGCTGGCGAGGTGGCAGTCAGGATGTCGTCTCCGTTCTGCACGATCTGCCACCGGGTGTGGTGCTTCACCCTGTGATGCCCTTGACTGAGCGGTGCGAGGTTCTCCGGGATCGTGTCCCCTCCGTAGACGTGGTCTTCGGTGTGGTCGACATCGGCCTGTTCCGATGGGACGGTGCAGCCGGGGAATACACAGGTCGGGTGCACGAGTCTCGCGTGGTCGATCATGCGCGCCGTGGGCCGATAGTCCCTGGGGTCGGTGGTTAGGATGCGTCCGGTGATCGGGTCGGTGAGGATACGCCGCCACGACGTCGCCTCCGCCGTCAACTGCGCGGCGGTGGCCGGGTCGATCGGACCATAACCGCGGAGAATCGCGGCCTCCTCGCCGATACCGAGGATGGTCATCGCGGGCACCATCACGTGCACCCTGCCCCGGACGCCACGGGTCGCCCCCGGAATCGAGGTTTCGCCGTTGAGCATCAAATCGGTGAGCACATCGAGCTTCAGGTGCCCCACGCTGCGCGGGTCACCTCCCGCCCTGAGACCTGCCGCGAGGCGGGCGGCACGGTCGGCGATCGCGTGAATCTCCGGCGCCGGAGCGAACAGGGTCAGGTACGCCATGCCATCCGCTGCCGGATCGACGTAAATGCGTCGGGTGGCTGCGGCCTTCTCGGCCCGTTCGACCGCGGTGGTGGGTTGGGCGAGTTCGACCTCGTGGCGGGCCTTGCGGTCGAGTTGCTTCGGATTCACCTCCGCCGCCAGCACCGCAAGCCCGGTGTCGTAGGCGGTCAACGCATCTCCGTCGAGACCGTCGGAATGCTTCGCGATGACCTCGGCGTGCTCCCACGACACGACCCCCGCAGTTACTGCGGCGAGCGTGGCCGGGAGACGATCCACGAGAGCGGTGCTTGTGTCGATCAGAGTCGCGGCCCGATACTCGGTGCGGCGGGTGAGCTGGGCGAGTTCGGTGAACAACTCGACTCTCTCGACTCGAGCGGTCGACCATACGGGACCACCGGTAGAGGTGTCTGCTGGTGCCTGCCGGTGAAGGTGGTTTCGCGCGTCGGTGACGCGTCTGGCCCTGACCGCAGACAGTCGGGCTATCTGCTGATCGAGGGCGGCGACCTCCTCGAGCGCGACCACGTACGGGTCGGGCTCGAGGAGCGGGATGGTTGATGTCATACCTGAAGTCAAACAGCAGCCACCGACACCGGGTCCGCGACGGGATTCATTGCTTGATCAGGGAATATTGCTGTGGATAACTACCGAATGGGCGCCCTGTGGAGGAGTAGACATCGCCTTCCGGGTGCTCTTCGACAGGCTCAGGGAACGGGTCTCGATACGGCCGCGGGCGGCCTACTCGACCAACGCGGCCAGGTCTCGATACGGCCGCGGGCGGCCTACCCGACCAACGCGGGGCTGTCTGCTCGACCAGTGCGGGACGTGGCCTACTCGACCAGCGCACGTGGGTCTCGATACGGCCGCGGGCGGCCTACTCGACCAACGCGGCAGCCGGGTCTCGACCAACGCGGGCGCGGCCTACTCGACCAGCGCAGCCGTCTCCCGATGGGCGCAGAGATCAGCGGCGGGTCACGAGTGACCATGCCGCGCGCCGCAGCTCGGGGTAATCGAAGGCGATGCCGCGCAGGATCTCGAAGTTCGACTGATGCGGATCACCGGGGCGACGGGCCTCGACGTGGGCGGTGCGGAGCCCGATGACGACGCACTGGTCGACCGTGGGCAGGTCGGGGAGAAACTCCCACGGATCTTCGCCCTCGCGGCAGCGGGCTTCGATGCCCGCATCCAGAACGTCACGGGCCTCCTGCCGGAGCTGCGATAGAGCAAGAAGATCTTTTTCCACCCAACAAGGCTACGCGACGATGTTGGCGTTCTCCCCGCGTTCGTAGATTCGAGCGGCCGAACCCACGATGTTTCCGTCGGGCTGCCCGACGATCTCGTGGTCCTTGTTGTCGTAGTCGAACAGGCTCAGCACGTGGCGCATCGCCTCGAGGCGCGCACGCTTCTTGTCGTTGCTCTTCACCACGGTCCAGGGGGCGTTCGACGTGTCTGTGTGGGCGAACATGGCCTCTTTCGCCGCCGTGTAGTCACCCCACTTGTCGAGCGACGCGATATCCATGGGCGACAGTTTCCACTGCCTCACCGGGTCGACCTGCCGAATGGCGAAGCGCGTGCGCTGTTCGTCTGCAGAGACAGAGAACCAGAACTTGACCAGGTCGATGCCGTCACCCACCAGCATCTCCTCGAACCTCGGCGTCTGGCGCATGAACTCGTCGTACTGGGCGGGGGTGCAGAACCCCATGACCCGCTCGACGCCGGCGCGGTTGTACCAGGAGCGATCGAAGAGCACGATCTCTCCTGAAGCCGGGAGGTGCTTCACATAACGCTGGAAGTACCACTGGCCGCTTTCCCGCTCTGACGGTTTCTCGAGGGCGACCGTTCGTGCCCCGCGCGGATTGAGGTGCTCGGTGAAACGCTTGATCGTTCCGCCCTTACCGGCGGCGTCGCGGCCCTCGAAGACAACGACGAGGCGGCGATCGGATGCCTTGATCCAGTTCTGCAGCTTCAGCAGCTCGATCTGCAGCAGGCGTTTCGAGAGCTCGTACTCGTTTCTGTCCATACGCTCGGCATACGGATATCCCTCGCGCCACGTATCGATGCGAGTGCCGTCCCGCGAGATGAGTACGGGATCGTCGTCGTCCTCATCGAACACCGTGTAACCCGAGACATCGTCGAGATCGGGCGGGAGTGCGTAGTGGCTCACGAGCTGCGTCATGGGCCCGACGCTAGCCGCCGGAGGCATCCGGTCGGTGGCCGTGGGGTGGACGCCGGGTTAACCACGACGGCCCTCCGGTGGACTCACCGGAGGGCCGTCGTTAAAGCTGCGATTACTCGGCGATGTGCGCCGCGAGGAACCAACGCGACTTCTCGAGGCCGCGGGCGATCTCGAGAACGACGTCCTGGCTGGTGAGGTCGATGTCGTTGAGTTCGGTGATGGCCTTGCGGATGCCCACCAGCGTGGCGTCGATCTGTGCGACCATCGCGGCGATCATGTACTCGGAGCGCTGGAAACCGGGCTCCATGGTAGGGATGACAGTCTTGGCGGCGACGGTCTCGATACGAGCGTCGAGCGGAAGACCGAGGGCGACGACGCGCTCGGCGGCGAGGTCGGCCCAGTCCTGGGCGTGGCTCACGACGTTGTCGAGCAGCTCGTGAACGCCGATGAAGTTGGCGCCGCGCACGTGCCAGTGCGCCTGCTTGCCGTTGATGGCGAGGGCCTGGAGGTCGACGACGATCGGGGCGAGGAACTGGGCCGTAGCGGCTGCGACGTCGGGGCTCGTCGAGCTGGTGGGAACGGTGACGGTTGTGTTGGTCATTGTGTGACTCCTATCGTGTCTGACTCGTATAACCGTACTCAGCACAGATTGTTCCGCAAGCAAGCTGAGGCTGGGCTAACCCAGGGCTGACCGGGGGTTAACCCCCGGGCGATACCGGATGCTCGTCGTATGTCGGCGAGGCGGCGTGACGGTCAGGGTTGAGGCATGACAACACACACTCTCGACATGACACAGCAGCTGGACTCTGCCACGCTGGGCACGATGATCGACACCGACGGAACCGCACCGGTGCAGAGCCGATTCCGTCGACGCTGGGCCAGGGTGCCTCGAGAACTGGGATTTCTTCTCGCCACGCTTCCGGTCGTGACGGTCGTGTTCATCGTTCTTGTGACTCTGTTCTCGCTCGGCGTCTCGACCGTCGTTCTCGTCGGCGGCGTCTTCGTTCTGGCCGCCGCCATGGTGACGGCGCGCTGGTCCGGCGCCGTCGAGCTCGCTCGTCTCGAAGCGGCGGGGATGCCGCCCATCGCTCGCCCGACGTGGAACGTCGAGCGCCGCCCCGGCATCGTGGGCTGGCTCAGGCACTACCTGGGCGATGGGCACTACTGGTTGTACTTGCTGCACGGGGGAGTCGTGAACTTCGCCGTGGGCGTCGCTACCTGGTGTGTGGCGATCACCTGGCTCGTCACCGGCCTCGGCGGTCTGACCTTCGGCATCTGGTCACGATTCCTTCCCCCTCACGAAGCCGGCAACCTGTGGATCAACAAGGTCGTCATCGAGTTCGTCGTGCCTGGCCTGCAGCTCGGAGACGATCCTGATGTTCTTCAGCGCAACGAGACGATCCTCTACACGGTGCTCGGTCTCGTCATGCTCGCGACGCTGCCCTTCGTCACGCACGGTCTCGTAAGAATCCACCAGGGAATCGCCCGCGGCATGCTCGGTCGCTTCGCCTCCGACGATCTCAAGCGTGAAGTCGCCGCCCTCGGCGCGTCCCGCGACGCGGCCGTCTCGGCCGAGGATCACAGTCTGCGACGCCTCGAGCGAGACATCCACGACGGTCCCCAGCAGCGTCTCGTACGGCTGCAATTCGACCTCGCCAGCGCCGAGCGTGCTCTCGACTCCGATCCCGCCGCCGCCCGAGCTCTGCTCGAAGGCGCCAGAGAGCAGTCGCGTGATGCGCTCGAGGAACTGCGTGACCTGTCGCGGGGCTTCGCGCCGCCCCTCCTGCAGGACCGCGGCCTTGCGGCCGCACTCGAATCGCTCGCCGTTCGCAGCACCGTGCCCACGAGCATCCGGCTGTCGTTGGGGCAGTCGGAGATCGCGCCCGAGGTGGAGCGCAGCGTCTACTTCATTGCGGCTGAGCTTCTGGCCAACGTGGCGAAGCACTCCGCAGCGACCATGGCCACGGTCACGGCGTCTACGCGCGAATCCGAGACCGGGGAGTCCGTGCTCGAGCTCACCGTCTTCGATGACGGCATCGGGTCGGCGGCCGAGGTCGCGGGCCACGGGCTGGCCGGACTCGCCGAGAGGGTGAGCGGGTTGCGTGGAGAGATCTCGATCACGTCGCCGGAGGGCGGTCCGACGATGATCGCAACCCGCATCCCTCTATCCTGAGGGAGTGAGCGAGCGAGACGAGAAGCCCCGGTCGGCCGGCGGAATCCGTCTCGTTCTCGCTGAGGACTCGCTTCTGTTGCGCGAGGGCCTCGTTCGGCTCTTCGCCGAGGCGGGGTTCGAGACGGTGGCGGCCTACGGCGACGCCGAGGCGCTGCTTGCCGACGTCGCCTCGACCTCGCCAGACGTGGCGATACTCGACGTCCGGATGCCGCCGACATTCCGCGACGAGGGAGTGCGCGCGGCGCTCGATCTCCGTCGGCGACATCCGGAGATCGGCATTCTGCTGCTGAGTCAGTACGTCGAGGAGACTTACGCGGTCGAGCTTCTGGCGGCCGGCGAGAGCGGCGTCGGTTACCTGTTGAAAGACCGGCTGGCGTCTCTCGACGAACTGCGGGATGCCGTGACCCGCATCGCCGGCGGCGGCACGGTTCTCGACGAGCAGGTCGTGCGGCATCTGCTCGGTCGGCGCCGTGACCCGCTGGCGACGCTCACGGCGCGGGAGCGCGACGTGATCGCCCTGATGGCGGAGGGGCGAACGAACGCGGGCATCGCCGCGCAGCTCGTCGTGGGAACGGGCGCCGTCGAGAAGCACGTCTCGAGCATCTTCTCGAAGCTCGGGCTCGATGACTCCGGCACCGACCATCGCCGCGTTCTGGCCGTGCTCGCCTGGCTGCAAGCATCGTGAACTCAGGAGCGTGGCGGCGTGTCAGCGCAGCGATGAGATCGTGCCGACGAAGGATCTCAGGTTTCGCACGCGGTGCTCGTATCGCGCGGCAACGGCGACGAGAATCACCCCGCCGATGCCCAACCAGATCCACCACGGAACGACCGAATAGAGTCCCTGGATCCACGGCCAGGATTGGGCGACAGCGTGGACGAGAAGCACGACCCCGCTGACGATCAACGGGGCCTGCCAGCGAACGACGATGGACGCCACGACGAGCGCGACCGAAAGGACGCCGAGTGCGATGACGCGCCAGAGTTCGGTGCCGCCGAAGTCGGCCAGGAGTGACGGAACAAGAAGCACCGCGATGCCCAAGCCGAGATTCGGCCAGGTGCGGGCGGCTGCGTCGCGACGCAACGTGATGAGGCCCGAGACGATCAGCGCGAGGGCGACGGGCGTCGTCGACAGTTCGAATGGATGCGCCGCGCCTGTCACGAGGCCGGTCGCGCCGACGACGACCAGAGCGCACAGCGCCGCGAGCTGTGAGACGCGGTCGAGCGGCACCCGGCGGCGCACGGCGGCTGCGACGGCGACGCCGACGAACGTCGTGTTCGCGGCAGTCAGGCGAATCGACGAGGTCGTCTCGGGAAGCGCGATGAGACATACGACGACGCTGACGGCGACGAGAGTGACCGCGGTGGGAACGCCGAATTGGGCGACTCGGAACGGCAGGGCGCGACGTCTCGTCCACACGACGGAGGTCAGGACCAGAGCGATCACAGCGGGCAGCACCCAGAGCTCGGGAAAGAGCAGTCCGGTGTCGGAGACGAGGGCGTCGCGCACGGCTCGCGTGAGGCCCACTGCGGCGAGCACGGCGATGCCCGAATACAGTGCACTGTCGCGCACGAGGACGCCACGTACGACGCGGGGGACGAGGAGCGCAGTAGTCGTCAGTGCTGCTGCCGTCAAGAGAATGACGACTGCGCGAACGGGGCGTTCGTCGCCGATCGACACCAGTGCAGAGGGTACGAGTGCGATCACGAGAGAGGCCGCGAACAGGGTCGACCGGACGGCCGCCACAGTAGCCGTCTGCGGGCTGAACAGGGCGATGGCGGCCGTGAGACCGAGAAGCAAGCCGGCCAATGGCAGCGTGTACGGTTCGACGTCGGCGACGCCTCGGAAGCCGAGGAACTGCCAGAGCGCCGCGGCGGCGAGGACGCACGAGAGCGTGCCGCCGAAGCGCCGCGGCGACCGGTTCGTGAACGGGTTGCCGTCGGCGAACCCGACGATGAGTGGCGTGACCGCGAGCAGAAGGAGGACCAGCCAGGTGCTCTCGCCGGCCGGCGCTATACAGCTGACCACGCTCACGAAGACGACGAGGGCGATCGCGCTCTCCCACGCGATACGCGCCGCTCCGCGCGGGCCGGACGAGGCTCGGGTGAACAGAATCGCCCCGAGGGCGGCCGCCAGGATCGCGGCGACCGGGGCCGCGAGATCGACGATGAGTGCCGCTGACGAGGCTGTCGCCGCTGACGCGGCTGTAGCCGCGTCAGCGATGGCGGCGAGGGTTGCTGCCAGCGCGAGCGGCGCCAGGCCCGCGAGCACCATGCGTTCGGCGGTGTGCGCTACGGAGCCGCGAACCTGCCACACGATTGCCGCGACCGCGAGACCGAGCGGGATGGCGATGCGCGCGACGTGGTCGACGGTGGAGACGCTGCCCGTCGCGAACAGGACAAGCGAACTGAGGAACGCCGTGAGCAAGGCGACGATGGCTGCCGCTCGCAGATCCCAGGTGCCTCGCGGCGCGAGGCCCGCGTGAGTGCGTAGAACCAGCGGCACCACACACAGAAGGAGCACGGCCGCGGCGCCGGGAAGAGCGACGAGATCTGTAGCACTGGGAAACGACGAGATCATGAGCGAGGGCGACGGGCGCCAGCCGGAGATCCACGGCATCAGGAGTGTCGTCTCGACGAACCCGAAACCGACGGCGAGGCCCGTGAGCAGTGGTCGAACGACCGACGCGGCCCGAGTCTCTGGCGCGACGGCGAAGCGTGATGCGACGATGAGGGCGGCGACCGTGAGGGCGCCCGGGAGCCACAGCGGCGAGCTCGCGTGCGAGAGGACGACGACGGCGAACCCGGCCACGCCGAGCAGGACCACGGAGGGGATGCGCACGGCCGGCGCTCGTCGCCCCCGTGTGACAAAAAGGCCAGCGAGTCCGGTCACGGCGACGACCGCGAAGGCGACGAGCGCCAGCAAGATGGTGCCCGCGTGGCTGGCGGCGGCGAGCAATGCCAGCGCTGCAAGGCCGCCCACGATCGCACCGACGGCCCTCGGTGGACGCGCGACACGTATGGCTATGGCTCCGAGGACGGCAGCGGCGCCCGGGGCAAGCACGGCGGCCCATGCCCCCAACTCTGAGAGGAACCCGGCAGCGTCGCCCGGATTCGCCTGCCAGAGAAGGTAACGCGGCACGACCGAGCCGAGTACGTGAAGAGCGGCGAGGCCGAGGCCCGGCAGTAGGCCGAGGGCGGCGACGACGAGGGCCGGGATCTGAGCGTCTCGGCAGGTACGACTCGTGAGCTGTTCCGTCGAGGCGCGCGCCCCGACCACGAAGGCGACGGCGATGATTCCTGCGGCCGTGCCGGGCGCCCACAGGTTCCACTCGGTGGAAGCGTGCCTGACTATCGCCACTGTCGGGGCAAGCGACGCGGACACGCCCAGCAGCACCGCTGCCGCCCTGATCCAGATGAGTGCGTGGGGCTCTGTGCGGAGCCGGAGGATCACCGCACCCCAGACGACCGCCGAGACCGAGTAAGAGAGGGCAGATGAGCCAGGGACCTCGGGCAGGAGGAAGGCGGCGGGGACGAGCGCTGCGGTCAGACAAACGAGCGCGATCCAGCGAACGAGGCTGGCTTCGGCCGATCGCTGTCTGACCTGGGGCAGAACGAGGGTCGAGGCGCCCGCGGAAGCCAGGCCGGCCCACCAGGCCAGGCCGGAGTCGAGAGTGCCGAGCGCGCCGATCACGACGAGCGCGACCCCTGTCGGGGCGAGAAGTACGCTGCCGAGTCGTGCGAAGCGAAGCCGCGAGATGCGATGAAGCCCCTCGAGGAGAGCGGACAGAAGGAGGAAGCCGACTCCGGAGTAGAGGGCGGGTGCTATCGAGGCGGAACCGAACAATTCGGCGCCTCGAACGAATTCGAGTACGCCGATCAGGATGACCGCACCCGTCACACCGACGCCTTCCGCTGTGGCGGGCAGATGACGGCGCTTCAGCAACCAGGCGATTCCAAAGACGACCACTCCGGCGAGAGCAGTGACGGCGACGCGTACCTCCACCGTGGCGAAGAGGTACGCGACCGTCACGAAGAACAGCGCGAAGACGGAGAGGAGCACGATGCCCGTCACCAGAAGAAAGACCTGCACGCCGGAGCGTCGAGGGCGCGAATCGACCGGTTCGAGCGTGGGCTGAACGGGGGAAGCCGCAGCGGCTGGGGCAGACGGAACGGCGCTCGGAGCAGCCGGCACGGCGCTCGGGGCAGACGGCACGGCTGGGAATGTCGGGAACGGGGGAGCGGCGACCGTTGCGGCGGACGCGCCCGCGGCATCCGGAACGTCTGCGGGCGCCGGTTGCGTCTCTGTCTCAATCGCCTGAGCGGCGAGTTGCTCGTTCCACATGCGCTGGATCAGCTCGCGTCGGCGGCGTTCGGCATCGACGAGTGTGTGCGACGAGGCGATGAGTTCTGCGGCCAGCGGCACGGCCAACTCGAGGCCGCACACATGGCAGTGACTACTGCGGAGAACAGCGAAGCAGCGCGGGCAGAGAGCGGTGTCGGCGAAGGCCTCAGGTGTCGCAGGCCATGCTGCCCCCGAAGGAGGAACGATGGCGGGCGCGGGGTCTGTCATAGTCACAGCGTGTCAGACGCGGCAGGCACCCGGCGGCAGAAGCGTTCGATCTGTGGATGAGAAAAGGCCCCCGGAGAGACTCACGGGGGCCTTGATTCACAAGCGAGGGGCTGACGAGAATCGAACTCGCATCATCTGTTTGGAAGACAGAGGCTTTACCACTAAGCTACAGCCCCGAAATGGGAGGTGTGCGCCGCAAGCGGCACTGGAACATCGTAGTACACAGTTTCCCCCACCGCGTAACCGACGGCGGAAATATGCTCAGCGGCCCTCCAGACTGTGCAGTAGACTTGCCGAGGCCAATTCGCCCGGCACTACCCTCGTGCCATGCGCCCTGTGCGTTACCCGGTGACTGGCCTCACGGGACTTGTGACGAGAACCGGGGCGTAGCTCAGCTTGGCTAGAGCGCCCGTTTTGGGGGCGGGAGGTCGCAGGTTCGAATCCTGTCGCCCCGACCACAGCGAGTTCCCCCAGGTACCACTTTGATCCAGCCAAACGGTGCAGCACAGTACTAACCCTCAGGAGAAGCCAAACGTGAAGACCACGGTCGAACAGCTCAGCCCGACACGCGTGAAGATCGCCATCTCGGTCACCCCCGACGAGCTGAAGCCCAGCATTGATCACGCATACGGCCACATCGCCGAGTCGATCAACATCCCCGGCTTCCGCAAGGGCAAGGTTCCGCCGCCCCTCATCGACCAGCGCGTCGGCAAAGAGGCCGTGCTCGAGCACGCCGTCAACGACGGACTCGACGGGTTCTACCGCCAGGCCATCACCGAGAACGAGCTCCGCCCCCTCGGCAAGCCGAGCGCAGACATCGTCGAGTGGCCCAGCAACAAGGACTTCTCCGGAGACCTCGAGCTCGCCATCGAGGTCGATGTGCGTCCCGAGATCACCCTCCCCGACTACAACGACCTCGAGGTCACCGTCGACGCGGTCGAGGTGTCCGACGAGGACATCGCCACCGAGCTCGAGAACCTGCGTAGCCGCTTCGGCACCCTGGTGACGGTCGACCGTCCGGCCAAGACGGGCGACTTCGCCCAGCTCGACCTGGTCGCCACCATCGACGGCGCCGAGGTCGACAAGGCCACGGGCATCTCCTACGAGGTCGGATCGGGCGAACTGCTCGAGGGCATCGACGAGGCGCTCGACTCGCTCTCTGCCGGTGAATCCACCACCTTCGAGGCACCGCTGCTCGGCGGAGACCACGCCGGTTCCGACGCACTCGTCTCGGTGTCGCTGCTCGCCGTCAAGGAGCGCGAGCTTCCCGAGGCCGACGACGACTTCGCTCAGATCGCCAGCGAGTTCGACACGCTCGACGAGCTGAAGGCCGACCTCAAGAACACCGTCGCCAAGCAGAAGGCGTTCGGCCAGGCATCCGCCGCTCGCACCAAGCTGGTCGAGACGCTCCTCGAGAAGGTCGACGTGGCCGTGCCGCCCGCCCTGATCGAAGACGAGGTGCACCGTCACCTCGAGGGCGAGAACCGCCTCGAAGACGACGAGCACCGCGCCGAGGTCACCACCTCGAGCGAGAACACCTTCCGCACCCAGATCCTTCTCGACGCCGTCGCCGAGAAGGAGCAGGTCAAGGTCGGCCAGGACGAGCTGACGCAGTACCTCGTGCAGAGTGCAGCCCAGTACGGCATGGAGCCGAACGAGTTCGTTCAGGCGCTCGACCAGAGCGGCCAGATCCCCGCCATGGTCGGCGAGGTCGCCCGCAACAAGGCTCTCGCGATCCTGCTCGGCAAGGCCAAGGTTGTCGACACCGACGGCAAGACGGTCGACCTCAAGGAGTTCGCCGCTGTCGTCTCGGAGCCCGAGGACGCCATCGACGAGCACGAGGGTCACGACCACGACGACCACGAGGGTCACTCGCACTAGTCGCTTCGTTCGAGGGGCCCGGCATGCACACGCACGCCGGGCCCTTCGTCGTTAAGCGACACTGAGGGTATGTTGATCGCCGCCGTGCCCGAGGGCCCGATCGAGGTGCCATCGATCGTGACGAAGCACGCGGGCGGCGATACACCTGTTGCCGTGTGGCGCAACACCCGAGGCGGGCTGACGTTTCGGCTGGGCGACGGCGACCGGGCGCGCTTCATCAAGTGGATGCCTGGCGGCGCTCCCGTCTTGGCCCCCGAGGTCGTGCGCCTGGCCTGGGCGGCTCCCTTCATCGAGGTTCCTCGCGTGCTCGCGTCGGGTTCAGGCAACGATGGCTCGTGGATGCTGACGGCCGGCATCCCGGGCCACAGTGCGGTCGATGCGCGGTTCGCGTCAGACCCTGAGGCCGCACGCGTTGCGGCTCGCGCCATCGGCGCCGGACTCCGCCGCATGCACGACGCCTTGCCCGTGGACCGATGCCCCTACACCTGGTCGGTGCCGCAGCGCATCGCGCGAGCCCGGGCGGAGGGCCTGATGGTGGCCGAGTCGATCGAGAACTCGCCATCCATAGACCGGCTCGTCGTCTGCCACGGTGACGCGTGCGCGCCGAACACCCTCCTCGCCGACGACGGAGCGTTCGTCGGCCACGTCGACCTGGGGTCGTTGGGTGTCGCCGATCGTTGGGCCGACCTCGCTGTCGCGACGTGGAGCCTGCAGTGGAATTACGCCGGGGGAGAGCTTCTCGAGTCGGAACTGCTCGACGCATACGGAGTCGCCCGCGACGACGAGCGCATCGAGTACTACCGTGCCCTCTGGGCCGCCACCTGAGAGTGGTCGTTCTCGTTCGACAGGACGATCTTGCGAAACGCCGCTTCTGCTCGGACGACACGCCCAAGACACACGTCGTTGTCCTGTAATACCGCGCGGGACGCGGGAGCGTGACGGCGCAGGTCAGCCGCCGAAGATCGCGTGGGCGACGGTGAAGATCGCGAGCCCGGCGAGCGAGCCGACGACGGTGCCGTTGATGCGGATGAACTGCAGATCGCGCCCCACCTCGACCTCGATCTTTCGTCCTGTGTCCTCGGCGTTCCAGCCGCGCACGGTGTCTGAGATGATCGCCGCGAGGTCGTGGCGATAGGTCTCGACGAGGTAGCCGGCGGCATCCTCGACCCAGCGGTCGACCTTCGCGCCCAGCACGGCGTCTTCGAGAAGAGCGTGGCCGAACTGCGTGACCGCCTGGGTGAGGCGTGTGCGCAGCTCGCTGTCGGCGTTCTCGAGCGACGACAGCAGCGCAGTCCGGGCAGCGTTCCATGCCTGGCCCGCGAGATCGCGCACCTGCGGGCTGTCGAACACCTGACCCTTGAGCTCTTCGACCTTGGCCTGTGTCGCGCCGTCGTGCTGCAGGTCGTCGCTGAGCTTGCGGAGGTACTCGTCGATCGCGACGCGCAACTGGTGGTTCGGGTCTTTTCGCACCGCCGAGATGAACTTCAGGGCCTCTCGGTGCGCGCGGTCGTCGACGACGCGATCGACAAACGACGGCATCCAGCTGGGCAGGCGCTCGCTCACGGCCTGACCGAACGCATCCGGGTTTCGCTCGAGCCATTCATGCAGACGTTCGACCAGCAGATCGACGACCTGTCCCTGGTGCCCACCCTCGACGAAGGTCGAGGTCATACGCCCGAGCGGAGGCCCCCAGGCCGGATCGATGAGCTGTCGACGCCCGATCTCCTCGATGACCTCGCGCATCGTGTCGTCGTCGGCGAGAGAGAGGAATCCACGCGCCGCGTTGGCAGCCTCCGTGGTGAGCCTCTCGGCGTGGGCCGGATCGATGAGCCATGTTCCCACCGCGCGCGAGACGCCCAGCGAACGGAGCTTGGTCGTGATGACCTCACGCGAGAGGAAGTTCGTCTCGACGAACTCGCCGAGGGCCACGCCGATGCGGTCCTTCTCTGTCGGGATGATGGCCGTGTGCGGGATGCGCAGGCCGAGCGGGTGCCGGAACAGCGCGGTCACCGCGAACCAGTCGGCGAGGGCGCCGACCATTCCGCCCTCCGCCGCGGCGCGCACGTATTGCAGCCACTCGTACTTCTCCTGCAAGGCGAACGCCACGACGAAGATCACCGCCATGATCACCAGCAGACCGGTGGCCAGACGCTTCATGCCACGCAGCGCCGCCAGCTTCTCGAGGTCGCGCGGTGAGAGCAGGGTTGTGGATGCGACGGGCGCGTCGAGCGAGGTGGCCATGGGTTCATCGTAAGGCGGCAAGCTGCGCCGATCTTTGCCTACGGCGGCAACGCCATCTTTGCCTACGGCGGCAATGCCATCTTTGCCTACGGCGAACAACGGCACCTGCCGAGGCAGCCTCCAGTAGATTCGAGATCACGCAAGTAATAGAGGAGCAATCACATGGCCGAACCGGCTCTGGTATCCAGTGTTTTTGACCGACTACTCAAGGACCGCATCATCTGGTTGGGCAGTGCCGTCCGCGACGACAATGCGAACGAGATCTGCGCGAAGATCCTTCTGCTCGCAGCAGAAGACCCCGATCGCGACATCTACCTCTACATCAACTCTCCCGGTGGATCGATCACCGCGGGAATGGCCATCTACGACACGATGAAGTTCGTCTCGAACGACATCGTCACCGTCGGAATCGGCATGGCCGCCTCGATGGGACAGTTCCTGCTCTCGTCGGGAACCAAGGGCAAGCGCTACATCACGCCCAACGCCCGCGTGCTGCTCCACCAGCCCTCCGGCGGCTTCGGCGGCACGAGCGCCGACATCCAGACCCAGGCCAAGTTGATCCTCGACATGAAGCGCCGCATGGCGGAGCTCACCAGCGAGCAGACCGGCAAGACCGTCGAGCAGGTCATCAAAGACGGTGACCGCGACAACTGGTTCACCGCGCAGGAGGCCCTCGAGTATGGCTTCGTCGACCACGTCCGCGAGTTCGCGTCCGACGTCGCCGGCGGCGGCGGCACCGAAGAAGCCGACGCCGTGCCCAGCGAGTCCAACTAAGTTCCGCCGAGACCAGACGAACAGAGAAGAAGAATGAATACTCCCGCTTTCGGCGCTGCTTACAGCTCGCCCTACGGTAACGGCACCTCGCCGTCCAACCGCTACATCCTGCCCACGTTCGAGGAGCGCACGGCCTACGGCTACAAGCGCCAGGACCCGTACGCGAAGCTCTTCGAAGACCGCATCATCTTCCTCGGTGTGCAGGTCGACGACGCGTCCGCCGACGACATCATGGCCCAGCTCCTCGTTCTCGAGAGCCAGGACCCCGACCGCGACATCGAGATGTACATCAATTCGCCCGGTGGATCGTTCACCGCTATGACGGCGATCTATGACACGATGCAGTACATCCGTCCGCAGATCCAGACCGTCTGCCTCGGCCAGGCCGCCTCGGCTGCTGCCGTGCTGCTCGCCGCCGGTTCGCCCGGCAAGCGCCTCGCGCTGCCGAACGCCCGCATCCTCATCCACCAGCCCTCCGCCGGTGGCGGAGAGGGTGGCGGTCAGGCGTCCGACATCGAGATCCAGGCCGCTGAGATCCTGCGCATGCGCACGTGGCTCGAGGAGACCCTGGCACACCATTCCGGCAAGACCGCGGAGCAGGTCAACAAGGACATCGATCGCGACAACATCATGAGTGCGGCCGACGCCCTCGAGTACGGACTGATCGACCAGGTTCTGACTTCGCGCAAGAACCTGCCGGCGCTCGTCAAGTAAGCGCACAATCCCTACGGGCCCTTCGAGCGGCTCGGGGAACGGGAGATCCGTTCCCCGGCCCGCCGAAGGGCCTTTTTGTTACGACTAACGCGACTCTCGATCATGGTCTGCCCCGGATGTCCGTGGCACGGGCTAGGCTCGAATCAATCGTCATCGACAGGAGGCTGGCATGGCTCGCATCGGAGAAAGCGCCGACCTGCTCAAGTGTTCGTTCTGCGGAAAGAGCCAGAAGCAGGTGCAGCAACTCATCGCCGGCCCCGGGGTTTACATCTGCGACGAGTGCGTCGAGCTGTGCAACGAGATCATCGAGGAGCGCCTCTCAGAGGCGGGCGACGAAGCCACCGGTGAGTTCGAGCTGCCGAAGCCCAAAGAGATCTTCAATTTCCTCGAAGAGTACGTGATCGGCCAGGAGGCCGCGAAGAAGGCGCTCTCCGTCGCCGTCTACAACCACTACAAGCGCACCAAGGCACGCACCACCATCGGCCCGGCAGAGACGCAGGGCGACCAGATCGAACTGGCCAAGAGCAACATCCTGCTCATCGGCCCCACCGGCTGTGGCAAGACCTACCTCGCACAAACCCTCGCTAAGCGGCTCAACGTGCCGTTCGCAGTAGCCGACGCCACCGCACTCACCGAGGCCGGCTACGTGGGCGAAGATGTCGAGAACATCCTCCTGAAGCTGATCCAGGCGGCCGACTACGACGTCAAGCGCGCCGAGACGGGCATCATCTACATCGACGAGGTCGACAAGATCGCCCGCAAGGCCGAGAACCCGTCGATCACGCGCGACGTGTCCGGCGAGGGTGTCCAGCAGGCGCTGCTCAAGATCCTCGAGGGCACCGTCGCCTCCGTGCCGCCGCAGGGCGGGCGCAAGCACCCGCACCAGGAGTTCATCCAGATCGACACGACGAATGTCCTCTTCATCGTGGCCGGCGCGTTCGCCGGGCTCGAAGAGATCATCGCCGAGCGGGCTGGCAAACGGGGCATCGGCTTCAATGCACCCCTGCACTCCAAGCGCGAAGACGTCAACTTCTTCTCCGACGTTCTGCCCGAAGACCTGCACAAATTCGGTCTGATTCCCGAGTTCATCGGTCGACTGCCCGTCGTCACCACGGTGACACCGCTCGACCAGACCGCCCTCATGCAGATTCTCACCGAACCGCGCAACGCCATCGTCAAGCAGTATCAGCGCATGTTCGAGCTCGACGGCGTCGAGCTCGAGTTCGACCGTGAAGCTCTCGAGGCCATCGCCGATCTGGCGGTTCTGCGCAAGACGGGTGCACGTGGCCTTCGTTCCATCATGGAAGAGGTGCTCGGGCCGATCATGTTCGAGGTTCCCTCCACCGACGAAGTGGCACGCGTCGTCGTCACGCGCGAATCCGTGAACAACAACGCCGCACCCACCATCGTTCCGCGCAAGCCCGTTCGTGCCGAGAAGTCGGCGTAACGACGCCGACGCCGTTGGGCTGATCCAGCCCGTCTCGGCGGGCATCGTTTCGGCGATCACGGGCTTCGCGAGCTCGTTCGTGCTCGTGGTGGCGGGTCTCCGGGCCGTCGGGGCGAGTGAGGCGCAGGCTTCGTCGGGGCTTCTCGCCGTCTGTGTGCTGAGCGGGCTGTGCTGCATCCTGCTCGCCTGGCGCTTCAGAATGCCGATCTCTTTCGCGTGGTCGACACCGGGCGCCGCCCTGTTGGTCGCGGCGGCCGCGGTGACCGACGACTTCGGTGCGGCTGTGGGAGCCTTTCTGGTGTGCGGCGCCCTGATCGTGCTGTGCGGCCTCTGGCCCGCATTGGGTCGGGCCATCACCAGCATCCCGCGTCCGATCGCCAGCGCCATGTTGGCCGGCATCCTCTTCCCCATCTGCCTCGCTCCCATCACGGCGGCCGTGCAGTTGCCGTGGCTGGCTCTGCCCGTGATCATCACGTGGCTCGTGCTCTTCCGACTCGCCCCCCGGTGGGCGGTGCCCGCCGCCATGCTCGTGGCCGCTGTCGGCATCGCCATCACGGCGGGCAGCTCGATGTTCGCGGGGGCCTCGCTCGCTCCGACGCTGCAGTTCGTCGTTCCGTCGTTCGATCCCGCAGTGATCGTGAGCCTCGGCCTGCCCCTGTTCATCGTCACGATGGCCGGCCAGAACGTGCCAGGGTTCGCGGTGATGTCGACGTTCGGCTACACGGTTCCGCCGCGACCGGCTCTCGTCGCGTCGGGTGCGGGCTCTATGCTTGCAGCGCTCTTCGGCGGCCACGCCATCAACCTCGCCGCGATCACCGCGGCCATCATGGCCGGCCCCGACGCGCATCCAGATCTACGCAAGCGCTGGCCCGCGTCCGTCACCGCCGGTGTTCTCTACGTGCTCTTCGGCCTCGCGGCCGGCGTCGCGACGACGCTCATCTCGGCCGCGCCGCCCATCCTCATCACGGCGGTCGCCGGTCTCGCGCTGCTCGGAGCGCTCGTGACCAGCATCGTGAGTGCGCTCGAGGCCGTCGACCGGCGCATTCCCGCGATCGCCACCTTTCTCGTCACAGCCTCAGGGGTGTCGATCATCGGCATCGGCTCGGCCTTCTGGGGCCTGCTCGTGGGGGCGGTCGTCGTGATCGTGACCACGGTCGGTCGGTCGCGGGTCAGCCCTCAGCTCGACCGAGACGCCAGTAGCCCATAAAGGCCACGCTCTTGCGGTCGATGCCGAGCTCGCTCACAAGATGGCGCCGCAGGGTCTTGATCACTCCGGCCTCGCCCGCAAGCCAGGCATAGAGCGGGGCATCCTGCTGCGCGGGGCCTCCGTGATCGTCGGATGGCACCTCCCACAGCATCTCGACGTCGACATCGACGTCGCTCAGTTCGGCACGCTGCGTCGTCGCCGTGCCCTCCGAGCGAAGCAGGTTAGGGGCCGCGGCCTGCACCGCCGGCACGAGCAACTCACCCCGCGCACGGTGGTCGCGCGCGAGCACCTCGACTGTGAAGCCAGGATGAGACGTCATGCAGACGGCGTCGTCGGAGTGCGGAACCTCGACGATGGCGTGTCCGGATGCCTCCGCAGGAAGGCGTTCGAGGATCGCGGCGATGGCAGGCAGAGCAGTCTCATCGCCCGCGAGCAGGATGCGCTCGGCGTGAGGCGGAGGAAGAAAATCGACCCCGCCGTGCACACCGTCGTGATGCGCGTTCGGCCCGAGAACGATGAGCTCGTCGCCGATCACGGCGGACTCGGCCCACGCAGAGGCGGGCCCATCGACGGGATGCACCACCACGTCGACATCGATCTCCCGCAGCTCGGCGCGCACCTCGCGCACCGTGTACGTGCGGATGGGATTGCGATGCTCCTGCGGCAACTCGCGCCAGAGGGCATACCAGTCGTCGGTCCTTGGCATCGTGCTGAGACCATGACGCTCGATCGGCAGGATCAGTTTGATGCGCTGGTCGAAGCCGTTGTCGGCGAAGGAGTCGAGGCGATCGCCCGTGAGGGTGAATCGCCGAAAGCTGGGCGAGAGGTCAGTGACTCTGCCGACCCGAACCGTGTGCAGATGAAACGGAGACGTGGGGGACTGGGCGAACAGAATCAGTCCTCGTCGTCGTAGGGAGTGACGATCGCCTCGTCTGCGTCAGGGTCGTATTCGACGAGCGTTCCGTCATCGAGCTCGCAGACCGGCTTGCCTTCGAGCCAGGTGAGTGTCCAATTCCAGCCAGAGGTGTCGGTACCCGCCTCCGCGAGGGCCGCTTCGACCCCCTCGATCGCATCGGAGACGACCTGAGGGAGTCGCGACGGGGTCTCGTCGCCGACGGCCCAACGGGTTCCGAGCTGGATCATGTGGTCTCCTTGGCCGGGGCCCCGGGAGTGCCGAGGCCGATGTCAGTGGTGGTCACACCTGTCGGTGTCTCCGTGAACGAGACGACGGGAGTGAGCTCGAGGGCGGAGAACGCTGCCTTCGCCTCGTCTGTGGGGAAGCCGCAGGGGCCAACCGGTGCGTAGACAGGGTAACTGCGTTCGCCGGGGTAGGTCAGCCAGACGAGCAGCGGATCTTCGATCTGCAGCGTGCACACGATCGACGGATCGACGGCCGCGTTCGGCTCGGCATAGGCGGCGAGGAGCTCGTCGAGTGTGCCGCTCACCGCACTCACCGTGGTGGTGGTGAAGCCGTCGCTACCGAGGGAGGTCGAGCAGACGGCAGCACTCGACACGGTCGTCTCCAGTTGATGGAGGTGCACCGCCTCGACGTCGAGCGGGCACCAGGCGGCGAGTTCGTCGGAGTCGGGGAATGCCACGATCGGAACCGTCGAAACGGGTTGGGTGCCGCCCTGAAGGTCGCCCGACGATGTCGGTGTCGCCGCGGGTGCGTCGCCGACCGAAGAGCACGCCGTGAGCGAGAGCGCCGTGAGGAGGACCGTCGCTGCAAGCAGAACTGTCTTCTTCACGGGCGTCGACTCTCTCGGTTGTGCAGGCTTACGCCTTCAGGTCGTAGGTGACCCATTCGGTCTTCTGGGCGATCTTGTCGTAGAGACGGCGGGCGTCCTCGTTGTTCTCCGCCGTGATCCACCGTACGACGAAGGAGCGTCGTTCGACACCGATCTCGCGCAGTCGCTCGATCAAAGCCGCCCCGATGCCCTGCCCGCGCGCCTCCGGACGCACATAGAGATCATCGAGGTAGAGCCCGGTGCCGCCGGCGAGGGTATCGACGAACTCGCGGAAGTGAGCGAGTCCGAGCAACTGGCCGGTCTCGTCGTCGACGGCGACCATGGCCTCGGCGAGCCGCCGCTCCGACGTGAACCACGACCACGCACGCACGGCCTTCTCGTCGTTCAGAGGTGTCTCGTAGAAGTCGCAGTAGCCTTCGAACAGCTCGTGCCAGGCGAAGAAATCACGGTCTACAACGGGTCTGATGGTGAATGCCACTGGTGCTCCTAATGTGTGCGACAACGCTGTCTCAGCTGAGACTATCGGGCGCGAAGACGATCTCTTCGACGACAAGCTCAGTGCCGACACGGAAGGTAAGATTCTCGATCTTTCCCACGGCGCGCAGATCGTCGGATGCCCTCTCGAGTACCTCGAGGGCGTCGGCGGGCGCAGCGATGACGGCCGACGCGACGGGGGTCTTCTGCGACGCCTTCGCGTCGGTCTTGGCCCGGCGTATGCCGATCAGCGCCTGGCCGGCAAGGTGCAGCAGGCTCTCGTTCGAGGGGATGCCGTCGGCCGGAACGCCCGCGGCGTCACGGGTGGTCGTTGGCCAGGATGCGACATGCACCGATCCCTCGTGCGTCCACGACCAGACCTCCTCGGTTGCGAACGGCAGGAACGGCGCGAACAGTCGCAGCATCACATCGGTCGCCGCGCGCAGGGCGAGGACGGCGGATGCGCGGGCGGCGGGTTCGGTCGCCTCGCTGTAGGCGCGCTCCTTGACGAGCTCGAGGTAGTCGTCGCAGAACGTCCAGAAGAACGACTCGGTGGTCTCGAGCGCCCGGGCGTGGTCGTAGTTCGCGAACGCCTCCGTCGCCGTGGCGATGACGGCGTCGAGCGAGCTCAGCATCGACAGGTCGATGGGGTGCGTGACCTCGTGCTCGCCCGCGGGCAGCTCGAATCCGTAGACGAACTTGGCCGCATTCAAGATCTTGATGGCGAGGCGACGCCCGATCTTGATCTGGGTCGGGTTCTGCGGGTCGAAGGCCGCGTCGGTTCCGAGGCGGCTCGAGGCAGCCCAGTACCGCACCGCGTCGGAGCCGTGCTGCTTCAGCACGTCTGCGGGGGTGACGACGTTGCCCTTCGACTTCGACATCTTCTTGCGGTCGGGGTCGACGATGAATCCCGAGACCGCTGCGTGCTTCCACGGCTTCTCGTTGTCTTCGAGGGTGGCGCGCAACAGCGTGGAGAACAGCCAGGTGCGGATGATGTCCTGGCCCTGAGGGCGCAGGTCGAACGGGTAGACGCGCTCGAAGAGGTCTTCGTCGCGCTTCCAGCCACCCGCGAGCTGCGGGGTGAGCGACGAGGTGGCCCACGTGTCCATCACATCGACCTCGCCCTGGAACCCGCCCGCGACGCCGCGCTGGCTCTCGTCGTATCCGGGAGCGGCATCCGACGACGGGTCGACGGGCAGCGACGACGCGTCGGGGAAGATGGGCTGGTCGAACACGGGGTTGCCGTCGGCGTCGAGGGGGTACCAGACGGGCAGGGGCACGCCGAAGAAGCGCTGGCGCGAGATCAGCCAGTCTCCGGTGAGGCCGCCGACCCAGTTGTCGAACCGCACCTTCATGAATTCGGGGTGCCACGAGATCTCGTTGCCGAGCTCGAGCAGCCGGGAGCGCAACTCCTCGTTGCGCGCGCCGTTCGTGATGTACCACTGACGGGTCGACACGATCTCGAGGGGCTTGTCGCCCTTCTCGAAGAACTTCACGGGGTGAGTGATGGGCTTCGGGTCGCCGATCATCTCTCCGGACTCGCGGAGCAACTCGACGATCGTCTGCTTGGCGGAGAAGACCGTCTTGCCGGCGAGCTGGGCGTAAGCCGCCTTGCCGGCCTCGGACGTGATCGCCAGCGGCGCATCCGAGATGAGACGACCGTCGAAGCCGATCACCGCGCGGATGGGCAGGTCGAGGTCGCGCCACCAGATGACGTCGGTGAGGTCGCCGAACGTGCAGATCATGGCGATGCCCGAGCCCTTGTCCTGTTGTGCGAGGTGGTGGGCGACCACGGGGATCTCGACATCGAAGAGGGGCGAGCGAACGGTCGTGCCGACGAGATCGGCGTATCGGGGGTCGTCTGGATGCGCGACGAGAGCCACGCAGGCGGGAAGCAGTTCGGGACGGGTCGTCTCGATGAAGATGTCGCCGGCGGGGCCGTGGAAGGCGAGCCGGTGATACGCGCCCGGCTGCTCCTTGTCTTCGAGCTCGGCCTGGGCGACCGCGGTGCGGAACGTCACGTCCCACAGGGTCGGCGCCATGGCCTGGTAGGCCTCGCCGCGCTCGACGTTGCCGAGAAAAGCGAGCTGGCTGGCTCGGAGAGACTCGTCGCCGATGGTGCGGTACGTCTGCGTCCAGTCGACCGACAGGCCGAGTTCGCGCCAGAGGATCTCGAACTGCTTCTCGTCTTCGACCGTCAGGCGTTCGCACAGTTCGATGAAGTTGCGGCGCGAGACCGGCTTCTGATCTGCCGCCTTGGAACTCTTGTTGTCGCCGCCCTCGAAGGGCGGGGTGAAGTCGGCCTCGTACGGCAGCGACGGGTCACAGCGCACGCCGTAGTAGTTCTGCACGCGGCGCTCGGTGGGCAGACCGTTGTCGTCCCAGCCGATGGGGTAGAAGACGCTCTTGCCGCGCATGCGCTGAAAGCGCGCGATCACGTCGGTGTGGGTATACGAGAAGACGTGACCGATGTGCAGAGAACCAGACGCCGTGGGCGGGGGAGTGTCGATGGAGTAGACACCCTCGCGGGTGGCCGCATCTCGGTCGAAGAGATAGGTGCCCTGGGACTCCCAGGTCTCGGCCCACTTCTCTTCGAGCCCTTCGAGCACGGGCTTGGCAGGAATGGACGAGGGCAGGGAGTCGGTCACGGCGGGGAGTCCTTTGTTATGGGCGGCACCGTGTCGATGGTGAGGTGCCTGAATGTCAGTTTCCCAGGATACCCTCCCCGCCGCCGCCTCAGTTCGGCGTCACCTCGGGGCCGAGGTCGCGCGTCAGCCGCTCGAGCTCCCGTCGCAACTCGACCGGGAACCGGTTCTCCTCGAAAGCGTCGAAGTACTCGGCGATCGCCGCCGCTTCTCGCCGCCATGCCGTCTTGTCGAGATCGATGATCGCCTGGATCTCGTCGACGCCGAGCGAGAGTCCGTCGAGGTTCAGCTCGTGCGCCAGCGGAAGACCTCCGATGGGTGTGGATCGCGCGGCCAGATCGCCTTCGAGCCGGCCCACGATCCACTCGATGACCCGGGCGTTCTCCGAGAATCCCGGCCAGATGAATCGGCCGTCGGCATCGGTGCGGAACCAGTTCACGGAGAAGATCTGCGGTGCCTTCTCCCCGAGATGCTCGCCCATCGCGATCCAGTGCGCGAAGTAGTCCGCCATGTTGTAGCCGGCGAAGGGCAGCATCGCGAACGGATCGTGGCGCAGGCGACCGACCTCGCCGGTGGCGGCCGCGGTCGTCTCCGACGCCATGGTCGCGCCCATGAAGACACCCTGCTGCCACGAACGTGCCTGCGACACGAGGGGCACGGTGCTCGGGCGGCGCCCTCCGAACAGGATCGCGTCGATCACGACTCCGTCTGGCGAGTTCCACTCGTCGGCGATCGAGGGGCACTGGTCGGCGGTCACCGTGAATCGGCCGTTCGGGTGCGCTGCGCGGGTTCCGGATGCGGGGGTCCAGTCGTTCCCCTCCCAGTCGGTCGCGTGGGCGGGAGGCGCATCGGTCAGACCCTCCCACCACACGTCTCCGTCGTCACGCAGGGCGACATTCGTGAAGATCGTGTTGCCCCAGATCGTCTGCGTCGCGGTCGGGTTGGTCGACGGTCCCGTTCCAGGCGCGACGCCGAAGAAGCCGCGCTCCGGGTTGATCGCGCGAAGTCTCCCATCCGGGCCGGGTCGCATCCAGGCGATGTCGTCGCCGATGGTCTCGACCTTCCAGCCCGGAATCGTCGGTGCCAGCATGGCCAGGTTGGTCTTGCCGCAGGCCGAGGGAAAGGCGGCCGCCAGGTGGAACACCCTGTTCTCCGGCGAGGTGACGCGCACGATCAGCATGTGCTCGGCCATCCAGCCCTCGTCGCGGGCCATCACGCTCGCGATACGCAGCGCGAAGCACTTCTTTCCGAGCAGCGCGTTGCCGCCGTAGCCCGAGCCGAACGACCAGATCTCACGGGTCTCGGGAAAGTGGCAGATGTACTTGGTCTCGTTGTGCGGCCAGGGCGAGTCGTCGTGGCGCACTCCGGCGTCGTCGATCAGGGGTACGCCGACGCTGTGCAGGGCGGGTACCCACGGCGTTCCCGGTGTAATCGCCTCGAGCGCCTCGTCTCCGATGCGAGTCATCAGAGCCATGCTCGCGACGACGTAGGGCGAGTCGGTGATCTGCACACCGAACTGCGACAGTGCGCCTCCGACGGGTCCCATCGAGAAGGGGATCACGTACATGGTGCGGCCCCTCATGCTCTGCGCGAAGAGGTTCGTCAGCTCGAGTCGCATGATCGAGGGAGCGCGCCAGTTGTTAGTGGGGCCCGCATCATCGGGATCCGCAGAGCAGATGAATGTGCGATCCTCGACCCGGGCCACGTCGGCCGGGTCGCTGCGCGCCAAGAAGCTGTTCGGTCGCCATTCGGGGTTCAGTCGGATCAGCGTTCCCTGCGCGACCATCTCTTTGGTCAGTCGATCCCATTCCGCGGTCGACCCGTCGACCCAGACGACCTCGTCGGGCGTGGTGAGCCGAGCGATGTCGTCGACCCAGTCGGCGATCTCGGGGTTGGAGTGAGAGCGGGGTGATGCGGTCCTCGGTGCGAGCAGCGTCATGATTCTCCTGTGAATAGATGCGTCGGTCTGGTTGCGAGGAAGAAAATCCTTCGGTATCTCCACACTGAGCTATTAGCGGCGTAGATTTGAGAAGATCGCGCGCAAAGAAGAGCCGATCTTGACAGGAGGGCAATGTGGCCGCCGAAACCGATCTGATCACGCTGGGCCGACGCATCCGGCACCATCGCAAGAAGGCCGGGTTCACGCTCGACCAACTGGGTGCGCGGGTGGGCGTCGTGGGCAGTCAGCTCTCGCTCGTCGAGAACGGCCGCCGGGAGCCTCGGCTCGTCTTGCTGCAGAACATCGCGAGCGAGCTCGGTGTTCCGCTGACCGACCTGCTTTCGGGCGATGCTCCGGATGCCCGCACAGCCCTCGAGATCGAACTGTCGCGGGCTCAGCGAGGTCCGCTCTACGCCTCGCTCGGGCTGCCGGTCGTTCCCGCGTCGCGTAGCCTGCCCACCGAGACCCTCGAGTCCTTGGTGGGCCTGCATCGCGAGCTCATCCGCCGCGCGAATCGCGCGGTCGCGACGCCCGAGGAGGCCCGCCGAGCGAACACCGAGCTGCGACTCAGGATGCGCGAGCGCAACAACTACCTGCCCGAGATCGAGAAGATCGCCTCGGAGGCGCTCGCGAAGGTCGGTCACGTCGGGGGAGCCTTGACCCATCGCAGCGTGAGCCTGCTCGCCGAGAGTCTCGGATTCAGCCTCATCCACGTCGACGACCTGCCCCACTCGGCACGATCCGTCATCGACCTCGAGAACGGGCGCATCTACCTGCCGCCGGCATCGATTCCCGGTGGCCACGGCCTTCGCTCGATGGCGTTGCAGGCGATGGCGCACAGGCTCCTCGGGCACCAGCCGCCCGAGAGCTACGCCGAGTTTCTGCAGCAGCGGCTCGAGATCAACTACTTCGCGGCCGCATGCCTGATGCCGCACGACGCCTCGGTGCGGTTCCTGCGCGCTGCGAAGGAGCGCCGTGACCTGTCTGTGGAGGACTTCCGTGACGCCTTCGGGGTGACTCACGAGGCGGCGGCGCTGCGGCTCACCAATCTGAGCACGGAGCAGCTCGGACTCTCGATGCACTTCTTACGCGTCGCCGACGACGGAGCTATTCAGAAGGCCTACGAGAACGACGGTCTCGTTCTGCCGATGGATGTGACGGGCGCGATCGAGGGTCAGCTCGTGTGCCGCTTCTGGGCGTCACGCGCGGCCCTGCACCGCACCAACCGCACGACGGAGTTCTACCAGTACACAGACACCCCGGGCGGAACGTTCTGGTCCGCGACGCAGACAGGCAAGACTGACGCCGGTGAGTTCTCGATCAGCGTCGGCGTGCCGTTCGCCGAGGCGAAGTGGTTTCGGGGCAGAGACACGACGGTGCGGGCGCAGTCCCGCTGCCCCGACGAGTCGTGTTGCCGCAGGCCGGACGACGACCTCGCCGAACGATGGAGAGACAGGGCCTGGCCCAGCGCGAGGCTGCACGCCCACATTCTGTCGCCGCTGCCGCAGGGAGAGTTCCCGGGCGTCGACACGCTCGAGGTCTACGAGTTCCTCGAGTCGCACTCCGCGACGTGACGGGCGGCGCTATAGCGCCGTGAATCCCGCCAGAACGGGCGAGAGCGCACGTTCGAGGTGAGCTGCGAGCGATCCTCTGTCGGGGCCGGCTTCTGCCCAGCTCGTCATCGCTGCGATGACGGCGGCCACGCAGGCGAATGACAGGCTGCGGGAGACGGCCGCGGGTGCGGAGTCGCCGAGGGCTCGCTCGATGACGTTCGACAGGCGCGTGGCCCGACCGATGGCTGACGCCATCACCTCGTGGGTGCTGCCGATGAGCTCGAAGTGGGTGAGCACCCAGGGCACGTCAGACGGGCCGAGGCGGTCGGCGACGTCGAGAAGAGCGTCGCGCAGGAGTTCGATCGGCGTCACTCCGTCATCGGTATCGGTATCGGCGCTCGCGGCGTCGAGCACTGCCGCCATGCGATCGATGCTCGCGTCGAGCCCGACCCAGAACACGTCGCTCTTGGCTGCGAAGTAGTTGAAGAAGGTGTTGCGGCTCACGCCCGCCCGGGTGCTGATCTGCTCGACGGTCGTGCCGGCGTAGCCGTTCTCGAGAAAGAGTTCGAAGGCAGCCTCTTCGAGAAGCGACGGAGACCCGACGCGGGGTCGTCCCCTCATGGCACGCGGCGCATCCGTCACGGGCGCATCCTCTCTCGTCTTCGCTTTATTGGGCTGAGTCTATTTAAAACGGCCTAGGCTAGAAGGTGCGTCTCGCGATCGAGGCATCCCCACCCGAGAGAAGTTCATCATGTTTTCGCGCCCCGGATCGTTCCGAATCGCAGGTTCCCTCGCGCTCGTCGTCAGTGCCGCTCTGGTGTTGGCCGGATGCTCCGCGTCTGCGGGCACGGGTGAGAAGGTCGAGGGAGGCACCATCTCGTTCGGTGTCGATGTCGACCCGGTGGGTCACCTCGACGTGCACTCGTCGCAACTCGACATCAACGCGATCCTGCAGCGGCCTGTCTTCGATTCGCTCGTGTCGCAGAAGGCCGACGGCACGATCGTTCCGTGGCTGGCGACGTCGTGGCAGGTGTCCGACGACCAGTTGCAGTACACCTTCACCCTGCGCGACGACGTCACATTCTCCGACGGAGAGAAGTTCGATGCTGCTGCGGTCAAGGCGAACTTCGACCACATCGTCGACCCGGCCACCGAGTCGGCCCAGGCATCCAGCCTCATCGGCGGCGAGTACTACGCGGGCACCGAGGTGATCGACCCGACGACCGTTCGGGTCAGCTTCTCGCAGCCGTACGCTCCGTTCCTCGCCAACGCCGCGTCGGTGCAGCTCGGCTTCTACTCGCCGAAGGTGCTGGCCGAGCATGCCAGCGAGTTGAAGGCCGGCGGCCCGGGCATCTCCGTCGGTTCGGGTCCGTTCATCCTCTCGAAGTACACCCCGGGCAGCGAGCTCGTCTATACGAAGAACCCCGATTACAACTGGGCGCCCGAGGGCGCGACGGCGCAGGGGCCGGCGACCATCGACGAGCTCGACGTGAAGATCCTCCCGGAGAGTTCGGTACGCACCAGCGCGCTCACCTCGGGCCAGGTCGATGTGATCGGCGACACAGCTCCGTCGAGCCTGACGCAGGTCGGCGACAACTTCACGGTCACGTCGACCGAGTCGCCCGGTGTGCCGTACTCGCTCTACCTCAACGTCACGCGTCCGGTCTTCTCCGACGTCACCGTGCGCAAGGCCTTCGCGGGTGGGTTCGACCTCGATGCGGCGGTCAAGGCCGTCTTCAACGACAGCTATCAGCGCGCCTATTCGATTCTCGGGCCGACGACACCCGACTCCTACGACGCAGCCCTCGAGAAGAGCGCGTCGTTCGACGCCGACGCGGCGAACGACGCACTGGATGCCGCGGGCTGGTCGGAGCGCGACTCCGACGGCTACCGAACGAAAGACGGCAAGCGCCTGAGCGCCCGGTGGATCTCCTACACTCCCGTCAACGAGGACAACGCCAACCTCGCGAATCTGATTCAAGACGGACTGAAGAAGATCGGATTCGAGGTCGTGCACGACCAGCTCGAGCCCGGCGCCTACCTCGACGCCTACCTCGCGGGCGACTACGACCTCACCGACTGGGGATTCCTGTCGGCCGATGCGGATGTCCTGCGCAGCCACCTCGGAACGGGCGGTTACCAGAACGCGTCGCACCTCAGCGATCCCGAGATCGATGCGACGCTCGCCTCGGCCGTCGCCACGACGGATGGCTCCACGCGCGCGGAGCTGTACACGAAGCTGCAGCAGTGGAACGCGGAGAACGCCGTGATCGTGCCGCTGTACGTGCCCGAGTACATCCTCGCCTCGAGCGACAAGGTGAGCGGCATCGAGGTCGACATTCACGGGTGGCCGCTCTTCTCCGGGGCCTCGCTCACGAAGTAGTCCGGGCTGACATAGAGTGCGAGGCATGGTACTTCGGCGCATCCTCGCGCGCGTCGCGGGGATGCTCGTGGTGGTGTGGGGCGCGGCCACCGCGGCGTTCCTGGTTCTGAAGCTCGTTCCCGGAGACCCGGTCGATGTCATGCTCGGCGTCTCGGCGCAGGCGTCGCCCGAGCTCAAGCAGTCGATCCGGGCGGAGCTCGGCCTCGATCAGCCCTTGGTCGTTCAGTATCTGTCGTATCTCTCCCGGCTGGTGCGGGGCGACTTCGGCACCAGCTATCAGCTTCGGCTGCCGGTGACCGAGGTGATCGGGCAGCAGCTCGGATACACGCTGCAGCTGGCGGCGGCCTCGTTGGCGATCGCGCTGGTCATCGCCCTCGTCGGCGCGGTGCTCGTGCACGGACGGGCCGCGCGCGGAGTGTTCTCGGTGCTCGAACTGCTGGCCATCAGTTCGCCTCCGTTCTGGATCGGCCTCGTTCTTCTGAGCGTCTTCGCGTTCGGGCTCGGCTGGTTTCCGGTGGCCGGCGCAGACGGCATCCAGAGCCTTATTCTGCCCGCGCTGACCATCGCGCTGCCGGTCGCTGGAATTCTCGGCCAGGTGCTGCGGACGGGCCTCGAAGACGCCGAGGAGCAGCCTTTCGTCACCAGTGCCAGGGCGCGCGGGGCCGGACCCGCGCGCCTGGTGCTGAGGCATACTCTGCGGCACGCGGCGATTCCCGCGCTCACCCTGGCCGGCTACATCGTGGGATCGCTTCTGGGCGGAGCCGTCGTCGTCGAGTCGGTCTTCGCCCGCCCCGGTCTGGGACGCGTGGCTCTCTCGGCCATCACCAATCGCGACCTGCCCGTGGTCATGGGCATCATCGTCTTCACGGCCATCGTCTTCGTGCTCGTCAATCTTCTCGTCGACCTCGCCTACCGAGCCATCGATCCGCGCATCCACACGCCCACGACCGCCATCCGAGGTGCGCGATGAGCGGCGGGCTGACGGGTTGGCTGCGGGGGCGGGTCGGCCTGATCGCTGCGGTACTCCTTCTTGTCGTCGTCGCCGCGATGGCCGTGGCGCCGTGGATCTTCACGCCTCTCGACCCGCTGGCGACCGATACCTCCCAGGTGCTGCAGCCACCGGCCTGGGGGCATCCGTTTGGCACCGACCAGACCGGTCGCGACGTGTTCACCCGCGTGGTCTACGGAGCCTCGTACTCGCTCGGCGTGGGTGTCGGCGCGACCGCCGCCGCGCTGGTCGTCGGAATCATCGTGGGCACCCTGGCCGGCCTCGCTCCGCGTGTGATCGACAGCGTGGCGATGCGTGGCGTCGAGATCCTCCTCGCGTTCCCCGAGTTCCTCATCGCGCTCTTCGCGATCGCGGTACTCGGCCCGGGGCCCGTGAACGTCGCCACGGCCGTCGGAGTCGCGGCGGTGCCCGCCTACATCAGGGTCGCGCGCGCGGAGACCCTCGTCGTTCGCCGCTCCGGCTACGTGGAGGCCGCACGGGGTCTCGGAGTGCACCCGCTGCGCGTCGCCGTGGCACACATCGTGCCGAACACGCTGCGCCCGCTGGGGGTCATCGCCACGATCGGAATCGGAACCACGATCGTGGCCGCGGCCGGACTCAGTTTTCTCGGCCTCGGCCCGCAGGACCCGACACCGGAGTGGGGGCTCCTCCTCTCGGGAGGCCGCAACCTCCTCGGCCAGGCCTGGTGGGTCGCGTTCTTCCCCGGCGTGCTGATCACGCTGACCGTCGTATCGGCCACCGTCGTGGGTCGACGCCTGCGTAGGGCCGGTGAGGGGCGAGCATGATCGAGAATCGTGAGGTCGTGCGGATCTCGGGGCTGACGGTGCGTTTCGGTCAGACGGTCGTCGTCGACTCCGTCTCGCTCTCCGTGGCGGCCGGGGAGTGCCTCGCCATCGTGGGGGAGTCCGGCTCCGGCAAGACCCTGACAGCGAGGGCGCTTCTCGGGCTGCTTCCCGACGGCGCCTCGGTCGCCGTCGACGAACTCGTGATCGACGGCGTCGACGCGCGGCGCTACTCGCAACGCGACTGGCGGCGCATCCGGGGCGCCCGCGTCGGCCTGGTCAGCCAGGACGCCCTCGTCTCGCTCGACCCGCTGCGCCGGGTCGGCGCCGAGGTCGCCGAGGTGATCGAGATCCACGGTGCCCGCGGCTCGGGCGAGCGGATGCCTCGGGCCGGGATCGTCGACACCGTCACCGGGATGCTGGCTCGGGTCGCCGTGCCTGAGCCGGCCGAGCGGGCACGGCAGTATCCGCACGAGCTGTCTGGAGGGCTGAGACAGCGAGCACTGATCGCCTCGGCGCTTGCGGGGGAGCCCGGCGTCCTCATCGCCGACGAACCGACGACCGCGCTCGACGTCACCGTGCAGGCCCAGGTACTCGACCTTCTCGCCGGTCTGCGACGCGACGGACTGGGCATCGTCGTGATCAGTCATGATCTCGCCGTCGTCTCGGGTCTCGCAGACCGAGTCGCCGTGATGAAAGACGGCCGTATCGTCGAGGAGGGCGTCACAGACGAGGTCCTCTCGCGCCCGCAGCACCCGTATACGCAGATGCTTCTGGCGGCGGCCCCGCGCCTCGGTGACGGACCCTTCGCCGATCGAGTAGCGGCGCGACGGAGGAGCCCGAGTATCGAGATCACTCCCGGTGGTCTCGATACGGCCGCGGGCGGCCTACTCGATCAGCGGGAGTCAACGCCCCTGCTGCACGCCACCGGCCTCGGACGTGACTTCCGGCGTCCCGACGGCAGCCTGCGCTCGGCGGTCGACGATGTGTCGTTGGTCGTGCACGCGGGGGCGTCGATCGGCGTCGTGGGGGAGTCCGGCTCGGGAAAGACCACGCTCGCCCGGCTGCTGCTCGCCTTCGACGATCCGAACCGCGGATCGGTCTCGCTGGATGGGGTCGAGTGGAGCGGGGTGCCCGAGCGGCGGCGCCGGTCGAGGCGGGGCGACATCCAGCTCATCAGCCAGGACCCGCTCGGCTCCTTCGATCCTCGATACACGGTCGCTCGCATCGTCGCCGAAGGGCTGCGAGGCGACGCGCGCCGCACGTCTCCCGGCGACCGGGCCGCGCGCATCCGGCAGTTGCTCGACAGTGTCGGCCTCGACGCCTCGCTCGAGGGTCGGCGACCGCACGAGTTGTCGGGCGGGCAGAGGCAGCGTGTCGCCATCGCGCGTGCCCTCGCTTCTGAGCCTCGAATTCTCGTCTGCGATGAGCCCGTATCGGCCCTCGACGTGTCTATTCAGGCGACGATCATCGACCTGCTGAACGCGCTGCGTCGCGACCTCGGCGTCGCACTCGTCTTCGTCTCGCACGACCTCGCCGTGGTCGCTCAGCTGTGCGACGAGGTCGTCGTGATGAAAGACGGCCGCGTTGTCGAAAGCGGCGCTACCGATCGGGTCTTCCGGCACCCGGAGCATCCATTCACCCGCGCGCTGGTCGCCGCGGTGCCGCGCATGCCGTGACGTACGGTGTCCGGCTCTCTCGGTAAATAGCTATCGACCTAATTAGCATTAGTGCTATATTGCAAACATGCGAAACGACGAATCGACGTCTGACGTCTTCACCGCACTGAGCTCTCCGATCCGTCGGCAGATCTTGCAGGAGTTGCGAGACAGCGAGCTCGCCGCGGGCGATATCGCCGGTCGTTTCCCGGTCTCGGGTCCGACGATCTCCCGGCACCTCTCCGTGCTGAAAGGGGCCGGCCTCGTGACAGAGAGGCGAGATGCGAACCGCATCCTCTACTCGCTCGTCGGCGACAGACTCGCGCTGTCGGTCGGCGATTTTCTCTCCGCCGTCTGTCCCGAGCAGATCGTTCTCCGAGGCATCCAGAAAGCCACACCGACGCACACGAACGAGGCGCGCGCATGAGCTATTTTCTTCCGTCACTGACGGCCACGATCGAACGCCGGCTGCTCATCAACTACGCCCTCGATCCCTCGGTCGCCGCCGAGCTGCTCCCCGGGGGCCTCCGGCCTCAGCTCGTCAACGGCTCCGCCGTGGCCGGGGTCTGTCTGATCAGGCTCGGCGACATGCGAACGCCGTGGATGCCGCGGGCGCTCGGGTGGGGCGCCGAGAACGCGGCCCACCGCATCGCCGTGGAGTGGGACGACGAGGGCGGCACGCAGCGAGGCGTCTACATTCCCGTGCGGCACAGCGCGTCCTGGGTTCCGGTCGCGGTCGGAGGACGGCTGTTCCCTGGCGTTCATCGGCACGCGCGCTTCACCGGTTCTGAGACGCCCAACCGTATCCGGGTCGAACTCTCCGCGTCTGATCTGAGGGTGTCGGCCGATGTCGCCGTGGTCTCCGAATGGAGAAGCCGTCTCTTTCCGACCGTCGACGATGCATCGGAGTTCTTTCGCGCGGGTTCGACCGGATGGTCGCCGCGGCGAGGCTCCGAAGAGCTCGACGGGTTGAGCCTCGGGACCGATCACTGGGCTGTCGAGCCGGGGCGGCTCCTCAACGTCGAATCGTCGTTCTTCGACGCGCTACCCGAGGGCAGCGCCCGGCTCGACAGCGTGCTCGTGATGCGCGACGTGCCCATCGTGTGGAGCGTGCCGTCTCGCAGCCCTCAGATCACTCGGGAGTCGTCGACGCCTTCGGCAGCTGTTCCTCGGTGATCTCCTCGCCGGGCGCTGCCTCGGCCGTAGAAGCGACGAGAATTTCCGTCGACGTCTCCATCGGAGCGGCCGAGCGGCTGCCGCGGCGCCGGAAGAGCGAGCGCCAGCCGCTCTCGGGTTCTCGCTCGTCGGGTTCGTCGACCTCGAGTCCATAGAAGTCGCCGATGTGCTCCACAAAGGCAGCGCGCCGCGCCTTGTCGTACGCCCGTCGCTCCCTCGAGAACGCGATGATGGTCGACCAGCAGATCAGCAGCATGACGACGGAGAACGGAAGCGCGATGATAATCGCCGCCGTCTTCAGTGCCTCGAGCCCGCCGGAGAGCAGGAGGGCGATAGCGAGGAGCGAGGTGACGCACGCGAAGAAGACCCGTACCCAGCGACGAGGCTCCACTTGGCCGCCCGACGCGATCATGCTCATGACGAGCGATCCGGAGTCCGCCGAGGTGATGAAGAAGACGGCGATGAGCAGGATCGCACCGATGGTGAGAACTGCCCCGCCGGGCAGATTGCCGAGCATGGCGAACAGCGCGCCCTCGACATCGACGGTCTTGTCTGCCCCGATGAGATCGGCCTGCCCCGACAACTGCATGTACAGGGCGGTTCCCCCGAGCACGGAGAACCAGAGGAAGGTGATGAGGGTGGGAACGAGGATGACGCCGATCACGAACTGCCGCACGGTGCGGCCGCGCGAGATCCGCGCGATGAAGATACCGACGAACGGCGCCCACGAGATCCACCATCCCCAATAGAACGTCGTCCAGCTGGCCTGCCACGCCTCGCCGGCCTCGCCCGTGTAGGCGTTGACGGCGAACGACATACCCACGAAGTTCTGCACGTAGTTTCCAAGCGACTGCACGAAGTCGCGGAGGAGGAACTGGGTCGGCCCGACGATCAGGATGAAGATGACGAGCAGAGCGGCGAGCATCAGGTTGATGTTCGACAGCCACTTCATGCCGCGCCCCACGCCGGATAGCACGGAGAACAGGACGAACCCGGTGATCACGACGATGATGATCACATTGATCATCGTCGAAGAATCGAGCAGTCCCGCCGACTCGAGTCCGGCACTGATCTGCAGAACTCCGAGACCCAAGGAGGTCGCGACACCGAACAGGGTGCCAACCAGGGCGACGACGTCGACGGCATTGCCCCAGCCCCCGCGAACGCGGCGGCCGAGCAACGGCTCGAGGGTCCAGCGGATGGAGACGGGTCGGTTGCGGCGATGGATCGCGTAGGCGAGGGCGAGCCCGATAACGACGTAGATCGACCACGCGTGGATGCCCCAGTGCAGATAGGTCTGCGAGATCGCCTGCTGAGCGAGTTCGTTCTCTGTTCCCGTGACGCCGGGGCGGGGATTCGCGAAGTGACTCAGCGGCTCGCTGACCCCGTAGAACACGAGTCCGATGCCCATGCCGGCTGCGAACAGCAGTGAGAGCCACGAACCGACCGAGAACTCGGGTTCGTCATCGTCTTTGCCGAGCTTGATGTCGCCGTAGCGGCTGAAGCCCAGAAACAGGCAGAACACAACGAAGAACGCGGCGATGAGCACGTAGTACCAGTTGAAGTTCTTGACGATGCTCGACTGCACGGCCGAGAAGGCGGCCTCCGCGGCATCGGGCAGGACCATGGCGAATGCGGCGAACGCGACGACGATCACGGCGGCGGGCCAGAAGACCCATCGGTTGACGGAGGCGGTGGTCTGAGTGGATCCGGGCATCAGACCAGGGTACGGGTGCAAAGAGGCCATACCGTGCCGATGTCGGATAACATGGGTGTCAGATGACAGTGATCCGGCTATCACCGGTGAGTCTTCGGAAGAAAGGCACGCGCGAGCGGGCCGAGTAGAACCGAACGGGTCTGGCCCGTCACAGCCAATGAACGAGCGGCCGACCGAGTCATGGTGGGCAAGCGAGGTGGTACCACGCGGGTCGGAGCGTTTCCGACCAGGCGTCCTCGTGGAACAGGCAACGAGAAAGCCCGTCCAGGAGAAGCATGTCGTACCCCAAGTCTGAAGAAACCCCCGGCGAGCAGCACCGCCACGCGGCGCCCGCCATCACGCCGAGCCCGAACTTCCCGGCCATCGAAGAAGAGGTCCTCGGCTTCTGGAAGGCCGACGACACTTTCCGCGCGTCGATCGAGAATCGAGCGGATGCCGACGAGTGGGTCTTCTACGACGGCCCGCCCTTCGCGAACGGACTGCCGCACTACGGCCACCTCCTCACCGGATACGCCAAAGACCTGTTCCCGCGGTTCCAGACCATGCGCGGAAAAAAGGTGGAGCGCCGCTTCGGATGGGACACCCACGGCCTGCCCGCCGAGCTCGAGGCGATGCGCCAGCTCGGAATCACCGAGAAGAGCCAGATCGAAGAGATGGGTATCGGCGTCTTCAACCAGGCCTCGCGTGACTCCGTTCTCCGCTACACGGGCGAATGGCAGGAGTACGTCACCAGGCAGGCCCGCTGGGTCGACTTCGAGAACGATTACAAGACCCTCGACATCACCTTCATGGAGAGCGTCATCTGGGCGTTCAAGCAGCTGCACACGAAGGGGCTCGCCTACGAGGGCTTCCGCGTGCTTCCCTACTGCTGGCACGATGAGACCCCGCTGTCGAACCACGAGCTGCGCATGGACGACGACGTCTACAAGATGCGCCAGGACCAGACGGTCACGGTCACCTTCCCCCTGACCGGCGCGAAGGCGGAGGCTCTCGGCCTCACCGCCGTGCGTGCCCTGGCGTGGACCACGACACCGTGGACCCTGCCGACGAACCTGGCGCTCGCGGTCGGCCCGGGCATCCAGTACGCCGTGCTGCCGGGCGGCCCGCTGGGCGCCGCCGACGTGCACGAAGACAGGGTCGAGGGCGAGTCGCACGAGTACCTGATCGCGAGCGATCTCGTGGGCAATTACGCGAAAGACCTGGGCTACGAGTCGGCCGACGACGCCATCGCCGCCGTCTCGCGCACCCACCTGGGCGCCGAGCTCGAGGGCATCACCTACGACCGGCTCTGGGACTACTACGCCGACACCGACACGTGGGGAACGCAGAACGCGTGGCGCATCCTCGTCGCCGACTACGTGTCGACCACCGATGGAACCGGAATCGTGCACCAGGCGCCCGCCTATGGTGAGGAAGACCAGAAGATCTGCGAGGCCGCCGGCATCCCCGTCGTGATCTCGGTCGACGAGGGCGCGCGGTTCCTGCCCAGCGTCTCCGACGTCGTGGGTCTGCAGGTCTTCGAAGCGAACAAGCCGCTCACCCAGCTCCTGCGCGCCAACGGACGCCTGCTGCGCCAGGCCAGCTACGAGCACTCCTACCCGCACTGCTGGCGCTGCCGTAACCCGCTGATCTACAAGGCGGTGTCGAGCTGGTTCGTGCGCGTCACCGAGTTCCGCGACCGCATGGAGACGCTCAACCAGGAGATCAACTGGATCCCGGAGAACGTGAAAGACGGCCAGTTCGGAAAGTGGGTATCGAACGCCCGCGACTGGTCGATCTCGCGCAACCGCTACTGGGGATCCCCGATCCCCGTGTGGAAGAGCGACAACCCCGAGTACCCGCGCGTCGACGTCTACGGCTCGCTCGACGAGCTCGAGGCCGATTTCGGCGTGCGTCCGACCGATCTGCACCGCCCGTATATCGACGAACTCACGCGCCCCAACCCCGACGACCCCACCGGGCAGTCGACGATGCGCCGCATCGAAGACGTTCTGGATGTCTGGTTCGACTCGGGATCGATGCCGTTCGCCCAGGTGCACTATCCCTTCGAGAACCAGGACTGGTTCGACAGCCACAACCCGGCCGACTTCATCGTGGAGTACATCGGGCAGACCCGCGGATGGTTCTACACCCTGCACACCCTGTCGACCGCGCTCTTCGACCGCCCCGCCTTCCGCAACGTCGTGAGCCACGGCATCGTGCTCGGCAGCGACGGGCAGAAGATGTCGAAGAGCCTCCGCAACTACCCCGATGTCTCCGAGGTGCTCGACCGCGACGGTTCGGATGCGATGCGCTGGTTCCTCATGAGTTCTCCTGTGCTGCGCGGGGGAAACCTCGTGGTGACCGAAGAGGCGATCCGGGAGGCGACGCGCCAGGTGCTGCTGCCGCTCTGGAGCACGTACTACTTCTTCACGCTGTACGCCAACACCGCGGGGGAGTCGGGCTACGACGCCCAGCTGCGCACCGACTCCACCGACGTGCTCGACCGCTATCTGTTGGCCAAGACCCGTGAGCTGATCCACGACGTGGCGGCAGACCTCGACGCCTACGACTCGACGCTGGCGACCGCCAAGCTGCGTGACTTCGCCGACGTGCTCACCAACTGGTACGTGCGCCGCAGCCGCGACCGCTTCTGGTCGGGAACCGACACGGCGGCGTTCGACACCCTCTTCACCGTGCTGGAGACCGTCACCCGCGTGGCCGCCCCGCTTCTGCCGCTCGTCTCCGAGCGCATCTGGAAGGGTCTCACGGGAGGTCGGAGCGTTCACCTCACCGACTGGCCGGACGAGAACCGCTTCCCGGCCGATCCGGCACTCGTGCACGCCATGGATCAGGTGCGCGAGATCTCGTCGACAGTTCTCTCGCTGCGCAAGCAGAACGGTCTCCGCGTGCGTCTTCCGCTCGCGAATCTCACGATCGTGAGCTCGAACGTCGAGGCTCTGCGTCCCTTCGAGGGCATCCTCGCCGACGAGCTCAACGTGAAGAACGTCACGCTGGTCGAGCAGCAGCAGAACGGCGCTCTCGAGTTCGGCATCACGTCGAAGCTCACCGTGAACGCCCGCGCCGCGGGTCCCCGCCTCGGAAAGCAGGTGCAGCAGGTCATCAAGGCCGCCCGCGGAGGCGACTGGTCTGAGAGCAACGGCGTCGTGACCGCGGGAGGCATCGACCTCGTCGACGGCGAATACGAGCTCGTGCTCGAGACGCAGGATGCCGGTGAGGGCGCCCACACGGCCCTCGCGCTGCTCGCGGGTGGCGGATTCGCCCTGCTCGACACGGCGACGACTCCCGAACTCGAGGCGGAGGGTCTCGCGCGCGACATGATCCGTGCCGTGCAGGACGCACGGAAGTCGGCGGGTTTCGAGGTGAGTGACAGGATCGTGCTCGACCTCGTCTTCTTCTCCGATGCGGATGCCGACGCTCTGCGTCACGCCTCGGCGGTCGACGTCGCAGCAGAGACCCTCGCCACGGAGTTCACCATCTCGGGCCCCCGTGACACCCCCGGTCTCGACGGGTACCGTGGAGATCTGGTCACCGAGTGGATCGGCAACGCGGTCACCACCGCACCCGAGCACGTCGTTCGCATCGGCGGCGCCAAGTACGCGAACACCGACGACGTCATCGTCGCGGTGAGCCGACAGTCAGGAATCCGCAATGTCTGATCACGAGTCACCCGATCCAGAGAAATCCGGGTACATCGGTCCGCTCGACGATACCGATCCCGACGAGTTCGTCGCCGCGGGAGACGCGGTCTACGCGGCCCTCCTCGAAAGGCTCGGAGAAGCCGCGCCTCAACCCAGGCTCTCCGCCACCCGTCGGGTCGTCGAGCTGCTCGGCGACCCGCAGCGGGCGTACCCCGTGATCCACATCACGGGAACGAACGGAAAGACGAGCACCAGCCGCATCACCGAGAGCATCCTGAGGGCGTACGGCCTTCGAACGGGACTCTTCACGAGCCCGCACCTCGAGCGGCTCAACGAACGCATCGTCGTCGACGGCGAACCGATCAGCAACGAGGCGCTGGCGGCGAACTGGGCAGACATCGAGCCGTTCCTGCAGATCGTCGACGGCGAACTCGAGACGGCCGGGGAGCCCCGCATCACCTTCTTCGAGGCGCTGTCGGTTCTGGCCTTCGCCTCGTTCGCTGATGCCCCGGTCGACGTGGCCGTGATCGAGGTCGGCATGGGCGGCGAATGGGATTCCACGAACGTCGCCGACGGGCAGGTCGCCGTGATCACGCCGATCTCGCTCGATCACACGTCGCGCCTCGGCAACACGGTCGAGGAGATCGCCCGAACCAAGTCGGGAATCATCAAGCCCGTGTCCCATGTCGTCTCGGCCCTCCAGCCCGAGGGCGCATTGGCGGAGCTGCAGCGTGCAGCGGAGCTGACCGAGTCGACCCTCGCGGTTCAGGGAGAGCAGTTCCAGCTGATCTCCAGCGCAGTCGGTGTCGGAGGCCAGGTCGTCTCGATCAAGGGCCTCGCCGGAACGTACTCCGATCTCTTTCTTCCGCTCTACGGAGCGCACCAGGCACAGAACGCGGCCGTGGCCGTCGCCGCGGTCGAGTCGTTCCTCGGCGGCGGAACGCACGAACTCGCATCCGATGTCGTGAATGAGGGCTTCGCCACCGTCACGTCACCCGGGCGCCTGCAGCTGGTGGGCATCGAACCCACCGTGCTCGTCGACGCCGCGCACAACCCCGGCGGAGCCGAGGTGCTGGCCGTGGCCATCACCGAGTACTTCACCTTCGACAAGGTGGTCGCCGTTCTCGGCGTTCTCGCCGACAAAGACGTCGAGGGCATCGTACGGGCGCTCGAGCCCGTCGTCACCGAGTTCGTCGTGACGGATGCGCCCAGCGATCGTGCCGTCGACGCGGATTCGCTGGCGGCGATCGTTGTTGGCATCGTCGGGCGCGACCGCGTCACGGTCGAGCCCGGGTTCGAGCGAGCCATGGAGGTCGCACGCGACAGCGCGGAGGAAGCCGAACGAGGTGCCGTGCTGGTCACCGGTTCGATCACGCTGGTCGGCGAGGCCATCACCCTGGCCGCGGCCGAGAAATGGAAGCCGTGACAGACATCCAGCCCCCGGCAGACGGAGCCGGGCCGGTTCGGCCCGCGCGAGCCGCGTCAGTGCGCCGGTCGCTCGGCTCGATCGTGCTCGGCTTCGAGAGTGTCGTGATGTTCCTCGCCGCCCTCGTGGCGTTCGGGCTCAAAGCGCTGCCCGCGTTGCCCGCCCTCGGAGGCGGTGCACTGCTGTGCGTTGCGCTGGTGGCCGGGGCCGGGCTGCTGCGCTTCCGCTGGGGCTACGCCTTCGGCTGGGTGCTGCAGGCCGCGATCATCGCATCCGCTTTCCTCGTGCCCGTCATGTGGATCGTCGGAGTGCTCTTCGTGGGGCTGTGGACGTACTGCATGGTCGTCGGGGCGAGGATCGACCGAGAGAAAGCCGCTGCCGCCGCCGGTCAGCCCTGATCGGTCGGCGACCCTCGCTACAGTGAAACGGTACGTTTTCCCATTGTCTGGAAGGACATCCCTGTGACCATCTCGAGCGAAGAATCCCTCGTTCTCATCAAGCCCGACGGCGTCGCCCGCAACCTCACGGGGGAGATCCTCTCCCGCATCGAGAGCAAGGGCTACCAGCTCGTCGACATCAAGCTCGTCGAGCCGGAGCGCAGCCTGCTCGCCGCCCACTACGCCGAGCACGAGGGCAAGCCGTTCTACGAACCGCTCCTCGAGTTCATGGAGTCGGGTCCGATCGTCGCGATTCGGATCGCCGGCAATCGGGTCATCGAGGGGTTCCGTTCGCTGGCCGGCACCACCGATCCGACCACGGCTGCTCCCGGCACGATCCGTGGCGACCTAGGCCGCGACTGGGGCCTGAAGGTTCAGCAGAACCTCGTGCACGGCAGCGACTCGCCCGAGTCGGCGCAGCGCGAACTGGCCATCTGGTTCGGCTAGATCAGCTATACAAGATGATCGTCGTGATGGCGTCGAGCCTCAGCTGCGCCATCACGACGATCGCCAGATACCCGAGAAGCACGAGAATCCACGTGAACGGGTAGATGCGGGCGAAGACCCGGCGCGACGCGCCCGAGTTGCCGAAATGGCCCTCTTTGAGGTTGAAGACGGTCACGTAGAAGAACATCGGGATCATCACGCTCCACACCACCATGCAATAGGGGCAGAGGGTTCCCAGAACGAAGATGCTCTGGGAGACGAGCCAGGCGACGAACACGATTCCAGCCAGCAGGCCCGCGTTGAAGGTGATCCAGAACCATGAGGCGAAGCGTGCGCCGGCGAGAATCGCGAAGCCGACGAAGATCGGGGCCATAAAGGCCGCCACTCCGATGATGGGGTTGGGGAAACCGAACACCGATCCCTGAGCGCTCGACATGTTCACCCCACACTGCACGAGCGGCGAGATGTCGCAGCTCGGGGTGTGGGAGGGATCGACGAGAGTCTCGATCTTCTCGAGAGTGAGGTCGAAGGCGGCGATCCATCCGATCACTCCGGCCACGATCAGGAAGATCGCGAAAATGAAGGGCCTTCTCGTCTTGGTCGTCGTTTTCGCCACGGTCGGATTATCGCACAGGGCAAAATACGCATTCTGAGAATGCGTGCGATAATTGGCGTCAGTCTTCCTGGCCGCGTCCGGGAAGACGCCAAAGAAGGCTTGTCGGAACGAAAGCAGGCGCAACCTCATCGGTCGCCCGCCTCATCCGAACACAGATGTACAGTCACAAAAGAAGTACACGTAAAGGCAGCCAGAGCCTATGTCGCCGGCTGTCCGTGTAAAGGATTGGCGAGGGCGTCGCTCAGGCGGCGGGCTCGCTCTAGAGAGTACCGACGGGTGGCGCGGCCACCGGTTCGGCAAGGAGTGCACCAGCAATGGTGGAAGACAACAACAACCACGGTTCATCGAACACAGAATCAGCACCGCGCAAACGCCTCTTCGGAGGCCGGAAGTCGGCCAAGAAGGTCGTCGAGGCTCCCGCGCTCGAGGCTCCCGCGCTCGAGGCCCGCGTCGCGCCCCCGGTGGTGCCAGACGCGCCGAAGCAGGCGCCGGAGACGCCGCCCGAGGTCGCGGCCGGCTTCGACGAGGAGCACCCGGGCCTCGCGCCGCTCGAGCCTGCTGCGAAGGCCGACGCGCCCGCGCAGACGCCCGTCGTGCGCCCGACCACGTCGCTGATCTTCCAGGCGCCCGATATCCGGCCGTTGCCCCCGCGCGACGACGATGAGGGCGACGACGACGATCGTCCCGACACCTCGGTGCGTCGCCGCTCGCGCCGCCGCTCGGGCGAAGACAACCGGCCGGGAGACAACGACCCGGCCAACACCGTCGTCAAGGTGCGCGCCCCGCGGCCAGAGCCCGAACTCATCACCGAACCCCAGCGCATCAAGGGCTCGACCCGTCTCGAGGCCAAGAAGCAGCGCCGGCGCGACGGTCGGGACGCGGGTCGCCGTCGTCCCGTCGTGACCGAGGCCGAGTTCCTGGCCCGCCGAGAGTCTGTCGACCGTGTCATGGTCGTGCGGGCCAAAGACAACAAGATCCAGATCGGCGTGCTCGAAGACGGCGTACTGGTCGAGCACTACGTCGCCAAAGCGCAGGACGCCTCGCTCATCGGCAACGTCTACCTCGGCAAGGTGCAGAACGTGCTGCCCAGCATGGAGGCGGCGTTCGTCGACATCGGACGCGGCCGTAACGCCGTGCTCTACTCGGGTGAGGTCGACTGGGATGCCGCGGCGGCGGAGAACCCCAACGGCGGCAACCAGGCACGCAAGATCGAACTGGCCCTCAAGCCGGGTGCAACCGTTCTGGTGCAGGTCACGAAAGATCCGGTCGGCCACAAGGGCGCTCGCCTGACCAGCCAGATCTCGCTCCCGGGCCGCTACCTCGTGTACGTGCCCAACGGCTCGATGAACGGCATCTCGCGCAAGCTCCCCGATGTCGAGCGCTCACGCCTCAAGAAGATCCTCAAAGAGGTGCTTCCCGAGAACGTCGGCGTGATCGTGCGTACCGCCTCAGAGGGCGCGACCGAGGAACAGTTGACCCTCGATGTGAGCCGTCTCACCAAGCAGTGGGCCGAGATCTCGACCGCGGTGCAGAAGCAGCAGTCACCGGCCCTTCTCCACTCCGAGCCCGATCTGCTGATCAAGATCGTGCGCGACGTGTTCAACGAAGATTTCCAGCGCCTCGTCATCTCAGGCGACGACGCTCGCTCGACGATCGAGACGTACCTGGGTCAGGTCGCTCCCGATCTGCTCGACCGGGTCGAGCGTTACGAGGGCGACCGCGACGCGTTCGACGAGTTCCGCATCTCTGAACAGATCGAGAAGGCGCTCGACCGCAAGGTCTGGCTGCCGTCGGGTGGATCGCTCGTGATCGACCGCACCGAAGCCATGACCGTCGTCGACGTCAATACCGGCAAGTTCGTGGGCTCGGGCGGAAACCTCGAGGAGACCGTCACCAAGAACAACCTCGAGGCCGCCGAAGAGATCGTGCGTCAGCTACGGCTGCGCGACATCGGCGGCATCATCGTCGTCGACTTCATCGACATGGTTCTCGAGTCGAATCGCGATCTGGTTCTGCGACGCATGGTCGAGTGCCTCAGCCGCGACCGCACCAAGCACCAGGTGGCCGAGGTCACGTCGCTCGGTCTCGTGCAGATGACCCGAAAGAAGCTGGGTCTCGGGCTGCTCGAATCGTTCAGCGAGGCCTGCGAGGTCTGCGCCGGGCGCGGAGTCATCGTTCACCACGACCCCGTCGTGAAGCACCGCGGACCGGGCAACGCCCCCGCATCGTCGGGCGCGCCCCAGCAGGAGCGTCGCCGCTCGGGTCGTGGCAACGGCAACGGCAACGGCAACGGAAACGGCGCAAACGGCTCGTCGAACGGCAACGGATCCTCGAACGGATCGTCGTCGCACAGCGTGCCTGCGACCAAGCCGCACGGCATCACCGACGACGCGAAGAATGCGCTCGCCAAGATCGCCGCGTCGACCATCTCGACCCACACGGGTGCCGTGAACATCATCACGCAGGAGCAGTCCGAGGCGGCGAAGGCCGCGTCGGCTCCCGCCGCCGACGCGCCCGTCGAGGCCGCGCCGGTCTCTGAGAACGCTCAGACGGCTCCGGATGCGTCGGGCTCGGATGCGCCGACATCGTCACGTCGCAAGGGCAACCGCCGCGCGCGCCAGTCGAAGCCCGTGGTCGATGTCGAGAGCCCAGAGTCGTCTTCGGCTACCGAGGCACCTCAGGCGACCGCGGATGCCGCCGAGGCGCCCGTCGCCGCGGAGCTTCCGGCCATCGATATCCTCGACATTCCCGTAGCGAAGGCGCCGGCAGCCCAGCGCCGCATCTCGAACAGAGACGCCGAGGTGCTACTCGATTCAGTGCTCGGCGCTCTTCCCGAGCCCAAGCAGCCCGGTCAGGGACGCTCGCGCAGCCGTCGGGTGAGTACGGCAGCCCTCTCGGCTCCGACGCCCGAGGAACAGCAGCAGTAGCAGATAGACCGCAGCACTCGTCAGAGGCCGCTATCGCCCCGCACCGGGGCGGTCGCGGCCTTTGACGCGTAACCCGCTCCGCTCCAGTCGGCGCACCAGGTCGCGGTAGCTCACGGGCAGCGCGCCGGCCGCCACGAGGTCGTCGTGCCGCGCGATGGGCACGTCGTAGTGATCGAGGTCGAAGCTCCGCGCGGGCAGACCGGCCGCTCGTGCGAATTGGTGAAGCTCATCGAGTGAGGAGTCGCTGACGAGGTGGCCCCAGACGGTGCCGTGAGCGGGCCAGATGGGCCAATCGATGAGCACGGTCATAGTCCTCACGAGTGTACGGCCGCACGGCGCTTCTCAGCCTCCCGCGTGCCGCCGGCTTGTACTCTTGTGCCCGATGTCTTCCACCCGCTCCACGCTCGATGGTCATGCTGATCACACGGGTCACGACGAGCACGAGGGCCATACGCACTCGGCGTCGGTGACGGGGCGTCAGCTGCTCGTGCGCATCGGAGTGGGCGTCGGCGTCGTCGCTCTCCTGTTCGCGGTTCGCGCTCTCATCCCCGGTCTCGGGTGGAGCCTGCCCAACCGCATGCAGGATTTCGTCACGCTCTCGATCAGCGTCATCGTCGAGTCGCTGCCTTTCGTGCTGCTGGGTATCGTGCTCGCGGTGATCGTGCAGGTCTGGCTTCCGGCGGGATTCTTCGATCGCATCCTGCCCAAGAACCCCGTGGCCCGGCGAGCCTGCATCTCGCTCATCGGCATGCTCCTGCCCGTGTGCGAGTGCGGCAACGTGCCTCTTGCGCGCGGGCTGATCATCCGTGGCTTCACCGTGCCCGAGTCACTGACGTTTCTGCTCGCGGCGCCCATCCTCAACCCGATCACCATCATCACGACCCAGCAGGCGTTCGGAGGAGACCCGATCATCCTCATCGCACGACTCGTGGGCGGATTCGTCATCGCGAACACGATCGGATGGCTCTACTCGAAGCACTCCGACCCCGATGCGCTGTTGACGCCGGGGTTCGTTCGCGAGTGCGCGATCGCCCACGACGAGTCCGGGTCACGACTCGTGCGCAGCCTGGCCATGTTCGTTCGGGAGACCACGGGGATCATGCCCGCGTTGATCATCGGCTCGCTCGTGGCCGGCGGCATCCAGACGATCGTGCCGCGCGACGTGCTGGTCGCGCTGGGCAGCAACCCGGTGTGGTCTGTGCTGGCCTTGATGGTCCTCGCCTTCGTCGTGTCGGTCTGCTCGAACGTCGACGCCTTCTTCATCCTGTCGTTCGGCGGCATCTTCTCGACGGGTGCCATCGTGTCGTTCCTGACCTTCGGACCCATGATCGACGTGAAGATGCTGGCGCTGATGCGCACCACGTTCACGACCAAGACTCTCGTGCAGGTGTCTGTGCTTGTCGGGCTGATGGCCGCGGCACTGGGGTTGGCGGTGAACGTTCTTGTTTGACGGTGCAAGACAACGATGGATCGGCGTCGCTCTGACGCTGGTCGCCTGCGTGGCCACCGTGTGGCTTTGGCTCAACGGCGACCTGGGCCTCTACGTGCATCCCCGCTACTTCGCCTTCACCGTCATCGCGGCCGCCTGCGGCATCGTGCTGGTCGTCGCCAGTTTCGTGGTGCGGGTGCCGAGCGACGACGCGACGGACGCCGGCCCGGCGCGGCGCGTGTGGCGGCGTGGCCTGTCGATAGCCGTGGTGATCGCGAGCCTGTTCGGCGTCGGCTCACTGATCGTTCTGCCCCCTGCGACGCTCACCTCGGCCACCGCCGACCAGCGCAGTGTGAACAGCGGCACTGTCGTGGGGTCAGGGTCGCAGCAGCCCGCCGGTGACACCGCGGACTACGGCGTCAAGGAGTGGGCGACCGCTCTTCGTCAGAGCACAGATCTGCAGGGCATCGCGGGCAAACCTGCGACACTGACGGGCTTCATCAGCGCCGACCCCGACGACCCGGACAACGTCTTCTTCGTCACCCGCTTCTTCGTGACCTGCTGCGCCGCCGACGCCCAGCCGGTCGGGGTTCCGGTGTACCAGCCAGACTGGAAGTCGTCGCTCGAGCTCGACGACTGGGTCGAGGTGACGGGCGCCTTCGACCTGAACCCGAGCGTCAAGAGCCGCCAGTCGATGGTGATCGTGCCACAGCAGGTGAGCTCGGTCGACGAGCCGAGTGACCCCTATGTCTACTGAGCAGCGAAGCACAGCGCCCGGGCCTCGACGATCGTTCCGCCGCACGCTCGCAGCGATGATCGCCGTCTTGGTCGTGCTCTGCACCGGTCTCGCCGTGTTGACCCTGGGGCAGGGCCCGCGGCTCGTGCGCTCCGACATCGATACCGAGAGCGTCGTTCAGCTCACCCAGCAACGCCTGCTGATGCACTCGAACGAGCCGCTCGCCGAGATCGATGTCGAGCAGGTGAGCGTCACGCCGAGCATTCCCCTGAAGGTCGCCACCGACGGCAGCACGCTCTCGATCACCTTCGAGCAGCGCCTGTTGTACGGCACCGACTACGTGGTGTCCGTATCCGGGGTCACAAGCCCGTTCCAGGAGGCCGGGTCGACGTTCGACTACTCCTTCACGACGGGATCGCCGCCGCTCTACTACCTGCAGAAAGGCGGGCCGGATGCGGCGGCGGGCGCCGACGACGCCATCGTGCGAACCACCGTCTCCGGAGCCGCGAGAGACGTCGTGTACTCGGCCCCGCGCATCCAGGACTTCGCCGTCGTCGGTTCGAGCCTCGCGATCGTGACCGAGACCGACGACGGCATGTCGCAGCTCGTGCTGGTAGCGCCCGGACAGAGCGCCGTCGAGACCCTGCCTCTGCCGACGCGGGGGACGATCACGCAGCTCGGCTCCTCGGTGAAACAGGCGATGCTGGGGTTCCGCTTCACCAGCGCCGACCCTGCCGCCGGCTACTCGAATACTCTGCTGCTGTTCGACCTGCTCGCCAAGCACACCTCGTTCACGCTGCCCGGCACCGTGATCGGTGAGCCGCTCGAGGTGGACCAGTGGCGATTCATTCCCGACAGCACGCTCATCGAGACGACCGCCGGCGGAGTGATGTCGATCTACGACTCCGCGCTGCAGCAGGGGGCCGTGATCGGCGACTACGACGGTCTCGGAGAGGTCGCTCCGACAGGAACGCAATCGGTGATCAGTGGCCAGGGCACCTTCCACATGCTCGATCTCCTCTCCGGTCAGGTGTCGCCGCTCACGCCGATCCTCCCGGAGGGCGCGACCGCTGTCGGTCCTCCACTCCTGGGCCCGGACGGGTCGACCACCGTCTCCGTGGTGAACGTCGCCGGTGTCGATGGCGTCATGCGGCAGGTCGTGGTCCGAAGCGACACGAGCGGGGCGACGGTCGTCTTCGACACGGCATCGGCGGATGCCCGCATCGTCTCGGTCACGCAGTCGCCGAACACCCAGTACCTCGCGATCGCCGTGCAGCCACGCCCCGGCGCCGAGATCGCGACCTCTCTCGTCGACCGGTCGAGCGGGGCGGCGGTGCGCACGCTGGCGGGCCTCCGCGTCACCTGGCCGTAGCCGGCATCAGAGGCTGTTATGCTGTCGAGAGCGCAAAGACCTCGACCGAACCCTCGGGGGAAGGCGCTCATCAACGTGCTCCGGGTTTGACCGGAGCGCGAGCTTGACGTAAAGTTGTCCGTTGGCGCGCGCTTGGCTCAGCCCGCGTGTCAATCGAGTTTTGTGGGCATTCGCTCTCTAGAGAATAGGTACTGAAGTGGTTTACGCAGTTGTGCGCGCCGGTGGTCGGCAAGAAAAGGTAGAGGTCGGCACGATCGTCACCCTCGACCGCATCAAGGCCGACAAAGACGGCAACATCGAGTTGGCCGCCGTGCTGCTCGTCGACGGTGACAAGATCACTTTCGACGCCGCATCGCTCGCCAAGGTCACCGTCACCGCCGAGGTCCTCGAAGACCTCCGTGGCCCGAAGATCGTCATCCAGAAGTTCAAGAACAAGACCGGGTACAAGAAGCGCCAGGGTCACCGTCAAGACCTGACCCGCGTCAAGGTCACCGGAATCAAGTAGGGCAGGAAGAGCTAATGGCACATAAAAAGGGCGCGAGTTCCACTCGCAACGGTCGTGACTCCAACGCACAGCGTCTGGGCGTCAAGCGCTTCGGTGGCCAGGTCGTCGGAGCGGGCGAGATCATCGTCCGCCAGCGCGGCACCCACTTCCACCCCGGCGTGAACGTCGGCCGTGGCGGCGACGACACCCTGTTCGCACTGGCCGCTGGTTCGGTCGAGTTCGGACACAAGGGCGGCCGCAAGGTCATCAACATCGTGGCAGGCGAGTAGCACCACCTCGCAGGCACAGATGGCAGGGGCGGGCTTCGGCCCGTTCCTGCCATTCTTCGTTTTTCACTGAAACACCAACGTTAGGAGAGCAGATGGCGACGTTTGTTGACCATGTGACACTCCACCTCCGCGCAGGCAATGGCGGCAACGGCTGCGTGTCGGTGAAGCGCGAGAAGTTCAAGCCCCTCGCGGGGCCCGACGGTGGAACCGGCGGCAACGGTGGCGACATCGTGCTCGTCGCCGACCCGGGCGTCACCACACTGCTCGGATTCCACCGCTCACCGCATCGTCGCAGTGAGAACGGCGGCCCCGGCATGGGCGATCACCGCAGCGGAACCAACGCCGACGAACTCGTACTGAGCGTGCCTATCGGAACGCTCGTGAAAGACGCCGACGGCACCGAGCTCGCCGACATGACAGACGCCGGCATGCGCGTCGTCGTCGCCGAGGCCGGACAGGGCGGGCTCGGAAACGCAGCTCTGGCCAACACGAAGCGCAAGGCTCCGGGCTTCGCGCTGCTCGGAACGCTCGGCTTCGAGGGCGACATCCGGCTCGAACTGAAGGTCGTCGCCGACGTCGCGCTCGTGGGCTACCCCTCCGCCGGCAAGTCGAGCCTCGTCGCGGCACTCTCCGCCGCGAAGCCGAAGATCGCCGACTATCCCTTCACCACGCTCCACCCCAACCTGGGCGTCGTTCAGGCGGGGGAGACCCGCTACACGATCGCCGACGTTCCCGGCCTCATCGAGGGCGCGAGCGAGGGCAAGGGTCTGGGCCTCGAATTCCTTCGCCACGTCGAGCGGTGCACCGCGCTGTTGCACGTGCTCGACTGCGCGACCCTCGAACCCGGCCGCGATCCCATCTCCGACCTCGACATCATTCTTGCCGAGCTGGCCGCGTACCCGGTTCCCGAGGGTCAGATCCCGCTCATCGAGCGCCCGCAGCTCGTCGCCCTGAACAAGATCGACGTCCCGGAAGGGCGCGAGCTCGCCGACTTCGTCACCGCAGAACTCGAGGGTCGGGGATACCGCGTGTTCGAGATCTCCACGGTCAGCCACGAGGGCCTGAAGCCGCTGTCGTTCGCTCTCGCTCAGCTCGTCGAAGAGGGCCGGCAGGCGCTCATCGACGCTCCGCCGAAGCCTCGCCTGGTCATGCGCCCCCGCGCCGTCGACGAGGCCGGCTTCACCGTGCGCGTCGAGGGTGGATCGGGCGGAAACATCTACCGGGTGCTCGGCACGAAGCCCGAGCGCTGGGTGCAGCAGACCGACTTCACGAACGAAGAGGCCATCGGCTTCCTCGCCGACCGTCTGGCGAAGCTGGGCGTCGAAGACCAGCTCTTCAAGAAGGGTGCTCAGGCCGGTTCGACGGTCATCATCGGCCTCGACAACGGCGTGGTGTTCGACTGGGAGCCCACGATGACGTCGACGGCCGAGTTGGTCACCGCGCCGCGCGGTCTCGACCCGCGCCTGCTCAAAGACGGCCGACGCACGAGCAACCAGCGCCGCGAGGAGTACTTCGAGCGCATGGACGCCAAGGCCGAGGCCCGCGCAGAGCTCGTGCGCGAGAAAGAGGCGGGACTCTGGCGCGAAGACAGCACGGACGAGGAGTGACCCGCGTCCGGCTGGCCGACCGCAGCGACATCGAGCGCGCGAGACGCATCGTCGTGAAGGTCGGCTCGTCGTCGATCTCCGGTGACAATGCGGGCCAGATAGCGCCACTCGTCGACGCGCTGGCCACGGCCCATGGTCGCGGTGTCGAGATCATGCTGGTCTCGTCAGGCGCAATCGCCACGGGCATGCCGTATCTGCAGCTCGACTCCCGCCCCACTGATCTGGCCACCCAGCAGGCTGCGGCAGCGGTGGGGCAGAACGTGCTCATCTACCGCTATCAAGACAGCCTCGACCGCTTCGACATCGTGGCGGGCCAGGTGCTCCTCACGGCCGGCGACCTCGAGAACCCCACGCCGCGTTCGAACGCTCAGCGAGCCATGGAGCGTCTGCTCGGTCTGCGCATCCTGCCCATCGTGAACGAGAACGACACGGTCGCCACGCATGAGATCCGCTTCGGCGACAACGACCGCCTCGCCTCGCTCGTGGCCGAGCTCGTGCAGGCCGACCTGCTGGTGTTGCTCTCCGACGTCGACGCCCTCTACACCCGGCCGCCCCTCGAACCCGGCGCCATCCTGATCTCGCATGTGCCCTACGGCGACGAGCTCGACGGTGTCGTCGTCGGCGACGTCGGAACAGGGCTCGGCACGGGCGGTGCCACGACCAAGGTGTCGGCCGCGCGCTACGCCGCGAGCAACGGCACGGCGGTCATCCTGACCTCGACTCCGCAGGCCGCTCAGGCGCTCGCCGGTGAGACCGTCGGAACCTGGTTCGACGCGGCCCCCTCGTCGTAAACTGGGCGCCATGCCCCTTTCGACACTGGCCTCCAGCACGTTCACCGAGAAACTGGATGCCGCGCGCACGTCTGCGCGCCGCCTCGCCCAGGCCACGACCGACGTCAAGAACGACGCGCTCTCGGCCATCGCGGAGCAGCTGAGGTCGAACGTCTCGCGCATCAGCGAGGCCAACGCCCTCGACCTCGCCAACGGGCGAGAGAACGGGCTCGCTGCGGGGCTGCTCGATCGGCTCACCCTGAACGACGCCCGCATCGAGGCTCTCGCGTCGGCGACTCTCGACCTCGTGGGCCTCGTCGATCCCGTGGGGGAGACCGTGCGCGGGCGATCGCTGCCCAATGGCGTGCGCATCGAGCAGGTCCGTGTGCCCTTCGGTGTCGTGGGCGCCATCTACGAGGCCCGTCCGAACGTCACGATCGACATCGCGGCGCTCGCCATCAAGAGCGGCAACGCCGTCGTTCTTCGGGGAGGCTCCGCTGCCGAGAAGACGAATGGGGTGCTCGTCGACCTGATTCAGATCGCGCTCGAGTCGGTCGGTCTTCCGCGGGAGGCCGCGCAGACCATCGACGAATTCGGACGCGAGGGCGCTACCGCTCTGATGACCGCGCGAGGGTACGTCGACGTGCTGATTCCCCGCGGCAGTGCCGCCCTGATCAACACCGTCGTCAGCGAGTCGACCGTTCCCGTCATCGAAACGGGTGCCGGTATCGTGCACATCTTCCTCGATTCGAGCGCAGACCTCGAGATGGCCACCGCCATCGTGCACAACTCCAAGGTGCAGCGGCCGAGCGTGTGCAACGCGCTCGAGACGCTGCTGGTGCACGAGAGCGCCGCGGAGCGTCTGCTTCCCGGTGTGCTCGGTGCGCTCCGTGCATCCGGCGTCACGATTCACGGCGATGACCGCACGCTCGCTGTGTTCCCCGACGCGGTCGAGGCGACCGACGACGACTGGGCGACCGAGTACATGACGCTCGACCTCGCCGTGCGGGTCGTCGCCGATCTCGATGAGGCGATGGATCACATCCGCCACTACTCGACGCACCACACAGAGTCGATCATCACCAACGATCTGTCGAATGCCGAACGCTTTCTGCGCGAGGTCGACTCTGCGGCCGTCATGGTGAACGCCTCGACGCGCTTCACCGACGGAGGCGAATTCGGCTTCGGAGCCGAGGTGGGCATCTCCACCCAGAAGCTGCACGCGCGCGGCCCGATGGGACTTCCCGAGCTCACGAGCACGAAGTGGCTGGTGCGGGGAACAGGGCAGGTGCGCGCGTAGCGGTATCCTTGACCGACCGCGTTATTTTCTGCGCGCCGCCGACGACGAAAGAGAACCATGTCAGTTGTGACCAGCCTGTTGGCCGAAGCTGAGGCCCACGTCGAATTGCCGTTCCCGGCCATCGTCTTCGGACTCATCGCCTTCGTGATCTTCGCCGCTCTGGCCGCCGTCATGTGGAGCTACCGTGACGTTGCCAACCGCCACCCGCGCAAGTCCGCCGCCTACGCCGCCAGCCACGATCCTCACGGACACGCAGACCGCACCGGCGCCGACCACTAGGCACCGACGAACGTGACCTCCGCCAGCGGCAGGCGTGCCCGGATCGGTGTGATGGGTGGAACCTTCGACCCCATCCACCACGGACACCTCGTTGCCGCCAGCGAGGTAGCCCAGTCGTTCGACCTCGACGAAGTGGTGTTCGTCCCCACCGGACAGCCCTGGCAGAAGAAGGTCGTCACGCCGGCCGAACACCGCTATCTCATGACGGTCATCGCCACGGCGTCCAATCCGCGGTTCACCGTGAGCCGCGTCGACATCGACCGCGTCGGCGACACCTACACGATCGACACCCTGCGCGATCTGCACGAACAGCGACCCGACGCCGACCTGTTCTTCATCTCGGGTGCCGACGCCATCGCTCAGATCCTGGGGTGGAAGAACGCCGACGAACTCTGGTCGCTCGCCCACTTCGTGGCCGTCTCCCGGCCCGGACATCCGCTGTCCATTTCCGCTTTGCCGCATGAAGACGTAAGCTATTTGGAAGTTCCGGCTCTAGCGATATCGTCCACTGACATACGCGGCCGGGTGGGCCGGGGTTTTCCGGTGTGGTACTTGGTACCCGACGGTGTCGTACAGTACATCACCAAGCACCATCTATATCGGAGTTTTGAATGACGTTGTCTCCCGACGAGCAGCCGCTGACACGGCGCCAGCTGCGCGAACTCGAGCGCACCATGCCCAAGAAAGACCGGCAGGACGCCGCGAAGGTGAACGAAGAGGCTGCGCGCCGCGCAGCCGAGGCCGATGCGAGCGCCGTTCCCGACACGGCAGAGCCCGACGCCGCGGCTCCTTCCGACGAGTCCGCGAACTCCGAAACCGAAGCCACCCAGACATCCGACGCCACCGAGGTCGTCGAAGACGCCGTCGTGGTCGAAGAGCCGACTCAGGCGATTCCCACGTTCGAGCGCGAGACCCCGCAGCAGACGCCGTCTCCGGTCAGCGCACGCGGCGCATCCGACCCGATCTCGAGCTTCGCGCCCGAGGCGAGCGAGTCCGAGCCCATCGTCGAAGAACTCGTCATCGATGAGCCGCAGATCGACGAGAAGCGATCCGGTGATTCGCGCACCGGTGACTCGCGAACCGACGATTCCGGCACCGATGATGTGCCGATCGACGACGACCCCGACGACGGAGACTCTGTCACCGAGATCACCGTCGAGTCGCTCTCGAGCGGCCCTATTCTCGCTCCCATCTTCCAGCCTCCGACCGTCGTCCCCGACGAGCAGGCTCCGGCGAAGATCGACGACTCCAACGCGTCGTTCGACGACCTCATCTCGTCGCGTACCGTCGGATCGACCAACTCGTCGCAGACGAGCGCGCTGGTTCTTCCCGCCGTTCCCAGCAGCATGGACATGGGCACAGCTCTCGACGAGACCGGTGAGGTCATCATCACCGGGTCGATCGACCTGCCCTCGAGCATGGGCGCCAGCGGCGCTCCTGCGGCCGGCATCGAGTCTAAAGATCTCGACGCACTCCTCGACATCGGTGAGACCGAGCAGAGCGGCGACGACGTCGCTCCGGTCAGTGCCAGCCGAGCAGTCAGCACTGGGGCGTCGAACAACGCCCTCGTCGCTCCTCCCAAGCGGGGCAGGGTCAACGTGCCTGTCGTCCTCGCGATCACCGCGGGTGTTCTCGCGATCGGCGTCGTGGGCCTTCTGCTCGCCGCCTTTGTCTTCAGGATCTTCTAAATTCAATTGACAGCCTCAGCACGCTCCATCGAGCTCACCCAGATCGCGGCATCCGCCGCTGATTCGAAGCAGGCATCCGATCTCGTCGCTCTCGACGTATCCGGCCCGCTTCCCCTCGCCGACATCTTCTTGCTCGCCTCCGGTCGCAATGAGCGCAACGTCGTGGCCATCGGCGAGGAGATCATCGACCGCTTCGCCGAGCAGGGCGTCAAGATCCTGCGCCGCGAAGGTCTCTCGGAGGGCCGCTGGGCTCTTCTCGACTTCGGCGACATCGTCGTGCACGTCTTCCACGAGGAAGACCGCATGTACTACTCGCTCGAGCGTCTCTGGAAGGACTGCCCTGTCGTTCCGATCGAGCTCGCGTCTTCGGAGGCCAGCGCCTGACGCTGACGACAGCCGGATCGCCTCTCGATTTTTCTTCAGCGGGATCCATGTTGTAAGCTAGGCAAGTTGTTTCGGCCCGGTGCGAAAGCCCAGGCGGAGACATGTTCGGGGCTGTGGCGCAGTTGGTAGCGCACCTGCATGGCATGCAGGGGGTCAGGGGTTCGAATCCCCTCAGCTCCACCGGAATCAAAAAGGGAACCGCCCGAGAGGGTGGTTCCTTTCTTTTTGCCCAAGTTCTTTTTGCCCAAGGCTGCCTGGGATCAGCCGACGGTGATGACGGGCTTCTCGACAAGATTGCACCCACGGTAACAAAGTGCAATACTGCACTTTGTGAATGAAAGTGCAATCGTCGATCGTCGTGAGCGGCGCCGTCTTGAGACGGCGTCACGTCTGACCTCCACTTCTCGACGGCTCACTGCCGAGCACGGCCTCGCCGGTTTCACCGTCGAGCAGCTCTGCGATGAGGTCGGTGTATCCCGACGCACGTTCTTCAACTACTTCCGCACCAAGGAGGATGCGGTCATCGGTGTCGATCCCGACGCCGAGTCGCAGATCTTCGCGGGGGAGTTCCTGGCCCGGGGGTCCCGTGGCTGGCCTGTCGTCATCGACGATCTGCTCGAGCTGGCTATCGAGCACTTCGGTACGCTCGAGGGCACAGCGCAGGAGCACGCGTACTTCTTCGCTGCTCTGGACCGAGAGCCTCGACTCCTTCAGCGCTTCATCGGCATGAGCAAGGAGCGCGAGCGGCAACTCGTCGCTCTCGTCGCCGAGCGCGAGAATGTCGCGGTCGATGATCTCCGGGCGCAGGCCGTCGCATACGTCCTGGTCGGTCTGCTGCGCAGCGTGGGCGAGCGCATGCATGCCCTCGCGGCCCCCCTCGACTTCACCTCCATCCTTACTGACTCCCTCTCTGCTGCACGCACCGTGCTCGCCGATTCCACTCCTCGAAAGGCCCACCCGTGACTACTGCCTCCATCGCCGAGAGGCCGATGCTCCTCACGAAGAGGCGCATCTGGATCATCTTCGGCGCCCTCATCGCCGGCATGCTCCTCTCGAGCCTCGACCAGACGATCGTCTCCACCGCCATGCCCACCATCGTCGGGCAGCTCGGCGGCGTCGAGCACCAGGTCTGGCTGACCACGGCCTACCTTCTCGCCACCACTATCGTGATGCCCGTGTACGGAAAATTCGGAGACGTGCTCGGCCGCCGCAACCTGTTCCTCATCGCGATCGCGCTGTTCACCATCGCGTCGGTCGGCTGTGCCTTCGCCGGCGACTTCACGCAGCTCATCGTGTTCCGTGCCATCCAGGGTCTGGGCGGCGGCGGTCTGATGATCCTGTCGCAGGCGATCATCGCCGACATCGTTCCGGCTTCCGAGCGCGGCAAGTACCTCGGCCCGCTGGGTGCGATCTTCGGCCTCTCCGCCGTCGGCGGACCCCTGCTCGGAGGCTTCTTCGTCGACCACCTCACCTGGCAGTGGGCGTTCTACATCAACATCCCCGTGGGCATCGCGGCCTTCGCGATCGCCTGGTTCGCGCTCCGGCTGCCGAGCAAGAAGGCGACGCAGCCGATCGACATCCTCGGCGTGATCCTGCTCTCGGCCTTCACGACCTGCCTCATCTTCTTCACCGACTTCGGCGGCGACAAGACCGACCACGGCTGGGCCGCGCCCGAGACCTGGATGTTCGGGGCCGGCATGATCGTCGCCGCGATCCTGTTCGTCATCGTCGAGGCTCGGGCGAAAGACCCGGTGATCCCGCTCGCCCTGTTCACGAACCGCACCTTCGTCAACGCGACCTTGATCGGGCTCACGCTGGGACTCGGCATGTTCTCGGCCATCGGCTTCATCCCGACCTTCCTCCAGATGTCGTCGGGCACCTCGGCGGCTGCATCGGGTCTGCTGATGCTGCCGATGATGGTCGGCCTCATCGGCACGTCGATCGTGTCGGGAGTCGCCATCACTCGCACCGGCCGCTACAAGCTCTTCCCGATCGTGGGAACGTTGCTGACCGCCGCGGCAATGGTGGCGATGACGACACTGACCGCTGATACCCCGATCTGGCTCATCTGCATCTTCCTGTTCGTCTTCGGCGCCGGCCTCGGCCTCATCATGCAGGTCGTCGTACTCGTGGCGCAGAACTCGGTGAATCCCTCGATGGTCGGCACTGCGACGAGCACGAACAACTATTTCCGCGAAGTGGGCGCCTCTCTCGGAGTCGCGGTGTTCGGCACCATCTTCACCACGCGCCTCTCAGAGAACCTCACGGCCGTCTTCACGAACGCCGGGGCCAGTGCGTCGGACGCCGCCGCATCGACGTCGACACTCGACCCGCAGACGCTGTCGCAGCTGCCCGACAGTGTGCGTGATGGCATCGTCACGGCCTACGCCGATGCGCTGGCGCCCGTGTTCTGGTTCCTGCTGCCCTTCATCGGACTCGCCTTCCTGCTCTCGCTCTTCCTCAAGCAGATTCCGCTGTCGGATGTGGCGGGACTCGTCGCCCGCGGAGAGGCTATTGGCGGAGACGAAGCCGAGCGTCTCGAGGCGGACGAGCGATCGGGTGTCGACTCTGGTTCGTCCCACGCCGATGCGGGCCGCCCGTCACGGGTCGACGATCGTCGATGATCGGGAGCGCCACAGGAGGGTGAGTCCGATGCCGATCACCGCTCCGAACACCGTCTCCACGAAGCGGTCAGCGATGAGCGCGCCTCCGTCGACCGCGTGTGCGAGTTCGATCATGCAGAGCGCGAGCGGGGTGACGAAGACCATGGTCAGTCCGTAGTTGCGGCCGATGAAGAGTTCGGCGGTCATCTGCAGTGCCACTACGACGGCGATGGTCGCTGCGGTCGGCAGGTCGATCGCGAAGATGAGCGCGGCGAGGCCGAGGCCGACGAGTGTTCCGAGGATCCGGTGACCGGCGCGCACGAGCCGTGCCGTCGCATCCGGCCCCGACAGGGCTGCGACGACCGCGACCATCGCCCAATACGGATGCCCGATTCCCGCGAGGGTGGGAACGATTCCGGCGACGAGGATTCCGGTCACGAGTCGGGCGATCGTCGAGACTTGTGCTGGTCGGGCAATCGCATCGCGGAACGAGACGGAGAATCGCGAGTGCGGCCGGATCCGCGCGGCAGGGTGGGCGAAGCCGACGACGCCGATGGCGAGCGAGAGCGCGGCACTGGCCGACGCGACGGCTAACGCCAGCCAGATCGACCCGGTCGTGCTCGGCACGGATGCGCACGCCGCGACCGCGAAGGTGGCGAACAGCGCGCCCGGTGGATGCAGGTCGGCGGCATCCGAGATGATCGTCACGACGGCCGCGACGACGGCGACGACGGGCACGACGATCCATTCGCGGGCCTCGAATATGCCGACGGTCGTTCCGATGACGACAGCTGCGACCAGCATCGCGGCGGCGAGCGACTGCATGCGTAGGCGGGGGAGATGGCTGTGGTTGCGTCCGTACAGTGCGGTGAATGCCCCGAATGCCGCGTAGAGCGACAGGTCGAGATGATCTGTGAGCCACAGCACGATCAGCGGCACGGCCATCGAGATGCCGGCCCGGACCGCCACCGTGTGAGCGCCTCTGTGCGGACCGAATGCCACGAGATGACGCGGGTGGGGAAGGATGGGCGAGCTCATTGGATATAGTTTACTAGTAAATTATTTTGTGGAGGTCCGATGACTGGCGCGGAGGTCAGTGGCACCGATCGCGGCGACGCGGTCGACGATATTCAGCGCGAGTGGCGCCGTATCAGACCGGACCTCGACCTCGAGGCAATCGGCGTCGTGGGGCGCGTGCTTCGTAGTGCGGCGTTGATCGTGCACCGCAGCGACGAGGTGCTCGCCGCTCACGGGCTCACGCGCGGGGAGTTCGACATCCTCGCCGTTCTCAGGCGATCCGCTACGCCGAGATCTCCTGGCGAGTTGCGTACGATCTCTCTCGCGACGGCTCCCTCGACCACGAAGAGGCTCAAGCAGCTCGAGGGGCGCGGGCTGGTGAGTCGTTCCATGAATCCCGCCGATGGCCGGGGAGCGTTGATCTCGTTGACGGCAGCGGGTCGAGACCTCGTCGACGAGGTGTTCCCTCTCCAGCTCTCGGCAGAGAACTCCCTTCTCGCGGGCCTGAAGGGTGATGAGCGCGCCGCACTAGCACGATCGCTCACGATGCTCCTCGCCAGCATCGAGCGATCCTGAGCGACGCCCGGCCACTCTCTATACTTCGACATATGCTCCGGGGGATGATCAGCGCGTCTCATCCGGGGCCGGCGATCGCCGTCACTCTCGTCACCGTCATCCTCGCAGTGGGAGTGGGCGTCGATCCGGCACGGATCGTGCTCGTGGGGGCGGCCATGCTCGCGGGCCAGCTGTCGATCGGGTGGAGCAACGACTGGATCGATGCCGATCGGGACTCGGCGGTCGCGCGCCCGGATAAGCCCATCGCATCCGGCGTGGTGAGTCGATCGGCGGTTCGTGGCGCCGCCATCGCTGCCGTCGTCGTCGCCGTGCCGCTGTCTCTGCTGCTCGGCCCGCTCGCCGCACTCGTGAATATCATCGGAATCGCGTCTGGGTGGAGTTACAACGCGTGGCTCAAGCGCACGCCGGCATCGGGAGTCCCGTATCTGGTCACGTTCGGAACGCTTCCGCTGTTCGTGACGCTGTCATTGATCGAGCCGCGGCCCGCGGCATGGTGGGCGATCGCTGTCGGAGCGCTGTTGGGCTTCGGGGCGCATTTCGCCAACGTTCTCCCTGACCTCGACGACGACGCCCGCACCGGGGTGCGAGGGCTGCCTCACATCCTCGGTCGTCGCCCGTCGGGTGTGGTCGCGTTCGCTTCCCTCGCGTTAGCCTCGCTCATCGCGTCGATCGGCATCGCGTCGTCGTCGCCCGAGTTGATCGCTGTTGCCGTGATCGGACTTGTCGCAGGCGTCGCCATCGCGGTGGCGGGGATTGCCCTGGCGCTCACCCGGCCGCCGACGCGGCTGCTCTTTCAGCTGATCATCGCCAGCGCGGTCGTCGACGTTGTTCTGCTGACGACGGCCGGCTCGAGTCTTGTCGGGCGCTGACCAGACGCGACTTATCAGACCTGGCCGGGTCAGTACCAGTGCGGTGATCTCGCGTTCCAGCTTGCCCAGGCATTGCAGGGTGTGCCGTAACGGCCGCTGATGTAGTCGAGTCCCCAGGTGATCTGGGTGGCTGCGTTGGTGGGCCAGTCGGCTCCAGCGCTGGCCATCTTGTTGGCGGGCAGCGACTGGGGGATGCCGTAGGCGCCGCTGTCGGGGTTGTAGGCATTGACGCGCCAGCCGGACTCGCCTGTCCAGAGTTGAACGAGACAGCTCTGCTGATCGCCGCCCCAGCCATAGGAGCCGAGCATGTTGAACGCGATCTGCTTCGCCTCGGCGGGTGACGCGACCGAGCCAGAATCGGGCACCCAGGAACTGCCATCGCCGCCAGCGTCGTTCGCCGCTTCCGCGGCCTCGGCTGCCGCTTTGCGAGCGGCCTCCTCGGCCGCCTTGGCGAGGCCATCTCGATAGCCCTGCTCGGCGGCGGCGGTCGTGTTCTTCAACGCTGCAAGCTGCTCGTACAGGGTGGCGCTGTGCGCCTGTTCCTCGACGACCTGGGCGTCGGCCGCCGCCTTGGAGTCTTTCGCCGCTGCGAGGGCGGTCTCTGCCTCGGTCGACAGCCGGTCGCGTTCGGCCAACGCGGCATCGGCCTGCTCTCTCAGAGACGTCGCGTTGTTGGCTGCGATCTCGGCGGCGTCGCGCAGGCCGACGGTCTGCGCCGTGAGTTGACTCATCGTGCCGAGCTTGTAGAGCAGCTGTTTCGACTTATCGCCGTTCAGCAACAGATTGGCCGTGCCGTTGTCGCCGCCGGACTTGTAGAGTTGCGCGGCGATCTGGCCGACCTGGCGCTTCGCCGCATCGGCCTTCGTCGAGGCCTCGGTCGCCCGGGTCTCGAGGTCGTCGGCCGAGGTCTGCGCCGCGTCTCGGTTGTACGTCGCGACAAGATATTCCTGGCCGCGCTTCAGCGCTTCGTTGCTGAGGGTGGTGGCCGTCGCCTCGAGCTCGTCGAGAAGGCCGCTGATCCGTTCTGCCTCGGCCTGGGCCGTGGCTTCGTTCTGCTTGGCCGCCTGCACGTCGTCCCAAGAGGGATAGTCGGCGGCGCGAAGCGGGCCTGCGGCAGCGCCCGCGAACGGCACCGCGACGAGCGCGGTGACCGTCGCGAGCACGCCGAAGAATCTCAGAACGGAATGGGCCATGATCTCCAGGGTAGGCGACGCTCTTTAGAATCCCGGGATTACCGGGACTTTAGGAGAAGATCGGATCGCGGGTGCGGCTGCGTTTGAGCTCGAAGAACCCGTCGTAGGACGCTGCTGCGACGATCCCGTCCCACAGGGCGAGTGCCTGCTCGCCGTGCGGTGCGGGCGAGATGACGGGGCCGAAGAAGGCGACGCCGTTCACGGCGATGATCGGAGTTCCGACATCGTCGCCGACCAGGTCGATGCCGCTGCGGTGGGATGCGCGCAACTCGGCCTCGAATTCGAATCGGCCATCGGCATCCGGAAGCGCCCGGTCGGCGATCGATGCGTCGAGCCCCGCCTCGGCAAGCGATTCCGCGACCACGGCCTCGACGTCGGTCGCCCGCTCGTCGAGATGGATGCGCCGGCCGAGCGCGTCGTACAGCGGCTTGAGCGTCTCTTCACCGTGCAACGCCTCGGCGGTCGCCACGACACGCGCGTAGCGCAGAGCGCGCGGAAAGAAGGCTCGGTAGGACTCGGGCACGTCGTTGTTCTCGTTCAGGATCGCGAGGCTCATGATGTGCCAGTGCACGTCGAGGTCGCGGTGGCCGGATACCTCGTCGACCCAGCGGCTCGTCATCCAGGCCCAAGGGCACGATGGGTCGAACCAGAAATCCACGCGTGTGTTGTCATTCGTCATTCTGCAATCTTCTCAACTGCCGTCCGACTATGTCGCCGCGTGACGACATTCACCGGCTATTCAGAATCTGGTTCGACTGAAGTGGAATAATCGCGGTGGTACATGCATTTGTATCGAAGTGGGTTCTGACCCACTCCCTTCTGTCTCAGACGAAAAGAGAAATCATGACCGACACGATCAACATCCCGGGTTACAAGGCCGGCACCTGGACTATCGATGCTTCGCACTCCGAGGTCTCGTTCAGCGTTCGCCACCTGCTCATCAGCAAGGTCAAGGGCAAGTTCGAGAAGTTCGACGCCACCTTCACCACGGGCGAGAACCCGCTCGACTCCACCGTCACGGCCAAGGCCGAGGTCGCTTCGATCAACACGAACGACGAGAACCGCGACGGTCACCTGCGCACCAACGACTTCTTCGACGCCCCCACGCACCCCGAGCTGACCTTCGTGTCGACCGGCATCCGCTACGAGGGTGGCGACTTCCTCGTCGACGGAGACCTCACGATCAAGGGCGTGACCAAGCCGGTCACGTTCGACCTCGAGTTCGGTGGATTCCAGGACGACCTGTACGGCAACTACAAGGCCGGACTGACCGCGACCACCAAGATCAACCGCAACGACTTCGGTGTCAGCTGGAACGCTCCCCTCGAGACCGGTGGAGTTCTCGTCGGCGACGAGGTCACCATCACGATCGACCTTCAGGCCTCGCTCCAGAAGTAGTTCTGTCGCGGATCATCCGCGTATCGAAGCCGTCGCCCGGAATCACCGGGCGGCGGCTTCGTCGTGTGCGGGCCGCGGTCGCGAGGGCATCAGGCCGAGGGCATCCAACGTCTCACCGGGGCGCTCGATGTGAGCGAAATGGCCGCAGTCGCCGATCTCGGCGAGTGTCGCGAGCGGGATCGCGCGAAGCAGGCCGGTGAGGTCGCGCGACGGTACGAACGAGTCGGCGTCGCCCCGCACGGCCCACACGGGGCACCGGATGCTCGCCCAGCGTCGCTGCAGGCCGTAGCCGCGGGTCGCCTCCGCGGCACGCACGAAACTGTCGGGCCGCACCTCGTCGGCCAGCGCGCTTACGACCGATCGCGGCACGAGACGTGGATGTCGGAAGAGCGGACTCACGGCGACGCGCAGCAGCCCGACGCGCCGAACGGCCCGCACGAGCCCAGCGCCGCGATCTCCACCCATCCGAAGCAGCCGGAACACGCCGAGCAGCAAAGTGAAGCCGGGAACGGCACCGAATGATCGCACCGGATGCTCGATGCTCGCGAGCACCGAGTAGCTCGTCGCCGAGACGAGGCGAACGGCATCGACACTCGCCGGGCGGGTCGCCGCGAGGTGCAGCGCGATGAAGGCGCCCAGGGAGTGGCCGACGATGTCGGCACGGGTGTAGCCGAGGTGCGTGACGACACGCCAGACCACATCGGCCAGCGAGTCGAGGGTGAGACGCGACCGGATGCGCGGGCCGGGCGAATCGCCCCACCCCGGCAGATCGATGGCCACCACATCGGCGAGCGGCGCTCCCGTGGCCCGGGCGGCCGCGAGAAGAGGCGTCCACGTCGTCCAGCTGCCGGCCGCGCCGTGCAGCAGCAGCGTGGCGGTCGATCCGCTTCGCGTCATCGAGCTGTGCACGCGGACTGACCCGAGTTCTGTCTCGACGGTGCTCGAGATGAGGCTCGACGCCGCCGGGTCGGCGTCGAGGCCGAACGGAGCGTAGCGCGGTGAGGAGGCATCGGCGGGAGTCATATCGAAGTGTCTTCGTTGTCGCACGGGCGCACGGATTGCCGCAGACCTCAGGAGTCGGCGATCGTCGTCTCACCCTGGTCGAGCCCCAGGTATCGGGCGTACCGTCGGGCGGCCTTCACGTAGCGGGCGGTGACCGTGGAGGTCATCGGCGCGAACGTCGACGCTGCGATGTCGACCGAAGCCCGTCGAATCGTTCGCCGCCAGGTGCCGACCACCTGACCGTTCGAGACGACCATCGGCAGGAAGATGCCGTTCGAGCCGGGCACGACGCGGGCGCTGTGCTCTCGAGCCAGCACGGCATCGCGGTTCTCGTAGCCCAGGAGGTATTCGTCGAAGCCGGGGAGCAGAACGAGCCCGGGTACGACGGGCTCGTCTGCCTGGTCTGCCGCCAGATAGTAGGTCGTGCCATCGACCTCTATGCGGCGAAGTCTGTCGCCGGCGCCCTCGATGCCTCGTCTCGCCTCCGGCACCAGGACTTTGCTCCACCAGAGGAGATCGCGAAGCGTCGCCGGGCCGTGCGACGTGAAGTAGCGCACCGCGAGTTCGGCGAGTGCCTCATCGGGGGAGAGCTGGCGCGGCTCCGTCACCCATTCGTCGGTCAGCACCACGGACTGCCCCGTGGCCCCCATCGGACCGAAGCAGATGAGGCCGGCATGGGCCAGGTACCAGATGATGTGGCTACCGCGCTGATGGTCGGTGGCGACGCCGGCAGCATCGAGCTCGGCGAGCAGGGCCGCCCGCGACAATCGCCCACCCCCTTGCAACGAGCTGCGGACGACACCGGCGGCGCGCGAGAAGGTCTGTTCGTCGAGCCCCAGGCCGGCGTGTCTCGTCTTCGCGCCGCGGAGAGTTCTGTCGCGGGTGAGGGCGAGCATCCAGCCGAGGTCTGCCGCGGGCGTCACATGGAGTGTTCCCCGGAAGGGCCATGACCGCACGATCGAGCCCTCGGTGAATGCGCGGTCGACGTCGGCGAGCGTGGAGCCCGGGCTGCGCACGCCCAGAGCCCACTGCGCCGACGACAGGTCTTGCGCCTGTGTCGCGAGCATCGAGAAAGCTACTTCTGCGGGTGAGGAGAGTGCGCTCGCCGCCAGGTGCTGGGAGACCAGCCTGAGGTTCGCGATCCGAGCGCGGTCTGTGCGTCGCATGCGTTTATTCTGTCGCGCCGGGCGCCTGTGCCGCCGCATTCACGAGGCCTCGCGCTCCTGGCGCTGCTGTGTCTGCTGCCATTGCGCCCAGAGAGCCTTCAAGTCCCAGGCGTTCGTCGCCTCGATCGAGACTCCCCGTTCTCCTGTGCGTCGCGTCTTGCCTTGGATGACCATGAGCTTGGTGCCGAACAGCAGAGGGCCGGCCCGGTCTTGCGCCTCCTCGAAGAAGGTGGAATCGGAGCAGCCCGAGCCATCGTCGAGGCTGATGAACACGACGCGTTTGCCGCTGCGCATCGGGGGCGTCTGTGTCGCCACTCGGATTCCGGCCACCAGCACGGTCGTGCCGTTCCAGCAGTTGAGGAGTTCGCTGGCGGGCATCACACCGAGTTCGTCGAGCAGGGGGCGGTAGCTCTCGATCACGTGCTCGCTGACCTCCATCTGCAGAACGTCGAGCTCGGTCGCAACGCGCTCGACCATGCTCGGTTCGCTCGTGACCTCCGTCAGCTGTTCTCTGTCGTCGACGAAGATCGGCAGGGTGGGTTGGACATTCCGGGTCGCGGGACGTTTGCCCCGTGCGATCAGCTCGCGCACTCGGGCCATCACGTCGCCGCGTGATGCGTGTCCGTCACCGGCCGCATCATCTCTCGTGGCCAGTGAATCGAGGGCGCCGACCAGCCCGAGCCTGGTGAGAAGGGCGCGCGATGGAGCCGCGCGCTGATAGAAGTCGCCGATGCCCACGTACGGCTGATTGGCGAGGATGCGCTCGAGTTCGGCCCCGGTGATTCCGTGCACATCGCTCAGCGACAGCCGGATGCCGAGGATCACGTCGTCGGGATCGGCGAGCACACCCTGCGGCCGAGGCGGTTCGATGCGCTCGACCGTATAGACCTCTCGTGACGCGCTGACATCGAGTGGCAGGATCGGCACACCCATGCGCCGTGCCTCGGCCAGCAGTAGTCGTTTCGGGTACATGCCGGGGTCGTGGGTGAGCAGAGCCGCCACGAATTCGGCGGGATAGTGGGTCTTGAGCCACGCGCTCTGAAAGGTCGGCAGGGCGAAGGCGGCTCCGTGCGCCTTGCAGAAGCCGAAGGATCCGAACCCTTTGAGCACGGCCCAGATGCGCTCGATTGCCTGATCGTCGTAGATGCGCGCGCCGTCGCTATCGACGTTCGCTGCGGTCTGTCGACGGAATCGTTCTTCGACACGGGCCTCGGGGTCTTCGATCGTTCTCCTCATCTCGTCGCCCTCGGCGAGCGAGACGTTCATGCAGGCCGCGAAGATGCGCAGGATCTGCTCGTGGTAGATCACGACGCCGTAGGTGCTCTCGAGAAAGGGGCGGAACGTCGGGTGCAGATACTGCGGCTGGGCGAAGCCGTGCTTCGTGTCGAGGAACGGCGCCACCATGTTGCCCTTCATCGGTCCGGGCCGGAACAGGGAGATGTCGGCGATCAGATCTTCGAACTCCGTGGGCTGCATCTTGCCGATCAACTCGCGTTGGCCCGGGCTCTCGATCTGGAACATGCCGAGGGTGCGCGTGGTTCGGATCGCCTCGAAGGTGGCCTCGTCGTCGAGGGGAATCTCGTCGAGCTCGATGACGCCGTCGGCGCTGACGTAGCGCGCATCGACCGGCAGGCCGCCGGCGTGGGCCGCTCGGCGCCCATGGATGCGACGGATCTCGGACACGGCGTAGGCCAGCGTGCTCTGCATGCGCACGCCGAGTACATCGAGCTTCAACAGCCCGGCGTCATCCATATCGTGTTTGTCGTACTGGCTCATGGGCAGGCCCATGCCGCTCGGCTGCACGGGCGTGGTGTTGAGGAGCCCGTCGTTGCCGAGGATCACGCCGCACGGATGCATGCTGATGTGGCGAGGGAGACGATCGAGTCGTTCTGTGAGATCGACGAGCATGTCGATCTGGGCGTCGTTCTTGACGAGAGCGGCGATCTCTCGGAGTTCGGGCTTCTCGGAGAGCACTTGGCGAAAATCGCGAGCGTTGAAACGCCAGAGGTTGGTGGCGACGAGGTCGATCTGAGCGTCGTCGAGACCGAGGGCGAGGCCGGCGTCGCGCGCTGCGCCTCGTGCACGATAGGTGTTCTGCATCGACATGAGGCTCACGCGATTCTCGCCGAATCGTTCGAAGATGGCGCGGTAGATGTCGTGACGGCGGGCGGACTCGACGTCGATGTCGATGTCGGGCAGCGTCGAGCGCTTGTTTCCCAAGAATCGCTCGAACAACAGATCGTGCCGTGCCGGGTCGACGTTGGAGATGCGCAGGAGATAGTTCACCAGGCTGCCGGCGCCGGAGCCTCGCGCCTGGTTGCGCACGTTCATCGACCGCATCAGCGCCGAGACCTCGGCCACGGTGAGAAAGTAGCTGGCGAAGCCGAATCGGCCGATCGTCTCGATCTCTGTGTCGAGCCGGGTCTTCAAGGACTCGAGCTCGCTCGACCGGGCAGCTCCGTAGCGCTCGAGAAGGCCCGACTCACTGCGTCGACGCAGCTCGACGAGCGGATCGCCGTCGACGCCGAGGACGGTGTGCGAGGGAATCTTCGGCTGCCGCCACGCGAGGTCTGCTCGGGGGTCGAGTCTGCAGGTGTCGGCCAGGCGCTCGGTCTGCGACAGCAACTGCTCGGCGGCTGATCGGGGCAGTGCCGAGTGATCGACGATGAGGAAGGCGAGGCGCCTCATGGCAGCGGCCGATTTGAGCCAGGCCTGAGCATTGGGTTGGGGCTGGAACGCGCCCAGGGGGCGGAGTCGATCGGCCGCGTCGAGCACGTCACCGGTGACCGCGTCGTCGGGTCGCAGGTATCTCACGGCGTTGCTCAGCACCGCGGGTACGCCCACGCTGTCGGCGAGTTCGAGCATGCGCGCGGCATGACGGATGCTGGCGCGATCTCCCGGTTCAGTGAGGTGGCATACGACCTCGACCGCGATCGCGCCGGGCAGCAGCCTCTTCCACTCGGCCAGCATGGATGCGGCGAGTGGGAGATCTGCGGCGGCTACCGCCTGCGCCACGTCGGAATCAGGGCCGAGCAATACTGTGGCGACCGGGCCGGACTCGCCGATGAGGAACCCGTTGGGACGGGAGCGCTGGATGCCGACATCGCTCGGACGCCGCGGCATGCCGTCGCCCGCAGGACTGTGGGCGGCACTGATCAGCCGACAGAGTGCAGCCCACCCCTCACCGGAGTTGTGCCCGTGCGCCAGGACCGTGATGCGCGCGGGAGCCGAGGCCGGGGGAGCCGAGGCCGGGGGAGCCGAGGTTGGGGGAGCCGGGGAATCGGCCTGTCTGCCCGGGGTCGAGGTGCGCCTCGTTCGCTCTGGCAGCAGAGCGAGATCGACACCCACGACCGCGTCGATGCCCGCGGCTATGCAGGCCCGCACGTGCCGGATGGCGCCGTAGAGGCCGTCGCGATCGGTGATGGCCGCGACCTCGGCGCCGTCGCTCACAGCGGAAGCGACCAACGCCTCGGGCTGGGATGTTCCGAAGTGCGCAGAGTATGCCGACGCGACATGCAGGTGGGTGAATCGGGGCATCGGCGTCAGGCGAAGAGCTGCGTGTCGAGAACGTCGTCGAAGGCACGGGACATGTGCCACTCGCCCGGTGCAGAGCGCAGGGCGAGATCGAACGTGCCGTCGCGGCGCGGCATACCGACGGTGAGCGGTACGGCATCGACGCGCCACATCTCACGATCGATCAGGGCCCCGCCCGTGCCGAGAGAGGCCCTGCCGTCGAGCAGCCACCAGGGTCGCCGCGCGAACCAGCGTTCGGGTGCGCTGATGACTCCGTAATGCACTCCGCGCCACTCGAATCTCAGGGGAGAGCCGTCGTCGGACAGCTCGACGGTGACGGGTTCTTCGATGTTCATGGCCGCTCTCCAATCGGGAGACATTCGAATATATCTTCTATATTCGAAGTGTACGAACCGGCACCGACATCCGCCACTCGCCCCAGCGTGGCGTGCGAGTGCGACTATGTGACGGTGTGCACGACACCACCGACGACCACGCCGAGAAGGGTCGTCCACCCGATGATGGCGAGACCCTGCCAGAACAGCACGCGTCGAGCGGCTACTCCCGACGCGGTGAGCATCGTCGCCGTGAACTGCGTCGGCAGCAGCAGAGGCCCGAGCAGACTGACTCCGGGAACGCCGTAGCGGTCGAGCGCGCGCTGGAATTTCACCCAGCGAGCCGTCTTTCGGCCCGACTCCGGTGCATCCACGTCTGCGTTCTCGTCATGCGCCACGGAACCGGCGCCGACCAGGGTCACCTCGCGGGCCTCGGCGCGGTTTCGTCGGTGGCTCATGATCGCCGAGCGTGTTCTCGAGCTCAGCGTCACGAGCACGAGTACGCAGAGGAAATTGCCGGCGATACCGGCGAGCACGGCGGCCACGGGATGCACCCCGCCGATCACGCCGATGACGGCGGCCCCCTCGCCCTCGATGAAGGGTACGGCGCCGGCCAGTGCGACGATCAGCGGTTGAACGAGCTCGGGAACCTGGGCGACCAGATCCTGGAAGCGGGGGATGAGGTCCATGGTGTGACTCCTTCTCGTGTGGCGGCACCCGGATCGACGGGGCCTTGTCATGCTCAAGCCCAGCGCACGAGCTGCCCCATCGACAGTGTCGGTCTGTCACCTCCTGTCGGGCCTTATGCCCGCCGAGGCCGTGACATCTGTCACGCGCCTATGGTGGTGGACGTGACGCATCCCGCAGACTCTCGCCGAGCATCCGACACGACCGGGCGACCAGGCTCGACGACGGCGCGGGGAGTCGTCGCCACCTGGTGGTACACGGCGTCTGCGGTCGTGTTCTTCGAGGTCGTCATCGTGCTGATCTGGGTGGCGACGCTGATCCAGAGAGGAGAGCAGGCGGCGACACTGCTCGTGGTCTCGGCTGCGGGACTGATCTGGATCGCCTCGACCCTGCCGCTGGTGCGCACCTATCGGCATCGCACGGGTGAGACGACGAGCCTGCCCGGCCGCTCTGTGCTCGTGCCGCTGCTGGTGGCTGTGGCCGCCGGTGCCGTCGTCTTCTCGGTCAGCGGTCTCTGGTTGATGCTCGCGCTGCCGCTGGCGCAGTCTCTGCAGCTGCTCGACTGGCCGCGCCCCGTGCGCCTGCGCCTGGTGATCGTCGTCACGGTGCTGCTGGTGTGTCTCTGGGGGCTCGACGTCAATGGCACCTTCGCGGGGCCGGGAGGCGGTGACTATTTCGTGTTCGGCTTCTACACGAGCGTTCTTCCGCTGATGACGGTGTTCTCGCTCTGGTGGTGGGACGTTCTCATCGCGCTCGACCGCGCCCGGATCTCCGAGTCGCGCCTTGCCGCCGCGGAGGAACGCTTGAGCGTCGCGACAGACGTGCACGACCTGCAGGGTCATCATCTGCAGGTGATCGCCCTGCAGCTGGAGCTGGCCGAGCGGCTGCTCCCCGATGACAGAGATGCCGCGCTTCAGCAGCTTCGCGCGGCGCGAGTGAGCGTCGACGATGCCCGCCAGGGAACCCGAGACCTCGCCACCCGCTTCCGCTCCGTGCCCCTTCCCGACGAGCTGGCCAACGCCCGGGACCTCCTCCGTGCGGCGGGCATGGCAGCAGACACGCGTGTCTCACCGGATGCGGCCGGCGCTCCTGCCTCGATCTTCGGGCCCGTCATCCGTGAGACGACGACGAATGTGCTCCGTCACGGTGGCGGACGACGGGCCGCACTGGCGCTGACCCATGGCGGCGAGCAGTGGCGCTACGAGATCCGAAACGACACCGAGGAATCCGACCCGATGATCCTCGCCGACAACCGCGGATCGGGTCTCGACGGCATCGCGCGGCGCGTGGGCGCGGCTGGCGGTTCCCTGACCGTGACGACAGACGACGGCGAGTTCCGCGTGGTCGTCACTGTTCCGGACGGCCAGGCGGTGCGAGCATGATCCGGGTGCTTCTCGCCGACGACGAGGCGATGATCCGCTCCGCCCTCGCGGCCCTGTTGCGCCTCGAGGGCGACATCGACGTGATCGCCGAATGCGCCGACGGCGAGGAGGCCGTCGCCGAGGCCGAGCGGCTGAAGCCCGATGTGTGCCTTCTCGATCTCGAGATGCCCGGCCTCGATGGAGTCGAGGTCGCCGAGCGGCTCCGACGCACGGTCAGCGCGCGGTGCGTCGTGGTCACCCGTCATGCGCGCCCCGGCGTGCTGAGGCGCGCGCTCGCGGCCGGAGTGGCCGGCTTTCTGCCCAAGTCGCGGGATGCCGGAGAAGTTGCCGCGGTCATCCGACGGGTCATGGCGGGAGCCCGATACGTCGACCCGGAGATGGCGGCCGATGCCCTCAGCGACGAACGCTGCCCGCTCACCGATCGAGAGCTCGATGTCCTCCGCGTCGGCCGTCGGGGCGAGACGACCGCCCAGATCGCCCGGCAGCTGAAGCTCGCGCCCGGAACGGTGCGCAATCACGTATCCGCTGTGCTCGCGAAGCTCGCCGTCGATACTCGTCAGCAGGCCGTGTTCGTCGCCCAGGAACGCGGCTGGATCTAGCGCGGGAGAAGCTAGAGGATGCCGGCCTCGGTGAGCTGGGAGGAGATGCCGGCACCATCGGGAGCGTAGACCCATGTCGCGCCGGTCTGCTCGGTGTGCACCTCGTCGTTCGAGCGGCCTCCGGCCAGAACGGCCTCGCTCGGTGAGAGCTGCCTGATCGCCACAGCGGCGATGCTGTCGGGGAAGTCGATGGCGAAGTCCGCGTAGATCTCCTCGTCGTGCTGCCCGTCGTCTCCGATGAGCAGCCAGCGCACGTCGGGGAACTCGCGTGCGAGCCGCCGCAGGTTCTCGCGTTTGTGCTCGCGCCCGCTGCGGAACCAACGATCGTGCGTGGGCCCCCAATCGGTGAGAAGCAGGGGGCCCGCGGGGTAGAGGTTGCGCGAGAGGAACCGGCTGAGCGTCGGCGCGACATTCCATGCACCCGTAGAGAGGTAGATGACGGGGGAGCTGGGGTTCTCCGTCGTGAGGCGTTCGAGCAGCACGGCCATGCCTGGCGTGGGCACCCGAGCGTGCTCGTCGAGCACGAAGGTGTTCCAGGCAGCCAACAATGGTCGCGGAAGCGCCGTGACCATGACGGTGTCGTCGATGTCGCTGACGACGCCGAAACGTGTGGAGGGATCGAGCACGAAGAGGGGAGCCTCGACGGTCTGACCACCCTCGATTCCGATGGTGATGGTCTGCCAGCCCGGTTCGAGCGCCACCTCGACGACCGCATCCACGACGCCGCCCCGATCCGCTGCAACGGTGTGAGACCGCCCACCGGCCTCGACCGTCACGGAGGCGTTGCCGAAGGGGACGCTCGTGAAGCTCCGCCAGCCACGCACGCTCTCGTGCTGCGTTCGGGCCTTGCGTTCCTCTCGCGAGCCAGGCCTGGTCGGCGTCGTCAGCAACACCCGCGCGAGCACCCGTACCCAGCTCGTCGATCCATAACCCGCGTAGGGGATGACCGTGGGCACCTTGCCTCTGGCCTGCGCGCGTTTCTGCCGGAACTCGTGCACCGCGTCTTCGATGCGAGCCGCGCGGTGAATGATGACTTCGGCGCCCTGCTTGGCCGAGAGGGGCTTATCCGATTTCCGCACAATCCAGTGTCGCACGCATCCGATTTGCGCGGCGGTCAGTCGACGGGCTGCACCAGCTCCGGGAAGTCGTTGCCGACGGTGCCCACGGCAGCCCCGACGGTGTGGAACACCATGTCCTCGGCGAGTTCCTCCGCCGCCAGCGAGATCTCGGAGAGCAGCACAGCATCTCCCGTCGTGCGCGGGTCGAGCCAGTCCTCCATGAGGCCCGGCTCGAGGAACACGGGCATGCGCTCGTGCAGCGACGCCAGCGGCCCGGCTCCCGCGCGGGTCAGGATGGTCGTCGAGAGCAGCCAGCGCGCAGGATCGTCGGCGGCGACGGCGGGATTGCGCCACCACTCGTACAGTCCGGCGAAGAGGATCGTCTCGTCGTCGCCGGATGAGACGAACTGCGGTGTCTTGCCGCCGTCGGGCGCGACCAGCCACTCGTAGTATCCCGAGGCCGGTATCGCTGCGCGGCGCGCGGCCACCGCCTCGCGGAACGCGGGTTTCTCGGCGGCCGTCTCGATGCGCGCGTTGAACAGGGGCGCGGATGCCGCGGGCTCGGTCGCGAACGCCGGAACGAGCCCCCAGCGGGCCGGCTCGAGCCGCCTCAGCACGGCCGGCGCGTCTTCGTCGGTGGCGGCGGCGCGATTGACCGCGTCGATGATCACCGGGATCCGCTGCGTCGGCGCCACATTCCACGATGGCTCGGGTAGCCCGGCGCCCTCGATGTCGACATCGAAGAGGGCGACCAGATCACTGGCTGCACGGGACACGACGAAACGACCACACATGTGCTCCATTCTGCCGCCTCCGCATAACTAGTATGATCAGAACGTCCCCTATGAAAGGATCGGCGCCGTGCCCAGCAACGTCTTCGAGGAAACCCGCGCCGACGCCGTACAGGTGCGCAACGAACCGATCCAGGCCCGCAGCTCGGATCGCATCGCGGCTCTTCTCGACGCGGCAGCAGCGGTTGTCGACGAGGTCGGAATCGAGCGCCTCACAACGGCCCTCGTGGCAGATCGCGCCGAAGCCTCCATCGGCACCGTCTACCGGTACTTCCCCGACCGCATCGCGGTTCTGACCGCACTCAGCACTCGCAGTGTCGATCGTTTCCTGCGTCAGTTCGAGTCCGATCTCGCCGAGAAGCAGCCCGAGACCTGGGTCGACGCGGTCGTCGTCTCAATCGGGTCGTCGGTCACCATGCACCGCAACGAGGTGGGCTTCACGTCCATCCGGCTGGGCGATCTCGTATCGTCGCCCGAGACCGATGTCTCGCGCATCAAGACGCACCGCATCGCGCAGACTCTCCGCGACGTGTTGATCGACAGCTATGGCATGCCGCAGGCCGAGTCTCTCCTGACCGGGCTCGAGGTCGCAGTGACCATGATCGACGCGCTCCTCGTGCGGGCTTTCTTGCTCACTGGCAAGGGCGACGCGACGATCATCGGCGAGTGCGAGAAGGTCGTGCGCGCCTACCTCACTACCTATGACAGCGAAGCGCACCGGGCCTGATCTAGGGCGAGCCGCACTCTAGCCTGCCGGACACAGTTCGTCACGCGCGCCTCGCATGCTTTGCCTATTGGGCCGGGTCATGTTTGGCTGATGTCACACGCGTGCGCACAAGCGCGCCAGACGAACGGGCCATGACATGATCGAATTCCGTCAGGTCTCGAAGCGCTTTCCCGACGGCACTCTGGCCGTCGAGGACTTCAGCCTCGTGATCCCGTCGCGCAAGACCACGGTCTTCGTCGGGTCCTCCGGCTGCGGAAAGACCACCATCCTCCGCATGATCAACCGCATGATCGACCGAACGTCGGGTTCGATCGAGATCGACGGCGAAGATATCGTCGGCCTCGACAAGGTGAAGCTGCGCCGCCGGATCGGCTACGTGATGCAGAACTCCGGGCTGCTTCCACACCGCAAGGTGGTCGACAACGTCGCTACCGTGCCACTCCTGAACGGGGTTGCGAAGAAGGAGGCGCACGCCCGAGCCCTCGAGCTCCTCGACACGGTGGGCCTCGATCGCTCACTGGCGAACCGCTACCCGAGTCAGCTCTCGGGCGGCCAGCAGCAGCGTGTGGGAGTCGCACGCGGCCTCGCGGCCGACCCGAACATCCTGCTGATGGACGAGCCGTTCGGCGCGGTCGACCCTCTCGTGCGTGCCGAGTTGCAGCACGAACTCATCCGCCTGCAGCGGGAGCTCGACAAGACGGTCGTCTTCGTCACCCACGACATCGACGAGGCCTTCCTCCTGGGCGACCAGGTCGTGATCCTGCAGAAGGGCGGCGTGATCGTGCAGAAGGGATCGCCCACGGAGATCCTCACCGCACCGGCGAACGACTTCGTGGCCGATTTCATTGGAGCGACCAAGGGCAAGAGGGCGCTGCACATCGACCGACGCGACGGTCGCGACGTGGTGCTCGACAGCGAGGGCCGCGCCGCGGGTGTGCTCGTAGAGGGGTCGACGGGCACCGGCGAAGAAGTCCCCACATGAATTGGGTCATCGAGAACCTGCCCCTCATCGGGCAGCGCACGCTCGAGCACCTGGCGCTCAGCATCCCGCCCATCGTTCTGAGCTTCGTGCTCTCGGTGCCGCTCGGCTGGGTGGCGAACCGTTATCGCCTCAGTCGCGGAGTGTTGCTCACCGTGCTCGGCCTGCTCTACGCGATCCCGTCTCTGCCGCTGCTGATCGTCCTTCCGATCATCCTCGGAACGGGGGCGAGGGACTCGATCAACGTCGTCGTGGCGCTCACGCTCTATGGAATCGCTCTGATGGTGCGCACGACGTCGGATGCCCTCGGCTCGGTGTCATCCGACATCAGCCAGTCGGCCACCGCGATGGGATTCTCGCCGTGGACGCGCTTCTGGAAGGTCGATCTGCCGTTGGCGGGGCCGGTGCTGCTCGCGGGCATCCGAGTCGTTGCCGTCAGCACCGTCAGCCTGGTGACCGTCGGCGCGGTTCTCGGCATCAAGAGCCTCGGGCTCCTGTTCACCGACGGACTGCAGCGCAACATCGTGGCGGAGGTGCTCGCCGGTATGGTCGCCACCATCGCCCTCGCGCTGCTCATCGACGCAGCGCTCGTGCTCCTCGGTCGTCTACTGATGCCCTGGGCACGTGCGACCCGGACGTCGTCCACGCGCCGCTCCCGACTGACCGCAGAGGCGGCCGCATCGTGAATCTGCTCATCGACGCCTTCGCCTGGATCTTCGACCCGGCACATCTCGGGGGACCGAACGGCATTCCGATCCGTCTCGTGCAGCACCTCACGATCAGCCTGGCCGTGCTCGTCATCGCGAGCGTGATCGCCATCCCTCTGGGGTATCTCATCGGTCACACCGGTCGCGGTCGCAGCCTGGCCGTGAGCCTGACCGGTGGATTCAGGGCGCTGCCCACCCTCGGTCTGCTCATCATCGTCGCGCTCTGGCTCGGGATCGGCATCGAGGCTCCCATCATCGCGCTGGTGGTGCTGGCCATCCCGCCGGTCCTGGCCGGCGCCTACTCCGGTTTCGAGGCGATCGATCGCCGCACGATCGACTCCGCTCGTGCCGTGGGCATGACAGAGGGTCAGATCGTGCGCAAGGTCGAGGTTCCGCTCGGCCTCCCTCTGCTGATCGGGGGGCTTCGCTCGGCCACCCTGCAGATCATCGCCACGGCGACGCTCGCCGACTACGTCGGGGCCGGCGGCCTCGGTCGCTTCATCTTCGTCGGCCTCAAATCCAACGACTACTCGCAGATGCTCGCGGGATCACTGCTGGTGATCGCGCTTGCGTTGATCAGCGAGGGAATCTTCGCGCTGCTGCAGAAGTTGGTCGTACCACGCGGCGTTGTCGCAAATCAGAACGCAGATGTCCGCACGCCGTCATCCCGACGCGTCGCGGTGGTGGGGTCTCCCACCGAAGAGAGGAAATAGCGATGTTCACAGCAAACATTAAGAAGGGCCGGATCGCCGCAAGCGTTATCGCGGTCGGTGCCGTGGTGGCACTGGCAGGGTGCGCAACATCCGATCCGCTGGACGCCGGATCCACTAATGCGGCCAGCACCGACTCCATCGTCATCGGCTCGCAGGACTACTACTCGAGCGAGATCATCGCCGAGATCTATGCCCAGGCGCTCGAGGCGAACGATTACACCGTCGATCGCCAGTTCCGCATCGGCCAGCGCGAGGTCTACCTCCCCGAGATCGAGGACGGCAAGATCGACCTGTTCCCTGAGTACACGGGAAGCCTGCTGCAGGCGCTCAAGCCCGACACGAAGGCGACGACGAGCGACGAGGTCTACACCGAGCTAGAGTCCGCGCTGCCGGAGGGCCTTCGTGTGCTCGACAAGTCCGAGGCGTCCGACCAGAACTCGTACACGGTGACAGAGGCCTACGCCAAAGAGAACAAGCTCACCGACATCGCGTCGCTGAAGAACGTGAAGACCCCGATCGTGGTCGGCGGCAACGCCGAGCTCGAGACCCGGCCCTACGGCCCGGCCACGCTGAAAGAGAAGTACGGAATCGACACGACGTTCCAGTCGATCGAGGACTCCGGCGGACCTCTCACGGTCAAGGCGCTGGTCGACAACACGATTCAGCTCGGCAACATCTACACCGCCGACCCGAACATCAAGTCGAACAACCTCGTCGCGCTTGCCGACCCCGATGGTCTGTTCGTCGCCGACAACGTGGTTCCGGTCGCATCGAAGAAGGTCGACGACAAGGCCGCCGACATCATTAACAAGGTCAGCGCCGCACTCACGGAGGAAGACCTGGTCGACCTCAACGCGCAGAGCGTGAACGACCAGAAGTCGGCCGATGTCATCGCCAAGGCCTGGCTCGACGACAAGAAGCTCTTCTAGAGTCTCGTCACCGCAAACGGGCCCGTCGACTGGTGTCGGCGGGCCCGTTTGTTGTCGGTCGATGCGTCTCAGCCGGTGGCGAAGAATCCGAGAAGTGCCACAGCGTTGAAGACCATGTGGGCGACGATGCCCGGCCCGAGCCGCCCGGTGCGCGTCGCCAACACGGCGTTCGCCAGTCCGAGAATGAGCGTCGCGCTTCCGAGTACGACGAGCGTCGCGAGGTCACGCGCCTGATACAGATGCATGGCCATGAACGCGGCCGACGAGATGAGTACGCTGGCCAGCAGCGCGCCTCGCCTGCGCGCCGAACTGGGCGGAGTAGTGCGCGGCTGCGATGCGCGGCCGCGCAGAATGCGGTGTCGGATGGCTCTCAGCAGCAGACCTCGAAAGAAGAGTTCTTCGACCACGGGCGCAATGAGGGTGGTGGCGACCACCGTATTGAGAACGATCCAGAAGATATCGCTCTGCATCGGCACGTTGCTGGTGGGCGTGCCGCCGGTCAGCCGGAGCAGCGGGATCGCGACGATGAGTCCAGCGATCTTGGCCGCGATCCCGACGCCGAACCCGATCGCGAGATCGACGGGCCGAAAGCGCAGACCGAAGTCGCGGGCGAGAGATCCGGTTCCACGTGAGCGAGCTGCCCGAAGCGCCGTCACGAACAGCGCGCCGTACCCGGCGAGGATGGCGGCGAAGAGCAGGGGACTCTGTGCCCACGCCGGCAGAAACAGGGCGAGGACGTTCACGACGACGATGATGGCGAGGAACAGCCCGATCCCGATGAAGAACTGGGGCAGGCCCCAGCGGATGGCCGAGGCCGGACGGTAGTCGATCGACGAGTAGTCGTCGGATGCGTCAGCGGGGGTGTGTGCCCGGATCGGCGGTGTCGGGGGAGTCGAGTTCGTCATTCATATGCCTCTCCTCACCGCGTGCGATGAGCTTCTTCACGATGAGCACCACGATAACGAAGACCACGATGACCGCCACGAAGATGTACCCGGCGAAATGCAGCTTGTCGGCCAACTCGCGGTAGCTGCCCGCGGCGATCGATCCGGCCGTGACATAGGCGAACGACCACAGGATGCACGCGGGTAACGTCCACGCGATGAATCGACGGTAGGTCATCGTGCTCATGCCCACGGTAACGGGGATGAGGGAGTGCAGAACGGGCAGGAAGCGTGACAGGAATACGGCGATGCCGCCGCGGCGATCGAGGTAGCGCTCGGCACGTTGCCAGTGCCGCTCTCCGATGCGGCGGCCGAGTCGTGAATGGCGGATGCGCGGGCCGAAGTAGCGGCCAAGCATAAAACCGATACTCTCGCCGCACAGAGCGCCGAGGATCGAGGCCAGCGCGAGCGCGACGTATTGCACCGGTCCCTGAACCCCCGTGGCGGAGACGAGCAGAACCGTGTCTCCCGGCACGATGAGTCCGAGCAGAATGCTCGTCTCGAGCAGCATGCCGACACCGGCGATGAGGGTCCGCCACACGGGATCGACACTGGACACCGTGTCGAGGATCCAGGTGAGAATCTCGTTCACGACCCGAGCCTACGACCTGTCGTTCTCCGTGACCTGAGCATCCGTTCGATCACACCAGGGCGACGAGGACGGCGACCGGCGCGGCGACGAGTGCGACTCCGCTCATGAGCACCAGAGCGCGAGCCGCGCGACTGAGGGAGCCGGGTGGTGAGATCAGGCGCGACACCCGTGCACCGAGGGTCTCGGGATCAGCCTCGGGCACGATCTCGTCTGCCGCGATGGCCGAGGCGGCGGGGTCGCCGTCTCGCCAGGGGGATCCGACGATGGCGATGGCGGTGGCGAGCGACGCATCGTCGACCTCGCGCCGGGCATCGTCGTCTGCGAGCATCTCCACGAGGAGGGCGACAGCCTTCTCCGCCCGGTTCGCGATAGGAAACCACGGCAGCGCGATGTTCCACGCCTTGAATGCGAGCAGCACGAGGTGATGGTACTGACGGAGGTGAGCCCGCTCGTGGGCCAGCACCGCGCGGAGCTGTGAGGCATCCAGAACCCGGACCAGCCCCTCGGTGAGCACCGTGATCGACCGGACGCCGGGCAGGCAATAGGCGACGGGCGCCGGAAAATCGAGCATGCGGGTGCCGGGGCTGCCCTGGAGTGGCGAGCTGAGGAGTTCGATCAGGGCCCGATGCCGGTGGCGCTCGCGGGCGGTATTGGCCGCCGTTGTCGCGAGACTCAGCACAAGATGGAGGCCCAGCACGACGGCGCCGGCGAGGGAGACGATCTGCAGCGCCCCAGCCTGAGCAGGCACGGGGCCGTCGAGGATGTGGCCAGAGAGGAGCGTGGATGCGACGCCGAGGTCGTTCTCGAACGGGGTGAGGCCGAATGCCAGCAAAGCCCCGATCATCGAGAGACCTCCCGAGAGTGCCACGGCCTGCCACAGGGCCAACGCCGTGCCGGGCGCGCGCGCGGGCCACGCCGCTTTCGACAGGGCGATGGGAACGGGCCAGGCCAGAGCGAGGGCGAGAACCGCGAGCCCGATCCAGGCTCCGGCCACCGTCAGTTACCGGTGCCGCGGGATGCGAGGAGCCGGCGAAGCGTCTCGGCCTCGGTCGGCGAGACCCCGCCGACGAAACGGGCAAGAGCGTCGTCTCGATCGGGCGCGAGCTGCAGAACCTCGTGCATGAGCTCGGCCGTGTGCTCCGAGCGCGAGTTGACCGCGTGATAGCGGTGCGGCCTGGTGGCGCGGCTGCGCGAGACGAAGCCCTTGCTCTCGAGCCGGGAGAGCACGGTGAGAAGAGTGGTGGTCGCGAGTTCGCGACGCTTGGCGGGAGCCTCGGCTGCCACCAGTCGTTCGCCGAGTTCGGGGGCGGAGAGGCCGTCGGGGGACTCCCACAGGGCGTTCATCACCGAACGCTCGAGTACGCCGAGAGTGATCATGCGACAAGACTACCTTTTCGTTTCGATATGTTCTACGCTCTGTAGAAGAAGGATTTCTACGTCGTGTAGAAGTCTACTTCCGAAGGAGAAACCTCCATGAACGAGTGGCTCGATCCACTGCTCCTGTCGCGCTGGCAGTTCGGCCTCACCACCGTCTACCACTTCCTCTTCGTCCCCATCACCATCGGCATGGCGCTCACCGTGGCGCTGTTCCAGACCGCCTGGGTGCGCACCGACAAAGAGAAGTATCTGCAGCTCACGAAGTTCTTCGGAAAGCTCTTTCTCATCAACTTCGCCATGGGCGTGGTCACCGGAATCGTGCAGGAGTTCCAGTTCGGCATGAACTGGTCGGACTACTCGCGATTCGTGGGCGACGTGTTCGGGGCGCCGCTCGCCATGGAGGGCCTCCTCGCCTTCTTCTTCGAGGCGACGTTCATCGGGCTGTGGATCTTCGGCTGGGACAAACTGCCTCGCGGCCTGCACCTGGCCACCATCTGGGCGACCGCGGTCGGCAGCGTCCTCTCGGCCTACTTCATCATCGCCGCCAATGCGTTCATGCAGAACCCGGTGGGCTACGACATCAACGAGGCGAAGGGGCGCGCCGAGCTCACCGACATCTGGGCGCTGCTCACCAACAAGGTGGCGCTCGCGGCCTTCCCGCACACGATCTTCGCCTGCTTCATGGTCGCTGCCGGTCTCATCGTCACCGTCGCGGCCTGGCATCTCTCGCGCAATCAGCACCTCGACACCATGCGCCCGGCTCTCAAGTTCGGTCTGTGGATGATGATGATCGCGGGTGCTCTCACCGTCTTGAGCGGAGACTCGCTCGGCCTCGCCATGGTGCAGACCCAGCCCATGAAGATGGCGGCCGCCGAGGCGATGTACACGACATCGACGGGAGCCGACGCCTCGTTCAGCATCTTCACGCTGGGCACGCCCGACGGCTCGAGCGAGTTGTTCTCGATCCGCATTCCCTATCTGCTCTCGTTCCTCTCGACGCACACGTTCGACGGCACGGTCGAGGGGATCAACGATCTGCAAGCACAGTACGTTCAGCTCTACGGCCCCGGCGACTACACGCCCACCATCTGGGTCACCTACTGGGCGTTCCGGTGGATGATCGCTCTCGGCGTCCTGCACGTGTTCACCGCGTTCGTCGGCCTGGTGCTGACCCGAAAGAAGAGCGCCCTCGGAGCCCGCCTGTTCTCGGGCCGCTGGAGTCGGTGGATCTGGAAGGCCGCAATCTGGAGCTTCCCGCTCTCGCTCGGCGCCATGATCATGGGCTGGGTCTTCACAGAGATGGGCCGACAGCCGTGGCTCGTGTTCGGCCTGCTCAAGACGGCCGACGGCGTCTCGCCGAATGTCAGCGGTCTCGAGGTTCTGATCTCGCTGATCGCCTTCACCCTCATCTACGGCACGCTCGCGGTCGTCGAGTTCAAGCTCATCAAGAAGGCCGCCCAGAAGGGTCCGGACGATCTGCCCGAGCCCCATCCAGAGACCGGCGTTCGTCGCCAGGAAACGACGGTGTACTGATATGGACCTCACCATTGTCTGGTTCGGAATCATCACGTTCCTCTTCATCGGATACTTCGTTCTCGACGGCTTCGACTTCGGCGTGGGCATGTCCCTTCCGTTCCTCGGCAAGGACGACACCGACCGCCGCGTCATCATCAACACGATCGGACCGATCTGGGATCTGAACGAGACCTGGCTGATCGTCGCCGGAGCCTCGATGTTCGCCGCATTCCCCGAGTGGTACGCGACCCTGTTCTCGGGTTTCTACCTGGCGCTGCTGCTGATCCTGCTGTCACTCATTCTGAGAGGTGTCTCGTTCGAATACCGACACCAGCGGCCCGAGGCTTCGTGGAAGCGCCGCTTCGACGCCATGATCGTGGTCGGTTCGGCCGTTCCCGCGTTCCTCTGGGGCGTCGCGTTCGGCAACATCGTCCGTGGTGTTCCTCTCGATGCCGGCTTCAACTACACCGGGTCGTTCTTCGACCTCCTGAATCCCTACGCGCTGCTCGCCGGGGTCACCACACTGCTGCTCTTCTTCACACACGGCACGCTGTTCGTCTCGCTGAAGACCGACGGTGAGCTGCAGCAGCGTGCACGTCGCTTGGCGACTCGCTCGGGAATCCTCACGATCGTCGTCGCCGCAGCGTTCCTGCTCTGGACGACGCTGGCGTACGGAAGCTTCTGGTCGGCCGTGCTGTCTCTCGTCGCTGCGATCACGCTGATCTCCGCCGTGCTCGCCAACGCCCGGGGCCGCGAGGGGTGGGCCTTCGGTGCCATGGCCGCGACTGTCGCATTCGCGGTGCTCAGCCTGTTTCTCTCGCTGTTCCCCGACGTGATGCCAGCCTCGAACGACCCGGCCAACAGCCTCACCATCGCCAACGCCTCATCGTCGGCCTACACGCTCCAGGTCATGACGTGGGTCGCCCTCGTGGCACTCCCGCTGATCCTCGCCTACCAGGGGTGGACGTACTGGGTGTTTCGCAAGAGAGTCACTCGTGCGCACATCGAGGGTGCGCAGGCGGCACACTAGACGAGTGAAACCTCTCGATCCCCGGCTGCTCGGCTATGCCAGAGCAGCCCGGGCATTCCTGGCGGCGGGTGCGCTGATCGGGCTGGCACAGACCGCCTGCATTGTGGGATTCGCCTGGTTTCTCAGCCAGGTGATCGTGCGAGCGATCGACGGGCAGAGCCTGTCCGAGCTGGCGCCGATGATCGCCGCGCTCGCGGGTGTCGTGGTCGCCCGCGCCGTGCTTCTGTGGATCGCGGAGGTGACGAGCACGAGGGGAGCAGCCCGGGTCAAGAGCCAACTGCGCTCTCGCGTTCTCGCAGCCATCACGAAGCTCGGTCCTGGATGGATGGCCGACCGCAACGCGACCTCGGTGGCCACCGTCACCGGTCCCGGCCTCGATGCGCTCGACACCTACTTCTCCCGCTATCTCCCTCAACTCATCCTCACAGCCATCGCCACGCCGATCGTCGTTCTCGTGATCTTCCTCCAGGACTGGCCGAGCGCCCTGGGCGTGGTGCTGACATTGCCGATCATCCCCGTCTTCATGATCCTCATCGGGTGGGCGACGCAGACCGTGCAGAAGAAGCAGTGGCATCTGCTCAACGCCCTCTCCACGAGCTTCCTCGACGTCGTCGGGGGACTCGCTACGTTGACGCTGTTCGGACGCGCCGCACGCCAGGCCGAGCGCATCCGCGTCGTGACCGAGCAGTACCGCGTGCAGACCATGAAGGTGCTGCGGGTCTCGTTCCTCAGCGGCTTCGTGCTCGAACTCGTCTCGAGTCTCGCGGTCGCCGTGGTCGCCGTCTCTGTCGGCCTCCGACTGATCGACGGATCGCTGGGCCTCTCGGTCGGCCTGTTCGTGCTGCTGCTCGCACCGGAGGCCTTCCTGCCGCTGCGTCAGGTGGGAACGCAGTTCCACGCTGCGGCCGATGGAGTGGCCGCCGCCGACGACGTCTTCGAGATCATCGATGCGGCCTCCGCCAGGGGAGCGGAGGCAGGGACCGCTGCTCAGAGCGCGCCCGGTCGGCCGTCGGCGGGCGCTCTCGTGTTGACGGGTTTCGGTGCGGCATACGACGATCAGCCGGTTGTCGGGCCGATCGACGCGGAGTTCCCGACGGGCAGCTTCACCGCCATCACGGGCCCGTCCGGCGTCGGCAAGTCGACGCTCGTCGCCGCGCTGCTGGGCTTCATCGGTCACACGGGCGCCGTCACCCTCGGCGGTCGGGCGATCGAGGCGGGTGCGACAGGTCTCGACTGGATCTCGTGGTGCGGGCAACGACCGGGGCTGCTCGCGGGCTCGGTCTTCGAGAACGTGACTCTCGGAAGTCGTGCGCCCGATCGTGAGTTGGCCGCGCGAGCACTGGGCGTCGCCGCGGCCGACGAGCTAGAGCTCGACCGGATGCTCGGGGTCGCCGGAGCAGGCGTGTCGGGTGGGCAGGCGCAGCGCATCTCGATCGCTCGCGCCGTATATCGCGCCCTGGAGCGCACATCTGCCGTTCTGGTGCTCGACGAGCCGAGTTCGGCGCTCGACGAGCTGTCGGAGTCGAGACTCGTCGACGGGCTCCGCCTTCTCAGCGCGACCACGACGCTCACGCTCATCGTGGTCACGCACCGTGAGGCGGTCGCTCGAGCCGCCGACAGCATCCTCTCGCTCGAGCCGGCAGCGATGGCGGCCTGATGCGCACGACCGAGATCCTGCACCTCGCGCAGCCGAGCGCCCGGCGGTTCGCCCCCGGAGCGTTGCTCGGGCTGTTGAGTGCGCTGTGCGCGGTCGGCCTGCTCGCAACCTCGGCCTACCTGATCACGCGGGCCGCCGAGATGCCGCCCATCCTCTACCTGAACATGGCGATCGTCGGCGTGCGGGCCTTCGCGCTCGGCCGCGCCGGCTTCCGATACGCCGATCGTCTCGCGAGCCACGACGCAGCGTTCCGAACGCTCGCGACACTGCGCGTCGGCATCTACGAGCGCCTCGTACCCCTTGCCCCCGATGGCCTCGCCGGCACGCGGCGCGGAGACCTGCTGACCCGACTGACCGCCGACGTCGACGAGTTGCAGAACCTTCCCCTGCGTGTCGTCCAGCCGCTGCTGATCTCGGGCGCCGTGGCCGTCGCCAGTGTGGTCACGGTCTGGATCCTTCTTCCGGCGGCGGGGATAGCTCTTCTGGTGGCGCTGTTGCTGGCGGCGCTCGTGGGAACCGCGGCCAACAGCCTCATCGCTGCGCGTTCCGAGCGGTCGATCGCCCCGCTACGCGGCGCTTTCGCCGACGAGGTTCTCGACACGGTCGTGAATCTCGATGTGCTGACCGCGTTCGATGCGACCGATGAGCGCCTGGCTGCCGTCGAGCGAGCCGATGCTCGGCTGACCCGCGCCGTGCTCTCGAGCGCGGCGGGTAGCGGCGTCGCCACGGGCATCCTGTCTCTGCTGGCGGGGGCGGCGAGCGTGGCCGCGCTTCTCATGGGCATCCCCGCGCTCGGCAGCTCAGGATTCGACGGGCCCGTGCTGGCGATCATCGCCCTGGTGCCCATCGCCGTCTTCGAGGTGATCTCGAGCGTTCCGCTCGCGATGCCGGCCCTGCGTCAGGTTCGCTCGAGCGCCGAGCGCATCGGCTCCGCCGTACCCGACGACGTTCCCCCGGAGATTCCGCTCGACAGGCCGACGAGCGCGATCGCCACCGTCGATGCATCGAACGCGGTGATCGAGCTGCGCGGCGTGTCGGCCTCGTGGCCGCAGGAATCGTCGCCGGCGATTCGGGGAATCGATCTCACCGTGTCGCCGGGCGACCGCATCCTGGTGACCGGCGCAAGCGGATCGGGGAAGACCACGCTCGCTCACGTCCTCGTGAGATTCCTCGAATTCGAAGGCTCGTACCGGCTCGGCGGGGTCGACGTGCGCAGCCTGCCCCTCGCCGAGGTCAGGCGCACGATCGGGCTCAGCGAGCAGACGCCGTATCTGTTCGACGAGTCGATCAGGCAGAACCTGCTCTTCGCTCGAGACGACGCCTCCGATGACGATCTGATCGCCGTGCTCGAGCGAGTGGGCCTCACAGAGTGGGTGGAACGGCGCGGTGGTCTGGATGCCCGGGTCGGCGAGCGCGGATCGCTCGTGTCGGGCGGGCAGGCGCAGCGGATCGCGCTCGCCCGGGCGCTGCTCGCCGACTTCCCCGTGCTCGTGCTCGACGAGCCCACGGCCAACGTCGACCCGGGCCGCGCCGACGCGCTGCTGCGAGACCTGCTGTCCGCATCCGCCGACCCCGACGGCCGACGCGCGGTGGTGATCATCAGCCACCTGCCCGTGCCCGCCGAGCTGATCACGGGCCGGTTGCGTCTGGGTTGAGCGGGTCAGGAGATGGGGCGCACGAGTGCGTCGAGTCGGCGCTGCCAGGTGGCCGCTCGTCCCTTGGTCCGCGCGAGTACCGGTCCGCCTCGCCACGAGGTCACGACGCGGATGCCGTGCAGCGCGTTGACGACCCACACCTCGCAGCCCGCGAGGTCGGCCGGTGTCGCGAACTCCTCGCCGGTGTCCGTTCCCGTCGCCGAGGCCAGGAGGCGGATGGACTTCGCGGTGACGCTGTCGACCCGGGCGAGTGACGCCGACGGCGCGAACAGGCGGTCGCCGCGCCACCACAGAACGGCGCTCGTGGCTCCGTCGACGATGTGACCCGCCGCCGACACGATGATCGGCTCGTCGACATCGTTCTGCGCGGCCGTGCTCTTCAGCGCGCCGAGTCGCTCGAGGTCGGGACCCTTCACCGTGGCGACCGTTCTCGGGTCGCCGTCGACGAGCGAGGCCACACGGACGGACCCGCCGAGGGGCGGTGCCGGCCGCAAACGGAGGGACAGAGTCGATTCACCGCCGGTCTGCAGCGCCTCGACGCGAGGAAACCACTCGCCCGCGCGGGGGAGGGTGTCGACCGCGGCCTGCCAGAAGCTCTCGACAGTAGTGGAGTCGATCGTCGTCTGCGACGCGACGGCGCGAAGGAACCTGTCGCGATGCAGCTGCAGGGCTCGCACGCCCCCCTCGGCGACCAGCCAGCTGTCGGCCACGAGGATGCCGTCGTGCGCCAGAGCATCCGGAGTCTCGGCCAGTTCTCCCGCCGTCCAGACGAAGAAGCGGGGCGCGATCACACGGCCTACGCTATTACAGTGTCCCGCCGCGTCGTCACCAGAGCACTCGAGCACTGGGTCGATCCCGAGCGGGTGTTCATCGCGCTCTATGGTCGTGAGCCGAACGCGTTCTGGCTCGACTCCGGGCGTGACGCCGCCTATGGAACGAGCTACCTCGGCGCCGGCGACCCCATCGAGACTCCGGCAGACCTGCCGACACTGATCGACGATCTTCGCGCGCGACGCCGAGCGGCCGACGTTGTCGTCGGCTCCTCCGAGGGGTTCGCCCTCGGCTGGGTCGGCTGGCTGTCGTACGAGTTCGGCGCTGCAGAACACGCGGTCACGACGGCGCCGTCACGCCTGCCCGGCGCTGCTCTGCTGTGGGTGACCCGCGCCATCGCCTTCGACCACCACGCGGGGGTGGTCACGCTGCTCGCCCTCGAGGGCGAACCGGATGCCGAGGGCTGGCTCGAGCGAACGGCCCGCCGCCTCGAGGCTCTGCGTCTCGAGCCCCTCGATCTCGAGCATCCGACGGTGTCGGAGCCCTTTCCCCTCGCGCCGGCCGCCCCCATCCGGCAGTCGCCTGCAGCACCGCGTGTCGTGTGGCGGCACGACGCTGCCGACTACGCGCGGCTGGTGCGCGAGTGCCAGGAGTCGATCAGGCGGGGAGACGCCTATCAGCTCTGCCTCACGAACGAGATCACCGCCGAGGTGCACCCCGACCCTCTGGGCCTCTACCTCGCGGTGCGCGCCGCGAACGCGAGCCACCATGGCGGGTACCTGCGCATCGGCGACGTCGCGCTCGTCAGCGCCAGCCCCGAGCGTTTTCTGCGCGTCGATTCTGCGGGCGCCGTCGAGACGAAGCCGATCAAGGGAACGCGGCCGCGCGGGGCGAACGTCGTCGACGACGAGCGGCTGAGAGAGGAGCTTCTCTCCAGCGACAAGGAGCGCGCAGAGAACCTCATGATCGTCGACCTGATGCGCAACGATCTCTCGCGGGTGGCGCTGCTCGGCTCCGTCGAGGTGACGAGTCTCCTGGCGGTCGAGAGCTACAGCTCCGTGCACCAACTCGTCAGCACGGTCACCGCTCGACTTGCTCCGACCGCCGACTCGCTCGACGCCGTCGGCGCGCTGTTTCCCGCGGGGTCGATGACGGGAGCTCCCAAGATCAGCGCCATGCGCATCCTGAACAGGCTGGAAGGCGGGGCGCGCGGCATCTATGCCGGCGTCTTCGGTTACATCGGGCTCGACGGCGCACTCGACCTGGCCATGATCATCCGCAGCGTCGTGCTCACACCGGGCGGAGCATCCATCGGCACGGGCGGGGGCATCACCGCGCTCTCGATCGCCGAAGACGAGGTCGAGGAGACGCGGGTCAAGGCCAGACCGCTGTTGGATGCGCTCGGTCTGTGACGCCGGGCCCGGCTAGAGCGCGCCCGGTTCACCCACGGCCAGGTGGCATCCGGCCGCGTGATCGTTGACGAGCCCCGCGTACTGCATAAGCGCGTAGATGGTCGTCGGCCCGACGAAGCGGTAGCCGAGCTTCTTGAGTGCGACGCTCGCGGCTGCCGAGAACGGGGTGGATGCGGGGATCGATGCGTACGACACTGGTGCGACCGTGCGACGTGGGGGAGCGAAGCCCCAGAGAAGATCATCGAGTGCGCCCGGTTGAGCGTCGACGAGGGTCTTCGTCGCCCGGGCGTTCTCGATGGAGGCGGTGATCTTCGCGCGGTTGCGCACGATGCGGGCATCGGACAGGAGTCGCTCCACGTCACTGTCGTCGAAGGAGGCGACGCGGTCGATGTCGAATGAGGCGAAGGCGGCGCGGAAGGCCTCGCGTTTGCGCAGAATGGTGATCCACGAGAGTCCCGACTGGAAGGTCTCGAGACAGAGCTTCTCGAACAGCGGCTGGTCGCCGTGCAGTGGTCGGCCCCACTCGTCGTCGTGATACGGCAGCATCTCCGCCGCCGAGTGGGCCCACCCGCACCGGGTGATGCCGTCAGCACTGGTGATGGTCGCATCCACGGCTTCAACGATACGGCGCGGGCAGGTTTAGTACGATGGATTGCTGCCGCGCCCCCATGCCACGCTCCATCCGAGCCTCCATGGGCGTCTGTCGCGGCGATATTGGCCCCAGCAGCCGAACCCAAGCAGGAATTGAGAGTCGCGTGACCATCGAAACGACGAGCGCCGAAGAGTACGACCCCCGCAACGACCCGGCCCTCCACTACGACTTCGCCGCCATCCAGAACAAATGGCTGCCTCGATGGGACGAGATGCAGCCGTTCAAGACCGATCTCGAGGGCGACAAGCGTCCGCGCAAGTACGTTCTCGACATGTTCCCGTACCCGTCGGGAGACCTGCACATGGGCCACGCCGAGGCCTATGCCCTGGGCGACGTGATCGCGCGCTACTGGCGTCAGCAGGGCTTCAACGTTCTGCACCCCATCGGCTGGGACTCCTTCGGACTGCCCGCCGAGAACGCCGCGATCAAGCGCGGCCTCGACCCGCGACAGTGGACCTACGACAACATCGAGCAGCAGAAGCGCAGCATGCGTCGCTACGCCGCGTCGTTCGACTGGGACCGCGTGCTGCACACCAGCGATCCCGAGTACTACAAGTGGAACCAGTGGCTGTTCCTGCAGATGTACAAGAAGGGTCTCGCCTACCGCAAGGCCAGCTGGGTCAACTGGGACCCGGTAGACCAGACCGTGCTCGCCAACGAGCAGGTTCTGCCCGACGGCACCTCCGAGCGCAGCGGCGCCGTGGTCGTGAAGAAGAAGCTCACCCAGTGGTACTTCAAGATCACCGACTACGCCGACCGTCTGCTCGACGACCTGAACCAGCTCGAGGGCAGCTGGCCGTCGAAGGTGCTGAGCATGCAGCGCAACTGGATCGGACGCTCGATCGGCGCCGACGTCGACTTCGCCGTCGAGGGCCGTGACGAGCCGGTGACCGTCTTCACCACGCGCCCCGACACCCTGTTCGGCGCGACGTTCATGGTCGTCGCTCCCGACTCCGACCTGGCGATCGAACTGGCGGCCGAGTCCACGCCCGAGGTGCAGGAGGCGTTCAAGTCCTACCTGACCGCCGTTCAGAAGAGCACCGAGACCGAGCGCCAGGCCACCGACCGGCCGAAGACCGGTGTGTTCCTCGAGCGCTACGCGATCAACCCCGTCAACGGTGAGCGCATGCCCATCTGGGCGGCCGACTACGTGCTCGCCGACTACGGCACGGGTGCGGTCATGGCCGTTCCCGCCCACGACCAGCGCGACCTCGACTTCGCCCGCGCCTTCGACCTGCCGATTCGGATGGTCGTCGACGTCACCGCCCCCGCGACCGGCGCCATCCCGATCATCACCGACGAGATGTTGGAAGACCCGAACTTCGGCAGCTACGACCCCGCGGTCACAGGAGAGGCGCTCGCCGGCGACGGACGCCTTATGAACTCCGGCCCGCTGAACGGGCTCTCGAAGGTCAACGCCATCAAGAAGGCCATCGAGATCCTGCAGCAGCAGGGCGCCGGCCGTCCGGCCAAGAACTACCGGCTGCGCGACTGGCTGATCTCTCGTCAGCGCTACTGGGGCACCCCGATTCCGATCATCCACGGCGAGAACGGCGAAGAGATTCCGGTTCCCGAAGACCAGCTGCCCGTGCTGCTGCCGCCGAGCGACGGTCTCGACCTCAAGCCGCGCGGAAGCTCGCCGCTGGGCGCTGCCGAGGACTGGGTCAACGTGACCAACCCTGTCGATGGAACGCCGGCGCTCCGTGACGCCGACACGATGGACACCTTCGTCGACAGCTCCTGGTACTTCCTGCGCTTCCTCAACCCGCATGACAGCGAGAAGGCCTTCGACCCGAAAGACGTCGACAAGTGGGCGCCCGTCGACCAGTACGTGGGCGGCGTCACGCACGCGATCCTGCACCTGCTCTATGCGCGCTTCATCACGAAGGTGCTGTTCGACCTGGGACTCGTCTCGTTCACCGAGCCGTTCAGCGCGCTGCTGAACCAGGGCATGGTGCTGATGGACGGCTCCGCCATGTCGAAGTCGAAGGGCAACATCGTTCAGCTGAGCGACCAGCTCGACGAGCACGGCGTCGACGCCGTGCGGCTCACGATGGCTTTCGCCGGCCCGCCCGAAGACGACATCGACTGGGCAGACGTGTCGCCCGCGGGGTCCTCCAAGTTCCTCGCCCGCGCGTGGAGACTGGCCGGAGACGTCACGAGCAAGCCCGAGGTCAACTGGCGTGACGGCGACATCGCCCTGCGCCGGGTCACCCACCGCTTCCTGGCCGAGGCCCCCGGACTCATCGAGGCGTTCAAGTTCAACGTGGTCGTCGCCCGCATCATGGAGCTCGTCAACGTGACCCGCAAGGCCGTCGACAAGGGCCCCGGCGGCGGCGACCCCGCAGTGCGCGAGGCTGTCGAGACCATCGCGCTCGGCCTCAGCCTGTTTGCTCCGTACACGGCGGAAGACATGTGGGAGCGACTCGGTTACCCGGCGACGATCTCCGGCTACGGATGGCGCGGTGCCGACCCGGCGCTGCTCACCGAGGAGTCTGTCACCGCGGTCGTGCAGGTCGACGGCAAGGTGCGCGACCGGCTCGAGGTGCCGCCCACGATCGCCGGCAGCGACCTCGAGGCGATGGCCCGGTCATCCGCCGCCGTTCAGCGTGCGATCGGCGATCGTGAGATCGTCAACGTCGTCGTGCGCGAGCCCCGCGTCGTGAGCATTGCGACGAAGCCGCTGGCGTAGCGGAAGTACCTCTCCTCACCAGTCGCCCCGGCGCTCGTGCTGTTCACAGCGCGGCACCGGGGCGATCGTCGTCATGCGTCGCGCGCCTACCGTGGTGCCATGGATGCCGGACCGCAGCCGCCGGCGCGGGCTCGGCTCAGCATCGGGGTCGGCGCGGGCATCGTCATCGTGCTCGCCGTGCTGGTGGTCGCGGTACTCGTCTCGGCTCTGGCGCCGCGGGGCAGCAGCGAGGTTCTCGTGACGAATCCGGATGCCGCCCAGAGCGACTCTCCGCTCGACGAGGCGGGCGCGACCGCAGGCGACGGAGACGCGCGCGATGCGCCGGTGATCTACGTGCACGTGCTCGGGTCGGTTGCGCGACCGGGGCTGTACCAACTGCGAGAGGGGGCTCGCATCGTCGATGCCATCGCCGCAGCGGGCGGATACACCGACGTGGCCGACACGGCGCAGCTCAACCTTGCGCGCGTCGTGACCGATGGAGAGCAGCTGTACGCGCCCGCGGTCGGCGAGGCTCCGCCGCTGCCGGCAACCGGCGGTGCGGCGATGCCGGGCGACCCGGCATCCACGACGGTCAACCTGAACACCGCGGATTCCGCCGCGCTCGAGACGTTGCCGCGCATCGGCCCGGAGACGGCGAAGAAGATCATCGACTACAGAGACGAACACGGCCCGTTCACGTCGATCGACCAGCTGCTCGAGGTTCCCGGCATCGGGCAGAAGACGCTCGACGGACTCCGCGATGCGGCCGTCGTGTGAGCGCGCCGCGACGCGAGGCACGGAATCCGGAGTCGACTCGGTGGGCCGATCATCGCCTGACCGTGCCCGCGGTTTTCGCGTGGGGCGCGGCGTTCGTGCTGGCCGGATTGCCCGACGCTGCGGCATCCGTTCTGATCGGGGCGGTGGCCTGCCTCGCGGTCTCGCTCGCTCTGTGGCGGCTGCCTGCTTCGAGTGTGCGCGCATCTGCGTGGGGACGGCTTGTCCGACGAGCGCGCAGCGCGCTTCCGACGGTCGCCGTGTGTGCGGGCATCGGCGCGTGCATCGCCGCAGCCGTGCTCGTGCTCCAGCCCCTGCGAGAGCCGCCGCTTCTGCTCGACGAGACGCAGGGGGCTCTGTCGGCCGAGCTCGAGGTTGCGGGAACGCCCGCGGAGACCGCTCACTCCGGCTTCGGTGGCGAGTCGGTGACAGGTGTGCGATTCGAGGCCACCCTGCATCGCCTCGAGAACACCGACGGTCGCAGCGACCGCACCTCGACACGAGTGCTGGTCTTCGTCGACGACCTTGCCACTGCAGACGCCCCCGCCATCGGATCGACCATCCGAGTCGACGCGCGTTTCCGCCCGACCGACGACGGGTCGCAGACGGCATGGCTCGCGTTCGCGGAGGGGCATCCCGAGACGATCCGGCCTCCCGGCTGGCAGCTCGCCTGGGCGGCGGAACTGCGTACCCGGTTCGCCGAAGCAGCCCGCGGCCTCCCTGGCGATGGAGCAGAGCTCGTGCCCGGTCTCGCCCTCGGTGACGACTCCCTCGTCGACGCATCGCTCGACGAGGCGATGAAAGTCAGCGGGCTGAGCCATCTCACCGCCGTCTCGGGCGCCAATTGCGCCATCGTCATCGCCGGTGCATTCCTGATCGCCGGCTTCGCCGGTCTTCGTCGGGGCGCTCGACTCGGTGCGGCCAGCGCAGTGCTGCTGCTTTTCGTCATCCTGGTGACGCCGCAGCCGAGCGTCATCCGGGCGGCGGCCATGGCGGCGATCGTTCTGGTCTCGATCGGGGCGTCCCGCTCGGCTCGAGGCATGCCCGTGCTCTGCCTGGCCGTCGTCAGTCTCATCGTCACCGACCCATGGCTCTCCCACAGCTTCGGCTTCGCGCTGTCGTCCCTCGCAACGGCCGGACTCCTGCTGTTCACCCGGCCCCTCGCATCCGCTCTGTCGCATTGGATACCGACATGGCTTGCAGCCGTCATCGCTGTGCCGCTTGCCGCCCAACTCGCCTGCCAGCCCGTGCTCGCCCTCCTCACGCCCACGATCGCCCCGTACAGCATCCCGGCGAATCTGCTCGCGGCCCCGGCCGCTCCCGTCGCCACCGTCGCGGGACTGCTGGGCTGTCTGGTGGGCGCACTCGTGCCGCCCCTCGCCGTGCCAGCTGCGTGGCTGTGCTGGCTGCCGGCCGCCTGGATCGGTGCTGTCGCGCGCTTCTTCGCCGGCGCACCCGGAGCGCGGCTCCCGTGGGTGCCGGGCCTTGCCGGCGCTCTGCTCGTACTCGCATTGACCGCACTGGCACTCTGGGTCGTCCTGGCCTCCCGCGCTCCTCGCATCCGGCGCGCTGCAGCAGTGCTCCTGGTTGCCGTAGTCGTCGGTGTCTACGGCGGGGTGCTGGTCGGCGGCACCATCGCGCTTCGTCTGTCGGTGCCGCAGAACTGGCGCATCGCGGCGTGTGACATCGGGCAGGGCGACGCGGTGCTCGTGAGAAGTGGTGACGTCACAGCCCTCATAGACACCGGGCCAGACCCGGATGCGCTCCGCGCCTGTCTCGAGCGGATGCAGGTCGCTCACATCGATCTTCTCGTGCTCACACACTTCGACCTCGATCACATCGGTGGTCTCGACGCCGTCGTGGGCCGAGCACACGCCGTGCTTCTCGGACCGACCGACAGCCGGTCCGACGAGGCTGTCGTGCGTCGCCTCGTCGAATCCGGAGCGACCGTGCAGCAGGCGGCGCGAGGAGACAGGGGAGAGCTCGGAGCGCTGCGCTGGGACGTGCTCTGGCCCACGGCCGACACGACGCTGCGGGGCAACGGCGCGAGCGTCACCATGGCGTTCTCCGGCGACATCGACGCGCTGTTCCTGGGAGATCTCGGCGAGAGCGACCAGGCTCAGGTGATGGCCGACAACAGGCTGCGCCCCGTCGATGTGGTGAAGGTGGCCCATCACGGATCCGGCGACCAGAGCGCCGAACTGTACAACCGCATCCATGCTCGGGCAGGCCTCATTTCGGTGGGTGCCGACAACGACTACGGGCACCCGAACGCTCGCATCCTCGAGATCCTCGCGGGCGCCGGCACTCGAGTCTTCCGCACCGACCAGCTCGGCCTCGTCGTGGTGTCGATCGAGCATGGCGACACGGTCGTCTGGAGTGAGAAGACGGCGGGGGCCGGTGCCGAGTCACTCGTGTCTGTGCCGCCGAGTAGGCTCGATACGAGAACCGACAGAGTGAGGACACGTGGCTACTGCACGCGGCGCAAAACAAACGGCGAAGGCCTCGATCCCGCAGCTCTCCTGGGAGCAGGTGCGCCCCGCGCCCGTCGTCCTCGTGTCTGGCACAGAGTCGTTTCTCGCCGAACGCAGCATTCGGCAGCTCCGTGACCTGCTGAAGCTCGAAGATCCGAGTCTCGAGGTCTCCGACATCGACGCGTCCTCCTACGCGCCGGGCGAACTGCTCACCGTCGCGAGTCCGTCGCTTTTCGCAGAGCCGCGCATGATCCGTGTCTCCTCGGTCGAGAAGTGCACCGACGACTTCCTCAGTGAGACGCTCTCCTACCTCGAGAACCCGGCAGACGACACCTACCTGGTGCTGCGGCACGGTGGCGGAGTCCGCGGCAAGAAGCTGCTCGAGGCCATCCGCTCGGGCTCGGGCGGGGGCATCGAGATCGTCTGCGCCGAGCTCAAGAAAGACTCCGAACGCTACGAGTTCGCCGCCTCCGAGTTCCGCGCCGCCGGCCGTCGTGTGTCGGCCGGCGCCCTCAGAGCCCTGGTCGCCGCGTTCTCCGACGATCTCGCCGAACTCTCCAGCGCCTGCCAACAACTCGTCGCCGACGCGTCGGCCGAAATCACCGAGGCCACGGTCGACCGTTACTACGGCGGCAGGGTCGAGGCCAGCGCCTTCGCCGTGGCCGATATGGCGATCGCCGGTCGACACGGCGAGGCGCTCGCGCTCGCTCGGCACGCGCTCGCGTCGGGCGCCGACCCCGTGCCCATGGTCGCCGCGTTCGCGATGAAGCTCCGCACGATGGCCAAGGTGCTCGGCACCCGCGGTGGATCAGGCCAGCTCGCCGGCCAACTGGGCCTGGCGCCGTGGCAGATCGATCGTGCTCGCCGCGACCTGGCCGGCTGGTCGGGCGCGGGGCTCGGACGCAGCATCCAGATGCTCGCCGAGACCGACGAGAACATCAAGGGCGGCAGCCGCGATGCCGTCTACTCGCTCGAGCGCATGATCGGCGTCATCGCCGAACGGGGCGAGCTACCCCGCTGAACCCAGGCACGAATGAACCCGGGCACGAATGAACCCGGGCACGAAAAAAGCCCCGCAGTGCGGGGCTTTTTTCGTGCGTGCGTCTCTCGAGAGAGCGGCTCTCTTTAGAGAGAGGCGACGGTCTTCGCGAGGGCCGACTTGCGGTTCGCGGCCTGGTTCTTGTGGATGACGCCCTTCGAGGCGGCCTTGTCGAGCTTCTTGCCCGCTGCGATCAGTGCGGCGAGGGCCTTGTCTTTATCGCCCGTGGCGACAGCGGTCTTGGTGGCGCGGATAGCGGTCTTCAGGCCACTCTTGACGGCCTTGTTGCGCTCCTGGGCCTTCTTGTTGGTGCCGATGCGCTTGATCTGCGACTTGATGTTTGCCACGAAATTACCTCTTGTATGTGTTCGGATGAATGCAATGCGATCGACCGGCGACCGCGAGTTCGCTCCGCATAGTAAGACGGAAGCGTAAGCCAACAGGCAACGTTACCAGACAGGCGCCTTCTCGACAATATCGAGGCGGCCCACGTGTTCGCTGCCTGTGCGGACTGCGGCGTTTCACCGTACCCCGACCGAGGCGTAGCCTTAATGCTCTCATGCCGCAGCTCTCATCCCACATCGATTCCGTCCCTCCGTCGGGAATCCGGCGCATCTTCGAGATGGCGCTGGCGCTCGACGACGTGCTGATGCTCGCGGTGGGGGAGCCCGACGTCGATGTCGCCCCCGAGATCCTCAGAGCGGGCTCGGATGCCTGGCTCGCCGACGAGACCGATTATGGGCCGAACGGTGGCCTTCTCGTGCTCCGCGAGGCCCTGGTTCGCAAGCTTGCGCGCGAGAACGGCGTCGTCGTCGACACGGAGCAGGTCTGGGTGACCTGCGGTGGCATGCAGGCGCTGTACCTCGCGATGAGTCTCGCTCTCGGGCCGGGAGACGAGGTCCTCATCCCCGACCCGGGCTACTCGACCTTCGCGATGAACGCGGCCATGATCTCCGCGGTCTCGGTGCCGTATCCGCTGCGCCGCGACAACGCTTTTCTGCCGGACTTCGATGAGTTGACGAGACTCGTCACGCCGCGCACCCGCATGATCATCATCAATTCGCCGTCGAATCCGCTCGGAGCGATCTTTCCCGAGGAGACTCTGCGGGCGCTCGTCGAATTCGCGAGGCAGCACGACCTGTGGATCCTGAGCGACGAGGTCTACGAGGCCTTCAGCTACGAGTCCCCGCACGTGTCGGTGGCGGGTCTCGACGCCGACGACCGGGTCTTCTCCGTGTTCTCGCTCTCGAAGACCTACGCGCTCACGGGCGCGCGAGTCGGATACCTCGTCACACCTCCGGGGCTGTCGACGATCATGCGCACGGCGCAGGAGGCGATGATCAGCTGTGTCAACACGCCCGCACAGCTGGCCGCCCTCGTGGCCGTCGAGGGTGATCAGCAGCATGTCAAAACCGCTGCTCTGCATTACCGGCAGAACCTCGACGCCGCCACCGCGCTTCTGCGCGAGCGCGGAATCGAATACCTCCAGCCGTCGGGCGCCTTCTACCTGTGGGTGAATGTCGGATACGCGACGGACGGCGACGTGGCGGGGTGGGCAGAGCGATTCCTGCTCGAGAAACGGGTCGCCGTGGCACCGGGCAGTGCGTTCGGTCGTGGGGGAGAGGGATGGATCCGCATCTGTGTCGCGGCCGGCCTCGACGATCTGCTCGAGGGCATCCGTCGTCTGCCCGAACCCGAGCGACACGAGACGGATGCGCAGGCGATCGCGCGTGGCGGCATCTCCGTGCGCCTCGCCCGAGCAGACGAGCACGATGAGATCGCCCGTCAGCGTCTCGAGGCGTATCGACTCGACTTCACCATCGGCGACGACTACGCGGTGCAGATCCTCGATGTGCCGCATCACGCGGCCATCGGCGAGGTGTGGGTCGCCGTCGACGACGCGACAGGCCGCATCCTGGGTTCGGTCACGACGCCTCGACCGGGCGAGCTGCTGACGCCGCTGGGACGGCCGGGCGAGTTCGACTTCCGTCTCCTCGCAGTCGACCCGGCGTCGCGCGGTCGTCGCGTCGGCAGCATCCTCACCGACTTCGTCATCGACCTCGCTCGCGAGCGAGGAGCCGAGCGCGTGGTCATGAACAGCGGAACCGAGATGACGACCGCGCATGGACTCTACGAGCGGCGCGGGTTCTCGCGCATGCCCGATCGCGAGAACCCTCCCGGCATCGAGCCGTCGCGCGCCTACGGCCTGGAGCTGTAACAGGCGCGCGACGACCGACTAGTTCTTCGCCGCGTACGACCCGGTGCGCAGTTCGTCGATGAGGCTCGGACCGTTCGGCTCCCAGCCGAGGTCGATGCGGGCAGCGCTTCCCCTGGCCTGCTGGTCGAGCAGCAGCGCGTCGGCGAACGGCGCTCCCAGGCGGGCGTGAGTTTCTTCGACCGTCTGAGGCTCGACGCGGGAGTCGAGACCCTGGCCAAAGGCCGCGGCCTCGCCGATCTCGCGCACAGTCGGGTTCTCGCCGCTGGCACCGATGTAGGTGGAGCCGGACTCGCCGAGGTCGAAGGCGAGGATGTACAGCTCGGCCAGGTCGTCGACGTGCACCGTGGTCCAGTGCTGCGAGCCGTCGCCGATGAGTCGGACGACGGGCGATACGCCGCTGTCGTCGCCGAGGAAGAGCGCCGGGATGCCTGCGCCATGGCCGAAGACGACGGCGGGAGCGATCAGCGTGGTCGAGACGCCCTGCGCGCCGAGCACGCGCTTCTCGATCTCTTCGCGCCACGCCACGATGGCCGGAGCGTGACGGGGCGAATCCTCATCGATGTCGGGATTGTCTCCCCAGACCCAGATTCCGCCCGTGTGCACGTAGCGCTTGTCGCTCCCTTCGAGACCCGCGAAGACGGCCGTCACGAAGGCGTCGTCGACGTCGCGGCTGGTGTCGTCGCCGGGAGCGGCGAGGTGGATGACGCCGTCGCTCGCGATCGCCTGCTCGGTCACGAGTTCGGCGTCGGTGACGTCGCCGATCACCGCGGTGGCTCCGAGAGCCTCGATTTTGGCCGCCTTCTCGGGAGAGCGCACCAGGGCGGTCACGTCACGTCCCTGCAGGCGGAGCTGGCGGAGGACTGCGGATCCGATGAAGCCGGTGGCACCGGTAAGAAAAATACTCATGACCACATTCAACCGCGCCGAACTGACTACTACCCCCGCGACGTGACGAAAAGCGTCGGCCTCGAACAACGTGAGAGAATGGGCGCTTACCCGCCGTACGACACAAGAGGAACGCGTGAGCCCGCTAGCTAATAAGGCCCTGGAGCCGGCATCCACCGACCCCGCGTTCATTCGCAACTTCTGCATCATCGCGCACATCGACCACGGCAAGTCCACGCTCGCCGACCGCATGCTGCAGATCACCGGCGTCGTCAGCGACCGCGACATGCGTGCTCAGTACCTCGACCGCATGGACATCGAGCGCGAGCGCGGCATCACGATCAAGAGCCAGGCAGTGCGCATGCCGTGGTCGCTCGAGGGTCAGACCTACGCGCTCAACATGATCGACACCCCCGGCCACGTCGACTTCACCTACGAGGTCTCCCGGTCGCTCGCTGCCTGCGAGGGCGCGCTCCTGCTCGTCGACGCGGCCCAGGGCATCGAGGCCCAGACGCTGGCGAACCTCTACCTCGCGCTCGACAACGACCTCACGATCATCCCCGTTCTCAACAAGATCGACCTGCCCGCAGCAGACCCCGACAAGTACGCACAAGAGCTGGCCAGCCTCATCGGCGGCAAGCCCGAAGACGTGCTGCGAGTCTCCGGCAAGACGGGCGCGGGCGTTCCCGAACTCCTCGATCGGCTGACAGCCCTCGTTCCCGCGCCCCAGGGCGATCCGGATGCCGCGGCTCGCGCGATGATCTTCGACTCGGTCTACGACTCCTACCGCGGCGTCGTCACCTACGTACGCATGATCGACGGCCAGCTCTCGCCGCGCGAGAAGATCCAGATGATGTCTACCCGCGCCACTCACGAGATCCTCGAGATCGGAGTGTCGTCGCCCGAGCCGACCCCCAGTAAGGGACTCGGCGTCGGCGAGGTGGGCTACCTCATCACCGGAGTGAAAGACGTCCGTCAGTCCAAGGTCGGCGACACGGTCACCACCCACTCGAAGCCGGCCACCGAGGCCCTTCCGGGCTACACAGAGCCGCTGCCGATGGTGTTCTCGGGTCTGTACCCGATCGATGGCACCGACTACCCGGCGCTTCGTGACGCCCTCGACAAGCTGAAGCTCAGTGACGCCTCGCTCGTCTACGAGCCCGAGACGTCTGTGGCCCTCGGATTCGGGTTCCGCTGCGGATTCCTCGGACTGCTGCACCTCGAGATCATCAACGAGCGCCTCGAGCGCGAGTTCGGGCTCGACCTCATCGCCACCGCGCCGAGCGTGATCTACGAGGTCACCACCGAAGACAAGAAGACCGTCACGGTCACCAACCCGAGCGAGTTTCCGTCGGGCAAGATCACGAGCGTTCACGAGCCGGTGGTCAAGGCTGCGATCCTGGCGCCGAAAGACTACGTCGGCGTCATCATGGAGCTGTGCCAGAGCCGTCGAGGCACCCTCCTCGGCATGGAGTTCCTCGGAGAAGACCGCGTCGAGATCCGTTACAACATGCCGCTCGCCGAGATCGTCTTCGACTTCTTCGACAGCCTCAAGTCGAAGACGGCGGGGTACGCCTCGCTCGACTACGAGCCCATCGGAGATCAGGAGGCCGACCTCGTGAAGGTCGACATCCTGCTGCAGGGTGAGCAGGTCGATGCGTTCAGCGCGATCGTGCACCGCGACAAGGCTCAGGCCTACGGGGCGCTCATGACCGAGCGTCTGCGCAAGCTCATCCCGCGTCAGCAGTTCGAGGTGCCCATCCAGGCCGCGATCGGTGCGCGCATCATCGCCCGAGAGTCGATCCGCGCCATGCGCAAAGACGTGCTGGCCAAGTGCTACGGCGGTGACATCAGTCGCAAGCGCAAGCTCCTCGAGAAGCAGAAAGAGGGCAAGAAGCGCATGAAGATGGTCGGTCGCGTCGAGGTGCCGCAGGGCGCTTTCATCGCTGCCCTGTCTGGCGACACGGAGACGAAGAAAGAAAAGAAGTAGCCGATGCTGCAGCGATCCACGCACACGGGCCAGTCTCTGACCTACGCGGCCGTCGGCGCCTCCCAGGCTCCGGATCTCATGTTCTACCCGCCGAAGGGATACCGGCCGGCGGAAGACAGCATCCGCATCGGCTCGGGGCGCGACCGCTTCGACACCGCCGCGGCCACCCTGTTGGCGTGGGGCGTTCAGAAGAACAGCGGCATCGAGGTCTCGAACATCGAATTGCCGACGCCGAGCGACACCGACTACGCGGGGCTCGTCTACGACGCCGACGGCACTCCGCTGGCCGCCCGCGACGTGAATCCCGAACTCACCTATTCCGAAGACGGAACGCCGCAGATCTCGGCCGGCGTCACGGCCGATCTGCGCATCCGGGCCTATGGCCGTGTCGTCACGGCGCCCGTGCGGGTCGTTCTCGTCATCGACGAGCCGAACGAGGCAGGCTTCGCCTACGGAACCCTTCCAGGGCATCCGGAGGAGGGTGAGGAGAGCTTCGTCGTAACACACGAACCCGACGATTCCGTCTGGTTCACCGTTCGCTCCTTCTCGCGCGGCAGCACTGCTTTCTATCGACTCGTTTCACCTCTGCTCCGCCGCCAGCAGCGCCTGATGACGAGGCGCTATCTGCGCGCGCTTCTTCCCGGTCGCGCCGCGTGAGCGTTCACTCCTCGCCTGGTCGACACTGATGGCGTCGGCCCTTCCCCTCGGCGATCCCGCACCGCTCGACGGTCTGCTGCCCCAGGGCTCCGACCGTGACGCAGCCACCCGCAACTTCGGCGTCTATCTGCACGTGCCGTTCTGTCGCGTGCGCTGCGGCTATTGCGACTTCAACACCTATACGGCCACCGAGCTTCGAGGCGCGAAGCAGTCTGATTACGCGTCTCAGGCTGTGGTCGAGGTCGACCTCGCTCGCCGTGTGCTCGAGCAGTCCGGCGTTCCCTCTCGAGAGGTGTCGACGGTCTTCTTCGGTGGAGGTACGCCGACCCTGCTTCCCGCCGAGAACCTCGTGCGCATGCTCGCTGCCGTCCGTGACGCCTGGGGGCTGCAACCGGGCGCCGAGGTCACGACCGAAGCGAACCCCGACAGCGTCGACGCCGACTATCTGAAGACCCTTGCCGACGCAGGATTCACCCGGGTGAGTTTCGGCATGCAGTCCGCCGTGCCCCACGTGCTGCGCACTCTCGATCGCACGCACGATCCTGAGCGCGTGCCGCTCGTGGTCGAGTGGGCGCGCGAAGCCGGGCTCCAGGTGAGCCTCGATCTGATCTACGGCACACCGGGCGAGTCCCTCGAGAACTGGCGCACGTCGCTCGAGAGCGCCTTGGCCTCCCAGCCCGATCACCTCTCGGCCTACGCGCTCATCGTCGAGCAGGGAACGAAGCTGGCGCGCCAGATCAAGTCGGGCGAGGTCGCAGAGCCCGACGACGATCTCGAGGCCGACATGTACGAGTTGGCCGACGAGATGCTCGCCGCGGCCGGCTACTCCTGGTACGAGGTCAGCAACTGGGCGGCCGACGAGTCGTTCGTCTCACGGCACAATCTCGCGTACTGGCAGGGACACGACTGGTGGGGCGTCGGCCCGGGAGCACACAGCTACGTCGGAGACACTCGGTGGTGGAACGTCAAACATCCCGCCGCGTACGCCGAGCGCATCGCGGCCGGCCATTCGCCGGCCGCCGGCCGCGAGACTCTGGATGCGACGACCCGCGAGACAGAGCGGGTGCTGCTTCTGACACGCATCCGCGAGGGCCTGCGCATCGACTCGCTCGCGGCGGAGCCGAGGCGCGAGGTCGCCGGCCTGATCGCCGATGGTCTCGTCGACGGGCGGTCGGCGATCCAGGGCACGGTCGTCCTCACCCTGCGCGGGCGGCTGCTCGCCGACGCCGTGGTGAGGCGCCTGACGAGCTAGCCTTTCGTTACTTGACGAGGCGGATCGTCAGCGGGTAGCGGTAGAAATCTCCCGCGTTCGCCTTGACGGCGGCGATGATCATGAAGATGATCGCCGCGATCGCGATGGGGAACGCCAGAACCGTTCCGATGAAGAATGTGACGAAGCCGAGGAGCACCGTCGCGGTCAGATAGATCGCCAGCGAGATCTGGAAGTTCAGTTCCTCGAGAGTGTGCTGGCGGATGAACTCTCCGCGGTCCTTCAAGACGAGATACCCGACGAGTGCGGGCACGAATCCGAAGAGGATTCCGCCGAGGTGGATCAGCGTCGCCCAGAGGCGTTGGTCTTGCGGCGCCATCGGGGGCTGCGCCTGATAGGAGGCGTTGGACGGAGGTGGGGCTGAAGTCATGTCGACCATTAAAGCAAAGAAGCGCCGGTCGACACGAGGTGTCGACCAGCGCTTCTTTGCTGAGCGTGCTACTTGATGAGTCGAATAGCGAACGGGTAGCGGTAGGTGCCGCCGCCGTTCACCTTCACTCCGCCGATGATCGGGAAGACGAGCTGTGCCGCAATCACGACAAGCCAGAGGAGCGTCGCGATGAGGCCGCCGAGGATGGGAATGAAGCCGAGGATCACGGCGATGATGGAATACGCGACCCAGGCGATGGCGATCGTGATCTGGTAGTTCAGCGACTCCTTGCCTTCCTGGTTGGTCAGCGGACCGCGGTCTTTGAAGACCAGCCAGATGATCAGCGGCGGGATGAAGTTGAGAACGCCGCCGAAGTGCGCGAGCGACGCCCAGAGCTTGTCGTCGGACTGGCTGAGCGGTGCGCCGGGTGCCGCAGCGGGCGGGGGCGAGTACCCGGGCGGCGGCGTCTGGCCGCCGGTCGGCGTGCCGTACTGAGGGCCACCGTACTGCGGAGCTCCGTACTGCGGGGGCGTGGATCCTCCGGCGGGTGCTCCGAAGTCGGGAGGGACCTGGCCCGAGGGCGGCGTAGAGGGAGGGGGCGTCGGCCCGCCCGCGCCCGAGGGATTCTCAGGAGTCGCATGGGGATCGGACATGAGTCGCTTGCCTTTCGTCGCTGGATGAGGGCTTCCAGCACAAGATACTGCGGAACTCCTTCGGCCGGCAATGATCCTTCGGTGCCGTGAGCGAGATATAATTGGCACTCAGGATCTCCGAGTGCCAATCGTTCGCGAGACTGTGCAGACGAAAGAGTGCAGACGAGAGGAAGGTGTCGCCATATGGTGTCAGACCGCAGCCTCGAAGTACTCCGGGTGATCGTGCAAGACTATGTGGCCTCCCGTGAGCCGGTGGGCTCCAAGTCGATCGTCGATCGACACTCGTTCGGTGTCTCGGCCGCCACCATCCGAAACGACATGGCGCTCCTCGAAGAAGAAGAGCTGATCACGGCGCCGCACACGTCGTCGGGCCGCATCCCGACAGACAAGGGGTATCGCCTGTTCGTCGACCACCTGGCCGACCTCAAGCCGTTGACCCCGGCTCAGCGCCAGGCGATCGAGACGTTCCTCGGCGAATCCGCCGACCTCGACGACGTTCTCGCACGCACCGTGCGCCTCCTCAGCCAGCTCACCCGGCAGGTGGCCATGGTGCAGTACCCGTCGTTGCAGCAGGCGCGGTTCCGTCACCTCGAGGTGGTCGCGCTCGCCCCTCAGAAGCTTCTTCTCGTTGTCATCACCGATTCCGGGCACGTCGACCAGCGCGTCGTCGACGTTCCTTCAGAGGTCGACGTCGATTTCCTCGGAGAGCTCCGCGCCAAGCTCAACACGGCGCTCGCGGGCGTCGGTGTCGTCGAGGCGGCCGCTCGCCTCGGCGAGCTTCCCGGCATGTTCGCGGCGTCCCGGATGCCGGTGGTGCGGGTCATCGTCGCCGCCATCGCCGATCACGTCGCGGCCACGCGCCACGACAAACTGGTGATCGCCGGCGCGTCCAACCTCGTGCGCACGGAGAACGACTTCCACGGCAGCATCCTTCCGGTGCTCGAAGCAGTCGAAGAGCAGGTTGTCCTTCTGCGACTCTTCAGCGAGCTCGAGGCGGATCAGCGTGGAGTGTCGGTAAGCATCGGACGAGAGAACGCCCCGTTCGGCCTCGGTGAAACGTCCATCCTCGCAAGCGGATACAGCGCCCAGGGCGGTTCTCTCGCCCACCTCGGCGTTCTCGGGCCGACGCGCATGGACTACTCGAGCAACATCGCTGCCGTGCGCGCGGTGGCTCGCTACCTTTCCCGCACTCTCGGCGAGAGTTGACCCCGTTTTCCCGCGCGTCATGCCGACGCCGGCCCCATCTGACAGAACGCTGCCGCTCCACGGCCAGCGAATCCCGACTTATAAGGAGACGCCCGCGTGGCTGACCATTACGACGTGCTCGGCGTAGACAAGAGCGCCACCCCCGAAGAGATCAAGAAGGCCTACCGCAGACTGGCGCGAGAGCTGCACCCCGATGTGAACTCCGCGCCAGATGCAGAGGAGAAGTTCAAGGCCGTCACTCATGCCTATGATGTGCTGAGCGATCCAGGCCAGCGCCGCGACTACGACCGGGGGCCGCAGCAGGGCTTCCCGGGCGGGCAGGGCGGATTCGGTGGCTTCGGCGACATCTTCGAGACCTTCTTCGGAGCACAGGGGGGCTCGCGGGGTCCGAAGTCGCGCGAGGAGCGCGGCCAGGACGCGCTGCTTCGAGTGGAGATCGACCTCGGAGAGGTCATCTTCGGAACCCACCGCGACCTCGAGGTAGACACGGCCGTGGTCTGCGAGACCTGCAACGGCTCGTGCTGCCAGCCCGGCACATCTCCCGTCACCTGCGACATCTGCGGCGGAAGCGGCCAGATCCAGAGGGCGGTGCGCTCCCTTCTCGGCAACGTCATGACGAGCGCCCCCTGCGGCACCTGCCGCGGCTACGGCACCGTCATCCCCGCTCCCTGCGTCACCTGCCAGGGCCAGGGCCGCGTGCGCGCGCGCCGCTCGATTCCCGTCGACATCCCCGCCGGCGTCGACACCGGCCTCCGCCTGCAGCTCATCGGCCAGGGCGAGGTCGGCCCGGCCGGTGGCCCCAACGGTGACCTCTACCTCGAGATGAAGGTGCGGCACCACGATGTCTTCAGCCGAAACGGCGACGACATCCTCTGCACCCTCGAGGTCTTCATGTGGGATGCCGTGCTCGGCACGACCTCGTCCGTCACCGCCCTCGACGGCGACATCGAGGTCGAGATCAAGCCGGGAACACAGAGCGCGGAGATCATCACGGTGAAGGGGCGTGGAATCACGCACCTCCGCGGCCAGGGCCGAGGCGACCTCAAGATCGGCGTGCAGGTGACGACCCCCACGAAGCTCGACCACAAGCAGAAAGAGCTCGTGAAGCAGCTGGCCAAGGCGCACAAGTACCCGGCACCGACCCTCGGCCATTTCCAGCAGGGTCTGTTCGCCAAGCTGCGCGACCGCTTCCTCAACGTCTGAGCATGAGTTCCCTGTTTCTGCGCTCCGACCTCGCAGCCGTGCCGCACGCGGTCGGAGACCAGGTGGCGCTTGCCGGGCCTGAGGCGCGACACGCGGTGACCGTCAATCGGCTCCGGGCCGGCGAGGTCATCTCCATCGGCGACGGTGCGGGGCTCGTGGTGCGAGGTCCGATCGTGACGGTCGAACCCGCAGCGCTCGAGATCAGGGTCGACGTGTCGACGCTCGACGCAGCGCCCGTTCCCGAGGTGTGGCTGGCTCAGGCGCTCGCCAAGGGAGACCGCGACGAACTCGCCGTGCAGGCCGCGACCGAGCTCGGCGCATCCGGCGTCATTCCGTGGGCGGCCGAGCGATCGGTCTCGAAGTGGACGGGAGCGAAGGTCACGAAGGGCATGGAGCGCTGGGGTGCCATCGTTCGAGAGGCCGCGAAGCAGTCCATCCGGTCGTGGGTTCCCTCGGTCGAGCAGCACATGAACACCAAGCAACTCGCTCGCCTCGCTGAGGACGCGACGGTGCTCGTTCTCGACCCGACGGCCGAGACCCGCCTCTCGCACGTCGAGATTCCGGCGGATGCGCGCATCCTGATTCTCGTGGTCGGCCCCGAGGGCGGAATCGCGCCGCACGAACTCGACCTCTTCGAGAGCCGAGGCGCCGTTCGAGTGCGGCTGGGCGACGAGATCCTGCGCACCTCGACGGCGGGTCCGTCCGCGCTCTCCGTGCTCAACGTGCGGCTGAACCGCTGGTGACGAGCGCCTGCCCGGGCTGTGCCGAGAGCGAACGCGCTCGGCGCCACCTGCTGCGGCGAGGCCCACGCTCTTAAGATAGAAACATGTCAACCTCAGGCGACTCACCCTCGATCTTCTCGCGCATCGTCGCGCGAGAGATTCCCGCAACGATCATTGCCGAGACCGAGACGGTCATCGCGTTCGAAGACATCGCTCCGAAGGCGCCCGTGCACGTGCTCGTCGTGCCGAAGACCGAGAAGTACCGCAACGTCGTCGAGCTCGCGGCAGGCGACCCCGCTCTGCTCGCCGAGGTCGTCGCACTAGCGTCTCGCATCGCCGACGAGCGTGCGGGCGGTGAGTTCCGGTTGGTGTTCAACACCGGTGAGGCCGCGGGTCAGACCGTCTTCCACGTGCACGCGCATGTTCTCGCGGGCGGACTCGGAGAGGACTCTCTTGCCGACGGCTGACGGATCTGCGCAGGGCGAGGCGCGTATTTATATCGACGGCATCGCCATGGTGCGCCTGCTCGGGCCACAGGACCGACTTCTCTCGACGATCGAGAAGCAGTATCCCGGCGTCGACGTGCACGTCAGAGGCAACGAGGTCACTCTCAGCGGAGACGACGCCGACGAGGTCGATTCGGCCAGGCGGCTCGTCGAAGAACTTCTTCTCATGATCAAGAACGGACAGGATTTGACCTCCACAGAAGTCACCTCGAGCGCTGCGATCCTCGACGCCGACAAGACGGCCAGCCCGGTCGACCTGCTCGGGCAGGCGATCCTGTCGACGCGGGGCAAGAGCATCCGGCCGAAGACAGCAGGACAGAAGGCCTATGTCGACGCGATCGACGAGAACACCATCGTGTTCGGAATCGGGCCGGCTGGAACGGGCAAGACCTACCTCGCGATGGCCAAGGCCGTGCAGGCACTGCAGCGCAAAGAGGTCAATCGCATCATCCTGACGCGTCCTGCCGTCGAGGCGGGGGAACGTCTCGGATACCTCCCCGGGAGCCTGACGGACAAGATCGATCCGTACCTCCGACCCCTCTACGACGCGCTCAACGAGATGCTCGATCCCGAGGTCGTCCCGAAGCTTCTGGCCGCGGGCACGATCGAGGTCGCGCCGCTCGCCTACATGCGCGGACGCACGCTCAACGACTCGTTCATCGTGCTCGACGAGGCGCAAAACACCACGCCGGAGCAGATGAAGATGTTCCTCACCCGTCTGGGTTTCGGCTCGCGAATGGTGATCACGGGTGACATCACGCAGGTCGATCTGCCCATGGGAACGAGTGGTCTGCAGCTGGTGACCCGAGTTCTCGGCGACATCGACGACATCCATTTCGCGACGATGACCAGCGCCGATGTCGTGCGGCACACGCTGGTCGGACAGATCGTGGACGCATACACGAAGTACGACCAGATTCAGATGGCCAAGAAGGCCGGCGACACGATCGGCGCCTCCGAGCGAGACCAAAGGTACAAGAAGACGCGATGAGCATCGAGATCAACAACGAGTCCGCGATTCCCGTCGACGAGACGGCCATTCTGCGGCTCGCGACCTACGCGCTCGATCAGCTCCACGTGCATCCCGACGCCGAACTGGCCATCGTGCTGGTCGACGAGGCCGCTATGGAGCAGCTTCATGTGCAATGGATGGACGAGCCGGGGCCCACAGACGTCCTGAGCTTTCCCATGGATGAGCTGCGCCCGGGCACCGAAGACGCTCCGACCCCTCCCGGCCTGCTCGGTGACATCGTGCTGTGTCCGCAGGTGGCCGAGGTGCAGGCCGTCGGTGCCGGTCATACGACCCTCGACGAGTTGCAGCTCCTGACGGCGCACGGTGTTCTTCACCTCCTCGGATTCGATCACGCGGAACCCGACGAGGAGAAGGAGATGTTCGGTCTGCAGCGCGACATCCTCGCGGGCTTCGCAGCCACCGAGCGTCGCCGTCGTACATGATCACTGCACTCTTTCTGATCGCCGCTTTCCTCCTCGTGGCGTTGGGCGGGCTTTTCGCGGCCACGGATTCGGCGCTCGTTGTGCTCTCTCGCGGTGACATCGCCGAACTCGCCGAGAAGTACAGGGCGAAGAGATCGTTGCGCGCTATCGCGGCCGATCCGAGCCCCCATATGAACGCGGTCAACTTCGCTCGTGTCGTCTCGGAGACGACCGCCGCGGTCCTCGTCACGATCGTCCTCACTGTCTGGATCGACGGGCCCTGGCTGGTTCTGCTGTTCGCCGCGCTGATCATGACGACTGTGTCGTTCGTCTTGGTGGGCTCGAGTCCACGCAGCGTGGGGCGGGCGCATCCAGAAGCGGTCGTCGGTCTGACGGCCTTTCTGGTTCACGCTCTCCGAGTGGTTCTCGGTCCTATAGCCGGGGCTCTCGTCGCATTCGGCAATCGAGTCACCCCCGGCCGGCCGCGATCCGCGGCCTTCACGTCTGAGCAGCAGCTGCTCAGCATGGTCGACGAGGCGACGGAGCTCGACGTGCTGGAAGAGGAGGATCGCGAACTCATCCACTCGATCATCGACTTCTCCGACACGGTGGTGCGCGAGGTCATGATTCCGCGCACCGACATGGTGACAGTCGACGACACGGCGACCGTGGGTCAGGGCATGGGGCTGTTCCTCAGTACCGGAGTGTCGCGCATGCCCGTGGTGGCCGACGACGTCGACGAGATCGTCGGCATCCTGTACTTGCGCGACGTCGCGCGCCTCAGTCACGAGAAGCCGGCGGCCGTCGACAAGCAGACCGTCCGCGAACTCGCTCGTCCTGCTCTCTTCGTTCCCGAGTCGAAAAAAGTTGACGACACGCTACGACAGATGCAACTCGACTCCAATCACCTCGCCATGGTTGTGGATGAGTACGGTGGAATCGCCGGCCTCGTCACCCTCGAAGACCTGATCGAGGAGCTGGTGGGAGATATCTCCGACGAGTACGACCGAGAGATCGTGGAGGTGGAGAACGTGTCGGACGGCGTCTATCGAGTCAGCGCACGGCTTCCCGTCGACGAACTCGGCGAGCTCTTCGATCTCGAACTCGACGACGATGACGTCGATTCCGTAGGCGGGCTCCTCTCGAAGGAGCTCGGTCGCCTGCCATCGAGCGGATCCCGGGTCACGACGTCGGGCCTCGTGCTCACGGCCGAACGCACCGAGGGTCGCCGCAAAAGAATCAGCACCGTCCTGGTGCAACGAGACACCTCGGCGACGCCGACTGTCTCAGAGAGAGGATCCGAGTGACCGACTCCGGCACCGAAGCACCGAACGACTTCCGAGCGGGATTCGTCTCGTTCGTGGGGCGCCCCAACGTCGGCAAATCGACACTGACGAATGCCCTCGTGGGTGAGAAGGTGGCGATCACCTCCTCGAAGCCCCAGACGACGAGACGAGCCATCCGTGGCATCGTGCACCGCGAAGACGGACAGCTGATCCTCGTCGACACCCCGGGAATGCACCGACCGCGCACCCTGCTGGGTGAGCGGCTCAACGCGATCGTGCAGACCACACTCGGCGACGTCGACGTGATCGGCTTCTGCATCCCGGCCAACGAAAAACTCGGCCCCGGCGACAGGTTCATCAACGAGCAGCTCGAGAGCTTCCCGAAGGCGAAGAAGGTCGCCATCGTCACGAAGATCGATGCTGCATCGCGTCCGGCCGTCGCCGAGCAGTTACTTGCCGTGTCCGAGCTGCGCGACTGGGCCGCCGTCGTTCCCGTGTCCGCCCAGAGCAGCATCCAGCTCGACATCCTGTCGGCCGAGCTCATCCGCCTTCTTCCGGTCTCTCCCCAGCTGTACCCGACCGAGCAGACGACCGACGAAGGCCTCGAGGCGCGCATCTCGGAGTTCATTCGCGAGGCCGCGCTCGAGGGCGTCCACGACGAGCTGCCCCACTCCCTGGCCGTCACGATCGACGACATCATCGAGCGAGAGGATCGCGAGCTCGTCGAGATCTACGCGAACGTGTTCGTCGAGCGCGACAGTCAGAAGGCCATCATCATCGGAAAGGGCGGATCGAGGCTGGGTGCCGTCGGCGCCACCGCCCGTGAGCAGATCGAACCCCTCATAGGCAAGCAGGTGTTCCTCAGCCTGCGGGTCAAGGTGGCGAAGGACTGGCAGCGTGACCCCAAGCAGCTCGGGCGACTCGGATTCTGACGCCGCCGTGTCAGTGTTCGGGCTTGTGCGACCGGTAGCCTGTAACCCGTGATCACGAAAGAGAATCCGTTCGGCCAGGTACTCGTGGCCCTCGTCACCCCGTTCACAGCCGACGGAGAGGTCGACTGGCCGAGCGTCGAGAAGCACATCGACAATGTCATCAGCCACGGAGCCGACGGCATCGTCGTCTCGGGAACGACGGGGGAGACCTCGACGCTCACCGACGCGGAGAAGCTGCAGCTCGTGCAGGTCGCCAAATCGGTCTCGGCCGGCCGCGCGAAGGTGCTGACGGGCGGCGGCTCGAACGAGACCGCGCACGCCATGCAGCTTGCTCGCCAGAGCGAGAAGGCGGGTGCCGATGGCAACCTCGTTGTCACGCCCTACTACAACAAGCCCACCCAGGCCGGCCTGCTCACGCATTTCCGCATGATCGCCGACTCCACAGATCTGCCCGTGATCCTCTACGACATCCCCGGGCGAACGGGCGTGCCCATCACCTACGAGACGATTCTCCGACTCGCCAAGCACCCCAACATCCTCGCCATCAAAGACGCCAAGGGCGACTTCAGCGAGGTCAGTCGGGTGATCAACCAGACCGATCTCATGTACTTCTCCGGCGACGACGCCAACGTGCTGCCACACCTGTCGATCGGCGCGACCGGGCTCATCGGCGTCACGAACAACATCGCCTCCGGGCCTTATCGCACGATGGTCGACGCGGTCAACGCGGGAGATCTCGCCACGGCAACGGCGGCGCACCAGTCGCTCGAGCCGCTGGTTCGAGCGGTCATGACCCACGTTCCCGGAACGGTGGCGGCCAAATACATTCTTCACGGCCTCGGCCGTATCGGCAGCCCCCGCGTCCGGTTGCCGCTCGTCGGCCCCGAGGAGTGGGAAGCCGCGCACATCGAGAACGAGATCGATCTGGTCAAGGGGATCCCCTCGATCGACTTCACCAACTTCCGCCCCGACCGCAACGCCGCCGCCGGCGGCGCTCTGCCGAAGGTCGCGGGCACAACACGCTAGCCCGTCACCACGGGCTGGAATTCACCAGCTAGGAGGGCACATGCCCATTACCGCATACGAACCACGAGCCCTCGCCAAAGACACCCTCCGGGTCATCCCCGTCGGTGGCCTCGGCGAGATCGGCCGCAACATGACCGTCTTCGAGATCAACGGCAAACTGCTGATCGTCGACTGCGGCGTGCTCTTCCCCGAGGAGCACCAGCCGGGCGTCGACCTGATCCTGCCCGACTTCTCGATCGTGCGCGATCGCCTCGACGACGTTCTCGGCATCGTTCTCACCCACGGCCACGAAGACCACATCGGCGCCGTTCCCTACCTGCTTCGTCTGAAGCGCGACATTCCCCTGATCGGTTCGGGCCTGACCCTCGCGCTCATCGAGGCCAAGCTCAAAGAGCACCGCATCAAGCCCTACACGCTCACTGTGGCCGAGGGGCAGATCGAGCAGTTCGGCCCGTTCGAACTCGAGTTCGTCGCCGTGAACCACTCCATTCCCGACGCGCTGGCCGTGGCGATCAAGACGGTCGCGGGCAATGTGCTGCACACGGGCGACTTCAAGATGGATCAGCTTCCCCTCGACAACCGCCTCACCGACCTTCGTGCCTTCGCGCGCCTCGGCGAGGAGGGCATCGACCTGTTCCTCGTCGACTCGACCAACGCCGACGTTCCCGGCTTCACCGCGCTCGAGCGTTCCATCGGTCCGGTCCTCGACGACGTCATCCGTCGCGCCCCGCGTCGTGTCGTCGTCGCCAGCTTCTCGAGCCACGTGCACCGCGTGCAGCAGGTTCTGGATGCCGCGCACAACAACGGACGTCGGGTCGCCCTCTTGGGCCGCTCGATGGTGCGCAACATGCAGATCGCCGCGGAACTCGGCTACCTCAAGGTGCCCGAGAACGTGCTCATCGACTTCAAGAAGGCCGGGGACATCCCCGACAACAAGATCGTCTACATGTCGACGGGGTCACAGGGTGAGCCGATGGCCGTGCTCAGCCGCATGGCCAACGGCGAACACCAGGTGGAGATCGGGGAGAACGACACCGTCATCCTCGCATCGAGCCTCATCCCTGGCAACGAGAACGCTGTCTACCGCATCATCAACGGTCTGATGAAGCTCGGCGCCAACGTGGTGCACAAGGGCAACGCCAAGGTGCACGTCTCCGGACACGCCGCCGCGGGCGAGCTCCTCTACTGCTACAACATCCTCAAGCCGAAGAACGTTCTACCTGTGCACGGCGAGCAGCGCCACCTCGTGGCCAACGCCAAACTGGCCCAGCAGACCGGCGTCCCCGAAGAGAACACGATCATCGCCGAAGACGGCACGGTGATCGACCTGAAAGACGGCGTCGCCTCCGTCGTCGGTCAGTACGACCTCGGATTCGTGTACGTCGACGGTTCCAGCGTCGGAGAGATCACGGACGCGGATCTCAAGGACCGTCGCATCCTCGGCGAGGAGGGATTCATCTCGATCATCGTCGTGATCGAGGCCCAGACAGGCCGTGTGGTCGTCGGGCCGGAGATCCACGCCAAGGGCTTCGCCGAAGACGAATCCGTCTTCGACGATGTGAAGCCGAAGATCGTCGCGGCCCTCGCCGAGGCATCCAAGAACGGCATGCACGACCAGCACGCCATGCAGCAGGTCGTTCGCCGCACGGTCGGACGGTGGGTCAACACCTCGTACCGTCGTCGACCGATGATCGTTCCCCTCGTCATCGAGGCGTAGTCTCGTTTCGAGAATCAGGAGGGCCCGGCGACAGTCGCCGGGCCCTTCGCCGTTGTCGGTGCGACGCTCGAGCGCTTCGAGGTGGCCGTGAGCGCGAGCAGTACAAGCCCTGCTGCGAGGAGGAGCATCGCCGCGGTGCCGAGCCCGGCGTAGATGTGTCCCGGTTGAATGAGGCAGGCGCCGACGACCGCGAGGATGCCGCCCGGCAGCGCGCGCAGGCGCGCTCGGATCGCGACCGCCGCGGTAGCCGCGATGCACGCGAGAACGAGCGAGACGACGCCGATCAGGCCGAGTGCTCGGGCCACCTCGTAGACGGGCGCCTTTCCGTCTGTGACTCCGGCCAGTTGCAGGGTGCCCGCCGCGACGCCCGCTAAGAGGTCGAGCGATGTGTAGAACGTGGCGAATCCATATCCGCCGACGGCTGCGATCCAGCCCAGAGGTCGATTCGAGTGCCGCGCGACGAGCCAGGGCCCGAGTCCGACCAGGGGGAAGAGAGGGATCAGGATCAGGTGCATCACCTGCCATCTCGAAGCCGTCTCGTCGGTCAGATGGTGCGGATGCACGAGTCCGATGAGTGCGCAGATCACGGCTGGCAGCGACACGAGCAAGACAAGGCGGAGGCGAGACGACATGGCACGAGAGTACGCCGGAATTCAGACACCCGGCCCACGCAACCGGCGATAGTCGGTGCCCACAGGTAGCGTGAGCGCATGGCTACGAGTACCAAGTCGACCTCTCGCGCACGCGGAGCGTCCTCAGGTCGAACGGGTGCGTCTACGGGCGCCCGGAAGACCCCCACGCGTGCGGCCGCGACCCAGAAGACCGTGCGGCTGAACCCCGCCGCCAAGCAAGAACAGGGTCCGGGCGTCGCCGGTCGCGCGTGGCTCGCGATGGCTCATGTCGTCGGTGGAGCGTTCCGGGCCTTCTCTCCGGCAGAGTTCGACAAGACCGAGCGGCGAGACGGAGTCCCGTTCCTGCTCGTGCTGCTCGCGATCGCGGGCGCCGTCGTCGAGTGGTTCCTCGTCTCCAACGCTGTCGCCGTCACGATCGAGACGTGGACCTTCGGCCTCCTCTTCGGGCGGGTGGCATATGCCCTTCCCGTCGTGCTCATCCTGCTCGCGGCATGGCTCTTCCGGCATCCGAGTTCGGTGCACAACAACGGTCGCATCGGCATCGGGCTCGGTCTCATGCTCGTCACCGTGTCGTCGTTGTGTCACATCTACGGCGGTCAGCCGAACCCCGCGGGCGGCCAGCTCGCCTCGGGCGGCGGAATCTTCGGCTGGGTCCTCGCAGCGCCCTTGGTCGCCCTCATCACGCCGATCGGCGCCACGATCGTGGTCTCGGCGCTGCTGCTGCTCAGCGTCTTCATCCTCACCAAGACGCCACCGAACCGCATCGGCTCTCGCCTTCGCGAGCTCTATGCCTACCTGTTCGGTGCCGCATTCCCCGACGAGGCAGAGCACCGTGAGGCGAAGAAGGCGGCGAAGGCAGAAAAGGCGCTGAAGGCCCAGGCGGGCACAGAAGCGCTGTCGACCGAGCAGATCGATCTCGCGGCGCGCGAGGTCGGCTCTGAAGGTCTCCCGTGGTGGAGGCGCAATTCGTCGCAGCGCGAAGAAGATCCCGAGTTCGACGCTCCTGCGATGGCTCCGCGAGTCGAAGATCGCACCCCGATCGCGGACGAGCCGTTCGCCAACGCCGCCAGCGTCGTCGATCCCGACGACGCAGACGAGGCAGCCCGAGCCGGCCTGCTCAAGGAGATGAAGGCAGCCGAACGCGCTGTTCGACGGTTCACCGGCGAGATCCGGCCCGGTGCTGCACCCCAGACGAGCCTGCTCGACGATGCGGCCGCCGAGTCGCCATCCGCCTACCCGCCGCCATCCGTGCGTGCCGTGCAGCCCGAGCTCGATCTCGACGACGAAGCGACCGAATCCGGAATCGAGATCGACACTCCCGCCGCCGATTACCGGCTGCCCGCGGCGGCCAGCCTCAAGACAGGCGGACCTTCACTTGCCCGCTCGGCCGCCAACGATGACATCGTCGCGGCCATCACCGAGGTTCTGAAGCAGTTCCAGGTCGACGCGACGGTCACCGGTTTCTCTCGTGGCCCGACGGTCACGCGCTACGAGATCGAACTCGGCCCCGGTGTCAAGGTCGAACGTGTCACGGCCCTGTCGAAGAACCTGTCGTACGCGGTGGCCAGCAATGAGGTGCGTATCCTCTCGCCCATCCCGGGCAAGAGCGCCATCGGTGTCGAGATCCCGAACACCGACCGCGAGATCGTCTCCTTGGGCGATGTGCTCCGATCGTCGAAGGCGGCGTCCGACAACCACCCCATGACCATCGGCGTCGGAAAAGACGTCGAGGGCAAGTTCGTGATGGCGAACCTCGCCAAGATGCCGCACCTCCTCGTCGCCGGTTCCACGGGCTCCGGCAAGTCGAGCTTCGTCAACTCCATGGTCACGTCGATCCTGATGCGCGCGAAGCCCAGCGAGGTCCGTATGGTGCTCATCGACCCCAAGCGTGTCGAGTTGACGGCGTACCAGGGTGTTCCGCACCTCATCACCCCCATCATCACGAATCCCAAGAAGGCCGCCGAAGCACTGGCCTGGGTCGTCAAAGAGATGGACATGAGGTACGACGACCTCGAGAGCTTCGGTTTCCGGCACATCGACGACTTCAATAAAGCCGTCGTCAACAACGAGATCATCCTTCCGGTCGGCAGCCACCGACAGCTGAAGCCCTACCCGTATCTGCTGATCGTCGTCGACGAGCTGGCAGACCTCATGATGGTGGCGCCCCGCGACGTCGAAGACTCGATCGTCCGAATCACCCAACTGGCGCGAGCGTCGGGCATCCACCTCGTTCTCGCCACGCAGCGACCGAGCGTCGACGTCGTCACCGGTCTCATCAAGGCGAACGTGCCGAGCCGGCTGGCGTTCGCGGTGACGAGCGTCACCGACTCCAGGGTCATCCTCGACCAGCCGGGCGCAGACAAGCTGATCGGCCAGGGCGACGGGCTCTTCCTGCCGATGGGTTCCTCGAAAGCCATCCGCGTGCAGGGCGCGTGGGTGAGCGAAGCAGAGATCGCCACCGTCGTTCAGCACGTCACCCACCAGGCTCGGCCCGAGTATCGAGACGACGTGGCGGTCGAGGCGGTCAAGAAGAACATCGACGCCGACATCGGTGATGACCTCGAGGTTCTTCTCGCCGCGGCGGAGCTCGTGGTCAACACGCAGTTCGGCTCGACATCGATGCTGCAGCGCAAACTCAAGGTCGGATTCGCCAAAGCCGGCCGTCTCATGGACCTGATGGAGTCGCGAGACATCGTCGGTCCGTCCGAGGGCTCGAAGGCGCGCGACGTCCTGGTCACGGCGGAACAGCTCCCCGAGGTGCTCGCCATGCTCCGAGGCACGCCTGCAGCTCCTGCGGCCGCAGCGCCACAGCCGTCCGCACCGACGAGCCCTGACGCTGCCAGCGATCCTTACGCCGACGATCCGGTGGCCCGAGGTCTCGAGCGGTACCCTGAAGAAGAGGGCGATTCAGACGAAGATGCCTGGGGCCTGACCGGCAGAGAGTAGATCACCGTGACCGAGGCCACCGCGCGCGTCAGCAACTGGAACCTTCCGAACGCCATCACTGTCGTCCGCATCCTGCTTGCGCCGCTGTTCTTCTGGATGCTCCTTGCCGACGACGGCGCAGACACGCCGCTTCGCTATGCCGCGGCCGCACTGTTCATCATTGCCATCGCCACGGATGGCATCGACGGCCACATCGCACGATCTCGAAACCAGGTCACAGACCTCGGCAAGCTGCTCGATCCGATCGCCGACAAGGTGCTCACGGGCGCGGCGCTCGTCGGGCTGTCGATCTTGATGGAACTGCCCTGGTGGGTGACGGCGATCATCCTGGTGCGCGAGATCGGCATCACCGTGTTCCGGTTCGCCGTCCTGAGCGATCGCGTCATTCCGGCATCCCGCGGCGGAAAGCTCAAGACGCTGGCGCAGTCCATCGCGATCTCGCTCGCGCTCGTTCCGTTCCCTTCCCTTGTCGGCGGCTGGTTCGACTGGGTCAATATCGTCACGATGTCGATCGCGTTCATCCTCACCGTCATCACCGGTATCGACTACCTCGTGCAGGCATGGCGCCTCAGCCGAGCGGCCAAGACGGTGTCATGACGCAGTCGGTGCCGCTCGACGAGACCCGAGCGTTGATCGACGAGATGACGCGGCGTTCACTCACCGTGGCCGTCGCGGAGTCGCTGACGGGCGGCCTGCTGGTCGCCGAGCTCATCCGCATTCCGGGCGCGTCCCGAGTAGTGCGTGGGGGAGTGGTCGCGTACGCGACAGATCTCAAGAGTTCCGTGCTCGGAGTCGACGCCGACATCCTCTCCGATCGAGGCCCCGTCGATCCCGAGGTCGCCATGCAGATGGCGGAGGGTGCGCGGCATCGCCTTGGCACGGAGTCGCATGCCGCCAGCTGGGGAGTCTCGACCACGGGTGTGGCCGGTCCCGGCTCGCAAGACGGCCACGCTGCGGGAACGGTGTTCCTCGGCTTCGCCACGCAGAGTGGCCGGCTCTCTCGAAGGCTTCAGCTCGACGGTGACCGTGCCACGGTGCGACAGCAGACCGTTGCGGCGGCCGTCCGATTGATGTTCGAGACGCTGCGTTAGACGTGACCGGCCGACGACGACCCGTGCTGTCTTCCAATCCGTGACGGCCCCGGCCACGAATCATCGATGAGAACTCGCGATCGACATTCGTCCGACTCGGGAATGAACGGCATTTCCATCTCGTTACAACTAATGTCATTCACAGAAAAGACGGTTCAGTGTCGTTTAGAGTTTCACACAGTACCGAACGGGTTTCTCCCGGTCGGCAAGGTTCGATTGACGCAAGGCACACAGCAAGGAGGGGTCCAGTGATTTTAGTTCGCCAGGAGATCGGCGACGTGCTGCGAGACTTTCGTCTCCAGAAGGGTCGCACCCTTCGGCAGGTTGCCAGCAAAGCAAGCGTTGCCCTCGGCTATCTCAGCGAGGTCGAGCGCGGTCAGAAAGAGGCATCGAGCGAGATCCTCGCGTCGGTAGCCGAGGCGCTCGATACGCCTATCTCGGTCATCATGCGTGAAGTCGGAGACCGACTCGCTGTCATCGAAGGCATCGATACCATTCCCGATACCGTGCCCGACGAGTTCGTCGCCGGCTACGACTCCAAGCTTCTCACTCGGTAGTCCGCCTCCGAGCACGAGATCGATCACGTGGGGCCCCGTCACGAGCGATGTGACGGGGCCCTTCACCGTTTCCGCAGGTGCGGCGCTGAGGGGCAACATGAGATTGAGCGAGTTTCGTAGAGCCGTCTCCGACGAGTTCGGGGCGGCTTACGGCCGAGTTCTGACCGGAGACCTGGTTATCGCCGAGCTGTCCGATCGAACCGCAGACGATGCCCTCCGTCAGGGAGTTCCGCCGCGAGAGGTGTGGCTCGCGCTCTGCCGAGCGGCTGGCGTGCCCGAGTCGCGATGGCACGGAGTTGGCCTGCCCTCCCCGCGAGGCTGAATATCGGCAATCCGAGCCGACACGCCAGCACCCTATCGAATATATGTTCTAGAACTGTGTAGTCTCCTTCACAGCAGAACTGTTGGTCGTGTTGTCCACCGATCGATCCCGCCGCGGAGTCCGTGTCGGTGGTCGTGTCTACAGTCGGATTACACGCACCACACGATGCGAACGCCTTGTCGATACCCGGTCCGCCGGCGCGACAGCCTATAGGCGAAAAACTCACGCGACGGATTCCGCGCACGACAGAAGGAGACAGCAATGCCATCAGATGCCACACGAGAAAAGGCACTCGAAACAGCGCTTGCACAGATCGACCGACAGTTCGGCAAGGGCTCCGTCATGCGCCTCGGCAGCGACGACCGCGCGCCTGTCGAGGTCATCCCGACGGGTTCGATCGCCCTCGACGTCGCGCTCGGCGTCGGTGGTCTTCCTCGGGGTCGCATCGTCGAGATCTACGGTCCTGAGTCGTCCGGAAAGACGACGCTCACGCTGCACGCGATCGCGAATGCTCAGAAGGCCGGCGGAATCGCTGCGTTCATCGACGCCGAGCACGCGCTCGACCCGGCTTACGCCCAGAAGCTCGGCGTCGACATCGACGCACTTCTCGTCTCTCAGCCCGACACAGGTGAGCAGGCGCTCGAGATCGCCGACATGCTCGTGCGAAGCGGCTCGATCGACCTCATCGTCATCGACTCGGTGGCGGCTCTCGTGCCGCGAGCCGAGATCGAGGGCGAAATGGGAGATTCGCACGTCGGACTCCAGGCTCGCCTGATGTCTCAGGCGCTCCGCAAGCTCACCGGTGGTCTCAGCACCACGAACACCACGATGATCTTCATCAACCAGCTGCGAGAGAAGATCGGTGTCTTCTTCGGTAGCCCCGAAACCACAGCCGGTGGCAAGGCGCTCAAGTTCTATGCGTCCGTTCGTCTCGACATCCGACGCATCGAAACCTTGAAAGAGGGCACTGACGCGGTCGGCAACCGCACTCGGGTGAAGGTCGTCAAGAACAAGATGGCGCCGCCCTTCAAGCAGGCCGAGTTCGACATCCTCTACGGCATCGGCATCTCTCGCGAAGGTAGCCTCATCGACTTCGGCGTCGAACACGAGATCGTCCGCAAGTCGGGCGCCTGGTACACCTACGAGGGAGAACAGCTGGGCCAGGGCAAAGAGAACTCCCGCCGTTTCCTCAACGAGAATCCCGAGATCGCGTTGGAGATCGAGACCAAGATCCTGACCAAGCTCGGTATCGGCGCCGACAAGACGGCCGCTGCGCCTGCTGCGCCGGTCGCCCTGGCACCGAAGGCGGCTGCCCGCAAGGGCGCCTGATCCTCACTCACCACCTCCACAGAAAGGCCACGGTCATGGTCAGATTCTCCGGCTCGTCCGACTCCGACGACGACGGCTCCAACGAGGCTGCCGACAGCTCGGTCGCGCCCGTGGCCTTTCTGTTCGGTGCACCCGATGAGCAGCAGCAGCCCGCACGTCACTATGCCGGCCCCGTAGCAGTTCCGACTCTCGACACCACCGGGCTCACCCCGGAGCAAGTCGACCAGCAGGAGCTGCAACTCGCGGACCTCGAGAATCTCGTGGTGCGGGCTCTGGCCCGAAAAGATCTCTCCGAATGGCAGGTCACAGAGATCCTCGCGGCGAACGGTGTCGAGTCGTCGGCGTTCGAAGGCTTTCTCACGATCTATCGTTCCAAGGGCTACGTCGACGACTATGCGTTCGCCGAGCGCGAGATCGAGCGACTGCATCGCCGCAAGGGGTTCGGCCGCAGTCAGATCCAGCGTGAGCTCGGGGCCAAGCGCGTCAGCCAAGAGATCGTCTCCGACGTGCTGACCTCACTCGATGACGATGACGAGCTCGCCCGGGCGCTCGAGCTGGCCGAGAAGAAGGCGCCCAGTCTGCTTCGCCTCGACAGGGCGACGGCTGAACGGCGTCTGAGCAGCTTCCTGCAGCGCAAGGGGTATCCTTCGCAGGTCGTGCGCGACGCTGTCTCGAAGACGCTGGTCTCGGGCACGAGCACGGTCCGTTTCCGCTGAACGGGCGGTGGCTCGGGCTTGTCCCTCGTCGAACGTAAACTTGCCTTATGAGCAGCGTGACCGCCCCACCCCGCATTCGCACCTATGAGGTCCGCACCTTCGGCTGTCAGATGAACGTCCACGACTCCGAGAGGCTCTCTGGGTCGCTCGAAGCCGCGGGGTATGTCAAAGCGGAGCCCGGCACTGAGGCCGACACCGTCGTCATCAACACCTGTGCAGTGCGCGAGAACGCAGACAACAAGCTCTACGGCAATCTCGGCTACCTGGCCAGTGTCAAGCGCAGGCACGACGGAATGCAGATCGCCGTGGGCGGTTGCTTGGCGCAGAAAGACAAGAACACGATCCTCACGAAGGCCCCGTGGGTCGACGTGGTCTTCGGAACGCACAATATGGGGTCGCTGCCCAGCCTGCTCGAGCGGGCCCGTCACAACGGTGAAGCGCAGATAGAGATCCTCGACTCCCTCGAGACCTTCCCGTCGACCCTTCCGACGAAGCGCGACTCGACCTACAGCGGATGGGTGTCCATCTCTGTCGGCTGCAACAACACCTGCACGTTCTGCATCGTTCCGGCACTCCGAGGCAAAGAAAAAGACCGCCGCCCCGGCGATGTGTTGGCCGAGATCCAGGCACTGGTCGACGACGGTGCGATCGAGGTCACTCTTCTGGGCCAGAACGTCAATTCTTACGGCGTCGAGTTCGGCGACCGGTTCGCCTTCTCGAAGCTCTTGCGAGCCGCGGGTGCCATTCCAGGGCTCGAGCGCATCCGCTTCACGAGCCCGCACCCGGCGGCATTCACCGATGACGTGATCGACGCCATGGCAGAGACGCCTGCGGTCATGCCTCAGCTCCACATGCCCTTGCAGTCCGGATCGGATCAGGTGCTCAAGGCCATGAGACGGTCCTACCGATCGGCCAAGTTCCTCGGCATCCTCGACCGTGTCCGGCAGCAGATTCCGCACGCGGCCATCAGCACCGACATCATCGTGGGCTTCCCCGGCGAGACCGAAGAAGACTTCGCAGAGACACTGAGGGTGGTCGAAGAGGCCCGCTTCGCGACGGCCTTCACTTTCCAATACTCGATCCGCCCGGGAACGCCCGCTGCCACGATGCCAGACCAGGTTCCGAAAGCGGTTGTGCAGGAGCGCTATGAGCGGCTCGCGGCGCTCCAGGATCGCATCTCGTGGGAGGAGAACCAGCGCGTGATCGGCCGCGAGGTCAACGTGCTCGTCGCTAACGGCGAAGGCCGCAAAGACTCGGATACCCACCGCCTGAGCGGTCGAGCAGAGGATTCGCGGCTCGTGCACTTCGAGGTGTCGCCCGACTCCTCCGTTCCTCGTCCCGGCGACATCGTCACGGTGATCGTCACCGAGGCTGCTCCGTTCCACCTCATCGCCGACTCCGACGGCCAGCCGCTTCGGGTCCGTCGTACCCGTGCCGGCGACGCGTGGGATCGCGCCGCAGCAGAGTCGTGCGGAGTACCGACCCCCGCGAACGACGCGGCTTCGGCAGGCCCCAGGCCCGTCTCTCTGGGCCTCCCGACACTTCGAGTCGGCACGGTGCCGATCTATGATCTCGCCGACGGTGAGCGGTAGCGGTCCGCGCGGCGACACCTCCGTCGCAGACGTGGTCGTGGTCGTCGGGGCCACAGGCACGGGCAAATCCGGCCTTGCTCTCGACCTCGCCGAGGGGCTCGCGCGACGCGGTCGTTCAGCCGAGGTAGTGAACGCCGATGCGATGCAGTTGTACCGTGGCATGGACATCGGCACGGCCAAGCTGCCTCTCGACGAGCGGCGGGGAGTTCCGCACCATCTGCTCGATGTGCTCGACGTCACACAAGAGAACTCGGTCGCCGACTTCCAGCAGTCGGCGCGCGCCGAGATCGATGCGATCATCGAACGCGGAAACGTCCCGATCCTGGTGGGTGGCTCGGGGCTGTATGTCTCGAGCGTGATCTTCGACTTCGACTTCCCCGGCACCGACGCGGCCGTGAGAGCACGTCTCGAGTCCGAGCTGGTCGCAGAAGGGCCCGGCGCCCTGTACCGCAGATTGAAGGAGCACGACGAAGCTGCGGCCGCGGCCATCGGGTCGCAGAACGGTCGCAGGCTGGTGCGCGCGCTCGAGGTGTTCGAGATGACGGGGCGCACACTGACAGGAACCCTGCCAGGAGCCCCGGTCGAGTGGCGCTCCTCGAGCATCATCGCCCTCGAGATGCCTCGCCCAGACCTGGTCGCACGCCTCGACGAACGAGTGGCGGGCATGTGGCGAGACGGAATCGTGGATGAGGCTGCCGCGCTGCGCTCCGACGGCCTGGATCCCGCCACGACTGCAGGCAAGGCGATCGGCTACGCGCAGGCCCTGGCACAACTGAGCGGCGACATAACCGAAGAAGAGGCGATCGAGTCGACCCGAGCCCTCACCCGTCGCTATGCGCGTCGCCAGGTGGGGTGGTTCCGGCGCTATGCCGCGACGGCCACTCTCGATGCCCGCGAGCCGGGCGCGTCGGCCCGCGCACTGGCAGAGACTCTAGGCTTGCCTGATGGCGACTGAACTCCACTTCACCAAAGGGCACGGCACGGGCAACGATTTCGTGCTCTATACAGACGTCCAGGGCACGAACGACCTCACTCCGGCTCAGGTCGCAGCCATCTGCGACCGGCATTTCGGAGTGGGCGCCGACGGAGTGATTCGTGCGGTGAAGTCCGACAGTCTGCCCGACGGTGCCGCGGCTCTGGCTGAAGACCCGGCCGCGGAGTGGTTCATGGACTACCGCAACGCCGACGGATCGATCGCCGAGATGTGCGGCAACGGCATCCGGGTCTACACGCGATACCTCATCGACAACGGATTGGTCGAACTCGGCCCCGGCGACACTCTCGCCATCGGCACGCGAGTCGGCGTGCGCGACGTGCAGCGCAGCACGACCGGCTTCCAGGTCGACCTCGGCCGCTGGCGCCTCGAATCGGGCGAACCGATCGTCAGAGCGCGCAATCTTGCCGTCGCCCGGCCAGGCCAGGGCATCAACATGGGCAATCCGCACGTCGTGGTAGCGCTTGCGGATGCCGAGGAGCTCGCGGCCGCAGACCTCACCTACATTCCGCAGATCGATCCCGAGCCCGCCGACGGCGCGAACGTCGAGATCGTCGTGCCGCACGAGCCGCTCGTCAAAGATGGCGTCGGGCGGATCACCATGAGAGTTCACGAGCGAGGCAGCGGAGAGACCCTCTCCTGCGGAACGGGAGCCGCTGCGGCCGCGTTGGCTACCCGCCACTGGGCTGGTCGGGGCGCTCCGAACATCTGGCGGGTAGACGTGCCCGGCGGCACGGTCGGCGTTCGTATGTTCGCGGCCGAAGACGGTGAACACGTGTCGTTGTCAGGACCGGCCGAACTCGTCTTCGAAGGAGATCTCTCGCTCGGATAGCGGGCTCTGTCAGACCATGGAACGGGCGCGAAGCACCCGATACCCCTTGTTCGTGGCTGTTCTTTCGATCTGAATCTCCGTGGGAAACTCGGCCTGAATCCAGCGCTGCAGGGAGTCGGAACCGAGATTCCGCTGCACGACGAGCCATGCGTCCGAGCCCTTCTCGAGTCGCGGCAGCCAGGTCTTCATGATCGTGTGCAGCTCTGCCTTGCCGACCCGAATGGGCGGATTCGACCAGATCGTCATGAACGAGATGTCGGCGGGAACATCCGATGCGAGAACAGCGTTGACATTGGTGAGACCGAGACGATCCGCGTTTGCACGAACGAGGTCGAGAGCTCGCTCGTTGACGTCGACAGCCCAGACTTGGGCGCGCGGAGACAGGAGCGCGAGGCTCAGAGCTATCGGACCCCAGCCGCATCCGAGATCGAGCAGATTTCCGCCTGGCGGGGGAGCGGGTGTGTTGGCGAGAAGCACCTGCGTGCCCACGTCGATGCGATCGGGGCTGAAGACACCACCTGCGGTGACGAGCGTGTGATCTGCGTCGGCCAGACGCACCGAGATCTCGCGAGGGATGAGCGGACTCGCCGGGGTGGCCGAGAAATAGTGCTCATTCGTCATAGAGGGACAGTAGCAAACCTGGGAGGGATATCCTTGACGCAGATGACCGAAAAAACTGAAGCAACAACAGAGAACCACGACAGCGACGACGTGGTGGCGAGAGTGCTGGCCAGAGCGGAAACGCGGGCGGCGGGATACTCCCTGTTCACGAACTCGGCCGCCCAAGCTCTTCAACGAGACACGTCAGGCCGCGAGTCAGGATTCGACGGAGACCAGAGCGAACGAGAAGACCGCCAGGCCCTACGGCGCGTCGTCGGTCTGTCGACCGAGCTCGAGGACGTCACCGAGGTCGAGTACCGACAGCTCCGCATCGAGAACGTCATTCTCATCGGGGTCTACACCCAGGGCAGTCTCACTGATGCCGAGAACTCGATGCACGAGCTGGCCGCTCTCGCCGAGACGGCCGGCGCTGTCGTACTCGAGGGCCTGCTGCAGCGCAGGCCGACGCCTGACCCCAGCACGTACTTCGGCAAGGGCAAGGCAAACGAACTGCGTGACCTCGTGCAGTCGCTCGGCGCCGACACCGTGATCGCCGACAGCGAGCTGGCTCCGAGCCAGCGCCGTGCCCTTGAAGACGTCGTGAAGGTGAAGGTGATCGACCGAACGGCGGTGATCCTCGACATCTTCAGCCAGCATGCCAAGAGCCGCGAAGGCAAGGCGCAGGTAGAGCTCGCTCAGCTGGAGTACCTGCTCCCGCGCCTCCGCGGCTGGGGTGACTCGATGTCGCGTCAGGCCGGTGGACAGGTGGGCGGCGCCGGAGCCGGAATGGGATCCCGTGGACCCGGTGAGACCAAGATCGAACTCGATCGCCGGCGCATCCATACCCGCATGGCGCGTCTGCGCAAGCAGATCGTCGAGATGAAGCCTGCCCGCGACGCGAAGCGGGCCAACCGCAAGCGCAACGCGGTGCCGTCGGTCGCGATCGCCGGCTATACCAATGCCGGCAAATCCTCGCTGCTCAACCGCGTGACGCGCGCCGGGGTGCTGGTCGAGAATGCCTTGTTCGCGACCCTCGATTCGACCGTGCGAAAGACGACGGCCGTCGACGGTCGCCAGTACACGTTCGCCGACACGGTCGGTTTCGTGCGCAACCTCCCTCATCAGTTGGTGGAGGCATTCCGTTCGACCTTGGAGGAGGTTGCCGACGCCGATGTGATCGTCCACGTCGTCGACGGCGCGCATCCAGACCCCGCGAGCCAGCTCGCCACGGTTCGCGACGTGATCGGTGAGGTGGGAGCGCGAGGAATTTCCGAGATCGTGGCCTTCAACAAGAGCGACCTGATCTCCGAGAGCGATCGCATCGTTCTTCGGGGGCTCGAGCCCCGCTCGGTCTTCGTCTCCGCGAGAACCGGTGAAGGCATTGCCGAGTTGTTGGAGATGGTCGAGCAGGCTCTGCCGAAGCCGACGATCACCGTCGATGTTCTGCTCCCGTACGAGCGCGGCGATCTTGTTGCGTTGCTGCACGACCACAACACGGTGCTGAGCACCGACTACGAAGAGGCGGGAACGCGTGTACGCGCCCTCGTCAATCCTGAATACGAGCAGACCCTCGAGGAGTTCGCGGTCTCCCGCTGACTCGACTCTGAGCGGCGTCGCGCACCGCACACGAAAGCCCCGGACGATGATTCGTCCGGGGCCTTTGTGCGTGTCGCGGTGTGGACGTCAGCGCACGGAGCGCAAAACGGAAACGACTTTGCCGAGCACCTGCGCGTGGTCGCCCACGATCGGTTCGAAGTTGGAGTTGCGGGGGAGCAGCCATGTGTGACCGTCGCGCTGCCTGAATACCTTCACTGTGGCCTCGCCGTCGAGCATCGCCGCGACGATGTCGCCGTTCTCTGCGGTCTGCTGCGAACGGACGACCACGAAGTCTCCGTCGCAGATGGCAGCGTCGATCATCGACTCTCCGACGACCTTCAACATGAAGAGATCGCCGCCGCCGACCAGTTGGCGAGGCAGTGGAAACACTTCTTCGACCTGCTGCTCGGCCGTGATCGGGATTCCAGCGGCGATACGTCCGACGAGAGGGACGAGAGCGGCGTCGCCCATGGGCGCCGAGGTGTCGGAGGAGTCTACGGTGTCAGAAGTGGACTCGGGCTGCGGAATATCGATCAGCACTTCCATAGCCCGCGGACGGTTGGGGTCTCGGCGTAGGTAGCCGCTCAACTCGAGCTGGTTGAGCTGGTGGGTGACGCTGGAGAGCGAAGCCAGACCCACAGCATCACCGATCTCGCGCATGCTCGGCGGATATCCACGCTGGCTGACCGAGCGCTGGACGACTCCGAGGATGGCCAGCTGTTTCTCCGAGAGGCTCTTGCGCCGTCTCGTTCCACGTTCGGTGGTCATGTGTCCCGCTTTCCGTCGGAGTCGTGAATCGAGTGTGCTACCTGGCCAGACGACCGATGTCGGTAGCTAGTGATGCACTGTCGGTAGCTGCTGATGCACTACGTACCGACAGTCGAAACTGTATCCAACTCAGGGTGCAAACAAAACACATGTTCGAGTGTGTCGTCGAATTTCCCGACTTTCTCGCTTGAACTATCGAACATTCGAAGCTATATTCGGAACACAGCTTCGTATCCGGTGCTCCCGGCCGAGCACCGGATACGAATTTCTCCTGGAGGTTGCCATGACCGCACTGCCCGCTACCGCATCACACACTGTTCGCCTGCGCCTCACGCGCCGCGGCCGGGTCGTGCTGGCGGCCCTGGCATCGATTCCGGTGGTGGCCGGCGTGACTGCGATGGCTCTCTTCGGGGCGAACAGTGCGGTCGCAGACGGCGTTGCTTCGTCGGGGGCGACTCAAGCCTTCGACTACGTCACGGTGCAGGCGGGCGAGACCCTGTGGGGTCTCGCCGAAGAGATCGCTCCATCGGCCGACCCGCGCGAAGTCATCGCCGACATCGTGAGCCTCAACCAGCTGCCGTCCGCAGAGGTCCAGCCGGGCCAGAAGCTCGCCGTTCCCAGCGAGTACTGAGTCGCTCAGCTCCACGAGCAAACGCGTGACGATGGCTGAGGCCTACTAAAATCGTTCCGTGACTTCACTCGACGACCTCCCCATTCGCGATGACCTCAGGGGCATGTCTCCGTATGGGGCTCCCCAAAAGCACGTGCGTGTCGAGCTGAATGTCAACGAGAACACGCACCCGATTCCCGAGCCGGTGGCGCGAGACATCATCGAGTCGCTTGCTCGGGCCATTCTGACGATCAATCGCTACCCCGATCGGGAGTTCTCGCAGCTCCGTGACAGTCTCGCCGGGTACCTGGGCCACGGATTGACTCGGGAGAACATCTGGGCTGCGAACGGGTCGAACGAGATCCTTCAGCAGATCATGCAGGCTTTCGGGGGCCCCGGCAGATCGATTCTGGGATTCCCTCCCACCTACTCGATGCACTCCATCATCGCTTCGGGCACAGGAACCAGGTGGATATCCGCCGAGCGTGACGCCGAGTTTGAGATCTCTCCGCGCACGGCAGTCGCCGCGATCCGTGAGCACAAGCCCGACATCGTGATCTTCTGCTCTCCCAACAACCCGACAGGAACCCCTCTGTCACTCGAGACCATCGAGGCCGCCTACGACGCGACCGACAAGATCGTGATCGTCGACGAGGCCTACGCGGAGTTCGCGCCCGCCGGTTCCCCGTCGGCGCTCACTCTGCTGCCCGGGCGGCCGCGGCTCATCGTCTCGCGCACGATGAGCAAGGCTTTCGCTTTTGCTGGCGCCCGGCTCGGATATCTGGCCGCGGATCCCTCAGTGACCGACGCTCTTCGACTCGTCCGTCTTCCCTATCACCTGTCGTCGCTCACGCAGGCCGCGGCGGTCGCAGCGCTCGACCACTCGGCCGAGATGCTCGCCATGGTCGACGACATCGCGATGCAGCGCGATCGCATTGTCGAGAGGCTCACTGAGCTCGGCTACCACCCCTGGCCGACGTGGTCGAACTTCGTGCTCTTCGGCGGTGTCGAAAATCCTTCTGAGGTGTTCGAGACCTTGCTCGAGAAGGGCATCATCATTCGCGACCTGGGCATCCCGGGTCATCTACGCGTGAGCGCGGGTACGCAGGCCGAGACCACCGCTTTTCTCGACGCCATGGCTGCCTTGTCCTGACCCGTCGCGTTGTAGCAAGCCCAGCCGTACTGCGGCCGTGCGGGGCCGGTAAACTGAGCCCATGGCCACACCTTCCCGCACCGCCCACCTTCAGCGTGCGACCAGCGAATCCAGCATCGAGCTCTCGCTCGACCTCGATGGAACGGGCGAGAGCTCCATCTCGACGGGAGTTCCGTTCTTCGACCACATGCTCACGGCCTTCGCCAAGCACTCGTTGACGGATCTGACGGTCACGGCGACGGGGGACGTCGATATCGACGTGCACCACACCGTCGAAGACGTGGGCATCGTGTTGGGCACGGCGATCAAGCAGGCCCTGGGCGACAAGGCCGGGATCTCTCGGTTCGGCGACGCCCTTGTGCCCCTCGACGAAGCGCTGGTGCAGGCCGTCGTCGATATCTCCGGACGCCCCTTCCTGGTTCACAGCGGGGAGCCGAGCGGTTTCGAGTTCCACCTCATCGGCGGCCACTTCACGGGGTCCATGGTGCGGCACGTCTTCGAGGCGATCACCTTCCACTCGGCGATGACCGTCCACGTCACCGTGCTGGGTGGTCGCGATCCGCACCACATCGCAGAGGCGGAGTTCAAGGCGTTCGCTCGCGCGTTCCGCCAGGCGAAGTCGCTCGACCCGCTCGTCTCGGGGATTCCCTCGACCAAGGGTGCGCTGTGACCGGCAAAACCGTCGTCGTCCTCGATTACGGCAGTGGAAACATCCACTCTGCTGCCAAGGCGTTGGAGCGCGCTGGCGCACGCGTAGAACTCTCGCGTGACCGAGCACGCGTCATGGAGGCCGACGGACTGTTCGTACCCGGTGTCGGTGCGTTCTCTGCGGTGATGGAACAGTTGCGCGGCGTGCGAGGTGACGAACTCATCGACAGGCGCCTCGCAGGCGGCCGGCCCGTGCTCGGCATCTGTGTGGGAATGCAGGTGATGTTCGATCGCGGCGTCGAGCGAGGCATCGATACGGAGGGTCTCGGGGAGTGGCCCGGAGCGGTCGAGCAGCTACCCGCGGAGATCCTGCCCCACATGGGGTGGAACGTCGTCGACGCGCCGAGTGAATCCGTGCTGTTCGAGGGTGTTCGCGACGAGCGCTTCTACTTCGTGCACTCCAATGCGGCACAGCAGTGGCTGCTTCCGCCCCAGTCACCCCTGCCCGCACCCCGCGTGACCTGGGCCGATCACGACGGGCCCTTTATTGCAGCTGTCGAGAACGGCCCGCTGTCGGCGACCCAGTTCCACCCCGAGAAGTCGGGCGAGGCGGGCCTCCAGCTGCTGCGCAATTGGATCGCGTCGCTCTGACCCGGGCCCGGATTTCGTCGGCCTCAGAGGAATCGTTAAGATCGCACGGGGTGTCCGCACGTGCGCCTGACAGAGACAAGAAGGACCCATGAGCGAGTTCAGCATCAAGACCCCCGCACTCACACTGCTGCCGGCCGTCGACATCGCGGACGGAAAGGCCGTGCGACTCACTCAGGGCAAGGCGGGCACGGAGACGAACCACGGCGACCCGGTCGACGCCGCAGCGGACTGGGTGAGCCAGGGTGCCGAGTGGATTCACCTCGTCGACCTCGACGCCGCGTTCGGCCGTGGCGACAACCTCCACGTGGTCAAGCGCGTCATCCACGAAGCCAAGGGCGTCAACATCGAGCTTTCCGGAGGAATCCGCGATGATCGCAGTCTCGAGACGGCCCTCGAGAGCGGCGCGAAGCGTGTCAATCTCGGCACCGCGGCGCTCGAGAACCCCGAGTGGGCAGCCAGCGTGATCGCGAGCTACGGCGAGGCGATCGCGGTCGGTCTCGACGTGCGTGGCACGACTCTCGCCGCCCGCGGTTGGACGGAAGACGGGGGAGACCTCTGGGAGGTCCTGGCTCGACTCGAGGACGCCGGCTGTGCGCGGTATGTGGTCACGGATGTCACCAAGGATGGAACTCTCAAGGGGCCGAACGTCGCCTTGCTCAAGCAGGTCATGGAGCACACATCGCGCCCGGTCGTCGCATCGGGCGGCATCTCCAGCCTCGACGACATCGCTGAGCTTCGGGCGCTCGTCTCTCTCGGACTCGAGGGCGCGATCGTCGGCCGGGCCCTCTACTCGGGGGCGTTCACCCTCGCAGAGGCATTGGATGTGGCGTCTGACTGAGCAACCGGGCGGTCATTCCCCCCACGACTCCCACGCGACCGATTCAGCAGGTCAGCCGTGGGCCGGGCGTTCGTTCGACGCCAACTTCTTCGCCGGCGATGCGGGCGACGCACCGGAACGGCTCATCGAAGCCCTGCAGAGGTTCCGCGCGGCTGATCTTGCCCAGGAGGACGTTCTCGACGCGGTGCGCGAGGTCCGACTTCTCGTTCCCCTCGTCGCTCACGCGGGCGAGACGGGTGTGGATGCTCACGGTCGGCGCTTCGACAAGACCCAGGAGCTGTCGCTCGTCACCGTCGGTGCTCCCGACGGACGCCGCGTTCTTCCCGTGTTCACCTCCACAGAGGCCATGGCGGCGTGGAATCCGGCGGCGCGGCCGATACCGGCCTCCGCTCGCCGGGCCGCTCTCGCTGCAGCGGGCGAGGAGACGCCACTCATGGTGCTCGACCCCACCAGCGACACGGAATTCGTCTTCCGCCGGCCGATGCTCAGGGCGATAGCCGAGGGGACGCCGTGGGCGCATCCCTCTGTCGCGTCGAACATCGTCGAAGCCTTTGAGAAGTCGATCGAGTCGTCGGCGGCGGTGCGATCGGTGCGGCTGTCAGATGGCGATCCGGATGCTCGGATGGCAGGCCCGCAGGTCATCGTCGAGTTGGGCCTGGTTCCCGACCTCACGCGCATCGAGCTCGACGAGGTGCTGGCGTACCTGCAGCGCTCCTGGCAGACGAGCGAGCTCATTGCGAGTGAGGTCGACTCGTTGGGTGTGAAGCTGGTCGAAGCCCGCTGAGTCGACCGACTCAGGTGACCGGGCCCGTGAGCTTCTCTCCGGGACCCTGGCCGATGGCATCCGGAATCGCCGATGCCTCGCGGAACGCGAGCTGGAGGGAACGCAGTCCGTCGCGAAGGCTGCGAGCGTGCTGGTCGCCGATCTCGGGGGAGGCGCTCGTGACCAGACCGGCGAGAGCGATGATCAGCTTGCGCGCCTCATCGAGGTCGATCTGATTCTCGGGGTCGTCCGCGAGTCCGGTCTTGATGGCCGCCGCACTCATGAGGTGCACGGCCGTCGTGGTGATCAATTCGACCGCGGGCACCTCCGAGATGTCGCGCGTGGCGGAGGTGGCGGAGTCGTCGTATGCAAAGCTCATGAGCCGAGTCTAGGTCGCTCACCGTCGTGGGCTATGCCGAGGAGAAAACCTCTGTTAGTATCTTCAAGGCTCTGGGGAACATGTATGCCCCCAGTACGAAAAGTGGAGAATCTCCCACCCGCACACCGCTTCAACAGGTTACCGGGTAGATTGCACTCCGCTTCGGGTCAGAACATCGATCCGAAGTAGACAGGGTGTGGTGCGCAGAACAGCTTCGGCCCGGTTCGCGTGCAGATTATTCAAGGTTCGTGGCTGTGTGCTCACCTACGATCACGCTGCCGAGCCCGGTGCCCAGACGTCTGTGTCTGTGAGCGCCGCACCAGCGATTGAAGGAGTAACGCATCAGCGATCCCCGTACCAACGACCGTATCCGGGTCTCCGAGGTTCGCCTCGTGGGCCCCGCAGGCGAGCAGGTCGGCGTCGTCAGTATCGACGTCGCACTCAAGCTTGCCCAAGAGGCAGACCTCGATCTGGTTGAGGTGGCCCCTAATAGCAAGCCACCCGTTGCCAAGATCATGGATTACGGCAAGTTCAAGTACGAAGCTGCGCAGAAGGCGAAAGAAGCTCGTCGCAATCAGGCGAACACGATCCTCAAAGAGGTTCGTTTCCGCCTGAAGATCGACGTGCACGACTACGAGACGAAGCGCAAGCGTGCCGAGGGCTTCCTCAAGGCGGGCGACAAGGTCAAGGCCATGATTCTGTTCCGTGGTCGCGAGCAGTCGCGCCCCGAGCAGGGAGTGCGTCTTCTCCAGCGCTTCGCAGAAGACGTATCCGAGTTCGGAGCCGTCGAATCGACGCCGACGATCGATGGCCGCAACATGGTCATGGTGATCGGGCCGCTGAAGAACAAGTCCGAGGCGAAGGCCGAGGCCAATGCTCAGCGGGCCGCTTCGAAGACACGTCCCGGTGCAGACGAGACAGCAGACGACGCCCCCGAGGCTGCATCGCCCGCTGCAACAGACACCGTCGCGGCAGACTCTGCCGAGACGAAGTAGCACCCCACAAACCGAGCAAGTCCCAAGGAGATATCAATGCCCAAGATGAAGACCCACTCCGGGTCCAAGAAGCGTTTCAAGGTCACTGGCACCGGCAAGCTCATGAAGCAGCAGGCCGGAATGCGTCACAACCTCGAGGTCAAGTCGGCGAAGCGCAAGGCTCGCCTGAACCAGGACCAGGTGTTGGCTCCCGCCGACTCGAAGGTCATCAAGAAGCTTCTCGGCCTGTAGTCGCCGACTCCACACGGAATAAGGAATTAGGAAATGGCAAGAGTAAAGAGGGCCGTCAACGCCCACAAGAAGCGTCGGGTCATCCTCGAGCGCGCCAGCGGTTACCGCGGACAGCGTTCGCGTCTGTACCGCAAGGCCAAGGAGCAGGTCACCCACTCGCTCGTCTACTCGTACCGCGACCGTCGCGCCCGCAAGGGCGACTTCCGTCGCCTGTGGATCCAGCGCATCAACGCGGCTTCCCGTGCGAACGGCCTCACGTACAACCGTCTGATCCAGGGTCTCGGCCTTGCGGGCATCGAGGTCGACCGTCGCATTCTGGCCGACCTGGCCGTTCACGAGCCCGCAACCTTCGCGGCGCTCGTCGAGAGTGCTCGCGCCGCCCTCCCCGCCGACACGTCGGCGCCGAGGACCGCAGCCTAATAAGCTGTAGGGAACATCCATGTTCCTTTGACCCGAAAGAGGTCGCATGTCCCTCCTGGATAACCCGCGGTCGCCGCGGGTCCGGGCAGTGGCAAAGCTCTCCAAGAAAGGAGCCCGGTCTGAGACCGGGCTCTTTCTCTTGGAGGGGCCACAAGCCGTTTCCGAGGCGCTGACCTTCGCGCCCGACCTCGTCGTCGACCTGTTCGCGACTCCCTTCGCCCTCGATCGTTACGCAGACATCGCCGACGCCGCCGAGAAGGCGGGTGTCGAGGTTGAATTCGTCACCGAGACCGTGCTCCAGGCGATGGCCGACACGGTCACGCCCCAGGGCTTCGTCGCCGTCTGTCGACAGTTCCCCACCGCCCTGAAAGACATCTTCAGCGGGTCGCCTCGCCTGATCGCCATTCTCGAAGAGGTGCGCGACCCCGGCAACGCCGGCACGATCATCCGCGCCGCCGATTCGGCGGGCGCCGATGCCGTGATCCTCACCGGCCGCAGCGTCGACCTGTACAACCCGAAGGTCGTGCGATCCACAACCGGATCGTTGTTCCACCTTCCCGTCGCGGTCGAGGCGAGCCTCGCCGACGTGAGAGCGCGCGCCACCGAAGCGGGCATTCAGATTCTCGCCGCCGACATCAAGGGCGACGACATGCTCACAGCCCGAAACTCCGGAGTGCTCGACGCGCCCACGGCGTGGTTGTTCGGCAACGAAGCTCGCGGTCTGGCTGACGAGGATCTCGCTCTGGCGGATCACGCCATCTCTGTGCCGATCTACGGACAGGCCGAGTCGATGAACCTCGCGACGGCCGCATCCGTCTGTCTCTACGAAAGCGCGTTCGCCCAGCGAACCTCGTGAAACCGGCGCAGTGCGGGGCTCACGAACAGGCCCATCACGGTTAGATAACCGTCGAGGTTCTGACACACGGGCGTAACACGATGTCCCCTACGGTGGGGGCATGGAGTCCACCAACGCCGATGCCCCTGTCAACGATGCGGTGGCAGGTCCGGCCACGTCGAACATCTCCGTTCGCCGAGGTGAGCCGCTCGTCGTCCTCAACGACGTGAACAAGCACTACGGCGACCTTCACGTGTTGAACGACATCAACACCGTCGTCAATCGCGGCGAAGTCGTCGTCGTCATCGGACCGAGCGGCTCGGGCAAGTCGACCTTCTGCAGAGCGATCAATCGGCTCGAGACCATCGATTCGGGGAGCATCACGATCGACGGCAAGGTGCTGCCCGAAGAGGGCAAGGCGCTCGCACAATTGCGTGCCGATGTCGGCATGGTCTTCCAGTCATTCAACCTCTTCGCGCACAAGACCATTCTCGAGAACGTCACTCTGGCGCCGATCAAGGTGCGCGGACTGTCACGCAAAGAAGCTGACAAGCGGGGCATGGAGATGCTCGACCGGGTGGGCATCGCGAATCAGGCGAACAAGATGCCGGCCCAGCTCTCCGGTGGTCAGCAGCAGCGCGTCGCCATCGCGCGGAGCCTGGCGATGCAACCCAAGCTGATTCTCATGGACGAGCCCACGAGCGCGCTCGACCCCGAGATGATCACCGAGGTGCTCGACGTGATGATCGGCCTCGCCAAAGACGGCATGACCATGATCGTCGTCACCCACGAGATGGGCTTCGCTCGAAAGGCCGCGGATCGCGTGATCTTCATGGCTGACGGCCGTATCGAAGAAGAGACGACCCCAGAACAGTTCTTCACGAACCCCCAGTCGCACAGGGCGCAGGACTTCCTGTCGAAAATACTCGACCACTAAAACATGAGTGCTCGAGCACACAGCATACGGAGAGAGGTACGAAACCGATGAGAGTATCGAAAAAACTGAGCATCGCCGCACTTGCCGCGGCGACCATGATGGCGCTGGCCGGATGCGCCGGGTCCATCGACAAAGCTGAGACCACGACGACACCGGAGCCCGCTCCCACCTTCGCTGCCGGAACGACGATGGAACGCCTCGCCGACTCTGGCACCATCACGATCGGAACGAAGTTCGACCAGCCGCTGTTCGGTCTGACGGACATCGACGGCACCCCCAAGGGCTTCGACGTCGAGATCGGCAAACTGATCGCCGCGAAGCTCGGCATCGCCGAGGACAAGATCGTCTGGAAGGAGGCGGTCTCCGCCAACCGCGAGCCCTTCATCCAGAACGGCGAGGTCGACATCGTCGTCGCCACCTACACGATCAACGACAAGCGCAAAGAGGTCATCTCCTTCGCCGGCCCGTATTACGAGGCGGGCCAGTCCATCCTCGTGAAGGCTGACAACGACGACATCAAGAGCGAGAAAGACCTCGTCGGCAAGCCGGTCTGCTCCGTCACCGGATCGACTCCGGCTGCGAAGCTCACGGAAATCGGCGCCGAGCCGCTCCTGACCGACACCTACACGAACTGCCTCGAGCCGCTTCGCGGTGGACAGGTCGTCGCGGTCTCGACCGACAACGTGATCCTCGCTGGCCTCGCCCAGCAGAACGAGGGGCAGTTCAAGGTCGTAGGCAAGCCGTTCACCAAGGAGCCTTACGGCATCGGACTGGCGAAAGACGACACCGAGTTCCGTAACTTCATCAACGACGTGCTCGAAGAGTCGTACAAGGACGGCAGCTACAAGGCCGCTTGGGATGCCACTGCCGGCGAGGTGCTCGAATACGTCGAGCCCCCGGCCGTCGACCGGTACTAGCCCGCAGCCTGACCGGAGGGTCGACTGTGCACATTGCAGTCGGCCCTCCGCCCAGGTCAACCGACCGTCCCTCTGCACGAGATGAGCCCATGTGAACGCCGTCATCGAGAACCTGCCGCGGTTCATCGAAGCCTTCGGGATGACCCTCTGGCTGTTGGTGCTCTCCGGAGCCTGCGCCTTGATCATCGGCACGGTGATCGCTGCGATGAGAATCTCCCCGGTACCGTCACTGAGCGCGTTCGCGAGCGTCTACACCGAGCTGCTGCGCAACACGCCCTTGACGCTCGTGCTGTTCTTCTGCGCTTTCGTGCTTCCCCAGTTGGGTTCTCGTCTGCCCTATGAATGGGCCGCGTTCATCGGGCTCACCCTCTATACCTCTCCGTTCGTGGCCGAAGCCTTGAGATCGGGCATCAACGGCGTTGCCGTAGGACAGGCCGAGGCAGCACGCAGCTTGGGCCTCGGTTTTATGCAGTCGACGACGCTCGTCATCTTTCCGCAGGCCTTCCGCATGGTGATCCCGCCCCTGATCAATGTGCTGATCGCCCTCACGAAGAACACCTCGGTCGCCGGTGGGTTCTTCGTCTTCGAACTCTTCTCGGCAGCCAAAGAGCTCGCGAATGCGAACGGCAACGCCGTGATCGCCATCCTGCTCGCTGTCGCGGCGTTCTACCTCGTCGTCACTATCCCGCTCGGCATCGTGTCCGCGCACCTCGAGAAGAAGCTGGCGGTACAGCGATGAGCGCCTCCGTTCTGTTCGACACCCCCGGACCCCGCACGCGCCGACGGTCGCGCATCGCCTCGGTGATCGTGGTCCTCCTGATCGCGGCGGGCCTCGGCTGGATCATCTACACCCTCGCTCAGCCCCGCGATTCGTCCGGCATCACACTTCCGGGCTATTTCGACTGGTCGCGGTGGGACATCTTCGTGTTGGCCGAACTCTGGGTTCGCGTCGGAGAAGGGCTCCTCGCGACGCTTCAGGCCGCGGCCGTCGCCGCGGCGATGGCGCTCGTGGTGGGCGTACTGTTCGCGATGCTGCGTACCTCGACGTTCGCCGTCGTGCGCATCCCGGCGACGATCGTTCTCGAGTTCTTCCGCGGAATGCCCGTGCTGCTCATGATGCTCTTCATCCTGCTTGTGGCTTCGACCGGCGCGTTCTGGGCCGTGGTCCTGGCGCTCGGCGTCTACAACGGCGCAATCATCGGCGAGTCGTTGCGAGCCGGCCTCGCCGCTCTGCCCCGAGGCCAGCGCGAGGCGGGGTTGAGCCTCGGATTGACTCAATTCCAGTCGAAGGTCTTCATCGAGTTCCCTCAGGCATTCCGCCAGATGCTGCCCGTGATCATCGCGCAGCTCGTCGTGCTGCTCAAGGACACGAGCCTCGGATACATCGTCGGCTACAACGAGCTCATCCGCACCACGATGAACAACCTCGGCAGCAGCGTGGGCAACCGCTATCTCTTCTCGCTCTTTCTCGTGACCCTCGTGATCTACCTCGCGGTCAACCTCTCGCTCTCTGCCGTCGCCCGTCGGCTTGCGCGCAGGCGCAGCCCGGGCAAGCTGTTGCCCAAAGACCAGATCACGCCGACCGCGTCGATCTCCTCGATCGCGATGCCGAACGGCAACCCTGAGGACCGCACGACGGAGTAGCTGTCGTTCGGTCGCTAAACTTGGGAACCGTGTCTGACCCCATAGTGATTTCCGACGAATCCGTCGCTGCAGCCGTCGATGCTGCTCTGGCTGCCATCGCAGCCGCCGACGACTCGACCGCCTTGAAGGCCGCCCGCGGCGCGCACGTGGGGGAGGCATCCGTCCTGTCCCGCCTCAACGCGACGCTCCGCGACGTTCCCAAAGAGCAGAAGGCCGCGGCCGGCAAGCTCATGGGCCAGGCCCGTGCCCGAGTAGCCCAGGCGCTTGCCGAGCGCGAGGAGCAGATCGTTGCGCGCGAGGAGGAAGCTCGACTCGAAAGCGAATTCGTCGACGTGACGGCCCTGCCCCAGCGTGCACGCACGGGAGCCCGGCATCCGCTCTCTCTGTTGCAGGAACGCATCGCCGACATCTTCGTGGGTATGGGGTGGGAGGTGGCCGAGGGCCCCGAGCTCGAGAGTGAGTGGTTCAACTTCGACGCGCTCAACTTCGCCCCGGATCATCCCGCCAGGGCGATGCAGGACACCTTCTTCATCGAGCCGGTGGAGTCGCACCTCCTTTTGCGCACCCACACATCTCCCGTTCAGATCCGGTCGTTGTTGTCGCGCGAGCTTCCTGTCTACGTCATTGCGCCCGGGCGGGTGTACCGCACCGACGAACTCGACGCCACACACACGCCGGTCTTCATGCAGGTCGAGGGAATCGCGATCGACAAAGGCCTGACCATGGCGCACCTGCGCGGCACGCTCGAGCACTTCGCTCGCGCGGTGTTCGGCGAGGGTGCCAAGATCCGACTTCGACCCAATTACTTCCCGTTCACCGAGCCGAGCGCCGAGATGGACGTGTGGCAGCCGAACGCCAAGGGTGGCGCGCGCTGGGTCGAGTGGGGCGGATGCGGAATGGTCAATCCCAATGTGTTGCTGTCGGCCGGAATCGATCCCGAGGAGTACCAGGGCTTCGCCTTCGGCATGGGCATCGAGCGCACCCTTCAGTTCCGCAACGATCTCAATGACATGCGCGACATGGTCGAGGGCGATATCCGCTTCAGTCAGCAGTTCGGAATGGTGGTCTAGCCCATGCGTATCCCACTCGGATGGTTGGCGGAATTCGTCGACGTCACTCCCGGTTCGACGGTCGCTGATGTTCACGCGGCGCTGGTCAAGGTCGGGCTCGAAGAAGAGGGCTCTCACGACTTCGACCTCACCGGTCCCATCGTGGTCGGCGAGGTGCTCGACTTCGTCGAGGAGCCGCAGTCGAACGGCAAGACGATCCGCTGGTGCAGCGTGCGCGTCGCGCCCGACGGCGAGACGGCTCTGGATGGCGGGTCCGACGTGCGCGGCATCGTGTGCGGCGCCCACAACTTCGCGCCGGGAGACAAAGTCGTCGTGACGTTGCCCGGCGCCGTGCTGCCCGGCGGATTCGCGATCGCGGCGCGCAAGACGTACGGTCACGTATCCGATGGAATGATCGCGTCGTCTCGCGAACTCGGCCTCGGTGACGAGCATGACGGAATTCTCCGTCTGGCCACGCTCGGCCTCGACCCGGTCGTGGGCACAGACGCGCTCTCGCTCCTCGGCCTCGATGATCAGGCCGTCGAGGTCAACGTCACGCCTGACCGCGGGTACGCATTCTCGATCCGAGGAATCGCACGCGAATACGCACACGCGACCGGCGCAGCATTCCGCGATCCCGCGCTTGGGTTGGACGTGTCGGACGCATCCGGATTCGACGTCGTCATCGACGATGACGCGCCCATCCGAGGGCGCGTCGGAGCGACGGTGTTCGTGACCCGGCTGGTGCGCGACGTCGATCCGACGAAGCCGACCCCGCCGTGGATGGCGACCAGGCTCAGTCTTGCCGGCATCCGGTCGATCTCGCTGATCGTCGACATCACCAACTACGTCATGCTCGAGCTCGGCCAGCCGATTCACGCCTACGACTTCGATACGTTGACCGGCGGCCTTCGGGTTCGCCGCGCCCGAACGGGCGAGAAGCTCGTGACGCTCGACGATGTGACCCGCGCTCTCGATTCAGAAGACCTCGTGATCGCCGATGAGTCCGGAGCCATCGGACTCGCCGGGGTCATGGGTGGCGCATCGACCGAGATCGGCGACTCGTCGCGCACCGTGTTGATCGAGGCGGCGAACTTCGACCCCGTGTCGATCGCCCGCACAGCGCGCAGGCACAAGCTGCCGAGCGAGGCCTCGCGTCGCTTCGAACGGGGTGTCGACCCGGCAGTCGCCGCGGTGGCTGCGGCGAGAGTCGTGCAGCTTCTCGTCGATCTTGCGGGAGGAACCGCCGACGAGCTGGGTTCGACGTATTCCCAGCACGCGCGGCCCACGCCCGTCGAGTTGCCCGACGGCTACATCTCGGGGCTCATCGGCGCCGACTTCACGGCCGACGAGATCCGATCGGCGCTGGCTGAGATCGGTGGCGACATCGAGGAGATCGAAGGCGGCCTGCGGGTGACGCCGCCGACGTGGCGCTCAGACATCACGCACAAGTCTGCTCTCGCCGAAGAGGTTGCCCGCATCGTCGGCTACGAGCGCATTCCGAGTGTGCTCCCCGTCGCCCCTCCGGGCAGGGGTCTCACGCGCGAGCAGACTCTGCGCAGGCAGGCCTCGCAGACGCTCGCGTCGAGCGGCCTCGTCGAGGTCATGGCCTACCCGTTCGTGTCCGAGGCCGCGACGCGCCTGTTCGCGACCCCGAAGGGTGACGCGGTCGCCGCGGTTCGTGTGGCCAACCCGCTCGATGCCGAGGCTCCGTATCTGCGCACGTCGTTGCTGCCTGGACTTCTCGACATCGTGCGCCGTAACCTCTCGCGCGGTCTCACCGATCTCGCGCTCTTCGAAACGGGACTCGTGTTCCTTCCGGAGCCCGGCGTCGACTACGGTCAGGCAGAGTTGCCCGTCGGCGGTGCACGTCCCTCGGATGACGTGCTCGCCGGTCTCGACGCCGGACTACCTGCGCAACCGCGACACGTCGCCGTCGTCTTCGCCGGACAGGCATGGGAGAAGCAACCCGCACTCGACGCGCGCGCCGTCGGACTGGCCGACGCACTCGATTCCGTTCGCCAGCTCGGACTCGCGCTCGGATTGGAGATCCGGCCTGTTCAGGGCGCCCACCCCGCCTTGCACCCCGGTCGCACCGCCACGCTCGTCATAACCACCGCAGAAGGCGAGACGATCGTCGGTGTGGCGGGGGAGTTGCTGCCCCGCATTGCCGAGGACGCTCATCTGCCGCGGGTCGTCGCGGTGGCCGAGCTCGATCTCGACGCGCTGATCAGTCTGTCGCCGCGAGAGATCGCCGTCCGACCGATCTTCGGATACCCCGCGGCTACGCAGGATCTGTCTCTGGTCGTTCCCCGAGATGTTCCCGCCCGTGAGGTGTCCGACGCGGTCGCGCGCGGTGCCGGAGAGCTTCTGGAACACATCCGACTCGTCGACGACTATCGGGGGTCGGGAGTCGGCGACGGCGAGAAGTCTCTGACGTTCGCGCTGCGCTTCCGCGCTCCCGACCGCACGCTCACCGCGAGCGAGGCCTCTGACGCGAAGCTCGCTGGCCTGGCCGTGGCCACCGCTGAGTTCGGGGCGTCACTGCGCGAGTGAGCGCAGCGACTAGATTTAAGGCATGACTTATTCGGTTGCTGTTGCCGGTGCGAGCGGGTACGCCGGCGGCGAGGTGCTGCGTCTTCTCGCCGACCACCCCGACTTCGAGGTGACGACGGTCACGGCTCACGCCAACGCCGGACAGCGACTGATCGACGTGCACCCGCATCTGCGTTCGCTCGCGCATCTCGAGCTCGTCGACACGACTCCCGAGAACCTCGACGGGCACGACGTCGTCTTTCTGGGCCTCCCGCACGGCAAGTCCGGTGAGTTGACCGAGCACCTCGACCCGTCGACGCTCGTGGTCGACTGCGGTGCCGATCACCGCCTCGTGGATGAAACCGACTGGGCCGATTTCTACGGCGGAGAGTTCTACGGATCGTGGCCCTATGGCCTACCCGAGCTGATCAGGCACGACGGGTCGCGGCAGCGCGACGCGCTCGTCGGGGTGAAGCGCATCGCCGTTCCCGGATGCAACGTCACGGCGATCTCGCTGGGGCTGGCTCCCGGACTCGCCGCCCACGTCATCGAGGGTGATGACATCGTCGCTGTTCTCGCGGTCGGTCCCTCCGGTGCCGGAAAAGCGCTCCGCACCGATCTTCTGGCATCCGAGATCATGGGGTCGGCCAGCGCGTACGGTGTCGGAGGACGGCACCGTCACGTGCCGGAGATCATCCAGAATCTGCGGGGGGCATCCGGCGCACCCATCTCGGTGTCGTTCACTCCCGTGCTCGTCCCGATGTCGCGGGGCATCCTCGCGACGTCGACGGCTCGACTCGCGCCCGGGGCGACGGCATCCGATGTGCGCAGCGCCTGGGAGCTCGCCTACGCGGACGAGCCGTTCGTGCACCTGCTTCCCGAGGGTCGATTCCCGCGCACCGGCGACGTCACCGGCGCGAACGTCGCCCTCGTCGGCCTTGCTGTCGATGAGGCGGCAGGCCGAGTGGTCACCGTGACCGCCCTCGACAACCTCGTCAAGGGAACGGCCGGCGCCGCCATCCAATCGGCCAACATCGCGCTCGGTCTGGGCGAAACGACCGGTCTACCGGTGAATGGAGTCGCCCCGTGAGTGTCACCGCAGCCCAAGGATTCGTCGCGTCCGGAATCGCAGCGGGACTCAAGGAGTCGGGCGCGCTCGATCTCGCCCTGGTGCAGAACCTCGGCCCGCTCCGATCGGCGGCGGCTGTATTCACGAGCAACCGCTGCACGGCCAACCCCATCATCTGGTCGCGCCAGGCGATCCTCGATGGATCCGTCGAAGCGATCGTGCTCAATTCGGGCGGCGCGAACTGCTACACCGGTGCATTCGGGTTTCAGACGACGCACCAGACGGCAGAACAGGTGGGGGCCCGGCTGGGAGTCTCGTCGGGCGATGTGCTGGTCTGCTCGACCGGGCTCATCGGCACGGGAGACCAGAGCTTCCGAGACCGCCTTCTCGCGGGTGTCGATCTCGCCGCCCCAGCGCTGACAGCAGACGGCGGACCCGACGCGGCCCGCGCGATCCTGACGACCGACTCGCATCCTAAGCAGGCCGTCGTGACGTCGCCGTCGGGATGGGTCATCGGCGCGATGGCGAAGGGTGCGGGCATGCTCGCCCCAGGGCTCGCCACGATGCTCGTCGTCATCACGACCGATGCCGACGTCACGAGCGAGCAGCTCGACGCGGCCCTTCGTGCGGCGACGAGGGTCACCTTCGATCGGCTCGACTCTGACGGGTGCATGTCAACGAACGATCAGGTCACGATCATGGCGTCGGGCGCATCCGGAGTAGCCCCCGACTCGGCCGAATTCGAGGCGGCCGTCACGTCGATCTGCGCCGATCTGGCCCGGCAGTTGCAGGGCGACGCCGAGGGAGCGAGCCACGACATCACGATCGAGACGATCCGTGCTGCGACAGAAGACGAGGCGGTCGACGTGGGCCGCGCGGTATCGCGCAGCAACCTGTTCAAGGCCGCCGTCTTCGGCAACGACCCCAACTGGGGGCGCGTGCTCGCCGCCGTCGGAACGACCCAGGCCGAGTTCGACCCGTTCGACATCGACGTGACGATAAACGGGGTGCGCGTCTGCTCATCGGGCCAGCCGGATCAGCCGAGCGATTCCGTCGATCTCACGCCCCGCGCCGTGCACGTGCTCATCGACTTGAAGGTCGGCGCATCCACGGCGACGATCCTCACGAACGACCTCACCCACGATTACGTCCACGAGAACAGCGCATACGCCACCTGATGATTGAGATCCCGACCCCGCTTCCCTCCGCCGGAGACAAGGTCTCGACGCTGATCGAGTCCCTCTCGTGGCTCAAGAGGTTCCACGGCCAGATCATGGTCATCAAGTTCGGCGGCAACGCCATGGTCGACGAGGCCCTGCAGAAGTCGTTCGCCGAAGACATGGTCTTTCTGCGCTACGCCGGCATCCGCCCGGTCGTCGTCCACGGCGGCGGCCCGCAGATCTCGGCGATGCTCGATCGCCTCGGCATCCAGAGCGAGTTCCGCGGCGGTTATCGAGTGACCAGCCCCGAGGCGATGGATGTCGTGCGCATGGTTCTCGCGGGCCAGATCAGTCGAGAGATCGTCGGGCACATCAACGAGCACGGGCCTCTCGCCGTCGCATTCTCCGGAGACGACGCCGGACTCTTCGCCGGCCGCAAGCGCACGATCGAGATCGACGGCGAGCAGATCGACATCGGCCAGGTCGGTGACATCGTCGCTGTCGATCCGGATGCCGTCCGGCAGCGCGCCGAGGCCGGTTACATTCCCGTCGTCTCATCGATCGCACCAGACGTCGACAATCCCGGCCAGTCGCTGAACGTGAACGCCGATGCGGCGGCCGCAGCGCTTGCGGTCGCACTCGGAGCAATCAAACTGGTCATCCTCACTGATGTGCCGGGGCTGTACAGCGACTGGCCCAACCGCGACTCCCTGGTGTCGAGCATCGACGCGGAGTCGCTGCGCACTCTGCTGCCCACGCTGGAATCCGGGATGATCCCGAAGATGGCTGCTTGCCTCGAAGCCGTCGACGGGGGAGTGGCGAAGGCTGCAATCATCGACGGACGTACGCCCCACTCGATCCTGCTCGAGGTCTTCACCCAGAGCGGCATCGGCACCGAGGTCAGCCGGGAGGCACTGTGAGCACCGAGACAGCATGGTCGGATCGTTTCGGCGACTCCCTGATGAAGTCGATGGGTTCGCCCTTCGCGCTCTTGACCCGAGGAGACGGCTGCTACGTCTGGGACGAATCGGGAAAGCAGTATCTCGACTTTCTCGCCGGCATCGCCGTGAACTCACTCGGCCACGCGCATCCGGCATTCGTCGACGCGGTCTCGCGTCAGGCCGCGACGCTCGCGCATGTGTCGAACTACTTCACCACTGCGCCGCAGCTCGAGCTCGCCGAGCGGCTGAAGAGAATCACGGGCGCCGGCGCCGAGGGCCGAGTGTACTTCGGCAACTCGGGCGCCGAGGCGAATGAGGCCGCCTTCAAGCTTGCTCGGCTCAACAAGACGGGTAGCCGTCACCGCATTCTCGCTGTGCACGACTCGTTCCACGGGCGCACGATGGGCGCACTCGCCCTGACCGGAAAGCCTGCCCTGCGCGACGCGTTCGAACCCATGCCCTCGGGTGTGGAGCACATCGACTCGACGATCGAGGCCCTCGAGCGGTCCATCGACGGATCGGTCTCCGCGCTCATCCTCGAACCGATCAAGGGCGAGGCCGGTGTCATCGAACTTCCCGAGGGCTTCCTCGTTCGCGCGCGTGAATTGACGGCAGAGCACGACGTGCTGTTGATCCTCGACGAGATCCAGACGGGTGCCGGTCGCACGGGGTCGTGGTTCGCCTACGAGCAGTTCGGCATTGTCCCCGATGCGGTGACGATGGCGAAGGGCATGGGCGGAGGGTTCCCGATCGGAGCTCTCGTGACCTTCGGCTGGGCATCCGAGCTCTTCCAGCGCGGAATGCACGGCTCGACCTTCGGGGGCAACCCGCTCGCGACGGCGACCGCGAACGCTGTGCTCGCCGAGATCGAGTCCGCCGGCCTCATCCAGAACGCCGCAGCTCGGGGCGCGGAGATCGCGCAGAGCATCCGCGAGATCGATTCGCCTCATGTGGCAGAGGTCCGTGGTCGGGGGCTCCTGATCGGTGTCGGTCTGGCCAGCCCGATCGCCGCCGCGGTGTCGGCGGCTGCGCTCGAGGCTGGCCTCATCGTGAATGCGGCCAACGACTCGAGCATCCGGATCGCTCCGCCGCTCATCGTGGGCGACGATGAGGTCCGGCTGTTCGCCGAGCGGTTCCGTGAGGCCCTCGACGCAGTACCCTCTGCCTGAACCGCACCCCCGCGCCCGCTAGTCTTTCCCTTTCCGACATTTATCGAAAGCTCTCCCGTGACCAGACATTTCCTGCGCGACGATGACCTCTCACCTGCCGAGCAGGCCGAGATTCTCGACCTGGCATTGGAGCTGAAGCGAGACCGATTCCAGGTACAGCCCTTGGCGGGCCCGCAGACCGTTGCGGTGATCTTCGACAAGTCGTCCACGCGCACCCGTGTCTCGTTCGCCGTCGGCATCGCCGACCTGGGCGGCAGCCCCCTCATCATCAGCATGGCCTCGAGCCAGTTGGGGGGCAAAGAGACCGCATCCGACACTGCACGGGTGTTGGAACGGCAGGTCGCCGCGATCGTATGGCGCACGTACGCACAGAGTGGACTCGAGGAGATGGCGCAGGGAACGACGGTTCCCGTGGTCAACGCCTTGTCCGACGAGTTCCACCCCTGCCAGCTGCTCGCAGACCTGCTGACCATTCGCGAGCACCGTGGTGTTCTCGCCGGCCAGACCGTCGCGTTTCTCGGAGACGGAGCCAGCAACATGGCGCAGTCCTACCTTCTCGCGTGCGCCACGGCCGGAATGCACGTGCGCATCGGTGCGCCGGCGGAGTTCGCCCCGAGCCCGGCTGTCTTCTCCGACGCGGAGGCGCGCGCCTTGGAGACGGGTGGCTCGGTGGCCGTGCACGTCGATCCGGCTCAGGCTGTCCGCGGCGCTGACATCGTGGTCACCGACACGTGGGTCTCGATGGGCAAAGAAGACGAGAAGGCCGAACGAGTGGCCATCTTCGGGGGATACCAGGTCGATCAGGCTCTTCTCGATCAGGCGAATGAGAACGCCCTGTTCCTGCACTGCCTCCCAGCGGATCGCGGGTACGAGGTCAGCGCCGATGTCATCGACGGGCCGCAGAGCGTCATCTGGGACGAGGCCGAGAACCGGCTTCACGCGCAGAAAGCGCTCCTTGTCTGGCTTCTTCGCCAGCAGTCGGCGGCGAAGGGAAACGAAGACAGATGAGCGACGACACCGTATCGAACCGTGCTGGTGAGGCCGGAGCCCTCTGGGGCGGCCGTTTCGCCGGCGGACCGGCTCCAGAGCTCGTCGAGCTGAGCAGGTCGACCCACTTCGACTGGCAGCTCGCCGCATACGACATCGCGGGTTCGCGGGCTCACGCTCGAGCGCTTGCACAGGCCGGATACCTGACGGACGCCGAACTGGCGGGCATGATCGACGCCCTCGACACCCTCGATTCAGACGTCGCCGACGGGACATTCCGTCCTCTGGCGTCGGACGAGGACGTGCATTCCGCGCTGGAACGTGGGCTCATCGATCGGGCGGGCGTCGAGCTGGGCGGCAAGCTACGCGCCGGTCGCAGTCGCAATGACCAGATCGCCACGCTCGTGCGCATGCTGCTTCGTGACCATGCCTCGCGCATCCGGCACCTCGTCACCGACCTGATCGACGCGATCGCTGCTCAGGCCGACAGGCATTTCGGCGCCATTCTGCCGGGCCGCACCCATCTTCAGCACGCTCAGCCTGTGCTGCTGTCGCATCATCTGCTCGCCCATTGCTGGCCTCTGGTGCGAGACCTCGAGCGGTTCGCCGATTGGGATCGCCGCGCGAACTGGTCGCCGTACGGCTCCGGTGCGTTGGCGGGAAACACGCTCGGTCTCGATGCCCAGGCCGTGGCCGTCGAACTCGGCTTCGACAGGAGTGCATGGAACTCCATCGATGGAACCGCGAGTCGTGACGTCGTGGCGGAGTTCGCCTTCATCGCCGCCCAGCTCGGCATCGATCTGTCGCGCTTCGCCGAGGAGATCATTCTCTGGAACACCAAGGAATTCGGTTTCGTCACGCTGTCGGATTCGTACTCCACGGGCTCGTCGATCATGCCGCAGAAGAAGAATCCCGATATCGCGGAACTCGCCCGAGGAAAATCGGGCCGATTGATCGGCAACCTCACCGGCCTTCTCACCACCCTCAAGGGTCTTCCGCTCGCGTACAACCGCGATCTCCAGGAAGACAAGGAACCTGTCTTCGATTCGATCACCACGCTCGAGGTGCTGCTGCCGGCGTTCACCGGCATGGTCGCGACCATGACCTTCCACACCGACCGGATGGCGGAATTGGCGCCGCAGGGTTTCTCTTTGGCCACCGACGTCGCGGAGTGGCTGGTCAAGCAGCACGTGTCCTTCCGAGATGCCCACGAGATCACGGGCGCTCTCGTGCGTTTCGCCGAAGAGAACGATCTCGAACTCGACGAGCTGAGCGACGAGCAATACGCCTCGCTGTCACCGCACCTGGTTCCAGCCGTGCGGTCTGTGCTCACGATCGAAGGCTCGGTCTCGAGTCGCGATGGGCGAGGTGGCACCGCACCCGATCGGGTGCGGGAGCAGCTGGCCGCACTCACGGAGAGCGTTCGCGCGCTCCAAGCCGCTGCCGCACCAGAGATCGGAATCCTGTGACTCTGCGTAACGACGACAACAAGAAGAAACGTTCGCGGCCGCCCATGTCGAAGCGCACGACATGGATCGTCGTCGGCGTTGCCGTCGCGATCCTCGTCTTCGTCGTGGTCGTATCAGTCGTCTCGGGCAAGGGCCTGTTCTAGATCGATGTTCATCCCGGCTTCGAACAGTTCTGGTTTCTTCGACAGAACCAGTGTCGAGGTCGCTCCCGATCTCCTGGGGGCTCGGCTGACTCGGCACTCGGCACTGGGCGATATCACCCTGCGGATCACAGAGGTCGAGGCGTATCTGGGCGTGGGTGAAGATCCCGGATCTCACAGCTTTCGAGGCATGACTGCCCGGAACGCGGTGATGTTCGGGCCGCCGCTGCGGCTGTACACGTACTTCACCTACGGCATGCATGTCTGCGCCAACATCGTGTGTTCGCCGGAAGGCCAGGCATCAGCCGTTCTTCTGCGCGCCGGCGAGATCGTGGAGGGGGTCGAACTCGCGAGGGTGCATCGAGGCGAGAACGTCGCCCTGCGCGACCTCGCTCGCGGGCCAGCCAGACTGACGAAGGCGATGGGTATTCCCCTGTCGGATGGGGGAGCGGAGGTGGTGGGCGATGTGTATTCGCTCGAGCTCTCGGATGCGGTGCACGACATCGACACGAGTGTGCGCACCGGTGTCAGCGGCCCGGGTGGCTTGGCGGCATACCCGTGGCGGTTCTTCATCACCGGCGATCCGACGGTCTCGCCGTATCGTGCGAGTGTGCCGCGCAAGCGCAGCTAGAGGATCGGGCTCTTCTCGATCACAAGGGTCGGCTCACCGCAGGACGAGCGCGCAGGCGCAGGCCCAGACGAAGCTCGCCAGTGTTCCGATGATGAACCGCTCCTTGGCCTCCGCCGCGGCGAGTTCGCTGAACCGGCCGACGCCCTTGATGGCGATGACGACAGCGATGGCCTCGGGGAAGCCGGCGATGATGGCTCCCGCGATTGCGAGACGTTCGAGAATACCGATGGTCGTGCCTCCGCGGAGCACCTCGACCGTCGACGTGCCCATGGCCGGTTCGGTCGGAGCGTGCTCGGTCGACTCCGGATCGGTGCGCCGGTTGCCGAGAAGGCGTCGAAGAAGGCCGCCGGTGGCGGGGGACTCGGGCGGACTGACTGGAGCGCTCGGCTGGCCATCCGTCGTGATGAGAATTCCGCCGTGAACTCCCGCACGACTGGCGCCTCGAGTCGCGAGGCGCAATGCGAGTACGGCGAATGGGCCTCCGCCTACTGTGGCAAGGACGAGGGTGAGGAGCGTCACGGTCACGCGCGTAAGCGGCGTGTGATCGATGTCATCGCTCGGTGTGAGACCGGAGAGAGCCAGTGCGCCGACGAGTGTGCAGCACGCGACGATGCTCAGGGTATACAGGACAACGCGGCTGGACCGTGTTGTTCTCGGTGCTCGGGCGTGCGGACTGTGGGCGCGGATGTCGAGAATCAATGCGATGGAACTCGCCGTGACGCCGATGCCCAGCAACACGATCAGCGGGGTGATGACCATCATGCCCTTCCTTCAGGTGACTCATCCGTCGAGTCGAGTCGAGACAGCAGCCGGCCGAGGGGTGCATGTGCTTCGAGGTCGATTTTGACCTGTGCCACCGACATCCGATCACTCACCGCTTGGGGCGTGATTCCCAAGTGTCCGGCGGCCTCGCGTTGCGTGCGTCCTTGTGCCAGGAGATCGTAGACCTGCCAGCCCTGCTTCGTTCGGCGTTCGCGTACCGAGAGCAGCAGCAGCATCAGGGCCTCGAGATCAGCCGCGTCGGCGGTGTTCGACGGACCTTCCGATCGACAAGCAAATCGATGGGGGGACTTCTTGGCTGATTCGACGGCGGCTCGTGCGGCGATGAAGGCAGGGCCCCGAGCCTCGCGGGTGGTCCTTCCCAGGGGCTGTTCGACGCTGCCCACTCCGAGGCCCACGCTCCAGCTTCCGGTGCGTGTGAGGTCGAGGACGATACCGATCGCCGTGTCGGCGTCGATGATGAGAGCCTGTATCTCATCGCCGGCATTCCTGTCGACGGGAAGCGCGAGTCCCTCCCCGAATGTCTCCTCGAGCCGGGCAGTCGTCTGCGACACCAGGTCGGCCGAGTTCCGACTGTCGACCTGGTCTGCGGTGATGACGATCATGGTGCCCTTCCGGTCAAGTCCTCAGCCTTGATACGTGCTAGATCAAGCCTACTGACCTGATCGCCTGGTAATCAAGACCTCCGCCTTGTTTGTTGGAATCGGCCTACGCCTCCGCTGATACTGTGGATCAGGTGTCGACCAACCCGAATGACGTTCTCTCGAGCCAGCACAACGATTCCTCTTTCGACGATGTCTGGGACGAGATCGAGTGGCGTGGCCTCGTCCATGTATCCACTGATCGCGACGCTCTGAAGAAGATCCTCGCCGGTCCGCCGATCACCTACTACTGCGGGTTCGATCCGACCGCTCCGAGTCTGCACTTGGGAAATCTGGTGCAGATCCTCCTTCTGCGTCGACTGCAGCTCGCAGGTCACCGACCCCTCGGCCTCGTCGGAGGATCGACCGGCCTCATCGGGGATCCCCGGCCGACGGCCGAGCGTACTCTCAACACCAAGGACACGGTCGCCGAATGGGTCGACTACCTGCGGGGCCAGATCGAGAAGTTCCTCAGCTTCGAAGGCGACAACGCGGCCCGCATGGTCAACAATCTCGACTGGACGCAGCCCCTCTCCGCTATCGACTTCCTCCGCGATGTGGGAAAGTACTACCGAGTCGGCACCATGCTCAAGAAAGACGCCGTGAGTGCTCGACTCAACTCCGACGCGGGAATCAGCTACACGGAATTCAGTTACCAGATTCTGCAGGGCATGGATTTCCTGGAGCTGTACCGGAATTTCGACTGTGTCCTCCAGACCGGCGGAAGCGACCAGTGGGGCAACCTCACGAGCGGCACTGACCTGATCCACCGTGCGGCCCAGGGCAGTGCGCATGCCATCGGCACTCCGCTGATCACCAATTCCGACGGCACCAAGTTCGGCAAGAGCGAGGGCAATGCCGTCTGGCTCGATCCCGCGCTCACAAGCCCCTACGCCTTCTACCAGTTCTGGCTCAACACACTGGATGCCGACGTCATCGCGCGGCTCAAGATCTTCACTTTCCTTCCCCGCGTCGAGATCGAGCGACTCGCTGCGCTCGTCGACGCGGAGCCGTTCCGCCGTGAAGCGCAGAAGGTGCTCGCGTACGAGGTGACCTCCCTCGTGCATGGAGTCGACGCGACCGAATCGGCGATAGCTGCGGCCCAAGCCCTGTTCGGTCAGGGAGATCTGGCTGATCTCGATGACGCCACGCTCATCTCGGCGCTCCGCGAGCTGCCGAACACAACGTGCGGACCCGATGCCTTGATTACGCAACTCCTCGTCGACACCGGACTCACGAAGAGTGCCAGTGAGGCACGGCGGGCGATCGCCCAGGGTGGCGTCTATGTCAACAACACGGTGGTCGCTGACGAATCGGGCACCATCGACAAATCGGTTTTGCCCGCGGGAGTCGCCGTCCTCCGACGAGGCAAAAAGACTCTCGCCGGAGTCTTCGTCGAGTGAAATCCGCGGGATTCCGCGGCGACACGCCCGGGCTGCACGCCGGTTTTGACGGTCGCAGAATCTGCCCGTAATGTTTTCTCTTGTCACCCCACAGGTTCGGAAAGCCGAAGAGC